>JAFEDS010000021.1 GCA_018241505.1 Pseudomonadota bacterium | reverse complement strand
CGGCATCATGACCCTGTCGGGTGCCTGGGACAAACTGCGTACCGACCCCATCCTCAAATTCATGATCGTCGCGCTGTCCTTCTACGGCATGTCGACCTTCGAAGGTCCGATGATGTCAATCAAGACTGTGAACGCACTGTCTCACTTCACCGACTGGACCATCGGGCACGTGCATTCGGGCGCGCTCGGTTGGGTCGCGATGATGACCATAGGCTCAGTGTATGTACTGATTCCGCGACTCTACGGACAAACGCAGATGTGGAGCACTCGACTGATTTCCTGGCATTTCTGGACTACCACTATCGGCGTCGTGTTGTACGTCACGGCCATGTGGATCGCCGGACTCATGCAGGGCCTCATGTGGCGCGCGACTAACCCTGACGGCACGCTCACTTACACGTTCGTCGAGGCCCTGAAAGCAACCTATCCCTACTACGCGGTGCGCCTGGCGGGTGGGCTGCTGGTAATCGCCGGGATGGCCGTAATGGCCTACAACTACTGGAAGACCGTGCAACAGGCGCGCGGCGACGTACGACCCGTTACCGTTCCGGTCCCGGCCTGAGAGAGAACGTACAAATGAAACATGAACTGATTGAGACCCGGGCAGGCCTGCTGGGTGTACTGATTGCACTCGTCATCAGCGTGGGCGGCCTGGTCGAGATAGTCCCGCTGTATTTCTCGAGCCAGGTCACCACGCCGGCACCCGGCGTCAAGCCCTACACGGCATTGCAACTCGAAGGTCGGGACATCTTCATCCGTGAAGGTTGCTACAACTGTCACTCACAGATGGTACGGCCCCTGCGCGCCGAGACCGAGCGGTATGGGCACTACTCCCTCGCCGGAGAATCCGTGTATGACCATCCGTTTCAGTTCGGCTCCAAGCGTACCGGCCCGGATCTGGCGCGGGTCGGGGGCCGCTACAGCGACGAGTGGCACCGCGTGCATTTGAGCAATCCGCGCGATGTCGTGCCCGAATCAAACATGCCGGCGTACGCCTGGCTCGCGAACGAGCGCGTCGACGCGATGCTGACGCCCAGAAAACTGAAGCTCATGCGCACTCTGGGAGTGCCCTACAACGAGCAGGAAATCGAGCAGGCTTCGCGGGACGTACAGGACAAGACCGAGATGGACGCGTTAATTGCGTACCTGCAAGGGCTCGGTATCGCATCGAAGGGGTGGCACTGATGAGTCACGAGATGGAAGCCCTCACCGGCCTGTTGCGCGGCGTAATGGCCGGTACTTTGCTGCTGATGTTCGTGGGGTTATGGATCTGGGTGTTCGGCAAGCGGCAACGGGCGGGATTTGAAGCCGCCGCGCGTTTGCCGCTGGAGGAAGACCGCAGCGGAGATGCAAGAACATGAATCCGACAGTTGCTGTCATTGTCACGATTGTCGTGCTGCTGAACATTGCCGCACTGATGTATCTGCTGTTCGGGTTGCGGCGCCGCCCCGGCGAGGAATCGGTGACTACCGAGACTACCGGGCACGTTTGGGACGAGGACCTGCGCGAGCTCAATAACCCGCTGCCCCGCTGGTGGCTGTGGCTCTTTGTCATCACCACGATTTTCGGTCTGGGCTACCTGGTCGCCTATCCGGGACTGGGAAACTACCGAGGCACCTTAGGCTGGACATCGGAACGAGAGCACGCCGAGCAATCGGCAGCCGCGGATCGGTTGCTGGAGGTGACATTCGAACATTATGAACACCACAGCGCTCTCGAGCTGGCAGCCAACCCCGAAGCGGTACGGATCGGCCGCAATCTGTTCGTCAACAACTGCGCTGCCTGCCATGGATCGGACGCACGCGGTGCTCCAGGCTTCCCCAACCTTACTGACCACGACTGGTTGTGGGGCGGCACGCCTGAAGCCATTGGAGAGTCGATTGCACAGGGTCGAACCAGTGTCATGCCCGCGTGGAAACAGGCGCTGGGCGGCGATGCGGGTGTGGAAGATGTGCTTCGCTACGTAATGAGCCTGTCGGGGCGCGATCTTCCCGCCGGCGATATCAACAGTGGCAAAGCCAAATTCACGGCGATCTGCTCAGCCTGTCATGGCGCGGATGGACGCGGGAACCCGGTCCTGGGTGCTCCGAATCTGACTGACCAGATCTGGTTGAACGGCGGTGCTGTGGCGACCGTCAGGGAGACCATCGCCAATGGCCGCCATGCAGAGATGCCAGCACATCTGGCACGCCTCGGAAAGACACGAGTAGATCTGCTGACTGCCTATGTTATCAGCCTGGGCGGTGCGCAGTTGCAGTCGCAGAGTGCGCCAACGAAGACCAAACAGGATGCTCCGTGACCGAGACCGCGACAGCACGGAAAGATAACGGCACTGCCTATGGTGCCGCACCGCCTGCGAGTGTTCCCTCCGGTTCTCTCTACGAAGCGCAACAGAAGGTCTACCCACGTGAGATCGTGGGACGATTCTCGCGGCTTCGAATCATCGCAGCCTGGGTACTGCTCGGGCTTTACTACCTGAACGCCTGGTGGCAATGGAACGGCCGCCAGGCCTTCCTGTTCGATCTGCCGGCCCGCAAGTTTTATGTTCTGGGGGTCGTCTTCTGGCCCCAGGACTTCATCTTCCTCACCGGCCTGTTGATTATCGCGGCTCTGTCCTTGTTCTTTTTCACGGCCTTGGCGGGCCGGCTATGGTGCGGTTACGCCTGTCCGCAAACCGTCTGGACGGAAGTCTTCCTTTGGATGGAGCGAGTGACGGAGGGTGATCGGGCTCAGCGCATGAAGCTCGATGAAGGCCCGTGGACGGCCGCCAAGGTGGTACGCAAATCGCTGAAGCAGTTCCTCTGGATCACATTCGCGATATGGACTGGATTCACATTTGTCGGCTATTTCACTCCCATCCGCTCACTGTCACACGAAGTTCTGACAGGCGCCGTCGGCGGCTGGGAGTTGTTCTGGATATTGTTCTATGGCCTTGCAACTTACGGCAATGCCGGCTACCTGCGCGAGCAGGTCTGCAAGTACATGTGCCCGTACGCGCGTTTTCAGAGCGCAATGCTCGACCATGACACGCTCGTCATCACATACGATGCACAGCGTGGTGAGCCGCGCGGGCCGCGTCGACGCGGCGCTGATCCAAAGTCATCGAACCTCGGTTCGTGCATCGACTGCACTTGGTGTGTACAGGTATGTCCCACGGGAATCGATATTCGAAAAGGCTTGCAGCAGGAGTGCATCGCCTGCGCTGCCTGCATCGACGCCTGCGATTCGATCATGGACAAGATGCAATATCCGCGGGGGTTGATTCGCTACAGCACGCAGCATGCGATTGAGCACAATCCGACGCACATTCTGCGGCCACGGATCGTGCTTTATGCAGCTCTTCTGACTTTGCTGATTGCTGGATGGGCAATTGCGCTGTGGTTGCGCGAGCCGGTAGCACTCGATGTGATCCGGGACCGCAACGCCTTGTATCGACTGTTGGACGATGGGCGGGTGGAGAACGTCTACGACGTAAAGATCATCAACAAAAGCGAGAAAACTCACCGCTTTCGCGTGAGCGTGAGTGGCCCGGGCGTCTTGAGCCTCGATCCCGAGCCCGCGGTGTTTGCGGTCGCCCCGGGAGAGGTATTCCCTGCAGGCATTCGCATCCGGCGGTCAGCCTATGAGCCGGTTGGGTCCGAGTCAGTCCGAATTACCGTCCAGGCCGAGGACGATGCAGCCTTGCGTGCAGTCACGACAGCGCGATTTCTCGCCCCCAGCAAGTAGGTCAAAATGAGCACATCCAAACCCATCCACCGTGGACCGAACGCCGCAGTCATTCTGGCCATTGCACTCCCGGCATTTGCCGTTTTGGCGAGTGTAGGCACAGCGTGGGTCGCTATGACCAGCGGCGACCCGCCTCTGCCCGGTCAATATCACTGGGAGGGGGACCGACTCGACCATGACTTCGCCGATGCACATAGGGCCGCCGCACTCGGTCTGGCAGCAACACTCGATCTGCAACCGGCGCAGGGCGCCTGCCATCTGACTCTACAACTGGCATCCGATATGCCCACCGAGGTGGCGTTGGATGTCATTTCCGCGAGCCGGCCGGAGCTGGACCGACAGATGCGGTTCGTTCGTGACCGCAGCTCGGGAAATTACACAGCGGCCTGCACTCCTCTGCCAGCCGGAAGCTGGCACTTGGAGCTGAGGTCGTCCGCGGGTGAATGGAGTTACCGCCAGGATTGGACTGGAGGCGCCGGTCGCGTAACGCTGGCGTCCGCGGTGCAGTGATGTCCGCTGCCGTGTCCGATTCACGCACAGCCTTCGGCATTGAAGGCATGCATTGCGCCAACTGTGCCGCCTCGGTCGAGCGCGCGTTGCGCGGGATGGATGGGATTCATTCGGTTTCAGTGAATGCCGCGACCGGCAAAGCGCGCGTGGATTGGGATCCCAGCAAGCTCACTCTGAGACCGATATTCGAAGCTGTCCGCAAACTTGGCTTTCAACCCGTTTCACTTGCAGGTGAAATGGCGGAGGCCGCGGCCGTCAAGGAGCGCCGCAGCGCATTGAAGCGCATTGGAGTTGCCGGCCTTGGAATGATGCAGACGATGATGTTCGTGTACGCGCTGTACGCCAGCGGCGCCCACGGAATCGATCCCGGCATCGCTCAATACCTGCGAATTGCCGGCATGTTGCTGACTACGCCCGTGTTGCTCTACTCGGGTTTACCGTTCTATCAGGCAGCGATCCAGGACTTGCGGCGCCGTCGCGTCGGAATGGATGTGCCGGTGGCAATTGCATTGACGGTGGCTTTCGTTGCGAGTGTGTATCACACGCTGTTGGGGGCCGGAGAGGTCTATTACGACTCGGTGACCATGTTCATCTTTCTGCTTTCTCTCGGCCGGTTCGCGGAAATGTCAGTCAGGCAGCGCAGTCTCAGCGCCAGTGAGGCGCTGGCGCGCACAGTTCCCGCGGAAGCCACCCGATTGCATCCTGATGGCAGTACCGAAAGGGTGCTGCTCGCGCGTGTGGTTCCTGGTGACCGGCTGCGCGTTGCCAAGGGAGCGGCCGTACCAGTAGACGGGCGGCTGACATCCAAGGCGGCGCTCCTGGATGAATCGTTGATTACGGGCGAATCGCGCCCAATTGCGCGACGCGCGGGGGATATGGTACCGGGCGGCGCGATCAATTCCGGAGAAGCGATCGAGCTCGCGTGCACGAAGCCTGCAGCCCAATCGACCCTGGCAGGAATCATCGAGCTGCTGCAGCTAGCCGGCTCCGAGAAGCCCCGCACTGTAGCCGTCGCGGACCGCGTGGCGTCTTGGTTCTCATTCGGCACGCTCGCATTGGCATTTGCGGTCGCAGTCTTCTGGAGCATCGTCGATCCCCAGCGTGCCATGCCCGCAACTCTCGCGGTATTGGTAGTTACTTGTCCATGCGCCCTCTCTCTCGCCATTCCTGCGACGTTTGCGGCGGCTACTGCGAATCTTGCGCGCAAGGGCCTGCTGGTTGTGAAGCCGGATGCAATCGAGCGCCTCCCCCGCATCGATTCGGTCATGTTGGACAAGACCGGCACATTGACGGAGGGGACACCCGTGGCAGCCGTCGAGAGCACGAATGGAATCGAGCCCGCTCGGGCACTGGCGATTGCAGCAGCGCTGGAGCGTGGCTCGGATCATCCTTTGGCCAGGGCGTTTCAGCTCTTTGCCGACCCCAACGTGACCGCAGCGGACTTCCATGAACATCCGGGCTGTGGGGTCGAGGGTATCGTGCAGAGCGCCCGGTGGCGAATCGGAACGTGCGAATTTGTTTCAGGGCAGGTGTGCCAACAGGATGACTCCGTGTTGTACCTGGGATCGGATGACGGCATTGCCGCCACTGTGGCAATACGCGACAACGTGGTGCCGGACGCCGTAAATTCCGTACGCGAGCTGCAAAACCAAGGTCTGAATGTGGTTGTTGCAAGCGGCGATACGCCGGAGGCGGTCCGCGCAGTGGCCACAACTTTGGGTATCGCGGAATATCACGCTCGAATGAGCCCGCAAGACAAGCTCGACTTCGTCGAGCAAACTCAGGCGAAAGGTCGCAACGTGCTGATGGTAGGGGATGGCATCAACGATGCCCCCGTGCTCGCCGCAGCCACGGTCTCCTGCGCAATGACACAGGGAGCCGTCATCGCGCAGGCCGCGGCGGATCTACTCCTGTTGAACGGTTCACTTCAATCGTTGGCTACCGGGATCCGGGTTGCGCAACATGCGCGTCGCATCGTCCGACAAAATCTCGGCTGGGCGCTCGTCTACAACCTCGTATCAGTACCGCTGGCCGCCGCGGGCCTCATGGTCCCATGGGTGGCCGCACTGGGCATGTCGATCAGCTCTCTCGTCGTCGTCACCAACGCCGCCCGCCTGGCATGGGGACGAACATGACTATCGTTCTGCTTCTGATTCCGTTGGGCCTGGTACTCGTGGCCGTGGCGGCCTGGGCTCTGTTCTGGGCCGTGGATTCGGGTCAATATGATGGCGATGTGGAGGCGCAGGGGCTCATCGCGGTCGAACGCGATGAGGCGCCTTCCGCGTCAAAAATACACTCCAGTTGAAATCAGGCGCGCTCCGCGGCGCTGATCGGCGATCGAATTCGCGAAATCGTCCGGTTTGAGCAATAGCAGATCGCACGGCAGGCGATTTAGCACCTTCTCAGCGGTGTTGCCGATGAAGAGCCTGCCGACGCCGGAGCGGGCGACGCTTCCCATCACCAGCAGCGAGGCTTTCAACTCGGTGGCGGTGCGTACAATGGCATCCGCCGGCGATCCCGGCGCTACGTGCCGGCATTCGGCTGGTATGTTAGTTGACATCAACAGGCTATCCAGGCTGGCGTGGGCCCTGCCCGCATCGATAGCTTGCAACTCGGCCGCAACGCTTGCGCTGACTGCCGATGCAGCCTCTGCAACCGCCCCGGGTACCGAATAGGCATGCATTGCATGCAGATCGCCCTCGAGCGCCCGGCTGAAGACTGCGGAGGCGTTCAGCAGCTTGCGGTTGAGCGTTGCCGGCTTTGAATGCGAATCACTCGGATCCAACGCCGCGAGCACCAGCGGGCGCTGGTAAAGCTCGGTCTGTCTGACAATGAGCAGCGGCGCCGTGCTCAGGCGTACCAGCTCCCAGTCCACCTCCTCCATGATCCACGCAGCGAAGTTGGAACCCCGGTGGGCGTCGGTCACAATCAGGTCAGCATGGAAGCACCGCGCCTGGCGCACGATCCCTTCGTGTACCGGATGATCAACGGGCGCTGAAAACGTGGCGTGAACACCGTGGCTGCGCACTTTTGAGGCCAGCCGCTCCAGGCCCTCTTCCCATGAGTGGCGTTGACTCCGCTCGAACTCATCCATCCCGCCTCGATAGGCCGCCAGCTGCTCGACCGTCAACGCTGCATCCACGCAGTGGAACAGCTCAATCTGGGCACCGGTGGCACGGGCAATCTGCGTCGCCTTCGCCAGTCCCGGGGACCAGCTTTCGCCCGGCTCCTTGACAGCTACCAGAATCCGCTTGATCGCATTGCGGGCGCTGGGTGCTGCAGTCATGAAGCCGGGTGGCAGCGAAGCACTCGCATCCAACTCATCGACGCTCTCGACAGGCCCGGTCCAGTCGCAGGGCGGATCCGCCAGCCCGGGCCGCAGCTCACGCCACTGATCCAGAGACAGCAGGTCCACATCGCCATCGTAGGTGCGAATGGTGATCTCGCCCGTCTCGGCATCCTGCCCGGTCACCTGAAAGATCTCCCCCTTATCCCAGCGCAAATACCAGCGGCCGGGACTCGCCGCGATATCAGGACCCATGACTGCACTCCTGGATGAAATTATCCGTTGCAGCATTCGACCGCATATCCAGCGCTCAGTTAATACGTATTTCTGCGAATTCTGTGTCCTCTGCGCCGGTACGAGAATCGTCTGCATCATCAGCCGGGGGGCGCGGGCGTAACCATGAAGACCGATGCCGAGCTCGAGCAGGACATCTTATCGGAGTTGCGTTGGACGCCCGATATCGACACAACCGACATCGCGCTGAAGGTTCATGGCGGCGTGGTTACTCTCACGGGGTTCGCAAGCGCTTATCGTGTCAAGCTCGCCGTGGAGGATGCTGTCAAGCGAACCCCGGGAGTACGGGGAATCGCCAACGAAATCCAAGTGCGTGACTCGATGGATAACGCGCCGAGCGACCCGGAGATTGCGCGTGAGGCCGTAGCCACTCTTGCGCGCATTCTGCCCGGATTACGAGACAGCCTGAAGGTGATCGTTCATCAAGGGCATCTGACGCTGGAGGGGAGCGCCCCACTTTACTTTCAACGCGAGCAAGCCGAGTCTGTTTTGAAAAGTCTGGACGGCGTCAAAAGCATCATCAACGACATCTCGGTCGCGACCTCAGGGGGCACTGATGTCAAGAACGACATCGTGGCGTCAACGTGAGTAGTTTCCCGTATTGGCCGTCCACGTCCATACGGGCATAAAAGAATCCGGGAGCGCAAACGCTAGAGCTTGGAGCAACCGATGGTTCACAGTGTCGATGACTACGATGTCGGCCAATTCCTATCGGTCGCTGGGACCTTCGGCAGTAATCGCTTCGGCTATGTGGTTACGCCGAACGCAGACCATCTGATCCGTGTACATGACGACCTCGACTTCCGGACGTACTACCAGCACGCCGATTACGTTCTGATGGACAGCCGATTTTGTGTGTGTTTGGTCCGGCTGCTACGGGGAATCCGGCTGCCTATCTGCACCGGTGCCGACCTCACCCAGAAGTTGCTCACGCAGATCGTCTCCGCCGACGATCGGATCGTCATCATTGGTGGCGCGAAGCGAACCGTTCAGCAACTGGCGGCACGGTTGCGACTGCGCAATGTGTATCACTTCGAGCCACCGATGGGATTCATCCACAATCCGCGAGCAACCGAACAATGTTTGCAGTTGATTGAAAATGCCAGTCCCTTCCGGTTCTGCTTCCTTGCGGTAGGCTCACCTCAGCAGGAACACCTGGCTCACGAGCTGCGACGGCGCGGTGTAGCGCGGGGATTGGCGCTTTGCGTGGGGGCATCGCTGAACTTTCTGAGCGGCCTGGAACGGCACGCGCCAGCATGGATGCAGCGCGCCTGCCTCGAGTGGCTGTATCGGCTCTCGCGCAACCCACGCCGCCTGGGCCACCGATACCTCATCCGCGGCCCACGAATTTTCGGGTATCTGCTGAAAGCACGATTTGTCCTGCGTGACCCGTCGGCGGATGCCAATGCTGCCGGGCACGTCCAGTAAGAAGCGATGGCCACCCGATATCTCATCACCGGCGGCGCCGGCTTTCTCGGCATCAACCTGTGCCGCTATCTGCTGGCGCGCAATCACTTTGTGCGCACACTGGACATAGCGCCTTTCACTTACCCCGAGCGCTCGAGAGTCGACGTAATTGACGGCGATGTCCGTTTGACAACGGATGTGAATCGCGCGCTGGAGGGAATCGATGTAGTCGTGCACGCAGCGGCCGCATTACCGCTGGCATCGCGTACAGACATCCTTTCCACCACTGTCAACGGCACGCGCCTCATGTTGGAGCATGCCAAAGCAAGGGGCGTCCAGAGATTCATCTACACATCGTCCACTGCTGTGTATGGCATTCCTGATCATCATCCGATCGTAGAGTCCGACAGGCTTTCGGGAGTCGGCCCTTACGGAGAATCGAAGATACAGGCCGAGCACCTGTGCGCGGCCGCGCGTGCAGACCGTCTCTGCGTGAGCATCCTGCGACCTAAGAGCTTCGTCGGTCCGGAGCGGCTAGGTGCGTTCGAGCTGCTCTATAGCTGGGCCTTTGAAGGGCGCGCATTTCCGGTGTTGGGCAACGGCGCGAACCGATATCAGTTGCTCGACGTAGAAGACCTTTGCGAGGCCATCTATCTGTGCGCAACAGCGCCACAGGAAAACGCGAATGACACCTTCAATGTCGGCGCACGCACCTTCGGCACGATGCGGGAGAACTTCCAGGCTGTGTTGGATCGGGCCGGGCGGGGCCGCCGCGTCATCGCCTTGCCGGCGACACCCGCCCGGTTGCTCTTGAGCATGCTCAGTCGACTGCATCTGTCGCCCTTGTATCCCTGGATCTACGCCACGGCGGCGCAGGACAGTTTCGTGTCGATTGACCGGATCCACGCCCGGCTCGGTTTCGAGCCACGGTACTCGAATTGCGAAGCATTGATCCGCAACTACGACTGGTACGTTGCACACAGGAACCCAACGCAGCGGCGCACCGGAGTCACCCATCGGGTTCCGTGGAAGAAAGGAGTATTGCAACTTGCGAAGTATGCCTTTTGAACCTGTTCCGACACCCGAACCGACTGCGCGGACCGGTGGTCCACTGGCACTTGCCGCAGCCTTCGTGGAGAGCCTTCGGCCTTACCAGTGGTTGAAGAACCTGCTGTTGTTTGTCCCATTGGCCGCGGCGCACCGTCTGATCGACGGGCACCTGCTCGGCGTGACGGCTCGTGCCTTTCTCGCCTTCAGTCTCTGTGCGTCTGCCGTATATGTTTTCAATGACATTCATGACCGGGCGGCGGACCGTCTGCACCCGCACAAGCGATTTCGCGCGATTGCTTCCGGAAGACTCCCGTGGCAACTCGCGTTGGCCAGTATTCCAGGGCTGATTCTCGCAGCTAACATCGTTGCGGTCGGTGCCCATCCCGTGTTGCCGCTGGTACTGGCGTTTTACATCGGCCTTCAGGTCGCGTACACATTGTGGTTGAAGGAGGTGATTCTCCTGGACGCGTTCGTTCTTGCCACGGGCTATACCTTGCGCGTCTATGCTGGAGAAGTCGTCACCAGCCTGCCACTTCCATTCGAATTGCTGCTGTTTTGCGCTCTGTTGTTTCTCAGTCTCGCCCTGCTCAAGCGCTACACCGAGTTGTTTTTGCTCCGAGCACGCGACGGTACCGCGGCGCATGCGCGCGCCTATTTGCTGGAAGACCTGGACTTCGTGCTCGCTTTGGGAGTGGGCAGCGGGTTGGTGGCAGTACAGTTGTTCGGACTGTATTTGAGCGCCGGCGAAATGCCGGTGCGGGCTCCGAAGGACCTGATGATCTGGCTCGCCTGCGTCACTCTGCTCTACTGGCTGAGCCGCATGTGGTTGACAGCCCACCGCGGGCATATGACGGATGATCCTCTGCTGTTTGTCATCACAGACAAAGTGGGCCTGTGTCTGTTGGCACTGACAGGAATGAGCGCATGGCTCGCAATCTGAGCAAACAATTGCGATATCTCCCGTTCGTGGGTGCGCTGCTGGTGCTCGGCTGGGTCAGTTGGGCCTCCATTGCGATTGATCCGACCGCGACGCGGCAGGACGAGCTCGCACAGCAGCGGATTCAATATGACGATGATTCCACGAAGACGATATTGGAATTGCAGCGTTTCCGCGCGACGACGCGCGTACCTCTGAAGCGCGCCGACGGTATGAGTGGGTTTGCGACGCTGGTGAACCTGAATCCGGCCATCAACACCTGGTATCTGTTGACCCTCACGTGGCCGGACACCGACAGTCGCACGCAATATCATCTGGAGAATCCGCTGCCGACCGGAGCATCGATTCGCCTGCTATCAGGTGATCCAAGCGTGCTTGCCGTCACAACCGCCAACGGATTCGCTTGTTCGCTTTGGAGCAACGTCGGGCCGCAGCCACTCGTTGCAGCCGGCCAAACCGGCCTGCCCTATGCTCCCCTGTGCACGGGTATGTTGTATCTGCGCAATCCAGTTGCGGGCCATCGTACTTCCCTCGAGCTGATTACCGACCTGCTGCGCAATCACCTCTGGCAGGGCGATCGAGTCATCTCATTTGTAAAAAAGGAGTTTTACCGTGATCGTTTCCTGGAGCGCAGCGGATCAGTTGGTGCCGCCGCGCCCGCGACAGCCGGGCAGGCACCCCTGCCTGCACTGGTATCCGAAGAGTTTGCGAACCAGCCCATTGCGCCCCAACGTCTCGCAATCGACCTTGACGCAGACGGTGGCTTACTGCCCGGGGAGTGGTACGCGGTACACGGCGTTGAGGGTGTAACCGTCAGTGTGCTGCAACCCGGATACATTCTTCGCAGCCTTCTGACGGGGCACGAAGCGAGTGTGAATCCGCTCACCGCCGTGGAGTCTCAGGCCCTCGTCTATCTCGTCGCCTTCGATTTGCAATCTTTTGACCTGCATTTTGTGCTCGGTACCGAGCACCCCCGCGTGGATTGGTCAGAGCGGCCGCCGCGCTCATCTCAGGACGCGAGGTTGCCGGGCCCGGACGGGATCGCGACCCCCGCACCGCTCGTTGCGAATGGCATGGTGAGCCCGGCCGACGCGTCTAGAACCATCGCCACGTTCGCCGGTGGCTTCAAACGCAGCCACGGTGCTTTCAAGTTTGGGCCCCTCTCGGAACGCAATCACGGCAGTCACTACGGATTCTTAGAAGAAGGAGTCGTGTTCAGCAAGCTACAACCGGGTCTGGCCACCGTATGGGTAGCAAGCGACGGCCGGGTTCAGATGAAAACGTGGCAGCCGTCCGATGACAACCTGCTGGAGCACGTGCGCTACGCCCGACAGAATGGCGTACCTTTGATCGAGTACGAGGCGCATACCGCCCATGGAGTCCCCGGCGAGCTCGTCAACCTGTGGGGGCCTGGCAATTGGTCGGGATCCGCCGGCGAAGACCTGCGTACTGTGCGCGCGGGTTTGTGCCTGCAGAATGCTTATGGCCATCGCTATCTCATCTACGGATATTTCTCGGCCGCTACTCCCTCGGCGATGGCCCGCGTTTTCCAGGCATATCAGTGCACATATGCGATGCATCTCGACATGAACGCGCTCGAGCATACCTACCTGGCACTGTATGTGCGCAGCGGGCAGCAGACTCTCGTAGAGCACCTCGTCCAGGGCATGGAGGAAGTGGATCATGAAAAGGGCAACGAGGTCGCGCCACGCTTTCTCAGCTTTCCCGATGACCGCGATTTTTTCTATCTGACCCGCGGAGCGCGCACGCCATGAGGCAACGCTGGATCGTGTTGGGCATCGCCGTTCTGGGCTTGCGTACGGCAGGAGCGGGGGCGCAGTCGACACTCGCGCATAATAACGCCGAGTTGCTGCAGCAGTTGCAATCGGTCCATGGCCTGACCGATGAGCAGATGCAACGCGTCCGGGCCATCTTTGCCGCTTCACCCGTCATCGGTCAGGGCAACCCCGCCATCACTCAACATCCAGATACACCGCAGGGATGTCGGACAAAACTGCACAACGCGGGCATCGAGTACAACAACCCTGGTTTCCTGAATGTCTGTCATGCGCCCTACATGGCCCCCCTTTATGATCCGAAGACACAGCAACCGGAACAGGCCGGCGCCTGCATCGATCAGTTTGAGTTTCCCGACATCCCGTGTGCGTACCCGGTAGTTTGGGTGAAGGCGGCGGAAGCGGCACAGCTATGCGAGGCCGAAGGCAAGCGCATGTGCGATGCGAACGAATGGGAGGATGCCTGTCAGGGAAGCACGGAGCCCGCCGACTATCGCTTCGATCTGGCGCAGGGTGTTCCTCGAGAGGCTGCAATCCATCGCATGCGGGAGGCACACAACACCGCGCACTCACCTGACAAACGCTGGAGTTACGGTCCGCAGTACGAGCAACACATCTGCGCGACTAGCAGCTTCAAATCCCCGGGTTGCAATGGCGGCAACTGGGCCCAATGTGGATCGAACACCTACCCCGCCGGCGAATTTCCGGCCTGTCACAGTCCTCTGCAGGTATTTGATCTGAACGGCAATGCAGCCGAGCACATGAATCTGCCCATCAGTCCGGAACAAATGGCCAGCCGCGGCAGCACCACCCTCGGGTACACCGAGATGAAAGGCAGTTGGTTCATTTTTGACACTTACCGGGCGCACGAGGATTGGTGTCGCTGGCGGGCACCCTTCTGGCACGGGACCCGCGTCATGGACCCGCACAGCCATTCCAACTACCACCTCGGATTCCGGTGCTGCAAGACGCTCGCACCTTCACGGTGAGGTCTCGGCAAGTCCGTATATCGTAACCCGGAAGGTTTCAGCGAATATCCCGTTCACAGCGAACGAGGAATTGCCATGGAACACCGATGGGGCCAAAGAGACGATGTGTCGATTCCTGTACGCCTGAGGTGGCGCCAACGCTACGGCGCCTCGACAGGCGAGATCACGAATATCAGCGCGAGCGGTGCCTGGATTCAAACCAATGCGCAATTGCCATTACTCACTCCCCTCGAAGTCGACATGTTGGCTGCCGGTGGACGGGGAGGCATAGCGGCCTACGTGGTACGCACGGACTCAGGCGGATATGGAATCGAATGGCGTAGTCCGTCCGAGCAGCGGCTCCAGGTGCCTGCGGGCGGTGTCGATAATCCGCGAGTCCTCACTCGATAGACACAGCACGAAGCCGGCCTCCTCTGAATCAAACGGCTCCTCATGTGCAAGCTGCCATTGCAGGACCGCTAAGTCCGCATCCGACGGGTCAGTCCCCTTCCTTGCACGCTCGTCTATACGCGCCTCCAGTATCGCCTCGGAGGCCTCGCAGCGAATGATCCGAAGCGGAACGCCGAGCCGTATGGCAAGCGCCAGAAACGACTGGCGTTGATTGTGGCGGATGAAAGTGGCATCGACGATTGTCGTATAACCGCCCGCCAGCAACGCGTCGGCGCTCGCCAACAGATGCTCTTGAACCTGCTCGCTTCTTTGCTGCGTGTACAAGCCTTCGCCCGGCGCTGCCGCGGCCTCGGCGCCGATACTCATTCCGGCGAGTCGCTTGCGTTCCACATCCGATCGAAGGTGAACTGCCCCGAGAAACGGCGCAAGCCGTTGCGCCAACCAGGACTTGCCGGATCCCGACAGCCCTGACATGAGGATGAGCAAGGGACGCTTCGCGGCGAGCGCCCGGCGGGCAGCCTCGACGTACGCGGCGGTTGAACCACCCTCCCTGCTCAGCGCGATGACTTTGGCACGCACCAGGAAACGATGGGCCTGATATAGATGCAGAAATCGGCAGGCCTCATAGTCGCCGCTTTCCAGCAGATAACCGCCCAGGAAAGCCTGCTGCAGCGTCGGGTCATCATACGGAGCCAGATCGGCGAGCAGGAACGCAATCTCATCGGCGACATCGATCCACCGCATTGCCGGATCAAACTCCAGGCCGTCGAAGGCGCACAGCTTGCCCTCGAGGCGTACAATATTGCTGCAGTGCAAGTCGCCATGACACTCCCTGACCCGGGCGTGCAAGCGACGCTCGGTCAGCCACCCGGCTGCCGACTTTGCGGCTGTGTCGAGCTGGGCTCGCAACGCCGCCGCTACGCCGTCGCCGAGCGCCTCGGTACATTCATCGAAGTTCCGCAACAACATCGCTCTGACGGCTTCAGGTTGCCCCCAGTCGTGCAGTTCGTCTACTGCCGGCAACGTCGCATGTATGCGCGCAAGGTCTCGTCCAAACTCAAACAGCTCGTTCGGTTGGAGGGCCCCATTCTGGAGCAGATGGTCCAACTGTTGCTTCGGATCGAATTGCCGCATTCGCACGCAGGACTCGAGCACGGAGCCCGTTCCATCGATGCGCGCGCCCGCGGCGTCCGCCGTGATCCTGGAGACTCCCAGGTAGATTCCGGGTGCAAAACGTCGATTGAGTCTCACTTCCTCATGGCACAGAAACTCCCTTCGCTCGGCTGAGCGCAGGTCGACAAATGGAAAGTGCACCGGCCGCTTGATCTTGTAGACGAGGGTCCCGGTCAGCAGAAGCCAGGAAATATGCGTTTCCACCAACCGGACTTCCTGCACTGGGTGCGGGTAGGCCCGGGGACTCAGCAGTGATTGGAGAATCCCGGAAAGTGCCATAGTTGGACTCAGGTAGGTAGAATGGACCGCATGCTCATCAGGACCTCGATCGCCGTCCTCGTGGTTTCGGTTCTATACGCAGGCACTTGTGGCGCACAAAACACAGATGCCTGCAGCAAGGATCTCGCCCGCGAAGTGCCGGCCCGCCGCGCCGAAGCCCCGAGCGGAAGCGAATTCATCCGCCGCCTGGCCGGACTCACCGATGACGAACGTGAGACCGCGATTCGCGAAGCGCTGCTTTCGGGAAATCTGCCGTCGTTTCTGCGCGAGCTGCACGCCGTGCTCCTCAACGCCCCCGCGGGGGACAGCGCTGCGAGGCGAGTCGTTGTTTGCGTGACACCGGATTATCTTGCCGTTGGGTCGGATCGGAACTATTTCCTGACGCCGATGAGGCTGCAAACGGCGCTGGCGGTGGCGATGCGATTTCATTTCATGTTGCCGACACCGAAGATTGTTGATGCGATCTACGCACAAGCCGGTACGCACCTCGAGCCGCGCCCTCTGCCACCCGGCGACACCATGCGGACGACCGCGTACTACGCGGAGCACGACCAACTCGTGCACCTGCAGCGCGCCGATGTTGGCTCGGGACTGGGCGATTTGATCGCCGGCGACAAGAAGGACCTGGTACTCACCAATCGACTGTGGAACTTTCCCGACCGGGTCGCCATCTACGGTTGGCATCGCCCGGATGGCAGCCGTATCCAACCGCTGAGCACGGTTCATGGGTGGCGATACGCCGATTACAGCCATGGCGTGCGGTTGATCAGCGACACTGCGTATGTCAATGGCGAGCCGAAGCGGTTGTTGGATCTTCTGCAGGATCCATCGACGGCAGTCATCCTGTCGGGCGAGGGACAGATTCACAACCCGTCGGGTCTGGTCAGCATGTTGGGCAGACATCGGGAACGCACGCTGCCGCAGTCCTGACGCTCCGCCACCCGTTGCTGACCGCCCACCTCGCATAGTGGTCGGCGTCTTCCAGGTACGAGTCAGTCCGCGCCCTCCAGTGGCGAACGCGTCGCGCTCCGCGCCGGTCGCGCAAATGCCAGGCAGCAACCTTGGCGCGATTCAGTGCCTGACAGCTCATGTAAAAGTGAATCAGCTCAGGGGAAACGGCGTCCGTCAGACCTGCCAGTACGCCGGTCCCGAGTTGATCGGCGAACCCATGGGCACCCAGCCTCTTGCATTCCAACATGAGGAAAGCCAGTTCCTCTGCCGGGTCGAGCCGGCGCAAATTCGCATCGAACTCCAGACAATCGATGGCGCAGGGAACCCCGGCCGGCCCGTCCAGGAAGATATGCTCGGGCCGCAGATCGCCGTGGCCGTCGACCAGGTGGCTCGAGCGAGCACCCAGCAGGACCAGGTTCTCGCGCACAAACTGTTGTTGATTGCGCACGATTTGCTCGACCCACAATGGGTTGACCCGAAGATCCGGTGCGGTCAGGTCTTTGCCATTGCGTGCAATACGGGCGCTCAGGCTGCGCAGATAACCCTCCGGCGGCATGGGCCGGTGGGCGGCGGCCCGATAAAATCGGGACAACAGCGCAATGACACCCCTTTGCTCACGGGAGCAGATACACCCTGAGCTGCGAAAAGAAACATCGAGCGCGCGCGCGGCGGGAAGTCGACGCATCTTGATCAGCCAGTCAACTACTGTCTGCCCCCTGCCCAACACGAGCCGCCCATCGTGCTCACAACTCAGCGGAACCAGATCCAGATAGACTGAAGCAGCAAGGCGCCGATTGAGGCGCAACTCGGCGCGGCATCCACGCTCGCGCACATCCAGCAAACTGTAGTCCCACACGTGCCGCTCGGGCTTCTTCATCTTGTAGGCGTGCGAAGCCGTGAGAAAGATCCAGGCGAAGTGAGTTTCGATCACTTCCACAGGCCCTTCCCCCTCGTGATAGCTGTCCGCACGGCGCAGAAATGCCAGCTTGCGGCGCGTGGACACCAGCGGGGTTTGCGGCCTTCTCATGAGCTCAGCCTAGCGGCGGCGAGCAGCGGCGGCTACTTGGGCAAGTACCTATCGCGCCCCGGAAGTGCAGGTCTTAGTCTCCCTTGGGCACAACCTGAGGGGCAGTAACATGACTGAAACGACGATCCCGCTGTTCGATCCGCAATTGGCTGCGCAACACTCCCCGGAGCTGCCCGACCCCTATTGCACCCATCCGCATGTGGAACACGCCTGGCGCGAGAAATGCATTCGGGACGCGGCCTACTTCCGCTCCTTGCGTCGAGTGCCCGCGGTCGGCAACGCGCTCGAGGATTGGCTGGCCGCCGAAAAGGAAATCGACGGCTTGCGTGTAAACCGGCCATAAAGCGTCGCCACGGCGCAACTGGCCAGCCGCGCACGAGGATTGTCCGCGCGGCTGGTGAGCACGATGGGTACCTGGGCTCCCAACACGATGCCCGCGGCATCGGCGCCCGCCAGGTAACTCAACTCCTTCGCCAACATGTTTCCGGCTTCCATATCCGGTACGACCAGGATGTCGGCGTCGCCCGCCACAGGTGAATCGATGTGTTTGACCGCCGCAGATTCACGACTGATCGCGTTATCCAGGGCGAGCGGTCCGTCGAGAATGCCGCCCGTGATCTGATGACGATCGGCCATTTTGCACAAGGCTGCCGCCTCAATGGTCGAAGGTATTCGGGGCGTGACTGTCTCCAGCGCCGACAGAATGGCCACTTTCGGCCGGTTCACGCCTAGCGAGTGAGCAAGGTCGATCGCGTTCTGCACGATGTCAGCCTTTTCCTCGAGGGTCGGGGTGATGTTGACTGCCGCATCGGTAATGAGAAGCAACTTGGAATAGCTGGGCACATCCATGACAAACACATGGCTGATACGCCGCCCCGTGCGGATGCCCCCTTGCGCCTTGACGACTTCCGCCATGAGGTCATCGGTGTGCAGGCTGCCTTTCATCAAGGCCTCCACCTCGCCCCCGCGGGCCAGGGTGATGGCCTGAGCTGCTGCAGCGCGCGCCTCCGGCACATCCATGATCGTTACAGTGTGAAGATCCCAGTGCAGCTGATGGGCGAGAAAACGGATCTGCGCATCGGGGCCCAGCAGCACCGGCTCAATCAGACCAGCCCGGGTCGCTTCCAAAGCACCTTCCAGTGACAGGCGATCACAGGGAAACACGACCGCCGTTCGCAACGGCGGCAGCCCGCGGCAGGCGGCGATCAAAGAGTCGTATCGGGGATGCAGATGTCGGGTTTTCATATCGCGAGCTCACTCCAACGCGAAGCGCCGGTGCAGCCATGTCTTCACGAGGTGGGTCAGGATGAAATAGGCGATCAACGACGCCGCCAGCAGTGGCCAATACGGGAGCGGCAATGGGACGAAGCCAAGAGCCGGCGCCAGAGGCGAATACACCAGCCCTATCCCCAACACGCACACCACGGAAGTGGTCAGCATCAGCGGCAGACTCGCCCTGCTGTGAATGAATGCCAGATGACGCGTGCGCAGGACATGGATGATGAGAGTCTGGGACAACAGCGACTCCACGAACCACCCGGTCTGAAACAGCGAAGCCTGTGCAGGCGTCCGGGCGCCGAACAGGAAAAACAACATCCCGAATGTGAGGTAATCGAACAGGGAGCTGATCGGACCGATGTACACCATGAACCGCGCGATATTGCCGATCTCCCAACGCCGCGGCTTTTGCAGGTATTCCGCATCAACCGTATCCGTGGGTATGGCAGTCTGGGAAATGTCGTACAGCAGGTTGTTCACCAGCACCTGGATGGGCAGCATGGGCAGAAAGGGCAACCAGGCGCTGGCGCCCAGAACACTGAACATGTTGCCGAAATTGGAGCTCGCACCCATTCTGATGTACTTGATGACATTGCCGAAGACCTTGCGCCCTTCGGTCACGCCCTGATCGAGTACGAGCAGGCTCTTCTCGAGCAGAATGATATCGGCCGACTCCTTGGCAATATCCACTGCGGTGTCCACCGAGATACCGACATCGGCGGCTTTCAGCGCCGGACCGTCGTTGATGCCATCGCCCAGGAAGCCCACAACGTGCCCGCCTGCCTGCAGGGCGGCTATCACACTTGCCTTCTGCATAGGCGCGAGTTTCGCGAATAACTGTACGTTTGCAACGGACTCGCGAAGCTGCTCGGCCGTCAATGACGCGACCTCGCTGCCCAACATGACGCGCTCGACCGGCAGGTTGACTTCCCGGCAGATCTTGCGGGAAATGATCTCGTTGTCGCCGGTCAGCACCTTGACGCTGACACCATGTGATGCCAGCGCAGCTATGGCCCGTCCGGCCGACTCCTTTGGCGGATCGAGAAACGCAATGTAGCCGAGCAACGTCAGCTCGCTCTCATCCTGCAGCACGCAGGTATCACGCCCTGCGGGTAGATCCTTGACGGCGATTGCAATGACACGGAACCCATCCGAGTTCAAATCATCAACCGTGGTTCGCAACCGCGCGAGATGGGCCTCATCCAGCGGAAACGTCTCGCCGTCGACCCGCCCGGTAGCGCAAACCGATGAGACCTCCTCGACAGCGCCCTTGCAAATCAACTGCCGCCGGCCCCGTCCTTCCACCGCCACCGACATGCGTCGGCGCTCGAAGTCAAACGGCACCTCGTCCAGCTTGCGAAAACCCGCGCTCAGTTGCGCCAGCGCCTGGGCTTCCGGGTGCTGCAGGACCGCCTCATCCAGCAGGTTGTGCAGCCCCGATTGATACCGGCTGTTGAGATACGCGTACTCGAGGACCTCCCGACTGTCGCGCTCGAACAGATCCACGTGCTTTTGCAGAATGACCCGGTTCTGCGTCAGGGTGCCGGTCTTGTCGGTACACAGCACATCCATGGCGCCGAAGTTCTGAATCGAATTGAGCCGCTTGACGATCACCTGTCGATTCGACATGGCCAGCGCGCCCTTGGCGAGATTCACTGTCACAATCATCGGCAACATCTCGGGGGTGAGACCGACTGCAACGGCACTTGCAAACAGCAACGCCTGCAGCCAGTCGCCCTTGGTGACCCCATTGATGACAAACACCAACGGAGTCATGACGAGAATGAAGCGGATCATCAGCCACGCAAATCGGGTCGCACCGCGGTCGAAGCTCGTGTCGACCCGCTGGCAGGCGATCACATCGGCTACGCGTCCGAAATAGGCGCGGCAACCGGTCAACACCACGACACCGGTAGCCGTTCCGCTGACCACGGTCGTTCCCATGAAGCACAGATTGTTGAACGATTCCAGATTGGTGGCCGTAATGGTTTGCGGCGCGGCGTGTTTTTCCGCTGGCAGCGCCTCGCCCGTCAGCGCTGCCTGATTGACGAACAGATCCTTTGCCGCAATCAGGCGCAGATCCGCCGGAATCAGGTCCCCGGCACACAAGTGCACCAGATCGCCGGGAACGAGCTCTTCCAGGGGGATTTCACGCTGTTGAGCGGTCTCGCCAGCGCGCACTACCGTGGCCGTCGTGTGCACCATCGCACGTAGTTTCTTCGCTGCCGTATCCGACTTGCGCTCCTGCAGGACAGACAGCGACAGGCTCAGTATGACCATCACGGCAATGAGGACGGCCGCTTCCTGGTCACCCATGAGAGTTGACAGAGAAGCCAGGACGAGCAGCAGAATATTGAGAGGATTCAACAGCCGCTGCAGCAGCTGTCGCAGCACAGTTGCCTGCTTCTCGTGAGCCACGCGGTTGGGACCAAACTGCTCCCGGCGCCTGGCCACTTCATCGGGTGCGAGCCCTCCCGATGAGACGCCGAGGCGCAGCAGAACCTGCTCGGCCGTACAGTCCACGAGCTCGGTCAACTGGGCGGGAAGGCTGTCCTTGTGCTGAAAATCTCGCTTCACGCCCCAGTCTGGCGGAGCGTATGGCAACGGTCCTATCCGGGTAATTGCGTATGTCCTCTGCCCGCCGGGTACGTCACCATAGGATCGGGACAACGCTTCGGAATGCTTCGTATGCAAAAAATTAAGCGGATTCTGGTCGCGATCAAGGATCCGTCCGCCCGTTCGCTGCCGGCTGTGGTGAAGGCCGCTCAACTTGCGAAGCCCTGGGGTGCCCGCCTGGAGCTGTTCCATTGCATATCGACAACACTGTATGTGGACGCCTATTCAACGAACGGTGCGCTCGAAGATGTCGAACGGGTCACGTCACAGAAGCACCGGGACAAATTGCAGCGGCTGGCCGGCAGGCTTCGGGCGGAAGGCCTCGAAGTGGGCGTGTCGGTGGAATGGGACCACCCTGTATTCGAAGCCGTCGTACGCCGTGCCAATGAGATCAAAGCCGATTTGATCGTTGCGGAACGGCATGCAGGCCGCCATTTCGCCGCGGGCCTGCTGCAATTGACGGATTGGGAGTTGCTGAGAATCAGCCCGGTGCCCGTGCTGCTGGTCAAGACCACCGGGATGTATCAAAAGCCCGCCGTGCTGGCTGCCGTCGATCCGTCACACGCCAATGCAAAACCGACCGACCTGGACGCGCGGATCCTGGGCCAGGCGGCCCTTTTCAGCCAGGCATTGCAGGGCAGTCTCCACGCAGTCCATGCCTACATTCCACTCCCGACTCCGTTTCCTTCCAATCTGTTGACGGAAAGTGCCGTTCAGAAACTCGCGGCCGACATAGCAGCGAAGGCGCGGCGCGGATTCGAGCGCACGGTGCGCGCCTATGAGATCCCGAAGGCACGCCGCCACCTGTTGGCACGGCACCCGATCAATGCCGTCGAGGAAACGGCGCGCAAGCTCAACAGCGCGATTGTGGTCATGGGCGCACTTTCGCGTTCAGGTCTGAAACGGCTCTTCATTGGCAACACGGCCGAGTCACTGTTGGACTCGCTGCCATGCGATCTCCTGATCGTCAAACCGGACCGAATTGCGCTCGCGATACAACGGCGCCGACGGGGTCCCCGCATCTCGGTCCTGGCATCCGCTCCCTTGATATAGCATCGAAGAGCGCGAACGCACGGTGCCGGCCGCCCCCCTTGCTGTCAATTGCCAAGCCGCAACCTAATGAGTAGAGTGGCATCAATCTACGTTAACTCTTTCCTGCCACCCCGCGCGGGAGAAGTGCAAGACTGCTCCAGCCATGCGTTCCACTCCGTCCGAACTCGCGCGCAGCGCCCTGGATGCCGCCCCTGATGCGATGGTCATCATCGATTCCTTCGGCGTCATCCGGTTTTCGAATCGGCAGCTCTCGGTACTGTTCGGTTATGAGCATGACGCCATTGTTGGCCAGAAGGTGGAGATGCTTCTGCCGGAGCGTTTCCGAAAGCCGCATGTAGGCCATCGCGAGGGGTATGCCCAGAGCATGCGCCTGCGGCCCATGGGCGCCAATCTCGACCTGTATGCGCTGCGGCGGGACGGGACTGAATTTCCTGTCGAGGTGAGCTTGAGCCCCGTGCAAGACGGGGACCAGATGCTGGTAGCCGCGGCGATTCGCGATATCACCGAGCGTAATCGTGTCAAGGCGGAGCTGATCGTTGCCCGTGAAGCGGCCGAGCAGGCGCGGAAAGTGGCGGACGAAGCTCGCGACGTTGCCGATCGCGCCAACCTGGCCAAGAGTCGGTTCCTGGCCACCGCGAGCCACGATCTACGTCAACCCCTGCAAACCCTGGCCCTGCTGAACGGCACACTGCTGCGGCTGGTCCACGACCCAGACGCCGTCGCCGCCGTGACCCAACAGGAGCTGGCGATCGGCGCCATGTCGCGCCTGCTGAATGCGTTGTTGGATATCAGCAAGCTCGAGTCCGGCGCCATCAAGCCGGAACTCACCGACTTCAAGGTGGCGGCCATTTTCGACGAGTTACGTAACGAATTTGCCAGTCTTGCCGCACGCAAAGGTCTCGAGCTGCAGATACAAAGCAGCGCCCAACTCATCTACAGCGATCCGTCGCTCGTCGAGCAGATCCTGCGCAATCTGCTCTCCAACGCCATCAAATATACGCGCTCGGGGCGGGTCATTCTCCATTGCATGTCGGATGGCGACTCAAAAGTACGGATTGAAGTCACGGATACCGGTATCGGTATTCCCGCGGACCAGCTTCCTTACATTTGCGATGAGTTCTATCAGGTCGGCGTCCCCACCAACAGCACACGGGATGGGTACGGTTTGGGTCTAAGCATCGTGCAGCGGCTGGTCAAGCTGCTCAATCTCGGTTTCGATGTTCGCTCGGAACCCGGCAAGGGATCGGCCTTCACACTGGTGCTTCCGGGAAGCATGGCGCAGCCGACCGCTGTGTCAGCCAGCGCCAAACAAAGCGCGCCCACATCCGCGCGTCAGACCGGAAAGGTCCATGTCCTGCTCGTTGAAGATGACACCAGTGTCCGCGACGCGACGCGGATGTTGTTCCGAGTGGAAGGCTTTCGGGTCAGTGCAGTCGGCTCACTCGGGGAAGCACAGCGGGTCGCGCGCGAGAATAGCGACATCGATCTGCTGGTGACGGACTATCATCTCGGCGGCTCGGACACCGGCACCCAATTGGTCGCCTCGTTGCGCGAAAACCTGGGCAGGCCCTTGAAAGCCGTGCTGATTACGGGCGACACGTCGTCAGCCATCCGCGAGCTAGCCGTGGACGAGCTCGTCCGCGTCGCCAGCAAACCCATCAAGGCCGACGAGCTGCTCGCAATGATGCGCGAGCTGCTCGCCGGTTGATCTGACCGGCAGTCGCACCAGCAACAGATCGGAGTCGGCCGCATCAATCAGCTTGCTGCTGAGACCGCCCGCGAGCGCGCCCAGCCCGTGCCGATGAGTGGGAGCACCCAATACCAACACGTCGTAGCGCTTTTTTGAAACAAACTCCGGGAGTTGTAAATCCGGGTCGCCGCGCAGAGTGAAAACGTGCCCGGCCGGAATATGAAACTCCCGTGTCAGCCGGTCGAACGACGCCGCTCGATCCGCCACCTCATCCGGATCGTCTCCCGACTCACAGTAAACGGCGTCCACCGCGGCGCCGCTTCCCAATGACAGGTATTCGCAGGCATGCAACACTTCTGCGGGCAATCGCGCGACGGCTCGCTCCGAGACATTGACCAGCGCGCCGAATCGCGGCGCCACGGGCCAAGGGGCCTCATGGACGAGCATCAGGGCCGAAGGGCACTTGCGCGCCAGGCGCCAGTCGTTCAAATCCAATGTGAACAAACGTAACGGATGTGAACCCGCCGGGGACTTCATCACCAGGTCTGGCTGCATCCGGGCAACCTCTCGCAGGATTGCCTCATTGAGGGGTTGGTCGCAGGTGGCATGTGATGTGATCCTGACTCCCGGTACCCGCAAGCGGGCAATCAGCGCATCGAGATATTCGCGATCATCGCTGACGCGCTCGTCCCACGCCTGCTGTGCCTTTGCCGGCTCTTTTTCCTGACCTAGTGCGCCTCCCGATCGGGCGTCGCTATAGAAAAGATGGATGTGTGCCCCACAACCGACAGCCAGCCGCACTGCCTTTTCCAACAAGGCGCCGTCCGTCGCAGACCGACTGGCGACTGCGAGAATTGATTTCAGCTCGTCCATGCCGACAGCGTGCGCCGACTGTCAAACGGACGAAATGCGCGCGAATGCGTAGCCGATTGCGGAAAATACCTACCAGAACCGCACGGGTCCGCTATCGAGGTGGACGAAGTCCGACCGCGGATAGAATCCGACACCACCGCGCCGCAGTGTCAGCGCAAGCTCGTGCAACCTGCTGGTCGCGTAGCCGGACAGACGCACATCAATTGCCCGCCCTTGCATGTGGAAGCTGTGCTCTGCTACGCCTGCCGAGCTTCGCCGCAAAGCGGCATTGGTCTTTGGCGAGCGGTAACCTGAAATGATTTCGTAAGGCGCCTCGTGGCCGGTCAGGGTCTGCAGATCGTGGAGGATGTCCAGCACACGCACGTCGATGGCGTGAATATCGTCCGTACGGAAGTCACGCAGCAACCGATTGATTCGACCGAGCGACTCGGTCACATATCCGTTGTTGTCAAAGTATGTCTCAGAAACCCGTTCGCCGGTGTGCGTATGGACGAATGACAGCGAACGTGTCTGCGACCCTTCAGCACGTGCGGCGATGCCTCTCAAGGAGAGCGAGGCCAATGTCGCATTCTGCAAGAAAGCACGGCGGTTTATGATTTTGCGGCTCACGGCCCTACTGCTCTACCTGGAGAGTGCGCAGGTACATCACGAGACGATCAACCTTCTGGGTTGCATCGAGGTGCGCTTTCGCGTCGTCCGACTCGGAACCAAAGAACTCGTAGCCCCACACCGGCATGTGACGCACACCGTGCACGCTGCTTCCGGATTGTCCGTCAATCACCTGGAAAACTCGCTCCGTTGGAAATTGCCCCCCGTTTCTCACCGAGATCCGGGTGAGATCCGCAACGGGTGCATTGATGAATTCGGCAATTGGACCATTGCCACGCGCATCGGTTCCGTGACAACCGGCACAGTTGATCCGAAAGAGTGCAGCGCCGGAAGCTGTGCCGGATGTGTCGAGGCACTCCCGGTTGGCACAAGCCATGAGCAGAAGGCACAGTACGGCAGGTATTGAACGCCAACTCATTCGGAACTCCTTGATATGGGAACAGATGATGCCCGTCGCCGACCGAGTCCGGCATATGTAGTTGTTCGTATTGTCCCCCGCGCCCGCCGGTTTACAGTGACTGCACCATTTCACGGAGAAGGTACATGCTCCTCAACTCATTCTGCATGTTGGATGTGGCGCGCTGCAGTCCCCGGACAACCGTGCTGGAGGCGGCACATCTCATGCGCCGCCACCACACAGGCGACCTCGTTGTCGTGGACGACGGCGGTGGCGAAGAGCGACTGACTCCGCTGGGGGTGATCACGGATCGGGATATTGTTGTCGATGTTCTGGCGCAAGGTGCCAATCCGGCCACTACACTGGTGAGTCAAGTCATGCGTACACCAGTGGTCGTTGCGAATGCACACGAGGACTCTTCACTGGTTCTCGAGCGAATGCGAGTACATGGCGTGCGACGCATTCCAGTCGTCGGAGATGACGGGTGTCTCGTTGGGATCGTGACGGCCGACGATATGTTGAAGCAACTCGCCGCGGATGCGCACATGCTGACTGAGATCGTCAGCAAGGAACAAAACAAAGAGCAGCGCGCCCGCCGCTAGGAACACCTGGCCTGATAGGTCAGCGGTGCGCAAGCGCGCACCGCCACTAAACATCTCCTGCTACGAGCTTTGGCAGCCGACCCTCAATCCAGTGATTCGACGTACGCAGCCACTGCCCTCATCTGCTCCAGCCGCAGACTCTGTGCAACGCCATGCATTACCGCGACGCTTCGCATGTCTGATTGCAACGAGCCCAATTGCTTCAACACATACTGTGAATGCTGGCCTGCAAGGCGGGGAAAGTAGTAGACAGCTTCGCGAAAGAAACGCTCAATGTCCCTCATACATCTGCGCGATTCGCCCAGCCAGGCGGGTCTCGATGGCAGCCCGCTTGGGTTTCAGCGTCGGGGTCATCAGGCCGTTGGCAACGGTCCACGGCTCCGTGAGCAAACAAACACGTCGGGGCATGGCGTAGCTGGGAAATCCTCGCAGCGCACTTGTAACCCGCGCCAGCGCCCACTGCGTCGCCGCTGTCGCGTACAGGGCCTGCGGGCTTTGCGCATCCACTCCCAAGGACTCAGCCTCCAGGCGCCAACGATCGCCGTTGAGAACCAACAGCGCCGCAAGATAGGGTCTGCCCTCACCCACGACCATGGCCTGCTCGAAAGTACCATCCGTGCCGATTGCCGCCTCCAGGTCCGACGGTGAGATTTTCTCACCTGTGGAAGTGACTATGATGTCCTTGATACGTCCCTTGATGCGGATGCGGCCGTCGACGATCTCGGCCTGATCGCCGGTATGCAGCCAACCAGCGGCCTCCTTTACGCGGGTTGTTTCATCCGGCCGATGCCAGTAGCCGAGCATCACGTTATCGTCACGGGCCAGCAGCTCATCATTGTCGCCCAAACGAACTTCGACGTCCCGTAACGGGCGGCCCACCGTGGTGGGATCATTGTCCTCCAGCGAGTTGCAGGAAATCACCGGGGAGCTCTCCGTCATGCCGTAGCCCTGAAGAACCGGAACCCCGAGAGAAAGCAGCGGCTGCGCGATGTCAAATGCCATGGGCGCGCCACCGCAGAGCGCGGCTCGCAGCCGCCCTCCAAAACGCGCTCTCACCCGCCGCGCCACCAACATATCGAGCACCCGCCACATCAGACGATCGCGCCAGCCAGGTGCCGCAGCACGTCCCTGGCGATATTCGAAGCGCTGCCAGCCGATTTTTACGGTCCGGTCGAACAGCAGCCGGCTGAGCCGATGGCCTTCCAACTTCGCTGTGAAGGCTCCGTAAGCTCGCTCGTAGATGCGAGGTACCGAGACGAGAACCGTTGGCCTCACCTCCCGCAAATCCTCAGCCAACAGGGGTATGGATCGCGCGAAGACGACGGTTGCACCGGAGGCCACCGCCAGATAGTAGCCGACGGTGCGCTCAAAAGTATGCGATAGCGGCAAAAACGACAGGAGAACGTCCCTTTCGTCGACTGACATAGCCTTCAACAGCGCGATCACGTTAGACACCACGTTGCGGTGAGAGAGCATGACGCCCTTGGGCCTGCCGGTCGTTCCCGAGGTATAAACAATCGCAGCCAGAGAATTCGGATCGAGAGCGATGTCCGTGGTATCTGTCTGCGATTCTGCCACCAGCCAATCGCTCATCGGCACAGCCGGACCCGAGGGAGCAGTATCGGCAGACCCGGTCAGGTACACCACGCGGCGCAGCTCTGGAAAGCGATCCAGAAATGGAACCAGAGCCTCCCAGCGGGTGACGGAATCCACAATGAGCACAGATGCTCCGCAATCAGAGATGACGAACGCCAGGCTGTCCGGGTTGTCGACCACATGCAGGGGAACAGGTACGAAACCCGAAGCCAACGCAGCCTGATCGATGCACACATGCTCGAAGCTGTTGGGAACCAGGATTGCAATTCTCACGCCCTGTGGCAGTGACTCAGTCCTGAAGGCTGCCCGCCAGCGTGCCACGCGCGCGGCTGTCAACTGCCACGAATAGCTGATCCATTCCCGGGAAACCTCGTCAAATTGACGGTAGGCCTCGCGTTTCGGCGTCAGACGCACCCGCCGCCGAAACAGTGACGGTAGAGTGATTTCATTCACAGGTCACGGGCGACTGTGGCGTTCCAACCTCTGACCACTGCGAATAGCCCTGGACACGTCCCCCAGCTCTACCGCCAGTGCCTCCAGCACATCATCCACTGACAGGACGCCCACGAGTTGATCGCGATTCCCCAACACCGGCACGCGCCGGACGCCGGATTCGCGCATGAGACGCAGTGCATGACCCAGCGAATGAAGTTCGTTCGCCATGACCGGGTTGCGAGCCATGACATCCCCCACTGTCAAGGTAGCCGGATCAGCTTCCTTGGCCACCACCGCGGTGACGATGTCGCGGTCTGTCAGAACGCCGACCACTCTGGAGTCGTGGCCATCGGCGGCGGGCTCGGCGACTACCAGAAGGCCGACATGATCCTTGCGCATGAGCTGCGCAGCTTCCACCAAGCTCGCATGCGCGGCTGTGGTGACCATATTTCGATTGCAGATGTCGCCTACTTCCACGACTGCATTCCTCGCTGCTACTCAACGTGATGGCAGCCAGTATGGACGCGGCGCAGGAGCCGCAAATCCGCAGTTGTACGTAGCCCATGGCACGCCGGCGAACCGTAAGATGCGTAGCATGAGTGGACCGGCATATGAGAACACCGAGTTTCTGGAAGGCGATGAGGCGCGGCCTGTGCGCATCCTGGCGGAATACCTGGAGCCGCTGGAGCGCTTTCGCAGGGCTGGAATTCACGACACGATTGTCTTTTTCGGATCGGCGCGGGTGCAACCCGGTTCGCCGCTAGGCCGATACTACGAGGACGCCCGCGAGCTCGCCAGACGGATGACCCTTTGGTCGAAGTCCCTCCCCTCACACGCGCATCGGTATGTCGTCTGTACCGGCGGTGGCGGCGGCATCATGGAAGCCGCCAATCGCGGCGCGGCGGACGCCGCTGGCAAGTCGGTTGGACTCAACATCGGCCTGCCGCATGAGCAGCGCCCCAATCCGTATATCACGCGTGGGCTGTCATTTGAGTTCCACTACTTCTTCATGCGCAAGCTGTGGTTCGCACATCTGGCGCGTGCGCTCATCGCTTTTCCCGGCGGGTTCGGCACATTGGATGAGATTCTCGAGGTTCTGGCGCTCGCGCAGACTCAGAAGCTGGCGCGGCGGATTCCGGTGCTTTTGTATGGATCCGCGTACTGGAAGGAAATCATCAACTTCGATGCTCTGTTGCGCCACGGCGTGATCGACGCGCAGGACCTGCGACTGTTCGAGTTTGTCGATGATGTGGACTCGGCCGCCCACAGCCTGCAGACCGGGCTGCAGCGGGAATTGTCGACTGCCAGTCCGGACTTTGCGCACTCACGCAATCCCCGCTCGGGGAGCGCGTAAGTACATCTCCGAATCGCCGTCCATGGCCCACTGACTCAACATTGCCGTGTGACAGACAACACACATCGAAGGAGACAACCATGAGCCTCGTACGTTGGGATCCGTTTGCCGATATGGACACCTTTTTCAATCGCATGATGCCCGCCAGCTTCGCCCGGTGGCCACAGTTTACTTCCGACAATGGCAAGACTGAATGGGCGCCGAGCGCCGACATCAGCGAAACCGACCACGAATTCGTCATACGCGCCTCGCTGCCTGCGGTCAAGAAGGAAGACGTCAATGTGACTGTCGATGGTGGATTGATCACCATCAAAGGCGAACGCAAGCAGCAGAAGGAAGACAAGAACGAGAAGTATCATCGGGTTGAGAGCTTTTACGGCTCATTCGAACGCAGCTTCAGCCTTCCCGAGAATGTCAATTCGGATGCGATCCGCTGTGAAAGCAAGGACGGCATTCTGACCGTGCACATTCCGAAGACGGAACCGCAGAAGTCGAAACCGAAGCAGATCAGCGTGCAGTAACAGCGTCGCGGAGAATGCCCATGAGATCGGATACTGATATCAAAAAGGACGTCGAGGCTGAGCTGCGTTGGAGCCCCGACGTGGATGAAACCGACATCGCCGTCAAGGTCAATGATGGCGAAGTCACCTTGAGTGGCTTCACGGACAGCTATCTGTCCAAGTATCAGGCGGAAATTGCAACACGACGCATCAAGGGCGCAGCGGCGGTGGCCAACGACATTGCCGTGAAGCCGCTCTCAGGCGCCCCAACGGACCCGCAGATCGCGCGCGCCGCGGTACAAATCCTGAAAACGGAGCTGCCGACCTGCTGGGAGCAAATTAAGCCCGTGGTGAAGGAAGGCCACGTGAGCCTCGAGGGCACGGTGGAATGGCACTACCAGCGTGAGCGAGCCGAGAGCGCCGTCAGGCATCTGGCGGGCGTAGTCGGTGTGCGCAATTCAATCAAGATCCGCCCGTCGCTGGCACCGGACAACATAAAACATCGGATCGAGGAAGCATTCCGACGCCTGGCACAGGTGGATGCCGACCATATCGTCGTGGATACGTCGGGTTCGGAAGTTCTTCTGAAAGGCGAAGTCCGGTCGTGGTCCGAACGCGACCAGGCGCAACGCTCGGCGTGGTCAGCACCGGGTGTTACGAACGTCAAGAACGAGCTGACCGTCAGAAGTTGAGCACCGCCAGGGCGATGAGTTCCCTCATCGCCCTGGATTTTTGCTGGGGGTCGACCGGATGAAGACGATTTTTGTCCCAGTGAGCGGTACCGCAACGGACGTCGGTGTCTTTGCCACCGCGTTCACCTTGGGGCGGTCCCTGCCCGGCGCACACATGGAGTTCTGCCATTTGCGACTCGATCCGTGCGAATCCGCCCTCCACGATCCACATGCGCACTTTGTCATCGGGCCGGCCATAGGCGCCACTTTGTCTCATTTCGAAAAGCGGGGTAAGACACTGGCGACGGAGGCGGCCAGACACGTTCGGGATTTCTGCGAGACGCACGACATTCCCGTTGTCGACGAACCGGTTACCGCAACCGGATTGTCGGCAAGCTGTGTCGAGGAGCTCAACTATCCCGAGCAAAGGCTGTTGCTGCACGCGCGGCACAGCGATGTCACGGTACTGGGCCGCAAACATACTCTCGACCTGATGCCGCAGGACATGATCGGGCAACTCTTGACGCAATCAGGTCGGCCAGTCGTCATCGCACCCGACGCTCCGCCTCCTGGCCCCATCCAGACGGTGCTCATCGGCTGGAAAGAGACCGCGGAGTGTGCTCGCGCATTGACCGCTGCGATGCCGCTGTTGACGGCAGCGCGACGCGTGATCCTGGTCACGGTAACCAAAGAGCTGGACCGTAGTCGTATAACGCTGTCTCACCTGGCACGACAGTTGCGTTGGAATGGTGTTGCAGCGGAGGTCATAACTCTTGCGGAGTCTTCCAGATCCACAGCCCAACAACTCGCCGACACCGCCGCTGCGGAGCGCGCGGACCTGCTGGTCGTCGGTGGCTATGGACACAACGCCTTTCGCGAACACTACTTCGGCGGAGTCACCCGGGATCTGCTGGGTGCCGCCCGTCTGCCGGTTCTTCTCATGCATTAATCTTCGGAAATAGAGTCATGACTACTGACACTGAAATCGAGAAATCCGTCCGATCCGAAGATATGACCTGTCGGGAAATCACAGCCTCGCCCGCGGGCATGCCGTCTGGAAATACGCAGAACTACCGATCCGTGCAAATCCGTATAGCCGGCGCGTGGTTCGCGCGCCACGATGCAGCAAATTGCTGATGCTCGTGGAGACGATATGACCGCGAAACAGGTTCTTTTCCGCTCGCAGGCCCGCGAGAAGGTGCTCAGAGGCACTGCACGGCTCGCGGATGCCGTCCGTATCACGCTGGGGCCCAAGTCAAAATCGGTTCTGATTCAGAAGAAATGGGGCGCTCCCATCGTCTGCAATGACGGTGTGACCATCGCCAAGGAAATGGAGCTGGAGGATCCGGAGGAGAATCTGGGAGCACAGATGCTGCGCCAGGCAGCGGAGAAGACGGGCGATCTGGTGGGCGACGGCACGAGCACATCGACCATCCTGGCGCACGCGATCTTCGCGGACGGCGCGCGCAATGTGGCCGCCGGCGCCAGCGCCATCGACTTGAAGCGCGGCCTGGATCGCGCTTTGGCTGCGACCGTGAAGGCGCTGAAGGATCGAGCCAAACCCGTGAAGGAGCGCAAGGAGAAAGCACAGGTCGCGACGATCTCCGCGCATAACGATCCGGCAATCGGCGAGCTCGTCGCCAACGCCATGGAGAAGGTAGGCGGTGATGGCGTCATCACGGTAGAGGAATCCAAGACCACGGAGACATCACTAGAGGTTGTCGAGGGACTGCAGTTTGACCGGGGGTATCTGTCGCCCTACTTCGTGACCGACACCAACACCATGGAGGCTGTGTTGGAGGACCCCTATATCCTGGTCTGCGACCGCAAGATGAATTTTCTGAAGGACCTGTTGCCGCTGCTCGAGCAAGTGGCCAAATCCGGCCGTCCCATCCTGTTCATTGCAGAGGACATTGAAGGCGAGGCACTGGCGACCCTGATCGTCAATCAGATTCGGCGCGTGCTCAGCAGCGCGGCCGTCAAGGCGCCCGGTTACGGCGACCGGCGCAAGGCCATGCTTCAGGACATCGCCGTGTTGACCGGCGGGCAGGTGATTGCGGAGGAAGTCGGCCTGGAGCTCAAAAATGTGCAACTGAGTCAGCTCGGCCGGGCCAAGCGCGTGGTCGTCGACAAAGAGAACACCACCATCATCGGCGGCGCCGGCGACAAGGCGGCCATTGCGGGACGGATTCAGATGATCCGCAGGGAGATGGACGATGCTACCAGCGACTACGATCGCGACAAGCTGCAGGAGCGCCTGGCCAAACTCTCCGGCGGAGTTGCAGTCATCAAAGTCGGTGCCCCTTCCGAATCGGAAATGAAAGCAAGAAAGGACGCGCTCGATGATGCGATCAGCTCTACCAAAGCCGCCATTGCCGAAGGGATCGTGGCGGGCGGCGGGCTGGCATTGCTGCGCGCGACGCCGGCGCTGGCCAACGTCGAGGCTGAATGTACCGGCGATGAGCGGACCGGCGTGCAGATTCTGCGGCGCGCGCTCGAGGCGCCGACACGCCAGATTGCCGAAAACTCCGCGGCGGACGGCGGCGTGGTCGTCGATCGAATGTTGAATGGCGATGAGGATTACGGTTACGACGCCGCCCAGAAACAGTTTGTCAATCTGTTCGAGGCGGGCATTGTTGATCCGGCCAAGGTGGTGCGCATCGCCCTGGAAAACGCAGTATCGGTCGCAGGTGTGCTGTTGCTGGCGGAAGCGACCATGACCGAAAAGCCGGAACAGGAAGAGCCATCCACCGCTGCCGCGGAAGCCATGTAGGAGATCATCATGCCCCCCCGACGTTATATCCGCTTCTTCAGTGAGATCGGCATGGAGGATGTTCCCACGGTAGGCGGCAAGAACGCCTCCCTGGGTGAGATGTATCGAAATCTCAGCTCCCAGGGAGTGCGGGTGCCGAACGGCTTTGCGATCACCGCGGACGCGTACCGTTACATTCTCGATCAATCCGGTTCATGGCCCCTGTTGCGCCAGGCCCTCGAAGGCCTGCGTGCCGATGACATGGAGGATCTGGCACGGCGCGGCAAGCGAGCCCGCGAGATCGTCTACGCAGCCGGAATGCCAGCCGATCTCGAAACAGAGATCTTGAATGCGCACCGTGAGCTGCGCGAGCAGTACGGTGCGACGTTGAGCGTCGCGGTGCGTAGCTCCGCAACGGCAGAGGATTTACCAACAGCGAGCTTCGCGGGCCAGCAGGAAACCTATCTAAATGTGCAGAATGAGAGTGAGCTGCTCGATGCGTGCAAACGCTGTTTCGCGAGTTTGTTCACCGACCGCGCCATTCACTATCGCATCGATCAGGGGTTCGACCAATTCAAGGTAGCTCTTTCCATTGGTGTCATGAAAATGGTGCGCGCCGATCTGGGTGCCAGCGGCATCATGTTCACTCTGGATACCGAGACGGGATTTCGCGATGTGGTACTCATCAGCGCCGCATACGGTCTCGGAGAGAACATCGTGCAGGGCGCGCTGGAGCCTGATGAGTTCATGGTGTTCAAGCCTACGTTCGAACGGGGCCATCGCACCGTGTTACGGCGGTCGCTCGGCAGCAAAAAGATCAAGATGGTCTACAGCGACAAGGGCACCCGCAATGTGCCCACGCCGGAAGCCGAGAGCAAACGCTTCTGCCTGAACGACGCGGACATCTGTACGCTTGCCGACTACGCTTTGAAGATCGAGCGGCACTACAGCCGCAAGGCCGGGCACTCACTGCCGATGGATATCGAGTGGGTCAAGGACGGCTCGGATCAGGAACTGTACATCGTACAGGCGCGGCCGGAGACGGCGGCCAGTAATCGCCGCAGCGGGCTATTGGAGGAGTTTCGACTGCAGGGCACTGCGCGTGTACTGACGACAGGCCGTGCGGTAGGGTCGCGTGTTGGCGTGGGAAACGTCCGTGTCATCTCCGATGCCTCCCGCATCGCCGAATTCAGGCCGGGCGAGGTATTGGTCACGGACACGACTACCCCTGACTGGGAGCCGGTCATGAAAATAGCCGCGGCCATCGTGACCAATCGGGGCGGCCGCACCTGCCATGCGGCCATCGTTGCGCGCGAGTTCGGAATTCCCGCCGTCATTGGCTGCGAGAATGCCACTGAGACTTTGAGCAACGGACAAGCGGTCACTGTTTCATGTGCCGAAGGCGATGTGGGTAAAGTCTATGAGGGACGGCTGCCCTTCGAAGTCAGGCGGACGGATGTGACGAACCTGCCGCGCCCGAAAACAAAGATCATGGTCATTCTCGGCAACCCCGACCTGGCCCTGCAGAGCAGCTTCCTTCCCAACGATGGCGTGGGACTCGCGCGCATGGAGTTTGTCATTGCCGAACACATCAAGGCCCATCCAATGGCCCTGCTGTATCCGCAACGCGTGGCGGACGAGACTGAGCGGCGCGCAGTTCTGGAGCTCGCGAGTAACGACCCATCGCCGGCGGAATTCTTTGTGCGCAAGCTCTCCGAGGGTATTGCGACGATTGCGGCGGCGTTTTATCCGAAGCCCGTCATCGTTCGGATGTCCGACTTCAAAACCAATGAGTACGCCGGCCTGCTGGGTGGTCATTGGTTCGAACCTGTCGAAGACAACCCCATGCTGGGCTTCCGAGGCGCCTCACGTTATGCGCACCCTGCCTACGCTGAAGGGTTCGCTTTGGAGTGCGCGGCAATGAAGCGCGTACGCGAAACCATGGGATTCAGCAACGTCAAGCTCATGATTCCTTTCTGCCGCCGAGTGGAGGAAGGAGTCAAAGTCATCGAGCGTATGCGCTCACTCGGGCTGGAACGCGGCAAAGACGGACTCGACATCTATGTGATGTGCGAAATTCCGAACAACGTGATGTTGATTGACGAATTCAGCCGGGTGTTCGACGGGTTCTCCATCGGCTCGAACGATCTGACACAACTCACCCTCGGCGTCGATCGGGACTCGTCCATTGTCGCCTTCGACTTCGATGAGCGTGACGCCGGGGTCAAACAGATGATCCGCCTGGCAGTCGAGGGATGCCGGCGCAATGACCGGCACTCGGGTCTCTGCGGCCAGGCCCCCTCAGACTTCCCCGAATTCGCGGACTTCCTGGTGCGCCTGGGAATCGACTCCATCAGTCTGAATCCGGACAGTGTCGTGAGCGTGACCCGACGGGTCCTCGAGATCGAGCAACAGCTCGCAAGCCGCCAGATTCAAGCGGCATGATGCAACCTCGATTCTGCACTCTCAGCGAGAGTCGCGAGCTGGCGCTGGCAACCTGCAGCGTTGCGCATATGCAACTCTCGGAGATAGAGGAACGCAATTTCGAGGACGGCGAATTCAAGCTGCGGCCCCTCGAGTCGATGCGCGGCCGGCCGGTCTACATCATGCAATCGCTGGCGCCCTCTGCGAGCTCGTCCGTGGCCAACCGCTTCGTACGGCTTCTGTTTCTGTTGAACGGATTGCGGGATGCAGGAGCGACTGAACGAATCGTGATGATTCCCTATCTCGCCTACGCTCGTAAGGAGCGACGGACGCAGCCGCGGGACCCCGTCAACACGCGATACGTTGCCCGGTTGCTGGAGGCCTCAGGTGCCGACCGCGTCATTGCGCTCGATGTGCACAGCCCTGCCGCTTTCGACAATGCATTCGGAGTCCCGACCGATCATTTGAGTGCGCTGCCGATGATCGCGGATCATTTCGCGGCTCGAATGGGCGCTGCCCACCTCACCGTAGTATCGCCAGACGTCGGTGGCATCAAAAGAGCGCAGCTATTTCAGGAAATGCTGGAAGCGGCCTCCGGCCGGCCGGTTGAGTTGGCCTTTCTCGAAAAACGGCGTGCATTGGGAAAAGTCAACACCGGCCGGCTGGTGGGTGAGCTCGACGGCCGAGTCGCATTGATCGTGGATGATCTGTGCGCCACCGGCGGCACGTTGGTTCGGGCCGCGGACAGATGTCGTGAGGCCGGAGCGGTAGCGGTGCACGCCGCGGTCACTCATGCGCCCTGTCCGGCGGGCATCGGGGAAGTTGCCGGCGCGGAGTCGATCACGGACGTTGTTGTTACAGACAGTGTGGGACCTCGCGAGGTTACAGCGAAGATTCGCAGCTTGTCGATCGCCCCATTGTTTGGTGAGGCAATATTGCGCATGAAGCACGGCCAGCCCATCACTCCTTTGTTGACTCGTTGGCCACCCGTCGGCTGAGCGGCCATGCACATCACCTTCTGCGGAGCTGCTCAGCAAGTCACTGGCTCATGCTTCCTGTTCGAGACTTCGGCGACCCGGTTCCTGGTGGATTGCGGCCTGTTTCAAGGGCATGCCGCCACGCGAGCCCGCAATCTCGAACCCTTCGCCTTCGATCCTCTCGGCATCGATTTCGTGATCCTGACTCACGCGCATCTGGATCACAGCGGACTGCTTCCGCGGTTGGGGGCTCAGGGTTTCAAGGGCCCGATTTACACGACCTCGGCAACGCGCGATCTGCTGCCAGTTCTGCTGCTCGACAGTGCTCACCTTCAGGAGATGGAGGCGGAACGCGCCACTCGCAGACATAGGGATCCGCGGGTTGCCTATGATGTCGATGATGTCGATCACGTGCTGAAGCAGGTACAACCTATTCCCTACGATGTACCCAGTAAGCTGGCTCCCGGCGTGGAGGTCATTCTCCGGGACGCGGGGCACATACTGGGATCGGCCATTGTCGAGCTGTCCATCACGGAAGGCGGGCGGTCTAAGAAGGTCGTGGTGTCCGGAGACCTTGGTCAAACCGGCAGGCCGATACTCCGGGATCCCGCAGTGATCCGGGAAGCGGATGTATTGCTGTTGGAATCGACCTACGGTGACCGCAATCACAAGTCTCTGCCGGACACCCTCGATGAGCTGACCGGCATCCTCAATCCAGCCTTGAGCAGCGGAGTGGTGCTCGTTCCGTCGTTTGCCGTGGGGCGTGCTCAGGAGCTGCTTTACTACCTCAATCGATTGGCTCGCGACAGTCGCGTGGGCAAACTGAATGTCTTCGTGGATTCCCCCATGGCGCAGCAAGTCACAGCCATTACGGCCCATCATCTGGAGCTGTTCAATGACGAAGCGCGCCGCCTTGCCGCCGGCGGCGCGGCTCCCGGCGCCCCTTCCATTCGTGTGCATTTCACCGACCATGTGCAGGACTCCATAGCCCTCAACCGCATTGAAGCCGGTGCAGTGATCCTGGCCGGCAGCGGCATGTGCGATGGCGGACGGATTCGGCATCATCTGCGGCAGCGGTTACCCAATCCACATACAACAGTCCTGATTGTGGGATTCCAGGCCATGGGAACCCTGGGGCGCGAGCTGGTGGACGGGGCCAGGAGCGTCCGCCTGTTTGGCGAGGACGTACCGGTGCGCGCACGGATCGCAACGCTGGGTGGGTTCTCCGCGCATGCCGATCAGTCCGCTCTCCTTGGCTGGCTATCACAGCTAAGCGCGGCCCCACGCCACCTGTTTCTGGTGCATGGCGAGCCCCGTTCTTGCGGCGGCCTCGCAGCCGCGATCAAGAGTCGACTCGGCTGGGAGGCTCGGATTCCGGCTGACGCAGAGCGTGTAGAGGTATAGGTACATACGTGGTTTTCCTGACTGCGCGGCGCGGCTCGTCAGGAGCATCATGAGCCGAAGCAGATCAGGAGAGGCTCATGCGCGCGATTCACCGAATTCTGGTGGCCGTCAAAGATCCTGCGGCGAAAACGCTTCCCGCCGTTGACAAGGCCGCGCAACTGGCGCGCGCCTTCGGTGCGCGCCTCGAGCTCTTTCACGCCATTTCGACACCGCTATACGTCGATGCCTATTCACCGGCGCTGTCCATTCCACAGATTGAGCGAACCACGCGCAACGACAACATTGAGCAGCTCGAGAAGGTGGCACGAAAACTGCGCGCCCGGGGAGGACTGGATGTTGACGTGTCGGCGAGCTGGGACTTTCCGGTCTACGAGGCGATCATGCGTCGCGCTGCCCATCAAGGTGCAGATCTGATCGTCGCCGAGCGACACGCCAAGGCGCATGTGACACCCGGTTTGTTGCAACTAACCGACTGGGAGCTGCTGCGAACGAGCACGCTGCCGGTGCTGTTGGTCAAAACCCCGGCGCCCTATCGGCGCTCGGCGGTGCTCGCGGCGGTCGATCCCGAACATACGTTTTCCAAGCCTGAGACTCTGGATCGCGAGATCCTGGCTGTTGCCAGCACCCTGGCGAAGGCACTCCACGGCCCCCTGCACGCCGTGAACGCATTCAATTCCTTCCCGTTGCAGTTTCCACCGAGCCGCCACATGAGCGACGCCGTCATGCGTCAGATGGCAGCAGATGCACGCCGCGCCGCCAAGCAAGCCTTCGAGCGCACAACGGCGACAGCGCGGATTCCCAAGTCTCGATGCCATCTGATCGCACGCCCCCCCATTGACGCCATCGAGCAGACAGCGCGCAAGACTCACAGCAGCATCGTTGTCATGGGGGCCATCGCCAGATCGGGAGTCCAGCGCTTCTTCTTCGGCAATACCGCGGAGGCGTTGTTGGATTCGCTCGACTGCGACATGTTGATTGTCAAACCACCGGGATTCGCGCCCCGGGTGCAAAAACGCACCCGCGGAGTACGGTTCGCGGCGCTTCCGTATCTTCCAGGTATCTAGCCATGTACAAGAAAGTTCTGGTTCCCGTCGATGGCAGCGAAACGGCTGAGCGAGGTTTGCAGGAGGCGATCAGACTAGCCGTCGACCAGGGTGCCCGTATCCGGATCGTGCATGTTGTGGACGAGTTTGTGATGGTGTCGCCCTACGCCGTTGTAACCGAAAATGTCATCGAAGGCCTGTGTATCTCAGGCAAGTCGGTTCTGGCGAGCGCACTGGAAACGGTGCAGCGGGCCGGGGTGGCGGCCGACACGCAGTTGATCGAAGCATTCGGCACCGCGGCAGGAGAGCTCATCGTCAAAGCGGCGAACGACTGGGCCGCCGACATCATCGTTTGTGGTACCCACGGTCGTCGCGGCTTGCGCCGGATCGTCCTCGGCAGCGATGCGGAATACCTCGTGCGGCACACGCCGGTCGCACTTCTGCTGGTGCGCGCCGTCGGTGCAAAAAGCTGATTCGTACGGCCAACGGCGAGATTCCCCGCTGCAGCGGTGACTGAACCGCGCCGCGGGCCTCACCCTGATCTGCCACGACGACCCGCGTCTCATAATCCGAGTCCTCCGGCAATGGCCGCTACGATGAGCATGATGACACCGAGCACAATGACAAGCGTGACGTGGCGCGCGTGTGCTTTCATTTCAGGCTCCTCCGCCTGCGGCGCTCGGCGCCGATCACAATCAACCTGGACGACATGGCCGGCTCCAATTGTGCGATGAGTTTCGAAATTGCGCCGAAACGCTGCCCACGGCGATTCGGAGTAATACTTATCGCCCAATTCGGGTCAGTCATCGTTCAGGATGACTCCGTGAAACTACTTACGCCGGTCGATGAGAGTACGACTTGGCGACGGGATCGCCGCAATGGAGAGTGTTCACCAGCAGAACCAATCAGCAGGCAGAGCGCGGAGGATTTCATGAGCACACGTAAGCCCAATCTACCGTTGTGGTACGTCGAGGAATCACCTGCTCTGTGGTTGCGAGCAGTCACCGCCACATCCGACCGCCACGCGGCGGCGCTGTGCAAGCGTCAGTGGCGGGATGCGGTGGTTGCACAAGCCAGTGCAGCTACTCACGGGCGCCTGAACTAGGCCTCCATAGCGACGGAAATCTGCGCAACCAGCTTACGTGAACCTCGCAGCGAGTTGGCCACTAGACAGCCTCGTTCCGCTCTCTCCAAGAGCTCACGTGCCCATTCTTCGTCCACGCCCGCGGAAATCCGCAGCTTCGCATATGTGATAAAGCGAGTGAACTGCGCGACTTGATCGGCGCGTTCCAGAACGCCTTCGACGCGACAAGTAAGCCCTATCCACTCGAACCGCGCCGCTCGCGCAACGGCGCGGAAAGTCAGAATAAAGCAGTCGGCGACGGATGCGCACAGCAAAGTTTCCGGAGACCATACGTCTCCAGGACCATCGAACTCGGGCGGTGCTGCTGAGTCGAATGCCTCAACCTGTGGAGACGTGACGCTGACCAAGCCGGCAGGGTCACCTGCTGCCGACGCGATGTAGGTATGCGGATACGGATGCATATTACCTACCTGCGCAGTTCGGTCTCGAGGCGCTGCTCGTTCTTGATAGATCGCGACACCGTTGACATCTGTGCCGCGAGTGTCTCGAGTATCTCATCCATCGACAGCACGCCCACCAATCGCCCATTTTTTCGGACTACAGGCAGGCGGCGCACGCCAATGCGGCGCATTTCGTTCAGGGCTTCTTCGACGGAACTTTCCTCCTCAATCACAACCGGATCGCGCGTCATGAGATCGCCCACGCGCAACGCACGCGGATCTACCCCACGCGCCACGACACCGATTGCAATGTCCCTGTCGGTAAGAACGCCGACGGGCTCATACCCTCCATCGGCCACTACAGGCTCGACGACAACCAGATAACCGACATGCTGTTCGCGCATTCGCTTCGCAGCGTCGGTGACCTCATCAAACTCCCGCACGGTCACGGGTTCCCGTTTGCAAAGTTCTCCAGCATTCATACGATGTCTCCTGTGAAATCAGTGTGGCGGAAACGGCTGCAGTACGGCAGATACGGCAGCGCGGATGGGTGCCTCGGAATGCTCCAGGTCGGAACGGCTCAGCTCCTTTTTAGCCCAGCCGTGCCAGACGGGCCGGTGGGTTCGCATGTCGAAAACATCGATTGATAGAGTGCCTTCCTTGTAGTTGCGCACATCCACCTGGCTCCCCCAATACGGTTCCCACCAGCCTCGTGCGTCCCACCATCCGTGTGCAACGTAACTCCCGGGGATCGACTGAACGTCGGTGCGGTCTCTCGCGCCGATTGTGAAATCAACGACAAAGTCGGTCGGGTCCCCCGCCGCGACCGCTGTAAATCCTTTACGTGTCAATTCGGCCTCGATGGCGTCCCGCGCACGCTGGACAACCAGCGGGTTGCCGCTACCGTGGTGCTCGCGCGCCATCAGGTTGTAGGTGCGATAACCGGAGAACACCGCCGAGTGGTCGAAATCAGCTCCCACTCTCAAGGTGGAGCAACTCGTCTGTGTGAGACCGGCGAGCAGCGTCGCAGCCAGACACGCGAGTACATGAGATCCAAGTCTGTTCATCTTTTGTGAGCTCCATCTACAACCGGCGCTCAGTATGCGCAGCAAGATGCCTGCGAGGCATCCGTAATCGTGCCTACGGTGGTTAGTACGTATGCGGAAACCACGCATGGCAGCAACCACAATTGCGTCCTAACTTTCTGGTCATGACTTCCTCGTCATTCACGTTTGCCGACCGCAAGACGGCTGGAATCCAGCTCGGCGCAGCGATTCGCAGGCGCAGCCTCGCCGCTCCGGGCGTCGTGTTGGGGCTACCTCGGGGTGGCGTGCCGGTTGCATTTGAAATTTCCCGGGTACTGGGCGCACCTTTGGATGTGATGCCGGTTCGCAAGATCGCAATGCCCGACAACCCCGAGTTCGCCATCGGCGCCATCGCCGGCAAGACCGTAGTTCGCGAATCCAATCCGCCGTTTGAAGTCTCAACACAACAGTTCGCCGAGTTGGCACGCCTGCAGCGAGTGGAACTGCGGCGCCGGGAGCGGATCTATCGTGCGGGCCTGCTACCGCTCAACCTGAAGGGTCTCGACGTGCTTCTCGTAGATGACGGTCTGGCAACAGGGTGTACCATGTTGGCTGCCGTACGCGAAGCCAACCGATTGGGGGCATCTCGTGTCATCGTGGCGGCGCCGGTCGCCTCGGACGCAGGGCACGCACTCGTGCGCGCGGAAGCAGATGAAGTAATCGCTCTCAGAATTGAGCCGCGTCTGTCATCGGTTGGCGCCTGGTACGATGATTTCACGCAGGTTGAAGATTTTGAGGTGTGCGAGTTGCTGGCCCGCTGCCGGGCGGCGGCGGATAGAAGGGTTCAGCATGACCGCCAGCCCGACTCCCGTAGTTGACATCGGAGGCACATGCGCACGCTCAATCCTCGCGAGAATGTGCGCCGTGCCATCCAAGCTGCATTGACCGAGCTGGCCCAACCGTGCGTGCAGCTTCTGACGGCTGCACTATCGAAACCCCTGACAGACGAAGCAGTGCATGAAATCCGGACCCACATCAAGCGAATGCGAGCGCTGCTGAGACTGGTGCGCGCGGACATCGGCCATGCGGGGTATGCGCAGGCAAGGCGGAAACTGAAACAGACCAGCCATTCGCTCGCGAACGTGCGGGACGCCAAGGTGATGTTGACGACTTGCCAGCAGTTGCTGCGGCGTCGAACTGCCGCCTACCGCGCCGCGTACTCAATTCCGCTGCGCAGGCGTTTGCGGGCCGCTCGGAAGACTTACTGCGAAAACGCGTCGCTCAATGGCGCTGAAGCTGATGACTGTCCAAAACTCCGTGGCGGGCTGGCCCGGATTCCACGCCGGTTGGAAAGTGTTGTCGCGAGGGCTGCGCCACGAATATACCGGCGCAAGGGACGCGTTTGAAGCTGCACGGGAGGCACCGACCGACGCGCACCTTCACGAATTGCGGAAACGATCGAAGGGCCTGCTATACATGTGCGAGTTCCTGGGAAAGCTGAGCTCGCATGCGGACTTCGAGGCGCGGCAATTGAAAAGCTTTGCAGCGTGCCTGGGTACCATGCATGACCTATCGGTTCTGTTGAGTGGCGCCCCCTCCGGACACATCGCTCGCCTGGCTGACCGGAAACAGAGTGCGCTCCGACAGAAACTCTGGACCCTCGGTGAACGCATCTTCAGTGAATCTCCCGCGAAGTTCACCAAGCGAATTCACAAAGAATGGAGGACACTGCGTTGAGATCGAGGCTGTCCGTTCGGAAGATACGTACAGATTGGCGCGGCGCACAGGAACAACATGGTGCCGAATCATGAACGCCGCCCCGCCTCTTGCGACCGCTACCGATACCGCATTCGAACTGCAGGCGCTGCTTGATGCCGCGGTCGACGCAATCGTGGTCATCGATCACATCGGGACCATCCTGACCTTCAGTCGCGCAGCCGAAAGAATCTTCGGCTATGAGGCGCACGAAGTCCTCGGATGCACAGTCGACATCCTGATGAACGACGAAGATCGACAGTCGCACGGCAGCCATTTGGCTCAATACCTGGCGTCCTGTATTCCACGCATCATCGGACGCGGACATGAAATAGAGGTGAGGCGCAAGAACGGTACGCTTTTTCCAGCGTCCCTCGCTGTCGGACTGATTCCCGAATCCAATCCGCCGCGCTTCGTTGGTTTCGTCCGTGATAACTCGGCACAGCATGAATCGGAAGCCGAGGCCCATCGTCTTCAGGACCGGCTGATGCATGTCGCACGCCTTGCCACAGTCGGCGAAATGGCCTCCGGCATCGCTCACGAGCTGAACCAACCTCTCGCCGCGATAGCGACCTACGCTCATGCCTGCGACCGGTTGTTGGGCGGAGCCGATCCGGATGTCGAGGAAGTGCAAGGTGCATTGAAGCAGATCGCCGAACAGGCGGTACGTGCGGGCAACATCATCCGCAAGCTGAGAGGCCTCGCCAAAAGCGAGCGCCCCACGCGTGTCCCCTCCGACGTGAACCAGGTCATAGCCGAGCTGAACCTGCTGATCGAGTCCGACGCCAAGGCGCATGGCGTTGACTATCGCCGCGATCTGCAGCCGAATCTGCCGCAGGTGGTTCTTGACAGCTCGCAGATCCAGCAGGTGGTGATGAATCTCGTCCACAATGCGCTCGACTCCCTGGCCCTGGCGCAGGTCGAAACGGGCGAGCTGGTTGTGCAAACGCGCAGAACCGGTGCGGGCGATGTTGAGATCTCCGTGTGCGACAACGGGGGCGGTGTGCAGGAGGCCATTGTGAATCGGATGTTCGACCCCTTCTGCTCGACCAAGCCCACAGGGACCGGGCTCGGCCTGCCCATCAGCCGCACGATTGTGACTGCCCATGATGGGCGGCTCGAATATAGTCCGAATGAGCCGCGGGGTGCCTGTTTCAAGGTGCAACTGCCCGCGATGCGAGCCGAACCGGTCTCGGCCTGATCAGGCGGGAAGTCAAAGCCACAGACGCGAGTGCCAGACCCGCTTCAGTGTCTGCAACAGGAACATGAGCACGAGAGCCACTCCGGCCAGCACGGCCAGATCATGCGGATGCAGAGGGCCCAAGGTCAGGAAGTCGCGCAGCCGGTCCAGGGACAGCATCAATCCGAGCACCCCGACCGCCGCCGCCAGCCCCCACCACATTGTCGGGTTCGGCTTCGCCAGCACCATCCGCAGCGACGTGCTGAATGAACGATTGGTGAGCACCAACACCACGATGGTCAGAATCAAGCTCACATAGGTCACGGTCCGCACTTCGGTAAACTCGATACCGCCGCGGCGACTGGCAACCAGGAACACGGTGGAGACGACTCCCAGCGCCATCAGGCCCTGCATCAGACTCCAGCCGATAACTGATCGGGACAGCAATCGGGCGTCGGGGTTGCGGGGCGGCCGGGTCATGACATCGGGCTCCTCCCGTTCCGCCTCCAACACCACCGAGCAGGCCGGGTCAATGATCAACTCCAGCAAGGCGATGAGCATAGGCGTCAGCAGCAGCTCGTGGCCTGAAGCAATTGTCAGAATCGCGAGGCCGGCGATGGGCACGTGAATCGCGACTATGAAGGCCATGGCCTTGCGCAGGTTGTCGTAGATGCGGCGTCCCTGGCGAATTGCGTGCACCATTGAGCTGAAATCATCATCTAAGAGAACTAAAGAAGCGGCCTCCCTCGCGACATCCGTGCCTCGGCCACCCATGGCAATGCCTATGTGCGCGGCTTTCAATGCCGGCGCGTCGTTCACGCCATCCCCAGTCATTGCTACAACGTCACCGTTGGCTTTGAGCGCCTGGACAATCCGTAGTTTCTGCTGTGGATTGATGCGGGCGAAGACCGCAACGTGCGCGGCCCTTCGACGCAAGGCTTCATCACTGAGGGCATCGAGCTCGTCACCGCAAACTACTGAGGCGGTGTCGATGTGAGCTTGCTCTGCAATAGCGCGCGCCGTGACCGGATAGTCACCTGTGATCATGACTACGCGAATTCCCGCGGCTCGGCATTCATCGACGGCTTGCGGGACGCCGGCACGCACGGGATCAGCAAAGCCGATGATGCCCAGGTATTTGAAATGAAACTGTGTCGGGGCATCGGGCAACCGCTCAGGGATATCAGCGCAGGTGGCCACGGCAAGGACTCTCATGCCCCGAGCACCCAGCTCGTCGACCTGGGCCAGTAGTGCGCCACTCTCGCGTCCATTCAAATGACATAGTCGCGCAATCGCTTCCGGCGCTCCCTTCGCGGCAGCAACGGCGGCTCGGTCGGGGACCCGCCAGACGCCCGTCACGGCGAGCAACTCGGGTGTCAATGGATAGCTGCGCACGAGCTCACGGCGGCTATGGGGTATTGATCTGCTGCCCAGTGCCGCCACTGCCAGATCCATTGGGTCGGAAGATTCCGGCACACTGGCAAGGTCCGCGGCCTCCACGATGCGTTTGAGCACCGCCGATGCATCGAGCCCGCCGGGAGAGTCGCCGAGCTGCCATTGTGAGTCGGCCCCGCGGATGAGCGCGACTGACATCCGGTTCTCCGTCAATGTACCGGTCTTGTCGGAGCACAGAACGGTCGCAGCTCCGAGCGTCTCTATGGCGGGAGGCCGGCGAGTCAACACATTCGCTCGTGACAGACGCCATGCACCCATTACCATGAACACCGTGAGCACGAGAGGAAACTCCTCGGGCAACACGGACATGCCGAGTGCAATTCCGGCGAGAAGCGCCTGTAGCCACTCTCCGTGAATCATTCCATAGAGAACGGCAGCCAGGACGCTGACCAAGGCGCCGACGACAGCAGCCCATAGAACGACCCGCTGAGTCTGTGCTTGCAGGCGCGGCTTTTCGACCGGCATTCCAACGAGCGAATGGCCGATTTGTCCGATTTGAGAACGAACACCCGTCGCAATGACGACACCCACGCCGGTACCCCGGACAATCAGAGTTCCGGAAAAGACCAGAGTGGAACCGTCGGCTCGCTTCTGAACGGGAACGGATTCGCCAGTCAGCAGGGACTCATCAGCGTATAGGTCATTCGCGCAAATCACGCGTGCATCCGCAGGAACCCGGTCCCCAGTCGCAATCACGACGACGTCCTCACGCACCACGTCCCGCCCCGCGATGCGGCGGCGTTCGCCGCTACGGATAACCAGTGCACGCGGGCTCGTCAGATCACGCAACGATTCCAACACCCGTTCACTGCGGGTCTCCTGCACAACGGCGATCGAGACTGACGCACAGGCGAAACACAAAAGCACCAGAGCATCCGTCAGCTCCCCGAGGAGACCATACAGAACCGCTGCTCCCACCAGCAGCGCAAACATTGGTTCCCGCAGCACCTCAGCGACAATGTGCAAGCTGGAACGCCGCTGTGAATCCGGAAGTGCGTTCGGTCCCTCCGCGCTCAGACGCGCAATCGCTTCGGGTTCACTCAGCCCCTGCGGTGGGCTACTGGGCAAGAGCAACTGTTCCGGTCCCGTGCTGACCCGGCTCCAACCGCGAGAGGTAGTCTGAGAGTCCGACTATGTCGCGTCGATCGAGGCGTCCAAAAAGGCGGATGTGCACCGGGGAAAAGTTAGGACGGCGCCCGTCGGCACCATCATAAATCTGTCGCATGAGATAATCGTAGTGTTGGCCGGCAATGCGCGGCACCATCTTCTGCCGGTTCCCGAGCGCACTCTCCCCGTGGCAGGACTCGCATAGTCGTCCATAAACGTTGGCGCCGTGAGAGGCCAGCTCGCCACCGCCTCTTCCGGGCGGCGCGGCGGGCTCCAGCCGATGGATATAGGCAGAAACATCCTTCAGGGACTGAGCATCTGCGAGCAAATCCTTACCCGCGTAGTGCTCCATGTGAATATCCCAGCGACGGTTGTGCCGGTAATCGACCAGTTGTTTCACCAACACCGCGACATGCTGCCCGGCGATTCGTGGGTTGTTGCCATCCTTGGTGCCCGCACCGTCCGGGCCGTGACAGGCCGCACATTGCCGGTACAATTGCGCGCCGCGCTTCATGTCCGGAACATTGCGCAGCGCCTGCGCCAGCTCCTGCTTTGCACTGGTGAAAGCCCAAGCCAGCGCCGGTAACAACAGTGCCGCCAAGATCAGTCCGAGTTGGTTTCGCCGCATGACAGTTCTCCTGCCGATCATTCGCCCCGCAGGCCGAGCTGCTGAACCTTGGCCAGCCACTCGCCCCGCTGCGCACTGGTCATGCTTTCAACCATCCCGACCACACAGGCGTTCACCGGCCGAAAGCCACAGAAACGCAACACATTTCGCTGCAGACTCCTGAGACTATGAGCACGAAAATACCAACGGTAGAACAGCGCAGGCATGCCCATAGTGACAATGATCCTCGCGCTTCTGCCGCTCAGCAGCTTCTTCGGAAATCCATCGTGTGCCGACTCGTCAAATGCGAAACCCGGCCGAAGCGCCTGTTCCAGAAATGCCTTGAGCAACGCCGGCATCGAGCCCAGCCACAGCGGAAACAAGATGACGATGTGGTTGGCCCAGGCAATGAGCTCCTGACAGCGACGAATCGACTCCGGTGCTTCGCCGTCCCGGAAATCCTCGCTCGTACGCAGCAGGGGAAACTGCAGTTCACTGACGATGATACTGCGAACCTCGTGCCCGCCCAGGCGCGCTCCATCGAAATACGCCTTTGACAACGCGTGCACATACCGCTCCGCACGGGAGTCGGGATGGCCATCGATAATCAGAATTCGCTTTGACACACGCAGTACCCGGGCATCCTGTTGGCCACACTGTGCTTCCCGGCCCGGACAGCGCGAATCCGCATTTGTACCTAGACATTCACCCTTGGAATAGGGGTTTGCCCCGATGCCGCAGCGCCCGTGGCGCGGCAATCTGTGGCGCATAGCCAACGCACAGGTCCCCTCATGCGCACACTTTCCAGGATTCTCGCCGCCACCGACTTCTCAGCCGCGGGTAATGCCGCCCTGGCCCGGGCGGGCCGGATAGCGGCCCAGCAGGGAGCGGAGTTGCGCATCATTCATGCGACTCCGGACTGGACTCTGTTCTCCAACAGCGCTCCCATGGCGCAGCAACACTATACCGACATATCGAAGAATGCCGGGATGCTCCTGAACCGGGCGAAGGACCGACTCGCAGCCGAGTTCTCGGTCCATGTCGTTGCGGAACTGCATCAGGGTAAGGCGAGCCAAGCCATTGCCCGCTGCGTCACGCAGTATCAGCCCGGAATGTTGGTCCTGGGTGCTCATGGCGAGCATACCGCAGGCAACGCGCAAATGGCATTGGGCGCGACGACCATGAAACTCGTCTCGAGGCTCGAAGTGCCTCTGCTCCTCGTGCGCCGTGAGGATGCAAAGCCGTACAACACATCCGTCGCTGCAATTGGTCCATCATCGGAACAGGCGCGGAGGATCGTTCACTGGGCCACTGCGATCGTCTCCAGCGGAGACTGCCACATAGTACGGACCTACGAAGTCCCCTATCTCGAACGTCTCAAACTGAGTGGCGTCAGTCCTGAAGCTATCGCGACGTGCTACGCAGATGCAGAGATGGCGGCGAAATATGCCGCAAATCCGCCTTGGTCGGGCGACGAAACGGCCGCTACGATCCATATGCACCTGGTGCGCGGGACACCCTTGCCGACCGTATTGGCTGAAGTCGCCCGACATGCGGCCCAGGTCGTCGTGATTGGCAGGCACGAGCAAACGCCGCTTGCCCCAGACCATCCCCTGATGGGATGCATCGGGACGCAGATTGCCTACCACTGCCCCGTGGACGTCCTGATGATTCCCTGAAAAGAGCGAAATCATGGCCAACTCCATCAACCGCATTCTCGTCGCGATTCGCGACCTGCACCACCCTCCCCGCACCGAGCTGCGCAAGGCGGCAGAGCTTGCTCGTGCTGCTCACGCGAAGCTGGAATTATTTCACGCTGTTGATATTCCCGTGCGGACCGACCGCGCCGCCGCCGCACTGCCGGCGGGCACGGTCGGGAAGCTCATCATGACCAAGTTACGCACCGCGGAACAACGCCTGCAGCAGTTTGCGCGCATGGCAACTCTTCGTGGCATTGACGTGACCCAACATGCCAATGCCGATTATCCAGCCCACGAGGCGGTAGTGCGCCGCGCCGAACGCACCCGTGCCGATCTGGTGATTGCCGGCACGCGGCCACATGGCTTTACAGAGCGTCTGCTGTTGCGGAATACGGACTGGGAGCTGATTCGTCAATGTCCCTGCCCCTTGCTGCTGGTAAAATCGGCGCGCTCATACGCAGGTTCAGCCGTACTTGCGGCCGTTGATCCCTTCCATACCCATGCAAAGCCCGCCGATCTCGACATGCGACTGTTGGATCTCGGAAACACGGTCGCGCAATTGATAAAGGGATCCTTGCATGTGTTTCATGCTTACACTCCTTTGCTCGAGATCGTGCCGCTGCCCACTGCGATGGCCATTCCCGCGATTGCCCCCCCGGAGGCGGAAAGGGCGTATGCGCAGCTCGTCACCAGCGAGCTCGCGCGCCTGGCTGTAGCTGCCGGCGTGCCTGTACGCGCGCGTCACCTTCGAATGGGAGTCATAGCGAACGAGCTATGCGAGGTTGCAAAAACTACGCGAGCCGGCCTGGTCGTCATGGGCGCGGTGTCACGGTCGAGGCTGAAGCGCCTCTTCATCGGCAGCACGGCGGAGAGCGCGCTCGATAAACTCGATTGCGATGTGTTGGTTGTGAAGCCACGAGGGTTCAAGTCGGCAGTCGGATCACGCGCCTTTGCCGGCAACGGCCGGAAGGCCGCATAGGGACGGGCGCGCCCCATGGTGTGCTTCGGACGTTTTGCAAGTCTGCTCTGGTGTCTTTTCGAGCTGGGCACGAGCAGCGTGCACGCCTCACAGCGTGGCGTCACAGCCGATGACCTCCGCGGGCGCATCGAACAAACGGGCCCGATACGAGAAATATATAGTCAGCGCGATTTCAAACCTCTGTGGATCCACGACGGCTCATTGACTCCTCAGGCGCTTGCCTTGGTGAAGAGCCTCTGCTCGGCCGAGAGCTACGGCCTCAGGTCCATTGAGTATCTGGACTGCAGTGGCTTTGATGCCCTGTATCCGCGACAGCCGGCCATTGCGTCCACCGCTGAATTCGATCTCGGGCTGACCGGCGCCGCCATCCGATTTCTGAACGATATTCACTTCGGGCGCGTGGATCCGCGCGATGCCGGCTTTGATTTCGGAATCAAGCGACGGCCTCTTCCCTATGCACAGATTCTCACGGCCCTGGCGAGTGCCCCTGACATTGCACCGGTGCTGAGCTCCGTGGAGCCCCCTTACGAACACTACCGGCTGTTGAAAGAAACGTTGGCCCGCTATCGTTCGGCGGGGACCCAGCAGCCCGTCGGCGCCAATCCCTTACAGGAACAGCAGATCCGCAAGATTGAGCTCACCCTGGAACGCTGGCGTTGGCTACCCGAGTTTTCCACTCCGCCGATCATTGTCAACATTCCGCAATTCAGGCTGTTTGCTTTTCAAACCACGCGCGACCTCAAAGCGGAGATCGCGCAGATGGATGTCATCGTCGGGCGCGCCTTTCCCCGATTCCGCACTCCTGTATTTGCCGCGGACCTCCGGTACGTCGTCTTCCGTCCGTACTGGGATATCCCGTACAGCATCACAAAGAAGGAAATGCTGCCGGAGCTACGCCGTAAACGTGACTTCTGGCAGAAGCAACACCTCGAGCTCGTCGCCGGCCCCGGAGATTCCGCCCCGGTCGTACCGTTTACAGCGCAGAACCTGGATCTGCTGGAAGCGGGCAAATTGCGTCTACGGCAGCAACCGGGCGCGGACAATGCCCTGGGCCTGATCAAGTTCATGCTTCCCAACGAGTACAACGTCTATTTGCACTCGACGCCGGCGCGCCAACTCTTTGCCCGGTCGCGTCGGGCGTTCAGCCACGGCTGCATACGCGTTAGCGACCCGGTACTGCTGGCCACTCATGTGCTGCGTAACGCAGGCGACACTTGGACCGCGGAAGCCATCACCGCCGCCATGAACGGTACAGAGACTCTTCGCGTCAAGCTGAAAACGCCCATTCGCGTGATGATCGTGTATGCAACGGCTCTGGCACAAGAGGATGGAACCACGGTGTTTTTTGACGATATTTATGGACACGACCGCCGGCTCGAGCAGTTGATGGGATTGCCCGCAGTCGTACCCACTCAGTCAGCTATGAATCAGCGCTCGCACATCAATCACCGTTGAGGACATCATGATCACACAGGAACCCAGGCGCATAGGTGTTCTCACGAGCGGCGGCGACGCGCCCGGCATGAATGCGGCAATCCGCGCGGTAGTCAGATCCGCCCTCGCCCACCGATGGGAAGTGCTCGGCATCCGCCAAGGCTACACAGGCCTCATCGATGCCAACTTCCAGCGCTTGGATGCGCGCTCGGTTGGCGGCATCATTGATCGCGGCGGCACCGTGCTCGGTACCTCACGCTGCGAACGTTTGAAAAGCGACGAAGGCTGTTCGGCTGCCATCAGACAGATTGAGACGCTTCGGCTCGATACTCTCATTGTCATCGGAGGCAACGGGACGCACGAAGGCGCTCGCAAGCTGGCGCGTCATGGAGCACACATCATTGCAATTGCGTCTACCATCGACAACGATCTGCCGAGTAGTGACGTCGCGATCGGGGCTACCACGGCCCTGGATACCGCGCTCGATGCGATCGACAGGCTGCGCGTCACTGCTTCGGCGCACAGACGCGTATTTCTGGTCGAAGTGATGGGCCGCGATAGCGGACACCTCGCGCTGGCTGCCGGCATTGCCGGCGGCGCGGAAGCAATAGTGCTACCTGAGATCGAGCAGGAGGCGGAGGCCATTGCCGCACAGATCGTTGCCGCCTACGACCGCGGCAAGAGTCACGCAATTGTCGTGGTCGCCGAAGGGGCGCGCTACAACGCGGACGCGCTGGCAAACCACTTTCACACTCATCGGGAACGGCTGGGATTCGAGCTGCGGGTAACCAAGCTCGGGCACATCCAGCGTGGCGGCGCACCGCGTATCCAAGACCGGATCATTGCCAGCCAATTGGGCGCGGCGGCGGCGGAACACGCCGTCGCGGGCGAATTCGGGCTGACGCTGGGAATCGTGAACGGCAAGGTCACGAGCACGCCCCTGGCAGCCCTGAACGGTGCTCTACGCCCCCTGGACCGGCGCCTGTTCGAGCTGGCACAAACGCTCGCTCAATGAGTTCCGGGCCCGACTTCGGAAAGTACCTAGGTAGCTTTGCGAACTCTACGTATTTCCCACAGGCCGTCTCGTGGCAAACCTAGCGCTACGGACCGGTAGGGAGATATGTCATGAAGATGCCAACCGCTTGCGTTTACGTGGTCGATGACGACAGCGCCGTACGCAATTCACTGCAGCTTCTGTTGAAGTCGGTGGGCCTGCAGGTGATCACCTGCGACTCAGCACAGACTTTTCTCGATCATCACGCGGATGAGGCAACCGGCTGCGTCCTGCTGGATGTCCGCATGCCCGGGATGAGCGGACCGGCAATGCAGCGCGAGCTGACGACCCGAGGCTCGATCCTGCCGGTCATCTTCATCACCGGTCATGGAGATGTCTCCATGGCGGTCGAGGCCATGCAACACGGCGCCTTCGACTTCGTTGAAAAGCCCTTCCACGATCAGGAGCTCCTCGAGCGGGTACAACGGGCTCTGCGGCAAAACGCCGAAGCGCAAAGTCAACTCACGCAAGTGCAGTCCATCCGGGCGAGGTATGACTCGTTGACACCCCGCGAGCGGGAGGTTCTGGAGCACGTAGCGCGCGGCTCCTCCAACAAAGTAGTTGCCTTCGACCTCAGCATCAGCCAGCGAACCGTGGAGATCCATCGTGCCCGGCTCATGGAGAAGATGCACGCGCCCTCGCTTGCACACCTCGTGAGAATAACCCGTTCTCTCACGGCACATTGAACGGATGACCGCCATCTATCCTTCCGAATGGGAACGGTCTGCCAAGACCCGCGATGGCGTGTCGTATCTCGTGCGTCCCATCCGTCCCGACGACGAAGACCGGGAGCGCCGGTTCGTTATCCGACTCAGCCCCGAATCGCGTTACCGCCGCATGATGAATGCGATGAAAGAGCTGCCGGCGGAGCTACTGCGACAATTCGTGCACGTCGACTATGTGAATGATATGGCATTTGTGGCGTTGACAGGCGAGCCACCCAACGAGGAAATCATCGGAGTCGCCCGATACGCGCAGGACCGTGGTGGCTCAGATAGCGAATTTGCGGTTGCCGTAGCGGATGCGTGGCAGGCACGCGGAGTTGGCGCAACGCTCATGGGGCTGTTGTTCGAGTACGCCCATGCGAAAGGCGTGCATCGGCTGCACGGCGAAATCCTGGCTGACAACGCGAAGATGATTGAACTTGCGCACTGGCTCGGTATGAAGACGTCCTCGTGCCTCGATGACCAATGCCTGGTTGAGGCCTCACGCGACGTGTGAACGAACGGTAGCCGCAACCGGTGCTTCCGCTGCTCGTAACAGATTCGTCAATGTCTGCCGGTCGATCACTTCGTGCCGCAGGAGCTCGCCGGCAAGTGTCTGTAGCTCGGCCCGGTGCGCAGTCAAAGTCTTGCGAACACGTTCCGCCGATGCCAAAAGCAACCCGCGAACCTCTTCGTCAATCGCCTCAGCCGTTCGCTCGCTGTATTCGCCACGGCGTTGCGTAGCTCCTTCCGGGAGAAACAGCGGCGCCGCTGAGGGTTCAAATGCCGCGGGCCCGAGTGCGTCGCTCATCCCGTACAGTGTGACCATTTGACGGGCCATCGCCGTTGCTCGCTGCAGATCGTTCTGCGCGCCGGTCGAGAGCTCTTTGAAAATGAGCTGCTCCGCCCCCCGACCGCCCATCAGAACATCCAGACGGGCAACTCGCCATGCTTCAGCAGGTAGCGATCCTCTGTGGGCTGTTGTTGCGTGTAGCCGAGCGCACCGATACCGCGTGGGTGCCCGCAAAATACGAGAGTGAAAAGTGCTGTCGCTTATCCATGGCGCCCACCAATGTCTCACCGGTGGCCGTTCGTGACGATAGGGAGTTTCCGCAAAGCGTCAGCGCAGGTAAGCCTCCGTGGCATATCGGCGCATCATCCGCTGCGTGTTGAAATACATAGGGTTCTTCGTGAGGGTCCCCTTCATGACAGCCACCCAGCGCGGCCCGTAGAAGCAAGGCAATACTACCTGGGCAAGCTTGTCGTACAGCGAGCTCGAATCTTCCACGGACCAGCCTGTCACGCCTTCGATGCAGCCTTCAATCCACCATCCGTCCGGAATGGACAGACTCGGCACACCATTGAAAGCCGCCTTCATACCGCTGGTACCGGAAGCCTCCATGGGTGGCAGAGGCGTGTTCAGCCAAATGTCGCAGCCAGCAACGAGCTGTTGGGCTAACGCCAGATCATAGTTCGCCAGAAAGACCACCGGGACGGCGCCGGATAGCGCGCGTGCATGCTCGTGCAGCAGCCGAATGAGCCGCTTGCCTTCCTCATCCCGCGGGTGGGCCTTGCCCGCCAATACCACCTGGATCGGATGCTCGCGCGCGATGGATTTCAATCGTTCGAGGTCGGTAAACAACAGATCGGGACGTTTGTAGGCAGTCATGCGCCTGGCGAAGCCGAGCGTTGCAACACTCTCTCGAAGGACCGCCCCTGTAAGTGCGCGCACGCTGTCGAACAGTGTTTTTTTGGCTGCGGTGTGCGCAGCGAGGACCTCCGCGTCTGGAATTGCATCGGCCCGACTCAGAAGCTCCGGTTCATGGCACCAGCCAGGCACATACTGGTCAAAGAGCGCGCGGAAACTTTTGGCGGTCCAGGTATAGGGATGCACGCCGTTGGTGATCGCCCGAACCCGGTATCCCGGAAACATCCTCGCGGACACTTCAGCATGTCGTTTCGCCACCCCATTCACGAAATCGCTCACCGCGAGAGCGAGTCGGGTCATGTTGAGACTGTCCTGGCCCGCGAGCTCACGCAGAACCGCGAAATCAACGGGACCGGCAGCGCCACCGCCCGAATGGCTTTCGTAGGTGTCACTCGTGAACAGCCGCTCGACGAGAGAATAGGCAAACCGGTCGTGCCCGGCATCCACAGGCGTATGAGTTGTGAAGCGGCACTGTTCCCGCACTCGCGGCAGATCGTAAGGGAATTCCCCTGCCCGCAGATCATCCGGCGGGTAAGCGTGGGTGCGCAGGAGCTCGATGCCGAGCAACGCTGAATGTCCCTCATTCATGTGATAGGCACTGATGACGAACCCCAGAGCGCGCAGAATGCGCACACCGGCCATGCCGAGCACCATCTCTTGTTTCAAGCGGTAGGCATCATCGCCCCCATAGAGAACGTCCGTGATCTGCCGGTCGGGCGGTTCGTTTTCAGCAAGATCCGTGTCGAGCAAGATCACCGGTGAGCGGCCGCCGAGGTTGCTTTCGATGACATACAGCCACGCGCCCACCCACACAGCCCGATTTTCGATTCGGACGGCCACTTGGGCATCCAGCTTTCGAGCCCAGCGTGCGGGGTCCCAGCCCTCCGGCCGCTCCTGCTGGTTGCCAGACGCGTCGATATCCTGATGAAAATACCCGGTGCGACTCACCAACGTCACGGCGACGAGCGGCAGGCCCAAATCCGCAGACGACCGCAGCGTGTCTCCGGCCAACACACCCAGACCGCCGGCATAGGTGGGAATTTCACTGCGTAACGCAATCTCCATCGAAAAGTAGGCTACGCGCGCCTCTTGCAGAAACTCTCCGAGCATCAGACACCTCGCAATTGCACAATGGCAATCATCTTCCGGAAGCGACTCAGGGCAACCGCAAAGAACAGCACGCCGATACCCGCCGTCACCAGCATTTCACCTCCCGCAGCGCGCAAATCCGCGCCACGATAGAGGATCGCAAGCGCGGTATTGACGAAGTGCACGGCGGGTGACAATTGTATGATCGATTGCAGCCAGTCCGGCATGCTGTCGAGCGGTGTGGCCCCTCCGGACAGCATGTTGAGCACCAGGAAAACCAGAAATGCCAACAGGCCGAATTGCGGCATGGAGCGCGCGAGGGTGGCCAGCAGAATTCCCAGTGAGGTCACCGAAAACAGATACACGACGGCATCCAGAATGAACAGCGCAACGGAGCCTGCAATCGGCACCTGTAACAGGCCCTGCACAATGATCCACAGCGAGAGGGTCGCCACAACCACAATGGTGAAGCCGTTGGCCACGATCTTCGCAAGCATGACATCGCTGGGTCGCAGGGGCAGGACCAGCAGATGCTCGATCGTGCCGTGTTCCCGCTCCCGCACCACCGCAGCTCCGGAAAGAATGACCGCCAGGAGCGTTATATTGCTGATGATCTGGGAGACTCCCAGGAACCAGGTATCGAGCAGGTTCGCGTTGAATTTTGAGCGCACGATCAGGCGCACCGGCTGGGTTTGTACGGTGGCGGCACCGACAAATCTAGCAATCTCCCCGGCGAATATGTTTGCTATGTAGCCAGCGCCCCGGCCCGCCTGGCTCATCGCAGTGGCGTCGATGTTGACTTGCATCGCGGGTTGCCGCCCTGCCTGAACATCGGCTTGGAAGCGCGGGGGAATGTCCACAATGAACGTGTATTTGCCTGCATCCATGGCTGCGTCGATCTGCGCGCGATCGAGATAGCGCGGAGGCTGAAACAGAGGCGGAAGCAGTGCATCCCCTAAACGGGCCGACAGCACGGAATGGTCTTCGTCGACAATTGCGACGGAAGCATCACGCAGCTCCATACGGGCACCTTTGGCAGGACCGTACACGGCGTACGTGAATGCGTAGATGATTAGGCCCACGAGTGCAACATCGCGTGACAGGCTCGCCAGCTCCTTCAACGCGAGACGATAGATGCTGCTCAGCCGGTCCACACTCACGCCTCCTGTGCAGGAAGGGCCGCGCGGGCGAATATCGTGATGACCGTGGCTATGAGCATCAGGGCGAGCAGATCCAGGCTCACGCCCGCCAGATCCAGTGCCTTCGTGAACGTTCCGAGGCTCAAGTGCAGAAAATAAGTGCTGGCGAAGGCGCCGCCGATGATGTGAGCATCGGTCGACAGCGAAGACACAGGTGTAATGAATCCCGAATACTCGATGGCCGGCACCGTGGTAATAATGGCCGTGGCGAAGATGGCGGCAATCTGGGTCTTCACGAAATTGGAGATCAGCAGCCCGAATGCAGTGCTGGAAATGACATAGATGACCGCGCCGAGCACCAACGCCGGCAGGCTGCCTTTGACGGGCACCTGGAACAACCCGACAGCCAGTGCGAGCAGTATTGCGAAGTTGGTCAATCCCAGCGCAATGTAAGGCAATTGCTTGCCTAACAGAAACTCCAGCTTGGTGGTCGGCGTCACATGAAAGTTGACAATGGATCCAAGCTCCTTCTCCCGGACCACACCGAGAGCCGTCATGATCGCGGGCATGAACAGAAGGAGCATCATAATAGTGCCCGGAACTACCGTGTATACGCTGCGAAAGTCCTGGTTGTAGCGGAATCGCGCCTCGATTCGAGCGGGCGAGATAGTCTGTTGCGCGGTGAGTAGGCGGTCGAGATACATCCGGTGCACGCCTTCGACATAGGCTCGCGTCGTCTCGGCGCGGAAAGGAAAAGCTCCATCGACCCACACCGCCACTTCCGGTGAGCGCCCCGCTTGCAAGTCGCGCCCGAACGCGGGAGGTATCTCAATGACAAATCGCAGCTCGCCGTCGCGCATGCGTCTCTCGAGATCTTGCGCGTCGCGAACATCCTGGTGTGGGGCGAAATACCGGGAGCTCGAGAACCCCTCCAGGTAGTTTCTGCTGTCGGACGAGCGATCGTAGTCGAGTACGGCGTACGAAAGGTGCTCGACGTCGAATGTGATTCCGTACCCGAAGACAATCATGAGTACGATGGGGCCGATGAGCGCGAAAGCGAGTCGGATCGGGTCGCGGCGGATTTCCATCCACTCGCGGCGGGCGTAGGTCCACAGGCGATGCAGTGTGAACCCGGTGTCTGCTTGACCGCTTCGTCCAGGCGAGGACACCTCTACAGTCGCAGATTCCCCAGGTACCGATACAATCTGACTGAGACGGGTGATGAATGCCTCCTCGAGTGTCCGCGCCCGGGCGTCTCGAACGATGTCCGCAGGAGCCCCTGTTGTGAGAATTTTGCCTTCGTACATCAACGCGATCCGGTCGCACCGCGACGCCTCATTCATGAAGTGCGTGGAAATGAGGATTGTGATACCCCGGTCACGGGCGAGCCCGAGAAGCAGATGCCAGAAGTGATCCCGCGCCATGGGATCCACCCCTGAGGTGGGCTCATCGAGAATCAGCAGTTCCGGCTCATGGATGAGCGCGACTGCAAGCGACAGGCGTTGACGTACGCCAAGCGGCAGCCGCTCTGCGCCCTCATCGAGATATGGCTTCAGCCCGAACTGCTCCGCCAGGTATGCCATCCGCTGCACCGCCGCTCGCTTGCGCAACTGGAACAAATGGGCATGCAGCTCGAGGTTCTGACGCACCGTGAGCTCCGAATACAACGAGAACGATTGCGACATGAATCCTACGCGACGACGCAGGCTCAGATCGCGGACATCCACCGGTTGACCCAACAGGCGGGTTACGCCGCTGGAGGCGGGCAGCAGACCGGTCAACATCTTCATGGTCGTGGTCTTGCCGCAGCCGTTCGGACCCAGAAAGCCGAAAATTTCACCGCGACGAATCTCCAGCTCGATATTGTCGACGGCCACGAAATCACCGAACCGGCGAGTCAACCCGCGCGCCTCGATCGCGGGCTCCCGCGGAATGTCGCCGGCGGGTCGGTCGGCGGCCATCGACCAGTCGTCCACCGAACCTCCGAGAAGGCGCGCATACAGATCCTCCAGATTTGCCGCGCGATACTGTTGCATGAGTGCAGCAGGCGTACCGACAGCCAGTATGCGTCCGTCACTCATGACAACGAGTTGATCGAAGGTCTGAGCCTCATCGAAATAGGCTGTTGCCACCAAAACCGTGAGGCCTGGCCGCCGCGCCCGAATGCCCGAGATGAGCTGCCAGAACTGGCGGCGCGACAATGGGTCGATACCCGTGGTGGGCTCATCGAGAATCAGCAGATCGGGATCGTGGATCAGCGCGCAGCACAAGCCGAGTTTCTGCTTCATGCCTCCGGACAGCGCGCCGGCAAGGCGATCCTGGAATTCGCCTATTCCCACCGCGCTGAGCAAGTCGGCGATACGCCGCTTCCGCGCCGCGCTGTCGAGACCGAACAGGCGTCCGAAAAAATCAACATTCTCAAAGACCGATAGACTCGGGTACAGATTGCGGCCGAGGCCCTGGGGCATGTAGGCGATGCGGGAGCAGACCCGGCCGCGGTGCTCAGGATCCGCCATGTTGCCACCCAACGCCTCAACCGAGCCCGACTGGATCCGACGCGCTCCGGCAATCAAGCCCAGCAGACTCGACTTGCCTACGCCATCGGGTCCAATGAAGCCGATGAGCTCTCCGGTGGGAATCCCGAGACTGACATCCTGCAGTGCAATCGTGGCCTTGTATCGCAAGCTGACCCGCGCGACCCGGACCGCCGCGCTCATGGCGCCGGGAGGCGAATTGCCAGCGTCTGGGGCCAGACCGAAGCAGGATTGACCCTGACATAGCCGGTGCCAGGAACACCCGCCTTCACCTGCGTCCAATGCTTGCGCAGCAGATCGGGATCCAACTGCGCCTTTATCCTGAAGACGAGCTTCTGCCGCTCGGTGGCCGTCTCCACCGTCTTGGGTGTGAATTGCGCTTCGGTCGCAACGAAAGTGATGCGGGCAGGAACCACGTACTGTGGGGCGGCATCAAATACGAGCCGCGCTTCAGAGCCGATTGCCAGCCGTCCGGCGGAATCTTCCGGCAGGAACAAGGTCATGTAGACGTCGGCGAGATCCAACATTCCGATGACTTTGCCGCCCGCGGGGAGGACTTCTCCCGGCTGCGCGAGGCGATATTGAGCGCGACCTGCAGTCGGCGCGCGCAGTACGCTGTCGTCAATATCGGCCTGGATCCGCTCGATGGCCGCTCCAGCGGCCTGCAGCGCCGCCTTGGCGATGGAGACCTGGGAAACCGCGGCAGTCAGCGTCGCACTGGCTACATTGAACTGCGCCTGGTCGCTGTCGAGCTTCTCCACGCTGATGAAATGGCCGTCCACCAGTTGCTTGGAACGCCGTAGGATGCTCTGTGCAAGCGTCAGCTCATTGCGCCGTTGGTCGACAACCGCATTCGCCGTGGCGAGGGCCATCTTGGCGCGATTGGCATCCGCCTGGGCCTCACGGAACTGCGCCTGCAGCACATTTGTATCCATGCGCGCAACAATCTGCCCCCGCTCAACGAAGTCGCCCTCCTGAACCAACACTTCGCTGATGCGGCCGGCGAGCTTCGTCGCGATGTCGATCTCAGTGGCCTCCAGCCGCCCGTTGGACGACACGATGCCCGCGGGAAGTACGGTGCCGCCGGTGTGTTTCCAGAAATAGAGAGCGGCGCCGCCAGCAATCAGCAGGACAAACAATAACCACCGCACCGGACCGCGCCAGCGCCGCCGGTTTGAAGCGTCGCCTGGAATGGCTGGCAGCGTCGAGACAACCGGCACCGGATGCAGGTCGGGGGCAGGTTGCAAGGCCGGCTGCGGCTGCAACGCAGGCGCCGATGGCAGGTTTACGGGCGGCTGCTGGAGAGCAACGGACACACTCAGCGCTCCCTTTGGGACTGCTTGGCCACGATGCCGGCAATGCTGCAAAGTTTGAACGACATTTGAGCAATGAGATCGTCGGTGGACACCATACCAACCGGAACACCCCCCGCGCTAACGATCGGTGCTCTGCGCACATTTCTGGCACGCATGTGTGCGATCGCGCCATCGAGGGAGTCTCCCGGACTCAGAGTCAGTACCTTGCGCGTCATGACCGCTTCCGCACTGAGGCTGTTGAGATCTTTGGTCTGATCCAACTGGGCATTCACAATATCTCGATCGGTAATGAGCCCGACCATCGGCGATTCATCATCCGCATTCTCCGTGACAATCACAGCTCCTACGTGATTCGCGGCCATCATTCGAGCCACCTCCGACACCATAGAGTGCTGTGAGACTGTCACGAGCCGACCGCCACTGATTTGCCCCACGTTCATTTGATAGACCTCCGTCCGGTATTCCGGTCTCACATTCAGTCACCGCCCGAGCAACTTGGCCATCCGTATCTTTGCTGATGGCCACAAGGGAGCGCGCGCGCTATCAATAGCGCCGCAGTCCATTCGGAAGCGAGAATCATGAATATCGGCGACATCAGAACGACCCGTGTAATTGTCACACACCCCGACCAGCCCTTGGCGCAGGCTGCCATGCTCATGCGTGAAAACAAGGTGGGCTCATTGGTCGTGCTGAACCCTCACGACCCACAGCGTCGAGCGGTCGGGATGTTGACGGACCGTGACATCGTGCGCGGCCAGGTGTTCAAGGGGGCCGATCTGCATTGCCTGACCGTCGGCGATGTCATGTCGACAAATCCGCTGTGCCTAGGTGTTGAGACGAGCCTTTCGGATGGTATCGACGCCATGAACGCGCGAGCCGTGCGCAGAGCTCCCGTGACCGACGCCAACGGCGCGCTCGTGGGTATCGTAACACTGGATGACCTCCTGCCCGCGGTCGCGTCAGAGCTTCACGAGCTTGCCGAGCTGATGAAATCTCAAACACACCGCGCCGTGCAGCGCAGCGAGACAGCCTGAGATCTGACGAAGCCGTCAGTCGCGCCGGTTCGACTTGCGGCGCTGCTTCGATTGTCAGGCGGCAGTAGTCCGTGCCGCGGAAGCCGCAAGCGGACTGCGGTAAGCACTGGATTTCAACAGAATGAAGTCGCAATCGAGCGCATCCATCAGCCTCGAGGTGAGCGTGCCCACCTGCGATGTGTATCCCGGCTTGTGCGTCAACGCGCCCAGCAGAATCGCATCGTATTTTCGATGCTCGGCGAAACGCGGCAAACTCACCTCGGGGTTGCCGGCGAGGATGTGTACGTGCGGGCTCAATTCTGGGACCTGCGCCGTCAAATCTTGCAGGGTGCGCGCGCCCTTCTCACGTTCTTCATCTTGTAGATCGAGCGCCTCCGCGTAAACCACTTCCAGCTCCCCGCCGGCTGATTGCAGGATCGCTTGGGCTGCGCTGAGTATTCCTTGGGCCAGCCCCGCGCTTTCCGCAGCGGAAACGTCTATGGCTGCCGCGAATGTGGGCGCTGGCTTCCACGCCCTCCCGCGCGTCAACATGAGCGCTGTAGGACAGGTCCGCATCAACTGCCAGTCAGTTGCATCGAACTGCGCCGCACGCTGGCCGTTGGTGCGGATTACGTTCTTGATGACAAGATCTGGCTGCTCGCGCAGGACCTTGCGCACGATGCTTTCATACAAGGGACTCTCACAAGCCGAATCGACTGTGATGGTCACATCAGGTGCATTGGCGGACTCCTTCAAGGATTCCAGGTAGCGGCGGCTCTGCACCATGCACGAGCGTCGCGCTTCCTGCACCCCCGCTGGCACATAAGCCTGCGAGAGCATGAAAGCCCGCTCCGCATCGCACATGTACAGCTCAATACGCGCTTTAAACCTTCTCGCCAGCGCAACGGCCTTCGCAACGGCATCCGCGGCCGTTGGGCTCACATCGACCACGACCAGGATCGAATTGATAGACTGCATGATTGCTCTCCAGGCATCCCCTTGCCAGCCCAGGGTGACAGCCAGTAGCTGCTCGCTCAATACGCACAATTCCCAATGCGAGCTGCCGGTGTGAGCACCGCGGCACCGGTCAACGCCCCGCCTCGAAGCTTCTCGAGGGCTTCATTAGCCGCAGACAGGGCAAACACCTCAACCTGGGGGCGTAATTGAACGCGCGCCGCCACTTTCATGAAGTCCGCACCGTCGGTGCGAGTGAGATTGGCGACAGAGCAAATCGTACGCTCACCCCACAGCAATTCATACGGAAAGCTTGGAATGTCACTCATGTGGATACCTGCGCACACGACGCGCCCTCCCTTTCGAGATGCGCGCAGAGCTACCGGAACCAAAGCCCCGACGGCCGCAAAGATGATGGCGGCATCCAACGGTTCAGGTGGTACGGTAGTTGAGTCACCAGCCCAGGTCACTCCCAGTGAACGGGCAAAACGTTGACTTTCGAGGTCGCCGGGGCGGGTCAGTGCGAACACCTGCCAGCCATCTGCCAGAGCAACCTGCGCGAGCAAATGAGCGGCCGCGCCAAAGCCGTACAGCCCCAGATTGCGGCCAGTCCCCGCCGCGCGATATGCCCTGTACCCGATCAGACCCGCGCACAACAAAGGGGCTGCCTCCGCGTCCGTATACCGAGAGGGCAACGGGAGGCAGAACCGGGCATCCGCCACAACAAACTCCGCGTACCCGCCGTCGAGGGTGTAACCGGTGAAACGGGCGAAGTCGCATAGGTTTTCGTTTCCCGCGAGGCAGTATCGGCACTGCCCGCAGGTGTAGCCGAGCCAAGGAACACCGACCCGATCACCGACGGCAACACCAACAGCCGAAGAACCCACCTCAACTACCCTCCCGACAATCTCGTGCCCAGGCGTTATCGGATATCGTACGTTGGGCAACTCACCATCCAACAGATGCAGATCTGTCCGACAGACACCGCAAGCCAGAATTTCCAATAGCACGTCGTTTGCTCGAAGCTCCGGACGAGGCACCACCTGGGGCAACAGGGCGCCCCCGCTCCGACTCAACCGCATGGCCAACATAGTTTCGCTCACCGTCGTCTCCGTGGATCGTACTGACCCGACCCGGGGCATCCCATTGTTTCGTGGATTATCGCACGGCCGGAGATGACGCGACCGGGTCGTCACACTCAATATGCACTATTACGTAGTCGCTGCAGCGTCGTTTGCTCCGGAACTACGCATTCCCCACAATGGTCGCCGCGCCTGCGGCGCCGCATTGTCGCATCGAGTCTCTAACTGGAGAAACGGGCCGTGAGCACACACAACAAACCTATACTCAGCGCCCTGGTGGCAGCGACAATGATGGCCTGCGCCTTCAGCGCAAGTGGTGCCGAAACCGCGAAACGCGAATGCCCGCCCCTCACCAAGGAAACACGTGAAAAGACGGCTGTCGTCCATGAGCAGTCGGCAGCTTGCCTGCGCTCGGAAAACACCTTGACCGAGTGTCGCGCCGAAATGAACAAAATCCACACGGAATTGATGCGTGCGAGCGCTTGTCCGGATATGAGGCATTCTCACATGAATCCGCATTCCAACATGCCGGAGCACAGGTGACCGCGATGTCCTGACACTCCTGTTCCAACACCCGCGGTCAGATCTCCAGCGCCAATCGATGCAGCTTGCGCGACTCGTCCTGCTTCAACGCCTCCAGCTCCAATGTCAGGGACCGGGGCTTGCCGAATGCATATCCCTGGCCATAGTCGATACCGAGCTGGCGGGCCTTGGCCGCCACGTCCGCATTTTCAACATACTCGGCAACAATCTCCACATCGTACGGTCGTATCAGCTCGACAATTGACTTGAGGGTCGCGGCGGCGCGGCGATTAGTCATGATGTCCCGGACAAAACTGCCATCAATCTTCACGCGGCTCACAGGCAGATCGCGCAGGTAGGTCAGTGAGCTGGTACCGGTTCCAAAATCGTCCAGCGCCACACCACAACCCACCTCGCGTAGCCTTTTCATCAACTGCACGGCGGCGGGCAGATTGCGCACGGCCGACTGTTCGGTGATTTCTATATTCATCAATCCGGGAGGCAGGCGCGAGCTTTTGACTCGCTTCAGCAGGTAGTCGATGAATTGAGCGTCACCGAGGGAGTGTCCCGTGAGATTCCAGGAGATTTTCACGCCGCGGCGAACCAGCACTCCCGCATAGGACTCAACAGTGCTCAGGGTGTGGTCCAACACCCACCGGTCGATAGCGGGCATCATTTGATAGCGCTGGGCAGCCGGCAGGAAGCTGTCGGGCCCATCCACGGACCCATCTTCATTCCGCAGCCGCAGCAGCACCTCATAACCGCTCGACAGCTCCGGATTCGACAGTGGCACAATGGACTGCGCAAACAGCTCGAATCGATTGCTTTCCAGCGCATCCTCCAGCGACCAGGCCTTGCGCGCATCGCCGAAGCGGCGCATGACGCTCGCATCGTCGCAGGTATAAGTCTCGATCCGATTCCCGCCGTGCTCCTTCGCGGTCCGGCAAGCCGCTTCGGCTGATACCAGCGCCGGGCCCAAGCCGAGCCGGCTATCAACAATCTCGGCGACACCGCCACTGAGCGACGGCGGCTGACTATCAGGCGCCGAAGCAGAGAACGCGGCGGTCAACTGTCGTTGCAGCTCAACCGCCACAGCGACAGCGCGGTCGGCTCGGGTGTTGGGAAGCACGATGGCGAACTGATCGCCGGCCAGCCGTGCGATCAAGGCGTCTCGGGGTATCAAGGGTGGCGCGAGAAACGCGGCCAGCCGCAGTATGACCTCATCTCCAGCCGGAAATCCCTGCACATTGTTGATAACATGCAGTCGATCGATGTCAACATGCAGCACGGTCTGCGGCGCAGACTTCACTGCGCCCGGCAGGAGGCCGAAAGTCTGCTCCAGGGCGGTTCGGGTGAGCAGCCCTGTAGCCAGATCGTACTGGCTCTGCAGCAACTGCACGGCATGGCGCGCGATGTCCGCGGCGAGAAATCCGTGCCGCTTGAGGAATGGCGTCGCGGCTGCTGAGTTGACAAACAACAATGCACCAATGACCGGCCCTTTGGCAGGCAGCAGCGGCACTGCCAGCAGCTTGCAGGGAGGCAGCTTCGCTCCCTGACTTCCCGCGCCATTGACAATCAGCGGTCGACGGTGCTTCGCGGCCCAGCTCAGAATATGCTCCTGGACCTTCGCTCGAACCTGCTCGTACGCGTTCGCTTGCAGCGCGTCGGAGGGCGCATGTTGAACCAACAGGTGCTGCCCCGGAACAATGAGACAGGCGAAGTCGGCTTTGATGCGGTCCGCGGCGGTCGAAATCAGGTGCTGTAACGCCCCGGCATTGCTGCCGGCGGATTTGAGCTCGCCGGCAATTTGGAACAACCACTCGAGATCACGGGTACGTTCGGATAGCGTCGCGACCTTGCTCTTGGCACGCGCCGCGCTCGCTAGCTCACGATGCAGACAATCCAACACCGGCTGCAAGCGCTGGCGCAGCGCTTTCCCCGGGTTGCCACCCAATGCCTTGGCGGCAGCGAGCGGCACAGCCACACCCACTACCGCAATCAGCTTGCGTGTCGAATCAACCAATGCCAGCCCGATCTCAAACTGCCCCGCGCGGCGCATCCGGGCGCAGCTCAGATCCGCTGAGCTCGCGATATCGGCATGTTTGGCTTGCAGCCATGCGCAGAACGCGCTGCCGTCGAAATCCCCTCTGCCACCCGCGTCACCGAACTCTCCATCGGCGATGCCAACACCCAGGCAGCCCGGCAGCAATGAGCAAATCAGCTCATAGTATGACGACAGCAGTTTTTCGGCAGTGCGCCGCAATAGATGATTCCCCAGGTCCCCTGGAGCGGGGAACATTGTGACGAGAATAGGCAATCGAGCGGTAACGAAGTGTGAGTCTGCGCACAGCCCAGCGCCCGGCACGGCTGCGGAAATTACCTACACAGCCCGGCGCAACGCAACATTCAAAACTCACGCCACCCCTGCTGACAGCCGCGCGGCTCTGGTTCAATACGCATAATTCACGATGCCAACCGCAGCATGGCCGGGCAATCATCCGCCGCAGACATTCGCTCACATGAGGGCAGGTTCGAAGTGAATCAGGCCGCAGTATTGACGAATACCGTGCCAGGACTGCTGAAAACGAAGTTCGACCACGATGGCTATCTGTCGTTGGACAATATCACCACTGCCGAGGAACTGGCCCACATCGGTTCTTTGCTGGACCCGTTGTTCGCACGCTTCGATTCGCTAGGCGAGCTCGCCATTGAGCTATCCGGCGCGCACCGGTCCGGGACGCCATTGCGCTCGCCGGAAATCAATCAGCCCACCGCCCTCGAGCCGCGCCTGAAAGACACTCCGGTATTTGCGCGCTGCAGAGCTATCGCACGTGAGCTTCTAGGTGCGCCTGCCGGCTTCCTCTTTGACCATGCAATCTACAAGCTGCCGCAAAGCAACGCCCCCACTCACTGGCACCAGGACGAGGCGTACGCTCACACCCCGATTCCATTACGCTCAATCCACTTCTGGATCCCGTTGCAGGCGGCCACCATCGAGAATGGATGCATGTTGTACATCCCCGGCAGTCATCGCAGGGGCTTCATTCCGCACACAGAGGTATCGAAGAGGTATGCCGCCTCGAGCAACCGCACCCTCGGCTCAACGCTCGCGCTAGCCGATGTGGACGAGACCGACGCCCGCCCCTGCCCCGTGACCGCCGGAGGCGTCGCAATCCATCATCCGCTCACATTTCACTGCGCAGGGGCCAACCGTACGAATGAGTATCGGCGTGCCTGGATACTTCATTTTGGAGCATTCGGGAAATGGCGGTACCGTCTGCATCCCACGTGCATTGCCGATCGGGTGAAGCGGGTGCTCCTCAGATTAGTGCCCTAGAAAATCCGCTACGGCCCCGAGAAACACAACCGGCTGATCCACAAACTGGTTGTGGCCACTGTCGCGTACTTTGAGAACCCGTGAGCCGGCAATCGCCGCGGCCGTCTCCTGTGCCGTCGCGGTGCTCACCAGATCGTGGTCACCGTAGATGATGAGCGTCGGGATCTGCAATCGCCTCAGGCCAGGCGTGAGGTCGATGCCCTTCAGATTCCCGTCTATATGGAAATCGCTGCGGGTCACCCACATCTCGCGCAAAACATCCCAGCCCAGCTCCTCGCCGGCCGTGTCCCACGACGGTGGGTGACGATAAAAGTTGTAGGGCCCCTCCGCCTCGTCGGCCAGCTTGCGGTACTCCTGGAGTTGAGCCCCGCTCTGATCGAATATACCGCTGTGTTCCAATGCCTCGATGCGCTTGCGCAAGCCTGGCTCCAGGGCATTCTTGATGCCCACAAAGTCCGCGTCGATGCGGGCCGCGCTCGAGCCGGTACCCGCCAGAATCAAGCGACGAACCGCATCGGGGTGTTGGATCGCGTAGGCCTGCGCCAGCAGTCCGCCGAACGAATGGCCCAGGACGTCGATTTTGCCCAGGTTGAGCGCGACGCGAACGTCCTCGACATCACTCACCATGTTGTCGAGAGTGTAACCCTTGGGATCCGGTAGGCGCTGCGACCGGCCCGAGCCGCGCTCGTCAATAAAGACCAGGCGGCGCCCAGCCGCCAGGGGCAGCAAGTGCGGCAGGAAATAACCGTGCGATGAGCCCGGACCACCGTGCAGGATCATCAGCGGCGCGCCCTGTCCAATGCTTTCGTAGTAGATGAGTACCCCGTGGGCGTTCACGAAACCATCCTGGCGCTCTATCACGGCAGCTTGCGCCGCCGCAGCCAAGCCCACCATCATCAGCAAAAACATCAACCGCAACATTGGACCCCCTGTCGATTTCAGAGATGCATCTTGAGATCGATTCCCACCGTACGTGGCGGAATGAAGATGCGCGAATTGAACACCGCTCCGTAACTGTCAGTAGCACCTACCCCGATGCTCAGGATGCCGTCCGTGTTGGTAAGGTTGTGCCCATACAAGGACACCTCGTAGCGCTCACCCCGCACTCCAATCGCGCCATCCAGCGTGCTGTATGCCGGACGCACGTCCTTGTACGTAAAGCCGGTTGGCACCGCGCCCAGGTGACTCCAGTCGAGCCGCAGATAGCTCTGGTAGTTTCCGAACGACCGTGTGTACTCGCCGCCTACATTCACTTTGCGCTTCGGAACATCGGGTACCGCATCACCAGCGAGCACCGCGCTCGAACCCTGAAACGCAGCCGCTATGGACTGATACTTCGCGTCCGTGTATGACCCACTCAACCATACACGCAAGGCATCGAGCGGCCGAGCGTTGATTTCCGCTTCGACACCCTTGCTTCTGGCGCTACCGGCGTTGGCAACAAAGAGAGAACCACAGCCGGGATCGGTGATCGCCTGCTGCACGTTCTTCCAGTCGATGCGGTACACCGCCACATCGACAGACAGCCGGCGCTGCAGGAACTCGGACTTGGCACCCAACTCATAGTTCCAGACGGAATCGGGATCGTACAGCGGCCGATACGCGCTATTGAGTGTGCAGCCCACACCCTCTGGAAGGCCCACGTTCGGACCGCCCGGGCGGTAGCCGCGCGCCGCAGTCGCATAGACAGTGGCGTCAGCGACCGGATGGTAAGTCAACACAACACGGGGGCTGCTGCCGCTGGCTTTCGCATGCACCAGCGGCTGGCTCGGCGGTGCAATCGCGCCATCCTGCTCGTTTTCCAGACTGTCGCGCAGCTCGTAATAACGTTCTCCCGCGGTGATCTCGACCTGCGGCAGAATTTTATAAGTGAGGTCGGCAAAGACCGCAGCCTGCTGGTCAATGACGGCCTGATCGAAGTGATACAGGATCGGGCTGTCGGTCTGGCCGATCGCCGCCGCGAAATCCGCGCTTCCGGTGGTTTCCGTCGAATGCTGGCGGAAGTGGCTGAAGTACACGCCAGCGACCCAGCGGAGCCGCTGTTCCGCGGGTGAGGTCAGCCTGATTTCTTGTACGAAGCCGGAATTGCGGGACGTGGTGAGGTCGGTCCCCGGTGTGTTGGGTGGATAGGTCAGACCGAACGCAGGTGCCAGGTTCGCCCAGAACAACGTGAAGTCATTCAGCGCGTCGACCGCCCGCGAGAGCACTGAGGTCGATGACAGAATGCTGGCAAAGCCGGCATCGTAAGTCACGGCCAGATTGCCCACGGTCAGGCGGCTCGTGGTGGGTGAAGGGATGTAGCCGGCAATCGTAAAGTCCGGCAGGTTGCTGTACGTTGTCAGCTTGTCTGAGGCCTCGATGCGGGAGATGGCGAAGCTGGGCGTAATCGTCAGCCCATCAAAGGGTTTCCAACTTGCAATGACGCGCGCGCTTTTGATGTCCGCGTCGTTTGTGCGTCGCGCGGCGAGCGGGGTCACGGGCTCCGCTGCGCTGTAGTCCCCCGGGAGGACGCGGTTTATATAACCGGGAACGTGCTCATACGTACCTACGAGACGGACCGCGGCGTCCGTCGACAGAGGGAGGTTCACTGCAGATTTGGCCGAATATCCAGCCCCACCCCGCTCCATGTAGGAACCGCCGATTTCCGCATTGACGGCGACGGCTGCCGGGTTCGGCTGCACCGTGAGTATGCGCAGCGCACCGCCCATTGCACTCGATCCGTACAGAGTTCCCTGCGGCCCGCGCAGCACTTCGATGCGCTCGACGTCGAAGAAGTCGATGTCAGGAGCACCCGCATAACCATCCGTCCGGATGTCCAAGGGTGTCTCATTCAAGTAGTACGAGACGGCGGGAGCCAATCCGTAGGCCGTGCCCAACCCGCGGATCGAAAGCGTCGACTCACCGGGGCCCAACACATCGAATGACAGGCTGGGAACCCGCTGCGCCAGATCAGCGTTGCCCTGCAGGTGCAATTCGTTGAGAGAATCTCCATTCAATGCCGTAATCGCCGCAGGAACGTCCTGCAGCCGCTCGGAACGTCTCTGCGCGGTAACGACAACCTCGCCTAACGTGTCGTCATCAGCCGCGGCGGCGGAGGCGGCCATTCCCATACAGGTCAATGTGCTCATCAAAATTAGAGAACGAGTCATGATTTGCAGGCCTCCACGGCGGCTCGCGCCCCGCGTCTGCCTTCCAGCATTGCGTGCGCCATGTTCATGTTTCCCTGCAATTCCGAATGTGCAAAGAAGATGCGGCCGTGCGGCTTGCGAATGACCTCAGGGGGAGCCGGCTGGCCGTCGGTACTAAAGAAGAAGCCCTTGTACGGAGCCATGTAAGCATGGCCCCAGCGGTTGAGCACGATGCCGGCGATGTCACGCCGCGCATCGAATCCCGAGGGTCCGAACATCTCGGACATCTGCTCACGCAACTGCCGTTCATACTCCGCGTAGGAAGTGGACAGAAGCTGTGCGCGAGCGGCCATCCCCTGTGCCATCGGATCGACATCAGGCTGGAGAATGGGGATGTAGAAAGTCAGTACGAGAGGGCTGTCCGGAGTGAGCGGCGGCGCCCCCGGTCGCAGAGCGACATTGCGCCGGACGCACACATGCCACCCGAGCCCCGAAAACCACCTCGCTGCAATGAATCCCAACTTGTCAAAGAAGCGCCAATGCCGTACAGCGACGTTGGCTGTCAGCACCGGGCCATAGCGGAAGTGCTTGTAGGCTTCAATGTGGGCGGGCGGCAGGTCCTGGACGATATTTCGATTGACCCATCCGCCCGAGCCCATGACGACAGCCTTGGCCCGGACGCGAAATAGCTTTCCGCCCTGCACATACGTCACCAGCACTGAACCCGCGCTGGCCGGATCGCCATCGTGGCGCACATGAACTGCGGTTGACTGCAGTCGAAGACGGATCGGGCTACCCTCACGATCCAGCGCACCGAAATTGACTGCGCCGGTGGCAACCGCCGCCAGCGAACCATCACCGCTGATCGCATCCGGCAGCATGCGGGCCCACATCTTGCGCATGATTGCGGCGTTTCCGCCGGGAAAGGACACTACCGAGACATCGACAAAGCGGTTCGGTGTGTTGCTCGGAATCGTCCCGGGAAGGGTGAGTCGCTTGGCAGCGTAGGCGGATACCGCGTTACCGCAGACTCCGAAGTTGCCAACTCCCAGCAGCGGATCGATATACCGCTTGACTTCCGGACCGTAGCCTAACTTGTCGAGCAGCTCGAAGTAAGTGATGGAGTCGAGCCAACGATCGGCATCCGCCTGTTTTGAGACGAGGTCACGCCGATTGTTGGCAAAGTCGTCGATCTCCCGGCGCACTGCCGCAGGCCACGGGGTGTTGGTAAACCCCGTCGCGATGGGATTGGCGGACCAGCCATGGCCCTTGAAGAAGTAACCCGTCGGGTACTGCCGCTCGAGCAGCATGGGATCGAAATGATCGTTGGGCAGAGTGTATTTTTCAGCGCCTCCGGCGACAGGTTCGAGATCGTAGTGCGCCGGCATTCCAAGCTCGCGGTAGTACTCCGCGTACACTTCGTAACGACCGGTGATGTGGTCGTTCTCTTTTACCGCCAGAGCGCCGTTGGACCCTTGCGGCGCCACCAATCGGTGTCCGTCGACGTCAAACTCATTCTGTTTGGCTTCGCCACCGAAAATCGGATGGTTCTCGAGTACGAGGCAGCTCTGGCCGGGCTTTCTGAGCTTGTTGAATTCGTAGGCCGCGGTCGTGCCCGAAAAGCCACCGCCAACGACCAACAGGTCGTAGGTCTCCCGCACCGGCAGATCGGGATCGGGATAGCGGTGATCGCGAATCCCGTGTGCGGCATCCCGCACTGCTTCGGTGTTGCCGTTGGACCAGCGATAGTCCCCGACGCCGCCATAGCCGGTCCAAGCTGAGCCTGATGGCCCGTAGTCCGGCGCTGCCGTAGCGGTCGCCGCCGGCGCGGCGCGCGTCAACAAACCTGCCCCGGCGCCGACCAGTACGCCGTTGACAAAGTCGCGACGGGAGATGGATTCGGTCATGGTTGATCCTCGCGCGCTATGAACCGGCCGGCGAACAGCAGCGACACAATGACGCCCACCGCCAGGCACTCAACAAACACCAGGGAAGTTCGTAGGGAATGGCCGCCCGCCTGCGAGGAGCTGAGTACATCGCTCATTCCGCCGACCAGGGTCGGCCCCAGCGCCATGCCGGTGACACCAGCCACGAAGAGCGTAACGGCGCTCGTGGTGGCGCGCATGGCGGGGGCAACGTGTGCAAAGCATGCGGCCCACAGGGCGCCACTGGTTGTGTAGACCGTAAATGCATACAGGCCATTGAGCAGCAGCGCGATCTGTACGGACGACGCCAACAACATGCTCAGCCCGATTGGCAGCGCCAGCGTGTACATCATTGCGGGGAACCAGACGAGCCAGCGTATGTCGTGCCTCGTGAGACGCGCGGTGAGCCATCCGCCCAACAGGCTTCCGGGGATGCCTCCAATCGCTGCCGTGAGGCCGTACCGAAAACCGACTTCGGCGACCGGAAGCGAGAACTCACGGACATAGTATGACGGCAGCCATTGGCTCAACCCGAACTCAACGAGCATGCTTATGCACACCGCCAACAGCACCAGAACATAGGATCGAAGCGACAGAAGGCGCCGGATGACCGTCCGCAGCGGCAGCGCCGTATCAACAACAACTCCGGCATCAGGAGTAGCTTTGCGCGGGTCGCGCAGTGTTACGGCAACCAACAGTGCGAGCACCACGCCGGATACGGCGCTCAGCGTGAGCGCCTGCCGCCAGCCCACCCTCGCCTCCAACCAGCCACCAAGGACCAACGACAGCGTCGCACCCACTACTCCGCCGGTCGAATGGATACCCAACGCGAAAGGACGGCTTTCCGGACGCACATGATCAATCAGTAACGAGTGGGAAACCGGGATACAGACCGACTGACCAACGCCCAGCGCAACGCGCGCCGCGAGCATCTGTACAAAGCTGCGCGCGAGCCCGAACATGCCCGTCGCCACGCTCCAGAACGCAATAGCAATCGACAACCACTTCACACGCCCATGCCGATCGGCGAAGCGGGACAGCGGCACACCGGCCAGAGCGTAGAAGAGCGCAAATCCGCCGCCGACGAGAATACCCAACTGCCCGTCGGTCAACATCACCTCGCTTTTGATGGCAGGCAGCAGAATCGACACAATCATGCGCTGCCCATAGTTGGCAACGTTGGCGAGAAAGAGCAGCAGTACTACATAAACCGTCATGCGGGCTCGCTCATGAGCTTCAGATAGCGGTCGACAAAGTCCTGCGTCATCGACTCCAGGTTCGAGTACGGGCCCGGGACATAACCGCGCGAGCCGACTCCGGCTGCGTTCAATTCAATGATGCTTTTGTCCTGGCGGGTCGTCTCATCCCACAGCCAACAGAGGTTGTCTGCGTCATAGTCACGGCCTTCGACGGCGTCGGCTCTGACCAACCAACGCAAGACGACCAGCGTGACATCTACACTCTGCGGCAGATAGTTCACCTGAACCGCGTGGTCGCACATGGCGCCCATGTAGGACAGAAACCCAATGCAACCCGTGGTGACGCTCTCGTCATAGCCGCCGACCCGGCCCAACAGGGGAGCGACGCCCTGCCCGTCCCGCGATCCCGTCAGCTTTCCCGGCGCCAGCGGCCAAGTTCCAGCGCGGCACGGCTGTCCGCCTGTTGTAATCATCTCGCTGCGCCCGGTAAGCGTCCCCGCAGCACGCATCCGTTCTTCCCAGGACTGGCGATACGCTGCAAACGACTCGACGACTGTCTCGGACGTCTGCTCGTCGGCGCGCACGAACGCGTTGGTTGTGGTGTATTCCGGATGAGACGGCAGGCAGTGGTAGCACTCGAGATTATTCTCGATTCCGAGCTTCCAGTTTCCCTGGAGACGGTAATGGCGGATTGCGGCCGTTCGGGTCTTCGCCAGCTCGTAACGACTCCAATACGGCCGGACATGCTGCAACATCACCGCAGGATCAGGTGCCTTTTCAGGCATCAGGCTGACGAGAATCAGGCCTTCGAAGATCGACACGCCGCACCGGCGTAGCGCGTGCTCACTCTTGTTGAGATGCTCCGGCATGTGCCGCCATGCGGCGATCTGCCCGTCGAGTCGATAGGACCAACCGTGATAGCGACAACGCAGAAGAGACGCCCTGCCCGAGGGCTGCTCGCAAATCTTCGCCCCACGATGCCGGCACACGTTATGGAGCGCATGAATCTCGCCGTCGGCCGCTCGAACGACAATGACCGACGCGCCAAGAGCCTCAAAAACGAAATAGTCGCCGTGATTCGGAATCTCCGAGACGTGACCCGCCACCATCCATTGGGGGCCCAGGAAGCGTTCGACCTCCACCTCGAAGATGTCCCGATCCGTGTAAAAAAGCTGCGCCAGAGTCCAACCCGGTCGATGCTCACGAACCAGTCTGTGCAGCTCGGACGACGTATACATATGAATTACCCCCGCATTGAAATCTACCGGCGCAGACACGGTCGACGTTAATGACGGCGACCCGAGATGATGAAATCGTCACCGGAATTGGCGACGGCGAAATGCGCGTGCACGAGGCTTTATAACGGTGAATAATGAGATCGTCACAAGCCTTGGGGCCGCCTGTCATGCCCGCACCCATCCTGGTCCTGCCGGGTGAAACCGATCTATGGCGCAAGCTCGCGGAAATCCAGAAGGTCGATCCCGCCATCAGCGAAGGAATCGACAGCATCGTTTATGGACGCACGCTGCAGAGGCGCGGCACCCCCATCCCCGTCCTGTTCAGATCGGGATACGAGGAGATTCACGAAATCGAGCGCGGCTTGTGCCTGCACATCACCGACGCGGTCATTGATCAGGACTGGCGCCTGACCGCCACCGGCGGCGACTATTCAGTGAGGTTGAGGATCGCATTCGCCGGCGAAGCCGGTTATGTCGCACGGCAAAGTCATGTATCGGATCAGAGTACCCGCTGCTCCTTCATGATCCGGGCGCCGGGGGAACCGGTCACCGCCCAGTTCAAAGGGGGTGTTGCTTACCGTTACTGCTCCCTGGCAATGACCCGCAGCTACTTGCGCAACGGGCTCGAGCTTGCCGATGACGAGCTGCCGGCCATTCTGCTTTCAAGCTGGTCGCGCGGTGAGACCGTCATGGGGCACTTCCCGATATCCAGGCCCGCACTCGCCCATGCCGGCCGATTTTTCAACACCCGGGCCAGCCGCGGCTGGCACAGGCTGGCGGTCAGGGCACTTGCGCTCGATTTGTTGCGGCTGTTGATGCACGACTGGAGCCACGCCAGGCCCGAGACCCGCATGTCGATCCGGATCACTCAACAGGAGCGCGCGCGACTGCTGCAGGTGCGGGATCAGATAGAAGCAGACCCCGCGGCGGCGCTCACACTGGCGACCCTGTGTGCCCAGACCCGGATGAACCGCAACAAACTGCATTTCGGCTTCAAACAGCAGTTCGGCGTGTCCGTCCACGAGTATCAGACGGAATTGCGGCTGCGCAACGCCTGGCGGCTGTTGGAAACGACCGACCTGGCCGTCAGTGAGATTGCGGAGCGCACCGGCTACGAAGAGCCGACGAATTTCACCGCGGCGTTCAAGAAGCACTTCGCCGTTCTGCCGCGCGAGGTGCGCAGCAACGCCACTCCTACCAGAAAAGCATCGGCGTCTTATCGAGCACCTCAACGCCCGTAGCCGTGACTACGAAGTTGCGCTCGAACGCCGCGACGCCCACGCCGGGGCGCGTCAGAAATGCCTCGGCTGCCAGCACCATTCCGGGTTTGATGGGTCCCTGCAGGCGCTTGTAACCGAACGGTCCGATTTCACTATCGCCCGTCGGCAGCACATACGCCGGAAAGCTGGCGCCCAGCCCGTGACCAAACATTTCGTCCTTCTCAGCGTCGAAGTAGCCGCCGCTGCGGGCAATTTCGGCCCAACGCAGACCCAGCTCCCTGGCCGTCATCCCCGGTACGACCGCCTTGACCATGTCATCAACGAGCTTGGCTCCGCTCTCAACCAGTGTTTTTTGAGCACCGGTCGGGCGCTTCGCGCAGATGGCCGTTCGTCCCGGGTCGAGCCAATAGCCCGCGAAGATCGGCCCGTAGATCCACATCGAAATCACATCGCCAGGACTCGGCGCGGTCATGTTGTAGCCGTAGAAATCGAAGCTCAGCGGGCGCTGTAACGCCGGGCCGTGGGCGATGGATATACGGTGAAACCCACCGCCCCCACGCATGATGACGGCGGCGGCGCGGCCGGCTGCTTCGCAGGCCCGTTCTCCTGAAATCAGTGCCTCCATCGCCACGTTCAAGGCGTCTGTGACCAACGTACCGGCGGTGTGAAACGCCTCCAACTCGCGGGGACTCTTGATGAGTTGGGGCGCCTCGAGAAAGGTATCATCCGCAACCCATTCGATCTTCGGTGTGTTGGCGCGGAGAATACGATCCAACTTCCCGGGAAGGACGTCATCGCCCACTACAGCGACCCGGCCTCGAATCTTCTCGGCGCGCAGATATTCGGCGAACTTCAATGTCTGGTGCGGTGTGTGCGTGACGACTTTGCCGCAGAAGATCTTGGCAGCGTCGTAGGCTCCTTCCGGCAGGCCGATGTGCAACTCGGGCTCGTGACCCTTGCGCATGAGTACAGCCGCGAACGTCCAGGGCTCGTCGAGCTCCTCACTGTAGGGATCCTGACCCGTGCCGTTGGTATAGAAGTTCGTGAGCCAGTAGACATCGCCGATCCGGTCATACGCGCTTGCGGACCGCTGCCATACCAGGAGATTCTCGTAGCCTGCGGCAGTCATCGCGGCCTGAACGCGCGTCCATCGCGTGATGTATTCGTCCCGGGTGAAGAAGATTTCAGGTCCGGGGGCCCGGCTGGATCGCGGCGCCGCACCTTGCGCAAACGGTCCAATGGAGGCCAGCAGGGCCGAGGATTTAAGGAATGAGCGCCGGCCGATGTTGTTCTGCTTCATGCCTATTGAGTAGCATGCGCGCCCGGCGGCACGCTAACGGCCGCAGCACCAAATGATGAAATAGTCACGCCCGAAGACGTTGCACGCTCAGGTAGGTGGCTTTGCGGCGGGTGCCGGCAACACATCGAGCAGCGGCTTTGACTGCGGGCTGCTCACTTCACCGCTCAAAATGCGCTGCGCCGTGATGTCGTGATCCTTGTAATAGACCTGGTTCGCCGGCACATCGCGCGAAATCTTGCTGGCACCCACCGCCGCGCCGCCGAAGATGCCCTTGTTGTCCGACCAGACTATTACATCCGTCAGGGTCGCCGTTTCGGGTGTTTGTTTGGAAAAGCTCACGGCGGCCAGCCCCGCGCCGGCGTTCATGGACCAGGTGCTGGCCTTGTTCGCGAAGGCCTCAATCGCCTTGTCGCTCATGAGAAACATGACCAGCGCACCCTGGGTCTCGCCAATCTGCGCACCGATGCTGCCGCCGCTGATTTTGTAGAACACCGGATCGCTCCACTTCAGGCCCCGGCGCACGAGCAGCAATCCCAAGCCACCGCGAGCACCGAATACCACCGCCGCCTGCATATAGTTCGGAACGATCACAATGCCCTTGGCTTGGGCAAAGAGCTCATTCGCCTTGGGTTCCGCTTTGAGCTGCTCAACGATGGGAATCGAATTGTGGACGCGCGTCAGCGCTTCAGTGGCGGGGTCGCCAGGCTCCTGTACCGTGAGGGTCTTGGGATCCGCGGCGTCCACCGCCCCCGACAGGAGAGCGGCCAGCAGGAGCGAAGCTAAGCAATAACGGGGCATGGGCTCAGTTTAGCCCATGGCACTCAGTCTCAGCGCGTGCAGGTTTTTGTGCAGCTCCGCAATCGAGCCCCACGATAGGATCGGTGCATTTCCCCGCTCATCGGGTGGATTTTTTTCCAGTTGATCGGACCATCCTCCGCAGCCGGTCAGCGGCAACAGCGGCCGCCGATGCAACCAGGCCAGGCAGACTTCCGAGATCGTTCCCGCACGGCCGCCGATGACGATGCAGGCGTCGCCGGCAAGTGCCATCAACAAATTGCGCGCATCGCCCATTCCGCACGGAATCAACACAGTGCAGGGCCAGTTCTGCAGATTGATGTCATCGGAGGGTACGATGCTGACGACCGTGCCGCCTGCAGCAAGCGCTCGTTCAGCCGCGACGCGCGTGGCTGGGCTGCCGCAGCCGCTCACGACAGTGATGCCAAGGCGCGCGAGCTTCTCGCCAGCGTCACCCGCCAGCTCATACGCCCGTGAGCCGGGCTCGGCGCTGCCGAGGACGCAGACCTGGCGCGCCCTGTTGGAAGTTCGCGCTGTCATTGCGGCCTCGATGGCTCCTTGTACTGGAACGGATCGGTCACACTCGGCTGAGTGGGGACCGGCTTGCCCGGTAAGGGCGTTTCCGCGTTGGCGGCATCGAGCAACACCGTCGCCATGATCACCGCTGCCTGGCGAATGTCGTCCGGCCTCAGGTGATCGAACGTGTCCGCGTCAGTGTGATGAGTCGTGCTGGCGTAATCCAGCGGGTCCTGGACGAACTGGAAGGCCGGCAGCCCGATCTCACTCATCATCTGATGATCCGTCGAGCCCGTGGGCTCGGCCACGACGGCGGCACCGCCGAGGCTCGAAAACGGCGCCAACCATTCTTTCAGAATCGGAATGGCGGCAAAGTTGCCTTCAGCATAGATGCCGCGGAATTTGCCCGACCCGTTGTCAACATTGAAATACCCCACTAGGTCGCGATAGCCCGGCAGGAGCTCCAACGGATAGGTCGGTGGCCCAAAATAAGGCCCCAGGGCGGCGACCTCGGGGTCCTTGGGCAGCGGGCGGTGGGCCAGGTGCTGTTGGATGAAGGCGGCCGAACCGATCAGGCCCTGTTCCTCACCGCTCCACAGTACGAAACGAATGGTTCGCCTCGGCTGCACACCGACCGCCGCGAGTATCCTCGCGGCTTCCATGACAATCGCGGAACCGACGCCGTTGTCGGCGGCGCCATCACCCGCAACCCAACTATCGAGGTGAGCGCCGGCCATGACGTAACCTGCCTTCGCATCCTTGCCGGGCAGATCGGCAAAAATATTGTAGGCGTGATGATCGGCGTCCTCGTAATGGACATTGCTGTCGATCTCGAGTTTGACCTCGCCCTGTCGGGCGAGGCGGGCTATCCGCCGATAGTCCTCAGAGCTCAATTCAACCTGGGGCAGCTTCGGGGACATTCCCACCTGGTAGCTGTAGCCTTCGCCGTGAACGAGCCGAACCGCACTCCGGGACATCGTCGCGGCCGCTACCGCACCCTCCCCGGCCAAAAAGTCATCTAGCCGGCGGCGGAACAGCAAGCGATCCACTGACTTCCGGTCGAGCTCGGGATCGTAGTTGGGCTCTTTGAAGCGGTCGTACTTCGCCAGGCTGGCGTCATCGAGGCGATGGAACGGCGCCTCCAGGTCTTCCGCCAGGGGCGCCGGCCAGGATACGAGCACGATCTTGCCGGACAACTTGCCCTTCCAGTCGGCGAAATCCTTCTCGGTGCGCATGGGCGCCACGATCACGGGCGCGGCAATCGCGCCGTGAGTAGGCGGCGTCCAGGCAATTGGAATGGCGCGCAATTCGAGCACGCGCGGTGTCAACATTCGTACGCGGCTCGATTCGATCCACCAGCCACGGCCAAAATCGTAGCCTTCGGCGCGCACATTCTTCAGTCCCCAGGCCTTGAAGCGGCCCTGCGTCCACTGCTCCGCCGTGCGCATGGCCGGCGAGTTGGTCATCCGGCCGCCGATACGATCGGCCAGGTACTGGGCCGTTTCGACCACTTCGCCGTGATTGAAACCCTGATCGGCGATTCTGTTGAGTAGGGAGCCGTCTACGGGAGACTTGGGCAACGCCGGGAACGACACGCACGCGGCGACCAGGGAAGCGACTATCCATTGGGTGCTTTGCATTGCACCAGTATCGCAGGATTAAGCCGCCTTCGCGCGCCGGCGCCACGGCCAATGCGGCCAGTGTGCAATCGTCCGGGTGAGCGCAGGTGCGTTGACAACCACATCCAGGGTCAGTGGATCCTGAATGAACGCAGGTGCGGCAATCCTCATTGCCGATGAATAGAATTTCTCGAAGGCTTGCATGATCCGGCGGTCTCCCTGGCATCACGGTAGATATGTCCCAAGGACGCCTGACACAAGGCGATTTCGACACGGCAAGCCGCTATCGCCCCCTCATCGGTAGCGAGCCCTCCTGCAAAAAGGTGACGGTCTCTACCTATTTCGGCAGGTCCGCATGCGCTATGGTTGCCGCGCGTCGGCAATGCCAAAGGGGACCTCAATGGCACATCGCTTTCTGACCACACACGTGGGCAGCCTGCCCCGGCCGGACGATCTCGTTGCGATCATGTTTGCCCGCGAAGACGGGATTCCCATCGATCAGGCCGCCCTGGCCGCCCGTGTTGCCAGCGCCGTCGACGCGGCCGTTGCCCGTCAGGTGGGGGCCGGCATCGACATTGTCAATGACGGTGAATGGCCCAAGCCGAGCTATGCCACCTATATCAAAGACCGCCTGAACGGCTTTGGCGGCAGCGGCAATGCCTTCGTCTTCCAGGACATCGAGGAATTTCCGCGCACCAAGGCGCGCGTGTTCGCGGATCCGGGCCGCAAACACCGCAAGACGCCGGCCTGTAATGGCCCCATCACGCCGAAGGATGCTGCAGGTCCTACTGAAGACATCCAGATGCTGAAGACAGCAGTGGGAAGGCACGCCGCACATGGTTCTTTCATGAGCGCGGCCTCACCCGGCGTCACGGGTTACTTTTTTCGTAACGACTACTACCCGAGCCACGAACAGTATTTGTTCGCGCTCGCTGCTGCCTTGCGGCCGGAATACGAGGCGATTGTCAACGCCGGCATCCTGTTGCAGATCGACTGCCCGGATCTGGCCATGGGCCGGCACTCCCAGCATGCCAACCTGAGCCTGGCGCAGTTTCGCGAGCAGATGGAACTGCACATCGCGGCCCTGAATGACGCGCTCGTCAACATTCCGGCGGAGAAGGTGCGAATGCACCTGTGTTGGGGTAACTACCCCGGCCCGCATCACTGCGATGTGCCGTTCAGGGATATTGTCGATCTGATCTGGCAGGCGAAACCGCATGCCATTCAATTCGAGGCCGCGAACCCGCGGCATGCGCACGAGTGGGCGATGTTTGAAGACGTCCCGGTGCCCGAAGGCAAGCTGTTGATACCGGGTGTCATTGAAGTTCAATCCAACTATATCGAGCACCCGGAGTTGGTGGCGCAGCGGATCGGGCGCTATGCCAATCTCGCCGGCCGCGACAACATCATGGCCGGAACCGACTGTGGATTCAGCATCCACGTCGGTTCGGGCGGGGTCGATCCGGATGTCGTGTGGGCCAAGCTCGCCGCCCTGGCCGAGGGCGCCCGGATCGCGTCCCAGCGATTCTGGCCCGTCAAACGTCAGTCGTGATGCAACAAGTCATCGCAGTCCGAGCCGCCTTTGTCGACGCAGCGGTCGTAGGCCAGGCGCCGCTCGCGCTCGCGCACGGATGCTCTGGGCACGTCGCCATCCGCGCTGACCGGCGCGTTGAGAAGTGCGTCGCAGTCAGTTCGCCCCTGATCGCGGCAGTGCTCGAACTGTGCCCGACGGGTGTCGTCGCGGCTGGCCGCCGCATCCATCCGTTGCTCGGGCATCGCGCAGCCAGTGGCAATAATCGCCCACATCGAGAGCGCAAGCGCCGTCCGGGTACCATACCGACTCATATAACAACTCCCCTCAGGCCGAGCCTGAGTCATTGATGTGTGTTATTTGAGGGAGCAATCGCTATGCCCAATGCGCGTGAGCTGATTTATCACATGTGCCTGCGCCCGGAATGGGAACTTGCCCTGCGCGCAGGCGTTTACACAGGCTCATCCCAGGACCGTGCCGACGGTTTCATCCACTTTTCAACCGCCGCACAGCTACCTGAAAGCGCGCGCCGGCATCGCTCGGGACAGGCGAACCTGGTGTTATTGGCCGTGGATCCCCACGATCTCGGCGCGTCACTACGTTGGGAAGCGTCTCGACAAGGTGCTCTGTTTCCCCACCTCTACGGTCCTCTGCCGATACCTTCCGTGCTCGCGGCTGCGGACCTGCCACTGGCAGCCGACGGCGTGCCACTGGTATCGATGGCACTGGCGTCAATTGCGTTGGCCAGCTCTTCGGGATCGACCGGCTTGATCAGGTGTTGATCGAAGCCGGCGGCGCGAGTGCGCGCATGATCCTCGGGCTGCCCCATACCGGTGAGCGCAATCAACTTCACGGCACGCCCCCACGGCTGCGCGCGAATCTGCCGTGACAGCTCGATGCCGTTGAGATGCGGCATGTTGAGATCAATGAAAGCCAGATCGGGATTCGCGACACACGCGGCCTCGAATGCGGTGGCACCATCAAAGCAGGTGCGCACGCGATGACCTCTTAATTCCAACAGCATCGCCAGGCTGTTGGCCGCATCAACGTTATCATCGACCACCAGGATGCGGCGGCTGTCCTGCCTGGCGCGCGCCGCCGGCAGCACCACCGGTTGTTGCACCGTCGGCGCGGTCAACGGCAACCGCACCCTGAATTCACTTCCCTGGTCGGCGCCGGCACTGTGCGCGGTGATCTGTCCACCGTGCAGGCTGACCAATGAGCGGGCCAGGGCCAGTCCCAACCCCAGGCCCTCGCCGGAACCTGACTTGCCGCGCTCGAGTTGCACGAACATGTCGAAGATGTCTTCGAGATCCGCCGCTGCAATGCCAACACCATTGTCCTGCACCCGGATGGTCACATAGCCTGCCTTGGCGCGCGCCGAGAGCACGATCCGGCCGTGCGGCGGGGTGAACTTCGCCGCATTGTTCAGCAAGTTGGCAACCACCTGCGCCAGCCGGGTGGCATCCGCTTCGATGTGTACGGTCTCAGGCGCATGCCGTATCACCAACTCGTGGAATTTAGCGGCCAGGTGCGGCCGCGAAGTCTCCACGGCCGCCTCGAGAATGGCATCGAGCCTCACGGTTTCACGGCGGATTCCCAACCTGCCGCGATCGATGCGACTGGCATCGAGCAGGTCGTCAATCAACCGCGAAGCAATCCGCAACTGCCGCTCCATCATCGCCGGGACGTCACCGAGCCCCTGCGGGTTGCGCTCCTGGATGATGGCAAGGCCGTTGCGCAGCGGCGCCAGCGGATTGCGCAACTCGTGGGACAGAGTGGCCAGAAACTGGCTTTTGGCGGCGTTGGCCCTCTGCAGGTCGGCGGCGCGTTGTTTCAGCTCCATGGAGAGCTGACGAGTCCGGGTGATGTCGGAAAACGACATGGCCAGCCCGTCGTCCACCTTGACGATCATGAATCGCAACCAGGTCCGCGGTGAGGTGGAGGGATCGGCAAGCTCCATATCGATGGGTTCGCCGCTCATCACCACTCGACGCAGCGCTGTCAGCAAGCCGGCCTCGCAGGGACCGGGCATGACCGCGGAAATTTGCCGGTCAGCCGCCTCATGCGGATTCGACCTGCAGATGGCCGCCCCCAGCGGATTGATGTACTCGAGCTGGAAATCGATCGGTTCGGCGCCGGTGCCGCGCACGGGATTCAGCCAGCAGTACCCCTGAAGCGCCGCTTCCTGCGACCCCAGAAATCGCTCCTGGGAGCGCCGGTAGGCATCGCGAGTACGGCGCATCTCTTCGCCCAGGCCGATGATCAGCCCGCAGGTTGACGCATAGAGTACGAAACCCACGAGCGTATGCAGCCGGTCGACCGGCAGTGTTCCCAGAGGTCTGCCGATCATCAGGCCCGTACCTATGAGACCCACGCCGGCCGTCACGACAGCAGGACCCCAACCCCACAGCCACACAGTCAGTGCAACTGCGCCCATGATCGTGGCGTACGGAGCATCGGGTCCCACGAGCGGAATCAGCAGCCAGCGCAGGGCGACCGCGGCGGCGGCAATACACAAGGCGTTTATATATTTGACGGTGTCCGACATGCGGCATGGAGTGTCATGGGCGCCTGCAGGTACGAACTGTATTGCATAACAACCTGGAAGGGCGTATCAATCAAACGCCGGTCAAAAATAAAAGTCACCGGTCGAGCGTGAGGGGCGCAACGGGATGGACAAGTGTCTGAATTGCGGGCACGGCATCGTGTCCGAATACGAATCTCAGATCTGCATGCAATGTGCCGGTGAGCTGCCGGCGCGGGTGTTGCAGCGGTTTTCCATCCGCAGCATCCTGACCACGCTGCACGTGGACCGGCCGCGCCGGATCGTCGAGACCACAGCCGCGATCGGACCAACGATTCGAGCTCCGAGCCCCCGCAGACCCTAGGCAGTGAGCCGCGTGTCGGCGGCGAGCCCCAGCTCCTTCAGTATCCGGCTGCGGATTCGTTGTCCGGTGCCTGCCCAGGTGTAACGCTCTACCGCTCTCTCGTGGCTTCGCTGCCCGAACTGCCGGCACAGCTCCGGAGAATCCAGCAGCGTGCACAGCACCCGGGCCAGGGTGTCCGATTGACCGGGCTCCACCAGGAACCCGTTGACCCCGTCTTCCACCATGTCCGGCACGGCGCCGACCCGCGTTCCGACAATCGGCAGACGATGCATCATGGCTTCCACGAACGCGATGCCAAACGGCTCACGTTTGGTCGGCAGACAGAAAATGGAGCTTTGCGAGTAGTAGCGTGACAGCTCGCTCGCATTCACATTCCCGAGCACCCGGCAGTTGGGAAGATCGACCGGCGTAGCCGAGCCGGCAATGACCAGTTGCGCATCGGGATGCGACTCGAGGACGGTCCTGAAGGCCCGGGTCAGCTCGGCACCGCCTTTGCGCAGCCAGTCGACACCGACAAACAGGATCTGCCGGTTACTGTAGCCGTTGTTGTCAGGTTCGCCCGCATTTTTGACATCAACGTTGCTGCCGGCATAGACACACTCGATCTTTTCCGCCGGGATGCCGTAGTACTTGATGAGATCGGCCTGGATGTCGGTGCTGCGGGTAAACACCACGGTCGCGTTGTCATAGATGGAGCGCTCCAACTCGATCCACTGCGGCGAGCGCAGATGCCGGCGATCGAAATCGGAATAGTTGAGATTGGACAGATGCGTGTGATCCGTATACACAAAGTGGGGCACACCCGGGACGCTGGTGTTGTACAGCGACTGCATCTGAAACGAGAACAAATGCCGGTCCGGGCGGATGTGTTGCTGCATCGCCGCGCGCAGGCGTCCGAAGGTATGGGTGGTTCGGAAAAAGGCGTGGCGCGGGGCAGTTTGTCCCCGCAACAGCTCGCGGCCGCACTCCTTCGCCACATACCACAGATTGCGCGGAAACCAGAACCAGTGACTCTTGACGATCTGGTCGACTGAAAAGTTGTCGACCTCATACTCCGGAAAGCCCGCCTTCAACATCTGCTCCATGCTGTTGCGGCTCAGGTGATTGTAGGTGCTGACCAGAGCGATACGACCCAGCTCGTGTGCCATATTATTATGGGAGGCCTGAAGCGACCGGTTCGCTGCAGCCCATTCTGAGGGTACTGACATGAAACAGCAACGAAACCAGGCGCTACGGGTTACCCTTGCGGCCCTGACGGCCCTGGCCTGCGCGGTCGCATTTGCACGCCACCACCACGCCAAACCCGCGGCCGGTACCCCCGGCCGGTTTGATTATTATGTCCTGACGCTGTCCTGGTCGCCCACCTACTGCCTCACCCACCCCCAGGACCGCCACCAATGCAGCGGCAAAGGCTACGGATTCGTGCTCCACGGGCTGTGGCCGCAATATGACAGCGGCAACTGGCCCGAATTCTGCTCCACCGACCCATTGCCGCCGGACGCCCGGCAGCTCGGAGTCAGCCTCTTTCCCAGTCAGAACCTCATGGAGCACGAGTGGCAGCGTCACGGTACCTGCAGCGGATTGGGTGCAATTGCATACTTCCGAACGGCGGATAAAGCGCTGGCGGCCATCCACGTGCCCTCGGGATTTGAAGCTCCGCGCCACAGCCTGTCGATGACAGGTGCGCAAATCTCATCGGCTTTTCACGCCGCGAACCCGTCGATACCCGCGGATGGGTTGTCTGTTGCGTGCGGCCGCGGCGAACTGACGGAAGTGCGGGTGTGTCTAACGCGGGGCCTCACGCCGCGGTCCTGCGGCAAGGGCGTGCGGGATACCTGCCCCGCATCGCCGGTGGAAGTTCCTGCGACCCGGGGGCAGTAAGCGCGCAGCTCGGCACCAACTCAACAGTCAGCCGTTGAGTAGTGTTGACATCGCCTCGTTGTAACGGGAACCCGCCGCGGCACCCTGGGGCATGATGGCGTCAACTCGTTCGAGCTCCCCTGCCGTGAGCTCAACGTCTGCGGCACGCACATTTTCCTCGAGTCGCCGGGGGTTGCTCGTACCCGGAATCGGAATCACGTTGGGGTGGCGCGCGAGCAGCCATGCGAGGGCGAGCTGCGCGGGTGTACAGCCTTTTTCCGTAGCAATAGCCTTCACACGCTCGGCCAGCTCGAGATTTTTCTGGAAGTTCTCACCCTGGAAGCGCGGATTGCCGCGGCGCCAGTCATCGGCCGCCAGGTCTTCGGGCTTGCGGAAGCGGTCAGCCAGAAACCCGCGGCCCAGCGGGCTGTAGGCCACCAACGCAATACCCTGCTCCTGCAACAACGGCAGCAACTGCGCCTCGGGCTCGCGGCTCCACAGGGAATACTCAGTCTGTATGGCGGCCAGCGGATGTATTTTGATGGCACGGCGCACGGTCTCCACCGAGGGCTCGGACAGGCCGATGTGGCCCACTTTGCCCTGTTTCACCAGCTCCGCCATCGCACCGACGGTCTCCTCAATCGGGGTATTGGGATCGACGCGGTGCAGGTAATACAGATCGATGTGACTGACACCCAAGCGCCGCAATGAGGCATCGCAAGCCTCTTTGACGTACGCGGCGGTGCCGTTGATCATGCGATCGGGTGCGTCCCTGCGCGCTGCCGCGCTGACTCCCGTGGCAAAGCCGAACTTCGTGGCGAGCACAGCCTGGTCGCGGCGTTTGCCGGATAGCGCCTTGCCTACCTGGCGTTCGGAGTTGCCGTACACATCCGCCGTGTCGAGCAGCGTGATTCCAAGGTCCATGGCCCTATGAATCAACGCAACGGCGTCATCGTCGTCACGAACGCTGCTGGTGTAGACATCGGCAATACCGATGCTCATGCAGCCCAGACCCAGTGCCGAAACTTCAGGGCCTTGGCGGCCCAGCTTGCGTGTTTTCATGGTGCCCTCTTCCCAGCAATACGAGTGCCCGAGCGCGCGTCACTCTTCACTCAACTCCACCGCCGCGGGCACAGCCGGATGCGCCGACTGCCCCAGGAACCCACCGCTCTGATGCGCCCACAGCCGCGCATAAAGTCCATTCCGCGCCAGAAGCGCTTCATGGCTGCCTTCTTCCACCACCCGTCCCTTTTCAATCACAATCAAGCGGTCCATGGCGGCGATGGTGGAGAGCCGGTGGGCAATCGCGATCACCGTTTTCCCCTCCATCAGCCGGTACAGGCTTTGTTGAATGGCCGCCTCCACTTCACTGTCGAGCGCGCTCGTGGCCTCGTCCAACAGCAGGATCGGCGCGTCCTTGAGCATTACCCGCGCAATGGCGATTCGCTGCCGCTGACCGCCGCTCAACTTGACGCCACGCTCACCCACGCGTGCATCGAAACCGGTGCGGCCATCGGGGTCGCTCAGGCCCAGGATGAAATCCATCGCCTCCGCGCGCCGGGCCGCAGCGAGCATCTGGGTCTCGGTGGCATCCGGACGACCGTACAGGATGTTCTCGCGAACCGACCGATGTAACAGCGACGTATCCTGCGTCACCATTCCGATTTGCGAACGCAGGCTTTCCTGCGTGACCGTAGCAATATCAACCCCATCGATCAGGATCCGGCCCGCGGGTACGTCATAGAACCTCAACAACAGGTTGACGAGCGTGCTCTTGCCCGCACCCGAACGCCCCACCAGTCCGATCTTCTCACCGGGCCGGATGTGCAGGTTCAAGCCGCGGATAACACGTTTGTCCTCGCTCTGCGCGCCATAGGAAAAGTCGACATGCTCGAATCGAATGTCACCGCGCGTCGCGACCAGGGGCTTCGCATCGGGCACGTCGACCACACTCGGGCTATGGGACAAGGTGTTCAAACCGTCCTGAACGACACCCACCTGCTCGAACAGATTGGACATCTCCCACATCATCCAGTGGGAGATACCACTGAGACGCATTGCCATGGCGATGGCGGCCGCCACGGCACCCACGCCGAGCTGGCCGTGCGACCACATCCACAAGGTCATGCCGCCCATGCTGCCGATCATGAACACCGTGAGCAGTTGGTTGATGACTTCAAAGCTCGTGACCATGCGCATCTGGCGATACACGGTGCGCAGAAACTCGACCATGGCACCCTGCGCGTAGGCAGACTCACGGTTCGAGTGCGAAAACAACTTCACGGTGGTGATATTCGTATAAGCATCCGTGATTCTTCCGGTCATCAACGAGCGGGCGTCAGCCTGCGCCTTGCCCAGCTTCGCCAGCCGCGGTACGAAGAACCGGATGAACAGCAGGTAGACCGCCAGCCAGATGGAGAACGGCGCCAGCAACAACGGATTGAAACCACCCACCACCAGGCCGATGGTGACGAAGTAGATGACGAGGTACACCAGGATGTCTGTGACAATCATCCAGGTGTCGCGGACCGCCAGCGCAGTCTGCATGACCTTGGTCGCCACCCGTCCGGCGAACTCGTCCTGGTAGAAACTCAGGCTCTGCGCGAGCATGTTGCGATGGAAAATCCAACGCAACCGCATGGCAAAGTTCGCGGCCAGTGTCTGTTGCTTGATGAGCGACTGGCCCGCCGCAAGCGCAATGCTCGCGGTGAGAATCCCCGCAAGCAACAACAGATGGCCCCGCTCGCGCGCCCACAGCTCCTGCGGCGGTATCTTGGCGAGCCAGTCCACAACCTGCCCCAAAGCGCTGAACAACCATGCCTCAAACGCGCCGAAGACGGCGGTGAGAAGCATCATGGCGGCAATGTAACGCCGCATGCCGCGCGAGCAGATCCACAGGAAGGTCAGAAACTTCCGTGGCAGCGCGGGCACGGCGGCGGGAAATGGATTTACCCAGCGTTCAAAAATCGAAAACATGACTTGCTCCGAAAAGGCCGGCGGGTAGCGCGGCGGCCAGCGCCGTCGTGCGGACGCACGGGCAATCGCCCAAGGCGCCGCAGCACATTGGGTCGAGCATCGCGCTCGTGTTTACGCCAGACGTAGAGAGGCCGGGGGCCGGCCAATCGCAATCCGCACCCGGGTCAACGGATACGGCGGACGATTTTCAGGATCGATACTTCATAGGTCAGCCCCGCTGGGGAGTGAACCGCTAGTGTAGCTGGAATTGGTCGCGCGCCCAAGCTCATTGCGCGCGGTTCGTCTCGAGGAGAAATTCGCCGACCCGTTCAGTGAACTCAACCGGCCGATCGACGCAACCCAGGTGACCCGCATCGGGCAGGATCAGCAGCCGTGCCTGGGGCAGACGCGCGTGCATCTCGGTCGCCACTTCCGGCGAGGCGCCCTTGTCTTCCGATCCCGCCACGACCAGGGTCGGCTGCTCGATCTCACTGAGTCGATTGAGATAGTCCAGGTGTTGGATACATTCCGCTACGGCGCAATACCCCGCCGGCTGCGTGGCGCGAATCATGTCCGCAATCCAACCTAACGTCAGGGGTGAAGCCGCGCGGAATGCCGGCGTAAACCAGCGCTCCAGGGTCGGGGCCACCTGGCCTTCCATGCCCTGCGACTCAACAGTCGCCTGCCGCTGTTTCCAGATCGGCAGCATCGGCCCGCTGACACGGGCAAAGGTGTGCGCCAGCACGAGGGCGCCGACCCTGTCCGGATACCGAAGTGCCAGTGCCTGCCCGATCATGCCGCCCAACGACAACCCCACCAGTGCGATCCGCTCGATCCGCAGGGAGTCGAGCAGCCGCAGTACGCTCGCCGCGAAGTCCTCAAAACGGTGCAGAGTGGGATCGGCCGGTGTGGATCCATGGCCCGGCAGGTCCGGGACAATCACGCGGAAGGAACGGCCCCAGGTAGGAATCTGCGCGGACCACATGGCGCCATGGGTCGCCAGGGAATGCAGTAACAGCACCGGCGGATCGTCCGCCCGGCCGAACTGTTCGACATGACCCCACGAGCTCAACTGACTACCTCATCGCCGTTACGAATATCCGCCAGCAACACCGAGCGCCGTAGGCGGCCGCCGCTCAGAACAAACTCTTCCACAGGCCGGCCGAGCGGTTCGTAGGTACCATCGGGATGGACCACCAGGGCGGCGCCATGGGGGATGCCGATTCCGCGCAACGCCCCTTCCAACAGTTGGATTGTCGATGACAAGCCGTGCCAGTCGCGCTTTTCATCGTGTACATCCACAATGACGTTGAGCAGCCCGAGGGTTTCCACCAGCTTTTGCGCGCCATTGCTGTCGGCTACGGTCGCGTACCTGCCAAACTGCACAGCGCCCGCGGACACTCCCAGCAGGATTGCGCCGTCGCGATAGCAGTTGTGCAGCGACTCGCGCAAGCCGGTCCGGATGAATACGTCCCAACCCGCCTCCACATCGCCACCGGCCAGCACAATGACATCGGCCTCGTGGAGAAAGGCCCGATCCTCGTTGTTGAAGTCGGCGCGCACCCAATGCGTACTGGCCGTTGGCACCTGCGCGAACGCAGCCGTGAAAATTGCATGCGCGTCCGCGGAATCGCCGTTGGACGCGCCGATGTAGGCCACGTTGGGATGGCTGCTGGCGCCGCCGCGGCACAGGTCGGCCAGAAAGGCCCCGCCCTCCCAGAACAACGGCTGGCTGTCCGCGAACAGGTAGAGGGAACGCGTGTCGGAATCGTTCATCCGCGCATCTTAGCGCATCAGGAACCGCGGCCCCGGCCCCAATCGCGCCGCCGAATCGGCCGGATTGGACAATTGGCACTGTTTCAGTGACAGGCAACCACAACCGATACAGCGCGTGAGCCCCGCCCGAAGCCGCTCGAGCTCCGCAATACGCTCATCGATCCGCCGCGTCCAACTCGCGGAAAGCCGGGCCCAGTCCGCGCGCTGCGGCACCCGGTTCGCCGGCAGCCGGGCCAGCTCCTGGCCGATCTCCTCGAGCGACAGCCCCATTTTCTGGGCAAACACAATGAAGGCTATGCGGCGCAACACCTCGCGCCGATAGCGGCGGTGTCCCGATCCTGCCCGCTGCGAATGGATCAAGCCGCGTTCTTCGTAGAAACGCAGTGCGGATGAGGCAACGCCGCTGCGCCGGGAGATCTCGGTAATGGTCAATACGTCCTGCATCCGGCCCGAGGGTAGCAATGCCGGTACTTGACTTCAAGTTCACTTGAACTTCTACCTTGCATCGCAACCAGACACGGGAGATTTGCATGCAGCAGTTTGCGGGTAAGCGAGTAGCCATTACGGGCGGCACTGCCGGCCTCGGCCTCGCGTTGGTCCATGAGCTCAGCGCGCGCGGCGCTGATGTCGCATTCGTCGCGCGCCGGCCGGACGGTGTGACGCGGGTCGCGCAGGAGTACGGCAGCCGTGTTCATGGGATCGTGGGCGATGTTGCGGTCGAGGCCGATATTCACCGCATCGCGCTCCAGGTTCTGGGTGCACTCGGCGGGCTCGATGTTCTCATCAACAACGCATCGGACCTCGGGCCCGTGCCGCTGCAACTGCTGGCGGACACCGAGTGCGAGGACCTCGAGCGCGCGCTCGCGACGAATGTCGTTGGCCCGTTCCGCCTGACCAAAGCCTTGTTGGGCTCCCTGGCCGCATCCGCCCGCGAGCACAGAAGGCCCTTGGTGTTGAACATTTCGAGCGACGCCGCGGTGACGCCCTACCCGGGTTGGGGCGCGTATGGCGCAAGCAAGGCGGCGCTGCGCCATATGACGTCGATCTGGGAGCAGGAGCTGGCCGACACCGGCGTACGGTTCATTTCCTTCGATCCCGGTGACATGGACACTGCGCTACATGCAGCCGCAATGCCGGACGCCGATGTCGCGACACTGAAGCGACCGGAAGTCGTGGCTCGGGAACTTGCGGAAGTGCTGGCATCGTGATCGCGGCACATGAACCGGTTCACCGCCCGCCGGATGCGAAACTGCTGTTTGTACGGCGAAGTGGCAACATCGAACATCGGCTGAGGATGGAGTTTGTGGACTTGCTGCAACCCGGTGACCTGGTTGTGGCCAACGACGCGGCGACGCTGCCCGCCAGCCTGTGCGGCATACATATCCCCACGGGACGAGCCATTGAAGTGCGCCTGGCCGCTCGGCGCTCGCTGGAACGCACGCAGGTAGATCGCTTCACCGCGGTTGTATTCGGCGCCGGCGACCATCGGACCCGCACCGAGGATCGGCTGCCGCCACCCGAACTGAGGCCTGGCGATCAACTCGCGCTCGGCCGATTGCGAGCCACGGTTGAACGACTGTTGGATCACCCCCGCCTGATCTGCGTCTACCTGCACGGCTCGCCCCAGGAAATCTGGGCGAGTCTCGCCAGGCACGGCAAGCCGATCCAGTATGCGCACGTACACCAGCCCCTGGCGCTCCATGACACGTGGAGCTCGATCGCCGCGCAGCCGGCCGCCTTTGAGCCGCCATCGGCGGGCTTCATGTTGAGTTGGGGAACGGTTGCGGCGTTGGCGGCCCGGGGAATCGGTTTCGCAACACTGACACATGCCGCGGGCCTGTCATCTACCGGCGACCCGCGTCTCGATGCGCGGTTTCCCCTGGACGAACCCTATAACATACCGAAAATCACGGCGGCGGCGATCAGCGCGGCGCGCATGCGGGGCGACCGCATCATCGCGGTTGGAACCACCGTGGTGAGAGCACTCGAGGCTGCCGCATGGGCCAACGGACAGATCCTCGCCGGACCCGGCCTCGCGCGCCTGAAACTGGGGCCTGAAACGCACCTTCGAGTAGTCGAGGCCATCGTCTCGGGCACGCACGAAAACGGGACCAGCCATCACGAGCTTTTGCGCGCGTTCGTTCCTCGGCACGTGCTCGCAAAGATGGACGAGCTACTGGATTTCCACAGCTACCGAACTCACGAGTTCGGGGACTCCGTGCTGATTGAACGTAATGCGGCGTGAGCTGTGCTGCAATCTTTTGAGACGTTCCGCAATGACTGTACTACACTTCTCGAGGTAACTTGCCGCACTGAACAACACGATGCCTATCAAGACCTTACGTCTCGCCATCGCCTCTGCCCTACTCGTTCTCGCCGGTTGCGGCGGCGGCGGTGGTGACAGCTCCCCGGAAACCTTTCAAACCCAGATCTACAGCGATTCCGGCTTCGATGGCGACATCGAGCAGACATCCCCGACGACCGCCACGGTGACCCAGGGCATGGGGCCGGGTGTGCAAAAAGTGTTCGTCGGCATCGATCCGGGCACCGGCACGGAGACCCGGGCGTTCTTGCATTTCCCCTTGGGCGGTTCCAACGGTGTTCCGGCCGATGCCCGTATCGACTCCGCGTTCCTCGAAGTCTTTATTGACGACCTGGCGCCCACCAACGCAGTGGTTCCCGTCCGTATCGAGTTGGTGAGCTTTCAGCAGCCCATGCTGGCAACGGATTTCGATCGGACGGCACAGCCACCGCTGGCGTACACGATTCTGTCACCACAGCTCGGTCCCGCGGACCAGGGCAAGTACGTTGCCATCGACGTAACGGGCCTGATGGTTGAGGCTCAGCGGCGTAACCTCGCGGACTTCCAGGTACGGATACTGGAGGACCTGGGGCCGCCGATTGTCGGCCTCTTCTCCATTGACGACTCAACCGGCGCCGACCGCGCCAAAACGGCGCCGCTGCTCACCGTAACCTATTTCTGAACACTGTTACTTCACGCCGCAAAGCAACAGCGTGACATGAGGCTCACCGCACGGGCAGCGGTGCGGCCGCCCACTGGCTGCCCAGCGGCGGCGTTGCAACTCTTGCACGCGAGCGCGCCGACCGGAGTAGGATCGCCACCTGGTGGGGTCTAAATCCGCCCCTTTTGGCGGATTGTCGGAAAGTGTAAATAGTGAATGATGTCAGCGGCCTGCGGCCCGGGGCGGAGGTTGCCGCCTGCGACCTTTCAGTGGGCGGACCACTTCCCTGTCAGCGCCTGCCGGCCACAACCGATCCATCGCAGGAAGCCGTCCTGGAACGCCGCCGCCGCCTCAGCGCGGCCGGCTACGAGATCGAACAGATCAGTGGCCGTGGCGCGGAAATCGCCCCTGAAAAGCTCGCCGGCAGTATCGAAGGATTTCTCGGCTTTGCGCGCGTACCCTTGGGTGTTGCGGGCCCGATACGCATTGTTGGAAGCGCGGCCAACGGCGATTTCTTCGTGCCTTTCGCCACGAGCGAGGGCACGCTCGTAGCGTCTTTCCAACACGCGTTCAATGTCATGAACCGCAGTGGCGGCGCCATCGCCCAATGCGGCGACAGCCAAGTGGGGCGCGCCCCGTGCTTCGAATTTGCGAACCTGCCGCAGGCAGCGGAATTCGCGCGCTGGTTGGCCTCGGAGCGGGTCTCGCTGCAGGAAGTAACAGCCGGCACGTCGCGGTTCTGCCGCCTGCTGGCTGCGAATACCGCCATCGTCGGCAACACCGTGTATGTGCTGTTTGAGTTTTCGACCGGCGATGCCGCGGGCCAGAACATGGTCACCCTGGCAACCCAGGCCGTGTGCGCGCACCTGTTGGCGAACATGCCGAAACCCCCTGTCTCGTGGCTCGTCGAGTCCATGATGTCTGGGGACAAGCGGGCCACGCCCATGGCATTTCGCTCGACGCGCGGGCGCAATGTAAGCGCGGAGATAGTCATTCCACCCAAGCAGGTGGAACGCTACTGGCGTACCGAGCCGGCAAAAATGGAGCGTGCCTGGCGGCAGGCCGTCAACGGAGCCGCGCAGACCGGCGCGGTCGGCCTACAAGGTAATGTGGCGAACGCCCTCGCCGCAATATTCATTGCATGCGGGCAAGATGTCGCCTGCGTCGCGGAAGCAACTACTGCCCTGACACGCGTCGAACGCACCTCGGCAAACGAGGTTTACGCATCGGTTACTCTGCCGAATCTCATAGTCGGCACGGTCGGTGGCGGAACCTATCTACCCACCGCACACGAGTGTTTGTCGATGCTCGGCTGCGCAGGTGGCGGCCACGCGCGCAAGTTTGCGGAAATCTGCGCGACGGTGGCGTTGGCCGGCGAGCTGGCAATTGTCGGCGCCATGGCCAGCGGCCAGTTTGCCGCGGCCCACGCCTCCGGCGGCCGCAAGGGCGCCACGGCAAACGAAAAGCGTGTGACCAACGGCAGCGGCAGCCACGAATCGTGAGCAACTCGGACGCTCTGGACGCAACCACACCCGCGGCAGTCCCAGCCAAACGCAAGAAACCCGTCAAACAATTTGTTGTACGCCACATTCTGCCGCCGATCGCGCGAGGCGTGTATGGGGGCATGGCCCGAACCTGGCACTACACCACTGAGAACGAGCCGATCCTGACGGACTTGCTCAAAGGGGACAAGCCGATCGTCGGAGCTTTCCTCCACGCCCGTACATTCCAACTCCTATACTACTTCAGCCGGCCCCACCGCGGCCGCTGGATGCTGATGTGCTCGAAGAGCAGCGACGGCGACCTCATGACGAAGGTCGAACGAGGGCTCGGGTACCGTGTCGCCCGCGGCTCATCCGGGTCCGGCGGCGCGCGCGCGCTGGCGGAAATGATCAAGGCCCAGCGTGAAGACCGGCACCTGAACTCGTGTCTCGCCGTCGATGGCTCGCGCGGACCCCGCGGGATCGCGCAGTTGGGGATTCTGACATTGGCGCGCAAGAGCTCAGGGGTGCTCCTGCCGGTGGCCGCATCGGCATCGAAGTCCTGGATTCTCGGCTCCTGGGACCGGACGGTCATTCCCAAGCCCGGTGCCCAAATAAGGATTCTCATTGGCGAGCCCATCGAGCTGCCGCCCAAGATGGATGAACAGCAGGCCGAGTCGGCACGGCTCGAGTTGCAGCGGCGCCTCATTGCCATGCATATCGAGCTGGACGCACGCACGGGATTCAGCGACAGCGCGCCACTACAAGCGCCGGGATCGGCTCAATAACCCGGAACCAACACGCCTCAGTCGACTACAAAGAGCTTCGCGCCCAAGCTCGTGGATGAACGGTGCGCCTCGGCGTTGTCGGCAACCTGGTAGCTCATTCCCGGCCGCAGTGTGAAGGTGCGGCCGTCCTCGAGCTCCGTCAGCAGCTCCCCTTCGGTGCACAAAAGGATGTGCCCCTTGCGACACCAGTGATCGGCCAGGTAGCCCGGTGTGTATTCGACGAGGCGGACACGGATACCGCCAAAGTGCCGTGTGCGCCAGAGAGCGGCGCCGCGCTCGCCCTTGTGCTCTGTGACTTCCAACTGCGCCCAATCCGTGACACCAAAAGGGATATCGGACATCTGCATTGGCAACTCCGGCCATTCGCTGGGGCGAGCAAGATAGCACCGCGGGCAAGCCGGCAGAGCCGGCAACCGGACACGATATAATCCGGCGGAACGGGCTTTTGAGGGTCGATTCAGTTGCGTGCGGGTGCTCTTCTGCTGTTCGCGCTGCTCAGCTCGCCAGTACTGCCGGGCGCGGAGCTGAGCTGGAGCAGTGACTCCGCTCCCACCAGCCGGTTCCTGGCCGTCCACGGACGCCGCTCCGCCACATTCGGCTATTCCGAGAACGGCCTGGAGAGCTGGGCGTACCCCCTGCAAATCCTGACATCTTTCGGTGTCTCTTTCCGGCGGCCGCAGAGCGTCACTGAAATCGACGGCAAAGCGATCCTACGCCGCATCGAGTACAGCCCGGAAGCCGTGACCCGCATCTACGTGGGCCCGGACTTCGTGGTGCGCGAAAGGATTTTTGTACCGCTGGAGCAACCCGGGACCCTCATCACCTACGAGGTGCAAGGCCAGCAACCGGTGGACATCATCGCCCGATTCACTCCGGTACTGGATTTGATGTGGCCGGCCGCCATTGGGGGTCAGGAAATCCGCTGGGACGCGCGTGCGTCAGGTTACGTGTTGTCAGAGCCCACCCATCGCTACTTCGCGCACGTCACCTCCCCCAACATCGTGGCTCACGACGAGATACACAACGCCAACAAGTCGAGCGGATCCAGCGTGGCTGTTGTGCTTCGCGCCGACGCCGATCGCCGGGCCCGCATTGAGATTGCGGGCGGCCCCGACCGACTTGCCGAGAACGCTGTCGCGGAGCAGGCGGCTCGCGATCACTATCAACAGGTGCTGGATGGCGCGCTCGAGATCGAGACACCCGATGCGCAAGTGAATCGGGCCCTGGCGTGGTCTGAGATTGCACTCGACCAGGCGTGGGTCTGTAGTGCGGATCTCGGCTGCGGGCAAGTGGGTGGATACGGACCGTCGCGGCGCGGCCGGCGCCCCCAGTACGACTGGTTCTTCGCGGGTGACGGGCTCGTCTCGACTGATGCCCTGATCGCATCTGGACAGTACGCCGGCGCACGCCAGGAGTTGGAATTCATTCTGCGCTACCAGGACCGGCAAAGCGGCATGATCTGGCACGAGCTCACACAAAGTGCCGCCACGCTGAATTGGAAGCAGTATCCCTACATGTATGTCCATGTTGGAATTACTGCCGATTTCCTGGCGGCCGCTGCCAATTACTATCAGGCGAGCGGTGATCGCGACTTCTTGGCAACGCATTGGCGGGCGCTGCGGCTGGCCTACCGATACAGCTTCTCGCTGCTCGACTCACGGGGTTTGCCGCGAATTCCGGCTGACAAGCAAGGCGCGAACGAACAGGACGCGCTCGGCGATGAGTTGTCACTTTCCGCCGGATGGGTAGCCGCCGCGGACGGTTTCGCGGCCTTGGCGGCGGCCACGGGGCATCAATCCGAGGCGCGGGAAGCTCGCGCTGCCAGCGCGCGGGCCCGTGATGCCATCGGCGCGCGCTACTGGGATGAGCAGCGCCACTATTGGATCAGCGGCCACACTCGCTCCGGCGAACCGACGCGCGACCGCGAAAGCCGCCCGGCGAGCACCGTCAAACAGGGACTGTTCACAGTCGAGCAACGCGGCGCGGCCTTGGATCAACTTGCGGCCGCCGATTTTCAGACCGACTGGGGCACCCGGGGCCGGCCCTCGACGGATGACCGGTACGACCCTAATGCCTATGCGAGTGGCAGTGTCTGGGCCATCGGTTCAGCGGACGTTGCCGGTGCATTCTGGGCTGGCCACCGTCCGCTCACTGCCCTGCCGATCTGGAGCGCGCTCCTGCACTGGAACAGTCTCGACTCGTTGGGCCACCTGCACGAGACCTTGGCAGGCGACTACTACCACGCGGAAATCGAGTCAGTCCCGGAACAGACCTGGTCATCGGCCTCGTTCCTCACGACGAGCGTAGAGGGAATGTTGGGATTGCAGGTCGATGCTGTTGCAAAACACGTGACATTCGCGCCGCACCTGCCGCCGGCCTGGGCATCGGTAGTCGTGCGCCGCGTCCGCGTGGGAAGCTCGGAGTTGACTCTGCGCATGACGCAGTCACTGTCCGCGATCCAACTGCAGGTGCAAAACCGGGGCGCGCCGGTAACACTGCTGTTCAGTCCGCAATTGCCGCTTGGGGCGAGCGGGCCCCAGGTTGAGCAGAATCCCGAGGACACTCACGGGCGGATGCGGATCGAGGTACCGGCCGGTGAGTCGACTCACACGCTGGTGTTCTCAGGCGGCGTCGTGGTGCTTCCCGCGGCTGTGCGGCCCCTGGTCGGAGAGCCGAGTCGCGGCGGCAAGGTAACGGCAGTCCATCTGGCCGATCAGGTCCTGACACTGGAACTGGACCGGGTGACCGCGGAGCCCATGGGCTTTGAGCTGCGCACGCCGTGGAAAATCGCGGGTGCCAGCGGCGCCACTTTTACAGCCGACGGTCACTTTACCGTGAGCGGCGCGCCAGGCCACGCCAAGGTCACTGTAAACTTCGGCTCATGACGATTGTAAACATCGCGGCCTACCGGTTTCTGCCACTCACCGACCTGAGGGCACGGCGGTCCCTGCTGCAGTCACTGTGCAAGCAGGCCGACCTCAAGGGCACGATTCTGCTGAGTCACGAAGGCATCAACCTGTTTGTGGCCGGTGAGGCCTCCGGCATCGGGCAGCTCCTGGCCGAGTTGCGCCGCTGGCCCGGTCTCGCGGACCTGCAACCCAAGTTCAGTGAAAACGATCATCAGCCGTTCCGGCGCATGCTGGTCCGGCTCAAGAAGGAGATCATCGCCTTTGGAGTGGAGGGAATCGATCCGGCGCGTCGCACCTCCCCCAAGCTGCCGGCACAGGAGCTCAAGAAGTGGCTGGATGAAGGCCGCCCCATTACGCTGCTGGATACCCGCAACGACTACGAAGTGAAGCTCGGTACCTTCCGGAATGCCCTCACCCTGGGCCTGGACCACTTCCGCAACTTCCCCCGGGCCGTCGCGCAACTGCCGCCGGAGTTGAAGAAGCAGCCCATTGTCATGTTCTGCACCGGCGGCATCCGCTGCGAGAAGGCGGGTCCGTACATGGAGAGGGAGGGCTTCGAGTCGGTGTACCAACTCGACGGCGGCATTCTCAAGTACTTCGAAGAAGTCGGTGGGGAGCACTACCGGGGCGAGTGCTTTGTGTTCGATCAGCGGGTGGGCCTCGATCCCAGCCTGCACGAGACCGGCTCGTCGCAATGTTTCAACTGCCAGAGCCCCTTGAGCGAGGCCGACCAGGAACATCCTCACTATGTGCCGGGTGAATCCTGCCCCTACTGCTTCCGCGCACCCGCTCAGGTGCGTGCGGCGGCCCTCGCCCGGCGCAACGAACAGATCGGCCGCCTCGCCGCGTCTCTGCCCGGCAGTCGGCCTTACGATCATTTGAAGCCCGTCAATATTCCGGCCCGCTTCGATGGCGCGCCCCTGCTCGAAGCGCTCTGCGGCATCTTTCCTCACATGCCAGCCGATACCTGGCGCGCGCGCTTTGCCGACGGTGCGATGTTGAATGCGGACGCCAAGACAGTCACTGCGGCGCAGATCGTTCGAGCTGGCGAGCGCTATCTGCATCGAGTACCGGCGGTGATTGAGCCCGACGTCAATATGCACGTCGAAGTGTTGCATGAGGATGAGGCCCTGGTCGTGCTCAACAAGCCCGCTCCCCTGCCCATGCATCCGGGCGGCCGCTTTCTGCGCAATACGCTGCAACACCTGCTCGACACGGTCTACTCACCACAGAAGCCCCGCCCTTCCCATCGCCTCGATGCCAACACAACAGGGGTGGTTGTCGTAGCGCGAACGCGGCACTTCGCCGGACAGATTCAACCTCAGTTCGCCGAGGGCGCCGTCACGAAGGTGTACCTGGTGCGGGTCAGCGGTCACCCCGACTGGGATGAGCTCGTGTGCGAAGCACCCATCAGCAGCGACGCCGGCAAGTTGGGCTCTCGAGCAGTTGACACCGCCTCCGGGCTGCCGGCTCGCACGGACTTTCGCGTACAGCGCCGCCTGGCCGACGGCACGGCGCTGCTCGAAGCCAGGCCACTCACCGGCCGTACCAACCAGATCCGGATTCACCTGGCACACCTGGGCTATCCGGTCTGCGGCGATCCGGCCTACCTGGCGGCCAACCTGTTGGGCGAGAGTCAGACTCTGGACCCTCAGGATCCGCCGTTGTGTCTGCATGCCTGGTGCCTCACGTTCCGACATCCACTGGATCGGAAGACCGTCACCTTTACCGCCACTGCGCCAGACTGGGCCAAGTGAATCCATACACAATCCGCCGCTGCACGCCCGACGACGCCGCAACAATCGCCCGGCACCGCGTGGAGATGTTCAGGGACATGGGCGATGTTCCAACCGCCGAGCTCGCGAGTGAGCTGCTGCAGAAATCCACTCCCGCGCTCACGGCTCTCCTGACGGAGGGCAGCTACGTTGGTTGGTTTGCAATTGACGGCGAAGCAAACGTGATTGCGGGGGCCGGCGTCCACATCAAGCCGCAACTCCCGCGGATCTCGCACGATCACCAGCGAGTCGAGACTTCCGCGGTGCCGCTCGCGGTGAATGTCTATACCGAGCCGCATTGGCGCGGCCGGGGCGTGGCTCGGGGTTTGATGCGTGCCGTGATGGAGTGGGCAACGGCACAGGGAACCGATCGAGTCGTGCTGCACGCATCCGCCGCCGGCCGGCCGCTTTACGAGTCACTCGGCTTTCATGCCACCAATGAGATGCGTTGGTTTGTGCGGTAGCGCAGCCTCAGCCACAGTCCCCGCCCAGCAAACCCGTCTTCAATTCCGGGTTCGGCGGCACTTGGCCCAGCCAGATTGAGATCAGGGCACGGGAGAAGTCCGCGCCCTCGATGACCCCTTTTTGGACCCCGTTTACGCTGATTTGCACACCGGCGTGCGGTATCCGGGCGAAGGTCAGGCGCTGGCCGCTCTTCATGTCGGTCATCCACGCATTCAGCCGGGCCACCCGCTCCTGCAGGCCGGCCACCGCGACGCGCTCGAAGCCCTCGACGAACGCCTTGCGCAGGTCATCGACTCCCACACTGCGCACGAACTGCAAAGTGAGCTGTTGGGGGGTGTCAGATTCAATGAGCGATTGGCTGTCGTGGCTGGGTTGAGTCACGTAGTAGGCCGCAACATAAACGTTGATCTTGAGAAATGTTGCCTTGCGGACGCCGAGACCGTTGAGTGTCAGGTCGGTGCCGCTCAGCGTCACGTGACGCGGGAAACTGATGTCCCGGCAGGTGGCGTCCGCGGCGGCGGCCGTGCCGGAAGCCAGAAACAGGGCCAGGAACAACGGGATACGGCAATGCATAGGGCGTGCCAGGACCGGCGGGCGACGCTCGGAGCGCCGGTGCCGAGCATGGCATTCGTCACACACAATTGTCATTACTGTCATACAGGTTTACCTTGTGCGGCGCAGGCTCGCCGCTCCATGACCAATTAGAACATCGCCAGTTTGGCGGCGTGACTGCGGAACCGGAGTCACTTCAGGAGTTGCTCATGATGAACAGATCCGTCTGGATCACAGCAGGCATCGCCACCCTGCTCGTGTCCGCGTGCTCGAGTCAGAAGGAACCCGCCGAACAGGCGATCAACAAGATCGATAATACGATGGCCATGATCCACGATTCGGCCGCGAAATATACGCCGGACGCCCTGCCGGGGGTCGAAGCGCAGGTGGCGGCAATAAAGCAGACCTATGCCAAGGGCGATTACGCCGGAGTGCTGGCGCAGGCACCGGCGGTCAACACGGCCGTTTCGACCCTGCGAACGGATGCAGGACAGAAACAGGCCGCGGCGGATGCCGAGCAGGCCAAAGTAAAGCAGGAATGGCGCACGCTCAGTCTCGAAGTGCCGAAACTGGTCGCCGGGCTGCACGCGCAAGTCGACAGCTACAAGGGCAATGCAGTGCCCAAAGGCGTTACGAAGGCCTCCTTCGCAACTGTCAAGGACGGCGTCGCATCGCTCGATGGCATGTGGAAAGACGCTGATGACACCATGTCCAGCGGCGACTACGCCGGCGCTGTGACCAAAGGACAGGCTGTGAAGGACAAGGCGACCGAGCTGATGCATACGCTCGGCATGAAGCAGGGCTGAAGTCCACAGGCCCGCCGGTCAATCGACCGGCGGGCCTTCCGCCGCATCGATCGCTAAAGATCTCGACAGCGAGCGCAGGCTCGCCGAGGTCTGATACCGCGCATCGCCCCTTCAGGAGATGTGCAGATGCGGCCTCGTTACCCCTTGGCACTGATGAGCTCAGTGCTGTTGCTGTCCGGCGGCGCCCACTCGTGGGCTTCAGACCACCTGGATTCGCCCACGGTGATCGCCGACCCGCGTACGGACATCGGCGATGTCTATGCGTGGACTTCCCCCGATCATCGACAACTGAATCTCGTCATGACCATTGTCGGCCACTCGTTCTCGGACAAGGTGGCCTACGTCTTTCATGTCGACAGCGGCAAGCAGTTTGGACGCACCACGGTGACGACCGACGTTACCTGCCGGTTCGCCTCGGCTACCCAGGCAGACTGTCAGATCGGCAAGGACGCGGACCGCGCCCAGGGTGACGCCAGTGTGCCGACGGGCCTGCAGGGCGCGAAACACCGGTTTCGGGTTTTCGCAGGCCTGAGGGACGATCCGTTCTTCAACAACGTAAAGGGCACGAGAGCGGCGTACACCGTTGCCGCAAAGGCGCTGCAGGGCCAGACCGCGAGCTGCCCCCACTTCGACGCCCAAACCTCCAAGGCCATCCTGGACCAATGGCGGCATACGGACGGCGGTCCCGGGACCAACTTTCTCGCGGGCTGGACACCGGCCGCCATCGTCGTGTCGGTGGATCTGGGGCTGGTCAACCGGGGCGGCCCGATGCTGGCGGTGTGGGGCGCCACGCTCGGACCTACCCGGCAGATCGACCGCGAAGGCCGGCCTCTGACCGGCAATGCGTTGCTGGGGCTTTTCGCTTCCGAGGCGGTCAGCAACGCCCTGAAGGAGGAATACAACGCGGCGACACCGCAGACCGCGGCCCGATTCATTCCAGAGATCCAGAAAGCACTGGGCAAGTACGACGCATTCGACGGGCACTGCGGTAATGCGCTGCTCACCAGGCATGACCCGCAATATCGGGAAATGGCCACACTGCTGGCGGACGACCGCCTCTGGGTCAACAGTGCATCGGGTGTCTGTACCCAGTTGTTTGGTGTTGAGTTGTCGATGCTTGCCGGCTACGAGGACCTGCTCGATGACTGTGGCGGACGCACACCGAACTACGATTCAGTGAACGTCTACCGGTCCTTGCTGGTCGATGGGACGTTTGCCGGCGTCGATGACGGGATACACGAGGATGATCGAGTGCATTCGACGACGCAATTCCCATTCCTTGCGGCACCCAAATGAGCCGGCGGATCGTTCTCGGCAGCGCTGCGCTCGTGCTGTGCGGAAGCGCGGCAGCTCATACAGGAACCGGGCTGGCAGGCGGTTTTGCGCCGGGATTCGCCCATCCATTCACGGGCTTTGACCATTTGCTCGCCATGGTTGCCGTGGGGTTGTGGGGTGCGTTTCTGGGGCCACCCCTGCTGCAGGTGCTGCCGGTGGTGTTTCCGGGAATGATGGTGGGTGGGGCGATCCTGGCAATGTTGGGTGTACCCGTGCCGCCCGTGGAGATTGGGATTGCGGTCTCGGTGTTGGTCCTGGGTGTTTGCATTGCGTTGCGGTTCGAGTCACCGGTGTGGCTCGCCACCGCAATCGTGGCCTGCTTTGGAATATTCCACGGCTACGCCCATGGAAAGGAGCTGCCCTCGGCGGCCGACCCAATCGGCTACAGCGCTGGATTCGTGCTGGCGACCGGTCTGTTACACGTGACGGGCATCGGCCTGGGTTGCTGGAGCGATCGCCCCGGTGGGGCCGCGTTGATTCGCGGCGTGGGCGGCATCATCGGGGCTTTGGGGGTGTGGTTCAGCTACGCGGCCATCATGTCATGAATCGCAAAGTTTCCATTGTATTGGCGGTCGCGGGCAGTTGGTTGCTCGCGGTGCTCGTGTTGATTGCAACGCTGCACATTCTACCGGTGACTCCAGGTTATGAACCCGATCATATTGAATAACATGCGCGCCTGCGCCCTGTTGCTGGCCGGAACCGGCGCCGTGCAGGCACACGATTTCTGGGTGCAGCCAGTCAACTACCGGGTAGCGCCGGAGGCGCTGCTGCCGATCACCCTACAGGTCGGTCACGGGCCCTATCGGCAGCGCTCGCCGCTGCCAATGCGAAGGATTACCCGATTCGCGGCGATCGCACCCAATGCACAGAACGTGGATCTGCGCAGCAGACTGCATCTCGGTGAGCCGGCGGACGACGGCTCCTTGCAACTCCAACAACCGGGCACCTACGTCGTTGTGCTGGAGACTGACAACCAGGCACAGAGTCACCTGCCCTCGATTCGCTTCAACGACTACCTGCACGCCGAGGGACTGACAGCCGTACTCGCGCAGCGAGAGCGCACTCACAAGATGGATGCGGACGGATCAGAGAGCTACAGCCGCCATTCCAAGGCCTTGGTACAGGTCCGAGCGCCGCGGGCTGAATCGTCATCGCTGGTGACCCAACCGGTCGGCATGACGCTGGAGATCGTCCCGGACATCGATCCATATGCCACGCCGCGACCCACGTCATTGCCGGTGCATGTGCTCTTTGAGGGCAAGCCCCTGACAGGCGCTCTCATCAAGCTGACCAACCTCGAGCATGACGCGCAGCCGGTGGAAACTCATCGCACCGATGCGGACGGACGCTCGCGCTTCGCGATGCCCGACCAGGGGCGCTGGCTTCTCAATGTGATCTGGAGTCAGCCTCTGCCGCAGACTCGGGAGACGGACTTTGAAACCTGGTTTTCCAGCCTGAGCTTCGGCCTCTAGGCGCGGTTCACTTTCAGCGCATTGAAGCGGCCGCTGGCCGAAAGCGTTTCATCGGCCGATTGCTCGGTCCACAGTTCCGCGCGCCGCCTGACGAAAGAGCTGTCAGACAAGGCCTCCAACGAGCCGGGGGTGGAAAACAGGAAGCCCTGGCCGGCCACGCAGCCGAGGTCCAGGAGCGCGGCCACCTGCGGCTCGAGCTCGATGCCTTCCGCAACAGTGTCCAGCCCGAGCGTGTCGCCGAGGGTGATCACCGCACGCGCCAGCTCGGGTCCATTTTCCGAGTTGGTCAGCCGGCTGACGAATGAGCGGTCGATTTTCAGGATATCGATGGGGAAGCGATGCAGGTACGACAGGGAGGAATAGCCGGTGCCGAAATCGTCGATGGCCAACCGCACGCCCAATGCCTTCAGTTGCTCGAGGTGCTTCAGTGTGGCATCGGTGTTGTACATGATCGTGCTCTCCGTCAGCTCGATCACGAGGTTCTGCGGCTCGAGGCCCGACTTCTCCAGCGCGCGCGCCACATCCTGGAGCAGTTCGCCGTGTTGCAGATGCCGGCCCGAGATGTTGACGGAGACTCGCAATCCCGTGCCGCCGGCAACGCAAGTGCGCCAGGCACGCAGCGCCCGGCAGGCCTCCAGCAAAACCCAGCGACTCAGCCGCACTATCTGCCCGCATTCTTCGGCGACCGGAATGAAGCGGTTGGGCATCAGCACCCCGGCCTCGGGATGCCGCCAGCGCACCAGCGCTTCCACTCCCAGCAGACTTCCGGTACCGAGGTCCACAATCGGCTGGTACTCGAGGAAAAACTCCTCCTGGTCGAGCGCCCGGCCGATATCGGCTTCCAGCCGCAACCTTTCATGCAACACATCCTGCATTTGCGGCTCAAACAGCGCATGGCGGTTCTTGCCCGCCGCCTTGGCGTGATACATGGCAATGTCGGCATTGCCCAGCAGCGCCTCGGCGCCGGTGGTTGCCGACGAAAATGCAACACCGATGCTCGCCGCCACCCTCACCTCCACCGCATTCAGTACAAACGGCTGGCCGAGAGTGTCAATGAGCGAGGCCGCGACGGCCTCGGCTTCCGCGGGATTCGCCACCCGCTCGAGCAGGATGGCGAATTCATCGCCGCCCAGGCGGGCGACCGTGTCCGAGGGCCGGGTGTTCTTCACGATTCGCTGCGCCACCGACTGCAGCAAGCGGTCGCCGGCATCGTGACCGAGCGAGTCATTGATGGTCTTGAAGTTGTCGAGGTCCAGGAACAGGACCGCCACGGTACCCCTGCTGCGCTGGGTCAGGGTCAAGGCATGTTGCACCCGATCCTTGAACAACGTGCGATTGGCCAACAGGGTCAGGGGATCGTGGAAAGCCTGTTGCCGCAACTGCTCTTCCAACGCCTTGCGCTCGCTGATGTCGCGGAAGTTGAGTGCGAGCCCGCTCACCGCCGGATCCGCGGTCAGGTTGCTGCCGACACTTTCGAGCACGTGGCGCGTCGTGCCGCGCTCGATTGCAAGCTCTACCGGGCCCACCTGCCCGCCGCTACTCGCGGCCAATTCCGTGAGCAGTGCCTGCAACCGGTCGCGGTCCACCCCGCCCCAGAGCTCGAGCAGGTTCTTGCCGACTGCCGCGTCCGGCTTGAATCCCAACGTGCGTTCGGAAGCCGGCGAGATAAAACGCAACACGCCGTCGGGCTCGACAATCATGATGACGTCGGAAGCATTGGCGATCAGCGAAGCGAAACGATCCTCCACCATGCGCGCCGCGCGCTTCTCACGGATGAGCGCGTCGCCGCGCAATACCAGGCTTTGCCGCACCATCATGAGCAGGGTCAGGCTGAACACGATAATGGTCATCAGCCCGGTCGTGCCACCGATATCGCCACGGCTGAAGTACACGAGAACCAGAAACGCCGTGAGCATCGCTGCGTACGGCAACGTTCTCGTCAGCGCGTCCGAGTTGTAAGAGTGAGCCCACGTCGGCCGCGCATTGGTCCGCATTTGCTGGCGGCCGGCCGCGGCCCACGGCACATAACAAAGCAGATAGAACACATCCTGCAGGTCGCCGGGCACGTAGTAGCCGCCGAGCTTCGCCAATGACCAGAGGATGTCGGCCATGAACATGATTGCAAATCCCGCCATCAGCAGCAACGCAACCCGGCGCCCTTCCGCGCCCGCCAGCAGCAGCACGCCCAGCGAAAGCAACTCCAGGCAATCGAGCACCGCATATGCCTGGCTCAGAGTCTGTTTCAACTCATCGACCTGGCTGTGGGCCGTGCTCGGGTGAATGACCAGGAACCAGAAGAAGGTTCCGAATCCAACCACGAAGATGGTTGCGTCCAGGCACAGTTGCGTCCAGGGGATGCGGATCGCCGCCGCCCGGATGAGCAGCACGGTCGCGAATATCATCGAGGGCGCGAAGGCAATAAAAAACACGTCCGACACGCCTGGAAAGGGATCGATGCCCTTGAACCAGTCGTACACGGAAATGAACGTACCCACCAGATTGATACCGAGGGCCGCTGTCAGGGCGACCCAGGCCCGGCGCAGGGGCCGCGTACGGGCGCGCCGTGCCACGGCCGCGGCAATGACAATGGCGCCCAGGTTGGCCGGCGCATCCGACAGGAGTCCGATCAGGTGCGCGGCGGACTCCCCCCCGATATGGGCCAGCATCGCGACCGCGCAGACCGTCGCGTAAATAACCACGCCCAAATAAAGCGAGTCCACCCAGCGCGGCGCGGCGGCGGGGACACTCAATTCCGTGGCAGCCACTTCTGTGTGCACTTTGGCTATTTTGTTGCGATGCGATAGACAAACGGCTCGTAGTATCGTATCGGCCGCAACGCACAGAATCTGAGGCCAGGGTCGAATCCCCTGGCCCTCGCTCCGGATCCACCCGTGACCCAGTTCTCGCCGCTGGAATTATGCGAGGCTCAATAGCACCAGCAGCAAACAGGCGATTCCGACGGCGGGGATCAGTCCCCCGCCGGGCAAGCGGAACGGCGCTGAAGTTTCCGTGGCTCCGGTGCTCTGCAGGCGCCATGCGGCCGCGCAACAGGCGATATAGACGACGCAGAACGCAGCGCCCGAAACCATCGCCAGGGTGTTGAATGTACCCGAGGCCGCCAGCACCCAACCCACCGCCGCATGCGTGAATATCGCCCGCGTGGGAACGCGGTACCTGGCGGAGACCGACGCCAGAGCCGACGGTAGCAGCCCATCCTGGGCCAGCGCATACAGCAGCCGCGAGGAACCGAGCAGATCGCCCAGAAGCACGCCAATGAGGGAGACGGAAGCGGTCACAATCACGAGCCCCGCGGATCCTGGCAGAAGCCGCTCGGCAACGGCCGACAGAGGCGCGTCATGGCCGGCCAGCGCGGGGCCCAGAACACCCTGGGCCGCGACCTGCAGGCTGACATACAACACTACGACAATGGCAACACCAACCAGGGCCGCTCCGGGCACGACCCGTGCGGGATCGCGCAGCTCACCTGACGGCGCCAGCGCCGTCTCGATGCCGGAATAAGCAAACACGGCAACCACCAATGCCCGGCCCAGGGATCGGGCATCGGGAGCCGTGACAATCTGCAGGTTCGCAGGATGCACCAACATGAGACCGCCCGCTGCCAGCAACAGCAGCGGAATCATCTTCGCCGCGGCGAATGCGACAATGGCCCGTGCACCCAACTTCACGCCGCGCGCATTCAAGGTGAAGAGGACCGAATAGACCACGGCCAGAAACGCGGCGCGCGGCAGAGGTTGTTCGAGGACAGGCAGGATGTGCGTGGCCTGGTTCACGAGAATAGCGGCCATGCTGCCACTTCCTGCGACATTGGATATCCAGAACAGCGCCGCCACCAACAGGCCGGGGACCTTCCCGAAGGCCGATTCGACATAGCGATAAGGTCCGCCCGTGGTGGTGAAGCGGCTGCCCGCGGCGGCAAAGCACAGGACGATGGGAGCAAACAGTGCCGCGCCGAGAATGTAGGCAAGCGGTGCCGCCGGGCCCAGTGTCAGATACAACGTAGCGGGCAAGGCGAAAATACTTCCGCCGATGGTAATGTTGACAATCGCGGCGGCGAGCCCCCAGAACCCAACGGCTCGAGTCAGAGGAGCAGGACCAGGACCTGTTGACACTTCAAAGCCCCCAGAGCGCAAAAGGACCCGGGCTGCGCGCGGCTAATGCGCCGCAGGCGCCCTACCTACCACCGCAGCCGCCAAAAACCACGCTTTTTGGCGGTGGAAAAACACCTGGGCTCCGCGCGACCAGTGCCGCGCCAATTGAAGAATCGTGGTCAGCTCAACCTTGCTGACCATGGCGTCGGCCTGGGAACCAGCGGCCACCGCCGGCCGGCCGCAACCGTTTCAATGGCGTTGCCATTCCAACTGTCAGGATCGAGCAGTGCCAGCAGCAGCGCACTGGACCAGCCCGGCAGGCGCACTCGCGAAGTCAGCTCGCCCACGGTCCGTCCCTTTTGCAAAACAACTTCCTGGGCGCCAAAGCCCAACAACGGGATCGGACTGGAGAAGGCTCTCAGGACCCGCTTGCGGTGATTGCCCACCGGGTCCGCCTTGGCGCGGCCCGCGGCGCTCGCCGCCAGCATCTGGCCGCCCAGCTCCGCGGCAAGCCGATTCGGCGTTGCCTCCCGGCCAAATCCAGGGACACCGCGTTGGATTCGGGCTGCCTCCTGCGCCCAATGGCCACCCACGCGCAATCCGAACGCCTTGCCGACCGTCAACAGGTTTTGCCACAACACAGCAGCACCCTTGCTGGCGGTAATCAGCAGAGTTGAATCATTGGCCGGATCGTCACGCACAGTGACCGAAACGGCTCCGATCCAACATGGGTCGACAGTTTTCGGGCGCACGCCCAACGCGTTGAGCAGCGCCGCACGCCGCATGCCGTGCAGCTCCAGCATCGCGTATCCGGTCGTGACGTCCTCGCGGCGACTACCTGCCGGCAGGTCCGCCAGGCGCAGCCATTCCTGCAGTCGCGTACTTTGCTCCGGGCCGGCGATCAACATCGTTGCATCATCTGTCCAACGCAGCGTCCGCACCAACGCTTCGATCTGTCCGCGCCGGCCCAATAGCGGTGTCAACACGGCAGCCGTCTTGCTTGACGGCAACAACGTCGTGACGTTGAGCGGCAGCCATTCATCGACCTGCGAGCCTGTGAGCAGGTGCTTTGCGTCCGCGGACCGATCGATCAATAGAACGGATTCCTCAGCGGCCGCAACCTCGGCGGCGACCGCGGTCGTCCAATCAGAGGAAGTTGCGATCCACAACGGCCTCTCCCACGCGTTGACCGCCGTAAACCGGGCGCCCGCCATGGCAAGCTCATTGTGCAACGGCGAGCGAAGCACATCGCGCGAGGTTGCATAATCGGCGTCCGGCGCGTGAATCCGGCAGTGGTAACCGGGTATTTCCGTGACCCGGTCCCTCATATAGGGTTCGCTCGCCTGCGCGGCGCCAAAGCGCCGTACATCGAGTTGGGCGACTTCGACACTGGGTGCGCCTTCGACGATCCACTCCGCAACAAACCGCCCCGCCGCCGGTGCCAGGGCCATCCCGTTGGAGTTGAATCCACAGGCGCTGAACAACCCGGTCGCGCCCGGCACGGGGCCGAGCAACATCTGGCCATCGGGCGTGAAGCTCTCCGGCCCGTTCAGCAACATCTTGATGCCGGCGTTCTGCAGTAACGGAAAGCGCCGCATCGCCGTGGCCATGTAGGGCTCGAACTGCGGCCAGCGTTCACTCAGCAGTGAAAATGAGAAATTCTGCGGCAGTTGCCGGGTGGACAACGGGATCGCGCCGTCATCGAGACTGCCGACCATGATGCCACCCACCTCTTCGCGGCCGTAGAGCTGATCGTCCAATGATAGGAACAGCGGCAGGTTGCGATCAATGCCCAGCGGCTGGGTGATCAGATACTGGTGCTCGAGCGCGTGCAAAGGCAGTTGAATTCCGCAGCTCTCGAGGAGATCGCCGGACCACAGCCCCGCGGCGACCACTACGGTGTCGCAGCCGATCGTGCCATGGGCGGTAACAACGCCCTGCACCCTGCCGTCACGCAGCTCGATTCCGGTGACCGGCACATCCTGATAGATGCCCACACCACGTGCCTTGGCCGCGGCCGCGAATGCCATCACGGCATCAGTTGGATTGACCCTGGAGTCGCTCGGCACCCAGACGCCGCCGAGCAGTTCGGCGGTGGCAATGATGGGAAGGCGTTGTTGGACCTGGGCGGGCGTCAGCAGCTCGAGCTCGATGCCACGAGCCTGCCCCAGCTCCGGCAGAGTCCGCATCGACTCCCAACGAGACTCGCGGTCGGTGTACATCACCCGGCCGACACTGCGCCAGCCGATGTCCTGGCCGGCTTCCGCGGCAATCCGCGGATAGGTCTCCAGGGCATAACGCACCATCTCGAAAATCACCGGGTCCGGGCGGTAGGTCTCCATGTTCCCGGTGGAATGCCACGTGGTGCCGGAGCTGAGCGCCGCCCTCTCCAGCAGCACCACATCGCGGACCCCGAGGGATGCCAGGTGCCAGGCGGCGCTGCAACCGGCGATGCCGCCGCCGATCACGACGACGCGGGCAGATGATGGAATATTCATTTTGTGATCATAACATCTAGCTGTGATCAAAATCACGGAAAACAGTTGTATGACCCGGGTCGCGCAGCATAGGCTTGCATCCTTCGCACCGCCGAAGGAAAAGCCCCGCGCATGCAAGCGACGAACCCCCGAAAAAAGACCTCTGGAAGAAAAGCCGTTACGAAGCGCGCCGCGCTTGCGGGTGCCGAGCGGGCCGCCCCGGGCGAGGCCGCGCACATCCGCGCGTATGGGGTTCTGAAGGAAGCGGTCCTCGCCGGCCAGTTCCGGCCGGGTGAGGTGGTGACCCTGCGTTCGCTCGCCAAAGAGCTTTCGATTGGCGAGATGCCGGTACGCGAGGCGCTGCGGCGCCTCACTTCGGAGGGCGCCTTCGAGTCATTACCCAACCGCTCGGCCCGCGTGCCGGTGCTGACGCGCCGGCAGGTCGAGCAGATCCTCGAGCTGCGCGAGGACCTGGAAGGCCGGGCCGCCGCCCTGGCCGCCCGCAACATCACGCTCGTGCAGATCGAACATCTGCGCGCCTTGCAGCAGGGGATGGAGCAAAGTGTTGCCAAGGGCGATACCCGCACGCACCTGTCACTCAACATGGCATTCCATTTCGAGATCTATCGCATTGCCGACAACGCGATGCTGATTCCCTTGATCCAGATGCTGTGGCTGCGAATGGCGCCGCTGGTGGCCAACATGGTGCCGTTCATGACGACCAAAGGCGGCGTGTTCCGCAAGGTGGCCGCGGAGAATCATGACCGCTTGCTGGCGGCATTCCAGGCGCGCGATCCGCTCGCGGCCCAGGAAGCCATGAGCAAGGATCTCATGGGGCTGACCAAGGTGCCGGGGTACTGGGAGAGTCTGGACCTGACGGCCGGGTGAGCGCGTAGCGCCACACCACGAGACCCAGGACGCCCCAGGCGGCGAGTAACTGATACTCCAGGGGGAAGCCGGGTTGTTGCCAGAAAGGAGTCAGGAAGGCACAGGCGGCCATCAAAGCGCTCCCGAGTAACGCGAGCACAACGAGCCAGGAGGCCGCGCCCGATCCGGCGACGAGACAGCCTCGGCGCCGGAGCCGCAGCACCGTCCAACAACACATCGCATAGGTCAGGGTCAGCACCATCGCGCTCATGTCGGTGATGGGCTCGATGGCGCCCTTGCCCAGGAAAATGCCGGCGATGTTGCATGTCCCGGCGGCCAGAACCGCCGGCGCCGGCGACTGAAACCGGGGATGCAAGCGTGCAAACACGCCCGGCACGCAGCCGGCGCGTGCCATCGCAACCAACAGCCGCACCGCCATCATGAAAACGCCATTCCAGGCCTTCAGGAGCGACGCCGCCGTCGCTACCAGCAACACCAGCGCGAATACCTGCCCGTGCGGCAAGCTGCGTACCGCGGCTACCATGGGCAGTGGCGCGGCCACGAGCCCCTGCCAGGGCACGATGACCGCGGCCGCTATGACAACCAGGCAATAAAATGCAGCCGCCGCGCCAATGGAGCCGATGATGATCCAGCCAATGGCATCCAGGCTGATATTGCCGGAGCGCTCTTCGATCGCATGCGGAATGGTCTGAAAACCGTTCAACGCATAGGCGCAGAACGCGAAGATGGCGCCGCTTCCCAGGTACCAGTTGCGACCGTTGGTAGCGCCAAACAGCGGTGCCGCGTTGTGAGCCGAGCCGTTCGCCAGTAACAGCAGCAGAATGAATACCACCACAGCAAAGAAGCTGTAGGTGAGAAACGTGTGCGATATGACCGCCAGCCGCGCGCCGCGAAAGTTGAGGGTGGCGATGACGATCGCGCCGCCGATACCGACGGGCAACGGCGCAGCACCGGGCAGGACTGTTTCCACGATCCAGGCGAATGCCAGCGCTTCGAAAACCGTGACACTCAACAGGTAGAGGATCAGAAACCAGCCGACGGTGAATGCCAGGCCCCGCCCGTACACGCGCCGCGCATAAACGAACTCGCTGCCGGCCTCGGGAAGATGTGCCGCAAGCTGCGCATAGCAGGTGCCCACCAACACGACGACCGCGCCACCGGCCAGAAAGCCGAGGACCGCGCCGCCGGGACCAGCCTTGCCCAACCAGTCGCCGAGCAGGATGACCCACGCGGAGCCGATCATCGTGCCGAAACCCAGGGCGAGGTACTGAAAGCGACCGATGTTACCGCGGAGGCGGGGTGCGTCGGTCATTGTCGTCTATTGGCGCGGCACTGGCCGCGCGCAGCCCGGGTTCTTTTCGCGCTCGGCCACGGCGGGCTAGTGGACAACCGCTCGTGGCAGCAATGCTGAATGACGTGTCAGGAATTCACCGGCGGCGCGCACAAACGCCGCCAGATCCCCCTGCTCCACCGGCAGCGACAGGTTGATCATGCCGCGTTGCGCCACGAAGAAGCCGCTTTCAATCATCTCGAGTTGGAACAACCGCCGTACCGGCGCATGGATGGGCACCACTTGCCCCGGATGCGTGATCGGCCCCACCGTCCAATGCGTGTTGAGCACACCGCCAATCCCCGTGGCCTGCAAGGCAATGCCGGACTTCGCACCGAGTCCGTTCAGTTGCTCACGAAGCCAGTCGCCGCGCGAATTCAGCGAACGACAGGCCTCCGGCGTGTATACGTCGCGTGCGCCGACCAGCCCCGCGGCCATGGTCACCACGTTGTTGTTGAAAGTGCCGCCTTGTGACAACAGGCCGCCGCGGCTCACGTCCATGTGGCGCATCAACTCGGACGCACCGCCGAAGGCACCGAACGCGAAACCGCCGCCCCAGAACTTGCCGAGCGTGGTCAGGTCAGGTTGGATTCCCAGCAAGCCCTGAACCCCGCCGGGCCCCAGCCGCGAAGTCATCACCTCGTCGAATATCAACATCGGGCCGGCGCGCCGGGTCTCATCCCGCAGCATCTGCAGAAATTCGCGCGTGCCGGGAATTGCGCCGCCGGATCCCATCACGGGCTCGACAACGACGGCCGCCAGCTCGGCGGCGTGGGCACGAATCAGCTTGCGGGTGCCTTCAACATCATTGTAGGTGGCCTTGACGAGCGGGAATGGAATGCTCAACGGCGGGTCCTTGTCGCCGTAGATCATGAAGCCGCCGTGATAGCACCCGTTGAATACCAACAGCTTGGAGCGGCCGGTGGCATGGCGCGCAATCTGCACGGCATACAGGCACGCCTCGGATCCGGAATTACAGAACCGCACCTGCTCTATCGAGGGCATGCGCTGGGAAATCAAACGCGCCAGCTCCGACTCGTGCAGGTTCAGGCCGCTCAACGAAATGCCGCCGCGCAAGGTCTCACTCACCACCTTCTGAATGGGCTCACAGGTGCTGCCGAACACACCGGCCGCGAAATCGCCCACCAGGTTCAGGTATTCGTGCTGATCGAGGTCGGTGATGCGCGCGCCGTGCCCACCTTGCATGGTCAGGGGAAATGGGGCGAAAAACAGGGTCTGGCGCGAATGCCCGCCCGGCAGCACGGCGCACGCCTGCTCGTGCCGGGCGCGGCTCCTGGGGTTCGCAGCGGCAAAGCGGGCCTCCGCGGCCGCGACAGCCGCCTCGAGGGTCGGGGAAGTTTGAGTGGCCGTATTCATTCGATCGTCTGCTCCGGGTCGGTCGACGCTCAGGCCGCCTGGGCCGGCTTCGCCGGCAGGCCGAGCAAGGCGCGAGATTCAGCGGGCGTCGCAACGGGGCGGTTGAGCTCGCTGGCAATGCGCACTACGCGCTTCACAGCCTCGGCGTTGTCTTTGAAACGACGTCCGCGGCTGTAGTAGAGGTTGTCTTCGAGACCCACACGGGGATGGCCGCCCATGAGCAATGCCAATGTGGTCAGTGGCAGTTGAAACGGCCCGATACCCGAGCACAGCCAAACCGTCTGGTCGGGAACCTCGCGTAACAGGTTGATGACGTGTTCGGGTGTTGGATAGCTGGCGGTCTGCGCGCCCATGACCGTCTGGATGAGGTAGGGAGGCTCGACCAGCTTGCGCTCGATGAGGTCGCGCATGACCCACGCGCCACCGGTGTGATAGGTCTCCATCTCCGGCTTGATGCCGCGCTTTTGCATCTCGGCTGCGAACTTCTCGACCAGGCCGTAGGTGAAGGGTATGCACGCATCCACTTCGGTCTCCGGACGCGGATGCGGCAACGGCGCACGGCGCGCTTTCATGGTGAAGCGGCTCATGTCAGGGGTCAGATTGAGGGAGGCGATCTCGGGGCCGGCGTCCAGGCAGGACAGCCGCTCCTCCATGCTCATGGTGAGATCGCCGCCGGTGGTGTTGTTGATGATGATATCGGGACACAGCGCGCGGATCCGGCTGTTGACTTCGAGCCACTCATCGATACGGCGCGCGCCCTGGGTGAAATCGCGCGAGTCGCGCGCGTGCACGTGCACCATGCTCGCTCCCGCCTCGTAGGCGGCCTGCACGGATTCCGCTATTTCCTGCGGTGTTTCCGGCAACCCGGCGTGAGTCTCCTTTCCCTGGATGCCGCCGTTGCAGGCAACGCAGATCATGGCCGGCGGGAAGCCCGCGCGGGTGTGCTCCATGTACTCGAAGGTGTCGGCGTAACGCCAGGTCAGGTTTGGCATGTTGTTGATTCCTGTTGTGATCACAACATCATTTTGTGATCACGTCAAGGTGAAATGTTGGTTGGCTGCAAGCGGCTCAGGCCGGCCCTTCCTCCAGGATGATGCGCCGGCGCTGGCCGGTGCTCAGACTGTCGCGCGAGCTGCGCAGGCCCAGCCACAACAGCCAGGACAGCGCGCCGAAGCCGACCAACAGCGCCCATTCGGCAGGCAGCCGGCGGCCGGCATCCATCCACTGCTGGACCAGGGACAACACCAGCAGGTAAAAAGAGAACAGCACGGCGGCCCATACCAACAGCAGGCCGCCGGGCACGCGGTAACCCGCGACCGGCCCGGTGGTGAGTCGCCGCTGGCGCAGGACGCCCAGGCTGACAATCACATACATCAGGGCAAATAGAGTCGAAGTGACATTGACTACCGGCAGCAGCGCGCCCTTACCGAGGAACAGCCCGCCGATGCTGAGTGCCGTGACGACGCCGATCGCGGTGGTGGGCGCACGTCCACCGGCACCCAGGTCGCCCAGGATCGGCGGCAGGAGCCGCGCCCGGCCCAGCGCATACAACACGCGAGTAGCCGCGAAAAACAGCGCATTCCAGACCGCAATCAGCCCCAGCAGTCCGCCCACGAGCACAATGTCGGTAATCAGCGCCGAGTGGAAGGCAGCGCGGAAGGCTTCCGCCACCGGCAACTCGAACTTCAGCAACTGATCGCGCGACAAGACCATCGACACCGCGAGCAGCACCAGGCAATAAAACACCAGCGACGTGAGGATGCAGCCTGCCAACATGCTGGCAATCCGGCGGCGATCGCGCTCGTCCTCGAGCTCCGCCACCGCCTGCGGAATGGTGTTGAATCCGCCGAAGAAATAGGGAGTGACCGCCAGGACCGCCAGTATTCCGCCATAGCCGCCGGCCCAATCGGAAGGCGCGATGGGCGGCTGCAGGTTGGCGGCGTGTCCCTGCCCTATGCCGATCGCAACAAAAATACACGTTGCCGCGAGCAGGAGATAAGTCGCGAGATCCTGCAGCCGCGCGGCATCTTTCGCACCGCGCCAATGGGCGACCAACAGGATGAGTGTTCCCGCGACGCCGACCACGATGTCGCCGCCGTGCACCGTCGCGCCCAACACGGTATAGAGCGCGGATCCTTCGATTCCCGGAAGCAACGCATTGAGCAGCCACCCCACTGAAATCGCGAAAAATACGCAGTTGATCACGTAGATCAATGCGAGACAAACACCCGCCACGTAGGCCCAGCGGACTCCAAACAGCGTGTACGCATAGACGATCTCACCGCCGGCATGCGGCAGAGCTCCGGTCAACTCCGCGTAGCACAAGCCGATGGGAATCATGATCCCGGCGCCCACCACAAAACCGATCGTCGCACCGAGCGGCCCGGCGGAAACGAGCACGGACCCGAGCACCACCAGCCACGCAACACCGACGATCGTCCCGACGCCGAGCGTAAAAAGATGCCGGCGTTTGAGCGTCTTCTTCAGGATCGCTGTCCAGCCAGCTCGCGGCGTAGTGCGCTCGTTGCCGCACTGTCCACATCGAGGCTGCCCTCCTGCAAGATCACGCCATAGGTGCTACGTGCCGCGGGCAGCGAGATCCAACCCTCGAGGACATCGTGACGCACCCGGTTGGGATCGCGCTCGAGCGGATTGCCGTAGCCACCGCCACCGGACTCGCGCCCGCGAATGAACTCCCCGGGCTGCAACTCCACGAGCCCGATCGGCGGCAAGGGCTCCTCACGGCCTTCGCGTGAGATCCTGGTTACCTCGGACCGGCACCCTGCGCCGCCACCCCGCGTGCCCTTCGGCGGGTCTTCGTGCATTTCCGCGAAATAGGCCACCGTCATGGGATCGTGCAGTGGGCCGTACACGATCTCGCCGGCGGGACCGCCCCGGAATCGGCCTGCACCGCCGCTGTCTTCGACGAGACGCAGCGAGCGAATCAGGAGCGGATATTTCTGTTCAATGATCTCCGCGCTGTCGACCATCACCGAAGCGGCGGCGTCCGGCATGCAGTAGGTCACCCAGCCGTCGCACCCGGGCGCGCCCGGGCCGCCGTTGTTGCCGATGACCATCTGGTTGACATACGGCTCGTTGCCATGGCGCCGATCCAACCCTGACACCACGCCAAAGCCCGCGCCCATGGAGGCAGCTCCCTCCGCGAGGCCATAGCCGTCGCCCAGCATGCTGAAGGCGCGCTGAGTTGCATTGATCAGGCGGTTGGTGACATTCGAAGTGGCCATGGAGGTCGATGCCGGGAATCGCGGGATGCCCACGACACAGTTTTCTTTCAGCAGGATCCGGATCCGGCGAAAACTACCTTCGTTACGCGGAACGGACGGGTCGATGCAGTTGAGCACGCCGATGAGCGCACCGGCAGTCGCACACGTTTGCGAGAGATTGACTCCAACAGCGACGCAGTCGATGTTGTCGCGCAGATCGACCGTTACGAGGCCCTCGCCCGGGTCAACCTCCACTTTCACCTTGACCGGAACTCCGTGCGGCAATCCGGGCAATGAATCGTGACGGCCCTCCGCCACCAGCTTGCCGGCAGGCAGGCTCTTGATGGCGTGAGTCATGCGCCGCTCGGAATAGTCCAGCCACTCGCGCACGAACGTCGCTATCGTTTCAGCGCCGTAGCGCTCCACCAGCGCCTGCAAGCGCCGCTCACCAATCCGCGCGGCGCCAAGAGCCGCCAGATAGTCGCCGTACCAGACTTCCGGCACGCGAATGCGGCGGCGGCACATCCGAATGATGTCGCCCACATCCTCATAGTCGCGTTGGATGCGGACACAGGGGAAGTTGAGACCCCCCTCCTGGTACACGTCCTTGGCAAAAGGCATGTAGGTGGAGGGATCCGAGTTTCCGCAGTCAGCCTGGTGTGCTTTCGCCGCCACGGTAAACATGTGGCGGCCACCGACAAACACGGGCACGAGGATGGTGTGATCCGCCGTGTGCGTGTTGCCGAGGTAGGGGTCGTTGTGGAGATAGGCATCCCCGGCGGCCAGGTCCGGATGAAACTCCTGCATGGATTCGGTCTGGCGGCCACCTCCCAGCACGTGAATCGGCAAGCCGTCCGCCGAGGACAGCAACTGGTTGTCGGCTGTCACAATGGAGCAGGAGAAATCCTTCGCGGTGTTCAGGATGGCCGAGCGCCCCGTCCTGAACAGGGTGTTGGTCATCTCCCGGACGATGGAATCCAGCCGGTTGGCCAGCACGGCGACCACCACCTGATCGAGCTTCCGCGGCTTCTTTTCCTGGCTCATGACGGTACATCCACCATGTAGTTGTTGAACTTCGTGACGCTAGCGCGGCTGCCGGGATACAACACCAGGGTGGTGATCGGCTCGACAATCAGGGCTGGACCTGCGATCTCGGTACCGGGCCCGAGGGTCTCCCCCCGATAGAGAGGAATTTCGACCGTGCCGGTGGCGGTGAAATAGGCGTGCGCCTTGCGGCTCGGTACGGGCGTGGCGCCGCTGGCAGTCGCCATCGGCTTCAATGGCGGCCGGCTCAGCTCACCGGTGACGCGTCCCTTCCACTGAATAAACTCGACGTGCCGGTCCGTTTCCGACACCGCGAAAATCGACTCGTGGGCGGCATGGAACGCGCGCACCACGGCAGCGACATCCGCCGCCGCCGCGAAGCGCGGCTTCGCCAAGGGTACTTCGAGCTCCCAGACCTGGTACTGGTAGCGCGCCTCGACAAAGAACTCGAAGCGGAACTTCTCGATGCCGCGGGCGCGCAGGCTTGCCTCGAAGTCCTTCATGGAGGTTTCGAGGCCGGACAACGCCTGGTTGACCGCGTCAAAGTCGAATTGATCCGACTGCGTCACCTGGTTGGTACTGAACTCCGTCACCACATCGGTGTACTGCGCACCACAGGCGCTGAGCGCACCGGCCATACGCGGCACGAGCACCTGGGCACAACCCAACTCATGAGCGATCGGCACAATGTTGAGGCCTGCGGCGCCGCCACCGGCCATCAGCAGGCTGTCACGCGGGTCGACGCCTTCGTTGATGGTGATTTCCTTGATGGCTGCCACCATGTGCTCGCTGGCGACCGTCAGGATCCCGGCGGCGGTGTCCTCGACGCTTTTGCCGAGCTCCTGGGCCAGGCGCCCGATCACTCTGCGCGCGGCGTCCGTGTACAACTTCATCCGGCCGCCATTGAAATACTCGGCGTCCAGATATCCCAACACGAGGGCGGCATCGGTCACCGTCGCATGAGTCCCCCCTCGGCCATAACACGCCGGCCCCGGGTCCGCGCCCGCACTCTCCGGGCCCACACAAAGCAATCCGCCCGAGTCGATCCGGGCGATGGAACCGCCACCCGAACCAATGCTGCGCGCGTCGACGGACGACAGACCTGTGAGATGCCCCGTGTAGCGGGGGCCGAGCCAGGTATCTCTCCCAAACACGGGCCGGCCGTCGCGAACCAGGCTGACGTCGAAACTGGTGCCTCCCGTATCGCAGACAATGACTTCGGTGGCCCCGGTTTCCGCAGCGCCCGTGACCTGGCCCAGAATCGGTGCCAGCGAGGGCCCGGACCGCACCATGTGAATGGGCCGGTTGATGACTCCTTCTATATGCATCACCCCGCCGAGCGAGATGGCAGGCAGCAGCTCGCCTTCGAGGCCCGCCGCGCGCAGATCAGTCTCCATCTCACGCAGATGGTGCTGCATCAAGGGTTTGAGCGACGCATCGATTGAAGCTGACGAGGCACGCCGGTACTCGCGCACGATGGGATTTACCTGGTGCGACAACGTATAAGGAACTCCGGGCAGTTCGCGCTCGAGCAACCTGCCGACTGCCAACTCATGCGCCGGATTGGCAATCGACCACAGGAAGCACACTGCGACGGCTTCGATGCGCTGTGACTTCAGCTTGCGAATAACTTCCAGCGCCGCCGCTTCGTCGAACGCAACCGCGGCGACGCCTTCGGCGGTCATGCGCTCCCGGATTTCGAAGGTGAGCTGCCGCGGCACATACGGCTCGGGATAATCCTTAGAGTAATCCCAGGGATTGGTCTTACCTCCCTCGCGCCGGACCAGGATGTCCGGGAATCCCGCGGTGACCAGCAACGCGGTGCGCGCTGTCTTACCCTCGAGAATGGCATTGGTGGCGCGGGTGGACCCGTAGATGAACACCGCTGTCCGTTGCAGCAGGGTTCGTACATCCATGCCGAGCGGTTTCGCGGCGACCGCGAGGCCCTCGAGCAGGCCCCGGGATATGCGCTCCCGCGTCGTCAATGCCTTGCCCACACTCAGAATGCCGGTGTCGTCTCCGACCACGACATCAGTGAACGTGCCCCCGGTGTCGATGCCGATGCGGTAGCCGCCGGCACCCGTCTGTCGACTCGTCAGCTTTTCCATTCCGTGATCATACACCCATTCTTTGATCACATGCACTACCCGGCTTGCGGAATCAACACTGCGGCGCTGTGACCCAAGATCGCATCTGTGATCACGATTTACACCCATGATCATGTCTGCTAGCATCATTTGATAACGCGAAAATAACTTGGAGGACTCATGACCCGGTCCCGCCCTGTTCCGCGCTCCACGCTCTACGCAACAGTCATCTGCCTCCTCGGCGCGAGCCTCCCGGTCCTGGCACAGGCACCCGCCCCGCCCGGCGATCAGCTCGAGGATGTGATTGTCACCGCCACGCGCCGCTCGGAGAAGCTGCAGGACGTGGCCATCTCCATGACCGCCGTCACCGGCGCGCAACTGGAAAGCTTCGGCGACAAGAGCTTCACCGACTACGCGGCCAGCATTCCCAACCTGGCACAGAGCACCGGCGCCGGCGCCGGCGGCAACGGCAACGCCTTCGGGGTTTCCTCCACGCGCGCCATCGCCATCCGCGGTGTGTTTGGCAACAACACCACCGGCTTCTATCTCAATGACACGCCGGTGCCCATGTCGCTCGATCCGCGAGTGGTCGACATCGATCACCTGGAAGTACTGCGCGGACCGCAGGGCACCCTGTTCGGCCAGGGATCGATGGGCGGCACGGTCCGGCTCGTAACGCGCGATCCCAGCATGGACGTCATGTCCGGCAAGGTCGATCTCGAAGGCACGCAGGTCGATCACGGCGGCGGCGGCTATTCCGCCCAGGGCACCTTCAATGCGCCGCTCATCAAGGACAATGTCGCAGTGCGAATCAGCGGCTACAGTGCCTTCGATCCGGGTTTATTTACCCGGACCTGGGGTGGACCGCAGGATCCGCGTTCGCCGAGCATCGACTACCCGCCTGGAGGCGCGCCCGTCGGCCACAAGGATCATGTGGGCGCCGAACAGGGTCAGGGATACTCAGTAACCCTGAAGATAACGCCCGAGGCAGTTCCCGGACTGAGCATCACTCCGATGTACATGTATCAGCACACGAATACGAACGGGTATCCGCTTGCTGACTACACGGCTGACAACTTTACGCAGAAGCGGCCGTTGAATGTGCCGGAAGCGGTGGAAGACACCTGGAGCTTCGGCAGCCTCACGATCAAACACGAGGCGGCGTTCGGCCGGGTCATTGCCACCGGAACCTATTTCTATCGCCGGGCGTACGACCTCGAAGACACGTCGGATTCCCATGCAATCGTCTTTTGGGGCCTGCCCTACTACGTCCCGGCACCCCTGCCCAACGTCCTCAATACCCGCACCTGGAACGGTGAAGTGCGCTTCGAGTCGACCTTCAAGGGTCCCGTGAATTTCGTGGTCGGGTTCTTCGACTCCGTATCCGAGCGCCATTTCCGCGAAAACTACCTGGCACCCGGTCTCGATGCGGCTTCCGGCTACACCATTGGCACGGATCTGGAATACGTCCAGAACACGCCCAACGCCGATCGCGAGCGCGCGGAATTCATCGATGTGAACTACAAGCCCACCGAGAAGTGGGAGTTCTCCGCGGGCGTGCGGCGTGCCTACCTTGCTCATGAAGGCGCGTACACTGCTTCCGGACCTCTCAATGGCGGAACCTCCGGGCCGCCGGATACCTACTCCGAGGCACACCAGTACCAGACGGCGCCGCGCTACACAGCCAAATATCAGTACGCGCCGGATCAGATGGTGTATGCATCAGCCGCCAAGGGCTTCCGCATCGGCGGCACCAACTCTTTGCTGCCCCCCATCTGCGACGGCGATCTGGCCGCGTTGGGACTGAAGAATGGCGCGGCATTCGAGTCGGACTCCCTGTGGAGTTATGAGATCGGCTCCAAGAACACCTTCATGGACAATCGGGTCCGCACCCGCGCCGCCGCCTACAAGATCAAGTGGAAGGGCATCCAACAGTCGGTCTACCTGCCCTGCACCTTCAATCTCGTGGCCAACTCGGGGGCCGCGGAAAGCACGGGTGCGGAGTTCGAAATGGACCTGGCGGTCATTGACCATCTGACCCTGAACCTGTCGGCGGGCTACGAAGATGCCAAGATCACCGAAGCGACTGAAGCATCGCGCACGATCGTGGGCCAGCCGCTGACCGGCGTGCCGAGGTGGTCGGGCTCGACTTCCGCGCAATATGTGCTCCCGCTGGGCGAGCGGTCCGCGTTCTTCCGCGCGCAATATGAATTCACCGGAGCGCGCACGAGCTTCAACAATGTACCGCCCGCCGATGGCGGCCGGCCGCTGAGCTCGTATGGATTGTTGCACCTGCGCGCGGGTGTGAACCAGGGGCCGTGGGAGCTCACACTGTCCCTTCGCAATGTGTTCAACAAACTGGGGGTCATCGGCGACCTGATCCCTGAAGGCGCCGAGCTGCCGGATCGCCCCAAGCTGTTTGTGACCCGTCCACGTACCGTCGGCCTGGAGCTGAAACGGGAGTTCTGACATCGCCGCCAACGTTGTTGCGGGCACTGGCGATCGTGACAGCCCCATCGCGGTTGGGGCTTGCATGTTCGCGTGCGTGGCAGCCTATGGAGTGTATCTCGGGCTGCCGCTCATTCTCGGCGCGCTGGCCGATGAGTATGGGTTCAGCAACCCGCAGATAGGTTGGATCGGCGCCGCGGAGAATGCCGGCATGCTGCTGGGCTCGGTCAGCGTGTCGGTGTTGGGCCGATGGGCTTCCTATCGCGTACTCGCCGCCGTGGGCATTGCGATCGCGCTGGCCGGCAATGGCACCACTCTGGGCATCACTTCCTTCGCTTCGTTCTGCGCGATTCGCCTGCTCACCGGAGTCGGCAGCGGTATCTGCTACTCCGCCGCCATCGCCGCGCTCTCACTCACAAAGCAGTCCGCACGCAACTTCAGCATCTTCGTGGTCATTCTGGTGATCGCGAACTCTCTGGAGCTGTGGCTCATTCCGGACGTCGTGGCCGCCTGGCACGCCAGAGGAATCTACGCGGTGCTGGGTTTGCTTTTCCTGCCGCCTGCCCTGTTGATTGCGCGCATTCCCAGGGGACTGGCTGAAACGAGCGCTGCCGATCCGGCGCCCGCCACGAGCGCGGCGCCGCTGGCTTGGGCTTGCCTGCTGGGCGTCGTGTTGTTTTGTGTTGCCGCCAGCGCATTTTACGCCTACGCGGAGCGGATCGGCCTGTCGGTCGGAATGACCGAGAACAGCATTTCGAACACACTGACTGTGTGCAACCTGTTCAGCCTCACGGGCTCGATGCTCGCCTATGCACTGGGCCGCCGTTGGGGACAACACCGCCCGCAGCTCGGCGCCATCATTGTGATGATTGGCGTGTATGCGGTCTGGGCTGTCAGTCTCTCGGTTCCAGCCTACATCTCGGGCGTCTTGATATTTTTTGAGGTGTGGTCAATGGCGAGCGTCTATCAGCTCAGCACGCTGACGGGCATCGACCCTTCGGGCCGCCACGTGGCCCTGATACCGGCCGCCCAGGGCATCGGACAGAGCGCCGGTCCCTTCCTGGCGGGAACTTTGCTGGACCAGCAGCTCGGATTTGCGCAAATGCTGGGCGTAGTTGCGCTGTTCGCCGTCGGCTCGCTGCTGAGTTATGCGAGCGTGTATCTGCGGCTGAGGCGTACCCAGCCACTAGCGGCCAGCGCGTAGATTCCATTACGCTTGGCGGATGCAACACATCAAACTGGTGATTCTCGCAGGTCTGCTGGGCTCAATCGCGGTCGCTGAAGCGGCCGCTCCGGCGGTGGATGTAGCCAAGGTGCTGGCGGACAGCCCGGTGATCGATGGTCACAATGACCTGCCGTGGGAAATTCGCGAGCGCTTCGCCTCCAACCTCGACGCTATTGACCTCTCCAAGGACACCTCGCACCTGCCGCCCGGCCCGAAAGCCCCACCGGATCAGGTGCCCTTGATGACTGATATTCCACGTCTGCGGGCGGGGGGAGTAGGTGCGCAGTTCTGGTCAGTCTTCGTGCCCACCGAGTTGCAGGATGCCGCGGCGATCACGGCCACAATCGAGCAGATCGACCTGGTGAAGCGCATGGTGGCGCGCTATCCGAGCGATTTCGAAATGGCCTACACGGCCGCGGACGTGGTGCGGATCGAGCATGCACACCGCATCGCTTCCCTGATGGGGGTGGAAGGCGGCCATCAGATCGGCAACTCGCTGGCTGCCCTGCGGCAGTTCTACGACATGGGTGCGCGCTACATGACGCTCACCCATGCAACGAATACGGCGTGGGCCGACTCGGCGACCGAGGCACCGGCCCACAATGGCCTTACGGCTTTTGGCCGCGTCGTGGTCACGGAAATGAATCGGCTGGGCATGTTGGTGGATCTCAGCCACGTTTCGCCCAAGACCATGAAGGATGCGCTGGCGGTCACCCAGGCGCCTGTCATCTTCTCGCATTCGGGCGCCCGGGCATTGATTGATCACCCCCGCGATGTGCCGGATGACGTACTGGCGCTGGTCGCTAAAAATCGCGGCGTCGTCATGGTCAATTTTTTCCCGGGGTATGTGTCACAGGAACGGGCCCGCTGGGATGCCGAAGAGGTGGCGGAAAAGGCCCGCGAGCAGACGCCTCCCTTCGGCGGCCTCTACATTGGACAGCCGGATCGGGCCAAGGCGGCCTACGCTCAATGGCTCGCGTCGCACCCCAAACCCGTGGTCACCCTCAGCATGGTGGCGGACCATGTCGAGCATATCGCCAAGGTGGCGGGCAAGGACTGTGTTGGCCTTGGGTCGGATTTCGACGGGATCCCGGAGGCCCCTCAGGGCCTCGACGCTGTCGACAAGTATCCTGCGCTGATCGCGGAGTTGGCCCGCCGCGGTTGGTCACACGATGACCTGGTGAAGGTGACGGGTGGCAACGTGTTACGGGCGATGCGGGAAGCGGAGTTGGTTGCCAAGAAGTTGCGTGCCACCACGCAACCCTCGGGCGCCACGCTGGCGATGGATAAAAAGGGCTAACCCGCAAGATTTTTGCTGGAGATGTCGGCGATCTTGTGGGCGCCTGTCAAGGTCATGGCCACTCGCATTTCCTTCGCGATCAGATCCAGCAGTTGCGTGACGCCTGCCTCACCTCGTGCTGCCATGGCATAGAGCCATGCGCGGCCGAGCAGGACGCCTTTAGCGCCGAGGGCCAACATTCGCACCACATCCAACCCCGAGCGCACGCCCGAGTCAGCCAACACCGTGGTCTTGTCGCCCACCGCATCGGCGATGGCAGGAAGCGCCCGCGCGCTCGACAACACACCATCGAGCTGCCGGCCGCCGTGGTTTGATACCACGATGCCATCCGCACCGATGCCAACAGCTTCACGCGCATCCTCCGGATCCAGGATGCCCTTGAGAATCAGCGACCCCTGCCAGCTCGAGCGGATCCATTCGAGATCCTGCCAGCGGATGGTGGGGTCGAAGTTGCCGCTCAGCCAGCCAATATAATCTTTCAAGCCGCTCGCTTTGCCGAGCACGGGCTGTAGATTGCCGAGCTGGTGGGGACGGCCGTTCAAGCCCACATCCCAGGCCCACGCCGGGTGGGACATTGCCTGGAGGACTCTGCGCAGGGACGAATTCGGGCCTGACATGCCCGAGTGAGCATCGCGATAGCGTGCGCCCGGAACCGGCATATCAACAGTGAATACGAGTGTCCTCACGCCCAGTCCCTGCGCGGTTGCCAGCAGGTCTCGCATGAAAGCACGGTCGCGCAACACATAGAGCTGAAACCAGACCAGCTCGTGGCCGACCGCCTGCACCACTTCCGACAAGGAGCACAGCGACACCGTCGAGAGGCAAAAAGGAATTCCGGCGGCCCTGGCGGCCCGCGCCGCCTGTGTCTCGCCGCGCCGCCGGAACATGCCGGCAATACCCACCGGCCCGAGCATGACCGGCAGCGGCCGTTGTTGACCGAAGAGCGTTGTTGTCAGATCGGCCGTGCCACCGCCCACCAGCACTCGCTGCCGAAGCGCGACGTCCCCGAGATCGAGCACGTTGCGTTGCATGGTGTGCTCACTGTTGGCTCCGCCATCGGCGTAGTCGAACAGGAAGCGGGGTAAACGCCTGCGGGCGGCCTCGCGAAAATCCAGGGTGGAGGAAATGATCATCCGGTTGACCATCCACCATCAATGATATGCGTGGCTCCGGTCGTAAACCCGGAGGCATCGCTGGCCAGGTACAACGCCAGCTCGGCGATTTCTTCCGCTGTCGCAATACGGCCCATGGGCTGCCTGGCAATGAATTCGGCGCGCGCCTTGGCTGCATCCCCGGTCGCCGCCAGTCTTTGCTCCAGCGAGGGCGATTGCACGGTGCCCGGACAGATCGCGTTGCAGCGGACCCTGTCTTTCACAAAATCAATGGCCACCGACTTGGTCAGGCCGATGAGCGCGGCCTTTGAGGCACCGTAAACAAACCGGTTGGGTACGCCGATGACGGAGCTGGCCACCGAGGACATGTTGATGATCGAGCCGCCGCCACGGGCAATCATCCCGGGCAGGAACTGCCGGATCATGCGAAAAGCCGACTTCACGTTGAGATTGAACGAGAAGTCAAAATCAGTGTCGCTGGTTGACAGCAGGGTCCCTGCGTGCACGAATCCAGCACAGTTGAACAGGATGTCGACGCCACCGACATCCCGGCTCAGGGCTTCGATCGCGGCTGCGTCCGTCAGATCCACCTGGCGAGTCTCCATGCCGGAGAGACTCGCCAGCGTCTTGGGGTTGATGTCCACTGCAATGACGCGCGCGCCTTCCTTCGCGAACAACTCGGCGGAGGCCCGCCCGATGCCCTGCCCCGCGGCGGTGACCAGTGCGATTTTGTTCTTCAGTCGGCTCATGTTCTGATTTTCTTCCGCCGTGGACAGAGGACGCAACGGCCAACAGGTCGAGCGGACAGCGGAAATGCAGCGCATTTCCGCTCATTCCCGGCGGAATCGCCTGGGCGAGCCGGCTGTCCGCTAGGCGACTTCGGCGCCGATCATGGCTTTGACCTCGAGGAAGTCACGCAAGCCGTGCTCGCCCCACTCGCGGCCGTTGCCTGACTTCTTGAATCCGCCAAACGGCGTGTTCATGTCGCCCGCCTTGCCGTTGATGGTGATCCGGCCGGCGCGAATGCGCCGCCCGACCCGGTTGGCACGCGCGAGGTCGTTCGACCAGACATACGCCTGCAGGCCGTACGGCGTGTCGTTCGCGATCCTGATCGCCTCTTCTTCCGTCTGATAAGGCAGGATCGCGAGCACGGGCCCGAAAATCTCCTCACGTGCAATCAACATGTTGTTGTTGACGTTGGAGAAGATCGTGGGTTTGACGAAGTAACCCTTGCTCAAACCCGCCGGCCGGCCTTCGCCGCCGATCACCAACTTCGCGCCCTCGGCAATGCCCTTGGCAATGAAGTCCTCGACCCGCTCGAATTGAATACTGGACACCACCGGTCCGACCTGGATTTCCGCCGAGGTGGGATCGCCGACCGTGACGCCTTCCGCCGTCTTCTTCGCAATCGCCTCCACTTCCGCCAGCCGGCCGGCCGGCACGAGCATGCGTGTGGGCGCATTGCACGATTGGCCGGAATTTTCAAACACGTGCAGCACACCCGCCTTCACGGCCTTTTCAAAGTCGGCATCGTCCAGCAGGATGTTGGGTGACTTGCCGCCGAGCTCCTGGTGAACGCGCTTGACCGTCGTCGCGGCCAACTTGGCAACCTCGGTTCCCGCACGGGTCGAGCCAGTGAAGGACACCATATCGACCTCGGGATGCGACGCCAGCGCCGCGCCCACTTCCATGCCGGTTCCGTTGACGAGGTTGAATACACCCTTGGGAACACCGGCTTCGTGCAACACCTCCGCCCAGACCATGGCACTGAACGGTGAGAATTCAGACGGCTTCAGAACCATGGTGCAACCGGCGGCCAGCGCCGGCACGACCTTCGCGGCGACCTGGTTGATAGGCCAGTTCCACGGGGTGATCAGCGCACACACACCGATCGGCTCCAACACCAGGCGCGCGGGACCGTGACGGTCCTCGAATTTGAAATTCTTCAGTACATCGATCATTGCCGTGAGATGACCCACGCCAATACCGGCCTGGGAGCCGTTGGCGAGCTTCGCGGGTGCGCCCATTTCATCGCGGATGGCGTTGGCGACATCGGTGTAGCGCTTTTTGTAGACGCTCAGGATCTTCTCCAGCAGGCCCCGCCGATCATCGGGCAAGGTCTGGGAGAAACTGTCAAATGCGCGCCGGGCCGCGGCCACCGCACGATCTACATCCGTCGCATTGCCCATTGAAATCACACCCGCCACCTCTTCGGTCGCCGGATTGATGACCTTGAATTCCTTGGGCTGGGCGGGGTCCACCCACTGGCCGTCGATGTAAAACTTGCGGTATTCGTAAGCCATGGCTCGAGTCCTCATCACTGCGCGATTCGTTCCAGCGTATCCTAAGGCTTCAATAAGACTAAGTCTCCACGTCAGAACCATCCAGAAGGGGTATGCATGGCGCTATTGGACGCGTTGAAGGGCTGGTCGCCTGCGCAGAAGAATACGGTGATTGCCAGCTATCTGGGCTGGACGCTGGACGCCTTCGATTTTTTTCTCCTGGTTTTCGTACTCAAGGACGTAACCAAAGAATTCGGCGTCGAGGAAAGCCAGGTCGCGCTCGCCATCACCCTGACGCTCGCGTGTAGGCCACTGGGAGCCTTCATTTTCGGACGCCTGGCTGATCGCTTCGGACGGCGCCCCATATTGATGCTGGACGTCGGGCTGTACTCCATGCTCGGCTTTGCAACGGCATTCGCGCCCAATCTCACGTCGTTTCTGGTCATCCGCGCCCTGTTCGGGGTTGCCATGGGAGGTGAATGGGGCATCGGCGCGTCACTGACCATGGAGTCAGTGAAGCAGGAATCGCGCGGCGTCGTGTCCGGACTGTTGCAGTCGGGTTATCCGACAGGCTATCTGCTCGCGTCCGTTGTGTACGGGCTCGTTTACAACACGATCGGGTGGCGAGGCATGTTCATGGTAGGCGCCCTCCCCGCTCTGCTCGTCCTGTACATTCGCCGGCACGTTCCCGAGTCACCGGGCTGGAACAAGGAGCGCGCCCGCCAGGGGAATATCCTTGCGGTGCTCGCGAAGCACTGGGGCACCGCGCTTTACGCCATCGTGTTGATGACTGCATTCAACTTCTTCAGCCACGGTACGCAGGATATCTATCCGCGCTTCCTGCAGGCGCAACATGGATTCAGTGTTCGTGAAATCACCACGGTCGCTGTTATTTACAACATTGGCGCGATTTTGGGCGGTTGGACATTCGGGCTGTGGAGTCAGACACTCGGCCGTCGCCGCACCATCATCATCGGCGCGATTCTGTCGCTTCCGGTTGTGTACCTTTGGGCCTACTCCACCACCATGGTGGGGCTCGCGTGCGGCGCCTTCCTGATGCAGGTCTGTGTACAGGGGGCGTGGGGCGTCATTCCCGCCCATTTGAATGAGCTTTCACCCGCCGATGCGCGCGCCACCTTTCCGGGTACGGTCTACCAGTTGGGTAACTTCATTGCCTCATCCAACGCGGTGCTGCAGACAACCATTGCCAAGAACGAAGGCGGAAACTACGCCTTCGCGCTGGCCAGCGTGGCGGTGGCCGCGGCTGTGGCGATCCTGGTTCTGACGGCCATCGGGCGTGAAGCGCGAGATGCGAAATTGAGTTAGCGCGCGCCTGCGCACTTTCCGTGCAAACCCGTGACACGCTAGGATTGCGCCGCATTACAATCGCCCGTGGTGTCTGTACATTTATACAGACTTCGGGCGTAAGCCGGTTGAGGGAGTCGTTTTTGGATTCGCTGCTCGAAACCGTCACCGCGTTGGCGTCCGCGCGGACGCTCGATGAGGTGACTCGCATCGTGCGCAGCTCCGCGCGCGAGCTCACGAAAGCCGATGGCGTTACGTTCGTCCTTCGAGAGGATGACAAGTGCTTTTACGCCGACGAGGAAGCTATCGGGCCGCTCTGGAAAGGCAGCCGCTTCCCGCTGCAGAGCTGCATATCCGGTTGGGCCATGCTCAACCGGCAGATTGCGGTGGTCGCGGATATCTACGCGGATGCACGAATTCCGCATGAGGCCTATCGCCCGACCTTCGTGAAGAGCCTGGTGATGGTGCCGGTGCGGCGGGATGATCCGATTGCCGCCATCGGCGCCTATTGGGCCCAACCCCATGAAGCCACTCCGGCCGAGCAGAAGGTCCTGCAGGCGTTAGCCAATGCCGCGGCCCTCGCCCTCAGTAATATCGAGCTGTACGGTGACCTGCAAAGATCGCTCGAACGTGAGCGCACGGCACGCGAGCGTGCGGAAACGGCCAACAAGCTCAAAGACGACTTTCTGGCCACGCTCTCGCACGAGCTACGTACGCCGCTGCACGTCATCCAGAGCTGGATCTGGCAACTCAACCGCACCGAACCGCCGCCGGCCTTGAAGAAAGCCCTGGAGGTCATTGAGCGCAACGTCGCTCTGCAATCGCGCCTGGTCGAGGACCTGTTGGATGTGTCGCGAGCCTCCGCCGGCCGGCTGCAACTCAACACACGGCTGGTCGACCTGGCCTCCGCGTGCCTTGCGGTGGTCGAGGTGCTGAGACTGAGCGCCCGCGCCAAGAACATTCAGCTCGACGTCCAACAGGAAACCTCCGCTTTCATCTGGGGCGACCCGGACCGGGTGCAGCAGATCCTCTGGAACGTACTCAACAACGCCATCAAGTTCACACCCAACGACGGGCGCATTCTCGTCAGGATTTCGCGTGGCGATCGCCGGGCCTGCGTGGTGATCGAGGATTCGGGTATCGGCATTGCGCCGCAGTTTTTGCCGTTTATTTTCGATCGCTTCCGCCAGGCGGATCCCAGCTCGACGCGCCGCTTCGGCGGCATGGGCCTGGGATTGACGATCGTCAAGGAGCTCGTGCACCTGCACGGCGGCACGGTCGAGGCCGCGAGCGCAGGCCAGGACCGGGGCACCACCATAACCCTGGAATTCCCCGTGCCGGCGGTGTTGGATCAGCCAGGCACGTGGCTGCGCCGGCGCGCCGGCATCGCCCCGCCTGAAGCGCGCCTCGATGGCGTATCCATCCTGGTTGTGGATGATGAGCCCGAGGTACTGTCGACGCTGGAGGGTATCCTCCGGCATCATGGCGCCGAGGTCCTGACAGCGGCTTCGGCGGATGAGGCGTTGAAATTGTTGGATCAGCATCAACCTGCGGTTCTGGTATCGGATCTGGCCATGCCGGGTCGAACTGGGTTTGACCTGGTGCGCGCCGTGCGCGCTCTGCCAACTCCGGCTGGCAAGATTCCCGCCGCGGTACTGAGCGCGTATCTAGCCAGCGAGCATGCCGCGGAGGCCGAGTCGGCGGGATTCCAGGTTTTCATTGAAAAGCCGGTGCAGCCACTGGAGCTGGTCGGTCAGATTGCCCAATTGGCCGGCCGCGCAGCGATCCAGTAGATGTCGGGATACGTTCTCATCGTCGATGACAACGACGATTCACGGGAAATCGTGGCGTTGATCCTCGCGCACGCCGGGATCATGACGTCAGAGGCACGTGATGGCGCCGAGGCGTTGGCCAGCGCTCGTGCCCGGCCACCTGCGGCGATCTTGATGGACATCTTCATGCCCATCATGGACGGCCTCACGGCCACTCAACATCTGAGCCGCGATGCCGCCCTGAAACACATCCCGGTGATTGCACAGACCGCGCAGCCGGCCACCCTCGACAATGACCGGCAGCTTTTCTTTGCCATTCTGCAAAAGCCGAGCAGCCCGCAGGACCTCCTCAAGGCATTGAGCCGGGCACTGGCGTCGGTGGGTCCTTCACACACCGAAGCGCATTGTTGAACGCAGCCCCGAAAGGCCCAAGGAAGGCCGCGGTCGTCTTCATCTTCGCCACGGCTCTGATGGACGTCATCAGCCTGGGCATCATGATCCCGGTGCTGCCCAACCTGGTGAAGCAATTCGCCGGCGGCGATACGGCGCTGGCGGCTCAATACACAGTCTCCTTCGCGGTCACCTGGGGACTGATGCAGTTCTTCTTCGGCCCGATCATCGCCATGTTGTCCGATCGCTTCGGACGTCGCCCCGTGCTGCTGCTGTCTATTTTCGGACTGGGCGTGGATTACATGTTCATGGCGCTGGCGCCGACGTTGGGATGGCTGTTCGTCGGCCGGGTCATCAACGGTATCACTTCCGCCAGCTTTTCCACCGCCAATGCATACGTCGCAGACGTAACACCTCCCCAGGAGCGTGCCAAAGCTTTCGGTATGCTGGGCGCCGCGTTTGGAATCGGCTTCCTGGTGGGTCCTGCGATCGGCGGTGCGCTGGGCGATATCAACCTGCGCCTGCCCTTCTGGCTGGCGGCCTGCCTGGCCACAATCAACTGGCTATACGGGTTCTTCGTGCTGCCCGAGTCATTGCCGCCCGAACGCCGGACGCCGGCATTGAACTGGCGCAAGGCGAACCCAGTGGGTGCGCTGGATTTTCTCCGGGAGCGCACCAACCTGCTCGGACTGGTGTCCATCAATGTGTTGTATCTGTTTGCTCACAATGTATTCCCGAGCATTTTTGTGCTGTATGTGGGATACCGGTTCAACTGGGGGCCGTTTGCCGCGTCGGCCATGCTCGTCGCCACAGGTTTGAGCCAGATCGTGGTGCAGACCCTCGTGGTGGGGCGCGTGGTCAAGGCCATTGGCGAGCGCGGCGCGCTGTTGGTCGGGCTCGGCAGCGCTGTCCTCGCATTTCTAGCCTACGGATTGGCGCCCACGCCCCTCTGGTTTTTCATGGGTGTGCCCGCCGGCGCACTGGGCGCACTGATCATGCCGGGCCTGCAGAGTTTGATGTCGCGGCGGGTGGCCTCGAACGAGCAGGGACGATTGCAGGGGTTGAACTCGGCGTTCATGGGACTGACAGCCATTTTCGGGCCGATTCTGTACTTGTCGCTGCTGGCGTTCGCGGTCAGGCACGACGCGCAGCTTCATCAACCCGGAATACCGATCATGGTGGCGGCGGCGTTCTGCATGGCCGCGTACGGAATGGCCGTCGCCGTGGCCAAACCCGTGGCCGACGTGCATTGAGGCGTCGAGGGCGGTGGGCGGAGCGCGCGCCCGCCGCAGCCATATCCGCTCGCAGGCAGCAGTAGCGCCGCGTCGGGTCGCGGCGGCCCGTCGGTGGCGCGCTGTCAGCTCGTCGGGAGCAGCGGTGCCGAGTCGTTGCGGTAGACCACCCCACCCTTCATCACAAAATCGATAGTCCGCAGCGCGCTGATATCCTTGGTGGGATCCGCCTCGACGGCCACAATGTCCGCGTACTTGCCCGGCTGCAACCTGCCCAGGTCGGCTTCCACTCCCATCATCTTCGCGCACTGTGTAGTGGCTGACTGCAGGGCCTGCAGCGGTGTCATACCTGCTTTGACATAGAGCTCGGCTTCCGCGACCGTTGCCGTCGTGCCGCCGTTGGGCTCGAAAGGAAACTGGTCGGTGCCCAATGCAATGTTGACTCCGAGCTTGATGGCATTCTGCAACATCGCCCAATGATCCTTGCCGGTGCTGTCAACGCGGGCCAGGTACCAGGGCGGTGAACCTATCTTCTTATAGAACTCCCGCGCGCCCGGCTGACTCACCACAATGGTGGGCACCAGCCAGACACCTTTGGACTTCATCTCCTTCAACACACTCTCATCGAGATGGTAGCCGTGCTCGAAGCCGTCGATTCCAAACTGCATGGCCTGATGCGCGGCCACGGATGAACCGTTGTGCGCGGTCACCTTGATGCCATTGCGGTGAGCCACCTCAATCAGCACCTTCATTTCTTCATCGGTCATGGGAGCGGCGGAGATGCTCCCATGGGTATCCGCGATCCCGCCTGAAATGGCAATCTTGATCCAGTCCGCCCCCAGCTTGATCTGTTCGCGGGTTGCTTTCGCCAACCCGTAAGGACCATCCGCCTCGGTATCGCCATGCCCTCCGGTCGGCACAATCACGCCGCCCGCCGTCTTCAGGCGCGGGCCGATGACCTCGCCCTTTTCAATTGCGGCACGCAACACAAAGTCGTTGCCCCGATCCTCACCAACCAAACGCAGTGTCGTGGTCCCGGACAACAGCGACAGGCGCGCGTTGGAGGCCATGCGCAACACCTGCTCGCGGTCGGATTCATTGATCAACTCAGCCCCGGCAGCGCCGGGGAGGCGCAGGCCGAGGTGAACGTGCATGTTCATGAGCCCCGGAATCAGCCATTTGCCCTTCATTGAAATGACTTTGGCGTGGGGCGGAACGGTGACGGTGTTGGCGGCGCCGATCTTCGAGATGCGATCGCCCTCGACCAACACCACCGCGTTCTGCAAGGCGGGCCCGCCGTCGATGGCGACAACGGTGCCGTCCACCAGTGCTACGACCGCCGCCGCCGGAGCTTGCATCGCCGCCTGCGGCGCCTGAGCCCACGCAGCCGAGCAAGTCAACACCAGGCAGGCAGCCAGTGGGGCGAGAGCCAGTCGGAAGCGAATCATGAGCATCTCCGTCGGTGCGCGGATCAGTGGGTCACTGGGGCTGCGGGTTGGTTGGCGAGCCAGCGGTCCATCTTCTCCTGGAGGATCTGCAGCGGCATGCTGCCACCCGTCAGGATCTGGTCGTGGAACGCCTTGATGTCGAAGCGCGAGCCCAACTGCTGCTGCGCGCGATTGCGCAGCGACAGGATCTTCAACTCGCCCAACTTGTAGGACAGCGCCTGGCCCGGATAGGCGGCATACCGTTCTACTTCGGCGGCGGCCTGGGCCTCGGTCATGGAGGAATGTTCGGTCATCCAGCGAACGCCCTGTTGGATACTCCAACCCATTGCATGGATGCCAGTGTCGATTACCAGCCGGTTGGCGCGCAGGATGGCGTAGTTGAGATGTCCGTAGAGCTGCCAGGGATCGGTATAGAACCCCATCTCACGGCCGAGCGACTCAGCATACAACCCCCACCCTTCAACGTAGGCGTTGGTCTCGTCGAAGCGGCGGAACGACGGCAGGTCCTGGCGCTCGGCGGCAATGGAAGTCTGGAAGTGGTGTCCCGGCAGTCCCTCGTGCAGCGACAAGGTCATGAGATTGAATTTGTCCTGCACACCGGGAGCGTAGATGTTGATCCAGAGGATGCCGGGCCGCGAGCCGTCCGCGGCGGCCGCCGAATAATAACCGTTGTCGCGCGACTGTCGGTATGAATCTGGCAGTGCGCGGACTTCATAGGGTGCCTTCGGCAACACTCCGAACAGCGACGGCAGATGAGGAACGATGCGATCACGCCCGGCTTGGAACGCCGGCAACACCTCCTCAGGATGCGCAAAGTGTTGCGCAGGATCATCCCGCACACGGGCGAAAAACTTCGGCAGCGGTCCCTTGAAGCCCACCTGCTTCTCAATCGCCGCCAGTTGGCTGGATATCTCACGCACCTGGGCGAGGCCCAGCTCGTGGATCTGTCGCGGAGTCATGTCGGTGGTGGTGTGATGTCTCACGTAGTAGCGATAGAGCTCCTGCCCCCCAGGCAATGCGCCCAGACCTGCCGTTGCCCGCGCGTGGGGGGCATATTCCGCTGACAGGAAGTCATACAGCCGCTGATACGCAGGTTGGATCACCTGTGCAATCTTCTGGCGATACGCATCTGCCAGCCGCGTCCGGTCCGCGGCCGGAATTGACGCCGGCAGGGTCTCGATCGGGTGCCAGAACTGGCTGCTCTGCGGCGCTACGTGCAGGTGAACCTGCAACTGCGGCAACATCCGCTCCACAATCAGCTTCGGTAGAACCACGTTCCGGGCAACTCCCTCGCGCATGCGGGCAATGGCTTCATCGGCCCAACGGGCAAAACCATCGGCCCGCAGCAATCCCTTCTCGTAGTCGGCGGCGGTTTTGTACGGAAACGCGCCGGAGCCGGCCGCTTCCACGGCGTACTGAACCTGCAGTCCCTGAAATTGATTGAGGGGCAACAGCCGTGAGAGCTCAAATGACGGGCCACCGTAGAAGCCGAGGTCACTGTCGAGCCGATAGCGCAGCATGCTGTAGCTGACCCGCTCGTCCTCGGAGAGCTGTGACGGATCGAATTTCGCCAGCTCGGCGGAATAATGCCGCAGCGTGGCCAGCATCCTGGCGCGCCACTCATCGGTCAGAGACTCATCAAACCGTTCTTCGGCCGAGAAGTCTCCCACGGACAGCGCCAGCGCGGGATCGAGCTTCAGGTAGTCGTGCCAATAGTTTTCGAGCAACGCGCGAAATGGTGGCTGCTCCGCTGCAATCCACTCGTTGACCCGATCGTGAACGGCCCACAACGGCAGGTAGCCATTCTCCAGCACGATGCGGTGGTACTGACGAACATCGAACTTCGGGCCCAGCGCCTGCCGCGCACGCTCACGCTCGGAAATGAATTTGAGCATGCCGACCGTGAAAGCGGTCGCCTGACCCGGTACCGCCAGATACCGATCGACCTCGCGCACAATGGTGCCGTGCGGCGCGGCCGAGTTCTCATCGAGATATTGGATGGCCTGCTCACGAGTCCAGCGCTTGTAGTGCAAACCGCTGTCGACCACGAGCCGGCACGCGCGCCACAACACGCCCGTCAGGCGCCCGAGATCGGAGTAAGGATCCTGGTAGAACCCCATGTCCTTGCCCAATTGTTCGGCGTACAGGCCCCAGCCTTCGACAAACGCGGTGTCCTGCCACCACTGATTCACTTTGCGCAGCTTCGGGATCCCGGGGTCCATGAGAATGGTCGAGATCTGCATGTGGTGACCGGGAAGGCCTTCGTGATACAGCAGATCCTCCAACTCGTAAGTCGGCTGCAACTTCATGTCCGACAGGTTGAGATTGACCACGCCGGGCCGGCGGCCGTCCGGTGAGCCGGGATTGTAGAATGCAGCCGGGGAAGAAGCCTCCTTGTAGGCTTCCGTCCGCCGCACCTCCAGCGGCAGCGGAGCTGCCGACACAAACTCGTCAGTGATCCGAGCTTGCATGGCTGCAACAATTCCGCGAGCTCGCGCCAGCAGTGCCTCGCGGCCCGCGTCCGTGTTTTCGTTGTAGAAGCGCGGATCGGCCCGGGTCTCGTCCATGAACTCCCGCAGCGAGCCCTGGAAGCCGATCCGGCGCATGACTGCCTCAATCTGCGTATGCACCTTGGCGACCTGCTCGAGTCCCAACGCATGCACGTCGGCCGGTGTCATGTCGGTAGTTGTGAACTGACGGATCAGGAACTGGTAAAACTCATCGCCGTGTGGGATCTGCCATACGCCGCCGTCCACCTGGGTCTGCGTGGCCTGCTTCTGCAGCAGGTCGATGAGTGAACGGTACGCGGGACCGAGTTGCAGCAGCAATGCCGCGCGGCAGTCCTTTACCAGGCGCGCTTTCTGCGGTTCCGAAATGGGCAGCAGACCCGTCCGCCGCTTGAAGTCCGCAAAAATCGCACTATCCGGACCCTTGTCAAACGGCGCCCCGGTGATGACATTGCGGGCGCCGTCAATCAATAGCGGATAGACGCTCTTGGGCATGTAAATGCCTTTCTGCGCCTGAGCCGACATACGGGTTGTCAGTTGGAGGAACAGCGTCCGCGTCGCAGCCACGCGCTTGATATAGGTTTGCGCGTCGGCAACGGAATCGAGCCGCTGCTGGTTGATCAGAACATCAGGCACTTCGACATGCAGGCCGACGATCTGATTCAGTGGATAGAACTGAACCCGCCAGCGATATCGATCGAGCAGAAGCTGCGACTCGTTTACGAATACCCGGTACTGCAACTTTCCGGATGCATCGAGCTTGTCATAGGAGAACTGGGTTTTGACCGCCTCGAGCTGATCGCGGACCGCTTTCGCATCGACGGCCAGGCCGGGCTCCGACACATCGTCCCAGCGATCCGCGCCGACGTGTTCGCCAAACTCGGAAGCGAGAATCGGGGCGCGCTGGACCACGCCGTCATAGGCATGGTCCAGAAAGGCCCGGAAGCGCTGCGACTCGGATTCCTGCGCCTGGGCCGCGCAGCAGAAAACAACCGCCGCGGCGAGCAACCGCGGCACGATCCGAGCGTACCGCCTCACTGAGTCCTCACGGTGACCTTGACACCAAAGCTGCGGTACGACGGATTGAGGAACATGCCGCCTGCAAAGGCCTTCTCGTAGGCGTTGGTGTAGTACTTCCGGTCCAGCAGATTCTCCGCGAACGCAATCACGTCCCAGTTGCCTGCATTCACACCCATGCGCAGATTCATCACATTATAGCTCGGCACATCGTAGGGGAACCCGGAATGAACCTCGGAGGTGAGATCCGGCTTGATGGCGCCCTTGAAGTTCCACTCGAGCCGCACGAACCCATCGTGCTCACTGTCAAAGCGATGTTCGTATTCGGCCGCCGCGTGCCCCGTCCACCGGGGCGCGTTGGGCAGTGGCGCGCCGCTCAAGTCTCGCAGCGCACCCTCCACGTAGGCATTCCTGTAGTCACCGAACTTCGCCTGGTCGTAGCCGATTCCGCCGGACAGCGTGAGATTGGGGAATACGCGCCCGATCAGCTCGGACTCGACACCGTAGCTCTTGGCGGAGGCGGCATTGCCAATGACGCCAGTGAACTCGATGGCACCGCTCTCATTAGTCTGACCGAAGGCCGACTCGGTCTGAATATTCTTCCAGTCCATGTAGAAGATCGACGAATTGAGCTGCAGGCGCCGCTCCAGGAACTCACCCTTGAAGCCGACCTCGTAGTTCCAGAGCGTTTCCGGAGCATAGGACTGCGTGGTCAGCGGGGTTCCCGGCTGCACGCCGCCCGACTTGAAGCCGCGCGAGATGGTGGTGTACACATTCTGCGTGTCGGTCAGCGCGTAGTTGAGTGAGAAACGCGGCGAGAAGTTGTTGAAGGTGGCGCTCGCATCGACCTTGTTGTTGATGACACCGCCCGAGGTGTTGTAGGCAAGCTGCGCAACCTGTTCATGGGTGAAGCGGCCACCGAACGTCGCGGCCAGAGCAGGCGTGGCGTGCCACACGGCTTCCGCAAAACCGGCAAAGCTTTTTGCATCCGCATCAGAATAGGACGAGGTGATCTCAGCGCCGTCAGGCAGCCCCAGCGTTGCCTGCGCACCGGCGAACGTGAACTGACGCGTGTGGCCGCGATCGTGCGAGAAGAATATTCCGGCGGTCCAGTCGACCGGCTTGCCGGGATTCGACGAGATGCGCAGCTCTTCACTCAGGGCATCGCGGCGGATGGACTCGCGCTCATAGAAGAAATCGATGCTGCTGCCGTCGATGTCGCCCTGCAGGAACTCGTTGGAATTGATATAGCCGAACACATTGGTGATGTTGAACGCGTCCGTCGAGTAGCGGATCCGGTTCTCGCCGTACGCATACCGGGTGCCGACATCCTGTGGACGGTTGAAGTTCACCTTGTTCGTGTTGTTGGGCCAGAAACCGACGCCGTCGGGAATGGCCTTGCCATTGTAGGGCGGCTCGCCGTACAGGAACTGGGAGAAGCTCGCCAGTACGCCGGAGGGCACACCGTCGCGCATGCCCGCATTTTCCTTGGTGACGGCACCGATGAAATCCACGGTGAGCTGCTCGTTGGGCGTGATGCGCAGTTGTGCCTTGCCGTAGTCGTACTGGTTGTCGTTGCCGCCCCCAATGGGGTTGATATTCTTGATGTTGCCGTCGCTGCGCTCGTAGCGCCCCACGATGCGCAAAGCGGCCAGGTCATTGACCAGGGGCGCGTTCAGGACAACGTGCGAATCGACAGTGTTGAAGCTCGAGTACTGCGAGGAGCCTTCCAGGTACCAGTCGTTCGTGGGCTGCTTTGTGACGATGTTGATTGCGCCGCCAACCGAGTTGCGGCCGAAATAGGTGCCTTGTGGACCGCGCAGGACCTCGATGTGATCCACGTCCACGAGCTCCGGATTGACCGTGCCCGGAGCCACGTCGAATTCATCGACGTAGAATGCGAAGCTGCCCTCGCGGATATTCGAATCCGGTGACAGCAGGTCGCTGACGCCGCGAAGCGCCAACACCTTGCGGTCGCGCGAGCCCTGCGTGGTGAAGCTGACGTTCGGGGTCTGCGCAAAGTAGTTTTCAACGCCCTGGAAGTTCTGCTTTTCCACCGAGTCCGCCGAGAACACGGTGAGGCTGATGGGAACGTCGCGCTGGTTCTGCACGCGCCGTTGGGCGGTGACGACGACTTCGGACAGCATATCGCCTTCTTCATCAGCGGCCAGTACCGGCTGCACGCCCGCGGCAGCCAGCGTGACTGCACAGAGCGCAGCCCTCACGGCTATCGGCACTCGGCGCGCTGCCAGCGAGTTGAGTCGAACCGTCATGTCATTCTCCCCGGGGTGTTATTTTGTGGCAGCGTCGGGAACGCTGACGAAGTTGATCAGTGAAATCTTGCCGTCGCGGATGGCGGCATAACCCATGACGCGCTCGGCGCTGTCGGTGCCGTTCTCGCGGGCCTTGACTATGTGATGGGTAAAAATCCGGTCGCCGTTCGGTGACGTGAACTCGTCAATGAACGGCAGCTCGATCTTCACCATTTCAGTCCGTTTCTGGATGTCGCGAAAGTGCGCGGCAAGATCCTTCAGTCCCTTGCTGCGGTCGCTGCCGTTGACGCGCAGGATGGCATCGGCGGTGAAGTACTTGGCAAACGCGGCCTCCGTGAAGCCGTCCTTCTGCTGGTACGCGGCATTCCACCAGACAAACATATCAATGAGGACATCATGGTGCGCGGCAGCCGCGGCATTCAGACCCGACGACAGCAACCCCAGCATGAGGCACGCTCCGGCGGCAACCGCGCGGCGTTTGATCGACAGTACGGACATGGCAATCACCTCTCGTTCAGGTCGTATTTCATGATTCGGCCGTGCCGACCCTGGCGATCGCGTTCCAGTGTGAAGACATCGCCTGCAGGCCCCAGATGACGCCGGACGACCGAATCGATCGCGGCCAGATCGGCGGAATCCAGCTCGACCGCGCCGATGCGGGCATTGGCGCCCAGGTGCGATGCGTTCGTGGCACCAACAATGACCGCCGATACTCCCTCGCGTTGCAACATGACGCGAGAGGCCACGGTAGCGATATCGCAGGAGTGCTCATCAGCGACGCCGCGGAGTGCCCGCAGCAACTGCTGGAACAAGTCCCAGCCGCCAAAGTCATCAATAATCAACTTGTATTTGGTGAGACCCCGATTGTTGAAGCCGCTGGGGGGCTCCGGCTGACCCAACCAGCGGTCGGACAGGAAGCCGCCGGCAACCGTGCCATAACACAAAAGGCCGATACCCCTCGCCTGGCAGGCATGCACCATGCCGTTGCGGGCGCGGTCATCGAGCAAGGAGTATTGGAGTTGGTGGGCGACAACGGGCACGCCCGCGTCGAGCAGCTCCATGAGGTGCGGCACATCGAAGTTGGTCACGGCGATGTGGGCAATCTTGCCTTTGACACGCAACCGGTCGAGCGCCATAGCCGCCTCGACATAGCGCGGCACCGCGTAGTCCCACCAGTGAAATTGCACCAGATCCAAGCGGTCGGTGTGCAACCGCTGCAGGGAGCGGTCCACGATGCGCTCCACGTAGGCGTCATCGACGCGCTGCAGCTCCGTCAGGTCAGGCACAAACTTCGTGTGTATCTGGGTGCGCGCCGCCAGGTCCGGATGGCGGGCTCTGAACTGGCCGATCATCGCTTCCACGCCTGTGTAGATATCGGCGCAGTCGAATGTCGTTATGCCCGCCTCGACGAACGCAGCCATGTCGCGATCAACGCTCGTCGGATCGATCGGCCCATGGTCGCCCGCAAGCTGCCAGCCACCCTTGATGACACGGGCAATCTCGTACTGAGGTGTTAGTCGGGTGCGCGGAATTCCAGCCATCTTGGCAATCTGCAGTGTGTCAGAACGTCAGCCGGCAGGATGCCCCGGGGCGCCGCAACGATTCAATGACAACGCCGACCGGGGTCGTTGCGTTTTCGGCAATGAAGCCGTCCGGAAGACGGCATCAACGCGTGCGCGGACCCTGAGGCGGGCAACGTATACGGCAGAACCGCCCCTCAGGCGGCATCAACGCACGGCGCCTGCGCTCAGGCGAGAGCCAATCCAGCCGCTTCGCCCCCGGCCTGCGCGGTTGTGGCGTTGGCCCGCTCGAGACAGCGCTCGTACCCATTCAGGTACGCCACCAACTGGTCCATCAGCCGCAGCGGCGCGGGTGTCAAATGCCGTCCCAGGCGGCAGATCACGTGCACCGAAGTCTCCTGCAGCACCCCGCTGACCAACTGCCGGGCAACCAGCTCGCCGCGCTCGATTTCCTCCATGACCGCCAACATCGGCATCAGGGTCACGAGATCGCTCGTACCCAACAGGTTGCGCAACAGCAGCAGCGAGTTGGAAGTAATGCTGGGTTGCAGGGACACCCGCTCGGCTATTTCCGCCTCTTTCAGGAGCTGGCGGGTCCGCAAGGAGGACTCGGGCAAACACAGCGGGTAACCCTGTAGATCGGCCAGGCGCACACTCGCCTGCTGCGCGAGCGGATGCGACGGCCGCAGGATCACGCACAGGGGATGACGCACCGAAGCCAGCACGCGGATGCGCGGATCGTCCGATGACTGAAAGGCCAATCCGAGATGCGCCTCGTCCTCAACCACGAGCCGGGCTACCTCGCTGGAGGAAGCAGTCACGCGCACATCGAGATTGAGACCGCCATGCTTGGCCACGAACCGGGACAACACGCCGGAGAGAGGATCGCCAATGAAGCCCTCCCCGATGGCCAGGCGTACCCGTCCTGCCTTCAGACCCTTCAGGTCAGCCAACCGCCGCTCGAAAGTCTCACGGTGGTCGCGCTGCTCAGCGTAATACTCAATCAACAGCTTGCCGGCCTCGGTGAGCATGACCGTGCGGCGGCCATGCTCAATCAGGGCGACCCCGACTTCCGCCTCCAGTTGCGAGATCTGGCGGCTGATGGAGGACACGGCGACGTCCAACTGGTCGGCGGCCGCCCGCATGGACCCCAGCCGGGCAGCCTCATACAAGTAACGCACATTGAGGTCTTGCATACCTTGCACCATACCCGTTTCGCATATGCACGGTACAAATAAGATGTTGGCAAAAACCCACGGCAGCGGAAATAATGAGGTTTAAACAAAAATCCGGTCACGGGGGACGCTCATGCGGCTCAAGAAGCTCGAATCACTACTGATGGTGGGTGCGGTTCTGGCGGGAACCGGCTACGCCGCTGAAGAATCGGCACCCGCCAGCACTCTGGAAGAAGTCGTGGTCACCGCGCAGAAGCGCGCCCAGAATGCCCAGGATGTCGGCATTTCCCTGTCCGCCGTCTCCGGGTCGGACCTGCAGACCCTCGGGGCGGTGGCCGCTACCGATATCACCCGATCCGTACCCGCTGTGGTAATGACGCAACCAAACGGGCCATCCTCCTTCTCGCTGTCGATCCGCGGTGTCACCCAGAACGACTTCGCCGATCACCAGGAGAGCCCGGCGGCCATCTATATCGACGAGGTGTACGTCAGTCAGATGGCCGGCCTCGCCTTCTCGCTTTTCGATATCGACCGCGTCGAGGTGCTGCGCGGTCCGCAAGGCACCCTGTTCGGCCGCAACGCCACCGGCGGCCTGGCCAACTTCATCACGCGCAAGCCGACCGACGAGCAGACGGGGTATGTAGACGTCACCTTCGGTGAGCGCAACCTGACTCGTGTAGAGGGTGCGGTCAACTCGCCGATCGTGGACGGGGTGGATGCGCGCTTGGCGTTTGAGACCAACCACTACGATCCCCTGTTCAAGAACGTCGCGGGTGGCGCGGCCGACAGCGAAAACGGCAACGATTGGGCGCTGCGCGGTGAATTGCTGTTCAAGCTGCCGAACGCCGGCGAGCTGTTGGTGACTGGCCGATTCGCCCGCGAAGACGTTCACGCAGGCGCCTGGGAGGAACGGCCAATCTACAATGTGGCTCCCGGCATCGATGACTTCGTACCGGCCAATTTGAATCCCTACGGTACGTGCAATGGCTGCAATGCCAGCGGGCTCCCCGCGAGCGGACCGTTTACGACACGGGACAACATCAGCGGCTTCGCGAAGATCAAGACGTCCGGTGTCAGCGGGAAATACACGCAAGATATCGGCGGCCCGACGCTGACAGTGATAGCGGACTATTCCACCCTCAGAAAAGACTACCAGGAGGACTCGGACGCATCCCCGCTGACGCTGTTCGAATTCTTCAACGGCAGCAACGTCAAGCAGCAATCCCTCGAGGCACGGCTGAACGGAGGCGACAAGGGCTTCAACTGGACGGCGGGTCTGTACGGGTTGCGGGTCGCGGGCAACTACTACGAGGGCTATTACGGTCCTGCCTTCTTCGCCGCCCAGGAGTTCACGGATCCGGCCCCGAACCCCAACCGCGGCTGCGGATTCCCGCCCGATGGGGGATGGCCCTACGGCACCTGCCCGTACACCACCGACCCGGGTGTGCCCGGCGCGGACGGCGGCACGCCCGGTATCCGCTCCCCCTACTCACAACTGATCAAATCGTATGCCGCGTTCGGACAGGTGGAGTACCGGCTCACTGACCTGATCGGTCTGACACTGGGAGGCCGCGCAACCCACGACCAGAAGGATTTCCAGTTTAGCTGGTATCCGTTCGAGTCGTTTGCCGATGGCACCCTGACGAGACTCACGCCGCCGGTCATTCCCGGGGTCGGCAACGCGCTGTTCAACTATTCGAACAACCTGTCCAACACGGTGTGGAGCGGCAAGGCACAGATCGACTTTCATCTGACGCGGGACGTGCTGGCGTATGCGAGCTACAACCGCGGCGTGAAGGGAGGCGGCTTCACAGCGCCGTTGTTCCCCGACACGATTGGGGATCTCGCACCGCTGAAATTCCACCCGGAGAAGCTGAACTCGTATGAAGTCGGCTTCAAGTCGGAGTTGCTCGACCATACCCTGCGTATCAACGCAGCGGCCTATTACTACGACTACAAGGATTACCAGGCTCTCATCTACACGGTGGCCCTGGAGCAGCTCATTGTGAATGCCAATGCCAAGCACAAGGGAACTGAAGTCGAGGCCGAGTGGCGGCCCAACCGCTACTGGCAGTTTGGCCTCGGTGGCTCCTATGTCGATGCAGTGGTCCAGAACGTCGATTCGCGTGGCACCGGCGTCAAGGGCGATTTCACTGCCCCGAATGCGCCCCGCTGGAGCGGCAACGCGCTGGCCCGCTACAACCAGCCGATCGGCTCGGGAACAATGTCCCTGCAGCTCGACGGCAACTACATGACGAGCTTCTGGTTTAATCTGGCCAACACGCCGGTCGTCCAGCAGAAGGGCTATGGTATCGGCAATGCGCGCTTGTTCTACACACCGAACACCGCGAAGTGGGAAGTCGGCGCTTCAATTGAAAACCTGGCGAACAAGCACTACGGCGTGATGGGCTTCGACAACACCGGAATCAACGGCCTGGCGCAGCTCTACCCGGGGAACCCGCGGTGGTGGAAAGCGCACGTGCTGTACCACTTCTGAGGATCTCGACATGCTGAACCGTGCATTTCTCGCAGTCCTTTGTGCCTCGCTCGTGTCGGTGGCCCGCGCCGATGCCCAGCCGGACCTGATGAATATCTATACGGCGCTCCAGAGCAAGCACTTCGTCGACCTGACTCATTCGTTCGGAGTCTCGACGCCGCACTGGAAAGGCTTCGGCGAAATGAAGCGGACGACGCTCTACACCATCCCGAAGGCGGGCTTCCACGTGGAAGAGTTCTGTCACGTCGGGCAATGGGGAACCCATGTCGATCCGCCGGCGCATTTTCACGATGGCCTGAAGACCGTGGACCAGATCGACCCCAAGGACATGGTGCTGCCCCTCGTGGTACTGGACGTTCACGAAAAGGTCGCCAAGAACCCCGACTACATACTGTCCCTTGACGATGTCCGGGCTTGGGAAACGCGGCATGGGCGCATACCGGCGCATTCCTTCGTGGCCATGCGCACGGACTGGTCAAAACGCTGGCCGGACAACGAGCGCATGCAAAACAAGGACAGTAAAGGGGTGGCGCACTACCCGGGCTGGAGCATGGCGGTTCTGAAGGTCCTATATGAGGATCGGCACATCGCCGCCTCGGGCCACGAGACGACCGATACAGATCCGGGTGTGGCCACGACCAAAGACGATTATTCTCTGGAAACCTATGTGCTCGGAACGAACCACTACCAGATCGAGATGCTCGCCAACCTGGACCAGGTGCCCGAGTCCGGCGGGCTGGTTCTGGTCAGCTTCCCCAAGCCCGAACAGGGCAGTGGTTTCCCGGCACGGGTGATAGCCATAACTCCTTGACTGAGAGACTACGATGCCCGTCAAAACAACCCCCACGACGACCGCCGCCGGCGGCGTTGCGCACTACGTTTGGAACAACCTGCCCGCCGAGACCTTGAAAGGCACGCTCACGCGCAAGCTGATCACCTCCGAGCGGATGATGATTGCCCACGTGTATTTCAAGAAAGGCGACGACGTCCCCCTGCACAAACACGAAAACGAGCAGCTCACCTACATCCTGTCCGGCGCCCTGCACTTCTGGTTCGGTGCCGACGGCAAGGATGAGATCACGGTGCGCGCGGGCGAAGTGGTTGTGATTCCTTCCAACGTACCGCATCGCGCACTGGCGCTCGAAGACACCCTCGATGTCGATGTGTTCAATCCGCCCCGGCAGGACTGGTTGAGCGGTACCGATGCGTACTTGAGAAAATAGATGACAATCACTCCTGAGGTCGCGGCCGCCATCCAACAGTTCCGGCTGCCCGACAAGCTGGGTTTTGGCGCGGTCAATGCACCCGTCATGTTCAGCGCCGAGTGGCAGGACGGCAAATGGGGCCCGGGGCAATTGCTCCCTTACGGCCCCATCCCGGTTCTGCCGGGCGCGCGGGCGTTGCAGTATGGTGAGTTGGTATTCGAGGGATTGAAGGCCTACCGGGTCGGACAATCACGGCCGAACTTGTTCCGGGCGGATGCCAACTGCCGCAGGATGCAACAATCGGCGTCGCGCTTGTCCATGGCGCCGGTACCCGACGAGTTGTTTTTTGGCGCGTTGGAAGCGGTCGTCCGGGCGTGCGAGACCTTCATTCCGTCCCAATCCGGGCAGTCGTTGTATCTGCGGCCGTTTGTGTTCGGTACTGAAAGCGGCTACCTGCTGCGCAACTCCACGACTTTCCGCTTCATGGTGATCGCCAACCCCGTGGAGGCCTATGCATCCGGCACTCCATCCGTCGCAATCGAGCGGCACGATGTCAGGGCAGCCGTGGGCGGTGTTGGAGCCGCCAAGACAGCCGCCAACTATGCGGCCTCGCTTCGGGGCTCGACTGCGGCGGTCGCCCGGGGACACGCGGTAGCTCTCTGGCTCGATGCGGCCTCGCATCGATATGTCCAGGAGTTGTCGGGCATGAACTTCTTTGCCGTCATTGACGGCGAGTTGCACACTCCGGCGCTCGACAGCGCGATACTACCCGGCGTCACCCGTGACTCCGTGATCACGCTCGCGCGCCACCTCGGCTACACCGTGCATGAGCGCCAGATGGACATTGACGAGTTGCTGACTCAAATCGGCAGCGGGCGCTGCAGCGAAACTTTCGCTTGCGGTACCGCCGCCATCATCATGCCGATTTCAGCCCTCGCCGATTCAGACAATCTGCACAAAACGAGACAGATCAACGTCGTTGCGAGCCGTCTGCGGGAGGCCCTGCTGGCCATTCAGGAGCGCCGGGCACCCGATCCGTTCAACTGGGTCAGAGTCATTCCATGACACGCGCCATTGTTGTTCGAGAGTACGGCGGTCCGGAGAAGCTGCTGTGGGAAGATGTGCCTGTTGGTGAGCCGGGACCCGGTGAGCTGCTCATCCGTCACACCGCCATTGGTGTCAATTTTCATGACACCTATGTCCGTAGCGGTAGTTACAAGACTTTGACGCTGCCCGGCATACCGGGTGTCGAGGCCGCCGGAGTTGTGGAGAAAGTCGGCACAGATGTGACTGCGTTCGTTCCGGGTGACCGCATCGTCTATGTCACGCAAAGCTACGGCGCCTACTCCGAGCAGCGCGTGTTGCCCGCCTCTGTCGCCTTCCGCATACCCGATGCCATCAGCAATGAAGCGGCTGCCAGCCTGGCGGTAAAGGGTCTCACCGCGTGCATGCTGCTGCGACATACACGTCGTGTGTTGCCAGAGGAAACCATTCTGGTGCACGCAGCCGCCGGCGGAGTCGGGCAATTCCTCGTGCATTGGGGTAAGCACCTGGGAGCACGGGTGATTGCAACCGTGGGCTCGACCGAGAAAGCCAAAATTGCCCGGGGCTGTGGTGCCGACGAAGTCATTCTGTATCGGAATGAAAACTTCGTGGAACGTGTCAAGTCGTTCACGCACGGCCGCGGTGTCGATGTTGTCTATGACTCGGTGGGCGCCGACACTTTCGACGGCTCCCTGGAGTGCCTGGGTTATTTCGGCACCCTGGTCAATTTCGGCCAGTCATCCGGCCCAGTACCGCCCTTCGCCATTTCACGCCTGGCCGCCCGCTCGAATGCGGTGGTGAGGCCGATTGTGTTCCATTATTTGCGCGAGCGCTCAGCGCGGGATGCCATGGCGGAGGAAACCTTCAAGATGGTGCTGGCGGGTGTGTTGACGCCGCGCATCGGCCTGCGCGTGCCCTTGAACGAAGCGTCCCGAGCACACACTGCACTCGAGTCCCGGTCGACCACCGGGGCCATCATTCTCACAGTTTGAGGGCTGCCCATGAGCGCCAAACGTCAGCCGATCGAGTACGAGGACGCTTCACCCGAAGTGCGCGCCGTGTATGACGACATCATGGCCACACGCAAGACCGACTGGATCAACAATTTCTGGAAGGTCCTGGCCCACGACCCGATTGCCCTGCGCCGCATCTGGGCGAACATCAAGGAAGTGATGGGACCTGGGACGATTGATCCGCTGGTGAAGGAAATGCTGTACGTGGCGGTCAGCGCATCCAATGGGTGCCGCTATTGTATTGCCTCGCACGGCTCCGCCGCCCGCAACAAAGGCATGACCGAAAGTCAGTATTCGGAGCTGCTGGCGATTGTCGGCCTGGCGAATGAAACCAACCGGCTGGTGACGGCATTGGATGTGGAGGTTGACGAGCCGTTTCTTTAGCATCGCCACGTGCGCGTGCCGGGAACGCCCAGTCCAAGCGGGTATGGGCCTTGCAGGATTGGCTGGGATCAGCAATGCGAACAGCTTCAGTCAAAGGAACCCCATGCTCATTCCCAATGACACGCTGGTATTGATAGGTGATGGGCGCAAAGCCCTGTTCCTACGTAACCGGGGCGCCGCCGCAAATCCCGATCTCATGACCGAAAAAGTGATGGAACAGGACAATCCCGCTACCCGGGACCAGGGAAGCGATCGACCCGGCCGCCATCCAGGCACCGATGGCGCGTCAAAAAGTGCCCTGGAGGAGACGGATTGGCACCAGCTTGCGGAGGATCGCTTTGCCATGGACGTAGCGGAAGCTCTCTACAGAAAATCCCACGACCAGAATTTTCAACACCTGGTGATTGTGGCGCCGCCGCGCGCGCTCGGCAGCATGCGCGGGGCCTTACGAAAGGAAGTCGAGCAGAAGATTACCGCCGAAATACCCAAGGATCTGACTGGACAGCCGCTACCGGAAATTGCACGGATGTTGCAGATGGAGCAAGCGAAGTAACGCTGGGGTCCGCGGGGCGGGGCCACGGCCCCGCCCTCGCTGCTCGAAGTCAGTGGTTCGGGTCTTGCAGATACTTCCCGAGCCAGGCATGTACTTCGTCGTAGAAGTGGCGGCTGTCCTCGGCCTTGAGTATCCAGTGCCAGGCATCGGGCCAAACCAACAGGCGGCTGGGCACATGCATGCGCTGCAGCGTGGCCCAGTTCTCCAATGTATTGCCGATCGGCACCCGAAAGTCCTTCTCGCCGATGCTCAGTAGTATCGGAGTCTTCCAGTTTGCGGCGTAGGCGATCGGGCTTTGATCGCGCCAGATCGGACTGCCGGCCCACGGCGGCCCGCCGTTGGTGATCTCGCGCTCATAGATGGCGTCGCTCTCGCCCCACTGGGTGGTGAGGTCCACCTCACCGGCGTGACTGACAATGCACTTATAGCGGGTCGTGGTGGCTTCCAGCCAGTTGGCCAGGTGCCCACCATAGCTCGCACCTCCCGCGCACATCCGGCTGCCATCGATGTAGGAGTAGCGTTTCAAAGCCTCATCCACCGCCTGGTTGATTTCATCGCCGGGGGTCTTCAAGGGATCGAGCTTGATGGCCTGCGCAAACTGTTCACCGAAGCTGGTTGAGCCGGTGTAATCGGTGAGCAACAGCACGTAGCCCGGCGCTCCCAGCAGATGGTAGTTCCAACGCAACCCGATCTGGTCCGGATTGAAGCTGGCCGCGCCGCCGTGAATCAGCACGAACAGCGGGTATTTTTTGGCGGGATCGAAGCCCGGTGGAAGCACAATCATGTTGTGGATGTTGCGTCCCCGGGCGCTGGTGAAATAGAAGTGCTCGGGCGGACGCCAGTCGATCGAGGCGGCGATCACGGTGTCAAACTGTGTCAGGTTGACGTGGCGGTGAGTGTTGGGGTCGAGCCGGACGACCTCCGCCGGACTGATGGAACTGCCGTACGTAGCAATCAACACCGGCGTGGCGGACTTCTGGGCGCTGGCAATATGAGTGTAACCGCCGACCTCGAGGCCGATGACCTGGGTCGGCCGGCCACCGGAAGCCGCGACACGATAGATATTTTCCCGCCCCGCCTCCGGTGTCCGCGTGTAAATCGTGCGACTGTCCGAGGTCAGCACATAACCTGACACCATTCGATCGAAGTCGCGCGTGACCTCGGCAGCCGCGCCGCCCGCCGGCCACGCGACTCGCTGCAGCTTTTCCAGGTGATAGATTTCGCTGTCCTGGGGCGCGTATTTGAAATACAGCGCTTTGCCATTCGGAGCGAAAACGGCTTCGGAGTATTCGCCCACGGCCGGCGTCACCACTTTGGGTTCAGCAGCGCCGTCGGCACTCATTCTGTAGAGATGGTAACCGACATGAGAAAACGCTGAATTCCAACGCTCCGTGGTCGCGGCAAACACGACTTCGCGGCCATCCGGGCTCCAGATCGGGGACAGTGAGATGTTGGTCTCGCCCTGCACGCCGGAGAATCCGCTGGCCCGCGCGAAAGCCGTGGGCGAGAGAATATCCCTGGCCGTGGCCCCCTCCTGGATCGACTGCACGAGAATCGTGGGCTGGCGATCATCGAGCCAGCGATTCCAGTAGCGCACGGGAAAGTGCTCGTAGGCATGCACGTTATATTTGAGTGCCTTGCGCTCGGCCGCGATCTTTCTGTTGGCTGCATCGTCCAGGGCATTCGGAAACACCGACGACTCAAACAGGATGGCCTTGCCATCGGGCCGCCACTTCGGGTTGGAGGCTCCGGTGGCGACATTGGTCAGGCGCCGGGCCTCGCCACCCAAAGAAAGCTCGAGAAGATACACTTGCTCGACTTCATCCCCCTCACGCTTGGTGGTGAAAACAATCGACTTACTGTCAGGCGACCAGGCCACGCTCCCCTCGGACTCGCGGGTATGGGTCAAGCGGCGTGCGGGCGCTTTGCCGTCCGTGTCGACCAACCAGAGATCACTGCTTTCGCGCTCCGGCTCGTAGGCAGGCTCGAGCACCGGGAAAACAGCCCACTTGCCGTCAGGGCTGACTTCGGGTGCGCCCACGCGCCTCATCAACCACAGCTTTTCGTGAGTGATGGGCGTCTTCACGACAGGAGTTGGGCTCGGTGCTGCCGCTTGCGAAGCCGCGGCTGCGATCGGGGCAATCAGACAGGCGGCCATGACCGCCGCGCGATATTCGAGCCACATCCTGGAGTGTCCTTCGTGCAAAGAACGCAGAATAGCGCACCCTAACCGCCATTTTCCTCGTTCCGCACACTGGCCAGTTGCGCGTCACGCAAATCGAGCTCGTGTTCCAGGCGGCGCCGCGTCTCGTCCTTCAGGGTGCCGTGGCGGTATTTCCCGTTGACGAGCTCGCGTTCGGCCGCAATCAACTCCAGCTCGAATGCATCGCCCTGCGCAATGCGCTTGCGCTGCTGTGCGTTATCGCAGTTGCGCATCTTGATCTGCTCCAGGCGATAGCGATGATGCGCGCGCAGTCGGGCAATGATGTCGGCGGGAACATCGGGGTCGGACGCCAATGCGTCCAGGCGCTGGGCCGCGGCTTCGATCGCTTCGCCTCGTGCCTGAAACTCTTCGAGCCGTTGTTCTTCGCGCTCCCGAAGTCCCGCGTTGGCGAGACCCAATGCCCGGACCACCCACGGTAGTGTCAGCCCCTGCCCCACCAACGTCACGAGGACAACGATAAAGGCAAGTACGAGAATCCAATCGCGTTCCGGAAATGGCGCGCCATCGGCCACGGTGAGTGGGATCGCGAGCGCGGCGGCCAGCGACACAATTCCTCTGACGCCGGTGAAGGCGAGTATGGTTGGCCACTGCCACGGTGGAGCGGGATCACGGCGCCGTAGGGAGGCACTCAACACGCGTGGCAGATACGTTGCCGGATACATCCAGATGAAGCGGGTAACAATGACCACCGCGCTGACTATGGCGCCCGACAGCGCCAGGTCGGAAAGCGCATGGGTTTTGAGCCCGGAAACCAGGGTGTGTGCCTGCAGGCCCGTGAGCAGAAATACCAGGCCCTCGATCACATAGATCAGAAAGTTCCAGAAAAATATCCCCTGCAGGCGCGTAGTCGCACTGATGAGACGCTGGCCGTTCCAACTGATGTAGAGGCCGGTGGTCACCGTCGCCAGCACGCCGGATCCGCCCAGGAATTCAGGCGGCCAGTAGGCCGCGAACGGGGTCAACACGGAGAGCATGATCTCAACGCGGGGATCGCCGACCCAGCGCCGCAGCCGCAACATCATCCAACCCACCGCCATTCCCCACACGAGCTCGCCGGCGAGGATGGCAACAAACTCACCCACGGCATGTGCGAGCGAGAACGTACCGCCCAGCACCGCGGCAACGGCAAATCGATAGAGGATCAGTGCAGTTGCATCGTTCGCCAGCCCCTCGCCTTCGAGAATCACCACGATCCGGCGCGGAAGATGCAATCGCCTGGCAATGGACAACGGCGCCACCGCGTCGGGCGGCGACACGATGGCGCCGAGCACGAAGCCTAGCTGCCAGGTGAACCCCATCCAGTAGTGAGCGGCCGCCGCGACGGCCGTCGCAGTAAAGACCACACAACCGATCGCCAACAATGAAATCGGCCGCAAGTTGGATTTGAATTCGTTCCAACTCATGGCAACAGACGCCGAATAAATGATCGGCGGCAGCACGAGGAGCAGGACGACTTCCGGGGAAAGGTCGACATTGGGGACGGCGGACGGCAGGCCGAGCCCCACGCCGCCCAGCACCAGCAGAATGGACGCGGGGACCTGGAGGCGTACCGCAATGAAGGCAATGACTGAGATGACGACCAGCAGGCCGACGAAGAGCTGGACGGTGGTCAGCATTCGGTAAACTTCGCTCGTGTTCTAGAATTAGTCTACGCTTGCAATCGGCCTCAGCGGCAACTATTAAGACTGGAGGCTAATTGGCGGAGGAAAGGCATGGCGACGGGTTGGGCAGGCGACGGTGCAGTACAGGACCAGATCGACGCGACTGTGAAGGACGGAATCGACCGTGCGCAAAGTCGTTTGTCGCGGGGCCCGTCATTGACCCACTGTGCTGACTGTGGCGCCAGCATTCCCGAAGCACGTCGCCAGGCCGTGCCCGGTGTACGTCTGTGTATCACCTGCCAGGAAGCTGACGACAAGGAAGATGGGGTGTTCAGTGGGTACAACCGGCGCGGTAGTAAGGATAGCCAGCTCCGTTGACCCTAGCCTGGCCGTGCGATACGCGTCAGCACAACACGTCCTGTCTCTATAAAACCCAGTCTTAGATAGAGCTCGATAGCGCCCGTGTTGGTAGCAGTAACGTGGAGGAACGACACGATACCCTGCTCAGCATGATCCCGTGCAACCCTCGCTATCAGGCTCGTCGCTAGACCCTTCCCACGGTGCTCGGGGTGCGTGCATACGCCGCTGATTTCCGTGTAACCATCCAACGTGAGACGTTCGCCGGCCATTGCAACGAGTTGGCCGCTCTCGTCACGTGAGTCCAACCAAACACCGTAGTAGGTTCCCATTTCGTAGGTATGGCTTCGGAAGAAGCCAGGGAAGGCGATGTCTGTCAGGGCGACCATGGCGTCCGAGTCGGCCCCACTCAGCCGTTGCATGTTCGCCGGTTTGGCGGAGAACTGGCGCGGTAACACCATTTGCACACATTCCAACGTACCTTCGTTCCGCAGCTCCGGCAGTTCGGGGTAATGCGTCCCAAAGAGCCAAACGTATTCACCAGGGGCCAACAGCGAATGAAGCTCCCAAAGCGCCAATTCCGTAGGTTTTGCCAGTGCGGCAAAGGGCGCAACATTAACCGGATAGCGGCGCGCGTCACCCTCAATCACTGCCAGATGGCTGTGCTGAGTCGTCAGCGCATGCCAAGCAGGATCTGCGAACAGGCGCCCGGGGAGAGTATCCATATCGATCTAGCTTACAGCTCGAGACGCGCGAGCGGTCTCTATGAATCGAAGGATGGGAGCAGATGCCTCGCCTGTGCGATGAGCAATACCAAGGAGCGCCGTCAACTTCAGGCCGCGCAATCTTTTGTACGTTACAGCCTCCGGCTGAAGACCACGCATGCTCTGAGGGACTATGGAGATTCCGAGCGAGGCTGCTACCAGATTGATGGTTGAGGACAACTGGGGTGTGTACTGCTTAACCTTCGGCGCAAATCCAGCCTTCTCACACGCGGCGATCACTGTGTCCGCAAGCCCTGGCCGCTCAGCACGCGGGTAAAGAACGAATGTCTCCTCCGCTAGATCGCGGATTTCCAGATCAGTGCGTTGAGCCAGGGTGTGACTGCTGGGAACTGCGACGACCATTTCTTCTTCATCAATCAGATGCAGGGTGACTCCCTCATCTGACCGCAGGGGTGGCCGGAGAAATGCAGCGTCAATTCGGCCATCGCGCAGCGCATTCGCCAGCACCGTAGAAGGACTCTCTTCTAACGACATCTCCACTTCAGGGTAGCCGACCCTGAAATTGCGAAAGGCGGCGGTCACCAGCGGATTGAACGACGCAGACTCCGTAAAGCCGACCCGCACTTGCCCGACTTCGCCCGCGGCGGCTCGCTGCGCTATGGCCACTGCATTGCGGACGTCTCCGAGGATGCGCATCACTTGAGGCATGAACGACCGTCCGGCATCGGTGAGCTCCACCCGGTAACCGGTGCGGTCGAACAGAGTGACCCCCATTTCGGCCTCGAGGGCCTTGATCTGCTGGGTCAAGGGGGGTTGGGCCATATTGAGGCGCCGGGCGGCCCGCGTGAAATTCAGTTCCTCGGCCACCGCCAGGAAGTAGCGTAAGTGTCGCAGCTCCATCTCAATACTTTTCTCATATAGAGATGCCACGTTCAATGTATTTTCTTCACCCCCAGCCGCCCCTTTAACATCCGGACCCATGAACACCACCACCCTTTCCGCCGGCGCCCGCCTCAGGACCGCCGTCGATGCAGAACGACCCCTCCAAATCGCCGGTACGGTTAACGCCTATTCAGCTCTACTGGCCGAACGCGCGGGATTCCGAGCCATCTACCTCTCGGGCGCCGGCGTCGCAAACGCCTCATTCGGTTTGCCGGACCTCGGAATGACGTCACTCAATGACGTTTGTGAGGATGTGCGCCGAATCAGCTCGGCCACCGACGTGCCGTTGCTCGTTGATGCGGATACTGGGTGGGGAGGTGCTTTCAACATCGCCAAGACCTGCGCGGATCTCATTAAATCGGGCGCGGGCGGGATGCATCTCGAGGACCAAGTATCAGCCAAGCGGTGTGGCCATCGTCCGGGTAAAGCCCTGGTCCCTACTGAAGAGATGGTGGATCGCATCAAGGCCGCGGTGGACGGTCGGACCGATCCCAATTTCGTCATCATGGCGCGCACCGACGCTCATGCCGTCGAGGGGCAGCAGGCAGCCGTAGACCGTGCCGCCCAATATGTTGAAGCCGGCGCTGACATGATCTTTGCCGAGGCTTTGAAGACCCTGGATGAATACAAACAGTTCACCAGCACGATCCGGGTACCCGTGCTCGCGAACCTCACCGAGTTTGGCCAGACCCCGCTGTTTACTGTCGCCGAATTGGGCACGGTGGGCATTCGGCTTGTGTTATATCCGCTGTCGGCGTTCAGGGCGATGAGCCAGGCTGCCCTTGCCGTGTACAGTGAAATACGAAAAGAGGGTACGCAGAAGAACGTGGTGAATCGGATGCAAACCCGCGCCGAGCTGTACGACGTACTCGGCTATCACGACTACGAACGTAAGCTCGACGAGCTGTTTGGAAAGCAATCATGAGCACACCTGCCCCTATTGCCGGCAAGGCCAAGAAGTCGGTTGCGCTGTCGGGGGTCACGGCTGGCAATACTGCGTTGTGTACGGTCGGGGTCACGGGCAATGACCTTCACTACCGCGGCTATGACATTCTCGAGATCGCCAATACCTGCGAGTTCGAGGAAATTGCGTTCCTGCTCGTGCACGGCAAGCTGCCGACTCATTCGGAGCTCGACAGTTACAAGCTGAAGCTCAAGTCGCTGCGCGGCCTGTCCGCAGCCGTACGCGCCGCGCTCGAAACGCTGCCCGCCGCCGCGCATCCGATGGATGTATTGCGCACGGGCTGCTCGGTGTTGGGCTGCGTATTGCCGGAGAAGGATGACCACAACGTCGCCGGTGCGCGCGAAATTGCCGATCAGCTCATCGCCTCTTTCGGCTCGATGCTCTGCTACTGGTATCACTACAGCCACAACGGCCAGCGCATCCATGTGGAGACCGAGGACGACTCGGTCGGTGGACACTTCCTGCACCTGCTGCACCGGCGCTCCCCGAGTCCCTCCTGGGTGCGCGCCATGCACACCTCGCTGATTCTGTACGCCGAGCACGAGTTCAATGCCTCCACCTTTGCCGCGCGCGTCATTGCCGGCACCGGATCGGACATGCACTCCTGCATCACC
>JAFEDS010000020.1 GCA_018241505.1 Pseudomonadota bacterium | reverse complement strand
ACAGGTCGATGACGTTGCCGGACATCTCGTGATGCACGGTCTGCTCGATGTACGTGCGTACCTTCACGTTCTCGCCGCGACCGATCATGCCGAGCTCCTGGTACCCGGCGATCTCCTGCGTAAAGCGAACGCAGCGCGTGCATTGGATGCAACGAGTCATGTCCGTTGCGATCAGGGGTCCGAGGTTCTCATCCTGCACCGAGCGTTTACGCTCGTGGTAGCGCGACAGGTCACGACCAAATCCCACCGCGAGGTCCTGCAATTCACACTCACCGCCCTGGTCGCAGATGGGGCAATCCAGCGGGTGGTTGATGAGGAGGAATTCCATCGTCGCACGCTGCGCACCGATGGCCTTCGGGGACTTGGTGAATACCTTCATCCCCTCCGTCACCGGAGTCGCGCACGCCGGCAACGGCTTCGGCGCCTTCTCAACTTCAACCAGACACATGCGGCAGTTGGCCGCGATGGTCAGCTTTTCGTGGTAACAGAAGCGCGGCACGTAGGCGTTGTGCGCATCCGTCACGTGAATGATCATCGCGCCCTTGCGCGCCTTCACCGGCACGCCGTCGACTTCCATATTTACGAATTCTTCAGCGCTCATGCCGCTTTCGCTCCAGCCTGGTCGGTCACCATGCTGCGGCCGCCATGATCAATCATGTATTCAAACTCGTGGCGGAAGTGCTTGAGCGCGCTCTGCACCGGCCAGGCGGAGGCATCGCCGAAACCGCAGATGGTGTGACCTTCGATGCGGCCCGCGACATCCAGCAGCAACCCCAGATCCTCGCGGCGGGCTTCGCCGGCGAGAATGCGCTTCACCAGCCGGTTCATCCAACCCGTGCCCTCGCGGCAGGGCGTGCACTGGCCGCAGGACTCGGACTTGTAGAAACGGGTAATGCGCTCGAGGACCTTGACCATGCAGGTGGTCTCGTCCATTACAATAATGGCCGCCGAGCCGATGGCCGAGCCGGCCGCCTTCAGCGAGTCGTAGTCCATGTTGGTTTTCAGCATGACATCGCCGGGCACGACGGGCACCGACAGGCCGCCGGGAATCACGGCTTTGAGCTTCCGGCCGCCCTTCACGCCACCGCACAGATCCAACAGGTCCTTGAACGGAACACCGAGCGGCAGCTCGAGGTTGGCCGGCTTCTCGACGTGGCCCGAGACGGAGAAGATGACAGTACCGGCGGCGTTCTTGGGGCCGAGGTTCACAAACCACTCCGGGCCCTTGCGCAGGATCGCCGGCACGGACGCGAAACTTTGCGTGTTGTTGATGGTGGTCGGCGCGCCATACAGGCCGAAGTTGGCCGGAAACGGCGGCTTGAAGCGCGGCTTGCCGGGCTTGCCCTCGAGCGAATCCAACATTGCGGTTTCCTCACCGCAGATATAGGCGCCGGCGCCCACGAACGTGTAAATGTCCATGTCGATGCCGGTGCCGCGAATGTTCTTGCCGAGCAGCCCGGCGTCGTACGCTTCCTTCAGCGCCGCTTCGAAGCGCGGAATGGGCTCGCCGAGGAACTCGCCGCGGATGTAGTTGTAGGCAACCGTCGAGTTGGTTGCGTAGCCACCGATGCACAGGCCCTCAATCAGGGCATGCGGCGTGAAGCGCAGGATGTCGCGATCGTGGCAGGTACCCGGCTCGCTCTCATCCGAGTTGCAGACCAGGTATTTCTGAACCGGGGAATTGCGCGGCATGAAGCTCCACTTCATACCCGTGGGAAACGCCGCGCCACCGCGGCCGCGCAGGCCCGATCCCTTCACCAGGTCGATGACGGAATCGCGGGTCGGCTTTTCCTCCAGCATCTTCTCCCAGGTGCTGTAGCCGCCGACCTTGCGATAGCTCTCCATGGTCCAGGGCTGGTCGTACTGCAGCACCTCGAACAACAGGAGGTTCTGCTTGGCTGCCCACTCATTGGTACTCATTTCATGGCCTCCGGCCAAACTTTCAACGGGGTCGAAGCGACCCCGAAAAAGCAGCGGCGCGTTCCGCGCCGGAATGGCTCAGTGCTCATTTCAACTCATCCAGTATCTTGTCGACCTTTTCGGTGGTCAGGTATTCATGGAATACGTGATCGACCATCATCATGGGCGCGCCGGTGCAGGCGGCCAGGCATTCTTCCTCGTTCTTCAGGAAGATGCGGCGATCGGGCGTGCTCTCATTCAGCTTGATGCCCAGCTTCTTCTCGGCATGGGCCACGAGGTCCCAGGCGCCGTTCAACATGCATGACAGGTTGGTGCAAATGCTGACGTGGTGGCGGCCACAGGGGTGCGTTTCAAACATGGAGTAGAAGGACGCTACTTCATACACCTGGACGGGCGGCAGGCTGAGATACTCGGCCACGGCATCCATGAGATCCGGCGTGAGGAAGCCCTGGTTCTGCTCCTGCGCCGCGCGCAAGGCCGAGATGGTGGCCGAGCGTTGGCGCCCGGGCGGAAACTTTTTCACCCACTCGTCAATTTCGTGACGGGTATGTTCGGTCAAAAGTTTGATTTTGCTGTCTGTACTCAACGGTCGATTTCCCCGAACACAATATCCTGGGTGCCGATGACGGCGACGACGTCGGCCAACATGTGGCCGGTGCACATTTCTTCGAGCGCGGCCAGATGCGCAAAGCCCGGCGCACGGCACTTCAACCGGTACGGCTTGTTGGCACCGTCCGAAACCAGGTAGATGCCGAACTCGCCCTTGGGCGCTTCGACCGCCGCATAGGCCTCCCCCTCCGGCACTTCGTAGCCTTCCGTGAAGAACTTGAAGTGGTGGATGAGCGATTCCATGTCGTCCTTCATGCGCTCGCGGCTGGGGGGACGAACTTTGCGGTCATCGATCATCACCGGCCCCGGGTTGGTGGACAGCCAATCGGCGCACTGGCGGATGATTCGGTTGGATTGACGCATCTCTTCGATACGCACCAGGTAGCGGTCATAACAGTCGCCATGCACGCCGACCGGGATGTCAAAGTCCATCCGATCATAGACTTCATACGGCTGCTTTTTGCGCAGGTCCCACTCGACACCCGAACCGCGCAGCATCGGCCCCGAGAAGCCGAGTTGCATGGCGCGCTCCGGCGAGACGACGCCAATGTTGACGGTGCGTTGCTTCCAGATCCGGTTGTCCGTCAGCAGCGTCTCGTAGTCGTCGATGTTGCCCGGAAAATGCTCGGTGAAGTCCTTGATGAAATCGAGCATCGTGCCCGAGCGGGCCTGGTTCAGGCGATCGACTTCCTTGTTGGAGCGGTACTTCGAATACTGGTACTTCGGCATCGAGTCCGGCAGGTCGCGATAGACGCCGCCGGGACGGTAGTACGTGGCATGCATGCGCGTGCCCGACACGGCCTCGTACAGGTCCATCAGTTCCTCGCGCTCCTTGAAGGCCAGCAGGAAGACGGACATTGCACCGATATCCAACGCGTGCGCTCCGAGCCACATCAGGTGGTTCAGGATGCGCGTGATCTCATCGAACATAACGCGGACGTACTGCGCGCGCTCCGGTGGGGCGATGCCGAGCAGCTTCTCGATCGCGAGCACATAGGCGTGCTCATTGCACATCATCGACACGTAGTCGAGGCGGTCCATGTAACCGATCGACTGGTTGAAGGGCTTGGACTCGGCGAGCTTCTCGGTTCCCCGGTGCAGCAAGCCGATATGCGGATCGGCTTTTTGAATGGTCTCGCCGTCCATTTCGAGCACGAGGCGCAACACGCCGTGAGCCGCCGGGTGCTGAGGGCCGAAATTCAGTGTGTAATTGCGAATCTCACTCATATCACGGCCTGCGGCCGGGGGTTCAACGGGGTCGAAGCGACCCCGACCATATATGCTCGGAAATAAATCATCTTGGACCCTGCAATTCTTTGGGCACGACATCGCGAAGTGATGGATCATAACGGTGATCGTGACGGATCACCTTGGGAACCAACACACGCGGAGTGATGCTGACCGGCTGGTACACCACGCGCTTCTTCTCCGCGTCGTATTGCACTTCGACGTTGCCCGAGAGCGGGAAATCCTTGCGGAACGGGTGACCGATGAAACCGTAGTCGGTGAGAATGCGGCGCAGATCCGGATGGCCCCGGAACAGGATGCCGAACAGATCGAATGCCTCGCGTTCAAACCAGTTGGCACAGGACCAGACCTCGATGACGGAATCGACCACCGGCTCGTGCACGTCAGCGCACTTCACCCGCAGGCGCATGCGCCGGTTGTGAGTGATTGACAGGAGGTGATAGACGACCGCGAATCGACCCGCCATGTTGGGATCCGGCGCGGTGGCACGGGCTACGCGGCCACGGCTGAAGCCGGAGCGGGTCGCCGTCTCGGTCTGCCACTCGTCACGACCGTAGTGCAGGTAGTCGACGCCGGCCACGTCCATCAACATTTCGAACTTCAATTCCGGCGTATCGCGCAACGCACGGCACACGGAAAGCAGTTCCGCGGGGTCGACTTCATAGGTCACTTCATCGTTCAGCGAAGCAACGCGCCGCACCTTGTCACTCAGGTGCGCGTCGATTTGAGAGGCCAAAGCCTCGGTACTCGTCATGGGCTGCGCCCAACTTTCAACGAGCTTCGCGCAAAGCCGCGAACCTCGCTCATGTAACGGCGCTGCGCGCCGGGAAGATCGGCCAAAGTGCGCTCCTTAACGGGCAATCGTGCTGGTTCGCTCGATCTTTTTCTGAAGCTGAATGATGCCGTACACGAGAGCCTCGGCGGTCGGAGGACAGCCGGGCACGTAGACATCGACAGGAACAACCCTGTCGCACCCGCGTACGACCGCGTACGAGTAGTGATAGTAGCCGCCGCCGTTAGCGCACGATCCCATGCTGATGACCCAGCGGGGCTCGGACATCTGGTCGTAGACCTTGCGCAACGCGGGCGCCATCTTGTTCACGAGCGTACCGGCGACAATCATCACATCGGATTGGCGCGGGCTCGGGCGAAACACGGTACCGAAGCGATCGAGGTCATAACGGGACGCGCCCGCGTGCATCATCTCGACCGCACAGCAGGCCAATCCGAAGGTGACAGGCCACAACGAACCCGTGCGCGCCCAGTTGACGAGACTGTCAACCTGCGTGGTGAGGAAGCCGCGCTGCGCGAACCCTTCGGCGCCCTGTTGGCCCTGCTGGCCATAGGAGTCGGCCACTGCTTCTAATCCCACTCCAGCGCTCCTTTCTTCCACTCGTAAATGAAGCCCACGACCAGGATCGTGAGAAACACAGCCATGGCAATCAGGCCGAAGCCGCCGATCTTGCCGAGCGCAACCGCCCACGGAAACAGGAACGCAATCTCGAGATCGAACACAATGAAGAGAATGGCCACGAGGTAGTAGCGCACATCGAACTTCATGCGGCTGTCCTCGAACGCTTCGAAGCCGCACTCGTAGGGCGAGTTCTTGGCCTTGTCGTCGTGGAATTTCGAGAAGTAGCGGCCGATGGCGGTGCCGAGCACCATCATCACAATCGCCAGCGCCGTGGCGATGCCCAGGAAGATCAGAATCGGCAGATAGTTTGAAAGCATGACTGTTCGCCCGCAAACAAAAGGGACAGGCCGTCGTTGGTCAGCCTGTCCCCCTCATGATTATTGATGCGTTAGCCACCTATTGTAGCAGCGCGTAACGACATTTGGTGCCGACGGCGAGATTCGAACTCGCACACCTCGCGGCGCTAGCCCCTCAAGCTAGTGTGTCTACCAATTCCACCACGTCGGCTTACAAAAATTAACTTGGCGAGAATTACTTCGGTGGAGCGCCCTCTGGCGGCGCTGTACCACCGGGCGCTGCCGGCGCTGGCGCCGTCGCCGGGCTGCTCGACGGCGCGGGAGCCGGCTGAGGCACCGTCGCCGTATTCGGCGCCGGAGTCTTTGCCGCACCCGCGGGCGTCTTGGCCTGGCCACCGGCCTGGTCGAGAATCGTCTGCGGCTGCGACTCGGAAACCTTCATGCCCACATAGGTCAACAGCAGACTGTTGATCATGAAGATGGCCGCGAAGATCGCCGTCGCTCGCGACAACGCCGTGCTGGCACCACGTGCACCAAACACCGTTCCGGACGCTCCCGCACCGAAGCCCGCACCCGCCTCAGCACCCTTGCCGCGCTGAAGCAGCACGAGGCCGATGATCGCGAAGGCCGAGAACACCTGCACCACTGTAAAAATAATTCGCCACATATCCGTTCAACTCGCTGATCCGGCTCGCGGCCGGATGGGTTCCACCTGTGCCGCTATCCCGCGGCCTTCAGAATGGCTAGAAATTCGTCTGCCTTGAGCGAGGCTCCGCCGATCAGACCGCCGTCCACATCGGCCATTGAAAACAGCTCCGCCGCATTACTGGCCTTCACACTGCCGCCGTACAGGATGCGGGTAGCACCCGCTATCTTAGCATCCCGGGCCCCTATACGGGCGCGGATGGCAGCATGGACCTCCTGTGCCTGCTCCGGAGTCGCCGTGCGGCCCGTTCCGATCGCCCACACCGGTTCGTACGCAACTACGCTCTGACCGAGCGTTTCCACGCCACACAGCTCGAGCACCGCATCGAGCTGACGTGACACAACCTCGGCAGTACGCCCGGAGTCGCGCTCCGAAAGCTGCTCTCCCACACACAGGATGGGAATGAGGCCCTTCGAATGAGCCGCCGCAAACTTCCGTGCAACGAGCTGATCGCTCTCGCGATACAGCAGACGCCGCTCTGAATGCCCGACGATTGTGTATTCACAACCGACGTCCTTCAGCATTGCCGCTGAAACCTCGCCGGTGAAAGCACCGTGCGTATCGGCGCAGACATCCTGCGCGCCGAGGCGAATGGGCGTATCACGCAAAAGGCGGCCAATTTCCTGCACGTACACCAGCGGAGGGCAGATAACGCAATCCGCAGCCGGATTACGTGGGTAGTGCCCCCCCAGCTCTTCAATCAGCCGCGCGTTTTCGGCGCGCGAGCCGTGCATTTTCCAGTTTCCGACGACGATGGGGCGGCGCATTGTCCGACCTCCGGATTTCGCGGGCGCGCGATAATAGCCACGCGCTTACCGTGGTGCAATCGTAGTACGCGGAGGGCTACTCAGCGGCGGCTTTGACGACGGCGGCCAGCTCGGTCGCGGCCGCCTTGGTGGCGCTCTCCCCTTTGCCTTCCACCATGACCCGAATGACGGGCTCGGTGCCGGAGGCTCTGAGAACCACACGTCCGTCCGCACCCATGCGTTTCTCGATCTTCTGCACCGCCTCCTGGACGGACGGCACGCTCGAGGGGTCGAAACGCTTCGCTACCTTCACGTTGAGAAGAACCTGAGGAAACTTCTGCATCCCGGACGAAAGTTCGGCCAACGAGCGGCCCGTCTTCTTCATGACCCCCAGAACCTGGAGGCCGCTGACGAGACCGTCGCCCGTCGTTGTCTTGTCGAGGCAGAGGATGTGCCCGGAAGTCTCCCCACCCAGCGTACCGTTGGCATCGCGCAGCATGGCCAGCACATAGCGGTCACCTACCGGCGCACGCATGAACTCCACACCGGCCTCCCGCAAGGCCACTTCCAGGCCGAGATTGCTCATTACCGTACCTACGACGGGTCCCTTCAGCGTCCCAGCCTCCTTGCGGGCGCGAGCAATGACATAGAGAAGCTGGTCGCCGTCCACGATTCGACCCAGATGATCGACCATCACGAGCCGGTCGCCGTCGCCGTCCAGCGCGAGGCCGACATGGGCTCGCACTCCCGGGACGGTGAGCTGCAGAAGATCGGGCGCAGTGGATCCACAACCGTCGTTGATGTTGCGGCCGTTGGGTGAGCAACCGATAGGCACGATCTCGGCGCCCAGGTCAGCCAACACCCGCGGACCGACTTTGTAGGCCGCGCCATTCGCGCAGTCGACCACAATCTTCATGCCCGACAGGTCGAGCCCGGCCTCGATGGTGGCCGCACAGAACTCCTGGTACAGCGTGCGCGAGCGGTCGACACGGGTCGCCCGCCCCAGGCTGCGCGAAATTCGGGTGACGGGCGGCTGTGCCAGCTCGGCCTCAATCCGCTCTTCCAACTCATCCGACAACTTGCCGCCGCTGGCATCGAAAAACTTGATGCCGTTGTCGTCGTACGGATTGTGCGAAGCGCTGATCACCACGCCGAAATCGCAATTGAATCGGCGCGTCATGTACGCAATGCCGGGGGTCGGCAGCGGGCCAATGAGCTGCACATTCACGCCCGCAGCCACGAAGCCGGCTTCCAGGGCGGATTCAAACATGTAGCCCGAGAGCCGGGTGTCCTTGCCAATGAGGACCGTACCGCCCTCCGGCGCCAACACGCGGGCCGCGGCGCTCGCCAATTGAAGGGCAAAGTCCACGGTCATCGGGTGCTCGCCCACCCTGCCTCTGATGCCGTCAGTTCCGAAGTATCGTCGACTCATTCACCTAGCCTCTGCACCGCCATCACTGTTTTGAGCGCGTCCATTGTCGGGCCGACATCGTGGACACGGATGATCCGCGCGCCATTGAGCACGGCCAGGATGGCCATCGCCACGCTGCCATGAACCCTGTCACCGGCTGGGCGCCCGGTGATCCGCCCTACAAACGATTTGCGCGACAAGCCCACCATTATCGGCCACCCGGAGCCGACTTTGCGAAGCTGCCGCAACAGCTCGAGATTGTGTTCCAGAGTCTTTCCGAAGCCAAAGCCCGGATCGACCACCAAGCGGTCCGCAGCAATGCCGGCCGCCCGGCACGCCGCAACGCGAGCTTCCAGAAACGCCGCTACCTCACTCACGACATTGTCATAGTGAGGGGCTAGTTGCATTGTCCTGGGGTCGCCCTGCATGTGCATGACACACACGGCGCACTGTGTGGCGGCTGCGGCCTCGAGCGCCCCCGCTTCAGAGAACGCCCTGACGTCATTCAAAAGGCCCGCCCCGGCCGCGGCAGCCGCGCGCATCACCGGCGGCTTGCTCGTGTCAACGGAGATGACCGCCCCGGTTTGCGCTCTCAGCTTTGCAACGACCGGAACGACGCGGCTGATTTCTTCTTCCACGGTTACGGGGCCGGCACCTGGCCGTGTCGACTCACCGCCGACGTCGATAATCGCGGCGCCGTCTTGCGCCATTCGCAGGCCATGGGCTACCGCGGCTTCGAGATCCAGGAAGCGGCCGCCGTCAGAAAAAGAATCCGGAGTGACATTGAGCACGCCCATGAGCGCGGGGCGCGTCAGATCGAGTGTTTGTGTTCCACATCGCAGCAACATGTTGAATTCCGGCTGCGAAAACGGCATCGGGGCGCGTACGCCCCGATGCCTGTCAGCGATTAATCAACTCGCTCAGTGCTGGCCGGCCGGAGAGCCGAGCGGCCCACTGGGCGCGCCCTCGGCAGGCGGTGCCTTCGGTGGCTTGTTGGACAGGTTCTCGTCCCAGTCGCGCGGCGGACGGGGCACCTTGCCGGCCATGATTTCCTTGAGCTGCTCTTCGTCGATGGTCTCGTACTTGATCAACGCATCGGCCATCAGGTGCAGCTTGTCGAGAGCCGCCATGAGGATCTGCTTCGCCTTCTGGAAGTTGGTTTCAATGACACTGCGCACTTCCTCGTCGATGGCGTGAGCCGTGCCATCCGACACCAGCTTGTGCTGCGTGACACTGCGGCCCAGGAAGACTTCGCCGTTTTCCTCGGAATAGGTGAGCGGCCCGAGCTTGTCCGACAGGCCCCACTTCGTGACCATGTTGCGTGCCAACTCGGTGGCACGCTCGATGTCGTTGGAGGCACCGGTCGTCACGCCCTCGCGGCCGAAGATGAGCTCTTCGGCGATACGACCGCCAAACAGTGTGGCAATCGCGCTCTCCAGTCGCCGCTTCGACATGCTGTAGCGATCCTGCTCGGGCAGGAACTGAGTAACACCCAGCGCGCGGCCGCGCGGGATGATCGTGACCTTGTATACCGGGTCGTGCTCGGGAACCGTCATGCCGACGATCGCATGCCCCGCCTCGTGATAGGCGGTCATGCGCTTCTCTTCCTCGCTCATCACCATGGAGCGCCGCTCGGCGCCCATCATGATCTTGTCTTTGGCACGCTCGAACTCGTCCATGCCGACGATTCGCTTGTTGGCACGGGCGGCGAACAATGCCGCTTCGTTGACCAGGTTGGCGAGATCCGCGCCCGAGAATCCCGGCGTGCCCCGCGCAATCAGGCCCGGCTTCACATCATCGGACAGCGGTACACGGCGCATATGAACGCGCAGAATCTGCTCACGTCCACGTACATCCGGCAGCGGCACCACCACCTGACGATCGAAGCGGCCCGGACGCAGCAGCGCCGGATCCAGCACATCGGGACGGTTCGTGGCCGCGATGACAATGATGCCCTCGTTGCCTTCAAAACCGTCCATCTCAACCAGCAACTGGTTCAGGGTCTGCTCGCGCTCGTCATGACCGCCACCGAGGCCCGCGCCACGATGCCGACCGACGGCGTCGATTTCGTCGATGAAGATGATGCAGGGGGCGTGCTTCTTCGCCTGCTCGAACATGTCGCGCACACGGGATGCACCAACACCCACGAACATCTCGACGAAGTCCGAGCCGGAGATGGTGAAGAAAGGCACCTTCGCCTCGCCCGCGATGGCGCGTGCGAGCAACGTCTTGCCGGTGCCCGGCGAGCCGACCATCAGCACGCCCTTGGGAATCTTGCCTCCGAGCTTCTGGAACTTGCCCGGGTCCTTGAGAAAGTCGACGATCTCGGACACTTCCTGCTTGGCCTCATCGACGCCTGCGACGTCCGCGAACGTGACGTTGACCTGATCCTCACCCAACAGGCGCGCGCGGCTCTTGCCGAAGGACATGGCCCCCCGGCCACCGGAGGCACCCTGCATCTGCCGCAGCATGTAGACGAAAACCAGTATCAACAGCAGCGCCGGTGCGAGTTGCAGCAACAGTTGCGCCAGGAAATTCGGCTGTTTCGGCGGGCGGCCCTCAATGGCGACATTGGACTTCTGCAGCGCGCCAATCAGCGCGGTGTAGTCGGTCTCGGGATTGAACGTCTTGAATTGGGTCTTGTCCTTGCGGACGCCGTAGATCATCTCGCCCTGCAGGACCACGGAGTCCACGCGGTTCGACTTCACGTCGTCCAGGAAGGTCGAGTAACGGACCTCTTCAGGCTGGCCGACCGTGGGCATGTAGCGGCTGAAAACCGCCAGCAGCACCAGGACGATAACCACCCAGAGGAGGATATTTTTAGTCAAATCGTTCAAAGGCTTCGACCTCTATTTGAGCGCAGTGAGGTGGCTTAAAAGCAACCTACACCATCGTAAAGTCCTTCGCCAGCAAATACCTTTAGGGTTGCGGGCCACTACCTGACTTGATCAGGGCAAAGCCTGCGGGGTTCAAGACCCGTTGACGGCCAAAGTTCCCGCCCGCGTTCCGACTACAATGGGGCAATGACCCAGAAATACATCCCTTCCCGCCGTGTCCGGCCGTCTTCCCGCCCAGGTGCCGCCCGGCCTGCGGGCAGCAGCCTCTATAAACCCAAGCGCGTACGAGCAGGTGGCACGCCACCCAAGCCACGCAAAAAGCGTGTTCCCAGCGAGGACCAAGCCGCTGCTGCAGCCCCTCCGGTTGCCCCGGAGCTCTCCGAGAAGCAACGCCGTCACCTGCGGGGCCTCGCCCATGACCTGAAACCTCTGATCCGCCTGGGCAATGCCGGGCTCACAGAGGCGCTCGCCGCGGAGACCGCCCGTGCCCTGCATGACCATGAGCTGATCAAGGTCAAAGGGCCCGGAGGCGATCGGGAGGCCCGGGATTCGCTGTTCACCGACCTGGCTCAACGGACAGCCAGCGCGCTGGTGCACCGGATTGGCAACGTGGCGGTGCTTTATAGGCCCAATGCCACGCTGCAACGCATCGTGATACCGGATTAGGCTATGGCGCGGTACTGTCCGCGCGCAGCCCGGGTCTTTTTCCGCCCTATTCGTACCGAACGGCGACGATCTCGTAGGACTTGATTCCGCCCGGCGCCGTCACATCCACGACGTCGCCTTCGGACTTCCCGACCAGTGCCCGCGCAATCGGCGAGGTAATGGATATGCGCCCTTCGCGGATGTCCGCCTCGTCCTCACCGACGATCTGGTAGGTCATGTGATGGTTGGCGTCGTCCTGGTCGTCGAGCTCAACGACGGCCCCGAACACCACCTTGCCGTTCGTGACGAGCTTGGTGGGGTCGATGATCTCGGCGGTGCCCAGCTTGCCCTCGATCTCGCTGATGCGGCCTTCAATAAAGCCCTGCTGCTCGCGGGCCGCGTGGTACTCGGCGTTTTCGGACAGGTCGCCATGGCCGCGTGCCTCGGCAATCGCCTTGATCACGTTCGGCCGCGACTCGGTCTTCAGTTTTTTCAGCTCAGCGCGCAGCGCCTCGGCGCCGCGCAAAGTCATTGGTGTGCGTTTCATGCACGTACAGCCTCTTTGTGCAGGTCTTGCAGTCGATTGACCTCGACGTCATCGACATGATCCATGGCCTCGCAAGTTGCGAGCCCCGCCGCGAGCGTCGTGTAGTACGTCACCCGCCGGTGAACGGCTTCCCGGCGAATGGAGTTCGACTCCCGTACCGCCTGCTTCCCCTCCGTCGTATTGACGATGAGGTCGATCTCGTCGTTCTTGATCATATCCACAACGTGGGGCCGGCCTTCCCGCACCTTATTTACACGGCGACAGGCAATTCCGGCCTCCTTGAGCGTCTGTGCCGTACCATCGGTCGCCAGCACTTCAAACCCCCGCTCAATGAGCTTCCTGGCAAGCCCGACTGCCCCCGGCTTGTCCCGATCCCTCACGCTGATGAAGCATACCCCGTTGCGAGGCAACGTCACGCCTGAACCTGACTGGGCCTTGGCGTAGGCCTCGCCGAAGGTGCGTCCGGTTCCCATGACTTCACCGGTCGACTTCATCTCGGGTCCGAGAATCGGGTCCGACTCCGGAAACTTGTTGAATGGGAAGACGGCTTCCTTCACCGAGTAATAGGTGGGCACGTGCTCGACAGTGGCGCCCAGCTCCTTCAGCTTGCGGCCCGTCATGACCTGCGCGGCAATCTTCGCGAGCGCAACGCCGGTGGCCTTGGACACGAACGGAACGGTGCGCGAGGCGCGCGGGTTGACCTCGAGGACGTAGATGACACCGTTTTGAATGGCGAACTGCAGGTTCATCAGGCCGACAACATTCAGCGCCCTGGCGAGCTTACGGGTCTGCTCGCGCAGCTCCGCCTGCGCCTCGGGGCTCAGGCTGTTGGGTGGCAGCGAGCAACCGGAGTCGCCCGAGTGCACGCCCGCCTGCTCCACGTGCTCCATGATGCCGCCAATCAACACATCCTCGCCGTCACACACCGCATCGACGTCGACTTCGATGGCAACATCGAGAAAGCGGTCCAACAGCACGGGGCTGTCATTGGATACTTTCATCGCGTGGGTCATGTACGAACGCAAGTCATCTTCCGTGAAGACCACTTCCATCGCCCGGCCGCCCAACACGTAGGACGGCCGCACCACCAGCGGGAAACCCACTTCACGCGCCAGGCGCACGGCCTGGTCTTCGGTGCGCGCCGTCGCATTCGCCGGCTGCTTCAGATTCAGCTTCTTCACCAGCGCCTGGAAGCGCTCGCGATCCTCCGCCACGTCAATGGAATCCGGAGTCGTGCCGATGATCGGCGCGCCCGCTTCCTCCAGGGCGCGTGACAGCTTGAGCGGCGTCTGGCCGCCGAACTGCACAATGATGCCCGCCGGCTTCTCCTTGGCCATCACTTCGAGGACATCCTCGAGAGTCAGCGGCTCAAAATACAACCGGTCCGAGGTGTCATAGTCGGTCGACACCGTCTCCGGGTTGCAGTTGACCATGATGGTCTCGAAGCCGTCCTCACGGAGCTGCAGGGCCGCGTGCACACAACAATAGTCGAACTCGATGCCCTGCCCGATCCGGTTGGGACCGCCGCCGAGAATCATGATCTTCTTGCGATCGGTGGGGTTGGCCTCGCACTCTTCCTCGTAAGTCGAGTACATGTAGGCCGTCGAGGTCGCGAACTCCGCCGCGCAGGTATCGACCCGCTTGTAAACCGGCCGGACGTTCAGCTCGTGACGCTTCTGGCGTATGCCCTTCTCCGGCATGTCGAGCAGCTTCCCCAGGCGGGCGTCGGAGAATCCCTTGCGCTTGAGCAGGCGCAGACGGTCCTCGTTCAGCGCCCCCAGCCCTTCCGAGCGCACCAGGCCCTCTTCCGTGATGATGTCTTCGATCTGGGCGAGAAACCACGGGTCGATGTGAGTCAGGTCATGGATACGCTCGGACGACCAGCCGGCGCGAAACGCATCCGCGACATACAACAGCCGGTTGGCCCCGGGAGCGCGCAGCTCGTAAGCCAACTTGTCCTGGTCCTCGTCGCTCAGGGGCAGTGAAAACTGCTCACTCAAGCCATCGAGGCCGGTCTCGAGCCCGCGCAAGGCCTTCTGCAGCGACTCCTGGAAGGTGCGCCCGATGGCCATCACTTCGCCGACCGACTTCATCTGCGTGGTCAACCGGTCGTTGGCGGCGGCAAACTTCTCGAACGTAAAGCGCGGGATCTTCACCACGACATAGTCGATCGACGGCTCGAACGACGCCGGCGTGGCACCGCCGGTGATGTCGTTCTTCAGCTCATCGAGCGTGTAACCAACAGCGAGCTTCGCGGCGATCTTGGCGATCGGGAATCCGGTCGCCTTCGAGGCCAGCGCCGATGAGCGCGAGACCCGCGGATTCATCTCAATGACCAGCAGCCGGCCGTCATGCGGGCTCACCGCGAACTGCACGTTGGAGCCGCCGGTATCGACACCAATCTTGCGCAACACAGCGATGGAAGCATCGCGCATGCGCTGATATTCCTTATCCGTGAGTGTCAGCGCCGGCGCGACCGTGATGGAGTCGCCCGTGTGCACACCCATGGGGTCGAGGTTCTCGATGGAGCAGATGATGATGCAGTTGTCCTTGTGATCCCGGACCACCTCCATCTCATACTCTTTCCAACCAATCACCGACTCTTCGAGCAGCACTTCGCTGGTGGGCGAAGCATCGAGCCCGCGCGCCACAATCGCTTCGAGCTCTTCACGGTTGTAGGCAATGCCACCGCCCGAGCCGCCCATGGTGAACGACGGACGGATGATCGCGGGGTAGCCGGTGTCAGCCACGATTTCCAGGGCGTCCTCGATGCTGCGGGCAATCGATGAACGCGGGCACTCGAGGCCGATCTCGCGCATGGCATTGCGAAACAGCTCCCGGTCTTCCGCCATGTCGATGGCCGCCCGGGACGCTGCGATCAACTCAACCTTGTACTTCTCGAGAACGCCTTCGCGCACGAGATCCAACGCAGTGTTGAGCGCGGTCTGGCCGCCCATGGTGGGCAGCAACGCATCCGGCCGCTCCTTCTCGATGATGCGTGCCACTGTCTTCCAGTTGACGGGTTCGATGTAGATGGCATCGGCCATCCCCGGGTCCGTCATGATGGTGGCCGGATTCGAATTCACGAGAATGACGCGATAGCCTTCTTCCTTGAGGGCTTTGCAGGCCTGGGCGCCGGAATAGTCGAACTCGGCGGCCTGGCCGATGATGATCGGGCCGGCGCCGATGATGAGAATGCTCTCGAGGTCTGTGCGCTTCGGCATTACCGCCCTCCCGCTGCTTTGAGCTGGGCCTGCAGACGGCGCAGCATGAGGTGGTTGAAGCGTTCAAACAGCGGCTTGAGGTCGTGGGGACCGGGGCTCGCTTCCGGGTGGCCCTGAAAGCTGAAGGCCGCCTTGTCCTTCAGGGCAATGCCCTGCAGTGAACCATCGAACAAAGAGCGATGTGTGGGTCTGACATTGGCCGGCAGAGTCGCCTCATCCACCGCGAAGCCGTGATTCTGACTGGTAATGAAGACGCGGCCGGAGTCGAGATCCTGTACGGGGTGATTCGCGCCGTGATGGCCGAACTTCATTTTGATGGTTTTCGCACCGACCGCGAGCCCGAGGATCTGGTGACCGAGGCAAATACCAAACACCGGCAGGTCCGTCTCCAGGATCTTGCGCGTGGCGTTGATTGCGTAGTCGCAAGGCTCCGGATCGCCGGGGCCGTTGGAAAGAAACACGCCATCCGGATTCAGGGCTATGACCTCTTCCGCGCTGGTCTGCGCAGGCACGACTGTGACGCGGCAACCGTAGTCTGACAGGACTCGGAGGATGTTGCGTTTGACACCGAAATCATAGGCCGCGACATGCATGCGCTGGTGGGAGCGGATCGGCGCGCGCAGGTTCTCCGGCCACACGCTGCCTTCGTTCCACTGGAAGCTGCGTTTCGCGGTCACAACCTTGGCCAGGTCCATGCCCTTCAAACCCGGAAATTTGCGCGCCAACTTGATGGCCGCGGTCTCATCCACCTTCTCGCCGGTCATGATGCAACCGGACTGCGCGCCCTTCTCGCGCAGGATGCGTGTCAGCTTGCGCGTGTCCACGCCGGAAATCGCGACGACTTTGCCGCGTTCCAGGAATTCCGTCAGTGATTCATTGGATCGCCAGTTACTGCGCAGCAGCGGGAGGTCGCGGATCACGAGTCCGGCCGGATAAATCTGCGCGGCCTCGAGATCTTCCGGTGTTGTACCGGTGTTGCCGATGTGCGGAACGGTGAGAGTGACGATCTGGCGTGCGTATGACGGGTCAGTGAGAATTTCCTGATAGCCCGTCAACGCGGTGTTGAAAACGACTTCGCCGGTGGTGTTGCCTTTGGCTCCGATTGACTGGCCGCGGAAGATGGTTCCATCCGCCAGCGCCAGCACAGCGGTTACGCTCACTAGTGACTATCCCCTGCAAAAAACTGGAAATGACGCGAGATCTTCGAGGGGCAGATATACAAAGCGGGAGGAGTTCTCACGAACATCCTCCCGCCTTGCATTGGACTAACCCGAACTCGGATTAGGCGGAAATTTTACGGGCATACGGCGCGATGTGTCCATGGAAAATCGTATGCACGATGCTTGGAAAAAAAGGGGTAAAACTCCGCAGCGTATTTCTCAACTGCCTGATTTATGAGTGAATAAATCGCGCATGAAATATTGTCCGGGCGCCCGGGACTCGAGCCAGGCAGCAGCCTGGAGGGCGCCCCGGGCAAAGATCGCCCGGTCGGTGGCACGGTGGCTCAGAGTGAGGCTCTCCCCCATTCCGGCGAAAAGCACACTGTGCTCACCCACAATGTCTCCCGCCCGAACCACGGCAAAGCCGATTTCGGCGCCCCTGCGGGCCGCGCCCTCCTGGCGGACACCGTCCAGGGGCTGCGCGCGGCCCTGCGCGGCCGCCTGCCCGAGGGCCAGGGCCGTTCCCGAGGGGGCATCTTTTTTCATCCGGTGGTGAGCTTCGATGATTTCGATATCGAATGCCGCGGGTAACGCAGCCGCCGCCTGGCGGACCAGCTCAATCAGCAAGGTCACACCGAGACTGGTATTCGGAGCCACCAGCACTGGAATCTCCCGAGCAGCTTCCTGGAGCTCCGAGTCGAGGCTGAAGCCCGTGGTTCCAATCAGAAGCGGCTTACGCGCCTGGCGGCACGCGGCGAGGTTGGATTGGGTCGCGGCGGCGTTCGAGAAATCGATCGCGACATCGGCTGCGCCCAGCGCCGCGGGCAGATCGGCTGTCACCGTGACGCCCAACGGGGTAACGCCCGCAAGCACACCGGCGTCTTTCCCAAGAGCTTCGCTTTTGGCCGAGGCCACTGCGGCGGTGATTTCGATGGACTCTGAAGCGGCGGCGCGTACGAGCGCCTGGCCCATCCTGCCGCTGACGCCGATGATGGCCGCGCGGATCACTTGGCGCCGCTGGAGAAGAAGCGCTTCACGCCCTCGAAGAATCCCTGCTCTCGCGGTGCGTGACGGTCTGAATTCTGTTTGAGGGTGTCTTCGAGCTTGCGAATCAGCTCTTTCTGTTCGGATGACAGATGCACGGGCGTCTCGACGACAACCCGGCAAAAGAGATCGCCGCGGGCACCGCCACGCACGGGCTTGACGCCTTTGTCGCGTAATCGGAAAACACGACCCGACTGAGTTTCGGCCGGCACCTTCAAAGTGACATCGCCATCGAGAGTCGGCACATCGACCGTTCCACCCAGGGCGGCCGTGGCAAAGCTGACGGGAACCTCGCAGCTCAGATGCTCACCATCTCGCTCGAAGATCGCATGCTCACGAACATTGACCTCGACGTACAGGTCGCCCGACGGACCCCCGTTGCGTCCCGCCTCACCCTCGCCGCTCAGGCGAATGCGATCTCCCGTGTCGACGCCTGCGGGAACTTTGACTGATAGTTTGCGCGTCCGCCGCACACGCCCTTGTCCGAGACAGGTGTCGCAAGGGTTCTTGATGATCGTGCCGTTACCGCGGCAACGCGGACATGTTTGCTGAAGCTGGAAAAATCCCTGGGAGATCCGGATCTGTCCGGAACCGCCGCAGGTATCGCAGGCCGCGGCCGTGCTGCCCTTGGCCGACCCGCTACCATGACAGGTCTCGCATTCCGACAGCTTGGGAACCTCGATCTCCGCCGCATAACCAAACACGGCCTGATCGAGATCGAGCTCCAGCTCGAAACGCAGGTCGGCGCCGCGAAACTGTTGGGTCCGGGGATCGCCGCCGCGCCGCGCGCCGAAAATGTCACCAAACACGTCGCCGAAAATATCGCTGAAGGCATCGCCGCCGGAAAACCCACCGCGGCCGCCGCCCCGTGAGGCGGCTTCAATGCCCGCGTGACCATGCTGATCGTAAATGGCCCGCCTCTGGGTGTCGGTCAGGACCTCACAGGCTTCCTTCGCTTCCTTGAAGCGCTCTTCGGCGTCTTTGTCATTGGGGTTGCGGTCCGGATGGAACTTCATTGCCAGGCGTCGATACGCCTTTTTGATTTCCGCTTCGGTCGCGGTTTTAGGTACGTCGAGTACCTTGTAGTAGTCGCGTTTGGACATGCGTGTCGATCAACCAGACCCAACCCTGAAATAGAACAACGGGGCTCACTGGTGCAGTGAGCCCCGTTCGCCTTCGTCACTTTACGAAGCTTTGCGGTCCTTGTCCTTCACTTCTTCGAACTCGGCATCGACGACGTCGTCGCGGCCGGCTGCGCCACCCTGCGCGCCTGCGCCCGCCGCACCCGCCTCCGGGCCTGCACCCGCACCCGGGGCACCCTGCTCCGAAGCATAGGCGCGCTGTGCAATTGCAGCGGACGCCTGTGCCAACGCGTCCGTCTTCTTCTCGATCACGTTCTTGTCGTCGCTCTTCAGCGCGGAACGCAGATCCGAGATCGCCGACTCCACTTTGGCACGCTCGCCGGCATCCACCTTGTCACCCAGTTCCTTGAGGGTCTTCTCCACGGAGTGGGTGAGACCGTCCGCCTTGTTGCGAACCTCCACCAACTCGCGGAACTTCTTGTCCTCTTCGGCGTGCGCCTCGGCATCGCGCACCATCCGTTTGATCTCCTCCTCGTTCAGTCCGGTCGAGGCCTTGATGACAATCTTCTGTTCCTTGCCCGTGGCCTTGTCCTTCGCCGACACGTTCAGAATGCCGTTGGCATCGATGTCGAAGGACACTTCCACCTGCGGCATGCCGCGCGGCGCGGGCGGAATCTCACTCAGGTCAAACTTGCCCAGCGACTTGTTGTCAGCCGCACGATCGCGCTCACCCTGCAGTACATGGATGGTCACCGCAGTTTGATTGTCATCGGCGGTCGAGAAGGTCTGCGATGCCTTGGTCGGAATCGTGGTGTTCTTCTCGATCAGCTTCGTCATGACCCCGCCGAGGGTCTCGATGCCCAGGGACAGCGGAGTGACGTCGAGCAACAGGACATCCTTCACCTCACCGGCCAACACGCCCGCCTGGATCGCGGCACCCACGGCAACCGCCTCATCCGGGTTGACGTCCTTGCGCGGCTCCTTGTTGAAGAAGTCCTTCACGTACTTCTGGACGAGCGGCATACGGGTCTGGCCGCCGACCAGGATGACCTCGGCGATATCGCTCGAGGACACACCGGCGTCCTTCATTGCCGTCCGGCACGGACCGACGGTCTTCTGCACCAGGTCTTCCACCAGCGACTCGAGCTTCGCGCGGGTCAGCTTGATGTTGAGATGCTTCGGGCCCGAGGCATCGGCCGTGATGTACGGCAGGTTGATATCGGTCTGCTGCGTCGAGGACAACTCGATTTTCGCCTTCTCGGCGGCTTCCTTCAGGCGCTGCATGGCGAGCGGGTCCTTACGGACGTCGACACCGGACTCCTTGAGGAATTCATCGCCCAGGAAGTTGATGATGCGCAGGTCAAAATCTTCGCCACCCAGGAAGGTGTCGCCGTTGGTGGAGAGCACTTCAAACTGGCGCTCGCCGTCGACTTCCGCAATCTCGATGATGGAGACGTCGAAGGTACCGCCACCCAGGTCGTACACCGCAATCTTGCGGTCCTTGCCGGCCTTGTCCTCGCCATAGGCGAGCGAGGCCGCGGTCGGCTCGTTGATGATGCGCTTCACTTCGAGGCCCGCGATGCGGCCGGCGTCCTTGGTCGCCTGGCGCTGCGAGTCGTTGAAGTACGCCGGAACGGTGATGACGGCCTCGGTGACCGGCTCACCCAGATAGTCCTCGGCGGTCTTCTTCATTTTCATGAGCACGCGCGCGGAGATCTCCTGGGGCGCCATCTTCTTGCCCTGGACCTCAACCCACGCGTCGCCGTTGTCGGCCTTCACGATCTTGTAGGGGACCATTTTGATGTCCCGCTGCACGATCTCGTCCTCGAACTTGCGGCCGATCAGACGCTTGATGGCGAACAGGGTATTCGAAGGATTGGTTACCGCCTGGCGCTTGGCCGGCTGGCCCACCAGGACTTCACCGTCCTTGCTGAATGCAATGACGGAAGGAGTCGTGCGGTCGCCCTCGCTGTTCTCGATCACGCGAGGCTTCCCGCCCTCCATGATGGCCACGCAGGAATTGGTGGTCCCGAGGTCGATGCCGATTACCTTACCCATTGGTTTACTCCGCGAAAAATCAGTTGTGTTCCAGTAATAGTCACACTTGTTGGGTGCTTGCCCCTACCTATTCAAGTAGAGGCGATTGCAAAAAAATGCTGCTCGAGCGGGGGCGCCTAGCCCTTCGAGACAATGACCCTGGCGGGCCGCAGGACCCGGCCGTTGAGCTCATAGCCGGGCTGGACCACCTGCAGCACCGAGTTCGGCTCGGCGGTGGGGGATTCCTGCGCCATCATGGCCTCGTGCCGGGCGGGATCGAAAGGCTCGCCCTGGGGGTTGATGGCGGCCACACCGATCTTTTTCAGGGCCTTTGACAGAAGCTGGAGAGTGGCTTCCTGGCCCTGCACCAGGGTACGAACGTCGGTGGCCTTGCCCGCGTTTTGCACTGCAAGCTCCAGGCTGTCCCAGACCGGGAGCAGCTCCTGCGCGAATTTCTCCAGCCCGTAGCGGTTGGCCGACTCAATGTCGCGCTGCGCTCGCTTGCGAACGTTGTCCAGGTCCGCGACGGCCCGCAGGTACTGATCCCAGTGATTTTTCGCCCGCTCTTCCGCGTCAGCCAATGCCCGCTGCAGGCGCTCGAGCTCGACGAGCTGGGTCGCTGTCTCGGGAAGGATGGCGGTCGCCTCGCCGGTTGCCCCCGCCCGCTCTTGTCCAGCCTCGTCCGCGTTCATTCATACCTCCTGATATCTGGCAAAGGCTCTCTGGTCCCCCAAAGAGGGGGGCGCAGGATGCCTCAAAACAATTGATGCCGGCTACTTGAGGTTCAGCGGCGGGAGTTCAAGGCGGCGCCGAGCAACTTTGCGGTCATGTCCACGATTGGAATGACCCGCTCGTAGGCCATGCGGGTGGGACCGATGACACCCACCACGCCCACGACGGAGTCGCCCGCCGCATAGGGCGCGGTGACGACACTGCAATCATCGAGAATCTGATAGCCCGACTCGTGCCCAATGAAGATCTGCACTCCGTCGGCCTTCAGGCTGTTGTCGAGCAGGTGCAGGAAGTCCCGTTTCTCATTGAACGCTTCGAACAGGCGCCGCAGCTTCTCGACATTGGTGAGCTCGGCGGCGCCCATGAGGTTGGTCTCGCCCTTGATCACGTACTCGAGGCGGTCTTCGCCCTCGCCCGCTTCGAACACGTGCTGCGCCATGGAGATGGCATCCAGCATGATCTGGTTCATGTGGGCGTGCGTTTCGGCGAGCTGGCGCAGGATCTCGTCACGCACCTGGTTCAGGGTGCGGCCGCGGAACTGGTCGTTGAGAAAGTTCGAGGCGCGGCGCAGCTCATCGGGCGCGTAATAACGCTCGAGCTGAATGATGCGGTTCTGCACTTCGCGATCGTTGAATACGAGCACCGCGAGCACGCGGTTCTCGGACAGGATCACAAACTCGATGTGCGTGATCGATGCCTGCTGCGTGCGCGGCACTGTTACGACACCCGCGAGCTTCGTCACCTGGGACAACAACTGGGAAACCGAGGCGATCAGCTCCTTGGAGCTGTCGCGCTTGCTGTCAATCACCTGGCGGCGGATTTCAGCAATGGCGGTATCGTCGAGCGGTTGCATGCGCAGCAGGGTATCGACGAAAAAGCGATAACCCTTGTCGGTGGGGATGCGTCCGGCGGACGTGTGCGGTGAGGACACGAAACCGTATTCCTCGAGGTCCGCCATGACATTGCGGATCGTCGCTGAGCTCAACTGCAGGCCGGAGTCGCGCGACAGGACGCGGGAGCCGACGGGCTGGCCGTCGCGGATGTAGCTTTCTATCAGGATCCGCAGGAGGGTTTGAGCACGGTCACTCAACGCCTCGTGTTCTCGACCTTCGTGCGCCATGTTGATGGTCAGCGCGTGCCTTTTCGCTTCGACCTGCCAATTGCCTTCAGGCACGCTAGCGATGGCGGCCGTCACCGTCAAGCAATCCTGACGCCGCCCGCGCACAAAGTGCCCCGGGACGCTCATTTGGGCACATTGGCCCTGCCACAGCCTCGTGCTACAAAGACCCCTGGTCATGGCCTGCGGCCAGGGTTCGACGGGGTCGAAGTGACCCCGTCCATATAACGGCGCGAAGCGCGCCGAGGATAATTGATGGGATTTCCTGTGCGACTGTGCGCGCTGGTCGGCAGATTCTCGGACCCGCGTGTGGCGGAATCCGTTAGCGGGCTGATAGCCCACCTCCTGTCCCGACAGGTCGAGGTGATTATCAGCACCGAAACGACTTATTCGGGCGATCCGACCGGCATTGTGCGGATGCCCGAGGCAGACATCGGCAAAGCAGCCGACCTGGTCATAGCCATTGGCGGTGATGGCACCCTGCTCTACGCGGCGCGGCTCGTCGCGCGTGACAACGTGCCCCTGCTGGGTGTCAACCGTGGGCGGCTCGGATTTCTGACGGATGTCATGCCAACGAACATGTTCCCCTGCATCGATGCAGCGCTGGAAGGTCGCCTGACGCCCGACAAACGGCCATTGCTCGCCGCGTGTGTCTACTACGCGGATGGCCGCGTGTCAGAGGCGCTCGCCCTCAACGACGTTGTGATGCAGAAACTGGTAACTGGGCGAATGCTCGACTTTGAAACTCTTCTGGGTGGCGCGTACGTCAACACACATGCTGGCGATGGGATCGTCATTGCGAGCCCGACCGGCTCGACCGCCTATGCGCTGTCGTGCGGCGGTCCCATCATCGAACCGCATCTGGATGTCCTCGTAGTCGCGCCCATCTGCCCCCATACATTGTCCGACCGGCCGATCGTGGTGTCGGCGCGGTCACGGATTGAAGTGAGGCTGCTCGAGCGGCCTGACACCCGTGCGCAGGTAACCTGCGACGGCACAGTGCTCGGTGAGCTCGAGCCAGGCGACCGGCTGTGTGTCGAGGCGGCCTCCGAATCCATTACCCTGCTGCACCCGGCGGGCCACGATTACTACAAGTTGCTGCGCTCCAAGCTTCATTGGGGCCGCGGCAGTTTCGAGCGTTAGAACGATGCTGACTTTCCTGCAGATCCGCGATTTCGCCATTATCGAGGCCATTGAGCTCGAGTTGCGCCCCGGGCTGACCGTGCTGACCGGCGAGACCGGTGCCGGAAAATCCATCCTGGTGGACGCGCTGCAGCTCTTGGCCGGTGGGCGTGCCGGCGCCGAAGTTGTGCGGCATGGGGCCGAGCGCGCCGAGATCACGGGTACGTTCGATCTGAGCAAAACGCCACGCGAGTTGAAGCGCTGGCTCGAAGAACAGTCGATTGCCGCTACCGACGAGCTGTCGATTCGGCGCGTGGTTTCGAACGATGGACGCTCTCGCGCATATCTGAATGGCCAGGCCGTGGCCATCCAGGCATTGCGCGAGGCCGGCAACATCCTCGTCGATATTCATGGTCAGCACGAGTTCCAATCACTCACCCGCGCCGCCGCTCAACGTGACCTGCTCGATGGTTATGGGCGGCTCGAACAAAGCGTGGGCCAGGTTGGAATCTCGCACCGCGTGTGGCTGGGGTTGTTGAATCGCACGCTCGAGCTGGAAAGCATGGCGCGCGACCGCGACGCGAAGTTGGAGCTGCTGCGCTACCAGGTGTCGGAGCTCACCGCCCTGCAGTTGAAAGAGGGTGAGATCGAGGGATTGGTGGACGAACGGGCGCGGCTGGCCAACCGTGGCAAGCTGGCGGAAGCCACTCAGACTGCTCTGGGCCTGCTGTATGAAGGTGAGGAAGGCAGCGCGCATGCTGGCGTGAGCCGCGCGTTGCAGGCGTTGCAGACTGTTACGAGCGTGGACCCCAAGCTGGCGACGGTTGTGCCGCTCGTGGAGGAAGCTGCCATTCAGATTCGCGAGGCTGCCCGCGAGTTGGCTCACTATCGCGACGGTCTCGATATGGATACTGCGCGGCAAGCGACGGTGGAGAACCGCCTTGCGGCGATCGAAGAACTGGCACGTAAGAATCGTGTTGCACCAAACGGGCTGATAGCGCGCTCCGCCGAGTTGACAGCGGAGTTGGCGTCTATTGAACGCGCTGACACTGACCTCGCGGCTCTGCGCAAAGACCTGGCGTCGGCGCTGGAGGAATTTCGGACGCTTGCATCGCAGCTTTCGGCGAAGCGGACTACCGCCGGCCGCGCGCTCTCCAAGGACATCACGACGCGCATGCAAACACTCGGCATGGCGGGCGGGCGATTCCAGGTTGAAGTGGCCCAGGATGGCACGCAGGAGCCGACGCAATACGGCGTCGATCAGATCGAGTTCCGTGTGACCGCCAATCCCGGCCAACCGTTGCGGCCCCTGTCAAAGGTGGCATCCGGTGGAGAGTTGTCACGACTGTCGCTGGCTGTGCAGGTTTCTGTTGCCGCGCGTGAAACGCGCTGCATGGTGTTTGACGAAGTTGATTCCGGTATCGGCGGCGCGATTGCGGAGATCGTGGGACGCGAGCTGCGCTCACTCGGCGACCGTGGACAGGTGTTGTGCGTAACGCACCTCGCACAGGTTGCATCGCAGGGGCATCAGCACCTGAGGGTCGCCAAGTCGACCGATGGACGCACTACTCGTACTTCGTTGACGGAGCTCGCTCCGCTCGACCGCGTGGAAGAGATCGCGCGCATGCTCGGCGGTGTTGAGGTCACTGGTAAGGCTCGGGAGCATGCGAAGGAGATGCTTCGCAATCATGTCGAGCTGCCTCCTGACCCGACGCCTACAGATCGCATGCCTGCGTTGAAGATGAAGAATGCGCTGGAGCAAGCGAAGGTAGCGGCGCAGACGGGGAAGGATCCAGGTGCGGAGCCGAAGGCTTTGGGGGGGGATCCTCGGGCTACGGCTTCAGCCTTGGCTTCGGACGCGAAGGGGGCTGCGGCTGCGAACATCAAAGGCGCTGCTGCAGGTGCTAAAGGGACCGCGGGCGCCAAAGAGGCTGCTGTGAATCCGGGAGTTGCGGTCAAGGGCGCTGCGAGTGCATCGGGGGATGCCAAGCCAGCGGCGCCAGCCAAGGGGGCCAAGGGCGACGGCAAGTTCATTGACTTGAGCGCGGCCAAGGCGGCGGGACGGCCGGCTTCCAAGCGGCGTTAGCCCGCTTAGGAGTCGGGCGAGGGTCGCGCTCCGGGCGGCCGGAAGGCGGCCTCCGGGCGGCACTGGTTGGGCGGCGGCCTCCCGGGGGCGCTGCGCGAGCGGCTCGGCTTCAGCGGTTCCGCTCGGTGCCACGGGACTCGGGGATTAGCTCGCCTTCTTTTTCCGGTACGCACAATTGGTGCGTTTGCAATGCCCGTACATGATCAGCGAGTGGTCGCGGATCGTGAAGCCCAGGCGCTGGGCGACCGAGGTCTGCCGCTCTTCGATACCGGAATCCATGAACTCTTCGACGCGGCCGCAGTCAAGACACACGATGTGATCGTGGTGCGTACCGTGATTGAGCTCGAAGACGGCCATACCGTCCTCGAAGTGATGTCTGGTGACCAGGCCGGCCGCCTCAAACTGCGTAAGGACGCGATAGACCGTGGCCAATCCGATGTCCTCGTTGCCATCGAGGAGCGTGCGGTAGATGTCTTCGGCCGAAAGATGGCGCGTATTGCTGCTCTCGAGGATTTCCAGGATCTTGAGGCGCGGTAGCGTGACTTTCAGGCCGGCCTTGCGGAGGTCTTTACCTTCCACTGAAGCTCTCCGTCTGTTGCAAATGTCCACTGGCCAGGCACGAGCCGCGAACGATTCACGATGAGGTATGATTCGCCCGCATTATTGCCTATTGGAACCCGATGCGCTCAAAAAATCACGGGCCGACACCCGCTTCGGCCGCCCGGAAGCTATTGCTGACGCTGGCGCTTGGTACCGCATTTACAGCCTCTTCCGGCTGTGTGTACCGCATGAACATCCAGCAGGGAAACTTCCTGGAAGCACGGACTGTGAACCAATTGCAGGTGGGAATGACTCGCAGTCAGGTTCGCTATCTGCTCGGCACACCCATGGTGCCCGATGCGTTCGACAAGGAACGTTGGGACTATCTGTACTTCTTCAAGAAGGGGCGCTGGCGTAAGCCCGAAGAACGCCACCTGATTGTGTTCTTCAAGGAAGAGAAGGTGGAACGGTTTGAGCGCAACAACGTGCCTGACAAGTCGCCGACGGCGCCGGACAAGGGTGCGCCGATCGAGAAATTCCCGGTCATCTGAGCGGACACTTGGGCCGGGTTGGGTTCGCCGCGCGGGATTGGTGTTCGCGCGAGCGGCTCATTTCCCGGTAGATTTGCGCTGCTGTTTGACGGTCGCGCGACGTCGGTCGCGCGGGTCGTTGGCTAAGGGGCGATACAGCTCCACGCGATCGCCTTCCGCCGGCTGGTCCGATCTCTCCCGCGGCTCGCCGAAGATCCCAACGGGCGCCGAGTCCCACGGCACGTCGGGCTCATCCGCCAACTGACGCGCGGCTTCGATGACGTCGGCAATGGTGGCGTCAAGCGGGACATCGACTGCCCACAAATACTGTCGCTCGCGAGTGGCGTAGGCCACTACGCATCGTTTGCGCCCATCTTGTGTCATGGAGGCAACGCCGTTATTGCGGCAATGCGCGCGCTCTCGCTACGAATGCATCCATCAGTGCTGACGCCGTCTCAGCAAACTTCTGCTCAAACAGTACCGCCGTCAACGGGTTTTTGAAGGCGAATTTCATTGTCAGTTGAACTCTGCAACCCGTACCCTCATCAATGGCAATGGGCGTCAACAGCCACTCGCCTTCCAACATTTTGAAGGGTCCGTCGACGAGGTGCATGAGAATGCGCGTGTCGGGCGCCAGCTCATTGCGAGTCGTAAACTCACTTTGCAGGGGGCCGCGCTGCACGCCAATGGTCGCAACGATTTCACGGTCCGATCGCGACAGCACCTGGGTACGCGAGCACCAGGGAATGAAGGTCGGATAACTTTCGATATCGTTGATCAGGTCGTACAACCTGCGGGGCGGCTGCGCCACGAGCGCTGAGTGCTTGATTTCTCGCATGCTGCGATTGTCACAAGATCACCCCTGAATGTCATTCACGGTACAATCGGCGTCCAAAAACCCGTTCAGTTCGCAGTAGATCGATGGCCAAGCCGGAAAAAACAGAACGCCTCATTGCCGAGAATCGCCAGGCGCGGTTCGAATATTTCATTGAGGAACGTTACGAAGCCGGCCTGGTACTGAAGGGCTGGGAAGTGAAGTCCATGCGGGCTGGACGCGCACAGCTCAAAGAAGCCTACGTGTTCATGCGCGGTGCCGAAGCGTTTCTATTCGGTGCACATATTTCAGCTCTGAATTCGGCGTCCTCGCATGTCGTCGCCGACCCTACGCGCACGCGCAAGCTGCTGCTCAACGCCGCCGAGCTGTCACGTCTCGTCGGAGCGGTTGAGCGGAAGGGTTACACGCTCGTTCCGCTGGAGCTGTATTGGAAAAACGGCCGCGCCAAATTGGCCGTTGGTCTCGCCAAGGGCAAGAAACAACACGACAAGCGGGCTGTGGATAAGGACCGCGACTGGGCGCGCGACAAGGCGCGGATCATGCGGGGGCGCTGAGGCTCGCGCGACAGGGCCAGCGGCAACCGCGAGCGTGCGCTATGGGCTATGGGCTGCGGGTGGCCGAGTGTGCGCTGTGGGCTGCGAGCGGCCGAATGTGAACTCGGCCAGTGCTACTGAGCTTGGCAGTGTCCTTGAACTTCGCCCGGCCGGGCCGACTTTACGGTATGATGACTGTGTATTGGGGGCGACCGGTTTCGACGCGGGTAGTGAACCTCCAAGTGCGTGCCGAGGCGCAGTGCCCTCGTTAATAATGCTGCAAATCATAGTTGCCAACGACGACAACTACGCTCTAGCCGCCTAATCTCGGCTGACCTCTGACCAGTTTGTGCCTATGCAACTGAATCAGGGGTAGCGCTCATAGGATCGCGATACGGTGTGCGACAGGCCGGATCGTTAAGAGTTACTGTGGCTGGCAAAGCGTTTTCCCTGCTCCTCGGGTAGCGTGATGCGAGAAAACAAAGAGAGAGCTATGTACGTAGGTCTTGGAGTCTAGCGCTTGCGGACGGGGGTTCGATCGAGGGTCGCGCCAACCCGCGAGGGTTGGTTGATAACGGAGCTCACATCGGTGAAACCTGACGGCATCTTTCGCAAGAAGGGTGGCATGGCAACGCCGAGGGGTAGGAAGAAGGCCAACTTCAGGCCTGCCCTGTAGAGACTCATAGACTCGCCGAAGGCGAAGGCTTGGGCGGGCACTAGGATCCGACTGATTCTTCAGTGGGATAACACGCTCCGCATCCACTCGTTCATGGGAGCGAATGGATGAAGGCATAGTCCAGCCCGCGGCGAAAGCCGTGGATGTGCTGTCCCCCCGCCTCCACCAGTGGTGGTTCCCGGCTTCAGGGCCGGGAACCACAACCTGGAAACGTCTGCACGAAAATCTGCGCAATATCCCACCGAGCGTTCTGCAGAATTGGAACTATCGGCGTCGGCTGTCATTGATCTGGCAGGATGACGCACGAGGACGAACACGCCCGCTCCCACACTGCGCGATCGGCGCATGGGGACGATGATGCGCATGCACTCACCGGCGCGAAGACGCTGACATCTACTCGCGAATTGCCTGAAGCGATCCACCATTGCAGACGCTGCGAGCTGTGGCGTTCCGCAACGCAAGCCGTACCGGGCGAAGGGAAATCGCCAAGCGGATTGATGTTCGTGGGAGAAGCGCCGGGCGACTCCGAGGATCTCAAGGGACACCCGTTTGTTGGGCCTGCGGGCGCGATGCTGGATCGGGCGCTGGAAGAAGCCGGGATGGATCGAAAGTCCGTTTACGTTACGAACGCGGTCAAGCATTTCAAATTCGAGCCGCGGGGCAAACGCCGCCTGCACGTCAAACCGGGGGTCGAGGAAATTCACGCCTGCCGCTGGTGGCTGGAAGAGGAATTGCGCCTGGTGGCGCCCAAGCTCGTGATTGCTTTAGGGGCAACAGCGGCGCGTGCGTTGCTGGGGCGAGTTGTCACCATTGCGCAGACACGCGGCGAAGCCATACCGCTGAATGACAAAACGCACCTGTGGGTGACGATTCACCCATCATTTCTGCTGCGGATTCCGGACGAAGATAAGAAACGGGTCGAATACCAGCGGTTTGTGAAAGAGCTGAGCGCTGCCCATCGGTTTGTCAGCGGGTAGCGCGCCTCGCTCGACATGATCAACGGGTGGTTGGTCGCCCGTCCAAAGTCACCAGGTTGGCGTACAAATCCGGCCGCCGGTCGCGAAACACAAACCAGTTGTTGCGCATCTGTGCCAGCGCTTCGAGATCAAACGTCGCGGTCAACACGGCATCACCCTCGTCGCCCGCTTCCGCGACTTTGGCGCCCATGGAATCGGCGATGAACGATGAGCCGTAGAAGCGGATATACAGCCCTTCGGGATCCTGCAAGGACTGCTCCAGGCCGTAGCGGTTCGAGGCAATCAACGGCATGAGGTTCGCCGCCGCATGCCCCTGCTGTGTGCGCTGCCAGTGATCGCGGGAGTTCACCGGAACTGCCGGCGGCGGCTCTGAGCCGATAGCCGTTGGAAACAACAACAACTCCGCGCCCATGAGCGCCATCGAACGCGCGGTCTCTGGGAACCACTGGTCCCAGCAGATACCCACGCCGATCCGTCCGAAGCGCGTGCTCCACACCTTGAAGCCGGTGTCGCCGGGGCTGAAGTAGGTCTTCTCCTGGTAACCGGGCCCATTGGGGATGTGCGATTTGCGATACAGGCCGAGGTTACGGCCATCGGCGTCGATAATCGCAATCGAGTTGAAAAACACCTGCCCCGCCCGCTCGAAAAAGCTGATGGGCAACACCACGCCCAGCTCGCGAGCCACGTTGCTGAAATGGCGCACCGCCCGGTTATCTTCGAGGGCGGTGGCGAGATTCAGGTGGCGGTTGTCCTGCTCGATGCAGAAGTACGGTGCTTCAAACAACTCGGGCAGCAGGATGATCTGTGCACCGCGCGCCGCGGCTTCACGCACGAGCTTCTCCGCCTTGGCAATGTTGCCGGGCACATCCCAGGCGCAGGACATCTGCGTGGCGGCAACCGTGACCTGGCGCGGGCTGCGCCGAAAATGCTCTGGCTCAGTGGACATCGATGACTTTTCCCGGGTTGAGAATGCCGCGTGGATCGAGGGCGGCCTTCAGGGCGCGCATGGTGGCAATTTCGGCACTGCTGCGCGAAATTTCAAGGTACGGTTTGCGCTCGAGACCGATGCCGTGCTCGGCCGAGATGGAGCCGCTGAAACCGCGCATCGGCTCATACACACACTTTTCAATGGACTGGACGTCGGCATCGCCCGCGCACACGGCAATGTGCAGATTGCCGTCGGCGACATGGCCGAAAACAAACGAGCGCGCGCCCGGAAAACCGGCGTGCAGCGCGGCGTGAAAAGCCTCCAGGTAGCGCGGCATGTCGGCAATGCCCAAGCTCACATCGAAACTGTGGGAAGTGCCGTAACGATCCATCTGAAACACGTCTTCGCGGGGCGCCCACATTGCATTGCGGTCGGCCTCGGACTTCGCGATGACGGCGTCCGCCACCAGGCCGTTCTCCATTGCGTCCGAGAGAACGCGCTCAAAGCGCTCACGGTCGGTATCAGCATCCGCGCCGAGCGCTTCGATCAATGCATACACGCCGTGACCGTAGGGAAGTATGGGAGAGCTGCGCGCGGGCGAGGTCGTAGTGAGCTCGTAGAATTCCGGCCAGAGCGCCTCGAACGCGCTCAACTGGCCGCCGAGCCGCGCATCCAACATCCCGAGCAACTCAACCATTGCCGCAAAATCGCGGCACGCGACAAACGCTGAGCACGCCGATACGGGGCGCGCTGCGAGGCGCAGGTCGGCGCGCGTTACGACACCCAGGGTGCCTTCGGAACCAATGAACAGTTGCTTCAGGTCATAGCCGGCGTTGTTTTTCAACATCCGGTTGAGCGACTGCAACACGGTGCCATCCGCCAACACGACTTCGAGCCCCAGTACGAGATTGCGCATCATGCCGTAGCGTACGACGCGCATGCCGCCGGCGTTGGTTGCAATATTGCCGCCGATGGTGGCCGAGCCGCGCGCGCCCAGATCCAGCGGAAACATCAGGTTGTGACGCTCCGCTTCTTCCTGGACGTGCTGCAATTTAACTCCCGCCTGGACCCGCAGGGTACGGCCCGCCACATCGACCGACTCGATCCGATTGAGCAGCTCGAGGGACAGGATCACTTCGTTCTCGCGCGCGGAGCAGCCGTAGACCAGCCCGGTCAGTCCCCCATGAGGAACAATGGGCTGACCGCGCGAATGGCACAGGCGCAGGACCGCGGAAACCTGTTCGGTGCTCGCGGGCCGGACCAACACGCGGGCTGCGACCGACCCCACGTGCTTGTCATAAACGCGGCCGGCGAGGCGCTCGCCCGTGAGAACACCATTGTCGCCTACGAGGGCGCGCAGTTCCGCAACCAGGTCCAAGAGTCAGCTCCTGGGCGCCCGTTCGGCGAGCGATTTGTGAACCTGCTCGGTGATGCGAGTCGCTGTCTCCAAGGCCCGCAAGCCCGCCTCGCCACTGACAACCGGCGGCTTCCCGGTGCGCACGCAATCGAGAAAAGACTCGATTTCAGCCTTGAGAGCATCGCCCTGTTCCAGGGATTGTTCTTCAATGTTGACCGGTAGCGGGCCAGGCGCATCTGTCGGGCCGCGCTTGCGGATCAACGTCATGATCTTTTGCTGCAGATCGAGCGAGAGGTAAGCATCGTCTTCAAACACACGCATCTTGCGTTCGGTTTTCAAGCTGACACGACTTGCAGTGGCATTGGCAACGCAGCCGTTCGTGAAGCGGATTCGTGCGTTGCAGATATCGATCTCCTCGGAAAACACGGGTGTGCCGACGGCATCGATGGTCGCAATGGGCGCACCGACCATGGTCTGCACGATGTCAATGTCATGAATCATGAGATCCAATACGACATTGACGTCGGTGCCGCGCTCCCGATAAGGCGCGAGCCGATGGCACTCAATGAACCGTGGTGAATGTAGATAAGGCTCCGCGGCGAGAATCGCAGCGTTGAATCGCTCGAGGTGTCCAACCTGGAGGATCCGCTGCTGCCGCTCCGCCAGTGCGATGAGCTCGCGCGCTTCGTCCGCGGTTTCAGTAATGGGCTTCTCGACCAGTACGTGCGCGCCTGCATTCAGGAAGTCGCGCGTGATCTCGAAATGCGCCGGTGTCTGCGTCACCACGCTCACCGCGTCGACGGACCCCAGCAACTCGCGATAGTCAGCCACAGTGCGGACTCCGAGCTCCCCACCGACCTGGTCGCGAGCCTGCTGTCTCGCGTCGGCGACGGCTACGAGCTCGCAACCCGAAGCTTGTGCGTATTTCTGGGCATGAAATCGGCCTAGATAGCCGACACCGATGACTGCTGCTCTGATTTTTTTCATCACACAGGTATTATGCCCCGCCTCGCCGTCCGGCCGTGCATCGGCCGTCATCAGGAGTCCGCCCGCTGGAGCCGCTAGCCCGCATCCGCCGCCTGCTTTACGTCCAGTCCCGGATTGGCCGCGAGTTGATCCTCTTCGCAAGCGCACTGCTGCTGGGAGCCGTGGTGGTTCCGCTGCTCATCTGGGTGGTGGGCAACCGGATCCTCGGCCCGTACACGCACGGGACGAACACGCATGCAGGTCCAATGGCGCTGCTGGGTGACTTTTACGATGGGCTGAGCCGGGGCTGGCTCAGTTACTGGATTGTCGCACTCGGGCCCCTGATGATTATTGTGGTCGCACGGGCCGCCTGGGAGCTGATCATCCCGAAGCGAAACGCCCACCCGAAGTCCCCCGCCCCCAATAAGTCGAATACCCGCATCGAACCCACCATCGCGAAAGATTGATTATATTCGGGGTCGCTTCGACCCCGTTGAACCCCCGGCCGCAGGCCGTAAATTGTGACGTGTGTCATCCCGGCGGGGAGCGGCTGGTGACAGTCTTGGACTACGAAGCACGCGGCAAAGACGTGCACGGAATCGGGGCAATGAAATACAAGACAAGGGCGGCCCAGCCGCCGGCGGATCCACAGGACCTGTTCAAGCGTTTCAAGCTGGAGTTTATGGACCAGTACGTGTGTGAAAAGCGGGGTTACGACCCCTATGACACGTCCTCGGCCCGTTCTCCCGACGTCTGGGCCAAGAAGCGCAAACGAGCCTGAATGCCCGGACGGGTGGAATGCCAAGCCTGAGCCCTGCAAGCCTGGCCCCTGGGGACCGAGCCCTGTCAGCAGCCCAGGGAACGCCTCTGCGATCCTCCCTGGAACCCTTTAAGTCGGCCAGTACACCCATATGGTGATTGCAAGCAGGGCCAGCGACAGGGCGTGGGCGCCCAGGCGCCACGTGCGCGAGCGCAGGTCACCATAGAAGCTGAATGCGCTGGCCGCCGCCAGTGCGGTGAATATGGCTATAGACTGCAGGAGCGCCGCGTGCTCCGGTGCAAAGCGCTCGGCGTCCCGTGGCAGGAACAGGATGACTATCCAGGTGCCGAGCAGGCCGATGGCCAGTGACACCGTCGAGCCCATCACGATTCCGAGCAATATGGTTAGAGGACGCATGCCTGACTTGATAGATAACGATTGGAACGGGCCTGACCGTTCGGCACTTGCTGAGCTGAACCGCACGCTCTAGCCTTACTCCAAAGTGTAATGCCTTTCCGAACCTGCGAGCGTCATGAATGATGCCTAAACCTTCTCGCCGTACAGCCGGGTGGATCACCGCCTCGATTCTGGCAACCCTGGCCGTATTGGTGCTGGCCGAGTCCGGCTCGGCCCGTGCCCCCACGACCCCCACTGCTGCTGTCCTGCCCGCCGGGGCCCTAGCACCCACCGATGCCCAGAAGGCGACCGCCCGCAAGGTGGGCCGCATTCTCGAGGAAGCGCATTACAGCCGCGCTCCCATTGACAAGAGGATGTCGGAGCAGGTCTTCAATCGCTACTTGGATTTCCTGGACGGCCAGCGCAGCTACTTCCTCGCGAGCGACATCGCCGACTTCCAGGCGTACAAGTTCAAGTTCGACGACATGATCCGCACCGGCGACGTCGAACCGGCTTACGCCATCTTCGCGCGCTTCCAACAGCGCAACCGCGATCGGATTCAACACGCGATGGCGTTCCTTGCCAAGGAACCGGATTGGACGGTCAACGAAACGTTCGAGTTTGACCGGCAGAAGGCGCCGTGGCCGGCCAACGAGGCCGAGATGAACGAGTTGTGGCGCAAGCGCGTGAAGAACGATGCGCTGTCGCTGATGCTGACCGGCAAACAATGGCCGGAAGTGACCGACATGCTGCACAAGCGCTATGAGCGCGTGTTGAAGCGGGTCGATCAGGTGACGCCCGAGGATGTCTTCGAAAATCTGATGAACGCCTACGCGCGTTCGTTCGATCCGCATTCCAGCTACTTCTCACCGCGCAACTCCGAGGAATACCGCATCCAGATGAGCCTCAACTACGAGGGCATCGGCGCCTCGCTGCAGCTCATTGACGATTACGTGACCATCATGAATGTGATCGAGGGCGGTCCTGCCGCGGTCGCGCAGACACTCAACACCAACGACCGCATCATCGGCGTCGGGCAAGGCAAGGACGGCGAGTTCAAGGACGTTATCGGCTGGCGCCTGGATGATGTCGTACAGTTGATCCGCGGCAAGGCGGGGACGACCGTGCGTCTGCAGGTGCTGCCTTCAGGCGCCGCGCCCGGATCACCGGAGAAGGTCCTCGAGTTCGTGCGCAACAAGGTCACGCTCGAAGCGCAGGCCGCGCACAAGGAAGTCAAGAACATCACCCGCGAGGGCAAGATGTACAAGATCGGGGTCATTACCGTCCCCGGCTTCTACCAGGACATTGCCGCGCAGAACGCGGGCGACCAGAACTACCGCAGCACCACCCGAGATGTGCAGCGCCTGCTGGGAGAGCTGAAGACCGAGAATGTCGCGGGCATCGTGCTCGACCTGCGGGGCGATGGCGGCGGCTACCTGCCCGAGGCGACCGCGCTCACCGGATTGTTCATTGACCACGGTCCGGTGGTGCAGCTCAAGGACACCTCAGGACGGCTGGAAGTGCTGGATGACCCGCAACCGTCCGCAGCGTACACCGGCCCTCTGGCGGTCCTCGTAGACCGTTTCAGCGCCTCCGCGTCGGAGATCTTCGCAGGGGCGATTCAGGACTATCACCGAGGGATCATCCTCGGCCAGCGGACCTTCGGCAAAGGCACGGTGCAGAATCTCGTGCCCCTGGATCGCTGGTCACAGAAGCCGGTGAGCGGCCAGTTGACCGTGACCATTGGCAAGTTTTACCGGGTTACGGGCGAAAGTACTCAACATCGCGGTGTCGAGCCCGATGTGCCGCTGCCTTCTCCCATTGACATGAAGGAAGTCGGCGAGAGCGCTCTGGAGGCCGCCCTCCCCTGGGACCGGATTGCGGGCGTGCCCTTCCAGGCGAGCGCCGTGAACGTGGCGACAATGCCGGTTGCGACGTTGATGTCCGACGAAGACAGCCGCGCCCAGAAGGATCCGGACTATCGCTGGCTGTTGTCTGACATCGCCGCAATCGACACGGTGCGCGAGCAGAAAAGCGTGTCATTGAACCTGAAGGTTCGCAAGGAAGAGCGCACCCGGCTCGAGAAGGAACGGCTGGATCGTGAAAACAGCCGGCGCGCCGCGAAGAACCTGGCGCCCTTCAAGAACGTGGAAGAGATCGACAAGGACAAGACGGAGTTGCCGGACGTGGTGCTGTCGCAAGCCGCGGAGATCATGGCGGACATGGTCACGGGCGCGCGCGCCAACCCGACGAATCAACAGAAGACCGCGCGGCGCGGTTAACGCAAAAGGATCCTGAAAAGATCCCAGGTATCTTCAGCGAGTACGTTGGGCATCCGCGCCGCGGCGCCCACCGGCTCGCTGGACAACACATCGCCCTCGGAGAACGCGAGCGAGTCTGTCGTGGGCGAGGTGTCGTTCGGGTTGCGATATTTGACGACCTTGCGGAGTCGGTCGGTGCGGGTGGCGATTTCCTGGGCGATGTTGGCGCGGCCCTGGATTACCGTCATGGCTTTGTCGATGTCGCGCATGAGGGCTTCGCATTCGGACCGCGAGCCGTAGTCATCGGTGACTTCGCGCCGTTGGGTCGCTTCGCGGGCGAGCTTGACCAACTGAGTCTTGACCAACCTGAAGCACAGCGTCTCAGCATAGGCCAGCGCCGCGAGGTTGATGGCGCGACGGCTGTCGATTGACAGGCCGGGGAACTCGGGGATCGGCTCCTGCTCCAATTCTGCAGCAGCGCTGCGGGCGTCGGCCAAAGTTGCATTGGCGGCCACGGCCTGCGCGACCGCCTCGGTGATTCGTTGCTCGAGAGTGCGGCGCTTGAAGTAGTGCCAGAAGCGCGTGAGGCGCGCCCGCTCGGCTTCGAGCCCGGCCACCCGGCCGGCCTCATCCGCGGCGGCTGTCTCGGCCCCGCGTAGCTGCTTCTCGACAGCCTCACGGCGTGTGAACTGGCGCCGGTTGTGCTCGGCGAGATGTTGGCGACGCTCCCGTTCATCCTGTTGACGCGCGAGATCCGCCACAAATTGTTCAATCAGCTCGCGGCCCGATTGCCACAGCCGCCGCAACTGATAGAACACCAATGCGGGATACCCGGTGTCCGACGAGCCGAGACGCGTCTCGAGGACGTTGAGCATTTCCTGGACGCGCAGCGTGGCCCCTTCCTGCTGCTTGATGCGCTCCTTGAGACGATAGATCTCGTCTTCCAGGCCACCATACGCCTTCTTGAGCTCGGCGCGGTTGCGGAACAGGGTGAGGACGCGATCCTCCTCGGCGGGAGGCGCTTCCTGGCGAAAGTTGAGCTTGAGAAAACCTAGTTGACGCAACGCCTTCATGAGCCTGAAGCGCGGGGCCGCTTCATCTCACGTGGCCGCGGGCGACGCCGCTCCTCAAATCGTGACGGCGAGCCTCGTGGCGGATGAGAAGCGATGGCCTCGCTCTACGCAATATTCCAGCCACTTGTTTAGCATCACGTTCCGCGCCCAGCGCTGATCCAGTTCACGCTCCGCGTGGGTCCGCAGTGCTTTCAAAACAGACTGAGAATGGCTTCCCGCCCACTCGTGGGCTTCGGCCAGATGGGCATCGTGATAGACCCGCACCTGCATGTCCGGGAGGCGCACTGCACCGCCCTCATCAGGAAACGAATACGTCAAATTCACCGTTGTCGTATAGGGTGACCGATCGGTCACGGTGAGAAGGAGATCACAGTCGTCGGCCACCACGGAGCGGTGCTCGCCTTCGAGCGCCAATACCGCCCCCGCCAGCCAACTGAGACGAATGTAGTTGCTCTCGTAAAGCCCCATCAGCGCCACGAAACTGCGAGGCCGCGCGCGCCAGGTAACGGGTGTCAGGGTGTCATTCAGCATTCTGTTGACTATAACTCAGGCGCACGTGTGTGCAAGCCGCGCAGAGTGTGATTTCGTAGCCGTATTCAGATGGTTGGGACAGGCATGAATCGTGCCACCGGCAGCTTATTTCAAGGGCGCAGGCGACGTTCGATGCCGGAGGTGTTTAAAATACGGCTGGCGATCTCTTCGATGGAACATTCCGTCGTGTCGAGACATGGTATTGCGTAGCGCGCGAACAGGGCATCCGCGGCTCGCAGCTCGTATTGCACCTGCTGCCGGGAGGAATAACGGCTGTCGGGACGGCGCTCGTTGCGTATTTGTTGCAGGCGTTCGGCCTTGATTGACAGCGCGAACAGCTTACGCCGAAAGGACTCGAGGCGACGGGGAAGTTTGCCCGACTCGAGATCCTCCTCGGTGAGCGGATAGTTGGCCGCGAACACACCGTACTGAAGTGCCATGTACAGACACGTCGGCGTTTTACCGGAGCGTGACACTCCCACGAGAATGACATCGGCGTGCGAATAGTCGCCACCGGTGCCATCGTCGTTGGAAAGAGCATAATTCGTTGCGTTGATTCGCGCTGTGTAGGCGGCGACGTCGGCCATGCCATGTGCGCGGCCGGCGCGATGGGTCGATCGCGTGTTGAGCTCGCGCTCCAGCGGTCCCACGAACGCAGCAAAGAAATCGAGAAACAGACCGTTGGCACCCATGACGATACCGCGCAGGTCATCCTGCACCAGAGTGCTGAAGATGATGGGCCGGATGCCCTCCTCGTCGGCGGCGCGATTGATGCGCCTGACAGCCTCCTGCGCCTTGTCAACGCTCGACACAAATGGCAAAGTGACCGGTCGAAATTCCAAGCCTTCAAACTGCGTCATGAGACTGTGGCCCATGGTTTCCGCAGTCACGCCTGTCTGGTCCGAAACGAAGAAAACGGTTCGACGACTCACAACGCGAGGCCCGTACGGTTTACCGATGAAACCACAGTGTTTCACCACCGTGCCCTTGGAGCAAGCGCGTGCGCGTACGACCGGCCCGCAAGTGTCAGTTGAGGAGAACCTTTGAACACGTACGTGATCCCTTTTGAGCGTCTCGGCATGCACGATGTCGAGACCGTCGGCGGCAAGAACGCCTCCCTGGGCGAGATGATCGGTTCCCTGGCCAACCTGGGAGTGCGAGTCCCCGGCGGCTTTGCCACGACGGCCCAGGCCTACCGGGAGTTTCTCCAGGAAGGCGGCCTGAGCGAGCGCATCCGTGCCGAGCTGGCGAAGCTCGATGTGGAGGATGTCAGCGCCCTCGCGGCGACCGGGGCCCGCATTCGCGGCTGGATCATGGCGACGCCGTTTCCGGCGGCGCTGCAGAAGGCCGTGACCGAAGAGCTGGGCAAAATGAGCAACGGCAAGGAGATCTCGGTGGCCGTGCGCTCCTCCGCCACCGCCGAGGACCTGCCGGAAGCCTCATTTGCGGGACAGCAGGAAACCTTTCTCAACGTGCGCGGCGAAGACAATGTGTTGAAGGCCATGCACGAGGTGTTTGCCTCGCTGTTCAACGATCGGGCGATCTCCTATCGCGTCCACCAGAAATTCGATCACAACGCGGTCGCCCTGTCGGCCGGCGTCCAACACATGGTCCGCAGCGACCTGGGCGCGAGCGGCGTCATGTTCACGCTCGACACCGAGTCGGGCTTCCGTGATGTTGTATTCATCACCGCTTCGTACGGTCTGGGCGAAACTGTCGTGCAGGGCGCGGTGAACCCGGATGAGTTCTATGTCTACAAGAAGGCCCTGACCGCCGGCAAGTTCCCCATCCTGCGCCGTAACCTCGGTGGCAAGGCCATCAAGATGATCTACGCGCCGCCGGGCTCGGCCGAGCGCGTGCAGACAGTCGATGTCCCCGAAGCCGAACGCATGCGCTTCTGTATTACAGAAGACGACATCCTGACACTGTCCCGCCAGGCCTTGACCATCGAGAAGCACTACAAGGCGCCGATGGATATCGAGTGGGGCAAGGACGGCTCGAGCGGCGAGATTTTCATTCTGCAGGCCCGGCCCGAAACCGTCCAAAGCCGCGCCGGCCGCTCCATTCAACGCTTCTCCCTCAAGTCACGCTCCAAGGTGTTGGTCGAGGGGCGCAGCATCGGACAGCGCATCGGCTCGGGGCCGGTGCGAGTGATCAAGGACGTTGCCGAGATGGCCCGTGTGCAGACCGGCGATGTGTTGGTTGCTGACATGACCGATCCCGACTGGGAGCCCGTCATGAAGCGTGCCGCGGCGATTGTGACCAATCGGGGTGGACGCACGTGTCACGCGGCTATCATTGCGCGCGAGTTGGGAATTCCGGCGGTGGTGGGCTGTGGCGATGCCACCGAGCGCATCCGCGAGGGTCAGGATGTTACGGTATCGTGCGCGGAAGGCGATACGGGCTACGTCTACCAGGGCCTGCTGGAGTTTGAGCGCAAGAGCATCGAGCTCGATTCGCTGCCGAAAATCGATGTGAAGATCATGATGAATGTGGGCAATCCGGACCGTGCGTTCGACTTTGCCAGCATTCCGCATCGCGGCGTGGGCCTGGCGCGCCTGGAATTCATTATCAATCGGATGATCGGGGTGCATCCGCGCGCCCTGCTCGAATTCAGTGCACTGGACAGTGAGGTAAAAGACCAGATCCGCACCCAGATGGCCGGCTATTCCGATCCCGTCAACTTCTATGTGGACAAGCTGGCGGAAGGGATTTCGCAGATTGCCGCGGCCTTCGCACCGGAGCCGGTGATTGTCCGGCTGTCGGACTTCAAGTCGAACGAATACGCCAACCTCATCGGCGGCTCTTTGTATGAGCCGGATGAGGAGAACCCGATGTTGGGATTCCGCGGCGCGTCGCGTTATGTGGATGAAACCTTCCGGCCGTGTTTCGAGCTCGAGTGCCGGGCCTTGAAGAAGGTGCGCGAGACCATGGGCCTCACCAACGTTCAGGTGATGGTGCCGTTTGTGCGCACCATCAAGGAGGCGAAGCAGGTTACCGAGCTGCTGGCGCAGAACGGCCTGAAGCGCGGTGAGCACGACCTCAAGATCATCATGATGTGTGAGCTGCCGACCAACGCGCTGCTGGCCGACGAGTACCTGAATCATTTCGACGGCATGTCCATCGGCTCGAACGACATGACCCAGCTCGCGCTGGGGTTGGATCGCGATTCGTCGATTGTCGCCAAGGCCTTCGATGAGCGCGACGAGGCCGTGAAAATCCTGCTGGGAATGGCCATTTCCGCGTGCAAGCGCCGCAAGAAGTATGTCGGTATCTGCGGCCAGGGCCCTTCGGATCACCCGGAGCTGGCGCACTGGCTGCAGGAGCAGGGAATCGAAAGCATGTCGCTCAACCCCGATACGGTGGTTGAAACGTGGATGTTCCTGGCGCAGAAGAGTCCGGGAAAGCCTGAGGATCAGACGATCCTGTGAGCGAGTCGCTGGCCAACAATTACGCGCGGGGCGGTTTCACTCGGCAACTCACGCCGGGCCGCCGCCCCGCCCTGTTGGTCATCGACCTGGTTGCTGCCTACGTGACCGAGGGGTCGCCGCTCTTCGGAGGTGCGGGATGCTTGTCGGCGCAACGGGGTGCAATTGCACTGCTCGGGTTGGCTCGCGCGGCGCGGATTCCCATTGTGCACACCAACGTCGCCTTCCAGGCCGGCGGCCGGGACGGCGGCGTGTTCTTCCGGAAGGTGCCGGCTTTGCGCTGCTTCGAAGCCGGTAACTCACCTGAGCTGGCCGCGTTCGCCTCCGGGTTGGAGCCCGCGCCCGGCGAGACGCTGATCACCAAGCAGTACGCCAGCGCGTTCTTTGGTACCAGTCTCGCTTCGACACTCACCTCGCTGGGCGTGGATACGGTGTTGATTGCCGGTGTATCTACCAGCGGTTGCATCCGGGCGAGCGCGGTTGACTGCTGTCAGTACGGATTTGTGCCGCTCGTGGTACGCGATGCGGTGGGCGATCGGGCGCCGGAGCCGCACGAGGCCAACTTGTTCGATCTGCAGGCAAAGTATGCCGAAGTGGTCGAGTTGCCGTTTGTGCGCGACTATCTCAGCTCTCTTTCGACAGTCCCTTGATGCTGGCATCGGACGCTTCGCGATCGGCGTCATCAAAAAGCTGCACTTCAATGTGCTCGATGGTCGCAGGCTCGAGGCAACGGGCGTTCACACTGTAGCCATCCGGATTCGAGCGCGGCACATAGAACGATTTCACGCCACAGCGGCTGCAAAACAAGTGCCGCGCCACGCCGGTGTTGAATTTGTACTCACTCAGCGCATCCGCTCCCTGCAACAGCCGGAAGCGCGATCGCGGCACAATCAGGTGCAGAAAGCCGCTCATGCGGCAGATCGAACAGTTGCAATCGAAGGCCAGCAGCTTGGCGGGCGCATCCACCTCGAACGTCACCGCCCCGCAGTGGCAGCCACCCGTGTGAGTCACAAATTCATTGTTCATGTAACACGCTCACCGCGCAGAAACGGGCATTGATCGAGATCAAAGTTGCCGCCGGAAATAATGATACCCACCCGCTGACCGCTGCTTCCCAACTTGCCCGCCAGCAGCGCGGCCACCGCCACGGCGGATGAGGGCTCAATCAACAGCTTCAGGTCCTGAAGCACGATCCGCATTGCGTTGACGATTTCCTTCTCGGTGACTGTAACGACGTCATCAACGTGACTGCGCAACAGCGCGAAGTTCAGCACACCGATCGAGCCGCGCAGTCCATCGGCGATGGTTGCGGGCGAGGTGGTTGATTGTCGCTTACCGTCACGGAACGAGCGATAAGCATCATCCGCCCCCTGCGGCTCCGCCGCGATGACACGGCACTGCGGGGCCATGGCCTTTGCCGCCAACGCCGTACCGCCAATCAGACCGCCGCCGCCCACTGGCGTGCACACAACATCCAAGCCGGGTTCTTCGGTCAGAAGCTCGAGAGCCGCGGTCCCCTGCCCTGCAATGACTCTTGCATCATCGAACGGATGTACGAGGTGCGCTCCGGTGCGCGCAATTACGTCCGCCAGCTTGGCCTCCCGCGCCGCCAAGCCGGGCTCGCAGAAGATCAATTCCGCGCCCGCTTGCTCGATGTTTGCGATCTTGGGACGCGACGAGTCGCGAGGCACGACCACGTAGGCGTCGAGTCCACAGACTTTCGCCGCCAGTGCGACTGCGGTGCCATGATTTCCGGACGAATGAGTGGCAACCGCGGCGACATTGCCCGCGAGCGCAAGTGGCAGAATCGCATTCAGCGCCCCGCGGTATTTGAATGCGCCGCCGTGTTGAAGATTCTCGCACTTGAATACGACACGCCGGTCCGCTCGTTTGTCGAGAGCCGGGGAGCTCATGACGGGCGTGCGCACGAGACGCGAGCTGATGCGGTCAGCGGCGGCTGCGACGTCCGCGAAAGTGGGAACGGTGGGGGTGTCGGTTTGCATGATCAGTTGTTTGGGCCGGAGTAGGCGGGCGCGAATAGTTTCGCACGATAATGCTTCAGCTCGCGGATGGACTCGTGGATATCGTCATGGGCCAGGTGCGTCCCCTGCTTGGAAAAGCTCTCGGTCACTCCCGGGGCCCAGCGGCGCGCCAGCTCCTTCAGTGTGCTCACGTCCAGATTGCGATAATGAAAGAATCGCTCGAGCTTCGGCATGTGGCGGGCGAGAAAGCGCCGGTCCTGGCAGATGCTGTTGCCGCACATGGGAGAGGCGCCGGCTTTGACGAGCGGCGTGAGAAATTCGATGGTCCGCGCTTCTGCTTCCGCCTCGGTAATGGTGCTGGCACGCACCCGTGCGGCCAGCCCCGACGAGCCGTGCTGCTTCTGGTTCCAGTCGTCCATGAGCGCGAGGACTTGCTCGGTCTGGTGGATTGCGAAGACCGGACCGTCGGCAAGGACGACGAGCTCCTTGTCCGTCACAACCGTAGCGATTTCGATAATGGAATCGGACTCGGGCTTCAATCCCGTCATTTCGAGATCGATCCAGATGAGATTGTCGCTGCTCGGCATGGGATGTACGCCACCGCGAATTCGAAAGGTTGAGGTGCAGTTTAGCAGAGGCTAGGCTCGCTACCGTGCAGGACACATTCGAAGCATTGGTCATTGCGACTTTCGGGCGACACCTGCTGGTGCGCGACACGAATTCACGCGAGCTGAAGGCCAGGCCCTTTGGGCGCAATCTCGTCATCGTCGCCGGCGACCGGGTCGTGTGCCGGGACGACGCGCGCACGAACGAGACTCATGTGCTCGAGCTGTGTGGCCGACGGAATGCGCTGTTTCGATCCAATCTGCGGGGTGGGTCCGAGCCGGTCGTCGCCAACCTGTCGCAACTGCTCGTGGTGCTGGCGCCCAATCCCAAGCCGGATCTGTTCGTCCTCGACCGGTACCTGGCGGCAGCGACTTCCGGCGGGATCGCGGCCACCCTCGTGTTGAACAAGAGCGATCTGGGCGTTACGGACGATCTGCAACGCGAGCTGGATGTCTATCGATCCATCGGCTACGACTCGCTCGCCGGTTCAACACGCGCCGGAACGGGAATGGAAGGTGTGCTCGCGGCGTGCGCCCATCAGACCTCGGCACTGGTCGGTCAGTCCGGCGTTGGCAAGTCGTCGCTGATCCGGCGCCTCGTTCCCAACGCGGAGGTTGAAATCGGTGAGCTGGTGCGTGAAGAGGAAGGCCGGCACACCACCACCGCCTCGCGCCTGTTTGACCTGCCGGCCGGCGGAAGCCTGATCGACTCACCCGGTGTGCGCGATTTCGCGCCGGCCATTGACCGGCTGGACAGCGGGCACCTGGGATTTATTGAAGTGGCCCGCCTCGCCCCGGATTGCCGGTTCGCGGATTGCCGGCACATGCGGGAACCGGGGTGCGCGGTGATTGCGGCGTCGGAAGCGGGGGCGATGCATTCGCGGCGCTATGAGAGTTACCGGCGGTTGCGGCGGTTGTTTGAAGAGTTGACGGAGGCGCGGGGGCCACAGAAGCGGGGGCGGTAGTGGTTGGCGCGTTGGCGCTGCGGGGGCGTTGGCGCTGCGGAGCGTTGGCGCCTGCGGGGGCATCCAGGCGGGCGTCAGTCGGCGCGGGCGTAGGGACCTACCATTGCGCCAACAAAGCCCCCGGCCACATCGGTGCTCAAGATGGAGCCGTCTGCGTGTTCTTTCAGCGGCTTCCAACCAGTTGCACCCGCATTGAAGTAGAACGAGTAATCGCGCGCGCGGGCGGAAATCCTCAGCTCAATGAGATCGCCTGTCATGTCCGTGGTGGCGATTGTTTCGGTTTGCTTGCCCGCCCGCTTCTCCAGAAATACCTGCACCCGCTCGGCGCTGACGCGGCGCAGGCCGAGGAAATACCAGTAGTCCTGGTTCTGGAAAGCGGCCAATCCAACCGACACATTGCCAGGGCTCGCCGGCGCCTCGATTTCCGTACTGGCATCGTAGCTCAGATGCTGTTGGCGGCGGGCCAGGAATGACATGTTTTGCAGGCTGTCCAGGCCGGCGCGCAGCGCGTGAATGCTCAGCCAGCCTGGGCGCTGCGTCAGGTCCGCCCAGTTCGTCTCCGGCGTGCGGACGTACAGCCACTGTTGGTTCAGGACGGGAGATTTGAAGTCGTCGTAGAGGGTGAAGTTGCCGGTTGTGGGGGTGTAGGTGGCGGATGCGGGGGCGCCGCTGGCGTTCGTGGGGCCGCCGCTGGCGTTTGAGTTTGCGTCACCGAATTTGGGTGCCGTGACTACGTACGGAATGGGTTTACCGGCCGGCAGAATGATCGGCCAACCATCGTGCCACGTTACAGGGAGCAAGAACGTCTCACGCCCGGTGTTGTAGTGCACGCCATCATAGGGGCGCGACGCGAGGAACACCGCCCACCACGTGCCGTCGGGACCCTCGACGAGATCCGCATGCCCCGCATTGGTAATCGGGTTGAGCCGATCGGGCGGCAGGTCGCGTTGCGTCAGGATCGGATTGCCCTTGAAGGGTTTGAACGGGCCCCATGGCGAACGTGCGCGCAGAACGACCTCGGAGTGTTGAGTGCTCGTGCCACCCTCGGCACACATCAACAGATACCAGCCGTCATGTTTGTACACGTGCGGCCCCTCGATCCAGATCGGCTTCTTGGCGAGGTTCACCCCTCCGTTGATCAACATCTTGCGCGGGCCGACCAACTTGCGGGCGCCGAGATCGAGCTGCTGGATCCAGATGGCCCGATGCCCTTCGTATTTCGAACCTCCCTGCGGCAAGCCGTTGTTGAGCACGTACGCCTTGCCGTCCTCATCGAAGAACAAGGAAGGATCGATTCCCCCTTCGAGGCCGGCCAGCGGGATTGGGTCCGACCAGGGACCTGCGGGATTTCGGGCGACATACAATTGATTGCCGCCGGAATCCACCGCCGTCGTGATCACATAGAACAGGCCGTTGTGGTGGCGGATGGTGGGCGCGAAGATTCCCCGGGATACATCCTTGCCGTCAAAATCCAGCTCGCGGGGCCGGTCGATCACATTGCCTATCTGCCGCCAGTGCACCAGGTCGCGGCTGGCAAACACCGGGATACCGGGGAAAAAAGTAAAGGTCGAATTGACCAGGTAAAAGGTGTCGCCAACGCGGGTAACACTGGGGTCGGGATAAAACCCCGCCAACACCGGGTTGCGGTAGGTTCCCGGTGGAGCGGCCTGTTCGAAAGCGGCATCCTGGCCGCGATACTGGAACCACTTGAAGTAGGCAGTTGGATTCAGGGCAACCGTGGGAGTTGGCTTCGAGATCCGGCTGGGTTCGGTCTGAGCGGGCTCGGCGGCGTAGCCGCTGACGGCAAAGGCGAACGCCAGCGCCGCCATGAGCGCTCTCATGAGCGGGTCAAATGACCGACTGACGACCCGCGAGCGCATGCGCAAGTGTGCCGCCGTCAACGTACTCCAACTCTCCACCAATGGGCACTCCATGTGCGATCCGGCTGGCGCGAATCCCTCTCTTGGTAGCGAGCTCGCCGAGGAAATGGGCCGTCGCCTCACCTTCCACGGTCGGGTTCGTCGCCAGAATCAACTCGCGCACCTGCCCTTCGTTGAGAATGGCTTCGAGGTCGCGGACCCCGAGTTGCTCAGGCCCGATGCCATCGAGCGGTGACAGATGTCCCATCAGGACAAAATACCGGCCGCGGTAACTCCCGGACTGCTCGATGGCCACCACATCCGCCGGCGACTCAACAACACATAGAAGCGAGGCATCGCGGTGAGTCGCCGAGCACGTCGAGCACAGTGGTTCCTCCGTGAGCATCCGACAGCGTCCACAACGGACAACCGAGGTCAGTGCAACATCCAGCGCGGTCGACAGCGCTCGCGCACCCGACCTGCCCTCCTGGAGGAGGTGAAACGCCATGCGTTGAGCGGTCTTTGGGCCAACACCCGGCAAGGCGCGAAGCGCGTCAATGAGCTGAGTCAGATGAGGGGAATGCTTCACGTCGGATTAGAAGGGTAATTTCATTCCCGGCGGCAGTTGCATGCCGGCAGTGACGGCCGCCATCTTCTGGGAAATCTGCGCTTCCACTTTGTGGACTGCATCGTTGATGGCCGCCGCCACCAGGTCCTCCAGCATCTCGCGGTCTTCGCCCGAGACGCTCGGCTCGATGGTCACCCGCTTCACTTCGTGCTTGCCGGTCATGAGCACTTTAACCATGCCACCCCCGGACTCGCCGGTCACTTCGAGGCTCGCGATCTCGGCCTGCACTTTCTGCATGTTGGCCTGCATCTGCTGAGCCTGTTTCATCATGTTGCCGATATTGCCGCGCATGGTTGGGCGCTCCTGAAAACTGAATAAACGATTACTTTACGGGACGGACGGTTTCGGGCAAGAGCGTGGCTCCAAAGCGCTCCTTCAGCCCTTGGACACCTGGGTCGGACTCGAATGCCCGGCGCGCGGAGTCGAGATCTTCGAGAGAAGCGCGTTGCTCAGCCTGGGCCGGCGTCTCGATACCGCCGGAGGCCATTTCAAACTCGAGGCGGATGGGCTGGCCATAGTGCCGAGACAGTGCCTGCGTGAGCTTGTCTTCCTGCGCAGGGGTGCGCATGTGCTTGTTTTTGGCGTCCAGGGCAAGGCGGATCACGGCGCCCTGACGACCCATCATGTGGCAATTACTCGCGAGCTGGCGCGCGGCGCCCCCCAGCTCGAGGCGCGCAATGAGGGCGGACCAGGGTTCGGCGGTGTCGATGGCAGGTTCGGGGGTATCTGCGGCATGAGCCGCGCGCGTGGACGAGATATTTCCCGGGGAGGAACGCATGGACGCGACGGCACCCGTCGCTATGTCGCCGGACAGGGCGACGCTACCGTCGCGGACGGAGGCTGAGGCTGAGGCGACAGGTACAGGGCTAGGGTTAGGGCTAGAGCCCGGGCTAGGGCCAGGACCTGATTGGCCCCTGATGCCGAGGCCGGAGGATGCGGCGGCTCGGGCGGCCGCGGCGCCGGATAAAGCTGGGGCACCTGGAGCAGCGGGTGATGAAGCCGTGTCGGGGGCCGAACGGGCATTGGCACTGTTGGCCGGATCGCCCGGCGTCGCGCCGAGGGCGCGTGGGCTACCAGGGGCCCCTCGCCCCGCCCCGCCCCCTGCAGCAGCACGCGCGGCTGCCGCACCACCGCCCGCGCCGGCGCCAGGAGCGCCACCGCCGCCGCCAGCGGACGGGCCCCCGCGGGTCTGTTCCGCCTCGCCCAATGGTCGAAACGCGATCATGCGCAGCAACGTCATCTCAAATCCCGCGCGCGGATCAGGAGCGAGGCCGAGGTCGCGGCGACCGGTAATGGCCGTCTGGTAAAACAACTGCACATCCTCGGGCGCAATCGCCTTCGCCAGGCGTGTCAGCACTTCCGGGTCATACAGCTCGTCACCTTCGAAATCACTCACCGCCTGCTTCATGGCGATGCGAACAAACAGCGAGGACAGCTCATCGAGCACTTGCGCGTAGTCAGGCGAGAATTCCTCGAGCGACCGTGCGCAACTCAACAGCTCGGGCACGTTCATCGCACCCAGCAGCTCTGCCAACCGCACCACGTGATCGCGCGCAATCGTGCCGAGCATCGCGCGCGCTTCTTCCTCACCCGCCTTGCCATTCCCGAATGCAATCAATTGATCGAGCAATGACAGGCCATCGCGCATGCTGCCGTCGGCTGCCTGAGCGACCAACCGCAGGCCCGCGGGCTCGAACGGGATGCCCTCCTTCTCGAGAATCTCGCGCATCCGGTCCGCAATCAGCGTGATGGGCAGGCGCTTCAAGTTGAACTGCAGGCAGCGCGACAACACCGTGATCGGCAACTTTTGCGGATCGGTGGTCGCGAGCAGAAACTTCACATGGGGCGGCGGTTCCTCGAGCGTCTTCAGCAACGCATTGAAGGAGTGCGTGGAGAGCATGTGCACTTCGTCGATGAGGTAGACCTTGTAGCGGCCTCGCGCGGGAGCGTACTGGACGTTGTCGAGGAGCTCGCGGGTATCGTCGACTTTGGTGTTCGAGGCCGCATCGACCTCAACGAGGTCAACGAACCGTCCGGAATCAATTTCGCGGCAGGCGCCGCAAACGCCACAGGGTGTCGCCGTGACACCGGTTTCGCAATTGAGGCATTTGGCGAAGATTCGCGCGATTGTCGTCTTGCCGACACCGCGTGTACCGGTGAACAGAAACGCGTGATGCACTCGCCCGGTCTCGAGCGCATTCGTCAGCGCCCGGCGCACGTGCTCCTGCCCGACGAGCTCCGCAAATTTTTTGGGGCGCCAAGTGCGCGCCAGCGCAGTGTATGCCAAATACCCTTCTTTCCGGCGCACGAGCGCCGCTACTCGGTCGGCTTTCCTGGCCCGCTAGTACCGCCACTCGGTCGGCCTTCGCGCCGCACGGGCGTCGCTACTCCGTCGGCCCTCCCGGCGCGCCAGCGCCGCCACTCCTTCGGGGTTCCGCGCCGCGCGGATCCCCGTTGAACCCCCGCGCGCAGCGCGTGGAGATGACCCGTACCAGCCGGAACTCCGGCACCCGACATCATCGCTGCCGCTGCTGCCTTCCGGCCCTGACGGGATTCACGACTGGTCGTCGCGGAGAAGCCGATACGGGCCACCACAACCGAAAAGACGTGCAGTAACCGACCCCTCTTTCGCGGGGCCGGCGATCCTACCACGTCGGACCGGTCGGGGGTCAGACGTGCATTTGGGGGGCGCCGAGAGCTGCCCAGCGCCTGCGCCACAGAGCACCAGAAAGCCGGCGCGTGCGACGGCGTCACTGTGCCAGAAACCGGCGAACGTTACCGGCGATGCCGCACGCCACTACGCTCGACCGGAAAGCCGCTGTCGATCGCCGGATCGCGCCGGATCGAAACATTGGCAGCCTGCTTCACCAGCCACCGGCTCAGCTTCAACAGCGTGTTGCTGGAAGCTGAGCAGCGAGCTTCCATGCTCCGCCCTGAATTACAATCAAACACTACAACGTGTATGACATTCGTCGTCTTGCTATCAACCTGACACGGAAGTGTCACCCGTTTGCAGTGCACTTCATCGCGCTCAGCATTGCCCATCTACGACAGCCGTCGTAGACTCCCGCCATGAATCGGTTTCGACTGCCGTCCGATGATCTCGAATACGACATCCTCAACATGTTGTGGGAGTGCGGCTCGGCAACGGTACGGGAGTTGCACGACAAGTTGGCCGAACGCCAGGAGTTGGCCTACACCACAACGGCCAAGGTTGTGGATCGGCTGCGTGAGAAGGAACTGATTGAGCGCCGCCATCACGGCAAGACCTTCATCTATCGACCGTGTGTCGCCCGGGAAGCGGTTGAAAATGCGCGGGCGCGCAAGGTGGTGAGCCGGTTGTTCGGTGCCAGCCCGGCGCCGCACGCGGCGGTCGCGGCCCTCGTCGATGCGGTCGACGCCGTTGATCCGAAACTGCTCGATGAGCTGGAGCGGCTGGTCAAGGCTCGCCGGGGCCCGAAAGATGGAACGTGAATCCCTGCTGATCATTCTGACCATCATGTTGGGCGGCCTGGCCCTGCAGTTGGTCGGTAGCTGGTTCTCCACTCGTGTCTATGCCTGTCAGGAGGTTGAGCAGTCAGCCTGGCTGCGATTGTGGCGGCCACTGGCCTCTGCCCTGCTCGTAGCCGCGTGGCTGTGCGGTTGGGCCTTATCGCAGCCGGATCCGGTACCGCACCATGTGGGACCCCTGCTGTTCGTCGTGTGCGCGCCCTTCGCCCTGATCGGGATTCGTGCGGTTGTCAGGGCCGGATGGGCACTGCTGGCGCGTTCCGGCGAGCTCGGCATCGCCACAGTTGGATTGATCTATCCCCGCATCGAGGTCGCTCCCGCACTGGCCGCACAGTTGGATGAGCGCGCCATCCGCGCGGCGCTCGCCCACGAGCGCGCTCATGTTCGGCATCGCGACCCGTTGCGCATCTGGATTGCGCAATTGATCACCGATCTGCAATGGCCATGGCCGTCTGCTCAAAGACGCTTCGCAACATGGTTGGCCGCGCTGGAGCATGCTCGCGACGATGAGGCGCGTGCGCAAGGTATCGAGGGCGCGGATCTTGCCGCGGCACTCATTGCATCCGTCCGGTTTCATCACAACAGCCGTTCGGTTGTCCGTGCTGCACAACTGACCGGACAGCAGCGATCCGTGCTCGAACAGCGTGTTGATCGACTACTTCAGCCGCTCGCAAGCGCTCCCGCGCGGATCGCACCGACGACGCTGCAGCTCACTCTGATTTGCGCATGCGCCTGCCTGGCTGCGGTTGCTCTAGGACGGGCATACGGCGCGCAGGTCATCGATCTGCTACTCGCATTTAGTTGATTGGCCGGCACCGCCGCCCACAAACCGGGCGTTTTGCACGGCAAAACAGCGGCTTTGCGACGGCTGTGGCTGTTTGATTGACGCAGCCTCGATGAGCGAGGAACTCGAGAATCTTTGCTTTACTGAAGGCCCGCGCGCTCGCCTCCATTCAAACTGTTTGATTGATGTTCTTCACACTTCCAATCCGACATCCGCGCGACATATCACTGTCATCTCCACTGCACAAACTAACCAGGCACGGCGAACCCGTGCCCTCGCGTTTCGTGCCCGATCAACCATGGAGATGTCATGCCCAACAAACCAACACTCGGCAATCTGCTCGGATTCGCGATGGCGGCTGCCGCGGTCCAGATGGCGCCACAGGCGCAGGCGCAGAGCCCGGACTTCAGCCGCGCGCTGCCGGTCCAGATTCCCAGCGGACAATACATCACGCCGACGTACGTTCGCGGCGCGGTGCAACAGCTTCTGAACCCGCAACTGCCCGCCTATCCCGGCTTCGTGGCCGCAGAGGCGGTGAAATCGCAGTTGAGTCCCGCTGGCACGACGCTGGCCGTGATCTGCGCCGGCTACAACTCGCTGTTCGCGCCGAACGGCACGGTCGATAAGGCTGCTTCGACACAGTTCATCTTCCTCTACAACGTGGCGGGAAAGAACAAGATGAAGCCGGTTCTCCTGCAGGCCATACCGCAAACCAACGCTCACGTCGGCCTGGTCTTCTCGCCGGACGGCAAGACTCTCTATGCCGCCGGCGGTAAGGACGACGTCGTTTATGCTTACACCGTGGCAAACGGCACCTGGTCGCTCGCGGGCACGATCGACCTGGGCCACGGTGGCAAAGGAATCGGCGTCGGAGTCGGCCCCAATGCCAGCGGCCTGGGGGTCTCGGCCGACGGCAAGACTCTGGTCGTTGCAAATAACTACAACGACTCCATCAGCGTGATTGATACCGCCACTCGTACGGTGCGCTACGAGCACGATCTGCGCCCGTTCTTCACGAACAACGAAGGCGTTGACGCAGGGATTGGTGGAACCTTCCCGTTCGGAGTGGTCATCAAGGGCAATAACGTCGTCTATGTATCGTCCGATCGCGACCGTGAAGTGGTAGCAGTCGATATTTCCTCACCCAGTGCAGGTCACCTGCTCAAACGGATCAAGCTGGACGGCAATGGCTTGGGGATGACGCTCGATCGTTCAGGCTCCCGCTTGTATGTGGCGCAGGACAACGCCGACGAGGTCGCAGTGGTTGACACGGGCTCCAACAAGGTCATCCACAAGATCGACGCCCGCGCGCCGGCCGGCTTGCTGTCCTCGCGCGATGAAGATCGCGGGCACGACTCTCAGGGCGATGGCAATGACGACGGCGACCGGGGGCATGGCCGCCACGGGGCGCACTACACAGGCGCCGCCACCTTTGCAGTCACACTCTCTCCGGATGGCAATTCCTTGTATGCCGTCAATTCCGGTGCCAATTCGATTGCGGTGATTCCCGTCAACGGCCGGTTCGCCAACCAGGTGGTTGGCCTGATCCCGACCGCCTATGACCCGCGTGACATTACCTTCAGCGCCGATGGAAGCTGGATGTATATCATCAATGGCAAGAGCGTCACCGGCCCCAACACACAGCATCTGTCCAGCAATACGGGCTCCATGACCAGTATCACCTACCCGGGTGGTAACACCCAGGCCGCCGCCAACGCCAAGGCCGCCAACCAGTATCAACTTCAGTTGGAGCGCTCATCGCTGGTCAGTGCGGCCGTGCCGAACTGGCTCGAACTGCCTGCGTACACGGCGAAGGTAGCACAGAACAACTTCTACGGCGCTCGGCCCTCGGAAGATGACGCCGAAGTCATGAAGTTTCTGCATAAGCACATCAAGCACGTCATTTACGTCATCAAGGAAAATCGCACTTACGATCAGATCCTGGGCGATCTCAACAATGGCGCGAACGGCGATCCGTCCATCACGCAGTTCGGTGCGGCAATCACTCCGAACTTCCACAACCTGGCCACGGACTTTGTCACTTTGGACAACTTCACCGACCCCGGCGATGGCAGCATGGACGGCTGGTCCTGGGCACTGCAGGGACGTGTGACCAACACTGAAACGATCACACAACAGATCAACTACGGCGCGGTGAGCCGCGGCCTGTCCTACGAATCGGAAGGCACGAATCGAAGCGTTCCCGTAAACTACGGTACCGTCGCGCAGCGTGACGCGGTTGACGGACCGGCGGGTACCACCAACTACAGCGCGGCCACAGCCAACCTTCCGGGCGGCACAGCGAACACACTGACCGGCAAGGGCAACCACGCTTCATCGGATGCTCCGTTCGGCGTTCAGAACGGCTATATCTTCGATGCAGTGTTGCAGGCCGGCGGAACCGTCCGCAACTACGGCTTCCTGGTGAACAACATCGGCAGCATCGGCACGAAAGCAGCGCCGGTCAGTGATCCATTCAGCCAAAACGTCGTGCAAGCCGCACCGCTGGACCCATCGTTGGCTTCCCTGACCGATGTGTACTTCCGCGGCTACGATCAGAGCTATCCGGACTTCTGGCGCTATAATGAGTGGAAGCGGGAGTTCGATCAGTTTGTTGCCAACAAGTCCCTGCCCAACCTGTCACTGGTGCGCTTGAGTCACGACCATACCGGCTCCTTCAGCACTGCGCTCGGTGGTGTCAACACGCCGGAGACTGAGCAGGCTGATGACGACATGTCGGTCGGACTGCTGGTGCAGGCGGTTGCGAAGAGTCCGTACGCCGACGATACGGTGATCATAATCACGGAAGATGATTGCCAGGACGGCCCGGATCACGTCGACTCACATCGCGCTACCAGCTATGTGGTGGGGCCATACGTGAAGAAGAAGGCGATTGTCAGCGAGCATTACTCGCAGGTCAGCGTGTTGCGCACAATCGAAGACATCCTGGGCGCGCCACACATCAACCTGAACACGGCCTTCCAGCGCCCCATGGCCAAGGTGTTTGATATCCGTTCTTCGAAGAACTGGGACTACACCGCGACGGCGTCGACGGTTATCAAGACCACGACGTTGTTCGGACCCGCTGACGCCAACCCGGTAGTGGCGTACGCGTCAGGACCGGACGTGAAGCCGAAGCACGATGCGGCGTATTGGGCCAAGGCGACTGTCGGATTCAATTTCGCGGAAGCCGACCAGGTGCCACCTGCCCAGTACAACAAAGTGCTGTGGAAGGGGCTGATGGGATCGAAGCCCTATCCGACGATTCGGAACGGGTCGAATGGGAAGAAGACGGCGATGCGGGACGACGATTGAGCCGCTATTGCCTGATGTCATGAAAAGGCAGGGGCGCTTCGGCGCCCCTGCTTTCTTTTGAGCAATGCGAAGTGCCAGTTCCCGGCAATGGAACTGCAGGAAGCGAAGCAGCAGACTTTCCCGGGACCCGTTCAAACCCGCCCGGAGAGAAATCGTGACACGAACCAAGCTCGAAATCGTAAAGGCTCATCTTCGCGCCATTGAGACTGGAGACACCGAAACCGTCATCAACGCCTTTGCCGCGGGCGCCATTCAGACAGAGTGGCCGAACCGTCTCGAGAGCAAAGGAGATCAGCGCTCAATTGAGCGAATGGCGGTGGATTTTGAGCGAGGCAAGAAGATACTGGCGGCCCAGTCATATGAAATACTCCATCATGCCGAGGCCGGTGACTACCTCATAATGGAAGTGCTCTGGCGCGGCGAACTGGCCGTCGAGATCGGTTCCTTGCCGGTTGGAGCGCAGATGGTCGCTCACTGTGCGATTGCCTTCGAATTCAAGAACGGCAAAATCACCGCGCAGCGCAATTACGATTGTTTCGAGCCTTTCTGAGCGCCGCCTACCTCTCCCGTTTGATACTGCGACGACAGGGAATCAAAAGCCACAGCATCCGGAATGCTCCGCGATCAACATTTGCGCAGCACTGACTTCCGCGCCACCGGTCGGATGCGAGGACGGCGGGGCGCTTCGGCGCCCTCGCCCATTTGCGCCGCTGGATGCGGGTGCCGGGCGAACATGCAATAGCACATGTTAATCTGGTAGATTGTATCAGTGCGATTGTCCGTCCCTTTGTGAACTTTGAGCTCATGCTGCTATCATCAACCGCATGAAAGACAAACCGCTCGCACGCTCAAAGGGCACAGCTCCTGCCTCTCTCCCCCTGCGCGAACGGCGCCGATTGGAAACCCGTCGCGAGCTGATCGAAGTGTCACTGACGCTTTTTGCCAAACAGGGATTCGAGGCCACCACCATTGGCCAGATCGCCGAGGCGGCTGGAATTTCCGTTGCCACCTTTCATCGCTACTTTCCAAAGAAGGAGGACGTCGTCTTTTCCGATGTCTCGCGACGAGCCGTCGAGCTTCGCGAGTCGTTGATGTCGCGCCCGGCAGGAACCACCCTTCTCTCGGCCTTGAAGGATTTTTTCGTCCCGCAACTCAAAAAGAGGCATTCGGCCACTGAAGCGGGGATCGTCAAACTGCGCCACGCAGTCCTCGAGTCGAGCCCTTCACTCAGAGGCCTCGTGTTTGAAAATACGCTGGCCCTGACTGACGCCCTCTGCGAGGTGATTGCCGCGGAGCAACAGCGGAACGCCGCTACCGATTCGCTTCCCCGCCTCATGGCCGGCTCCGTGATAGGAGCGCTCACCTCCACTGGCTGGTTTTGGGATACCAGCGCCGATGTTGAACGCCGCTTTGACGACCTCTTTGACTTCCTCGAAAAGAGCATGGGTCCTCTGATTGATTCGCACGACAGCCGTGCGCGCAATTCTCGTCAGCTTTCGAAACGGGCGTAGAACGGTTCGTTTGCGCGTGTCGTTGAGCTGTTGACGCTCAACCATCTCCTCGCCTCTCGGATCACGCAGTCCTGCGTGCCATCACATCATGAAGATCCAGGAGTACCGGCCGAAGCGGTCCAGGAATCGCCGGCACACCGAGTCTGGTGAGGCGTTCGCGGTTCGCGGCCAGCGCTTCCGGACTATCGCCGTAGAGGGTCCGCGCGCTGGGTAGTACCTTCTGATAGTCGCCGACGATCTTGAGAGCGCAGTCGATTTCTCCCATTGAAACCTGCACGGTGGGGCCGTTGAAAACAAGGTTCCATGAGAGTCGGTTACTGCCACCGCGAGCCAGGTGCGCCGGGGGGTCGGTGAGCACTTCGCAGATTTCGAAGCGGATGCCCTCGAGGCGCTCGCCGGCTTCCGCGACCCTCTGCTCGAGGTGCCGCTTGGCGAACTGGATCCACTCGGGGCTGAAAAGCTCAAATTTCTGTCCATCCGACTGTCGGGCCATCGCAACCTCCCATTGAACTGTGTCGAGTGCGACAATATCTCTACATTGCTCTCTATTGCAACTTGAGAGTATCTATCATATTCTGAATTCTCCCGCCAGAAACCGGTGCGCAACCAGGCATGATCGACCCGCTCGAAAATCGCAGACGCCGGCAGCTCGCACGGCTGATCGCCTACGCACGTCAACACTCCCCCTATTTCTCGCGCCTTTACCAGGGACTGCCCAGCGAAGTGACCGATCCGACGCTGCTGCCCGTCACGAGCAAGAAACTGCTGGCGCCGCACTTCGATGACTGGGTGACCGACAGAAGCATCACGCTGGCCGAGGTCAGAAAATTCATAGGCGATCCTTCGTTGATCGGTACGCCGTTCCGCGGCGAGTACACAGCAGCGACCACCTCCGGCTCCACCGGTAACCCGGGAATCTTTCTCCTCGACAAGCACAATCGGAAAGCCATCGAGCGCTGGGGCTCCCGGGCGCTGTTCCACTGGATAGGCGCCCGCGGGGTGTTGCGATTTGTGCTGCGTGGGCGGCGAATGGCCACCGTGTCGGCTGTCGGCGCGCATTTTGTGGTTGCGACCTCGACCACGGCGATCATGCGCACTCGCATGGGCAAGGGAGTCCGGCTATTCGATGCCGCAATGCCAATGCCGCAACTCGTCGAACAGCTAAATGCCTTTCAGCCCACCATCCTCGCGGGTTACGCCGGCCTGTGCTCGCTGCTGGCCAATGAGCAGGAAGAGGGACGCCTGCGGCTCAACCCGCTCCTGGTCATGCCTGGCTCGGAAGGAATGGCGATTGGCGAGGCAGAGAGGATCGCAACCGCGTTCGGGGCGAAGCTCGGCACCACCTACGTCGCCACGGAGTGTCTGGGAATCGCCCGTAGCTGCAAGTTTGGGCGCCTGCATTACAACAGTCCGTTCGTCATTCTCGAGCCGGTCGATGCGCAGTACCAACCTGTGCCGCCGGGCGTTCAATCCAACACTGTATTGGTTACAAACCTGGTAAACGCGATCCAACCGATCCTGCGTTACGATCTCGGCGACAGTATCCTCGTGCTCCCAGATCGCTGCCCCTGCGGCGACCGGACGCCGACCATTCGCGTCCAGGGGCGAACCGCCGAGTTGCTTCGCCTGGGTGAGCGCGCGATAGCGCCTCTCGTTCTCCAGACAGCAGTGGACCGCCTACCAGGCATCGAGCGATTTCAAATCGTCCAGACTGCTCCCACAACACTGCGTCTGCGCCTGCGAGTGCGCGCGGGACACGATCCGGGCTCGGTGCGGAAACAAGCCGAGGACGGAATTCGCAAGGTTCTAGCGGCCAACACAGTGTCTGGAGTATCGATTGAACGCTCCGATGAGCCGCCGGAGACGATTCCCGGCCGGAAATATCGTACGGTTATTCCCCTCTCATGATCGGGGTCGTGTCGCAACGGTGTGAGAACGGTGGATGAAGGTTATCGTACCTGCGTCGATCTGCCTGGCCGATGAGCCGGTCTCGATCCGCGTCGAGCAACTCCGGCCCGGAGCGGCAGTCTCAATTACCGCGGAGCTGCTGGATCTCGAGCGCGTCCGGTGGCGATCCGCGGGACAGTTTTTCGCGAATGCCGCGGGCTGGATCGACACCAACACTTTCGGCGCGGAAAACGGCACCTACGACGGAGTGGACCCTTGGGGCCTCGCCTGGTCCATGCAACCGGCCGACCCTGTTTCAACAGCGAGCGGTCCGACTGTTCCGTCCCTCATCCCCGAGTCGCCTCAGGAATGGATGGTTGTGGTGACGACCGATGCCCGCGAGAGACAGGAAGCCGTGTTGCGACGAACGTGGCTTGCGCCTGGAGTTGCCACGCATGAGGTGAACGACGGCGGCCTGCGCGGAGTCTTTTACGAACCGCCGACCAGCAAAGTCGATGTCGCCGTCATGGTCGTTGCAGGGTCGGGGGGCGGCGTGAGCACATCGCTCGCACCTCTGCTCGCGAGCCATGGAATCCCGACGTTGGCACTCGCGTGGTTCAACTACCGCGATCTTCCTAAGTCGCTTGCCAGGATCGGTCTCGAGTACTTTCGAGAGGGAGCTCGCTGGATTCGTCAGCGCGGCGGACAAAAACGACTGGTTGTAGTTGGAATATCACGCGGCTCCGAGGCCGTCGCTCTATCGGCCGCGCACTTCGATGGATTCGCCGACGCGCTCGTGCTGTATGTGCCCTCCCACGTGGTGGAATCGGGCTACGACGAGACGACCGGCAAAGCTGCCGCGGCTTGGACACTTGCCGGTCGGCCCCTGGACTTCGTCCCGATCGGGGAGAAAGCGGCGGCGATGTTGGAACGCCTCGGTGCAGACTCGGTGAAGCGTTACGCCCCGGTCTACCTTGAAAAGTGGGCTCAGGAGGGAGTCGAAGACCAACACGGGATCCCGATCGAAGCGATTTGCGCCCCGACCCTACTGCTGTCAGCCGGGAATGACGCCCTTTGGCCATCATGGCTCGGCGCCGCTCGGTTGCTTGCGCGCGCGAAGGCGGCAAACCCATCTGCGCGGGTCACGCATATTTCATTTGCCGGAGCCGGACACGCGATCTCACGTCCCGGAGAGGTAGCGTCCCTGTCGACGGTCAATCATCACCCGCTGCTGCGGCATTCGGTCGCGCTGGGAGGAGTCCCGCGCGTCAACGCTCACGCGGCGCTGGCGGCTTTGCGCGAGGTACTCCTCTACGTCAGGAAGATCGCAGCAGGGTCTGAGGAGACACCATGCAACACACACTAGACTGGGTCATCCGCCACGCAGGCAAGATCTACCGCAACGACGAGGCCATCGTCGATGGGGATATCCGCTACACCTTTGGTCAGTTCGAAGAGCGCGTGAATCGCCTGGCCCAGGCGTTGCTCACTGCAGGAGTCGGCTATCGGGATCGCGTGGCGGTGTTGATGAACAACAGCCACCGGTACCTGGAGTTGCATTTCGCCGTCCCGTGCGTTGGGGCGATCATCGTGCCCGTCAACACCCGGCTCGCGCCGGCCGAGATGCAGTACATCATCGAGGATTCCGGCGCGAAACTGCTGATTGTCGACGAGATCAATTCCAGAGCCGGAACGGCTTTGGGAAGTCTGGTCACGCGTGTCATCAAGGCACCCGAAGAGTACGAGAGCCTGGTCGGCGCCGCAGCCAACATTGCACTACCGGGTCCGCGGTCGGAAAACGATGCAGCCGGCCTTTACTACACGGGCGGTACGACCGGCCCGAGCAAGGGTGTGGTTATCACCCACCGCAACCATATGGCGCACGCGGACATGGTCGCCTCGGGCATGGCCTACGCAGCGGGGAAACCAACTCTGTACGTGTTTCCGCTGTTCCACCTGGGCGCGATCTGCGGAATCTATGACGCGACGTGGCGCGGCTGCAAACAGGTGTTCGTGGGGCCGATGGATCCGGGTCTCCTGCTGGAGACTATTGAGAAGGAGCGAATCCATCACACGGCCATGGTACCCACGCTGATCAACTTCATGATCAATCATCCGGACCTGGCCAGGCGCGATTTGTCATCACTCAAATATATGGCGCATGGCGCGGCGCCAATCGCCCCCGATTTATGTCGCCGGGCGGTCGCAGCCCTCAAATGCAAGTTCGTGCAGGCGTACGGGATGAGCGAGGCGTGCGGCATCGTCACGCTGCTACACGATGAGCAGGACCTGCTCGATACTGAGAAGGTTCGCTCTGCCGGACGTGCAACCGCGGGTGCCGAAGTCAAGATATGCCGGACGGATGGCAGCTTGGCCGACACCCGCGAGATCGGCGAGATACTGCTGCGCTCACCGGCGGTCATGGTTGGTTACTGGAACAAGCCGAAGGAGACTGCCGAGGTCCTGCAGGATGACTGGTATCGATCGGGCGATATGGGCTACCTGGACGAAGAGCAGTACCTCTACGTGGTCGATCGCAACAAGGACATGATCATCTCGGGCGGCGAGAACGTGTACTCGGTCGAAGTCGAGGCAGCGCTGGCCACGCATCCAGCGGTTTTCGAATGCGCGGTGGTTGGTATTCCAGATGCGAAGTGGGGTGAGGCCGTGCATGCCGTGGTTGTGAAGACGCCGGGACAGGAGGCAAGCGAGGCCGAGCTGATTGCCCACTGCCGCCGCTCGATCGCCGGTTACAAGTGCCCGAAGTCGGTGCACTTTCAGGTCGAAGCGCTCCCCAAGTCGGCGCTGGGCAAGATCCTGAAGCGGGACATCCGCGCGCCTTACTGGGTGGGCCAAGGGCGTAACGTCGGCTGAGCACACGGAGCTCACAATGTCCCAACTCAACTGTGGTATCGATCATCTACTGTGGGGCGTGCCCCACTTGGGCGAGGCCATCGCAAGCTTCGAGGCCCTGAGCGGAATCCGCGCTACCCCTGGAGGGGAGCATCCCGAGTTGGGTACGCACAATGCGCTATTGTCGCTGGGTAAACGCTGCTACCTCGAGATCATCTCCGCACGACCCAACGCACGGTGCCACGACAACCCCTTGTTGAAGACACTGCAGCGACTCTCGGCCCCTGCCCTGATCGCCTTTGCGGCCAATGCCACCGATCTGGGACCGGTCGCCACTGCAATCGGCGCGATGGGCTACACCTCGCAAGGCCCTTTCCCCGGCTCGCGTCAAACCCCCGCCGGCCCACTCGTGCACTGGAAGACCCTGATGACCGGTGGCCATCCTTTCGCGCAAGCGATGCCGTTCTTTATTGACTGGCTCGATACGCCTCATCCGCAAACGACCTCCGCTGCAGGGGCGTGCTTGGAACGACTGTTTCTCGTCAGCCCCGAAGGCAATGCGCTGGCCGCGGTCATGCAACAGTTGGGCCTGGATGTCCGCGTGCGTTCCGGGCCCGCAACCGCCCTCGTCGCCGAGATCAACACGCCCCGGGGAATCTTGATGCTGACCGGCTGACACAATCCAACTTAGAAGGTACTTCAAATTGAACATCAAAGGCAGCGTGGCCATTGTCACCGGTGGCGTATCCGGTCTCGGCGCGGCCACCTCGCGATTGTTGGTGGAGCGCGGGGCGCGGGTGGTTGCCGTCGACCTCAATGCCCGCCAAGGCGAATCATTTGCCGCGCAGTTCGGCGACGAATTGTTGTTTTTCAACGCTAACATAGCTGACGAGGCCGAAATCCGCGCAGCGGTCGACCTGGCGGCTTCGCTAGGCCCGTTGCGCATCTGCATCAACTGCGCCGGGATGGCCGTGCCACCCGCGCGCACGGTCGGCAGGGGCCCCACCCCATATCCGCTCGATCGCTTTCGCATGGCCGTCGAAGTCAACTTGATCGGTACCTTCAACGTCACGCGACTGGCGGCGACCCAGATGGCGCTGCAGGAGCCTTACGATGCGCACGGCTCACGCGGCGCCATTGTGAACGTGGGGTCTGTGGCTGCCTGCGACGGTCAAACCGGCCAGGTGGCCTACGCCGCGGCCAAAGCGGGAATCGCGGGTATGACACTGCCGCTGGCCCGCGACCTGTCCGCTGTCGGCATACGCGTGTGCACGATCCTGCCCGGAACATTCGAGACACCGATCTACCAATACGGCGCGTGGACGCAAGAGCAGATTCTGGACTTCAAGAACAAGCTGATCGCTGACAACGTACACCCCAAACGCATGGGGGACCCCAGAGAGTTTGCGACGTTGGCGCTCGAGTTGATCCAAAACGAGTTCATGAACGGCGAAACGATTCGCATCGATGCTGCCTCCCGCATGCGAGCCAACCCCAACCAGTGAGCAATACCATGTCCGTGTCAGACCCTCTGTTGTACGAAAAGCCCGAACCCGGTATTGCCCGCATCTGGCTCAATCGACCCGATGCGCGCAACGCCCAGGACACTCAGCTTCTCTACGCGCTCAACGACGCGTTCGATAGGGCCGTTGGCGATGACGAGGTCAAGGTCATCATTTTGGCCGCGAAAGGGCCGCATTTCTCAGCGGGTCACGACCTGCGTGAGACCGACCCGCTCGCGGCCCAGAAGCTGCACCACCCCGTCGGTGGTTGGATCAGCGATGACTGGGTGGGAGCCGAAGGGCCCTATGCTCGCGAAAAGGAAATTTATGAGGGCTTCTGCCGGCGTTGGCGCGACCTCGCCAAACCAACGATCGCCTCGGTGCACGGCAAGAGTGTGGCCGGTGCCCTGATGTTGATCTGGCCGATGGACTTTGTCATCGCCAGCGAGGATGCGACCTTCCTGGACAACACCTTGTACATGGGGATCCCCGGGGTGGAGTATTTCGCCCACGTCTGGGAGTTGGGTATCCGCAAGGGGAAGGAGTTTCTGCTCTGCGGCCAACCCCTATCGGCGGCCGAGGCCCTCGAAGCCGGCATGGTGAACAGAGTCGTGCCCCGCGCTCAGCTCGAAGAGGCGACGCTGGCGTTCGCCCGCACCATCGCGGACAAGCCCGCGTTCACTTTGAAGCTCGCCAAGGACTCCATCAATGCGGCGTTCTCGGCACAGGGTTTCGACAACGTGCAGCGCGCGGCCTTCAACGCCCATCACCTCGCCCATACGCACTATCGATTGACCCAGCAAGGCTCCTTCGTCGACCGCGCTTTCATGGAGCGATTCGCGACGAAGCGGCGCTAGGCACCGGGGAGAGGACGTCTTGGCCCAATACCTGTTCGAAAACGCGACGCTCTTTGACGGCGTTGCTCCCGAGATTCGCGATAGCTCGTTTGTCCTGGTGGAAGGCAACCGGATCATGGAAGTGTCCGATCAGCCGATTGACGCTGCGGGCGCGGAACGCATCGATTGCAGCGGTAAGACGCTGATGCCGGGCATGATGGATTGCCATGTACACATCTATGCAGCGTCATTCGATATCTCGCTGATGAACGCGCCGGGCACGTGGTTTGCCCACTACGCCGCGGTATTTCTACGCAATATCCTGGACTGTGGCTTTACTACAGTGCGCGACATTGCCGGCGGCGATGTTGGAATGCGTTTGGCGATCGAACAAGGTTGGGTGACCGGTCCCCGTTACATCTATGGTGGCCGCGCGCTCAGCCAGACCGGCGGACATGGCGATGTACGCCGGCCCAGCGACCACGCGCATTTCGAAACCTGCGCCTGCGGCCAACCGGCAGCCTCCAGTTGGATCGCCCATGTCGTCGATGGCGTCGACGCGTGCCTGAAAGCCACGCGGGAAGAACTGCGCAAGGGCGCCAGCCACATCAAGATCATGGGCTCTGGCGGTGTCATGTCGCCTTCGGGACAGCTCGAGAACGTGCAATTCTCCGACGAGGAAATCAGGACCGTCGTCGCCGAGTGTGCCCGCCAGGAAAAGTACGTTGCGGCGCACTGTCATTCCAACCTTGCGATCAGGCGCTGCACGGAATTGGGTGTACGGACGATCGAGCACGGCACCCTGATCGAAGCCGACACCGCACGGCTGATTGCGCAAACCGGCAACTACATCGTGCCGACGTTGGCCGTGATCGGCGCGTTGCTTCAGGACGGCCGGGAAATGGGCTTGCCGGAGGCCAACCTGCGCAAGCTGCGAGTCCTCCACGAGCGGATGATCACCTCGCTCGGCCATATGAACGCGGCCGGCTGCAAGCTGGGATTCGGCACCGATCTGCTTGCCAGGCAACACACCCGCCAGGGCCTGGAGTTCACGATGCGCAAAGAGGTCTTCTCGCCCTATGAGATCCTGCATCAAGCCACGGCGCTGTCGGCCGAGTTGTTACGCGTGGAGGATCAATTGGGGCAGATCAAGGCCGGCTACCTGGCCGACCTGTTGGTCGTGAACGGCAATCCACTGGAAAACATTGAGCTGCTGGCACAAAACGGATCCCGTCTGACCCATATCATGAAGGACGGCGTGTTTCACAAGCGAGCGGCGTGACCGGACCCCCGCCAAGTCAATCTATTCAACCGCAAGGCTAGACCATGACTCAACGAGCTCTGATTGCCGGCGTCGGCATGATCCCGTTCACCAAGCCCGGCCAGAGCGAGTCCTATGACCGCATGGGCGAGCGGTCGGTACGCCTGGCGCTCGAAGATGCCAGCCTGGACTTCTCCCTGCTGCAGCAGGCGTACGTAGGTTATGTCTACGGCGACTCAACTTGCGGCCAGAAGGCGCTCTACCGAATCGGGATGACCGGCATCCCGATTGTCAACGTCAACAATAACTGTGCCTCCGGATCGAGTGCCCTGTTCCTCGCCCGGCAGGCCATCGAGTGCGGTGTCGCCGACTGTGTGTTGGCGTTGGGATTCGAGCAGATGCGTCCGGGCGCTCTCGTAGCCGCGTTCGAGGATCGGCCACCCCCAATGGAGAAATTCATAAACCTCAGCGATGAGCTGATCCCCGTCCGGGATGTGCCGCTGGCGCTGCGCTTCTTCGGCGCCGCCGGCAAGAGCCACATGGACAAGTACGGCAGCACCATCGAGCACCAGGCCAAGATCAGAGCCAAGGCCAGTCGTCATGCCGCAAAAAATCCACTGGCGATCTTTCGCGATGAGCTTACGCCCGAACGAGTACTACAGTCGCCCACTCTCTGGCCCGGCGTGATGACTCGGTTGATGGCCTGCCCACCCACCTGCGGTAGCGCGGCAGCGGTGTTGGTGTCCGAAGACTTTGCCAGGAGGCACGCCGTCACTGACACCGTTCGCGTGGTGGCCCAGGCGATGACCACGGACTTCCCCAGCACTTTCGGGGCCCGCGACATGATGCAGGTCGTCGGCTACGACATGGCCAAAGAGGCCGGTCGCCGGGTCTACGAGGCGGCCGCCATCGGGCCCGATGCGGTGGACGTCGTGGAGCTCCACGATTGTTTTACTCACAACGAAATGATCACCTATGAAGCCCTCGGCTTGTGTCCGGAGGGTGGCGCGGCGAAATTCATTGACGATGGCGACAACACGTACGGCGGCAAGGTCGTGACCAACCCTTCCGGGGGCCTGCTTTCGAAAGGCCATCCGCTGGGCGCGACCGGCCTGGCCCAGTGCTATGAGTTGACTCAGCAACTGCGCGGTCGCGCACAAGATCGGCAAGTTGAAAACGCGCGGATTGCACTCCAACACAACTTGGGCCTGGGGGGCGCCTGCGTGGTCACACTCTACGAGGCCCGAGCCACAAATGGGCGCGGACACACCGGAAGGCGGCGAGTATGAGTGCCCGGACGAAGCCGGCGTGGATGAGCCGGGAGCATGAGATCTTTCAGGACACAACGCGCAAATTCTTCGCGGCAGAGCTCACACCCAACATCGAGCGTTGGCGCGCTCAGGGCATGGTCGATCGGGCCTTCTGGCCGAAGGCGGCCGAATTTGGCCTGCTCGGGGCCACAGCGCCCGAAGAATGGGGCGGCGCGGGCGCTGATCGCGGCTACGACGTGATCATCGCCTACGAGCAGACCCGCGCGGGCGATACCGGCTGGGGCTGGAGCGTACATAACATTTGTCTGCACTACATCCTGGCGTATGGCACGGCCGAGCAGCAGGCCCGGTGGGTGCCGCGGCTGATCAGCGGCGAGATCATTCCAGCGATCGCCATGACGGAGCCGGGCACGGGCTCCGACTTGCAATCCATCCAGACCACCGCGATCCAGGATGGCAGCGACTATCGGCTCAGCGGCTCGAAGATCTTTGTCAGCAATGGCCAGTCCGCCAACCTCATCATTGTAGCCGCCAAGACCGATCCGCAGGCGCGAGCGCGCGGGATCTCACTGATCGGGGTCGAAACCGACGCCACGGGCGGCTTCTCGCGTGGCCGCAATCTCGCCAAAATCGGTATGAAAGGCCAGGACACCTCGGAGCTTTTTTTCGACCAGGTGCGCGTCCCTCGGGCCAACCTTCTGGGCGGACAGGAGGGCCGGGGGTTTTCCCAGTTGATGTCCCAACTGGCCTGGGAGCGGCTGGTGATCGGCGTGCTCGCCGTCGGCGCGATGGACGCCATGCTGGCGGAAACGCTGACTCATGTTCGGCAACGCAAGGCCTTTGATCAGCGCCTCATGGATTTCCAGAACTCCCGGTTCAAACTCGCCGAGGCCAAGACCAAACTGGAAGTCACCCGCAGCTTCATCGACGACTGTGTGGCCCGGCTGCTGGCGGGTAATCTCGATGCCCCCACGGCCTCAATGGCCAAGTGGTGGGGCTCGCAAATGCAGTGCGAGGTCGCGGATGAATGTCTGCAGCTTTTCGGGGGATACGGCTACATGCTGGAGTACCCCATCGCTCACTTCTATGCAGATGCTCGCGTGCAGAAGATTTTTGGCGGCACCAATGAAATTCAGAAGGAGTTGATTGCGAGGTCGCTGGACACATGAGTGGACCGCTCGCAGGCATTCGCATCATCGAGCTGGCCGGCATCGGTCCGGCGCCGTTCTGCGGAATGATGCTGGCCGACATGGGCGCGGAAGTTATCAGGGTCGAACGGCCTGGCGAGGGCGATCCCTTGACCAGGGGTCCGCACAAAGTGTTGTTTCGCAACAGGCGTAGCGTAGCGATCGACCTCAAAACAACCGCGGGTGTGGCCGCGGTGCTGCGCATGTGCGTGAAAGCGGAAGCGCTTTTCGAGGGTTTTCGCCCCGGCGTCGCCGAACGTCTTGGAGTCGGGCCCGATGCCTGCATGAGCCGCAATCCCCGGCTCGTTTACGGCCGCATGACCGGCTGGGGACAAACGGGCCCCCTCGCAACGGCAGCGGGCCATGACATCAACTACATCAGTTTGTCCGGTGCATTACATGGTATCGGCCGCGCCTTCGAGAAGCCGGCTCCACCCCTCAACCTGGTGGGCGATAACGGCGGCGGTGGACTGATGTTAGCCTTCGGCATTACCTGCGCGCTCATTGAGACAACGCGTTCCGGCAAGGGCCAGGTCGTCGACGCCTCGATAGTCGAAGGATCGGCAGCGCTCATGGCAACAATGTTCGCCATGCGCCATACCGGCGAATGGACCGCTGCGCGCGGCACCAACATGCTCGACAGCGGCGTACCTTACTATGACACCTACGAGACGCGCGACGGCAAGTACGTGTCGATTGCGGCTATAGAGCCGAAGTTTTTTGCGCTGTTGTGCCGGATACTGGAACTGCCGCTACCGCTCTTTTCCGAGCAGAACGAGTCGTTGCGCTGGCCTGAGCAGCGACACTATCTCGCCGACCTGTTCCGTACGCGCACGCGCGACGATTGGTGTTCGCTTCTCGAGGGAAGTGACGCCTGTTTTTCGCCGGTGCTCGACATCGGCGAGCTCACACAACATCCGCACATCCGTGCTCGGGCCAGCATCGTCGAATCGGGAGGAATTCCCCAAGCTGCGCCAACGCCCCGCTTCTCGCGTACCTCCGTCAACGACGGACTACCACTGCCCGCGGCGGAACCCGGCATGCATACCGTTGAAACATTGCGCGCGCTTGGATTCGAGAGCCACGAAATAGAGGATCTGCTGGCTACCGGTGCGGCGTTTCAGGCACCGCCGACCTCAACATAACATGCCGATCACCAACGAAGTGCTCACCCTCTCGGCGACCGCTCTTGCTCAGAGGATCCGTGAAGGATCGACGACCTCCAAGGAGGTGGTCGAAGCTCACATCGCTCGCATCGAGGAAGTGAATCCGCGGCTCAATGCGGTAGTGCGCGACCGATTCTTCGCAGCGCGGAGAGAAGCCGAACAAGCGGATGAGCGTCTGCGCTTTGACGGGCCAGACAGACTGCCTGCTTTGCACGGCGTTCCTTGCACAATCAAAGAGAGCATTGCCCTCACAGGCATGCCGAACAGTTGCGGAGTCGTCGCGCGCAAGGATGTCGTTGCCGACCGGGACGCACCGACAGTGGCTCGACTACGCTCTGCCGGCGTCATTCCGCTTGGCGTAACGAACGTGCCGGAGCTGACTGCGTGGATGGCCACATTCAACCGTGTCTACGGCCGCACGAGTAACGCTTACGATGCGACGCGCATCGCCGGCGGCAGCAGTGGCGGCGAGGGCTCTATCGTCGGCGCTGGCGCCTCCCCGTTCGGTTTGGCGACGGACGTCGGTGGATCGATTCGGGTACCGTCCTCCTGCAACGGCGTGTTTGGTCACAAGCCGACGGGAGGGCTGGTCCCATCATCTGGCCAGTTTCCGGGCTATGCGGGTGCGAGCCTGCGCTTCAACTGCACTGGACCGATCGCACGCAGAGCCGAAGATCTGATGCCACTTCTGCGAATCCTCGCTGGTCCCGATCCCACCGATCCGCAATGCCACGCGATGACCCTCGGTGACCCTTCAAGCGTCGACCTCGGACGACTACGCGTCATGGTGGTCGAATCCGACGGCCGACGCCCGACCGTATCGCCTGAATTGACTGCCGCCACGGTTCGCGCGGCCGATGCACTCCGCGAGCGGGGAGCAACTGTCGAGCGGCGCAGCTTTGCCGGTCTCGCCAACGCGTTGTTTGCGGCGACCGGGTTGATGTTTGAAGAAGGCCACTGGCCGATACCACCAGATCTCGGGCGCGGTGATGGACAACCGGTCTCCTGCCTCATGGAAGTACTCCGACTCGCTGCCGGTCGGTCCGAGCACATAGCCCCAGTCGTCTTGTCGGCCTTTCTCAGACGGCCGGTGCTCAGTTGCCGTGGCTGGATTCGGCGTCAGGCCACGGCGGCACGAGCGCTCCGGGCCGAGATCGAAGACGCCCTGGGGAACGACGGCGTCATGCTCTACCCAATCGCCATCGATGTCGCCCCACGACACGGTGTTGAAAGCATCCAGTACTTCCGTTTTGCCGGTCTTTTCAATGTTCTCGAAATGCCCTCGACGCAGACTCCGCTGGGCCTCGGCCGCGAGGGACTTCCCCTCGGCGTGCAAGTGATCGGAGGTCGCGGCCAGGATCACCTGACGATTGCCGTCGCCTTGGCACTCGAGCGCGCTCTGGGCGGCTGGGTTCCACCGAGGGATTGATGCGTCCAGCGTGCCGATGGCCTGCGGTGAAGCCGAAGTTCCTTGCTATGTCAGCGTTCGGTACGTCCCACCAAAAAACACCAGGGGCTCGCCCGGTCGTTGCGCAAAGCGACGCACGCGAAGGACCAGGATCACATGGTCGCCGCCGTCGTAGTCGGCATAACGCTCGCACTCAAAATGAGCCAATGCTCCGGGCAAAAGCGGGGCACCTCCCATCCCTGACTCGACGTCGACCGCCCGCCATTTGTCCGACAGTGACCTGGAGAATTGCTCGGAAAGCTGCCGTTGCTGATGGCTCAGCACATTGATGGCGCAAGCCGGCGTCGCCAGGAGATCTGCCAGGCTGTAGTTGTTGCGTCCAATGCTGAACAACACCAGTGGCGGTTGCAGCGAGACGGCGTTGAATGAGCTGATAGTGAGCCCAATGGCTTTTCCCGCCGAGGTTCGCGCTGTGACGATCGCAACGCCAGTGGCGAATCGGGCAAGTGCCCGACGATACGCAAGCCCGTCAGGCTCTTCCAAGGCGCTCACGTATCAACTCCTCCAGGCTCAGCGCAGCTAAAAAAGATGTCTTGGGATTGCCGGCCAACGGCTCGTTGGTAATGCGAATCTCGAGCTCTCCAAAAGCGCCGCAGGCATGGATTTCGTGCACGTTTCGTCTGAGCTCCGGATCCGCCACCAGGCGCACCCGGGTCGCATCGAACCCCACCCCGGCCAAGGCGATTGCCGCTGCCACGTTGGCGTTCTGCGGATACCGCCGGGCCGCTTCGCCCGCGCTCCCTTCAAACAGCACGACAGCCTCCCGGCTGGCGGTTTGCTGGAGACTCTCAATCTCAACCGACCTCGGCCACGCCCTTGGGGGCTTACGACCGATGTAGGTAACCGAGTCCAGCCCCCCCAACCTGGCCGCTCTCAGGGCGTCCAGACCTCCCACAGCGCCGGTGGCATACAGGAGTCGGGACCTCCCGACGGCGCATGCACGAGAAAGTTTGTCGCGAGCGCGGGAGTCGCACAGCGCCCCGACCGAAGCAATGACTACATCGATCCCGGCCGCGAGCAGGTCAGGAACAACCTCCCGAACCGCATCATGCCCCGCGCATTCCGCAACCAGAGTGGGGAGCCATTCGATCAGGTCAGCGGTCCTCACGCAGACTTTGACTCCGGGGAGGGTCGAGCGCGAACCGGCGCGTACCAGAACCGCGCCCACCCGCAACGGCTCTCGACCCTGTTCCAACGCCATCGAGAGCGTGTTCGCGATCGCGCCCGAACCGATCAGCGCCAGCCTTGCAAGGCTCATTGTCCCTCTCTCCCGATGAAGTCGAGCACGTCTGCAGCAAACTCGTTCGGCTTTACCTGGGGAAAGAAGTGTCCACCCTCACGTTGCAGCAGCGTCGCTGCAGGAATTGCTTGCGCCAACTGCTGCGAGTGTTGAAATGGAATAATCATGTCGTCAATGGCACCGCAAACCAGTGCCGGCGCGGCTATCGATGCAACGTGAGCCACTCCGGGGTCGTCAATCAACATTTGGATTCGTGCGAGCGCCACCGGCAAGGGTGCGAGTTGCTCCCGCGCCCGGAACGCGGCCTGTGCGACGAATGCAGCGTTGCTCTCGAGCCAGGACGGGGCATATCCCAGCAGGCAGGTCAGACGGGAATAGCATTCGGGACCCGCCAACTCGAGCACCGAGCGCCGCACTTCCAACAAGGTCCGCAAGCGTTCGTCCGGCCTCGACCAGGTTCCCGACAAGACCAGTCCGCGGACTCGTTTACTCGACGTAATCGCGAGGTGCTGCGCGACGAGGCCGCCGGTGGAATGTCCGACGATATGCGCCTGATCGACTTGGAGTATATCGAGCAGGTCCACCGTGTCCCTGACAATGCGTTCAATCGTATAGCGCCCGCCGGGGCGGTCGCTTTTGCCGGTGCCACGCTGGTCAAATGAGATCGTACGGAACCGCCGCGCAATAATGGGCTCAATATCGCACCAGAATCCGGACATGCCACCGAGGCCGGAGATCAGCAGCACCGGATCGCCCGCGCCTCGAATCTCCACGTGGAGGCGACAACCATCGGACACTTGAAAGAATGGCACCGCCTCGTTCCCAACTATGACGCTCGGGCGGCGTCAAAATACCGTCTGCCGCTCAATGGCCGCGACGTCCTCAGGTCTGGGAAAGGGGGCCGGCACCGCCTCGCCCGCCATTTTCGGGCGCCCGACCCGCGCAAAAAAACCCTCGAGACCGTTCGGGACCATCATCCAAAGGAATGTCATCTCTTGCGTCGCATCGCAATGGAACGAGTGGCGATGTCCTCGTCCAAGAAAGAAAGTAACCCCCGGCCGCATCGCATGCTCCTGCCCATCAATGACTGCCTTCCCTGTTCCATGCAACACATGAATCGCTTCGTCATGCTCGGGATGAACGTGCTCACGCACGTAACACCCCGCACCCACCGTCTGGGTTCCGACCGCAAATGGCCTTTGCATGCTCACGAGCTCAGGCGACACACGCACCGACACATGGCCGTTGGCCGGTACGGGCTGCCAGTAGCTCGCTCCGTCACCCGGACCTAGAACGAGTACTTCCGGTCGCGCAGAGCGAATATTTCCGCTCGCCGGTGCCGTCTCGAGCTCACGCTTCTCATCCTGCATCGTACTGCCTCATGAAGCTCTCAGTGACAGCATGCACCTCATCCCAGGGCGTATTCACAAAATTGTAGTTTCGAACGGCAAAAGCGGGCCCTACAAAGAACTTCTCGTACGACGTGGCGCGGCTGGCATGGTCGGACCCGACCAGGTCCCAGGCGAGCCTGAACAGCTTCATGCGTCCGACGGGCTCATCATCACCGGCGCGCCAATAGTTGCGGAACATCGACTCGAGCTCCGGATCCTGGATGACATTGATGCTCGCCGGGAACTGAAAGTGCCCGCCTCCCATCAATTCACGCAGGGTGTCAACGATCGCGGAATGATTCTCCATGGCCCAATGGACCGCGGCGTAGAGATAGCGGCGATTGAACATCACATAGCCGCCATCCACTTCCTGGAACGCTTCGATCTGCCCATCGACCATTGCGCTGAAGCCCGCTTCGTACGCAGCAAGACGCCCCAACGTGTCACGGACGGCAGGAATATCGCGCGCGCCCGTGGCTTTTGTCACGAGACTCGCCACGCTCAACATGAAACGCAACTTGGTCGCAAATCGAACGTTGCTCTGGTGATTGGCAATGACGTGAGCCGGCGTTTTGACATAGATGTTCCGGGACAGCTCGGCATTGTCATGGACGATGATCTTCTCCCACGGCACCTTCACGTCTTTGAAGACGAGAACGGTGTCCGACTCGTCAAATCTGTGTGTCAATGGATTGTCGAATTCCGAACGTCCGGGCCGAACGAACGGTGTTCGTGCCCAAAGAGACAGGCCAGGCAGGTTGAGTGGAATGACGCACGTGATCGATTGCTTCCGCTGGTCGGGTGCAAGCGGCATGATGTTGCCGATCAACACCTCGTCCGCGTACACGGCCCCCGTGGCAAGCATCTTGACGCCGTTCAAAACGACGCCGGAATCGGCCTCCGAGGTGACGGCCAGCCCAGGCTGCGCCAACCCGCTCGATTGGTAGTAGTCCTTATTCCTGGCGCCTTGAGGTGGGACGATCGCATAAGTCGAGAACACATCATTGCGGCGCATGTGTTCATAAATACTCAACACATTGTCAGCGTGGCCGCCGCTCTGGCCGGCCAGGTACCCTGGATTCATGGCCAACCCCGTGATGCTCCCAGCGACAGCGTCAGGAGTCCGCCCCATCACTCCGAGGCAGAATTCGGCTATGCGCTTGTGCGCAAGGTTGCGCTTGCGAAGGTCCTCCTTGTGTCTCGGGCGCAGATAGTAGGCGCTGAACCGCTCACCTTCTGCTTCGTAAGTGAGTGTGTCGCGGTTCGCTGGATCGGCCTTCAGGTCGAACAACGCCGCGTAGGTGCGGGCACAGTTTTCAAACAACGGATGCGTTGTGACATCGTGAATCCGCTCGGAGCCGACGTATATCGTTCTTCCATCGCGAATCGATTCGAGGTATTCGCGGCCAGATCTCAGCACTTCATTCTCCGGCTCATTGACGATCTCATCCGGCCGCGCTGCTGAAAGTCGCCCGCCCGACAGCCAGCAGTTGGCCCTTGTCGTTGAATACATCCACATCGGCAGCCGCTACGCTTTTGCCGACGCGGCGCACTGTCGCCTTGGCAGTCAGGTCGGTCTGGATCGCAGGGCGGAAGTAATCGACCCGGAAGTTGACTGTCGGCACGGCGTGTCCCTGGACCATCGACACCGCAAAGCAGCCCGCCGTATCGACCAGACAAGCGATGGGACCTCCATGCCACTGCCTCGAAGCCGGGATACGCTCGAATTCCTCGCGAATCGGCATGACCATCACCAGAGTTTGCGCATCAAGATCCGCCTCGATGACACGGAGGCGGCAAAACGCATTAAATGGCCCGAGCGCCAGCCAATTGTTCATTTGCTCGAGAGTGAGTGCCATCGGAGAATCTTCTACGGCCGGATGACGATTTTGCCGAACACTTCGCGCTCTTCCATCATGCGCTCGGCCTCCGCGAGGTCATCGAGCGGCAGCACGTGTTCGATTGCCGGCACCAGGCGGCCCTCCGCGGTCATCTTCAGCAGGGCCTCGAGATCGGAGCGCCGCCAGCCGGTCGAGCCCAGCACTTCGTGCTCATAGGTGAATACGTAACGGACATCAATCTCCTCGTCGAAGCCCGCCGTCGCCCCGCAGGTCAGCAGCCGGCCCGCTGTTTTCAAACACAGGATCGTTTCCTTCCAGGTCTTTCCACCTGAATAGTTGACCGCGACATCGACTCCGCCGACGCCTGTCAGGCGCGGCTTTCCCACTATCGCGTGGACTGCCTCGCGCATGTTCCGCTCTCGATAGTTGATCCGGTGGTCGGCACCAATCTGCCGCAGTTTCTCGAGCTTGTCGTTTGAGCCGGCACAGGCGATCACGGTGCAACCCATCTGCTTGGCCAGCATGACGCAGCCCGTTCCCACCCCACCGGAGGCGCCGATCACCAATACCGTCTCCCCCGCACGCAAACGGCCGCGCGTGACCAACATCCGGTGCGCGGTCGCATAGGCGAGCGGCAACGCGGCAGCCCGTTCGAAACTGACCTCTGCGGGAAGTCTCATGAGTTGCGAGGCGTGTACACAACAGTACTCGGCGCGCCCACCGTCGAATTGTTCGCCGACGAATTTCCAGCGGCTGCCCTCACAAGGCATTGGGTCGACGAGCACGCGCTCGCCGGGATTCCAGCCCTGAACGCCATCGCCCAGCGCATCGATTTCCCCGGCAATGTCTGTCCCGATAATCAAGGGCAAAGGAATCTTGATGCCGGGCATGCCGCGGCGCGAAAACACATCGTGAAAGTTCAGCGAGGTGGCGCGCACGCGCAACCGCACCCAGCCCGGTTCGGGCACAGGATCCGGATAGTCATTGACGATCCGGATCTGATCGCGGTCGCCGTGACCGTAGATTACCGCGGCCCGCATTTAAGGCTCACACCGGTAGCCGACGCTCAGGTCCCTCGGAATGGGATTCCATTTGGGCTGAGTGTGTGTTGCATAACCGACCACGGCTGCCAAGGCTTCCAACGTCATCCCGTGCGGTAGGTACTGGAGCATTTCTTGCCGTAGCTTCTGCACCAGCAATGCGCGTGTCGCACGCACCATCGCGGGCGGCCGCGAGGCAATGGCGCGAGCGAGCGTCCATGCACGATCGAGCAACTCATCGCGCTTGTGTATTTCGGCGACCAGGCCCCGCTGCCAGGCCTCCTTGGCGCCGAGCCTCATACCGGTCAGGAGGAAGTAGCGAGCCAAGTTTGGCCCGAGCACTGCAGGATAAACGACATGGACGCCGTCACCTGGTACCAGGGTCTGTGGAAAATGCGGTGAATCCTGGAAGAAGGTGTCTTCCGTGCAGATCACGATGTCACACAGGAGCGCGATTTCCCCATGCACACTGGCCGGGCCGTTCACGGCCGCAATGATGGGAACCTGCGCCGCCAGATGATTCATTTGCAGCCGTTGGCCCTCGCTCTTCGTAACGACTCCCGATAGGAGCTCGATGGGGCCGCCTGCTTTCTGGATGGAGTCACGGACATCCTCACTGTCTATGGACGCGCAGAATGTATTTCCCGTTCCCGTGATAATGATGCAACGGGTGTCCTCATCCTGGCCGACTTCCCAAAGCGCATCCGCGACTTCTATGTCAGGAAAGAGCGACCATTTCAACTCGCCGCCGCCGCTGTGCAGGCGCATCTCGACGATGCCCTCCTCCCGGCGAAGCTGGATGTACTCGTATTTACTCTGATAGTCGTCGAACTTCGACATTGTTGCACCTTCGATCAATCAGAATGACCAACGCATCGTGGCCATCCATACTCGCGGCGGATCGAGGTATTCGCGCATGGATCCGGCGACCTTGGCGACATCCCGGAAGTACGCCACCCGCTGATTGGTGATGTTTTCTCCGCTGATGAGAATCGTCCACCCCTGGTCCGGACGCGTGATCCCGGCCTGCAGTGCGAGGGTCGTCCGGGCCGATTCCCGGGTCCGCGGATCATCCGTCCGCGAGATAAAACGCGCGCCTTCGTAGTGCGCCGTAAGACTCGTCAACGCCTGCAGTCCGCGATTGTTGAGGGGAATTCGAATGCTGCTCGTCAGGCTGCCGTTGAATCGCGGTGTGAACTCCAGCGGCATACCAGTCAGGTTGCAACCTGGACTGACCTGGCGATCGTTCTCGCAGGGGCCGTTTTGATAGTCGAGGTACTTCGTATCATCAAACCCGCCGGAAGCGCGCAATGTAAGCCACTTGGCCGGCAGAAAATCCATGTCGAGCTCGACGCCGCGAGAGCGCGCTCGCCCCGCATTGATGACCACAGGCGTGCCAAGGACGCCGCCGGTATCGTCAACCGTGAACACCTGGAGGTCCTTGGCAGTCATCGAGAAGAGTTGCACATCAACCGCGGCGCGGCCATCGAAGAAGCGGGACTTCGAGCCAACCTCCCACGACTGCATTACTTCGTCCTTGTAGCGGATGCCATCGGGCGAGGTCGCCTGCTGGTTGAATCCACCGCTCTTGAAGCCTCGGGTCCAACTGGCGAAAATGTTGGTGTTTTCGCTCAGATCGCGACGCAGGGCCACCTTGGGCGTGAAGGCGAGCGATGAGAGGTGCAGACCCCGGAAGTCAAACGCCGTTTCGCCGAGCGCACCGAATATGGCGGCATCCGTGGCGTTATTGAAGTAGTTCCGGATGTCAGCATCCTTTTCCTCCCGGGTGAGGCGCATCCCCAGCTCGAGCGCCCAGCGATCAATGGGCCGCCACTCGAGATGTGTGAACGCGGCATAGGACGCCGTCCTGTCTGAATAGTCCGAGAGCAGGAAATTCAGGGGTGCCTGCCGGGCTGCATCAGCTCCGGTGGGCTCGGGAGGAATGCCGAAGGAGGCCAATGCCCATTCGGTGTACACCGGTAAATTGAAGCCGACCGCGGTTGTCGCGTCATAGGTCTTGCACTGATAGAAGAGTCCGGCGGTCAGTCGGCTCGAGCCCAGGCCGAGACCGAATATCTCGCGCAAGCCGAGCAGTCCTTCGAGCTCTCCTGAACGGCCGCGAAACTCCGCCGTAACCTGCTTACTGGAATCCCTGAAGTCGCCATAGCCAACGGGCGCCGGGCTGTAGGAAATGCCGGTGTGGTTGGGGGACTCGAGAGTTGCGCCACCCACCAGAAGATCGAGATTCCAACCGCCCAGCGTCCAGTCGCCGTTGAGTACAACTCGGCGCGTTGTGAGTTTCGCAACGTCCGCATCGCCCTCGGATGTGACGAAATTTCCACCTTGGGTGTCCGCATTAGGGTCGTACTTGAGATAGAGCTGCTGGACTGCCGGTATCGTGACATTGGTGATTTCGAACGGCAGGCCCTTCGAGGTGGCCCTGGACCATTCGCCCGTCAGACCCACGGTCCCACCCAGAACATCGAGGAACTTCAGCTTCAGCCGCAGAGCGTCGCGATCTCTCCCACCCAGGCTACTGGACAGCCCTGAAACTGTTTCTGCGGTGGTGTTACGCACGTAGCCATCACGATCGTCCACGAGCCCTGCAATCCGGACGTCCAGCACATTTGGGATAACCGGCCCACCCACAGCGGCCTCGACTCGACGGCTGCCGAGCTGTCCGCCCTGGGCGTCAATGAAACCGCTCGCGGTGTTGGTGGGTTCGCTGAGTACCACGTTCACCAGCCCGGCCGTCGTGTTCTTGCCGAACAGCGTGCCCTGCGGGCCCTTCAAAATCTCAACACGCTGGAGGTCGAAGAGCGCGCCTTGGAAATACTCCTGGCGCCCAAAGGTATCCCCATCGATTGACAGGCCGACCGATTGTTCAAACGCCCGGTTGCCTTGCGCGGTGCCAAAGCCGCGAATACGGATGTCGGGGGGCGGCTCGACCCCTCCCTGGGTATCGACCTTGAAGTTACCCACGAGGCGGGAGAGATCGTCCAGGTCGGTCACGGCCCGCTCTGCCAGGAAACTCGAACCCAACACCGTCATCGAGATCGGCACGTCTCGCAGCGGCTCCTCACTTTTCTGCGCGGTGACCATGACCTCCTCGAGCTCGAGGCGTGCAGCGGGGCGTGAATCGCGGAGATCCGCATCCGACTCGGCGCGCACCGTGCCTGAGACGAGTAGCAATACCCCACCGAGAACCGGGGTACAGGCTGGGCGTCGCCATCTCGTGTCGGTCATTTTTTTGCGCCTCTGGTCGGGACATGTTGCAACACGTAGTTCCGGCGGGCATAGGTAATGCCTTCGGCGTAGGGGCCCGCATCTGTACTCTTCTCGAATACGTCGTCGAGGCCGCACAGAGTGGTCAAAGCCGGACCGTTCCTCTCGAGAATCCGTGGATCGATGTCCCGGTACCAATCCAGTGTGCGGACATAGATGCGGCTGTAGCTCTGGTGCAGGGTCACACGGCGCCCGGGCTTGGTCCGAACCAGCGCCGAATGCCACAGATTTCCCCGCCAAAGGGCAATCGAGCCTTTGGGCATGAGTACGGGGATGAGCTCGTGGGCGTTCTCGTTCGGCACGGGAGTACGGTTGTAGCGACGGTGGCTGGCCGGGATGACCGCTGTCGGACCCGATATCTCGTCAAAATCCTCCAGAGCCCAGATGCTCGTGCAATTCAACGAGTAGTGGGGAAGCGGCTCCTCGATCAACGGGTAGTCGATGTGAACGACGTGCGTGTTGTCGCCCGGGCCCTTACGAATTCCCGTGGTGATTGATAGGAGGCAGCCCTTCCCAACAACGTGATCCTGTAGGGCAAGAACCCAGGGATGTTGGGCCGTCTCCTCGAACACACGACCCCGGACGAGAAGATTGCCCACTGCCCCGTCACGCCCGGTGCCGACTCCGTGGGCACCGACGCCCCGGGTCTCATCGACAGCCTTGTTCAAGGCTGCGCAGACCTCGTCGGCATACTCGTGGCTCACCGCGTTCCGCAGGATCGTGTATCCCTGCTCATCGAGCTGAGCCCGGTTGGCCTCCAGGCCGAGATGACGGATCCGATGATCGAGATCGGGATTCGTCACCGTCCGGCGCGCCATGTGGTCGTGCAAGTCGGAAAGCAACTCGCGAATGACCGGGGAGCTCGGCGGATCACCCGCAACTCTCCAGCTCCCAGCGCCATGTCGATACGCAAGCTCGCGGTGTGCCCGTTCGAGATTCGAGGGCTCTCCCGCGCTCACGGTGGTGACCACAGCAAGGGCCTGGTTGTAATCGGCCGACTCGGTGCGATCGACGCCAGGAGTTTCCTCCTCGGAAACCCGAACCCCATTGCCGTCGATGCTGATGGTAAGCGTGGCCCGGTTTCCGGCCAAACCCAGGTGCGGGGGTGCATTCTCGAGAACGCGACAGATCGAATAGCGGGCGCCATACAACTGTACATCCGGCTGTCGCAGACGCCTTTCCAGAAAGCCCTGTGCCTCGGCGCGCCACGGTTGCGAGGCGAGCTCCACTCGGTCGATCAGCGGAACTGGTGGTTTTGTACTCATGTTGATGCTATTAAAACGCTTTTAAATAGTTTCTGTCAATATGATAGTTCATCTCATTTGAGACATCGTATCAGTAAAAAGGTCCGTGCCTCGTGACCTTCGAGCATGCGACTGAAGGGGTTGGCCGAGCGCGATCTCAAACTCGAGTCGCGGCGGGAAGTTGGATCTGAATGGAGTTGCCGGTAGCTCGCGGCTACGCAGGGGCGCGGGCGCCAATGCTGATTTCAGGCCGAATCCAATGGCCTCACATGCTTCAGAACCTCAACATCAGGGGGCGCACCCTGGGCAGCACACCAACCTTCTGCGTCCGGTAAGCGACCGAAGTGAACGACTACCTTCGCATCGCGGCTTGGTGCACGTTTCAGGCCGGACGTGCTCACCTGAAATCCGGCCCCGTCGCCTGGTTTGAGCGCTGCGGACAAAGTTAAGAGCCGGGTTGCACCCAAAGCACGTAACCGGCGGGCTTCGATTCGACATGCTTCATAACCGACCGGCTTGGAAATGAGGGCATCCAGTGGCAGTTGCGGTTCATGCATCTCGACATCGCCGATGTCGACTGCCCAGATTCGCGCAGAGAATCCAGCTAGATCGGCCGGATCGGTGATCTCTTCATGTCGGAGTACCTCTGCCCACGCCCCGGTTGGTGTGTCAGCAAAATACTGCACCGGGCCCTCGCCGACGCCATGCCAGCGGGCGGGTGGTTGGCGCGTGCCCGCGACCGCGTCCCAAAGGAATGGAAAGCGTGAATCGCAGACGCGAAAAACAATCACTGCTCTGACCCGTCTAGCAACGTCAGCGGCAATGCTTCAGGTAGCGCCCAGGTGTTGTAAGGACTCCGCGGCGCTCAGAACCTGCCGCGCGGAATCATCGTGCGACGTCCAACGACGCGTGAGCAACTGCCTTGCGCTACGCCCACCGAACGTCGAGCGGGGACGCCCAAACCAGCGGCGCACTCCAAACTCATTGTAGGTGCCCTCCAGCGCCGAAATGACGGCGGTGAGGAAGTGAGCGCGATCCGCTACGAGGTCCGGCGCCTCGCGGTCCCCGCTCTGATACCGCTGGATACTGGCCGTTGAGATCTCCAACAGGTCCGCCAGAAGCTCGTGCCCCAAAATTGAGTTGAGCTTCGTCAGCTCCGCCGCCGGTACAGGAGACTCATTGAGAGCTAGCAGGGCGGCGTCCAGATACCGCGCGAACTCTTCGCGGGAGGGTGTAGGCGCGCTAGTCAGCCGGGCGGCAACATCACTCGCGAGCCCGCGCTTGGACAACTTGCGCGCCACCCGTCGCACGACCTCTGGGCTCAATTCCTCGATCTTTCCCTCGAGCAAACCCATTGCATCGGCGCGTCGCAAGAAGCGAGTCGCGCGCGGATACAGTTCCTCTTCCTGGAACGGCGGCAGAACGGATGTAATATGGAGATTCGTCACCCGCCGAATTATACCCGTTTTGGTTCCCCCTTCCAATGGCGCCGGTGAAAACGGCCTGGGTGGCCACCGCAAACCATGGTATGCGACCAGTTAATTCCGTGGGCGGATCGGCGCTCCCACACGCACGGACTCCGCGGCAGCTTCCGCCAGAACCAGTGCGGCAATTCCGTCCGCATATCCAACGGCCGGCGACGCCTCATTGGCGATTACCTTGGCGAAGTGCGCGAGCTCCCGGCGGTAGGCGCTGGCATAGCGGTCGAGGAAGAAGTTTTGCAGTACATCGCTGGCCATGCCGCCCGAGGACCAGACCGACACAGTGCTCTCGAGAACATTGTCAGCCCGTGCGAGCCCCCGTGAGCCGAAAGCTTCGATGCGCTGGTCATAGCCGTATCCGGAGCGGCGGCTGTTACTGATGACACAGAGCCGGCCCGAAGCCGTCGTGAGAAGAGTCTTCGCCGTATCCACATCGCCGGCCTCACCGATGGATGGATCGATGAGACAGCGGGCCGCTGCGTGAACCTCACTGGGCTCCTCACCCAGCAACCAGCGCGCCATATCGAAATCGTGAATGGCCATATCCTTGAAGAGCCCGCCGGAGCTGCGCACGTACTGCGCAGGAGGCGGCGCCGGATCGTGACTGATGATGTGCAACGTCTCGAGCGTGCCCACGGTGCCGCCGTCCAGCCGTTCCTTGAGTGTGGCGAAGTGAGGATCGAACCGCCGGTTGAATCCCAGCAACAGCCTGATGCCGGTGCCTGTCAAAGCGCTTCGAGCGCTCATCGCGCGATGCAGATCCAGATCCAGCGGCTTCTCGCACAGGATGGCTTTCCCCGCCGCGGCTGCCGCGAGGCACTGCTCCAGGTGTTGATTGGTGGGACTGGCAACAATGACGCCGACGACCGCGGCGTCACCCAATGCAATGGCCAAATCGGCAACCCGGGCTCCTGTCTGCGCAGCCACGTGCTCGGCGGTGTTGCTGTTGGGATCGACTACATACTTCAGGCGCAGTTCGGGGTGGGCAGCGACGTTCCGCGCATGGACCTGGCCGATCCGGCCCGCGCCCAACAAGGCAATTTCGAACATGAGGGTTTCCGTGATTTACTGCGGCAATATGCTTCGTTCATCCAGGTACATCCGCAATTGAACGTCCGCTGACGGCGAGCCTTTGGACTCCAACGTCCATTTCAACGTCTGCCAGCCGCCGCTCGGACCCTTGGGCGCCTCGAGATTCAACTGCACCGGATACGAGTCATGAGCTGCCACGGTGACCGTCAGCTCCTGCGCTTCCTGCTGTGTCCAGCCCTGTGGTAGTCCTGCCCGGAGCGTGAACTGCTTGCTCGTGTTCGCATCATTGTTGATCAGCAATGGCACCCACAACGGATCGCCAACACCTACACTGCCTTCCGGCGGAAGTATCGACGCGAGCTGCTGGAGATCGTGCGCTTGCCAGAAGCGCCGATAGAACGCCCACGGGCCGCCCAACTCGAGCGGCGGCCGGTTGCCCGCGTCCGGGACATACCCTGTAGGCTTGCTGTAGATGACGGTGCTTCCGGGCTCTATGCCTGCGAAAACTCCGGCTGCGGCATCAGAAGGCACGAGCGACTTGCCGAATATGAACTGCGTCGGCCAGACGGCCAACTTCTGCACCCACTCCTCGGGAAGACTGTACTGCGTGGCATAGAAATCCCACGCCTGCTTGCGGAACTGTCCGTAGGCTACGCCTTTGGATGGTGAAATCTCCGTCGCGCTGTACGTCGGCCCCCTGCCCTTGAAGTCGTGGTAGCCACCGTCCATGAAGTAGAGCTTCTTGGGCTGCCAGAGTTTCAGCCCCTCACCGTAGTTGTTGATGCTGTCGCGCTTGCGCGGCGCATTGACCTGTTCTGGAAAGGACAGTGGATTGGCGGCCTGATCGAAGGCCTCCACAGCAAGCACCGCCGCTGCCTGATGATCGCCATGATTTTCGCCCGACACATACGCAGGCAACATGGTCAGAATAACTTCGGGGCGTGTCAGACGCACAATGCGCACGATATTCTCGAGCGCAGCACCGTGCCCCCATGCCTCGAGGGAATGCAGCACATCCTGCCCAGGTGTATCGGGATTGTGGAGGAACCAGACATTGCTGATGCCCAGCGAAGCGAGCGCCTGGCGGCCCTCGATTTCGCGGATGTCGCCCAGGGCCTTGGCCTGCTCCATCCCCAAGTGATTGTCACCCGAGTTACCGCGAGTTCCGTAGACGACCGCAATTCGGCGATGCTCATCGAACGCCGCCTTGGCGAGATACGGGGTGGCCTCCGTGTCATCGTCCGGATGGCCCAATATCAGCAGGACGTCGGCTTTGTAGCGGTCATCCGGTTGCGGAAGCGCCGGCAGCGCGGCTGTTGCCGCACTGACAGCGGATGAAATCGCTGCGGTCAGAACCAGCGCGATACCTGCCGCAGCGGTACGGCTTCGGGCGAGTCTCGACATACATGCTCCTCGAGCTGATCAATCGTGTAAATACCCAAGATGCTGAGGGTCGCTCGCAATGAGCGCTTGCAGAACCTGTCCGGCGAGCTCCCACTCCCCGACGATGGGATAGAGCATCAGGGCCAGTCGCGCCTTGCTGAGAGACTGTTCGCGAGCCGCCCGCACAGCCATGCGTTCATAGGCTTTCACCGAGAGGACCAGGCCACGCACCGACTCGGGCAAACCGCCGGCAGCCAACGGAGTAACCCCGTCGCGCGATACCTGGCAGGGCACTTCAACCACATCATCCGCGGCCAACTCCGCAATCGCGCCGCGATTGCAGGTGTTGACAACCAGCGTCCGGCCGGCGGAGCTCAGCAGTGCTGTCATGACATCGACGGCAATTCGATGATAGCCGGTCGCGCTGAGAAAGGGGTCCTGGGGGTCTTCAGTCCCCTCCCCCAGCAGCGAGCCGGCACTGGCCTCCAACTTCATGTAGGAGCCGCTGCGCCGCCGATGATAGTGTTTGAACAACTCGAGCGCCGCCGGCTCGCGGCCGGCAGCGAGCTCCCGCCGCAGATCGTCATACAACTGAGCTGTCAGCCGCGCGACTTCCTGGCCGCGCGTGGTTCCGGTCCTCGCCTGATTGGCCGCCGCGCGTCGCTGGGCATAGCAGAAGAAAAGATACTCTGAAGGTATCAAACCCAGCGCACGGATCATCGCCGGGTCATAAAGCTGATCGGGATACAGGGTTTTGAGCTGCTCCTCGGACGCGAGCAGCTTCGCAGTCACATCGGTGCCGTGCAGCCGCACCGAGCGCACCCAGCCCAAATGATTCAATCCCAGGTAGTCGCAAGCGACCGATTCCTGAGTTCCCCCTACTGCCTGTGCGATACGGTGGAACAGCTCGCGCGGCGTGTCACAAATCCCCACACTGCGTACCCCGGTGCAGGACGAGATGGCCTGTGTAATCATCCCTGCTGGGTTGGTGAAATTGATGAACCAGGCCTCCGGTGCCACGCGCTCCACGACGCGTGCAGTCTCGAGAGTCACGGGAATAGTTCTCAGCGCCATCGCGATTCCACCCGGACCCGTGGTTTCCTGTCCCGCAAGACCGTGTTGAAAAACGATGCGCTCATCGCTGGCCCGCAGCCGCATCCCGCCGACGCGCACGCTGTTGACGACGAAGGTGGCACCCGCAACCGCACGCTCGATCCGATTTTCAACTGTGACTTTCAATGGCCCGCCGTAGTTGCGCACCACGGCGTTGCCCAGGCTGGACATCAACCGGGCTCGATCTTCGTCCACGTCGTAAAGGACGACTTCCGTGACCCCGAGGGCACGGCTGGCCTCGTTGATGCCGTAAATCAGAAACGGTGTGCGGACACCACCGCCCCCAATGACTGCAATCCTGCTCATTTGGCGTCTCTCACTTCCTCGGGCGTCGGGAATCCGGCCATCCCGCCCAGGGCGCGCGTGGAATAAGCACCGCACAAGTTGCCCACTCGCAGCCACTCTTGCGGTGGCGCACCGGACAGTACTCCGTGAATGAAGCCTGCGTTGAAGCAATCCCCAGCACCGGTGGTGTCGATGACTGTGACCGGAACGGGCGGCTGTTCGTAAATCCGACCCTCTCGCAGCATGACCGAGCCCTGCGACCCCAGTTTGATGGGCACGCAGCGCAGCCCTGCTTGCTCAAACCAGTGAAGCATCGCGTCTGTTTCGCTCGCGCCCGACATCAACTGTGCTTCCTTCTGGTTGGGCAGGTAGAAGTCCGTTTGACGCAGGATCTCTATGGTGCGTTTATCCTGCAGCCAGGTTTTATTCCACCCTGCGTCCACCGACACGAGGCAGCCCGCGGCGCGCATCTCCTGCAGAAGCGCCTGATGCGGCTCCAGGGTAACGCCCATTCCGAAATGGAGCACATCGGCACGCGCCAGCAGGCGTCGCGTATGGGCTTCCTGTAGCAAAGGCGCCAGCTCAACAGCCGCTCCCCAGTGAGAAAAGAGCGCGCGATCGGAAGTTGTGGAGAGACTCACGGTCAGTGCCGTCGGCTGCGGTGACAAACGAACCAGAGACGTATCCACTCCGGAAGTCGCGAGCTGCCGCAGGATCCAGGCGGAGTCCTCCGCACCGATAGCGCTCAGCAAGGCGACCCGGTGACCTAACCGACCGAGGCCGCAGGCTGTTATGGCAGCTCCGCCAATCTCCTTGCGCAGATCGCGGGCAAACACCTCCTCGCCGGCCCCTGGCCATTCCGGAATTCCCGCGAACACATAGTCCAGGAAGGTGTGGCCCACGACAATGACATCCCATTCTCTACTCATGCGCTCGCTCTCATGAACGGCCACTCGCGCCGGCCACGTGCCCGGATGACATAGGCGAGAACTCCCATGACGAGGACGCACCCGGCCAGCAGTGCATAACGGGAATTGCTGGTGAACAAAATGGCGATCCAACCCAACAGGGCGAGAAGCGCCGGCAGCGGATACCCCCACATCCGAAAGGGCTGCTGGATGTGCTTGCGATAGCGCCGGATGAGGATGACCCCCAGGCACTGCGGGACAAACTGGATGACAATCTGCGTGACAATAATGATGCCGATCAGGTCCTGCAGAGGAATCAGGCAGCACAGCGCAGCCGCCACGCCCAGAGTGAGAACCGCGAACGAGGGGAATCGCTTGGTCGGATGCAGCCTGCCGAAGATCCGGAAAAACTCGCCATCCACCGCGGCCGTGTAAGGCACTCGGCTGTAGCCGAGAAGAATCGCAAACACCGAAGCGAACGCGGCGATCAGGATCAGCACGGTGATGACTCGGGCCGTGGCGAAGCCGTACAGGCGTTGGGCAAAGTCGGCGATGATCGAGTTGGAATGCAGCGCCTCCCGATAGGGAATCACTCCGAGCACCGCGAGACTCATTCCCAGATACAAGACAGCGACAATGACAATGGAGAGCACGATGGCGCGGGGAATGTTCCTGGCGGGATCCTCCACCTCGCCACCGATGTAACAGACATTCGAATAACCGCCGTAGCCATAGACGGCCAACAGGGTGGCGCCGGCGAGGCCGGTGAAGAATTGGGGCGTCAACCGCCAGGCGTCCGCGGGAAAGTCGAAAGCCAACTCGGCGTGGAAGTGCAGCAGGCCCGCGATGACGATCCACCCGAGGACCGCCACCACTACGACCCCCAGGATCACGGTCAGTCGGCCGACCTCCCGGATATCGCGATACAGGAGCGCGGTCACCAACAGGCAGGCACCGGCAGCGACCAGCTTGGTCGATACCGGGTCCATGGCAGGAACCAGCCAGGCCGCGTACTGCGCGAAGCCCACTGCGCCTGAGGCGGCTGAAAGCGGTGCAAGCAGGATCACCTGCCACAGGAACAGGAAGCGCATCAATCGCCCCAGTCCGTTGCGCCCGTAGGCTTCCAGCAGATAGTGATACGAGGCGCCCGAGCCGGGCATGGCCGCGCCCAGCTCTGCCCAGACCAGGCCATCACACAGTGACAGCAGTGCACCGGCCACCCATCCCAGCATGGCCTGGGGCCCGCCCATCACGCCGATGATCAGCGGCAGCGTAATGAAAGGCCCGATACCCACCATGTTGATGATATTGGCGGTGGTTGCCGGCCACAGGCGCAAGCCGCGGATCGGCGGCCGGACATCAGAGGGCTGCGCCGCACTCACTCGTCACCCCCCTTCCACCGGCCGGCCGCATGTTGCACCACAGTCACCCGCACTACGATCAGAAGTCGTAAGTAGCGCTCAATACGAAGTTACGACCCACGATCGAGCGCGCATAGAACACCTGCGTGCCGCCGGTTGCCAGTCCACCCCGAACCGAACCCTCGGTGAGGCCGATGGTGTTGGTGAGGTTCTCACCCGACAGGTTCAGCTTCAAGTGCTCCGATGGATTGACTGTTATACCCATGGCCAAGGTCGTGTACGCCGGCAACGGCTGCGTGTTGGCCACGTCGGCCCAGCGGAACCCATTGTGGAACACACTGGCATACACCTCGCCCCAGTTGTGCGGCAGCAGGATACTGGGCGTTACGGTAAACAGCACCTCCGGCAGGCGGAATGCGACGTTACCCGTGTAATCCGGACCGCCCGCCGCCGCGAGCGTGCTCGCCGGCTCTTCCAGTTTCGACTTGTTGGCTTCACCCGTGAACTGGAGCTGGAAGTAGCGCAGCGGATGCCAGGTCGCGGCCAGCTCCAGCCCGTGGGTCTTGAAGTCCAGATAGTACGGTGTCAACCCGGTACCGTAGTCCAATGTCTGAAAGATGTAGTTGTTATAAGTTGTCTGGAAGGCGGTCAGCGTGGCCGCCAGGGTGCTCGACTGGAAGCGCAGGCCGACCTCGCTGAAGGAGATCGCCTGCGGGAACATCGGCCCGCGCTGCAGGTCCTGTTCGAATCCGCGCGCATGACGCGCATAGACCGTCAAGTCATCGAGAATCCGGTAGTTGCCGCCGAACGTCCAGGCCGTGTGGGTCTGGTTGTAATGGTAGTTGGTGAACGTGCCGTCCCAGGGGCCGCCACCGAACTGGCCGATGTAGTTCGCGGCAATGACGTTGCCGGTCATGCCGAGCGGATTGGTCGCACTGACCAGGGCAGGATCCAACTTACCGGGCACCTGCTCCGGCGCGCCCGTGTTGGGCGCGGCACTGAAGACGCGCAGCGTCTCGACACGAAGTCCGCCGTCCAGGCGCAACCGATCGGTCACCTTGAACTCGTCGTTGAGATAGAACGAGTTCGACGTGAAGCGCCGGTACGAGGGCCCCGCGCCGCCGAAGGTGTCGTAGTTGACGAAACCATTTTCCGTGAGGTATCCGACCACCTTGTTGGCAGCGTCGAGCGCTACAATATTCAAGCGGCTGGGCTTGTTGCGAACTTCGCTGATGAAACCGCCGAGTCCGAAGCCCACGGCCTCGTGCTCGGTCCGATGGCCATCGAAGGACAGCCAGCCGACGGTCAGATCGTTGAGTGCCGTGTGCCAGTCCAGGCTCAGGTTGTTGACGAATTCATTGCGCTGCCGCGCCCAATCGAGCGCGTAGCTGGTGGTAACCAGCCCGTTGCCGTTCAGCGCGCTGATGGCTGCCGGACTCGACAGGATCTGCCCGGACGACACGTACTGATAGCCCACGTGCGTGGCGCCGGACGGTCCGAATTGCCGCATCAGCAGTTGGATGTCGGTTTCGTTCGGCACGCCGTACAGGCTGGTCGTGGGATTGTTCGGATTGTTGGGATCGATACGTGACAGCGCGTTCACAATACTGCCGTTACCGGCATTGGCTATCGCCGCCTGCACGCCGTTGAAGCTCGTATAGCGTGCTTTCTCATGTACGGATACCCCGTTATCCAGTTCCTTATCGAGATGGAAGCTGAACACCTGGGCCTTGATAGCCGTACCGTCCGTTTGATCGATGGTGTGCGAGCCGCCCTCATAGCTGCCGTTGCGCACGGTGAGGACCGCGTTGTCCTCGCTCGACATCGTGCCGGTGAGCGCATTGATTCCCGGCAGGCTTTGCGGATCGTTGGGATTCTGCATGGGGATGGGCAAATAGAACGTCGAGTGGTCGTCGACGATCTTGACGTCGATGCCCATCTCGCCGCGGTCGAGGTCGTGCAGGAGCTTGAAGCGGATGATTCCGCCGTGATCGTTGGTGAATCCAGTGGGACGCTCGCCATCGCTGCTGCGCCAGAATCCGCCCACCGCGAAGCGCCAGTCCTGTGCCAGCGGGCCGCCCGACCAGAAGTCCACGCGCCGGGTGCCATAGTCGGACACGGTCAGGCGCACACTTCCCGCGAACTCCTTGGTGGGCTTGCGGGTGATGAAGTTGACGAACGCGCCGGCACCGTTGGTTGTGAAGATACTGCTCGTGCCGCCGACTACCGCTTCCACGCGGTCGAGCGACAGATCGGGCTTGAGGATCGTGTCCTGCCAAAGATCCGCGCCCGAGTAGGACACCGGCAGGCCGTCCTCGGCTAGCTGAAAGAAGATCTGCCCGCCGCCCGGCACGCCGCGCGCGGTGTAGTTGTTGGAATCCTCGCCGCCGGATTGTTCCACGATGATGCCCGGCAGCGCCTGCAGTGTTTCGGCAGTGTTGCGCGGCGCTTTGCGGTCCAGGTCATCCTGGTTCATTACGCTGACCGCTACAGAGGAATCGAGGATGGTGTGGCGCGCGGCCGAGCCGGTCACCACTACTTCCTCCAGCGACGACGTCGTGTCCGGCTGGTCTGCGACCGATGCGTCCGCGGCGGCGGCCAACGCCCCGTAGGCGGCTGGCACGGCGGCCAGGATCGCGGCAACGGATGAGCGTACGAGCCGGGCATTCGATGTTTGTCTACGTGTCATCGTACATACCCCACAATGTTAGTTCTCGAGACCTGCGAGCGCACCAGGCAGCACCCCCCTGCGGTCACTCGCTGCGATGTGAATCGATTAACATCGCGAGGTAATTGTTGACACCGCTTTGCGCGGCTGTCAAGACCATTTAGCTTCAAAACCGCTTTGAGATGCTCACCGGGAGGGGCGCCACCTGTTGCATCGACAACACGAAATAGCTGGAAGTGGCGTTAATCGTTACACAACCAGTTGAGTTACTCGCGGCGCCCGCCGGCTCCCGCCTCGCTCTTTGCACGCGCGGGAGCCGCGGTGCTGTCACGCACGACGAGGTGAGTCGGCAGGGTGCCCGGGGTTGGCGGCTGCTCGCCCCGGATCAGTGCTAACAGGATGGTTGCGGCCCAGAATCCCTTGTCCGCCAAGGGCTGGTGCACCGTGGTGAGTGCGGGTTTGGCGGACGCCGCGGCCGGAATATCGTCGAATCCGACGATCGAGACGTCAGTAGGTACGTGCAGCCCACTCTCCACTACGCCCGCCAACGCCTGCAATGCCAGTTGGTCGCTCATGGCGAGAAGTGCGGTAGGTCTTGGGCGCAGGCTCATCAGAATCTGGGCAGCCCTGGCACCGTCGTTCTCGACGGAATCTCCACAACTGTAGATGGAGACGCTGTCTTCGAACGAGAGCCCGGCTCCCCGCAACGCTTTTGCGTAACCTCGTAAACGCCCGCGCAAATCGGCCGAAACAGTGGAGCGCAGAGTGCGCACATGCACGAGGCCGCGCGTGCTTTCCAGCGCCGAACCAATGGTAATAATCCCAAATCGCCGATGACCGAGCGCGAGCAAGTGTTCGGCGGCGGTCTGCGCGGCCTTCTCGTTGTCGATGCCGACGGTAGCGACGTTTTCAATCGCTTCGCTGTCCACCAGCACGGTGGGGACCCTACGTGCCAGCACAGCCTCGACCAACGGGTGACGATCGTCGATTGAATACACGATCATCCCGTCCACCGCCGCACCGTTCACCGATTTGAGATTGCTGACCCGGCGCAGAGTGCCCGGAATCAGCAGCAGACACAGGCTCGCCGCCTCAATGACTCGAGCCGCCCCCTGCACAAACGGCACGGTGGTTGGATTCGAAAAAGTGTCCGGTAGGGGATCGGCGACCACTACCCCGATCGCGCCGGTTTCCCCTCTTCGCAGGTTGCGTGCCAGAGGATCGGGGCCCGGATAGCCCAGCTTCTGCGCCGTTTCCAGAATCCGGCTGCGCAACTCTTTCGAAAGGCGGTCAGGGCGGGTGTAGGCGTAAGAGACGGCCGCCGTCGAAGCTCCCGCAGCCTCGGCAACATCCTTGAGCGTAATGCGGCCGGCGGATCGAGATTGCCTGGTTGCCATGGGGGCACGACTGTACCGGAAAGTGAGACCACCGGTGCTGAGCGTCTGAGCATGACGCTACTTGCGAAGGAACTCGTAAAACACGCCGGCGTGATTCAATCCGCCCGACTGGGTCGTGCCGTAGAGGTTGCCGTCCTTGCCGACTATGGGGCCTGGAAACGGCTCTGAACCGTCCGCTTCGGCCGGTCCGAAGTTGGACAGCTCTGTCATCGTGCCCGCCGCGGTCAGCTCAAAGATCGTGCCGCTCGCGGTGAGATTCGGATAGAAATTCCTCGGTGAACCGCCGTATTGGGTTGCACCGAAGAGATTGCCTTCGCTGTCCTGGACCAGGGTACCCGTAGGACCGGAGCCTGTTTTGGCGCCTTCGGTGAAAGAGTACAAAACTGTCAGATCGCCTGCCGGGGTGAGCTTGAAGATTTCCCCGCCATGATTGGGGCCACCCGAACTAGTCTGACCATAGAAGTTGTCGTCAGCGCCCTCGAGCAAACCGCCCGTCGGAAAACTGGCGCCGGCGGCGCCACCGGTGAAAGAGTACACCAGCGATTCGATTCCCTCCGGAGTGATCTTGAACACGGCTCCATAGTTACCGGCTCCGCCGTTTGAAGACATGCCATAAAAATTGCCGTCACTGCCCTCCACCAGGCCGCTGAATCCGGCCGCGGCATCCTTGGCCACCGTGCCGAAGGAATACAGCATGGTTTCAACGCCGCCCCGGGTAACCCTGAACACCGCGCCGTTGTTGGTCGCGCCACCGAATTCGCTGGTTCCGTAGAAGCTGCCGTCGTTTGCCTGGACGAGGCCGGAGTCGGCATAGGACGCATCACTCGGATAGCCACGGAAGGAATACAACACCGTCACGCTGCCGTCAGGAGTCATTTTAAAGACCGTGCCACGGTCGTTGGCACCGCCTGCGATGGTGGTGCCATAGAAATTGCCGTCACTGCCCAGGATCAATCCGGAGGGCGAGGCACCATCTCCCGTCGAGCGGTTGAACGTATGCAGCACCGTCTCTATTCCCGCCGAAGTTACCTTGAAGATAACTCCATCGAAATGGGAGCCACCGAGCGCGGTGCCGTAAAAGTTGCCATCGCTTCCCTGCACCAACTTGCTGGACGGTGATATGGCGTCCGCGTCCCCATTACCGAACGAGCTGAGAACGACCAACCGGGGCCCGCCCACGGCTGTGTCGCCCCCGCCGCCGCAGGCTGTCAGGGTGCAAGTGGCGAGGATGAAAAACGAAGTTGCAAGAAGCCCGGTCGAATTGCGATGAGGTCGCATGCGTCCCTGCCCGTAGGTTGTTTCGCTCAATGATAGGCCGCGAGCGAGCGGGGAACTGCCACCATTTTGTAGGTGGCGTGTGACCGGATGTAGCGGCGCAGGAGTGGCGGAGAGAGTGGGATTGCTTGGGCCATCCTGGCCCAAGGCCCTTCGGGCCCGACGCGCCCGAGCGCGCGTCGTCCAAAATCGCTCCCGGCGATTTTGTCGAACCCCCCTGTTGGTCGGTTCGTGGGTTCGAATCCCACGTACCGCGACCGGCACGTCGGCGGCCTGACGCGACAGCCCAGCAAGAGCGTTTGGTGGCGGAGAGAGTGGGATTCGAACCCACGAACACCCGTGAAGATGTTACTGGAATTCCAGTCCAGCGCCTTCGACCACTCGGCCATCTCTCCGAATCAAGGACTTACAGCACTTCGTTGATGTGGAATCTTGGAGGTGCGGAGCCCTCCCAGCAACGAGGCCGCGAATGATACACCGTCAGGCCTGGGGCGGCGGCTTCTTCGGCACATTGAACGGTGGGGGCGCATCCAGGCAGGGATCCTTCTTGCCCCGCGGCGGCGGCTCGGGCGTATTGAGCGCCGGGATCTTCAGGGCATTCGAGCTGTCGGGCGTATCCAGGCCGGGCGGAATCTTCAGGGGCGCGATGCTCGTTGCCTTCATGTAGGGCTTGGTGTCGTGGCAGGAGCCGCCGAGGTTGCGCAGATGCTGGCACCCTGAAAGACCCGTAGCGACCACCAGAAGACCCAACAGCGCCAGGCGATAACTCGTCGAAAAACTCGTGCTCAACCTATAAAACTCCCGCGGTGCTCAACGCTGCCAGCACTGCCGGCTGGTATTGGGCGGACAGCTCGGTCAGCGGCAGCCGGATGCCACTTTCGATCTTTCCCATCCGCATCAACGCCCACTTGGTGGGGATTGGATTCGCTTCCAGAAACAGGTCGCGATGCAAGGCCGCAATGGGCTCATCGAGCTGTGCGGCGGCCGCAGCATCGCCTTTCAAAGCAGCCGCGACCATGTCCGACATCGCGCGCGGCGCCACGTTGGCAGTCACCGAGATAACCCCCTTCGCACCTGCCAGCATGGAACGGCGCGCCGTCGCATCGTCTCCACTGAGGACCGCAAAGTCCTTCGGGCACAGCTCGACCAGCTTCTGCACGCGCTCCAGATCAGGCACGGCCTCTTTGACCGCCACGATTCCGGGAAGTTGCGACAGCCGCTGCACCGTCGCCGGAAGCATGTCGACCGCCGTTCGCGCGGGCACGTTATACATGATCACGGGCGCACGTGCCGCGCGCGCGACTGCGGCGAAGTGCTGATACAGCCCTTCTTGAGTCGGACGGTTGTAAGCCGGCGTGACAATGAGCAGCCCGTCAATGGGCAATTCCGAGAGTCTCCGTGCGCGCTCCACCGTGCTCGCAGTGCTGCTGGTCCCGGCGCCCACAATGATCTGCATGGGCTTGCGAACGTGCGCACATGCACGCTCGGAAAGCTGCCAAATTTCCGAATCGGTCAAGGTAGCGGATTCGCCCGTGGTGCCACCGACGACAACGCCGCTCGTACCGCTGGCGGCATGGAAGTCGAGCAACCGCTCCCACCCACCCAAATCGACGGCGCCATCCGGCCGCATCGGCGTCGCAATCGCGACCAGACTGCCTGAAAACATTGATCTTCCTAGGAGTTCGCGGCCCGCATGTTACGAGCCGACGCTCCGGCTAGGCAAGCGGTCCGGGCTGTGGCGGGTGGGCTTAGCTGGTACAATGAGCGTTGCAGACGACGGAATGAAAATCACACGCAGATGAAGCAGCACCTGGCCGTTTCGGCGATCGGTGGTGACCGCACCGGGATGGTTCACGAGCTGACGCGAGTCATCAGCGAGTGCGGTGGCAACATAAGTGAAAGCCGCATGGCGAGCCTCGGTACCGAGTTCGCGATGCTGCTGCTCGTGTCAGGTAACTGGCACGCGCTGGCCAAGCTCGAAACCGAGCTCAAGCGCCTCGCCGAAACCAGCAACCTCAGTATTCACCTGAAAAGGACGGAGCCCCGTGCCGCGCGCACGGACATGCTCCCGTACTCCATTGATGTCGTCTGTCTCGATCAGACGGGGATTGTCTCGGGTCTGTCGGGCTTCTTCTCGAGCCGGGGCATCGACATCGCGGAAGTGTCCACCCGCAGCTATCCCGCGGCTCACACGGGCGCACCCATGTTTTCTGTGCAGATGATTGTGAACGTGCCAAGCCGTATCCACGTCGCGCACTTGCGCGAGGAATTCATGGAGTTCTGCGATTCACTCAACCTCGACGCCATTCTCGAACCAGTGAAGTCTTAGGCAATGTCAGCACCTAAAATCGGCAGCAAGGTTAAGGACTTCGCACTGCCCACCAACGGCGAGGGTTCCTGGTCGTTAAAGGACGCCAAGGGCCGCAAGCTGGTGATCTACTTTTATCCGAAGGACATGACGGGCGGCTGCACCCAGGAAAGCCAGGATTTTCGCGACCTGCACAGCGCATTCCGCAAGGCAGGCGTCGACATCGTCGGTATTTCGCGCGACAGCGTGAAATCGCACGACAAGTTCGTCGCGAAGGAAAAGCTGCCTTTCCCGCTCCTTTCCGACGCCGAAGAAAAAGCCTGCAAGCTGTTCGATGTCATACAGGAGAAGAGTCTGTACGGTAGGAAGTATCTCGGCATCGAGCGCAGCACGTTTCTGTTGGATGGCACTGGCATCCTGCGGCGCGAGTGGCGCAAGGTAAAAGTTCCGGGCCACGCGGAGGAAGTACTTGAAGCAGCGAAGTCTCTCTGATCCAGGACCGGCCAGCGCCCAGACAACCACGGCGCCCGGCGATTCACGTGAAATGAAGACCAGGTCCCGCGACGGGCGCCGGTTGTTTGTGCTCGATACGAACGTGCTCATGCACGATCCCACCTCGATATTCCGCTTCGAGGAACACGACGTTTACCTGCCGATGGTGGTGCTCGAAGAGCTGGATGCTCACAAGAAAGGCCTCTCGGAAGCCTCGCGCAATGTCCGCCAGGTCACGCGCTTTCTCGATGAGATGATCCGCGACGCCACGAAGGAACACATCGATCGCGGACTGCAGCTCCCCAGCGGTTACTCCGGCAACCACGGCAAGAAACCTTCCACCGGCCGCTTGTTCTTTCAGACCCGGCAGTTCCAGAACATGTTGCCCGACAGCCTGCCCGGCCAGGCGGCCGACAATGTGATTCTCGGGCAGACGCTCGCACTGCAAAAGGAAAAGCAGGATGCGCGCGTGATCCTGGTTTCAAAAGACATCAATCTGCGGATCAAGGCGGCCGTTCTCGGCGTACACGCAGAAGACTACTACAGCGATAAAACGCTGGAAGACTCGGACGTCCTCTACAACGGAATGACAGCCCTCCCCGGCGACTTCTGGGAAAAGCACAGCAAGGACATCCGCTCCTGGAAAGAAGGCGACCGGACGTTTTACGAGCTCTCAGGACCCTCCGTCGAACAGTGGCAGCCGAACCAGGGTGTCTATGAGGACACTCCGGAAGGAATCGAAGGGATGGTCCGCAAGACATCCGGCAGTAAGGCCACGATTGAACTGCTGCGCGATTACCGCAGCGAACGTCACAACGTCTGGGGCATCGTCGCCCGCAATCGTGAGCAGAACTTCGCCCTCAACCTCCTCATGGACCCCGAGATCGATTTTGTAACGATCCTGGGCCCTGCCGGTACAGGTAAGACCCTGCTCACGCTCGCAGCAGGATTGATGCAAACGCTCGAAACGAACCGCTTCGTCGAGATCATCATGACGCGCGTGACCATTCCGCTCGGCGAGGACATCGGCTTTTTGCCGGGCACCGAGGAGGAAAAGATGGAGCCCTGGATGGGCGCCCTCATGGACAACCTGGAAGTGCTCACCGGCAGCCAGGAAGGCGGCAACTGGGGCCGGGCCGCAACGAACGATCTGCTCCGGAATCGGATCAAGATCCGCTCCCTGAACTTTATGCGCGGGCGAACCTTCCTCAATCGGTTCATCATCCTGGACGAGGCTCAAAACCTCACACCGAAGCAAATGAAGGCCTTGATTACGCGGGCGGGCCCGGGCACCAAGGTCGCGTGCCTGGGCAATATCGCTCAGATTGATACCCCCTATCTCACGGAAATGACGTCAGGCCTGACGTATGCTGTCAATCGGTTCCGCGGCTGGCCACACTCCGGCCACATCACCCTGGTGCGGGGTGAACGGTCCCGGTTGGCCGACTTCGCGTCCGACATCATGTAAGCAATTGCAAGGAAACTCTGACCGTGACCGCACGGTCGAAGCCGAATAATGCGTCGCCCCCTGCTGCTTTGCGTCTTGGCCGCCCTGACGTCGTTCACTACGGTGGCGGCGGCTGACGATCCCATCACGCTTCCGAACCCTCCGGAGCTGCCCGATATCGGCAGCCCCGCCTCTGCAATGCTGTCCGGCTCGGACGAGTACCAGTTGGGCGCGATGGTCATTCAGCAGATCCGCGACCAGAACGGCATCCTCGAAGACCCTGAGGTTACCGAGTACCTGAACGCGCTGGCCTCGAGGCTTGCGACGCAGGCGCCCGATGGCGCGCCGCACTTCCAGCTCTTTGCGGTGAAGGACACGGCCATCAACGCGTTCGCGTTGCCGGGCGGCTTCATTTGTATCAACGCCGGTCTGATCATCCAGACACGCGGCGAGTCGGAGCTGGCCAGTGTCATGGCGCACGAAATGGCGCACGTGACCCAACACCACATCGCGCGTGCGATCCGGGCGCAAAGCCAACAGAGCCTGACGACGGCAGCCGCCATGTTGGCGGCCATCCTGTTGGGCTCGCTGGGCGGCGGCGGCGGCCAGGCGGTTGAAGGCGGCATCGCGGCGGCACAGGGTCTCGCCGTGCAGCAGCAAATCAACTTCACCCGCGACAACGAAGCCGAAGCCGACCGCGTCGGTATCGCCTTCCTGGCCGGCGCCGGCTTCGATACGCGCGCCATGGCCAACTTCTTCGAGACCATCGGCCGCACCGAAGGACTCGCGGGTACCTACATCCCGGCCATGTTGCAGGACCACCCGGTTACCTCGGTGCGTATCGCCGAAGCCCGCGCGCGCGCCGCGCAGTTCGGGCCGCAGAAAGTGAAGGAATCGCTCAACTACCTGCTGGTGCGCGAGCGTGTGCGCGTACTGACCGCACCAGGCGACCAGGATATCGAGAAGTTCTACCAGGCGAGACTGCAGAAGAACAGCGCTGACATCGGCACCCGCTACGGCGAGGCGCTCGCGCTGATGGTCGACAACCGCCCGGTGGAGGCCGAAAAGATTCTCGACAAGCTGGTTGAGCAACACGACAGCCTGACATTGCTGCACGCGGCGTTGGGCCAGGCCCAGGTCAAGGCCGGCCAGACGAACGACGGTGTCGCCACCTTGAGTCATGCTGTACACCTGTTTCCCCGCAACGTACCCGTGACAGTCCGTTACGCCGAGGCACTGATGAAGGCCGGCCGCCCTGCGGAAGCCCATACAGTGTTGCTGGACCTGTTCAACAACGTGCCGCCGACTCCGGAGCAGATCCGACTGATTGCACTGGCCGCGAGCGCCGCCGGTGACCCCGGAGACGCCTATTTCTACATGGGCGAGTACCAGATTTCCGGCGGCAACCTGCAGATGGCCGCCCAACAGCTCGCCCTGGCCCTGTCGACTCCCAACCTGACCTCGGTGCAACGTGCCCGTTACCAGGCGCGGCTGGATGAGGTGCGCGAGTACCTGCAGAATTCGCGGTTGCGGCGAGTCAGTAACACTCAGTAACGCGGTGCCAAACGGCCTCTCTCAAAGGGAGCAGGCCCGCTTAGCCCGATGTAGCCGGTCCTGCAATAGGGGCGGGCCGGCCGAATGACCTAACAACACTGCTACAATCGCGGCACTATTGGTACCGGGCGGCGAAGCTGCCCGCCCCACTGCAGGTCTCGTCCAACGATGCAAAAACCAGCCCGAGTCACCTTGCTTGCCGTCGCGTGCCTGACACTGTTCGGCTGTGCGTCCCTGCCACCCAATGCGAAGCGCGATCCCCGCGATCCCTGGGAGCGCATGAACCGGACGACCTTCAAGGTCAACACGGCGCTCGATCACGCGATTGCGCGGCCGATTGCACGGGGCTACCAGAAAGTGGTGCCCTTGCCGGTGCGCTCGAGCGTGTCCAACTTCATGGACAACCTGTTCTACCCCATCACCATGGCCAACGATCTGCTGCAGGCCAAGTTCAAAGGGTTTGGGCAGGATACCGGCCGCTTCCTGTTGAACTCGACGGTCGGTATCGGCGGCTTGTTCGATCCGGCGACCAAGGTAGGACTGCCGAAGAACGAAGAGGACCTGGGACAGACATTCGGTTACTGGGGAATCAAGTCGGGGCCGTACCTGGTGATTCCGATTCTCGGCCCCTCGGACGTACGTGATGGCATCGGACGGGTTGGCGACGTCTGGATGAGCCCACTTCACTACGTCCACAACAACTACGTCGTTTACCCGATTTACGGTTTGGAAGTGCTCGATATCCGCTACCGCCTGCTGCCGCAGGATCGGCTGCTGGATGAGGCGTACGACCCATATGCATTCCTGAGGAATGCCTACCTGCAGCGCCGCGATTATCTTGTAACCGACGGCAAGGTGTCGGACGAGCAGCTCAAGAAGCAGGAACAGGAGCGGCTGGAGGAAGAGAAGCGGATCCTGGAAGAGTCGGGTGGCGATGACACGAGCACACCGCCGGAGCACCCGAAGTAAGGACGGTCAGACGCCCTTTTCCAGCAGCTCCAGCACATCGCTGATGTGCGCAATCGCCTGAACCTGTTCGGGCAAATTGCCATAGTGCAATGAACGGCCGTTTCGCTTGGCGAAGGCCAGCCAGTCCAACAACACGGACATCCCCGCACTGTCGGAGGCGGTGATGCCGCTGCAATCCACCTGGATTTCTTTTGCGCCGGTGGCGCTCAACACCGCCAGCCCCTTGGCGCGGGCACTCCTGGCCGTCGCGAACGTCAGCGGACCGCGCGCGGTGAGGTTTCCCGGCGCGCTTTCTGTCAGCTCAACAGGTGCGGTCGCCTCATCCCTCACGACGTCTTGTCCGTGGTCTTCTTGATGCTATCGGGCTTCTCGCCCTTCTGCAGCCGGCTGATCACCGACTCGATGCCCTTCTGTTCGATCTGGGCGCCGAAGTCCTCGCGATAACTCTTTACGTAACTGATGCCGTCAATGTTGACATCGTAGGCCTTCCAACCGCCCGGCTCCTTGCGCAGCTCGTAGTTGACCGCGATGCGATCGCCGTTGTCGCGCTTCACCTCGGTACGGACTGTCGCATGATCGTCCGTGGGCGAAACGTTGCTGGGAAACACTTTCAGCCGGTCGGCGGTGAATTCAGCCAACGCAGCGCCGTAGTTGCTCAGCAATGAATGATAGAAGGCGTCAATGAAACGCTTCTTCTGATCGTCGGTCGCCGTGCGCCAGTACTTGGCGAGCACCAGCCGCGCCGCATATTCCGTATCGAAGTGCGGCAGCAGGTACTTGTCGACCAGGCCGGAAATCTTGCTGGGATCCTTGCGATACAGGTCGCGGTTGGCATCCAGGTCCTTGAGAATCCCCTGGGCCGAGGCCTGCACAATCTCGCTCGGCTGCTGGTTGTTGGTCTGGGCGGGTGCCGCGGCGGGCGCCTGCGCGAACACGGCGCTACTGTTCAAAATGGCTCCGGCGAGCACTACGCCGGCGGCGAGAAGCGTCGAAAGTTTCATTTCTTGGTTCCTTGCTGCTGACTGTCGTTGCCGCCACTGTTGCTGCCCGACTTGTCCGCGAAGCTGGCAAACAGCTTGTTGATCAGGCTCTCCAGCACAATGGCCGACTGGGTCTGCTCCACCCGGCTGCCGTCCTTCAGGTTGGTATCCGAGCCGCCCGGGCTGAAGCCGATGTACTTGCCGCCGAGCAGACCCTGGGTCTGGATGACGGCAAAGCTGTCATCGGGAATCTGGTTGTACTGCTTGTCGATACGCATCGAGACCACCGCCTTGAACGACTTGGGGTCGAAGCGGATCTGGCTCACGTCACCGACCCGTACGCCTGCGATAGTAACGGGCGAGCCCACCTTGAGATCCCCGATGTTGTCGAACGCAGCCGTGATGTGATAACCGGACTTGGCGCCCCCCAGCTTGACCCCGCTGCCGGGAAGCTGGGTGGTGAGGAAAAACAGCGCCGCGAAGCCCAGCACAACGAACATGCCAGTCCCGATCTCAATTGTTGTATTGGCACGCATGGCAAATCTCTATAGGAAAAACGCTGTCAAAACGTAGTCGAGCAACAGAGTCATCACGGACGAAGCAACCACCGTCCGAGTCGTTGCAAGACCGACACCGGCCGCGGTGGGAGCCGCGTTGTAGCCCTCGTGAACCGCAATCAGGCTGCAGGTGATCCCGAACACGAAGCTCTTCACGAGACCCTCGGTCACGTCCCGCAGCTCCACGGAGCCCTGTAATTGCGACCAGAACGCGCCCTGGTCCACGTGCATGAGCTGTACGCCAATGAGCTGCGCCCCAAACAGCCCGATGACACTGAATATGGCGGCAAGCAGCGGCATTGCAATCACGCCGCCCAGAAACCGCGGTGCTGCGACATAACGCAGCGGGTCCACGGACATGATCTCCATGGCCGTGAGCTGGTCCGTGGCCCGCATCAGGCCGATCTCGGACGTCAGGGCGGTCCCGGCGCGGCCGGCGAACAACAGTGCCGTCACCACCGGGCCCAGCTCTTTCAGCAGCCCCAGGGCCGCGGCCGAGCCCAAAGCCTCCTCCGACCCAAAGCGCTGCAGCAACTGGAAGCCCTGCAGGCCCAACACCATGCCGACGAACAGTCCGCACAGCATGATGATGATCAGCGAGCGGCCGCCGGCGTTGTAGATCTGCGCAATAATCAGGCCGGGGCGCCCGAGTGCCGGCACGCTCTGGCCCAACAAGCGGAACAGGAACAGCAAAATGGCGCCCATACGGCGCACGCCGCCCACAATGAAGCCGTGCTCCCGCCCGTTGCTCATGGCTCTTCGCCCGTGAGCATCTGCTCAAAATAATCCGGTGCCGGGTAGTGGAACGCGACCGGTCCATCCGCCTCACCGCTCATGAACTGGTGCACGATCTGCGAGGCGCTGTGATCGAGCTCCTGGGGAGTGCCGTGTGCCGCCACCTTGCCGCCTGACAACAGGTAGCTCTCGTCCGCGATCGTGGCCAGCTCGTGCACATCGTGCGAAACCACCACACTGGTGATGCCCAACGCGACATTCATCTGTTTGATGAGCCGCAAAATGACACCCATGGAAATGGGGTCGAGACCGACGAACGGCTCGTCGTAAATCAGAATCTCAGGATCCATGACAATCGCGCGGGCCAGGGCCACGCGGCGCGCCATGCCGCCCGACAACGAGGACGGCATCAGGTCGGCCGCGCCGCGCAGGCCGACAGCCTGCAGCTTCGCCAGCACCAGCCGGCGAATCAGGGGCTCGGGCAGATCCGTGTTTTCACGCACCGGAAAGGCCACATTCTCAAACACACTGATATCGGTCAGCAGCGCCCCGTTCTGGAACAGCATGCCCATGCGCCTGCGCAGGCTGTAGATCTCGGCTTTGTCCGCCGTGCCGAGATCCTTGCCGAGCACCGACACGCTGCCTGAGCTTGCGCCTATCTGTGCTGTTATCAGACGCAACAGAGTTGTCTTTCCGGTGCCGCTCGGGCCCATGACGGCCGTGATGCGACCACGGCGCGCCTGGATGTTGAGTCCGGAAAAGATGGCGCGCCCATCGACTTCGTAGTGCAGGTCGCGCACGTCGACGACTGCGTCATCGGCTTGCGCCGGTGACGCACCTTTGGGCGGGGCAAACTCTCTCACGCGAGGTGCGCGGTCGCCTCAGGCGGCCTGGCTCTCCATGGAGGACTGATAGCTGCCCGTGGTGGCGAGGCTGTTGAGCTTCGCGCGCTTGGCCATTTCCTTCTGGCCGGCAGCAAAGTTGGCAGCATTGCCGCCCCAGGACTTCAGAGCGTCATCCTGCAGCGCACGGCCATAGCTGAATGTCAGCGCCCACGGCAGCGGGCCCAGCTTGTTCATGAGCGACAGGTGCAAGGTCGCCTCCGCGGAAGACTGACCTCCCGACAGGAATGCGATGCCCGGCACGGCAGGCGGCACGTGCCGCTTCAGGGTGCGCACGGTCGCCGCGGCGACTGCTTCCGCGTTGGCGCGGTTCGCGGCCTTCTTGCCGGAGATGACCATGTTGGGCTTGAGCACCATGCCTTCCAACAGGATGCGATGCTCGAACAACTGGTTGAATACACTCTGCAATACGGCGCTGGTCACTTCCTCGCAACGCTCGATCGAATGGCCGCCGTCCATCAGGACTTCCGGCTCGACGATCGGCACAATGCCGTTTTCCTGGCAGAGCGCGGCATAGCGCGCCAACGCATGGGCGTTCGCGTCGATCGCGAATGAAGTTGGAATGCCGTCGGCGATGTCGATGACCGCGCGCCACTTGGCAAAACGCGCACCGAGCTTGTGATACTCGACCAGGCGCTCGCGCAGCCCGTCCAGTCCTTCCGTAATGGTCTCGTTCTTGAAGCCGGCCAGGGGCTTCGCACCGGTATCGACTTTGATTCCGGGAATGATGCCCTTCTTGCTCAGCAACTCGGGAAACGGCGTACCGTCCTTGGCCTTCTGACGGATCGTCTCGTCATAGAGGATCACGCCACTGATGTATTCCGCAGCACCGGGGGCAGTAAACAGCATCTCGCGATAGGTGCGCCGATGCTCTTCGGTCGATTCCAGCTTGATGCCGTCGAACCGCTTTTTGATGGTGCTCGAGCTCTCGTCCGCGGCCAGGATCCCCTTGTTCTTGACCACCATTGCCTGCGCAATTTTTGCGAGCTCACCGCCGTTCATTATTCACATCTCCGCTTCATTGGGTTGATCGCGAAGAATACCAAATTCGCCCCCCAGATCCACGCGACGCCGAGGGCGGACCTTGGAATAGACGACAAAGAGTACTAAAATGGTCCTGTATGCTCAGAATCAGCAAGTTGACCGACTACGCCACCGTCATCCTGGCCGCCCTGGCCCAGGACCCTGAGCATTTGCATACAGCCACGGCCTTGGCCGAGGAGACGCGCGTCGCGGCCCCGACCGTGAGCAAGCTTCTGAAGCAGCTCCAGCGGGCGGGCCTGGTGTCCTCTACACGTGGCCTGCACGGCGGCTACCAATTGGCGAAGCCAGCGACGCAAATCAGCGCCGCGGCCATCCTGGACGCGCTGGAAGGGCCGGTGCACCTGACCGATTGTTCGGTGGGCCACGGCAATTGCGAGCTGGAGGCGACCTGTCACGTCGGCAAGGTGTGGCAGCGACTGAACCTGGCGATCCGGCGCTCCCTGTACGAAGTGAGCCTGGCGCAGCTTGCCGGGCTCGACCCGACACAGGTGCGGCTGCCGGAGCTCGAGCGCGAGATGAAGACAGCGGCCAGCCGTGGCGTTGGCCGTCTTGGAGTGAATCGACATGAGTGAGACGGCGGAACAGCTCGAAAGCCTGATGGATCGGGGCTACCGGCATGGTTTTGTGACCGATATTGAATCCGACACGGTGCCACCGGGCCTCGACGAAGACGTTGTGCGGATGATTTCGCGCAAGAAGAATGAGCCGGCCTTTCTGACGGAGTGGCGGCTCAAGGCACTACGACATTGGCTGACGATGCCGCAGCCGAAGTGGGCGCACGTGAAGATTGCGCCGATCGACTACCAGGCGATTTCCTACTACTCGGCGCCCAAGAAAAAAACGGACGGGCCGAAGAGCCTGGACGAAGTCGATCCGAAGTTGTTGGAGACCTACGAGAAGCTGGGTGTGCCGCTGCATGAGCGCGCGCGCCTCGCGGGCGTTGCTGTCGATGCGGTGTTTGACAGTGTCTCGGTCGCCACCACGTTCAAGGATCGCCTGGCCGCCGCCGGTGTCGTGTTCTGCCCCTTCTCCGAGGCGGTGCAGACACACCCGCATTTGATTGAGCAGTACCTGGGCTCAGTGGTACCGACCTCCGATAACTTCTTCGCCGCCCTGAACTCCGCGGTGTTCTCGGACGGCTCGTTTGTGTATGTCCCGAAGGGCGTGCGCTGCCCGATGGAGCTGTCGACCTACTTCCGGATCAACGCGGCCAAGACCGGACAATTTGAACGCACGCTCATCATCGCCGACGACGGCGCGCAAGTGAGTTACCTCGAGGGCTGCACAGCGCCGATGCGCGATGAGAATCAACTGCACGCGGCGGTTGTCGAGCTCGTGGCGCTGGACGATGCGTACATCAAATATTCGACCGTGCAGAACTGGTATCCGGGCGATGCCAACGGCGTCGGCGGAATCTACAACTTCGTGACCAAGCGCGGCGAATGCCGCGGCCGCAACTCGCGCATTTCCTGGACCCAGGTGGAGACCGGCTCGGCCATCACCTGGAAATATCCGAGCTGTGTGTTGCGCGGTGAAGGCTCGATCGGCGAGTTTTATTCGGTCGCGACTGTGAACAATTATCAGCAGGCCGATACCGGCACGAAGATGATTCACATCGGCAAGAACACTCGCAGCACCATTGTCTCCAAGGGCATCTCCGCCGGCCACGGCGAGAATACCTACCGGGGCCTGGTGAAAATCCTGCCGAGCGCCGCCGGTGCCCGGAATTTCACACAGTGCGACTCACTGTTGATGGGCGGCAAGTGCGGCGCCCACACCTTCCCTTATGTCGAGGTGAAAAATCCCTCCGCGACGGTGGAGCATGAGGCCAGCACGTCGCGCATCAGTGATGATCAGTTGTTCTATTGCGTACAGCGCGGTATTGCGCACGAGGACGCGGTCAACATGATCGTAAGTGGTTTCTGTAAATCGGTATTCAAAGAGTTGCCCATGGAGTTTGCGGTGGAAGCCCAGGCGCTGCTGGCCGTGAGCCTGGAAGGCGCGGTGGGCTGAACAGTTATGTTGAAAATAGACAATCTGCAGGTCGCTGTCGGCGACAAAAAAGTGCTCAATGGCCTCACCCTCGAGGTGCCCACCGGCGAGGTGCACGCCATCATGGGCCCGAACGGGTCCGGCAAGAGCACCCTCGCCCACGTGCTGGCCGGGCGCCCCGGCTACACGGTTACGGGCGGCTCCATCACTCTCGATGGCAAGGATTTGCTGACGTTGGAGCCTGAGGAGCGCGCTCACGAAGGCGTGTTCCTCGGATTCCAGTACCCGGTTGAGATTCCTGGCGTCAACAACGTGTATTTGTTGAAGGCGGCGTTGAACGCCGCGCGCAAGCATCGCGGGCTGCCGGAAGTGGATGCCTTCGAGTTCCTGACGCTGGTGCGCGAGAAAATGAAGCTCATGAAGATGGATGAGAGCTTCCTGTCGCGGGGCGTGAATGAAGGCTTCTCCGGAGGCGAGAAGAAGCGCAACGAGATCCTGCAGATGCTGGTTCTCGAGCCCAAGCTCGCCGTGTTGGATGAGACGGATTCGGGATTGGACATCGATGCATTGAAAGTCGTGGCGAATGGCGTGAACACCCTGCGCTCGCCGGATCGGTCGGTGGTGCTCGTGACCCACTATCAGCGGTTGCTCGACTACGTGGTCCCTGACCACGTGCATGTTCTCGTACGTGGCAAGATCGCCCGCAGCGGCGACAAGACCCTGGCGTTGGAGCTCGAAAAGCGCGGCTACGACTGGGTCATTGAAGAGGCGGCCTGATGAGCGCCTCACAGGCAACTTCCCAGTTGGCGTCGACTCCCGCCAGCTCCCTGACGGCGCGGATTGCTGCCGAGTTTGCTATTGCTCACGCGGGCGCTGCTCATGGCGGCGGCGTTCGCACGGCCGCGGCGGGCGAACCGGTGCGCGGCGACGCGGGGCGCCAAGGCGGCGACGCGCAGGCGGCACACGCGCTGGCGACGCGGCCTGAGGCCGCGCTACAGGCGCTCATGGACGGCGGGCTCCCCACCTCGCGCGATGAGAATTGGAAATATGTGAATTTGCGGCCGCTGGAGAAAGTGCGGTTTGCGCCGCCTTCGAGTGCGGTGCGGCCGGCCATGACGGCGGCGGATTTACCGGCGGCTGTTGGGAAGTCGCGGTATGTGTTTGTTGATGGGGTGTTGGAGCCGTCGCTGTCGACGACGACGGCGGTGCCTGGTGTGACTGTGACGTCGGCTCGCGGCTCGGGCGCCGTGGCGGCGCAAAATGCGGCGGCCAGCGGCACGGGCAATGGCGCGGCGGCGGGCGGCGCGGTGGCGGCGCGTGGCGTGGCGGCGGGCACGGCGACTGGCGACGCGGCGGGTGTCGTGAGCGCGGCGAATGGCACAGCGGCACCCGGTGACTTGCGCTTCGCCCTGTTGAACGAAGCATTTGCCACCGACGGCGCGCAGATCCACGTGGCGCGTGGCACAGACTGCGCCATTTGCGTCGAGCTGGTCTTTGTCGCCACCGCGGAGGCGAAAGCCGGCGCTTCTTACCCCCGTGTCAGCTTCAAAGTTGACGCGAATGCGCGCGTTGGACTCATTGAGCGGCACATCAGCTTCGGCAACGATGCCAATTTCATCAACTGCGCGGTCGATGTCGAAGTGGCGCGCGACGCCAGCGTTCAGCACTACCGCGTCCAGCAGACCGGCGCGCGTGCCATCTGGTTTGACACGTTGACCGCGAAACTTGCTGAAAACGCCAAATACCAGGTGCACACGGTGAACCTCGGCGCCCTCTCCGCCCGCTCGACCGTCTACGTCAAACTTCTGGGTGAACGATCGGAAGTAGGCGTGTTTGGGGCGTCGGTCGGCGGAAAGAACCAGGTCCACGATACCTTTGCGCTGGTCGATCACATTGCCCCCAATGCGCGGACGGAGCAGAGCTTCCGCGGAATCGCGGGTGGGCGTGCGCGCGTTGCATTCAACGGCAAGATTGTGGTCCGCAAGGGTGCCCATGGCACCGACTCGAGTCAGTCGCTGCGCGGCCTGCTCGCAGGTACCGACGCCGAGATAGACGTGCGGCCGCAGTTGGAAATCTACACTGACGATGTCCGCTGCAATCACGGTGCCACGGCCGGCAAGCTGGATGACAACATGTTGTTTTACCTGCTGTCCCGAGGACTGGATCGTGAGACTGCCCTGCGCCTGTTGAAGTGGGCGTTTCTGGAAGATGTGGTCAGCAAGATCGAGGTGCCCGAGTTGCGGCACCAGATTGAAGAAAGCTTGGCGGGTCGTTTAGAGGCTCCGCTGCCTATGGAGAATTTGTAATGGCTGCAACCGCCCCCCGGGTGGCAAACACCCCTGTTTTGGATGCCGAGCGCGTCCGCCGGGACTTCCCCATTCTCGACCGGACGGTCAACGGCCGCCCGCTCGTCTACCTGGACAGCGGCGCATCTTCGCAGCGACCCGTGGCAGTGCTGCGTGCCGTCGAGGAATACGAAACCCACTCGCATGCCAACATCCACCGCGGCGTACATGCCCTGAGCCAGGCCGCAACTGAAGCGTTCGAGGGCGCGAGGGAACGCGTGCGCCGCTTCATCAACGCACGTTCTACAAAAGAAGTCATCTTCGTCCGCGGCACTACAGAAGCCATCAACCTCGTCGCGCAAACCTACGCCCGCCCGCGCCTGAAGGCCGGCGACGAAATCATCGTCAGCGAGCTCGAGCATCACGCCAACATCGTGCCGTGGCAGATGATCTGTGAACAGACCGGCGCCACCTTGAAGGTCGCTCCCATCAATACCCGCGGCGAGTTTCTGTTCGATGAGTACGTGAAGCTCCTGTCACCACGCACGAAGATCGTCGCGGTCGCGCATGTCTCAAACGCGCTGGGCACGGTCCTGCCCGTCAAAAAGATTGTGGATGCCGCGCATGCCCAGGGAGCCGTCGTGTTGGTCGACGGTGCACAGGCCGTGCCGCACTCGCATGTGGATGTCCGGGCGTTGGGATGTGACTTCTACGCCTTCTCCGGCCACAAACTCTATGGACCGACCGGCATCGGCGTCCTGTACGGGCGCGAAGAATTGTTGCAGTCGATGCCGCCTTGGCAGGGCGGCGGTGACATGATCCTGACGGTGTCGTTCGACAAGACGACCTACAACGATCTGCCCGCGAAGTTCGAGGCCGGCACGCCTAACATTTCGGGTGCCGTCGGCCTCGCGGCGGCCATGGACTACATCGAGAGCTTGGGGTTGGATGCCATCGCCGCTCACGAGCACCGCCTCGTAGAGCTGGCGAGCGCCGAGCTGCAGAAGATCCCTGGAATCCAGCTCATCGGCACGGCCCCCAACAAGGCCTCGATTGTGTCATTCGTCATGGACGGCGTGCATCCGCATGACCTCGGCACGATCCTCGACCATGAGGGAGTCGCCGTCCGTACCGGCCACCACTGCGCCATGCCGCTGATGACGTTCCTGGGATTGCCCGCTACCGTGCGCGCCTCGTTCGCGGTCTACAACACCGCGAACGACGTGAAGAGCCTGGTATCAGCGCTCGGCAAGGCGCGTGAGGTGTTTGGTTGATGGACCTGAAAGAGCTGTATCGCGACGTGATCCTCGATCACAACAAGCGGCCCCGCAACTTCGGGACGCTGGAGGCGGCTGACGCCCGCGCCGACGGGCACAATCCGCTGTGTGGCGACCGATTGACCGTGTTTCTGAAAATGCAGGGGGATCGCGTCGAGGACATCCGTTTCGAAGGCAAAGGCTGTGCCATCTCGACCGCCTCGGCCTCGCTGATGACCGAAGCCATCAAGGGCAAGGACAAGACCGAGATCGGCGGCCTGTTCAACAAGGTGCATTCATTGCTCACTCAACAGGAAGCCGTGGCCGACCCCTCGTTGGGCAAGCTGGCGGCGCTGTCCGGCGTGCGCGAGTACCCGGCTCGTGTGAAATGCGCAAGCCTGTGCTGGCACACGTTGAACGCGGCCCTCGACCAGGGCGGCGCCACGGTGTCGACGGAGTAAGCAATGCGCAGCCATGAGAACGAACCGTTTGTTGTGAACCGGGAAGTCCCGGCCGTGATCGTGCCTGCCGGCGTGGAAGTGAAGTTGAAGCCCGGCCAGGCGGGTTACATCACCCAGGCGCTGGGCGGCAGCTTCACGGTCTACATTGAAGGCAATCTGTTTCGAATCGCGGGCGAGAATGCCGACGCCATTGGCAAAGAGGCGGTACAGGCGCCCGAGCTGCCGCCCAATGCGACCGAAGAGGATGTGAAGAAGCTGGCGTGGGACCAGATGCGCACCTGCTTCGATCCTGAGATCCCGATCAACATTGTGGATCTCGGGCTCGTCTACGATTGCAACGTGACAGCGAATCCGGATGGCAGCCGTGCCATTGACATCACCATGACACTGACCGCGCCCGGTTGTGGCATGGGTGAGGTGCTGGTCGAAGACGTGAAAGACAAAGTACAGCGCATTCCCACCGTGAGCTGCGCCAATGTTGAGCTGACCTTCGATCCGCCCTGGAATCAAAGCATGATGTCGGAGGCGGCCCGCCTTCAGACGGGGATGTTTTGAGCGTCGACTGGGTGGATGTCGGCGCCGCGGGAGCGCTCGAAGATCAAAAATCCTTCTCTGCGGATATCGACGGCTTCGCCCTACTTGTCGTACGCTGTGCCGATAAGCTTTATGCGGTAGAAGACCGTTGTACACACGACGGCGAACCGTTGGAGGGGGCGGAAGTGGAACAGTGTCAGATCATCTGTCCGCGACATGGTGCGCATTTTTGCGTGCGGACCGGCGAGGCCCTGACGCCACCTGCCTATGAACCTTTACGTACCTTTCAAGTGCGGGTCGAAAACGGGCGCATCCTGGTGGAGAACCCTGTTTGAAGCGACTGACGCTCATGCGCCATGCGAATGCACAGTGGCAGGACCCGCAAATCTCCGACTTCGACCGGCCGTTGAACCGGCGCGGCAACTCCGAGGCCGAAGCCATGGGACGGCGGCTGTTCGAGTTGCAGCTCGTTCCCGCGATCCTGCTGGCGAGCACCGCGCGGCGCGCTGAGCAGAGCGCTGCCATTGTTGCCCGGGAACTGGGTATCAGTGGCCGCAACATCCGCGCCGAGGAATCGCTGTACCTGGCGCCGCCCGAAGACATTTTGCGCATCGTGCGGTCAACAGGTCCGCGCATCTCCCACCTGATGGTGGTAGGTCACAACCCCGGCATCTCCGAGCTCGCGCAGCTTCTCGCTCCCAACAGGCACATCGGGGAACTGGCCACGGCAGCGGTCTGCTCGTTTACGTTCGACACCAACAGTTGGTCGGGAATCGAGGCACGCAACCTGCGCGATTCACTCAGCGAGATACCGCCGGCGCCGTTGTTCGCGCTCTGGGCCTAGCACTCGGGAACGTTGACCGCCAGACCTCCCTGCGAGGTCTCCTTGTAGATGGTCTGCATATCCAACCCCGTCTGCCGCATGGTTGCGATCACCTGATCCAGTGACACCTTGTGGGTACCGTCGCCACGCATGGCCAGTCGCGCCGCGTTGATGGCCTTCACGGAGCCCATTGCGTTGCGCTCGATGCAAGGAATCTGCACGAGCCCGGCAACCGGGTCACAGGTCAGACCGAGGTTGTGTTCCATCCCGATCTCGGCGGCGTTCTCAATCTGCTCATTGGTACCGTTCAAGGCCGCCACCAGTCCTGCCGCCGCCATGGAGCAGGCAACACCCACCTCCCCCATGCAACCCATCTCCGCGCCGGAGATGGAGGCATTGCGCTTGTACAGCATGCCCATCGCTGCGGCGCACAACAGGAAACGCATGATCCCAGCCTCGTTGGCCCCCGGCTCGAAGCGCGCATAGAAATGCATAACCGCGGGCACGATGCCGGCGGCACCGTTGGTTGGCGCAGTGACCACGCGACCGCCCGCCGCGTTCTCTTCGTTTACCGCCAATGCGAAGGCATTCACCCAGTCCATGACTTCGAGCGCGGACGATCCTTTGCCCTCCGTCAAAACTCGGTACATCTTCGGAGCGCGGCGTTTCACCTTGAGAACGCCCGGCAGGTGCCCGGTCTGGCGAAAGCCACGCTCAACACACTGTTGCATCACCTTCCAGATGTTCAACAGGCCCGCGCGCACTTCTTCCTCGGATCGCCAGGTCCGCTCGTTGGCGAGCATCAACTCATACAACTCGAGGCCGTTCTCACGACACTTGGCGAGCAACTCCGCACCGGACGTGAAGGGATACGGCGGTTCGACATGCGCCGCCCTCACCCCACTCGCTTCCGTCTCATCGCCGTGAACAATGAAGCCGCCACCGATCGAGTAGTAGTCATCCTCGCGCAATACGCTGGAGTTGGCCCCGAGCGCTGTAAAGCGCATGCCGTTGGAATGCCGCGGCAGGGTTTCGTGGCGCATGAACAGAAGCTGCATGGGCTCGTCAAAGGGGATTTCGTGCTCGCCCAGCAGTTTGATCCGGCCTTCACTGCGCACGCGCCGGATGAGCGGCTCGATGCTGTCAGGATCGACGGTTTCCGGCACAGCGCCTTCGAGGCCCGCCAGGACGGCTCGATCCGTGCCGTGGCCGATGCCGGTCAATGCCAGGGAGCCGTACAGCCGCACCGCAATCTGGCTCGTGGCCGCAAGCAGGCCGTCCCGTTTCAGGCCGGCCACGAACTCGCGGGCAGCGCGCATCGGACCCATGGTGTGGGAGCTCGACGGACCGATGCCGACTTTGAAAATGTCAAAAACGCTGAGGGACATGGTATTACCTGTATTCAATCTCGGCCACGCAGACGCCGCAGAACCTTGCGGTCGTGCTTGTCCGGCCGCTCGATCGGCTTCGGCGTGAGTGCCGCCGCAACCTTCATGCGGGTGGAAAACTCTTCGCGGCGCGCCTTGCTGGCCGCCGTTTCGTCATAACATCGGGCGGCTTCGCTCGCCGGACCGCGGCGCAGAGGGACAGCGGTCACGACACACTCGAACTCAACCGCTCCCCGCGTGAAGGTTACGGTATCGCCCACCTGAACGCCGCGTGACGGCTTCACACGTTCGTGGTTGATGTGAACCTTACCGCCATTGACGGCCTCGGCCGCCAGCGACCGCGATTTGAACAATCGTACTCCGAACAGCCAGCGGTCGATCCGCGCGGCTCCCGGGCCGGTATCTGTGCCAGCTTCGCTCATGGCCGCAGAGTATAATTGAAGCCATGAATGCAGCTTTTATTGAACGGTTGCGAGCCGATCTCGCCGGTTTGAAGGAACAGGGGCTGTACAAGTCCGAACGCGTGCTCGCCGGCCCCCAGGGGGGCCTGGTGCGCACGGGCGATCAGGACGTCCTGAACCTTTGTGCGAACAACTATCTGGGCCTGGCCAACCATGCGGCCATGCGCGAGGCGGGGCACCGGGCCATAGACCGCTTCGGTTATGGCATGGCGTCGGTACGGTTCATCTGCGGCACGCAGAACGTTCATAAGCAGCTCGAGGAACGGCTCAGCCGCTTCCTGGGCACCGAGGACACGATCCTGTACTCCTCGTGCTTCGATGCCAACGGCGGCCTGTTTGAGACGCTGCTGGATGAAAAGGACGCCGTCATATCGGATGCGCTCAACCACGCCAGCATCATTGATGGCATCAGGTTATGCAAGGCACAGCGCCATCGCTATGCCAACAACGACATGAAAGAGCTGGAAAGCGCTCTGCAGGCGACCCAGTCGGCCCGAACGCGGCTCATTGCGACCGATGGCGTATTTTCCATGGATGGCACCATCGCCAACCTGAAAGCCATCTGTGAGCTTGCGGATAAATACGACGCACTGGTCATGGTCGACGATTCGCATGCCACCGGCTTCATGGGCGCCACCGGCCGTGGCACACCGGAGCACTGCGGCGTCGCGCGCCGCGTCGACATCGTCACCAGCACGCTCGGCAAAGCGCTGGGCGGTGCCAGTGGCGGCTTTGTTTCCTCCCGCAAGGAAGTCATCGACTGGCTGCGGAACCGGTCGCGGCCTTACCTGTTCTCCAACAGCATTCCGCCGGTGGTCGCCGGTGTCAGCCTGCGGGTGCTGGACCTGCTGGAAAACACACCGGAATTGCGCACTCAGCTTTTTGACAACGCGCGTCACTTCCGTGCCGGGCTGGAGAATGCCGGATTCATTCTCAAACCCGGTGAGCATCCCATCATCCCGGTGATGCTGGGCGATGCCTCGCTCGCCGGACAAATGGCGGACAAACTGTTGCAACGCGAGGTGTATGTCATTGGGTTCTCGTTCCCCGTGGTCCCGAAGGGACAGGCGCGCATCCGGACGCAGATGTCAGCCGCATTGACACGCGATCAACTGAACCGCGCGATAGAAGAATTCACCGCCGTCGGTAAAGAACTTGGAGTCATCCCTTGAAGGCACTGGTTAAGAAAGAGGCGTCTCCCGGTATCTGGTTGGACGATGTGCCGGAGCCGAAGGTCGGCCCCAACGATGTACTGATCGAAATCGCCAAGACCGCGATCTGCGGCACCGACATGCATATCTACAAGTGGGATGCGTGGGCGCAGAAGACCATTCCCGTGCCCATGGCCGTCGGCCACGAGTACTGCGGCCGCATTGTCGAGATGGGCTCCGAGGTTCGGGGTCTCGCGATCGGCGACCGCGTCTCGGGTGAAGGCCACATCACATGCGGTTACTGCCGCAATTGCCGCGCCGGCAGCCGGCATCTGTGCCGCAACACGGTCGGAGTTGGCGTAAACCGGCCTGGTGCGTTCGCGCAGTACCTGTCGATCCCGGGAATCAACACTTTCAAGCTGCCCGATTCCATCACCGACGATGTCGCGTCCATCCTGGATCCGTTCGGCAATGCAACCCACACGGCGCTTGCCTTCGACATGGTTGGCGAGGACGTATTGATCACCGGTGCCGGTCCGATCGGCATCATGGCGGTTGCGATTGCGCGTTTTGTGGGAGCCCGGCATGTTGTCATTACCGATGTAAATGACTACCGGCTCGACCTCGCCCGCAAGATGGGTGCCACGCGCGCCATCAATGTCACCAAGCAAACCCTGGATGACACCGAGAAAGAGCTGGGCATGAAGGAAGGCTTCGACGTTGGCCTGGAGATGTCGGGTAATGCCACTGCGTTTCGCGAGATGTTGCGGACGATGCGGCATGGTGGGTCGATTGCCATCCTGGGCATTCCGCCGGAAGAGACCGCGATCGACTGGAACCAGGTCATTTTCAAGGGCCTCACCCTGAAGGGCATCTATGGCCGGGAGATGTTTGAGACCTGGTACAAGATGGCCTCATTGCTGCAGAGCGGGCTCAATCTGAAGCCCATCATCACCCATCATTTTCCCGTCCAGGAGTACCTGAAGGGTTTCGAGACCATGGGATCGGGGCAGTCGGGAAAGGTGATCCTCGACTGGGCGACGCTCTAGTCGGCCGTGCAGAAGCAGTAGGCGTAGACCTTGTTGGGCTCGCTCAGGCGGCTGAGCAGCTCAACCTGGCGGGTGAGCGGATCGAAGCGCTTCGCCACCGGCCCGAGGGGATTGGGCGAGACATCTACCACCACTTTCGCGGCTGCCTTCACGGCGCGGGTCTTCATCTGCAGCACGAGCTCCTGGGCCCAGGACAACTCCGGCTCCATGAATTCGACCGTGTAGTCAGTCAACTTGGCGCGGTGAGCCGCCGCTTTCGTGGCGTCATCGAACGAACCCAGCCCGTCAACCAAACCCAACCGCTTGGCATCGACCCCCGCCCACACGCGGCCTTGCGCGATGGTGTCGACCTGCTCGCGGGTCTTTTTGCGGCCCGTGGATACGCGCTCCAGGAACACGTCATAGCCACGTTCGATTTCCGCCTGCAACAGCGCGCGGGCTTCCGCTCCCAGGGGACGATCGATTCGCATCTGCGAGGCTAACGGGGTGGTGCCAACACCATCCACATTGACCCCGATCTTGCCGAGCGTCTTATCCACGGTGGGGATGATGGCGAAAATACCGATCGAACCGGTCAAGGTGGCCGGGCTGGCCCAGATCTCATCGGCTGGAGCGGAAATATAGTAGCCGCCCGAAGCCGCCAGATCGCCCATGGACACCACGACCGGCTTGCCGGCCGCGCGCAATGCCTGCAGCTCGCGGTAAATATGCTCGGATGCCAGAACACTGCCGCCCGGGCTGTCTACACGCAACACAACAGCCGCCACATCCTTATCCAACCGCGCCTGGCGGATCAGCCGGGCCGTTGAATCCCCGCCGACGGTACCCGGAGGCTGATCGCCGTCCAGGATCTCGCCCGCGGCAACAATGACACCCACGTGCTTCTTGCCGCTGCCGTGCAGCTTCTTGTCAGCGTGCGCGAGCCGGGCATAGTCCTGCAGATGTACGTTCTGGTATGAACCGTCGGAATCGTCCTGTCCGACGAGCTCAATCAAGCGATGCTCGATGTCCTGGCGGGACTTGATGCCCGTGATGAGACCGGCTTTCAGCGCGACCTGCGCGGCATTTCCACCGGCGGCGGGCACGGTTTTGGAAAGTGTGGTGACGTAGGTCTGGAGCGCATCCGGAGGAAGCTTCCGCGCGCGGGTCATCACGGCCTGATAGTTGGTCCAGAGCGCGTTGAGATAACTGAGGCTCTCCTCTTTGTCCTCAGCCGACATGTCCGTTCGGGTGTAAGCCTCCACCGCGCTCTTGAAGGCGCCGACGCGGAACACGTTGATGTCGACACCGATCTTGTCGAGGACTTCCTTGAAGAACATCCGATAGCGGCCGTAGCCATCCAGCAGTACGAAGCCGAGCGGATCGAGGTAGATCTCATCTGCCTGGGCGGCGATGTAGTAACGATCCTGGGTGAGCTCGGTGCCGAAGGCAATCACCTTCTTGCCGGTGGCACGGAATTCGCGGATGGCCTTGGCGAATTCCTCCAGCGTCGGCTGCCCGGCGCCGTCGAACTTCTCGAGATCAATGGCCAGGACGGGAATGCGCTTGTCTTTCGCGGCATAGCGGATGGAGTCCACTACATCCCACAGGAGGGTTTCGGGGCGGCCCTGGCCGCGGGCCTCTTCGATGGCCCGGCCGAGCGGGTCACCGGACATCTGCTCAACGAGCTGGCCTTCAGGGGCGACCAACAGGGCCGCTTTTGCCGGGATGGTCGGCATCGACACGCGCATCGCGCCGAATACAAACCCGAACACCACCAGCAGAAATACCAGGTGCAGGAACCGGCGCAGCACATCGAGGCCGCGCCACAGCCCAAACAGAATCGCCCGGACTAACTGCAAGTTACGCCCCTACGGACGGGAAGCGACGGAAGATCTCAGATCTTCTCTTCGATTCTCGCGGCCTTACCGGACAGGTCACGCAGGTAGTACAACTTGGCGCGACGGACGCTGCCGCGGCGCTTGATTGAAATGTCGCTGATGGACGGGCTGTAGGTCTGGAAAACGCGCTCGACGCCCTCGCCGTGCGAAATCTTCCGCACCGTGAAGGACGAGTTGAGGCCGCGATTGCTGATGGCAATCACGACACCCTCGTACGCCTGCACGCGCTCGCGATCGCCTTCGATCACCTTCACGTTCACGACCACGGTGTCGCCGGGCTTGAAGTCCGGCACTTCGCGCGTCATGCGTGCTTTTTCGAGTTCCTGTGTAATTTTGCTCATAGTCGTCATCCTCGAGTTCACCGCTGGTGCGGTGACCAATTTCAATCGCGTCCTACGGCCCGTGCCGTGAGGAACTCATTCAGTAACTTGCTCGCCTCGGGCGCGAGTGGATTCGCTGCAATCAGGTCCGGTCGGCGCTGCCACGTCCGCCCCACCGCCTGTTTCAGTCGCCAGCGGTGGATGTCGGCATGATTGCCCGACAACAACACCGGCGGCACCGTCAGCCCTGCAAACACTTCCGGCCGCGTGTAGTGCGGCCAATCCAGCAGGCCCGCGCTGAACGACTCTTCCACGCTCGAGCGCTCATCGCCCAACGCTCCCGGCAATAAGCGCGCCACCGCGTCAATCACCACCAGGGCCGGCAGCTCGCCGCCGGACAGCACATAGTCACCGAGCGACAGCTCCCGATCTATGCCCAGCGCCAGCGCGCGCTCATCCAAACCTTCATACCGTCCTGCCACCAGTACGAACCCGGGCAATGCGGCCAGGCTTTCCGCCTGTCGTTGTCCGAAGGGCTCGCCCTGCGCCGACAGATAAATCCGCGGACAGCCCTGCGGCAACCGCCCCCGCGCCGCCTCGATCGCCGCCAGCATGGGCTCGGGTTTGAGCACCATGCCGGGACCACCGCCGTACGGCCGGTCATCTACCGTTCGATGCGGATCGGTTGTATGCGCGCGCGGATCTTCCGTGCCAACGCTCAACAGACCCCGCTCCAAAGCACGGCCCACAACGCCGAACTTCAGCGCCCCGCTGATCATGTCCGGAAACAGCGAGACAACCTCGATTTTCACGGAGGGCCTCTACTCCTGTTCCAGCGGCCAATCCACGAGGATCAGTCCGGCGTCCATCTCAACCTTGCGCAGATACTCCGGCGTGGCGAGCACCCAGTGCTCCCGTCCGGCCGCATCCTTCACCACCATCACGGGCCCCGTGGGCGCATCTACAAACTGCTCCACACGGCCCATCTCAACACCTTCGAGGTTGCGGACCGCCAGCCCGACCAGGTCAGCGCGATAGTGTTGGCGCTTTCCAGGTGGCGGCAAATCAGCCCGCTGCACCTCGATCACGGTGCCCGTCAGACGTGACGCAGCATCGCGATCCTCGATTCCTTCCAACCGCGCAACCAACCGGTCGCCCTGCGGGTGGCCTTCGATCACCTTACGCGTTACGCGCTCACCTGAGCCGCTTCTTAATACCCATTGGGGGTAATCGAGCAGGCCATCGGGTGGATCCGTGTAAGAGTCAACATGCATCCAGCCTTTGACGCCGAAGGGAGCGCCAATGCGGCCGAGCTCGACCCAGCGTGCGGTCAGGCCGTGGCCTGCTTCCGGTAGGAAGCCACCAGTGAGCGCACCCGATCGGACTGCTGAGCGCCCTTGCTCACCCAATAATCAATTCGCGGCAGATCCAGCTTCAGCTTCGGCTCGCTCTTGCGGGCAATGGGATTGAAAAAGCCCACATGCTCCAAGCTCAGGCCGCCCTGCCGCTTGCGGCTGTCGGTCACTACCACGTGGTAGAAAGGCTGATTGCGCGCCCCGCGCCGCGTCAGGCGTATGGTTACCATGATCCAGTTCTCTCGTTCGGTACAGACCGGGTAGGACCCGGCCCAAAAAGAGCGCGGATTCTACGTGCGTTTTGTTTCCCTTTAAAGAGCCTGAGGGGTTTTCTTTTCAGTAGCTTACCGACCGGGGAAGCCAGGCGGCGGGCCACCGCCCATACCCCCCTTCAAGGCCCCCATCAGTTGCCGCAGCTTGCCTCCCTTCATGCTCTTCATGACCCGCTGCATCTCCATGAATTGCTTCAGGAGCCGATTGACGTCCTGGACCTGGGTGCCGGAGCCCGAGGCAATGCGGCGGCGGCGCGAGCCGTCAATGATCGACGGATTGCGGCGTTCTTTGCGGGTCATGGAATTGATGATGGCAATCTGGCGCCTCAGGTCACGGTCGCCCTTCTCGGCATCAATGGCCCCGGCCTTTTGGGTGGCCGCGGCGGGCAGCTTGTCCATGAGGGCCCCGACACCCCCCATTTTCTGCAACTGCTCGAGCTGGCTCTTGAGGTCGGCCATATCGAAGCCCTTGCCCTTGACCACCTTTTTGGCCAGCCGCTCGGCTTCCTGGGTATCGACCTGCCGATGCACCTGCTCGACCAGGCTGACGACATCGCCCATGCCGAGGATGCGGGATGCCATACGCTCGGGGTCGAACGGCTCCAGGGCTTCGGTCTTTTCACCGACGCCAATGAACACAATCGGCTTCCCGGTAATCTGGCGCACTGACAACGCGCCACCGCCACGGGCATCGCCGTCTGCCTTGGTGAGAACGACGCCGGTCAGGTCCAGAGCGGCACCGAACGCACGTGCGGCATTGACGGCGTCCTGGCCCGCCATGGCGTCGACCACGAACAATCGCTCAGCGGCTCCGACAGCAGAATCAATCTCGCGAACCTCGGCCATGAGGCTCTCGTCGACGTGCAAACGGCCCGCCGTATCAACAATCAATACATCGAAAACACCGCGTTTCGCAGCGTCTACAGCGGCTCGCGCAATGCTCGCAGGCGGATCTGAAGCGCTGGCCGCGAAGTATTGAGCCCCCACCTGCGCCGCCAACCGTTCTAGCTGCAACATTGCGGCAGGTCGGCGCACGTCCGTACTCACCAAAAGAACGCGCTTCTTCTCACGTTCGATGAGCCATCGCGCCAATTTGGCGGCGGTGGTTGTCTTACCGGCACCCTGCAAACCCGCCAACAGGACGATGATCGGTGGTTGCGCCCGGAGGTTGATCCCCGCGCGAGGGCCGCCCATCAGTTGGACGAGCTCCTGGTGAATGATGCCAATGAACGCCTGGCCCGGCGTCAGGCTGGAGGCGACGTCGGCACCCAGTGCCTTGGTCTTGACGGACTCGATGAAGGTCTTGATGACCGGAAGCGCAACATCCGCCTCGAGCAGGGCCACGCGCACTTCACGCATGGCTTCCCCGATATTGTCTTCGGTGATGCGGCCTCGGCCCCGCAGATTTTCCAGGGTCTTGGTGAGCCGGGCAGTAAGGTTATCGAACATAAGAGGTGCGGTGAACCTGGGGAGCGGAGGTCGATTATAGTCCGGCTTCGATCCCTTCAGATCGAGGAACGCTGCCTTGGATGATGCCCCGTCGATTGGCCTGCTGTGTGCGCTGCTCTTCCTGCTGGTGATCATCGCATTCTCATCCGGCACGGAAGTGGCCATGCTCTCCGTCAACCGCTACCGGGTGAAGCACAGGGCTCAGCAGGGGCAGAAGACCGCCAAAGTGCTCGAAGAGCTGTTGCAGAAGCCGGATGATTGGCTGGGCGCGAATCTCGTCATCCTGGCGGCCGCCAGTGTCTTTGCATCCGCCGTGGCCACCATCCTCGCGCAACGGACGGGTCATCCATACGCCGTCCCCGTTACCGGATTCGTTCTAACGGTCGTCGTCATCGTCTTCTGCGAGCTGGCTCCGAAGATCTACGCGGCGACCTACCCGGAGCTGGTTGCACTGAGCGCCGCGCGGATCTACCGGGTACTGGTGGTTGTTGCGCGTCCTGCCCTCTGGCTCACCAACAAGCTTGCGTATGGCCTGTTGAGAATCTTCGGTGTTGGCAAGACAGCCCGCGCCAGCCAGTCCCTGAACACCGAGGAACTGCGGACCGTGGTGGCCGAGGCGGGTCCGCTCATCCCGGCCCGGCACCGGCAGATGCTGTTGTCGATCCTGGACCTGGGCCAGGTGACCGTGAACGACATCATGATCCCGCGCCAGGAAATCTCGGCCATTGATGTGCAGGAGAACTGGGACGACATACTGGATCAGTTGCGCCAGACACCGCATACGCGGTTGCCGGTCTACGATGGGGAATTGGACAAGCTGCTCGGCATCCTGCACATGAAGCGGGTAGCGCAGGAGTTGGCGCGCGGCACACTGACGCGCGAGAAGCTGATTGAAGTGGCCAGCAGCCGCGAGCCTTACTTCGTGCCCGAAAGCACGGCCCTGACGGTCCAGCTTTCGCAGTTCCAACGCAACCGCCGGCGCCTCGCCTTCGTAGTCAACGAATACGGTGACATTGAAGGCCTGGTTACGTTGGAGGACATCCTGGAGGAAATCGTCGGCGAGTTCACCACCGATCCGGCAACCATTACTCACCGGGACATTCACCCGGAGCGGCCGGGGGTCTACATTGTCAATGCGAGCGCAACCATCCGCGCTCTCAACCGGGCGTTGCAATGGCAGCTACCCACCGACGGGCCGAAAACCATCAACGGGTTGTTGCTCGAGCAACTGGAAACCATTCCGGAACCGGGCACGGCCCTGAAGGTCGGGGACTATCAGTTTGAAGTCCTGCAGATCGCCGACAACGCCATTCGTACCGTCCGCGTCCATGCGCCGGCCACCGACGAGGTCACTGCGACCGGTTGAAGGCTGCTTCCAACGCCTCGCCTACCCGGCCCACGGCAATTACCTGCAGGCCCTCGAGCGGCTTGCGGGGCGCATTCTCCTTAGGAACGACTGCAATCCTGAAGCCCTGCTTTTGGGCCTCACGCAGGCGCTCTTCGCCGTAGGCGACCGGCCGCACCTCACCGGTCAATCCAAGCTCGCCAAACGAGATGAGAGAGTTGGGTATGATTTTGTCAGTTAGACTGGAGGCCAACGCCACGACGACCGGCAGATCCCAACCGGTCTCGTTGATGCGGACTCCGCCAACGACATTCACGAATACATCGTGTTCCTGGAGTGAGACCTGCGCATGTCGGTTCATGACGGCAAGCAACATGGCGACGCGGTTGGAATCCAGCCCCTGGGCGACACGCCGCGGCGCACCAAACCGCATCCGGTCGACCAACGCCTGCAACTCGATCAGCAAGGGGCGGCCGCCTTCGCGTGTGACGGTAACTATGCTGCCGGCGGCAGGATCGGTTGCACGTGAGAGGAAAATGGCCGACGGGTTGCGAACTTCCTTCAGGCCGCTTTCGGCCATGGCGAAGAATCCCAGCTCGTTCACCGCGCCGAAACGGTTCTTCGTGGCACGCACGATGCGAAAACGGCTGCCCGCCTCGCTCTCGAAATACAGCACCGTGTCGACCAGGTGCTCCAGCATGCGCGGGCCCGCGATCGCGCCTTCCTTGGTCACGTGCCCGATGATGATCACGGCGGTGGCAGTGGACTTGGCAAAACGCACGAGCTCTGCAGTACATTCGCGCAATTGCGCCACCGCGCCGGGACTGGTGTCGACTGTGTTCGATTCGACGGTCTGGATGGAATCAACGATCAGCAGCGTTCCCTTGCGTTCCGCTGCCAGCGCGACAATCGCTTCCAGATTGGATTCGGCCACGACTTCCAGCGGGCTCTCCAGACCCAGCCGTTGGGCGCGCCCGGCGATCTGGGCTACGGATTCCTCACCGCTTGCATACAGCACGCCGTTGGTTGCGGCGACGTGCGCGGCAACCTGCAGGAGCAGTGTCGACTTACCGATGCCCGGATCTCCTCCCAACAAGGTCACCGATCCGGGTACGATGCCGCCACCCATGACCCGGTCGAGCTCATCGTGGCCCGTTGCGAGCCGCTTACCCGCCTGCTGGGCTATGTCCAGCCGGCGCGGCATGGGGTTGGAAGTCGGGACGCCCTGGGCGCCCTTGCGGGCCGCCCGGCCGACGGGGGCCGCACGCTGTTCCAGGGTATTCCACTCGCCGCACAGGGGACATTGGCCCTGCCATTTCAGGGTCTCGCCGTGACACGAGTTACAAATGAAGACCGGACTGCTACGTGCCATCTATCCGCTCTGGTTTCAACTGGTTAGGATGCGCGCCCATGCCCGATCACGGAAATGACGAGTTTGTGACCGGTCGCCTGCACTGCAACGCGACCAATGCTAGCGTATGCCGGCTCGAACCGGGGGCTGGAAAGTGACACGTATCACAGTTTGGGGGCCGTATGGAGGTCAGGGCGCAGCATGAGCCTGAAAGGCAGGTTGCGTTTCGTTGGACTGACCGATACCGGTAAAGTCCGCGAGCACAACGAGGACACCATTGCGTTCGATGCTGACATCGGCCTGCTCGTATTGGCGGACGGCATGGGCGGCTATAACGCGGGCGAGGTCGCGAGCGGCATTGCCGTCAAGACCATCGTCAATCTCGTCCGTGAGCAGGTCGAGCGCGAAGATATGAACGTGCAGGATCGGGAATCCGGGCTCTCCCGGCCCACCATCATCCTGCGCGATGCCATTCATCGGGCCAACAAGATCATTTATCAGACGGCGCGCACCCAGCCCCAATGCGAAGGCATGGGCACCACGGTCGTTGCTGCGCTGTTTTTTGACAACAGAATCACGATTGCGCACGTGGGCGATTCCAGGCTGTACCGCCAGCGCAGCGACAAGCTCGAGCAGGTCACGATGGACCACTCGCTGCTGCAGGAGCTCGTGGACCGGGGGTTCTACTCAGCGGAGGAAGCCCAGCGGGCCGCAAACAAGAACTACGTCACAAGGGCGTTGGGTGTCGAGCCGAACGTCGATGTGGAAATCCAGGAGTCCGTTGTCCAGAAGGGCGATGCCTACATGCTGTGCTCGGACGGGCTCTCGGATATGGTTGAAGACGAAGATATTCATTTAACCATAAACACCTTTAGTGATAATCTGGATACGGTCGCCAAGCAGTTGATTCAACTGGCGAATGATAATGGAGGCCGGGATAACGTCTCCGTCGTCATGGCGACGGTGCTGGACGCATTCCCGGCGAAAACGCGGATTTTCGACAAGATCCTCGGCTGGTTTGGCTGACAGAGGCACGCACATGGCAAGGTTGGTCTTGAGCCTGGATGGCCAGGTGATGGCGGAATACAACATGAACAAGGAGCGGTACACGATTGGCCGCCTCCCTGACAATGACATCCGCATCGACAATGCCGCCGTCAGCGGTCACCACTCGCTGATTATCAACATCCTCAATGACTCGTTTCTGGAGGATCTGAACAGCACCAACGGCACCTATGTCAACGGCAAGCTGATCAAAAAGCATGCGTTGCAGCATGGGGATGTGGTGACGGTGGGGCACCATCAGCTCCGCTTTGTTGAGGATGACGAAGCACAGGATGAGTTCGAGAAGACGATGGTGATTCAGCCGTCGTCGCGGCCGGTCGAGAAGGTCCGGGCCGCCAGTGAGGCCGCCGAAAAAGTCTCGCCTTCCATCTCGGCCACGGGCAAGAGTCGCGCTCTGAATGATGCCGCCTCCGCCGCCGCATTGAAGAAGGCGAAATTGCAGGTGCTGTCCGGCGCGTTCGCGGGCCGGGAACTCGAGCTCAGCAAGGCTCTGACCACGCTCGGACGTCCGGGTGTGCAGGTGGCAGCGATCACGCGCCGCGCGGAAGGCTATTTCATTGTTCACGTCGACAGCGGCAAGGCTGACGACTTCCCGCTGCTCAATGGCACGGCCATTGGGGCACAGGCGACGCGGCTGGCTGACAATGATGTCATTCAGCTCGCGGGGGTGAAGATGGGGTTCTTCGTCAGTTAGACGCGGTTGGCGCGGCTAACGGAGCTCCAGCGGCACGCGCTGGCTGACGCCACATAGCAGTTCGTAAGGGATGGTTGCTGCGTAACGGGCAACCTCTTCCACCGGTAGCCCAACTCCCCACAATACCACCGGCGTACCGACACGTACGCGGGATAGCTTCGTTACATCGACGGCAATCATGTCCATGGAGACGCGCCCCACCAAAGGCGCGCGTTCGCCGTTGATCAGTACCGGGGTGCCACCCGCCAGGCCGCGAGAGATGCCATCACCATAGCCCGCCGCAACGATGGCAATCGTTGAGTCGTGCGAGGCCTTCCACGTTCCGCCGTAGCCCACTGTCTCGTTTTTCTTGACCTTGCGGGTCGCGATGACGGAGGTCTCGAGGCTCATCACAGGCTGCAGTCCCAACTCTGCCGCCGTCTTGTCTTCGAACGGCGAGGCGCCATAGAGCGCAAGACCGGGTCTCACCCAGTCACATCCGAGCTCCACGTTGCCGAAGAGGCCCGCCGTGTTGGCAATGCTGCGCGCGTAGTCGAGTCCCTTGGTGGACTGTTGGAACAGCGCGAGTTGGCGTTGTGTCATCTGGTCGTCGCTTTCGTCGGCCCGCGCCAGGTGAGTGAGCAGCCTGACTTCCAGCGCCGGCGGGCGCATGCGTTGGATGCGCTCCAGCGCCGCCGGAAAGTCCTCCGGGCGGAAACCGAGCCGGTTCATGCCGGTGTCGATCTTGATCCAGACAATGAAACGTGCCGCGCCGGAGTACTCCTCCAGAAGCTCGATCTGCAGTGGATCGTGGACGACGAGATCGAAACCGTGGCGCGCCGCTTCCAACAGGTGTTCGGCGGCAAACACGCCCTCCAACAACACTATGGGCTGAGTGATGCCGGCCGCCCGCAACACGAGCCCCTCCTCCAACCTTGCAACCGCGAATGCATCGGCCTGCGCGAGCGCCAGCGCTGTTGGCACGAGACCGTGCCCGTAGGCGTTGGCCTTGACGACCGCCATGACTCTCGCACCGCGCGCTCGCGCGCGGATCGTCTGCAGGTTGTGCCGCAGGGCACGTGTGTCGATGACGGCTCTGATGAGCCGGTTCATCTCAGGACTCCATCACCGTAGGCATCGGGAACATAGTTCGCGAAGCGGGTAAATTGACCTTGGAAAGTCAGAACGAAAGTACCGATCTCGCCGTTGCGGTGTTTGACGAGGTCGATTTCGGCGATGCCTTTCTTGGTGGTCTGGCGGTCGTACACTTCTTCGCGGTAGATGAGCAGGATCATGTCCGCATCTTGTTCGATGCTGCCCGATTCGCGCAGGTCTGACATAACCGGTTTCTTGTTTTCGCGCTGCTCGACACCTCGATTCAACTGTGAAAGCGCGATCACGGGACAAGTCAACTCTTTCGCGAGCACCTTGAGTCCGCGGGAGATTTCAGCGATCTCCGTGGCGCGATTCTCTTTGTTACCCGGCACCTGCATGAGCTGCAGGTAGTCGACCACGATCAGATCGAGCCCGTGCTCGCGCTTCACGCGGCGCGCGCGCGCGCGCAACTCCGTCGGGGACAGAGCAGGCGTTTCGTCAATGAAGATTTTTGCTTCCGACAACTGACTCGTTGCGCTGGTGATGCGTACCCAGTCGTCGTCGCTGATGCGGCCGCTGCGCAAGTTTTGCAGCGGCACGCCGCCGATTGAAGACAACATACGGGTAATCAATTGCTCGGAAGGCATTTCCATGCTGAAAATAGCCACCGACGCGGGCTTGTCACGAGCATGCAGCGCGGCGTACTCGGCCATGTTGACCGCGAGTGTTGTCTTTCCCATGGATGGACGGCCGGCGACAATCACGAGATCGCCCGGTCGCAGACCGCCGGTCATTTTGTCGAAATCGGCGAATCCTGTTGGCAGGCCACGCAGACTGTCAGGATTGGCGAAGGCCTCGTCGATCTGATCGATGACACCGGGCAACAACCCGCGCACTGCCTGGGCTCCCTGCTTGCCGCGAAAGCCGGATTCCGCAATTTCAAAGACCTTCTGCTCGGCCTTGTCGACAAGCTCCCGAGCCGTCTCGCCATCGTTGTTGAAAACAGCCGAGGCTATCTCGGTGCCCGCCGTCACGAGCGCCCGCAGAGTAGAGCGTTCGCGGACAATATCCGCGTAGGCACGAACGTTCGCGGCGGTGGGGGTATCGCGCGCCAGTGAGCCGAGGTACCCCAAGCCGCCCGCCTGGTCGAGCTCGGAGCGCCGTTCCAACTCACCGACAACAGTGACGACGTCGCTGGGCTTGGAAGTGGTCGCCAGGGCCGCGATGGCCTGAAAAATCAGCTTGTGATCGGCGCGATAGAAGTCTTCGGCGACGATAACGTCGGCGACGTTATCCCAAGCGGCCGCATCGAGAAGCAGGCCGCCCAGGACGGCCTGCTCTGCTTCAACGGAGTGCGGTGGCTGCGGCGCATCCGCCAACGACAACGTGGCGGATTCACGGCGCACTTTGGTGGGACCGGCCACCGCTGTGTCGACTTATTCTTCGGCGACGATCGTCACTGCCAGCGGCACATCGATGTCCGCGTGCAGGTGGAGAACGACCGAGTGGTCACCGATCGTTCGCAACGCTCCGTTCGGGAGACGAACCTCGCTGCGCTCGATCTTGATACCCGCCTTCGTCGCGGCTTCCGCGATGTCAGCCGTGCCGATGGAGCCGAAGAGCTTGCCTTCAGTGCCCGCCTTCGACGGGATGACGAGCTTGAACTCTTTGAGCTGCGCGGCGCGCTGCTCAGCGGATGACAGGTGCTCGTGAGCGGCCTTCTCGAGCTCCGCACGACGCGCCTCGAAGCGCTTGATGTTGTCCGGCGTGGCCAGCGTGGCCTTGCCCGACGGCAGCAGGTAGTTACGCCCGAAGCCCGACTTCACTTTGACGCGATCGCCAATGTTGCCCAGGTTGGCGACTTTCTGGAGAAGAATGATGTCCATGTGCGGCGCCTCAGTGCTGGTCGGTGTACGGCAGCAGGGCCAGGAAGCGTGCGCGCTTGATCGCAACAGCGAGTTGGCGCTGATAGAACGACTTCGTGCCCGTGATGCGGCTGGGGACGATCTTGCCCGTCTCGGTGACGTAGCCCTTCAACGTGGCCAGATCCTTGTAGTCAATGTACTTGACGCCTTCCGCCGTGAAACGGCAGAACTTCTTGCGGCGTGAGAAACGGCCGCCGCCGCCGCCACCACCACGGTCGCCGCCGCGGTCACCACCGCCGCCGCCACCACCGAATCCACCACTATTTCCGCCGCCGCCTAGGCCGCCGCCGGACCGATCTCTGCTCATTGCCATGTCTGAAACCTCGTTTTAGACGTTATCGCCTGTGCTGTTACTGACGTCGATGCGCAATTGCGCGCGTCAGAGGTTGTCGCCAGCAGGGCTGTCGTCGTCATCGGATGCCGGCGCATCGTCGCGAATGCGGCGCGTCGGACGGTCATCACCATCATCACCATCATCGCGACGATCGCGACGGCGGCCATCACCCTCTTCATCGGCGGCCTTGGCCATCGGTGAGGGTTCGGTAACCGCTTCGTCCATGTTGACCACGAGGTGACGCAGAACGGCATCGCTGAAGCGGAATGCGCCGGTCAGATCGTTGAGGGTCTTTTGGTCGCACTCGATGTTCATGAGAACGTAGTGCGCCTTGTGGACTTTAGCGATGGGATAGGTGAGCTGGCGCCGGCCCCAGTCCTCAAGGCGATGCACGCGGCCTTCGCCGGTGGCAATCATGCCTTTATAGCGCTCGATCATGGCGGGCACCTGCTCGCTCTGATCGGGATGAACGAGAAAAACGATCTCGTAATGCCTCATGAGTTCCTCCTTACGGATTGGGTTAGCCGCCCGTCGCGAGGCGCTGCGGGGTGCGGCAAGGAGCCTCTGGGTCGCCGGCTTCGAGGCCGGGGGCAGAGGGGGCGCGAATGGTACACGAACGGTTCCCTTAGCGGAACCGTTTCGCTAAGGGACGCGGCCCGGTGGTCCCCCGGACACGGGGCGCGCCAGCGCGTTTGCCTACTTGCCCGGGGCCGGGCCCATCCGTTGCCTCACCGCCTCATAAAGGAGCATTCCGGCGGCCACCGAGACGTTCAGGCTCTCCACGGTACCGAGCTGGGGGAGCCGGACCATCCAGTCACACGTCTGCTTGGTCAGGTGCCGAAGCCCTGCCCCTTCGGCCCCCATGACCAGCACGGTGCCACCCTTCAGATCCGCCTCATGGGCTGGCTTCGCTCCTTCAGCATCGGCCCCGACGATCCAAAGACCCGCCTCTTTCAGCAACTTTAGGGTCCGAACCAGATTGGTCACAGCAACCACAGGCGTCGTTTCCGCAGCGCCAACGGCAACCTTCCTGACCGTTGCGTTCACCTGCGCGGCGCGATCGCGTGGCACGATGACCGCCAACGCACCACAGGCATCTGCTGTCCGCAAGCACGCACCGAGGTTGTGTGGATCCTGCACGCCGTCCAACGCCAGCAGCAACGGATCTTTTACCGTCTGCAGAGCTTCGAGCAGGTCGTCCTCTGACCATGGAGGCAGCGGCGAAATTTCTGCAATTACACCTTGGTGCGCGACGTCGCCCAGAGATTGCTTCAACGCGTTTGCATCTACCCGCTGAACGGGTCGTCCCTTTTTCCGCGCAAGGTCCTCGATCTCTTTAGCCCGCGGATCGTCTCGTCGCTCTGTCAGTCTGACCACGACAACGCGCTCGGGATGTCGCTCCAACAGCACCCTGACCGGGTGCAGGCCGTAGATCGTCTCTGCTTTCGCGCTCGCGTTGGGTTTGGAGCCGGAGTTCTTCAAGCGTCTTCAACCAGGTCCAGGTCAATCAGTCCTTCGATTGGATTCACTGACGTCACGATTACACGAATGTGCGCGCCTGTGCGAAGCCGTCGCCCGGTGCGTTGACCGGCCCACGCGTGCCCATCCTCCTCCATTTCGTACTCATCATCTCGAAGGTTATCCAGATGCAGCAAGCCGTCCACGCCGACGTCCAGTATCTGGACGAAGCATCCAAACTCCACGACCGTCGTGATGATGCCATGGAAGGTTTGACCAATCCGCTCGCGTAGGTACGTGCACTTGAGGAACGTCGCGACATATCGGTCCGCTTCGTCGGCCCGCTTCTCCAGCTTCGAATTGCCCTCACCGAGAACTTCCAATTCATCAGTCCCGTATTGGACGCCTGATCCGCCCGCCGCCCCTATCAGGGCTTTAAGCGTGCGGTGAACAACCAAGTCCGGGTAGCGCCGAATCGGCGAAGTGAAATGCGCGTAGTGAGTAAGTGCTAATCCAAAGTGTCCGATGTTTGTCGCTTGATACAATGCCTGAGGCATCGCACGGACAACTAGCGATTCAATGAATGGTCGCGCCTCTGAGCTACCGAGCCTTTTTGTGATTGCCTGAAGATCGCGGGTCGTTACCGTCTCCGGAATCTGCACGTCGACTCCGAGAGCGTGCAGGGTCGTCTGCAGCCGCTCCAACTTGATTTCCTCAGGCTTACCGTGGACGCGATAGAGCGTCGGCGTACGCTTCCTTGATAGCTCCAGCGCCGTCGCGACATTCGCCATGATCATGCACTCTTCAATCAAGCGATGCGCATCATTGCGCGAGCGCATTTCGATTGCTTTGACACGCTCGCTCGAGTCGATAACGAACTCAGCTTCCGCTGCGTCGAAATCCAAAGCGCCCCGTCGGCCACGTGCCTTGAGCAGCGCGCGATAGACGTCCACCAGCGGCAGCAGTTTCGGGACGAGCGGCCCCAATTCCTCTCGCGCCGCAGGCCGGCCCTCAAACAACGCTTCAAACGCCTGTCTGTATGTTAATCGGGCGGCCGATCGCATCACCGCCGGGTAGAAACGTGACGCCTTCAGCGCACCATTCTTCGTGATCAGCATGTCCGCTGCAAAGCAGAGGCGATCAACGTGCGGCGCCAATGAGCACAGGTTGTCTGACAGCGCGTGCGGAAGCATCGGGATAACCCGTGTCGGGAAATACACCGAAGTCCCACGCTCTCTCGCTTCGTTGTCGAGGGCGCTGTCGGGCCGAACGTAGTGGCTGACATCCGCGATCGCTACGATCAAACGGAAGCCATCTTCGTGAGGCTCGGCATAGACAGCGTCATCGAAATCGCGCGCGGTCTCACCGTCAATCGTTACCAGAGGGATCGAACGGAGATCCTCGCGCCGGTCCGACTCGGCCGGATCCACCTGATCACCCCAGCTCTGCGCCTCTCTTAGCGCCGCCGACGAGAACTGATGCGGCAAGTCGAAACGCGCGATGGCTGACTCGGTGGCGAGCTCGACAGGACGGTCCGGGTCGAGGCGCTTGACGACGGTTGCTTGCGCAGGCGCAATTGAGTTCGCGTGCTTCGTGATCCGCGCGATCACCCAATCGCGGCTCTTCGCGCCGTTGAGGTCGCCGTGTGAAACCGCACAGTGGAGCTGCAGCCGTCGGTCGGCCGCGTTGACCCACGCGCTACGACCTTGAACGTCCACAGTCCCGAGGAATTCTTTTACGCCTCGCGAGACGATTCCTTCGACCGTGCCCAACCATCGATCACTGGAGTCCTGAGCCAGCTTCACTTTGAGGCGGTCGCCGTGCATGACGCCGTTCATCTCTTTGGGTGGGATGAATACGCTGTCCTTCATCCCTTCGACGCGAAGGAAACCGTAGCCGGCGCGGTTTGCGCTCACTACGCCTTCAACGACACTGCCGACATGGGCTTTCTCGCGGCCTTTCAGCAGCAGTCCCTTCCCCGCACGCTCGAATGCGCCGCCGCCTCCTTTGCGTCCCGGAACACTCCCACCGTGCGGCGCCTGCTCTGTCCTGTCTTTTCCCCTGCCGGACGCTCGGACGCCAGGGCCACGCGAAATCTTCGGACCTGCGAATGCGGCCTTGCCGCCCTTCGCCTCGCCTTTGCGGGGCCTGGCCAGGGTGTTCTTATCGCCTCTTTTTCCGGCGCCGTACTTACTTCTGCGCGCTTTCAATTGACAGCTCCGTACCCCGTGCGTAGATTGCGCCGCCTCGCCCTCCCTGCCCGGGTGGCGGAATTGGTAGACGCACTAGTTTCAGGTACTAGCGGGTAACACCGTGGAGGTTCGAGTCCTCTCCCGGGCACCAGCCAAAATTTTGGTTGTAAATCAATCACTTATAATATCTTTGAGGTAGTTTGCGCGACCGCAGTAATGGGCCGCACTATAGAGGATTGGCGCGCGGAGCGCGCGTAAGTCCTTGGGTTGAATAGTAAATCGTGAGCGAGGCGTTGGATCCGTGTCCGGCGCTTTGGGATGCGCCGTGTGGGTAACGCTCGCCGCGCGTTTTCAGTTGTTAGTGTGAGCGCGCTGCAGAGCATTGTCGCACTCTGCTGCCCTCAACGTTGGGCCTTTATCTCGGATTTCAAGAGAGGCTCAGGGGACTCAACCCTTCAATCATCCGCGCCGCTCGGCCTCGGCGGCGGCTCTATGCACTCTATGATGGTTTGGGTCTCTGCTTGCAGGTGACGCCTTCGAGGGTCGAAGTGGTGGCAGCACCGGTATCGCTTCGGACGCCGGGAAAAAATGATCCCGCTTGTACCCCGCAGTCCGACGCCGGCTTCACGTTGGTCAACCCCGACGCCACGGGGCGAAACGTCGAGCAGTTCTTGCTCGTGTTCGACACGGATCTCGCGCCGATAGTCGGCCAGCAGGTCACGCAAACCAGCGCGAATTCGAGTGCGGTTAGCGCGCGCATCACGTTGCCCGAGCAGCGTGCCGCCGCGCCGTTGACCTCGAAGATCCTCGGCGGCAATGTTACGGAATGCGATCTTGTGGCGAAGGTCACGAGCGGCGGCGGTACGCCGCTTTCCGACTCGGCGCTCCATGCCCTCGCGGCAACGGCCCAACGGCCGGACAGGAAATCACATTTACCGCGGTGCCGACAGGCTTCGGCAATCGAATCGCACAGGCGCTGTGAGTGTCCTGAATCGTAATTCGTGAGTTGTGATGGTTGCTAGCTGCTAGCTTCTGATAGCAAGGAAACGAGAAACTCGTTCTCCTGTTCAAACCGTATTCTCGCAATACGATCAGGGCCGACATCAAGGCGCCAGCGGCCCACCTTGAAAGGAGCGACCAATGGTGCTCGCATCTCTTCCGAGATACTGGATGCCTCATGAGAGTCTGGACTCCCGGCACATCTCCTCCATCTCTGCATGTTATAAAGCCAGTCTACTCCGACAAAATGCCGGCGTTGAGCCGCGCCAGACTGCTGGAAAATGCAGTCGCACAGCGCGAAACCGTACTTCTCTTCGATACCAACATATTGCGAAGGATGTACGATTTCGCCCGCGCCGGCGCTCGCCGGGAAGCCCTCCGGGAGCATGGACTCGACCAATTGATCCGCGTTCTCAATCAGCCAGACTACGATACCCTGTTACTTTCGCCGGGTTTCGCGTTTGATGAACTCGCGCCGGCAATGACCGCGAGATTCCACTCCGTCTTTGAATGGTTCATCAGTCACTACACACCACAATATCGCAACCATCCGTCTGCGCTTCCACCCAATCTATGGACTCCTCAGTATCACAGCACGTACTGGGAGCTTACACGCCATGCTCAGTATGTTTTCGCCCTTCCGTATGCGTTACTTCTGCTGCTTCAGGCAGTCATCGGCGACAAGTCCGGACAGGGCACGGGAGCCCGCTTCGAGCGGTTCATTCAATTGGTGCTTGCAGAAATCGACATGTTGTCCGCCCGAGAAATCGAAGTTGCCCGTTGGTGCCTCAGCCCGCCAATTGACCGGGACATCTCCTACCGTGACCGTCGCCAAGCGATGATCGACAACTTTGCCAAGTTCCAAAAGCGTACCCCTCGATCTATCGAGGAGCTGAAACATACGGCCTTGAATGGAGCACGCGACCTCCTCCTCATCGCGGCCGCGGTTTACAGTGATGCCAAGGGATTAGACGGAATCGCACAAGACACTTGGATCGCAACCTACGATGGCAAGCTCGCCAGTTACTGCGAGCATTTCAGCTACGTCCCGCTCGGGCCGCTGTCAGGATCGCTTGCATCGATCACACACGTGCCATCCGATCACGATACTGGCTACTGGCAGTCCACAGCAGAACTCCTGTACGGGCTGAATCGTCAGCGTGCAGCCCGAGCACTGAGTCGAGAGTTCAACGCCCCAGAAATAGTCGAACGAGTCCGACGCGCAGAGGGCATCGTGGAGATGACGGCCGCTCACCGATTCGGCTGAGCATGCGCGACAACGCTAGGGCGACGGCGCGTCATACGAGTCGAACTCCGGTTCAAACGCCTCGTTCACGATAGCAACAAACCGTTCAATCTCAGCGTCTGTCAGTAGGGAAAACTGGCTTTTGCGCTTTGTTTGCGACAGTTGGCCGCCGCCCTGGCGAACGATGTTGATGAAGAGGTCGAGCGACTGACCTGGCCAGTCCATCTCATTGCGTAATCGTTCTCGAGCGCGATCAACTCCAATGAGATAGTCGATCTCCTCCCGCAGGTCGTGCATTACCGTACGCTCGAGGGCCTTGTAAAGGAACTGTGCCTGCAAGGTAGCGTCAAAGAACCGAAAGTACAGGGGATCGTTGCCCTTCGCCGCGATGTTGGGTAGTTGCGGCTCGAATTCGGTGCGCAGCAGCCGCGGTCTGGAGAACTGCTCGAGCGCCTCGATGTACTGGTCCAAATGCGTCAGGATAAAGGCAGATACCGGCAATGCTATGCCCTTAGGGGTAAATCCCAGAACAGATAGTTCTTCATGGATGAGATAGCGGTGTAGCCGGCCATTGCCGTCGATGAACGGATGGACGAATACGAATCCGAACGCTACAGCGCCTGAATGGATCACCGGATCCACGGCGTTGCCCCGCTTCGACGCAGCGCGACCTCGCTCGCTGTAGGCACACAACCCGTTCATCAATGGCCCCACATCGCCGGGGCGCGGAGGAACGAAGTCCACAACTTCCCTGCTACGGTGATAGCTGGCGCCTACCCAGTTCTGAATGTGGCGATAAGCAAACTCGTGCCCTCGCGGCTCGAGCACTGCATTTTGAAGCGCGACGAACCGCTCCTCGGAGAGTGGATGTCCTGTTTGCGCCGTACGCAGCAGATCCACAAAGCGTTGAATCCGGTTCTGACTCGGCTTCTCCCTCTCCACTTCATATGAAGACCGCGTTTCCTTTAGCATCAGATACTGTGCCGCGCGGCGCAGCAGTCCAGGGTCGTAGCGGGCGAGCATCTCGCGCGCCTGGGTAAGGAGATCCTTCTGCGTCATCTCCAGGATTGCAGCGGTCTTGCGGATCAGCGGGCAGAACTCGCGCGTACCGGGCAGGTTGTCACGAACCCGAAATTTCCGGTTCTGTGCACCATCGTCTCCGATGCCGAACTGTAGAGACTCATCGAGCGCGTTGACGTAGGCAGTGCGAGTGCCCAGCCCTGGTAGGTCGATTTCTTTTCCTGTAATCCACTCGTAGAGGAATCCTGCACGTCGGGCATAGCTCGACTCGGGCTCCGCGCGAAGCCAAGCGACGAGGGGGGCCGGTCCGGATTGCGTAAACAGCAGTTCGAGCACCTCGAGGTTCACGCCCTCATACCGCAAGGCAAATTGGAGATCTCCTTCGAAATCCGCCGTCGGCTCATATCTGGGCTCGAAAAGAAGCTGTGTCCCGGTACCATCGGGCAGGGACACACGGCCCCTTGTGCGGGTATCTACGCGCGCGACTTGGATTAGGGGTAGCGCAGGCAGCTTCCACTGATTAATCAGCCGCTGGTATCCGATATCCTTGATAGGCATGTGACTTCAGTGATTTGGCCGGATCATCCGAAAAATGGCCGCTTTGAGCCAGCTTATCAGATATTTAGCCGTCAAAGGCTCAATGATCTGAGAACGAGCCGTGACGTCTGAAAAAGAGCCGGCAGACTCAGAATTGCGGTTTTTGTCGATGTGTACAGTGGTGCGCCGAAGGTCAGCCGCGAGTAGCTTGGAAGGTTAACAAAGTCGAATATCCTTAATAATCAAATGGTTCCAATTCAAAGTCGCCTCCCGGGCACCAAGTTCTTCTTGGAATTCAATAGGTTAGATACAGTTTATTGATGGCGGAAAACGTCCACGCCGAACTCAAAGCCATCGGGTATGAGTGCCTCCACCGCAGCGCCGACGCAGCCAACTATTTGCGCGGCGATCAGCGGCTCGACTTCCTCTACGCGCACCGTCCTGTCGCGCGGTCAATCAGCGCGTGAATTGAAGACGCCTTTTGGAACGCTGCATGTTGTTAGTGCTGAAGCGCTGATTGCATTCAAGCTACAGGGATGGGTAAACAATCCGCGGCGGAGTCAGGATCTGGAGGATATTCGCGCCCTGTTCCGCGCAAACCGCGATTCTCTGGACCTGGATGAAACTCGAACTTTTCTCCGGATGTTTGATCGCGAAGGCATGTTTGAGGAAATGCTGAATGAGCACAATTGACAAACACCCATTAGCGTCCGAGGGAGGTGTCAAAACAGCTCCCAATGAAGCTGGCGACCCGTTCTCGCAGCTCGATGACTTGATGCAAGTAGTGGAAGCGTTGTGCCCGACGTACCCGCAGCGGGATACGTTCAAGGGTGTTGGCGGATTCAGATTGTAAACAACGCGGCGCCATTGCCGGCCGAAGAGCCCGCGCGGGATGCGAGGCGCTCAAGAACACGAGTGTGGTGTCACCGGCGGGGGTAAGTTG
>JAFEDS010000001.1 GCA_018241505.1 Pseudomonadota bacterium | reverse complement strand
GGGTCCTTACGAGGAAATCCTGCAATATTGCTGCAAATTGCCGGTAATTACATCTAAGCGACACGTTTCCGATGGCGGAGACCGAGCAAAAGTTCTCCAGCACGCTGGTGTTGATGTTGCTAGACCCTGCGCGCGATCAGACCGAGCCGCCTTCAAACATCCGGCTTCTGCCGTTCAAATATTCACGAAGAGATCGCAGAATGCGGTAGCCGGACCCTTCAGGTGACGAAGGCGCCTGACATACTTCAACGTGATCGACTTCCTGCGCGGCCGCCAGTTCACCGAGCCCTGCCTCGAGCATGACATGGGCAGCGGCAAGAAATTGTCGCTTCTTTTTTTGTTCGAAGTGGGCAAACGCAATGCGCAACCCGAGCGACCCGGGATCTTTCTCGGCGAAAAGCGGCAAAAACCAAGTGGCCGCAGGTGCCACGACAATATCTTCGTAATGAGTGACGAAGTCGAAACCCTGTGGCTGTTTGAATGCGACCACCTGCCAGCCCGTTATCTCGGGAGCGGCCCTGGTGAGCTCGAGTAGCAGCGGGAAAGCTTCCACACGACCCTCCGCAGTGATCACCAGCTCGCGCGGTCCAGTCAACCCGCCGCCGATCTCAAACCATAATTGGGCACAAAAGGTTTGTAAGCGCCCGAGAAGGTTTTCGAGCAACTGCTCCTTCTCCCGCACTTCGATGTCACGATACAGATGCTCGTTGGCTACGAACCAGGACCAGAAGACTGAAGCATGATTCAACGGCACTGCCGAGTTATCTCCTTTCAGCTCCATTGGCACGTTGCCGGATTCCATGACTGGATGGCGGCCCCGGAAATCACGGGGTCGGAAAACATCTCGACCGTACGAAGAACCTCCGCAAACTCATTTGGGATCACTGTCTCAAGTCTTTGCTTTCTCAGCCATGCAAGCCAACGTGACTGCGCGATTGCCTCGTAGCCCTCGAGGACAGTCTCTAGAGGTGATGGAGTCACGTCACGATGCCTCGCCACAATCCTCATGGACTCTTTCATGGTTGGACCATCGACGGCATGCCGTTGCACCAGAGAGTAGATGTCAACGAAGTCACGCCATCGGGTGCTCGCAGTACCCCGGGCAATTGCGGTGACTATTTTCTCAGCCAGAACCATTTCCAGTGGGTACCCACGGACAGAAAGCTTCCCATCCAGCAGCCGTGTCAACGTGATGTCTTGTGGCTCGGGCCAGATCGGATCCCCCACATTGACATCGACATGGAGCCGCACGGACGCGCGCGACAGAGTGCCGGAGAGCGTAACACGTACTCCGCTATATTCCTCCTCGTCGCGGATGGTCTCCGCAGTGGCATCTGCCGCATGGAACTCCATACCATCATCGAGCGAAACGGCGGCAATCCGTCGGACCAGCCGTAAAACTGCATCCGTGTCATTGTCGATGGCTCGCGCTGAAAAGTCGATGTCGCGAGTTGGTCTTCGGGCGTTCAGCGCCGCAAGAAGCACGCCGCCTTTCAACACGAAATTCGCAGAAAACTCAGAGCGGGCCAGCCGGTCAAGAAAGCACTCCAGCGCGTAAAATTGAATCAGCTCATCGGTGGGGCGATTTGTGCGCCGTGCTTCCCGTTGCAGCTCGAGGTACTTGCGCCCTGCTGTGGTTTCCTTGGTAGCGCGCATCAGAGGACAACTTCGAATGCGTTCCTGACGGCAGCTTCCGCGCCGTGAAAATGCTTTGCCATTGCCAACAGTGCCGCTGGCTTCGAACCTTTACGGCGCAACCATTTACGCAGAGCTTCCCATGCGACATCGGAACCTTCCCGGTGCCGTAGACGGATGACGTCCACGAGAGAGCGCTCGGCCGAATACAACCCGATGGATATTCCGTCTCCGACTGCCAATTCGTCACGACCAAGATCGAATGATTTTTTGGCAAAAACGTGGATAGCGACGATTGGCCGCAGCGCTGCTACTCGGCTGCCGCGGGGTATCGCAATGTCGAGCCGATCAGGGATGGCATCGCTCAGTCCGTGGCGCGCCAACGCGGTACCCAAGCAGAGGGTAGCCCGCGGAACACGGTAAGCGGCTTCCAATAGATCCTGATCGACCTCGGGAGCGTCGGCCCAACGATAGAGCCCCCGCCCGATTTGATCGATCAAACCCTCGTTCCGGTAGGTATAAAGCCGCTCAGCCGACATGCCGGCTGCCCTCGCCTTGCTATAGGTAAAGACTGAGGGAAGACCTGCCCGGTCTGGAATGCTGACTTTTCGGTTCACCGATGAAATCGTACACAGCTCTACACTTCCTGTCTACGTTTTCATCGGCGGCTACAGCGGGACAATTAGCCGAAAATGGGTGCTACCAAAAAGCTACTACGATTTCCCGACGTTCGTAAGTTATTGGTTTTAACGCCGTTTTTGACTGTGTCCAGTCCATCATGGGGGCCACGGAGATTCTGCGGTCTAACATACTGATTCGATTGCCGTTTTCCATTAACTGTCGGCACTGCCACGCACTGGACCGACCAACATTGAGTTGGACGAATGCGTTTGCATGGCGCTGATTCTAATGGAGTTGGCGACGCCGGTCGGATAAACGCCTGTCAGGATGCGACGCGGTAGCCCTACGGCCGATGCTACCGAAATGCTACGAAGGCTCGTCGTAGCACCCGCTCGCTGTAGCGTCATTCGAGACGCTTTGTACCGTCGAGCTTCGACAGATTGCGATCAAAGGTGCCGAGAGGCAAGTGTCCGGCCTTGCGCGCGATCTCTAGCAACAGACAACCGGAGAATCCCAACGCAGGACGTTTCTTAAAGTGTGTCAACGCATAGGTGACAACCTCGGCATCCTGGATCGTCAGCTCTTTGTGGTTCAGGAGCCGATCGACAGCTAAAGCGATTTGCTCCGCGGTCCGGTCATACACTGAGTCGAGTACCCACAGCGCCTCCGCCAACACCAAATGGGACACCCATGCTCCTGGAGCTATGAAAGACTCCGCCGTTTTCACCTGATCGAGATCGTCACGAACCAACAGCCGGACCAGAACGTTTGTATCAACGGCGTGCATGCTTTTTACGGATGTATTTTCGAATCGCCTCTTTCGTATCTTCCGGAGGCGGTGGGGGATGGCCCCCTGGGAAGAGCGCACTGTGTACCTCTTCTGAGCTGTACCGCCCTGCTCGGCGCACGACCACCTGATCGTCTTGCTCGTCCCACTCCAAAACGGACCCGGGCCCGACGCCCAGACGCTGGCGAATCTCCGCCGGTACGGAAATTTGCCCCTGAGCCGTGAGCTTGGATTTTGCGATTGTCATCATTTTACATTACCAGGGTAATGAGCGTAGATCAATTCGCGCAATGCAGCCTACGGACAACTGTCCTCTGTCACATGCAACTCCGACGAACTGGCTGTTCTATTTGCCAGCCTACATGAAGCGGGCGCTCGAATTGCTCAACGCGAATTCCAAGGACTCGAATCTGCCGAATAGCGTCATATTTCATTTGACCCTCGACCGCGGATCGTCAGGGCAGAGCCTCTATGTGCTCGAGCGATTCAAGCAAGTCACTCCAGAGAAAGAACGGGCGATCATCGCGTTTCTGGATACGTAACCCGGCCGTGTCCATGCGGATTAACTTGGCGAAGAGGCGAAACCGGATATCCAGCTCCCATGCGATGTCACCCCATGATTGCCGAGATTCGCCCGGCGCCTTGTGACACAGCTAGTGAGTACCGGCGATCAACGGCAGCTCAACGAAGCTCGTGTCGCCCCCCGCGTAATAGACCCGTTGCACGGCCTTGCGATAGTCCTCGGGCTTGGCCAGGAAAATATTCGGTACGTAGGTCTGCGGATTGCGGTCGTAGAGCGGGAACCAACTCGACTGCACCTGCACCATGATGCGATGACCCGGCAAAAACACGTGATTGGCTGCAGGCAGGTTGAAACGATATAACAGGGGCTTGTTCGCCGCCAGTGGATGTGGGGTCTCGAGGCTCTCGCGGTAGCGGCCGCGAAAGATATCCGCCGCGACCATCAACTGGTAGCCACCGAGCTCCGGCTGAGGACCCACTTCATCGGGATAGACGTCGATCAACTTCACGACCCAGTCGGAGTCGGTCCCGCTGGTCGAAGCGACCAGATGCGCGACAGGTGTGCCGCTGATCTGGACAGGTGCTGTCAGAACGTCGGACGTGAAAGAAAGGACATCGGGGCGGCCGGAAGCCTCACGCTGGTCGTCGACGAGCCATTGGGACCAGGTCATCCCTGGCTCATACGCTACAGGCTGGATCGGCCGTGCCCGATAAGGAACCGGTTTGGCCGGATCCGACACGTATTCATCGAAGGCGTTCGCACCCTTAGCTGGGCGCGCGAAGGTGAGCTTCGAGTCGGCAGCGAGGTAGAGCGGCGTCGCTTGCGGCGCGCAACCGGTCTCGCAGCCGGCAGGCCAGGCAGACAATTTCCGCCAACGATTGGTGCCGGTCTCGAAGGCGGTTACGGGCGCGATGTTGGCCGCAGGTGCGGAATCTCTGAGATATCTGTCGAGGAAGGGACGCAGGATCTCCCGCTGGAAGTACAACGAAGTGTCAGAATCGAACCGGATCGCACCGAGAGCACTGCCGTCCTCGATCTCCTGACCGTGATGCCACGGCCCCAGGACCAGAAATACTTTATCGTTGTGCACATCCTTGGGCTCGATCGCTCGATATACCGCGAGCGGGCCGTAGATATCTTCCTGGTCCCACAGGCTGTGGACGAGCAGCACCGGTACTTTGAGAGGTTGTTGTGCAAGGATGCGGTCCAAGGCCTGCTCGCGCCAGAAAGCATCGTAGCTGGGATGCTCCAGGATCTTGCGCCAGAATCCCAACTGAAGCATTCCGTGCCGCCGCGCGACCTCGCCGGCGCTACCGCCGCGCAGATACAGATCGTAGTCATCGAAATGGTCCGTCCACCATTTGGCTTTGCTGTCGCGAGTGGCTTCCTGATCGTGGATGTAGGGCAGGTTCTGCAGGCGGAAAGCGCCATTGTGGAACCAGTCATCCCCCATCCAGCCATCCACCATCGGATTCATCGGCACGGAGACCTTGAGCGCAGGATGTGGATTGACGAGCGCCACGAGCGGCTCGTAGCCATCATAGGAAATACCCAGAATCCCCACCTTGCCGTTGCTCTCGGGTATGTTCTTGACCAGCCACTCGATCGTGTCGTAACAGTCGGTCGAATCGTCTACAGGCGTAGGATTCAACGAACCGTGCAGCGGCCGATTCATGACGTAGTCGCCTTCGGATCCGTATTTCCCGCGAATATCCTGGTCGACTCTGATGTATCCGCCTCCCACGATCACTTCGAGTGCATTGTCATATCCGTAGAGCGTCGGACCGAGGTGAGCACTGTTCTTTCGCCGCGTCTGGGCATCGGCGTCGTATGGGGTACGAGTCAGCAGAATCGGGGTATTCCGTGTCCCCTTCGGTATCAGAATGACCGTATGCAGCTTGACCCCGTCGCGCATCGGAATCATGGCTTCCCGCCGCTCATAGTCGAAGCCTTCGGACGAAGGCTGAAAAGTCGCCGGCGTTTCGCTCGGGAACGCCGGGTATTTTGCCGCAGCTCCCGCGGCTGGCGGCTCCGCCGCGGCTTGCGCGCCGAAGCTCAGCAGAGCGAGCAGCAAAAAGGTGACACTGTTGAGTCGGGAAGCGTTAGTTGTTTTCATGTTGGATATCATGCTGGCTACGGCCGAGGTATGCAATGATCGCACGGCGGCGGCTGCGAGCCTTCAAACGGCCGCAATCGGAAACTGGATCTCCAGCACCCTGTCGTGGGTGATTTCGCTCTGGGGTCCCGCCAACCGATAGCCTCGGGCTCGTGTCCAACTAAAAAGAGCCTGGTAGGTCTTCTCTGCCGTGCCATTGTCCGTAGTGGAATATGCGCACGCGAGTGTGGCGGCGGGCAAGTGTCCCAGTTCATAACTCCCTCTTGGCGGTACTCGCTGTCGAAGAGCGACGAATGGCTCTCCTTCGGGAGAACCAGAGTCGGCACAGCGGTGCCAAAGGACGCCACGTAAATTGCCTATCGCAGTCTCCGGCAGCGAGCTCAACAGGTCCTTTTCGAACCGACTGATTCTGTCGTAATCAGGCACTCTGGCGCGCACGGATGCTATCGCGACGGCGCGCCGATGTTTGATGACCACGGGAATCGGGTCGGCGCCGAGCCTCGTTTGCTCGAGGAGAGAATTGATGCACGCGAGCGATCGCGTCGCCTTCTCGAGGGCCTCTTCGGTCGACTTCTTGAGATTGTGGAGGACCCGCGGAGATTTGATTTTGTAGCCTTGTGTCCTGCCGATGCCGCGAATGGCGGTGAGCGACGCTCCAGCGTCCTTTAGCTGGATGATTGCGGCCAATTCCACCAACTGATCGGCCAGGTAGAAGCGATACAGCGTCCGTGAGTCGACGCGCGCGGGGCGAAGTAGCCCAATCTGATCGTAGAAATGCAGAGTCTTCACAGACACCCCTGCCATGGCGGCGAATGCGCCGATTCGATATTCGGAGCTCATTTGGAAACCTCCCCAGTCGACTGCCGCGACGATCTGCAGGCCGTTGGAACCATACCACGGCGGCAGGAAAGGCTGCGGCCTCGCGCCGCGGCGCAACGCGGCTGAATTTGGGTGCGAAGGGGCCTTGAACCCTCCAGCAACAGGAGTGTTCAGCTCCTGCAAAGAGAAACGATCTGGAGCCGAGCCATGTCTAGTGATGCCGGGGTATCTTTACTGTCGCCGAAATCCATGCACGAACCACGGGGCTATTCTCACGTCGCGAAGGTTGCCTCAAAGACGTTGCTGTTCATTGCGGGACAAGTTGCTTTGGACGCGAGCGGCAACCTCATTGGCCCTGGCGATTTCCGAGCACAGACCCAACAGTGCTTCGAGAATCTCCAGGCGGCGGTCGAGGCGGCGGGTGGAAGCTTTCGGAACATCGTCAAGCTCAACGTCTATGTCCTGGACATCGCCAAACTGCCTGACTATCGAGAAGTTCGCGATCGCTATGTCGATGTCAACGGCCCGCCGGCGAGTACCGCCTTCCAGGTTGCAGCGCTATTTCGAACTGAGTTCATGATCGAAATCGAAGCAGTCGCCGCGCTCCCTTAAGCGCGCAGGTATCCACCTGCAATAGCCGCTTCGATCTCGCCTCGATGGTCCTCGAACCAAAACAACATGCCTTCGTTCATGAGTGCCGCGTCGAGGACCTGGCTATCCAGGCAACTGGTCATGAAGATCAGCTCAATGGTGATCAGCATGCTCCACGCCAGCGCACGTTCGTGCGCCGATAGGCGGACGCTACGCCCGTACGCACGAAAGACTGTCGCGAGGATCTCGAGCCAATACTCGGCATAGCCCGTCTCTCGAAAGCTCTCACTCAGAACGCCGGACGCGCAATAGCAGACGTCGAAGAGTCGTGGCCCTTGATGCACCAGGTCGAAATCGAGAATGCCGGTCACGACCCCATCCGTAAACAGAACATTGCCACGATGAAAATCGCGGTGGATCAACTGCTTTTGTAACGTCGCGAGCGACGCGACTTGACTTCGAAGCTGCTGCAGCCGATTGACATCGAACGGAGTCGCGCGTGCGAGCAGGTTCGCGAGCATCTGATCCGCCGAGTCACGAAACACCGGAAAGCGTTGGGGATCGGGCGCGTCAGCGAGAACCCGATGCACCTCGCCGAGACACATCGCCAGACGCTCGACCTGTTCGACACCCGTTGGCCCACGAAACTGAGCGAAGTGATCGCCGGGAAGCCCGTGCGAAACCCAGAACGCCCTGCCCTCATCTACGGCATAACGCGCGCCAGACATGGTGGTGACACAACGTGGTACTGGTAGACCGGCACCGTCCAGATAATCCAGAAGTTCGAGGTCCCGCTCCACAGACTCTGTGGACGCACTCGATTTCAGATAGAAGAAGTCAGACGGCGTTCGAAGTCTGGTCACCCGCGCACTGGTCGTGGGCGAGGCTTCTGCCATTAGATTCCAATTCGACAGGACAATGCCGCTATTGGATTGGCCCTTGCTGCTCATTGCATACCCTACCCGTCTGAGCCACTTGACCCGGACCTTAGGTCATACCCTACGCTTCCGCTCACAAGATGCCTAAGCCTAAGAAAACTGCGTCCCTGAGTGCTGCCGAATGCGCCCGCCGCACCGGACTGACTGTGCGCGCGTTGCGCGTTTATGAGCGACACGGGCTCATTGAGCCGGCGCGGTCGGGCAAGGGCTGGCGGCTGTACGGTCCGAAGGAGCTCCAGCTTCTGAACGTCATTGTGACACTGAAGACGTTCGGCATGACGCTCGCGCAGATCCGCTCACTCCTGAAGAGGAAGCCCCCGCCGCTGGCGCGCGTGCTGGAGATGCAACTGCGGGCGTGCAGAGCGAGGCGAGACGAAGCGGACAAAGCTCTCGAGCTCGTTCAAGCCGCGCTGGCGACGATCAAAACCGGACGGCCGTTGGCTTTGGAAGAGCTGTGCAATCTCATGAGGAGCATGGAGATGGGAAAACATCACGCAATCACTCGCAACCTGATCAACGAACAGATTGCGCCCGACGAGGAACAGGCCTACATGACTTGGATGGCAGCCCGCCCACCCGATGAGCTCAAAGCAATGCAGGAGTACGGCGCGGCGGCGTGCGTATTGTTCCGCTCTCTTCAGGGACTGCGGGAGAGAAACGTCGAACCTGGAGCTCCCGAAGCACAGACCCTTGTCACCGAGTGGAATGCGCTTGCGGTTCGCTACGGACTGCGCCACTTCATGGCGACGCTGCTCGAATGGAACCCAGCCGTAGGGCAGAAATGGCTGCAGGTGGGCGAGCGCGCCATGTCGCGTAGCATGGCCTCGCAGCAGGCGGCGCCGGATGACGGCCTCTGGGCCTATTTCGGTGCGGCACAGGAGGCCTCCCCGTGGCAACCGGCACTCAGACAAACCGCTGAGGACGCCGCCAAACTCCTGGAACGTAGAGTGGAGCCGTCCGCGGCGCCCGCGACGGCACTTGCCGACCGCCTGGCGCGAATCTGCTCAGACCATCACCTTGGTGAGGCTCTGGTCTACGCCCGTTGGGCCAGCGCGATGCAATTCCGCAGATCGGCTGACGAGAACGAACGCTGGAAGAGCGCATGGGCATACCTCGCAAGCGCTCTTCAGTCCCACTCTCCCGCTGCGCACTAGGGATGAGATGCGGTTTCTCGGCGCCCGCGGCCGGGGTGTTGGGTACGAGGGGCGCTGTTAGCTTCGGATCGTCAAGAAGTCGCGCGCGTCGAGTACGCCGCGGTACCGCGTTCCAACTTTCCGGCTTCTGTGAAGCGCTTCGACAGCCGATGCCCGAATTCGCGCAGCGGCGTTTCCACGAACCGGTAGGACAGCTCTGAGGTGACGAGAATGAGCCCGGCACAGGTCACCGCGAGCCCAACCCAGTTTTCATAGCGAGGTCCGTGATGGATGCGGTAAAAAATTTCACGGGTGGCCCAGAAGCAAGGCAGGTGGATCAAATAAATCCCGAAGGATCTCGAGCCGCCCCACAGAAATACGGATCGGAGCCAATTTCCGCGTGGAATGATCACGCTCCGGTTACCGCTGGCCATTGTGACCAGCACTGCGGACACCAGAGCCAGCAGCCCAACGTTGATCTTTAGCTCGGGAGTCACGGACAGGACCGCCACCATGGCAATCAACAGTACGGCGAGCCCCCTCGCACGAAGTGGGTGGTTGCTGACGGTCTCCTGTAGAACGCGCAAACTGCCCCGATCTGCCGCCATCGCAATCAACACTCCGTACGAAAGCGCATCGGTACGGATGAACCACAGCAGATTGTCCCTTTCCCTCGGTATGGGAAACTGAATCAATATCAGGATCGCCAGTACCCAGCGCAGCTTGCGGGAGTCCAGGAAGTACAACAGCAGAGGAAAAATCAAATAAAACTGCTCTTCTAAGGAGAGGCTCCAGTAGATGCTTTCTTGTCCACAGTGACTGATGTATTTGACGTTACATGAGTGCAAGTAGACGTTGTAAACCTGCAGGACCGCGGCAATCCCGTCCCGGATATCGACCCGGGCGCTGCCGAATGCGTTACTGGAATTGGCGAATTTGGCGGCCAGGATCGTAACCACGAGCCACAAAAACGCCGCCGGCCAGATACGGAAAATACGCCGGATATAAAAAGGGATCGCCAACTCGCGGAAGGTGCTCGAAGCGCCTCTTCGCAATAAGGAGCCCGTGATGACGAAGCCGCTCACGCACAGAAAAATATCGACTCCTCCCCAGTACTCGAGATAGTCGAACAGCGGCAACCCGGGCACTCCTGAGAGCCTGAAGAGGGTACTCGCGTGGGACAGCACGACGAGCCCTACCGCAATCGCTCGAAGCGCTTCGATGTCTTGATTCTGGGAGGAATGACTGGTTCGCACGGTTCTTATTGATTTGACGCCATCTGTCACGGCTTGCGCGCATAGAAAATCGTCATGCAGCGGGATTTCCCGCCATCGAGGCGTGCGCACGCCCAAAGTGTCAGGAACGCGCTTTGGCGGTCTCGCGCGACTGCAAGTCGGTCAGCACTTGCATAGCCTCGTGCGCGAGACCGTCGGGAACGAACACGTAGTCGTGGTGGTATGCCGCGATCATGTTGCAGGGGATGTTCGCTTCCGCCAAGGCCGCCGCAACCCCCGCCGTCAGGCCAACACCATCCAGGGCCGAGAAAACCTCGAGGACGATGCACGCCATCGGCAGGCTCGTGTCGAAGCCTCGTTCGCGCGCTATGTCTTCCACAATCACGAAGGAGTGTCCTTCCTTCTCTTGGAAGAAGGCAACGCATCTGATCATCAGGGTTGCCGCAATAGCTGGATCCTGGGTCGTGCAGAAGACAAAGCGCTCCTTCTGCAGCGTCGGCTTTATTCCCGCGAGCATGGCAGACCGGTCGCGAATGACTTTGGGAGGAGTGCTCATGATCAGTTGCTGAATTATGCCAAAAAACAGGCCCCGCGATGGGGGCCTGTAAGAACCCTTCCGCACGCTTGCCTTGGGCTCCGGGGGTGCTGGTGCCCTACGCAACGAAAGGGGAAGTGCGTCGGCTTTAGAACTTGAAGCGGGCTCCGATGCTGTAGCGGGGCCCGTTCTCGTAGAACCCGATGGGGAAGCCGTCAGCCGTGTGCATGTAGATGATCTCATTGAAGATGTTGACGGCGTTGGCGTAAACCGCCAACTGGGGCGTGATATTCCAGCTCGCCGTCGCATCGACCTGGTGATAGGCGTCCGTGACGATCTGCGAGCCCATGGTCAGGACACCGAACGCCTGTGACCGGTAGTTGTAGGAGACGCGAGCGCTGAAGCGCTTCGTCTCGTAGTACAGCGCGGCGTTGCCCTGGTGCTTCGAGTTGCCCTGCAACTCGAAGCGTGGCTGGCCCGCAATCGGGTCAACCGCGGCGTTGGTGAACGTGTAGTTGGTCAGTATCCCGACGTTCCCCCAGAGCGCCTGCTGCCATTGGAGCTCGAGGCCCTGGATGCGGGCACCGTGATCGCTGTTGAACGGCCGGGTCACCTGCAGTTCCTGGCCATTGACGGTCTCAGCATCCGTGAGCTGGTAAACGAACGTGTTGAGGCTCTTCCAGAAATACGTGCCTGACAGAAGCGAGGCATCGGAGAAGTACCATTCGGCACCGAATTCGAACTGGTTGGACGTGACCGGTTTGAGAAACGGGTTGCCGGCCGTGGCCGCGCCGGTGGTGGCATTGATCGAGATGTTGGAGCTCAGATTCTGAAATGTATCGCGCGCCATCCCCTTGGATACGGATCCGCGTAGCAACAGGTCGTCACTCAGTTTATACGTGGCGTTGATGCTGGGCAGCACGTTGTTATACGGCCGGTTTACGGTCCCGAGATCGTTGCCGATGTAGGCAGTGGAATCCTGCTTCGTATGCACAGCCCGCACGCCGAAGTTGCCTTGCAAATTGCCAAACTCGAAGTCGAGCTTGGCGTACAGTGCCGTGATGTGCTCCTCGATCGTATAGAAGGCCAACTTATCCAGGACATAGTTCAGATTCAGCAGGGGAAGGATCTTCTGCGCCGCAAGGTTCCCATCGACCAGCGCATAGCGCGTGAGGGAGCCCGCGGTTGCGGCTTTCTGGCTCAATGGCGGAGATGTCCCGCTCGATACGTCCGCCAGTGTGATTGCCTCGAGAGCGGCTAGGTTGGGACTGTTCGGATCTACCGTGCCGACGTGACGATCGTTGTTCACCGTCTCATCACGGTACTTGAAGCCAGTCTTGAAGGATTTGAAGAAACCGTTATTGAGATCGAACGTCAGGTCACCCTGGGCGTAGGTCTCATCGTCTTTCATTATCCGAATCCAATCGCGCTCGTTGCCGGGTACCAGGTGCAGCTCGGCTCCGTCTGTGGGATTGACGCTGCCGTAGCTCACATTGCTCTTGCGCGGCCCGAGGTCGATTGTTACGTTCGAGTTGGCCCCAAAAAAGTAGTTCTGGTCGTGATTGCTGCCGCCGGTGGCGTGAGTCGTGCCGGCCTGTCCGTGCAGGGTCCAGCCGTTACCGCTGTAGGTCGTATCGAAATCGGTGACCCTCGACTTGATGAAGGCCTGCCGAAAGATCGCCTCGATGTCAGCTCCCGGAGTGGTGCCGTCCCCGATGGTGCCGCCTACGAGACCCTTACGGCCGTCGCCCGTGGGGATAAAGACAGGATTGAGCACCTTGTTGATCGGATCGTTGGGGCCGCCCGTAGCCGGCTTCATCACGAATCCGACTCCGGGGAAATAGACGAAATTCTCGTTGTGGTTGTCCATGTTCATATTGGAATTGACGTAGTTGAGCGTCATATCCCACGCCTCCTGCGGGCGCCACTGCAATGTCACGTTTTCGGTCGTGCGCTTCCTATCTTGTATGAACAGCGCGGTGCCACCGCCGAAAAGTGAATGGACGTCCTTGGTCACATTACCGTTCTGATCCTCGATGTTGTATAGCGTCTCGTCGTTGAATCCTTCGAGACCGTCGCGGCGCATCTGGCGCCTCTGATAGCTCACAGAGGCGAGCGCGCCAAACTTGCGGTCGTCATCGTGCCAACTGAACAGCCCCGAAGCCTGGGGATCGTTCTTGTTACCCAGAACGCTATGCAATGCCTCGGCGGAAGCTTGAATGGTGAAGGGCTTCAGCTCCATCGGCCGGCGGGTCTTGACATTGACCAGGCCGCCGATACTGCCTTCGTCCATGTCGGCCGTAGGGCTCTTGTACACCTCGAGTGACGAAACGAGCTCCGAGGCGAGAATGTCATAGTTGAAACCGCGGCTGGGGTTGTCGTTCGCCCACCAGTATGCGGACGCGACATTCTGTCCGTTCATCAGGGTGCGATTCAACGTATTGTCGGTGCCGCGCACGAAGATGTCGCGGCCCTCACCCCAAATGCGATCCACTGAAATACCGGGCACGCGCTGCAGGGAGTCCGCGACATTCTTGTCGGGAAACTTGCCGATATCCTCGGCGCTGATGGCATCCACCACGGCGCCCGCGTTGCGCTTCACATCGAGAGCCTGTCGCAAGCTGCTGCGGATGCCACTGACGACCACTTCCTCCAGGGTCGCCTGGGGTGGCCCATTTGCCCCGGCATCGTCGGCTCCGGCGGCACGTGCACCGATGCTGAGCATCGCAAGCGCGGTCGCCGAGCAGCAAAGAAGAGGATAACGCTGACTCATCGCTGTGTCCTTGTCTGTTTGCGGCGCTGGCCGCGGTTCTGACGGTTTGGAACCCGGCCCCCCCACGGGCCCGACGGCAATTGTGTTTGAGTTGAGTCGCTGGTAGGTCAGTCCGGTGTTCGACAGGATTCGCTCCAGGACCTGCTCACGCGTATAGGTTCCGGAGATGCGCTGTACCGTGCGACCCGCGCCCAGGTCGGAGAAGAACACGATCTGTTCTCCTGTTTGCCGCGCGTACGCCTGCAGCGCGCCCGCGAACGACTGGGCATGGATTTCGAAATGTTCCTTGCGCGGCTGGACCGGCTCATCGGCCCGGGCGTCCTGCGGCAGAAACAACTGCGTGACCGCGGAAACCAACAGGGCACTCACCGCACCCCGCACCGCCTTGTTAGGCCGCATTACTGCGTTCCTCCGGCCCTGTTGCCGGTGTTTTCCCCAGTCCCTGCCTCGAGGACCCAGCCTCGGGCGTCCTCACGCACCCGCACGTTGGCATGAGTTCGCAGGAACTCCACGAAGGACGCTTGATCAGTTGCGTTGAAGATGCCCGTGATCCGCTTGGAAGCTAGCGGTTCGCCCAGGATCTGGATGACCTTGTCGTTGTAGCGCGCAAATTCCGCGGCGACATCCGTAAGCGTGGCCTCCTCGAATATCAGGCGGCGCTCCGTCCAGGCCGTGGCCCGACTGGTATCGGCATCGGCTACGCGCCGTGGCGGATGGTGTTTGACGACGACAACCTGCTCGCCACTGGCGACTTCAATCGGCTGTGGCGCAGGTTCCGCCGAGCCCGCCGAGGGACCCGATGTCCGGCTCGTTACCCGTACCCGCCCTTCGAGTACGGTCACGACCGTGCGGGCGTTGTGTGCGTCAACATTGAATTCGGTGCCTACGGCAACGATCTGCGTCGCACCGGACCAGACCCGGAATGGGCGGTGGGGATTTTTTGCCACCTTGAAGATTGCTTCGCCTTCCAGAAGCTCCACATCGCGCGCGGACACCGAGAAGTGGGCTCGCAGACTGGAGCGTGTGTTCAACTCGACGACGGAACCGTCTTCCAGGGTAATGGAGCGCATCTCTCCGACATTGGTGATGTAGGTTTTCGAGCTCCAGTCGAACATCATGACTCCGGCAATCACCAGGCCAACCAGGAGCGCGGCGGCCAATGCCCTGGGGATGGTGAGCTTCGTTTGGATCGTTGCCCGTGGGGGCGTGTTGCGGGGCTCGGCCGGCTGAATCAGGCGCGTGACCCGGTTGAGATCGGTTGTTCCGGCCTGCTCGATGAGCGCGGCCACGCTGTCCTGCGGCCACGACTTGCTGCCGGCCAACATTTGTGTCAACTGACTGATGCGCAGAAACTCCTCAACGTGCAAGTTTGAGCGCCGCAGCCACTCAACAAATTCCTCCCGCTCGGTGTGCGTGCAGTCGGCGTCGGACAGAATGACCAGCCACTCGGCCGCGGCGCGGGCGACGGCCTCCGCAACTGCACTGTTGCCACCACGTTGATTGTCAAATCTCGAAGTCACAAATCACTCCGATATCAGACGAGCGCGCAGCTCGGCATATCCGGTCACGAGGTGGCGCCTCACCATGCGTTTCGTGACTCCCAGATGGTGAGCGATCTCTTCGTTCGTCATGCCTTCTCTCAACTTCAAAAAAACCACGGCGCGGACCATCACATCCAGTGAATCGAGGGCCGCGTGGAAGCGGGCCTGGTTCTGCGCCTCGTCGACTCGAAACTCCGGCGTCCGCGTCTCGAGCAGCAGGTCGAGCTCATCGGCGCTATGCGGCTTGCTTTCGTGGGCGCGCTGGCGCCACTCCGCCGCGACATTGCTGGCCATCCGATACAGGTAGGCCTGGGGCTCCTCAATGAGATCGATCAGGTTGGTCCGCAGCAGGCGCAGATACACTTCCTGAGCCAGGTCCTGCGCGTCGGCGCGTGACCGGCCCCGGCGCTCCACAAACCGCGTCAGATCGGCATTCCAGCGCCGGACCCAATCAGCGATGCGTGCCCTTTTTCCGTCGATCACCGTTCCCCCTGCATCCCGCGGTCTCATTCAAATCTGCCGCCCTCACGGATGTAGATGGGGTGAGGCCGGAAAGTGGCCCCCAAATAATTCGGGTTGGGCAATCAGCCCGACATGCTCGCAGATCGACGCTGTCACGTTCTTACTGGGGCGCGCTGTTCCCTGCCATGGCAGTCTCAGGTTGCCGCAGGTAGCATCGCGAGTTGACTGACATACCTGTTGCCTCAGATGGAGTATCCACGCGTGCGACTCTCGTCAGAACGACTCCTGTTCAGCGTCCTCACCTTGTTTTTTGCGTTCACTCATTCATCGCTCCGGGCGCAGGAGCCAGAGCCGACACAGCATGAGTGGGTCATTCGACAATTCAAAACCGAAGGAGGTGTGGTACTGCCGGAAGCTCGGGTGGTGTACGGTACGTATGGGCACCTGAACGCGGCGGGCGACAACGCCGTGCTGCTACCGTCGCATTACATGGCCGACATGCACGGCTACTCCTGGCTCATCGGACCGGGCAAGGCACTCGATCCCACCCAGTTGTTTCTGATTACCAGTGAGTTGTTCGGCAACGGGCGCTCATCCTCGCCAAGCAATACGCCGGAGCCCTTTCACGGCCCGCGCTTTCCGGCCGTCACCATCCGGGACAATGTGGAGGCGGTCCATCGGCTGCTGACCGAGGAGCTGCATGTGCGCCATCTTCGAGCGGTCATTGGTTTTTCAATGGGTGCACAACAAGCGTTTCAGTGGTCGGTGAGTTATCCGGATTTCGTCGAGCGGATTGTGGCTACCGCAGGTACCGCCAAGACCTATGGGCATGGAGTCATCCGCCTCGAAGGTCAAATTGCCGCACTCACCGCGGACCCGGCTTTCAACAAGGGCGACTACAAATCGCCACCCGAGAAGGGAATTCAAGCCTTTTCCATGGTCTGGGCCGGTTGGTTGTTTTCACAGGAATGGTGGCGCCGCGAGCTGTGGCGCAGCGAGCCGGCGCTGGGCAGTAACTTCGCGCAAGTCATGGAGCACTTCAGAACGAGCTTCATACCCGGTGCGGATGCCAACAATTTGATCCTGCAGATGCGCACATGGGAAAGCCACAATGTAGGTGGCACGGGTCGATTCGGCGGGGATGTCGAAGCAGCGCTGCGCTCTATCAAGGCTCGAGTGTTGTACATGCCGTCCGAAACCGATCTGTACTTTCCGTTGACCGACGCTCGCTATGAGGCGGCATTCATTCCACATAGCCGACTCGTCCCGATTCCGTCGCTGTGGGGACATCCCGCCGGTGCGGGGGCATCCCCCGAGGACCAAAGATTTCTCAATGATCAGGTAGCGCGCTTTCTTCGGGAGAATTGAGCGATTTTGCGGAAGTCGAACCAGTTACACTGGGACGACTTCAACATGAAACGCTCGACCCCCTCTGTCGAAAACCCGGAACACCCGCGGCTCTCCAAGCGCATGGGGGAGCTCGGCCTGTGCTCACGGCGGGAGGCGGATCGCTGGATCACCAGCGGCTGGGTGAAAGTGGATGGTGAAGTCGTCAGCACCCTCGGCGTTCGCGTGCCACCCAACGCGCGCATCGAGATCGACCCTGCCGCACGCGAGCATCAAAGCGGACAGGTCACCATCCTGCTGCACAAGCCGGTGGGCTATGTCTCCGGCCAGGCCGAAGACGGCTACGAGCCCGCCATTGTGCTGATCCGCCCGGAGAATCGCTGGACAGCGGATCCTTCCCCGATCGAATTCCAACGGGCACACCTGCGTGGTCTCGCCCCCGCTGGCCGGCTGGATATCGACTCTACCGGGCTGCTGGTGCTCACCCAGGATGGACGCGTCGCGAAGCAGCTCATTGGCGAGGACTCATCGATCGAGAAGGAGTATCTCGTGAGGGTCGAAGGCAGCCTTTCCCCCGACGGCATGAGGCGCTTGCAGCACGGTCTGACGCTGGATGGGGTGAAGCTGAAGCCCGCACAGGTATCCTGGCAGAACGAACACCAGCTCCGCTTCGTGCTGCGGCAGGGTCGGAAACGCCAGATCCGCCGCATGTGTGAGCTCGTGGGTCTTTTCGTGACGGGCCTGAAGCGCGTCCGCAGTGGCAACATACCGTTGGGAGGACTGCCGGTGGGCAAGTGGCGGTACATGCGACCGGACGAGAAGTTCTGAAGTGGCGAGATCCCTTCGCCGGTGACTCTGCTCGCACTTAGCGTGCCGCGAGCCGCCACAGGGAGGTGATTTCAGCGGCGCGCGCGATGTGGAGCGGGTCCATTTTGTCGGCGGTACGCGGATGTCGCGGCGTTATTTCGTTTCGGCCCACGACGCGCAATCCCGCAGCGTCGAGTTCTTCGAGCAACTGCGCACGGGTCCGCAAACCGAGATGCTCCGCCAGGTCGGACAGGATCAACCATCCCTCCCCGCCCCCCTCCAGATGCTCCGGCAGGCCTCCGAGAAATCCGCGCAGCATTCGGCTTTCGGGATCGTAGATTCCGTTTTCCAGGGGCGAGCTGGGCCGAGCCGGAATCCACGGCGGGTTGCAGACTACAAGCGGTGCACGCCCCGCGGGAAAAAGGTCCGCCTGCACAACATCGACGCGCTCCGAAAGCCCAAGCTGTCGAATGTTCTCACGCGCACATGCCAACGCCCGTGGATCGAGATCGGTAGCAGTCACGCGTTCGATGCCGCGCCGTGCCAGTACCGCGGCCAGGACACCGGTGCCCGTGCCAATATCGAAAGCAACACTGGATGAAGCGCTCGTCGGCAGAGGCGTTGTACTGACGAGGTCCACATACTCGCGGCGGATCGGTGCAAAGACACCGAAATGCGGGTGAATTCTGCCTCCCGCCTCCGGAATCTCGATGCCTTTTGTGCGCCACTCGTGGGCTCCTATCACGCCGAGCAGCGCTCGCAACGATGTGACTGATGCCGTTTCAGCGGGACCGAAGGTTTCCACGCACGCTTGCCGGATATCGGGTGCTCTTGGCAGCGGAATCAGGTAGTCGTCGTTGAGCGGAATCAATAAGGCGTTGAGCGTGCGGGCCCGTTGCGACCTGGCTTGGCGATAGAGATGGAATGCTTCGGCCGGGGTGGCCATGGATCTTGTGGCTGACTCTCGCGATTTCCGCTGCGGACGATCCGCGCGCTTCCCCAGCGCACTGAACATCTGACGCGCCTCTTGAAAGTCACCGCGCCAGAGAAGCGCGGTCCCTTGGCACGCGAGACCATAGGCCTCGTCGGCTGTCATTTTCCCGTCGGCGACCGCGACACGCCTGGGAGGCGGCGCCCCCGTATGGGAGCGCCATCGTGCCTCGAATGCCTTACCGTCCTCCAGCCAATGAAGGGCCGGGACCGTGACCAGGACACTTTTATTCATAAAATCAGTGGCTTATATTCGACATAGCGCGGCTCATTGCCGCAATATTGTTGCAAATGCGCCCAGCTATCGAAAATCATCGTAATGCGCGGATTGGCTACCACGAAGTGGAGCTGAGAGGGTGAGTCAGATCACAGAATCACAGGCGACAACGCTCGGCCAGCTTGCGCTCGAGCAGATCAACGACCTGGTGTACGTGGTCGATCGGCAGCTCCGCTTTGTCTACATAAATGAGACGGCCTGCCGGATTCTCGGTTATGCCCGTGAGGAGTTGTTGTCGGCGGGTGCGGCCGTCATCGGCACCGGCGAACCGAGCCTGCAGCCCACGGGATCAGAACCCACCGCCGGCTGGAACATCGGCGAGCAGTACACGGCGGAAATGTCCCTGCTGTCACGCGGCGGTCGCGTCGTTCCGGTCGAGATTTCAGTTCGGGTAATCGAGCACAATGGCGAGCCCCTGCAGCTCATCGTGGCGCGCGACATCGGCGAGCGCAAGCGCCTGGAGGAAAAAGTCAACGCGCGGTTGGGAAGATTCCGCACGCTCGCTGAGAATTCTCCGGATTGCATCATGCACCTCGATGCGCAACTGCGCTGCACGTATGCAAACCCCGCCTTCAAACAACTCCTCGAGGGTCTGCAGGACGCGCAGATAGTCGGGCAATCAGTGGAGAGTTTCCTGGCCGCTCCAGTATCCAATCGGCTGGAGGTGATCGAGCGTCTGTGCAAGGTCGTCAGCGACAGGGCCCTGCAGGAATACGAGATTCACCTGTCTACAGCCGGCAGTGAGCGCGTCTATCTGGCGCGAGCCGTACCGGAGTTTGATTTTCGCGGCGAGTTGGTCGGAGTGATCTCGACTGCGCGTGACATCACGCCCCTCAAACGAATGGAGTCCGAGCTGGCTTCGCGTGCGCGCGAGTTCCACACGCTCGTTGAGCATCTCCCCGATGTGGTTGTCCGTTACGATCTGCAATTGCGGCGGACCTATGTCAATGCTGCTTTCCATGTGGCGCACGGAACGACGGACGCGGATGTTCTAGGCAAGCACCCTGGCGATGGCTCGCGCTTGACCGAGTCAGGCTCCGTCGCCGTGGAGGCGCTGTTACGACAGACGTTTGCGACACGGGTTCCCTGCGACCATGAATTCGCGCTGCCTGCGAAAGATGGCAAGACCTTCTATTGGCACTTGCGAGTGATTCCGGAATTCGATGAGAGCGGAGTCGCGATCAGTCTCCTCACCGTCTGGTACGAAGTCACGGAGCGCAAGCACCTGCTGGCCAGTCTCGATCGAATGGCCTATCACGACGCACTGACGGGAATTGCCAATCGCGCACTGCTCGTCGAACGCATCAGCAAGGGAGTGAAAACGGCCGATCGCCGCTGCGACGCGCTCGCTCTGCTCTTCATTGACCTCGATGGCTTCAAAGTCGTGAATGACCGTTGGGGTCATGAAGCCGGCGATGCCGTGTTGGTCGCCATCGCACAGCGGCTGCAAAGCGTGGTGCGCGAGTCGGACACGGTCGCCCGATTTGGCGGTGATGAATTCGTGATCGTGCTGGGAGAGTCCTGTGGTGCCGTGACTTTGACTGCTGCAATAGAAAGAGTGTCCGCCGCTATTAGCGAGCCGATCCTCTGGAAAGGCACTGTCCTGCGGATTGGGGCCAGTGTGGGTCTCGCGCGCTATCCCGAAGATGGGACCGACGCCCATACGCTGCTAAAGCGTGCGGATGAGTCGATGTACTGTGAGAAGGCGCGCCGACAGTCGAGGGCCGGCAGATTCGGTTAGAGCAGATGTCGGATCCCACTCATACGTTGAGAGCCGTCCGTGCCGACATCACGAGTCTCGATGTGGACGCAATCGTAAATGCCGCGAACACCTCACTGCTCGGTGGAGGCGGTGTAGACGGAGCCATCCACAGCGCCGCCGGCCCGGAATTGCTGGAGGCCTGTCGAGTCCTCGGCGGTTGCCGCACGGGTGACGCCAAAATAACGCCCGGGTTTCGCCTACCGGCGCGTTACGTTATCCACACTGTTGGACCCGTTTGGAAGGGTGGCAACAACGCAGAGCCGGAGCTCCTGTCCTCCTGCTACCGACGCTCTCTGGAGATCGCCGAGAACCACGCAATCCATTCCATTGCATTTGCTTCAATCAGCACCGGCGTTTTCGGATTCCCGGTCGAGCTCGCCGCGCCCATTGCGCTTGCGGCAGTACAGGCATTTGACTTCTCAGGCAGCCCATTGCGGGATGTTATTTTCTGCTGCTACTCGCAACAGCACTATGATCTGTATCGGAAGCTGCTCAGCGGCATAACGGCCTAGCGACTGACAAAATCAATGCGCATGCCGTCCAACGGCAGCTCATGCTCCCTCCCCTGCGGCTCGGACCGGCCGGGCACAGTCACCCGGTACCGATCGAGGATGTAGGGCAAACCCTCTCCGCCCAGGATCTGCCGGTCGTTGGTGACCTCGAAATGCAGATGCGGTTCGAATGAGCCACCGGAGTTGCCGATCTCCGCCAGAACCTGGCCCTGCTGAACGCGATCCCCCACCTTGACTCGTAAGCTGCCCGGTTGCAGATGGTAGTAGCCGGCGAACTCACTTCCACCGAGATCCAGGACAACCAGGTTGCCGCAAATGGTGTCCAACGACATCGGCACAGCCAGCTTCCCTGTGCCAAAGTGGCCCGGGACATTCTCCGCAATGCCATCCTTCACCGCAATCACCTGGGCATTCGCAACAGCCAGCACCGGCTTTCCGTAGGCGAAATAGGACTTGTTGCTGTGTTCGTCGCCGGAGAAAGCCTTGTCGTTCCGGCTCTGCATCCAGTCGATTGCATACCGGGAGGGAACCCGAGGCGCTCCATTGAGCATCATGATCTGGCGACGATGATGAGAATCATTGCCGGGGCCCGAATCGGCGCGCCAGCGGCTTCCTTCCAATGGCGGGGCAAGCACGCGTAGCTGCGTGTTGTGTGTAGCAATACTCGCTGCATCCACGGTGCCGCGATCGGTCAGCACTCGGTGACGCAAGCGAGTGGGTAGCTGCGCGGCCCTCTCAAAAGGCACGTTCAAATACACGACGACTGTTTCACCTGCCGCAAGCTGACGTTGCGAATCGTCGCCAGCCACGGGTATCTCATCTCCAACTATCTCCTTACCCATATGGTGCAACATCGGATTGAGCTGCCGCGCCTCAAACGTGGCAACCGCTCGCGTGGCCGCGCTGTTCGCGTCGAGCACCTCGATGCGTTGGAGAGTAACTGGCTGGCTATCGAAGTTGGAAACATACAGCTCGTAAGTCAGAAACTGGCGATCGCCGCTGGGAAAGGCTGTGGGGTCAAACGGCACTCGCATTTCGAGCGGGAGTTGCGGTGGCCACGCTGCCTGTGCAACTGACGCAAATGCGGCGGCGATCAGAAACCCTATAGCCGATCTCGAGCAGCTCATACTCTACGCACTCGATAGGAGACCATTGCATTTTGCCACCCCGACACTCGCCGCCAGCGAGGGAACGTGGGCGCCTGCAGCACGGAGCGCTCGCCTGGTCGCATCAATGAAAGGACGTTCCCCGCGCCACCGCCCGGGCCGGCCGAATCTGCGAAGCAGCGCACGGGTCATCATTAGTGCACCACGGCCGGCGCCGCATTCGAGCGGCAAGCGAGTAATCTCATCAGCCCGCTCTTGGCCATAGCCGTAATGCCCGAAGTACCCAAGGAGCAGCGCTGCGGAACTCGTGTCCCGTGCGACCTGCGCGTGCTGGTGATGGTCCACCCTTCCACATTCGGTCCGGGGGTGCTCCTGAATGTCAGTATCAGCGGTGCCCTGCTGCAGACGCCGCTCGATTTGAATCCTCTGACACACATTGAGCTCGAGGTGGAGGGACCGGGCCTGCGCAGGTCATCCATCATGGCCTCCATAACGCGCCGCGAGCTCAATCAGTACGGAGTGAAGTTCCGCGGTATCAACAATGCGGTCATTGACGGGATGTTACGGCTCGCCCGCAGTCAGGCAGAGGTCCCGCAGGTGGCTGAGCCGGCTGAGCGCGTCCCACAGCATCACCATTGACTTCCTCACACCTCCAGTCGATCCCCGGGGCGTCCCACTAACATATACAATGCCGGCATCAAGAAGACACTGATCAGCAGTCTGCTGAACAGGCCGCTGACAATCACCAATGCAAACGGCCGCTGCGAGTCGGTACCCACGCCAGTTGCCAGCGCGACGGGCAAAAGTCCGAATGCAGCCACCAACGCGGTCATCATGATCGGCCGCAACCGCAGAATCGCGCCCTGCCGAACCGCCTCGGGCAGGTCGATTCCATCGCGGCGCAGCTCGTTCACGTATGAGATATACACGACGGCGGTCTGCACCGACACGCCAAACAGCGCAAGAAAGCCGATACCGGAGGATACGGAGAACGGCGTGCCGGTGAGCCACAGCGCAACGATGCCGCCCACGGGTGCGGACAACACCACGCCCAGCACGGTTATCAGTGGGAACTTCAAGTTACTGTACAGCGAGAACAGCAGCAGGAAGATGAGAAACAGCGTCAAAGGCAAAATGATGCGTAGTTGTGCACGCGAAGCCGTGTACTCGGAATACTCTCCGCCCCAGTCGAGTCGATAACCGTGGGGCAGGAAAACTTTGTGATTGACCTGCTGCATCGCATCGTCCACGGCACCAGCAAGGTCGCGCCCCTCCACTGAGAACTGCACGCCGATGTAACGTGAGTTGTTCTCGCGATAAATGAACGAAGCTCCGTTGGTGACATTGATGGCCGCGAACTCCTTGAGCGGAATCTGCTGCCCACCGGGAGTCGCGACCAGGATGTTGCCAATTTCCTCCGGGTTGTCGCGGTATTGCCGATCGAGGCGCACGACCAGATCGAACTCTTTCTCCCCCTGCTCCACCTGCGTTGCCACGTCTCCACCAATGGCTGTCTGAATGAGCGCATTGATGTCAGCGACATTGACACCGTAGCGTGCGATCTTGGCGCGATCGATATCAATGGTCAGGCTGGGCTGCCCGAGCTCCTGCACCAGGGTGACATCCCGGATGCCGCGGACGCGCTCCAACACCTTCTTGATCGCCTTGCCCTTCTGTTCGAGGGTGTGAAGATCGGCGCCGAAGACCTTGACCGCGAGAGCGCTCTTCAGGCCCGTTTCAGCTTCGTCCACCGCATCTTCGGCCGGCTGGGTGTAATTGAACGTGATGCCCGGAAACGCCGCGAGCTTGTCATTCACTGCGTGAATCAGGCCGGCCTTGTTGCGATACGAGCCATGCCATTGCGAGTAAGGTTTGAGCCCTACATAAAACTCCACGTTAAAGAAACCTGTAGGATCCGTACCGTCGTCGGGCCGGCCGAGCTCCGACGCGACAGTCGTTACCTCAGGAAATGTGCGCAGGACCTCCCGCACGCGCGGAGCGATTTTGGATGCCTCGTCGAAGGAGATGGTGTACGGCATCGTGGCACGCACCCAGAGCGCACCCTCGTCCAACTTCGGCATGAATTCGGCCCCGAGCCGCGGGACCAACAATAGCGAAAGCCCCAGCAGCACTATCGTGGCGATCGTCGTGCCCCAGGGGCGGGCGAGGCAGGCATCCAGGCCTTTGACGTAGACCGACTTGATGGCTTCAAAAGCGGCATTGCGCCGTTCCTGGGCGCCGCGGCGCATGAACCAGGCGCATAGCATCGGCAGCAGCGTCAATGTGACGAGCAACGCGCCCACGAGTGCAAACACCATGGTGTCGGCCATCGGTTTGAACAGCTTTCCTGAAGGGCCCGACAGCACGTAGATGGGCAGAAATCCGGCCACAATCACCGCGACTGCGTAAACCAGCGGACGGTCTACTTCGGCAGCGGCCTCGGTGATGATCTTGATTACATCAATCGGGCCCGACTGGCGGGCTGCCATCCGCCGGACGATGTTTTCCACCATCACCACGGCCCCGTCGACCAGAATGCCGAAATCCACCGCCCCGATCGACAGCAGGTTGGCCGATGCGTTCTGAACATCCAGGCAAATGAACGCGAACAGCAACGCCAGCGGAATACTCACGGCGACGATGAACCCGGCACGCAGGTCATATAAGAAAAACACCAACACGGCGACGACCAGCAACATGCCGCGCAGCAGGTTGCGTTGCACGACTTCCTTGGTCAGATCGACGAGATCGCTGCGGTCGTAGAACGGAACGACCTTGATGTCCTTCGGCAGGATGCTGGAATTGAGCTCCTGTGTCTTCGCCGCCACGCCGTCCAGGACCGCCTGGGTCTTCTCACCGGTGCGCAGCAGGATGACGCCCTCCACGGCGTCGTCCTGTTTCTGATAGCCAAACTCACCGAGACGAGGCGCAATATCGATGACGACACGCCCAACGTCCTTCACGAGTACCGGCGTGCCGTCGTGCTCCGCCACGACCACATTGCCGATATCCTCCAGGGTTTTGATGCGCCCCAGCCCGCGAACGTAGTAGAACTGGCCACCCTGGGAATAGAAGCCGCCACCCGCATTGCCATTGTTGGCCGTCAGCGCATCCTCAACCTGCTGTACCGACAAGCCGACGGAGGCGACCCTGGCGGGATCGAGCAGCACCTGGTATTGCATGGTGCCACCCCCGAAACCGGAGTCATCCGCCACACCCGGAACGGCTCGAAAGGCGGGCTCCACAATCCAGTCCTCGAAAGTCTTGAGCTCCATCGGTGAGCGATCCGGACTTTGGAGCACATAGCGGTAGATCAGACCGGAGGGTGCTGACAGGGGCGACAGTGTGGGAGTGACACCGCTCGGCAGAGTGATGTCCCCGAGGCGGTTGAAGACCTGCTGCCTGGCGAAATAATCATCAGTCCCGTTCTCGAATGTCAGCCTGACATCGGACAAGCCGTAGAGCGAGATCGATCGGCTGGTGTTCAGGCGCGGCAGACCGTTCATCTCACGCTCGGCAGGCACCGTAATGAGCCGCTCGATTTCCTCGGTGGCGTGTCCCGGCCATTGGGTGATGATTTCCACCATCGGCGGCGAAAGATCTGGATACGCGTCCACCGGCAGGCGGATCAACGAACGAACGCCGACGCCGATCAGCACAACCGTCAAAAGCACAACGAGAAAACGCTGTCGCAGCGATGAGGCGACAATGCGGTTGATAATGGACCCTGTGCGAGGCGCAGGCAGATTGGGCGGCAGCGTCGCGCTCATTGACTTTGCATGAACTGAACGAAAAGGCCGCCGGAGACCACAATTTGATCTCCCTCGCGCAGGCCCGCGGGAACCTCGAATTGGTCGCCTACTCGAGAGCCGAGTGTCAGGTGCCGCCGCGCGAAGCTCCCATCCGCCTCGGCAACATAGACAAAGGGCAAATTCTCGTCATCGCGCAACACCGCCGAAACCGGGATCAGCACCCCGGTGCTTTCGGCGCGGGAATGAATCAACACGCGCACGTACATCTGCTTTCGCAGGGCATGCTGGGGGTTATCGACGACCACTCGCACGGTCACCGCGCGAGTGTCCGGATCGACCAGAGCGGAAATCTTGTCCACCGTACCCGGAAAGTTGTGGGTGTCGACGCCTGTCACCACCTCAGCCGAATCACCGACTCTGACTGCGGCCAGATCGGAGCCGAACAACCGCGCCATGACCCAGACGCGCGAGAGATTGGCAATCGTAAAGCACGCTGTTGTACCCGCCTGCAGTAGCTGTCCGGGTGAGATGAGCCTCTCCACGACCGTTCCGGCGACAGGAGAACGAATGATCCCTTCCGGCGCTGCAACCGGCTTCCCTTGGCGGATAGCCTCGATCGTCTCACGCGGAACATTCAACGCAACCAGCGCCCTGAGCGCTGCGTCTCGATCAGCCTCAGCGTTGGTCGCGTCGGTTTGTGCCTGTTCGAATTCGCGCTGGGAGACGCCATTGTGCTGCACGAGATCCTTGTCCAAGTCGGCAAGACGGCGGTTGGTCTGCGCGCTGGCGAGAGCCTTTTGATAAGTGCTGAGGGCCGTAGCGAAGTCAGGTGAATCGACAATCGCCAATGGCTGCCCTTTCGTGACTTCGTCATCCTGCGCAACGATCAGACGTGACACGGGACCCGAGATCGGCGCAAGCACGCTGGTGGCCTGATCGTTATCAAAGTCGACCGCAGCGGTGGTTTCCAGCGTCCGGTGATAGTGCGATGACACGACCGTGTAGAGCTGAATATGCTGCCGCTGGTCCGCGGTCAGCTTGAGATTGCTGGCGGTCACCGTCGCGGGGTTGTTGTCGTCCCTGGAGCTACAGCCGGTGAAGGCGAGGATTGCTGCTAGTAGGAGGAACGGAGTGGAATGCTGAGGGCGCGCCCGACTATTTCCCATGATTACCCGCGGAAAAATCCTGCCTGTGCCACCAGCCCCCGCCCAGAGCCTGAAACAGCGCAGCCGTATCGGCGTAGCGGCTGGCTTGGGCCTGCACGAGAGTAATCCGCGCCTGCTGGTAGGCTTGCTGGGCGCTGAGCAAAACCACGTATCCCGCGTAGCCGTCCTTCCATTGACGTTCGGCGAGATCGAGTGCTGTTTTAGCGGCATCGGCCGCCGTCGCCGCGGCTTTGAGCTCATCGGCATCCGTGGAAAGTGCCGCCAGGGTGTCAGCCACATTCTGGCAGGCGGTGAGAACGGTACTGCGATATTGCGAGGCGGCCTGGGCATAGGCGGCTTTTGCTGCGCGCTCCTGATGCAGCAGCGCACCGCCCTGGAATATGGGCGCTGTGAGGTCCGCACCCACCGCCCAGAAACCGGTCCCCGACGTGAACAGCTCGTTGATTGCTGAAGCGGAACTGCCGGTGTTGGCGGTGAGCGTGATGTTGGGTAGGCGATTCGCTCGGGCGATGCCGATCTTGGCGCTGGCATCGTGCAGGGCTGCCTCTGCCTGACGCACGTCCGGACGTTGCGTAACCAGGTCGGCTGGCACGCTAACGGGTAAATCCTGTGGCAGCTTCAAGCTCGTCAGCTCGAAGCTGCCGGCGGCCGTCTGGCTGGGGAAGTCACCGGCGAGAGTCGCCATGAGGTTGTGCAATTGTGCCGCTTGCTTTTCCAGCGGCGGAAGCGTGGCTTTGACCTGCGCGAGCTGTGACTCCTGGGCCGCGACATCGACGCCGTTGGCGTAACCCTTCTCAAACTGGTATCGGAGGATCTGCAGGATGTTGGCGTCGATATCAATGAGCTGCTGGGTTGCTTCCATCTGCAGCCGCACCGAACCCTGCTGGATAGCCGTCACCACCACATTTGAGGTCAGGGTGTTGTAGGTGGCGATCATCTGGAAGCGCACGGCTTCCGCCTGTGCCTGGGCCGACTCCACCGTGCGGCGGTTCAAGCCGAACACATCCGGAACGTAGGAGACCGTCACTTGCGGCGTGAATAGATTGTACGCCAGTGCGTTCGAGGCCAGCGTGGGGGCGATCACTCCCGACTGACCCTGGCGAGTGGCGGAAAATTCCCCTGAAACCGCCGGATAGTAGACCCCGCGCTGAGCGAGTACCCCTTCCCGGGCCGACAGGAGGGCCGCCTGGGCCGCCGCCAGATCGGGGTTGTTCGCCAGGGAATGCTCAATCAGCTCATTGAGTGGCGCCGAATGAAACAGGGTCCACCAGTCTGAAGAAATGTCAGCGCCGGAGACGAAACGTTGCGTTTCGCCGCCCGGAACCCCGGTGGTGCTGACGGTGGATGCCAGCGGGTTGGCGCTGTAGCCGGTGACTTTCGGGGCCGCGGGAGGCTTGAAGTTGGGGCCGACAGCGCAACCTTGCGCCAATAACGTGGTAAAGATTGCGAGGCACGGAAAAACGCGAGGCATGTGCAATATTACACTGCCTGCCCGATTCGCGAGGGGGCGCCGGAGCGGCACCCCCCTTTTTGAGATCATCGGCCCGAGGTGGCCTCGGAATAGAATTGATCGAGATCCTTCTTCATCTTGCCCATGGCTTCGGGTGCGATGTAGATCATGTGACCGGACTCGTAGTAACGCAGCGTGATGTTCTTGTGCAGTGCCGGGGCAATCTGCAGTTGCGCCAGATCCCATTCGGCCCCGAAGAACGGCGTCGCCATATCGTAGTAACCGTTGAGTGAGAGCACCTTCAAGTGCGGGTTCTCACGCATTGTGGCCGCAAGGTCGAGGGACGTCGCAGCGAGTGCCATGCTCTGCCCGTTGGGTCCCTTGTGCTTCTGATTCCAATGATCGCCGCCGATCTCCTGGTAGAAGGTCGGCCGGTAAGTGAGCTTCGTTTTGTAACCCAACGTGCCGAACAGATACTTGTTGAGAGCCGCCACATACGGACCGCTCATCGAGGTATCGGTCACATCGTAGTCAGGTTGCTCGCCCGCCGCATCCACGTCCGTACCCACGAAACGCGAATCCAACCGCCCGACCGTGCCGCGCTGATCGCGCAGCAACTCCTTGCGGAAGCGGTTGAGATTCACCCGCAGGTCGCTGGCGAGCAAAAAAGGAACCGGCAGCCCCGTGTAGGCACTCATCTGCTGCGCAATGCTCTGGCGGTCCTGGTCTGACAGATTGTCGCCCTGCGCGAGGGCCAGGAGGTAAGGGCCGCGTGTCCAGGCACGGACCTCGGTCAGAAATGGCTCGAGCGTCTCGGGACGATTCTGCAACCGCTTGTGATACCAAGCGGTGGCTGCGTAGCTGGGCAACATGCGCAACTCGGCGATGTTGTTACCTGGCTGGCGCACACCATAGTTCAGCACGGAGGACTGGAGAATGACACCGTTGGTTTGTATACCCCGCTGCTGCAGCGCCAAGACCAGACCACCCGCGCGCAAGGTACCGTAACTCTCACCATATACGAACTTGGGCGCATTCCACCGATCATTCAGTGTCAAATAACGCTGAATACCGCGCGCAAAGGCATCGATGTCGGGATCCACACCGTAGAAATCCTCTCCCTTCGCCTTGCCCAGCGGGCGGGACAACCCGGTCCCGATGGCATCGACAAAAACCAGATCCGAGTCATCGAGCAGAGTCAACCGGTTCTCACCGATGTGAAACGGCGCCGGCGGAAAGGCCGTGGCGGTCGGCGTGTCAACGCGGACCGGCCCCCATGACCCCATGTGCAACCACATGCTCGACGAGCCCGGGCCGCCGTTGAACAGGAAGGTGATGGGCCGCTCGCGTTCATCGCCTTTGGTGCGATTGGCGACATAACCCACATAAAACATGCTGGCTATGGGATCGCCGGCGTCGTTGCGGATCGTCAAGGTGCCCGGTGTGACCGTGTATTCAATCTTACGGCCGCTCGCAGTGGTGATTGAGCCATGCTTGGGCTGCGCATCCTCGACGGCGCTGGCAACGGCGGCCTCCGGATCGGGCTTGGCCGCCTCGCCATCATGTTTCTCCTGCGCGACGGCGGGTGATGTGGCCAACACCGTAGCCAACACGGCGGATGAAAAAAACAGCGTCAACAGTTTGCGCATGGTCAGTCAGCCTCTGCCGGATCATCCGCGTCCGCGCCTGAATCGGCAAAGTCATCATCATCGTCTTCGGGCGCGCCCTCCTCCGGCTTCTCGTAGGAAATCGCGGTGATCAAAGGTTCCTTGCCCTTGGACGCCAGGAACTTGTTGAACTCGGGCACATCCTTGTCCATCAAGGTCCGATAGTGGCCGGTCGCGGCGGTGAGCTGCTTCTCCAGGTCGTCCACCAACTTGGGCGCGGTATCCGTCGGCCCCTGATCGGCGCCCCCCGCGACATCCCCTGCCCCGGTGCCAATCTCGGCATTGAGCCACAACAGATTGAAGTAGATCTTGAAGGCGGCAACATAGTATTTGTCGTCACTGGCGGCGAGCGCCTTCTGGAACATCTCGTACTCGATGTCCTGCAGACGCTTGTTCATTTTGTCCACCGGCTTCGCCAGCGGCGTCCCTTCGGCTTTCATGTCTTCGAGTTGCCGGCGTTGACGCTCAATCAGGTTGACCATGCCCGAGATGCGGCCAACATCGTCGCGGATACGCGCCTGCAGAGCATAAGTCTGTCCGATCTGTGCAGGGGTGCCCGCCGCCTTGGGGTCCGGCAGCAATGTCAGCGGCTGCGTGAACGCCTGTCCACCCAAAGTGATTTTCACCTGGTAGGCGCCCGGAGGGACGATCGGACCGGGTTGGTGTTCCGACATGCCCCAGTGCGTGATCGGGCGCCACTTCTTGCCCTTGAAGCGGGTGTCGTCCCAGATGTGCGGATTCTCAGGTGGGATGGTGCGCAATTGGATGGTCTCGATGGGATCAATGCGCAGATCCCACGCGATGCGATTGAATCCCGCCTTGCTCTCACCATGCAATGTGCGGAGAGTGTGACCGGTGGCGTCGATGACTTCGGCCTGGATCTTGTCTTTGCCTTCGGCCGGTAACCAATAGGTGAAGTAGGCAGCGGCGTTCGCCAGACGATAACTGTCACGCGGTTTGAAGAATACCGCGGCTGTCGGTTTGCCATTCCGGGCCATCTGTTCGAGCGGACTGATGTCATCGAGGATGTAGATCCCGCGGCCGTAAGTCGAAACAACCAGGTCATGGAAGCGCTTCTGAGTCACCGACCACGTCACGGGCGCAGGCGGAAGTCCCGTATGCAGCTCCGTCCAATCGGCTCCATCGTTCAGCGAGTAGTACAGGCTGTTGCCGGTACCGGCGAACAGGAGCCCTTTGACGTTCGGATCTTCGGAAACATTGCGTACGTACGCCAGCGTCCCGGTGGGCAGGCCGCCGCTGATTTTGCTCCAGGTCTTGCCGTAATCGCCGGTCTTCAGAATGTAGGGATTGCGGTCGTCATTGGTGAGGTGCGCATCGAAGCTGACATAGGCGGTCGCCGGATCGAAGTGTGAAGGCTCGATGCGGGTCACGGTCGCAAGCTCGGGAATGCCGAAACTCTTCAGGCCCGGCGTGATATCGGTCCACTTGCCGGCGCCGTCGCTGGTATACCAGAGCTTGCCGTCGTTCGTCCCCGCCCAGACCAGTCCTTGCTTGATTTGGGAAGGCGCGATTGCGAACACCACCTCGGGCGCGAATTGGCCGAGATTGTCCGCCACAATGCCGCCGGATGACTTGATGTATTTCGGGTCGCGATGCGACAAGTCGGGACTGACCACACGCCAGCTTTGGCCGCGATTGGTTGTTTTGAAGATCACCTGACAGCCGTAGTAAACCGATTTCGGATCGAACGGATCAATCGCCAGGGGTGGTGTCCAGTGACAGCGATACGGTACCTGGTCGGGAGCCGCGTCCAATGTATGCAGCCACGGACTGACGGAGCGGGCACGCCGTGTGCGCGCGTCCCAGATGGTTACTTCGTTGCCGTAACAGGACGACCACACAATGTTGGGATCGCTCGGATCCGGCAGCGTGAACCCGCTTTCGCAGCCACCCATGCGGTGGTCCCAGCCTTGATCCGACGGCCGCCCGCCGATCGGGATACTCGGCCCCCGCATCGTGGTGTGGTCCTGCATGTTGGTGTAAATGTAATACGGCGTCTGGTCATCGACGTCGACGTGGTACATCTGGCCGATCGGGAAATTGATCCGCCGGATGCCCTTGCCGCCATTGAGCGTCAGGTTGATGCCGCCGTCATCGGTAATGACAAAATGGTCGGCATCCTTCGCATCCCACCAGATATCGTGCGTATCGCCGCCCCACTTCTGGATGTCGAAAGTAACACCGCCGTCGGTCGACTGATTGACGCTGCTGCTGGCGACGATCACCCGGTCCGGATTGGCCGGTGACACCATGAGGTGAATGTAATAACCGGCACGGCCTGTCAATTTCCGGTCCCATGAGACCGTACGCCAGTTCTGGCCGCCGTCATCCGAACGCCACAGGGAACCCTCGCCATTGGTCTGAATCAACGCATACACACGGGCCGAGTTGGATGGAGCCACGGCCACGTCGATCTTACCGACCGGCGTCGTCGGCAAACCGTGCGCCGTAATACGCTGCCAGTGCTCACCGGCATCATGAGTGACAAATACGCCACTGCCGGGGCCGCCGCTGTATTCGCCCCAGGTGTTCATCTTGACCTGCCAGGTTCCGGCAAAGACCGTACGGGGGTCCTTGGCGTCCATCGACAGGCCTGAGCAACCGGTATTGGCATCAACAAAAAGCTGGTGCTGCCAGGTCCTGCCCCCATCGTTGGTGTGATACACCCCCCGGTCCTGCTGCGGCGCCGGCAGTCTGCCGAGCGCACACACATAGACACTGTTGGCATTCGCGGGGTCGATCAGGATGCGGCCGATGCGGCCACTCTCCGGCAACCCCATGTTGGTCCAGGTCTTGCCGCCGTCAGTCGACTTGTAGACTCCATCGCCGGTGACATCGATGTCACGAATCGCCCAGGCCTCGCCCGTTCCCGCCCAGACCGTGTCCGGCTCCGAAGGAGCCACGGCCAGCGCGCCGATGGCAGCGGCCTTCTGGTCGTCGAAGATCGGGTTCCATTTCGTCCCGCCGTCGGTCGTCTTGAATACTCCACCGGAAGCGGCGCCAATGTAATAAGTGTTGCGCTCACCCGGTGCCGCGGCAAACGCGGCGACCCGGTTGCCCACCACGGGACCGAGAAAGCGGAAACCAAACTGCGGTGGCGGATGATCGGGTGGCTTTTGTTGGGAATGAGCAGCCGTCACTGCCAATAGAGATGCCGCAATCAACCCTGTTTGGAACAGGCTGCGCATACTTCGCCCCTCAGGCCGCATTTCGTGTGTATATCGTATACTGTAGTCACTTAGGGTCAAGCCCCTTCTCCCGGGGTCAACAGAAGATGGAAGGAAGCAAATGGCCATATGGGGTCCGCTCAAGCCGATCAATGAAGTTGCCGCCGATGAGGGCAGTCCCCGGCTGCGGCCCACGCTGAGTTGGCCACACCTCATCGCGCTCGGTGTTGGCGCGATCGTCGGCACGGGTATCTACACATTGACCGGTGTGGGAGCAGAGCGCGCCGGACCTGCTGTCATCCTCGCCTTCCTCATCGCCGGCGCGGTGTGTGCCTGTGCCGCGCTTGCCTATGCGGAACTGGCCACGCTGATTCCAACCGCCGGCAGCGCTTATACATACAGCTATACGGTACTCGGCGAGTTGGTCGCCTGGGTGGTCGGCTGGAGCCTGATTCTCGAGTACTCCCTGGCCTGTTCTACGGTAGCCGTAGGCTGGTCGGGCTACCTGGTAGGTTGGCTGCAGGCGACGGGCATCACCCTGCCCCACGCGTTGTTGAATGGTCCCCATGGCGGCGGCATTGTGAACCTGCCCGCCGTGCTGGTTTCCCTGACGATCGCCGGGATGCTGATAGCCGGTACGCGCGAGAGCGCGACACTCAACATAGTGTTGGTCATCATCAAGATCGCGGCTCTGGCGGCTTTTGTCTCCATAGCCGCTCCGGCTTTCCACGCAGGCAACCTCGTTCCTTTCGCGCCTTACGGTTTCACGAGTCATGTTGAAGGGGGCGAAACGCGAGGTGTCATGGCGGCTGCAGCCATTGTGTTCTTCGCATTCTACGGCTTTGACGCGGTGGCCACGTCGGCGGAGGAAACTCGCAATCCGGCAAGAGACCTCAAGATAGGCATCATCGGCTCCATGATTCTTTGCACTACTATTTATATCCTCGTGGCGATTACGGCCGTGGGCGCGCTGCCGTACACACGGTTGGGCGGCTCGCCCGAACCGTTGGCGCTGGTGCTGCGCTCGCTGGGGCATTCCAGCGCCGCCAATGTCGTGGCGGGCGCTGCCCTGGTTGCATTGCCCACCGTCATCCTGGTGATGATGTATGGTCAGAGCCGCATCTTCTTTGTAATGGCGCGCGACGGATTATTGCCGCGAGCCCTATCCAGGGTGTCGAAGCGGACCGGCAGTCCCGCCGTGGTCACTGCAGTCACGGGCGTTTTCGTGGCGGCCGTCGCCGGCTTCTTCCGTCTGGATGAGATCGCCGAGTTGGCTAACGCCGGAACGTTGATTGCATTCATCACTGTTGGGATCTGCATGATGGTCCTGCGGCGCCGCGCGCCCGACCTGAAGCGTGTGTTCCGCTGCCCCGCGCCGAACGTGATCGGCACACTGGCCGTCCTGGGCTGCCTCTATCTGCTGATGAGCCTGCCGGAAAAGACTCTGGTGCGCTTCGCGATCTGGAATGCGATCGGACTGGCCGCGTACTTCCTCTACGGCCGCGGCCGTAGCCTGTTGGGACGAGAAGCGGGCTCGCACTCGAACAAGCTGCAAGCCTGAGCGTCCGCCCGGGGCACATTACAACTTCAGCGTCACTCCGGCGAAGTAGCGTCGACCCTGCACATCGTAGAGCGACACATCGACGTTGGCATCTCCGACAAAAGTCGTGCCGAGAATCGGCGGCTGTTTGTTGGCCAGGTTGTCGATGCCGGCGAACAGGTTCACGTGCTCGCCCAGGTCGACACCAAAGGTCGTATCCACGTACCAGACCGGCGGCACGTGCTTCACAAACGCCGCGGTGCCCGGGTAGACATCGAGTCCCCCGATCATCCGCCCCACGAGCCGCCAACTGAGCAGTCCGCTCTGGTAAGCGGCGCTCATGTTGACTTTGAAGTCCGGCGTAATGAATCCGCCGGTACCGGATGAGCAGCCGGCGCCGTAGAAGCCGGCGCAGTCCTGGGGCGCCGCTCCCGCGAATGACTGGGTGGTCCGGTTGAACAGCCAGCTCGCCGTGGCCTGGAGGCTGAGGTTGGCCGCGTGCCCACCCAGTTCCAGCAGGGAGGGCAACGCCAGCTTGTAGTCGGCCTGGGTATCGACGCCGGAAACCTGGAGGAAGCCGATATTGGCCAGCGCGGTATTGACGAAGTCGATCTGGCCGTTACTCGGCAGCCTGTGCACCGCCAGGCAGGTCGGACTGTCCGGAATCAGATTGGTGTAACAGTCATTCAGTGTCTGCTGCGCATTGATGCTGGTGATGGCTCCATGCACATTGACCTTGAAGTAGTCGACCGTGAGATTGAAGTGCTGGACCCACGGCGGTGAAATGACCGCGCCGATCGTGTAGGTATTGGACTTCTCGGCTTGCAGGTTTGGATTACCGCCACTTTGCTGTGTCAGGCCCAAGGTGGCCTGTGTGAAAGTGTTGATGTCGGATGCCGGTACTCCCTGAGCTACGCACAGCGCCTTCAGTGCATCGCTTCGGCTGCCCGCGGTGACAGAGCACGGGTCCGTCCCTCCTGTGAAGCCTTGAGTTTGGGCCGAATACAGCTCGCCGACGTTCGGCGCACGGACCGCGCGGTTGAATGCGCCTCTGAAACGCAGCCACTCCACCGGCGCGTATTCACCGCCGGCCTTCCACGTAAATACATTGCCGACCGTCGTGTAGTCGGAATAGCGTGCCGCCGCCTCGACCGCCAAGGTTTTCACGAACGGCAGGTCGGAGAGAATCGGCAAGCGGGTTTCCATGAAGGCTTCCTTCACACTGAATCCGCCCGAAAGCGCCGCGTTGGAGGCGGCGCCGTATTCGCCGGCCAGATCAAACGGGCTCACATCGTTGGTGTAAGTGTCTTTGCGATATTCGGTGCCGAGCGCCAGGGCGACGGGTCCCGCGGGTAGATTGAAGAGCGTACCGGACACCGAGCCGCCCGCCACATGGCGGAAGAACTCATCGTGGCTATCGCGTTCGGGCGTCATGAATTGGGCCGCCGCCGCCGAAATCGAGCCGCTACCGAACAACGACGTGGGCGCACAGCCTGAGATCTGTACGCGGCAGACTACCTGGCCCGCCGAGTTGGTCACGGCGTCCAGCGCCAGGCTCAGCCGGGTCTGGTTGACGAAGTTGATGTTCGAGGTGTTCGTGCGGTTGTACATGTACTGACCGAACACCTCCCACTTCCAGTTCTGGCCAATGAGATCGAAGTCGCCGCGCAAGCCGCCGGTGACGTTGTAGCTGATCCGCTGGAAGAAGGCTTCGCGCGGGCCCAGCTCATCGGCGCGCCGGCCGCCACCGACAATCGAAGCAGTGCCGGTCCCCTTTGGATCGAACACGTTGGCGTTGTCGACCAGGAACTGGCGCGTCGCCGCCGAAAGAATCGGATTGCCGGCGTAGTTCGGAACGAGCAGGGTCGAGGACGGTGCGCCCGGAGTCACTGGTGTGAACGAATCCGGCGCCAGCACGTAGTTGTTCTTGGAATCGACGAAGTAGGCTTCGCCAAACGCGGTTACATGATCGACGATGTCATAGTGCGCGAGGAAGGTGACATTGACGCGCTCCAGCGGGCGCTGCAGGAGGTTGAATCCCGCGTAGTTGTACGTGTCTTCGGGCTGGCAATAGGGCGTCGCCGCGCCGCCGGCAAGGAAGCGCACGCCAGTCACGCTCGTGCAGCTCGGGTCTGTAGTGGGAACGAGGTCCTCGAGCCCCGCGAGCTGTGTCGCCGACAGCGGCACCCGGGTACCGGGAATATTCCCCGACCCTGAATAAACAAAGCCGGTGTGCTTGGAGTTGTCGGCCAACGGAATGGCGGAGAAGTCGCGATCTGCCTGGGTAAAGCTGTTTTCCTGTGTGTACGAGAAGGAGCCGACGACATTTCCCTTGTTGCCGTCCATGTTCGAACCGAACGTGATGTCGTACTTGCGTTGCGAGCCATCACCGTGTGAGTTGATCCCGTACTGCGCGGTGGCCTGCAATCCGGAGAAGTGATCGTCCAGCACGAAGTTCACCGCGCCCGCGATCGCATCCGAGCCATAGACGGCCGACGCGCCACCCGTGATGATGTCTACTCGCTTGATGAGCGCATCGGGAATACTGGCGAGATCCACATTCCCGTACTGGTCCGCAGGAATGAAGCGCCGGCCGTTGACGAGTGTCAGTGTGCGAACCGCCTGATTGTTGGTACTGAGGCCCCGCAGGTTCGCGGTGAGAATGCCCGAGCCACCCCCGTTGTTGACGGAGGACGCGTTGCCCGTCGCAAGCTGCGGAAACTCATTGAGAGTCTTGTCGAGCGTGACATTGCCCGAAAGCTTGATGTCCTCGGCACTGACGACAGTGGTTGGACTGGGAGCCGTGAGGTCGGTACGAATCAGGCGGGAGCCCGTGACGACCACTTCCTGAAGGCTGTCGTCCGGCTTCTGCGCCTGGGTCTGTGTCTGAGCCAGCGCCGTGGCAATGAGGCCACTGCAGCCGCACACCAGAGTCGACACGGCCAAAACAGGCCGAAAATGCGACTGTCGACACCTTGCATCTTGACTCGGCATACCCCGTCCCCCTTATCGTATACGAAATACGATATGCTTTTGGAACGGGCGAGTCAGTCAGGGATTTCAAAGAAGTCTCGAGAGTGTTGGGTTGAGGATGACATCAATGCAGCAGGCCGAATACGGCGACGGAGTTGGGTGTTCCCATGAAGACTTTGCCGTTCGCAATCACCGGCACCACAAACTTCAACCCGGACCCGGCGGCTCCCGGTCCTGTTACATCGCGGTTGCCGGTGGCCTGCCGGCTGTCATAGAGCTCGTGCGCCAGATTGGTCGCATCGAACGCATACAACGTGCCGTTCGAATGCTGGGTCCAGACGATGCCTTGGGCAGCACCATTCGAGGAAATCACCGGTGACGTACCGGGGTAGCCGAAGGTCGCAACCGACTGCGAAGTCGCGGCTGCCGGCAGCTTTGCATTCGCGAACGTGAATGCCTTCAGTGATACATCGCGGGGGCCGTAATACAAGGTTCCATTAAAGTAGGCAGGCGAGCCGCGCACCGGGCCGCCCAGCGCGCCGGCACCGAGTTGCTGCCAGATGTTGTTGGTTGTCGGGCTGAACTTGCCCATGTTGTCGCGATCGACCACATACACCCGGGTATCCTTGCCGGCCCCTACGATCAGGTGTTTGACGTTGCCGTTGCTGTCCTTCATATCGGGAAGAATCAGGCCCCCGCCCGCTCCCAGGTCGAGGTCATTGAAGGACGCCTGGAGGCTGTCCGTCTGGGTGAAGTAGTCCGCGACCTTCAAAGTGGAGCCTGACTTGGACAGCTTGAGGAACGAGTTCCCATAGTCGCCCCGGTTGGGGAAGCCGTTCGCATCCAGGGTAGTCTCGAAACGGCCATTGCCGGTCAGCAGATAGACGTTGCCGGCCGAATCGGCCGCCGGACCGCTGCCACTCATCCAGATCGCCGGCCCGTTGATAGAGGTGTCATTCTGCAAGGCCGGCGGGATGTCGGGCGCCGGCAGGATGCCGCTGTCCGGTCCAACATTGAGAACGGCTGACTGCGCCAGCGTCCCCTGGTCAAACGTGATGATCCAGCCGCTGTACGGCGGGTTATCACAGTGCGACGTCCACGTCGTGTAGAGGGCTCCATTGAGCAACAGTAGCGCGGTTCGTTCCGCGTATTGACCGGGATCGAACGTGGTGACGCCCGCCTGGTTGGGATAGCTGCCTGTCACCTCCGTTGGCCCGCTGAGCAACTCCGCGCCGGTGGTGATGTCGAGCGCGTGAAGGCGCTGGTGGTACTTCGAGGTGGCGTCGAATGACATTGCAACAACGTACAAGGTGCCATTCGGTCCCGCGGTTCTGTCGATGACTGGAGTGGTTGTAATACCGATGGTGGGAGTGATCTGATCGCACGCATTCTGCGGGGGAGCCGCGGTCTCGCCTGTTTTGAGAAGCGACACTTCCCAAAGCTTCGTGCCAGTATCGGAATCGAACGCGTACACCGAGGCGTTCTCAGTCACAGCGAACACGACATTGTGGGCCGCTCCACCGATGCTCAGTTTAGACAGATACAGCGGCTGTCCGTCCACCTTGCCATCCACACTCATCTGGCGCAGCAAACCGAAATTAGTCGCGTTGACGTTGGCCGGTGTCAGCGTCGTTTCCAGCGGATACTGCCCGGTTCGCGCCACGTCGTTCTTGTACATGACGACATCGCTCGGCTGTGGCGCGCTGCCGGTAACAGTCAGTTTGGCGCCGTTGCTCGTGATACTGCCGGCCGAGTTCGTAACAACGACTGTGAACATTGCGCCGTTGTCAGCAGCCTGAAGCGCGGGAGTCGTGTAACTCGAATCGGTCGCGCCTGCTATTGCGGTTCCAGCCTTCTGCCACTGATAGGTGAGCGGGGCGGTGCCGGCAGCAGTTACGCTGAAGGTCGCAGTGCCGCCGGCGGCGCTCGATGCATCGGCCGGTTGAGTCGCAATGGTGGGTGCCGTCGCTGCCGGCGCCGGTGCTGGATCCGACATCGGCGGCGCAGTCGAAGTGTTGCCGCCGCCACAGGCCGCCAATGCCAGTGCCGGAATGAGCCAAGACAGGCGATTCACCCGGTTCTTGTTCATTTTGGTTGCTTCCGCTTGCCGCCGTTCTGGCGGAAAGGATCGCAGATGCCGGCAGGGATTGACAACGAATGATCGCGCGATTCTAACTTGGGTTAGGACCTACGGGAGCAAAGCAGTCGCCGCGTTCCAGGTCGAGCCACTAGCGAGGCAGGCTGAAATACAGTGTGGTGCCCTCTTGCAAACGACTCTCCACCGAGACTCGGCCACCATGGCGCAGGATGATGCGGCGGACAATCGACAGGCCGATGCCGGTGCCGGGGAAGTCGGATTCCGCGTGCAGCCGTTGGAACGCGCCGAACAATTTGTCGGCATACTTCATGTCAAATCCCACGCCGTTGTCGCGCACAAAGTAAACCTGTTCCGCACCCTCCGCATAGGCCCCGATTTCGATCCGGGCCGGATCGCGCGTAGCGGTGAACTTGAATGCATTGGAGAGAACGTTGGTCAACACATGCTCCAGCAGGGACTGATCGCCGCAGCAGTCCGGCAGCTCGCCGATTTCGACGTGCCGGGCGCGGCCGGGCCACTGGTGTTGAAGCGTCGCCATCACCCGCTGCACGAGGTCCTTCATCGACACGGTATGCATGTCGAGCGGCTGGCGGCTGAAGCGCGCCAGGTGCAGCAAGTCATCGATGAGGCGCTGCATGCGGGCGGTGCCGGCAACGACATTGGCCAGCAAATCCAGTCCATCCTGGGGAACCTGGCTGCCGTATTCGTGCATGAACAGCGTGGCAAAGCCGTCAATGGCCCGCAGCGGCGCGCGCAGGTCATGCGACACCGAATAGGAAAATGATTCCAGCTCCGCGTTGCTCGCTTCGAGCTCGCGGCTGCGTTCCTGGATGCGCTGTTGCAGCTCGCGGTTCTCGACCTGCAGGCGCCGCATGGCCAGTGCCCTAGTCATCACGGACAACAGATTGTCGAGCCGGAAGGGCTTGAGAACGTAATCCAACGCACCGGACTGGAGAGATTTGACGGCAGTGTCGATCGTCCCATGTCCTGTCATCATGATCACGGACAGGTTGGGATCGATCGCCTGGGCCGAGCGCAGGAAGGTGATGCCGTCCATTTCCGGCATCATCAGGTCAGTGAGCAGGACGTCGTAGCGGTGGTGCCTGAGATGCTCCAGTGCCTCGCGGGCCGAGGTAAACCCGGTTGTGGCGTACTGTTCCAACTCGAGCGTCTTGCACAGCGCGGTCATGAGCGCGGCTTCATCGTCCACGATCAGGAGCCTTGCGATCGTCGCGGTGCTCATGAGATCTGCTCCCGTGCGGTGGGCGGAACCGAATCGGCATCGGTAGTGAGCTCGGCCAGTGCGGCGCGCAGCGCGGCCAGCTTCGGCGGTTTGCTGAGGATGCGATCGACGTGAGGTGGCGTGTCATTCTCGGCGATCAGCCGCCGCCCCCACCCTGTCAACAGAATCACGGGCGTGCGCGGCGATTCCGCCTTGACGGCGGCTGCGACCTTGCGGCCATCGACATAAGGCATACCCAGGTCGGTAATGACCAATGAGAACGGTTGACCGCTGCGCTGCGCGGTCTGAAAAGACTCAATCCCGTTCTGACCACCATCGGCGGCGACAACGGTATGGCCATCCGCATCGAGGACCTCCTTGACCGACTTCAGCAGCAGCGGATCGTCATCCACCAACAGGAGTCGCAGGCGCTGGATTGTCTGCCCGGCCGGCGCGTGCTGCGCGGTCAACAGGGTCGTCTGCGCAGGGATGAACGACAAGCGCACGGTCGTGCCCTTGCCTGCGGCGCTGTCAATATTGAGATCGGCACTGTGACGCTGGATCATGCCGTACACCATTGCAAGACCCAGACCGGTGCCCCGTTCGCCCTTCGTTGTGTAGAAAGGCTCGAGACAACGGCGCCGTGTCTCCTCATCCATGCCGACGCCGGTATCGGAAACCTCCACGTGGACGGCGGGCGCATGCTCGTCCTGGAGATCAACATCCCGCTGATCGAACCGTGTACGTAACACGAGGGTGCCCCCTTCCGGCATGGCATCGACCGCATTGAAGACGAGGTTGGTCAGTGCGTCGCGGATTTCGGTTTCCGAGCCCATGATGTCGGGCAGGTCGGGTGCCAGGTTGGGTTGCAACGTGATGACCACACCCCTTTGCATCGGCAAGTCGCTCCAACGCGCGCGTGTCAGTTCGATCACTTGTTCGATGAGGCGATTCAGGCTGACCCGCGTCAGGTTCATTTCCGGCGCGCGTACCCGGTAGAACTCGCGCATGCGCGAGACGGTTTCGGCCACGTCTTCGATCGCTCTCTGGATGGTAACGAGGCAGGTGCGAGTGCGGTCGCTCAGTCCCGGTTCACGCTCCAGCAGCGATTCGGTGTAGAGCGCGATCGGCGAAATGGCGTTGTTGATATCATGAGCGATCCCACTGGCCATCTGGCCCAAGGCGCGCAGGCGCTCCTGTTGGAGTACGGCTTGCTGTGACTGACGTACTTCATCATAAGCTTGTTGCAGGGCGCCGTAGAGCTGAGCCTGGTGCGACGCCAGGGCGACATGTTCGCTCAGATGCCGCAGAAATTCGCAGTCCGTGCTGTTGAACGCGTCAGCCGGCCGGCGGCCCACCATGAGAACGCCGAACACGCGCTTCTGCACGAGCACGGGAGCCAGCACCAGGGAAAGAATGCCGGCCCGGCGGAAGCGTTGCGGGAATGGAAAGTCAACGGCGGCTACATCCGGCTCGTAGACCAGCTCACCGGCGACGCAACGGGCCAGGCCATTCTGGCCTACCGGCACCTGCGGCTCCACATCAATCCCGATGCTTTGCGCCAGGAGTCGGCTGCGATTACCGATGGTTGCGATGCGGACGGCCTCCCCATCCGCGGGATCGCACAGTGCAATACAGCCGAAATCGATCGGCAGCTCCTGTTCCAGGTAACCCAGAAGGACCTGGAAAATGCTGGGGAGGTCCTGGCGCTCGCCGATCGCGCGCGTGATCCGATGCAACAGGTCCAGGCGACCGAGCTGGCTCTGCAGGCGCGCGCGCGCCGCCTCGACCTGCACCAACAGGTTGTTGAAGGAATCGGCCAACACACCGAGCTCGTAGCCGTGGGGCCGCTGGACCTGCAGCGTGTAATCCCGGCGACTGGACACATCCGCCACGCTCCTGGCAAGCGCCAGGATGGGTTCGGATATCTGTCTTTGCAGGCGGGTGGCCAGCAGATAGGCGGCGGCGCACGTCAACACCATGACGAGCGCGGCAATGAGCACAAAGCTGCGCAACCGTTGGTTCACCGCATTCAGGTCGGACTTCAGGTACAAACTCCCCATCCGGCGTTCGCCCTGCACCACCGGCTGGACCCCGATGAGGTATCCGCCCTCGAAGCGGTAGCCATCCGGCGGCGGGGTTGCCACCGGCACAGCCGGGCGCTTGGCTGGGTACGAGGCGAAAGGCCTGCCGTCCGAAGTGAACAAGGTGGCATCGACAATGTGACTTTCCGCATGCAACGCGGACAGGACTTCCCGCGCGTCGTCCGGGTTCTGAAATGCCAGGGCCGCGGTGCTGTTGGCAGCGATGGCATCGCCGAGTGTGGCCAGGTTGTGCAGAGTCTGCTGGCGATAAGTCAGGAAGTCGTAGACACAGAAAGCGGACGAAGTGAACAACATGACGACACCGCTCGTCAGCAGCAGCGCGGTCATGATCTTTCGCCGGATGGGTGTTGTCGGCATGCTAGCCCTCCGGGCTGCCGACGATTTCGGCAGGACGCAACAATTTGGAGCTGATGGTCAGGTGACCGGCCTTGGCCGCGCCCACATCGATCTGCAGCCCGACCCGGTTGCTTCGGTTGACCAGCCTGATCATGACACCCGTCTGATCGTCGCCGTCGGCATCGCTTACCGTCAGGATACTGCGTCCCTTGAGGGCCGCGAGTATCTGCGGAAGGTGTCCCATCTCGCTGCGCGCGATGTACAGGATGTTGCAGCTATGGAGGTCCGCGATGTTGTAGTAACGCTCGACCACCAGCGGCCGTTGCGACACCTTTTCACCGCGCACCACGGCATCGAGCTCGGGACCAAAGGGATCCTTGCCGAGAACGCCGATGACAAAGGGTTGGGCCGCATCCGTGAAGGCATCCGCGGGCCAGTCGACAAACTGGGCGAAGTTGAACAGGAAGACCGCTTTGACGCGGTATTCACCAGGCGCGACGGCCCCGACCGCCAACCCTACAACCCACAGCAGGCACAGGGCCACACACCATGCCCGCTTCACCTGCGCCATGCAATCTTTCCATAGACACTGCGCTCGATCTCGACGCGGGCCGGACCCGGGAAGCCGTATTCCGGGTGGCGGTCGTGCAGCAGATTCTGTCCCGACACAGACACCTCGAGACCCGGCAACAGGGTCCAGCCGAGCCGCATGTCGAGCTCGAAAAAGGCGGGCACTGTGCCGACGAGGGCGCCGCTGTTCATAGGCAGCGAGTCCACCCATCGAACGGTGGCATCCCACTGCACCCGGGCCGGCAGATCCAACGAGGACCGAACCGAGAAGCGCTGTCTTGGGTCGGCGGTTTCGTTGAGCGCGTTGTTGAGGTCGAACTGCCCGGGGCGAACGTGCAAACTCTCGTGCAGATAGTCATAGCCGGCATGCAGGGACCAGTTCTCCAGCAACCGCTGATCCGCGGCGACTTCGAGGCCTTCGGTATGGCCCGCGAGATTGTTGGCAAAGAAGATGGGAATGATGGTTCCCGGCGTGAAGCTCGTGCTGCGCACGTCGCGATAATCGTTGCGAAACACGGTTACCGATGCGGTCGTGCTCGGTGAAATACGTCCCTTGTAGCCCAGCTCGTAAGCCGTGACGTACTCAGAGCCGTAGTCACTGCCTCCTTTCAGGACTGTGAAATAGGGAGGCGCGGGCTCCGCAAGGTCTCGATCGATTCGCGAAGGAGTGCGGGCCGCACGCGAAATGGCCGACCACAACGCCTGATCCGGGGCCAGGCTCCACCGCAGCCGGAGGTTGGGTTCGTATTCAAAGCCGGTGTAGTCGTTGTGCTCGATCTTGGAGCCGAGAATGAGCGACAGGTCGGACCGGATGGCCATCTCATCCTGCACGAAAGCGCTGAACAGACTTTGATCCAGGGGCGACGGCAGGAAGCCGAGGCCGGGCGCGTTCACGACGACATCATGGGTATAGCGGTAGCCGAAACCCCAGACAATGCTGTTACGGCCGCCCAGCGCAAAACGATGCTGCAGATCGATGTCGTAGGTGGTGAGGTCATCATGCAAGCGTCCCGCCGGGGCGAGGACGACACCGTTCAAGACGGCCCGCGGAATCGGGTCAATGAGATGGGTTTTGTCGTAGTAGGTCTGCAGGTTCAGATCGGACTCATCCGATATCGTGTGGGTCCAACGCCCCAGGACATTGCCGCCCGCTGTTTGGGCCGTGCCCCCGGTATCGATACCCGCATGGCCCTGATAGAAGTCGCCATGCAGGCTCACACTGTCGTGCTCAGAGGCTCTCGAGTCGATGCGAAATCCCGTCTGTGCCTGGTGCCAGCCGTCGCCGGCGGATTGGTCGTTGGGATAGACCTCATCATTCCTATCGAAATACTTCCCATAGAGTCGATAGCTCGTCCCCGATCCGAAGCTGCCGCCATAGCGGGCCGCGGCCAGTGCCTTCAATTGATTGCCACCGCCGGCCTCCGCAAACAAACCCTGGGTATCCGCGGCGCTGCGGGTGATGATGTTGATGACGCCGTTGACGGCGTTGGCGCCCCAAAGCGTCCCGCCGGGCCCGCTGATGACTTCGATGCGATCGATGTCCTCCAGCAGATAGTCCTGGTCATTCCAGAACACGCCGGAAAACAGCGGCGTGTAGACAGTGCGGCCATCTATCATGACGAGGAGTTTGTTGGCGAGCGCCGAGTTGAAGCCGCGCGCGCTGATTCCCCAGTCGTGGGCGTTCTTCTGGGCCACTTGCAGGTTGTCCGCCAGGCGCAGCGCTTCGGCGAGGCTGGTCGCGCCTGAGCGGCGGATCTCATCGCGGGTGATGACCTGCACGGAGGCGGCTGCTTGGAGGATCGATTCGGAGTGCCGTGCGACGGAGGTGACCTGGACGTCCATGAGCTGCTCCAGGCTCAATTGCTTCAGCTCGCCCGTGGAATCCGCATCGGCCGCGGCGATCGGGCTGAGGATGGATAGGACCAGGACCGCGACGGCTGACCGCAAGGGGGTGTGGACACAGCGCCCGTTCATTCTGATTTGCCTGCCCCCGTGTGGCGATGTGTGCGATCACTCGAACCAAATGACCCGAAGCAGCAGCGATCCCTGTTGCCGGGGAACGCTGCAATCGCTCAATCGAGAGTGCCGTGTGCGCGCAGTTATGCAAAGCACTGACGTCGCAGAGTGTGAGGCAAATCGCGGTGCTGCGGCGCAGCTAGCGCCCGTGTTGTGTTGAATCCCGCGCGGCCTGATATCAACAATGGGCGGCCAGGGGGGGTACCGCGCTGCAATATGCCCATGGCATTTCCGCACGCTAGGAGTAGAATCGAAATACGAGGTACTGCTCGATTTGTCAACCCTCAGGAGGGAGCCATGAGTGCTCTCATACTCGCGGTTTTCAACGACTTCGAGACCGCGGATCGCGTCCGCGCGAGTCTCGTTCGAGACGGTTTTCCCACCGATCGCGTCGAGCTCACCGCCCCCGGTGAGTTGGGTCGGGTCGCCACCCAGCCCGGCCACTCGATGCACGACAAGTGCGTGCAGTACTTCCGCACCCTGCTGCGAAACAAGGGCGAGGAGCATTACCCTGAAATGCTGGCCCAGAAGATAGATAACGGAGCAACCACCGTAACCGTGCAACCGCGTGGCCAGATCGAGACCGAACGGGCCACCGAGATTCTCCACGAGGCTCATCCGGCGGACGTAGTTGCCCACGATCTGGCAAAACAGGGCTGGGAGCACGCTGCCTCTAAGCACAGCGGCAAGTACTGGATTCAGCACGTCTGGATTGAGGATTCACCGGAAACGCACTGCATCTACTGTCGTTTGTTCCCCGGCAGCTCGCACTGACCGCCAAACACACGACACGCCGGTTCGCTTCGCCGCGAGGCATCCTTGCTGCCCTGCTCGCCCTGTCGTGGGTGACGCCGCTATACGCCGCCCCACAAGAGGCGGACTTGCTGATCCGCCACGCTACCATCGTCGACGTCGGATCTGCGCACCTCATTGCCGATCAGGCCGTCGCGACCCTCGGGGACACAATTGTCGCAGTTGGAAACGACCGTGACATTGCCGCGGCCTGGCGCGCCCGGCAGACGACGCAGGCACATGGCAAGTATCTCATTCCCGGTCTGTGGGACATGCACGTCCATTTCGGTGGCGGCCCGGAAGTCATTGAGGAAAATCAGGCACTCCTGCCCCTCTACGTCGCCTTTGGCATCACGACCGTCCGCGACTGTGCCGGAGACATTCCTTACGACGTGTTGAATTGGCGTGAAGATATTGCGCGCGGCACGCTGTTGGGTCCGACACTGTTGAGCTCGGGACCCAAGATCGAGGGGATCGCACCGGTCTGGAAAGGTACGCTCGAAACCGGGTCCGAAGCCGACGTCGACGCGGCCATTGCGAAACTGAAGTCCCTGCGGGTCGACTTCGTGAAAATCACGGACAGCACACTGAAACCGGAGTTGTTTCTGTACGCCGTACGCACAGCGCATGCCGCCGGTCTGAAAACCTCCGGGCACATTCCCATGCAGTTGACGGTTGAACAGGCTGTCGACGCCGGACTCAATTCAATCGAACACATTGACTACGCGTTCAAGGCTGGCGTGAAGAATGAGGCGGCGATTGCCGCGGATTTTGCCGCCGGGCGCATCGATCGCGCCGCGGCGTACCGGCGCTTGAATGAGGGCTTCGATCGCGACACGGCCATGAAGGCGTACCGCAATTTCGCTTCCCGGGGTGTCTTCGTCACGCCGACACTCAATGGGGAGCGCATCTTGGCGTGGCTCGACCGAGACAATCACGACCACGATCCCGGGCTTGCTTACATCGGTCCGAAGCTTCGCAAGACCTACGATTGGCGCATAGAGCGTGCCGCGAAGGCCAGTGCCGACGCGATCCGGCAACGGCATGAGCAATACGAACGAGCCGCCGCCGTACTACCTCTATTGCAGCAAGCCGGCGTGACCATCATGGCGGGCACAGACGCAGGCTTTCTGAACTCATTCAACTATCCGGCGCTCGGGCTGCACGATGAGCTGGCGCTGTACGTGAAGCAGGGACTGACGCCGCCCCAGGCGCTCGCGTCGGCTACTCGCGCGGGACCGGAATGGTTTGGAAAGCTCGATCGGTATGGCGGCATCGAAGCCGGCAAGGCGGCGGACCTGGTTCTACTCGATGCCAATCCACTCGCCGACATCAACGCCACGCGCCAGATTCGCCTGGTGGTCCTGCGCGGTGTTGTGTTTGATCGCGGACGGCTGGACCGGATACTCGCTGACGCGCGCACGAAAGTGGCAGAGTGGAACGCTCACTCGAATGCAGCCAGGATCGGACAGCGCCCCTCGGTTCCCTCGGCACACTCTCTGGCAAGTCGCTCGAGCGCGTCACGGGCACGCTCGAGCTCGGTGATCCTACTCCCCAATACCCGAAGCTGAGACTGCGCAAGCTCCCGCGCTCGCGCGCGATCTTCACCCGCGTCGAGCTCGAGAAGCTCCTTGATTTGGGCCAGCGTGAACCCGGCAGCTTGGGCATGCTTGATGAACTTCAGCCGCCGCAGGTCCGGCTCGCCGTAGCGCCGAATGCCAGTCTGCCGAACGGCCAGGCGCAATAGTCCGGTTCGGTGGTAAAACCTCACCGTCTCCACCCCAACGCCTGCCGCGGCAGCCAGCTTGCTGATTGTCAGCGAGCCACCCTCTTGACTCCGTACCATGGTACGGACCTTACCATTCCCGGGACCGGGTTGACGAGTACCCGCGGATGGAGAGACAAGATGTCTGAGACAGCCACGCTTTATCGAATGGTGATGCCCGGCCACACCTGCCCTTATGGATTGAAGGCAAAGGATCTGTTGACGCGTTCCGGCTATGACGTTGAAGATCATCCCCTCGCATCGCGCGCGGAAACCGATGCTTTCAAGCGCCAACACGAGGTTTCAACCACACCTCAGATATTCATTGGCGGGAAGCGCATTGGAGGTTATGACGACCTGCGCAGACTGCTTGGCAAACGCGTCGCCGATCCGAAGGCGACGAGCTATCGCCCCGTGGCGGCGTTATTCGCAACAACCGCGCTGTTGGCGTTTGCAGCCGCCTACGCTGTCACGGGCAAACTGGTTACGGTCAGAACCATCGAATGGTTCATCTCGTTTTCAATGGTGGTGCTGGCCCTACTGAAGCTGCAGAACGTGGCGACCTTCTCCACCATGTTTCTCAACTACGACCTGCTTGCAAAGCGCTGGGTGCCCTACAGTTACCTCTATCCGTTCGCGGAAGTGACGGCCGGACTGCTGATGGTGGCCGGCGTCCTGACCTGGTTGTCAGTACCGTTGGCTCTATTCATTGGATCAGTGGGGGCCGCCTCGGTCTTCAAGGCTGTCTATATTGAGAAACGCGAGCTCAGGTGCGCCTGTGTTGGCGGTACGAGCAACGTGCCCCTCGGTTTTGTCTCTCTGACCGAAAATCTCATGATGATCGCCATGGCGCTGTGGATGGGGTTCGCACAGTGGTCAATGACATGAATTGTTGTGGAATGCGAAGCACTTCGTACAAATGTGTGGCGGCCCGGCCGCGCGCAATCCGATCTCGATCTGTGAGGATTGGGCGTATCATTGCAGCGGCTTCGGTCGCCGGGAGCGTGAGTCATGGCCATCAACGAATCGCGTTTGAATGAGTTTCTCGGCAAGGCGGTCGGCGATCTGGGCGCCGCTGTCAGCGCAGTGCTGATCCTCATTGGCGATGAGCTCGGGTTGTATCGCGAGCTCGCGCGGGGACCCCTCACATCCACGGAGCTGGCGACGCGTACGGGTACGAACGAGCGCTATATCCGCGAGTGGCTGGCCAACCAGGCGGCGGGTGGTTACGCGGAATATGACGCCGCCAGTGGCAAATACTCCCTGAGTGAGGAACAGGCACTCTGCCTTGCCAACCCCAACGGTCCCGTGGATCTGCCGGGAGCGTATTCCATCGTGCAGGACCTCTTTCACATCAAGCAACGCGCGGTGGAGAATTTCCGCACCGGCAAGGGCATGGAGTGGGGCGAGCATCATCCCTGTCTGTTTCACGGCACCGAACGATTCTTCCGTGCGGGCTACAACGCCAACCTGTTGGGCAGTTGGTTACCTGCACTCGACGGCGTTTCAGGCAAACTGACCTCGGGCGCGCGGGCGGCCGACGTGGGCTGCGGTCACGGCGCCAGCACGATACTGATGGCCCAGGCCTTTCCCAACTCCGAATTCATTGGCATCGACTATCACGACGCGTCAATTCAGACAGCACGAGCCCGTGCGGCCGAAGCCGGTGTCAGGAACGTTAAATTCGAAACAGCGGATGCAACCTCCTACCCACAGAACGGATTGGATTTCATCGCGTTTTTCGATTGCCTGCACGATATGGCGGACCCTTCGGGGGCTGCGCGGCACGCGCGCGCCGCGCTGAAGTCCGATGGCGTCTGCATGATTGTCGAACCCTTCGCGGGCGACAACGTACAAAGCAACCTCAACCCGGTCGGCCGCGTCTACTACGGAGCCTCATCGCTCGTCTGCGTTCCTGTTTCCCTGGCGCGGGGCGGCCCTGCTTTGGGAGCCCAGGCGGGTGAAAAACGGTTGCGCAAGGTGGTCGTTGATGATGGCGGCTTCACACGCTTCCGGCGCGCGACCGAGACGCCTTTCAATATTGTTTTGGAGGCGCGGCCCTGACGCTCAGCGCCTTTGTTTGGACAACAACGAATGGGCGGAGGCTCGGAAACGCTGGGCCGGCGTGTCGTCGGGATTCAACGCTAGAGCGGCATTGAGATCGCTGAGTGCGGCATCCGCTTCGCGGCGCTGCAGATGTACGAAGCCGCGGCCGCGCAGTGCCTCGGCGTCCCTGGGGTCGATGGCTAGGGCCTGATTGTAATCAGCCATGGCGCCCGCATTGTCGCCGGCTTCGGCCCGCACGAAAGCGCGGTCCCTGTAGCCTTCCACTGCCTGCGGGTTGAGTTGAATCGCACGCGTAAAGTCAGCCGCCGCGCGCTCACGATCGTGTTTTTTCGTGTACGCCAGCCCTCGGTTGACAGACGCTGCATACTGTCCGGGATCGAGCGCCAGCGCCCGCGTAAAGTCGGCGATTGCCAGATCCCAATCGGCCGCGGCCAGGTGCGCGGCCCCACGATTGGCGTATGCCGCAATCAGCCGCGGATTGAAGGAAATGGCCTGAGTGAAGTCCGCAATTGCCTGACTTCGATCGCCCCGCCTGACGTACGCATCGCCCCGCGCCTGGTACGCATCGGCATCCGCCGGACTGAGTTGAATCGCGCGATTGAATTCCTCGAGTGCGGGCGCGAGCCTGCCGGCCCGTTCCAGGCCGATGGCCAGATCCAGGTGCGCGCTGCCCATGTTCGGATCCAACCGCAGCGCCTCGGTGGCATCGGCAACAGCGGCCTCACTGTTGCCCATGACTCTGTGGGCCAGGGCCCGATCGCGCCAGGTGGTCGGGTTGCGGGGATCGAGCTCGATCGCCTTGCTGTAGTCAGCGATCGCGCGCGCGTAGTCGCGGTTGTGGGCAAACACGGAAGCGCGGCTCAAATAGACCGCAACCGCCTGGGGGTCGAGTTGAATCGCCCGACCGAGATCCGCGAGCGCGCCTTCGGTATCGCCCTGCCTCATGAGCACGGAGGCACGGTTGATGTAGGCTGAATCCAGCTTTGGATCGAGGCTGGCCGCCTGGGTGAAGTCCGCCAGGGCCTCGGTTGCCGCGCCCTTCCTGGAATAGACCAGGCCCCGGTTCAAATAGGTCTTTGCCTGAACCCGGCGCTGTTCAGGTCGACTGAGGACCGCCGAATAGTCGGCAATCGAACGATCCAGATCGCCTTGCTCCTGAAAGTGAAACGCACGGTTCTTCAGCGCCGTGGCCCGTTCGAACATGTCCAGGCGATCATCTTCAATGAGGTGTGTACAGGCCGCGATGGCGACCTCGGGCCGGTCGGAGCTGCAGTGGACCCGGTCGTCGGCATGGCCTCCCTCATGATTGGCGCCTCGAACATTGGCCGCGCCGGCAAGCAGGGCACAAATGAGGATCAGCCGTATTGACACCAAACGCACCCTCCCCCGGAATTCTCATTCGGGCGCGCGGCAGCGCGCTGACCGTGCCCGGTACGGACACAGTCAGCGCAATTATATCGCTCGTCAATAGGCCGTTTTGATCTGCGCAGCGGGCGCGGCGCGCTCTTCGAGCTTCGCCAAGCGCGTCTCGAAGGTTTCGTTCATCGTCTTCACTTGCTGTTCGAGCGCCGCGATACGCGCGTCCTTTGCCTGCAAGCGCTTGTTGAGCTCCTGAATGGCCGCGAGGCTCACTCCGGCTGCATCCGAGAGGCTGATGTGGGTATCGTCGTCGCCATCCAGGCCGAACGCAGCATGGAAGTCCTGCGCCATCGGTCCAATGTGACGCAGCTTGCGGTCATCCTTGAATGCCCAGGAGGTGATGGGCAGGCGGCTGACGCGGTCGAGCAGCCTTGAGCCATCCACCGGCGCGAAGTCAGTTTTCTTGTTGCGATCACTGACTGTCAGGTACGACGTTGCGGCAACCTTACCCGCGAAGTATCCCGCATACCCGCTTGCGCTGGACCCATACACTCCTACACCGGTTCCGGAGTCCTCTCCGATCACTCCGTATTGATTCTTGCTTTGCCCCCAGACCCCATAGCTGGCATCACTGTACGCATAGACGCCGATACCGTTGGCGCTATGCGCTGTTATTCCACGACCGTAGGTGCTGCTCGCGCTGATGGCGTCGCCCTTGTAGCCGAGCGCATAGACGGCGCTGGAGTTAGCGCTGTAGGCATATACGCCGTAGCTGTTTGTGCTCTCGGCGAACACGCCGTACGAGGAGGCGCTTTCCGCCAGCACTCCGATGCCGGATGAGCTCAATCCCACCGCACCGGCACCGCCGGTCGGAGCGTAGCCATACACGCCATAGCCGATTCCTGACGTACCATTGCTGATTCCATACACTGCAATATCGTTGGCCGTGCCCTGTATGCCAATTCCAGCGTTGGCCGACGCGGTACTCATGCCAATGATGGCCGGCTGAGACGAACCTGTCTTGGTGATGGTGGCCGTGAGCGCTGAACCCGTACCGTTAGTGGACGCGCTCACTGCAGACTTGGCGCTCGCGGCATTGTTGATCGAGAATACGCCGCCCGAACCCGTTACGCCGGAGTTGATGCCTTTGACTCCTGCCCCGCTGCCCTTGGTCTCTCCATACACGGCGCTGTTGCTGTTGCCGGTGTTGGTGAGCGACGATGAAAGGCCGCGGTTGGTACCGCTGTCATTGATGGTAACGGCATTCGAGCTGCCGCTGTAAGTGATCGTCACTGGCGGCGTCAGTGTCGTGCCGGTTACCGCCGGCGATACGTTGGACCTGATGTAACTGGTGCTGCTCGCTTCCTGCATAAGCTCATAATCCGAATCCGGTGCTTCCGCCCTGGCGGGATGGGGAATCTGGGGGACCGTCAGCTCCTTGGGATGGGACGGCGCTTCCTGCGATGGCAGGTAAGGAGGCGTCGGCGCCTGAGCAACCGCCGCCGTAGTGATTGCGGCTGATACGAATAATGCTGCTGCGGAAAGTCTGACTGTTCTCATGGCTGCGGACCTCACCTTTCAATCGGCTTCTTGTTGGAAGGTTCAGTGCCATCGGGCCACCGAACCCCTCATACAGTGATATACGCAAACCAATCTGAAATGTGGCCACCGCTACCGATGGTTGTTGTCAAGCGCCTGGTGTTTGCTCTGCGTCAATGAGCTTGCCCAGGGTGCGGCGGAAATGGACCAGGGGCGCGTCGGCCAGAATAGCCAGCGGCTGAAAGCCGGGATCCTCTTCCAGAGTGACCTGTTGCCGCTCAATGATGGCCTTGTCTTCCATGAAACCTTCAATGAGGCTGTTCAACAGCGAGTGGGAGATCGTGTTGTCTTCGCCCTCGAAGTTGTTGAGATAGGACCAGAAGAAATGGGTGGTGCGCTCGGTTTCCGGCGTCATGAACTGGCAGTTGCGATATTCCCGGGCCCCCGCAACATTACCGGCCTGCGCCCCCTGACCCGCGGGGGCAAACAGCGTCTCCATGGTGAAGATCCCCGGCACCAGCATCGTGGCGATATTGCGGCGATCCACCTTTGCCGCCTTGTCCTGGATGACCTTTTGATGAAACGGTGGCGCATCGCTGTTGAGATGCCAGCGCTCGACCCGAAAACCACGCTCCAGCCGCTCAATGGCCGTGGGTTTCGATACATACGCATACTCTTCCGAGCCCCCCAACGTACGGGTGTGCACGAAGGCCAGGTGCGCGAAGTCGCTCAGGTTGTCCACGATCAGAAGGTAGTTGGCATCGTAGTGTAGATACGCGGGGATACCGCGCCACTGGGGTTCATGCAGATACGGCAGATCGACCAAGTGTGCCGGATCCGCTTTCGCCGCCTCCCCCATCCAAACCCAGATGAACGGGCCACGTTCGATCACGGGGTAATGGGGCACGCGCAGCTTCGGCGGAATCAGCTCCTGACCCGGGATCTGCACGCACTTGCCCGAGCCGTCGAATTTGATGCCGTGATACATGCAGCGCACGGCATCTCCTTCCAGGCGGCCCCGGGAGAGCAGCGCGCCGCGATGCGGGCAGCGATCATTCAACGCAAACACCTGGCCGCTGTCGCCGCGAAACAGCAACACGTGCTCACCGAGAAGCCGGCGACTCAACAACCGGCCGTCAATCAACTCCTGCTTCAGGGCCGCTACATACCAGCAATTCTTCAGGAACACACCGATTCTCCTTGCGGAAAAAAGCCCGCGATTTGTTTCGGCTGGAGAAACTCTGTTTCGTCTATTATACCCCCATGAAGACGAAGTCGAAGCCCCGCGTGCCGGGCAGCAAGCGCCGCGAAGCCGGTGAGGGCCTGCAGTCGGTGCAGACAGCATTTCGCCTGCTCGATGAGTTGTCGAACGCCCGCGGCGCGGTTGGATTGACTGAGATCGCCCGCCTGCTCGGTGAGCAAAAGCCTCGTGTTTACAGGCATCTATCCACACTCAAGGGCCTCGGCGTGGTGCTCCAGGAGGGGCGCAGCGGAGGGTACCGCCTCGGCGGCAAGCTCTTTTCACTCGGTGAGGCGGCCCTGGAGCAGTTCGACCTGCGCTTTGTCGCAGCCCCTTATCTGACACGGTTGAGGGATCAAACGCAGCAGACCGCGTTGCTGTCGGTTCCAGGCAACGGCGAACCGCTGGTGCTGTCGTGCGTGGAGTATCTGGATCGCCTGGCTATCACTTCGCGCCCCGGCAACCGGCCCCCACCCCACTGCTCATCCCAGGGCCGGGTGGCCCTGGCATTTTGTGATGAGACCGCACGCAAACGGGTGCTTGGACGCAAGCTGACGGCCTTCACGGCGTTCTCCCTGACCGGCCGTCAACAAATCGAGGCACGCCTCGCCCTCATCCGCGAGCGCTTCTACGAAGATGCGCTGGATGAAGTTCGCCTCGGCATCAATGCCTTGTCGGCACCTGTGTTCCGGGACAATGATGAGTTTGTAGGCATCGTCGGGATCGTCGGCACCTCGGCGCAGATCGGTACGCCGCCGCCGCGCCCTCTGGTGCTGAAGCTACAACAGATCGCCGGCGCGCTGTCGGCCGAGCTCAACTGCCGCATCTACTACGATCGCGGCCTGGTGAAATAGGAGCGTTGCAATGAGCTCACTCAATCTTTCAGATGCGGAGTTCCGGGCACTGGCCGCAAGAGTGTCCGGCCTGGCCGCGGACTACTATGCGCAGTTGCCCACCGTGCGCGCCTACCCGGTCGAGTCCGGGGCGCAGGTGGAGGAAGCGTTTGCCGAGGCGCTTCCCGATGCGGGATTGAAAGCCGAGGCGCTCGATGCATTGGCCGACGTGTTGAAAATGTCCCGTGCGCCCAGCGGCCGCTTTTTTGGCTACGTGTTGGGGTCGGGCGAACCGGTCGCGGCACTCGCGGATGGGCTCGCGTCCGTGCTGAATCAAAACGTGACCGCGTGGCGCTCAGCACCCGCGGCCGTGACAATCGAGCGGCAGGTGGTGCAATGGATCGCCACGGCTCTGGGTTGCAACCTGTCCGGCAGCTTGTGCGGCGGCGGATCAGCCGCCAACCTGATGGCGTTGGCAATGGCACGCGAGGCGCGGCTCCCGGCCAATGAGTGCGGGGCACAGCCTGGTGTTGTCTATGCATCCACCGAAGTGCACATGTCGATTCCCAAGGCCGTAGCGTTATTGGGTCTCGGCCGGCGCAATTTGCGCCTGATACCCGTGGACGAGAACTTCCGCATGAATGTGCCGCTGCTCGAGGCCGCCATCGCCGAGGATCGGGCTGCAGGCCGGGCGCTAATTGCGGTCGTGGCATCCGCGGGCACCGTGAGCACCGGGTCCATCGATCCGCTGGAGCAACTCGCGGCGACCTGCCGCAAACACGGGTTGTGGCTGCACGTGGACGGCGCTTATGGCCTGGCAGCCGCGCTGGCTGCGCCTGAGAAATTTCGCGGCTTGCGTGAGGTGGACTCACTCTCAATGGATCTTCACAAGTGGCTGTATCAGCCCGTCGACTGCGGGCTGTTGCTTTTCAAAGACGCGAAGCACGCGCGCGCTGCATTCGCACACACCGGTGAGTACGCCCGGGTGCTCGATGCACAACCCCTCGAAGACACTGCCTTCTTCGAAGAGTCCCTGGAGCTGTCGCGGCGATTTCGTGCACTGAAGATCTGGCTGTCGTTGCGCTATCACGGATTGCAGGCGTTTCGTGCCGCGATTCGGGCGGACCTCGAGCATGCCGGACTGTTGGTTGCCAACATTCGCAACACGGCCCGTCTCGAGCTTCTGGCTGCGGTGGAATTGAGTGCTGTGTGCTTTCGTTACTGCGAGAACAGCCCGGGCGCGGATCTCAACGAGCTCAACGCAGCAATTCTGCGCCGTGTGATTGAGAACGGCCGGGTTTATCTTTCCAACGCCGTGATACGGGGGCATTTCGCGCTGCGCGCCTGCTTCGTAAACCACCGCACGACCGCGGCCGATGTCGCGTTGATTGTGCCTGAAGTGTTGCAGGCGACCCGCGAGGTGCTCGCCGGCTGAGTCAGGCCAGCGCTGCCGCGCTGGCCTGTGGCTTGCCGATCTCAGATCAATCGTGTAGCGCCGGGAGCGAGAGCAGACTGCTGGTGCAGGCTACGGGGGCCGCCGCGCCGCCGAAATTGCCGTGGTCGGTGCCGCCGCCCACTACGCAGCTCTTCGTGCCTGCCGGGCACATGCGGATCCAGTCATTCACAACAACGCCCGAGCCGTAGAACGACGGGTCGGCACTGGAGAGACTGAAATTCAGCACTTTGCCATCGCTCGACAGGCAACCGGTGCCCGTGGTCGTGAGGATGACACTGGAAAAAGCTTTCGTGAAACCGGACCAGTGCCCGCAAGTGCCGGCGGCGGGAACGGCAAAGCCGGTGCCGACGAACGTCGCTCCGCCACTACCGAAGCCGCCCCCGACAGCGATGCAGTAGTTGGAGGCGTAGCTCGACAGGGGTGCCAGCGCGCCTAACAGCAGGATGGCCAGGTGGGACTTCTTGAACATGATGGGGATCTCTCCTTGGTTTGGTTTGCACTGGGGCTAACCTTACGCAGGAGAGATCCTCGAGCTCAGTGCCAAAAGTCATCGCACCGGGGTCAGGCTACTTAAAGGCGCCGTCGGTTCGCACCAGGAAATCCCGGTGGGCAGCCGGTTGCACCATGCTGTCCAAGGCCGGTCCAACGAACGCGTTGGCGCCGAAAGCGCTATCCAGAGCGGCATTCACCTTGTCCAGGCCGTCGGCTGTCTTGCAGAAGTAGACCACCCAGAACCGGCCCGGCGCGGAGGTGTGGATCTGCTCCTGGTCGATTTCGTATTCCAGGATGGTGCCATCGGCCAGCAGCTTTTCGAACAGCGGTACCCCAAAGCCCTTGCTGAGCACATCGATCGCATTGTCGGGAGCCGTGTCCTTCAACGTATACGCAGCCACGTGCGAGTACGCCCCCTTGAAGGATGCGGGCTTCCAGTTGTAGTACCGGCTCACCAGCAGGCTGTCATCGTGTTTTGTTGCGCTCGTCAGCGCGGTGCCGCCGCTCGGCGCACTTTTCTCGAGATCGTCCAGAACCGCGAGCACTCCTGCCAGCGACAGGCTCGACCAGAAACTGTCGTGGGTGTCGCCGTCCTGGGTATGCACCAGCGCGGTATCGAGCCCATAGCCCACGATCTGGCCACTCGACAGCGCCTTGTCGAACACCTTCAGGGTGGCTGCGCTCTGTTTCTCCATCTCGGCCCACTTGGCCCTGGGCAACGCGAAGGAACCGACGTAGGTATACAGAGGCGGTTTCTCCTTGACTTCGGCTGTTTGCGCGCCGGCGGGCGCCGCCGCCAGCGCGATTACCGACAGGAGTCCGAACGAGGCAACCGGGATGTTCTTGGTCATGTTGTTTCCCCGAATTTGTTGATTGTGATTCTCGACGCAGGCAACTATGCACCAGCAGGCGGCCCAGCGTCGATGGCGGAAGGACACCGCTTCCGTGTCAGGATCGGGAATGCCGGAAGCGGCGCCGCCTCCACCACCGTCGAAGTCCGCAGGCTCAGGAATTGACGGCGCGCAACGCCTCGCGCTGGCCCTTACGATAGTCACTGGGCAGCAGGCCGAATGCCTGGCGGAACCGGCGGCCGAAATGGGTCATGTCAGTAAAGCCGAACGACCAGGCAATATCGGAAATGCTTCGATGCAGTTTCGAGGGGTCCGCCAATGCCCGGCGGCAATGTTCCAGCCGGCGCGCCTGCAGCAAGCGGCCCACCGAGGTGTTGTCTTCGCTCAGAATGGAGTTGGCATAGCGCAGGCTGATGCCCACGAGTTTGGCGAGAACCTCGGCGGTGATCGTGTGATCGGACAGGTTGCGCTCAATGGCAGCCCGCAATTGCATGCCGAGGACGGCGCGCGAGGAGCCCACGTGCGGGATATCCGCGACGCCGCCCGTCTTCCACAAGGCTACCGCAATGAGATCGAGGAGTTGGTTTGACACCTGGGGAGCGGATGCGCCGAGCGCCTCCGTGTGTGTGGGCAGGATGCGCAGATAGTCCGACAGCAGGCCCGATTCGCCGCGATCGGCCGCCAGCCGGCGCGTGAGGAAGCGGTCGATCTTTCCAACACGCTGTATGAGGCTGCGGCGCGGATATTTCGCCACCAGCACGGACGCATCGGCATCGAGGCGGCAGCTATAGACGGTGCGCGTGTCGACGAGAGTCATTTCACCCGCGGCAAGGCTCACGCTGCGGTTGTTCTGGGTGAGCTGCATGGCACCGGTCACCTGCCGCACCAGAATCAACTCATCGGCCATGGCGCCGATGTGGCGCTTCTCATAGCGGCACGTCATCGAACCGATATCGAAGGACACCAGGGCGAGATCCGCCAGTTCAGCGGAATCGATTCGGGCGGCAAACGTGCTGCGACAGTCCGGCACGGAGTCGTGCGGGATGACGTGCCGGCAGATGACATCGTGCCAGCAATCGAAGCGATCGCGTGGTTGGACGTCCTCCGTGGAAAAAATTCGCTTCATGGTTCCCTTGCAGCCGAAGGGTTGTGCTGCCCTGGCCGAGAACACGCCCGCCGTTAAACATAGTATGCGCGCCGCGCCAATGACATTCCAATGACGGAAGGGATCCCCATCCAGGCTTTTTTCCAACATGGTTGCCGCATAGCAGCTACTGCGACGCAACAGTCTGCCTGGACAGGCGCGCTGTATGACGCCCCTCGCGGGCCCCTGATACCCCATTTCAAGAATAGTCCGGCGCGCCCGCCAGGACGATGTTCTCGTCAGGATCGGAATCCTGGCGCGGCGCGCCGGATTAACCAACTTCATTGAAACCAACTCGTGCGCGCGCCGCCGCGGCGCCGGCGGCGACGCTAGTGAATGACGCGATGCGCCCGGCTAATAGCTCCCCCTGGAGAGATAAGCTACGATGATGGGATGAGTGTCCGTCTCGACATCGAGCTGCTGCGCAACTTCGTCGCTATTGCGGATGCGTCCGTAATGAGCCGCGCGGCCCGCCAGGTCGGCCGAACACAGGCGGCGTTGAGTCAGCAGATCAAGAAGCTGGAGCAGATCGTCCAGCAGCCGCTGATGATCAGGACGGGACGTGGGATCGCGCTCACCCTTCACGGAGAGCGTCTCCTGGCTCATGCGCACAAGATCCTGCGGGCGCACGATGAGGCTGTGGCCGAACTGACGGGGGCAAGTCTGTCGGGACGCATCCGGTTCGGGTGTCCCGACGACTACGCGCGGATCTTCCTCCCGGGTGTGCTCCAGAGTTTTGCCAGCCTGCATCCACAGGTGTTCATTGAAGTCGTCTGCGCCCCGACGCCGCGATTGTTTGAGCGGCTCAAGGACAAGACCCTGGATATTGCGATTTTGTCGCAACCGGACCGCAGCGACCGCGACGCGTTCCTGCGGCGTGAGCCATTTGTCTGGGTCGGTAGCAAAGGCAGCAACGCCTTCAACCTCGATCCTCTGCAACTTGCATTGTCCGACCCCGACGCGCTGGACCATCTAGCCGCAAGAACGAGCCTGGAGCGCGCAGGGCGCCGTTACCGAATCGCTTACGCGAGCGGCAGTGTCGCGGGACTGACCGCGGTCGTTCGCTCCGGCCAGGCAATCACGGTCATGACACAGACGGGAGTACCGCCGGACCTGCAAGTACTGCCGGCTTCCGTCGGGCTACCTCCCCTGCCCTCGGTCGGCATCACCCTGCAGACTGCACGGCGCTTGTCTTCCCGACTTCTGGAACGCTTCGAGGCGCACGTACGGGCCGTGCTGCCCACGCTCTAAAACCTGCGCTTATTGCTGATATCAGCATTATTAGATTCCGTTATTCCCGGCGCATCACTAAGCTTCCCGGTATGCAACTGACACCCGAGCAGTTACTGCAATTTCAGAGCGACGGCTTTCTGATTCTGCCGAACCTGTTTTCACCGGTCGAAGTCGCGCTTCTGCGCGCCGGCATGGACCGCGTGTTCCGCCAGGACGATCCTGCGAACATCCGCGAGAAGCACAGCCAGGTCGTGCGAACCGCAATGGCCCTGCATCAGCGCGACGAGGTGTTCGCGCGCCTTGCGCGTCACCCGCGTTTCGTCGAACCGGCGCAACAGATCGCCGGTCCCGACCTGTACATCCAACAGGTCAAGATCAATGTCAAGGAGGCCTTCACGGGCGAGGTCTGGCAGTGGCACCAGGACTTCGCAACCCACCATCATGACGACGGTGTACCCGAACCCCTGGCCCTGAACCTGCACGTGTTTCTCGATGACGTCAACGAATTCAACGGGCCGTTGTATTTTGTGCGCGGCTCGCATCGATTCGGTCCCGCCGCGACCCGCCATGACACGACCACGACGAGCTATCCACTGTGGGTTGTGCCGCCGGATGTGCTGAAAAAAATGACGGCGCGGGGCGAGCTGGTCTCGGCGAAAGGCTCGGCCGGCACCGCTCTCATATTCGGCGATGTGCTGGTCCACGGCTCACCGCCCAATCTCTCACCGTGGCCACGTGCCATCTTTTCGTTGATCCTGAATCCGGTCAAGAATCACTCCACGAGCGAAAAACGCCCCCAACACTTCCATCACCGGGATCTGACACCCGTCGTGGCACTGGCCGACAACTGCCTGAGCGGCGCCCGCTGAATGAAGCCCGCTCTGGAGCGACGCGCGTGGGTGCCGGCGGCGAGTGAAGATTTTGTGCACGGGCTCGCCGCTGCCACCGCCGCGAGCAATGCGGACGAACTCGAGGCTCGGATCGGCCACCTGGTCCGGGAGAACCGCGCCATCCACGAGGATCGGTGCATCAACCTGAATCCGGCCACCAATGTCATGAATCCAAAGGCCGAGGCGCTGTTGGCCAGCGGCCTGGGAACGCGGGTGTCTTTGGGATATCCGGGCGACAAGTACGAGATGGGGCTCGAGGCGGTCGAACAGATCGAGGTCATGGCCGCGGAGCTGGCCGCTGCCCTGTTTGGCGCGCGCTTCGCGGAAATCCGTGTGCCCTCGGGCGCGATGGCCAACCTGTACGCCTTCATGGCGACGTGTCAGCCCGGTGACCGGGTCATTGTGCCACCGGCCGAGATCGGCGGACACGTGACTCACCATCCGGCGGGCGCCGCCGGCCTGTATGGATTGCGGATTTTCGAAGCGCCGGTCGATCGTTGCGGTTACAGCGTCGACCTGGAGAACCTGCGCGCCCTGGCCCTGAATATCCGCCCGCGCCTCATTACATTGGGCGGCAGTCTCAACCTGTTCCCGCACCCGGTGCGTGAGGTGCGCGCAATTGCGGATGAAGTCGGCGCCACCGTGTTGTTCGATGCCGCTCATCTGTCAGGCATGATTGCCGGTGGCGTGTGGCCGCAGCCTTTGAGCGAAGGCGCTCACCTGATGAGCCTGAGCACCTACAAGAGCCTGGGGGGTCCCCCGTCCGGACTGATTCTCACGAATGATCGCGAGCTGGCCGAGCGGCTCGACAAGATTGCCTTCCCCGGCCTGACTGCGAATTTCGATGTCGCCAAGGCGGCCGCCCTGGTCATCACACTACTCGACTGGCGTGTGCTGGGCCGCACATACGCCCACACCATGAGAGATTGCGCGGTCGCACTCGCCGATCACCTGTACCTGGCCGGAATTCCTGTTTTTGCATCCAAGCGCGGCTACACGACTTCACACCAATTCGCCATCCGGGCGGCGCGCTACGGGGGTGGGCAAGCGGCTGCGAAATTACTGCGACGTGCCAACCTGCTGACATGCGGAATCGGCCTGCCGGGTGATCCGGTCGCCGGCGACATGAACGGCCTGAGATTGGGCACGCCCGAGATGGTCAGATGGGGAATGACCGCCGCCGACATGCCAACACTGGGCGGACTGATTGCAACTGTCCTGTCCGGCAGGGCCACACCGGAAGCCCTCGCCCCCGCGGTCACCGAGCTGCGGCGTCAGTTCAAGACCTTGAAATTCGTTCGCTGACGAAAATCACCCCTTGCGTCGTTCAACCTCAGGTAAGAGCGCCGCGAGCAGCCCAATCAGCGGTAGGAACGCGCACATATCGTAGACAGCGGTGATACCCACGGTGTCGGCGAGTTTCCCCAGGACCGCGGCGCCGATGCCACCCATGCCGAACGCGAATCCAAAGAATAGTCCGGCCACCGTGCCGGTGCGGCCAGGCATCAACTCCTGGGCGTAAACCACAATCGCCGGGAACGCGGACGCCAGGATGACGCCAATCGGCACAGTCAACACCGTCGTCCAGAACAGGTTGGCATGCGGCAGCAGCAGGGAGAACGGCAGCACACCGAGGATCGACACCCAGATGATGTACTTGCGGCCCACGCGATCGCCGAGCGGCCCGCCGACGATGGTGCCGAAGGCAACCGCCGCCAGGAACAGGAACAAATGGAGCTGGGCGCTTTGTACCGAAACGTGAAAGCGGTTGATCAGGTAGAACGTGTAGTAGCTGGTGAGGCTGGCCAGGTAGAAATACTTTGAAAAGATCAATGCCAGCAGCACGGCAATGGCCACACGGACCTGCCCTGGGCTGACGGGGGCGACTGCTTCGGTGTGGCGGCGTTTGGCCCGTGCAGCGCTGTGCGCCTTGTACCAGCTACCCACATTGAACAGAACAAACATGCCCAACATCGCGGCCAGCGAGAACCAGGCGACACTCAACTGACCGTGTGGCAGCACGATGAACGCGGCAAGCAGCGGCCCGACAGCCGAGCCGACATTGCCGCCTACCTGGAAAATCGACTGCGCCAGTCCGTGTTGGCCGCCGGAGGCCATGCGGGCGACGCGCGATGACTCCGGGTGGAATACGGACGAACCGGTTCCGATGAGCATGGCGGCCAGCAGTAGCAGGAGGTAGCTGCTCGCCAGCGACAACAGCAACAAGCCCACGAGTGTGAAGCCCATGCCGACAGCCAATGAATACGGCCTGGGCGTGCGGTCTGTATAGGAGCCGATGACCGGCTGCAGCAACGAGGCGGTGATCTGGTACGTGAACGTCAGAAGTCCGACCTGACCGAAGCTGAGGGCGTAGGAGCTCTTGAGCATCGGATACAGCGCCGGCAGCAGCGACTGCATCATGTCGTTCAGCAGATGACAAAAGCTGATCGCCAGCAAAATGGCGAAGGCGGTCTGGCCGCCGGTACTCTTCTCGGGCAGGGCCTCGCGGCCCGGTAACGCAGTTTCAGCAGCCATATTGCGTAAGAATGCCGCAACGGCGTTGCCAATCCAATCTATCGGAATGGAGGTTCAGAGGTCGGCGGGCACTATTCCGGCGGCGCGCAGCCGCTGCGCCACGGGTCTGAGCCCCGGCTCGTAGTGCTTCCAGAGATCCACGGATGAAACATAAATCGGGCGCCTGACCTGCGCCGCGCTGGCGGTTGTGGTGGACGCCGTCCGCGCGTCGATCTCGAGTGCGGCCGCCTGCCAATCCAGACCACAGAACTCGAAGACCCGCCGCGCCTGCGACTGCGGCTCGGTCACCAACTCCTCATAGGACACATCGAGTATTACCCCGGGGTACGAGCGGTGCCAATGATCCATCAGCCGCCGGTAGGCAATGTAGTAATCGGCCAGCTCGCGCAGGTCGTACGAAAACGGATAGCCCCGGTTGAAGAGCGTTTTGAAGACCGCGTAGCAGGTCGCCAGCGGCTGGCGTGTCAGGTGCACAATCCGCGCCTCGGGCAGCGCGCGCTGGATCAGTCCACAGTAGAGATAATTGAGCGGCATCTTGTCGGTGAACCGGGGCCGCGTGCCCGTACGGGGCCGGGTTCGCTCGAGATAGTCGGCGCCGAGACGTTCGAAATCGACAGCGGCCGAGGCGGAAACCAACTCCCGACGCGCAACCGGCGCGCGCCCGAGTTTTTTCTGTACGGCGGCCACGAGCGCGACCGCAAAATCATTGAGCTCGCCTGCCGCGCAGACTTCGGGACTTCCGGCCAGAATCCGTTCCAGCAGCGTCGTCCCGGTCCTCGGCATACCGACAATGAAAATCGGCTCCCGGCTGCGAAAACCGGCTACCGCCGGTAGCCTGTTGGCAAACGCCTCGATAATCCATTCCACTGTCGCAACATCCTGCCGCACGTCGTACTGCAGGTGGCGCCGCCGGAGTGCCGCGCCGGCAACCAGGTGATCCCAGGACTCCTGATACCGTCCGACATCTTCCAACTCCTTGGCGAGTGCATAGCGCAGGGACACCTCGTCCGCGGGAGAATCGAAGCCCTCGCGAAACCTCTCCTCGAGCGCCTCGAGATGATTGCGCTCGAGCGTCTGTTGACGCAGCTCCGAGCGATTGAGCCAGGCTTCGGCATCACGGCGATTCAAGTGGATCACTCGGTCATAGTCGCCTTCGGCCGACTCGAGCTCGCCCACATAGCGCTTCACGGCCGCGCGATTGAACAGGTACTGAGGATGGTCCGGCCGCAGCTCGAGGGCACGGTCGTAGGCGGCGAGCGCCCGCTCCTGCTGCCCACAGCGGCTCAAAAAATCAGCCAACCCCGCGAAATCCTCGGGCCGGCCGGCACGGGCCCAGGCAGATTCAACTGCCGCGTCGGCATCGCTCCAGCGCCGTTGTACTCGGCAGCCGTCCGCTAATTGCAACCACTCCAAGGTAGTTTGAGGTTGCAATTATCCCGAAGCCTCACGCCGAATCGCGAGCATGCAAATGGCCGCGACAATGAACGGTACGCTGCTCAACGCGTACAACCGGGCCGGCGCCCAACCGTGGTCCAACAATACTCCACTGCCCAGCGGCGCCAGAATTGCTCCAACCCTACCCACTCCAATGGCCCACCCCATGCCTGTCGCCCGTGCCGCAGCCGGATACAGCGGTGGACCCACGGCGTACAACCCGGACATGGCCGAATTCGAGACAATCCCGAGCAACAGCGCCGCAGCGAGCGCGAGAGTCAGGTTGGTCAATGTCAGGCCGAAAATCACCACCAATGCACCGGTGACCAGCAGTGAAGCAAACAACAGGCGGCGCGCGCTGAGGCGCGTGGCCACCAGGGCGAACAGCGCACATCCGGCGATTCCGCCCAGGTTCAACAGCACACCTGCGGTCAAACCGTGGGAAGCGCCGAGTCCCGACGCGCCCAGCAGCCGCGGTGTCCAGCTTACAATGAAATAAAACCCGGCCATGGTGGAGAAGAATAGTACCCACACGAGGAGATTTGCACCGCTGACGAGGAGTGCCAGCCGCGGCCGGATCCCCGCCAGCCCGGACTCGATCGGAGTCGTTTCCGGCAGGGCGTCCAAGGCTGCCAGGCGCATACGCATGAGCAGGACATTCACGCGCTGCAATGCCCGCGGTGGCCGGTGAGTCAGCAGGAAATCGAGAGATTCCGGGAGCCGGAAAAAAGCCACGAGGAGCAACGCAATGGACAGGGTGCCGCCAACGGCAAACGCGGCCCGCCAGCCGTAGTGAGGAATCGCCAACGCGGTGAGTGCACCGCCGACGGTAGCGCCAATAGGGTATCCCGTGGCGTAGGCCGCCAAGGCGGCGCTGCGCCAGCGGTCGGGAGAATATTCGGACACCAGAACGGCGACACTGGCTATGGTGCCGCCGATTCCCAGTCCGGTCAGGAATCGCAGCCAGAGCAGCTCGCTGTAGCCGCGGGCGAGCGTGGCACCCACCATTCCCAGCGATGCCAAGGTCATTGACAGGAGCACAATGGGACGTCGACCCCAACGATCGGCGCAGGGCCCTAGAAGCAGAGAACCGGCCCCCATGCCCAACAATCCGGCACTCAACAGGGCACCCAACTCGGAATCGCTGAGCTGCCAGGCGGATTTCACACTGGACGCGCAGAAGGACATGGCCAGTATGTCGAAGCCGTCCAGCATGTTGAGAACAACGCAGACGACCACCGCCGCGACCTGGAAGGAGGTCAATGGAGCCTTGCCCAGAGACTGGCGCAGGTCGGGCGCCATGTCAGCAACCGTGACCGGTGAGTGCCCGAATGATGGCATCCGCTCCATAGTAAGCGGTGAGAGTCTGAGCTTCGCCCGTCGCCTCATCGGGCGTCGAGCTGAACTTGACAATCACCATGTGCGCCACGGGGTCAATGACCATCAACTGTTCGCCCAGCCCGATCGCCGCGTATCGACCGCATGCCTGACTGGCGTGCCACCAGTAGTCACGATAGGAACCGTTCGCATATCCCGGCATATCCGGCCCCGCCGGGCGATCTTTCCGGGCCGCTAGCCACACTGCGGGGTCACCTCCTCCTTCAAAATCCGCAACCCAACTGCGGGGGACGATTTGTTGGCCGTTCGCGTTGCCGCCTTGCAGAACCATCTGACCGAAGCGGCCCATGTCCCGTAGGGTCAGGTTGAGGCCCGGTGTGGTGTATGCCTCCTGATACCGATCGAGGAGAACGTAAGCATCGCTCTCCGCGCCGAGCTTCGCCCAGATCTCCTCCTCCAGAACCTGTGACAGGTCCTTGTGCGTGACACGCTCGATGATCCAGCACATCACCTGGGGCGATGGATCCAGGTAGAGGAATTTGCGGCCATGGGGCCCATTCTTATGGGTCAATGTCTTCAGGAAGGCGCGCAACCCCGGCGCGGAGCCTGCTTTGGGAGGCAGCCAGCCGGCGGCCTCGTCGATGGCGTCATATTGGTTGACATCCAGGCGCGCCGCCACGGTCATGTCCAACAGATTGCGCACAGTGGCTTGATCAAACACCGTGCCGCGCAATTCAGGCAGATAGTCCGTGACAAGGGCATCGACCTTGATCTGTCCGCGAGTAATGAGGATGCCCGCCAGCGTCCCCATTACGGACTTGGTCATGGACATCAGCAGATGAGGCGTCTCGGGACGCAGGCCGTTGAAGTACTGCTCACTGACAACTTTTCCGTCGCGCAGCACCAGGAAGCCGTCGGTGTAGGTGCTCGCCAGCATTGCGCCTACGGTGAGACGCCTGTGACTGATGGGATCAGCGAACTCAATATTCGACAGATCCCGCGTCGCTGGGGGAAGCGCCGTCGCCGGAGCCGAGCCGCGCGAGATGTTGGCTGTTGGGAAAAGGCGCCGGGTGTTCATCCATGACCAGCGGTTTTCGGGTCCCCAATACCAGTTACTGGCGGTGATCTGAGGCGGCGGCTCCGCAGGTGCAGTCTTCGCTGCGCCACAGGCGAGGAGCGCGACGATTGCAACGACGCCAAGGCGGCCGACCGAAAGGTGTGTAGTCACTTTTTTGCCTCAACGCCAGTTGTACTCGGCACGCAAACCTACCGTGCGCGGCCTGGAGATGGCAGCGCCGGCCCAGTTGCCCCAGTTCTGAGGTGTATAACCATATACGCCCAGCTTGTTCGCGATGTTGCGTACGTAAAAACGGGCGCTCCACGGCCCGTTGGCAAATGTCAGCGACGGGTCGATGGTCCAGAATCCGCCCGCCGGTGTGTCCTGCACTGTCAGTAGAGCAGACGAGCTACGTCCACGATAGGAACCGCTCAAGTCATAAGTCAGCAAGGCATCACCGAATAACGGTTGGGCGTATTGCAATCCTACCGAGGCGAGCTGATCAGGGACTCCCAACAGGTGAGCTCCCACACTGTAGGAGGTCGGAGGTACTCCTGTCGGCGGATTCACGGAGGTTAACTTCGCATCCACGTAGGTATAGCCAATCGAGGCCGAAAGACGCTGCGTGATATGACCGTTCAGCTCCATTTCCGCGCCGCGGCTTCGAGCATCACCCGCGTTGATGACGGAACCGATCTGCAGCGCCGTTACGCTGGTACCGAGTTGCACGTCCTTCCAGTGCATGTCGAAGTAAGTCAGGGTGTAGTCGAGACGGGACAGGAGCCTGCCCTTCAGGCCGACCTCGAAGTTGTTGATGCGATCCGACCTGTAACTGAACAGCGCCGTGGGAGTCGGCGTGGGCGCGCCGTTGAAGTCGTAGGTGTTGGTGGGCAGGCCGTTGATACCGGCTGGGCGGATGCCTTGCGAGAACAGCGTATAGATCATCGTGTTCGCGGCCAGATCGTAGGATGTTCCGATCTTGGCCAGGGTTCCGTGTCCCGCCTGCGACAGGGTGGCTCCGCCTACGCCAGTGGGACCAAGGAACAGCAGTCCGCCGACCTGGTTGTTGGTGGTCGTTTGACGATAGCCGCGCACGCCACCCGTAAGCCGCCACTGAGGCGTAATACTCCACTCGAGCTCCGCGTAGAGCGCAGCGTCGGAGAACTTCTGGTCGGCATTGTTCAGGTAGGCAAAGTCCTTGGAATTGATCACCCGCCCGTCGGCATAACTGGGGATGTCCGGATAGAACGTACCGAGGCCGCAGTTGCGCGCGGCGGTGGGGTCCGCGGAACAGGCATTGAAAAAGTCGGTGTACCCGGCCACGTACTGTTGATTCCGGGTAATGGTGTGCCGGTTCTCATAGAATGCGCCCGTCACCCATTTCAACGGGCCCGCCGTGTCGGATGCCAGCCGCACCTCCTGCACGAAGCCTCGGCTGATGTTTGCATCGATGCCCTCGGCCAGAAAGCGTGGCGAATTGCCGTACACCGTGGGGAAGAAGTCGAACGAGTAATAAAACCCGGTGAAATCGTTGGTCGCCTGCGCACGAGTCTGGAAATGCGAGCTCGAGGTCGTCAAGGTTGCAAAGCCCAGGTGGGTCTCGGTCTCGAGGGCCGCGAAGTGAACGGTGGAATGGAACGGCTCGCGAATTTGCGAGCTGGTTTGCGGCGAAGTTCCAAAGGCCTGGTAGGACACCTGTTGCGGGCCGCCGGAGTCCTGCACCTGGTATTGATAGGTCAGCTTGGCGTCGAACACATCGTTGGGATGCCATCGGCCCGAGAGGCGCGCCGAGGTAGTGCGATCCCAGTTCGTAGCCTGCGCCGAGGTGTAGAGAGCGGGACTGTTGACCAGATCGTTTGGATTGGCCGGCACGGGTATCCCCGTCGCATCGCGCACGTACAGATCGGGTGCGGCAATGAAGCCCGCGTTACGCTCCTGGCCAACATTCAGGCGCACCGCGAACTGCTCCGCAATGGGGACGTTGAGTGTCAGATCGGTATTGTAATCCAGGCCGGAAGCATTCTGCGTCCGCGCCGCTCCAGCGGACACTTTCGCCGACAGACTATCGAGCGAGGGCTGATTGTAGATCAGCCTGATGGTGCCGCCGCTGGAGTTCGCTCCGTACAGGGTACCCTGCGGCCCGCGCAGCACCTCGACTCGATCCAGATCGGAGATGCGCAGGTTGGCGAAGATCGGGGTGGAATCAATATAGGTGGAGACGGCGGGCTGCGTGCTGTCGGGAAATTGCGGGGTCGCGCCGCCATTGACGCTGATGCCACGGATGATCAGGTTGGAGGCCAGGCCACCGCGCGGACCCGAATCTGCAACCGCCAATCCGGGAACTGACTTGGCCAGTGCATAGAAGTCAGTGATCCCCGCCGCCGCCAGGGTTTCGCCGCTGACCGCGGATATGTTGTAAGGGACGTCCTGGATGCTTTGCCTGCGGCCCGTGGCGGTGACAATGACTTCCTGGAGGGTCTGCGTATCGTCCGCGGATTGCGCCGGGGCCGCGCTATTTCGACTGATGTTCCCGCCCGACGGCGGGCCCGGAGGGTCCGATGTGGCCGACACCTCCCCGGGGTCGGCGGTAGAGACCAGAATCAATCCTTCTGACGAACGACGATAAACGAGCCCGGTACCCTCCAGCAGGCGCTTCAATGCCGAATCGGCCGACAGCGCGCCACTGACACCCTGGGTGGTCTTGCCCTTGACGATCTCTGGCGTAAACAGGATTTGCTGATGGGTCTGCAGAGCGAACGCAGAGAGCGCTGCAGCGAGTGGCTGCGGTTTGATGTCAAATGAGGCGAGACGGGAGGTGCCGGCCGGATCGGCGGCCCATGCGGGGCCCGCCGTGGTGGTCAACGCACCGCCCATGGCCAGGGCGAGCGCGCACGCCCTTCTGATCAAATAGCTCGAACCCATCTCGTCCCCCGTGCTGAAGCCGCGTTGCGGTGTGCTTTGGTGCTTAAGACGCACAACCGCGCGAGGTCCGCACCACCTCAGGGGGATTTCAGGACGATCACATCGGGAGAAGATACATCGGCCCGTGCCAATCCATAGGCTTCGAGCGCGCGGGCCACGGCGCGGGCCGCACTGGATTCAAACACACCGCTGACCTTGCGGTCCTCCAGGCTGGAGTCGGCTATCACCAGCCGTTGCGGCGAATAACGATTCATTTCCGTCACCACATCCGACAGCTTTTCCTCGTCGAAAATGATGTAGTTCAGCTTGCCATCGCGCCAATGCACCGCCCGCGCGGTATCCACGGGCTCAATCAACTCAGACCCGCTCTCGAGTACCGTCATGGCAGACCCGGCATCCAAACTGACTTCGGCCGGCGTTTTCGCGGTGGCGGGCGCGTGAGGCCCCGGCACCACGCGAACCCGTCCCTGGACCAGGGTCACTCGTAACTGGCGTTCACCGAGGCGAACTTCGAACGCGGTTCCGACGGCCACCACGTCGCGCGAGCCGGCAGTCACCACAAATGGACGCGCCGGGTCCTTGGCCACCTGGAAAAATGCCTCGCCTCGCACCAGGGTGACGCGCCGCCGTTCATTCGAGTAGTCGGTTTGAACGGAACTGTCGGAATTCAAGGTGATACGAGAGCCGTCAGGCAACAACAGCAAAGAGCGTTCGCCTTTCTGTGTACTGGCGATACGGATCGCCGGGGCCTCGGCAGGCTTTGTGACAGGTGCCGGCTCCGCGGCGACGTGTTGTGTTGGAGCGGGTCGCAACAACACCCACGCTCCCACGACAGCAACGATGGCTGCAGCGGCGCTGCCTGTCAGCAGCCCCAGGCTCCGCCAACGCCCTGCCCCGCTATTCTTCGCGGTTTCCCGCAACGCCAATATGCGTGGATCGTCTCGGACCGACCCGACACGCGTCCAGAGCTGTTCGTACCTTGCCCAGGCGCGCGCGTGGCTTTCCTGCTCTTTCAGCCAGGCCGCGAAATCGGCCGCATCGGCTGGGGACCAGCGACCGGAGCGTTGCCGCGCAAACCATTCGGCTGCCTGATCCGCCGCGAGATTCTCTGTAGGAACGATCCTGAGTCCTACCACGTCACTCACCTGCCAGCCGTTTGTGGAGATGGCGTAAAGCTTTCATAATGTGCTTCTCTACGCCGCTGACTGTGATTCCAAGCTGCGCTGCAATGGCACCGCAACTCATTTCCTCGAACCGATGCAGTACAAACACCTCCCGTGTGCGGGCGGGCAGGTCGACGATGGCATCGACAACCAGATTCAGCGCCTCGCGATCCAGTAAGACGCGCTCCGGCGTGAGATCCTCAGTCGGATGGTGCGTTTCTTCCAACGCAGTATGCGCGGAGCCATGTCGGACCGCCGACCGCCGCGCTCTGTCCGCCAGGACACTGCCGGCGACCGAGAACAAGTACCCCTCCATATGCTCGATGCGCCCGCCCGCGCCATGGACCTGCATTCGGAGGAATACCTCCTGTACAAGGTCGTCCACCTCCGCCGGCGGCACGCGCTTGGAGAAGTAGCGTCGCAAGCGGGAGGTACTGCTGGTGATTGTCGGGACGTCCACCAGGACCTCATCTTTTGGCGCGCTCACCGGCACCGCCGCCTGAGTTGATTTCCGCTGTCACGCATATGAGCTCGAGAGCATATGCGCTTTAAAGGCATCTGGCCACCAGGCGGTCCCAGTCGACGACAACACCTGGGACCGCAGCGAGCTCGGTCTGGCCCTTCATTTCTATAACGGTCGGGCGTCCATAACGTCCATCCTGGAGCCGATAGATCGTCACTTTCAGAGTTGCGGGGTTGACCAGCCACACCTCACGGACACCGGATCGCTCGTAGATGGGAATCTTTTTTTTCTGGTCATACCGCGCGGTGCTGGGCGATGCGACCTCCACCAGCCAATCGGGCGCGCCTCGCATTCCGCGATTGTCGAGCTTCGACGGGTCTCCAGTGATGAAAATGTCGGGTTGTACAACAGTGTCAACCAAACTATCCAGCTCCGTGGACTTGGGCAAGCGAATGTCGAGTGGAGCAACCATCACGCGCCAATGCGTGTCTTCGAGCGCATTGGCTATCTGGTGAAAAACCTCGCCGACTACCAGTTGATGCGGCGCGCCTGGCGAGGGTGGCTCTCTCACATACGCCGTGCCATCAATCAACTCGTCGCCGAAATTCCGGGACCAGATGAGGTAGTCACCGTAGGTATGGTACTGCGAATCGCGTTTCAGGACTGTCATGGTGTTGGTATCTTCGCGCCCTGGCATCCGCAACGCAATGCTTTGAAAGGAACTTTTCCACCCGCCGCGGTGATTCAGACGCGGAACTCAGCGTCCGCCGGGCCGCGGCATGTCCGACTCCATACACGGACGCCATACGCGAACACCATACACAGACCTCTCATATGGACGCCCACAGCGAACGAAACCCACGGAAGCGCGCACGCCCTCCCCGCACTTGCTCGCCTGTCAACTGCATGTCAGGGAAACGCTCAATCAACCTGAGGATCGCAATGCGCGCCTCCAGCCGTGCCACGGACATCCCTGCGCAGGCATGACCGCCGGCCGCGAACGCGAGGTGCCGGTTCGGCTTGCGGCCAATGTCAAACACATCCGGCTGCGCGAATTCGCGCGCATCCCGATTCGCCGCCCCGATACACAGGTTCAGATACGCGCCGGGCGTCAGAGTGACGCCGCCGACACAACATGGTTGCACAACCAACCGGTTCCCCAACTGGTTCGGGCTTTCGAAACGCAGGCACTCCTCCACGGCGCTCACTATCAACTCCGGCTCGCGTCGCAGGCGCTGCAGGGATGGGGGATCGGACAGCAGCAGCGCCAGGCCGTTGCCGATCAGGTTGGTCGTGGTCTCGTGTCCCGCATTCAACAGGAACACGCAATTATGCAGCAGCTCGGGAATGGAAAGATCCTTCTCCTGCAGGAGTCGGCTCAACAGATCGTCATCACTGAGACACGCGCGCCGGTCGTCGGCCAGCCGTTGCAGATAGTCGGTGAATTCGCGCACGGCCCGATTGCCGGCTGCAAGCTGTTGGTCCGTCAGGGTGGGCTCCAGGGCTCCGAGGATGGCGAGGGACCAGCCACGCAACGGCTCACGATCCTCATGGGGAACCCGCAACAGGTTGCCAATCACCTCGATGGGAATAGCCGCCGCAAACTCTTCAATGAGATCGAAGCGGCGCCGCTCACCGAGCCGATCCAGGAGGCGGTCGACGAGAGCCGCCACCTGCGGCTCCATTGACTGCAGCACGCGTGGCGTCAGCGCACTGACAATGTGACGCCTCACCCGGGTGTGATACGGGGGGTCATTGAAAACGAGACTCGTGGTGTGATGTTCGAACAGCGGCGAGCCGGGCCCGAACTTCGGGCCGAAGGCGACCTTCTTGTCGGAGCTGAAGCTGTTGCGATCGCGGTAGATTTGATCCAGGTCGGCATAACGGGTGAGAAACCAGGTTCCATCGGGGCAGCGATGGACCGGATCCAACTCACGCAGGGCGGCGTAAGTTGGGTACGGGTCCTGGTAAAATGCCGTGTCCAGCCGGTTTGGATCGAACGCGGCAACGAGATCATGGCTGAGGTCGGCGGCCACTTCAGAGCGTCCCGAACAATCTAACGATCTCGTCGGGATTCTCGACATGAGCGTTGTGACCCACGGCAGTAATTTCCTGAGCGTCTGGGGAGTACGCTTGCAACTCTGAAGTGCTCACCATCGGATCGTGCTCACCGCGCGCCAACACGAGGCGTGCCTTTGCACCGGCCACGAGGCTATCAAACGGGGCGCCGGCTACCTGAAACGTACGAGCGTCCTGCGAGAGGCGCCAACCTTCTGCCGACTGAGTGACACCGTGACGGAGCCATTCGTCTGCCGGCGCGATTCCCGCCTCGAGACCTGAGACACGACGATAGCGGTTCCAGGCTTCCTCGCTGTTTGAATACCAGCGCACCGGTCTCGTCGCGAGCTCGTGCGCGGCCTGAACATCCGCCGGGGGCCAGGAAATCTTGGGTCCAATCGCCAGCACACCCCGGACATCCACACCAAACCAGCGGCTCGCCAGCGCTAAACCCAGGTAGGCACCTAACGAGTGTCCGATGACGAACAACTCAGACTCCGCTTGAACGAGACCGGCAAGCTGCGCGGCGAAGCTGCCGACACTGTACTGACGGAGAACGGCCGAACGTCCGTGGCCACTCAGGTCAGGCGATATCCATCTCCCGATGCCACGCTCATTGAGAACACGTTGCACCCCGGCCCACACGCCCGAGGTCGCACCCAGCCCGTGAAGCAGCAGGATGACCCGGGTCCCCGATCCACCTTTCTCGTACCACAGCATGCGATGTCCCATATTGTGCGGTCAGGCGCCATTATGCTCCTGCGGCATGCGATGCTCGCGCTGAGCGGTGATACCATTCCGGCCATGAATAAAAACTCCACGAGCGTTGCGCTCATCCTGAGCTCCCTGTTCACGGTCGGCGCGATGCTGCCGGCCAGTGCGGCGGATCCGCGGCTCCCGGCCGATAAACCGACACTCATTGTCGCGATTGCGGTCGATCAGTTCTCCGCGGGGATCTTCGATCAATACCGCGGCCGCTATGAGGCGGGCCTGCGGCGCATGATCGATGCGGGCGTGGTGTTTCCCAATGGCTATCAGAGCCACGCCGCAACTGAAACCTGCCCCGGGCACTCCACCCTGCTCACCGGCAAACATCCGAGCGGCACCGGCATCATTGCCAACGAATGGCTCGGCGCGGACGGCAAGCCGATGTACTGCCTCTATGACGCGGGCACCACGGTACCGGGGCGCCCGGCCGAGCCCCGGGGACCTGCCAACCTGCGGACGTCCACACTGGGAGAATGGCTCAAGGCCCAGAATCCCGCCTCGAAGGTCGTTGCCGTGTCCGGCAAAGATCGGGGCGCCATCAACATGGCCGGACACAACCCGGATGCCGTTTTCTGGTGGGACGACGAGCTGGGATTCAACACGTACGTGCCGCCGGGCGCTGACGCAAATCAACGCCTGGAGCCGGTAAAGGCCCTCAACGACTCGATTACCCGGCGCTGGAAAAAGCAGCTTCCCACTTGGAAGCCACTCGATGCGTCCTGTGCTCGACTCAACTCCTACGTGACCTACGACAATACGTGGAACGTCCATCATCACGTTCCTGCGGACTGGAAGCGCGCCAACCCGGACAAACCCTTTCGCGATGACAAGGCCTTCAAGCGCTGGGTTCGCGCCAGCCCGACTGTCGATGAGCTGACACTGGAGTTGGCCACATCACTGCTCAACCGCTACAAGTTGGGGCGCGGTGGCGCGCCGGACCTGCTGGCAATCTCACTGAGTGCCACCGACTACATCGGCCACCGCTATGGTAATGAGGGGCCGGAGATGTGCGACCAGATGGCGCACCTCGACCAGAACCTCGGTGCTTTCTTCAAGACTCTGGATGCGGCGAAGGTGCGGTACGTCGTAGTCCTGTCAGCCGATCACGGCGGACTCGATGCCGCCGAGCGGGTGCGGCTGAAGGGTTTCCCTGCCGAGCGAATGACCGCCGACGTCGCGGATGAAGTCAACAAGCACCTCGGCGTCAACGCGTTCGCCTATCTTTCGTACGGCTTGTACTTCCTGCCAACGCCGGCGCTGACACCCGAGGAGCGGCAGAAGCTCAGCGACAGCGCGGTCAAATTCCTGAATCAACAGCCTTACGTGACGCAGGCCTTTGCCAAGGCCGATATCCTGAAACTACAGGTTCGGCCGGGTGTACCGCCGGATGAAATGCGGCTGGAGGAACGCTTCGCGGAAAGTGTGGATCCGCAACGCAGCGCGGACATTCTGATCGCTTTCAAACCCTACTCAACCCTGGATCACGTGGATTCCAACGGCTTCTACATCGCCGGTCACGGCACCCCGTGGAACTACGATCGCCGGGTTCCGATCGTGTTCTGGCGTCCCGGGCTGCCTGGCTATGAGCAATATCTGCCGATCGAAACCGTGGATATTGCCCCCACCCTGGCAGGGCTGGTCGGCGTGGCGCATCCGCCGGTGGACGGGCGCTGCATCGATCTCGACAGCAGCGCCGCGAACACCTGCAGCCATTAGCCCTGCTTTTTGATGAAGGCGTCGATGTTGCGCGCGAGCACAACCATCGGCACATCGCCGCCCTTCACCACCGCATCATCAAACAGGCGCAGATCGAACTTGCCGCCCAACTCGCCGCGGGCCTTGGTCCGCAGGCGGTTGATTTCGCTGTGGCCTACCTTATAGCCGCACGCCTGGCCCGGCCAAGCGCAATAACGATCGACCTCGCTGCTCACTTCCTCCAGACCTGAGCCGTTGGTAGTTGCAAACCATTGGATTGCCTGCTGGCGTGTCCAGCGCTTGGCATGCAGGCCGGTGTCCACGACGAGCCGGCACGCCCGGAACGCAATCGACTGCAGGTAACCGAGGCGCCCAACCGGATCATCTTTGTAGACGCCCAACTCATCCGCGAGTTGTTCTGCGTACAGAGCCCAACCTTCGGTGTAGGCGTTGAATGCAAGCAGGGAACGTGCGAGAGGCAACTTGAACGTATATTCGCCCTGCCAGACGTGTCCCGGAATCGACTCGTGATAGGCGAGCGTAGGCAGGCTGAAGCGCGTATGGCGACTGGTGGTGTGGAGATTGATCCAGAAGCGGCCTGGCACCTTGCCGTCAATCGTTCCCGGGCCGCCATAGGCACCCGGGGCCCCGGGTTCAACTTCAGGGGGCAGTCGCTTGATCTCGAGTCTGCCTGCCACGAGAGTCTTGAATGCACGTGGCAACCGGGTCCGCATGTCGGCAATGCGGCCGTTGAGGTACTCCATGATTTGCGCACGGCCCGGGTCGCCTTCCGGGAACTGATAGCGCTTTTCCTTGGCCAGCGCCGCCATCCGCTCGCCAACCGTACCTGCCGTGTTGCCCATTCCCTGGAGAATGCCGTCCATCTCCCCCTGCAGCTCCCGCAACTGCTCCTGACCCATACGATGGATCTCATCAGGACTCAGGTGCGTGGTCGTTCCGGCACTCAACGCCCAGGCATAGTAGGCCTCGCCATCCGGCAGCTTCCACACACCCGCGTCGGCCGTCGCGCGCTTGCGATGCGCATTCAACTCACCAAACTGGCGATTGAGTGCGGGCCTGACCTTGTCCTGCGCAAGCTGCTCAGCCTGCCTGGCAAACTGACCCGGCATGTCCTTCGTACGCTTCGCCAGGGATTTCACCAGCGGCCAATCGGCAATGTTGCCGCCACGCGCGATTTCCATCTGTTTGATGGCCTGATCGAGCAGGAAGTCCGGTGCAATCACTCCTTTGCCGGCAGCAGCCTGCAACCTCGCGGTCTCGCCGTCCAACTGGCCGGCATAGGCTTCCATTCGCGCCAGGTACGCCTGCGCGTCCGCCGCTGTTTCCACCGTGTGGCGATCGTCTAGCATGTTGGGAATCTCGAGGAACGCGCCCGTATTCTGCGAGACTACGTACGGGGCATTGCGAAACGCCCAGGATTGATTGAGGGTCGTCACATCTCCATACGGAAAGCCGAAGCCTGTGAGCGCGAATTCATGCGCGGTGCGCATGACGTCCACATCGATGCGCGTAGCCTCATCGAGTGTTGCAACATTGATGGCCTTCAGGCGTTCGAGGCGTTTCGCAGCTCTTTGCGCAATGGCGCGCTGTCCCTCGGGCGAGCGATCCGTGAGCCGGGATTTCAGAGCGGCGCGCCGGTCGCGATCGATTCCCAAGCCGGTCGCGTTCTCCGGATAGTCCGCCAGCAACTCATCCGCCATGCCGGCCAGCAGTGTCTCGACAGACTCATCCGCCCCACGACCCGCGGCCGAGGCCAGATCCGAAAAAGCGGCTGCTACGCCGCTTGCCACAATGAAGTTGCGCCGGTTGATCATCGAATACCCTCAATGTTGCACACCGTCCGTCGGCGGAGCGAATATAGCTCAACAATCATCGAGGGAGCGCCTATGGGAGCCTTTCGCGCAGTGTATCTGCTGCCATTGTTGAGCGCGGGTCTGGCATTTGCGACAGAACGAGTCGCCGGCGAGACGGAACGAAACGCGATCAAACACTGGGACGCCCCCGCCATCTCGAGCCCGGATTGGGAGTCGCATCCGGCCTTCGATCCCCGCACCGGCGATCTGTGGTTCGTACGCAGCGATCCGAAGTTTTCCGGTTGGCATCTGCTCGTGGCCCGCTGTGAGCGGGGCGCCTGGCAGGCACCCGTCGACTCGCCGATTTCGCGGCCGGGCCTGGAAGCGGACCCCTGGTTCGCGCCCGATGGCAAAACACTGTGGTTCATTTCAACCCGCCGCACGGGCTCGCACAAAAGCGCCGACCTGGATATCTACCGGACCGAGCGCGGGGCCGATGGCACCTGGGCGCAGCCCGTGGCCCTGCCGGCGCCGGTGAATTCGGCAGCCGCCGAGTGGTTTCCCCGGCCGGCAGCCGATGGTTGGTTGTACTTTGGTTCGCGCCGACCGGGCGGGCTCGGGAAAGACGACATCTGGCGCGCTCGCGAGCGCGACGGGCGCTGGGTGGTCGAGAACCTCGGCCCCGGATTCAACACCGCAGAGGATGAATCCGAGTTTCAACCTGCCGCCAATGGACGCTGGGGCATCATTTCAACCAATGTGGGCCTGGTCTACGCCGTTGCCACCGCGCAGGGTTGGCGCCGCGAGCAGCCCTTCCCCGAGCAGAACGGCAGCGAGATCGGTCCCCTGATTGCGCCCGACAGCCGCAGCTTCATGTTCTCGCGCGACGCAGCCGACGGCGCCTCGGGCGAGTTGTTCATCTCCCAGGTGTCTCCCGGTGTTGGTTGGAAACCGGAGTGCCCGAGTCATCCATCCGGGCGTTGACTAACACGCATCCCGTGTTGTACTCATGTTGGATCAGGCCATCGCTTGCCTCACGCCAACATGAACGACACCCGCGACACCGCCAACGGCATTGCACCGACTTCCGCGCAGGGGCGGGTGTTCAGCACCCTGTCCTACGTTCTCATGTGGTGGTCGGCGCTCACCGTGATCCAGATCTTCGCGCTCGGCCAGGGGCTGCTGCCGCCCATCGGCCACCTGAACATCACACAGGCATTCATGGTGATGGTGGCCGCCGGCCTGGTGTTTGTGGTCATGCTGTCCCTGAACGGACGTGCCGGCCTCGACTACGGGATTCCGTTCGCCATCCAGACCCGCGCGCCTTTCGGCGTGCGCGGCTCGGCGATTGTGGAATGCATGCGGGCCCTGCCCGCCATCATCTGGTACGGCATCGGCAGTTGGATTGCCGCACTGGCCATTGACGGTATCCTGAAAAGCGCCACTGGCTTCACTCACCCTGGGGCGAAATTCGCCTGGTTCGCCTTCCTTCAGGTCGTGCAGACCTGGCTGGCGCACCGTGGCATCAAGACCGTCAAGGTATTCAGTGTCGTGGGCTCCGTCATCATTGTCTTCGTGAAAATCTATCTGCTGGTGCATGTCCTCCTGACGTACGGCTTTCACGTGAACGAGACCTGGACTTCGACCGGCACGTGGGGCGCACCCTTCTGGGAAGGACTGACGTCCTGTATCGGAGTGCTGGCCGCCGTCGCACTCAACATCAGCGATATCACGCGACACCTGGAACGCTCGTCGAAGGCGATCTGGCTGGGTCATCTGCTTGGCGTGCTGCCGCCCTGGTTTTTCATGCTGTTCCTGGGGATGGCGGCCAGCCTCGCCTTAGGGATCTGGGATCCGGTCGAGGCCTTCATGCAGTTGAGTCCGAACCGGTTTGTGATGTTCGTGCTGCTCATTCTGATTCTCGTGGCACAGATGACGACCAACCTGACCATCAACATCCTGCCGCCCGCTCTGGTCTTTGTGAGCACCCTGCGCATTTCCTGGGGACGCGGCGTCATCCTGACCAGCATCCTGGCCACCCTCTCCTTTCCCTGGCTGTTGATGGCCAATTCAACGGCGTTTTTCGGCTTTATCCTCTACTACTCGGCGTTCTTCGGTCCCATCCTGGGCGTCATGCTGGCCGATTACTACATTGTGCGGCGCGGTCAGCTCGATGTGCCGGGCCTGTACGTCACCGGGCCCGACAGCGAGCACTGGCATCAGGGCGGATTCAACACCGCGGGACTGCTGGCCACCTTCATTCCCGGCGTCATCACCATGATCTGGTGTTTGTCCATATCCTGGCTGGTCGGTGTTCCCGCCGGATTCGTTCTCTATCTGCTGTTGCGGCGGGTGCTCATTTCCCGGCGGCGACCTGTCGCCTCAGCCGCGTAGCCTCCGCGTTGACGCGGCCCTGCTCGATGACGACACCGAATTGTCCGGCTGCATCCTCGGGTGTCAGGTAGCCGTCCAGGACGTCATTGAGTACGGATTCTTCGGCACGTACCAACGGGTCGCCGTAGCCGCCGCCAATACCCCCAGTCGCGCGCACCTTGTTCCCACGGCTCACTGACATGGTCGGAAGCATGGAGGGAAGCTCCTCCGTCGCGCCACTCCGGGTCAGCAAATCGAGGCGGGAGGGATGACCCGCCGAGCCGCCGGCAAATCCCCACGGCGCGTTGGCATGTCCGTCGCCCTCCACACTGAGCGAGCCATCCGTGAGGAATTCGACTTCCTTGACTGAATTCCAACCACCGCGCCAGCGGCCTGCACCACAGGCGTCCTCGCGAAATTCATACCGCGTCACCCGCAAAGGCACATGGCTCTCGATATCTTCAATCGGATTGTTTCGCGTATTGGCGTACAGCGTATCCACGCTGTCCATCCCGTCCTTGCCATGGCGGCCACCGTAGCTACCCTCGAAGATCTCTATGTGCACCCACTGATTCTCGCCCTTGAAACCGGAGAACGTGATGGCTTTCAGGTTCGCGACGCCCGCACAAACCTTGTCGGGCACGGCCGGCGCAAGCGCCTTCATCAGGGTATCGGCCACAATATTGCCGGGTGCGAAACGGGCAATGGTGGGAGCCGGAAAAACCGGGTTCGCTATGCATCCGCGCGGCGCGACAATGCGGATCGGCCGGAACAGACCGTCATTCTGTGGAATGTTGCCCGTCACTTCGCTGTCGAGCAGGATGGAGCGGATCGTCAGCCACAGTGCCACATCGACAGTACCTACAAGGGGCATGTTGATTGCGTGCCCCTCGACCTGCGGCGCGGTGCCGGCGAGATCGACAGTCAGGTCGCTGCCCTGCACGGTCACTGTCACGCAGATGGGGAGGTTTTTCAGGGCCGGATCGGCCGAGCCCAGGAAGCCGTCGATGCGACCCGTTGCACTGTAGGTGCCGTCGGGAATTTTCTCGATTTCCTGGCGCATGAGACGTTCTGAATAGTCGAACAGATCGTCAACCGCCGCGGTGAGCACCGGCAGGGAATAGAGCTCCGCCAGCTCCAGAAATCGCTTCGCGCCCGTGTGGCAGGCTGCAATCTGCGCCTCCATGTCTCCCAACACGAGACTGGCGACGCGAACATTGTCCCCGATCAGCCGCCAGGCGGTCTCGTTCCGTTTCCCACCTTCGAATACCTTCAACGCCCGCAGGCGAATGCCTTCCGCGTAGGAGTCCGCACAGACGACAACACCCACACTACCGGGCTGCGAGGAGCCGATGTCGAGGTGGTGTGCGGTCGTGACCGAGAATCCAACCAACCCGCCCTGGTGAAAGATGGGCACGCAGAAGCCGACATCGGGGCTGTGAGAAGCGCCATTGTACGGATCGTTGTGCACGATCACGTCTCCCGGCCGGAATGTTTCGCCGCGGGCGGCGAACTCGCGCAAGATTCCCTTTACGTAACCGGGAATGGGGCCCGATTGCAGGGGCGTGCTCATCGAACACTCGCACAACTGCCTGCCCTGCGCATCGCAAATGGCCGCGCCGAAATCCTCCGACTCGCGAATGATGCTCGAGTAGGCCATGCGCATCAGCTTGTAGCCCATCTCGATGGCGATGTTCTCCAGCGCACCCTGGATGATGCTGGCGGTCACGGGATCGACCCGGGGAGTCACGGTTGGCTTCATAACAGGGCATCCACGGAAAATGTGCGAGTGGCGAGAATACCCGCTTCCGCTGCCTGCACCAAACAAATTTTGAAAGTGAAGCCACTTTCACTTATGGTAGCGGCCGGGCGCCTGGGCCCGTGGGGGAGAATGCACCAAATGCTGTTAATCGGGGTGGACGTCGGCGGCACTTTTACGGACATCGTGCTGGCCGACAGTGACAAAAATACGACGACCGTTCACAAGGTGGCCAGCACCCCGGCCGATCCGTCCGAAGCGGTATTGCGCGGCGTGCAGGAAATCTGTGAACGTGCCGGGGTCGGCATGGCCTCGGTCGACCACATTTTCCACGGCACGACGGTAGCGACCAACGCCGCCCTACAGTACCGGGGCGCGCGAGCCGGGATGATCACCACACGCGGCTTCCGGGACATTGTCCAGATCGGACGGCATCAACGTCCCCAACACTACTCGATCCAGCAAGACATCCCGTGGCAGAACCGGCCGCTGGTACAGAGGCGGTACCGAAAGGTGGCAACCGAGCGTCTCGCTCCCCCCAACGGTGCTGTGATCGAGCCATTGAATGAAGAAGACGTGCGCCAGGCCGCACGCGAGCTGGCACAGGATGGCGTCGCCGCCATTGCCATCTGCTTCCTGTTCTCGTACCTGAATCCGCTTCACGAGCGCCGCGCCAAGGAGATTGTGCAGCAGGCGTGCCCGGGTGTGTTTGTTACGTGCTCACACGAGGTGTCACCCCAGTTTCGTGAGTTTGAGCGCTTTACCACCACTGCCATGAACGCGTTCATCGGCCCCCTCGTCCGTGACTATGTGACTCATCTTGCCGATGGCCTGCGCAGTAGGGGTTTCTCCGGCGAAGTGCACATCATGCAATCCAACGGTGGAGTCGCGCCTGCCCGCACCGTGGCCGAGCTGCCTGTTTGCACCCTCATGTCCGGACTCGCAGCCGGCGTGTTGGGGGGCGCATGGATCGGCGAGTTAACCGGGCGCCGCAACGTCATCACACTCGATATCGGCGGAACCAGCGCGGACATCGGGGTCGTGACCGACGGCCGTTTCGGAGAGGCTTCCGCGCGCGACACCTATGTCGCCGGTTATCCGATTCTCATGCCGATGATTGATCTGCACACAATTGGCGCTGGTGGAGGTTCACTGGCGCACCTGGATCGTGCGGGCGCCTTCAAGGTTGGGCCGCAGAGCGCAGGAGCTCAGCCTGGGCCCGCCGCCTACGGCCGCGGCGGTACGGAACCGACGGTGACCGATGCCAACATAGTGCTAGGCAGGCTCGATGTGCACAATTTCCTGGGCGGTGCCATGCCGCTGGACAGCGCCGCAGCCAGGCGCGTCATTGAAACGCTCGCCACCCAGCTCGGTCTGCCGGTCCTGGAGGCCGCCGAAGGAGTAGTGGCCGTTCTGAATGCCAACATGGCCAATGCCATCCGGGCGCGAACCGTGCAGAAAGGCATCGACCCGCGCAACTATTCATTGGTTGCTTTCGGGGGCGCCGGCCCCCTGCACGGAGTCGAGGTAGCGCGCCTGCTGGGCATTCCGGAGGTGATCGTCCCACCCTACCCTGGCATCAACTCCGCCATTGGACTGCTCACAACCGACCTCAAATACGACATTGTCCGCACGGCTTTCCTCGTGTCCGCGGCGCTCGATCTCGGGCGCATGAATTCGGAGCTCGCGGACATGGAGCGTACCCTGGCCGAGCAGCTCGCCGCCGACGACGTGGATATCACCCGGACCGTGTTTGAACGATCCGCCGATGCACGTTATGTCGGTCAGGGGTATGAGTTGCGCTTGCCGTTGCCCTCGCGGGAGCTGACCGATGCCAGCTCGCAGGAGATGCTCGCCCGTTTCCACGAGTTGCACCACCAGGAATACGGGCATCACTTCGAGCAATCTCCCGTTGAGCTCGTAAACCTGCGTGTCACCGCCGTCGCCAGCGTGCCACGCATCGGTGCGCCGGCGCAGCCCCGGGGCGGCTCGCTCAAAGAAGCCTGGATCCGGGAAGACGCGGCGGTCTTCCGCCGCGGCAACGAGCTGAAAACATTCGCGACCTCGTTCTACGATCGCAGCCGCCTGCCAGTGGGACAGATTGTTTCGGGGCCTGCGATCATTCTTCAGACCGACTCGACCACGGTGGTGCCACCGGATTGCACCGCGGTCCTGGAAGGCTCTGGAGCCATCGCCATCCGCCTGACCAGTCAATAACAAATGGGGAGACAACGTGAACATACGCGCACTGACCGGGCTCAACTTGCTGCTGCTGGCCGCCGCCGCACCCGCGCCGGCCGAGGAGAGTGACGAGCTTCAGGAGGTCACGGTAACCGCCACCCGCCGCTCCGAGAACCTGCAGACTGTCGCAAGCTCGGCCACGGTATTTTCCGGGGCGGACATGGCCAAGCTCGGTGTGTTCGAGCCGCGCGATCTGGCCGAACATACGCCCGGACTGCTGACGAAGTTCGGACCGAACGGTCTCGCCACCACGGGTTTCTACATCCGCGGTGTCGGTATCAACGACTTCACGGGTACAGTGGATCCGTCAGTGGGAATCTACGTCGACGAAGTCTTCGTACCCACGCCCGACATGTTGAACTTCGCCGTTTTCGATATGCAGCGGGTCGAAGTGCTGCGGGGCCCGCAGGGCACTCTGTACGGCCGCAACAGCACCGCCGGTGCAGTTAACTTCATTACCGCCAAACCGACCCACGACCTCGAAGGGTATGCGCGCGCGGGTTTCGGAAGTTGGGGCAGCAAGACCGCCGAGGCTGCCATCAGCGGACCTGTCACCGATCGACTACTGGGCCGCGTTTCAATCTCGGGCCAATGGGCGCCCCGCGACCGCGGCTACTCTCTCAACCTGTTTGATGGCAGCCACCAGGGCTTCAAGGACGACATCGCCATCCGCGGCCAATTGCAGTGGCTGCCCAGCGACGATTTGAGCCTGCGCCTGGTTTATACCTACGGCAACAAGCGGGACGACCAGCCTCTGCTGCAACACGTCGGCGCACGCGATCCCAACAACCGGAGTCAGATCTGTGCCCCCGTGCAGGCCGGCCAGCGTTCCGAAGGCCAGTGCGTGGATTTGCTCGGCTACTTTTCCGCCTCCAGCAATCCCTACACGGGCAATTCCGATCTGGACCCGTTCCTCCAGATGCACACGCACGATGTGGCACTCACGACCGAATGGAAGCTGAGCCACGCCACACTGACGTCGGTCACGGCCTATGACAAGTTCGCGAGCCGCCAGAACCAGGATATCGATGCGTCCCCGTTTGTTGCCGCGGACAACCGGACCCGCAACGAGGTGGAAAATTTCTCCGAAGAGATACGCCTCACTTCCGATGACTCCCTGCCATTGAAATGGATTGTGGGCGCCGACTTCGCGCACACGCTGGTTGATTGGTTTCAGACCATCGATCTGACCGACCTCATCAATCTCCCGACCAGCAACGGCGCCGACCAGTCGACGCGCGCCGCGGCCGCGTTCGGTCAACTGATCTATTCGTTCAACACGCAGTGGGAAGCCACGGTGGGGCTACGGTATACCAACGAAAAGCGCGGGTGGCACGGCGCGACGTTTGTTGGCACATTCCCGAACCTGACTGCCGCCATTGCCAGCGGCGCCCCCATTCTGTCCCAGATCCCCGTTCCAGCGACGAGCCCGTACGCCGGCACGCCCCTCGACTTCCCGGACAGCCTGACCGACAGCAAGGTCGACTATCAGGCCATCCTCAAATACAAACCCAACAGCGACCTGATGTACTACGTCAGTACCGCCCGTGCGTTCCGTAGCGGTGGCTACTCGTCAGCGGTCATCTTCGCGCAGGATGCGCTCGCGCCCTATGGTCCGGAGACGTTGACTTCCTATGAGGTGGGCATGAAATGGACGCTTCCGGAAGCGCATTTACGCTTCGACACGAGCGCCTTCTACTATGACTTCAAGGATTTCCAGGCCACCTTCGTGCGCTCCACGGAAGCCAATGCGCGCCTGCAGAATGCAGGCACCGTCCATACGCGCGGACTGGAAAGCTCTCTTGAATGGTTCCCGATCCACCGCCTGACCGCAAACCTGGGAGTAAGCCTGCTGCACGCCGAGATCGTGCAATCGGATGTCGTGCTCTCGCCTTTGAACGGCGGGCCACCCGCGACGATCTCCGGCAACGAAGTCCCGAATGCGCCCCACTACACCGTCAACGCCCTGGTGCGCTATGACGCGCCTCTTCCCGGCAATTACAACCTTGGGCTGCAGACCGACGCCGTCAAAGTGGGCGCCCACTTCCTCGAGCCCAACAACCGGGACGTGCTGCGGGAGAACGGCTACTACCTGCTCAACGCGCGGGTCGCCCTGAGCCCCGCCCAGGGCCGCTGGGAAGTCGCTGCCTGGGCCCGCAATCTGACCAATCAGACTTATCTGTCCGCGGCCCAGGACCTGATCCAGTCGCTGGGTTTCGCCGAGGTGGTGCTGGGTCAGCCGCGCACGTGGGGCCTTTCGGTTGAGTATCGTTTTTAGTGGGAGCGCCGGTCAGTGCTAGGCTATTGCACTTCGCCGCCATGGAGCGGCCAGGTGAAGTTGGAAACCGATGTCCACGAGACGTCTGAGTCGCGCGCCGGCCGGGACCCGGCGCACGCCGGTCCATCCGCAGCAGTCACTGCAGCAGCCACGGGCCCTGCGAAGTCGCGAGCTGTTGAAACAGGCCACGCGCGATGCTTTGAACGAGCGGGGTTTCCGCAGCTTGCGCGTGCAGGACGTCACGGCGCGGGCGGGGCTGGCGAGCGGGCTCTTCTACCGCTACTTCCAGGACCTGGGCGCGGCGGTGGCCGAAGTCTGTGCCACCGTGTTCGACGAATTGCTGGAACAGACGCGCAACTTGACCGACTACAGCGACCCGTACCGCTGGATATACGACAACCACCTGGCCGTAGTAAGCGTCTTTGCGCGCAATCCGGGTGTGCTGGCCTGCTTCTTCGGGCTAGCGGCCGATTCTCCCGAATTCGGCTCCATCTGGAAGCGCAACGCCCACCTGTGGAATCTGCAGGTGGCGGGCTTTCTCCAGGAAACGGCCGGCTTCACGAAGCCAGCCGCGGAACGCATGGGATTTGTGCTCGGCGCCATGACCGAAGGGATCATCTACCAGGAACTGATCCGGCATACCGAAGACCTGGTGAAGCTTGGACGGCGCCCGGAAGACATTGCCGAGGTGATTTCCGTCATGTGGTTCCGGGCCGTGTTTCTGCGCGATCCCCCTCTCGACCGGCTCCGCGCGCCCGGGCGCAAGGTCATTGGAGTCAAAAAACAACGCTGAACGAGGTAAAGCCATGGCCAGTCACCTGACCGTCAACCGCGACCGACTATGGCATACGTTAATGGAGATGGGACAGGTTGGAGCTCTGCCCAATGGCGGCTGCAGCCGTCCAGCTCTCAGCGAAGATGACCGGAAGGGCCGGAACCTCTTCATCCGCTGGTGCCGCGAGGCAGGCTGCGAGGTCAGCTTCGATGCGGCTGGCAACATCTATGCGCGGCGCACAGGACGTAACTCGTCGAGGCCGGCTGTGGCGACTGGGAGTCATCTTGATACACAGCCTCATGGCGGCAAGTTTGACGGTATCTATGGCGTGCTCGCGGGGCTCGAGGTGGTGCGCGCCTTGAACGACGCGCGAATCGAAACCGACGCCGCGCTCGATGTCATTTGCTGGACCAATGAGGAAGGGGTCCGGTTTGGCCCACCCCTGGCGGGCTCGCAGTCTTTCGCCGGCAAGCTCGACGTAACCACCCTGCACCAATGTCCAACAACCGACGGAACGACGGTGGGCGAAGACCTGAGGCGTACGGGGTTTCTGGGTACCGAACGGCCCGGCAGCCGGGCGTTGGATTGTTTCATTGAAGCCCACATTGAGCAGGGCCCGATTCTGGAGGCGCAGGCGAAGACCATTGGCGTGGTGACTCACATTATTGGCATTCGCTGGTTCCTTGTGACACTGACGGGCGTTGATTCGCACGCGGGCACAACTCCCATGGATCGCCGCCGGGACGCGCTCGTTGGCGCTGCTGAAATGATTACGACGTTGAATCAGATGGCCCGCGATGAGGACTCTTTCGCTCGGCTCACTGTTGGCAAAATCGAGGTGTCGCCCAATTCGGGCGCCACGATTCCGGGCAAGGCGACCTTCGTATGCGATCTGCGGCACCCGGATACGGGCGTGTTGGACACCCTCGAGAGTCGCATGCATGCGAGCATGCGTTACATTGCCGCGAGACGCGGGCTGGCCATAGAAATCACGCGCTCAATCAATATACCGCCGCTGGGGTTTGCGCCGGACCTCATAACCCTCATCCGCAACACCGCCGCCCAGCTAGGTTACTCCAACATCGACATGCTCAGCGGCGCGGGGCACGACGCGATGAATGTCGCGCAAGTAGTGCCGACAGCGATGTTGTTCGTACCCTGCAAGGATGGGCTCAGCCACAACGAAGCTGAAAGCGCCACGCCTGAGGATCTGGCAGCCGGCGCACATACGCTGTTGCATGTGTTACTCGCGCGTTCTGGGTAATATTCCGTGTTGCGCCGCGCGGGCGCACCTGACTTGCTTTCGGATTTCTTTCGTAGTAACAATGGTGCATAAGAACAACGCGGCAGATCAAGGGGGATCACGCCAATGCACCATGGAACACTTCCCAGCATTCTGATTCTATCGCTTTTGAGCCCGATGTTCGGCAACGGAGGCGAAGCTCGCGCAGCCACCGCGGCCACACTGTACGTTGCCAACAATGGCGTCGACTCAACGAGTTGCGGCGCGCAGACCAAACCCTGCCGATCAATCACGAGGACCCTGGCCAACGCGCCCTCGGGCAGCACCATCGTTGTGGGACCCGGCCACTACGGCGACGTTGACGGTGACGGTCGATTTGAAAGCCCGGGCGACGAGCATCCGATGCAGACTGAATTCTCCCTACCCGGCGGCCTGCCGGTGCCGGTAAGTTGTGTCGTTTGTATTCTCAAAGCCGCGCACATCGTCTCGATGAATGGTGCAGCGGCGACGCTGATCGATGGGGCTGCGAGCACTTACAACGTGGTGGAGATCGCGGCGACAGGCGTGATATTCGGCGATGTCAACAAAGGCTTCACCCTCACCGGCGGCGTGCGCGGCGATGATGATAACGGCAGGGGCTTGTTTCTCGTGGCCGGTAACACCCGCGTCATAGGCAATATTGCCCGCGGCAACGGCGGCGCCGGCTTCGAGCTGTCTCCCGGTGGCGAACATAACTTCCCGACCCCTACTTTCAGCAACGGCCTGAATGGCAACACCCTGGCCACCGACAACACCGCGGTCGACAACGGTGGCGCCGGCTTTCACGTGGAAGGCGGCACCTCCAGCAACTTCGTGCAATTGAATAACAACAGCTCAACGGGAAATGGCGCGGGCATCAGTGTGTACGGCACCGCTCCGCACCTCATCACTCACAACATGATTTCCGGCAACGGCACGGGAGTCGGGGTGGTCGGCGGTGGATTTCAGTTCACACACAATGTGGTAACGGCCAACAACGGCTTCGGCTTCAGCTTCTTTGACAAGCTGGAAATCCTGCAAGGCCAGAACCTGGTGAAGCTCAACGACATCATCAGCAACGGCGGCCCGGGGATCGAGGTCAACCGCACGACGGTGCCGGTCGTCGTCACACAGAACAACATCTACGGCAACGGCGCCATCGACGGCAGCAACTGCGGCATCAGCGTGCAGCAGAACAGCGCCGCCGCCATCAACAATTATTGGGGATCGCCGCAGGGCCCAGGCGTCGATCCAGCCGACCAGGTCGGCGAGCTGCCGCTCTGTAATGGCACGATACCGAATAACGATGCCGGCCTGCCGCCCACCAAGCCGTTTGCCACCCAGCCGTTTGGCATTCTGTGACTATTGAGGATTGACCGGCGGAGGCGGTGCTTCCGGATGCTCTGGCGGGGGCACGGGTGGCGTTGGGACTGAGGTTGGGGATGGTGCTGGCTCTGCCGCCGGGGCGACTGTTGGCGGCGGGGTTGGGACGGCTGCTGGCGGCGGGGCTGGGGCGGCTGTTGGCGGCGGAGCTGGGGCGGCTGTCGGCGACTGCGCGGCTGCCGGCGGCGCGGCTGGAGCGGCGGGTGCGGCCGACGGTGCGGCTACCGGCGGCGGCTCCGCCTGCCTTTCGGCGCCCGCCGCTCGCACACAATGATCTGATTCGCGTTCGTATCCGGGATAGCAGGCCCAGTCACGTCCTTCCGCATCGAGGAACGCGTGGGCGGGCGGGGCAATTTCTTCGCAGTGCGAAGCCACCTTTTTGTATCCCCAATCGCACTCCCACCGTTCTCCATCAATGAGCGAGGCATGTTCGGGCGCAGTTGGTAGCGCACAGACGCCATTGGTACGCCTGTAGCCTGGACGGCAGCGCCACTCGCCCTGGTAGACCTCCAGGCCGTTCTCGTTTGCCGGGCCCTCGTTCTCACGCACACAGAATCCGGCCACCTGTTTGTATCCCTCGTCACACGACCACCCCTGCTCACCCGCGCTGTAATGCGCGAACGACGGAATGTCTTTGTGAAGGTCCTGCGCCGAACACAGACCCCACATCAGCAGGAACACCAGGCCAAGGCCAATCGATTTCATGTACTACATCGTACCATGGCGGTTCGCGGTGAGATCCGCGGGGTCCAGCACTTTGCCGTGCAGAATCACCTTCGCGATTTCAACATAGGCATCCACTGTCTGCGTCGGGTCCTTGCGCAACTACAGCAGGTTGGCGCGCTTCCCGGCTTGCACGGTGCCAATTTCGCCGCCGAGACCCAGTATTTCGGCATTGGACAGCGTGGCAGCGCGGAAGACCTGCTGCGGTGTCACCCCCGCTTCCACCCAGCGCTGCATTTCTCGATACCCGTTCAGTCCAGGCTGATTAGCGTATGTTGGAGCGCAGGGCATATCTGTCCCGAATAGAAGTCGCCCGCCATGCGCAACCAGGTAGCGAGTAGCGTTCCTGTCGCGCGCAATCGGTAACACCAGCGCAGCCTGAGCCTCCCGCCATTGCGCGTGGCGGTCAGTCGACTTCAGCACCTCGCTCGACAGCATGGTGGGTTGCCAACCCGTGTTGGCCTTGATTAAGCATCAGTGCCGTTCGCATGGATGAATACCGGCAAGTGCGCGGCATGCGCGGCCTTTACGGTGTGGCCTGGGTCTATGGTGGCCGAAACCGGAGACTCAGACGAGATGCGTTCAGCTCAGGATTCGGGGTGCTCGTCGTGGGATTCGCCCCAGAACCCACGCCCAGGCGGCTGCAGTCGACCGTGCTGAAGCGACACTCCCCCGGGGCGATCCTGCTTCAACCACCAGGGTCCGTCCAAATCGACGAACTCGGCTGCCGTCGCAACGCGCCACGCGGGCGCGATCGACAATGAGGTGCAGATCATGCAACCGACCATGATCCCAAAGCCGCTATCCCGTGCCTTTTGCAGAAGGTCCAGCGCACCCGTCAATCCGCCCGTTTTGTCCAACTTGATGTTGACGAACTGAAAGATGCCGGCGAGCTGTGGGAGATCGGCAGTCGTGTGACAGGATTCATCGGCACAGATTGGCACGGGCACCTCCAATCCGTCCAAGTCGGCCTCCCGTCCCGCGGGAAGCGGTTGTTCCAACAGTGCGACCCGGCAGTCGTCCAGCGTAGGGCTGGCGGCACGGAGGATTTCGGCGGTCCAGCTTTCGTTGGGATCGACTATCAGCGCGCTGTTGGGACAGATTTCGCGTATGCGCCGGATGCGGGTGGCGGGGTCTTGGGCGTCGACTTTGATTTTGATGAGCGGCACGTCAATGAGCGCGCGCGCAGCAGCGGCCATGGCGTCGGGGGTGTCGAGGGAGATAGTGACGGCAGTGGTCAGCGCGCCCAGGGCGCCAACCGCAGGTGCCGACGCGCCATGCGCCGCGGCCGCAGACGCGCGCGCCGCGCCCACCGATGGCCCACGCGTGATGCCCACCGCAGCCGCCGCGGGTGGCGACAACTGCGTAACTCCGAACTGCGCTTCGAGGTCCCACAACGCGCAATCCACCGCGTTACGCGCTGCACCAGGCGCCAGCGCTTCCAAGAGCTCGGCGCGGCTCATGCCGCCTTCCAACGCGCTCCTGATCTGCTCAATCTGCGCAAGCGCCGACTCCGGACTCTCCCCATATCGTGGATACGGCACACCCTCACCACGCCCTAGCCGACTGCCCTCGCGAATCTCAACGACCACTACTTCCGCTGCAACCTTGGTCCCACGCGAGATCCGGAAGGGCCGCGAGAGCGGCCATCGCTCAGCGCGGCACTGAATGGCCCGTGTCATCAGGCAACGCCTTCGATGTCAAAACTCAACACACGATCCACGATTCGGCTCACGCCATCACGCACAGGATCCTGACACGGCATGCCGAGCGACTGCGAGACTTCGGAGCAAACACGGCGCGCATCCGCTTCCGACAACGAAGCAGTATTCAACGCAACACCCGCGCAAACAACCTCGGGACTCGTCAACCGGGCAGCCTCGAGGTTCGCCTGCAAACAAACAGCGAGCGGCGGCAGCTTACGCCCCGGCAAGCCGCGCATGTGTTCGCGCCCTGGCTCGTGGCACAACACGATCACATCCGGTTGCGCCCCGTGCAGCAACCCAAGCGACACGCCCGCGAAGGATGGGTGGAACAATGACCCCTGCCCTTCAATCAGGTCCCAACCCCCATCGCGCCGCGCCGGCGCCAGTTGTTCGACCGATCCGGCGATGAAGTCGGCCACGACCGCGTCCACCGGAACTCCACTGCCGGCAATCAGAATTCCGGTTTGACCGGTGGCACGAAAGTCCGCTGCCGTTCCCAGCTCGCGCATGCGCCGCTCAATCGCGAGCGTGGTATACATCTTGCCCACCGAGCAGTCAGTGCCGACCGTCAGCAGCCGGCGGCCCGGCCGGCGGTAGCCCGTCCCGATTGGCAGTCGCTGTGGCGGCTCGCGGACATCGAAAAGCTCGCGATGTTTCGCGGCGGCGGCGGCCCGGATTTCAGGCTGGTCGCGCAATCGGGCATGCAAGCCGGATGCGAGATTGAGACCTGCATCCAACGCAGCGACCGCATCCGAAACCAATGTCGGGCTCATCACCCCTCCGGCATTGGCCACGCCCAGAACCAACGTCCGGGCCCCGCGCTGCACGGCCTCGGCAAATGTCAGATCGGGTAATCCAAGGGAGATGGCGCTGGCAGAGGAACGATACTGGCCAAGGCACGCTTGCGGCCGCCAATAAGCGAGCCCTCGGGAGGTTTTGACCGACAACGGGTCGGTTTCATTGCCAATGTAGAGCAGATACGGCGCCGGAATCATCCGCGAGTCCCTCGATTGCATGACAGCGACGGCGGCTACGATGCCTCAGGACTCGGGAGGTGGGAATTTCCAAGGCTTTCGCCGCCCATAGCTCGAGGTTATGCCTCGGGCTCGCGGACCACGCGAGTGAGCGCCTCAATGAATCGCTGGGCGGTCCGCGAGGGTGGCCGTTCTTCCAGCCAGATGCAGTGGACACCGAAGCGGATCGCGGGGTTCAGACGGCTGAAGGCGACATTGGGTGCCTGCATGGCGCGCGCCGTAAATTCGTCAACGATGGTCACGCCAACCGACTGGCGCACGAGTGCCGCGGCGACATAGAAGGTGCGCACCGATACAACTTCCCGCAGCTCGATCTCCAGCCGTTGCAGCTCTTCGGACAGCAGGATCCCGATGGGACCGCTGCCGGTCAGGCTGATGTAGGGCTGCTTCTTCAGCCGCCCCACGTCTACCCGGTTTGCGCCGCTCTCCAACACTCCCTTGGGATGCAGGAGCACCAGCTCACCGCCGCCGATTTCCACCGATTGCAGCCGCGGATGGTCCGGGCGCACAAAACCGACCGCCAGGTCCGACTCGCGTTCATAGAGACACTTGAGGATATCCGCATGATCGAGCGTCTGAACATCGAACGTCACTCGCGGGTTTTGCGCCCGGAACTGCGCAATGGCCGCGGGCGCGACGCTCAGACCCAACGACGGCAAAACCGCCAGCCCCACATGGCTGGCGCCGCCGGATTTCAGATTCCGCGCCGTCAGTCGAAGTGAGCTGAGGCGCCCGTACACCTCATCCACCTCCCTGAACAGCACCCGCGCTTCCTCGGTTGGCAGCAGCCGCCCCTTGAGCCGGCGAAACAAGGCAAATCCGAGCCCAGACTCCGTATGGCGGAGCGTTTTGCTGACCGACGGTTGCGAGACGTGCAACGCGCGCGCAGCCGCGGTGACCGAGCCGCTGACGTACACGGCGTGAAACACTTCGATCTGGCGCAGGTTCATCCTGCCTAGAGTTTAACGAACAGGAACTCCTTCGTGTAGGGAACAAAGCTCATGCGATACCCCGTGCTCTCACCGGTCACGATGTTGTCGCTCCAGTTGTACCCGACACCCCCCTCAGGATCGTACAGTCCGGGTTCCTCGGAGAAGATCGAATTCTTCTTCAGGACGGTGCGATCGCCGAGCGCAATGTAGGGCGCGTAGTGGCCTTCGCTGGCTTCGCCATGCCCGGGGCGGTGGAAGATGTACTTCTGCATGCCCTGCTCGACCTGGTACTTGTGTATGGCATAAGCAATGTCGCCACACACGGCGCCTTCCTTTTGCATATCCCGCTGAATGTCGCAACAGTGCTGGCTGACCTCCCAGATCTTCGTGCCATGCGCATCGAAATGACCCGCCTGGTCGGCGATCTGGTACATGCGATAGTTCTCGCCTCCGCAGTTGCCGACCATCACATCGCACACAACCTGGAGCGGTTGGTTGCGCAACACGCGCGAATAATACGGTTGGTTCGGATGAGGATAGGCGGTGGTCCTGCCGGCGCGGATGGCCACGTCACACTCCGCTCCCACTCCATGGTTCATGAAGCCGCCGGCCAGATCCAGCTCCTGGTAGAGCAGATCCGTGATCCAAAGGAGGGTCGCCGTCTGCAACTCGAGATCGGTGACATCGGTGCCGTACGTCAACAGGTAACTACGCGCGAAGATGTGCGCGCGATCGTTGTAGGTGTAGGCGCGGCTCCAGAGCGCCAATTCCTCCGGTGTCTTGGTGATCCGGATTTCCTTGATGAGGCGCGAGACATCGACCGGCTCGACCTGCGGCAGGATCTTTTTCAGCTTGGCCAGTTCCGACGGATACAACTCACCGTCGACGCCGATCTTGTTGCCCTGGACCTTCTTGTCCCGCACCCCCTCGAGCATGAACTCGAACAGGTCGACCGGCGGTCCGGTCACTACCTTGCCCTCGTTCGGAAATCCTCCGGGGGTATGCGGGAAGTCGAAATAGACCTTCTCACCGCCGAACCATCCCGCACGCACGAGCTGATTGTCAATGACGGGATGGAAGTACCAGGGCGCGCCGTCATCTTTGTTCATGAACGCAACCTGCGGCCGCTCGGTCGAACGGTACCAGTATCCCGTGAAATACTGAACGTTCGGCGGGTCGCGCAGCAGGACAGCCTGCACGCCCTTTTCCGCGGCCCTGGAGAACAGCAACTTCATCTGCCGCTGATGCCAGGACGTGGGCAACATGTCGTAGTCAGCCGGTTTCGGTGGTTGGTCCTTGCCGCCGTAGGCGCGCGGAAGCAGCAGCTTCTCGCTGTTCTTCTTGTATTCGGCCTTGAGCTTGCCGGTCACCGTCCTGGGCGAAGTCGGCGAGGTATCCGTCTGCATCGCCGCAACCCGCTCCATGCGGTTCACTACCGCGCTGCTGACGAGCCCCAGCGCGCAGTACTTCATGACCCGACGCCGTGTCTGATCCAACTGGTTCTTCATGTGCGTCCCCCTCAAGGCCGATAGAGTTGCTCGGGCAGGCCGCGCTTCTTCTTTTCCGCGGCGACCATCTCCGCCACTTCCGCCAGCAGCTTCTTCGCATCATAGACGATGCCGTCCTTGACTGTGTAGCTGACGCCGCCGACCCGCTCCAGCCGATGCGTCTGATCGTTCAAACGCAGCGCGCCGGTGCCGTAGAGTGTTTTGAAGTTCTGCAGCGGGTTCTCTTTGACAATGACGAGGTCAGCCAACTTGTTGACTCGCACTGTGCCGAATTCAGGGATGGCACCCTTCGGATCGGCCAGCGTCAGAGCGCCATTCAGGGTCGCCGAGGTCACGACCTGCAGCGGGTTGAAACCGGCCTCCTGCAACAGCTCGAGCTCCTGGATGTAGCCGAATCCATAGGTCTCGAAAATGAAGCCGCTGTCGGAGCCGGTGGTCACCCGGCCGCCCATGTTCTTGTAGTCGTTCATGAGACGCATGAACTTCCAGTAGAAGTTGCGCCATTTGACTTCCGTGGCCGTGGTCCAGTCGTAGAAGTAGGAACCGTGGTTTTCGCGGGACGACTGGTAGAAGTCCCAGAGCTGCGGCATGGTGTACTTGTCGTGCCAGTCGGCATTGCGCATGCGCATCAGGTCGCGAGAAGCGACGTAGATGGTCATCGTGGGGTCGAAAACGACGTGATTGGCCTTCTGATGCTCCAGATACGCGGTCCACTGTGGCGTGCCGGGGTCGTAGCTCTGGTCGGTCAGGTCCGCCACATCACCGAAGCGGTCCTGCTCATTGTTGTAGTTGTATTCGGGCCGATAGTTCTGGATCTGCCCGTTCTTCAGCAGCGACTCGAAATGGCCGTAGTGATGGGTCACGGTGTTGAGACCGACATCGCCGGCTTCAATGGCATTCATCCGGCCCTCGCCGGTGGCGGACAGGTGCGAGACAGTGCCGATGTGCATTTTCCGCGCCTCGTCGCACAGCGCGGCAAACGTCTCGGGATCCTGGTCCGGGGTATTCAGGATCTTCACACCGTCCATGCCCTGCTTGACCGCCCAGTCAACCCAGGCGCGGGCCTTTTCCGGCGTGTTGACTACGCCGCCCTTCCAGCCGTTACCCTCGCCGGGACGCTGATAGGCATAGATACGCGGCGCGACAATTTCGTTTTTCGCCGAGCGCGCCTTTTCACTGAGCGAGATGTCGAACGGCGCGAGCGGCACGCCGCGGACCGTTGTCACTCCGTGCGCGAGCCACAACTTGTAGGTGTAGCTGAGGTCGGGGGCCTTGTCGACGGTGCTGCCATGAACATGCACGTCGACAAACCCGGGCAGCACGTACATGCCGCTCGCGTCGAGCTCGAAATCGGCATCCTTGGGCGGGCGGCCGGGTTTGAGTGCCAGGCCCGGTGTGCCCGCCTGTTTGATTTCGGTGATGCGATTGCCGGTGATGACAATATCCACGGGACCGCGGGCGGGCGAACCCGTGCCATCAATCAACGTGACGCCACGGATGACGAGCTTCTTGAACGGACCCTGCCCCTCACCCTGCTGCCGCGCGGGCGCCGGTATTGCATTCGACTTCTCGGGGGGCGGGTCGCCCGGATTTTGTGCCCAGGCGCCGCCCACGGCGAGCACGGCGGCGCTCAGAACGAGCCATCTCAAACTGGTCATGGATCACTCCCCTTCAAAACTTGTAGGTCAGATTGAGTCCAAAAGTGCGCGGCGGCAAGCTGTAGACGAGCGTCTGACCCAAGGTGTTGGAGCTCGTGCTCGCGCTGACAATGGCCACGCTGTCGGCGATGTTGTTGACGTAGAGATACGCTCCCCAGGTTTCATCATTTTTCTGGGCTCCGAAGCGCACATTGCCCACCTGGTAGGCCGGCAGGTAGCGCCGATAAATGTCGGTCGGGCTGATGCTGCTGTACGATCCTCCCACAAAACTGGTGTCCGCGTGGAAGAAGGCATCGACGGGGCCGGCGAGCGGATGCAGGTACTCGAGGGAAGCGCCCAGGGTGTACTGGGGTACATAGGCGAGGCGATCATCCTTTTTGCCCGCCGCGACAACTACGGTGCTCGTCTGGTCCGCGGACAGGCGCGCGTCGGTATAACCGACGTTCGCGGACAGCGTGAGGCCCTTCGTCAGGTTCGCTGTCAGCTCCGCTTCACTGCCCCAGATCCGCGCCGCCCCTGCGTTCGAGATCAAACCGAACACCGAGCCGGTGCCGGCGGTTCGGCCCGACACCTGGATGTTTTCCCAATCGATGCGGTAGCCCGTGAGGTTCAGATAGATGCCGCGTGCGATCGTGCTTTTGATACCGAGCTCGTAGTCCCACAGGCTGTCGGATGAGTACGCCGCGAGGGCGGCCGGCAAGCCGATCACCTGGTTCACACCTCCTGGCCGGAAGCCCTGTGCGGCCTGGGCATAGACGAGCAGCCCTTCCTGGGCCTGCCACGAGAGATTGAACTTGCCGATGACACCGTGTTGACTCGATTCCGCGACCGTCTCCGGAGTTACCACGGAGGCATAGTTGATCTGGCCGACATCGACCCGGCCGCCCACTGACTTGTCATACTTGTAGTAACGGGCGCCGGTGGTGAATGTCAGGCTCGGCAGGATCTTGTAGGACAGCTCGAGAAAACCGGCAACCTGGCTCAGATGGTCATCAATGGTGCGATCGTACTCGATGTTCTCCGCCACGAAGGGCAGGAGCGTACCGGTATCCGGGTTCGCCAGTAGAAGCGTGCTGCGGACGCTCGATATTCGATTCTCCGTGTAGACACCCACCGTCCAGTTGAAACGGTCGGCGCCTGCGGAGCTCATGCGCAGCTCGTTGGTAAAATCGTGCACGTACTGCGGCTGGTAGAGACTGGACGAGAACAGCTCCCGCGTGTTGACAAGGTAGCTGGACAACTCACCACTCGTGCAGGCGCGCGTTTTGGTGAGATATTTCTGGCACCCCGCCGGCGTGTCGCGGCCGAGAAAGGTGTTGCTGACATCGCCGTCCGTGATCTTGTTGCGATCGAAGTAGGACGACACGCCCGTAATGGTCGCGAAATCCAGATCATAGTGGGCAGTGGCCGAAAAGATACGGTCCGTGTCGAAGTTGCCCGATTCGGCGCGGGCATTGGTCACCCACGGCTGCCCGGTTTCCAGGACCCAGCGCGGTGAGCCGGTCGCCACATCCTGGTAGTACGCCGCCAGGTCGACCGTGAGGCGGTCGATGGGGGTCAGGCGGATCAAGGCACGGCCACCGGTGGAGTGGCCATCGTTGATGTTGGTCAGACCGAGCCGGTTGTTGTCCACATAGCCGGCATATTGCTGATAGAAACCGACCAGGCGGACCGCCACCTTGTCGTCAATGACCGGCAGGTTGACCATGGCGTCCAGTGAGCCACCGCCCTTGCCATGCTGGACCACCTGGCCGTCGGCGCTGGCAGCGGCCTCGAACCGGTTCATTTTAGGCTTCTGGAAGATGACGCGAATGGTGCCACCCATGGAGCCGGCCCCGAACAAAGTACCCTGTGGACCGCGCAACACCTCCGCCCGCTCCACATCGAACAAACGGAAGTCCGGTGTCGACGAGGCGGCGTCGCTGGTGGTGCCAACCGAACCGGCAACCGGGCTCTCATCATAGTAGACACCGACCGTGGGTTCTCCCGAGGCCTGGATGCCGCGGATCAGAACTCGGCGCTGTCCCGGCCCACTGTCCACAATGCGCAGGCTGGGCGCCGAGCGCGTGAGCTGGGTAAAGTCCGTGTTGCCTGCCTTCTGCAAACTGTCGCCGGTGACAGCCGAAATGGCAATCGGCGTGTCCTGGATGCGCGTGTTGCGTTTGAGGGCGGTGACCACAACCTCCGCCAGCTCGTCCGACTTCTCGACTCGCGGTTCCGGGGCACTGTCCGGGGCTTTGTCCGACACGACCTGCGGCGGGGGCGCGCTAGTTGACACGAGCGCTATCGAACGGTTGCCGACAAACTGCGGTGTCAGTCCACTGTCAGCCAACAGCAAGCGCAAGCCCTGCTCGGTGGAGAATTCGCCGGATACCGCGTGCAGATGCTTGTTTTTGACGTTCTCGCCGGCGACGAGAATCTGCACTCGTGCCTGCGTAGCAAACACCCGGATAGCGGACGGCGCTTCCTGGTCCGGAACATCGAACCGATGCGTCTCGGTTGCAAACGCCGGCAGGTTCGCCAGCACCAGACCTGCTCCGATCAGCAGCTCAATCACGGTCAACCGTGTCCTGACCCCAAAGCTCATGCATCGTCTCCCCACTCACGCATCGAACGTGCGCGTTACGAGATAGATGCATGGCGAACAGAAATCCCTCCATCACATTGTCAATTCACACGCCGCAGGTGAATCGCATCGTCCTGCTCAACACTCTGTGCTCCCAGGGCGACGGCCACCGTGGCGGCAAAGCCGGCCGGATCGCTGGCCAGGAACTGTCCGACTACCGGTCGCGCCGCGAGCTGCGGATCGTCGACCACAATGTGTTTGTGGTTGCGGCGATTCATTTCATTCACAGCTTCCAGCAGCGGCTGCCCCTCGAAATCGAGCAGGCCTTCGCGCCAGCCGAGACGGCGGGATACTTCCGACTCTTCGAGGCGCTGGACCTCGACCCGGTGCGTCTCTTCGACAGTCGCGTGTTCGTTGGCGCCCAACCGGCGCCGGATGACGTGCTCGGGGTTGCTGGAATCCACGAGCTCGACGAGCCCCTGGCTCACTGTGACATCCACACGATGATTGCTGCTGCGGACTGAAAACACCGTGCCAATGGCGCGGACCAGAATCGCACCGGTGCGGACAACAAAGGGGCGCGCCGGATCCCGGGCGACCTGGAAAAAACCCTCCCCCCTGGCCAGCTCGATTTCGCGATGGGTGTCGTCGAATTGCACCGTTGCCCGAGTCTCGGTGTTCAACACCATATGCGAGCCGTCGGAGAGCGCTACTTGGCGGACCTGGCCCGCATCACTGACATACACATTATAGTGGCGGTGAGCCCACCAGGCCGGAAGCCCACCCAACACCACGACCGCAATGCCGGCGGCAATCGCCACGCGACGGGAAACGAATCGGGGCGGCGCCGCCGCACCGTTCTCCTGGGGCAATTCCCGGGGACCTGCCATCGAGGCCAGGCGGTCCAGGTCGATCCAGGCAGCGCTGGCACGCAAGTACGCACCCCGATGGCGGGGATTCGCCTCCAGCCAGCGATCCAGCTCAGCCTGTTCTTCCGCGCTCAGGGCACGGGTGTGACTGCGGATCACCCAGTCGGTGGCCTCGGAGTCAATCCGTCGATTGCTTCGCTGCATGTCCGTTGGTTCCTGATTCAGGTCGATCCACTGCCCCCTCCCCGTCCTGCTTCAGAGCATCCAGCACACGCCCCAGCGCGATGGCGAGATACTTTTCCACGGTCCGCTCGGTGATGTTCATGGTCAATGCAATCTGCCGCTGCGACAGGCATTGAAACTTCTGCAATTGAAAGGCACGCCGGCACTGCGCCGGCAAACCGGCCACCATGCGCTCCAGCCTGTCGAGCTCCTGCCGGGCACTGACCCGGCGATCCGGCCCCGGCTCTTCGCTGGGTATACGCAGCATTTCGATCTCCCCGAGGCGTTCCATGGGGACGATCCGGGCGCGCCGGGCATTCTCCAGCAGCAAGTTGCGGATGATGGCAAACAGGTAGCTCCGCGCGTTGGTGATGTGGCTGAACTCCACAGTCCAGAGTCGGGCGTAGGCATCCTGAATCAGATCATCGATGTCCGATGGCGTGAGGCTATGTACGTGCCGACGCAGCCACGCACGTACCTCCCCCTCATGGGGAAGGATGTGCGAGGCGACCCATTGGTGACGGCCCCGGTCGTCCAATGCCGCTTACCCTCTCCTGATCGTGCTCTACTGTAGGAATGTAGATGAACGATAGCGGGATTTCCCCCTGAGGGTGGCAGGAAATTAGTGCGGGTGGCCAGGATGACCACCCGCACCAGGCAGGACCTCAGGTCTCGAGAGTCACCAGCCCGCTCAGGGCCGGGTCGGAGAAGCTGTCCCGGCCGGTTTCCACGTGGCCGGCGAAGCGCCACTGGAACGCGGCATCTTCAGTGATCTTGAGGATCAGGTCATACCACCCGAAAAACCGTTCGCGGCGCTGCTCCGTCTCGAGTGACTGTCCCGGCATCAGCAACCGCAGCTCATGATCGCCCGTGTAGGCATCGTGAACGACTACAGTCGCCTTGCGGGTACCCACATTCCTGATGTGCAGAACAATCGAACCGTGGTCATCCTTGTTGTAATGGGTTCGGACGTCGAGCATACCGGCAAATTGACCGACGCTGCCTTTGTAGTAACGCGCAAACCCGTTGGGTCCGTAGACGCTCAAGTCGTACGTGGACGAGAACTGCCACGTACCGTCGAGCTGTTTGCCATGTTCAACAGTGTAGGCACGTACCGCATCGGCGGCGTTGCCGGAGCGAACCTGGAAGACCGCACCCTGCCTGCCTTTGTTGATGAACTCCAGCTCGAATGTGCTGCGCGAGGCGTTCACGTGCCCGTTGACAAAGAGCTCGTACGGCACCGCGCGTGCCGGCCGCAAACCCTTCTCCTGCTTCGGCAGCCCGATGAGAATCTGACTGGGCGTCGGAATGAAGGTCGGGACGCTGGCGCCCGCCAGCTCGTTCACGGGTGGCAGGAAAGCATCGGTCGACGGCAAGTGCACCCGGTCCTCGTTGGGGTTGGCGAAGTTGAAAACGGAAGTCAGGTCGCCCGCCACCGCCCGGCGCCAGGGCGAAATGTTGCTCTCGAACACCCCGAAGCGCTTTTCAATGAATTGAATGACCGAGGTGTGATCAAACACCTGCGAAGTGACGTAGCCGCCTTTGCTCCAGGGCGAGATGACGAGCAGCGGCACCCGCAAGCCCAGGCCGATCGGGCCGGCGGGTTGGTCGCTCGTCACAATTTCATTGTGAGCGTCGGCCGTCGAGGCGCCAAAGTCGGCCGACAGCGGCGCGAATGGCGGCGTGACGTGGTCAAAGCTGCCGTCGGCCTCATCGTAGTTGACAATCAACACCGTTTTGCTGAACACCTCGGGATTGGACACCAGGATGTCCATGACTTTGGAGATGTACCAGGCGCCGTAGTCCACGGGAAAATCCGGGTGCTCGCTGTAGCCGGCCGGGGCCACGATCCAGGACACCTGCGGCAGCTTGCCGTTGCGCACGTCACTGCCTAGTTGATCGAACAACGACTCCTGCCACGCCTTCCAGGCCGCGGCCGGTGCACCTGCGGCCGGGATGGTGTTGATGATTTGCGTGCCCGTGCAGCCGTTGTCGAATAGCGGGTTGCCCGGCGACGAGGTGGAGTATTGATTGAAGTACAGGACGGAGTTGTCGCCGAAGTTGCCGGCAAAGGCGTTGCCGGTGCCATCGCCGAAATCGGGCGCAAAGGTCTGCCCGGCGAGGTCCTGGTAGATCTTCCAGCTCACACCGGCGTTTTGCAGAACTTCCGGGAACGTCGAGAAAGTCCAGAACGCCCCATTGTGGCTGAGCCCGTTGAAGGTCATCGGACCTGCGCCATGGCCGTCCGTGCCTCCGGCGCCCAGGTTGTCGAGATTGCCTATGCAGCCGCTCCACATGTAGGTGCGATTGGGGTTCGTGGGGCCCAACACCGAACAGTGATACGCGTCGCCGACCGTAAACGCATCGGCCAAAGCGCAATGATATGGAATGTCGGCGCGTGTCATGTAGGACATCGTGGCCGGGCCGTTGACGCTCGCCCAGCTATCGTGTTGCCCCTGGTTCCAGGCACGATGTGTATTCCCCCAACTGTGACTGGTGCCGGGAAAATAGGTGAGCCCGATGTCCTTGGGTATGGCTGCCGGATCGACGCGGAACGGCGGAATGACCAACGCGCCATTAGCCGGTCCACCGAGCGAGCCCTGGTCGGGTGGCACACCAAATCCGGCCGCTACGTTCTTGGCACCCGCGGGCTGCAGGAACACCGAGGCCGGCACTGTTCCGCTTCCGTTCTGCAGCGGCAGATGGATGTTGACAGCGCGCGGATCGTTGAAACCCCGCAGTCCGTGAAGAGTACCGAAGTGATGATCGAATGGCCGGTTCTCCTGCATGAGAACGACAATGTGCTCAACGTCGCGGATACTGCGCGTACGGTTGTTCGCGGGAATTGCCAGTGCCTGGGCAATGCCCGCGGGCAGCGCGCCGGCGGCGGCACCCATGCCGAGCAACTGCAGGAATTCGCGGCGATCGGTATTCTTCATTATTCATGACTCCTTTGCAAAAACACACACAAACCCGCGCAGACATTAGGGAGCGCCAAGTTGCAAGCCGATGACGATTGCGTGAAGTTAGTTGGAAATCACGAGTTGCAAAGCGATCGTGGCAGCGGTTGGTACGAGGAACGCGGGCACGCGCTCCTGACAACAGGTGACACATCGCGAGCGATCGAGGCGTTCGAGCTCAGTGTCACAATTAACGCGGCGCGCGTATCGAGTTGGAGCGCACTCGAGCGCCTCCACCGTACTAACGGTGACACATGCAAGGCGGACATCGCGGCCAGGCACCTGGCCACGCTCAGACGGCTCCCACCCACGCTCGTTCGCGCCGGCAGTCTGTTCTGCGACGGCGAAATGACTGCCGCGAAAGCTGTGCTGCAGGAGTTCTTGCACAATGAGGGCAGTCATGCGGAGGCGTTCCGGCTGCTGGGCCGCATCGCCCATCACGAAAATCAACTCGAAGCCGCTGCCATGCTGTTTGAACAGGTGCTGGCTATCGCGCCGGACTATCGAGCTGCACGGGCCGACTACGTTCGCACACTCATCGAGCAGCAGCGCTATCTCGAAGCGCGGCAGGCACTCGACGAGTTGCTGGAGCTCGAGCCAGGCCACCGGGACTACCTGTTCCTGGGCGCCAACATCCAGGCCGGGCTGGGACAACATGAGCATGCCATTCGAGGCTACCAACAGGTGCTGGCGCGGACGCGCGGCTGGCCGGAGCTTTGGCTGTTGCTGGGCAACTCATTGAAGGCCGCCGGACGCGCACAGGAAGCCGTCGAGGCTCATCGGGCCGCCGCAGCCGCCCGGCCCAGCTTCGGAGATGCCTGGTGGAGTCTGGCAAACCTCAAAACCTATCTGTTCTCGCCAGAGGAGATTGGGCGGATGCGTTCCCTGGAAGCAGCCCCCGTTACCCGAGTGGTCGACCGGATCCCGTTGTGCTTTGCGCTCGGCAAGGCGCTGGAGGACCGCGCCAGCTACGAGGAGTCGTGGCGCTACTACGAGCGCGGCAACGCACTGCACTCAGAACGAGTTTCGTACGACCCACATTCGTTTGAAAGCGAAGTCGAGCGTTTGATCCAGACCTATACGGCCGGCACCTTCGCTACGCGAACCGGGCTCGAAAGCCCGGCGTGCACGCCGATATTCATCGTCGGTCTGCCGCGATCGGGATCAACGCTCGTTGAGCAGATACTCGCATCGCATTCACGGGTCGAAGGGACCGCGGAGTTGCCTGTTGTCGGCCGAATCGCTTTCGGGGAGGACGACTACCAGCGCCTGGGCGCGCGTTACCTCGAGGAGGCGCGCAGCTTTGCCCCGCATGGCAAGCCCTTCTTCATTGACAAAAGACCGGACAACTTCCGGCACATCGGCCTCATTCACCGGATGTTACCGACGGCGAAGCTCATCGATGTACGCCGCGATCCGCTCGCCTGCTGTTTCAGCAACTTCAAGCAGCTCTATGCGCGGGGCAACGATTTCACCTACAGCATCGACGCCCTCGCCCGCTACTACAACGGCTACCTGCGACTGATGGATCACTGGGATGCGATACTGCCGAACCGGATCCTGCGCGTAAGTTATGAAAACCTGGTCGATGACCTGGAGACCAACGTGCTGCGGCTGTTGCGCTACTGTGAGTTGGATCCGGAGCCGGGCTGCCTGCGGTTCCACACGACGGAGCGGCCCGTGAATACCGCCAGCTCGGAACAGGTACGGCAGCCTGTCTATCGCACGGGTTTGAGGCAGTGGCGGCACTACGAGCCCTGGCTGGGGGATCTGCGGGCGGCGCTGCGACGCGCCTGAGGCGTGTTAAGATTCGCCGCATGCTGCCAGTTCGTTGGACGAGGGTCACCTGCACTACCCTCCTCGCTGTATTCGTTTCTCTCGGACATGCAATTGCCGCGCCGCGCTCGATTACGCCGCGCGGGCCGCTGACCGCCGAAGAAAAGAACAATATCGCCGTCTTCGAGAATTCGAAAGGCGCGGTCGTGTACATCTCGACCACCGAGCGCGTGCTCGACTACTGGACCCGCAATATCATGACCGTTCCGCATGGCACGGGATCCGGATTTATCTGGGATACCGCGGGACATGTGGTCACCAATCTCCACGTGATCGCCGATGCCGCGGAAGCCACCATCAGGCTGTCAGACGGCAAGGATTATCCCGCCACCCTCGTGGGGGTCAGTGAGGCCCACGATATCGCGGTTCTGAAGATCCGCATTCCCACGAGCGCCGCACTGCCCATTCCCATCGGAACCAGTCACGACCTGCAGGTGGGACAGAGGGTGTATGCCATCGGCAATCCCTTCGGTCTCGACTGGACCCTGACGGTCGGGATCGTATCCGCGCTCGACCGCTCGCTGACCGGCGAGAACGGCGTGTTGAATCAACACCTGGTACAGACCGATGCGGCCATCAACCCGGGCAATTCGGGCGGACCGCTGCTCGACAGCGCGGGCCGGCTCATTGGCATGAACACGGCGATTTACAGCCCCTCGGGCGCCAGTGCGGGTGTTGGCTTCGCAGTCCCTGTCGACACCATCAATCGTGTCGTCCCCGAGATTATTGCAACGGGTCATTATTCAGCGCCGAGCCTCGGTATCCAGACGGATGAGAACTTGAGCCGGGCGATCGCGCGGCAACTCGGAGTGAGCGGTGCTGTTATTTTGCGCATTCGCCCGGGAGGACCGGCGGCCAAGGCGGGGCTGCGGGGGGCGCGCTTTGGCAGGCGCAATGCGGTCTACCCGGGCGATGTCATTGTGGCACTGAACGACAAACCGATCGACAGCGTCGGGCGGCTGTTTGCCCGGCTGGATGATTGCAAGCCCGGCGAGGTCGTGAACCTCACGGTGTGGCGGGATGGCAAGAAACTGCGGGTGCCGGTCACGCTTCGCAGTGGCGAGGACGATAACTAGTTTCATTGGCGCGGCAAAAGCCGCGCGGAGCCCGGGTCCTTGGGGGCGCCCAGCCCCGGCTGCTCCCATGTCACACGGCCGCAGGCTGTCTCGTCTATAGGGCGGAACCCACCAATACGGACCCCCTATCATGAACCCAAGAGTCAATGTATTCGCCGCCGCCCCTGCCTTGATGAAGGACTTCCGCCTCGGCTCCATGGACCTGGCGGCGACGGCCAACTTCGATCCGAAGCTGACCGAGCTCGTCAAGCTGCGGGCCTCACAGATCAACGGCTGCGCCAACTGCATCAACCTGCATGCCACCGAAGCACGGGACCAGGGCGAGACTGAGCAGCGCATCTACCTGCTGCCGGCCTGGCGCGAGGCTCCTTGCTATAGCGCTCGCGAGCGTGCGGCACTCGAATGGACCGAGGCGCTGACGCGGCTGTCTGAAGGATTTGCACTCGGCAGTGCCTACGAGACGCTGAAGGCCCACTTCTCCGCGGAAGAGCAGGTGAAGTTGACCATCACCATCAATGTCATCAACGGCTGGAACCGCCTCGCTGTTGGTTTCAACCTGTTTGCCGACCCGGCGCAAATCAAGGCGGCCAACCAGTCCGCCGCCTGACCTCACGGCTAGGTGCCCTCGTCGGCCTCAACCGGGCGCCGACGGGGCTTGCGAACACGCAGGCTGATCAAATCCAGGACGGCAAACACCAGGGTCACCAGGATGATGTCCCCCCACCCCAGGTTCAGTGTGTGGCGGGACACGATCAATGGCAGCAGCGCCTCCGGTAGCTGATCGAGCCCGACATCATCCTGTCCAGGCTCACGCCCGCGGCGCCGCTTCAACGCACTGGAAATGGCATCACCCAGCATTGACAGGCCGGCGAACCGCACTCCGAACCACCAAGGCAATCCCAGCAGGGCCGCCGCGCCTGCACAGCCCAGGAGCGAACCCGCCAGGCCACGCCAGGTCTTGTGCGGACCCAATACTCGACGCCCGTCGCGCCAGATCTTGCCGCCGTCGATGGGCGCAGCCCAGCGTGAGCCGCACATCCGTCCCAGTGCCCACGGCATCAGGTTGGCCACGATCAGCAGGATCATGGCGTTGCTCAACGCAATCCAGCTCATTGGCGGGCCGGGGGCCCTTTCTCCGTGTGCACTGCGTCCGTCCCCGCAAAAGCCCGCATGTAAAAATTCGCCTGCGTTGGAGTATAGGCGTGTTCCGCGCCCACTGGACAAGACCTGCGGGCCACGCAACCTGCGCTGCAGGTAGCGGTCGTTCTGACATAACTCCGGCAAGTGTCGACACCAAATGCACCGGGTTGCACGGCCCCGACCGGACACGTGCTCAAACAGGGCTTCGCTTCACAGCTTGCGCACGGATTCGGCCACGGCAAGGGTGCAGGCAGATCTATTGTGACGGGCAGCGCCAACGCGGCCCGATACGAATGCCACAGTCCAAACTGCCGATCGATGAGCACGCCAAGCGGAGATACATATAACGTCATTGCACGCCGGGCCCAGTTTTGAAACGGCCGCCAAGGTGGACCGTCGGATGGATAGAACGCCCTACCCTCGAGCTGCACAGCCAGTGCATCGACTACACGCATCGACCAGCGGTCGAGTGGATTGGCGCGGCCGTCGCGATATTCCACACTGCTGGTGAAAGTCGGCCAGTTCTGCGACCCCGTGAAACCCAGCATGATCAAAGTCTGCGCGGGACGGCCGTTGATGTCGGGGAGTGAGTCGGCGGATTGCGGATGAAATCCGCCGCGCACGCTCAGGCCCGCGGATTCAAACCGGTGTTGCAGGTCTTCGAAGGTGGGGATCAAAGCTTGATTCCGCGGCGACTCTTATAGGGGAACCAATCCAACTGGGGCGCGCTGATCACTTCGAGGTCGAGGGCTCCCGCCGGATGGCGCGTGCTGCCTCCATTCCCGGCAGCCACCGCATGATCCCAGGCGCGGTCGACGTTCGGCGTGTAGGCCCTGATGCGCGGCTCAAACGCTGCGTCACGGAGTGAAAGCTCGAGCTTCTGCAATTCGACCGGTGCCGGATGCACAAATGCCGTGAGACACCGCGGATTGGGTGTTTCGCGCAGTGCCGTGCCGATGTCAGTGGCGGGGGAGACGATGACCACCGGAGCCGAAATCGCCTCGAGCGGCGCTCGCTCATTCCCGGAACCCTCCACCAACAAGGTCGGCTGCAGGAAATAGCCGCGCAGGCCCCAGGGCTGATAGGGGCGGCCGCCGAGTTTGACCAGTGCGCCTCGCTTCAATGTAGCGCTGATTTGTTCGATCGCGCGATCCAGGGCTGCTTCGCAGTAGAGGGGCCCGAGGTCAGTGACGGCTTTCCGCGGGTCGCCTGCCTCCAGAAACGCCAGGTACTCGTGAAGGCGGTCCGCAAAGCGATAGGCCATCGGTGCCTCCACATGAATCCGCACACTCTGTCCCCGCCGCTGGCCGGCGTGATACAGCCGCAAGGCGGCCGCACCTGCAACCGCCACATCGAGGTAGGCATCCTGACTGACGAAGAGAAAATCGGTCGCAGCATCTGAGCTTGCCTCCTCCGGCTCAACGGTGACCACGTTTAGAACCCCAGGTGGGAGCTGGTGCGCGCAACGGGCAATGGCGAGGGCAGTCAGTGATCGATCCGCGGGCAGCTCGCAGACGAGCGTCGATCCGGCGGCTATCGAATTCAGGATGCCGTCCCAGAAGGGCCATAGGGATTGGTGTGGCAGGCGCCGCTGGTGGGCGCCCGGAGGCTGCTCGCGATCGGGCGCGGCGGTGCTTCGCCAGCGGCGGATGGCGCTTGCCACCAGATCCTGACACTCGCGCAGTGGCTGCCCGGACTCGACGGCTTGTCGCTCGGCCAACGCCCCTGCAGCTTGGCGGATCTCATCGACCATTGCCGCAATCATGGCGGCGCGCTCATCGGCGGAACGCCGCGCCCAGCTTCCTAGCGCATTCTGCGCGGCATCGAGGGCCTGTTCGCGCTGGGTGGGACTGGCGCAGCGGACCTGCTCCAGCGACTTGCGGGTGGCCGGATCGGTCAGCTCCTCGACGACTGTGCCATCAGCGAGGGCCCACTCGTTGTGAATCAGTAGTTCGGTCATGACTGCGCACGGTGTACCGTGGGGGCGGTATCTTAGCGGTCAGCGCCATTCTAGCTCACGTCACTTGCGAGGATCCGCTCATGCATCATTCCCGGCTCTGTGCCCTGCTGATCGACTGCAACGCTTCCAATGTTGAGGAGGCCGCCCGCTTCTGGGCTGATGCGTTGGGCCGGCCCATCGATCGCAGTCATCCCGGTACGCGCGGCAACTATGTCATGTTGGAGACTCCGCCTGATGAACCGATCGTCCAGATTCAGCGCGTCGATCACGAGAGTCGCGTGCACGTGGACATTGAGACGGACGATATTGCTGCGGAAGTGGCGCGCCTGGAGAAGCTGGGGGCCACGGTGTCAAAGCGGCTGGAACGTTGGGTTGTAATGCAGGCACCCACCGGACAGCGCTTCTGCGTTGTCAAGATTCAGCGGCCGGGGTTTCCGAAGAACGCCAACCGTTGGGAGTGAGACGAGCCGAGCGTTCGACAGGTAGGCTCGCGCTACGTACAAGCACGAATAGCGCTGCTCGCCGTTTCGAGTAAACGTCGCACCAGGTCTCCCGTGACACCTGGAGCAGCGCCCATGAACCCGCACGCCTTGCGTCGGAAATCTAATCTCCCAACCAACGGTCTCGTCCTTGCCGCCGTGATCGCCGCCCCTGCCGTATTCGCGTCGAGCACCACCTGGTGGGTTTCCAATCAAGGATTGGATGGGGCGTCCTGTGGCACGCGAGACAAACCATGCCGTTCCATAGGCGCTGCCGTTGCGAAAGCCAACCCAAGCGACGTGATCGAGGTCGGTGCCGGCCTGTATGGCGACCTGAACGGAGACGGAGCTTTTACCGGTCCGGGAGAGGAACGACCGGGCACCGATGGGAACGGCCGCACCTGCCTCATTTGTGTCAACAAAGCGATCAAGATTCTGTCGCTACACGGCGCCGATGACACCATCATCGATGCCGGCAACAACCGCCGGGCGGACCCGGAGTCGGCCGACGGAATGGTGAACAATGTCATCAGCATTACCAGTACGGGGACAACACTCGGAGCGGATGGAGCTGGTTTCACTATCGCGGGAAGTGGCGGTGACGGGGTGCACGTCACATCATCGGTTTCCGCTGGAACAATCATAGGCAACATTGCGCGTGGCAATCGCCGGAGCGGGTTCGACGTTGAAGTCATCGACCAGTCCTACACGCCGTTTCCCATTCCCCTGACTGTGACACTCCGCGGCAACACTGCAATACAAAATGATGTCGGCTTCAGCGCTTCTCACGACGAAATGCGCGGAGTCGGCGAAACGGTGTTGGTAACTGAAAACACGGCCTCAGGCAACGCGGGTGGCGGATATGAATTCCGCGGACCGAGCTTTCACGCACTTTTGATCAATAGTGTTTCCAGCAACAACGGCGCGGGAGTGCGGCTGTCGGGCGTCTTCGACGCAGAGATCCGTAACAACACCGTAACCGGCAACATTGGCCACGGCATTGCCATTCAGGGCCTGAGCCAGTCCGTTCGGATCAGGGACAACACGATCGTCGGAAATACCGGCGCGGGGGTGTTCATGCTCGGGTTCAATGACAACATTGTAATCCGCACGAACAATATCTATGGAAACAGCGGTGTCTCAAACAACCCCGGGCCTGTGCTCGATAGCCCGAACTGCGGAGTTATCAACGTCGGTATGGACCAGCCCGCGGACGCCACAAATAACTATTGGGGCAGCGCGCGGGGGCCCGGACCGGACCCCGCGGACAACGGTGGAAAGGGTTGCGATTTCTTCAGCACGGTCACAACAAAGGTGACGCCGTTTGCGACAACGCTGTTCCCCATCCGGCCCTGAAAGGCCGCTGTTGCGAGGCTCACATTTTGCGGCGCGACAAGCACATTCGCTGCAGAACTCCATCTCGCAGGTAGAAATGGTGCCAAAGCGCGGCCGCGGCATGCAATGTTGCCAACGCAAAGAGTGCGTACGCCAGGTAACCGTGAATATCTTCCGTCGGATGGAAGACGGCGCGGTTCTTTTCGATACCGAAATCGATCTGGAAAAAGCCAAAATCGAACACCCGACCGTGATAGACGAAGGTGACGAACCCCACCAGGGGGATGACGAACAGCAGCGCATAGAGGGCCATGTGCACCGGGCTGGAAAACCGGAGCGCGAAACGACTCAGGTTTGCCGCAGCCGGTGGTGGCGGTTGGCGAATCCGCCAGGTAAGCCGGGCCAGCAGCATGAGCCAGAGAAACGTCCCCAGCACGGCATGCATGTTGATCCAGAATGACTGCGTCTGTTTCGGCCAGTCATCGTGCAGGAGCCCGAGGACACCGACGATGACCACAAGAGCGAAAGTGAGCCAATGAAGCACGATTGCAGGCGTTCCGTAACGGCCCGGTTCATGTAGAGGGCGCGACGTTTCCAGGGGGTCGGTAACCATTGTGATCCACTCTCCCATGTAGAGTATTGGACTTCAACTCCAACTCGAATGGCTCGGCACGCCAGTTGGGCGAGCACGCCCAGGAGCGTCGCGAGCCGCTGCGGTTTGTCGATGAGGCGGTATTACCCTACTTCCGCAAGGCGGAGGACCAGTCTCGCGGTGCCGATCAATACCACGGAGTCGGCGGCCCGTTGTCCGTTGAGGATCTGCGCTTTCGCAATCCGCTGAGCACTGGGGGAACACGAATGCTCCCACTATCATGATTGCGGAAAAGGCGGTCGACTCGATACAGGCAGCCGCGTCGCAGGCCTGATCGGTCCTGCAGGACCGGTGCGTTCAGTACGTATCCTCCCGATGCGATGGTTGAGCGATGATGAGCGTGGCTGCCAGGAGACCGAAATGAAATCAGACCGCAAGATCAAGCTCGCGATCGAGTCGAAGTTGCGCTCAGCCTCCAATATCAACGAAACAGACATCGCCCTCGATGTCAACAACGGCGATGTGACTTTGAGCGGCTTCGCCGACAGCTATCTAGCCAAATACCGGGCAGAAATCGCAGTCCGCCGCATTCGGGGTGTCACGGCGGTGGCGAATCACATCACCGTCAGACCGCTCAGCTCCTGCAGCCGCGCCATCGGGCCGTAATTCAGGGCCATCGTCGGCATCTCGAACCATATGATAAGCTTTTGGACGCCGAACATGCGTCGCAAGCTCATTTGCGAGATGTTGTCAGGCCCATCGGACGAACCCTTGGAAGAACTGCCGCGCGCGGCACTGCGCTTACTGCGGGAGTATCCCGAGCTCAGATCAGTGGACCGGGTGCTGTAGGCGGATCCGTAGAAATCCTGATTCGTGGCCATGAGTGTATCGAGCACATTGGCGCATGGCATTGAAGGCGAGCAAAAAGCACTATGACCGCACACTCCGATCTTTGCAGATCGAGCTGGTTAAGTTGCACAGGCACGTCATCGCCAACCACTCGAAGGTTCTGGTGATTGTGGAGGGACGAGATGCGGCCGGCAAGGACGGCGTGATCAAACGCATCGCCGAGCACCTGAGTCCCCGTGAAGTCAGAATCGTCGCTCTGGGCAGACCCAGTGATCGCGAACAGACCCAATGGTACTTTCAACGTTTCGCACCGCACCTGCCCTGCGGCCAGGAGACGTGCTGTTCAACCGAAGCTGGTACAACCGGGCCGGGGTCGAACGCGTTATGGGTTATTGCACCCGTAAGCAGACCGAGGCCTTCCTGCAGGCGGTGCCGGAATTTGAACGCATGCTCGTGCGCTCGGGAATCATTCTGCTCAAGTATTACCTCGATGTCAGCAAGCGCGAACAAGCGGCGCGGCTGCGCGAGCGACGCAGCGACCCCCTGAAACAATGGAAGTTGAGTCCGGTGGATGAAGCCGCGCGGGCACATTGGGGCGACTACAGCAGCGCACGCGATGCGATGCTGACTCGCACGCATCATCCCGATGCCCCATGGACTGTAGTCCGGGCCGATTGCAAGCACGAGGCTCGCTTGAGTGTCATCCAGGACATCCTGACGCGGATTCCCTATCCAGGGGCGAAGCGACGGGCAGCGAGGGTCGCACCGGATGTCGCGCGCAGATTCAACCTCAAATTGATCAGTTCGGGTTGGCTGGCGAGATAGTATGAGTTTCGACAATCAACTGTCGCGCGTGGCGCTCGCCTTGGGAATGGGTTTGCTCATTGGGTTGGAGCGCGGTTGGAGCACTCGGGAAGCGCAATCCGGCAGCAGAGCCGCCGGCGTGCGCACGTTTGCCATCTGCGGCTTGCTGGGAGGGTTACTGGGTGCACTGGCATCCGCTCCGAGCCACGCGCTGACACTGGAGGGAGGCGTCTTTCTTGGCATAGCTTTCCTCGCCTTCGCGGCCGTCATCACGCTTTTCGGTCTGGAGGAAAACAAGGCCACGGGGCGGTACTCCGCGACCACGACAATTGCAGCGCTACTGACATTCGTCCTGGGGGCCTATGCGGCTATCGGCGATGTCCGGATAGCGGCGGCCGCCGCGGTCGCGGCGGCGGCATTGCTCATTTTTCGGCAGGGCCTGCACGAGTGGGTAAAGCGAATCACCCGCCTGGAGTTCGAGTCGGCGCTGTTGTTGTTGGCGATGACATTCATTGCACTCCCCGTCGTTCCTCCCGGCCCGATCGGGCCATTCGGTGGCGTCAATCCGCGCGAAGTCTGGATCATCGCCATCGCACTCGCATCTGTCTCCTTTGTGGGATACGTCGCGGTGAAGGTACTCGGTGAGCATCGTGGCATCCTGATAGCCGCCGCGGCAGGTGGCCTCGTATCATCGACTGCCGTGGCGTTCGACAACGCCAAACGGTCGGCTTCGGATCAAGGATCGCCACGAGTTCTCGCAGCCGGCACATCGCTTGCGACTGCGGTGTCGTTTGTCAGAGTTGCCGCCATAACCGGTGTTCTCAACCCGAGTCTCGCGCTATTGGTTGCGCCGGCTCTGCTGGCGGGCGTGGTACTGAATGTTGGCTTTGCGCTCGTATCCGTCTACGGGCGCGCGCGATCGCCGGGCGAGCCGGCGGCGCAATTCAGAAATCCGTTCAGCTTCTGGTCCGTGCTGGGTATGGCTGCCACCATGGGCCTACTCATTCTGGGCGGGCGCGCGATCAACACCTGGTATGGGTCCACCGGCGCGATCGCAGGCGCCGCCGCGATGGGGATTGTCGATGTTGATGCCATGACCGTATCCATGGCGCGGCTCATGCCGGAGCTCGGCGCCCGGACGGGAACCTATGCCCTGCTGGCGGGAGTCGCGAGCAACCTTCTGGCAAAGGTTGTCATCAGCGCTCTCTTTGGCCGGCGTCGGCTCGCCCTCAGACTCGCGCTGCCCGCCCTGGGCAGTTTGATAGCAGGCTGGCTCGCGCTGCTCATGACCGTGGCGGGGCTCGCGCCATGAAATCAGGACGCGCAAGCTTACGGGATCACAAGGCCCGCGGCAGCACAGCAACTGTCAGCATTCATGTTCGAGCGGTCGCGCAGATGTTCAACTCGCTCGACCCGTCACCTTTTTGGGACCGGGACCTGGATCGAGATGCAGCGCAGTTCATTGAGGGAGAGTTCAGCGACAAGCTGTCCGCGGACATCTGGCATCTGCACGTTTACGCTCAGGAGGGAGTTTCCTTGGCCGCGCATCTTCAGGCAGCTCTCGAAACCTACTATGAGCGGCTCGCCACCTCGGAACGCCGGGCGCTTCGCGAGCACTTCTGGATGGCCCAGCTAGCCCTGCTCGGCGGGGTGCTGATTTTCCTCATCAGCATGGGGGCACGACGGCTGGCCTACAGCGCGTGGGGAGTGTTACCCATAGCCCTCGATGAAGGCTTGATCATACTTGCGTGGCTTGCATTGTGGAGACCGGCGGAGGCGCTCCTATACGAATGGGTGCCTCTGCACCGCAGGCGGCGCTTGTATGAGCGACTCGCCGGTATCCGTGTCTCTGTGTTGCCTTACTCAAAAGCGCCCGGATCGGACGCACGAGACTCACCTGCGGCTGGCGTGCAGCCTGAAACATCGCGCGAGCACTGAGGTATCACATAATCCCGGCAGCCAGCGCAAATACGGCCCCGCTTGCTTCACCCGGCTATCGATGCCAAAGTATGCATTAATTGTGCCGAGCTAACGCTCCCGTTTCCCGGCGGGAGATCGATACAGCAGCCGGAGGCTGGCCGCGGCGCAAATCACAACTCAAACACAGGCCGAATGGATGCTCCGAAAATTCCCGCGCCCGCTACTTTATTTTCTGGCACCCGTCCTCTTTTTCATCGTCCTGGCAGGTGAAAGAGTATTCAGCTACTCGTGGTCCAGCAAGTTCACCAATCTGGTCTGCTCGATTCAGGACGACAGCTTCTTCTACTTCATACCCGCATGGAACGCCGGGCATGGATCGGGGCTCACGCTGGGAGGTGAGAAAACATCCGGGTTCCAGCCGTTATACGAAACGCTCCTGACGTTCCTCAGTCTCTTCTGCGGCACTCTCGAATCGCTCGTGCGACTGGCCATCAACCTCAATGGCTGGCTGTTTGCGCTCACCGCGCTCGTTGCCGGACTGGCGCTGGGCCGCCTCATTGACCCGGCGCTGCCGGGCATGCGGCGCCCCGCCGTAGCTTTGAGTATGAGCGTCACTGCGCTCAGTTTCCTTTCCCTGCACACGGTTTTCTTCAGCAGCATCACAGGCAAAGAAAATGCACTTGCCGGGCTTTTGCTGGCGGCAATCATCTGGGCCGTGCTCGCGAGAGAACAAAGCAAGTTGAGATCCGCCACCGTTGGCTTGCTGTGTGGCCTTTTGCTGTTGACCCGCATCGCCCCTGCATCGATTCTCTATGCGGGGATCGCGCTCATTTTCGTGGAGGGCCGCGCGCAAAAGATCGTTGCCCTGGGTGCTTGCCTGTTGCCGATGATCGCATGGGCCGTGTTCGCGCATGCGTATTTCGGCCATCTGCTGCCGATGTCGATGCTCGTCAAAATGAACGCACCGAACCAGGTATCCATCCTGCATTCAATCAAAATCGGCATGCAGTACCTCCTCGAGAGCCTGCAGTTCTCACTGTCGGGGAAAAGTAGATTCAACCTGTTGCAGCTGCAAGCCAGGGAGGGTGTGCGTTCTGTTTTGCAGATGACAGTAATGGCCGTGGCTTTGGCCGGCGCGGCGGTCGGGCTGATCAAACTCGGACTGCTGCGCCGGCGCTCGCGCGCAGTGCTGCTTCTTCTGAGCTTCGATGTTGGCGCCATTTTGTGCAACTTCGTCTTCGGCGCGTTGCAAGCCGGACGTTCCGACGACATCTACTACTCGGTGTGGTACGTCTACGATCTCCCAGTACTGGTCGCGCTCAACTGCGGATTCGCCGTTGCATGGTTGCAATCGCAGCTCGCGGCGTTCCGGTCGAGCGACCGGGCGACGGCGATTCTTGCGGCCGCGTGCCTGCTGTATTTCCTGACTGACATCATCTGGTATGTCCGGTTGAAGCCGTATGACGCTTCGGACGATGCGCGCTTCGCCGCCTCCTGGCAGCACAAGAAGATTGAAGTGGCCGACTGGTTTCTGGCAAACGTGACTCCGGCCAAGCCAAACTACAAGGTGGTGGCGTTCAGCGCCGGGGAATTCGCATACTTCCTGTTTGACCACGTGGTCAATCTGGATGGTCTGGCGAACGATGCGGCGGGCAGGTCCCTCATGGCGACACGCTCCGTGGTGGATTACGTAAACGCGATCAAACCTGACTATCTCATCGAAATCTGCACTGGCGAAAAGGAATTCAACAACCTGCAGCGGCTGCACATCATCCCTTTCCCGAAGCAGCACGACTACTGCATAGATCGTTTCATCTACGAGTAACACCACGGGGGCGGCCGCACAGGCTGCACCCCAGCCGACCTCGGCCGCGATCTGTGAACAGTCGGTGCGTCATCTACGTATAAAAGAAAGCTGGCGAAGGGCTTAATGTAGACGCCACGCCGACCCGGCTGGGAAGGGAAATACAATCATGCCGTGTGCAAAGCTGATGAGGAGTTGGCAGCGCTGCCGCCAGGCGGCAACCCGCCTTGGATTCGTGACCGGGCTTTTGTTGAGCGTGCCAATCCACGCAAGTCAACCGCCCGCCATTCCGTGGACGTCGGCCGTCAGCTTTGGTGGGACCGGCAACGACCTCGGCGATACAGTCAAGGTCGATCGCGAAGGCAACCGATATGTCACGGGAGCCTTCTCAGCGACAGCCTATTTTCCGACTGTGGCCCTGTCCGATCCGCATTCCAGCGCTCAAACCAGTCAGTCGGGGTCACAAACCAGAAGCCTCGTATCCAACGGAGACACCGACGCATTTCTTGCAAAATATGATTCCTCCGGCAGCCTGAAATGGCTCATTCGTGCGGGCGGCCCGGCGCAGGATCATGCGGTAGACGTCGCGTTCGATGGAGCAGGCAACATCTATGTGACAGGCTGGTTTTCCAGCAACGCGGCCTTCCAGGGACTGAACGGAACGGCGCAGTCGGTGACCGGTACTGCCAATACAATCTTTCTTGCCAAGTACACCGGCAACGGAGAGCTCGCCTGGGTGCAAACCGGCACGGCCGCCTTCGGAACCAACCAGGGATACAGCGTAGCCGTGGATTCGATTACCGGGTCCGTCTACATCACCGGTGTCAGTCAAGGAGATACGACTTTCTCGTCATCGAACGGGACTTCCCACTCAGTTCCCGGTCCGTTCACCTGGCACATGGTGCTGGCGAAATATGATATCCATGGCGCCTTCCAGTGGGGTCAGTCAAACCAGGCCTCACCCAACTCCGTCGCGCGCAGAGTGGCAGTTGACCTGGATGCGAATGTGTATGTGACAGGCTGGATGGAAGCCGGTACGACCTTTCACAGCAACGATGGACACGATCAAACCGTGGAGGGCTTCAGCGAGCCGGTGCAGAGTGCTCCTGACTACCCCGGCGATGGCTTCCTCGTAAAATACGATGAGAATGGCAACCTGCAGTGGGTCAACCACGTCGGTGGCTACAAAGCGATTCCAGTGGACATTGCCAGCAGTCGCGATGGAAAAATCAGCATCACCGGATTCATCGGCAACCTATCCGCTTCCACGCAGCAGGCCCAGACCATCGTTACGTCCCAACCCGGCGGCAAGAATATCAATCTTGGTGGTGGAACGCTTACCAGGCCTTTCAATAAGGACGCATTCTTCGCCACATACAACGCGAGTGGGGTACTACTCGAAGCGCGTCGCTTCGGCGGTGCCGCGGATGAAGGAGGCACTGGGATTGCGTATGACAAACACGGCAACCTGACCCTCGCCGGCCTCTTCAAAGGTGCACTCCAGATTGGAGGACAGACATTGATCGGCAAGACCGCGCTGAATCTGTTCGTGGCCACATTCGCGCAGGCTCAGCAGATGTGCACTCCGACGCCCAACACCTCGAGGCTTGCCTGGGTCCACACGGCGGGGGGCATCTATGTACCGAGCTACGAAACGGGTCCGCGCGTGGATCTGACCTCCTATGCCGATGCGGTGGTCACCGGTGAGTATCAATCAACTGCGCAGTTCAGCGACTCCATAACACTGCACACAGCGGGGTCGACGGACGGATTTGTCGCCCTGCTCCAGGCACCATGAGCCACAGACAACCTGGGGTTTCATGTATCGGGACGAAGGGCGCGCACACTCGAGTGACCAGACCGTATAGCACCTGAAGTGAAAGAAGTGGCGCGCCTCTCCAACAATTACTTCATATCTCGTGTCATGTCGTGGTATTTCAGCGGAGCAAAGCGCGCAATGGGTCTCAACACCACTCGCCTTGCGCACGAGCGCCGGCGGCATCGACGACAGAAACCCGTTGGATATGCATCCGCGCGCGAGCTCGTGCAGGTCGTTCTCGGTCTGAGTATCCAATGGCTGCTTTTGATCGGATGGCAACGACATTGTTGTTGACCCGCGATCGCGCGTCCATAACCTGCGTTAAACCAAGCCCGGGCTTTGTGCGACAGTAGTCACATCTTGATTGCCAGCATCCTGCGATCGTTCGACGTGACCGAGCGGTCCTCGGACACTCCGGCGACAACCACTCGCTTCGCCTGAGCCAAGAACGGCAGGGCAGCCCCAACACTTCGAGCCGCCTCGCGAGTCGGCTTCCAAGCCACCAGGATCGTTTCCAGTGACGGCGGCCGTAATCCGGGAATCAAAACTGGCTTGCCAGACTCAAACAAGGCGCCTCGAATCGTCTGCGACCTCAGCGGATCGCCGCCGCGCGCCACAACGGCAATATCGGATGCCCGGCCGCACCCGGCAATGCAATCCGCCACTTTGCCGATTTCACGATGCCAACGCGCGGTCACTTTGCCCCCATAGGCCGCTGCGGCTGTTGCCGCTTCGGGCCGCGCATACAGCAAATCGATGTGGCCGACGAACATGCGCGCGAGAGCGACAGCCGCCCCGAACGACGAGGTTTCAACACCCGTGCTGACAACCGGCAGCAGAATGGTCTTGAACATAAAATGGCCTCGGCTCCATCACTGCGATCTGCGCTCAGGCTGGCATCGGGCGGCTGTCAGGGAAATGAGGACAAATGCCTATTCCATCGTTCGCAGCCGGCGAAAGCCAAAGCTCTCCTATTGCTGGCGCCGGCCGTTCGGACCACCTCAGCGAAACACCCAGCATCTCACTTGCTGCGTCTCTAAAAACTCCTCGGCATTCCGGCCTTTCAGCATCGCCAGAGTGGACAACAATCCCGCCTCGGTGCAACTGCTCGCTGCGACGGTCACCGACCGCGGCGCATCCGGCACGGGCCAACCGGTGCGTGGATTGAGAATGTGTCCGTAGCGAGTCCCCTCCTTCAACAAGAAGCGACGCGAGTCCCCGCTGGTCGCCAGTGCTCCGTACTCCACCTCCAACATCATCACCGCCCGCCGCTCGGAATCCGGCCGCTCGATCCCCACTTTCCAAGGTCCCTGTGGCAAGGGGCGGCTCACTCGCAAGTCGCCGCCGAAGTTGACCAGAAAAGGCACCGGGCAACGAGCCAGCATCAGGTCGTAGGCCCGGTCAACCGCGTACTCCTTGCCAATGCCGCCGAAGTCGATCTCCATCGCGGGCGGCAGCTCGAGCCAGGGTGATTTCCAGCTCAGCTTCCGGAAGCCAATGAGGGGCAGCAGCTTCGCAACGTCCTCGGTCGCCGGCACCTGATCAGATCCATCGAAACGCCAGGCCCGTCGCAGGGGCCCCGATGTGACATCGAACAGTCCATCGCTGATGTCGAAACAGTGCTGCGCAAAATCCAGCAGCAACGCGGTCTCATCGTCTACTCGTACCCGGCAGCCGCGTTGTTGATGGATCCAGCTCACGACACTGTCATCACGATACCGGCTGAATTTCCTTTCAATGCGCAGGGCCTCTGCGGCCACCACCGAACCCAGCTCCAGGGCGAGGTCACGGGCGAGCGGTGCGAGCAGCAACTCACAGGGGCTCGCCATGGCGCTGAAACGCACCGCAAGAACATTGCCCGGCAGCTCGCGTAGCTCGAGCATTTCAATAGCTGAAACCGATTTGCAGCAGGAATGCCTGAAGCTTCGGATACAGATCCAATCCGCTCGAGGAGGGGGGACCCGCGGGGTTGCCGTCCAACGTCTGCTCGTAGTACTCCAACCGGACATTGAGCTCGGTGGTGTCGCGCCCGAACCGGCCCAGGTGATCAGTCAGCTTGCAGCCATATTTCAGACCATAGGTCAGGGCATGAAAGGCAGCCAGCCGGAAGTCCGAAGAGACCTCAGTCGGAACCGCGACGCCGCTCGAAACCCATGGGTGGAAGAAATCCGCCGCATTCTGTTTGTACCAGCGCAAGCTGGGTTCGAAATACTGATCGCGCCCGGGCAACCACCAACGCAAGTGCAATTGCGCCGTCTCGGAATGAATGCCCCAGGTATCAGTCATGTAACGCGCGTCCGCCGTCACGGACCCCTGCGACCAGCCAACGCGATTCTCCCAGTACACACTTCTTCGCGTACGCGAGTCGGGCCGGTTTTCATACAAATAGCTTTGTGGATTGCCCGCGGCGTCAATGACGGAAACGAGCTTGTAAGGATCGTTGAGGTAGCCTGAAAACCGATCGACGGAAAGGTTGGCGAGCGTGATCCAATGACGACTCATTACCTGTGTGACGCCCGCCAACACCCCTACTCCCCGCTTCGATTCGTGACCGTTCTTCTCAAACAAAGAGTAGTCACTCAAAGGAGCCGGCGCTCCACCGATCGGTTGCAGGAAGTCATTCTCGCTGTTCACGCCGATGGAGACAGTGGTGTTCTTGTCATTGAAGTCCCGCTCCAGTGCAGCGCTTACGGTGGCGGAGTAGAAATCGTCCTCGTAGGAGAACTTGCCTCCCAGCGTTGCCCGCATGAGGCGCGATAGGGGCAGCGTCCAGCTTGCTCCTGCCGCCACGCGCGCGTCACTGTAGTTGGGATCGACCGGAAGATTGCCCGACGCCACAGTGTAGATGTGACGTGCCTGTGCGAAGCTTTTGGCTGACGGCGAGGCGAACGTCTGTATCTGGCGGTTGGTCAGCGCTCCGTTCGGGCTGCTTCCGGACAGACTGTCGAATGTGAACTCAAAATCGAGCTGCCCGCCGTCGGCCAACTGGTGTTCGGCATTGATGACCGGTTCGAGTGCCTGGATGCGTCCATTCTCATGGTAGTAGGCGAACGCTCCATCGAGTTGCCAATCCTCCAGCGCCCTGCTGATCGTGTCGGCGACCTCATGAGACTGCGCTCGCGCCACCGGTGCGCCACCCAGCAAAGCGCAGCTCGCAGCAATGAGTTTGTTGCGGAGGTTGCCACCACCGGCCTCTAGTTGCATCCGCAGCCTCCGCCACCGAACGTGCGCCCCCCCGATGAGGCCTCCTTGCTGAAGTAGATGTGATCGTCAATCGCGCCATCGAGTCGGTTGCCGCCAGGCTGCATATCGCGCCGCGACAGCAGATCGCGCTCCCATGGCTTCACGCCCATTGAGCTACACGCGGTGCTGATGAGGGCGACCGCGACACAAGACACGAGAAGTGCCGGCTTCATTTGAATCAGTGCTCCGCGAGCAATTGTTGAATTTGCTGTTCGTACCGCTGCGCATCCACGTTACGAAATCCGATGTGGGTGAAGCGCGGCCGGCCGCTGCGATCCAAAATGACGCTGGTCGGCATGCCGTGGACGGCAAACTGCTGCGCCAACTCGCCTTGGGGGTCGAAGCGGACCTGGAAATCAGGGGAGAGCTTGTGCAGAAACTCGTCTGCATCAGCGCGTTCATGATCGAGATTGACCGCGATGATCGTAAGCCCGCGGTCCGCGTAGCGCCTTTGCAGCTCATTCATCCAGGGAAAGGACTGACGACAAGGTGTGCACCAGGATGCCCAGAAGTCCAGATACACCACCCGGCCGCGCAGACCCTTCAACTCCGGAATATCGGCTTGGGCAAATCCGATCCCCAGGATCAGTAGCAACGCAGTCAATACGCGAATGACTCTCATCTGCAACCCAACGCACGCGCGGCACCGCCTGGAAGCGGCCAATTACTTTACGATGCAAAGTGCGTTGCCGCAAGGCCCTTGGGGCCGTACGTCCCGCGCGCTGGGCCGAGCATCGTGGGTTCTACTTAGAGAGCGCACGTTAACGATCGTTCATAATTTATCCCATTCGCGGTAATGCGCGTGCCCCGCTCCAGACCCCGATGAAAGCGCTACCTGCACCGAGCATTCGAGTGAGACTGGCTCTCGCGCTGCTGCCGATGGTCAGCCCCGCACTCGCCAATCCTCCCGGCTCCGCGGCCGAGCGGGAATTCGCCGCCGTGTTGCAACTCCAGGCAGACGCAGTACATGGCGAGCAGCTATTTGACACCTGCTCTGGCTGTCACAGCGGCAATGGCAGCGGCGTCAGCGATGGCACGGTGCCTGCGATCGCGGGCCAACATTTTCGTGTCGTCGTCTGGCAGCTCGTCAGTTTCCGTCACGGGCAGCGCTTGGACTCACGCATGCAACATTTCACGGACAAGCTGCACCTGAATGGAGGCACGCAGGACATTGCCGATGTCGCCGCCTATGTGAGCCATTTGCCGCCAGCGGCGTCTGTATCCAACATCATCGGGAATGACACTGTGCACGGTGCCAACCTCTACAAGGGCAATTGCAGCTCCTGTCACGGAGCAAGTGCCGAGGGCGACGATCAGAAGCGCAATCCGCGGCTCGCAGGCCAACACTATGAATATCTGCTGCACCGGTGGCAGGACGGAATCTAAGGCCAACATACCGCTACATTACGTCACAGGCTGACGTCGCGCGATCTAAGTGCGATCTGCGAGTACCTGTCGCATCTGAAACCCGAATGAAGGCTCCGGTTAGCCCGGCGCCGATCAGCTCACAATGGCAGCGAATAGATGACCTGGCACGGATCATCGAGGGAACGCCGCACCGTCATGCCCAGATCGTTCGCCAAATGCTGCATGGCCGTGTTTTCAGCGAAATCGACCGAGTACAACTGTGTGACTCCGTGCGCGCGGGCATAGTCGATCAACTGATGTGCCAGGAGGCGCCCCAATCCTTTATGCTGCCATGAATCCGCCACCGTCACCGCCATCTCACGGATCTCCGGCTTCTCCCCTTCAGCATAGCGACTGACACCGATTTCACGCTCGCGACCGTCTTCCTGGACGGTGGCAACAAACGCCATGTTGCAAAAGCCATCGATACTGCAAAAGCGTTGCAGATCGGCGGACGACAATTCCTTGACGGCGCCGAGGAAACGAAAATGTTTCGTCTCATCCGACAGATTGCGAACAAACTCGGCTTCCATCTGTGTGTCGGACGAGTTCAGCGGCCGGATCGTGACCCGGTGTCCGGCAATCGAGTGCTCAGTGGCAGTGCGCATTGGGACCATCTCCTTGCGAAAATCTGATTGTGAGCCCGCAAGGAGGATTCCAATATTGTGGAAAGCCGCAAACTTTCCGAGGTCGTATGTAGAAACCGCGATGTGCGCAACTCAACGCGCGCAATTGCAGCCCGGACTGTGAAGTGCGAGCGTGCTCATGGACTTCCAAACTCAGCCACGCTGATTGCTCACCTGGGGGGCGCCAATGCGAGCTCGCGATCATCGCTCACCGCACCGCGCAGCTCGACTACCTTGCGCGCCCCGAGTAACGCAGATAGAACCCGCAACAGATCGGTTCGACTCACCATCCCGATCAGTTTTCCATCCTGCACAACTGGAAGCCGCTTGACGCAATGAGCCTCCATCGATTGTACGATAGCTGACAATGGCGTATCCGGAATGATGGCGATGACTTTTTCAGTCATGACCTCACGGACACGGACTCCGTAAGAGTGCGGGTACTCCTCGGCGGCTAGCCCCGGCACCAGAAACCGCGATAGCCACCCGGGCGCTTGTCCCGAAGTGTCCAGCTCCGCGCGGCGGATCAGATCGCCTTCGGTAATCATGCCAATCACCGCCCCGGCTTCATCCACTACCGGCAGGCCGCTGATGCGATGCTCCACCATCAGCGTCGCCGCTTTCTCGAGCGATGTATCGCGGCTCACAGCGATCGGATCTCTCGTCATTAGATCTGCAGCATTCATTGCGCAATACCCCATAATCAGTTGGGACTCATATAACGCCGGTCGGCACTCGAACCCAGTGTGGTCTGTACGTAACCAAGTACCGCAGCGCCACTCGTTGACAGGTGGATTGCCGGCGGCTGCATACGCACCGCAAACCGTTTCAGCCGTCAACGGGTCGATCGCGCTTGCCTCGCTCCCGGCATGCGCCGGCTCGTGCTGGAGTGTGGGGGCCCGGTGCGCGGGCTACCAGCGTCTCTCATCCATTGCGTGACGCCGATATCTCAGTATTTTCCGACAGGCTTTCACGCAGCGGGCAGAAGCGTAACTAGGCGACCTCACATTCCAACTTACATTCGAATTGCGGTCACTACGGATGCAAAACGAAGTGTCGGTGCGTATAACACACGACATGAGTCAGAAGTACACCGTGCAAACGCAAATCTCCACGCGCCGCCCGCGCAAAGGCGATCGCGTAAAATTGCGGGACTGCTCGCTGATCGCCAGGGGTATCATCGTGGATGAGATCACGGAGGACTATGTCCGTGTGCAGTGGGATGATTTACCCGCACCCGCCACCTATCGGCGCTCAGGCCTCGAGCGCGACGCGGACACAGTGGCCTGTGCCACCGTAGCCGAGTCGCCGTGACCAGCCAGGGATGTTGAATGCAGCTCAGGGCGTCCGCAGCACGTTCACAACCTGATGCCCCGACCTCCATAGAGACTCAATAAACATCTCGGCGCCCGCGCCTGCGATCCGGGCCACGCACATACTCTGGCCCTCCTTGCGGGAGGTCATCAGGCTCAATAGTTGAACGTGATTGCGCACCGCGCCGTCGATCAGGTCAATCAGATCCTCGCCGTTTGCGATCGAGAAGGTCAGCCGGATGGAGTTGGAATCCCCTTGTAGAATGCTGATGAAGGCACGGAAGATGTCTGACTCGGTAATCAAGCCGATGAGGCGATCCTGGCGCATTACCGGCAGCGCACCAATCTTACGATCCCGCATGATCGTGGCCGCGTCTTCAATGGGAACATCGGAAGAGGTCGTCAGCACCGATTCGGTCATGATTTGTGCGGCGGTTGTTGAGGCGGTGAGCGTCGGCTCCGTGGCGGTGAACGGGTTGCAATGCGCCGGGTAGGCGCGATAGAGGTCCGTCGCCGAGACAATACCCAGCAGAGCCAGACCATCCTCATGGCGTACCACCACCGGCAGCCGGCGAATCCCGTTGTGAGCCATGAGCTTCGCGGCTGTGCCGAGCGGGGTATCCGGTTGCGCACAAATCAGCTCGCGCGTCATCCACATGCCGACAATCATGGTTACGATTCTCCGTGGCGCATTGCAGTGCGAAATCGGGGCGTCAAGGTTGCTCGAATTTAGCGCCCCCACAGCATGCGGGCAACGTGGAATCTACCTACACCCGGGCGAGCGGCTGTCGCCCATACTCTGCTCGTTCATGAGTCTGCGCATGCCTGCGCGTCCCGATTTGCCACGAAGCAGGCCGCATCCTTCGTGTCATAGCCTTTGGGGGAGTTGAGGATGCTGGTTCAAGAAATGACCGTCGATGAATGCCGGGCCGAGCTGCAAGTTGTCAACTTTGGCCGATTGGCCTGTGCCCGCGATCATCAGCCCTACATAGTCCCCGTCTACTTCGCATTCGACGGAAAGCACCTTTACGGCATCACCACGCCGGGACAGAAGATCGAATGGATGCGTGCCAATCCACGCGTCTGCCTGGAAGTCGACGCGCGGCCCAGCCATGATCTATGGATGAGTATTGTTGTGTTAGGTCGCTATGAAGAGCTGCCCGACGCGCCTGAATACGGGCATGTTCGTGCGCAGGCCCTCGAAATTCTGCAAAAGCGTACGCTGTGGTGGGAACCGGCGTGCGTTCCTCCGGAGCGGCAGGCACGGCGCGCCCCCATCTTCTATCGGATTCACATTGAAGAGGTGACAGGACGTCGAGCGACACCCGTTGCGGCTGAGGCCAACGTCGATCGGCCCTGAGCCCCCTCTCTCGATATGCGCACTTCGAGTAGCGGCTTGTAGTGTCGGCTCACGCAACCTCAGGTAGCGGGCTTCCGCACTGCAGTTGCACAACGGTGATGCGTTTCAGGGCGGCATAGGTAGAAACCGCGATGTGCGCCTACAAAGGACTATCTAAAGTAGATCTTAACAACAGGAGTGATCATGCAATCCAGGCTATTCGCGAGCGGTTTCCGTGCCAGCTTCCTGGCGGCGGCGGTCGCCGCGACGGTTCTCGTGCCACTCTGGGTGCTCATTTGGGGATTCGGGTGGTCATTGGGGACGAGCTGGCCGCCGACGATGTGGCATGCGCATGAGATGCTCTTTGGCTTCATCGCCGCTGCCATCGCCGGTTTCCTTCTCACGGCGGTGCCGAGCTGGACCGGCAGTCGCGGGTTCGGCGGACCGCCGGTGATGATCGTGTCGGGGATTTGGGTGGCGGCTCGCGTACTGATTGCCACTTCAGCCCATTGGCCGGCGTTGCTCGTGGCAATTGTGGACGTTGGATTTCTCGTTGCCGTAGGCGCGCTGGTTGCGCCCGCATTGCTGCGCTCGAAGAATCGAAATACTCCCTTGTTGCTCGTGCTCGCTCTGCTGGCAACCTGCAACGGTGTCACGCATTGGGCGATAGCGCACTTTGACGCGGACATGGCGCGCCATGCGATTCTGACCGGCATCAACGTCAGCCTCCTGCTCGTTACAGTGATCGGGGGGCGGATCATTCCCGCATTTACGGCGAATGCGCTTCGATCCGCCGCCGCATCTGGGCAGTCGGGCCCAGCGCCTGCCGGGTTGCTGACGCTGCCGTTCATGACTCCCGCAGCCATCCTCTCGGTGGTGGCGGTTGTGTTCACCGACATCTTCTGGCCCGGCAGCCATCTCGCTGCAATCGCGGCGGGCGTAGCCGCAGTCATCAACGCAGTACGGATGCTTCAGTGGCGCAGCCTGGCCACCTGGCGCCAACCCATTGTGTGGATATTGCATCTCGCTTACCTGTGGTTGCCGGTGGGACTCGCTCTGAAATGCCTCGCCTTCTTCTCGGGGCCGGCCATCTCGGCGTTCTGGCTGCATTCGCTGACTATTGGAGTGCTCGCGACCATGATCATGGCCGTGATGACACGCGCCTCTTTGGGGCACACAGGTCGCGCGCTCGTGGTCGATCCGGTTATAGCGTTGGGATACGGGCTTCTGCTGATGGCCGCGCTCGTCCGTGTGTTTGGGCTGAGCGTACCAGGACTGCCCTACCCTTTCGTCATTGTCATCAGCGCGAGCTGCTGGACAGCCGCTTTCGCCCTATTCCTGGCCATCTATGCACCCATTCTCTGGTCGCCCAGGGCTGATGGGAAACCGGGTTGAAACCAGCGGCCATTCGCTTCGACAGGGAGAAGACATTCATGTCATTCGGTTACTATCTCCGGTCGTGCGCCGGACTCATGGCTGCGGCCATCTTTGCGTGCGGTTCACCCAACCTTCGCGCCGCCTCCGCGACAACGGCCGACGACACGCAACCATCTGGCCCGCCAGTGCACGCGGTCCTGACATCACCGCCGAACGTTCCTCCGCCTACCAATCGCAAGAAGCCCGCGAAAGTCATTGTCGAACTGGAAGTTCGCGAGGTCGAGAAGGAGATTTCCGAGGGCGTCCGCTACACATTTTGGACCTTCGGCGGCACGGTCCCCGGCAGCTTCATCCGGGTTCGTCAGGGAGATACCGTTGAGTTCCATCTCAAGAATCATCCCGACAACAAGATGCCCCACAACATCGACCTGCACGGTGTGGTAGGTCCGGGTGGCGGTGCCGCATCGAGCTTCACGGCGCCCGGACACGAGTCGCAATTCTCGTTCAAGGCAATGAACCAGGGCATCTATGTGTATCACTGTGCGACCGCACCTGTAGGCATGCATGTGGGCAACGGCATGTACGGCCTCATGCTCGTCGAGCCGCCGGAGGGCCTCGCACCTGTCGATCACGAGTACTACGTGATGCAGGGAGACTTCTACACGGTGGGCAAATACCGTGAGAAGGGTCTGCAGACATTCGACATGCAAAAGGCAATCGACGAAAAGCCGACGTATGTTGTGTTCAACGGCAGTGAGGGTGCGCTGATCGGCGACCACGCCCTGACCGCGAAAGTCGGCGAACGCGTGCGACTGTTCATAGGCAACGGCGGCCCGAACCTGGTTTCCTCGTTTCATGTCATTGGCGAGATATTCGACCGCGTCTGGTATGAGGGTGGTGTCCACTACCAGCAGAACGTGCAGACAACCTTGATACCCTCCGGTGGCGCCGCGATCGCCGAATTCAAAGCCATCGTCCCCGGTAGCTTTGTCATGGTGGATCACTCGATCTTCCGAGCCTTCAACAAAGGTGCGCTGGCAATCCTCAAGGTCAGCGGCGCGGAGAACAAGCTGGTCTACTCGGGCAAGGAAGTCGATTCCGTGTACCTGGGTGACAAGGCAAAGGACCTGCGCGTGGTGAGCCAGGCGACGGCGGCGGCTCAACAGGGAACTTTGACGCTCGAGCAGCAGGTAAAAGCGGGGGAATCGTTGTTTTCAGGCACGTGCTCGGTGTGTCACCAGCCGAACGGCAAGGGACTGGAAGGAGTGTTTCCACCGCTGGCGGGCTCCGACCTGCTCGCCAAGGACCCCCATCGCGCACAACAGATCGTTCTCAACGGCCTGTCAGGCCCCATTACGGTCAACGGCAAGACATTCAACTCGGTGATGCCGCCCATGAGCCAGTTGAACGACGACGAGCTGGCCAACATCCTGACCTATGTGACTCACTCGTGGGGCAACAGCGGCTATCGCTATTCGGCGGCCGAGCTGGCTGAGACTCGAAAGAAGACGGCACGTCCACCAGGCGCGGCCGAGTAATCGAAAGATGAAACTGTCGCTGCTGCCCAACTGCGCACCGGCGGGCATTGGACCCGCCGTCCGATCGTCGTTCTGGGCGTTGATTTTGGCATGCGGTGCCGCAACCTGTGCGCACGCTGAGTCCCGCAAAGCGGTGGCCGCGGCCAACTTCGCGCCGGTGCTTGCGCCCGCGCCAGGACAAACGCGAGTGCATCTGAACGCCTACAGACTCGATGCCCGGCCAGTCACCAACAGCGAATTCCTCCAGTTTGTGCACGAGCAGCCGCAATGGCGGCGCGACCAGGTCGCCAGCCTGTTCGCGGACAACGGCTACTTGTCTCACTGGGCGGGAGCCGAAGCGTTGGGCCCGGAAGCGCAACCGGACCAACCGGTGACGAGAGTCAGTTGGTTCGCCGCCCGCGCATACTGTGCTGTCAATGGGGCGCGACTGCCCAGTTGGAACGAATGGGAGTGGGCCGCCGCGGCGGATGAGCAGGTTGGCGATGCCCGCGCCAATCCGATCTGGCGCGAACAGATACTCAACTGGTATGCGCGCCCCGCCACGGATGTCCTGCAGCCGGTGGCTCGAGGACGCCCCAACCTGTATGGAATTCATGACTTGCACGGGTTGATCTGGGAATGGGTGGATGATTTCGGCTCGCTCATGGTGAGCAACGACAGCCGCAACCAGGGAGATCCCGACAAATTAGAGTTCTGCGGCGCCGGTTCCATCAGCGCGCAGGACCGCGAGAACTATCCCGTTCTCATGCGGGTAGCGTTCTTGAGCGCGCTGGAAGGGCGATCGAGCGCACGGCGCCTGGGCTTTCGATGTGCGGATCCGGTACCGCAAGGCGCGACCCGCACGACGTCTGCCCTCCCCGGCACCGCTTCCGCCGGAGCCACCCGACCACACACCGCGCCCTCCACAACTGGACCGACGAGCGCGGCACCCGGCGCCGGCATGCTGCCTGGCGACTCACTGTATCAACTTCCTGTGGATCTCGAGACGGACAGCGGCGCGCACATTCCGCTCTCGTCATTCAGAGGCAAACCGCTCGTGGTGACCATGTTCTACGCTGACTGCAACAGTGTCTGCCCGATGCTGACCAATCAGCTGCAGAACCTGCAAAAGCGGCTGAGTTCCCGCGCGCGCGCCAATACTCACATTCTGATGGTTTCGCTCGACCCGAGCCATGACACGGCGGCCGCCTTATCCGATTTCAGGCAGCGACATCATATCGGCGCATCTACCTGGACACTCGCACGCACGGACATGGACAGTGTGCGCCTTCTTGCTGCGGTCCTCGGCATCCGCTACCGGCAACTGCCCGATCAGACATTCAATCACTCGACGATCATCACACTGACCAACCCGAGCGGCGTCATTCAGGCCCGATCCGTCGGCGTGCTGGCGAGCGACACCGAGCTGATTACGGCTGCAGACTCGATGTTTGCAGCAACCGCAACCAGCCGGCCGGATGATGTTGCACAGCGACGCCGATGATGTAGCCAAATACGGTCAGCGCCGCGAGCATCGCCAGTACACGAGCCGCTCCGGACCGCGCACGCTTCAGTGCAATGGTTCCCAGCACAATATAGAGAACCAACAGCAATACTTTGGTAGTCAGCCAACCGTTGACAAACGGGTATTGATGAAGGATGAGGGTGAGAAGGATGGCGGCGCCCAGAAGCGTCGTATCAATCACGTATGAGAGCATTCGCAAGCCGCGATGATTCGCCAAAGGATTGTTTGAGATGCGCAGCAGCGCCCGGGCACTGAAGAGTGATCCTGAGAGAACCACACAACCCACGTGTAGATGCAGCACCTGCAGGTAGTGGCCGACCAGCATGATTCAGCGCCGGCCCGCAGGCACAGGCGGCGACGCCGGCTCGATCTTCAAAAGCATGCGCAACTGCCGCGATCTCGAGATCAGGTCATCGAGAGTGCGGCCATCCAGCACGCGCAGGAAAGCGTCCAACGCTTCGCCCAGGATAGGGCTCAAGGCACAAGCGCTCGAAATCGAGCAAGTCTCGCCGGCCCGGAAGCAGGCGACCAAGCCCAGGTCAGGCTCCATGCAACGCACGATTTCGCCGACTGTGATGTCGGTCGCATCCTTTGCAAGCCTCAGGCCACCGCCCCGTCCGCGATGGGTCTCGATGTAACCGGCCACACCCAACTGGTGCACAACTTTCATCAGGTGGTGTTCGGATATGCCGTAGGAAGCGGCAATCTCGGCGATTGTCGTCAGACGGTCGGGTGTCAACGCGAGGCGCATCAGCACACGGAACGAATAGTCGGTGTAGGTAGTGAGATGCATGGGGTTTCCGGGGTACGGACAACTGCGTATTCCGCCGGCTCCGTCGTTGGTGGATGCTCTGTAAAGATCTAGATGAAATAGATCTTAACAGCAAGCTGCCGATATGTCGCAGCGAAGTGAGAGGTCATGAGCTCAACCAACAAACTATGGAGAGGACTCGCCGTCGTCTTCATCCTGTCATTCGCCGCCCTCGGGTGGCTGGGGCGCGAAATATACCTGGCTGCGCCGCCCATCCCCAAGGAAGTCCGGTACTCTGGCGGCTCGATCTTCTCACGCGACCAGATCCAACGCGGCCAACAGGCCTGGTTCAAAGCCGGTGGGCAACAACTGGGAACTGTATGGGGGCATGGTAGCTATGTGGCTCCCGATTGGTCCGCGGATTGGCTGCACCGGGAGGCGACTGCCCTCCAGGATGTACTGGCGACCCGGGCGTTCGGCATTCCCTACGCGAAACTGGGCGATGCACCGCGCGCTGTAATCGACTCACGCGTCAAGACGGCGATGCGGGCCAACACATATGACGCGTCGAGCTCGGTGCTCTCCTTGTCGGACGAGCGGACGCAGGCCGTACTGGCTGTGAAGCAACACTTTGAGCGTCTGTTCGGCAATGACACATCTCTGACGGAATTGCGGACGGAATATGCGATGCCGGATGACGCCCTGCCTTCAGCGGATGATCGCCAGGCAATCGCCGCGTTCTTCTTCTGGTCGAGCTGGGCTTCGGCGACCGATCGTCCGGGCGAAACCGGCTTGTCCTACACGAGCAATTGGCCTTACGAACCCCTGGTCGGAAACTCCATGACCCAGGGCAGCGCAATCTGGACCATGGTCAGCGTGATCCTGCTGTTGGCGGGCATCGGCGCCATGGTCTGGTGGCATTCGGCCCAGCCGCAGGAAGTGCATCCCGTCACACCGGCCACGGACCCGTTGCTGAAGGCAGTCGCGACGCCGTCGATGAAAGCAACGCGCAAATATTTCTTTGTGGTCATCGGCTTGATTCTCGTGCAGATCGCTATGGGCGCGATCACGGCCCACTACGCTGTCGAGGGCCGGTCATTCTTCGGATTGCCCTTGGCCCAGCTTTTGCCCTATACCGTGAGCCGCAGCATACACACGCAATTTGGCGTCTTCTGGATCGCCACTGCATGGCTCGCGACGGGGCTGTATGTCGCCCCGCTGCTCTCCGGACACGAGCCGAAGCTGCAGAAGCTGGGAGTCGATGCTCTCTTCTACGCATTGCTGGCAATTGTCGTGGGCTCCACCGCCTGCGGTTGGCTCGGTTCACTGGCGCATGCCGGTTTTCACTTTGACTTCTGGCTCGGCGCCCAGGGACTCGAGTACACCAACATGGGCCGCGTGTGGCAGATCCTGTTGTTCGTCGGCCTGCTCTTCTGGTTGTTCCTGTTGGGACGTGCGCTGTGGCCCGCACTGAAGAAGCCGTCCGAAACGCGGGGCCTGGTGGCCATGGTGTTCCTGTCGGCGACCTGCATCGGGGCGTTCTATGCAACGTCACTGACCTGGGGCCAACACACGCACTATTCGATGATCGAATACTGGCGGTGGTGGCTGGTGCATCTGTGGGTCGAGGGCTTTTTTGAGGTGTTTGCAACCGCGGTGGTCGCTCTGATCTTCACCCGGCTCGGGCTAGTGGCGACAGCCAGCGCCAATCGCGCAATCGTTGCGGAGACGATCGTGTTTCTCTTCGGCGGCATACTCGGTACGCTGCACCACTTGTATTGGACGGGCACGCCGACATCGGTGATCGCCGTGGGCGCGGTGTTTTCCGCCCTGGAAGTGGTGCCCCTCGCGCTGCTGGGCATCGAAGGTTGGGAGAACTATCAACGCTCCAAGGCGGCTCCCTGGGTCGCCGCGTATCGCTGGCCTATCCTGTGCTTCGTGGCAGTCGGCTTCTGGAACACAGTCGGCGCCGGTCTGCTGGGATTCACCATCAATCCGCCCGCCTCGCTGTACTACGTGCAGGGATTGAATCTGACCCCGGCCCATGGCCATGCCGCCCTGTTCGGCGTGTATGGAATGTTGGGAATCGGACTGACCCTGTTCTGCCTGCGCGGCTTGTTCGATCGCCTCGTGCACGCCGACAGGCTGTTGGCGTGGAGCTTCTGGAGCCTGAATATCGGCCTGGCCATGATGGTCTTCATGAGCCTCGTGCCGGCAGGCATCTACCAGGCCAGCGCGGCCATCTCGAAGGGGCTGTGGTACGCGCGTTCGCCTGAGATCGTTCACTCCAGTGTTATGGAGACTCTCGTGTGGCTACGGGTTCCGGGCGACATCGTGTTTGCTGTCGGCGGCCTGTGCCTCGGAGCCTACGCTGTGCGTCTGCTCATGCGGGGCCGCAAGAACGCAGTGTCCGCGAGGGCGCTGCCGGTCTGAGTGAAGCTTGCGCAATGATCAAGCGGGGCGGCACGAGCCGCCCCGCTGCTGTATGTAGACGTATGAATTTTGGAGTGACCCTGTGGCTGCCTACACAACCGAGACCGTCATCGACATTCGGCATTGGAACGACAAGTTGTTCAGCTTCAGAACGACGCGCCCGGACAGCCTGCGTTTCGAAAACGGCCAGTTTGTGATGCTCGGCTTGCAACTGGCGGATCGCAAGATCGTGCGCGCGTACAGCATTGCCAGTGCCAACCACGAAGAGCACCTGGAGTTTTACAGCATCAAGGTCCCCGACGGCGCCCTGACCTCGCGACTGCAACGAGTTCAACCGGGGGCCGGTGTCCTCATCAGCTCCAAACCGACGGGCACGCTGGTGCTGCGCGATCTTCGCCCTGGAAAGCGACTGTTCCTGCTCGCGACCGGAACCGGCATTGCGCCATTTCTCAGCATCGTGAAAGATCCGGAGGCGTACGATCTGTTTGAGCAGATCATTGTGGTTCATGGCGTCCGCCTTCGCTCCGATCTCGCGTTTGCGCACTCTGTTCTGCACGCCGTCCGCGAGGATCCGTACCTCGGAGAGTTGGCCAAGTCAGCGCTGCTCTACTATCCCTGTGTGTCGCGCGAGCCCTGCGAGCATCCCGGTCGAGTCACAACGGCTCTGGAGTCGGGGCTGCTTTGCAGCGGCCTCGGGATTGCTGCCCTGGACGTGGCGACGGATCGCCTCATGATCTGCGGCAACATGAGCATGTTGAGCGACACCAGGCAGTTGCTCGACGCGCGCGGCTTCACAGTTTCGCCGCAAATAGGCGTCAGCGGCGACTACGTGATCGAGCGAGCGTTCGCGGAAAGCGTCGACCGGAGAATAGCGGCTCCAGTGCCCGGGAAATACGTACTTTCCGCAATAGGAAGCACCGAATAGGCGCAATCTACGTATGTTCCGCGGACGCGCGCCATCGTAATGTGGAGTCCATCGGTGCCGCGGGCACCTGTGGATGCATCCAATTCAATGCCCAAAGGCGCTAAGCTACGACCAGCCCGGGTGACTGCGGAAAATACGTACAGATCCGCGCTCGCTTTGGCAGAGAATGCAGGTTTGCGGAATTCCAAGCGCCCCCCAGTGACCGATAGCCATTCCTCCCGAGAGCTCAGTGCCCTGCTCGATGCCGCCGTAGACGGGATCATCATCATCGATCACCTGGGCACAATCCGCAGTTTCAATCGAGCCGCGGAGCGGATGTTCGGCTTCACCAGCGACGAGGTGCTCGGCACGAATGTCAGCGTCCTCATGAACGACGAGGACAGCAAAGCCCACGATGGCCACCTCGCCCGGTACGTCGACACACGCGTACCTCACATCATCGGGAGGGGACGCGACGTTACCGTCCGGCGAAAGGACGGCAGCCTCTTCCCAGCCCACCTGTCAGTGGGCGTGATCGCCGGAGAGGATCCGCCCCGCTTCGTCGGACTCGTCCACGACATCACGCAGAGCCGCCGAATGGAAGCGGAATCGCACCAGCTCCAGGACCGGCTCACGCACGTTTCCAGGTTGGCAACCGTCGGTGAAATGGCCTCCGGGATTGCACACGAGCTCAATCAGCCGCTGGCTGCCATGGCTACCTATGCGCATGCATGCGACCGCCTGTTGGCCCTTCCTGAGCCGGATATCGAAGAGGTCAGCTCCGCTTTGAAGCTCATTGCCGATCAGGCAGTACGAGCGGGAGACATCATCCGGCGCATGAGAGCGCTCGCCCGCAGCGAAGAAACCGCGCGCACGCTCGTCGACGTCAATACGCTGATAGACGAGTTAGCCACCCTCATGAACAGCGATGCGAAGGCGCATGGGGTTCAGTTCCGGCAGGACCTGGCTCCCGACCTCCCGGCCATTTCGGCAAACGGGGCACAGATTCAACAGGTGGTGATAAACCTGGTGCGCAATGCACTCGAGGCATTGGCGCCCGCGCGCTGCGCTCCAGCTCAGTCCGAAGTCGTCGTGGCCACCCGCCGGACACCGGAAGGACACGTTGAAATATCGATCAGCGACAATGGCCCCGGTGTTCCCGATTCGCTCAAAGAGCGGATTTTCGATCCCTTCTGCACTACGAAGGCCAGTGGCACTGGACTCGGATTGGCGATCAGCCGCACTATCATTGCCGCTCACGAGGGCACGCTGGAATACGAACCCAACCAACCGTCCGGTGCCCGCTTCACGATCCGATTCATTCCGGACCGTATGGAATCCACATGAAAGACCGCCCCGCGCTCATATTCATAGTCGATGACGATGACGCCGTCCGGAATTCGATCCGGCTGCTGATGAAGTCGCTGGGCCTGGCCACCCGACCGCTGTCCACAGCCCAGGAGTTTCTCTCCACCTATGACCCGCAACAGCCGGGCTGCCTCATCCTGGACGTGCGTATGCCAGGTATGAGTGGCCTGGAGCTGCAACAACAGCTCAACATGCGAGGCGCGATCATCCCCGTGATCTTCATCACCGGGCACGGCGATGTACCCATGGCAGTCGAAGCCATGCAACAAGGCGCGTTCGATTTTCTGCAGAAGCCCTTTCGCGACCAGGATCTGATCGAGCGCGTGCAACGCGCGCTGGCCAAGGATCAATCGAACCGAGCTGAATTGAGCGAACAGGCGAAAGTCCGCGAGCGTTTTGAATCCCTGACTCCACGGGAGCGTGAGGTGCTGGCTTTGGTGACCAGCGGCAAGCCGAATAAAGTCATGGCCGCCGACCTGAATGTCAGCCAACGGACGGTAGAGATCCACCGGGCGCGCGTGATGGAAAAGATGCACGCCTCCTCCCTGGCGCAACTGGTTCGCATGATGATGGATCTCGAAGAATTGCCCGGTTCCGTGGGCTAGCGCGTCGGAGCGACGGCCTCCGGCGCCGTGGGCCGCGAGCCCAGTCGCGAGAGAAAGTCCGACAAGCCCACAATGTCATCTCGATCGAGCTTCGCGAACATTTTCACGTGCGCGCGGCTCATGTTCGGACGACGCCCATCGACAGCATCGTAAATCTGGCGCATGAGATACTCGTAGTGCTGGCCCGCGATCCTGGGAATCCACTTTTGGGCATTGCCTTCACCCTCCGGGCCATGGCAGCCCGAGCAGCGCCCCGCATACAATTCTGACCCGTGTTGCGCCAGTTCGCCATCACCGACGCCCGGCGCAACGCCGGCGGAAAGTCCGTGAACATAACTGGCGACGTCTATGATGGACTGCGGATCGACCAGGTGATGCTGATCCGCGAAATGCTCCATGCGGATGTCCCAGCGGCGATCGTGACGGTAGTCGACGAGTTGCTTCGCAATCACAGCGGCGTGTTGTCCGGCAATGCGGGCTACACCGCCATCCAGGGTGCCTTCACCGTTTGAGCCGTGACACACGGCACAGTTTCTGAAAAGCTCGGCGCCGTGATCGAGGTTCGGCCTGCTGCGCAGCGCAGCGTCCAATTCCGTACGGGCGCTTTCAGCCGCGACTGCCAGTGATGCGGTAGTCACACATGCACCAGCCAGCAACATGACTGCCGCGTGGCACAAAGCGCGTTCCATGACAGATCTCACCCGTGAATCCTTTCGCGCAAACGCATGCGTTCGTCCGTATGGAAATACGTGCGAGCAAACGCCTCCAACTGCCCGTCGGAAGGATGGTCCAGCGTTTCGAGCCCGACGACGTGGCTCGCAATCGTCTTCTGATGCGCCTCCAGATGAGACAGCAACTCGCGCTTGGCATTTGCAGGACCGGTCAGCAGGATCGCTGCGGCGGGCGGCAATGACGCGCCCACTCGCTGTAGAAAATCCCGATCGACCGGGGCTTTGCCACTGTCGATGGAGTTTGCCTTGTGATGCAGATGCTCGTGGCAATGGCTGCTGTGCACTATCGCGGATGCCACTCCTTGCGGCCCAAAGCGCAGCACTCGCGCCTGTTGACGATCAATCCACACGATCGCGTGATGAAACTCATTCATTCTTTTGATCCCCACCGAATATGGATCACAGCTTAGGGGGCCCATGCCGCACCATCCCATACGCATTCCTACTGACGCGCCGCCACAGCGTACGTATTAGTCCCTACTCGTAAGGACAAGTACGGATTCTGATGACCGCTGAGGCCGGTATCTTGGCTTCGCCCGGAACACCCAGGAAGAATCCACATGTCCAGAATCGACCCAAGCGCGCTCGACGGCTACCCGCTGCCGATTGCATCCCTGTTTGCTGTGGCGGCGGCCATTTTCATACTTACTGTCTGGGAGCCCCTGCAACAGCGAAGCCTGTCCGAGGAAACCCGCGCCGCGGCAACGCCTGCGGCCGCCTGGATCGACACCACCTTCACAACTTCCGACGGCAACGCTACAACTCTGTCGGCGTCGAACGGCCACGTGCGTATCGTTACGATGATGTATGCCCATTGCCCCGGCGTCTGCCCTATGTCGATGGCAACTTTGAAGCGCATCGAATATCAGCTGTCGGCAACCGAGCGCGAGCAGCTACGGCTGGTGGCGCTGACGCTAGATCCGGAACAGGACTCGGTCGCTACGCTTGCGACGTTCCGGCAGGAGCACGGTCTCAACTCGGCGCGCTGGACGCTGGGTCGACCATCGAGCGTGTCGGTCGCCCGCATCGCCGCGGGTCTCGGCATTGCCTATCGGCCTATGCCGGACGGCACTATAGACCACCGAGGCGAATTTGCTCTGCTCGATGCGAGCGGTCGGATCATCGCCAAAACATCCAATACACAGAATCCCGATCCCCGGTTCGTGGCTCAGGTCCGGCACGCTCTGGAGCAATGAGCCATGAATGCCTTGCCAATCGAAACCTACAACGACGATGTGGTCCGCAAATTCACGGTCATGACTGTGGTCTGGGGCATCGTAGGAATGCTGGTGGGCGCGTTCATTGCGGCGGAGCTGATCTGGCCGGCACTGAGCTTCGATATTCCATGGCTCAGCTACGGCCGCATCCGGCCGTTGCACACCAACGCGGTGATATTTGCATTCGGCGGCTGCGCGCTGATGGGAACCTCCTTCTACGTGGTTCAGCGCACGTGTCACGCCCGCCTGTTCAGTGACAAGCTTGCCTCATTTGTTTTCTGGGGCTGGCAGGCGGTCATCGTTCTCGCCGTCGTCAGCCTGCCGATGGGCTGGACGTCGGCCAAGGAGTATGCCGAGCTCGAGTGGCCGATCGATATCCTGATTGCCATCGTCTGGGTTGCCTATCTGATTGTGTATTTCGGGACGCTCATGAAGCGACGTGTGCAACACATCTACGTGGCGAATTGGTTCTACGGCGCCTTCATCGTCACAACCGCGGTGCTGCACATCGTGAATAGCGCCGAAGTGCCCCTGACACTAACAAAGTCGTATTCGGCGTATGCCGGCACTGCTGACGCAATGGTCCAGTGGTGGTACGGACACAATGCGGTGGGCTTCTTCCTGACCGCGGGCTTTCTGGGAATGATGTACTACTTCATTCCCAAACAGGCGGGACGTCCGGTCTATTCCTACCGTCTCTCCATCGTCCACTTCTGGGCGCTGATTTCAGTCTACATGTGGGCGGGTCCCCATCACCTGCACTACTCGACTCTGCCCGACTGGGCGCAGACGCTGGGGATGGTCTTCTCCCTGATCCTGCTGGCCCCGTCCTGGGGAGGCATGATCAACGGCATCATGACCCTGTCGGGTGC
>JAFEDS010000019.1 GCA_018241505.1 Pseudomonadota bacterium | reverse complement strand
AATACCGGGTTTTTCAACAGCCTGCTAGGTCATTGGGGACCCGCCTAGAGGCTGCAACGTGCGCGCATTCTTGCCTGAAATCTGGCAGCAGCGCGCGACATGACTCCGGGCGCTAGCGGCTGGTCCAGGCAGGGGAGTCTTGGTCGGAGTCCGCCCTGCTCCCCCTGATGTCCCAATCAGGGTGCCAGCTCGTCGCCGGCCTGACCCTGCAAGCTACGTTCAGTAAATGTCGGGCGAGCAACGTTCAATTATCTCACTTCACGGAAAGCGTCAGGGAATTCCCTTCGCGCACGTGGATCGTGACCACGATGAGAGTCTCCAATCCACGCTGAACCGGATTCAAGCTCACGTCCACTCGACACTCGGAACCGTCCTTGCATAGCGCGAACAGCTGAAGGCCAGCTCCCATCGGCCGTGTGCGACGATCATCCGTGAAGCGCAGGCGATGACCGATGTGGGCCAGGCGAAACCGTTCGGGAATGAGGAGCTCGACGCTCTGGCCGTGGAGCTCGCCTGGGGCATACTTAAGCGCTTGGCAGGCGTGATCGCTGGCGAACAGCACGGTCCCCGACTCATTAACGATGAGCGCGGCATCCGCGGCTTGCGCGAGAACACTTTCCAGGGTCACGGGGATAGCACAGATGGGGCGCCGCTCGATCAGCCAAGTTTGCGTCACTCTCTACCGGACCGAGTGGGCACGGGAATACGTATATGTGTCTATGGAATGCTGAGCTCAGCGCCGATCTCTCAGATCGGCAGCGATTTCGAGTTCGGGCACCTCGTACGACGAGCACAGTGAACATTCGAAACTTGGCCGGTAATTGATCGCAGAGCTTGAATTCGCATATCGGAGCACGCCATGCCCTATCTCCCCTCTCTTGCCCCGAAAGCAAGCCTCGTGGAGGTCTTCAAGGCATTTCCGGAGCCAAGCAGGTTGCTCATCCAGCTCCACGAAATACTTCGGCGTGGCCCGTCACCGTTCAGCGTGCTTGAACGCGAGCTGATCGCAGCATACGTGTCGGGCCTCAACCAATGTCGGTACTGTTACGGCGTACACTCCGCCACAGCGGAACGGTTAGGTGCGCCGCCCGGGCTTGTGAACCGACTGCTCGAAAGTCCTGAGTTCAGGGATGCTTCGGAAAAGATGCGACCCGTGTTTCGTTACGCCCAGAGATTGACACGTGACCCGCCAGCATCTCAACCAGCGACGTCGAGACGATCTTCGCGGCCGGCTGGAACGAGATCGCGCTCTATCATGCCGCCGCCATCACGGCTCTCGCTAATTTCATGAACCGGCTGGTCGAAGGGCTCGGCATCGAACTCAACCCCGCGTACGTCAACGGGGCAGCGGAGCGGCTGGCCGAGCGGGGATATGGGCCGCTGCTTGCGATGCTTTCCGGCGACTGACCTACGCAAGACAGACGCTCACGTATCGATTCGCTCAGTAGCTCGTGAGAACAGCCACAGTGCCCGCGTTGCCCCCAAGCGGAACCTCAATGAGTTGGCCGCTTCCAGCTCATCGAGGATGGGACAGTCCGGTCGATAGCCCCCTGACAGGCGGCTACCGAATGCGACCGTCCTTTCGACTCCGGATCGCGCGCCCGGTTGCAAGTCACCCCTTCAGGCTCACCTCGACCCTGGTGGAGTCTCGCAGCGTCCCGAGGATCACGCAGTAGCGCTCCGTCGAACGAATCAGCCGCTCACGCGCGGCAGGATCTGCTGAGCTTTCCAGCTCGAAGGAGAGCTTGATGCTCTGGATTCCGACGGGCACTGTTTTGTCAACGGCCAGCGTGCCTCGGGCATCCCACAGTCCTTCAACGACAATCCTCCCGCCCGTTACTACGACACCGGATGAGGTGGCAACGGCAAGAAGCGTCACGCCGGCGCAAGCAGCGAGCGCTTCGAGCAGCATGTCGGCTGAACAGGCGACCTCGGCCGTGCCGCCCGTTGCAGGATGCAGCCCAGCGATACTCGGCCTGCCCGGAGCCAAACGCACCGTGAGTGCTTCAGGATCGAGGTCGACCTTCACGCGCGAGGTGACGAGTGCGGACTCGGGCTGCCCGCGATATTTTAGCTTGAGCGGCGCCTGAATGGCTCTGAGTTCATCGGAATTCAACTGATTCTCTCCTCTTCGCCGAACGTGATCGCTAGTCATTCCAACCCCAGCCCCAGGCGGGATGGGGGGGTGAACTCTAACTGGAAGTAGACGCTGACCAGCCCGCGCTGCTCCCGCGGTTAGACGCTCGCGTGCCGGTCCCGACAATCCCACTGACTTCCACTGTATTTCCGGTTTTGACTGTCACTGCACCTGGCAGCAGCCCCCGCCGCTGAGCGATCGCCACCGCCTCGGTTCGACTGGACGCATTCAGCTTCGCACGCAGCGCCTTCAAGTGAGTCTTCACGGTACCGACGCTCCGTTCGAGCCGCTTGGCGATCTCTTTGTCACTGAGCCCCAACATCAACAGCCCTAGCACGTCCACTTCGCGGCTCGTCAGTGGATCGCCGGCAAAGCTGTCCACCATCTTCGCCGCGACGGCCGGGTCGAGAGCGGTACCTCCGTCGTGCACACACCGAATGGCCCGTACCACAGCATCCAGAGTGGAAGTCAGCAGCAGATAACCACGGATCCCTGCCTCCATCGCGCGCCGAATGCTCGCCTCAGTGTCGTCCTGAGTCATGATAAGGACGCGACATCTGCTCGCATACCGGGAAATTGCCAACTGCATGCCCGTCTCGCAGTCCGCAATCACAACTATGCGATCGGACTTGATCTGAGATTCTTCGAATCTCGTCGAGCCGGGCAGCGGGCCAAGCGAACCGATTTCGAAGTCGCCGCCTTGGGCCCTGAGCGCGGCTTCGAGGCCGGCACAGACCACCGGTGTCCGGTGTGCGATCATCACTCGTATTCTGGATGGAGCCACGGTGGAAGTCTCCTCGTGCAAGCACAGTTGACTGGATCGGCTCAAATCAATGGGCCATTGCCATTCGGGTATCCGTCATGGCGGCCTTCGAAGATACGTTTCGTGGGACCCAACTCACCCGATGTTCCGCCTTGAGGATGTGTAGCGAGCGCAGTCATGGATGCCGAGCTGCGTCGCTGGGTCCGGCTAAAACCCAGATGCGCGATGTCAGGCGGAAAGAACATCGCCCAGTTCCACTCCAGGAATAGTCGCGTTTTGCGCGCCAGCGTCGGGATGCGCAGCAGGTAGAACCCACGCCATAATAGCCAGGCAATGAAGCCCGAGAGTTTTACGCCGAAGACCTCGGCCACCGCTTTATTGTGGCCCACTGACGACAGTTGGCCTTTGGGTCGGTAGTGAAACGCGCCTGTTGGCTGTCCGTTGAGACGTGCCACAATGTTGGCGGCCAGTTGTTTCGCTTGGGCCTCTGCAAATTGGGCCGTCGGTGGACAAACTTCCCCGTCCAGCGCGTTAACCACAGCCGCACAGTCACCCGCAGCCCAGACGCATTTCACGCCTGGAACGGACATGTCGGGATTGACGACCAGCCTTCCGCGGTTCTTGAGGGCTGGAATACTATCCAGCAGCGAGTTGGGTTCGGTTCCGATCGTGCAAATGACCGTGCCAGCTTCGAGAGTCTCCCCGGAATCCAAGTGCACATCTCGGTCCGTCACGCGAACGGCGCGCGCGTTTAGACGAACATCGACATCCCGCGTTCGCATCTTGCGGTAGGTAAATGCGCCGAGACCGCGCGGCAGCTCTGGCAACAACCGCTCACCGCTGTGCACGAGAATGACCCGCAGGTCTTCCTGTCGGATGCGCTTGTAATACTTGAGGCTGGCGTACAGGAAGTCGACGAGCTCGCCGGCGGTCTCCACCCCGCTAAAACCACCGCCCACCACGACAAACGTCGTGAGCCAGCGCCGATGTTGTGGATCCGGCTGCAGCTCGGCCTGCTCGAGGCGAGCGATGATGCGATTTCGCAGGATCAGCGCATCTCCCAGCGTCTTCAGGGGCAGGCCGTAATCACCCATGCCCTTTACAACATCGAGGTTGGCATTGGCGCCGCACGCAAGGAGGAGTTGATCATAGCGGATCGTGCCCGGTCGTTCACCGTAGTAGTGTACGAGGCGCTGAGCGGTGTCGATGTGCGTCACCTGTGCCATCCACACGTGACTGCAGTGAATCATCAGTCGATGCGGCGCGACGACATGGCCAGGTAGCAGCGAAGCCCCGACGACCTCCGGCAGGAGAGGATTGAACGTGATGAAGTTCTCCCGGTCGAGCAGTGTCAGGGTCCACTCCGGGGACAGGGTGTGCTCGAGCATCTGAGCGGCTTTCGTGCCTGCAAATCCTCCGCCTACGATCACGAAGTTTTTGTACTCATCGCTCGCGTAATGTGATCGGCAGCATCGCTTCATGGTAATCGGAGTCGGCTTTTGCCTGTGGACTTCATGCACGCCAGTTGGCACAAATCGGTGTGCCTCTTACGACTGAGACGCTAGCGAGGAACCCTCTGTTACAGATGGGAATCCCCGGTATGTCCCCGCCGCCCGACGAGGATCGCGGCAAACCGCCCGCGGTCATAGTCATATAAGCAGACCCTGCCAGGCAGCCGTTTCTGGCAACGTGACGGCCGAGGTTTCCTGATCACGGGCACACGGAATGCGCGCATCGGGTAGTTTGATCGCTTTATCGCAGCACGTCTGACCACGAGCGCGCTCTAGTCACTCTGAACCGACCGTTCCAGAATCCGTGTCCGATTCAACGTTCCTGAGCGCGGCCGACAGCTCGGCTTCGATCACGCTCTCTGGCCCGCCGACTGCCTTGCGCACCCCTCGGTACCCCTTCTGGGGTGATTCCTACCGACCCGGCGCAATATTTTCGTGCGTGTCGGAGTCTACTTAAAAGTGGGCAATGAAAGTGCCTGACAGGTCGAGTCCAGCGGAGGATCACCCGGAAGCCATCGGGCGCAACATTGCCGACTGGTATCGACGCACGACCCGCAAGCCGCAGCTTCACGAGCAAGGGGACCGACCATGAGCAAAGCGACCTATCGCGACCGCAACAGCCTGGAGATCTTCAGTCGGCACGAGATTGCGCAGCCGTTTCAGCAGCTCGTACGCGTCATCATGGGTCCGGGTGAGATCTCCGCAGAACTCAAGGGTGAAGTCTTTACGGTGGCGAGTCTCTCTTCGGGATGCCGGCATTGTCAGGCTCACGGGGCGTACGGCCTGCATCTAGGCGGCACGAGCGACGCGCGCATCCAAGCGTTGTGGGATTTCGAGCGCTCCACGCATTTCACCGAGGCGGACCGCGCTGCACTCCGCCTCGCGCGCGATGCCGGCAGCGTGCCGAATGCCGTATCGGCTCAGCACTACGAGGACCTGCGGCGGCATTTCACTGACCGACAGATTCAGGAAGTCCTCGCAGTCATTGCGCTCACGGGTTTTCTCAACCGATATAGCGATACGCTGGCCGTCGTCACGGACCAGGAGTCTGTGGACTGGGCGACGAACGTACTGGCGCCGCTTGGGTGGCAGCTCGGGAAACATGCAGGCTCGCAGAGCGAGCAACGCACGGAGGCCCCCTTCTCGGGCACGCCGTTCGAGTCGCTCATTCCCTCGAGTGGAGGCGCCTGATCGGCCGGCGCATTTTCCGAAGACTGTCGCCCGCTTAGAGGAAGACCCTCTGCAGGGGCAGTTTTATTGCAGCCCGCACATGCGGGTGTGCTGCGAAACCGAACCAACGAAAAGTGGAACTCGAGTAGTTGACGGGCCGCGCGCAACATCGCTACATAAAGCCTGCGCTCTCTGTTGGGAGATCCCTCTGATCGAATCCAGCCCGGGCGGGAGCGAGCGCATTCCCGCTCACGTGCGACCGTTTGTCTCTCGCCTGCCCTGGTTGGCCGAGGTCCTGTCCACTGCGTACATCGCCTTGATCGCGCTGCTCGCGCAGATCACAGGTCTCGTCTACGTCTTGTTTCCGGAGCTCGGGGCGCTCGCCCACGACATCTTGAAACGGCCGCACGGCACGTGGGCGCAGGCACCCTTCATGCTCATTGTGACGCCCTTGCTTGCAGCGGTGGCCGGCACCCTGATCGCACGGCATCTGCCCTACGGATTCATGTCTGTGCTGCTGGCTGTCGGCAGTGCAATGAGCATCATTGCAGTGCTGAAGTCCCCGATCGCACCGGCGATCTCCGCAGGTCTCCTACCGCTCACCTTGGGTGTCACGAGCTGGGCTTATCCTATGTCGCTCTTGATCGGCACCGGCATTCTTGCGGGGGTCGCTATTGTGTGGCGCAAGCTGCACGGTGCGCCGTCTACAACTGCGATCTCGATGGAGGACCTCGCCGATGACATCGTGGAAGAGTCGCCCACGGGCTATACCTGGGTTCCGTTCTTCGCCGTATTCCTAGCCATCACCCTCGCGCTGAGCTGCGTGAACGGTTGGCGGTTGGTGCTCTTTCCCCCACTCGTTGTCATCGGTTTTGAGATGTTCGCTCACGCATCCATTTGTCCTTGGGCGCGCCGACCTCTTGCGCTTCCGATTGCGTGCGCGGTCACAGCAACCGCGGGCGTCTTCTTTGTCAGCTTCCTCGGGGTGGGGCCATTCGCTGCGGCCGCCAGCGTGCTGGTCGGTGTCGGGATTTTACGAATCCTCGATCTGCATGTCCCGCCGGCCCTGGCGGTGGGACTGTTGCCCTCGGTGATGCCCACAGCGAATTACTACTTTCCGATCGCAGTCGCGACAGGTACGTTGCTGCTCACGACATCGTTCGTTGTGTGGCGCCGGCTCGCTCTGCGACGCTGGGCAGCACCAGAGTAATTCACGACGGATCGCAACAATTGAGCGCGTTGGCCGCACCCGCACCCGCGGACGGAGCGCTCACGGTCAGACAGAATCCAGTCCGCCGCGATCCGCGGCAGCAAGCGTCTCGCGCGCACGCATCGCTTCCGCGGGCTTCTCGGCGACGATTTGACCGTCCACCATTTCGATGACACGATCCACTACCCCCATCAAACGATAGTCGTGCGTAACGACCAGCACGGTGGTTCCGTTCTCTCGCGAGACTTTGCGCAACAAGCGCATGACGGTGAGCGCCCGATCTGTGTCGAGGCTGGCCGTCGGCTCATCGGCCAGAATGACACTGGGATTGTTGGCGAGCGCGCGTGCAATGGCGATGCGCTGTTGTTCGCCGCCGGACAGTTGGTTGGGATAGAGGCCCCCTCGCTCGGACACCTCCAGGTACTCCAGCAGTTCATTCACACGAGTCTGAGCCTTTTCGCCTCGCGTCCCCTTGAGACTCAATGACAGCAACACGTTCTCCTGCGCGGAAAGAAAAGGAATCAGGTTGGGCGACTGAAAGATGAATCCGGTCGCCTCGCGGCGCAGTCGTGCCAGATCCGGACGACGCCCTCCGTAGATGTCGCGGCCGGCGAGCACCAGCTGCCCCCCAGTGGGTTCAGTCACGAGGCCCAGAAGGGTCAGCAGAGTTGTTTTACCAGAGCCGCTGGGTCCCACTATGGCCCAGACGCAGCCCGGCGGGACCTGCAGATCGATTCCCTTGAGCGCTGCAACGCGGGTGCGACCCTGCCCATAGACTTTGACGAGCCCCTTGGCCTGAATGGCGTACTCCGGCGGGCCGGCACGCGATGTGGTCATGGTCAACCCGTGCTCAACACACTGCGAGGATCGACCCGCAAGGCGCGGCGAACGGCCAACACACTCGCCAGGATGGCCACAAAGCCCATGACCCCGAGCATCTGCCCGATGTCTCCGTAAGTCGCGATGACGCGACGCGGGAAGTACGGCTCGATCAACAGCTCGAGCGCGCTGCCGATCAACGTGCCAGCTGTTCCCATGAACAAAGCCTCCTGCAAGATCATCTGGTAGATGACACTCGCCGGCGAGCCGAGGAGTTTCAGCATGGCGATCTCGTGCAGCTTGTCGAGCGTGAACGTGTAGATGATGAGGCCGATCACGACACCGGCGATGAGGACGAGGATGTCCCGAAAGATCGCGAGTTGAAACAGAATCAACCGGTTCGAGCCCATGAGTTGCATATTGACCTGCTGGCGCGCCGTGTAGGCGGCAAGATGCTGCCATCGACTGATCCGGGCGGCCACCTCGCCGGGTAAAACACCCGGTTGGAGCTTCACGGCAATGGCGTTCACGAAGTGCGTGTTGGTCAGCGTCCCAATTCCTTCGGCCGACAGTGGCGCGGCCAGTGCTGGCCGTGCAACCGCTGGATCCGGGAATCGCCGCTCGAGAATTGACCTCTCATTACGTAGCAGGTTGGGATCGAGCTGAAAGAGAATGTTCTGGGCGTCGACGAGTGTGGTATAGACCACCGGATCGGCGGTGAAGCCGACCATGTTTCGGGTGAGTCCGACCACGGTGTAATCGAAGTTGCCCAGACGCAGGCGTTGGCCGACGTGAAACCCCGTGCCCAAGTCAGCCACGATCTCGTAGTGACTTGCCTCGATCCCGCGACCTGCGACGATGACGGGTGGCCCCCCGATCTTGCCCGGTTCATAACCGATCACGATGAAGCGCTGCGCGAGCGGCATGCTCATCCAGCCCGGCTTCACCATCGTGGCGGTGTTGAGCAACGCGTTGAGGTACATGAATTTCATCAGCCGCGTCGGATGCGGCATCGTGGGGACGTGCTCCCAGGCCATGGCCAACGGACTGGCTTGGGCTACACCCGGCATCGCTTCTATCGCATGATAGAGATATTCGGGAAAGCGCGAGATCTCTACGAAAGGCCCGAGCGTCCCATCTTCCGGGTGCGCGCCATAGGCTTGCACCACCCACAAATCAGCCCCCGTGTGCTCGATGATGGTCGAGGAGTCGGAGATGACGCCGCGAACGATGCCGCCGATCGCGATCACCACCATGATCAGCAGTGACACGCCGACCGTGGAGCTGAAGAACTTGAATTTGTAATAGCGGACATCACGGATGGCGAGATTCACGGCGCAGACCCTTCTGACATCGCTGTGGCCGAGCGCGCGCGAACGAATTGCCCGGATGACAGTCCCATGGGCATGAGCACGACGCGCTCATGCGGTTGCAGCGCACCGGACACCGCCACTACCGGGCGGCGCGGACTCTCGGCCAGGATTGTGACCGGTTCGCGGCGGATCCTTTCGCCGGGCCCGAGGATGAACACGAATTTTTTGACGCCCATCGGCATGAGCGCGGCCCGAGGCACGAGCAGCGCCTGGTGGGCCGCCCCCACTTGCACGTAGACGTTGGCCCACTCGCCTAGTTGGAATTCGCCAGGGGCAATCTGGAAGGCGACTTCCGCAATCGTCTCCTCAGTGTCGGGATCGGCCTGCGGACTGATGCGCAGAACGTGACCCGGTCGCGGCGTGTCTTCGCGCCCCCGAAGAATGACTGTCGCCGCTTCGCCGTTCTTCAGCCTGCCGGTGAAGTTCTGATCCATGTGCGCGCCGACGTAGGCAAGGCCGGTATCGGCCACAGTGAACAAGGGCTGCCCGGGAACCACCGAAGCGCCGGGCACGACCCAGCGCTTCGTGACCAGTCCGCTCACCAGCGACGGGACCCGCACCAACGACAGGTCGTATTCAGCAGCCCGCACCCGCGCCTGCGCTGCCCGTCGCGCGCTGCGGGCCACGAGCAGGCGTTCTTCGTACTGCTGAAAGTCCTCGACGCTGGCCGCACCGGTCTTGACCAGACCCTTTTCGCGGGACCATTCGCGCTCTGCCTCCTCGGTTGTGACTTGGGCCGAGGCCAACCGCGCCCGAGCTTCATCGAGCTCTCGGCGCAGGCCGGTGTCATCGAGCCTCGCCATTGTTTGACCCTCGCGCACCAAGTCCCCTTCGTTCGCAAACACCTGCTCGACGCGGCCGGTAATCTTCGAAGCGATATCCGCAACTGCATCCGCCGTCACCGTGCCAGTGCCTTCGACCTCGGCCGTAAGGTCACCGCGAGCCACCTCGGCCACCGATACAACGGGGGGCGCCAGCACCGTCAGCCGAAGGACTACGACCAACGCGACCAACAGAATGAGGGTTATCAGCAGGGCTTTGGATGGACGCCAAGCCAGGAGGCGCCTCCAAGGACGCTCGCCTCTTCCGGCAGGCTGAGCAGCCTCCGTGGATTCGAGCGGGTGTGGGCTCATGGGCGAGCCTCGTGGGGCGAGGAGGCCCCAGCGGGCGCCTCTTCTTTGGACCCGATGCTTAATCGAGCATCGGCGCACCTCGCCTGCGCCGTGCACCAGCCGCCGCCCAGGGCGACGAGCAGTTGTGCGCTATCCAGGTAGCGTTGGGCCCGGGATCGCGCATACCCGACACGCGCCTGCTGGAAACTACGCTCCGCGTCGAGCAGCCGGATCACGTCTACCCGGCCGGCCTCGTAGCGTTGGCGTTGCAGCTCCAACGCCGCGCGCGTGGCCTCGAGTGCCTGCCGCTCCGCATTCACCAGCTCTGCATCGTGCTCGAGTGCATGCAACACATCGGCGACCTGGGACAGGCTCTCCAACACCGTCTCTTGATACGTGGCGAGCGAGGTGTGGAAGGTATCGATGGCCGCTCGCTTCTCGGCGCGCAGGGTGCCGCCATGAAACAGCGGGGCGGTGATTCCTGATAACACGTTCCAATCGAGGTTCGGACCCTCGAACAAGGTCCCCGGGGTCAACGCGGTTGGGTCTACTGCGGCGGATAGAAGAAGGGTCGGATAGAGCCGCCCGACGGCCACTCCAATGGCCGCGCTGCTGGCATGCATCTGCGCCTCAGCGGCTAGAATGTCGGGGCGCTGGTGCACGAGACTGGACGGAACGACGAGCGGCAGGTCCGCCGGCAGAGTGAACTCATCGAGAGCGAAAGTGGGTACGGTCCATGCTCCGGGGGACCGACCCGCCAGGGCCGACAACGCGTCCTCTGCTGCGACTTTTTGCTGCTTGAGAGGGGGCAGGGGTGTCCGGTCGGTGTCGAGCTGAGCTTGCGCCAGCAGGACATCCGTGCGGTCCACCTTGCCCGAATCATACTTCTGTTTCAGCAGCACGAGATTGCGTTCATCGTCCGAGACAATGTTCTCGATCGCCTCCATCTGCAATTGGAGGGACGCCAGGGTAAGCGCCTGCGCGACAGCATTACCGGTAACCGCCAACTGCGCCGCGGCGAGCTCGTCCGCCTGCTTCTCGGCCAGCGCCTGTTGTTGCTCGATCTGACGACGCGTGAGGCCAAACACATCGGGCACAAAGCTGACCGTGGCGCCCACCGAATAGAGGTTGTACGTGGGTACTGCACGCGGCTTCAGGAGTCCCGCTGCGAAGGGCGGGCCTTTCTGCCGCTGAGCGGCTGCCGAGGCGTCGAGTTGCGGGTATTCGCCACCGCGCGCGGCTTGCACGGCATCCCACGATGCAGCGAGACGCGCTCTCGCCGCGTCGATCGTGGGGCTCGCCGCCAACACCTGCTCGATAAGTGCATCGAGGGAAGGTGAACGAAAGAGATGCCACCACGCTTGCGGAATGGCCGCGCCGCTCGCGATTCGTTGCGCGGGTTCGCCGGCTCCGGGGTTCAGTTCGGATCTCAACGGCGCACGAGTGTAGGCGGCGTCATGCCGTGCCGCAGGCGGTGTAAAGTCCGGCCCGACCGCGCAGCCGCTCAGCATCGAAACCGACGTACCGAACCCCAACAGCAGCGACCGAGCGCATCGCGCCGCGCGCCTCGACAAGCGCCGTTGCCTCTGAACCTCCACGCTCTGGTGCGTCATCTGCGAAGCTCTGGTCCCGATGCCCTCACGAAGTCGCGGCGACGCGCGTGCGGCGTTCGAGCCTGGGCACACCGCACCCGCAGAGCCCTCCTCCTCGGTTTCGGTTGTCCGCCTCCGGTAGCACGCACTGCGCGGCACGCTACACCCTGGAGTTACCTCCCAAGTCAAGCGGAGGCATCGGAGTATTTTGCCCACGCGGCGATTGGCCACGCAATGCGTATCAATCCTGATTCGCTCACGGCGATAACGGCGGCTGCGCTGGAGGAACTGCTCTTTCCAATCGACGACGAGCTCTTATAGAACTTCCAGTGACCGGAAGGTCAAGCGCCGGGCACGAAAAATCCGCAGCTCCGCTATTTTTTGGACCGTCCGTTTCAGAACCTGAGAGCCTCGGCTGTTGACCCACAGAGCCTCACGCAATAACGCAGCAGTCTTCCGGGGTCTACTCAACATCGAAAGCCGGATAAGGCAGCCCTGCGCGGTCATGTCGGATGAGCCTCACGCCTGAACTGAAGTTGTTCATGGCCCGCAAACGCCGGCGCACCTTAGCCTCGCTGGTAATCTGGGCATTCGCGCTCGCTTCAGTGGCGTGCGACGCCCGCTCTGAGTCTTCCGCATCCACATTCTCCGAGCCCACTCTCCCACGGCCCAGCGCCGAATCAGTTCCTCCATGGAACGATCGCATGCCAGTGCTCGATCGGAATGAAGTTCGCCTGACTGTCGATGAGCATCTTTTCGTCGATGGCTCGCGCGATCGTGACTACGCGGGCGGCGGTACGATCACCTTCTCCGGGCCTGACACACCCGGCAACGCGCTCGCGCTCGACCCAACACTGGAGCTATTCGACGGACATCTCCCGTTTCAAGGAGGGCTCGCCGCAGAGGCCTGGGGTCCCGCGCGCGCGCTCGCAGCGGGGCTTCTCATTATGACACCCGGCAATCTTCAGGCGCCGCGTCCCGTACGGGGGGACCGTCCTTATGCCAGCCTCTTCTTTCTGAGCAGCGGGCGGCGGTATGTCGCGACCGATCGTCCGATCGCCTATCAATCGACGCTCACCGTTGGAATGCTGGGGCTTTGGGCCGCAGAGAACGTTCAAAGTGCGCTTCACCACCTGACGGGCAGCGTGCAACCGCAGGGGTGGAATCACCAAATCTCCGCGGGCGGGGAGCCGACGGTGCGCTACAGCTTCGCGCGCGAGGTGCTCTGGGCTCAGCGTGTCAGTCAGGAGAACGATGCGCCGTTCGACTATGACATCAAGTGGACATCGGCTGTGAGTATGGGGACGGTCAGCGAAGGCAGCCTCGCGCTGGCGCTGCGGTGGGGTCACGTGCGCTCGCCTTGGTGGGCGTCCTCGCCCGAGCTGACAACGTATGTCGAGGAGACGCAGCCAGCGCCACCCCAACCAAGTCCGGAAGCAGGAGGGGAACTGTTCGTTCTCTGGGGCGCGCGGCTCAAAGCGCGCGCTTATAACGCCTTTCTGGAGGGGCAATTCCGGCACAGCGATCTACGCTACTCCCCCGGCAGCGTGAACCCGTTGCTGGCGGACTCGTGGGCCGGAGTTGAGTTTCGGACCGCCGGGGGAATCGAGATCCGCTATCTCCTGCGATGGCAATCGCCGGAGTTACGTTCCGGGATCGGGGCGCGCTCCTACGTATGGGGGAGCGTCAACATCGCGATGGCGTTCGACGCCGATTAGCGTTCACCCGCAGCGCTCTGCGCGACGCAGCACCCAGAGTTGCCACGGCAAAGACTTCAAGCTCCAGTTGGGTGGGGTGCAACCGCACTCAAGCAGGGGCTGCCGGAGGCAGCCGCCCGCGATTGCGATGCCGACGGGATAGATGAGACCTCGGCCGGCTTGCTCGGGTGCAACCCTCATCGGCTCTTGGCATTCAGGCTCCAGTCATACGGCAGAAATGTAAGCTTGACCCCGCCGGCACGGATCCGGTCCCGAGCGCGCGGATCGCTCGCAAGAGAATCGGCGTGGCGGCCCAGGAATTGTTCGACCGAGTGGAATCCCTGATTCCCGGACGCGAAGTCTCCCGCGTACCAGTCGAAGATCTTCGACACCTCCAGTGTACCGCTCCTGGGATCGTAGCGATTTCGACTTTGATCCGAGAGAAATCTCCGAACGGCATCCTCTAGTTGTTCCTGCAAACTTCCCGCAACGTAGGCCTCGTTGCGCAGCATCGGGCAACCGATGGACGCGCAGTTGATCGCGAAGTGAATACGCGGATCGTCATACACGCCCGGCGCGCGCAACTGAGCCTCGACATCATCGAGACTACTCTGCCTGCCCAGCAGGACGAAGAAATCGCGCTTCCAGGTCGTGGTGAGCCAACTGCCACCGAGTTCCTTGATGGATTGCAAATGAGGATAACGGGTGAGGATGAGCTCGACCGTGAAAGCGTTGTACGCGTTGATGAGGAAGGCCTCCTGCTCGGCCTTGCTCCAAGTGGCAAACTCCGTTGGCGCGACTGCGCTCAGCGCAGCCATATAGGCGTCGAGTGCAGGCTTCTCACTCAGCATCCCGGTGTAGTCAACCCGAGAAGCGTTGCCGCCCTCCACGAGCACGACGTGTTGGGACAGGAGTGCATTCCAGGCATGGTGGGTCTGATCGAAAGCTGCGGCCGGCACCGCCACTGCCGCGAGTGCAAGCCAGAGCGTCAAACCTCGCAAGACAGAGAGTTCTCGGGCGGTCCGGAACCGGCGGCCACCTCCTGCCCCCACAGCAAGGCGTGGTAATCGAAGCCGCATTCCACCTCCGGTTTCAAGACCTGAAAATATGGCGAGATGTCAAAGTCGCGCGGCGTGAAAAGACTGTAGTGCCGCACATGCAGGACCTCCCGTGCCCCCTGTGTCAGATGGGATCCCCCCGCGGGCTGAATGCGCGGGAGAATCGGATAGCGAACCGATTGAAAGGCCTGTGCGATGAGCGTTGAGCAGATGGCACGCGTCGGACTGCCGCTGCCGAGCGCCAACAGGCGCCGGCGCCAGTACACCGGCACCGGGGGCACCGGCAGGAGATAACGCGCCAGATCGATGATGTTCTTGAGGTCGTACTCGTGACCGATGCGATCGGTTGCATAGCGGCACACCCGAAGCGCATCTGCTTCGGTGAGACTGGCCGGCCGGCAGACGCGCACATTGTGTCCGGCATAACGCGACAGTGGGACCGCGACGACACCCTGCTCGACGTCGGCCTCGATGAGTGCCGGCGCCTCGAGACCCAACCCCGTCCGGCTGAAGTCTCCGACGAACAGTGCGGCGTGCGACCACGTCGACTGCGTCAAATACTTGATGGCCGTGCTGACGCGCCGTTTACCCTCCACCAAGAGGACGTCGGCTGGCTGCAGGACCGAGGACAGACAATCGACGGAAACGACCGCGAAGGGCTCGTAACGCTGGATGGGTTGATTCAGGTAATGGGCGAGTCGCCGGCCCAGACTGCGTAGCATAGGGCTCTCCGTCGGGACCCGACGCAAAATTGTCGGGTGCTCAATAACGAAGACCCAGCCCGGAGAGAAATTATTGCACGCATAACGCACGCGCCCCCCGTGCGCCCCAGGGGTTGTCGTTTTGTTCCGATCAGTCCATTACTCGATTGAGCGAGCGTCCTTCGAGCGACTTGCGACCAACCGCAGGTCCGGTGAGCCCCGCAGGAAGGTTCGGCCAACGGTCGGCGTGAAGCGAGCCATAAGGGAGCGATGCCCGCCAGGTCACACGCAAACCGCCGGCCGAAAGCGTGAGACACCGCACGGCCCGAGCCCTACACGGCGCACCTCGGCACGAAGGACACTGGGCAGGAGTCGCCCAACAGTTGTCCCGCCTAGAAAGCCCGACCGAACCCGCACAAGGCGAGTCCGGTCGGGAAAAAGAACAATCTTGTGCCTTGCGGGTGGGATTGGACGCACGAGATTGTTCTGGGGCGCAGCACTCAAGGGCATGACCTGAGAACGAGACCGAACGCCTGACAGCACGGAGTAATCTTGGAGATCCATGACTCGTCATCCGGTGCGCAGCGGCACGGTCGTTAGCGAACTTGCGCTTTCAGAGGGCTTCAGAGAGGCTGTCCCAACTGTCCTTCGAGTCGGGTCCGCGACAGGAGCCCCCGAACGAAGCATCCGGCTTCTCGAGGTGGACATTCAAAAATCACCACGTGACTCGCACTCGTGCGACGAAAGATTTTTGCGATGTCATAGACACGCGCCACGCCGACGGAGTGCCAGTCGAGTCTGGCGACCTGCTCCCAGGGTGTCATGATGTGGCCCACTTCGATCTCATCATGCCGGGTGAAATTCGCGCCCCGTAGGAACTGCAGCGGACGCTCGCCTTGAATATCGTAGGACGTGATGAGACCGGTGACGGCATCGCCCCGCACCACCAGGAGCGCGCGCACGCCCGCGTAGATCATGTCGCGGAGTGCCTCGTCAATCGGCCGATCCTCGGTCACCGTCACGGGTAGCTCGCAACTAAAGTCGGTCACGACAGACGCGGCAGCATCCGCGATCGTGACGCGCGCGAACTCGGGACGACGCGCCGCGACGCGCCGCTCGGCTGGTGGCCAAAGCGAACCGTTGAACAACGTGGGCAGATCGGAATGGGTGGATCGGAATTTAGCTTCGAACATCATTTGCGCTCCGCTTAAGCCGCAACACCTTCGCACAGCTGCTCCCCGATCTATTCCAGGCGAAACTCGTCGCCCGATCACACTGTCAATAAGGTAGACCGCGCGCGGCTGGCCGTTATTGCTGAGGATGTCGGCGACGCGATAACAACAGCGACCGATGTCCCCCTGCGCCTTCATCAGGAGGGGCGCGGTGAGCTTCCCGCGCCCTTCAGCACACGGTCCTTGCTTTATTTGAACCGAGCGGTCCAGAATCGACCGCCCGACTAACTCATTGAGCGAGGAATCCATGACATCTGTTGCGAAGCTTTCCCTGCCGGGCCAGACGCCCGAAACCGCCTCGGACGCCTCCAGAGCGCTCCTCGAGGACGCCAAACGCCGCATCGGCTTCATTCCGGCGATGTACGCCAATATGGCTAACTCCGCCGGCATGTTTGATACGTATATACGCGGATATGATCACTTTCGCGGAGAGTCCGGCTTCTCACCGCCCGAGCAGGAAGTGGTCTTTCTGACGATCAGTGTCTTCAATGGCTGCACATACTGCGTGGCGGCACACAGTTTCATCGCTCAGCAGATGTCGAAGGTGCCGTCCCCGGTTCTTGAAGCACTCCGTCAGGGGAAGATCCTGCCGGACCGCCGGCTCGAAGCCCTCGCGACGTTCACCCGCATCATGGTCGGCAGCCGGGGTCGCCCTGCCCCGGAAGAGTTGCGGGAATTTCTGGAGGCGGGCTTTACCGAGCGGCACGTGTTGGAAATCATCCTGGCGATCGCGGTCAAGACGTTGAGCAATTATTCCAATCACCTGTTCCACGCCAAGCCAGACCCCGCGTTTGAGGTCTTCAAGTGGTCCGGACCTGCCGTGGACTAGAATGAAACGCGAGCCGGCACAGGCATTGTGTTCCAGCGGCCGATGCCGGGTGTAGGCGATCCCGGTCCCGCCGAGCGCTCGCTCGAATGAAAGGTTGATCGAGCGGCGTTTCAGCGGGCGCCAGACACGGCACGACCGTCCATGCCCGGTGCGACTTTGGAGAGGCACGTCGCTGGGTTCAGTCGTACATTGCGCCTCGTTGGAGCTTGACTCTCAGAGAAGCGGTTCTGTACCGTATGGTCCAGTGCTTCGCTGAAGCTGCTATTTCTACCCTTTGCTGAAGGTTTCCGAAAAGCGTATGGGCCGGCCTCTCTCGTTCGACAAGCATCAGGCGCTCGAGGCAGCGACGATGCTGATCTGGTCGAGAGGCTACCATGCCGCGTCCATGGCCGAGCTGGTCGCCGCTACCGGACTCAACAAATCTTCCCTTTACAACAGTTTCGGAAGCAAACATCAGGTGCTCACCGAAGCGATCGATCATTACACGACCGCTCAGGTCAGGATGCTGAATTCCTTGCTCGCCGCGAAGGGGTTTCGTACAGGCGTGCGCGCCCTCCTCGACTCGATCATCGAGAGCAACAACGACGGTCGCGGTTGTCTGCTCGTCAACTGCGCCGCGGAGTTGGCTCCGCGGGACCGCCGAATCGCAAGGCGCGTTCGCGCCGGTCTCGATGAGTTGGCCGCTGTCCTGGCTGCCCGGGCCGCTCAGGCGCAGACTGCGGGGCAGCTCTCGCGTCGTATCAATTGCCAGGTACTGGCGAGCAGCCTGATCAACTTCATCTGCGGACTGCGGGTCCTCGTCAAGGCGGGCATGGATCGGGATTCACTGCGCCACAGCGTGCGCCAGTCGCTCAAGGCCCTGCTTCCAGCATCGCCTTAAAATTGGCCCGTCTCGACGGCTCATCGCGTCCCCCTGAACTCGGTACGCCGATGGCTCGCGACAGGCGGAAGGCCGTAAAGGCTTAATGCGCCTCTGCAATTTCGGCGCCCAAGCAGCGGTCTACTGAGTATGCATGTAGCTTTCAAACAAGGGGGCTTGCGCGCGCTCATCTTGACCGCCCTGCTGGTGCTCCTCGCGATGATCGCGATCCTACTCCCCGTGAGGGAGTGGCTGCGCTGGGCGCTCACCTGGACTGCCGGGCATCGCGAGGTTGCCGCGTTGGCCTTTATCGGCCTGTATGTGTTGGCTACCGTCGGCCTGGTCCCCGGACTCATTCTCACCCTCGCCGCTGGGGCCCTTTTCGGTCTGTGGCTCGGGACTTTGACCGTCTCAGCAGGCAGCGTCTTGGGGGCCACAGCGGCATTCGTGCTCGGCCGCACGCTGGCCCGCGACTGGGTGCGGCGTCGGGTCGAAGGATGGCCCAGGATCCATGCGCTCGACCGCGCACTCGGAACCCGCGGCTTCTGGATTGTGCTGCTGACGCGCTTGTCACCCGTGTTTCCGTTCAACCTCCTCAACTATACCTACGGAATCACGGCCGTTCGGCCCCGTGACTTCATCGTGGCCTCCTGGCTCGGCATGCTGCCGGCGACGATCGCCTACGTCTATGCGGGTTCGGTGGCCAGCAGCCTCGCCGAGGCACTCACGGGACATGCCCATGTCGGGAGTGTCCGGAGTCTGCTCCTGGTGGTTGGATTGGCGGCGACGGTCGCCGTGGCGGTGCTAGTCACGCGGCTTGCCCGCCGCCAGCTCGATCGCGAATTGGCCGCATGAGCTCCCCGATCATAAGCACCGAGGGTCGGCCCGCACGCTCCGGCGATCGCTACAACGAGGAGTGGCGGCAACTGGTCTTTCCGCCCGACTACCGCAACCCGCGCCCAGCCGACCGCTACAACCTGGTGGTCATTGGCGCCGGACCCGCGGGTCTCGTCGCGGCCATGGGCGCCGCGCGACTCGGCGCGAAAGTCGCGCTGATCGAGCGCCAGGCGATGGGTGGCGACTGTTTGAACGCCGGATGCGTACCCTCCAAGACCTTGCTGGCCTCGTCCGCGGAGCGCCTGCCTTTCCAGGATGCGATGTCTCGAGTTCGGGCCGTACGCGCCGAAATCGCGCACCACGACTCCGTGGCACGATACGTTCAAGAGGGTGTCGATGTATTCCTCGGATCCGCGCGATTCATCAATCCACACCGTATCCGGGTTGGCGATCAGATCCTACGCGCTCGTAAGATCCTGATCGCGACGGGTGCGCATCCCTTCGTTCCGCCCATTCCAGGGCTCGAGGAATTGAAGCCGCTCACCAACGAGACGATCTTTGAGCTGTCAGCGCCGCCGCGCCGGCTCCTCGTATTGGGCGGCGGCCCGGTCGGATGCGAACTTGCGCAAGCCTTTGTGCGGCTAGGCACACGGGTTGACCTGATCGAACAAGAACCCCGTGTACTCCCTAACGACGAACCCGAGGCCGCCGAGCTCGTCGCGCGCTCGCTCAAGCGCGATGGCGTCGAACTGCACCTGGCGGTTCGAGCTCGGTCGGCCTCCCAAGTGGACGGGTCGAAGGTGTTGGAATTGGACGGCAATCAGCGCATTGAGTGCGACCAGATCCTGGTTGCCGCGGGCCGCCGGCGCAGTGTCGATGACTTGAATCTCGAGGCGGCCGGTGTCCGCTATGATCCCAAAACCGGCATTGAGGTCAACGCACGGCTTCAAACCTCGCAAACCCACATTTACGCGGCCGGGGATGTCTGCTCACACTATCCCTTCACGCACAGTGCGGACGCCCAGGCGCGCATCGTCATCCGCAATGCACTGTTCCTCGGGCGAGCGCGAGCCGATCGCCTCATCATTCCGCGGTGCACTTACACGAAACCGGAACTCGCTCACGTGGGGGCTACGCGCGTTGAGCTCGATCGAGCGGGTCGGCTCTACGATCAGTACCGGGTTAAGTTTGGCGACTTGGATCGCGGCGCTACGGACGATGCGGCAGACGGGTACGCCGAAGTCCTCACCGAAAAACGATCGGATCACATTCTGGGCGCGACCATCGTTGGCAAGGACGCAGGCGAGCAGATCTCGGCACTCGTGTTGATGATGACTCGCCGGTTGGGGCTCGGACAGCTCGGATCGCTCGTCTTACCTTACCCGACGCGGTCGGAGTACCTCCGCCGCCTCGCGGACGAGTACCTGCGGACGCGCCTGACTCCCGGCACGGCGAGGATTCTCAAATGGTGGCTGGCGCGCACGCGGTGACTGAGCCAACAAGGAATCCCGAGATCCAACACGGCGCGCAGATTTTCGGCCCCCATAACGCCCAGGCGCGCGAGACTGACGATCCGATGCTGAAATAAAGCATCCTTCCACGGGGTCCTTCTATGTACCGGCACCCACGTTGGACCGCCTGACTTGCCCTTCGAGCCAGAACCGCTTTTTGACCATTTTCTCGGTGCGCTCAGTAACCCAGTGGAGGGCGAGCGCCTGTATCAGATGCACGCGCCAAGTGCGCTACTCCGTCATCCGGAGGGTCTCAAGCGAGCCGCGGAAACTGACCTTGCGGAGTACGCCGCGACTCATCGTACGATCAACCTGCAGGGGGCGAACGTGTTGCCCCACTTCACACGTTCCGAACTCTTACACAAGTCCGAGGACGCGAACGGAGACAAAGCCGTCTACTGCTTTGACGTGACGGAAACACGAGAACGACGCAGGATTTTCACGGCGCTCGGCATCCAAGCCACGGGGGGCGGGCCGCGGGTCGGCTGGGCTACACTCGCCCCAAAAATCCACGACTGGTCATACGCTGACGGCTATCTGCATTCCCTGGCCGACTATCCATGGATGCGAGTGTCGAACCTCCCTCGCGCTCGGGCCCTCATTGACGCGAGCTACCTCAGACAGTATTGGCGGCCACCGGTGTCGTTCAGTTCCTTGCCGGATGCCCGATTCATCTGCCAGATGAGCACCGTCTGCTGTAAGCACGACTTCGAGATCGTCCTGCCGCCCGAAGCGCAGTTACTGATCGATGCGATACCGTGGTTAACTCTGCAGCCGAGACTGGAGGATACGCATCTGACACAGCGTCTCGATGGGAAGCTGCAACTGAAGGCGCTGAATGAAACATGCCGCTTCCTGGGCTCACATGGACAGTGCCTCATCCACCAGATATTGGGCCGCCAGCCATTTGGGCCCTGCTGTGTCTTCCCCGTTGCGTTTGCGCAAACCCCGGACGGCATCGCTGTTGCCTTGAGCCCCATATGCGATGGTACACGCCGCGGTGTCGGGCCTACTCTCCTTGACCGCGCGGAAGATCTGCGAGAGAGACTTGCTCACGCTGAGCCGCGGCGCCCCAATGGGTTTCGTTTGACGCCCGCGGTAGAGATTTCCTGGGAGGACTTCCGCGACGTCGAAAAAGCGCTCTGCGATGTTCTCGCCGCGGAGCATCTCCCTATGCGTCGACGGCTCTATCTGGGAAGTAAAGTCCTCGGAGCCCTGCGCGACAACGAAGCCATCGAGACTGAGCGATGGCTCGGGGAGACGATGGTGGTTATCACCGCGCAGCTACGCCACGCGATCCATGACATGCTCACGAAAATCCTCGCTTGGGACCGGGCGGTTCTGGGTACGATCCCCAAAGCGATCCCTGCAGCCTTGTACGAAAAGGAAGTCCGCGAGCCCGAGTTCATCGGGCAAGTGCTACGCAACACACTGTTCAGCAAAACCTACTCGTACGCCTTCGATCTGACTTCCGCGCACAACTTTCTGATCGTGCTGTACCTGATCACGCTACTCATGCAGGAGGCCGCCGGGCACCCTCTTCCTGACCGCATGTGGCGCGAGCTGGGCTCACTGGGAGTGCACGGCTTGCTCAAATCGGTGTTGCACGAGGGCGTTCCCGAGGGCTTTCGCAACCTGTTCGGGACGGCGGAGTTCGGCCTGTGGATGCTTTCTGCCTAGCGGCCAGACTGCCAGGGGCCCTTCGCTTGAAAGGCGGCCATTGCGCCGCGGGCACTGACTGCGAACCGGCTAACACGCCGAGGCTAAAAAGTATTGACAACGGAATCGCGCACTAACACCGCGTCAGAGAACTCCCGAGTCGGGGTGTGGCTGACCCTCAGCGTTTTCGCCGGTCTGAAGAGTCAGATTCCTCGAGCTCTTCGATGATCGGGCATTCCGGTCGATCATCGCCACGACAGCGCTGAGCGAGATCGGCAATCGTGTTGCGCATGGCCGTGAGGTTCGCAATCCGACGATCGAGATCGGCAAGATGCGCAAGTGCAAGGCGCCTCACGTCCTTGCTCGCACGCTTGCGATCCCGATAGAGCGACAACAGCTCGCTGACATCCTTCAACGAAAAGCCTAAGCCTCGGGCGTGCGCAATGAAGCGCAGGGTTTGCACGTCGGTTTCCGAGTAGGTGCGATAGCGGTTTTCATTCCGATAAGCGCTCGCGATAATCCCGCTTTCTTCGTAGAACCGAATGGTCTTGGGCGGCACGCCCGACAAAGCCGCCACCTGACCGATCGTCAACTGGCCGTTGGATTGCATCATCAGGCCCTCACCTTCGCAGCCGGTCGCCAGCGTCGTAGCAGAAGTGCGTTGGACACCACGCTCACCGAGGACAGCGCCATGGCGGCCCCGGAAATCATCGGTCCCAAGAGGCCGATGGCCGCCAGCGGCATGCCGATCACGTTATAGACGAAGGCCCAGAACAGTCCTTGCCGGATCTTGTTGTGGGTCGCTCGGCTGACGGCAATGGCATCACTGACCAACAGGGGGTCCGGACGCATCAGCGTGATGCCCGCCGTCTGCAGCGCCACGTCCGAGCCGCCACCCATAGCGATGCCGACATCGGCGGCCGCAAGCGCCGGGGCGTCGTTGACGCCATCCCCGACCATCCCGACGCGACGGCCTTCGGCCTGCAGTCGGCGCACTTCGGCCGCCTTCTCGACAGGGAGCACGGAGGCGATCACCCTCTGGATACCGAGCTCCGCAGCAACAGCGGCAGCGGTCCGTTCGTGATCGCCGGTCACCATTATCGTCTCGATGCCCAGGTGCTGCAGGTGTTGCACCGCCGCCTTGGCTGTCGCCCTCACTGGGTCGGAGACGGAGATGACGCCCAGCAGGCGCGCCTCAGGCTCCAGTGCAGCCACCCACATCACGGTGCGACCACGTTCCTCCAGGAGGGCAACACGAGCTTCCAGGGCGTCGGTGGGCACGCCCTTTTCAACCAGGAGGCGGCGATTGCCGATGGCGATCCATCGCCCCGACACGCGCGCCAACAGCCCCATCCCTGGATAACTCTGAAACTCTTCGATGGTGGACAGCGTGACGCCTTCGGCCTTCGCCAACACAGCTCGAGCGAGCGGGTGTTCGCTTCCGGTCTGGGCAGAGGCGGCTAGCGCGAGGAGCTCGCCTTCGGACATGTTGGTTGTGATGATCTCCGTCACGGCGGGTTTGCCTTCAGTCACAGTCCCGGTCTTGTCCAAAATGACCGTATCGAGCCGGTGAGCGCGCTCGAGCGCTTCAGGATCTCGGATGAGAATACCGGCCTTCGCCGCCGCGCCGGTGCCAACCATCAAGGCGGTCGGTGTGGCCAGCCCCAGGGAGCATGGGCAGGCCACCACCATGACGGCGACCGCCGCAATGACACCCCCGGTGAAGTTGCCGGCAATCAGCCACCAACCGAAAAACGCCGCCAGAGCGACCACAATGACGATGGGGACAAAGATCGCGGCAACCCGATCGACCAGATGTTGGATCGGGGCTTTCTTGGCTTGCGCGTTTTCAACGAGCGCGATGATGCGCGAGAGCGTCGACTGTTCACCGACGACGGTTGTCTCGATGCGTAGCAGGCCCCTACCGTTGATCGACCCGCCGGTGACGGGATCACCGGCCCGCTTTGCCAGCGGCTGGCTTTCTCCCGTGAGCAAGCTTTCGTCGACCTCACTGTGTCCGGCGATAACCACGCCGTCGACAGGAAGCTTCTCGCCGGGCCGGACGATGACGACATCACCCGGCGCCACAGCCGCAATCGGCACCTCGATCTCCTCATTGTCGTGCACGACGCGGGCATTCTCGGGCCTCAGAGACATGAGGGCTCTGATCGCCGAGGTGGTCGCGCGCTTGGCGCGCGCCTCGAGCCACTTGCCCACGAGAATCAACGTGACCACCACGGCTACCGCCTCAAAATAGAGATGCGTCCCCGTCGGAACTGCAAGGAGTCCATACAGGCTATAGAAATAGGCGGTCGAAGTGCCGAGCACGACCAGAAGGTCCATGTTGCCGGTCCGCGCCCGCAGCGCCTTCCACGCACGAAGATAGAAACGCGCGCCCAAGACAAACTGCACGGGCGTCGCCAGCGCGAGCTGTAGCCAGGATGGAAGCTCGATCCCGAACATCGGCAGCAGAAGCGGCGCGCTGAGTACGATGCCCGCGAAGACCCGCCAGGTCTCGAGCCTGAGCCGCCGCTCTTCCACGGCCAGAATTTGGCGGTCGCGCTCGACTTCGCCCGTCCGCAGCTCGGCTTCGTAGCCGGCCCGGCGCAAGGCGGCGATGAGATCGGCCGGGCGGAGGAGACCTGCGACCCCCTCGACCGAGGCTTTTTCGCTGGCCAGGTTGACCTCCGCCCGCGCGACGCCCGGTACCGCTAAAAGCGCCCGTTCGACACGACCGGCGCAGGTCGCGCAGGTCATGCCTGAGATGGCGAGTTCCCGGGTCTCGTGAGGAATATCGTAACCGGCACGCGAGACCGCCTCGACCAGCGCCTTCGGCTTCACCCGTGCCGGATCAAACGCCACATTGGCCTGCTCGCTGGAGAGGTTGACGGAAGCCTCCACGCCAGGGAGAGCTTGCAGCGCCTTCTCCACGCGGCCTGCGCAGGTCGCACAGCTCATGCCCTCGATGGGCATAAGCACGTGGGACCGATGGTCCAGAGCTTCAGTCGCCGCCATTCGCCCCTCCCGTGTCGAGAGTGGAGGCAGCGCTTTCGGCGCCATAACCGGCTGCCCGGACCGCTGCCACGAGTGCCGCGGGACTTGCGGTGCCATTGGCCGTAGCGCGGCCGCTTTGGAGATCCACCTTGGCATCGACGACGCCTGGAACCCGAGACAGAACGCGCGCCACAGTGTTAGCGCATCCGTCACACGTCATGCCTGACACGGTGAGGACGACGGTGTCAGTGGCTCTATTCAAATGTTGCTGAGGCATCGTAGCGACTCCTTCCAGAATACTGGAAGGTAGGATGACGTATCCAGCCGCTGGAAGGTCAAGCCCCCGCGCGAATGGGCTTTTTCGGAGGCCGGTGTAACCTCTCACGTAGATGCAGCGAACCATTAAATATGGGGTACATCGCCAAGGGCATCTCGTGGAACAGGGCAAACTGACGGCCTTGGGGGACGGGCTCACCCCCTTGAGCCTCGCCCGACAGAGAATGCTCGAGACCGGACAATTGAGTCCCGCTCAATTCGTCGGCCGCCGCGTCGCGATCGGTTGCGTGGCACTGGAGATCACCCAACGGTGCAACTTGGACTGCACCGCCTGTTACTTGTCCGAACACTCCCAATCCGTCAAGGATCTTCCGCTGGAGGAGATCTTTCGCCGGATCGATATGATCCGTGACTGCTACGGCTCCGATGTCGATATTCAGGTCACCGGCGGAGATCCCACACTCCGGAAAGTGGAGGAGTTGGTTGCGATCGTGGCGCGAATCCGCCGGCTCGGCATGCGGCCGGCGTTGTTCACGAACGGGATCCGGGCGAGCCGCGAGTTGCTGGCACGCCTAGTCGATGCGGGTCTGATCGATGTCGCATTCCACGTCGACATGACCCAGAGGCGGCGCGGTTACTCGAGCGAGATCGAGTTGAATGAGCTGCGCCGCGCCTATATTGAGCGCGCGCGGGGATTGCCCCTCGCCGTCTATTTCAACACTACGATCTTCGATGGCAACATCGATCAAATACCCGCCGTGGTCGCCTTTTTCGCACGACACAGCGACATCGTGCGGTTGGCCTCGTTTCAGCCGCAGGCGGACACCGGCCGCGGCGTGGCCGATGCACGCTCTGCAACCCTCACCACGGCGGCGGTCATCCGGCGAATCGAGGCGGGTTTGGGAACCCAGGTCACATTCGACACGGCCCATGTCGGCCATGAGCGCTGTAATCGCTATGGCATGACGTTGGTCACGAACGGCCGAGCCTATGACGCGCTGGACAACAAGGCGCTGTACAACGCTTTGCTGACACGCACCGCCCGGCAGCGCTTCGACCGGCAGCGGCCACATCGTGCGATCGCGGCGTTTCTGCGCTGCCTGGCGAGGAACCCCGACATCGTCATCCGCGCTGCGGGGTGGTTCGGCAGAAAACTCTGGCGAATGAAGCGGGATCTCATCGCGGCACGGGGCCGCGTCTACAAGCTGTCCTTTGTCATCCATAACTTCATGGATGCCTGTCATTTGGACCCCGAGCGAATCCGGGCGTGCGTCTTCATGGCGGCAACGGCCGACGGCCCCGTCTCGATGTGTCTTCACAACGCCCATCGCGACGCGTCGATTCTTCGTCCCGTGCGGCTGCGGAAAGCCGATGGCGACTGGTTCTGGAACCCACTGTCGGGACGGCTGACAAGAGGCGAGCCGCCGGTCACGCTGTCAAAGTCGGGATGAAGCAGGGTGATGAAAACGCAATCCTCGCTGACGATTGCGATGCGCGCCGAACAGCGGCGCCGGTGGGTGCGTGCGCCGCGAGCGCAGTTGATTGTTGGACTCTTCACAGGAATCTTGGTCGTGGCTCTAGGTGCATCCCATCCGAACGAACCCACAGCCCCACACGGACCGCCGAGCGACCGAAGTGTCGAGCACTGGCAAAAGACTTGGAGTGATGTACTGGCCCGGCACGTGGACGCACAGGGGCGAGTCGATTTCTCCGGTCTGGGAAACGATCGCGCCGGATTGGACGACGTTGTGCGTTTCATCGCCGCCGTCGATCCCATGTCATCGCCGGACCTATTCCCAACCCAAAATTCGCGCCTGGCCTACTATATCGACGCCTACAACGCGCTTGCGATGTACGGCGTGTTGGACGCCGGAGTGCCGAAGCGATTCGGGCTGCTGGGCCGGATTCGATTCTTCGTGCTGCGGAAGTTTGTCATTGGCGGTCGCACGCTCTCGCTCTACCGGTTCGAGAACAACGTGATCCGACCGCTGGGGGACCCGCGAGTGCATTTCGCCTTGAACTGCATGTCGGTCAGTTGCCCCAGGCTGCCGCAGTCGGCGTTTACCGCGGATGCCCTCGATCAAGAGCTCGATGCAGCAGCGCGCGAGTTTGTCGCCGAACAGCGCAACGTTACCGTGGACAGCGAGCGCAGAGAAGTCAGGATTTCCGCGATTTTCAAATTCTACACCCAGGATTTTCTGGCCCAATCCCCTGACCTGCTGTCGTATATCAATCGGTACCGCTCCGCCCCCATTCCGACGAACTACAAGGTTGTCTTCGCCGATTATGATTGGTCCATCAATGATCAGCGCGCCCGTGAGAAGAACTGATATGCCTGGGAACCCACTCGACACTCACTCCAAGCATCGCGAAATGTCTGCGCCCGTGAGCCTTGCATGACGCGCATCCGGATTTACCATCAGCCCGACGGAGAGCTCATTGCGGAGGGTCCGCTGGGGCTCTTCGGAATCACCCCCTTCGAGGGCAACTACTACATCAGCAAAGGCTGTCTGAAGACTCCGGGATTCCGGACGAGCTGGATTCCCGGATTTTGTGTCTACAAATTTCTGTACGTCTGGCTCGACTTCATGGGCCGCGACGGTCACCGAGACCCCATGCTCGGCTGGCGCTACATTCTGCCGAATCCGCTCTTCTTCTTCATTTTCCTTCGCGTCGCGGTGCCACAGCAGGCGCCCGGAATCAGTGTTCAAACACTCGATTAGACGCCGTTTCCGGACCGAGGCGGGAACACATCGGGCGATGATCCAGTCCCGACTCTTCCAGCTCGACATGGGAAGCGGCGCCCAGGGTCGCCCGCAAGCGCTTGATGCCGCGATGCGACGCGACTTTCAGCGCTGTGACAGACATCCCGCTGTGACTCGCGGCTTCGTGGAGTGACATGCCTCGAAGCTTCAGGAGAGTGATCGCCTGGCGTTGCCCTCGCGGCAACTGCGCTACCGCTTCGCGCAGCGGGCGCTCGATCGGTTCACTCTCCGCCGGAAACGCACCCGTATCGGCAATCGATTCATGCTCTGCGCCGAGCGGGGTCTCGTGTGACATCGCGCGGCTGCGCCTGCGCAGCCCATCGATCATCCGCCGACGGCAGATGGCCACGAGCCAGGGGGCAAAGGGTCGTGCGGGGTCATAGATGTGGTGCACCCTGTGAAGAGACAGCAGGGTGTCTTGAACGATATCGTCCACATCTTGAGCAACCCGCCGATTCCGTCTCAGCCGAAGTCGCAGATAACCCGTCAGTTCGGTCAGGAGTTGATTGTAGGCGCGGTGGTCGCCCGCTTGCGCGCGCGCCATAAAATCCGACCACTGGGCTTGGCGAGACATCGACAAGTCCGGCTCAGGCAGCAGGTCTACCCTTGGCTGCCAGGAGCTCTCGCTCGATCTGTGTGCGGGAGAAGATGCCGCGAACCGCTTTATGCCGATCGGTTGTCCTCTCGACAACCAACAGATGTGAGACTCCCTCGCGCTCGAGGTTTTCGAGAATATCGGAGACGGTGCACGCGGAAAGCTCCTCGTGTGAGACGAGCGGCAATTCATCGAGGGACGTCATGACATGCTCGACCCGAATGTCGGCCCGCCTGCAGGGAAATGAATCGCACTGTGGGTTTTGCAGGAATTGGAACGGCTTCTCGCCCATGATGTCGTTCGCCGTGATCAGGCCCAGAACGCTATCGTCGCGGTCGGTCACCAGCAGTGCTCGAACCCCTGCCAGGATCATGTCGTGCAGAGCCACATCAATGTGCCGTGCGGGCTCAACTACAAACGGCCGTGTCGAGCGAAAGTCCGTCATGGCCAGCAGCGCGAGATCCGAGGCGTGCAGTCCAGTGGTTGGAGGGGACGACTGGAGCCGAACTTGGTCTAGGTCGGGTCGGTGAAGATTGAGGTGTGACATGGGATCGGCTTCCTGAAGCGTTGTCGGCTTTCGCCGTAGCGTGGTTTTTTCTCAATGTCGGACCGCCTTCCACTAGTCCGGGGGCGCGGCGGGATATTGAGGGGGCTTTCCGGCGAGAGCGGGGAGGATCAGCCAGGACAACAGGGCGGTCAGGCGAGGGGCGCGCGGCATAAGATCGCTCCGAGAGGAGTGAAGGTGCGATTCCTGATATCTAAGAGGCGCCAAACTCTCATTTGGATTCGCGGCCCCGCGAGCCTCTAGGATGGAGATCTCCCAAAGCCACGCGCAAGACAGGCGACACCGTTGGGCTGAAGTAAAAATGACGACCCTGTGCGAATCCAACCGGTCCGCTCGAGCCTCTTACCCCCTGAACTCGATCATTTCGGGGGTGAGACGGGACGTTTATGTGTCATGGAACGAAGGTTTCGCCGGCAGAATGGGTGATCCGCGCGGTGATGGGCACGGGCTTTCTGGTCGGCGCCCTGCTTTGGCTTGGGCTCAACGAGAAGGGCTTCTTGGCCGGCACACTCGCAGGGATGATCGCCGCATTCAGCAGCGGCCGCTGATATCGAGCTGATCCCGAGACTATTGCCATGCAGCAGGAAGCACTCATCCTCGCCGCGCAGTCAGGTGATCCTGTCGCGCTGAACCGGCTGCTGCTGTCCTGCCAGATCGATGCCCGTCGATACGCGCGTCGGCACTGTGCGGCGAGCGACGTCGACGATGCCGTGCAGGAGGCACTGCTGATCCTGGCGCGCAAAGTGAAGGCTCTGCGCGCCGCCGCGGCCCTTTCTGGATGGCTCTTTACAGTGGTGCGCCGCGAGTGCCAACGGCTCTCGCGCAAGATGCTGGGTCAAGATGCCTCGAGTGAGGATCTGGCGGAGGCTCAGCTTGCTTTGCGGTCGGATGAGAGCCTGCAGATTGATCTCATCGCAGCGTTGGAGTCCCTGCCTGCGCATTATCTGGAAGTCATCCTGCTGCGCGACTTCGCAGAGCTGACCATCTCGGAAATGGCCGAGAGACTCGGACTGCAGGTGCCCGGTGTCAAGAGCCGCCTGCACCGGGCGCGGGAACTAGTTCGTGAATACCTGGTTGGGCCGCTCGTGGAATCCAACAGGCGCTCATCCTGAGACCCACGACGTCCCTTCCAAGAGCTCGGCGAGGTGCGCATGATAAGTCCAACATGAAGGGAGGCCCGCACAGATGACCTCGCACAAGCAGAAAGCCTGGGCCGGGGTTGCGCCATCGCTGGCCGTCGTGTCACTCGGGATTGTTGTGCTGTTCAGTGCAGCGTTGCTCGCGACCCTCGGCAAGGGCGTCGCTTGGTGCGGCGAGCGGCTTTTGCGCGGGGGTCACGCGCTCGTGCGCCTATCCTATCGACTGTCAGACCGGCTCTGAAGCCTCTTTCCGCGGAAGGCTTCCTAGCGGCCGCAATAATCCGCAGCGAACGGGGGTCTTTCCAAATATAGGGTTGGCCAGCCGGTTAAGCGAGTGGAATCCATTTATTACGTCGTGTCTTGGGCTTGCCACCGCAAATGCCCCCACTGCTATGAGCCGCGCTTCAGGCCCTATATTCGCGGCGCGCTCGATACGGTCGTGAGCGAGGCCGTGGCTAATCTTCCCCGCATCATCGATCACTTTCCGGAACGGATGAGTTATTTGGATAGGGAAGCTCCGGCTCCCGACGGAGCGCTGCCGGAGCGACGCGGACGGATCATTCTGGCAGGCGGGGAAATCCTCATGGATCCGATCCGGACAGAGGTCGCCTATCCAGCGATCGAGCGCATCCGCAGTCGCTATGCCTCCAGCGGTGGGGTCAACATCGTGGTTCAGACCACCGGGGATCTCGTGACGGATGAGATCGTTGAGGAGCTTCTGGCCAGAGGAGTGTGGATGATCTCCGTATCTGGAGTGGATGACTTTCACACCGGCATGCGCGGCGCCGCACGCCAGGCCGCCTTCAAACAGCGTTTGACGACGCTCTTCGAAGCACACGGCGTGAAAGCCGCCTCGGTGGCCATATCACCCAAGCCGGAGTGGATGGAGACTTCGGGGCCGTGCTACAGCTTCTTTGGCGCCACACCGGATGCCTGGATCGGCCGGCTCTGGCCACGGGGTCGGGCTTGGGAGAACGGACTATCGACCGCGACGCTGGCGGACAATTTCTGCAACCGCTGGTCTGGAGGGCTCAACTTTCTGCAGCATCGCTATGGCGGCTCGGAAGTGGCCGTCGATCCCAGCGGCAATGTCTTTCCCTGCTGTTTGAAAACCAAGGTGCCGATCGGGAATCTGCTGGAGGACGATCTGATCTCGATCCTCGATTCGTTGACGGGGGAACCCGCGTTCCAGGCGATCTCCATGGGACACCCGGAGCGGATGGGCCTCGCCTACGGCTGGAGCCAGGAGCGCTTCCTCGCCGAATCGCAAACGACCACCCCGAAGGGGCAGCCCTATGCGAATCTGTGCATCGGTTGCGATCGCTTCCACGAGTCCGTTCTGGGGCCGATGATCGAGCGCGCCCGTCAGCGTCGTGCCGAGCGAAGGACTGCAGCGGCTTGACAGCGGATCGACGGGTGCCGCGCGCCGCGATCGTCGTGTTGATCGGACTGCTCTTGATCGGACGTGCCTCCGCACAGTCGTGGCCGCAGACGCTCACCGAGGCTCGCGGCCAGACCGTTTACTGGAACGCCTGGGCAGGGGATGAGAAAACCAACGCCTTCATGGTCTGGGTCGCTCAACAGGTCGCCACGTGTTGCGGTGTCACCTTGCATCAAGTGCCCCTGTCAGATACCGCGGAAGCGGTGACACGCGTGATCGCGGAAAAGACGGCCGGTCGCGATACCGACGGCACTGTCGATCTCATCTGGATCAACGGACCTAACTTCCTCGCGCTCAAGGAGCGAGGGTTGCTCTATGGGCCCTTCACACAGCGACTGCCCAACTTCGCATACGTGGACACGAAGGCGCCATCGCCGAATCTCATCGACTTCACCGTCCCCGTCGATGGCTATGAGTCGCCCTGGCTCGCCGCGCGGTTCGTGTTTATCTATGACAGTGCCCACGTGCGAGACGTCCCGCGTGATATTCCGGGCTTCCTCCCCTGGGTGAGGCGGCACCCGGGGCGCTTCACGCATCCACGGATAGACAATTTCCTCGGGGTCACGTTCCTGGAGCAAGCGCTCGAGGCACTGACACCGGACCGCGCAGCACTTCAACACCCGGCGACCGATGCCACTTTCGCCGAAGCCACCGCTCCGCTGTGGGCCTGGTACGATGCGGTCCGGCCCTACCTCTGGCGCCACGGCCGCCAGTTTCCGGCGAGCGGGCCGGCGGCGCGGCAACTCCTGGACGATGGCGAGATTGATATGATGCCGTCCTTCAATTCCGCCGAAGCGGCCGTCGATGTCGAGGCGGGGCTGTTACCCGCAACGGCCCGGACCTTGATACTCGAGGGAGGCACCCTCGCTAACACGAGCTTTGTGGCGATCCCCTACAACTCGCCCCACAAAGCCGGGGCGCTGGTGGTGGCCAACTTTCTCCTGGCGCCCGCGGCCCAGGCCCAGGCGGCGGACATTCGCGTACTCGGCAGCCCGACCGTACTCGATCTCGCCAAGCTGGCAGCACCTGAACGCGCTCGCTTCGATCGGTTGCCCAAGAGTCCATTGCAACCTCCCAATACCGCATGGGGGGTGCTGTTGCCGGAGCCACACCCCTCGTGGGCCACACGACTCGTGACAGCGTGGGAGACGCGTTACACCCGATGACCCATGGCAGGATATGCCCAGGCACCGATGCGGAGTGCGCGCCGCTCGCGCGGCCACCCGTGTGGCTGCGCCAGGCCCCGCGCCTCACCCTGGCGTTGTTCCTCGTGCCCATCGCTGCGGGCCTTCTGGGTACGCTGCTGCCCGCGTTGGGTTGGTTTCCACCCATCGGTGGGGAGCGACTGAGTCTGGGACCGTTCAGAGATCTGTTCGCGGAGCCGGCCTTTCCAGGGGCCTGGCAGCTCACGATCTGGAGCGGATGGGCCGCCACTCTGTTGTCGGTCGCGTTGACGCTCGGGTGCTGCGCGCTGTTATATGCGCGCCCGATCGGGCGGCCGATCCGCGCGTTGATCACACCAGTCCTCGCGGCGCCCCACGCCGCGATGGCCATCGGATTCGCCTTCCTGATCGCACCCAGCGGCTGGATCGCACGATGGGTGTCACGCGGACTCACAGGTTGGCTCGAGCCACCCGCCATTGCCTCCGTCCAGGACCCTCATGGCATCGCCCTCATTCTAGGACTCATCGTGAAAGAGGTGCCGTATCTGCTCCTGATGAGCCTGACCGCATTGCGACAACTACCGGTAGCGCGCCAGCTCGATATCGCCGCCACGCTGGGCTACGGGCGTACGGCTACCTGGGTCAAGGTGGTTCTTCCGCAACTCTATCCGCAAATCCGCCTGCCCATCTATGTCGTGCTCGCCTACGGACTGTCCGTAGTGGACATGGCGTTGATCCTGGGGCCGGACAATCCTCCCACATTGAGCGTGTTGACATTGCAGTGGTTGACGGCTCCCGATGTCAGGCTCTACTTCCGCGGCGCCGCCGCGGCGCTGCTCCTGTTGGGGGTCGTACTCGCGAGCATCTTAGTGTGGCGCCTCGGTGAGCTCGCACTCGCGCAGGTTGGACGATGTTGGATCACCCTGGGGCAGCGCCGCAGTGGCTTTGAGCTGCCGGCCGCTCTTACCGGTGTGACCGTGGGGATCATGACGGGGCTCGCGCTGACAGCACTCCTCGATCTGACCTTGTGGTCGTTCGCGGTACGCTGGCGTTTCCCCGATGTCCTGCCATCGGCCTGGACCTTGAGCACCTGGCATCGTGAGGCCGATGCGGTGACCTGGTCGTTGGGATCCACACTCCTTGTGGCATTCGGTGCCACTGCCCTGGCACTTGCTCTGGTGTTGGTCTGGCTCGAAAGTGAACCGACTGCGCGGATGGGCCGCGCGAGCCGAGCATCCTGGCTGGTGTACCTGCCGCTCCTCGTCCCTCAGATTGCCTTCCTCTTTGGCATACAGGTGCTCCTCGCCCTCCTCCATGTGGACGGAACGTACTCGGCGGTCGTGGCTGCCCACCTCCTCTTCGTGTTGCCCTACGTGTTTCTTTCCCTGGCCGATCCCTGGCGAGCGCTCGATGCACGGTACATGCGCACCGCCCTGTGTCTCGGTGCGACACCGTGGAGGGTCTTATGGCGCGTGAAGATACCGATGCTGCAGCGACCCGTCCTCGTGGCGGCCGCGATCGGACTTACCGTTAGCTTTGATCAATATCTGCCGACGATTTTCGCGGGTGCAGGACGGGTGTCGACGCTAGCGACCCAAGTGGTCACCCTCTCAAGCGGCGGCGATCGCCGAGTGGTGGGCGTCTTCGCGCTGCTGCTGGCAGCGCTACCGCTGGCTGCCTACGGTCTCGCTGCGGGCATGCCGGCCGTACTCGCCCGTCGCCACCGCAAATCAGACCTCGTCGTATGACAGTCTCGCTTCGCCTCGAGCACGTCGCCATCCACTTGGCCAGAGCCGAGCTCATCGCACCGCTCACCCTCGAAATCCGACCTGGGCAGACGGTTACCGTGATGGGCCCCAGCGGATCGGGAAAATCGACGCTCCTCAACTTTCTCTGCGGCACGCTGCCTCCGGCGTTCACATCTGCCGGTCGAGTCTGGTTGGGCGATCGCGAGCTCACGGGCTTGCCCGCTTATCGCCGACGGCTCGGGATCCTCTTTCAGGACGACCTTCTGTTTCCGCACCTCTCGGTCGGGGAGAATCTGGCGTTTGGTCTGGACTCTTCTGTTCGAGGCCGTGCGGCGCGGGCCGCGCGGATCGAGGCGGCGCTCGCCGCGGCGGGGCTGGCGGGCTTCGCGATGCGCGATCCCGCCACGCTGTCTGGCGGACAACGCGCTCGAGTCTCGATGTTGCGAACCCTGTTGGCCTCGCCCGAGGCATTACTCCTCGATGAACCTTTCAGCAAGTTGGATAGCGCGCTGCGCTCGGACTTTCGGCGCTTCGTCTTCGAGCATGCCAAAGAGGCTGCGTTGCCGGTCCTCCTCGTAACACACGACCCCGCTGACGCAGAGGCCGCGGGTGGTCCCATCGTCGAGCTGGCTGTTGCGGCAAACGGTGAACATCAGATCCGAGAGGCTGCACCGCCATAAACCTGGCTCGACAGTGGCGCGGGCACTGAAGCAACATCGCCCGTCGACCGCAACAATTGGCGACTCGAGGGGGTCCACTGTTTTAGGCCCCCCTTTTTGTCACAGGGCGCAGCGATGAGCGAAATACCAGAAATCCACTATGGCCGAGGGCTGCTCGCGATCTACGGCGCGGTACTCTGTGCCGTGTATCGCGGCGGGTCTCGTTCTGAGCATACCCAGCCCGTGCATGCTCGATAGGCGGACGTGGACACGCAGTCGATCCGGCCGAGCAGTGTTGAGTCGTCAACAGGCTCGCCCGAAGTTGTAGCGTTCGATGTCATGGAGACGGTTTTCTCGCTGGGCTCCTTGCGCCCGCGATTGATCGCGGCGGGCCTGCCCGGCGAAGCCTTGGAGCTCTGGTTTGCTCACATTCTGCGCGACGGGTTCGCGCTCGATGCAACCGGTGTCTATCGACCGTTTCTCGCTGTAGCCTGCGATACGCTGACGGCCCTGATGGGAGAGCGCGGGTTTCGGTTCGTTCCGGAGAGAGTGTCAGCCGTCATCGATGGCTTTGCAGAACTCAAACCGCACCCGGATGCGGGCATTGCGTTCCGTCGACTGCACGAGGCGGGCCTGCGCATCATCACCCTCACAAACGGCAGCGCAGAGGCCACCGTACAACTGCTACGCAGAAACGGCCTCGAGCCATTCATCGAAGAAATCGTATCGGTGCATGAGATCCGACACTGGAAGCCGCACCGCGAGGTGTACCTCCACGCCGCCCATCGCGCCGGCATAGCGCCTGAAAAACTCGCTCTGGTGGCTGCCCACGCCTGGGATATTCATGGCGCCGGCTGCGCCGGACTGAAGACAGTCTATGTCGCGCGATCGAAGCGATATCCCAAAATCATGCGGGCGCCCGACTGCTCGGTGCAGTCCTTGGCGGCTGCCGCAGAGGCGCTTGCCGGGACTACCGGGCCCTGGGCGTCCCAACACGCCAAAGTCGACCCATGAGGGGCGACACGGACATGACGCCGGCCCTGCGAGTCTGATGCCGACTTCGCCTCATCATCCGCGCAGCGGCCCCGCTAAAACTCGGGCTCAAAAATTGTGACGGTACTGAAGCAATACCGTGAGCGGCGGGAGCGTGGCCACCTGGGGAATGATCGTATTGTTGCTCGTGTATTGCGCGTAGCCGACGTAGCCAATATCGCCGAGGTTGGGCTTAGCGTTGGACAGATTGCGTATGTTGAGTGAGATTTCGGAGGCGCCGCGCCTCACGCCCAGGCGCGCATTGGCGAGCACATAGGAGGGCCGCGTTGCGAACAGACCATTACCCCCATTGAGCAGCGCGATGCTATCCCCCGTGTAGCTGACATCCGCTGCGATGAAGCCTTCGAGATCCGTTGAGATCGGCTGGGTGAAAACACTCCCGAGCGTCGCCGTCCAGGCCGGCGTCCCGAGGACTCTCGAACCCCGGGTGAGGCCAACGATCGCAAGCGCCCCCGGGTCGGTAATGTCAGTCTTCTCGTAGCCGGCTCCGGCGCGTAGCTCCAGCGCGGGCAACACATGCCCATCCAACTCAATCTCGGCACCGTCGATTTTGGCGTGTCCACCGTTGATATCGAAGTAGGCACCACAGGGTAGCGCCACCTGCTGCTGGAGGTTGCGCCAGTCGATGTGGAAAGCGGCGGCCGAGAGCAGCGCTCCCGTATTCGGGATCTGGGACTTCGTACCGACCTCGTAGCTCCACAAGGAGTCGGACTTCAGATGGGTGATGGCATCGACGGGTAGCGTCGGCAGCGCGCAGAAGGGCGCATAGTTCTGCGCAGCACCGGCCCGGAACCCTTCGGACGCGGATGCGTACACCATCGTGGATGGGCTTACCTGATAGGCCAGACCCACCTTCGGATTGAAGCCGGACTGGTGGCTGGATTGCGGATCGCTTGGCGTCTCCCCGAAATTGTTGAAACCGTTGGCGACGAAGTCGGCAGTCTGGTGCAACCAGTACTGCCTGGCGCCGAAGGTGGCGGTCAGCCCCAGCGGCAGGCGCCAGGAGATCTCGCCGAACAGCGAGACGTCCCGCTGCATTCCCGGGTTGTAGTCGGTCCACAGGAGGTTGTTGGGCCAGGGGCCAACAACCGTGTTATCGACAGTGGCGGCTACGAGTCCTTGCGCATATTCCGGGGGAACGGAGAGCGTGGAGCGAGTTCGTGCGTAGAACGCCCCAATGGTGCCGCTCACGCCGCGATACTCGTCGAAGGTCGCCCGAATTTCCTCGGTCACCTGATTTTGATAGTGCTCCTGTTCCCAGAGAAAAGGCTGGTTGGGAAGCGAGGCCACACCGTAGTAGCCATGCAGGATCTGTTTAGTGCCGTAGGTAGAGTCTTCAATGTCGCGGTTGTGATGGTAGAAGTAGCCCGTGGCGGAGACAATGCTGAAGCCGTTGCCGCGATAGCGAATATCGAGCGAGGGCAGTGCCCACGCGTCCGTCGCCCCGGGCTGCAGGTTATAGGCTCGGTTGATGGTGTAGTGGGGCTCGAAGTTAGGCAGTGGGGCAAAGGTCGCCGGGAAACCTTTGTCGTGCGTGTCCTGAGCCATCACACGTAGCTTGATGTCGAGGGCATCGCTCATGCGCAGCAGCGCGGTGATCGAGCCACCATAATTGGTCTGTGCACCCTGATCGCCCACACTGGTGCGGGGAGCGGGATAGTCAGGATCGGCAACCGCGGGGCTGGAGGGCGATGGAAAGGTGCGCGTCAGATAGCCCGCCTCATGATCGACGAAGAGCACCATCCTGACAGCCAGACGGTCGGGAATGGCGACCAGATTACCGACCAAGCCGCCCCCGCCATCGGCGCTTCCACCGCCGGAGGTGATGCCCACTTGCGCCATGTAGCCCACGTCGTTGCGCGTCAGATCAGGAGCCTTGGTAATGAGTCGAACATTGCCACCCAAGGAGCTTTCGCCAAAGAGCGTCCCCTGCGGCCCCTTCAAGACTTCAACCCGCTCGAGGTCCAGTACACGCGGATCGACGGATTCGGGCAGCGGTGTGTCATCGACATAGAAACCGGTCGCCCCCGAGGTGCCAAAGAGGCTCTGACCCGTGATGCCGCGAATAGCCACAGTGCGCGCATTGGAGATGCCCGTGGAGCCTGCCCCGTACGTGAATGAGAGATTGGGCGTCATCGACGCGTAATCATTGAAAGACTGGATGTCGAATGCCGCGAGCGAAGCGGACGAAAAGGCGGTGATGCTCTCAGGGACCGAGGCGAGCGGTTCGTCGCGCTTGCGCGCGCTTACAATCACCGTATTGAGCGACGGCGTCTCGGCGTTAGCATCCACTGTCTGGGCAACAGCTTCTGCCAGAGGCCCCGCGCTCAGCAGCGGGAGCGAAAGGGCGACACCGATGCGCCAAAGAGAGAAATTCAGGATCGTCATCGAGGCGGCGGCCACAAGTCATTGAAGCGTATCTATAGTAAGAAACCCCGCCCGCCCGAGATATTGCAAACGCACCGCCAAGCCCGCGAGACCGCATGGCTCTGGGCCCTATGCCGACCAGCGCTTGAAGGCCTTGGCGAATCCGCGCCCACTGGCCCGTACTCAACTCCCTGTCATCCCCCTCACACAGGGCACCCCGATTCACTCCTCAGAATTTCACGCACTTCTGGCAGCACAGCCAGGTGGGTCAGAAACTCTCTGTGGTGCTTGTGAGCGTGACAATAGGAGAACTCGAGCTGTTGGAGATCACCTGCTGCATCAGACAAGCGTCGGGCATCGGAGGGAATGTGATAGTCATTGAGGATCTCATCGATCTTGACCATGGCCTTCCCACCCATTGGCTCGAACCGCAGCGCACAGCGGGCCGAGCGGCAAGGGCCGATGTAGCGCTTCTCCACGATGTCTGCCCCAAGCAGCAGTCCGAGGATTAGGACGCTAAGCGCCAACCCAGCGATGCCGTAGCCGGCTCCCACGACCATGCCGATTGCAGCCAGGGCCCAGATCGTCGCCGCAGTCGTCAGCCCCTGCACTCCCATTGGACCGCGCAAGATCGCGCCGGCGCCGAGGAAGCCGATGCCGGCTACGATCTGCGCCGCGATTCGCCCAGGGTCATTGTGCGGGCCCGCAACGGCGGAGGAGAGCATCGTGAAGACAGCAGATCCGACAGCTACGAGCATCATCGTGCGTAGGCCGGCGCTTTTTTCCTTCTTCTGACGCTCGATGCCGACAGTGGCGCCGCAGATGGCCGCCACGATCGGAAGCAAGATGTTCGACCAGATTCCAGGCAATTCCTGATGCCAATCACCCGACAACCAACTCACTCGAGGCCTCCTCACGACACGCTGACTGCGGAACCGCCGCCGCCAGGACCGTTCTTGAACTGAAGACCGCGCGGGGCGCGCGTCTATTGCGCACGGAGGCTCGTTGCAATCGGCGTAAGGGTTCTGCGGTCTTCTCTAGTGAGCGACAGGACAGCGGTGCCCAGGTAGTTGCATCGGGGCAGAGCGCCCGAGGTGTTTTATGGCCAGGTTTCGTGGAACGCGTGATGCATTCGGCAAGCCGGGGTTCGAACCTCGGTGGAGCGAGGGCAACAAAGACGGAGTCGGAACGGCCTATTCGGGCGACAGCCGCATCTGGTTCACCCTCCATCAGGGTGCCGTGACCGAAATCTACTACCCCCTCATCGACCGGCCCCAGGTCAGGGATTTGCAACTCCTCGTGACCGATGGCAAGACGTTTCTTCACGAAGAGCGCCGCGATCTTCTCACTCGTACGGAGCGCTTCTCGCCCCATGGCCTCGGCTACCGAGTGATCAATTCCGATCCGGCAGGACGCTATCGCCTCCACAAGGAGCTCATCACCGCACCTCACCAACCATGCCTGCTGCAGCGCATCCGGCTGGAAGCGACACCCGAAGTGGCGGGTCGGCTGCAACTGTACGTACTTTGTAACCCACACCTCGAGATGGGAGGTTGGGACAACAACGCTTATGTCATCGAGATCGGAGGACGACAGCTTCTGGCTGCAGAGAAGCATGGCGTCTGGCTCGTTGTCGGGGCGAGCGCTCGTTTCAGCCGCCTCTCCTGCGGTTATGTTGGTCATAGCGACGGCTGGACCGATCTCGCCGGAAACTTTCAAATGAACTGGGAATTCGATCGGGCGGAGGGCGGGCACGTCGCATTGACGGGCGAGCTCGATCTGAGCGAGGGCGCGGAATTCACGCTGGGCCTGGCGCTCGGCGAGGGGCTACAGCACGCCCTCTCAGCACTGTTCCAGGCACTCGGCATGTCATTCGAGGATCGCCGCAAGCGCTTCGTCGAACAGTGGGATCGTGTCTGTCAGAGCAATCTCCCGCTCGAGAAAGTCGCTGGAGATGGAGGCAAGCTCTACTGCGGCAGCTACAGCCTGCTCATGTCTCATGAGGACAAAACTTTCGCGGGCGCGTTCATCGCCTCTCTGTCCATTCCCTGGGGCGAGGCTCGGGGTGCCGCAGACGTAGGGGGCTATCACCTGGTCTGGACCCGCGACATGGTGAACACCGTGACCGGACTTCTCGCAGCCGGAAACACGCGCACGCCGCTTCGCGCTCTCGTTTACCTTGCCGTCAGTCAGCAGCCCGACGGGGGCTTTCCTCAAAATTTCTGGCTCAATGGAGTTCCCCACTGGCGCGGTATCCAACTCGATCAAGTCTCCTTCCCGATCCTGTTGGCCTGGCGCCTCAAGCAGCAAGGGGGCCTGGGCGAGTTCGACCCGTATCCGATGGTCATGCGCGCTGCGGCTTATCTCCTCGAATACGGACCTGCCACACAGCAAGAACGATGGGAGGAGGCCAGTGGCTACTCGCCCTCCACCCTCGCCGCTCACATCGCAGCACTGATCTGCGCCGCCTGCTTTGCGCGCGAGCACGGAGAGGTAACAACCGCCCGTTACCTGGAGGAGTACGCCGATTTCCTCGAAGCCCATGTTGAGGCGTGGACTGTTACGACGGAGGGGACTCTCCATCCCGAGATCAGACGCCACTACATCCGGATCCTGCCCGCAGACGTCCACGACGCCTGTCCCGGCGAGGATCCGAACTGCGGGATGCTGGGGCTCGCCAATCGTCCGCCCGGCAGCGACTGGCTATTCCGAGCCAGGGACGTCGTGGATGCGGGCTTTCTGGAACTCGTTCGCTACGGCATTCGCAGCCCGAGAGATCCGATCATCGCTGACTCGTTGCGCGTCGTGGATCACGTCCTGCGCACCGAAACCCCCTTCGGCCCCTGTTGGCGCCGCTACAACCATGACGGCTATGGCCAGCGCGCTGACGGCTTTCCCTATCATAGCTGGGGTCAGGGAAGGGCCTGGCCGCTGCTGACTGGAGAGCGCGCCCATTACGAGCTGGCCGCCGGGCGCGACATCGGAAAACTCATCCGCACCATCGAAGCTTTCGCGTCTCCAACAGGACTGTTGCCCGAACAGGTTTGGGACGAGTCGGATCGACCCGAACGCGGCCTGTACTTCGGACGTCCCACCGGAGCTGCGATGCCACTCATGTGGGCGCATGCCGAATACGTCAAGCTGCTGCGCTCGGTCTACGACGGGCGCGTCTTCGACCTCGTTCCGGCCGCCGCCGAGCGATATCTGACTCCCGGCCGGACGAACCCAAGCACACTCGAAGTCTGGAAATTCAACCGCCGGGTGTGTGCAATCCAACAGGGCCAGACGCTCCGGGTGCAAGCGGGCGCTCCCTTCCGCGTGCACTGGAGCAAAGACGAATGGCGGACAGCGCGCGATGAAGACTCAGTGCCGACAGGATTGGGCGTCCATTATCTGGATATCCCCGTAGCGCCAACGCAGAGTGCGCCGCTTCGTTTCACCTTCTACTGGCCCAAGTGTGGCACGTGGGGGGGCCAGGATTTCGAAGTCGCGGTCCGTGCTGGCGAGGGACGTCGTTCAAGCTCCAGTCATACGGCAGAAATGTCAGCTTGACCCCGCTGTCGCGCTGGATCGAGCAGGACCTCGACCCGGATTCCCACATCACTCGTAATTTCTGCCGCGCCCGAAAGAGCCGGCTGAGGACCGCTGTCGTGGAGAGGTTCAACTCCCGAGCAATTTCCACCGTTGAGAAACCGCCCAAGACCTGCATCACCAGAGGTTCCCGGTAGCCCAGCGGCAGACGGAGAATCGCGTGTTGGAGGGCGTTCGTATCGCTGTCGGGCCCTTCTACTATCGGGAGATTCTCCATCGTCCGGCCCGGCTCAAGCGACGCGATTTCCAATCGCTTGCGGCGATACAGCCTCGCATGCTCGCGCCGCACGATCGTGAGCAGCCAGACCCGTATCGCGCCTGCGTCCTTAAGCGCCGGTAGCGCACGCCAGGCCCGCAACAGGGCTTCCTGCACAATATCCTCCGCGACCGATCGGTCGCGCGAGAGCCAAAACGCAAAGCGGAGCAAGACCGGCCGCAACGCAGTCAACGCCGCAATCCCCGACTCAGCTCGAGCGGACTCGGGTCCGGCGACCGGTGCCTCGTTCTGCACCGTCAGCTCAGCCCTCGTAACTGGCTGTCGCCGTCGCACTGGGTCTCCGGCGGTTTGCATAGCGTGCACTCTCGCGGACGCTCGAAAGGCTGTTCTGTAACAGACGGTACAATTCCCGCCAGCCCCAGGTTTCGGGGTGCCATTTCTTAGTGTCAGCATCGGCGGTTCATCCGACGACGGCTATCGTGGAAAACCGTTATGGTGTCCGACCGGATCGACGTGCAATAAAGGCTGAATGGTTCTTCCAGTCAGAAAAGATCGAAGGACGGGTTCTTTGGACGATCGTTCTGGAGCCGGTCCGGCGAGTGAGCATGGCAATGAAGATTCTATTCATACTCAACGATCCCCCGTATGGAACCGAGCGTTGTTTCAATGCGTTGCGGCTCGCGAATGCCTTGGTGAAGAAGCATCCGGAAACTGAGGTGACTGTATTTTTGATGGCCGACGCGGTTTCTTGCGCTAGGAAGGGCCAGAGTACACCCGACGGCTATTACAACATCGAACGCATGCTGAAACGCTTCGCGAGCGGTGCCCACAAGATTCTGTTATGCGCGACCTGCATGGATGCGCGCGGCTTAAACGAGACGGATCTCATGGAGGGTGCTCGGCGCAGCTCTATGGACGATCTGGCTGAAGCGACGCTCACCGCCGACAAAGTCATCGTCTTCTGACTTTGTAGACCACGGAACGCCATGGTGGCAATGCCGTGTTCCGGCACCCCAAGTCAGATGCTGACAGGACGACGCGTTCTTCGAGCGATCGCTCCGCGCCGGAGCGTTCCGCTCTGTCGGCGGAAGGTCTCGACGATAGCCGATGTCACCACTCGAATCCGGGCCGAGCGCCGCAGATCCTGGTGGACGACCAACCACGCGGTACGAAGCGCTGGCGGTTCATCAGGCCAGATACGCACGAGGCCGGCGCACTCGTCACCGAGACAGCAGGCCAACTCGGCAATCCCGACATCCTGGGCCGCGGCCTCAACCTGAATGAGGGGGTTGTCACAGCGCACCGCAACTCGAGCGCCTTCGAGCGCCTCGCCCATAAAGAACGGGCTCGTCGCGGCCGGCGCTCCAGTGAAGGTGATGAGATCGTATCCGGCAAGACCCGCTCCGCGCGTCGGCGACCCGCACCTGCTGAGATAGCTGGGCGAGGCGTAGAGCGAAAAACCCACTTCTCCCAATTTTCGACAGACGAGCTCGGGCGCTGTTGGTCGCGCGAACCGCACAGCCAAGTCGGCATCACGTCGAGCGATATCCAGCGTACGTACTCCGATCATTAAATCGACTTGCAGGGCGGGGTGCGACTTGCGGAGCGTCGCAATCGCCGGCGCCATGACGCGATGCGCGAGCGCCTCAGTCGTGGTGAGCCGCACGGTTCCGGCGGCGAGCGAGTCGCGCCCGGCCGCGATTCGCTCGAGATCCAACGCGGCACTTTCCATGGCGGCGCACTGACCGAGGATCGCCTGGCCGGCCGGGGTAACCGAGAAGCCTTCGGGCGTTCGATTCAGCAACTTCACCCCCAGGCGCCTCTCGAGTACGGCGACGCGCCGACCAACGGTCACGTGACCGACCCCGAGCACACGCGCGGCGGCGGACAGACTGCGCGCACGCGCTACGGCAAGAAAGAAGCGGATATCGTCCCACTGCCATGCCGCTGAGACCCTGTTCATTTATGAACACCCTATGTAAACGGATGGTCGTTTTCGAGAATCCATCGGGACGCTACGATCTTGGCGAATCGACCGTCAAGGGCGACGCTGATGAACGCCAGACGCTTCGCAATCGCTTTCCGTATCGCCGCTTCTGCACAGGCGTTTGGAATGCTCATTCAGGCTGTGCTGGCGGGCATGGCTCTCTCGAACAGCGCCATGGCCCTGACTGCTCACATGTTCAATGGTGCGACCACGTTCCTCGTCTCGGCCTTGCAAGCGGGGTCAGCTGTCATCCTGTGGCGCTCACGCGAGATTCCTCGGTGGCCTCTCATCGCCAGTGTTGTGCTCATGGCGGGTGACCTGGCTCAGATGGTATCGGGTCGTCTCCACGTATTTGCGCTGCACCTTCCGCTGGGAGTTGGTCTTTTCGGCGTGCTCGCTATGCTCGTGTACTGGGCGTGGTCTTCACGGCCCGAAAGGACAGCGGCCAGCATGAGCCTAGAGCATCGAGGAGGTTCTTATGCTTGATTTGATCGGCACAGTCGTCGCGGTCACGGCCATTGCCGTGATCCTGATTTCCATTGTGAGCACTCTTGCGCTTCCCCTAAGCCAGCGCATCGTGCTCACTGTCCTCGTGGGCCTATGGGTTTCCTTGGCCACCGGCGTCGCTGCCATGGGCGTGTTGACCAGCCCCGGTGGAGGCGCAGTTGTCCTGCTCCCACTCTTCACCCTGCCTCTGGCGGTTACGGGAACAGCTGCGTTGCTTTCGCCCGGGGTTCGCTCGACCTTGCTTGCGATTCCCACACCGCTTCTCATCGGCTTGAACGCTTTCCGGGTAGGCGGTGTGCTTTTTGTCATGCTGGCGGAAGTGGGACGGCTGGGTGGTCCGTTTCCGTATATCGCCGGCTGGGGTGACGTGATCACCGGAGTAGCAGCGATTCCAGCTGCGTGGGTTGCCGCACACCAGCTTGCGAACCGTCGCGGCCGCATCATGGCGTGGAACGCGTTCGGAGCTCTCGATCTCATTGTTGCTGTGGTACTGGGCGTCACCTCCAGAAACGGATCACCCCTTCAGCTCATTCATGCGGGCGTTGGAACTGCTGGTCTGACACATCTTCCTTGGTCCCTGCTGCCCACCGTGCTGGTTCCCTACTTTCTCATCTCCCACGCTCTCGTATTCGCGCAGCTTCGGTCGCAGGCTCACCCGGGTTGGTCCAACCGACTCGGTGAGGCCTCGGGCGCGTTGGGATGAGAATCAACAGCCAGCCGATATGCAACTCGAGGATCGATCATGCCATCTCCAGTTTTGTTCGGAATCAGTGTAGCGTTCGGCTTGACTGCTTGGGGAGTAGCGGCGTGGCACTACATTTGGCCAGCCCTGAGAGAACGCCCCAGCCCCGAAAATCTGAAGCCCATCCTACTGCTGCATGCTTTCAGGTTCCTTGGATTGGCATTTGTCCTGCCGGGTGTTGTCTCTCCAGAACTACCTGCCGCATTTGCTCAACCGGTAGCCTACGGTGACCTCATAACCGCCACTCTGGCTTTGCTCGCCCTAGTTACCCTGCGAACTCGTAATGGAGTTGTGGCAACCTGGGTTTTCAATATCTTCGGAACGGCGGACCTGCTGTTCGCCTTTTACCAGGGAAGCCGCATATCACTCCCAGGTAGCCCAGGTTTGTTAGGCGCTGGTTATTTTATCCTGGCTGCCTACGTGCCTCTTCTTCTCATAACGCACGGCCTGGCATTTCGAATACTGCTGCGAACAAAGGTTGTCGTGCCGTCAAGAAACAAACTCAGTGCCACTTGATGTCGCGCTGCTGCTCCGACGGCCCTCAATCAGTCGCAGACGCACTGGTTTGTCGCCGCTGCTTCGGGCGGTAAGGACTACATCCCGCTCTTCACACCCCATTTGATGAGCAACCAGTTAGCGGGATAGGCGGTCAGGAATCCCAACACCATACCGACCTGCATCATGAACCAGAAGACCGGGGTCGGTGAGTCTGGGCGATATGAGGCCAGCAGCACGAAATAGATCAGCGCCATCCAGGCAAACATGCCGACTTCAAAGGCGGTCAGCGACAACGTGTCCGCCTTCACCGCATCCTTGATCGCGTCGTAGGGGGAGACCCGCCGCATGGCTCGAATCGGGAAGTACTGAAAGGCAATGCCGAAAAGATAGGCGAGTGCGAACTCTACGAGGTATTCACTGAAGAGTCGCTGACCGAAGAGCGCCCAACCAGTCGCGAACACAATAGGGGCTCCGATGAGATCCCCAATAACGCAACCACTGGCGCAATGTGTCGCCGACAGGAAGATGCTTTTCCACCGCGGCTTCGGCCCGGCGCTCTTCGGCGCATCGATCGCCATCGGACGTCCTGCGGCTTTGTAGAACCACCAGCCAATCAAGGGGAAGTAAAGCCCCGTCACCGGCCAGACAATGTTCATGATCTTCATCTTTTGCCGATGTCGAACGATATCCGCTGCGAGTACGGCCGCTGTGGCGAGACCCAGGGCGAGGCACACCCACGATAATGTAATCAACCACTGTGGCATTCAGGTAATCCACGAAGGTCCTCGCGGCGCGAGTTGAATCAGCCGAGCTCGCGCGAGTCCCCCTTCGCAGGGATGCCCTCGTCGACCACGTATGCCTGCGCTCGCGACATCGCAGAGACCAACTCTGTGCGCAGCAGGCGACATTCCCGCCTGCTTCACCGAGCGGCGATGACAGTCACATCAACTATGCGCAGAGGTCTCGCCACCCTTCAACGTGGAGCGCACTCCGGGCCGTAGCTTCGGGGGTATGCGCGCCCCCTTGACTCTTGAGTTAACTCCAAGGGTTACGCTGCGGATACTGAGCGAACGGGAGCACCCCATGAAAACGACAGTCTTCAAGATCCAGGGCATGAATTGCGACGCTTGCGCCCAACGCATCAAGGGCGTGCTTGAAGCGAATCCGGCAGTGCGCATGGCCTCAGTGTCATTTGCCGAAGCCCAAGCTCGCGTGCTCTATGACCCGCAAGCCGTTCAGGAGGAGTTCCTCATCGAAACGATCCGAAAGTCCGGGTTTCGGGTGGTGGCGAGTGAAGCTCTCGGTGACGCCACGGCCGGAGCTCCGGGCCCGCATCGCTGACACTCCGAGCCAGTCAGGAGAGTGCAATGACGACCTCAACAGCAACCATTTCCAACTTCCGTCCCTGGAGCGAGGAGCCATCGGCCAGGCCGGGTCGCCGGAAGATTCGAGCACGCATTGGCGGTCTGCACTGCTCGCTCTGCACCGGAACCATCGAGAAGGCGCTCGGCCGACTGCCGGGTGTGGACAAAGTGGCAGTGAGCCTGACGCATGAGCAGGCGCTAGTCGAGTATGACCCGAGCATCGCTCGCCCCGAGCAACTCCTACAGACCCTGCGCGACATCGGGTACACCATTTCCGATCCGAGCAAGCTGCGCGCCTTTGAAGAGGAAGAGCGCGATCTCGTCCGTGAGGCACGGCGGTTCGTCCTCGCCGTTGTGCTCAGCGTCGCGGCCATTCCCATCATCGCCGACCCGTCTGTCGGTTGGATCGGCTTTCTGCCCGCCCTGGTGTGTCTGAGCCTCGGCGGCTTTGTCTTTCTGGTCCTGCGCTCCAGCGGCCTCTGGGCAGCGATCGGCGCCGCCGGCGGCCTCGCCGTCATGGCGCTCTCACTGTTGTATCTCAATCTCCGGGGACATCTGCTACACGTCGCGCCGTGGCTGTCCGGCGCGTTGGCCTTCGCCCTGGTGTTCGGCGTCGGACGGCACATCCTGTACATGGCCTTCCAGGCGCTTCGCCGAGGCATTCTGAACCAACACGTGCTGCTGGAGATGGGCGCCTTCGCAGGCATTGCAGGCGGCATCCTCGGCCTCCTCCTTCAGCGTCCGGGCTATCCGACTGCACCCTTCTTCGCCGTCGCGGTGATGGTTGGCACCTATCACATCTTCTCGGAATGGCTTTCGCTCATCGTGAAGACACGCAGCTCGCAGGCGGTGAAGCGCCTGTTGGATCTCCAACCAGAGACCGCGCGCGTGGTTCGTGACGGGCAGGAGATCGAGGTGCCCATCGAGGAGGCGCGAGTCGGTGAGCTCGTGCGAATTCGTCCCGGGGAGCGGGTGCCTGTCGATGGAACGGTGATCAGCGGCCGCTCGGGAGTCGATCAATCGCTCGTGACCGGCGAGGCAGTGCCGGTCGAAAAGGCCGAAGGCGATGCGGTTATTGGCGGCTCGATCAACGGCACGGGCACGCTGCTCCTTAGCAGGGCGTTGAAAAACCTGGT
>JAFEDS010000018.1 GCA_018241505.1 Pseudomonadota bacterium | reverse complement strand
AGAACGGCGGGAAGTTGTAGTGCAACATGAACGGCTCGCGGCGCTCGCCGGTCAGGGCATCAATGATTTGTGCATCGCGGGTCGTCCCCAACGTTGTAACAACCAACGCCTGGGTCTCGCCGCGGGTGAACAGCGCCGAACCGTGTGTACGCGGCAGAACGCCGACTTTCACGGTGATCGGACGAACAGTCTTGACATCGCGGCCGTCGATACGCGGCTCACCGTTCAGGATGCGCTGGCGCACTATGTTGCTTTCCAGCTTGAACAGCGCGCCGTCAACCTGATCCGCCGTGAACTTCGCAGCATCACCGGTCGTCAGTGTCGCAGTGGTCTGCGCCTTGATTTCACCGATGCGCGCATAGCGCTGCTGCTTCTCGCTGATTGAATACGCTTCGCCCATCGCCGCGTGCGCGTGCAGTGCAACAGCACTGGCGAGATCGGCATTGTCAGCCGGCGCTTCCCACTTCCAACGCGGTTTGCCGGCTTCGGCCGCCAGCTCGCGAATGGCGCGGATCGCAACCTGCATCTGTTCGTGGCCGAACACCACTGAACCCAACATGATCTCTTCGGACAGCCCGTTGGCTTCCGACTCGACCATCAACACGGCCTTTTCGGTACCGGCCACCACCAGGTGCAGCGCCGACTGCGCCAGCTCCTTGGCGTCCGGATTCAACAGGTACTTGCCTTCCTTGTATCCGACACGCGCGGCCCCGATCGGACCGTTGAAGGGAACGCCGGCTACGGCCAGCGCAGCAGAGGCGCCGAGCAATGACGGGATGTCCGAATCGATCTCAGGATCGAGGGACACCACGGTGGCAACCACCTGCACGTCGTTGAAGAATCCGTCGGGGAACAACGGACGAATCGGACGGTCGATGAGACGCGAAGTCAGCGTCTCCTTTTCCGTCGGGCGTCCTTCACGCTTGAAGAACCCGCCGGGGATTCGACCCGCGGCATAGGTCTTCTCAACGTAGTTGACGGTCAGGGGAAAGAAGTCGCGTCCCGCCCGGGCGGTTTTTTCTGCGACGGCGGTAACTAGGACGACGGTGTCGCCCATCGATACTTTGACGGCTCCGTCAGCCTGGCGGGCCATTTCGCCCGTTTCAATGGTGACGGTGTGGGAACCGTATGGAAAAGATTTACTCACAACGCTCAAGCTGCAATCCTCAATTGGGAATTTTTGGCATGAAATCCAGGTCTACCAAAGCACAAAGGCCGCTCGCTTTTGGCGGCGGCCCTTGGCAGTGCTTCAGCGACGAAGCCCCAGTCGCTCGACGAGCTCCTGGTACTTCTGTGGTTGGGTCGATTTCAGATAATCGAGGAGCTTGCGGCGTTGGTTGACGAGCTTCACCAGCCCGCGCCGTGAGGAATGATCGCGCTTATGTGCGGTAAAGTGCTCACCGAGTCCATTGATGCGTTCCGACAGGAGCGCGACCTGGACTTCCGGGGAACCGGTATCCGACGAATCACGGCGAAACTGCGCGACGATTCCGCCCTTTTTCTCAACTGTTAAAGCCATTGCGCATACACCTAAATACTTGTCTCGTTAGCCCTTTTGGGAAGCGCGGAATTCTACCCGGTGAAGCGCCTTCGCCACAAGTTTAAACCAGCTAGGAAAGCAGCCATGTTCAAAACTTTACTGATCTGCTCCGCTACCGCCCTACTTGCGGCCTGCAGCACCACCCAACGAGCGGCCGCCCCGGACAACCGGGCCGCGAATGTGCCGTGCCATGAGTACGCCACCGGGTCCCACCTGCTGTCGAAAGAGGGGAAATGCTCGTCCAGCCCCGTGCGTTCCTATAGCCAAGAAGACGTGCAGCGCACCGGTCAGACGGACGTGGGCGACGCCCTCAGGATGCTGGATCCGTCCATCACCGTTCACCACTAAACAAGCGCTTGGGACGGACCTGACCGGCTCCGTCCGATTCGCCGATGCCCAGGAACGCGCCTTTTGCGTCGTACAGGCGCACTCGCCCGGCTGTTCCGGCATCCCCCGTCATGACCGCCTGGCCGTGCAATATCCTGGCGGTAGCGCTCGAGTCGAGCGCCACCGCCGGCATGTGTTGTAAGGGCGCATCAGCCGGAAGAATCCGGGGCCGCCCGCCCGCCGCCAACGCCTCCGCAATCGACTCGAGCGTTTCCATGGGGGCATGGTCAAACGGCTCCACGTAGGCCCGCCGCAGGGCGCGAACGTGGCCCACCGTTCCCAGAGCCTTCGCAATATCCTCAGCCAGGGTCCGCACGTAAGTGCCCTTGGAGCACAGGACCTCGAGATTCAACTCCGCGCCGGCAGCCGAGCGGTGGCGCAGGCTGAATATTTCGATCTGACGCGCCGCCCGCTCAACCTCAATACCGGCGCGGGCAAGCTTGTACAGCGGTTGCCCATCCCGTTTCAAGGCTGAATACATGGGCGGGATCTGGCTTTGATGGCCCAAAAATCCGGCCAGAACGCCGTTCAGGCGAGCTTCGTCGAGCTCCGGTACCGGCGCACTTTCTACGACACCACCCTCGGTGTCGCCCGTGGAAGTCCGCGTCCCGAGTGCGACGGTGAACTCGTACATCTTGCGCCCCGACAGAATGTCGCCGGCGATTTTCGTCGCCTCGCCCAGGCAAATCGGAAGCATCCCGGTCGCGAGAGGGTCGAGGCTACCAACGTGCCCGGCCTTCGCGGCCCCCATCATGCGGCGGGTTTTCTGAAGCGCTGCATTCGACGAAAGCTTCAATGGCTTGTCGAGCAGCAGTATGCCGTTCACTCAGCCTCGTCGTCGTCGACGTGGTGCGCCTGGTCGTCCTTCACTGCACGGTCAATCAAACTCGTGAGGTTGGACGCCTTTTCGGCGGTATCGTCAAAGATGAATTCCAGGCGCGGAGCATGTCGGAGCCGCAACCGACGTCCAACTTCGCCACGCAGGAAGCCGCCCGCGTGAGTCAGGCCAATGCGCACTTCATCCGGAGGGTTCTTCGATGCGAATGGCGTGAAGTACACGCGGGCAGTGCCCATATCCGCGGCGACATTCACCGCCGTGATAGTGACATTGCCCACGCGAGGGTCTTTTACTTCGCGCGCAATGAGCTCCGAGAGCACACGCTGGATCTCGGCTTCAATGCGTCTCTTGCGCTGTGTCTCGCTCATGCGCTGCGCGCAACTTTCAAGCGGGTCGAAGCGACCCGCTCCATGTAGCGGCGCGAAGCGCGCCGAAAGAGAGCCACTGGGTCGCTCACTGCAAAGTACGAGCGACTTCGACGCGCGAGTAACACTCGATCTGGTCGCCTACCCGCACATCCTGGTAGTTCTTCACGCCGATACCGCACTCGGTACCCGCGCGCACTTCACCCGCTTCATCCTTGAAGCGCCGCAGCGACTCGAGAGCACCCTCGAAAATCACCACGTTGTCACGCAGCACGCGGATCGGGTTGTTGCGCTTCACGAGGCCTTCGGTCACGAGGCAGCCGGCCACCACACCGAACTTGCTGGAACGGAACACTTCCCGCACCTGCGCAATACCGACAATGGTTTCCTTGATTTCCGGCTTCAACATGCCGGACATCATCTGCCTGACGTCGTCGATGACTTCGTAAATGATGCTGTAGTAGCGGACTTCGACGCCCGTCTCCTTGATTGCATCGCGCGCGCCGGCATCGGCACGAACGTTGAAACCAATGATGAGCGCTTTCGATGCGGCGGCGAGTTGCACGTCAGAGACGGTGATACCGCCCAGCGCGCTTCCCAACACACGGACCTGCACTTCAGGCGTGGACAGCTTGTCCAGCGACTCGCGCAGTGCTTCGGCGCTGCCTTGCACGTCCGCTTTGATGAGAACGGCCACCACACCGGCCTTCTCCTCGCCCATTTGCGAGAATACGTCCTCGGAACGGCGAGCCTGGCCGGCGAGCTTGGTGTCGCGCGATTTGCTCTGACGATACAGAGCCACTTCACGCGCCTTGCGCTCGCTTTCAACGACCAGCAGGTCATCGCCTGCATTGGGCGGATTCGCCAATCCCAACACAACGACCGGCATGGACGGCCCGGCGGTCTGCACAGCAGTCCCCGTCTCATCAAACATCGCACGAACGCGGCCGAACTCCGTACCCGCGAGGATCGGATCGCCCATCTTCAACGTGCCCTTCTTGACGAGCACCGTGGCTACGGCACCGCGACCTTTCTCGACACTCGACTCGATGACGATACCCGAGGCCAGGCCTTCAATGGGAGCCCGCAGCTCCAGGATTTCGGCCTGCAGCAGAATGGAGTCCAGCAGGTTGTCGATACCGGCACCGGTGCGGGCCGAGACATTTACGAAAATGGTCTCACCGCCCCACTCTTCCGGAATGACATCGTGCTTGGACAGCTCGGTGCGAACCCGGTCCGGATCCGCTTCCGGCTTGTCGATCTTGTTGACAGCAACCACCATCGGCACACCCGCGGCGCGAGCGTGTTGAATCGCTTCAACCGTCTGCGGCATGGCGCCGTCGTCCGCGGCAACAACCAACACCACCACGTCGGTCGCCTTCGCGCCGCGAGCGCGCATGGCCGTGAACGCAGCATGGCCGGGGGTATCCAGGAACGTGATGACACCCTTGGGTGTCTCAACGTGATACGCACCGATGTGCTGGGTGATTCCACCTGCCTCACCCGCCGCGACCTTCGAGCTACGAATGTAGTCGAGCAGCGAGGTCTTGCCGTGATCGACGTGGCCCATGACGGTAACCACCGGCGGACGCGGCTCACCGACAGCGGGCTCTTCAGGAGCAACGCCCTGCAGATCCTCTTCGATCTGGTTCTCTTTCAGCATCTTCGCTGTATGACCGAGCTCCTCCACAACGAGGACGGCGGTGTCCTGATCGAGCGGCTGATTGATTGTGGCCATGACGCCCATGTTCATCAGCACCTTGATCACTTCGTTGGCCTTGACGGCCATCTTCTGCGCCAGCTCGGAAACAGTGATGGTTTCACCGATCGAAACTTCGCGAACTACCGGCGCGGTCGGCATTTCGAACGCGTGTCGTCCGCCCTCGGCACCAGAAGAAGTGGGACGCGCCTTGGTCTTGCGCTTCTTCTTGTAGCGGGAGCTGACATCACCGGCGACGTGCAACTCCTGACGACCATAGCGAGTCGGCTGATTGTCTGCCGGCGCCGCGGGTCGCCTTGGCTGCTGCTGCTCTTGAGCAGGCGCCGCCGCCGCCGGCTGAACGGCCTGAGGCTGAGCCTTCGACTGCTGCTGTGTGTGGCCGCCCCTTGCCTGGGCGGGCGGTGCCTTCTGTGCTTGGGCAGGCGGGCCCTTCTGCTGCGGACGCGGATTGACGCGGCCGGTCGAAACGATTCGCGGCACAAACGTCGGTTGAGCGGGTGGCGGCGGCGGAGTTGGCTCCGGAGCCGGTGCCGTCGACGCTGCGGCCGCAGCCTTGTTGGCCTGCGCCTGCAACTGCTCCTGGCGTTCGCGCTCGCGGCGCTCAGCTTCTTCGCGCGCACGCTGTTCAGCAACACGACGGGCTTCCTCAGCAGCCCGCAACCGCGCCTGCTCTTCTTCGGCGCGGCGCAGATTTTCAGACTCAACGCGCTCGCGCTCGCGGCGCTCGTTCTCTATGCGCTCCGCCTCTCGACGCGCGGCATCTTCAGCCTCGCGACGTTTGGCGTCGATTTCATCCTGTTGGTGACGAGCCTGCTCTTCGAGCACGTCGCGCTTGATGTAGGTCTTCTTCTGGCGAACTTCGACATTCACCGTGCGAGCGCGACCCTGCGCGCTGGCCAGCTTGAGCTCGCTTTGCGTCTTACGCTTCAGCGTGATCTTGCGGGGCGCGGCATCACCGTCGTCGCCACTTCCGTGGCTGCGACGCAAATGAGTCAGCAATTCGAGCTTCGCATCATCGCTGATACGAGCATCGGGTCCGTCCACTTTGATCCCTGCCTGGTCGAGCTGCACGAGCAGGCGATCAACCGGCACCTTGAGGACTTCTGCAAACTGGGAAACTGTTACTTCTGCCATAGGTTACTCAACCCTCCGTGCCTTACTGGCCCGCTTCGAACCAGTGGGCACGTGCCGTCATGATGAGCTTGCCGGCTTCGTCGGCCTGCAGCCCATCGATATCCGCCAGATCGTCCACGGACTGTTCTGCCAGCTCTTCGCGCGTGCGCACACCGCGGCGTGCCAGAGCGAGCGCGAGGTCGGGGCTCATGCCCTCGAGCAGCAGCAGGTCATCGGACGGCATCGACTGATCGAGGCTTTCCTCGCTCGCGATGGCCTGAGTCAGCAGCACGTCGCGGGCGCGATTGCGCAACTCTTTCACGATGTCCTCATCGAACTCGTCAATAGCGGCGAGCTCGGCCTGGGGAACGTAGGCGATCTCCTCGATCGTCGAGAAACCCTCCTGTGCGAGGATCGTTGCCACGTCCTCATCTACATCCAATTGCTTCATGAAATTCTGAACGAGCTCCTTGGCCTCGGTCTCACTCTTGGCCTCGGCATCCGACTCGGTCATGACATTGAGATCCCATCCGCTCAACTGGCTGGCCAGGCGGATGTTCTGACCGCCGCGGCCGATGGCCTGCGACAGCTTTTCTTCGGACACCGCGATATCCATGCTGTGTGAGTCCTCGTCCACGACAATGGACATCACTTCAGCCGGCGACATCGCGTTGATGACAAACTGCGCCGGATTCTCGTCGAACGGAATGATGTCCACGCGCTCGCCGGCAATCTCGTTGGAGACCGCCTGTACGCGCGACCCACGCATTCCGACGCAAGCGCCGACGGGATCGATTCGCGGATCGTTGCTGCGGACAGCGATCTTCGCGCGAACGCCGGCGTCGCGAGCGGCACCGAGGATCTGGATCAGTCCCTGGCCCACTTCCGGCACTTCGAGCTTGAACAGCTCAATCAGAAATTCCGGAGCCGTCCGGGTCAGAAAGAGCTGCGGGCCACGGGGCTCCGAACGCACTTCCTTCAGGAAAGCCTTGATGCGGTCCTGAGGCTTTACCTGCTCGCGCGGAATCATGTCCGTGCGAGGGACAAATCCTTCGGCATTGCTGCCGAGGTCGACATAGATACCGTTTCGGTCGACGCGCTTCACGACGCCGCTGACGAGGGTCCCGACACGATCGCGGTAGGCGTCAACCACCTGGGCACGCTCGGCCTCGCGCACCTTTTGAACAATGACCTGCTTGGCCTGCTGAGCGGCGATACGCCCGAAGGCCACCGACTCCATGCCCTGCTCCACAAAGCCCCCAACGTCCACCGTGGTGTCGATGTCGCGGGCGTCTTCCATGCGCAATTCGCGCTCTGGAACCTCGAGCTCCTTGGAATCGTCGGCGAACACTTTCCAGCGGCGGAAGGTCTCGTAGTCACCGCTCTTGCGGTCGATTGCAACTCGCACGTCCCATTCTTCACCGTGCTTCTTGCGGGTGGCGGACGCGAGCGCAGCTTCGAGAGCCTCGAAGATCACTTCTTTATCGACGCCCTTCTCGTTGGAGACGGCATCGACCACCATCAAAATTTCCTTGTTCACGCGTCATTACCCCTGCAAAAAACCAGACTCTCAAGCCGTCAATGGCGCCAGCCGCGCCTTCGCCATCTCCGCGAACGGCACCTCTACCTTCTGCTTGTCCACTTCCATCTCGATCCCCACCGGCGTCACGGCCTGCAGCAGGCCCGTGTAGCGTTTGCGACCCGCCCGGGGCGCCAGCAGCTCCACAAAAATCCGCTCACCCACGAACCGCTCGAAATGCGCCGGGGTCCGCAGCACCCGGTCAAATCCCGGCGAGGACACCTCGAGCGTGTACGCGGTCGGAATCGGGTCATCGACATCGAGCAGCGCCGCCACATCGCGGCTGACCCGTTCGCAGTCATCGACCGTAATTCCGGCAGGCTGGTCAATGAAGATGCGCACCACTGCCTGGGTGCGCCCCGCGGCGTACTCCAGCTCAACCAGCTCATAGCCCAATTGAGCGAGCACAGGCTCAATGAGGGCGATGAGCCGTCCCCGCAAGGTCACCGTCATCGCAACTACCCGCCGCTACAAACAAAAATGGGCCCAAACGGCCCACCAGAAAACAAAAAAGCCCCTCGGGGGGCTCTTCGAAGCTCACGGTGCGGATTTTGCCCCACCCCGTCCGCCGCGGCCGAGGCCCGCGGGGGCGCGCATTCTACCCAAACCTGGGTCGCAGTGAAACATCTTATTAAAGAAAGATATCGGGGTCTGATGGCGAACCTGTCTAGACAGGTTGCGCCAACAGTGCCAAGATCCACGCATGTCCACTGCCGCACGCTATCTCGAGGTCAAGCACTTTGTGCTGCGAAAGATCGCGGACGGCACCCTTCGCTTCGGTGCGCGCGTGCCCTCCGAAAACGAGTTGGTACGCGAGCTGGATGTCGCGCGCATGACTGCCAATCGGGCGTTGCGAGAGCTCGCCGAGGAAGGCGTGCTGACGCGCGTGGCGGGTGTCGGCACCTTCGTGGCCGAGCCGCGTGTGCATTCGCACCCGCTGGAAGTGCGGAATATCGCCGATGAAATTCGCGCCCGGGGTCACGAGTACGACGCGAAGGTTGTTTCGATTTCGGCTGTTTCCGCTACACGTGACGTTGCCGAACGCTGCGGCGTTGCTGTAGGAGCGCGGCTCGATCACTCGCTGGTGATCCATTTCGAAGGGGGCGTGCCGTTGCAGGTCGAAGATCGGTATGTGAATCCGACGGTGGTCGCCGGCTACCTGCGCAACGACTTCACCAAGATCACGCCGCATGAGTTTCTCATGCAGGCCGCTCCGCTGCAGCGCGCGGAGCATACCGTCAGAGCAGTCATTCCTGACGGCCGGATTCGCCGTATGTTGAAACTGGAGGCAACCGATGCCTGCCTGCTGATCAGGCGCCGTACCTGGGCCAGCGAGCGCATTGCCACGGTTGCCGATCTCTATCATCCCGGCTCTCGTTACGAGCTGACCGGGTCCTTGTCTGTACAGGTATAACACCCATGGTCAATCGTACCCTTCGTGCACCCCGTGGTAGTCAGCTCACCTGCCGCAACTGGATTGCGGAAGCAGCGTTTCGCATGCTGCTCAACAACCTCGATCCCGAGGTGGCCGAACGTCCCCAGGACCTCGTGGTTTATGGAGGGATCGGCAAAGCCGCCCGCAATTGGGAGGCGTTCGAACAGATCGTGGCCGCCCTGCAGCGCCTCGGCGACGACGAATCGCTGCTGATCCAGTCGGGCAAGCCCGTCGGCGTGTTCAGAACCCACCCGGACGCGCCCCGCGTGCTCATCGCGAATTCCAATCTGGTCGCCAAGTGGGCCGACTGGGATCACTTCAACGCCCTGGATAAGAAGGGCTTGATGATGTTCGGCCAGATGACCGCCGGCTCCTGGATCTATATCGGCAGCCAGGGCATCGTCCAGGGCACCTACGAAACGTTCGTGGAAATGGGCCGCCAGCATTTCGGCGGCAAGCTCGCAGGAAAGTGGATTCTGACGGCAGGGCTCGGTGGCATGGGCGGGGCACAGCCCCTCGCCGCGACCATGGCGGGAGCTTCAATGCTGGCCGTCGAGTGCCGGCCAGACCGCATTGCGAAGCGACTGGAGACCCGGTACCTCGACAAGAAGGCAGAGACGTTGGACGAAGCCCTGAAGTTGCTCGACGACGCTCGCCACTCGGGGAAGGCTGTATCTGTAGGCTTGTTGGGCAACATTTGCGACGTACTGCCCGAGATGCTGCGCCGGGGCATCAAGCCGGACGCTCTCACGGATCAGACTTCCGCCCACGACCCTGTCAACGGGTATCTGCCTGCCGGATGGTCTCTGGAAAAATGGGATCGCCTGCGCGCCGAGGACCCCAAGCAGGTTGCTGCGGCGTCCCGCGTTTCAATGGCGCGCCACGTGGAATCGATGCTGGCGTTCCAGAAGATGGGTATTCCCGTCTTTGACTATGGCAACAACATTCGCCAGGTCGCGCTCGATGAAGGCGTCAAGGATGCATTCGCCTTCCCGGGTTTCGTGCCGGCCTACATTCGCCCCCTCTTCTGCCGTGGTGTGGGCCCGTTCCGTTGGGCCGCGTTGTCGGGCGATCCGGAAGACATCTATCGCACCGACGCCAAGGTCAAAGAGCTTCTCCCGAACGACAAGCACCTTCACAACTGGCTCGACATGGCCCGCGAGCGGATCAAGTTCCAGGGTCTGCCAGCCCGCATTTGCTGGGTCGGCCTGGGTGACCGTCATCGTCTGGGACTCGCGTTCAACGAGATGGTTGCGAAAGGTGAGCTGAAGGCTCCGATTGTCATCGGTCGCGACCACCTGGACTCCGGCTCGGTCGCCAGCCCCAACCGCGAAACAGAAGCCATGCGTGACGGCTCCGATGCGGTTGCCGATTGGCCTTTGCTCAACGCGCTGTTGAATACGGCCAGCGGTGCAAGCTGGGTCTCCATTCACCACGGCGGTGGTGTCGGCATCGGCTATTCCCAACACTCCGGTGTTGTGATTGTCTGCGACGGTACTGCAGCCGCAGCTCGCCGCGTCGAGCGTGTGTTGTGGAACGATCCAGGCACAGGTGTCATGCGTCACGCCGACGCCGGTTACGAAACGGCGATTGAGTGTGCACGGGAGAATGGCCTCAATCTGCCGTTTTTGAAGTAATGCTGACCCTCTGGCGAAATGCGCATGTCGCGACCTGCGACGACTCCATGACCGTCTATGAGCAGGGAGCGATCCTCACTCGCAGCGGTCAGATCGAGTGGGTCGGCGATGAGAGTGCCATGCCGAAATCGGGGCCCGCGGAAGTGCGCGACCTCGGCGGCGCGTGGGTGACTCCGGGACTCATCGACTGCCATACCCATCTCGTCTTCGCAGGCACGCGTGCGACCGAATACGCCGAGAGGCTGAAAGGTCGCTCGTACGCTGAGATCGCGCGGGCCGGTGGCGGAATTCTCTCCACCATGCGGGCCGTCCGCGGTGCGTCCGAACAAGAGTTGTTTGATCAGAGTGCGCCGCGCCTGCAGTCTCTTCTGGCCGAGGGCGTGACGACCATTGAAATCAAATCGGGGTATGGGCTGACGCTCGCCGACGAAGGGAAGATGCTGCGCGTAGCGCGAGCTCTGCAACGCTCTTTCCCCATTACCGTCAAAACCACTCTGCTTGCGGCGCATTCATTACCTCCGGAGTTTGCCGGTCGCGCTGACGACTACATCCAGGTTGTGAGCGAAGACTGGCTGCCCGCGCTGCATGGCGAAGGCCTGGTGGACGCGGTGGATGTGTTCTGTGAGTCCATCGGCTTCAATGTTGCGCAATCGGAGCGGTTGTTTGATGCCGCGGCGGCACTCGGATTGCCTGTCAAGATGCATGCGGAGCAGCTTTCTAATCTGGGTGGCAGTCAGATGGCGGCACGCCACCAGGCGCTGTCGTGTGATCATCTGGAATTTTCGACGCCTGCCGACGCGGCCGCCATGTCAGCCGCTGGCACCGTCGCCGTCATGTTGCCCGTGGCGTTTTATTGCCTCGCGGAAGGCCACCGCCCGCCGATCGCGGCATTTCGGGAGGCGCGCACGCCATTGGCCATCGCCACCGACTGCAACCCCGGATCGGCTCCGGGCACTTCGCTGCTGTTGGCCATGAGCATGGCCACCCGACTGTTCGGCCTGACATCCGACGAAGCCCTCGCCGGCGTCACACGCCATGCCGCGCGAGCGCTCGGTGAACAGGATCGGCGCGGTGTTTTGACCGCCGGAAAAGCTGCTGATTTCGTCATCTGGAATATCCGCTCAGTCGAAGAGCTGAGCTACTGGATTGGTTTCAACCCACGGCGCAGCGTTGTACGCGCTGGCAGAGTGACTTCATGACAATTGAACTCGGTTCACGCACCCTCAGCCTCACCGATCTGCGCCGCATCTACAGCGAGCCGGTCACTGTAAAGATTCACGACCGTGCCATGCGGGCGGTTCGGGACTCGCACGCGGCGACCTCAAAACTTGCCGCCGGGGACGCGCCGGCTTACGGCATCAACACGGGCTTCGGGCTGTTGGCCAACACCCGGATTCCCACCGACCAGCGCACGCTGCTGCAGAAGAACATCATCCTGTCCCACAGCACGGGCGTGGGCCCCCTGCTGGATGATTCCATTGTCCGTCTCATGATGGTTCTCAAACTGGCCAGCCTGCTTCAGGGTTTTTCGGGAATCAGCGAAGACCTGGCCCGCTTTCTCGAGAAAATGATCAATGCGGGCCTGTGCCCTTGCGTGCCTGCACAGGGTTCCGTAGGCGCTTCCGGCGACCTTGCACCCCTCGCTCACATGTCGCTGGCCGTGTTGGGTCTGGGCCGCATTCGCCGCAATGGCGTGATCCTGCCTGCCGCCGACTACCTTGCGAAGGAAGGCATCGAGACCGTTGAGCTGGGGCCCAAGGAAGGCCTCGCATTGCTCAATGGCACGCAGGTGTCGACCGCCCTGGCGCTGGCCGCCCTTTTTGAAGTGGAGACGGCGTTTTCGGCCGCGATGGTCAGCGGCGCGATGTCACTTGATGCACTTCAGGGCAGTGACGTGCCGTTTGATCCGCGTATCCATTCGTTGCGCGGACATCCTGGGCAGGTGCAGGTCGCGCAAGTGTATCGAGAGCTACTCGCCGGCAGTGAGATTCGCGAGTCGCATCGCACCTGCGAACGCGTGCAGGATCCGTATTCCCTGCGCTGCCAGCCGCAGGTGATGGGGGCGTGCCTGGATCTGATTACCCAGACCGCCGAGACGCTGCTCACCGAGTCCAACGCGGTGACCGACAATCCGCTGATTTTCGCGGGCACGGCCGAGGTGTTGTCAGGGGGTAACTTCCACGCCGAGCCGGTGGCGTTCGCCGCTGACATCCTGGCGCTTGCTTGCGCCGAGATCGGCTCGATTGCCGAACGCCGGATCTCGTTGTTGGTGGACCCCAAGATGAGCGGCCTGCCGGCGTTTCTGGCACCCGACAGTGGCGTCAACTCGGGATTCATGATGGCGCAGGTCACCGCCGCTGCCCTGCTCGCCGAAAACCGGATGCTGTCGCATCCCGCAAGCGTCGACAGTGTGCCTACTTCGGCGAATCAGGAGGACCATGTCAGTATGGCCACCCATGGGGCGCGCCGGACGCTGACCATGACCGGGAATCTGCATAACATTGTTGCTATTGAGTTTCTCTCGGCCTGCCAGGCTGTCGACTTTCGTAAGCCCTTGAAGACGTCGACGTCACTGCAGCAGGCACACGACGCCCTCCGCGCTCGCGTGCCGTTTGCTACATCGGACCGGTTGCTGGCTGATGATATTGAGGTCGCGGCGCAGGTTACTCGGACGCCTGCTGTGCAGTCGTTGACGGAGTTTTTGTTGCCTAGCTTTGGGTAAGTGAGCCCGCCAGGTCGCGCTGCTTGCGTTGGTGGGCGCGAGGCGGTGCGGCTAGCCGCGGTTGGCGGTGAGCCGCAGGCGGCGGTGGTTTGGGCCACAGCCTGCGGGCTGCGGGCCGGCGGTGGCTGTGGACGTCCGGGCCAGTGCGCTGGGACCGGCGCCGACGATAACGCACGTGGGCCTAGGCGCGGGCGGATTTTCGCTTCGCGTGGTGCCGGGCGGGGGCGCGGCGGGGGCCTGCACGGCCACTGCCCTTCCCGCCTTTGGCGAGGCTCTGCTTCAACACCTCCATCAGGTCGATGACCTCCGCCGACTTCCTCGGCTTCGCTTCCTTCTCGGGCTCCGTCAGCGTGTGCGTCTCCTTGTTGCGCACCTTCTCGTTAATTCGCTTCATCAAATCCTCACGATACGTATCGTGATACTTCTTCGGCTCCCACGGCCCCGTCATCCCCTCAATGAGCTTCTCGGCCATCGTGATCTCTTTCGCCGCCAGCCCTGCACTCTTCGCCTTCGGCGCTTCAACACCCATGTCGTCCGCGGAGCGAATCTCATCCGCAAATCGCAACGTGTTCACCAGAAGAATATCATTCTCCGGCAACACCACAGCCAGATGCTGTCGTGTTCGGACAACAACATGGGCGATAGCAACCTTTTCGGTCCGCTTTAACGCCTCACGCAAAAGCGCATACACTTTCTCGCCACCCTTCTGCGGCGCTACGTAGTACGGCGTCTCGTAGAATTCCGGTGTTATATTCGCGGCATCGGTAAAGCTGTCGATCTCGATTGTCTGTGAAGCCTTGGTGTTGGCCCGCCGGAAATCCTCATCTGACAGCGCGACGTACTGTCCCTTCTTGTATTGGAAGCCCCGCACGATATCCTTCCATTCGACTTCCTTGCCGGTGCGCTTGTTGTACCGCTTGTAACCCACCGGGGAAAAGTCGCGGCTGTCCAGAAAATCCAGGTCGATTGTGGCGCTGCGCGTCGCTGAGTACAGATTGACGGGAATATAGACGAGGCCGAATGAAATAGCGCCTTTCCAGAACGCACGAGCCATGGGGATACCTCCAGCAACGCGGTGTGCGATTAACGCATGACTGCCGGTTACAGTTCCAACCCTTCGCTCTACAATGAATCCATGACTAGCAAAAACGTCGTCTACCGCGAGATTTCTCGTCCGGACCCCGCTGCGGTCAGCACGTTGGGGAAACATGGCGTCGCAACGGTTCACGAGTCCCAGGGGCGAACCGGACTGCTGGCCCCATACATGAGACCCATCTATTCGGGGACGTCTTTGGCGGGCCCCGCCGTTACGGTCCTGCTGCCGCCGGGCGATAACTGGATGATCCACGTTGCTGTCGAAGTCTGTAAACCTGGCGACATACTCGTGGTAGCACCGAGCTCTCCATGTAATGACGGCTATTTCGGCGATCTGCTGGCGACATCGCTGAAGGCACGTGGAGTGATCGCGCTCATCATTGACGCGGGCGTGCGGGATGTTGCAACGCTTGCAGAAATGAAATTCCCCGTGTGGGCGAAGAACATCTGGGCCCAGGGAACAGTCAAGGCGAGCTTGGGGTCGGTTAACGTACCCGTGATCTGCGCAGGACAGCGCGTTGAGCCCGGCGACGTCATTGTCGCCGACGACGATGGCGTTGTGGCGGTGAGTCGCATCGACGCTGTCAAAGTTGCTGATGCCGCCACTAAGCGCGTCGCCAACGAAGATGAGAAGCGCAAGCGGCTGGCGTCAGGCGAGCTGGGGCTGGACATTTACAAGTTTCGGGAGAAGTTGGCGGAGTTGGGGTTGGAGTACAAGTGACGGCTGTCCCTTGTACGCTCATGCGCGGAGGCACTTCCAAAGGTCCCTTCTTCCTCGCCCGCGACCTCCCTTCGTCGATCGACGTGCGCGACCGCGTGCTGCTGGCGATCATGGGCTCGCCTGACATTCGGCAGATAGACGGGCTGGGCGGCGCGGACAGCCTGACGAGCAAGGTGGCCATCGTAGGTCCATCCACCAGGCCTGACGCGGATGTTGACTACCTGTTTCTCCAAGTAGTCGTAAATGAGCCGCGCGTCGACGCCTCCCAGAACTGCGGAAACATGCTCGCCGGCGTCGCGCCCTTCGCGATCGAAAACGGCCTCGTGCCAATCACTGGCGATCGCACACGTGTTCGCATTCACATGGTGAATACTGAGAGCATCGCCGTCGCAGAAATCCAAACGCCGCACGGTCGGGTGCAATACAGCGGCGAAGCCTCCATCGATGGCGTTCCCGGAACTGCGGCGCCCATCCTTTTAGACTTTCTGGACATCGCCGGCACGAGTTGCGGGGCCCTCCTTCCAACGGGCAACGCTATCGACGTTATCGAGGGAGTTGCAGCAACGCTGATTGACAACGGGATGCCCGTAGTTGTGATGCGTGCCGCGGACCTTGGTAAGACAGGCGCCGAATCCCCCGTGGAGTTGGAGGCGGACAAGGCGCTGAAGACACGAGTGGAAGCCATTCGGCTCGAAGCCGGTCGGCGGATGAATCTGGGGGATGTGACGCGCAAGACTGTGCCGAAAATGTGCTTGATTTCAGAGCCGAAGAAAGGCGGTGCCATTGCCACGCGGAATTTCATTCCGCATACCGTGCATAAGGCCATTGGGGTTTTTGGGGCGGTGAGCGTGGCTACTGCGTGTATGGTGCCGGGATCCGTGGCGGCCAGCATCGCGCGCGTAGTCCATGCCGCATCGGGCGATCGCGGTGGCCGCCCGGGCGTTGCTATCGGCACGTCTGGCATTCTCAGCAGCGCCCCGGGCGCTGTCAGCTCTCGGCGTCTGGACGTCGAGCACCCCACCGGATTCTTTACCGTTGAGATGGACGTTGAGTCTGACAACAGCGGCACCCCTGGTGGCGCCGGCATCAAGGTTCAACGCGCTGCCCTCCTTCGCACCGCGCGAAAGATCATGGTCGGTGAGGCATTCGTTGACGACGCGGTGTGGAATGGCAAATAGCCTGAACGATCACAGCAGGAGTCGTTCTTGACTTGCAGCCATGGCGAACCATTGCTTTTGCCGCGTCCCTTCTCGCGACCCTGGCCCCTGCTGGCGGCTGTGCTCCGCGTTTTGCTCTAGCTTGCGAGCCGCGGGAATACTCGCCGCGCATTGCCTTCGAAGATCTTCTTTTTGTCCGCGGCACTCAATGACGAGCTCTCAATGTACCGCTTGGTATCATCGTAGTAGTGACCCGACCGCGGGTCGATACCTCTGACGGCGCCCACCATTTCCGAGCCAAACAGCACGTTATCCAGAGGCACCACCTTCAGGAGAAGATCGATGCCCGGCTGGTGGTAAACACACGTGTCAAAAAACACGTTGTTCCTGATCAGATCCTCGAGCAGCGGCCGCTTCAAGTCCTGCGCCAACCCCCGGTAGCGTCCCCAATGGAATGGCACAGCACCGCCGCCATGCGGAATGATGAAGCGCAGCGCCGGGAAATCCTTGAACAGGTCCGCAGTCAGAAACTGCATGAACGCAGTGGTATCTGCATTGAGGTAGTGCGCGCCGGTTGCGTGGAAGTTGGAGTTGCATGACGAGCTGACATGGACCATCGCGGGTACATCCAGCTCGACCATCTTTTCATACAACGGATACCAGTGACGGTCGGTCAGCGGCGGCGCGGTCCAGTGACCACCGGATGGGTCGGGGTTCAGGTTGCATCCGATAAACCCCAACTCGCGCACACACCGCTCCAGTTCCGCCGCGCTGTTGAGCGGCGGCACACCGGGCGATTGCGGCAATTGACACACGCCGACGAAATTTTGCGGGTACAAACCGCACACACGTTTGATGAGGTCGTTGCACACGCGGGTCCACTGCAGACTCGTGGTCTCATTGCCAATGTGATGAGCCATTGCGGAGGCACGCGGCGAAAAAATCGTGAGGTCGGTGCCCCGCTCGCGCTGCAATTTGAGCTGGGCCTTTTCCAGGCTGTCGCGAATCTGATCGTCACTGATTTTGAGGCTCGCCGGGGAAGGCGTCTGCGCAGGATCTGTCAGGCCGGCGATCTGCGCGTCGCGAAACTTCTGCAGCTCGCCCGGCGCCGTGGTGTAGTGGCCATGACAGTCGATGATCATGACCCGAGGCTCTTTTCCAGGCGATCGAGGGTCCGCATCGCGGGAAGCACTTGGGCAATACTGGCGTTCGGCTGCCGTTTTTGCCTGATCGCCGCGAAAAACTCACGGTCCTGCAGCTCGATACCATTCATGGACACGGCCACCTTCGTGACATCAATCGGCTTCTGATAGCCGTCCACCAGGTCGTCATAGTTGGCGATGAAAGTACCGTTGTCGCAGATATAACGGAAGAAAGTTCCGAGCGGACCATTGTTGTTGAATGACAGAGACAGCGTGCAGATTGCGCCGGAAGGCACTTTCAGGCCAATGCTCATGTCCATGGCAATGCCGAGCTGCGGGTGCTTCGGGCCTTCCAGCGCCTGCACTCGCGAGGCCGTCTCACCCGTCTGGTACTGAAACAGATCGACTGTGTGGCAGGCGTGATGCCACAAGAGATGATCGGTCCAACTGCGGGGTTGCCCCAAGGCATTGGTGTTGGTTCTGCGGAAGAAATACGTCTGCACGTCCATCTGCTGAACCTTCAGCTCGCCGGCGGCAATGCGCTGATGGATCCACTGATGACTCGGGTTGAAGCGGCGGGTGTGTCCGCCCATGGCAATGAGCCCCGTCTGCTGTTGAACCTTCAGCAGACGTTCGGCGTCGGCAAGGTTGTCGGCAACCGGAATCTCAATCATTACGTGCTTGCCGGCGCGCATGCACTGTTCAGCCTGCTTTGCGTGCATCTGCGTAGGCGTCGCGAGAATGACCGCTTCGATACCGGGCTGCGCCAGGCTCTGCGCCAGATCGCAGGTCCAGTGCGGAATGTTGAATTTCCTGGCCACTTCCGCGGTCTGTTCCGCATTGCCGCCGGCGAGTGAGCTCACCTGGATGCCTTCGATCCGGGCAATGGCCTCCAGGTGTTTGACACCGAACGCGCCCTGCCCTGCCAATGCGATCTTCATGCTTGGTTCTCTAGAATGATGTGCCCGACCGCAGTGTTGGAAGCGGGAACGTGATAGAAACGGTAGATCTCGCGCACCTTGGCATCGAGAGCGCCGCGCATGATGAGCCACATGACGAGCTCTATGCCCTCCGAGCCTGCCTCGCGAACGTAGTCGATGTGGGGCATGCGAGCCAACTTGTCCGGGTCTGCCGTGAGGTTGTCGAGGAACGCGGTGTCGAATGCCCGGTTGATCAGGCCGGCGCGCGGTCCCTGCAACTGGTGCGACATCCCGCCGGTGCCGAAAATCATGACCTTCAGATCCTGGTCAAAACTGTCCACCGCACGCCGGATGGCTTTACCAAATTGGTAGCAACGGTTGCCCGTGGGCGGCGGGTACTGCACAACATTGACCGCAAGAGGAATGACCTGGCACGGCCATTCGCGCGGTTGACCGAACAGCAGCGACAGCGGCACGGTCAGGCCGTGATCGACCGTCATGTTGTTGACAATGGTCAGGTCGAACTCGTCGAGAATGACCGACTGGGCGATGTGCCACGCGAGCTCCGGATGGCCTTTGACCACCGGGACGGGGCGCGGACCCCAGCCCTCGTCCGCCGGAGCGAACTCGTCCGCGCAGCCGAGCGCGAAGGTGGGAATCATCTCCAGGGAGAATGCGCAGGCGTGGTCGTTGTACACGAGAATGACGACGTCGGGCTTCTGGTCCGCAAGCCACTTCCTGGCGGGCTCGTAGCCTTTGAACAGCGGCTGCCAGTAGGACTCCTGAGTCTTGCCGAGGTCGATGGCGGCGCCGATCGCCGGCACGTGCGATGTTCCAACCCCTGCGACCAGCCTAGCCACGGTTGTCCCAGTCCTTTTTGCTGCGGTTGCCCTCAGGCGGGCGGCCGCCATTCAGCATCATCTTCGCGTAGTCCTCCTGCGTGGACCCCGTCATGATGGCGGCGACGTGTTGGAACGACTTACCGTCTGTTGAAAACAACTTTGCCAGGAAGTAGATGTTACCGCCCAACGAAATCAGGCGGTTCCAATTGCGCGCCAGCACTGCTTCGCGCTGCGCCGCGGTCATGGGGAACTTCAGCAGGTAATTGGCCTCATCGGCCTTGAAGGTTTCCCGATTGCCTGGCTTCATCAACGACATGCAGAACATGTTGAGGTGATAGCCCTGGCGCGAGCGTTGCGCATCGAAGAGCGTGGTGCCCGGAATATCGTCGAACGGATTCGGCTCACCCTGCAAAGGAATACAACCTGTGTGGATTGTCGATGAGTATTTTACGCTGCAAGGCCGGCTCCGGTGCAAACAGCGGCAGCAGGTCGACCAGGTCGCCGTCATTCGGCATGTGCCGGGCAATGTTCGGATGCGGCCAGTCGGTGCCCCATAGAATCCGGTCGGGGGCGGCCGCAATCAATGCCTGGGCGAACGGGACTGCGTCCGTGAAGGGCGGTCCGTTGCTGGAAATCCGTTCGGCGCCGGATATCTTCACCCAACAATGGGGATTGCCGCGAGCCAGGTTGAGGAGATGTCGAAATGGCTCCTGCTGCAGGCCGCCCCGGGTCGGCACGCGCCCCATGTGGTCGATGATGAAAGGCACCGGCAATTTACGCAACAGCTCGTCGTAACTCACGAGATCCACGGCATCGAAGTGCAGATCGACATGCCAACCGAGAGGCTGGATGCGATCGATCACGCGGTGAAATTCATCCATGTCAGGCACACCGCCCAGGTGCTTCACGAAGTTGAAGCGCACGCCGCGAAAGCCGGCGGCGTGGAGATCTTCGAACATGCGCGCGGTAAATGAATCATCGGCGTTGGCTACGCCTCGGTAGCGGCCGCCGCTTTGGGCGATTGCATCGACAATGACGGTGTTGTCGACGCCGTGACAGCTCGCATTCACGAGCACAGCACGTTCCAGACCGAGGATGGATTGCAATTCCTCGAACCGGGACAGTGGCGCGTCGGGGGGCGTGTAGGTTCGAGCGGCGGCGTACGGATATCGGTCACCGGGGCCGAAAATGTGGCAATGGGCGTCGCAGCTACCGGGCGGAGGGCGGAATTTGGGGCGGCGAGTATCGGGGTCTGGCGCCTTGCAGGTCGGGACTTGCGTCATGTTGATCATCGTAGCGACGCGGCGATGGGCACACAATTGCTGCCGACCGATGATCGAACGCAGGTCAGTTGCCGGCGCTTTGCATCACTTCGAGCAACGCGTGTCCGTAGCGCTCGAGCTTGGTAGCACCAATACCCGAAATCTCGCGCAATTCATCCAGGGAGCCTGGGAGACGATCAGCCAACTCGAGAAGCGTACTGTCGTGAAATATGGTGTACGCCGGGACGCCGTGTTCCTTTGCCGTGTCGCGGCGCCAGCCTCGTAGGGCCTCAAAGACGATTGCGTTCGCGCTGTCGGGCGCTGCTGTGATGCGCGCTTTGTCGACTGCTCGCCGCTCGCCGCGTCTCGATACCGGCTTCGCGACCTGTCGACGCAAGTTGAGGCGGCGCTCTCCGCGCAGTACCTCGCGACTCGCCTCTGTGAGACGAAGCGTGTTGAAGCGCTCGTGATCCACCTTCACCAGACCGTGCATGACGAGCTGACGGAGCACGGAACGCCATTGATTGGCATCCAGGTCGGCACCAATTCCAAACGTACTCAACTTCTCGTGCCCAAACTGCTGCACCTTCGCCGTGCTCTTGCCGCGCAGGACGTCAACAATCTGCTGCGCGCCGAACGAGAATCCACTGGCTTGCTCGCATCGGAAGATGCACGACATCAATTTGCGCGCAGCGTCGGTGCCGTCCCACATTTCAGGCGGTATGATGCAATTATCACAGTTGTCACACGACTTGCCGGCCTCACCGAAGTATTCGAGCAAAGCGACGCGGCGACAGGACGTCGTCTCACAAAGTCCGAGAATTGCATCGAGTTTGGCAGTAATGATGCGCTTGTAACTCGCATCACCCTCGGACTGGTCGATCATCCAGCGCTGCTGGACCACATCCGATAGTCCGTAGACCATCCAAGCGTCGGCCGGTAACCCGTCGCGACCTGCGCGGCCAGTTTCTTGATAGTACCCCTCGATACTTTTTGGAAGATCGATGTGCGCTACAAATCGCACGTCGGGCTTATCGATGCCCATTCCAAATGCGATGGTGGCGACCATGACGACGCCATCATCGCGAATGAAGCGGTTTTGATTGCTTTCGCGCGTGCCACTGTCAAGGCCCGCGTGGTACGGGAGAGCGTTGATGCCATTCCCCGCCAAAAACTCGGCCGTCTCTTCCACGGTGTTGCGCGACAGACAGTAGACGATCCCCGCCTCACCTGGATGCTCGCTTTTGATGAACTCCAGAAGCTGCTTACGAGGACTGATTTTTTCGTTGATGCGATATCGGATATTCGGACGATCGAAACTCGAAACGAACTCGCGAGCGTTCTGCAAATGCAGCCGCTCGATGATCTCCTTCCGTGTCAGAGCATCCGCGGTAGCCGTAAGCGCAATCCGAGGCACCCCCGGAAAGCGTTCGGCGAGTACGGCGAGCCTGATGTACTCCGGACGGAAGTCGTGCCCCCATTGCGAAACGCAATGGGCTTCGTCGATCGCGAACAACGCGAGCTTTGATGATGTAAGCAGATCCAGGCAGCGCTCGGTCAGCAAGCGTTCCGGTGCAACATAGAGCAGATCGATATCGCCCTGCCGAACGCGGCGCTCGACGGCCTGCACATCGGGCCAGCTCATGCTCGAATTCAGCGCAGCAGCCCTCACACCCGCTTCGTCGAGCGCAGCCACTTGGTCCTGCATCAGCGCAATCAGCGGCGACACCACCACTCCCATGCCTTCGCGGATGAGCGCTGGGATCTGGTAACAAAGAGATTTGCCACCGCCCGTCGGCATCAGCACGAGCGCGTCTCCGCCCTCCGCTACGTGCGAGACGATGTCCTGCTGCTGGCCGCGAAAGGCGGGATAACCGAAAGTGTCCCGGAGAATCTGATCTGCGCGCGAGGCTGGTTGCATCGCGGGAGCATAGCGGCGCGGACAGTAGTCCGTCGAGACGATCTATGTCATTGATCATTATAGAAACGGCCATTTTGAGGCTCCGCAGAGCCCAAATGAATGACAGGCTATTTCTACTTAGAGATGCGTATTTTGACAAGCAATGACTACTCAATTAAACTGCATTTTGAATAGCTTTAACTACTCAGGAAATCAAATGTTGCGTTCCCTCGCCCTGCAACAGATCGACAAAACGCTCGGCGCGTGGCGATCCCTACCCCGCTCGCGGCCCAAAGGCGGTTGGTTGCGCGCCGTGCGCCAGGCGCTCGGAATGACCACGCGCCAACTCGCCAAAACAGTTGGAGTTACGCAAGCGGCCGTTGTTGACGCGGAACGCAATGAAAGCAAAGGAGACATCACACTCGCCACGCTACAACGATATGCAGCAGCTCTCGGCTGCGAAGTCAGTTATGTGCTGGTCCCCAAGCTACCGCTACAACAGATGGTGGAAGAACGCGCGAATCGCGTTGCCCGGGAACAGGTCTCACGCGTACGACATTCGATGGCGCTCGAAGATCAGCAAACTGCCAATGAGCATATGGAGCGTGAGGTGGCCGAGATCCGCAATAAGTTGCTCGAAGGGAAGCGCTCGCGCTTGTGGCAGTGAAATTTGAATACGCACCGGGCGCAACTCCGATCGACGCTGACGAGGCCACCGGACTCATTCCTTCTCATCTGACATTGCAGCATGAGCTCAATGAGTATGAGGAAACGAATATTCTCGAGGCGGTCGATTGGTTATTCGGCCGCCGGCGTGGAGATCCCCTCGATCAACGCTTCATCCGTGCGGTACACCGGCGCATGTTCGGTCAGACCTGGAAGTGGGCTGGGGAGGCGCGTCGCTCCGACAAAAATATCGGCGTACGCTGGTACGAAATCCCCTTGCACTTGAATCAGATGTTGGGAGATGTCCGGGCGCAGATTGAGCACAAAGCCTACCCGCCAGTTGAAATTGCCGCCCGCTATCATCACCGTTTGGTGGCCATCCATGTATTTCCAAATGGCAACGGCCGCCATGCCCGGCTCATGGCTGATTTGCTCCTGACGGAGCTTGCGAATCAGCGTTTCGAGTGGGGTCGCGAATCGCTCACAACGGCGAGTGAAGTTCGTTCTCGCTACATTGCGGCGTTGCGCGCGGCTGACGGTGGCGACTGTCAACCGCTCCTGGCATTTCTGGGGCAAATAACTGACTGAAGCCGTTTCCGCTTGGCTGTCAATGCGAGGAGCTTCTCAGAGTAGTTGGCGCAAGGTAGCACCGGCGGTGGCGGCACGGGGGCCCACAATCACGTGCACCCAGTTGGGTGCTGCCCGCGCCATGCCGCGCAAGCCCAACGAGGCAATCGCGGATTCGTCGATGGCTTTGGGGTCGACGATGTTGATTCGCAGGCGGGTCGAGGCGGCCTCGATGGCGCGAATGTTGGTTCTACCGCCGAGCGCGGTCAAAAGAGAGGCCAGAGTGGGGGTTGGGATGGGAGGGGCGGACGTCGACATAGCGTCAGTCGCGGGGGCAACTGCTGGCGCACCGGTTCCAGCGGAGCCGGTCGTACGGAGCGCCGCCCTCATCTCCCCCGCCACCTGATCAGCCTCTGGACCCACCACAACCTGCAATGCAGTGGCGGATGGCTTGATCATGCCGCGCGCACCGAGACGCTTGAGGGCCGCCTCATTGACCAACGACTGATTACCCATCACAAGGCGTAGTCGTGTTGTACACGCATCCAGCGCAACAATATTCGCCGCACCCCCAAGCGCCGCGATGTAGGCCAACGCCCTATCGGCCGGTGCTGGTGCCACACCACCCTCGGCTACCCCACCGTCTTCGATCGGCGCCTCCTCACGACCGGGCGTCTTCAGGTTCAGCCATGAAATGACGAAGCGGAACAAGCCGTAGTAAAGCCCGAAGTACACCAGCCCAACGGGCACCAACAGCAGCGGATGGGTCGCCTTGTTGTAGTTGAGCACGTAGTCGAACAGCCCCGCCGAGAACCCGAATCCCAGTCGCACGTTCAAGGCGTTCATGACTATGAACGCAAGCCCCGTCAGGAGCGCGTGTACTGCATACAGCGCCGGTGCCAGGAACATGAATGTAAACTCGATCGGCTCGGTGACACCGGTCAGTAACGACGTCAACGCAATCGACCAGAACAGACCGGCGACCGCCTTTCTGCGCTCGGGCGGCGCGGCGTGATACATCGCCAGGCAGGCGGCCGGCAGGCCAAACATCATGACCGGGAAGAAGCCGGCCATGAAGGCACCCGCGGTGGGGTCACCGGCAAAGAAGCGCTTCAGGTCGCCTGTCGTGCCGTTGAAGTCGCCGAGCAGAAACCACGCAATGTTGTTGATGATGTGGTGCAAGCCCGTCAGGATCAGCACGCGGTTCAGAACTCCGTACGCGAACAGCCCCAGATTCCCGGCGTGCAGCACTGACTGGCTCAGTGTGTTCATACCGTCTTCGAGGCGCTGCCACTCGTACCCAAACAGCGCCGCAACCGCGAGACCGGCGAAGCCACTGGCAATCGGCACGAAGCGACGGCCCCCGAAGAACGCGAGATAGCTGGGGAGCCGGATGTTATAGAAGCGATTGTAGAGCGACCCGGCTATCAGGCCGGAAATGATGCCGGCCGGCACACTGAGCTTGCCCAGCTCCTTGGCTTTGTACGCGGCAACGGCCAGATCGCGGGCGGGACCCGTGAAAGCAGCTACCGCATCCGGTGGCGCGGCTATCAGAACCTCCGCGCCTTTGGTGGTGACGAGGTAACCCACCACGGCGGCAAGACCCGCGGCGCCATGGTTTTCGCGTGCCAGGCCCACAGCGACACCGATCGCAAAGAGCAGGCCCAGGTTGTTGAGTATCGCATCGCCGGAAGCCGCCATGGACGGAAAATTCAACAAGTCAGGTTGACCGAGGCGCAACAACAGTCCGGCGATGGGCAATACGGCGATCGGCAGCATCAGTGCGCCGCCAATCCGCTGCAGACTGGCAAGTATGGCTTTCATAGGGTTACTCGCGGGCGCGTCCGGTGGCATCGAGACCCGAAACGCATTGCAGTGTGAGTGCGCGGACTGCCTCGGCGGTTTCACGTTCCAGCGCCGTGTTGGCCAGTGCCGCACAGTCATCGATGTTGAGTGTTGATATCAGCGCCTTGAGCTGTGGAATGACAGCGGGCACCACGGAGAGCTCGTGCACACCGAGCCCGATCAGGATGGGAACCGCCACGGGGTCCGAAGCGAGGCCGCCGCAAATGGCGACCACTCGATCATGCGACTTGCCAGCATTCACGACTTTGGCTATCAGACGCAGCACGGCTGGATGCAGGGCATCGAGCCTCGCCGCCAATTCCGAATGCCCCCGGTCCATGGCAAGTGTGTACTGCGTCAGATCGTTGGTTCCTACCGAGATGAAATCTGCGTCGCGCGCGATGAGGTCGGCCATCACGGCGGACGCAGGCGTTTCGATCATCGCACCCACGGCAATCGGATCTTCGCGACCCTCTTCCCGCCGCAACTCGTCGATCATTGCGCGAACCGCGCGGATCTCACCTGCGTCAGTAATCATCGGTAGAAGAATCCGGCATTGACTTACCGGACGGACGCGAAGAATTGCGCGCAACTGAATGCGAAGGAGATCCGGCCGCCACAGACTCGTCCGAACTCCGCGCAATCCCAGGGCTGGATTTTCCTCATGAGGCAGCGGCAGATAGGGGATTGGCTTGTCGCCGCCGATATCGAGCGTCCGAATGGTTAACGGACGCCCTTCCAGCGCGGTCGCGATCTGCTGATATTGCTGGAGCTGCTCTGTTTCGTCCGGCGGAGCAGTTCGTTCGAGGAATAGAAACTCGGTGCGCAACAAGCCGGAACCTTCCGCGCCGTTTCGAACTGCCGCGTGCGCCTCTGCTTCAGAACCCACGTTGGCGAACACTTCGATCCGAGTGCCGTCGGATGTTCGGCACTCACGTTGCGCCGCGAGTTGCTCCGCGACGCGACGTTGGCGCTTGTCTGCGAGTTGACTACGTGCCAGATCCACTTTCATCCGTGGAGGGTCGATGTATAGCCAGCCAGCCTCGGCGTCCAAGATCACGGTGGTTCCCGTGGGTACACGAAGTGCCTCAGGACCTGCTGCTACTATCGTTGGAATGTCCATCGCGGCCGCGATGATTGACACGTGAGAGGTGGCGCCTCCGGCGGCGAGGCATATGCCGGCGAGTTTGGCGTTGTCCAGGGCGACGAGTTGCGACGGTAAGAGCTCGTTTGCTATCAGGATGGTTTCGGGTGGAAAGACAGGGCCTGCGGTGCTCGTGCCGCTCAGAGCGGACAGCACTCGCGTTTCCAGGTCCAGTAGATCGTCGGCGCGCTCCGCCATTCGCGGATCGTTTAGTGCGCGCAGTTGCTCAATGCCGTCGCGCAGAACCGCACGCCATGCGAAGCCGGCACTTTTGCCCTTGTCGATAAGCGCACGGGCACCGTCGACCAACTCGGGGTCATCAATGAGGGCCAGATGGGCCTCGGCGATTTCGCGTGCAGTGGTGTTACCGGAATTGACGGTCCGTTCCAGGTCAGTGCGGGCGGAGTCGCGGGCGCGCTCCAGCGCTTCAGCTTCCTGTGAGATGCCGGCACCGTGTTCGGGGACGGCGATTACAGCGCGCGCAAATTGGAAGGCAGTGCCAACACCTAGACCGCGGCTGGCTACGACGCCCTTAAGTGCGCCGGCAGCGCCGGGCGCAGAGGTGTTAGCCGACGGGAGCGCCGCGCCCGCAGCGCGAGCCGCCGGAGCACCAGGTTCCGCGCGGCCAACCGCCGTGCCGCCAGCCGCCGCACTACCAACTGCCGTGCTGCCAGCCGCCGCACTGCCAATGGCCGCGCTGCCAGCTCCCCCGGCGGGGTCCGCTGAAGTCTGCCGTCGAGCGGGCGCGGCGGAGGCGGTTCCTCCCGTCGCCGCCAGCATCGCCGCGGCCGCGTGGAGGTCCCTTCCGCCGGCAATTGCTTGTTCGACAGCCGCGACGGCCGACTCGGCATCGGCGCCCGATGCTTGAATGACGATGTGATCGCCCTTGCGGACGCCCAACGACATCAGGGCGACGGGGCTCTTCGCCTTCGCCTTCCGGTCGCCAAACACAATATTGACGTCGGCCGCCAGTTTCTTCGCCACGGCCGCGAGGGTCGCGGCGGGTCGGGCGTGGATACCGTGCTCCAACTCCACCAACACCCGACGCTCAACAATGCCTTGCTGAGGCGCGGCGGAAGGCGCCGACTCGCCGTCCGACGCAGCCAACACTTCCATGAGAAATTCGCCCACACGAAGCGAGCAATTGTCGCTCCGGCGCGAAATTGAGAACGCCGTGGAATCGGTGACCAGCACCGGCGTCATCAGGCTCTTGGCCCGCTGCGCCAGCAGATCCAGATCAAAGGTGATCAGACGATCGCCGGCCTCGACTCTCTGCCCGGCACGGACATGCAGCTCGAAGCCCTCCCCCGCCAACCCAACAGTGTCGATTCCCACATGCAGCAGAATCTCCGCACCATTGTCGGCGCGTAGGGTGACCGCATGCCTGGACGCGGCAACGATGATCAAAGTACCGGCGCAGGGGGCGTGCAACGTGTTACCGGTGGGGTCAATCACTACACCATCGCCCATCATGCGCCCGGAAAATACCGGGTCGGGCGTTTCTTCGAGCGGCGCGCTCCAACCCTGCAGCGGCGACAATAGAACGAGTTTGGATGAGGCCACGTCTACTCCAGCCGGACCCGGTCGATCACCCACATGGGATCGAGTGATCGTTGGGTGAATTTCAAACACAAGTCATGCTTGCCAGCGCGACGGGCAATGCTCGCCGCCGGCAGCCGCGTAACCCCATTGTTGGCCAGGGCCGGCTGCAATGACAACGTGGCAACACGTTCCCCGTCGCAGTTATCGAGCCTGACCTCCAGCTCGCCGTACGGAGTTTGCGGCGGAGTCAACTTGATACTGTGTATGTCAGCCCCGAGCTGAAAGTTGAACGGTACCTGGCCCACCGCGGCCTGCAGTGAGCGATCGGCAGTCAGATCGGCAGCGGGGTAGATCCAGCACGGGTTCATGATGTCGACGAGAAATGCAGCCCGCGGCCCGTTCAGGGGTGCGTCATCTTCCAACGACAGCAGGACTTTGTCGGTACAGCTTTTGAGCTGGTGGCTCGACAGGCCGGCGACGGGACGGGAGGCATCTTCGACCTGGGAAGCGCCTGGATAGGCCGTGATGCCCATGCTTTCGTACCTGCGCCGTTGCTCAGGCAGGCGGGCGAGAAAATCATTCCAATTCAGGCTGGCGGCAGGCGACCAGCCTACTTCAGCTACCGCGGCCACACGCGGAAAAGCCATGTACTCAACCCGCTTTTCGGTGCGGATGTGCTCGGTCCAGATGTTCGCCTGCAACCCCAAGATGTGCTGCCTTTGATCCGGCGCCAGCGATGCGGGCATGGGATCGAATTTATACACGTCCTCGAGGCTGGTCACGTGCCCGCGTCCGGGCTGGGTGTCGGTGGCGCTTTGGCGGTTATCGAAATACAAAGTCGGCGATGGCGACAGCACCGCGTCATGGCCGGCCGCGGCGGCGGAATACGCACCATCAACGCCGCGCCACGACATGATCGCCGCGTCGTGTGGAATGCCGCCCTCGAGAATCTCGTCCCAACCGATCAGGCGCCGATGATGTCGGGTCAGGAATTTGCCGATGCGCTCAATGAAGTAGCGCTGCAAATCCGCCTCGTTGGCAACACCCAATTGGCGCATGCGTTCCTGGATGCGCGGGGACGCTTTCCATTGGTCCTTGACGGCCTCGTCGCCACCTATATGCACGAATTGGCCCGGAAAGAGCTGCACGACTTCGGTCAGCACATTCTCGAGAAATTCGAGCGTGCCTTCGTCGGCGTTGTACAGATTGAAGTAAACGCCCCAGTCGGAAGGAACAGCAGCGGGGGCTGGAACAATACTAGCCAACCGTGGGTAGGCAACCACGGCGGCCGTAGCGTGCCCGGGCAGGTCGATTTCCGGAACGACCGTGATGTTTCGTTCCGCGGCGTGCGCGACAATTTTCCGAACGGTGTCCTGCGAATAGAAACCTCCGTAGAGCCGGGGTTTGCCCGTGGCAGGATCAATGTCAGCCGCGGGAGCCGCACCCGCCGGCACGCGCCAGGCGCCGACTCCCGTCAAGCGCGGATACTTCTTGATTTCCAGCCGCCATGCCTGGTCATCCGTGAGATGCCAGTGGAAGACATTCAGTTTGTGGAGGGCCATCCAATCGATGAATTGGAGGATGAATTCAGGCGATTGGTAGTGTCGCGCGGAGTCGAGCAGCATGCCTCGCCAGGCAAATCGAGGCGAATCGACAATGTGGACAGCGGGCACGGAAATCGTGTCAGCAGCAGGACCGGAAGTGGTGAGTTGCCACAACGTCACGGCGGCATAAAACAAACCCCGCGGGTCGCTAGCAGACAGCACGATGCGGGTGGGACTGACGTCGAGCGTGTACGACTCGGGGTTGGATTTCGCCGCCTCCGTGCCTTTGTGGAGCTCGAAAACGATGGGGCGCGCTGCTGAGCCAAATTGCAGCCGCAACCCGCGAGTCTTCTGCATGAGGTCTGCGAAATAACCCGCGACCCGCGCGGCACCCGAATCGCGGGGGATAGCGACTCGGGTGTCCGCGCGAATCGCGAAAACCCCCGTGCGCCACTCCATGTGGGCGGGCACCGGAATGACTGCAGGCAGTTCCGTGGCGTGAGCTGCTGTAGCGACCAGCCACCCAATCGCCGCGCTTGCGAACATGCTGACCTTCGCCGGAAGACCCCTCATCATCAACATGCCCTAAACAACCGCCCCGGAAGCGGGCACCATAGCGGGTCTACGTACTCGAGTCTGCCCCTGGTCCCTGAGGTTTTGTTCATGCCAGCAGCGCCCCATCCTCTTGTTCTCCGTGGTCGTGAAGCTTTGCAACGCGGTGACATGCGCGCCGTGGAGGCGGCGGCCGAAGAGCGCCTCAAGACGGCTGGACGCGACGTAAACGCGCTCGAGCTTCGATTTATCGTGCAGCAGAAGCGCGGACAGTTCGGCCAGGCAGCGCGGACGCTGGATACGGTGATAGGAATCGATCCGCGGGCGGACTGGGCCTACAACGAGCTTGTTGAGCTCTTCATGGTCCACGGCAAACCGGAAGACGCCGAGAAGGTTGCTCGCGCCGCGTTGCGAGCCAACCCCCGCAATGCGCACGCCCACAATCTGTTCGGCACGATCCTCTCGGAGATGAACAATCTTCCCGCGGGCGAATGGCACTTTCGCAGCGCCCTGGAGCTTTCCGGTCCGCACGCGCCCGTGCTGATGAACCTGGGCCTGAACTTGATGAAGCAGGGTCGAGTTGACGAGGCGGACCCCACGTTTGCGCGCGCACACGATCTCGCCCCGCAGGACATGAAGACCCTGGCCTATTGGTCCACTCTCCATGAGGGTCGGGGTGACCTCAAACGCGCGGGAGAGCTTCTCGACCAAGCCGAGGCGGTATCCTCGCCGGCCGAGATCAATCTCCTGCGCGCGACGCACCTGTCGCGCATCGGTCGCCCCCAGGAAGCCTTGGCGATTCTCGACGCCGCCGGCACCCTCGCTGGAGAAGCCCATCTGGCTCGCGGCCGCTTGCACGATCGCCTGGGGCACTACGACGCTGCCTGGCAGGATTTCGTCACCGGCAAGACGAAGTTGTTGAAAGAAAACCCGGGCACCGAGTACCGGGCCGACGCGGTCGAATCGCTGTTTGATCGTTGCAAAGGATTCTTTACACGTGAGCACGTGAGCCTGCTGGCACAGGCGAAGACGCGCCCGGATGCGGCGCAACCCATTTTTGTCATGGGCTTTCCGCGCTCCGGAACCACACTGGTGGAACAGATTCTGTGCAGTCACCCGGCGGTGGCCGCCGGTGGCGAGCTGCCGTTCGTTGCGGATATGAGCAAGCTCGCCGGCGATATTTTTCCCGGTGCCGAGCGTTTTCCTGAAAATCTCGCGCAAAGCTGGATGGCGGACTATCACTACGCCGCCACCCTCTTCCGGGACTATTACCTCGCGCGCGCCGAGCAATACGGGCTCCTGAAGAGTGGCACCACCTACTTCACGGACAAGATGCCGTTCAACGAGATCTATTTGCCGCTCATCAGAATGGCCTTCCCCAACGCCAAGGTCGTACGGGTCGTACGCCATCCCCTGGATGTCTGTGTGTCGATGTTGTCGAACAATATGACTCACGGCTTCCATTGCGGCTATCGCATCGAGGACATTTCCAACCACCTCGCCGCCGTTCACGACCTGGTGGAGCATTACAGCCGGGAGCTCCCCCTGAACGAGCTCGTCCTGCGGTACGAAACCCTCGTTGCGAACCAGGAAAGTGAGACGCGCAGGCTGCTCGACTATCTGGGTCTGCCGTTCGATCCGGCCTGCCTGCAGTTTCATGAGAACCGCCGTTACGCACCGACACCGAGCTATGCGCAGGTGACCGAAAAGCTGAACGACCGTTCCATCGGCCGCTACCAGCACTACTCCAAACAACTCGAGCCGTACGTGCCGCGCCTGCGAAAGCTGCTGGCAGCGTACGGCTACGAGTAACCGCTCTAGAACCGCAGCTTCACACCGGCGAAGTACACGCGGCCGTTGTCGTAGATCGCGCGCGGGTGCGACAGGTAATCCGCGTACTGCACGATCTTCGCATCGGTCAGGTTCTGCGCTTCGGCGGTCACGGTCAGCCACTTCGTGACATTCACGCTTGCCGAGGCGTCCAGCGAGGTGTTCGCCGTTTCAAACAGGTTGGTCGTGCGGTCGAAGGTGACAAAGAAATCGGACCGCTGCGTCCATGACAGGCGCGCGCTCACCAGGTCGTTTTCGTAGAAGCCCGTAAAGTTGTAGGTGTTCTTCGAATTGCCTGGGAACGGATCGCCGCTGTCCAATGTGGCATCCGAGTAGGTGTAGTTGGCTTGCAGGCCGAACCCGCGCCAGATGGGCTGGGTGATCCCCAATTCCACACCCTTCAGCTTGCCGCCGCCACCATTGGAGCGCACGTTGATGGTGAAGGGACAATTGAAGAGATTGGGCCCTTGCGTGGTACAAGCCGCGGACGGCGCCGACTGACCGGTGAAGGGCAGTATCTGCGAGACTGGCTTATCGACAATGAACGACTTGATGCTCTTATAGTAGAAGGCCAGTGAGTACGCAGTATCCCTGTTGGGATACCACTCGAACGACAGGTCGGCCTGGCTCGCCCGGTAGGGGTCGATGTTGGGATTACCCGCCGATCCCGTCAGTGCACCGACGTTCAGAGTGGTCCGCGGCGCCATGTCCGTAAAATCGGCACGCGACATCACCTTCGCTGCGGCGAAGCGCGCCACCAGCTCGGGCGTAATGTCATAGGCCAGGTTCATCGACGGCAGGACATCGTTGTAGGTCCGTTCAGCCGCCGTGGGAATGTATGCGCCAAACGGATTGGGAATGACGCCCGGCTGGGTGGGATCGGCCACGAAGACAGCGCCGGTGGTGATCTGGTCCGTGTGGACGAAGCGCACGCCCGCGTTTCCGCGCCAACGATCGCCGCCCAGATTGGCCATGACATACCCGCCCTGAGTCTTCTCCTGCGCAGTGAAGCCACCCTGTGGATACGGGACGCGGCCGGACTTGGCCACCTCCTGGTCGAGAATGGCCTGCGCCTTGGCCGGATCCACGATCCAGGCGTGGGTGAGCGAACCGGAGTTGGCGATGTTGTGGAGGAAATCGCCGGGCACCTGGCCACCGAAGAAATCGGAAGCCGGCAGCGTGTTGATGGGCTTGAAGAAGTCGCCGTAGGTGGTGAAATCACCCGAGGCATCGCGCTCGTGGTTGCTGGCCTTGAAACCCACCTTCACACTCTTCAGCACACCCAGGTCGAGCTTCTGTTCGGCATCCAGAAACAGGTAGGATTCCTTGTCCTTATTGAGGAAGACATCGTTGTTGGCGAAGTCGAACACGAAAGATTTCGGATTCGTCCAGTCGACGGTGGTGCCGGCAGCATTGGGCAGCATGGTGACCTGGGGAGCCCCGTGCCGGAAGTCGTAGCTGAAGGATGCCGGTGCGCCGAACTCGGGGAAATACTGCGGATCGGTCTTACCGGTGGCGTCCGTATAGCCGAAGTCCATGTGCAATGTAAGGGTGTCGGTCGGGGTGTACTTGGTATCGAGGTCAATGTTGTGGCTCGTTGTCTTGGCGATACGGTGGAACGAGTCATAGAACACACCGAAGTCCTGCGTGCCACCCGCCAGCGAGCTCACCGTGCCCGCGACGTACGCGCCGTGGTCAAGCACGCCATTGGTGAGCGTACCGCCGTTCGCAATCGCGCGCTGCGGGTCGACCAGATAACTCTGGTTGGTATTCTCGGCATCGAACAGCGACACGAAGCCGTTCAGATTGAATTCGAGCTGATCGAAGGGCTTGAACTGCACATCGAAGTTGCCGCCCTTGCGGATGCGGTCCTGTTGGAACAAGGCCGAGTTGATCAGTGTCGGGATCAGGTTCGGATCGGTGCTGCCTTTGGCCGTGGCGTTCAGTGGCGCGTAGCCCAGGATCTCGAATCCGTCGCGGCGCAGGTGTCGCTCCTGGTAGATACCGGCCACCAGGATGCCGATCCGGCTGTCGCTGTCATGCCAACTGAACAGCGCCGTGCCATACGGATCGTATTTCTTCGAAGTCGACGTGTAGGCGCCTTCCATCGATGCGTAGGCGGTCAGTGGATTGAGATCGAGCGGCTTGCGGGTCTGGATGTTGACCGTGCCGCCGATACCGCCTTCCTGAACGTCCGCCTGTGCGGTCTTCTGCACCTCGACCTTGCCGATCAGGTCGGCGGGGAACATGAGGTAGTTGAAGCTGCGGGTGGCATTCTGCTGATCCAGCAGGAACCAGTCGGCGCTCGACAGCGCGTGCCCATTGAACGTTGCGTTCGTCAGGGTAGTCAGGGTGCCGCGCAGATTGATGCGCTCGCCTTCGCCGAAGTCACGCTGCGTCACGATTCCAGGGACGCGTTGCAGGGCTTCCGCGAGATTCTTGTCGGGGAATTTGCCGACATCCTCGGCAGTGATGACTTCCTCGACGCCGATGGCCTGGCGTTTGGTCTCCAACGACTCGCGCACGCTCGCCCGGTAGCCCTGAACCACAACCTCTGCGAGGGAATCATTGCTGTCGGCCGCCGCATCCGCGGCAGGCGCCTCGGCGCGTGCATCTCCGTTGCGCCCAAACAGCGCCATGGCGACGGCTGTTCCCACCAAGGTAGACCTTGCGATTCTCATATGTATGCACCCCACTGTTTTTAGTCCCGGTACACAGGACGCCACTCCCCGCGGCCTGCGCTACCACTTACGTGCCAATATAGTACCACTGCCGTGGAATTGACAACTCCCAGGCATACCAATCTCCGTTACGGGGCGGCAAATAGGCATGAAGGGGTACTAATTGGTACGATATTGGTAGTATGATGTTACCACTGACGTATACCGGAGAAGCCCTTTGACCCTGCTGTCGCAGTCCGTGGGGATGCTCGATGAGTCCAGCAGCCTGCCGCTTTATCAGCAGCTTCAGCGCGCTCTTCGGGAGGCCATGGAGCGCCGCTTGTTGGGTCCAGACGACGCACTGCCGGCGGAACGGGACCTGGCCAGCGAGTTTTCCATCTCCCGGATCACGGTCCGCAAGGCAATCGATGGCCTGGTGAACGAGGGACTGCTGGTACGCCGGCAGGGCTCCGGGACCTTTGTGGTCGCGCGAGTCGAGAAGAACTTCTCCAAGCTGACCTCGTTCTCTGAAGATATGCGGGCTCGCGGCCGCACGCCGCGCAGTGTCTGGTTGCAACGATCCGAAGGCACCGTCGCGCCCGAGGAGGCGCTGGCGCTGCGCTCGAGTCCGGGTACGCCCGTGTATCGCTTTCACCGTATCCGCTTTGCCAACGAAGCTCCCATGTCGCTCGAATATGCGACCGTGTTGGCTTCGACCCTGCCGTCGCTCGATGCCGTCGAATCATCCTTGTATGAAGCGTTGGAGAAGGCAGGCAACCGGCCGGTGCGCGCGCTGCAGCGGCTGCGGGCGGTGTTATTGACCGGCGAGCAGGCAAAGTTGTTGCAGGCGAAGGAAAAGGATGCCGGCTTGTTGGTCGAGCGCCTGGGGTTTCTCAAGGACGGGCGCGCAGCGGAGTTCTCCCAATCCTACTACCGCGGCGATACGTATGATTTCGTCGCCGAGCTCAGCAGTTCCTCATGAAAGAATCATTCCTGCTCCAGGAAGCAGCCCAGGCCGCTGACACGGTCCGGCGGCAACTGCGTACCAACACCGAGGTCATGCAGAAGCTCGGCGAACAGTTGCGGCGTCACCGGCCATACGCGGTGGTCACCTGCGCGCGCGGCAGCTCGGATCACGCCGCGACATTCGCCAAATATCTGCTCGAGACCCGCGTTGGCATTCTGACTTCCTCCGCGGCGCCGTCAGTCAGCTCCGTCTACTCCGCCAAAGCGGATCTGCGCGGCACCGTTATGTTGGCCATCTCCCAGTCCGGAGCGAGTCCGGACCTGCTGGCAACCGTGGCCAGCGCCAAGGCCGCGGGCGCCATGATCCTTGCCATGGTCAACGTCGAGAGCTCGCCGCTGGCCCAAGCAGCCGACTACACCATTCCGTTGTGCGCGGGACCCGAACAGAGCGTTGCCGCGACCAAGTCGTACATCGCCGCTCTTGCAGCAATCATTCATCTCGTCGCCTCGTGGTCGCAGGACGAGGAGCTGTTGGACGCGCTCGAGCAGGCGCCCGCCGCATTGGCGCGCGCCTGGAAGCTGGATTGGCAGGACGCGCTCACAACACTGACACCAGTTCGCAATCTGTACGTGGTCGGCCGCGGACTGGGGCTGGGTGTTGCGCAGGAAGCGGCCTTGAAGTTGAAAGAGACTTGCGGACTGCACGCGGAAGCCTTGAGTGCCGCCGAGCTGCGGCACGGACCGATGGCCCTGGTCCAGTCGGGCTTTGCAGTGCTGATTTTTGCGCAAAACGACGAAACACACGGTGGCGTCGAAACCCTGGCGGCGGAGCTCGCGGGACGCGGCGCACAGATCCTGCTGGCAGGCGCCAACGCTCCGCAAGCAACGATTTTGCCGACGGAAAGCGCACATCCGGCGATCCAGCCTATGCTCGCCATCCAGTCGTTCTATCGAATGATCAATGCGCTCTCGATTGCGCGAGGCTACGATCCCGATCGCCCCCCTCACCTGCGCAAGGTCACCGAGACCGTTTGATGGCTAATGATCCCATAACCGCCCTGGTCAACGGGCGTGTGCTGCTTGACGGCGGACTGGTCGATGATCGATGCGTACTGATAGAGAATGGGCGCATCCTCGCCATTGTCGCCGCGAACGATCGACGCTGTGCAGAGGGGCAAAAGCGCGACCTGGGTGGGAAGCTCCTGCTGCCCGGCTTCATTGATTCGCAGGTGAACGGCGGCGGCGGCGTCCTGTTCAATGACGCGCCCAGTGTGGAGGCGATCCGTGCCATCGGCGCGGCGCACCGCAAATTCGGCACCACCGGCTTTCTGCCCACTCTGATCAGCGCCGACCTGGATGTCGTCGCCAAAGCCATCGAAGCGGTTCAGGCGGCGCTCTCGGCCAGGGTGCCCGGCGTGTTGGGCATTCATATCGAGGGTCCGTTCCTCAACGTGGAACGCAAGGGCATCCACGATCCCGACAAATTCCGCGAGCTGGACACGGACGCCATCAAACTGCTCACGGGACTTCGTGGCGGCCGCACGCTCGTCACGCTCGCGCCCGAAATGACAACTCCCGCCATGATCAGGAAGCTGGCCGATGGCGGTGTCGCGGTCTCCGCGGGTCATACCAACGCAACTTACGAGCAGATCCGGCTTGCTCTGCAGGCAGGCCTGACCGGTTTCACCCATCTGTTCAATGCCATGTCACAGTTGACAGGCCGCGAGCCCGGCGTGGTGGGTGCCGCGCTCGACGATCCCGACAGTTGGTGCGGAATCATTGTGGATGGCGAACACACCGATCCGGTTGTGTTGCGCATTTCCATGCGCTGCAAACGGCATGACCGCTTCATGCTGGTCACCGATGCCATGCCCGGCGTCGGTACCAACAACAAATCATTCCTCATTGGCGGACGCAAGATCACCGTGTCGGGTAACTTGTGCCTGGATGACGACGGACGCCTTGCCGGCTCCAACATCGATATGGCGAGCTGCGTACGCAACGCCATCTCCCTGCTGGGGCTGCCCCTGCCGGAGGCCGTTCGGATGGCGAGCCTGTACCCGGCCGAGTTCCTCGGCCTCGCCCACGAAGTCGGTCGGATCGCGCCGGGCTACAAAGCCAACTTTGTGCTGGCTGATGAGCAGCTCCAGGTGTTGGAAACCTGGATCGACGGGCAAGCAGCGTCTTAAGGAGGCGCTTGGAACCCGTCGGCGCGGTACGTTAAAACAAGCGTATCGCGCACTCCCCCATCTCCTTCAGGCTGAATGGGGGTCGTTTCATGGATGACGCGGGCATCATCCATCAGCAATAGCGACCATGGCTCTTCCATCGTAAAGCGGACCCCCGACGGTCCGTGGGCATCGAATACTCGCGTTTCGCCACCGCGAATACCCCGACGCTGAATCAGCAGCAATGCCACGAAATCGACGCCATCACGGTGCGCGCCTTCAGGCGTCGGCCTGCCGATGCCATCCTTAGTATCGATGCGAAACTGATGCGCTTCGATATACCAGCGTTTCACCGGACGTATCTGGGCGAAGATTGTCCCAATCGACTCCAATAGACGAGTCCATGCCGGAGCGTTCAGAACTTCCGGCGCAATCGGCTCGAACCAGCGCTCGAGGCCGCCGTGAAGCGCGTTGTACGAGGTCGGCTGCCAGTGCGCCCTGTGCGGGGCCAAAGTCAGCACCCCGCCCTCGTCAATGAAGCAAGAGTGACGACGAGACCGATAGCGTCCGCCATCCCGCAGGTACTCATCCCGCGGAAGCGAGCTCCACCACTCCGCCAATGCATTGAGCTGTGGAATATCAACCTGGAGCTCAGAGGCCACCTCTGCCGCAGACAAAAAGGCGTATCCGGTTTTCGAGAGCGATTGGACGGCGTTCATGCCTGCCAGTTTAACAAGGAACTCCCCGCCGAACGGAGCGTTGATCCGCATACCCTCGCGGGCTGGAGTGCAAATACATGAACCATGTCAAGCAGATACAAGAGATTCGGGATCGCGCCCGCCAGCAGATCAACGAAGGCGCTGTCACCAAGGACTATCAGCTCGACCGCAAGCAGGTGATCGGCATCCTGAATGAGGCGCTGGCCACGGAGCTCGTGTGCGTGCTGCGGTACAAATTCCACTACTTCATGGCTTCGGGCATTCATTCCCAGGCCGTGAAGGAAGAGTTCCTCGAGCACGCCACCGAGGAACAGCAGCACGCCGATCAGCTCGCCGAGCGCATCAAGCAGCTCGGCGGCAAGCCGGAAATGAACCCGTCCATTCTCACGAGCCGCAGCCACAGCGAGTACAAGGAAGGCACCTCCTTGACCGACATGATCAAGGAGGACCTCATTGCCGAACGCATCGCCATCGAGTCATACCGGGAGATCATTCAGTTCCTGGGCGACAAGGACCCCACTTCCAAGCGCCTGATGGAAGGGATTCTCGCCAAGGAGGAGGAGCACGCGGACGACATGGCCGATCTGCTGTTCACAGTTCAGCCCGACACCGGTGAAAGCGCGCGCAACCACTAGTTGAGCCTGGCCAACACGGCTTTCACCGCCTCGACTACGTGGCCGGCGGTGAAGCCGAAGTGTTTGAACAACTCGCCCGCCGGGGCGGACTCCCCGAAGGTGCTCATTCCGATGACCTCACCTGACCTGCCCACGTACTTCCTCCACAGGTCCGGTGAACCGGCCTCCACCGCCACCGCCGGAAGGTCCAGAGGCAAGACCGAGTCACGGTAGGACTGGGGTTGGCGATCAAACACCGTCGTGGAGGGCATCGACACTACACGCACGGCCACACCGATCTGCGCCAGAACCTTTTGCGCCTCGACCGCGAGGCCCACTTCGGACCCTGTCGCGATGATGGCGGCGCGAGGAATCGTCTCAGGCTCGACGAGAACGTAGCCGCCGCACTCAATGTTGGCCGCCACTTCCGCGGAACGTTTTTGGAATGGCAAGTTCTGCCGGCTGAAGATCAGAGACGCCGGCCCATCCCGCCGCTCCAGCGCCGCGGCCCACGCAACCACGGATTCCTCCGTATCACAGGGACGCCACACGTCCATGTTGGGAATGAGGCGCAGGGAGGCAACATGCTCCACCGCCTGGTGAGTAGGCCCGTCCTCGCCCAACCCGATCGAGTCGTGTGTGAAAACGAAGAGGGAGCGGATTTTCATGAGGGCCGCCATGCGCAAGGCGTTGCGGCAGTAGTCGGAGAAGGTCAGGAAGGTGCCGCCGTAGGGAATGAAGCCGCCGTGCAAAGCGATCCCATTCATGATGGCGGCCATGCCGAACTCGCGCACTCCGTAGTGGATGTAGTTGCCGCCCGGCTTGCCGATCGGCTTCGATCCGGACCACAGGGTCAGGTTGGAGCCGGCGAGATCGGCGGAGCCGCCCAGCAGCTCCGGCAGCCCGGGCGCAAGCGCCTCGATGACATCCTGCGAGGCCTTGCGGCTGGCAATCGAAGCCGCTTTTTCCCTGACCTTGTCGGTCAAGGCGCGTACGTTGTTGGCGAATTCCGCCGGCAGGTCTCCCGCCAGGCGACGCTGCAACTCGCGAGCTTCCACGGGATAGGCCCGGGTATATTGACTCCACAGGGTGTTCCAATCGCTCTCCGCCCGGCCACCCGCCTCGCGTGCATCCCATGCTTCATACACGTGCGCGGGAACAACGAACGGCGGATGCGGCCAGCCAATGTGGGCGCGAGTAGCTGCAACTTCCTTGTCGCCCAGCGGCGCACCATGCGAGTCATGAGTGCCTGCCTTCGTGGGAGCTCCCCTGCCGATGACAGTCTTGCAGCAGATGATCGAGGGGCGGTCGCTCGCCGCCTTGGCGGCTACGATGGCGCGATCGATTGCCTCACTGTCGTGACCGTCCACGTTGGGAACAACATGCCAGCCATAAGCTTCGAAGCGCTTGGGCGTGTCATCCGTAAACCAGCCCTTCACGTGCCCATCAATGGAAATGCCATTATCGTCGTAGAACACAACGAGCTTGCCGAGCCCAAGAGTCCCGGCCAGCGAGCAGGCCTCATGGGAGATGCCTTCCATCAGGCAGCCATCGCCAACGAACACATAGGTGAAATGGGAGAGAAGCTCGAGGCCGGTGCGGTTGAATTGCTCGGCCAGCAATTTTTCCGCAAGCGCCATCCCCACCGCGTTGCAGATGCCCTGACCCAGAGGTCCCGTGGTGGTCTCGGCGCCGGGTGTGATTCCATACTCGGGATGGCCCGGTGTTTTTGAGCCCATCTGCCGAAACTGCCGGATCTCCTCCATCGGCAGGTCATACCCCGTCAGATGCAACAGCGCATATAACAGCATCGACCCATGACCATTCGACACAACAAATCGATCCCGGTCGGCCCACTGCGGATTGGCAGGATTGTGACGCAGATGCCGCCGCCACAGAACTGCCGCGATCTCGGCCATGCCCATTGGCATGCCCGGGTGACCCGAGTTGGCCTTCTGCACGGCATCCATGGCCAACGCACGAATGGCGTTGACTACTTCGTTGTGCGCGGCTTCGCGCCTCGGTTGCTGGATTTCCGCATTCATTACAGTGTCCCCGTGTACAACTTCAAGTCAGGTTTATCCGCCGTCCGCAGGACGCACAGCGCCACGATTTCACTCATCTCAGCGACGCGTCCGTCAGGCTGAGCCGCGCCGGGCCCGGCTGCATGGTCCTTTCCATAGCCGTAACCGACCGCAATCACCGGCAGGCCGGCAGCGCGCGCCGCGGCAATGTCGATACCGGAATCTCCCACATACAACATCTCAGCCGGCGCAAGGCCGAGACGCGCGCACGCGGCGAGCAGCATGTTGGGACTGGGCTTGCGGTCTTCGGCGCGATCGGCACACAGCGTAAAGCTGAAGAATTCGCTCAAGCCCGCCTGTTTCAACAGCGGCTCGGCGAAGACACTGTCTTTGTTGGTGATGCAGCATAGTGCCATACCCGCCTCGGTTAACGATCGCAGAGTGTCCACAACCCCCGGATAGACCTTGCTGCGCCTGTAAAGCTGCTGGCCATACAGGCGCCGAAACAGGGCCAGCGCCGCAGAACGCCTGGCCGAATGCGCAGAGGCGCTGCCGACGCTGTCATTCAAAGCGCGCAACACCAGCGTCTCGACGCCATTGCCCACGAGCGTGCGGATGCGCGCCTGCGTCAGTTCCGGTGCGCCCAGCATGCCGAGCATCAGATTGACGGAGGCCGCCAGGTCGTCCATGGTGTCAATGAGGGTGCCATCGAGATCGAAGGCCACCGCCCGGATGCGTTCATTCAGCTTCGCCATGCACTACTCCTCGGCGAGCTTCCCTGTGCAGGGCTGTCAGCCGGTCCATACTCAAAAATTGGGCGCCCAGCCGCTTTTCGTCGGCGGGGTCGAGCGGCTCCGCCGGATCGCCGAGCGAGGACAGCAGCAGATCGGCCGCAGTGAAGTCCTGGGTCAGCGTCCACTTGCTGGGCGTTGCGACCGTAAAGAGGCCTGCGGCCTTGGCCGATGCGACGCCGATCGCCGAGTCTTCCACCGCAATGGCGTTGACCGGATCGATGCCCAATGACTTCAGGGCGACATTGTATATGTCCGGGGCCGGCTTTTTGCGCGCCACCACATCACCGGCCGCAATCGCATCGAACCACTTCAATGCCTGCCACCCGAAACCTGCCGCCAGCAGCGGCTCGATGTTCTCGTGCGAGGTGGTCGTGGCAAGGCCCACCCGGATACCCGCTTCGCGTGCCTCCATCATGAGGCGGCGCACACCGGCCCTCGGCCGCACCTGCCCTACCTGGATCAGCTCCTTGTAGAGCCGCGTCTTGGCCCGGTGGATTTCGGGTATGAGATTGTGCAGATCGCGCCGCTGGGTCACAGGCATCGCGAGCCGCTCGATGTAGCTGGCGATCCGTTCCTTGCCCCCGGTGACCTGCAGCAATTCCCCATACAGGGGCGCATCCCAGATCCAATCCAACCCACAGGCCGCGAATGCCAGATTGAAGGCCTGGCGATGCACTTCTTCGGTGTCGGCGAGTGTCCCGTCGACATCGAATATCAGCGCTTCACAACTCATCTGCGCACAACCTGCGATCCACGCGCCAGCATTTCCTTCCTGAATTCCATCAAGCGCCAGATCATGGGCGTGAATATCAACTGCAGCGCCAGGTCCATCTTGCCGCCCGGACACACAATGGTGTTGGCTCGTGACATGAAGGAGTCGTGCAACATCGACAACAGGTAGGGGAAATCGATGCCGCGCGGATTGGAGAAGTGGATGACGAGAAACGACTCGTCCGGTGTGGGGATGTGGCGTGAAATGAACGGGTTCGAGGTATCCACCACCGGGACACGCTGAAAGTTGATATGGGTGCGCGAAAACTGCGGGCAAATATAGTGCACGTAGTCGTGCATGCGCCGCAGGATCACGTCAGTCACCGCTTCCGCCGAGTAGCCGCGAGTGGCTTTGTCGCGGTGGAGCTTCTGGATCCACTCGAGATTCACCACCGGCGTCACGCCTATCAACAGATCGACGTGCTTTGCGACGTTGACCTCGTCACTGACCACCGCACCGTGGAGTCCTTCGTAGAACAACAGGTCTGTGTCGGAAGGCAGATCCTCCCATTCAGTGAAAGTCCCGGGCTCCTGTTTGTACTTCGCGGCTTCCGGCTCGTCGTGGAGGTACTTGCGCACCCTCCCCGTGCCCGCGCGGCCGTAATCACTGAACAGCGCCTCGAGCTCCGGGAAGAGATTCGCATCGGGCCCGAAATGGCTGAAAATATGGTCGCTGCGTTCAATGGCGCTGGCCAGGCGCTGTTTCATTTCCGCGCGATCGTAGCGATGGAAGCTGTCGCCCTCTACAAACCCGGCACGGATGTTTTCGCGGCGGAAGATCTGCTCGAAGGTACGCATGACCGAAGTCGTGCCGGCACCCGAAGAGCCGGTGACCGCAATGATGGGATGCTTTGCCGACATGGTGTTTTCCTGCCTTACGCCGGTGTCTTGAACAGGCCGCGCGTGCCGAACAACGGCGCGTCAAATTCGAAATCGTTGTGGTCGCGGTGATAACGCTCGATGCGCTCGACTTCATTTCGCGCGCCGAACACGAAGCCGATACGCTGGTGGGCCGCCTGCGGCTGCACCTCGAGTATCGGCTCGGCCCCGGTGCTCGCGCGTCCGCCCGCCTGCTCAATCAGGAAGCCGATCGGGTTGGCTTCGTACAGGAGCCGCAGACGGCCGTTTCTGGAGGAGTCTTTGCGATCACGTGGATACATGAAGACACCCCCGCGCATCAGGATCCGGTGCGTTTCCGCCACCAGCGAAGCAATCCAACGCATGTTGAAGTCACGGCCGCGTGGGCCCGCCTGCCCGGCCAGGCACTCGTTCACGTAGCGCTTGATGGCCGGCTCCCAGTGCCGGGAGTTGGATGCATTGATGGCAAACTCGGATGTATCCGGCTCAATGGTAATTTCCGGATGGGTGAGCATGAACTCGCCGATCTCCCGGTCCAGAGTGAAACCATTGACCCCGCGGCCGGTGGTCAGCACCAACATGGTCGAAGGGCCATAGATGGCATAGCCGGCGCAGACCTGTTGCGTACCCGGTTGCAGAAAGTCCGTTTCGGTGGGCTCGGAGATCCCTTCAGGACAACGCAGCACGGAAAAAATGCTGCCCACCGAGACATTCACATCGATGTTGGACGAGCCGTCGAGCGGATCGAACAGCAGAAGGTATTTGCCGCGCGGATACTCCGCGGGAATAGGATACGGATCATCCATTTCCTCCGACAGCATGCCGCGCAACTGGCCGCCCCACTCGTTGGTACGGACGAATATGTCGTTTGCCAGCACATCGAGCTTCATCTGGGCTTCGCCCTGAACGTTGGTCGTTCCGGCGGTTCCCAGCGCATCCGACAGCGCGCCTTTGCCGATGACGCGGGCTATGCGTTTACATGCAAGGCGAACATCGTTGACCAGGCCCGTGAAACCACCCGTCGCATAATTGAAACGACGCTGTTCCTCGATGAGGAACCGCGTCAGGGTCTTGGTCGTGAATATCTTTGTGTAGCCCATGGCTGCACTTCCCCCGTTTGTTATTTACTCTCGTTCCGGTCGTTGGCGAACACCCGGCTGGCGCGGATATCCGCCGCTTCAATTGTCATCAGATCTTCTTTGGATATCAGACCTCCCCGCCGCTCGAACAGGCGGCTGGCCTGCCGCAGGCGGGCGCGATCGAGGGCATTGCGCACCGAGCGGGCGTTGGCGAAATGCGGCTGTTGTATACGCCGTTCAATGTATTCCAGCAATGCCTCATCCGACTGCTGATTGAGGCGATAGTGCATCTGTTGAAGCATCAATGCGGCGATCGAATGCAACTCCGCCGGCGTGTAGTCCGGGAAGTCGATGTGGTGCGCGACCCTGGATGACATGCCCGGATTGCTGCGGAAAAAGGTATCCATGCGATCCTTGTAGCCCGCGAAAATCACGACCAGGTCCTCACGCTGGTTTTCCATGACCTGCAACAGAATCTCAATGGCCTCCTGGCCGTAGTCGCGCTCGTTCTCAGGCCGGTAGAGGTAGTAGGCCTCGTCAATAAACAACACCCCGCCCATGGCGCGCTTCAACACCTCCTTGGTCTTGGGCGCGGTGTGGCCGATGTACTGGCCAACGAGATCGTCTCGCGTCACTGACACGAGATGACCTTTACGGACATAGCCGAGCCGATGGAGGATTTCGGCCATCCGCAGGGCCACCGTCGTCTTGCCCGTACCCGGGTTACCGGTAAAGCTCATATGCAAAGAAGGCGCGCCGGTGGACAAGCCGAGCGAGGCGCGCAGCTTGTCCACCAGCAGCAAGGCCGCGATATCGCGAATGCGGCTCTTGACCGGCTCGAGGCCGATCAGGTCCCGTTCCAATCCATCGAGGACCTCGCCGATCTGCGACTCACGGAAGGCGGCGTCGAGATCCAGTGCCTGTGCCTGGCCGTTGTTCATCACGGTGTCCACGGCGGCCCATCAATATCGCTCGCCTTCCGGGCGATCGACTGCATATGACTTCGTTGTGTACTGGAGCTTGCGTCCGCCCGCTTCACGGCGTTCCAGCGAGAATCCCGGTTCCTTGCTGGGGCGGCTCACAATGAATGACAACCGCAGGGACTCGCGTCCGTGCGATGAGTCGAACGCGTTGACCTTGATGTAGTGCTCCGGAAAGGTCTTCCGGCACGACTGCAGCTCGCCCATGATGCCCGCGGCATCCCGGATGTCGAACATGGGGTTGCCGAACATCTCCCAGTAGGTGTTGCGTGGGTGCGGATCGTCGGTGTACTCGATGGAGACGGCCCAGCCGTTCTGCAGGCAATACTCGATCTGACTGCTGATCTGCGCATCGGTCAGATCGGGCAGGAAGGAAAAGGCGCCTTGTGTGAGTCTCATGTTACTTTTCTCCGGTGATCAGGCGGGCGTCGCGGTCGGTACGAAGTCGAGAGTGTCCGTGCTCGTGTAGTTGAAGGTGATCTCGCCCCACGTATCCAACGCTGCCCGTAATGGCGCACAGTCCTTGGCGGCGTTCTCGAGTATCTCCGGCCCCTCGTTCCAGATATCCTTGCCCTCGTTGCGCGCCAGTACCATGGCTTCGAGAGCTACGCGATTCGCGGCCGCGCCCGCCTGGATGCCCATCGGGTGACCGATCGTGCCGCCACCGAACTGCAACACCGTGTCCTCGCCGAGGTAAGTCAACAGTTGGTGCATCTGGCCCGCGTGGATGCCACCCGAAGCGACCGGCATGACACCGGGCAGCCCCGCCCAATCCTGATCGAAGAAAATGCCTTTCTGCAGATCCATTGGGTTGGCGTTCTCGCGCAGGACGTTGTAGAAACCTTGCACCGAAGCCGGGTCGCCTTCGAGCTTGCCGACCACTGTACCGGCGTGAATGTGATCGACTCCCGCAAGACGCATCCACTTGCAGATCACGCGGAATGAGATGCCGTGACCTTTCTGCCGCGTGTAAGTCGAGTGACCGGCACGGTGCAGGTGCAGGATCATGTCGTTCTTGCGCGCCCAGTTCGCCATCGACTGGATCGCGGTGTAACCGATGACCAGGTCGATCATGACAATGACCGAGCCCAATTCCTTGGCGAATTCCGCACGCTCGTACATATCCTCCATCGTGCCGGCGGTCACGTTGAGATAGTGACCCTTGATCTCGCCGGTCGCGGCCTGTGCCCGGTTGACGGCTTCCATGCAGTTGAGAAAGCGGTCGCGCCAGTGCATGAACGGCTGCGAGTTGATGTTTTCGTCGTCCTTGGTGAAATCCAGGCCGCCCTTCAAGGCCTCGTACACCACCCGCCCGTAGTTCTTGCCCGACAGGCCCAACTTGGGTTTCACGGTCGCGCCCAACAGCGGGCGGCCGAACTTGTCGAGACGTTCGCGCTCCACGACGATTCCCGTCGCAGGACCCTTGAACGTCTTCACATAGGCGGTCGGAAAGCGCATGTCCTCCAACCGCAGGGCGCGCAGGGGCTTGAAGCCAAACACGTTGCCAATGATCGAGGCGGTCACATTGGCGATGGAGCCGGGCTCGAACAGGTTCAGGTCATAGGCAATGTAGGCGAAATACTGGTCCGCAGATCCGGGCACCGGCTCGACCTTGTACGCTTTCGCGCGATAGCGGTCGCATGCCGTCAGCCGGTCGGTCCAGACAACAGTCCACGTTGCCGTGGAAGACTCGCCGGCCACCGCCGCCGCCGCCTCGATCGGGTCGACGCCCTCCTGCGGGGTGATGCGAAACAGGGCGAGGATATCGGTGTCCTTCGGCACATACCCGGAATCCCAGTAGCCCATCTGGGCGTACTTCAATACTCCGGCCTTGTAGCGGGCCGCGCCGGATTTGGCTTTCACGGCCGCGCCGGTGCCGTTGCTGCCGTTGGACAGGCTGTTGTGCTGCATGGAAGGTCCCCTAGCGGTTTCTTGACTGATCCGTGGCCCCGACTCTGGCGCTTGCTTTCTATTAGGTCTAGTTAGATATTGTTCTCCAGAGCATAAGAGTCCCTTATGAAGCGGGATTCCGACGAAATGACACCGTGGGACATTTGAATGCGTAACGTGACTTTGCGGCAGATGAAGGTGTTCGTAGCGGTCGCGCGGCACCTGTCGTTTACGCGGGCGGCGCAGGAGTTGCACCTGACACAGCCGGCGGTATCGCAACAGGTGAAGTTGCTGGAAGAGGAAGTCGGCCTGCCGCTGTTCGAGAAGATCGGGCGCAAGGTGCAACTCGCCCCCGCCGGCGCCGAGCTGCTGCATTATGCAACACAGACCATTGAGCTGATGCGTGAAGCCGGCGAGGCGCTCGCGGCCATGCGAGGCTTGAAACGAGGGGTTTTGAAGCTCGGTGCCGTGAGCACGGCCAAGTACTTCGCGCCCTCGCTGTTGTCCGCGTTCACGCCCGCCTACCCCGAAGTTACGATCAAATTCGATGTGGGCAACCGTGAGGAAATCATCAAGCAGATGGCCGCGAACGACATCGACCTGGTCATCATGGGACGGCCGCCGCGCGAGCTCGAAACAATTGCCGAACCCTTCGCAAAGCACCCGCTGGTCATCATCGCCGCCCCCGATCATCCGTTCGCCTCGCGCAAACGAATGCAGCTCAAGCAACTCAGTAATCAGCAGTTTCTGATCCGCGAAGAAGGCTCTGGAACCCGTGCGTCCATGGAACATGTGTTCCGGGAACGGCACGTCCCCTTTCGCGTCTCAATGGAAGTGAGTAGTAATGAGACCATCAAGCAGGCGGTCATGGCAGGAATGGGCATCAGTTTCATCTCGGCGCACACGGTTGGGCTCGAGCTCGCCGCGGGCAAGCTCGTGTGCCTGGATATCGTAGGCCTGCCCATAGTGCGCGACTGGTACGTGATGCACTTACGCGATAAGCACCTGTCGCCGATTGCCGCCGCGTTCCGCTCGTTCCTGCTGGAGCGCGGCGGACAGATCATTCACAAGACCATCGGCTAACGTCTGGGAGAATGCAGTGAAGGGTTTCCTGCTGGCTGGATTGGGAATGCTGAGCCTGGATGGGGTCACTGTGCAGGTTGATTTTCGCGACAACAATCTGCGCGGCGGTACGGAACCGGTGCTGCAGTGGATCAAACGCTCGGAAGGCATCGTGGCGGCCTACTACGGGCGTTTTCCAACTTCATCGCTGCGCATACAGGTGATTACGGAAGCTGGGAGCGGCGTAGGCGGCGGTACGACCTGGGCGGGATTCATTCGTTTGCGGGTCGGCCGCGATGTCTCGTCCGCGCAGCTCAAGGACGACTGGGTGTTGGTACACGAGATGGCCCACCTCGCGCTACCGGATGTCGGTGAAAATCAGAGTTGGTTTTCGGAAGGCCTGGCCGTGTACGTCGAGGGTATCGCGCGCGAGCAAGCGGGTAACCGGACTCAGGAGGATGTGTTCTCGGAACAGATGAAGCAGATGCCGCGCGGCATGCCGCAGCCGGGGGATGCGGGGCTCGATCACACTCACACCTGGGCACGCACCTACTGGGGCGGTGCCATGTTCTGCTTTCTCGCCGATGTGGAGATTCACCGGCGGACCGGCAACCGGAAGGGATTGCAGGACGCGATGCGCGCCGTTGCCGCAACGAGCGGCGGGTTGTCGGCTGACTGGCCGATCACGAAGGTGTTCGCGACCGCGGATGCCGCCACGGGGACGAAGGTGTTCGAAGAGCTGTACGCGCAGATGAAGGACAAACCTGTCACGCCCGATTTGCACGATCTGTGGGCTAAGCTGGGAGTTGTGTGGGAGGGCGGTAGCGTGACGTTGCGGGATGATGCGCCGCTGGCGGATGTGCGGCGGGCGATCATGCACCCTCGGGGGAGCGGAGCCACCAGGGCTGGACTGGCGGCCCCTGAGGCGGCGGGTCACGCGGCCGCGGTGGATCACGCGGCCGCAGGGGATCCGGCGGCCGCAGGAGATCGGGCGGCCGCGGGGGATCAGGCGCGCACGGGGGATCAGGCCGACGCGGCGGATCAATCAGCGGCGGTGAATCCGGCTGCGGCGGCTGGGACTATGCCGGCTCCGGCGAGTAGAACATAGTCATTGCCGCGGTAATCGCCAGCACCATACATATCAACACGTATTCAACGACCACCGTTCGCTTGAATGCGGCGGTGTCGCCTTTGGCACAGGCGGGCCCGAACCGCCACTTGTTGAGCGCCGCCATGGCCATCAACACCGCGAAACCGGTTATTTTGGCGAGCAGCAGTTGACCGTACGGTTGTCGCAAGGCTGCGAGGCTCGGCAGCAGGAGCGCCATCAGACCCGCACCGGCCAACAGGATCGTCGGGACCACCCAGGCCGCGGCCAACGAGAATCTGTCGATCACCTTTGCGCTGACGGGCGGTTGCTCTTTTGCGGCTGTCATGTAGAGAGGCCAGAGGGAGCCCAGCCAGAAGGCAACGACTGACAGATGGAGGATGAGCAGGGCCGCTGCCGCTGCTCTGTGGAGGGTGGTGGCGGTGTGGCCTACCAGGGTGAAGGATGTGATGGTTAGCAGAGTGCCGAGCAGGGGCAATGACGATGGCGTGCCGGTTGCCGATGCGCGGGGTGCCGACTCTGGTGCAGGGGCGGGCGATGCGGTGGCCAACGACAATACCGCGGCACGGCGCAACCCCACCGCCAGGAGCACCAGCCCTATGATGCGGAACGCGAACGCGGCGCCGCCGGGTGACATCAAGGCCATCTTTTGCATCGCCGGGTCGGCCAGACCACTCATCTCCCCTGCCATCCGCGCTGCCTCGAGCGTTTGATGTGCTGTGACAAACACTAACGCGCCGATCGTCAGCCGCCATCCCAGCTTCGCTATGTCCGGCAGGCTGTTGGGTACGAGGCGTCCGAAAGCCGCGAGGAATATTGGAATTCCCGCTGCGTTCAATAGCATCACGAAGCTGACAGCGCGGAATGCGGCCGACAGCGCATCCGGGCTGTCGATCATCATTTACTGATCGAGCCGGGCGCAGATGTTGTTGCCGCCGTTGGGCCAACGGTAAAAGTCAACTTGCCCGGCAGCACGTGTCCATCGTCGCCAACCACTCGCCAGGCGAGGACGTATTTTCCTGGTTCAAGCTTGGGTGCGGGAACGGAGATCTCAGCCGAGGCGTCCGTCGGCAGCGGTCCAATCTTTTTCGCTGGCTCGGCGTCCTTCTGCAACGTCAGCGTCGTCAGTTTCGCCGGCTCGCCAAATGTGAGCACAAATTTTGTGGGAGCCGCCTGGAGGGTGCTGCCCTCGGCAGGGTTCGATTTCACCAATTTGGCATGCGCAAACGCGAGCGCGCTGCAGCCAACCAATATCAACGCACAAGCAACTCGAGCGGATTTCATAACAACTCCTGTGACCACTAAAACCAGACGCGCAACCCGGCCGTCAGTTCCAAATCGCTCGCCTCCCCTCCGGCTGATCGCACCAGATCGGCAGTACCACCGAACCGCCTCAGCCATACCACCCCCACATAAGGCGCAAACTCGCGGCGCAATTCATATCGCAACCGGACGCTGACCTCCATATCCGAAAGTCCCGAGCCGATTTGATGCGCGGGATCCGATCGCCCGTATAAATTCGCTTCCGCGAACGGCTGAAGCGCGAGGCGCTGGGTCAGTAACAAATCATACTGCGCCTTCAGTCGGGCGGCTGTACGGCCCTCATCGCTTGCGTAGACGGTTGCTTCCGTCTGAAACCATTGGGGTGCAAGACCTTGTATCCCGACGGCTGCCCAGGTGCGGGACTCTCCCACGCCGAAGTCCTGACGAACGCCTCCCTGGGCGTTCCACCAGTTCGAAATCACATGATCCCAAAGGATTTCGGCCGTCGCGTCATGGACTCCGGCCTGGCGAGCAGACGTGTACTTGCCTTCAGTCTTGATCCACAGCTTATCGTTGTCGCCACCGTAGTAGCCTTGCGCATCCCACGCGGCGCGACCTTCCCCGGTGTCACCGCTCCGCCATTCGAGTTGGTCGAGCATGACTTTGGCGAAGCGCTTCGTGTCGTCCATTTGCATAATTTCAGCCATCTGGCGGTAGGACATATCGTGCTCGGTTTGCGCGTGCACATTTGACGCAATTAGTACGAGCGTCGCGAAGAATATGGGCGTGATCTTCATTCCTGCACCACGGCGACTTCCCGAAACATTCCCGCTTCCATGTGGTACAGCAAGTGGCAGTGAAACGCCCATCTCCCTGGCGCGTTGGCAGTTACTCGGTAACTCAATTGCTGCCCGGGCTGCACGACAACCGTGTGCTTGCGGACGAGGAACTTGCCGTCTGGCGACTCCACTTCGCTCCACATTCCGTGTAGATGGATGGGGTGATTCATCATACTGTCGTTGATGAGCACAACACGCAGCCGCTCGCCGTAGTTGAACCGAAGTGGTTGCGCTTCGGAGAACTTTTGGCCGTCGAAGGACCATATGTAGCGTTGCATGTGGCCCGTCAGGTGAAGGCGTATCTCTCGCGATGGCTCCCGCGAGTCAATTGGGCCATCGATTGTGTGTAGGTCAGCATAGGTTAGAACTCGACGTCCGTTGCCGCGCAGGCCGACACCGGGATCGTAGAGGCTAGTTCTTGGTTGGTCAGCAACCATGTCGACATTGGGGCCAAACGTCGGTGAGCGTCCCGATGAGGGCATGGGCATGTTCATTTGGGACATGTCATGGCCAGCCATGTCCATTTGGCTCATGTCGTGGTCCGCGGACCCGCCGTGGTGCATTGACTCCATGTTCATGCCCATGTCCGACATGCTCAACACATCAGGTGGATCCAACGGCGGAACCTCGGCCTCCATCCCTGCCGCTGGCGCCAACGTGCCTCGCGCGTACCCAGTGCGATCCATCGATTGTGCGAAGATCGTGTACGCGCGGTCGTCTTTCGGCTCAACGATGACGTCGTACACTTCGGCAGCGCCGATGCGAAATTCATCAACGGTCATCGGTTCAACATCCTGCCCATCTGCAGCGACGACGGTCATCGATAGGCCGGGTATGCGTATATCGAAGAAGGTCATCGACGATCCGTTGATTATCCTCAAACGCACCTTCTCGCCTCGGCGGAATAAGCCCGTCCAATTCCCCGCCGGTGTCACGCCGTTCATCAGGTACGTATATGTGTTGCCGGACACGTCCAACAGATCGGATGCGTTCATCCGCATCTGGCCCCACATACGGCGATCAGACACCGTTGCTGACAGCCCGTTTTTTCGAGCGTCCTCTATAAAGTCACCGACCGTACGGCGCCGGTAGTTGAAGTAATCACTTTGGACCTTGAGCAGACGGTAGATGCGTTCAGGGTCGATATCTGTCCAGTCCGACAACAACAACACGTGGTCGCGATCGGCATGGTGACGCTCGCCGGCGCGCGGCTCGATGACTATCGGGCCATAGAGCCCAATTTGTTCCTGAAATCGCGAGTGACTGTGGTACCAGTAGGTGCCGGCCTGAGTGACAGGAAACCGATACTCGTAGGTCCCGCCAGGATGGATTCCAGGGAAGCTAATTCCGGGGACACCATCCATGTCGGCCGGCAGGATCATGCCGTGCCAGTGAATCGAGGTCGGTGCGGGCAACCGGTTGGTCACTCGAATGGTGACTGTGTCGCCCTGGCGCCAACGCAACAGGGGCGCGGGCAGCCGACCATTCACCACAGTAGCGCGACGGGATGCGCCGGTGAAATTGACTTCAGTTGCGCCAACTTCGAGATGGAAGTCGGTGCCCGAGAGCTCAGGCTCTCCAGAGCCGGCCCCCGGACCGGCATTTGAACCGGTGCCGGTTGACGTTGTAGTGCCCCATGCTAGATGACGCCCACTTGCCAGTACGAGCGCGCCGCCCGCAAGTCCTTGCACGAATCGCCTTCGCGACTCGAACCGAGATCGAAACATCGAAAAACCTCCGCATTGCGCGTCGTCAAGACGAGCGCAATCGTTCGGCCATACAGACCGATGACACACCAAACGTAAATTGATCCGCTATTGAAGCCGGATCAGGCAATGGGAGGTCGAAGGAACTCGTCGATGCGGGGCGCCACAAATTGCGTAGCAGCGAGAGAAGGAACGGCGGCTGACGATGCGATGCTAGCAAGCGCCGGTAGCGCGATCACAGCGGGCGTATAGACACAGTGACATTGGCACGCGCTAGCGTGACAACAGTCGTGAGGTGTTGAGTGCTGAGGGCAGTCTGGCTGGCCAGATGCGTGCGCGGACATGGGGTGAGAGGTCACGTGAGACGTCTGCGAAGGCGAAGCCACCGCCTGAGCGACCTGCAACTGGAGCCCGAGCACCAACTGCAGAGCCAGCAGCGCGATCGCTACTGCTCTCGATGAACGGCCTTTGGCGCGCGGAAGATGTCTCACGGTAGGTAGCTTACACCCGAATGGCGGGTGCGCGACATCGTGTGACCGCATTCAAGCGATAGGCATCGCGACCCCTCGTCGGGGCCGCGAGCCAGCCTAAGTTCTACCGTCGTCCGCCTGAACGGCCTCCGCTCGCGCGGTTTCGCTGGCCGCCGCCACCGCCATTGCCGAATCGACGCTGGTGTTGGCCGGGGCGGCCATGGCCGCCTGGATGTTGAGGGCGTTGGTGATGGTCAGATCGGGCGCGCGTTCCCGCATCACCGCGGTGAGAGGCGTGCTCGCCGTGTCCGCCCTGGTTAGGGTCCCCACCAGGTGACTCGTGGCGACGGTCGTCGCCGTGGTGCCGACCGGCGTCACCGCGATGGCTACCGCCGCCATTGCGCGAACCGCCGTCAAATCCACCGCCACCACTGCGCGAGCCGCGGTCAAATCCACCGCCGGCGTTGCGCGAACCGCTGCCGAAGCCACCGGCCCCACCGCGCCCATGGTGTCGACCACCGCCCTGTCGTCCACCGCTGTCGCGCCCACTGCCGTCACGTCCACCGCCGTCACGTCCACCGCCGTCACGTCCACCGCCGTCACGTCCACCGCCGTCGCGCCCACCGCGGCGCTGCTCCGATCGCCCGCGTTCGCCCGACTCGCCTTGGCGAGCCCCCGAGTTAGCAACAGGCGCGGCAGCAATCTCAAACTGCGGCAACGCCGAAACAGGCAACACTCGCCGCAGCATCCGCTCGATATCCTTGAGCAGCGGTCCCTCATCCGGTGACACCAGCGAGACAGCGTGTCCCGACTCGCCGGCACGTGCCGTGCGGCCAATTCGGTGCACGTAATCTTCAGGCACGTTGGGCAACTCGTAATTCACAACATGCGGCAGCTCCTTGATATCGAGGCCGCGCGCCGCTACTTCCGTGGCGACCAGCGCCACGATCTTGTTGGCCTTGAAATCGGCCAGCGCCCGCACCCGCGCGCCTTGGCTCTTGTTGCCGTGGATGGCCGCCGACGCAATGCCAGCCCCCTCCAACTGTTGCGACAATCGGTTGGCGCCGTGCTTGGTACGAGTGAACACCAGCACCTGGTGCCAGTTGCCGTCATTGATCAAATGCGCAAGCAAGTGCCGCTTGTGATCCTTCGACACGCGAAACACCTGTTGGTCGACTTTGTCGGCCGTGGCGTTGCGCGGTGAAACCTCGATGGCAACCGGGTTGCGAAGGATGCGGCCCGCCAGCTCGCGGATCTCATCCGAATACGTCGCGGAGAACAACAGGTTCTGACGCCGCTCCGGCAGGAGCTTCACGACGCGCCGGATGTCGCGAATGAAACCCATATCGAGCATGCGATCGGCTTCGTCGAGCACGAAGCACTGGACGGCACGCAAGTCGAGCTCGCCCTGGTCCGCCAGGTCGAGCAATCGCCCCGGCGTGGCAACCAGCAGGTCGCAACCGTTATAGAGCGCATCGATCTGTGGATTGATGCTGACACCGCCAAACACAACAACAGTTCGGAGGCCGACATACTTGCCGTAGGTTCGGGCGCTGTCGGCCACCTGCGCGGCCAGCTCGCGAGTCGGAGTCAGAACCAGCGCCCGCGGCGCGCGGCCGGTGGGTGCACCGAGTTTCTGAAGAAGAGGCAACACGAAGGCCGCCGTTTTGCCGGTGCCCGTCTGAGCGCCTGCGAGCACATCGCTGCCGGCGAGCACCGCCGGAATGGCCTTGGCTTGAATAGGAGTAGGAGCGCCGTAGCCTTTTTCGTCTACAGCACGCAACAGCTCGGGCTTCAGCCCGAGATCGGAAAATGACATTAAGGAAAAACCTCTAAGTGAGCTCGCAGGCAACACAATTGCGTTGCAGCGGTCAGTTGCGAGGGAATTTGGGTTGGATTTACCGGCTCCGCCCAATTGGGGAGGGAGCAACTTGGCCCGTTGAACGAGGCGCTGACCGCGCGCCCTAGGTAGGTGCGGGCACTGTACAGACTTTGCAATGCCACGTCCAATCGGATGCAATTGGCAGTATGTCTCTCATCACACTTCTCGATGCACACCTCGCTTACGGCGATCGCCCCCTGCTGGATGGCGCCCAACTGGCTGTACGCGCGGGTGAGCGCGTCGGCTTGATCGGCCGTAATGGCACGGGAAAGTCCACTCTTCTGCGGGTAATCGCCGGCCTCGCTCACCTCGATGACGGAGAAATCCAGCGTCGGGACAGCATGCGAGTCACGTTCGTCGAGCAGGAACCTGTTCTCCCGGATAGCCCAACGCTGCGCGAAAGCCTGTTGGCGCGTGCAGCGCTCGAGCCGGACGCGCATGAGATGCACGCCGATGAGCGCGAGCGTTGGCGAATGGAAGCGCGCCTCACGGAGTTCATGCAGCGCTTCGACCTCGATGCCGAGCGGGCACCGGCGACGAGCTCAGGCGGAGAACGCAAGCGCGCAGCGCTCGCGCTCGCACTCACGCTGCAACCGGACATCTTGTTGCTCGACGAGCCCACCAACCATCTGGATATCGAGGGCATTGAGCGGCTCGAGGACTTGCTGCTGAAAGTGCCGGCTTCGATTGTGATCACTCACGACCGGGCCTTTTTGGATCGGATCACAACCCGCATTGTGGAGCTGGACCGGGGAATTCTGCGCTCGTACCCGGGCAATTTCGCGGCCTACGAGGACCGCAAGGAACAGGAAATCGCCGCCGAGGATGTTGCAAGGCGCCGGTTCGAAAAGTTCTGGGCGCAGGAAGAGGTTTGGATTCGCAAGGGCGTGGAGGCGCGCAGGACACGGAATGAGGGACGGGTCAAACGACTGGAACGGCTGCGTGCCGAGCGTGCGGAACGACTCGACCGCCTCGGCAACGTGAAGCTCAGTCTCGATTCGGGCGAGCGCTCGGGACAACTCGTCGCTGAGCTCAAAGACGTGGCCAAGAGCTTCGGCGGCCGCCAGATCATTGATGATTTGTCGATGCGGCTGATGCGCGGCGATCGGGTCGGCCTGATCGGCCCCAACGGAGCGGGCAAGTCGACACTCATCAGCATTCTGTTGGGTACGTTGGAGCCCGATTCCGGCTCGATGAAGCTCGGCACGAACTTGCAAATCGCCTATTTCGACCAACTTCGCGCGCAGCTCGATCCGGAGGCGACCGTTGCGGAAACCATCAGCCCGGGATCCGACTGGGTCGAAATCGGCACCGAGCGCAAGCACATCATGAGCTATCTCACCGATTTTCTGTTTCCCTCGCAGAGGGCCAAATCACCGGTGAAGATGTTGTCGGGCGGCGAGCGCAACCGGCTATTGCTGGCACGCTTGTTTGCCCGACCCGCAAACCTCGTGGTGCTCGACGAGCCTACAAATGACCTCGACATCGAGTCGCTGGAACTGCTGGAGCAGAAGCTGCAGGAGTACTCGGGGACGTTGCTGCTGGTCAGCCATGACCGCCGGTTCCTGGACAATGTCGTGACGCAGACGCTGGCGGCCGAAGGCGGCGGCGCGTGGCATGAGTACGTGGGCGGATACAGCGACTGGTTGCGGCAACGCAGGGCGCCCGCGGGCGCGGGGGCGGCGAAGGGAGGCGGCACCAAGCGCGCCAGCACAGCAGGTGACACGGGCCGCGGTGGCGGCAGTGGCAGCGGCGCCGCGCGGGTTGATGGCGTCGGCGCACCGGGTGATGGGGCTGGAGATCCACTCTTCGGCGGTAGTGGTGGTGGCGACAGCGCCTCCAAACCCAAGACCAAGCTCAGCTACAAAGACCAACGTGAGCTGGCCGCCCTGCCCGACGAAATCGAGGCCCTAGAGCGCGAGCAGTCCGAGCTCAACGCCCTGATGAGCACCCCCGACTACCACCGTCGTGGGCCGCAGCAGATCCGCGAGGATCGTGCCAGAAGCGAGCAAATTGAGGCCCTTTTGCTGGCTAAGTTCGACCGGTGGGAAAGCCTGGAACAAGCTCGCAAATAATCACAATTGCCGATCAATTATTGAGCGCTGCGGGTCTCGATTTCGTAACGTGGACCCGCCTAAGATGCGGCTTTGGGATAGCCGGGATAGAAATAGAGCATGACGCGCTGGAATCCATGGATTGGCGGCCTGCTGGCCGTGACGGCCGGACTCATGGGCTGCGCGCCCAAGACCAATGTGTCGACGACCGCGAACGTTCCGGCGGCCTATTCTCACGTGTACATGTCGGTCAAGGAGATCTGGTTCAACCCCAGTGCCTCCGCCGGCCCTGACGACACGACCTGGACGAAGTTTCCACTGACGACGCCCACCACCGTCGACCTCGCCTCGTCGCTGGATGGCACCGTGAGCTCGCTGACGACAGGGCTGAACGTTCCGGTCGGCACCTACGCGCAGGTCAGGCTCATCCCCGCCGATTCATCCGAGACTCTTCTGAGCTCGGCGCAAGCCGCGGGCGCCGCGTACAACTCAGAAGTCGACTATACCGACAGCACCGGACCACACCAGGTGCCCCTCGACCTGCTGAACCCGGACAAAGGATTCGGTGTTACGGCGAATGTGCAGGTGAAAGGCGATACGACCGCGGTTGTCGCATCGAGCAGCAGCTCAACGACCGACACATCCAGCACCAGCACAAGCACAACGAGCACCAACACGACGAGCACAGGCTCGACGCAGGCCGCACCCTTCCAGCTCGCGATCAACGTGGATGGCGCGAAGGACCTCGTTCCGTTCACGTACAGCGACGTGAACGCCATGCTCCTGAATCCACATATCGTGGCGTTCGACCAGGCGGCATCAGGCGGGATATCGGGCACGCTGGACGTGTCGGGCCTGACCGGTGTTACGAGCCCGAGCACAACCGCCTATCTCAACATCCAGGTGACTGCTGAATCGCTGAGTACGGATGGCACGCGACACATTGCGGTGAACAGCGCTCCAGTGAAGTCGGACGGCACGTTCACCCTCTATCCGCTATCAACGAGCTCATCCTCACCGACGAGCTATGACCTCGTCATACACGGTCCCGGAATCGCGACGGTGATTGTGAAAGCCGTGACTGTGAACGTCGGGGACCCGTCATCCACGACGCCCGTGAATATCGGGACAATCCCAGCCCGAGCAGCCACCTCCTTCACTGTGAACCTGAATACAACCAATCCGCTGCCGGCGGGTGCCCTGGTCGGGTTCTATCAGACGCTTCCGGGCTCGAGCGAAGTCCCGTACCTCATTGATGCCCAGCCCATAGATCCCTTCAGCAGGGCGTTCAGCGCCGATCAGGCGCAATCGACGGCCAGCATCGACTACGGCACGTTTGCGTCCGGCTCGAATGTAACGCTGACATCAACGAACCCAACTGAAGGAGCTTCGACCTACAGAGTCGCCGGCACGGCGCCCCTGTTCGCCGACGGAGCGCTCACCACGACTGTGACCGCCCCCGCATCGAGCACATCGACCGCCACTCTGGTCGCGGTGCCGACCCTCGCCGCGACTTCCGGAGCAGTGCTGACCGTGATCCCCGTTACAATCAGCAACGCTTCTGCGACGAAATACAACAAAGGCGAGCTGATCTTCACGCACAACGGGGCCATTGTGCAGACGGCCGCCCTCGACTCCATCCTGGCCCAGACAGCCAACGCCACCTTGACGATTTCGGGCCTGCCGGGAGGCAGTGCCGCCGGGCAGTTTGCCGACGGGCTCTATTACGTGTCGGTGCGCGTCTGGAATACCAGCAACCCCTCAACCACGGTCGTCCGGGAGATCTATCCCACGCCGCTGGATTTACGGGCCGGTACCCTGCGCGGTTATTCCGTGAATATCGACTGATCCACCACGCCCGGACCCACAAGAATCCCCGCCGGAGCCCAGCGGGCGGACAGTATTTACTATAATCCGAGCGAACCGATCGGCGAATAAGACCTCTAATCGACCGATTCCGGGCAATATGCGCCCCCCGGGCCTTACTGAAGAAGGGAGACCAATTGATGCCAGTTTCATCCGGTCGCGCCAAATCCGGCGCGCACTCGGTATTGCGCACCGCGTTCATGGTGGCCGCCGCCTTCCTGTTCCTGAACAGTTGCGGCAATGACAGATTCACCTACGGCACGCCGCTCATTACGTTTTCGGTGAACCCGGGGCCGTTTACGGCCTACATCGCCGAAATCGACCAGATCGTGCTCACGCGCACCGACAACACGCCGGTCTACCCGCTCCTGCAACCGCAGATTGTCGACTTCACGAAATTGGCGGACACGCCGGAGGTGTTCGGGGCCCCCGCCATCATTGAAGGCTCGTACATCTCCGCGACGATCACGGTGAACTACGGGAGCAGCCTCTACCAGCCATCCGGCGCGCTGCTCTTTATGAACGTGAACGGCAAATCGACGCAGGTCACCCCGGTCGATACGTCGGGCAAAGGCACCGCCGCGACGTCCGTTAGCTACACAGTCAAGTTCGACCCGAACAATCCGCTGGTCATCAAACACGGCGTGTCGACTCCGCTGGATTTCAATTTCGACCTCAGCGCGTCATCGCTCGTAAACACGACGACGTCACCTCGCCAAGTGACGGTCCGTCCCTACATGACCGCCACCACGAAGCCGAACTACAGCAAGCCGATGCGTGCCCGCGGCGTCTATGTGACCACGGAAGTCGCCAACAACAATTTCACAATCAACTCCCGATCGTTCTTCGATACCGCCGGACAGCCGGTCGGTGCCATCGGAGTCCAGACCGACGGCAACACGGTGTTCAATATCAACGGGACGATCTACCAGGGCTCCGCTGGGCTCACCGCGCTCAACCAGCTTCAGATCAACTCGATCGTGGAGGCCTTCGGCAAGTTCGGCGATCTCAACAATGTCAAGCCGACCTTCATTGCAACCCAGGTGTACGCGGGCGTGGCCGTGGAGAACGTCCTGACGGTTCGAATTACGGGAACCATATCGTCCCGCAGCGGCACCACTCTGCACATCAAGGGCGCCGAGCTGGAGACGTTCAATTCCACAACACCTATCGGCGAGTATGTCACCTTCCAGGACGATCTCACGATGACCATCGGCCCGCAGACGGTCGTCAATGTGGACGGCCATCCCGAGCTCAAGAATGTGACCACCGACTACCTCTCGGTGGGGCAGCAAGTGGATATGGAAGCGCTCGCGGTCACTGATTCCAGTGGCGCCGTGGTCAAGGACGCGGCCGGCAATCCGACCTGGACGGTCGCTGGCGGACTCGTGCGCCTGACCCCCACCACCGGTTGGGCCGTGCAGAATTCCGCGCCGGCGAGTGGCATTTCCGCCAACCTGATTTCGTTGGGCGGTTTCGACCCGGCCACCCTGAATTTCACGGGCACCAACTCAGTGCCGGCCGCTTATACGGTCAGTACTACCGGCCTGAACACCAGCACGCTGGCGGCCAACCCCGTGTTCCGCTTCGACGGACTGGTAGCGCCCTTTGGCATGGCGCCGCCGGACTTCATTGCCGACAGTGTCGCGACCCCGACGGCCACCGACCAGGTTCTAACAGTCGAATGGAGCGGCAACGGCACAGCCACGCCGTTCATCACGAAGGATGCAAACGGACTCGTCGTGAACATCACCGGGGGCTCCCTGGGGGCAACGCACACGGTTCAGACTGGACTGCTTTCCGTGCCTAACGCGTCAACCACCATCGATCTCACCAGCCCGGCGGTCAATCCGGTCATTGTCGCCGACCCGACCCTGACGGCGCAGTTCTCCGTCGGCAACCCGGCGTCAACGGCCAGCCCCGCCACCGGCATTGCGCTTTTCAACAGCTACAGCAGCTTCCTCACCCAACTGAACACGGTATTGAACGGCACCAACACCATCCTGAAGCTGGTAGCCGTGGGCAAGTACGACACGGCCACCAATACTTTCACTGCCCACAGCATCAATATGGTTCAGTTTCAGTGATCTGAGGACCGCAACAACTCCTGGAGATACTGTTTCCACAGTACTGCGATGGTGTGCGACCCGTGCCCACGGGTGTGCTCGCTGTAGGGAATCACCACCGCCTTGCCGTGCGGCACGCGCTTGATTTCCTTCTCCAGGATGCCCAGCTCGGGCGGATTGACCAGGTCGTCCGCCGAGTTGACCGCGAACAGGGGCGCACGGATCTTCTCCAGGTTCGGGCCCGGGTTGTAGTCGTATGACGATTCGAGCTGGTAAATGAGGTCGTTGGCATCGTCATGGGGCAGCGACGTCGCGATGTAGTCGTCGATGACCGCATTTGCCCTGGCGAATGTCGGTGCTTCCTTCTGGCGCAACGGCGGATTGCTGCCAACCAGCCACAGCATCCCGATCGCGGTACGCAGCCCGGCCGGTTGCGTCTTGTATTCGCCGCCGTTCCAGGTTGGATCGTTGCGAATCGCATCGGCCGCGACCTTGCGCCATACGCGGTTGCGCCCTGAAATCTGCTCCGGCAAACAGGCCAGCGGCATGAGCGCATCCATGAACTCGGCGTGTTGCTCGCCCCACAGCCAGGTGTGCATACAACCCATGGAAGTGCCCATGATCAGACGAGCGTGTTTGACGCCGAACCCTTCCGTCAAAAGGCGGTATTCCGCTTCAACCATGTCGTTGTAACCATAGTGCGGAAACTTCGCATGCAACCCATCGCTCGGCTTGCTGGACTTGCCATGCCCAATGTCATCCGGCAGCACGATGAAGTAGCGCGAGGCGTCCAGAAGTTGCCCCGGACCAAACAATTCGCCGGAGAATTCGGGCCGGATCAGGCTCGCGCCGGAGCCGCCGGTGCCGTGCATGACCAACACGGTATTGTCCTTGCCGGGCTTGCCGAAGGCATGATAGTGAATGCGCACCTCGGGCAGAGTCTCGCCCGACTGGAACTTGAAGTTGCGCAACACAAAGTCACCTTCGCGCGCGGCAGGCGTTTCCGCCGCACAGACCCACTGACAGGCCGCCACGGCCGCGACCAACAACATCCATCGACGCATGAGAAGCACTCCGGTTAGGCGAGTACGCGACGTACGGTGTCTATTAAAGCAGAGATGCGGAAGGGTTTTCGCAGGAACGCCGCGTAGGCGTCGAAGCGTTCCCGCACCACGGACTCCCCGACAGCACTCATCATGATGATGGGGATGTTCTTGAAAGCGGCGTCCGCCTTCATGGTGCGTCCCATGGCGGTGCCATCGACCAACGGCATCATGAAGTCGATGACGGCCAGGTCCACGGGACCCTCCGTCAATCTCTCGAGCCCATGCCGGCCGTTGGCTGCGCTCAAAACGCGATAGCCTTCGTCCTCCAGCGCCGTTGTGACGACTTCGATTGCTCCCAGCTCATCATCTACAACGAGAATGGTTTGCACGGCTTGGGGTTCGTCCGCGCGTCAGACGTTGGGACCGGCGGGGGGAGGAGTGGCCGCGGCGCTGGCGGGCTCTCGGGCAACACCCGTCGTCAGGCCTTCGACGCCCGCAAAGGCCTCACCGACGTGGATGCCGTTGTCGGTGATATAGAACTCGCGCAGGCTCGGATCATGGCCGCTGTCCCTCACCTTGTGTACGGAAATCAGCCGGGTCAGGATCGAGCCCCGCTCCACGAAACGCAGAAACACCAGGTTTTCCAGCAACGCCGATACCCCCGATGAGGGCACCCTGGTCACGGGGCCGGTGATCTCAGGCACCTCCATGGTGAAAATGGTCGTCGCGCCCAGAGCGCGCAGCTCATTGGTCAGGCACGAAAAGAAACGGCTCACGCGCTGCGGCGAGGTGGCCGACTCGAGGAACCCGCCGAGGCCGTCAATGAACAGGCGTTTCACCTTGCGCCGTCGTACGGCGCCGATCAGCCGGTGGGCCAACTCATCGAGCACGTTCTCGCGTTGCGGCTGCCACAGAATCTCAACGTCGCCGCGATCGACCGCCGCACCCATCTGCAGGCCGAGGTGCCGGGCTTTCAAACGCAGGCGCTCCGGGGTCTCGAAGAAACCAAACAGCAGGCCCGGCTCGGCGGCCGACGCATGGGAGAGGAAATGCAGGCCCAGGGTGGTCTTGCCGATGCCGCTGGCGCCGATCAAACCCGTGGTGGTGGCCGCGGGCAACCCGCCCAACAACATCTTGTCGATGCCCGGAACGCCTACAGAAATCTTGGCATCGCTCAAGGTGTCGGGCTGGCTCGCCGTGGCAAACACCGCCTCCACGCGCGGGAAGAAAGTCACGCCCGCGTCCGTGATACGGAACGAATGACGGCCGCGCAGAAAGCCACTGCCGCGGAACTTGCGCACCATCAGGCTGCGCTCGGTGCGGAACTCAAACAACTGGTCTTCCAACTCAAACACGCCATCGACCATGGTGTGCTCGGCGCTGACCTGGCGCAGCAGGCCGCTGGTCAACAACAGCACCGTACAGCCGCTGACGGAGGCGTGCGCCTGCAGCTCGTTGATGAATTTTTTGAACTCGCGGTCCGAGGGCGCCGATTCCTGGGCGGCCACCAGGCCATCGACCACCAACAGGTCGGCCCGCTGGCCCTTGATTTCCCGGCGCAGCACATCGAGCAGTCCCTTCAGCCCATCCCCCTCGAGCGTGTGGAAGGCACTGACGTAATACAGCGACTGGGGAATGACCGATTCGTCGAAAAACGCCATGGGGCGCAGATGCTGCAGCAGCCGGGTATGCATCTCCGCCAGCAGCGTCACGTAAGCCGCGCGGCCGCCGCCCCTGGCGTGCCGGAAGCAGATTTCGTTCGCCAGCACCGTTTTCCCGGCGCCGGGCGAGCCCTGCAGGATGTAGACACCCCCTTCCAGGAAGCCCCCATGCAGGATCTCATCGAGCCCGCTGATGCCACTGGGCAGGCGCGCGAGCGGTGGAACCGGCTCATCAGGCTTCGTCATGGCGCACGCTCACGGCTGGAAGAGGCATCCAGAGGCAGGACGACCGTGAACGTCGCCCCTTTCGCCGGTTCGCTGCTGACATCGATCGTTCCGCCGTGTGTTTCAACGAGACCCCGGACGAGCCACAATCCCACCCCTGCCCCGGCCGGATGACCGGGCTGTGATTGCACTCGTTCGAAGCGGCCGAAAATACGTTCCTGGTCCGCTGCCGCAATTCCGATGCCACGGTCGCGAACTTCAAATTGCACGCTGCCGTCCTGTTTGCCGGCCAACACCACGTCGATGGCCGCACCGGCCCCGAACTTGATGGCGTTGGAAATGAGATTGGAGACAATCTGCTCGAGTGCGAGGCGATCCCAGCGGCCGGGCAGCGACTTCGGGGCGTTTACGCTCAGGGGCGAGCGATTGAACGCCGCCTCCGGAGAATAGGATTCCACGATCTCGCGCACGACTTCGGCGAAATCGACAGACTCGACATGCGGCTCCATGCGTGTCGCGTTCATGCGCCCCACATCGAGCAACAGGGACGCCCGTTTGACGTATCGGTCGACAATGTGTTGCACGCGCTCGAGGCGGCGAACCAATGGGCTCGCGCCCTGCTGACGCGCAATCTGGAGGGCCGCTGACACTTGCAGCAGCAGAGAGTGCATGGGGTTGCGCAGCTCGTGCGCCGCAATCGACAGAAATTCGTCGCGCGCCTGGAGCATTTGCTCCAATTCCACGATCCGGGCGCGCAGCCGCGCCTCGTTGTCAGGGAGACTGCTGCGCAGGCGAGGGTCTCCGCTCAATTCCAACTGCCCCCGAAAAAGAATGGGGGGATCTTACACAATTTCTCTTGCGGTGCGGGCGTAAAGCCAGGCACGGTGTCCGCGGACCTGACAGTCCGCGGACACCTCAATTAACACGTGTTATTTCAATACGCCTTTAGCCTTGGCGGTATGGGTCGCGATCGCGTCCATCAGCGGCGGGCTGAGGCAATCGTAAGGCTCGAGCTTGAGCTCTTTCAAACGAGCGCGCACCTCACCCATGCCCTCCGGCTTGAAGCCGGACTCGATGATCGAGGATACGAACGCTGCGAAGGTCGGCGCCGCCCAGCCGCTCTCCTTCGACAGCTCCGTATGCACGAAGTCGAGACCGTAGAACGGATGGTTCTTGTTCTCGATGCGGCCGTACATGTGGACGCCGCAGCCCGTGCAGGCATAGCGCTGAATGGCGGCCGCGGGGTCGACAATCTTCAGCTTCTGCTCGTTGGCGGTGACTTTCACTTTGTCCTTGCCGATCACGGCGATCTGCGAGAAAACGACGCCGTCCGGCTTCCAGCACTTCGTGCAGCCGCAGATGTGGTTGTGGGCAACATCGCCGCCCAGGCTGACGGTAACGGTCTGGGTTGCGCACTTGCAATGGAGCGTGCCGCCGGAGATGCCGGTGCCCGGCTTGACCCCGTTGTCGACGGCAGGATGAATTTTAACAGCCATGGTTTTTTCCTTTAGCGGTGCTTGAATATAACTTCAGAACGTGACGACCGTGCGAATCGACTCGCCCTTGTGCATCAGATCGAACGCATCGTTGATTTTCTCAATCGGCATCACATGAGTGATCAGATCATCAATGTTGATTTTCTTGTCCATGTACCAGTCAACGATGCCCGGCACTTCGGTACGGCCGCGGACGCCGCCGAATGCCGTACCCTTCCAGTTGCGTCCGGTCACCAACTGGAACGGACGGGTGGCAATCTCCTTGCCCGCGCCGGCGACACCAACAATCACCGAAGTGCCCCAGCCACGATGGCAGCACTCGAGCGCCTGACGCATGAGGTCGACATTGCCGACGCACTCAAAGGAGTAGTCCGCGCCACCCCCCGTTAGTTCCACCAGGTGCGCGACCAGGTCGCCCTTCACTTCCTTCGGGTTCACGAAGTGGGTCATACCGAACTTGGTGGCAATGCCCTTGCGCTTGTCGTTGATATCCACGCCAATGATCTTGTTGGCACCGACCATCTTCGCGCCCTGGATGACATTCAAACCAATGCCGCCGAGGCCGAACACCACGACATTCGCGCCCGCTTCGACCTTGGCCGTCTTGATGACAGCGCCAATACCTGTTGTGACACCGCAACCGATGTAACACACCTTCTCGAACGGCGCGTCCTCACGGATCTTCGCTACCGCGATTTCCGGCAGCACAGTGAACTCGGAGAATGTGGAGCAGCCCATGTAGTGATGGACCTTGTCCTTGCCGATGGAAAAGCGGCTGGTGCCATCCGGCATCAAACCTTTGCCCTGGGTAGCGCGGATCGCGGTGCAGAGATTGGTCTTGTGCGAGGTGCAGGACTTGCACTGCCGGCACTCCGGTGTGTACAGCGGAATGACGTGGTCGCCCTTCTTGACGCTCGTCACGCCCGGCCCCACGTCAACGACGATGCCGGCACCCTCGTGCCCGAGAATGACCGGAAACAGCCCTTCCGGATCGGCGCCCGAACGGGTGAATTCGTCCGTGTGGCAGACGCCGCTGGCTTTGATCTGAATCAGGACTTCGCCAGCCTTCGGGCCGTCGAGATCCAAAGTAACGACCTCGAGGGGCTTGCCCGCGGCGTATGCAATTGCGGCTTTCGTTTTCATAGCTAGTGGATTTCCAGATTGACTTGACCCGAGAGAGCTTGCCGGCGTGCGCGCCGGACGACGCGCGCAGTCTGCGCGCATCGGAACGGCGAGTCCAACGCGGCAATCTATACATATAGTCCGCAGGAGCAATAAAAAGCCGGTTTGCGGCGCCCCATGGAAGCCCAGTGTTCCAAAAAGGACCACTGACCGGGGGCGGTGTATCGATTCCGATGCTCATCGGGTACGTTGTGCCACGCACGTGGCATACTGGATCGCAAGGGGGTGATCGCATTCGCGAACACCCGGAGCTCAGCCAGACATGAGGGGGAGGCAATGCTCCAGCCAATTGGAAGTCACACCCGATACATTCAGTCTGTTCTGAAGGGCACGGCACGCGAGGACGGTGCGGCAACACCCGACTACGTCAAACGCTCGTGGGTGCGCTGCCTCAGTCAGTATCACCTCGATCCGCAGTCGCAGCGCGAGCCGTTCGTGTTGCCCCGCGAAGAGCGGCTGGCCCGCAAGGAAGCCAACCTCGAGCTGGTGTCGTTTGCCGATGCCGAGATGGCTCACCTGTACCACCAGCTTGCCGGTTCGGGATACTCCATCATCCTGACCGACCATGATGGGGTGCTGCTGGATTACTACGGGGACCTGAGCTTTCGCAACGCCGCATTCAGAACCGGGCTGGTGCTCGGAGCGGTCTGGAGCGAGGAGCACGGCGGCACCAACGGCATGGGCACGTGCCTGATTGAGCGCGCGCCGCTCATCATTCACCGCGACCAGCATTTCTTTTCGCGCAACACCGGCCTCACCTGTTGCGCGGCGCCCATTTTCGACTATCGCGGCGAGTTGGTTGCCGTACTGGATGCGTCCGGCGAATCCGACCGCGCCCAACAGCACACGCTCGTGCTGGTGAACATGTCGGCGCAGATGATTGAGAACCGGCTGTTCCTCAACAAGTTCCGCGATGGCTTCGTGGTGCGCTTTCACAGCCGGCCGGAGCTGGTCGGCACGTGGGGCGAAGGCATCATTGCGCTGGATGCGGCGGGCACCATTGCCGCCCTCGACCGAAACGCGCTGTTCCAGTTGGGTTGCAAAGGCGCGGGCGAGCTGATTGGCGCGCCGCTCGAGCGCGTCTTCAACATCTCGCTGTCGGCGCTCCTGGGCCGCAGCCAGAAGAAATCATTCCACGCCCTGCCCATCTACGAGACCCGTCATGGCGGGCGTTTCTTCGCGGTCGCGCAAGCGCCGCAATCCAAGCGCCTGCAGGCGGGCAAACAACAACCCACACCGGATGAAGAGAGGGGTGCTCCGTCCATCAGCCGCAGTGTCCTGGACGAGCTGGATCTCGGCGATCCGGTCATGGGGCGCAACATTCAGGCCGCCAAACGGCTGGAATCGCGCGATGTTCCCCTGCTGCTGGCCGGTGAGTCGGGCACGGGTAAGGAGTTTTTTGCGCGGGCGCTGCACTCAGCCAGCGAGCGAGCCGACAAGCCGTTCGTGGCGGTCAACTGCGGGTCTCTGCCCGAGATGCTCATGCAGAATGAGTTGTTTGGACGCGGTGGCAGCGGACCGGGTGACAACGATCGCGGCCGGATTGCCCAGGCTAACGGCGGCATGCTGTTCCTCGATGATGTCGGCGACCTGCCCCTGGAGCTGCAAGCGCAACTTCTGCACGTGATTGAAGAGCGGGAGCTGATGCCGCACGGGAGCGAACCGGCGGTCAAGGTGGATGTGCGCCTCGTTTGCGCTATCCGGGGCAACCTGCAGGAAAAGGTACGGCGCGGGGAATTCCGCGAGGACCTGTTCTATCGCCTGCAGGGGTTGGTGTTACCGTTACCGCCGCTGCGCGAACGGCAGGACAAGTCCGCCCTCATCCGTCACATTTTCGCGCAGGAAGTCGCGGCCACACCCTCGGTCACCTTGAGCGAGGATCTCGTCGAGGCGCTGTGCGCTCATTCCTGGCCGGGCAACATCCGCCAGCTACGGAACGTCCTGCGCGGCATGATCGCGATGCGCACCAGCGACCGGCTCGACATCGGCAACCTTCCGTCCGACTACGGCATTGGCGTGCCCGTAGCCGAGACACAGACCCGCGAGGCTTCCCCTGAGACGCAATCGCTCAATCCGCTGGAGAAGGCGGAGCGGGCGGCGCTGTTGCGTGAGATCGATCTGCATCATGGCAATATCAGCCGTGTTGCCTCGAAGCTCGGCATCGGACGCAACACGCTGTACCGCAAGATGCGGCGCTTAGGTATAGCGTTTCCGTCGAGGCAGTCGTCAGCTCGCCGCTAGCCAGAACATTAAAAATCGTGGTGGGCTAGATAAAAGTACACGTAAGCGGTGACGAAGAGGACGCATACGCCGCAGGCGATGAAGGTTGCGCACGCGGCGGCGAGTAGCACAAAAATGCTGGGCGTTCCCGCAGCGGCCGCGCCGCCTCCCAGGGCGTCGAAGTAGGCAGTCAACAAGACCGCGACACTGCAACTCGCAGCCCACCTCAACATGCAGATTGGCAGGTGCCCGCGCATGCGGCGATTGTGGCGATAGGCCGCCATGCGCTCTTCCTTGGAGCCGCGGCTCACATCCTTCATGAGCCCGAAGGGCGAAAAGAATCTGACCAAGGCCTGTAACACGTCCGATTCCCAGTGCTGAATAGTCCAATAGACGGGCCGGACCGGCGCATGTTCCGGTTCCGGCCGCCTCACTGTGCCTTAGAATTTGACTCTAAACCTGGGAGAGTCACATGGCGGACACCATTTTTGGAAAGATCATTGCCGGCGAGATCCCCTGCCACAGGGTCTACGAGGACGACCGGGTGCTCGCCTTCCTGGATATCAACCCATTGACCCGGGGGCATACCCTCGTGGTCCCCAAGGAGCCGGCCGCGACCCTCGACCAGTTGTCGGATGAATCGGCGGCCGCCCTGGGCAGGGTCCTGCCACGGATCTGCCGGGCGGTCATGGCAGCCACGGGCGTCCGCGAGTACAACGTGCTCGAGAACAATGGACCGGGGGCTCACCAGGCCGTGTTCCACGTGCATTTCCACATCATCCCCCGGCCGGGACCGAACGAAGGCCTGGGGTTGCGCTGGGCCGCGCGCTCGTTGGATCAGGGTGAAGCGGTGGAGTTGGTAAAGTTGATCACGACGGCGTTGCAAAAAGCGCCCTGACGTGTCGTTTTTACAGGCGTTTGCGCCCAACTGACAGGGCGTTGGCTGCGGCTCGGGCGTAAGCGGGCCGCGGCCGCTTCGTCAGGCCTGTTATTTGCTTCGTTGTTTCCCAACGATGCAACACTCGCACCCTACCCCTGCGCGCCGCAGCGCCCTTCGCAAGGCCGCCACCGGCATACAGGGCCTCGATGAGATTACCGACGGGGGCCTGCCCCTCGGCCGCCCCACTCTGATCTGCGGCGGCGCAGGCTCCGGCAAGACTCTGTTGGCAACCAGCTTCCTGGTCTACGGCGCGGAAGTGTTCAACGAGCCCGGGGTGCTCATGACCTTCGAGGAAAACGGCGACGAAATCGCCAGCGACGTCGCCTCCCTCGGATTCGACCTGCACGCGCTCGTTGAAGCGGGCAAGCTGTTCATTGACTACGTCCGCATCGAGCGCAGCGAGATCGAGGAAACCGGCGAATACGATCTCGAGGGCCTGTTCGTCCGCCTGGATCACGCCGTGCGCTCCACCGGGGCGAAACGCATCGTGCTGGATACCATCGAGTCGCTGTTTTCAGGGCTCGACAACGCCAACATCCTGCGAGCCGAGCTGCGCCGCCTGTTTCGTTGGCTGAAGGACAAAGGTCTGACAGCCGTCATCACCGCCGAGCGCGGCGAGGGAACCCTGACACGACAGGGACTCGAAGAGTACGTATCGGACGCCGTGATCCTGCTCGACCATCGGGTCACCGAACAGGTGTCAACGCGCCGGCTGCGGGTTGTGAAGTATCGCGGCTCGCACCACGGCACCAACGAATATCCGTTTCTCATCGATCGCAACGGCCTGAGTGTCCTGCCCGTCACCTCGCTGGGACTCGAGCACAATGCCTCCGGCGAACGCATTTCCAGCGGCGTGCGGGAGTTGGATCAGATGCTCGGCGGTCAGGGCTATTTCCGCGGCAGCACAGTGTTGGTATCCGGCACCGCGGGCACCGGCAAGACGAGCCTCGCGGCCCACTTTACGGATGCCGCCTGCCGCCGCGGCGAGCGGGTCCTGTACTACCTCTTCGAGGAGTCCCCGCAGCAACTGATTCGCAACATGCGCTCGATCGGGATCGATCTGCAACCTTGGATCGACTCGGGCGTGTTGTACTTCAAGGCCGAGCGTCCGTCGCGCGCGGGACTGGAAACTCACTTGGCCTCGATGTACCTGGAAGTGCGCGAATTCACGCCCTCCGTGACAGTGGTCGATGCAGTGACCAACCTGCTGAGTGTAGGCACGCAAAACGATGTACGGGCGATGTTGATGCGTATCATCGACCACCTCAAGGTAGGCGGCGTGACCGGGTTGTTCACCAGCCTCACTGCCGCCAGCGGCGATTACGAGGACTCGGAGGCCGGCATTTCCTCGCTCATGGACACCTGGATCGTTCTGACGATCGATGAAGTCGAACGCGAGCGCAAGCGCTCAATGCGCATTCTCAAATCGCGCGGCATGGCACATTCCAATCGTGTCCATGATTTCGCGCTCACCAACCATGGTCTGCGGCTCACTGACGGCAGAGGATGACGCTCATGGAAACAACTTCTTCTGATGATTTTGTGCTGCGTCTGTATGTCGCAGGCCAGACCCCGAAATGCATGCGCGCCTTTGCCAACCTGAAGCGCATCTGCGAGGAGTATCTGACCAACCGCTACCGCATCGAAATGATCGACCTGATGCGGGACCCGGCGCTGGCACGAGGCGATCAGATTCTCGCGGTCCCCACGCTGGTGCGGCGCATGCCCGAGCCGGTGAAGAAAATCATCGGCGATCTTTCCAACACCCAGCGCGTGCTCGCCGGCCTCGACGTCAGCATGGGCGCTGCATAGGAATATGCATGGAGTACGTTCTCAAACTGTATGTCACGGGGATGACCGCCCGGTCCACCCGTGCCGTCGAGAACGTGCGTGCGTTCTGTCGAAAGCATCTCGAAGGCCGCTATGACCTGCAGGTCATTGACGTGTACCAGCAACCCGACCTCGCCCGAATCGAGCAGCTCATTGCAGCCCCCACTCTCATCAGGAAGCTCCCGTTGCCGCTGCGGCGGCTCATTGGCGACATGTCCAACGAGGAGCGGATCCTCGTGGGACTCGACCTCGTTCCACGGAAGTAGCTGCCATGCGGGATGAAGTCAGCGCCGAGGAGCAGATCCGCAGTCTCACCGAGCGACTCGAAGAGGCCGAGGACACGCTGCGCGCGGTGCGCTCCGGCGAAATCGACGCTTTCATAGTTCAAGGGCCGCGCGGCGAGCAGATCTTTGCACTGCGCAGCGCGGAACAACCCTACCGCAACCTGATCGAAGCCATGTTGGAAGGCGCCGCCATCCTCACCACCGAGGGCGATATCACCTATTGCAACAAGCGCTTCGCTGAGTTGGTTTCGATGCCGCTCGAGGCTGTGGTGGGCGGCTCCATGGAACGTTTTATTGCGGGGACCGACCGGCCGTCGTACCGGTCGCTGCTCGCCGCCGGCAGCGGCAAACGGCGCGCACGCCTGGCCGCCGCTGACGGCCGCACTATCGACGTCCTGCTATCGTTCAACACCTCCGTGACTGACGAAGTCGAACGCCGCAATCTGATTATCACCGACATCAGCGAATTGCTGGTTGCGCAACAACAGAGCCAGGCCAAGGATGAGTTCATGGCCATGCTGGCCCACGAGCTGCGCAATCCTTTGAGTGCCATCACCGCCGCGGTGCAGGTGCTGGAGACAGCGAACGGACGGGAGAGCGCGCTTGCACGTGCCCGCCTCATCATTGGCCGGCAGGTCAACCACCTGTCCCGCATGGTGGATGATCTGCTCGATGTTGGCCGCGTGGTGACCGGTAAGATTGCCCTCGATCGTCGCGCCATAGACTTGTGCGACCTGGTGCGCAGGACCTCAGCCGTGTTCACGGAGCGCGACGCCGAACATTCCTTCTCGGTGAACACTGCACAGGCCTGGATCGACGGCGATGCCGTCCGAATGGAGCAGGTTGTCGCGAACATTATCGGCAACGCGGTGAAGTACACCCCGATCGGCGGCAAGGTGACCATCTCGTTGAGCATTGAGGGCGAGGAAGCGGTTCTGCGGGTTCAGGATGACGGCTTTGGAATCGCACCGGATCTCCTTCCGCGCGTCTTCGACCTGTTCGTGCAGGGCGAACAGACACTCGATCGCTCGCAAGGCGGCCTTGGCATCGGCCTGACCCTCGTCCGACGTCTGGTTGAGCTCCACAACGGATCCGTCACGGTATCCAGCGCAGGTGCGAACTGCGGCAGCTTATTCACGGTCCGCCTGCCCAAGGTCCCCGCGGTCGGCGCTCAGGGCAACGTCGGCGACGAGCCACGCACAAGTTCCACCCACCGGCGCGTGGTGATCATTGAGGACAATCGTGACGCTCGCGAGATGTTTCGGATGATGCTGGAGCTCGAAGGACACCAGGTGATGGAGGCAGAGGAAGGACTATCGGGCTTGAGGCTCCTGCGCACACAACCCTTCGACGTGGCGTTCATCGACGTCGGCCTGCCTGGCATCGACGGCTACGAGATCGCGCGGCTCTTCCGCAGCGAGGCTGCTGCGAATGAGCGTCACGCCCTGCTCGTGGCTCTGACGGGCTATGGGACACCGGATGCGCTCGAGCGGTCACGGCGCGCGGGGTTTGATCATCATTTGATTAAGCCGGTGAATCCGGAGGCGCTTTACCGGTTACTGAATGGGGATGAGGCGGCGGACTCGCCGGCCGGATCGCAAAACCGCGCGGCCGCGGGGGCTTGCTGCACCAGAGCGAGGCTTGTACAATGAGCGGCTCAGTCTGGTGCGGGGTGGAGCAGTCTGGCAGCTCGTCGGGCTCATAACCCGAAGGTCGTAGGTTCAAATCCTACCCCCGCTACCAAAGATTCCCGTCGATTCTGCTCCCAAAGCGTTTGCATTGACCGGCAACGCCATTCCCCGCCGCGCGGGACCCACCCCACCGTTCATTATGAGTGACGACAAACTCGCCTATGAATGTTGCTTTTGCCACCAGGCAATCGAGGGAGACATTACCGCTCTCATTCTAGTGACGCGATGGAATGGGCCGCAAGAAAAGCAGCGTGAACAACAATGGTTTTGCCACTCGGCTTGCTTCGTCAAAACAACTGTTGAACACATCGATGTACTCGATGACGAATACGATGTCGAGTGAGGCAGGCGACGGTCGCGGCTGATTTGCGCAAGTCCCGGGTTTCCGTCGAGCCATTGCATTTAGGGAGACCGGTCAGGAAACAAACCCGGCATCCAGCGTGATGCGAGCGCCGCCGGAAATGCTAGCCGCAACGGCGCACGGCTGCTCTCTGAGATCAACACTCCATGTTCGATTAGGCCAGAGACGACACGGCGGGCCTGGCGGTCTCCCGTGCCAACGATGCCGGCGGCATCACCGCGCGGCAGTTCGCCGCGATAGAGCACGGCCTCGAGGATTGCGCCCGATCTCGGCGGGAGGCGGTCGAGGCGGACTTGTTCTTCCGCCCAAAGCAGAATGCGCGCGCGCAGCGTGTCGGGCTGCATGAGGCCTTCCATGAAGGTGACTTGATCGAGGCAGGTGGTTAGGAAAAAGCGGGTGAATTCCGCCAACGCTTCCTCGCTGAGATTGCCGCGGCCATCGAGATCATTGCGCCTCGTCTGGTCGCAGGATGCCAGATGACCCTTGTAGGTCGCGACGCTGCGCGCGAGGCCACGCGCGACCGACCACACCGCGCCAGTGTCGAGCACGTCGAGTAGTGTTGCATGCGACATCAGCCGCGCGACGCGGCCATTGCCATCGAGGAGCGGGTGTATCCACGCGAGGCGGTGATGCGCGGCGGGGGCGGCAAGGATCGTCTCGGACTTGCCAAGCCGGCTGTACACCGCCTCAAATCGTGCGAGAAAGCGCGGAACGGCAGGCGCGCTGATGGCGATATGACCGCCAACCCTGACATCAGTCTGACGTAGCTCGCCCGGAGTAACCTGCATACGCTCGTGTGTGTCCGGGTTTTCGACCCAGAGCATGTCTCCCGGCAGTAGCTCGCAGAAGCGCCGGTGAATCTCGCGGATGGCGTTCGCCGTGACGGCGCGCCCCCGTACGCCGCCTTCGTCGATCCATTGTTGAACCGCGATGTGCGCCTGAGCTTCGAGCTGGAGATCGCGCTTCTTGGGGTCGCGGCTGTAGTCGCCCTGAAGCGCGCGCTCAATGTCGACGGGGTGCGTGTCGTGCCCCTCGATTAGATTGCTGTAATAGCAGTTCATCGCGCGCACGAGCGTCGCGAGCGAGGTCAGCAGGCTTGCTGGCAGCGACCGGCGGAAACCGGCGCTGCGCTGGGCCAGTTCGAGCGCGAGGTCGGTCAGTTCGGCCCGGTGGCGCGACCCCTCGCCCAGGACGAGCGGCTCCATCAGGGTGGTGAGATCCCCTCGGTCCCCTGCCGCTTTTAAGTCCGGTTTCCTGTCCGCTTTGTCACTGGCCATTCGCCAATATAAATCAGATAGTTACCGCACACAAATAGGCATTAGTGTCGCTTTATAAGTCCGGTTTTTTGCCCGGCACCTTTCGATAGCGTTTTCAGGGACTTGGCGTCACATTTCCGGCCCGACCGATACCCGGGTCGAAGCCGGCTAAAAGCAAAACCCCGCCATTTGGGCGGGCGAAAAGCCGCTACATCGCGGCGGGTTTCCACTCCCGTACCGGGACATGCCGGGGAATGACTATTTGTCCATGCTCCACAACGACATTACCGTCGCGAATGACCACATCAACCTTGTCCAGATCGTCCAAATCGATGTCAGGCTGTCCCGCGATCACCAGAATATCCGCCAGTTTGCCTGACTCGAGCGTCCCCAGACGATCATCCATGTCCAGGATCTGTGCGTTGGTTCGGGTGGCGGCAGACAGTGCTTCCGGAACACTCCACCCGGCGGCAACAAACTGCTTCAGCTCAGTGATATAGACCGTTGGCAGATGGCGATACCAGTCTCCGATCAGATCCGTTCCAACTCCACACTTTACGCCCGCCCGCTTCAAACGTCGCAACATCTCGAGGTTAGCCTCCTTTGAGAAGGTGAAGCGCCGCGACGTCGTGTCGAAGTACCCTCCAGAGGTGTCAAAGATGATCATGTAGGGCACCAGGGTTGGATCAGCGGCAATGCCCTTTTTGGCCATCAGGCGAATAGTCTGCTCGCTCCTTGGCAGCGGGTGTTCGATGGTGTCCGCGCCCGCCTCGACCGCTCGGTCGATGTAGAAGGTCTCGGCATCCACCGTAACCTTCAAGCCCAGTTCGTGCGCCTCATCCACCGCCGCCTGCACCTCTTCCGCAGTGAAGTGGCTACCCAGCTTGATCAGGTCGGCTCCATTGTGAAACTGCTCGCGGACGGCTTGCCGCCAGTCATCCGGTCCTGATGCCACGCGAGTTTCTCCATCCATGCGAACCAACTCGTCCGGCACGCCCTCTGTTCCATGGCCACCCTCACCTGTAATGAACTGCCCGGCTGCAAACACCCGCGGCCCCGGAATGCGGTTCTGGGCAACCCACGCCTTGAGCCGAAATGGCACATCGCTGCGCGAAGCTACATCCCGCACGCTCGTAATCCCGCTTTCTATGAAGTACCGCAGCTTTTCAAGCGCAATCAACGTAGAGGCCGAGTCGCTGATGGAAGCCGCAAAGTCCTGATCCTCTCCGCGTGAGAGGTGCGTATGCAGATCGATCAGACCGGGCAGCACAGTCTTTCCCGATACGTCGATCACGCGTGCGTCTTTCGGCCAATCCGTCGCCTGCGGCGGCAGGATCCTGCTGATCTTGTTGCGCTCGATGACGAGCGTGCCTTCGCGGACCGGTGCGCCGGTGCCGTCGAATATCCGGCCACCACGCAACACCACAGTTCCCTCGGGCCCGCGCGGACCGGGCTTCACCGGGACGCGTCGCGGGTCATCGGTCACCTGGGTCTGAGGATCCAGATACTGTCGACGATCTTGCGCCTTATGCTGTGCAATGCCCATGGATGCCACGCATCCGAATGACATCGCGAGAATCCACGCAGTTCGTTTCTTCACATCTGCCTCCACAATCGATCCCGTGTCGTTACTTTGATGGCTCGGACATTGAGTAGTCGGCGGGCGGCTCCATTCCCAGTAGATTGCGCACGAAGTAGTTCCAGCGCTTGCGCTCCACGTAGCCGCGTGTCGCACCGAGCGAATGATCCTGCCCCGGCAGCCACAAAAAATCGAAATCCTTGCCCGCCTTGATGAGCGCATCGATCAGTTGCACTGTCAGGGCGGGGTGAACGTTGTTATCTAGCTCGCCGTGCATCAGAAGGAGCTTTCCCTTGAGCTGTCCAGCCAAGCGCGCATTGATCTGCGCATCGTAGTTGGCGCCGCGGTACGGACCCTGATAGGTCGGCCCCCAGGCCAACAGGTAACCGCGCTGATCGTGATTGCCGGAGGACGAGACTGCGACTTTGTAGAAGTCGGGGTAAGCCAGAATGGCTCGGGTGGAGGCGAATCCGCCGCCGGAGTGACCGGTGATACCGACGCGGTCCAGGTCCATGTAGGGATAGCGGGCCGCCAGTTGACGGATGCCGGCAATATGATCTTCCAGATTGCCGGCTTGAGCCATATCCCCGTAGGAAACATCGTGAAAGGATTTGGATCTGAAGGGAGTTCCACGTCCGTCGATGTTGATCACCACGAATCCAACCTCGGCGAGGGCCTGACCGTTGAACGCATCGTCGTTAAAGAGCGCATCCTTGAACGTGCGCGGGGTCACGGTGCTTTGCGGTCCCGGATAAATCACGTCGATGACCGGATATTTCCCGGCGGGATCGAAGCGACTGGGTCGATAGATCATGCCGTACAGCTTTGTCGTGCCGTCGGCGGCCAACACCTGAAACGGCTCGGGAAGTGTCAGACCACTCGCCTGCAAGGCGGAGATATCGGCGCGCTCCAGTGTCTTGATCAGGCGTCCTTCCGCCGTGCGCAGCACGGTGGCCGAGGGTAAATCAGGTCTAGAGAGCGTCTCCACGAAGTATCGACCGGAGGGAGAAAAACTCGGCTCACGCGGCACGTCTGCGCCCGGTGGTCTTTGCTTGGTCAGCTCCGTGAGATCCCTGCGGACCTCATGGTTCGCATTTTCGGGTGTCAGCAGACGCAGCCCTGAACCGTCGAGATTGATGACGTACAGGTGCTGTTGATAGGGATTCTCCCCTTCTTCACGACCCACGGCTGTAAAGTAGATACGGCCGCGGCGCTCGTCGATCCGAGTGATGTCCATGACCTTCCAGGCACCCGAGGTGAGCTGGCGGATTAGCTTTCCTGCACGATCATAGAGATAGAGATGACCCCAGTTGTCACGCTCCGAATACCAGATGATCCGGCCATCGGTGAGCGTCCTGACGTCGCGGTCAAAGGCGGAGCCGCCTATTTCCACGTATGTCTTGCCGCTCTCCTCAATCAGTGTACGAGTTGCCCCGGTATCGGCATCCATGGCAAGCAGTTGCACCCGTTGCTCGCCTACTTCTCGGGGAACAGCGTAGACCGTCTTGCTATCCTGGCTCCACCAGGCACGATCATCCAAGAGCGGATCCACTGCAGTCACCGGCAGTGGATCGTGATGCATATCGATACGCTTGCCACTGGCGACATCGAAAATCATGAGTGCCGCCGAAGGCTCATTAGCGTCGCCCGGCACGGCGTAGCGATAGCTGTGTAGCACCGGGCGCACGCCCTCCTTAGGGACCATCTCCAGAAGATGGAGATCCAACACCTTGCGCTCATCCAGACGCAGCGTCAGCAGCTTACTTGAATCGGGGGACCATATCGCGACAGGCACTCGCAGCTCTTGCAACACGCCGCCCCCCTGTCCACCAGACACCTCCGCCACGGCGCCGTAACTGTAGTGCGCCTCCCCATCGCGGCTGAGTGGCCGCTCCATTCGACCATCCGTCGAACGAACCCATATGTCATCGCCCTTCAAGAAAGCGGCCAGCCGGCCGTCTGGAGAGACAAGGTCCCCTGACTTCGGCGCCAGCTCTTCTGTACAGATACTCTGCGCGAGGCTGCAGTGCCAGCTCTTCTTGTCGACCCACACTCTGACGGCGTGATCGCCGTCCAGGAATTCCAACGACTTGAAAGGCAACTTCAAGGGATCGACCGGCCTCCCGATGGCCGCCGACAGGCCACGCGCCAGCAGGTCGTGATTGAAAGCCGCACGTGTCTTGCCGCCAGCGGCATCGACTATCACGAATTCCTTTCCGGCCCGGGTCTGGCGCGCATACCAGAATCGGTCTGAGGTTCCGATCCAGTGATGGTCGATATCGAGATTTCGTGCGTACTCATCCGCATTCCAAGATAGGAAACGCTCGGCTCGGGCATAAACGTCAGCACCCAGCCTGGGTGAGATCGATGAGTCTTGCTCCGCTGCCCAGGCGCCCGACACTGCCAACATGAAACTCAGCCCAGTGATGCGCGAGAAGTAGCCTATAACTCGCCCACTCGAACAACTCGCCGACCAGCCAATCATTGAAACGCTCCTCGAACTCTTGATCCGGGCCACATTAAGAAGCGCTTCTGCACCTCGATACCGACGGTGCGGGGCTGGTTGGCGTTACGAGTCACGTCGTGGCCGGCGAAAGAGGCTGTGCCTGCGATTCCGCCGGACCGACCCCCATCAGCCCCAGCCGACGCCACCTACAGCCTTGTCTGATCATGACTTCTCGCCGCTGTTTGTCGTTGTACGGCGCACGTCATGCGATGCACGGTCGTGGCGCCGCTTTAGTATCGTGTATTGATATCACAATTCTCATAAATGTTAAATAAATAACGTCATGCCTCGCCCTATGCGTCCGAAATGGCACGCCCGCCGGAGAGCGCGGCCCCCGCAAAGGCAGGCCGCGCCCGATTTCACTACTCTGCCTTGCGAGCCGAGCAGATCCGTTCAAACACTTCACGCGCATCTGCAACCGACTCGAAGGACGGCTGCGAGCTCCGACTCGCTCGCAATCCTCGTCCCGAGTACACAATGGTGGGTCCGAAAGTGATGGTGCCCGACCCTGACGCCTCCTCCGACAACGACAGGTCGGTGAGCGTTTGCACCTGCAGGCTCTGTACCGTCCGGGAGAACAGTCCCGAGATGATGATGACCCTCTCGTTGGTCAGCCGGTAGCACGTCCGCGAGCGCGCCAGTCGGGTGAGACACTCAGCCAACACGAACAACCAGGGTTTTCACCCGGCGGCGGGTATGAAAAAAGGGCGCGCACTATCCACACATCGATCCTGACTGCAAGTAACATTCGTGCCCATGAAGCTCGTAGCCCTGAGAAACGCTGTGGTGCCCGGAGTCCATTTCCGGCGGCTTCGGCTGCTCTCAGCGCTTGCGCTGCTGATGTTGGTCGCCTCCCCGGCCGTTTGGGCCCAGTATTTTTCGCTCGGTAAGGGCACCTACCCGCTCGAGTCCTACGAAATCGACTACTCGCCGATCGCGGAGTCGGAGAAGCGCACGAGCTGGCTGGACGCCTTGCACTACATTCCCTTGGGATGGGGCTCGGAGTCCTATATTTCACTCGGCGGCGAGCTACGCGAGCAGTACTGGAACCAGGTGAGTGAGGCGGACGCCCTGCGCTCCCCAATCAACGACAGCTACGGCCTGCAACGAGTCGCGTTCGACGCCTTCCTGCACTTCAACTCTCATGTGAGCGTATTCGGTGAATTGGCGCGCGCCGACTCATTCGACAAATTGAGCCCGAGCACGACTGACGAGATGCGCGGCAGACTTCAGCAGGGCTTCATCCAAGGGGAGGACACCATCGGAAATCTTGCGATGTCGGCACGCGTTGGCCGACAGGAAATCACGCTCGGGTCCGGTCGCTTTGTGTGGATCAACGACAGCTCCAACGTGCGAACCACGCATGATGGCGTTCGGCTCCGTGCCAAATTCACCGATGGGGCTTCTCTAGATTTGGTACTGAGCAGGCCCGTCACATCGACCTACACCGCATTCGACGACTGGAACAGCCATGCGGGCAGCTTCGAAGCGGTATACGCCAGCGAGCCATTTCTGGCGAGTCAACTGCATGTGGATGAGTACTTTTACCACCGTCGCCTGTCCGCCATTCAATTTGGGAACCTGACGGGCACCGATGACCGTGACACGATAGGCGGGCGGATTTGGGGCGCGTTCGGGTCGTTCAAATTCGACAGCGATTTCGCCTATCAATGGGGAAATTACCATACGACTACGCTCGCAAAGACTGTTTCGGCCTTCGGCGCTTCTGCGCGCGTGTTGTACACCTTCGAAGGCTCGCCGCTCCTGCCCGGTGCTCAGTTACAGACCAGCTATTTCAGTGGAACACGCAACCCGAAGAGCCAGGCGATCGGCGCGTTTCTGGCACCCTTTCCGCGGCCGACACTTCTCAACTATGCCGGTCTCAACACACTCGAGAACCTTGTCGAGGTCTACCCTGCGTGTCTGATCACGCCGCTTCCGCGCCTGACTTTGAGATTCGGACCCCAGGTACTTTGGCGCGCCAACATCAACGACGCCGTTTACATTTCGCGAACTACGCCGCTCACCAAAACCTTGCGGGATGACTCGCGCTACATCGGTACGAATCTTACTTGGACGGCCCAATGGGCCCTCACGCCAAACGTCAGCCTGTTCGGAGAGTATCTACATGAAATCGCCGGTAGGGCGATCACGGATGCGGGCGGGCACGGCACGAAGGTCGGAGTGGTGATGCTCGACGTCAACTTCTGACCGGCGACGCCGATGGCGCATTCGCGCACTTCAAGCGACGGCGGCGGGTATCGCGCCAGGAACAGATAGCGACGTCACGTTGTTGGGCAATGATCGGCACCGCCATACTGCGCCGGGTGCGATCCGACGACAACATCGAATGGGGACCACAGGAAGTCGCTGGATGGGCCGACAGGGTCGTACAGAAATAGCGCAAACGACGGTGCTGAACGCTTGTCTGAACAGGTACTGAACAGCCCGAAAAGGGCTGCTTTTTGCTTCGGCGCAACGAAATCCCGGTGTCTGTGATTGCAGAACCACTAAGCGGGTCACGGTACCCCCATGACAACCTGCGAAAATGAAGTTTGCCGACGAGCCGTGGGCGTGTGGCACCCTCCGAAGCGACGCGAGGCGATATCGACGTGTTGGATGATGTTTTGGACAAGGAAGCGGGCGCGAAGCGCAAGGTGATCGCACATTCCGGCGGTGTTGGATCCGGAGTCCGGCACCTGTCGCAGGATGAGCTGGACGCGTACGTGAACGGCCGGCTTCCTGCGGCGCGCCTGGATTCCTGCAGCAATCATTTGGACTCCTGCGATGCCTGCCGTGCCGAGCTGGAGGACCTGCGGACTTTCAAGAGCAATGCGGCCGGCCTGTCGAAGTCCGGGTCGCTCAGCCGTGAGTTGGATCGGCGCAAGCGTCAGCGGCAACTGAAGGCGGCTGGCAGTGCCGCGATGGTTGCGGCCGTTGTCGCCGCGATTGCGGCGGTTGGGTGGTGGCAGTTTGGGAAGGCGCGGGCGCAACGAACATCGAAGGCCACGACGGCCGCTACCTCCGCGGCTCAGGAGCACGCGCAGGCACTAACTGGCGGCGCGGTTCAGGCACGCACGGCATCGGCAGAGCAATCGCACGGCTCGGGGTCCCTTGCAACCGTGGCGCAGGCGCCCGCTCCCACCAGCAGCAGTGCCTCACAATTGCGCAGCACGTTAACGCCGAGCAATCCATTGGCCGGCGGGGGACACGAACGCACGGCGACAGCGACGACGTCGCCTCACGCCGCGAACCAGCCGGCCGCCGCCGCCGCGCCACCGGCGAACACCTTCGCCCTACTCGGCCCCTTCGGCGACGAAATCGCCGACGCACGCCCCGAATTTGCCTGGCAGCCGCTGGCCGGCGCCACCAAGTACTCCGTCGTCATCGTCGATGAAGGACTGCGCCCCGTTCAGCGCAGCCACGGAGTGAGGACAACGTCGTGGCGGCCGCCCCGACCACTCCGTCGCGGTCGCACCTATCTTTGGCAAGTGACCGCGACTCTGCGGAACGGCACCAAGATCGTTGCGACGAGTCCGACATCATTGGAAGCGCGCATCCATATCACTCAAGCGCCATCGGACCAAGCTCGCTGACAGACGTGCCGGTGATTGATCGAGTGGCGTTCCGAAGCCGGCACGACCACAGAGGGGATGTATTTGTGACAGCGCCTTGAAGAGCGCTCACCGCTCCAGCAACATTGCGGCGGCCACAGTCCGCACAGAGAGGATCTCGCAATGCTGGAATCGGTTTTCCTGAGCCTGGCGCTTGCCAGCGGCTTCGTTCATCCCACCCCCACGCCGCCGGCCGACCTTCCTGTCAACATTTACAAAGAACGCCGGGAACGCGTCATGAAGGCGCTCAATGGGTGCGTCGCGCTCGTCGCTGCACAGGGCGCGGCTTCCGGAATTACTGAAGATTTCCGCCAGGACGGCGATTTCTTTTGGCTGACGGGCGTAAACGAGCCAGATGCATTTCTGCTGCTGGCCCCCAAGGCCCCTACTCGCAAGGTAATGTTGTATCTGAAGCGACGCGATCCCGAGGCGGAGCGTTGGACCGGGCCCCGCGAAGCCATTTCTCCGGAACTGATCGAGAAGTATGGGGTGGATCGCGTTTTGCGCGGCTCTCCAGAAGACTCCAGTGCAATGACACTCGCCGGTGAATCGCACGACTGCGTTTCGATTATCGCGCCTGTCACGCTGGCCAGTGAGGATCGCGCCGATGCACAGCTCAGCAAGCGGTTAGCTGAGCGTTATGGACTCAAGATCGTCTATCAAAGGAACCTGCTCGCAGAAATGCGTGAAGCGCACAGTCCGGAAGAGATCGAGCGCATGCGCAGAGCAATCTCCATCACGCGCACAGGCCATGAAGCGGCAGCAAGATTCACGGTGCGTGGGCTCTCTGAGCGGGACGTACAAACTCAGATGGAATATGCATTTTTTACCAACGGAGCCACTGGACTGAGCTATCCCACCATTGTGGGAGCGGGTCCGGATGGTGCTGTGTTGCATTGGGACAAGAACACACACCTGTTGAAAGACGGTGAGATCGTCGTCATCGACGCTGCGGCGGAATACGGCCGCTATGCCGCCGATATCACGCGAACCTATCCTGTCTCCGGGCATTTCAACAGCGAGCAAGCGGCTGTTTACCGGGCGGTCTACCAGGCACAGGAAGACGTCTTCGCTGCCATCAAGCCCGGTGTTTCAATGGCGGATCTGCAGCGGGTTGCCGAGGACTCCTTGCGTCGCGCTCACTACCTGGGCGATTTCATTCACGGCATCGGTCATTTTGTTGGCCTGGATGTGCACGACACGGGTCTGTACGAGAAACCTTTGCCGGTGGGAGCCATTGTCACTGTCGAGCCGGGAGTTTATCTGCCGGAGAAGAAATTTGGCGTGCGCATTGAGGACGAGGTGCTCATTACCACCACCGGGTATCAGTTACTGAGTGACCAGTTTCCACGCAAGCTCGAGGATGTCGAGGCCTGGGTCGCCAAGGCACGGAAGTAGACTGTTGAAGTGCGGCGCTCGATGCCGGGCGCCGCGGAGGGTGCGGAGGTCGCAGGCGTGCGGAGATCGCGGCGCGCGGAGGTCGCTGGGCCCGGGTCGACGCTCGAGGCCGATCTAGACAACAGCCGGCCGTTCCCGAGATCCGGTACAATCCCCCCCATGGCCTATATCATGGTGGATATCGAAGCCGACGGCCCGATCCCCGGCGACTATTCCATGGTGTGTTTCGGGGCGGTCCTGGTTGAGCCTGCATTGAACCGGACCTTCTACGGCAAGCTGCGGCCGATATCGGAAAAATGGGTACCCGAAGCGCTCAAAGTGAGCGGCTTCAGCCGCGAGGAAACCCTGCAGTTCGAGCCGCCGGCGACCGTCATGGAGCGCTTCGAGGCCTGGATCAAAGCCAACCTCAGCAGCCGCCCTATTTTCATAGCCGACAACAACGGCTTCGACTGGCAGTTCATCAACTGGTACTTCCACCATTTCCTCGGGCGCAATCCATTTGGGTTCAGCTCGGCGAATCTCGGCTCGCTTTACAAGGGCCTGATCAAGGACACCACCGGCAACTTCCAACATCTGCGCAAGACACGCCATACGCACCATCCGGTCGACGATGCAATGGGGAATGCGGAAGCGCTGCTGCATATGAAAACGCAGATGGGCCTGAAGATCAAAGTTTGATCGCGCAATATGACCCTACAGCTCAACAACCCCGACCTGACATCCGATCCGGGCGCGCGCCGGGCCGTCAAGGACGAAACAGTGGCCGTTGAGTTCGCAACTCAACATGGCGAGCTGCCGAGCGCGGTGGGCGTCAACCACTACGCACCGGGCGATGCGCTGATCACCGGCTCGACGGGCGATCGATGGTGTGTTTCCCGGGACCGGTTTGAAGCGAAATACGTTCCAGTGCCCCCAGCGGTCCGCGGTGCGGCCGGGCACTACCGCAATCGCCCGGTCACCGTGCTCGCGAAGCGGATGAGCGAGCCCTTCCGTGTCGCTCGAATGGCGGGTGGGGATTCACTGCGGGGCGACGCGGGTGATTGGCTCATTCAATACGCGCCCGGAGACCACGGGATCGTCGAGCGTTCCCGGTTTGAGCGCGTGTATCGACTGGTGCCGGACGCCTCCCACTGAGACGGCGGTCGCGGCCTTCTATCGAGCCAGCTACACGAATTGCCGCCATTTGCTAGCATTCTGACCATCACCGGAGAGCCGTCATTCCCTCCATTGACCCAGTCCGCTGGCGCGAGCTCAGTCCCCTACTCGATTCGGTGCTGGAGCTTGCGAATGAAGAACGCGTTGCCTGGCTGAATGCGCTGTGCGCCAACCAGCCTGAAACAGCCGCCGATCTGCAGGTTCTGCTCGCACAACTGCAAACACTCGACCGGGAGGGCTTTCTCGAGAACGAACCGGTCATTTCCCTGAAGCACACCTCGCTGACCGGTCAGACCCTGGGCGCGTATACGGTCGAAGCGCCGATCGGAGTCGGCGGCATGGGCAGCGTATGGCTGGCGAGACGCAGCGACGGCCGCTTCGAGGGCCAGGTTGCCATCAAACTCCTGAGCATCGCCTTGCTGGGCCAGGGGGGAGAAGCCCGCTTTCATCGCGAAGGCCGGGTGCTGGCGCGGCTCACGCATCCGAACATCGCACGGATCCTGGATGCCGGTGTCACCTCCACGGCGCAACCGTACCTCGTACTGGAATACGTCGAGGGCAGCCCGATCGACCGCTATTGCGAAGACCACGACCTCGGCATAGAGGCACGGGTGCGGCTGTTTCTCGATGTCCTGGCGGCTGTCGGACATGCCCATGCCAACCTCATCGTGCATCGAGACATAAAGCCTTCCAACATTTATGTCGATCGCAACGGGGTCGTCAAGCTGCTCGACTTCGGCATCGCCAAACTCGTTGAAAGCGATATCCAACCTGAAGCGGCGACCCGGTTGACGCAGGATGGCGCACGCGCACTTACGCCCGAATACGCAGCTCCCGAACAGGTGATCGGCGGACCGATCACGGTAGCGACCGACATCTATTCACTCGGCGTGTTGTTTTATGTGTTGCTCAGCGGCGAACACCCGACCGGCGAGAAGGGGCACTCCGCACCGCAGTTCATTCGTTCGCTGTTGGATACCGAACCGGGCCGGCTATCGGACTCGGCCAGCCAGCCCCAGATCAAGCGCACTTTGCGTGGCGATCTCGACAACATTGTCGCCAAGGCTCTGAAGAAAGCGCCGCTGGAGCGCTATGCGTCCGTGAAGCACTTCGCGGACGATCTGAAGCGCTATTTGAACGACGAGCCCGTTCTCGCCCGAGCGGACAACACGTGGTATCGGGTGCGCAAGTTTGTGGCTCGCAATCGGCTGCCGGTTGCGATAGGTAGCACCGCGCTGCTGGCCGTGATTGCCAGTGCCGCGGTGGCCTTGTTTGAAGCTCGCACCGCCACGGCGGAGCGCGATCGGGCACTGGCGCTGTCCTTGCGGAACGAGGCGGTAGCCGACTTCCTCAATACCGTGATTACCGAGAGCGCCGGAGCCGACAAACCGGTCACCATCCGTGACATGCTGAATCGCAGCGAGACGGTTGCCAGAGCGCAGTACCGGGACACACCGGAAGATCGCGCCGCGATATTCGACATGTTGGGCATGTACTACATGGCGACCGATTCCTACGACCGCGCCGACTCACTGCTGCAGGAAGCGCGCAGCAGCGTCAAATCGTCCACCGATGCCGACCTGCTGCGCAAGCTCGCCTGCGATCACGCAATGGTCCTGTCGAGCATCGGCAAGGCACCCGACGCCATCCGAGTGCTGGATGCCGCCATCGCCGAACCCGGAATCACCACCCAACAGGCGGCACTGTGCCTGAACTTCCGTGCCGAGGTCGCGTGGCAAAGCAACGATGCGGCCAATGCACTGAAGTTTTCGACCCAGGCCCTCGAGCGCCTGCACCAGGCGGCCCATCCTTCGCCGTTTCTGGAAGCCAACCTGCTGTCCACCCTGGGTTATGCCGAGCATCTCAACAACCGGAACGATCTCGCCGATCACTACTACACGCAATCACTCGCTGCGTTTGAAAAGCTCGGTCGCGGGCGCGGCGCCGAGGCGATCTCGGTGCGCAACAACTGGGCGCTCGTCAGTGACGCCGCGGGCGTGCCACGGCGCTCCTTCGAGTTATACGAAGAGTCGTTGAAGATGGTCGAGCAGACCGACAGCGGCGCGCCGCCACAGGTTGCGATCATCTACAACTCGGCACGCGCGCTCGAATCGCTGGGGCGCTTCGACGAGGCCGTGAGCCGCTACACGCAGTGCGCGGCCGGGTCGGAAAAGGCAGGCATGCCGCCCGGGCAGGTTTTTTGTGTGTTGGGTTTGGCATCGGTTGCGTTGGAAAAGGGAGATGTCGGGACCGCGGAGCGGCAGCTCGCCGCGGCTGCCGCCATCATCGGTCCCAAGGTCCCCGAGAATTTCCCACCCGCGCCGCGAATGCAGACGTTGCGCGGTGCCGTTGCGATGGCGCGGGGGCGAAACGCGGAAGCACGCAGCGCGCTCGATGGGGTCATCAACGGATCCAAGAGCCCGTTGACCAGCACGTTCGCACTGCGGGTCAGGGCCGATTTGAACCTGCAGGAAAATCAGCTCGCCGCCGCCGAGACAGACGCCCGAGAGTCATTGACGCTCGCCGAGGCGGCCCGAGGCGGCGCGCCCTATTCCAATCGTACGGGACTGGTGTGGCTCACAATGGGCAATATCCTTGCCCGGAAAGGCGACACCGCCGAAGCGAACAAGGCGTACCGCGCCGCGGTCGAGCACTTGTCGCATACGGTCGATGCAACACACCCGAAGCTGCTGCTTGCGCAGCAGCTCGCGGGCCGTTGACAGTACGTCGGCAGGTCGATGGTTATTTCGACAGATCGGTGACCAGAGACAACATGTAGGACACGGCATGCGGGATGCCGTCCACGGGGATCCGCTCATTCAGGCCGTGACTGAACCGGTCACTGTCCTTGATGAACAGCGGGCTGACGCCATAGCTCGGAATGTGCTCCTTACGAAACCACATGCTGTCGCTGGCTCCGGCTGACATCGTCGGAAACACCGGCACGCCCGGGTAACCTATGTGAATGGCCTTGGTCACCGCGTTCACCAGATCGGTCCGCAACGGCGATGCATCCGTTGCAACACTGCCTTCCGAAACATCCTTGAACTTAACCGCGGGATCGCCCGCCGCGTGTTGCAGCTCGGCCATGATCTGCTCGCGGGGATGGCCCGGAAAGATTCGGCAGTTGATATTGGCCGCAACACTCTGAGGCAGAGCATTGAGCGCATGGCCACCCTTGATCATGGTCGCAACACACGTTGTACCGATCTTCCCGACCGTTGACGGATTTGCGCGTAACGTCGCGATCGCCTTTGCATCGGTGGGGTCGGCCGCGAACGCGCGCATGGCCGCACCGATCTCGGGCGATTCATAGTTCGCCGCGCCTTTGAAATACTCGCGCGTCAGGTCGCTGAGCTCCGGTTTGAACTTGTACTGGCCAATGCGCACGAGGGCCGCCGCCATCTGCGAAATGGCGTTGGGGTCATAGGGCCGCGAGCTGTGACCTCCGGGCGAAGTCACCGTCATCTCAAAATCGGCGTAGGTCTTTTCGGCCCCGGACCAAGAGAAGTACTGCGGCTTGCCCTGCGGGTCCAACGTGCCACCGGTGCCGTCGACATTCAGGACCATTTCCCCGTTTGACAGTTCTTTGGATTCCATCTCGGTCGTCTTCATCGTGGTCTCTTCATCGCCCGAGAGAACGAGGGCGATGTCGCGGCGAGGCTTGTAGCCCTGCCGCTTGAGCTCGATGAGACTGGCGACTGCCAGCGCATCGTCCAACTTCATGTCGCTGGCGCCGCGGCCGTACAGCAAGCCGTTTTCAACGATAGGGGTGAAGGGATCCCGCTGCCAGTCCGAAGGCTTGGCCTCGACCACGTCCATGTGCCCAGCGATGATCAGTGGTTTGAGCTTCGAATCGCGCCCCTTCCAGCGCGCAATCAGAAAGGCCGTATCGTCGACCGGGGTAATCGTAACGTCGGCGTCAGCAAAGCCTCCGGCCACGAGTGCCGACTTGAAGAGGGCCGCCACCTGCGGAGCCTGGTTGCCAGGCCCTCGGACCGAGCGCAGCGCTATCGCCTGCTTGGCGAGCTCGAGCGCCTGGGCATCCGCCCGGCTGTGATCCACCGATTTCGCGTGACCGGCCGAGATGGCCAAAGACGCCACGAACCCTGTTGCCGCCGCCGCAATCTTCCGCACGTGAACCCCCTGTCTCCAGTCAATGCGTTGGGACTGTATGGTTTCACGTGGCCGGGAACTTTGCACGCCGGCGACCGGTAAACACCTGCGCCGACAGCCCGGCTCGCTGTCAGCTCGATCGCTCAGGCAGTCGCGACGCTCTCCAGGCTGCCCTTCGAGTGATCCCGCTTTTCAGTACCGAATTGCGGTGACAGAACGAGCACCGGCTGCGCCACTACGGGCTTGGGCCGCGGAACCATCTGCGGCCCCGGCAGCTTCCGGTACATCTTCCAGACGCGGACAGTCCGAAGTGACAGGCCAAAGTTCTGGGCGACGCGCGGACATCCGTCGAGCACGATGTCCCGAAACAAGCTCGGCAAGCATCGTCCGATGCGATCGTGCAAGTCACCGATCTCAGTCAGCAGACGGGGGGACACACCCTTCAAGTGCTCGCGCAGCTCGTCATTGACAGAACCCGGGGCCGCAAGGAGCTGGTGAATGGATTTCCCTTCCATGGCGCTCGAGTAGAGATGGTCCGGGATCAGGGCACCGAGTCCGCTCTTTCCGCCTTTGGTTCCACGAAATTGCCCTTTCCCACTCGACGACATGCAGCCATACGCCTGGTTCAGCAGATGCAGGACAGCAATGTCAAACGCTTCTTGATTGTTCATTCACACCTTGCTTAGTGCGCCACGGACGGTGGCTGTTGAGGATGTGGCAACAGTAACTCAAACGCCTTTGTAATTCAGCACCGGTCGCAACACACGCACAATTCTTACGAGCTCACGTTGAGCCCGGGCGACAGCGCGAATGTCTTTGTATGCGGACGGTGCCTCATCACGGAGGCGATCCACGAGCCGGTAGTCGTACCAAATACCCGTCATTTGTCTTTGCAGCTCGCGAGTGGAAACCTTCGGTGCTGTTGGCGTCCAGTGCTCGCAGCCCAGAGCTCACGAGCTCGCCGCGATTCAAATGGTGATCTCTGATCGCGGGGCCCATCGCCCGCGATCCACTGTGGACCATCAACCAGAGTCGATTGTCACCATCCGCCTGCAACTCGGCAAAATGATTGCCACTGCCGAGGGTGGCGAACTCGAGTGTTCCCTGGCGCCGCCGAATAGTCTCCAATTGCGGGTGACTCAACGTGACGCCGGTAACAGCTTCGGGCGGCTCCTGAACAGCCTTCCGATTCCAACGTCGGGCCGGAACAGCGCCGGCGATCTGGGCCAAAATTTGGTCAGCCCTCGTTCGGTCGCCAAGACAGTCCGCATCAACATCAAACGGCACGGCCAATATTCCACAGCCGATATCACCACCTACCGCCTGCGGGTAGATGAGGTGTGACGTACCAATAGCCACACCTACACAAACGTCCGTTGCAAGATGGACGTCAGGCATCACAGCAACGTGCTGTACATCGGCGGCCCGCCGAAGACGCCCGATAGCCTCTCGCACCTCGCTCTGAAGTGAATCAACCAGCCAGGTGTATAACGGAGGAAGTGGCAGATCAGTCATTGCCACCGCCCCCGTAATTGCTCAAGACAAAAGGCTCCCGTAGGCGGGCAGCACGCACACGTGCGCCCGCAGGGTTCGCACCACCGAAGGGGTGCAAACTCAATTGTTAAATCGAAGCGTCGAGAGCCAGCCCGGGCCGACCGGGCTTCGAGAGCTAGGCGGCTGAGGACCGGCTCGCTTGAATCGAGCGGATTGCAATGAGGTACATGTGCCCCTCCTAGAATTCGGCAGGTTTGAGGCGGGCGGGAGGTTACTCGCGAAAAGCGTCGCCTACAAGTGCGGACGCGCAGAAGGTGCGCCGCGCACGCGCCCGAGAATCGCATTCACCTGTTCCAATACCCACTCCCGGTTGCGCTCCACAAAGAAGTGCCCCCCGCTCACCCAATGGATATCGCACTCACCGCCAGCGAGGTCCCTCCAGGCTTCGATGTCCTGCGGTGGAATCGTTTTGTCTTCAGTTCCCGCAAGAACTGTCAGGGGGCAGTGGATCCGGGTCTGGCTGGCACGATGCAGGTCCGCGATGCGGAAGTCCGCCCGCAGCAAGGGCAACAACCACTGCATCAGCTCACTGTTGTCGAGAATCTCTTCAGGCGTGCCATCGAGCTCACGCAGCGCTTCAACAAACTGCGCATCCGGCAGATCGTGGATGGGCAGCTCACGTTTGGCCAGGTAGGGTGCACGGCTGCCTGAAGCGATGAAGTGCGCCGGCAGCGGCAGGCCATTGCGCTGACACTGGACAATCACCTCAAAGCCAACACGGCTGCCCAGGCTGTGTCCGAAAAGCACGTAAGGGCGATCAGTCACTTTCGCAAATACGCCCATCAGCTCCGCCACCAGCGGCGCCATTTGCGCATGGGGCGCTTGCGCCATGCGGGAGCCTCGACCGGGAGGCTGCAGGGCAATCAATTCAACGTCCGCGGGAATCAACCGCGACCAGGGAATATACGTGGCGGCACTCCCGCCCGCATACGGGAGGCAGAGCAATCGCGCGGCAGGGGCAAGCTTGGGTTGTGGGCGGACGAACCAATCGCTGCTGACCAAAGCAATCCCTCCTGGAGACGACTTTATCGGGAGTGTCACCTGTTTGCACGTGACGGTGCTCGTTAGAATACCTCATGCATTCGCCCCAGCCCGATCCGCCCACCTGGCAACGGATCAGCGCGGCACTCGATCAGGGACTCGATCTGTCGCCCGCCGAACGCGAGGCCTGGCTCACCAGCCTGGAAACGTCGGAACCGACCCTCGCCACCCGCTTGCGAGAGCTTTTCATCCAGCATGAACGCCTGGAGGACAGCGGCTTTCTGAACGGTTCGCCATCCGCGAGTCCCGCCTTGATGTCCTTGTTTTCCACCTCGCTCGAGGGCAAACAGGCGGGTGCTTATGTCATAGAGCGCCTGCTGGGACGCGGCGGCATGGGGGAAGTCTGGCTCGCCTCCCGCAGCGACGGCCGCTACGAGGGCCGTTGTGCTCTCAAATTTCTCGAGCGCTCCGTCGCCCAACCAAAGCTGGCGGAACGCTTCGGCCATGAAGGGCGGCTTCTGGGGCGGCTGGTTCATCCGAACATTGCGCGCCTGCTCGATGCCGGTTCCCTCGAAGGCCGCCAGTATCTGGCGCTGGAATATGTGGACGGTGAGCCGATCGACCGCTACAGCGAGTCGCACAATCTCAGCGTCGAGGACCGGGTCCGGCTGATCCTGGATGTCATCGGCGCGGTCGCGCACGCCCATGCCCACCTGATCGTCCACCGCGACATCAAACCATCCAACGTGTTGGTTACCCGGGATGGCAGCGTGAAGCTGCTGGATTTCGGGATCGCCAAACTGCTGCGCGCCGGCAGCGATGAGGACGATCCCCTCGTGACTCGCTTCGAAGAAGTGGCGCTCACACCGGAATATGCCGCCCCCGAGCAACTCCTCGGCGAGAGCTCGTCGACGGCGACGGATGTCTATCAGGTTGGAATGCTTCTGTATGTGTTGCTGACGGGTCGGCATCCATTCGCGGGGTCGGGTACTCGCGCAGAGCGGGTCCGCGCGGCCATCGAGGGGCGCGTACCGTATGCGTCACAGTTCGCCACCGGACCGATGCGGAAACAATTACGTGGCGATCTGGATGCCATCCTGGCGGTCGCTTTGCACAAGAACCCGACGGACAGATACGCGACCGCGGAAGGACTGCGCGAGGACCTCGTTCGCTTTCTGAATCGGCGGCCGGTGAGCGCGCGCCAGGGCGCTGCCTTTTACAACTCCATCCGGTTCGTACAGAGGCATTGGCTGGGCCTCTGCGCAGCCGGCTTCGTGGCGGTCGGCCTGTTGACTGCTTTGCTCCTGGTCAACTCCGAGCGCAAGCGAGCCTTCGCGCTGGCCACACAAACGGCAGCCGTTACCGATTTTCTCGACGCCATTATCACGGAGGCTGCCGCAGCAGACGCCCCCATCACGGTGAGTGATATGGTGAAGCGGGGCGAGCAACTCATTTTGGCCGACACGAGCGGCGATCGCGAGAGCCAGGCTTCGATTTTGCTGCTGCTGGGGTCCTACCGCGACGATGTAGGCGACCATGAAGAAGCGATCCGGATGTTGGATCGCGGCCTGGCGTTGCTGAAGGGCTCGCAAGATGACGAAGCTCGGGCGCGCCTCGTCTGTGGACGTGCCGTGGCCATCGCCGAGTCGCAGTCACCCGAGGCCGCCCTCCCCGCCATCGAGCAACAACTCCACAGTGATCGGGTTCGATCATCCGGCAGAGCCGATTGCCTCCGGGATCGAAGCATCCTCGCCATGCATCTCGATGATCGCGAAGGGGCGTTGCGTTACGCCACGGACGCGCTCGCGGTGTTGAAGACAACGCCACTGGCCTCCAAGAGCCAGATTGCCAACTACACCGCCTTGCTGGCGCAGGGCTACTACGGCATGGGCCGCAATCAGCAAGCTTTCAGCAACTTCGCCGAAGCCCTGGAGATGTATGCCGAGCTGGGACTCGACCGGGGTGAAAATGCGGCCACGGCACGCAACAACCTGGCCGTGGCGTATCAAACCGCGGGCATGCCGAGGCGGGCGCTGCCCATTTTTGAAGCGAACCTGGCGCTATCGGCGGAGCGCGTTGCCACGCCGCATCCGGTGTCCATGATCAATCGCGCCCAGTCCCTGGAGCTCATCGGGCGCTACCAGGAGGCCCACGCAGCCTACCAGGCCGGACTCGACGCGGAGGGCGGCCGCGATCACAACTCGAGGGTCACCTTCCTCCTGGGCCTGGCCAACACCTCGCGCCGCTTGGGTGACCTGACGGCGGCCGCGAAGTACCTGGATTCGGCGGCGGAAGAGCTCGGGCCGTCCGAATCGGCGGGCTCATTCCTGTCAGTCAAACTGGCCGTGGCGCGGGGCATGCTCGAGATTGCCAGAGGCCACGCCGCGGCGGCCCAGTCGCAATTCAACCATGCGGCCACTTCACCTCACGGCCTGACGACTCCTCTCGATATCGATCTTGGGAAAGCGGAGGCCAACCTGCTGGCGGGCGATGCCAACACCGCGGCACAGGACGCGCGCGCCGCACTCGACAAAGCAACTATTCTGAAAGGCGATCTGCCGTGGTCGTTCCGTAGCGGGATGGCCTCGTTGATGCTGGGTCGCGCCCTCAACCAGATGGGGGATCACCAGGCGGCCCGGGAAGCCATCCAGGCAGCCGTCCAACACCTGTCCAACACGGTCGACACCGATCACCCGGACCTGGTCCTGGCCCGCCAGTTGCTGCGGCAATAGGCGCGTGCGCCGTACTGAAACCCAAGCCTGAGCACGAACGCGGCACACCGGATCTTTTGGCCTTGCCCTGCGTTAATTCTGGCAAGCGCTCAGGAGATTCACATGCAACTCATAGCGAAATGCTGCGTTCTATTGGGATTGCTCGCGGTCACGTCAGCGTGCGTCGTCGTACCCCGTGAGGGTTACTACGACCGGCCCCATCATCGTTACTACCACGAGCGTTCGTGGCACGAGTGCGGACCGCACGACGAGTTTTACTGTCGCTGATCAAACGGCGGCTGAGCGCGGCAGTGCGGCCGGATGGCCGCGCTTCGTCTCTCTGACCTCGGTGACGGCGAGCCACGCGTTGAACAACGCGTCTACCGGCACCTGCTCTGCCCTACTGAAATCAGGCGGTCCCCCCACTCCCAAAACGGGAGAACCGCACGGCGTCCTGGGCAACCAATAATCGGGAGATTCGGCGCCATACAAGACAGCCAACGCCAGACCCAACGCGCCGGCAACATGCGCAGGCCCGGTGTCAACAGACACCATGCCATGACCGGTCCCACACAGCGCGAATAACGCACGAAGACCGGGGCCGATTCCAACCAACACGTCGACGTTTGCTACCGCCTCGATCTCTTGGAGCATAGAGGTGACGCGCAGTCTAATCACGTCAGCTTCCCATGTTGCAATGCAGCTCTCATCTGGCGAATTGGATCCGCGAGTACCCGCTCCTCTTGCACGAGCATTAAAAGATATAACGTCGCCTGACAAATTCGGCACGCCGAGCCTTTCCTTCAACAATGAATAGCCGTGAGCATCGAATTTGACTTGCGGGAACGCCCAAGATAATTTCTCAGACGCTGGATGCTCTGGAACAGAATAAACAAGTCTCAAGGAGTACACGGATGAATATCAGGGCGAGAGTTTTATCCTCATGGCTCATCTCGGTGTTAGTGATCGCACTCGTGATAACACCCCACAGAGCCAACGCGCAGTGGTCTTATACTCAGAATGTTTCAACCCTTACTGATCTTCACCAGCAGAGTAGAGTCGGACCGGCGGTGACAGTCGACAACACCGGCCGCGTCTATTTAGCTTGGTCAGGCACTAACGGACCGCAAAGTGGACAGGCCTACCTCAATATTGCCTACTCTTCGGACGGAATCAATTTCAGCAGTGCGATGAACCCGCTGAGTTCCACCGACTGGTCTATATCGCCTACCGGACCGGGCATTGCAGTTCTCAACGGTAATATTTACTACGCTTGGACCGGTGGATCCAATCATATCAACATCGCATACGCTCCTGTCGGCACAACCTTGAGCGGAGCCTTTACGAGTCACAAGTCCCTGGTGACCGCTGGCGGTGCCGTCCAGCAGGCTGCAGGCAGTGTCTCACTCACAGTAAACAATGGTACTTTGTATCTGGCCTGGGCTGGGGTGGGCAACAATCTCATCAACTATGCCACATCGACCAATGGGACAAGTTGGGCAAAAACAACTTATGCGTCGTACACGAGTCCATACTCGCCAGGGTTGGCCGCTGCATCAACTGGCGCCGTCTACTTAGCGTGGACGTCAAACAACCAATGTCAATATCTCAACGCGCTGGGTCCCATCGCACCTAAAAATTGCTCCGGGACCCTTCCCGGTCACACATATACCTATGCGCCTGTTGTCGGCTCGACCGGACCCGGGATTGTTTTTTTCAACGGTGGAATTCAGAGCTTCTTTGGGGCCTGTCCGTATGCGCCCTGCAATTCCCTGTTCCACACCTCAGTTAATCCGGGTAGCAATGCGTATCAATCCTACGAGATGTTTACTCCCGCTGGCTCGCCAAACACCCTGGGTGTTTCCGGAAATCCAGCGATTCTTCATAGAAATACTCAGATGCTGATTTACTTTACGCAGGGGACTGAGATAGAGGTCGCAACGATTCCCGGATAGCGGCGGTGACGACGCTGAAGATATAGCGTGGATAAGCGCCGTCCACATCTGATCGCAATCTGGTGTGGACGGCGGTGCGATTGCCGGCGGTCGGCTGCAGCGGCGTTACGCCGTCAGCGAGCACCACGCGTCGAATACCTCATTCATGGGTATCTGATCGACCCGGTTGCTGCGCGGAGGGCCGCCGAGACCCAACACGGAAGACCCTGACGAGCTGCGTGGCAACCATACATGCTGCGGCTGGGAACCGAACAACACTACGAGCGGCAGGCCCAACGCCGCAGCGACGTGCGCGGGCCCGGTATCAACCGAAATCATACTGTGCGCCGACTCGCTCAGGGCCATCAACTGCCGCAGGCCCAATTCAGCGGCGGCAATCTGCGAGGATCCCGCGCTGGCGACAATCTCGCGCAGCAATCCGCCTTCCTGAGGGGCACCGCAAAGCACTACACGTACATCCGGCAGCCTCGCCAGCACCCGCTGCGACAGAGCAACCCAGTTCTCGATGGGCCACGACTTGTCATCCTTGTTGAGTCGACGCCACTCGTCCCGGCGCTTGCTCATGGTGCGAAAGTTACCGGGCTGCACGAGAACGAGTGGGCGGCCGAGCCAGCCGCGGGCCTGAAGCCAGGCATCGCGCTCCAATCTCTCCGCCTCGGACACGTACAGGCGCGGCGCTGCATTTTTCCCCAGTGCGCTCGGGTCACCCGGCGACTCGACAGCGGCGGGCGTGAGATGGCCCAACCGCACATAACTATCGACCCAGTGATCCGCTTCGCCGGCAACGTCACCTACGAACAAACATCGTTGCGGATCGATGGTTGCGACCGCGAGCATGCGCTGGATGCGTGACAACTGCCGCGGTGAGCGTTCACATACATAAACCGGCCCGGGACCGGCCTGCTGCAGCGCAATGAGCAACCGCCACCAGGCGCAGCTCAGCATGAACGGGACATGGCGCGGGAAAGACAAGACCCGCTCGACGTCGGCATGTCCCTGGAACAGTACGGAATTCCACGGCCCGGCACCGACCAGCAAACAGCGCCGGCCGAAGCGTTCACGCAGCAGGTTCAGCGCAGCGCTCAACATGACCATGTCACCCAGTCGACCGAAAGCAAAGACAATCGGCTGCAAGGAGCGGACGGAATCGGTAGCGCGGGCGGTGAGCTGGAATGGGCTATTAGTCACTCCTGCAAAGGCTAGCACACCGCTCAAAGCCTGCACGAGCGCAACGGCACAGGTCGGGCCAAAGGCACTAGCCACCCGAAACCATCGCTGCCATGCTCATGATCAACACACGCAGCGACCGGGAACTCCGTGAAAGCTCTGCTTCTACTGATGGCGGCGGCGACCGCCACCGATACCGAGTGGCCGGCGAACGGCGGCAGCACCTACAACCTCCGCTATTCGCCCCTCACCCAGATAACCCCGGGCAATGTCGGTCGATTGAAGGTGGCGTGGACCTACGACTCGCACGACTCCTTCAAGGACTCGGAGATGCAGAGCAACCCGGTCGTGGTCGACGGTACGCTCTACGCCACGACACCGACCCTGCAGGTGGTTGCACTCGATGCCCGGACCGGCCGCGAGGTTTGGAAGTTCGATCCATCCGGCGGCGTCGCGCCAACACATCGCATTCGTCATCGCGGTGTCACGGTTTACCAGGACCGCGTTTTCGTCACTTACCGCAACTTCCTGTATGCCCTGGACCGCGCGACCGGGAAGCCCCTGGCCGGGTTTGGTGCCGCAGGCCGGGTCGACCTGCGCGAAGGCCTGGGGCGGCCGGCCGACAGAATGAGTGTCAGCGCCAGCAGTCCCGGTGTGATTTTCGAGGACTTGCTGATTCTCGGCAGCACAGTTCCCGAGACACTCCCCGGGTCGCCCGGACACATCCGGGCGTTCGATGTCAAGACGGGCCGGCAGCGCTGGATTTTTCACACCATTCCATGGCCCGGGGAACCCGGGTACGAGACCTGGCCGAAAAATGCGTATCAGATCTCAGGCGGCGCGAATGCCTGGTCGGGCCTGAGCCTCGATCCGAAGCTCGGGATGGTGTTCGCCGCGACCGGCTCGGCTTCGTTCGATTTCTACGGCGCCAATCGCATCGGCGACAACCTGTATGCCAACTGCGTGTTGGCACTCGATGCCAGGACCGGCAGGCACATCTGGCACTTCCAAGGCGTCAGACACGATGTGTGGGACCTGGACTTTCCAGCTCCACCGAGCCTCGTCACGGTACAACACAACGGTAAGCCGGTCGAAGCGCTGGCGCAGATCACGAAAATGGGTACCGTGTTTGTGTTGGATCGCAGGAGCGGCAAACCGCTCTTTCCAATTCAATACCGCAAGGTGCCCGCCTCCGCGCTGGAGGGCGAGAAGCTGGCCGACACGCAGCCCTACCCCGTCGCTCCGCCGCCGTTCACCCGACAGGCCTTCACCCGGGACATGGTGACCAACCGGACTCCCGAAGCGCATGCCGCCGTGCTGGCGCAACTGGAAAAGCTCGATTCGAATGGGATGTACACGCCACCCGGCAAGCGCGGCACGGTGTTGATGCCTGGAACGGACGGCGGTGGTGAATGGGGCGGCGCGGCCTACGATGAGAAAGCAGGCCTGCTGTTTGTCAACTCGAACGAACAGCCCTGGGTCATCCGCATGGTCACGCATGACACTACCTCGCTGTACAAAAACAACTGCGCGAGCTGTCACGGCGACCATCTCGAGGGCGCGCCACCGACTTTCCCAACGCTGGTGGACATCGGCAAACGTCTCAGCCGTGAGCAAATCACTCGCATCGTCCGCGAGGGTACCGGGCGCATGCCCTCCTTCGATTACCTGGAAAAGAATGTCGATGAGATTGTCGAGTTTTTGGAAACCGGCAAGGACACGGGTGTCATCGACCCCGTGGCCGCCACGAAGGATCCCAACTGGCTGAAATACCGCAACGAGGGATACATCCTGTTTCGCGATCCGGACGGTTATCCGCCCCTGACTCCGCCGTGGGGGACCCTGAATGCCATCGATCTCAACCAGGGCACGATCCGCTGGCAGATCCCGCTGGGGGAATATCCCGAACTGGTGGCGAAAGGGATCACACACACCGGCAGTGACAACTATGGAGGGCCGGTCGTCACGGCCAGCGGCCTGCTGTTCATTGCCGCAACCAACTTCGACAAGAAGCTCAGAGCCTTCGATGAGCTGACCGGCCGGCTGCTGTGGGAAACCGTGTTACCGGCTGCGGGTAACGCGACTCCCGCCCTCTATTCGTTGGATGGGAAGCAGTACGTGGTCATTGTGTGCGGTGGCGGCAAGAACGGCGCCGCTTCGGGCAGCAGCATCGTCGCCTTTTCGCTGCCGGACAGCGCTACTTAGCCATTCCTTTCAAATAGGCCACCAGCGCGTCGAGCTCCGCGTCAGGCAGTGCCTGCGGCCCGAAGCCACTCATGTGTTGCTCGGGCCAGGTCCGCACGCCGGCGGGATTGCGCACAATGGCGCGCAGTCCCGGCTCAGTGATGTACTGCATGACCGGCAACGGCTGTCCCAGGTCAGGACCCATCTTTCCGAGCCCCGCGCCCTTCAACTGGTGACACGGCAAACAGAACGCCACAAACACCTTCTGACCTGACTGCGCGAGCGGATCGGTGGAGCGGCTGGCCAACTGGGGCCACCGATGCAAGGGGCTCTCAACAAAGGTGAGGCTCGCCAAGTTAAAGGGCCACTGTTCCTGGCGTACATCCGAGCGCTGCGGATGATCCCACACGACGTAGAACGGACCGGCCGATTTCTTTTCATTCGGCAACGCAGACCAGGGATGTGCCGGGTCTTCCACCGCGAGATAGGCGACCGCCCCACCGCTGCTCCCACGGGTAACCAGTGACAGCGGAATTTGTGCAACGAATCCGTCGCTGGCTTTAGCTTCCAGAGTGTCGTAGCGGCTGCCTTGGGAAGCCGGCAGCAATGCCAGCAGAGGCACCGCCTTGTAGGTCATGGATCGCCGATAGGAAGCATCGTCCGCCACGGTGATGGAAACCGCGTCGGGCCTGCTGAGCAACTCGCCGGCGCTGTAGGTCTTCTGATCCACCGTCAGAACCGGCTCCGCCGCGACGCTCCATGAAGACACCGCCAAAGCAATCAACACCGCAAGTACGCGCATTCAAACTCTCCGGGCGCCCTCAGTGCGGGCGGCATTCCTTGAACCGCTCCAACAACTGCGCGTAGCGGCCCTCTTCAATCGGGCCTGCCTGCACCCATTCGAGCGTGAGTGTGTCCATCTCGGTTGCATCGGCCGTGACTCCCTGGCCCATGGCCTGCATGAGCCGCTGCACCTGGTATTCGCGGCGCAGTGGCTGGTCCTCGGCGGGGCTCGGCCGGTCCGCCAGGATTTCCGCACGAATACACAACATGCGCAACGCTTTCTCATTGGCCTCGAGATCGGCGCCCGCGGCCTTCTCCAGGGCGGTTTTCACCGCCTCGGATCCGCCCCTGGGCCAGCGGGTCACGGCCGCGAAATGCGTCTCGGCCGCCGCGCGCAGGCTGGCGTGAAGCGCTGCATCCGGCTCGCTCAACAGCGCCAGCTTGTAGGCACGGACCCGGTTGGCTACTTCCAACAGACTGCTCCAGCTTTGCTCTGTATCGCGCAACTTCTGGCGCTCGACCGCCGCCTCACACTGATCCAATGCCCGCTCAAAACGATTGCGCAGCTCCCGCGCCGCGCCGCGCGGAAACTCCCCGAGCGCCGCGAACGAGTTGCGCAACTCGGCGATATGGGCAGTACTGCCCAGCAACTGTGCGCCGGACAACTTCGACAGACCTTCGAGCTCCTCGCAAGCAGCGACCGCCTGCACTCTGTTGGCTTCCAACGCCGCGTTGTACTCGGCATTTTCCTGCTGCCGGCGCTGGAAGACCGCATCGCAATGCAACCGGAACTCCTCCCACAGGCGATGATCCTCGTCGCGCGGCACGACCCCAACGCTTTGCCAGCGGCGTTGCAGCTCCTTCACCTCGTCAATGGCCTTGCGGCTGTCTTCGGACAAACTCAACTGTTGGGCGCGTTCGATCAGGGATTTCTTCTGCCCGACATGGGCCGCATAGGCGGCATCCAGGCGATCTTGCAGTTGGGAGGTCACCGCCACAAACTGCTCCTGCAGCTCCCGGGCCGCGGCCCGGTCCACCGGCGAGTGTTGCCGCCAAAGCTGTTTGGACTCGCGCAGGGCCACCAACACCAGGCGCCAGTCCGGGTGCTCCCAGTCGTGGCCGTTGGCAAACGCCGCCAGCCGGGCCAACAATGCCGCGCGCCGCTGCAGGTTTTCCTGGCGCACCAGGCTCTGTGCCTCGAAGTACTCGCGACAGGGTTGGTAGGCCTTGCGGGCGGCTCCCTGGAAGCGCTGCCAATCCTCCTCCAGGTTCTCGCCGGCACCCTTGCTGAGGGTGCGCCACTCTTCCTGCAGGCCCTTGATCCGCTCGGCCAGCACCGGAGGATCCAGAGTTGAATCCACCAGCGACTCGATTTCCTCCAGCAACTCGGCGCGCTTCGGTGCGACCGAAAAGCTCTTCCAGTCCTCGAGCTCAGTCAAGCGGGTGTCCAGGCCGTGGAGCTGGTTGGTGAGATAGGGCGACAGGGGCGGCGCGCCGGCGAGCTTCTCTTCGATCACACGCCGCAGTCCCGCCGCGCGCCCGGTGCTGCCTTCGTCGAGGGCGCCCCGCGCCTTGCGTATCAGGCCGCCAATCTGCCGGAATGCGAGCGCTTCGGCGGCAAGCTGATCAGCCCGCTCCTTACGCGCGGCCTCCTCGACCTGGGCCCGTTCGGCCGCCGCGGCCGCCGCGGTCTTTTGTTCGAGCTCCCTGACCCGCTGGGCTTCGGCGGCCGCATTTTCAGCAGCAAGCTGGCGCGACGCCTCCACCGCGACCTGACGCAGGTGGCTGGCAATGATTTCGCGCGACCGGTCGATGGCCTGACGCACCTGTTCCAACTGGTCGGCTGACGCGTGGGTGGCCACGCCCTTCCAGCGGATCTCGAGCTGGTCCAGAGTCGGACCGAACAGGGCATCGTAGGGCCGGTGACTGTGACGCTCAACGGCGGCCGCAGCCGTATTGAGCTCCTCCTGCACCTGCCCCTGCTGGCGAGCTTCGGCAAGATGCGCGTCCCGCTTGGACGTGAGTATCTTGTAGACGCTCTTGTCGTTTCCGCCGCGGACTTCCCGAATCAGATCGCGAAGCCGCGCGGGGTCATTGACGGCGTGAGCGGCAAGTTGGCGAATCCGGGTGGATTTTCCCGCCACCACCAGGCGCGCAATCGCGTCCGGGTCGTTCCGGTCGATCGCGGCTTGAAGTACCGTCTCTTCCTTCGCAGCCTCGAGCGCCCGGTCCGGCGTGGGGGCTGCGGGCCGGACTTCGGGAGCCGGTGGACGGGCGGAGACTTCGGTAACTGCGGGGGTAGGAGGCGCCTTACGGAAGAAGCGCGAGAACAATGACATCGTGGGCCTTCAGATCTTCAGGAACGCCCATTCTACCGACTCGGCACGCCTCTCTCACGGGCGAGCTACGGCTACCGGTGTTGAAAAGCCTGTTTCATCTGCCGGGCCGAGGCCTTCAGGTCGCTCAGATTCGAGGCCAGGCGCTTGGTGGTGTCCCCTTTCGACTGCGCTGAGGCCCGGACAAAAGCCTGATCTGCCAGCGAATGCTCGCCCGCCACCAGGTAGCACTCGCCCGCGCGCTGATATTCGCCATCGCGAGCGGCCTTGTCCGCGATCCATCGAGCCTGCTCAGGGGTCTGGTCGGTGCAGCTCTGGGCCGCGCCCACAACAACAACGTTCTCCTGAACATCGGCTGCCGCCGTCCCCGCCGCGCCGAGCAGCGCGAGCGCTAGCACAATAGTTCGCATGACCCAAAGACTCTTTTTCAATATATGGCTGAGTACCTGTATACGCGCGGATTTCGGAAAAAAAAGCTCATCGGGTGATGACAATTCACTCGCTCAAAAGGGAGAGCCGCGGCGGCACTGCGCCGCTCCGGAATCCAGTGTCCGGCCGCCGACCGTGCGAAACGCATATTCATAACGATCCTTGTCCAGGTGCAATTCCAACAGCCCATGTTTGCGAACATAGGTTTTTGCCCCGCGGACCACCGACAGGTCATACAAGCCGGCACCGCCGGTACCCGCGATGATCTCGCGCATGCCGGCCCGATCGCGCTTGCCGAGCGCATCCTTGCGTTCGAACGATTCGTAGAAATGCTCGTGTCCATTCAACACGAGATCGGCCCCGGCGCGTTCGAGAGCCGCCCACGCGGGCAGCATGCGTTTACCGTCCTTGCGATGCAGTCCCGTGGAAAACACCGGGTGATGCCACATCGACACAATGCAGCGGCCGTCGCCCTCGATCTCCTTCAACTGTTGCTCGAGCCAGGCCTGCTGCTCATCGAGGAGCGGCGCGGTAATGTTGCTGTCGAGGCCGATGACCCACCAGTCCCCCACCAGCACACGAAACCACGTGCGATGAGGTGTGCGCTCACCAAAGTATTTTAGGAAGTCCTCCGGCGAGCCCTCCACATAATCGTGATTACCCGGAACCGCGTACGTGTGTGGCAGGAACGGCCCCCAGGTCGGGGTATAGCATGCGTTCAAGGTGGCAAGGTCGGCTCGCGGGTACGCTGTGTCACCCACCACAAACACAACAGCATCGCTAGGAATCATCCTGGCGGTGCGCGCCGCGTCGCTCTTCTGTGCGGGTTTTCCTTCGCACTCCCCGATATCTCCGGCGGCATAGGCCAGTACTCCACCGCGGGCGGCAGAAACGACGCACAGAAGCACTGCCAACAACACAATTCGCATGCTGATCCTCAGTCACTCCAAGTCCCAATAATTGTGTGCTGCAGCGCACATCCACGGCAACCCATTCCGAGCTTATGCCCGTAGCGCGACTAAAGGCTCAGATTTCGGCGCTCAATCGGCGTATCGATGCAACGTGAAAATCTCGTCTCCATCGCTGCTTCGAGCTGCGCTGCCGCTCCTGCTGGCAGTCCTGATCAGCGTGCCGGCGATCTGCGTTGCCAACGGAGCGCCGCCGGAAGTTGAGCCCGCGCGATGGTCGGCCCTGTCCGATACCCTCTTCACTCATCACACCGATCCGGATGCCGGCTCCGGCACCGCCATCGTCCAGGACAACATTGGATTCATCTGGTTGGGCACCCAAAGCGGCCTGGTCCGTTGGGACGGATATCGCTTCCGGCGCTACGCGGCCGACACCCGCGTTGCGGGCTCGCTTCCCGACAGTTTCATACTCGCGCTGCACATCGACGTTCGCGGGCGACTCTGGGTGGGGACCAGTGCCGGCGGTCTCGCTCGTTATGACGCCACGAAAGACTCGTTCGTTGTAGTTACCGGACCGTCCGGGACCAAAGGCACGGCCGTGTTGTCGATTTGCGATGACAGCAAGGGCGGCTTGTGGGTCGGTACCGAACGCGGCTTGGATCATCTCGACTTCCAACACCCCGAACAACTGACCGCGCAGGCTGACGGCCTCCCCGATGGCGCCGCGCAAGCTGTCCTCAAAGACCGCGAAGGTACGCTGTGGGTAGGAACACGACACGGCCTGTGGAAGCGCCCGGCAGGTGCGAACACATTCACCGCCTGGCCGCTCGTCCAAGCGGAGGAATCCGAACCCGCCATCACGCGATTGTATCAAGACAGCACGGGTCGAATCTGGATCGGTACTCACGCCCATGGTGCCTACCTGTTTGAAGCAGGTGTCACGCACGAAGTGCGCGAGACGGCGACACCTGCCACTTTTCAATCGGACAGCGTCCTCGCCATCACCGAGGCAACCGCGGGGGAAGTCTGGCTCGGCACCGATGGCGACGGAATCGTCGCGGTGGATGCGCAAAGTGCAACTACTCGCCGCATACATCACTACCCCGATACTCCAACGAGCCTGAGTGACGATTACGTCTATGCGCTCTATCGCGACCGCAGCGGTCTCGTTTGGGCTGCCAACATCGGCGCAATCAGCCAACACGATCCCCAGCAGCAAGCGGTCGTCACGCTGTTTGGCGGAACCGGCCGGCCCAACGGCATCAGTGGCAAGAAGGTCTTTGCCGTACATGAGATGCCCGATCATCGCATCTGGCTCGGCGTGGGTGGCGGTGTTGACATTATCGATCCGATGCTCGGCCGGGTCGCCCAGTTGCTGACCGACCCGACGCATCCGGACACAGCCCTGCCCAAGGGCCGGGTACAGACGTTTGTGTTGGGCCTGAATGATGCCGTCTACATTGCCACTCAACAGGGCTTGTATGTGACGGATGTGCATGCCAGGCCCGTCAGGCGCCTGGAGTTGCCGGGCAGAAGCCCGACGGCCGGCATCCGGGCCCTGAGCTACGACGCCGGTATTCTGTGGGTGGGTGGCGACCAGGACGGGCTGTGGAAGGTCGATCTGCATACGCCCGCCCACCCTGTGATCCTGAATCACATCAGCGCCGACAAGCTCGGGGATGCCCGCATCACCACCCTCAACCGCGTAGCCGGTACGACGCTGTGGGTGGGAACGCGCAGCGGTCTCGCAAAAGTGGATGTCACAAGCGGTGAAATCGAGCGGGTACCGGCCAATTCGGCCGATCCGACCCAGTTGTTGGATGGCTTCGTGGCCGCCACCCTCGTCGACCATCGCGGTCGGTTCTGGGTGGCCTCCTTCGGCAGCGGCGTGCAGGTACTCGAGAGCCGGGATCGCTCGGGACACTGGCGGTTCAGGCGGCTGGGCCTGCGCGAAGGTTTGCCGCACCTCGGCGTCGACAAGCTGCTCGAGGACTCCCGGGGCAACATCTGGGCCAGCACGGACAACGGCCTGGCGGTCATCAACGGTGATGACTTCACCATCCAGGTATTGCAGCGACCGCAGGGCGTGGCCATGCGGACGTTCTGGACGGACTCGGGTGTCGTCACGAGCAGCGGCGAAATCGTGTTTGGTGCCAACGGCGGCCTGACCATCGTACGACCTGAGCACATCACGGCCTGGACCTACCGCCCGCCCGTCGTAGTCACCAGCGTCGAGACTTCGGCGGACAAACGCAGCCTCAAAGTCGAATTTGCCGCTCTGGATTATTCATCGCCCGAGCACAACCGCTACGCCTACCGCCTGCTCGGCTTCGATCCGGACTGGATCGCCACCGACCCCAGCGTCCGTCTCGCGAGCTACACCAATCTGGCTCCCGGCGAATATACATTGGAATTGCGCGGCTCCAACCGCGATGGCCGCTGGTCGGCGCCGTTGCGGATCCCGGTGGTGGTACCGGCCACCTGGTATCAGACATTTGGCTTCAAGACCGCGGTCGTTCTGGTTGGATTGGTGCTCGTGTCCCTGTTGGTCCAGGTGCGTACCCTGTACCTGCGGCAACGGCAGCGCGAGCTGCAGGCGCTCGTGAATGAGCGTACCGCTGAGTTGGAGAAGCGCAGCAACGAGTTGCGCGACAGTCAACAGCGGCTCGAGCAGATTGCCTACAACGATGCGCTGACCGGCTTGCCCAACCGGCGCTTGTTTGAGGACGATCTCAAGCACAGCGTGGCGCTGGCCAAGCGCGATGGACCTGCCTTCACCTTGCTGCTCGTGGATCTGGATGGCTTCAAGAAGATCAACGACACCCTGGGCCACGACGCGGGCGATGCGTTGCTGGTCGAGGTTTCACGCCGCTTGAAACAAGCCGTACGCGAAGCGGACCAGGTTGCACGCCTGGGCGGCGACGAATTCGCGGTGATCCTGGCACAGACCAGCGAACAGGCAGCGGTGGAACAGGTCTGCAAGCGGATTCTCGCAAGTGTCGCAGAGCCTGTGACGTTCAAGGACTGCATCATGCGCGTCACGGGCAGTATCGGCTCGGCACAGTGTCCACATCAGGGCTCCACCATGGACGAGCTCTACAAGGCCGCGGATACGGCTCTTTATGACGCCAAGCGCAGTGGTCGCAACATGTGGAGCTGGTACGGGTACACCGTCAAGTTGCGCGCGATGGTGGCCGCAGCAGCGAGCGGCGTGGGCGGCGAGAAGCGCGCTTGATATCATAGGGACGTATGAATGCAATGGATATGGGGCCGTGAGCCACGAGCGCGTTTTTATTGGCTTGGGCACCAATCTCGGCGCCGATCTCGACCAGAACCTCCACGAGGCGGTCGAGGCAATCCGGCAATTGCCGGATACAGAGGTCGTTCGAGTGTCTTCCTTCATGCGCTCCGCGCCGTGGGGTGTCACCGACCAACCGCCCTTCCTCAACGCCGTCGTGGAGATCCGTACCCAGTTGGAACCAGTTCCCCTGCTGCATGCCTTGAAGGAGCTGGAACAGAGGTTGGGTCGGGTACCGAGCTATCGCTGGGGGCCCAGGTTGATTGACTTCGACATCATTCTGTACGGCACGCGAGTCGTGGACCTGCCGGAGCTGAAGATCCCGCATCCGCACTACCAGGAGCGGGATTTCGTACGACTTCCCCTGGCCGAAATCGCCCCCGAGCTGGCGGCGGTTCGGTGAGACGACGCGCCACTCCAGCGGCACAGTGGATTGCCCTTCTCATTGCCTCGGCCGCCCTCGGCGCCGCGCTGCAGGCATTGCGAATTCCCGCAGCCCTCCTGTTGGGTCCCATGTTGGCAGGCATTGCCATCGCCGCCGCCGGCGGAGAGGCACGGGTGCCGAACTGGGCGTTCCTGCTGGCGCAGGGACTGATCGGCTGCATGATCGCCAAAATGGCGCCGCTGTCCATTGCCGGTGAGCTGCTCAGCCGCTGGCCGATCTTCGTGTTTGGTGTGTTGGCGGTGATTGCGGTGAGCACGTTTCTCGGCTGGCTGTTGACCCGCGTGCATGTGCTGCCCGGCACCGCCGTGTTATGGGGCTCGAGCCCCGGAGCCGCGACCGCAATGATTGTCATGGCGGAAGCACATGGAGCGGATGCCCGTCTCGTGGCCTTCATGCAGTACCTGCGTGTTGCAGTGGTAGCCGCCGGTGCTTCCGTGGTGGCACGCCTCTGGAATCTCAATCTTGCGCACGCCACGGCCGACATTGATTGGTTCCCGCCTGTGGCCGCGTGGCCGCTGGCTGAAACGCTGGCACTTGCGATCCTGGGACCCCTGCTGGCACACAAACTCAACATCCGTTCCGGCGGTTTCCTCTTGCCGCTCGTCGCCGGCCTGCTTCTGAGTCACCTGGGACTGATGAGCATCGAGCTTCCGCCCTGGCTGCTGCTCCTCAGCTATGCGCTCATCGGCTGGAGCATCGGGTTGCGCTTCACGCGCTCGCTGCTCGTTCATGTAGCCCGAGCCTTCCCTCGTGTGCTGGCGTGCATGGTGACCCTGATTCTCCTATGCGGTGTCCTGGCCGCTGTGTTGGTCGTGACCGCGGGCGTGGATCCGCTGACCGCATACCTCGCCACGAGTCCCGGCGGCGCCGACTCCGTAGCCATTATTGCCGCCTCGAGCAAGGTGGATGTTCCCTTCGTGATGGCCATGCAGACGACTCGGCTCGTAGCAGTGATCTTCCTCGCTCCGATCATCACCCGGTATCTCGCCGAGCTGCCGCGCTCCCGGTGCTCTTAACGGTTGCCCGCGCGTGTCGTTTGCGCTCAAACTCGCGGCCTGATTGAGCGGTGCGCGCTGCACCGCAGACTGCAAGGACATTTTTCCCATGGCTGAAGCTTCCGCCGGTGAGACCTTCATGCGCCTGAGCAGCCGCTCCGGTTTGCGCGCTGAAATCAACGCAAATGGGTCGGTGCGGCGCTTTGATTGCGAGTCCATCTGCCTGCCCCTGTTCGTGGGCAACGAGCTCGATGGGGGCCCCACCAACCTGTACCTGCGGCGCACGAATGGCCCGGCCGTCACATGGACCGCGCTGCTCGGCCCCGCCAGTCCGACCACCTTCCACATCGACCCCGCCAGCGGAATGCTGGTGGGCACCGGGTCCTGGCAGGGGGTCAACTACACTCTGGCACTCATCCTGGCGCACAGCTCGCCTGCCTGGTTCTGGCATGTCCGCCTGGAAAATGCACGCGATGAGCCGGTGACGCTCGATGTTACCTACGCGCAGGATGTTGCTTTGGCCTCCTACGGGGGCATCCGGCTCAACGAGTTCTACGTGAGTCAATACATCGATCACACCCCGCTGCAATTGCCAGGTCACGGTGTCGGAATCGCCTCCCGCCAGAATCAGGCAGCCGACGGCAAGCACCCCTGGAGCCTGATCGGCTGCCTGCGGGCGGCGGCTTCATTTGCCACCGACGCGCTGCAATTTCACGGCCTCACGCGCCGCTCGGATGAAACGCCCATCGGCCTATCCGGCGACTTGCCAAATCGCCGCCTGCAACATGAACATTCGATGGTCGTGCTGCGAGATATGCCCATCGAGCTCGCGCCGCACGCGACTGCGATCTCGGGATTCTTTGGCGTCTACGTCGCCGATCATCCGGGCGCCACGTCTGCCGAGGACGTGCAAGTGGCGAACGCGGCATTCAATCTGCCGGAGGCGAAGCCGCCAACACTCGTCCGCGCCGGCAAAGAGGCGCCGCACGCGAAGACACTGTTCAGTTCCGCCCCGCTATTCAAAGCGCTGGACCTGAGTCCCGAAGAATTGCGCGACCTGTTTGGTTCCCAGTGGCGCCACATCGAGGTCGACGAACAGGGCACGCGCGTGTCTTTTTTCCATGGCCAGGACAGCCATGTTGTGTTGAGGGCGAAAGAGCTCCGGGTTTTGCGGCCGCACGGCCATATCTTGCGCACAGGCCGTAACGCGACGCCGGATGAAACGGCCCTGACCTCCACCGCCTGGATGAGCGGCGTGTTTCATTCGATGGTGACTGAAGGCCACGTCAGCATCAATCGCTTCCTGTCGACGGTGCACACCTATCTCGGACTGTTCCGCTCTCACGGACAGCGGGTGTTCGTGGATGTTGGCGGTGAGTGGCAATTGCTCCAGATCCCTTCCGCATTCGAAATCTCCCCCAACCGCTGCCGCTGGATCTATCAGCATGCCAGGGGTGCCATCCACGTTGTGTCCCAGGCGAAGAGCGATCCGCATGAATTGACGCTGTCGATTGAGGTGAAATCAGGCCATCCGACGCGGTTTCTCATTTCCAGTCACGTGTCCTTGAATGACGATGACGGCAGCGCTCCGGGCAGCGCGCTGTGGCAGCGAACCGGCGCGAAGGTCGTCATTTCACCGGCCGCCGACACCGATCTCGGCCGCCGCTTTCCCAAGGGCAGCTTCACGATCGCGGCCGCGGCAGGCACCGAGTTTGAGCGTGTGGGTGGCGATGAAATGTTGTTCGCGGACGGGCAGTCGCGCAGGCAACCGTTTGTATGCATCACGACCGTCGCGGCGACCCGGGTTGGACTGCTGATCCAGGGCGGACTGGGCATCACTGCAACTCCCGAGCCGCTGCTGGCTGCCCGGGCCGAAGACCTGTCACCGCACCTTCGCTTCCAGGCCCCCGTTCAGCAGGAGGTATTGAGCCGGCTGGCGGACATTGTCCCCTGGTTCGCTCAGAACGCCTTCATTCACTATCTTTCGCCCCGCGGCCTGGAGCAGTTCTCCGGCGGCGGCTGGGGCACGCGCGATGTCTGCCAGGGACCGGTTGAATTGCTGCTCGCCCTTGGGCGTGTGGACGCGGTTCGCGACCTGTTGATCCGGGTGTTGGCCAACCAGAACCCGGACGGCGACTGGCCACAATGGTGGATGTTCTTCGACCGCGAGCGCGGCATCCGGGCGGGCGACTCGCACGGCGACATTGTTTTCTGGCCGCTGGTGGTCCTCGCCCAATACCTCACCGCGTCGGGCGATGCCGCCCTGTTGGATGAGAAGGTGCCCTTCTTCAATGGCGCGCCCGTCACCGTGTGGGAGCACATCGAGCGGGCCCTGGCCGTCATCGAAAAGCGCGTCATCCCGGGAACCGCGCTGGCGGCCTATGGCCACGGCGACTGGAATGACTCGCTGCAGCCGGCGGATCCGGCCATGCGCGAGCGGATGTGCAGCGCCTGGACCGTGACACTGCATTTCCAGGCGCTGGTGTCACTTGCCGAAGTGTTGCGCACTATGGGGCGCGCGGCCGTTGCGGAGCGCTTCGAGAAGTGGGCGCAAACCATCAAAGCCGACTTTCAGCGCTTGTTGGTGGTCGACGGCGTGTTGACCGGCTACGCACTTTTCAATGACAGCAAGCATCCTCGCTACCTGCTGCATCCGAGCGATCAGACTACCGGCGTCCACTACAGCTCGCTGGCGATGATTCACGCCATCCTGGAAGACCTGCTGACGCCGGAGCAGTCGCGCGAACACCTGAAACTCATCGATCAGCACCTGAGCACTCCGGACGGTGTCCGACTGTTTGATCGGCCCATGACCTACCACGGCGGATTGCAACAGTTGTTCCAGCGCGCGGAGACTGCAACGTTCTTCGGTCGCGAGATCGGCTTGATGTACATGCATGCGCATTTGCGTTATGCACAGGCACTCGCGCATGTCGGAAACGCGGATGCATTCCTCCACGCCCTGTGTCAGGCCAACCCGATCGGCATCCGCTCAATTGTGCCCAAGGCGACTTTGCGGCAGGCCAACTGCTACTACTCCAGCTCCGATGCGGCGTTCGAGGATCGATACCAGGCGAGCGAGGAATACCAGCGCATCAGCCGTGGCTCGATTGCACTCGACGGCGGCTGGCGGGTGTATTCGAGCGGCGCGGGTATTGCGTTGGGACTGATCATGCGGCGCTTTCTGGGAGTCAGCCCGGAAGCGCGCCACATCCGCGTCGATCCGGTGATACCGGCAACGCTGAACGGGCTGAAGGTCGAGTCAACCCTGCTCGGACAGCCTGTTGAGTTGAATTACCAGATCAAGGGGAACGGCTGTGGCGTGACGGCCATCAGCTTGAACGGCACCGCGCTGTCTTTCGACACCGAGCCGAACCCGCATCGGCGCGGCGCGGCGTTGGTTGACCGCGCCGCATTTGAGCGGGCAATGAAGGCGAGCGGTAATGTGTTGGGCGTCAGCATGGGATAGGAGCCTCGAGCGGCGCCGGGCGGCTCGGGCCGCCATCAGGCCGCGGAGGCGCGGAGCCGGTGGCGCGGGGCCGCGGTGGCGCCGGGCCGCGGTGGCGCCTGGCCGCGGTGGCAGAGGGCCGGGGCTGCATCAGGGGTCCGTGGGTCCCTCGTCGGCCAGCAGGTCGCCCAGCCGGTCAAACTTGCGCTCCCACCGCTCGCGCCGGTCGCTGATCCACTTCTCCACCGCGCGCAGTCCCGCCGGCTCCATCCGGCACAGGCGGGTTCTGCCGACTTTCTCGCTGCGGACCAGGGAGCACTCCTCCAGCAACTGCAGGTGTTGAACCACCGCTGCCAGGGAGACTCCCAGCGGCCTCGCGAGCTCAGACGCCGAGATGGGTCCATCGCTCAACCGCTCGATCATCTGCCGGCGAGTCGCATCGCTCAGGGCGTGGAAGACTCGGTTCACGTCAACCGTTTGGGTGTGCACTACCGTGCCAACTCCCTGGCGAGTTGCTCCAACAGCGCGCGCCAGCCCTGCTCCCGCATTTGCGGGCCATCCCCATCGGCGAAGAACGCGGCCTGCTCGGTGAAAACCAACTTCGTGCCGGTGCCGTCGGCCTGCAGCTCAAAGGTCGACTGGGAGGATGACATCCGATTGCCACCCACGGTCATGGTGTAGGCAGTCACGATTCGCTCGTTGTCCACGATATCGAGGTACACCGTATCGTTCGCGCAGGCAGTGCCCGCGGGGACTGGAGTTCCGGGTTTGAAGGTAAATCGAGCACGCTCGAAGCCGCCCACGCGGAAATCCATTTCAAAGGACTTCACTTCAAAGCCCTCGCCTTCGGCGAACCAGCGGCGCTTGCGGGCGGGGTCCGCGAAGGCGCGGAACACCTGGGCGGGCGGCGCTGGATAGCGGCGTTCGATGGTGAAGGTGCTATGGGTGACGGCTCGATCGGTCATGGCGGTGGTCCTTTAGTTAAGTAACTGCTTAAGTGTGGACCGCGGCCAGCAGATAGTCAAGTAGTCACTTAAGTCTTTGGCTACATGCCTCTAAATAAATGCCCATGGAGCCGGCTGACCGCCAGCCGCGCCGGATGGCCCTTCAATGTCAGCTCCACTCTCCCCGTTTCATCACGGGTAGCGGTGGCAATTGCGTCCGCGCGCACCACAGTCGCGCGATGCACCTGCCAGAATTCCTCGGGATCCAATTGTGGCAGCAACTGCCGCAACGGCATTCGGACCAGGTACTCACGCGCCGCGGTCACAACCTTGATGTACTTGTCAGCGGCCTCGAAATACAACACCTCGGCGATGGGAATCATGTGAATTGTCGCGCCCTGGCTCGCCTGCAAAACGCGCAGGCGGGGAGCCGGCGGTTCGGCGGCACGCAGCGCTGCCAACGCCGCCAACAGGTCATCCGGCACTTCCGCCGGCCTGCTGCCGTTGCGCGCGGCCAAAGCCGCTTGCAGGCGTCGACAGGTCACCGCCAATCGATCCACCTCAACTGGCTTGAGCACGTAATCAACAGCAGCGTGATCAAACGCCCGCAATGCATACTGGTCGTACGCCGTCACAAAGACTATCAACGGCAGAGGCGTTTCACCGGGCCAATCTTCGGCCAGCAACTCGGCCGCTTCGAGGCCCGATAGGCCGGGCATGCGGATGTCGAGAAAGATGATATCGGGTTGGTGCGCGAGCGCCTGCTCCACGGCCGCGGCGCCGTGAGTTACGGTGGCCACAATCCGCAGTTGCGGCCACAGCTTCGCCAACGTTGCTTTCAGGCTCGCGGCCAGCAACGGCTCGTCTTCGGCAATCAGTCCGGTGGCTGTCATCAGTTCATTGGCATCCGGATGACTGCGAGCGTACCCCCGTCGGCATCACTCGCCGCGGTCAGACTGAGGGAAGCGCGCTCCCCGTAAAGGGTGGCGAGCCGCTCGCGTACTTGTTGCAAACCGAAGCTCGTGCCTTTGGCGACCCGGTGTCCCAACCCTACACCCGTATCGCGTACTTTGAGCGTCAGTATGTCCCCTTCCCGCGCCGCCGTTACCTCGATTCGGCCTCCGCGCACCGATGGCTCGAGCCCATGCTTGATCGCATTTTCAACCAGCGGTTGCAACAGCAAGGGCGGCACGGGGACCTCGGCCAGCGTATCCGGCAAATCAAAGTGGACTCGCAGCCGGTCCTCCATCCGCACCTGCATCAGGGACAGGTAATCGCGGGTGCGGGCGAGCTCGGCGCGCAACGGATGCTCGGTGGCCCGGGAGCCGTTCAGGGTTGCGCGCAAAAACGTAATCAACTGATCCAACATGGCCTGGGCCCGCGGCGGATCGAGGCCAATCAACACGTGCAGGTTGGCCAGGGTGTTGAAGAACATGTGGGGCTCGAGCTGTGCCTCCAGCAGCCGCAGCCGGCTTTCCGCCGCCTGGCGCTGGGCCGCCTGCACCGCCGCCTCGCGGTCGGCAATCGTGCTGCGGGCGTTGAAAAAATACGTGATGATCAGGGCCGGCAACAGAACCAACAGAAGGTCCGCAAGCATGTGCCGCACGTCCTCGTTGCCGGACAGAATGGGCGTGTGCTCCCCGGTCAACATGTCTCCCAGCAGCGTGCCACTGAGCAGGCCCAGGCAGCCGCCGATGAGGACGATTCCCGTCATCCAGCCCCAACCGGGCCATCCCGGCCGCTGCCTGCCGTCAGTCACGCGCGCGGACACCAGGAGGCGCCCGCTATCGATGAAAAACCAACATGCAAGCGCGATGCACATCGAATACAGGACCGTGGTCCACACGGGCTGTTGACGAATCAGGGCAATGCACAGGCCGGCCACGACCCCGTACCCGACGCTGCGCAGGGCCCTGAGGAAATAGCGCCCCTGGCGGCTCGCCACGGTGCTATCGCCGGCAGGGAAGGTGGACATCATGGTCAGGCATATTGCCCGAGTACGGACCGGAGCGATCGTGCCCGCGCCCAGAACAAGCCCGAAAACGCGCCATAAACGAGGCTCAAAGTGATGGCGACCCCGGTATTCAGGGCCAGCGCCGGATTCATTGCAAGCACAATCCCCGCTGAATACTTTGTCATGAACAGGGCGAAAATCAGGATGACCGGGACGAAGCTCCCCGGAACATGCAGGTAGCCTGGCTGCGCCGACCTGGAGGCCCCCCGAACGGCGACTGCCTTGCCCGCGAGCGCCATGGACAGCGCCACGCCGCTTGCCCATGCAACCCAGGCGAACGGGATCCTCCCGAATGCGCCGATCACTGTACTCAGCGACAGAAGAATCATGACGACAGGCAGGATCGTCGCGCGTGCGATGTTGACGTCGCGTGTCCGAGTTTGCAGGAGACCGAGCAGGATCACCGCCCCAAAGACGGCCCAGACCCAAAGGGGAGTGTGTTCCAGGATGGCGAGAATCATGGCAGCTCCTTATGTGAAGGGAGCCACTTTGCGCAGACCCGGCGCGCGGGGCCAGGGCGATGTGACGGGCTGCACTGTGTTGGCGCGAATCGCATCCAGGATGTAGCCAGACGCCGACAACACAACGCCTTAAGTCGCACTCCGGCGCCCGGCTTAATGAAAGTTAATACTTCTGCCGCGCTGCGTGAGACCGGCTTCACGGAGGCCTGAGCTTTGCCCGATATCATGCAGTGCATGCTGCTCAACTGGATAAAAGCCCAAGACGCTGTGGATGCCGGTTCGCATCTTGCGGACGCATTCCCTACCCACGCCACCGGCGAATTCCTGCAACCGTTTGTCAAGAAGGCGACTCAGGACCTGCAGGCACGCAACCTCAACTTCTACAAGCGGGTGCGATTCGCGAATGCCTTCAAGTGGCGGCTGCTGGAAAAAGGCGTGGCGGCTGAAACGGCGCACGACGTCACCCAAACCCTGCTCGTCAACTCGAGCGGCCTGTGGGCTGCGCCCGGCATGCCGAAAGGGGGCCTCGCCGCTCCCTCCACCATTGAAGCCGCACCCCTGGCGGAGCGGATGCCGAAGGACAGCGACGAGCTCAACACCCTGGGCGTGGAGCTGATTCAACAGGGCCGCTACGCGGAGGCGCGCAAGTACTTTCACCGCGCCATCGCCCGCAATCCGAAGAATGCCGAAGCCCTGAGCAACCAGGGTTATCTGTGGCTCATCCAGGGCCGCTTTGCCGATGCCGAGAATCAGTTCCGGCAGGCCCTGAGAATCCGGCCCACCGATGCCGACACCGGTGCGCGGCTCGGAGTGGCCCTGCTCAACCAGGGGCGGCTCGACAAGGCCTGCGCCCAATTCGACAAGGTGTTGAAAACAGCGCCGCGCTGCGCGGCGGCCCTGACTGGCATGGGAACTGCGGCACGCGCCGCCGGCCGCTTCGCGGAAGCCGAAAAATGGTTTCAGCGCGCAATGCTGGCCGACCCGGGTCTCGCAGGTCCCCTCGCGGCCATTGCCGGTACGCGACGCATGAGCGCATCCGACTCTCAATGGTTGGCCAATGCCGAGAAGGCGGCGCACAAAGCCAAGAGCCCGATCGAAGAAGCCAGTCTGCGCTTTGCCATCGGCAAGTATTTCGATGATGTCGCTGACTACTCGCGCGCGTTTACCAGCTATCGACACGCCAACACCCTGTTGAAGCCGCTTGCGGTCCCGTACGAGGAGCACGAACACTCCCGCTTTGTAGATGACATGAGCAGTGTCTACACGCCACAAACCCTTGCAGCCGTGCAGGCGGGCGGCGGCTCTTCGTCGGCTCGCCCCGTTTTTGTGGTCGGTATGCCGCGCTCGGGCACGTCGCTCGTTGAGCAGATTCTCAGCTCACACCCGTCGGTGGCGGGCGCGGGCGAGTTGAAATTCTGGATTGACGTCGCTGCCGCCCATGAGAAGGAAATACGCGACCACCTGCTGCCGCTGGATTTGCGGCAGAAGCTCGCGGCGGACTACCTGCGGACGCTCGACGCCCAGCATCGGGATACCGGCCATGTGGTCGACAAGACGCCCCACAATGCCGAGCACCTCGGCCTGATTCATTCTGTTTTCCCAAATGCGCGCATCATCCACGTGCGGCGCGATCCCATCGATACCTGCCTGTCGTGTTATTTCCAGAACTTCTCCCTGGCACTGAACTACACGTTCGATCTCAACGACCTCGCCGCCCACTACCGGCAACATACCCGCCTGATGGCTCACTGGCGCAAGGCATTGCCGGCCGGCACCCTGTTGGAAGTGAACTACGAGGAACTGGTATCCCAACAGGAGAGCGCCACACGCAAGCTGCTGGCGTTCCTCGGTCTCGAGTGGGATGCGAGCTGCCTCAAATTTGAGCACAACCCGCGCCCGGTGATCACGGCCAGCTCCTGGCAGGTCCGGCAACCCCTCTACGCCAGCTCCGTCCAGCGCTGGCGCCACTACTCAAAGTTTGTAGAACCGCTGCGCAAGCTCGAGCGCGCCTGAGCGGCGCATGGCGCGGCGCGGAATGAGGCCGCTGCCGCCTTCTGTTAGTGTTCCGAACACTGACGGGAGGAACGGTGATGTTTGCTGCAATGGCGGGCGAGAGCGGCTGCCGGCCCGAGGAAATCGCCGCCATGGCCGCCGCCCTGCCGGGGCGCGCCGAGCTGTTGAGTCGCGCCGATCCCACGCACGCGGTCTGGATTGACACGAGCGGTGCCTTTGCGGCAGCCACGCGCGCCCTACCCGTGCTGCCGGAGGATCCGCTCGACACGCGGCCGGAAGTCGACCGGGAATTGATTTTCGTCTGCCGCGCGCGTCTCGACGATCGGCCCGGGTTGCTGCAATTGCTGCAGATCGATGCCACCCAGGGCGCCACACTGTCGGATGCACAGATTCTGCGTCATTGCTACCAGCGCTGGCGCGAGGAAACCCCGCGGTTTGTTTATGGCGACTTCGCGTTTGTTGCGTGGGAGCGCTGGTCGCGGCGCACCGTTGCAGCAACCGATCACCTTGGCAACTTCCCGCTGTTCTATTGCCGCTCGGGCGGCCGCCTCCTGCTTGCAACACAACTCGGTGCACTGCTCGCCTGCCCCAACCTGCGTGCGAAACTCGATCCGAAGCGGCTGAAACGTGCGGCGGCGGGTCAACCCGTCCACGCCGGCACGATGTTCGAAGGCATCGAGGTTCTGCAAGGCGGCCACCTCCTCGTGCACCACGAGGAAATGTTGAGAGTCGAAAAGTGGTGGAGTCCGGACACCGCGGCTCGCGACGTGCACACCCATACCCGCGACTATGTGGATGAGGCGCGCATCCTGTTTGATTCGGCCGTGGCCAGTCGACTGCGCGCTCGCGGGGGAGTGATTGCGGCGTTGAGCGGCGCGCTGGACTCGGCGCTCGTGACCGTCACCGCGGCGAGCCAGTTATCGGCGAGCGGCAAACTCCTGGAAGCACTGACCGCGGTTCCGCGCGATGATGCGGCTTGGGCCACCGAGGTCGCCGACTTTCACCCCAACATCCGGCAGCGGCTCGTTTCGACCGACGACACGACCGTGCTGGACGTTCTGCCGCTGGCCCACCAGCTTGCACATACTCCGGTGCGCAACCCGGCCAATCTCGTGTGGGCGTGGCAGATGAGTGCCCACGCGGCACACAACCGGGTCAGAGTCATCCTGTGCGCCGATCGCGGCAATCAGTCCATCGGGTATGCGGGCGATCTGTGTGATGCTCACTTCATCCGGCTGCGGCGCCTGGCCGGTGCGGCCCAACAAACTTGGGATCGCGTGCGCTGCATCGGCACCGGTTCGCACGATATGCATACCCGTTCGGGCATCGTGAGCAACCCATCGGACGGGGATCGGTCAGCCTCGCAGAGACAGTTGTTTGTGCGCGCAATGCTGGCCCCACGCACGACGACGCGAGTTGACTTCATGGCGCGCTTCGGCGTCGAGTGGCTCGATCCCACAGCAGACCGCAAGCTGCTCGAAAGACTGCTCACCTTCCCCCTGCACGTCTTTCGGGTCGGCAATCGGCCTCGGGGCCTGGCACGGGAATTAGGCCGCGGCAGGCTTCCGGAGAGTGTGCGGCTGCGGCGCGCGCGGGTCGCCCAATCTCCCGACCTGACGGGCTGGGTGGTACAACAGGCCACCGAGTATCGTAGCGCCCTCCAGGGACTCCGCGAGTCTGAAGTGTGCGCACAAATCCTCGACCTGCCGAGACTCGACGCGCTGTTGGAGATTTTGTGCGCAGGCAAGGGCACAGCAACACAGGCCGCAACGTTGCATCAGGCACTGGATGCCGGGCTGTTCGCCCAGAGATTCGGTGGACCGGGTCAGCTCGTCCTCGAGCGCCCGGTCCAACGCGACGACACGCTTACCGGCGTCCTCAACGGCTCTGCGCAGGTGCGGCGACCCGCGGTCGCGGCGAGCTGTCCCGATGGTCTCGACAGCGTACCCGGTGAGCGGTCGATGATAGGACTGCATCGAATCGATCATCGATAGGCCGGCGGTCGTCTGAAACGCTGGCTTCGCGGGGCTATTTTACTCCTTCCTCGTCAGCTCTGCCTGCTGCGCAGCAGCGAGGCACCTGGAATGAGCATGGGCACCCGTTTGCGATAGTCGCTGTACTCGGCACCCAGGTGCTGCACGAGGTCGTGCTCTTCGAGTTGAATGGCAATGAGAATGTAGCCGCTGGTCGCGAGTGCGAACACCAGATGCGTCAGCGTCATGGTGGGTGTCGCCCAGAACGCAAAAAACCAGCCGACATACAACGGATGCCGCACCAACCTGTAGGGCCCGGGCGTACGGAATGTCAGGTGAGTGTAAGGCTGGCCGGTAAGGTACAGCCAGACCTGGCGCAGTCCGAACAGATCGAAGTGGTTTATGAGGAAGGTAGCAACCAACACCAGCAGCCAGCCGAAAGCGCACAGGCTGTAGAGCACGATGGCGGCCGTGCGGTCGGTGACCGACCAGACCACTCCGCCCAGCGGCTCCCAGTACGCAAACAGAACTATCAGGGCCAAGCTGGAGGCCAGCACATACGTGCTGCGTTCCGCCGGCTCGGGAATCAGCCGCGTCCACCAGGCTTTGAATGCCGGGCGCGCCATGATGCTGTGCTGGGCCGCAAACAGCAGCAGCAGCGCCAAGTCGACCGCCAGCCCCACAGCAAGCGATGCGCTGGGCGGTCCGTCCATGGAGCGCGGAACGTACAGGTTGCAGACGAAACCAACCGCGTACAGGAAGGTTGCAAAAAAGACCCCGTAACACAACACGCCGTACAAAAATACGCTGACACGCTTCAACATGACAGATCTCGCAGTGGATGTGTCAGGAATTGTGCGCCACGGCCGGTGTCCCCTGAAAGACGGGGCATTACCCAATTTACGGCGGGAGGCTACCCAAGTTTAGGTATCGGAGCAGGACGCCCCTGGAGTAATGCCGGGCGATCTCGCGCGCGAAGCGGGGAAAGTCATGCACCGAGTTTTCGTCCGCGGAGTCGGAAATGGTCCTGACGACGGCGAAGGGAACGCCATATTCGTCACACACTTGCGCGACCGCCGCCCCTTCCATCTCCACGCAACACACGCCCGGCAGCCGCTCGCGCAGGTCGCGGACTCCCGCACTGCTGGCGAAGAACTTGTCACCGCTGGCAACCATTCCCTCCACCACCCTGGGAACGGTCATTTTGAAGAATGCACGCTCGGCGTGCGCTACCTGCGTCGCCAGATCGTGCTCGGCAAACATCTTCGCGGCCGCCACGAGGCCGGCACGCAATGTCGGGTCGGTAGCGAAACGCGCTTTTCCCAACAACGGCACCTCGTAACGGGGAAACAACGGGCTGGCATCCATGTCGTGTTGTATGAGATCGGTGGCAACAACAATATCCCCAATAGCCAACCCCGGCTGCACGCCGCCCGCGACCCCACCGAAGATGAGACGGTCCACCGGAAAAGACGCCAGCAACTGGGTCACGGTGGCCGCGGCGGCCACCTTCCCGTAGCGCGAGAACACGGCGACGACTTCGACGCCATGAAAGCGGCCGCTGTGAAACTGCCGCCGGCCGAACTCATGGACGGTCACCTCGCTCAGTGAATCGATCACACTGGCTAGTTCTTCCGCCATCGCGCTGACGAGCGCTAGCATGTTCGCAGAAACTGCAGCAGGTTCCTGAAGTAGACCGCCTGGTCATCCCACATACACAGATGGCTGCCGTTGGGACAATACGCGTACGTGCCTTGGGCTACGAGAGTCGCCATCTTCTGCATGTCGCGCGGATCCATTTCATCGTACCGGGCACCCACCGTCAGTGTCCTGACTTTGAGCTCGTGGAGGCGGTCCCAGCGCTCCCAGTCCTTCAGGTTACCGGTCACGAGGAATTCGCTCTTGCCCTGCATCTGCACGTAGATCTTCTCATTCATGTGCCGGAAGGCACGTGACACCGGCTCCGGCCAGGGACGTGTGCGGCACAGCATCTGCGGATACAGCTCTTCCATCATGATCCGCTGGTATTCGGGCGAATCGTAGTCCTGCTTCGCCTCGAGGGCCTGCAAGGTAGTTTGCAACTGGGGGGCAAGCTGCTGCTTCCACCAGGCCGTGCGTGCCAGGTAGGACTTCATGCCTGCCGTCATGTTGGAAATCACCAGGCCGCGCAGGTGTTGTTGATAGTGCAACGCATATTCCAGCGCGAGAATCCCTCCCCAGGAGTGTCCGTACAGTACGAAGTTATCGAGGCCCAGGCCGATGCGCACCGCTTCCACTTCCTGCGTGTAGCGTTCGAGGGTCCACAGGGAGGGATCGTCAGGCTGGTCCGAGTTGTTGCACCCCAACTGATCGTAGTAGTACATCTCGATGCCGGCCTGCGGCAGGAACGACTCCATGGCCTCGAGATATTCGTGGCTGAAGCCGGGCCCGCCGTGCAGCAGCAGGACCTTCAGCGGGCCCTGGCCGAGACGCTTGGTCCAGACTTTGTATTGACCATTGAGCACCGGAACCATGCGGATGCCGGCAGTCTGGATGCCCGGTGGGTTGAGAGTGACTATCGAGGCGGCGGACAGAATGAATTCACGACGGTCCATGCGCGGCCCTGCCTGTGCGTGTGGCAATGAGAGCGACGATAGCCGCTCCGTAGAAAATCGCCACTGTCATCGCTATGGCCGGTCCCAGGCCCGCCTCGGCCCCGAAGATACGATCACTGGCCATCGCCACCGCCGTAGGCCCCACCGCGCCACCAATTGCCACATTAAGAAAGAAGCTGATGGACATGGCAAGCCCGCGCGAACGGTTGGGAACGACATCCAGGATCGCCGAAAAGCCGCACGCCGTCACAATACCCGACAAAGCGAAGTACGCCGGAATGGACGGCAACACCAGGTTCACGTTCGCAGCGTTGAGCGCTGCGGCAACAGGGAGTATCAGGCCGCTGGCCGTGAGGCACACGAGGAGCTTGCGCGACCATCCGCCGCTGACGCCGGCGCGGTCGGCCAACCAGCCACCTATCAACACACCGCCGCCGAAGGCAGCAGTCAGCATGATCCCCAACTCCATGCCCACTTGCGCGCGGTCCATATGAAATTCGCGTGTCAGGAGTGTGGGAGCCCAGGCACCTACAGCATTGTCTACCAGCGAAGCGATGGCGACTACCGCGTAGATAGGGATGACTTTTGACCAGCCGATTGCGGGCGCCACGGGTTGGTCCAACGCGGCGCGAGCAGTTGCCGCATTGGCTGCGGGGCCGACCTTGGGCGCGCCACCGCCCGGCCGGCCGGCGCCCGAGTCTGACTCCACGCCGCGCCGCACTGGCTCACGGATCGCCAGGATCACCAGCGCCCACAACAACCCCGGGGCGCCAATCAACAACAAAACCATTCGCCACGGCGCCTCATGGGCCAGCGGCGTTCCCGCCAGGGCACCCAACTGCACAAAATGCAAGACACCGCCGCCGATCAGAATGGCGGCACCGATGCCCATGGCAATGCCGCTCAGAAAGCACGCGACCGCCGTTCCCCGCCGCGAAGGGGGAAAGTAGTCGCTGATCAGTGAAATGGCGGCGGGCGACAGTACCGCCTCCCCCAACCCAACTACCAGGCGGCCCGCAAACAACTGGCCGAAGCTCTGCGACAAACCACAAGCGAGCGTGCCGATCGTCCAGACGAGCACACCGCAAAAGATCAGGTTGCGCCGCGACGTGCGGTCAGCCAGCCACCCGAGCGGGATGCCTGCAACACCGTAGACGACCGCAAACGCCGTCCCCAACAGCAGGCTGATCTGCGTGTCGCTGATGCCGAGATCGGCACGGATCGGATCTACGAGCAGGCTCAACACCTGCCGGTCTGTGTAGGACAGTATTGCCGTGGCGACGAGAATCGCCACGACCGTCCAGGCGTAGCCGCGCGCGGGATAGTCGGCAGCAGGTATAGCGTTCATTGGGCTCGTTTCGTCAGGTTTTTGCGCTACCACTGAGGTGGTATTTCATTATTTGCCCATGCCGGCCGGTCCGGTCGCGCTCGATGATGTAGATGTCCTCGCGCGGACCGCGCCGATAGTCGGTCACCGCCGCAATGGCGCCCAGGTCCTCGGCATCGAGCTGGATCGAGCCGACCTGCAGGTGCGATTGCAGGTGCGATGTGTTGGTGGCCCCCACAATCGCCGCGGCCACCTGCGGTCGATCCAACATCGCGCGCATGCCGACTGTCGCGATATCGGTGCCATGTTTGGCCGCCGCCGCCGCCAGTACCTGCAACAGTTCCTGGAACAGGTCCCAGCCGCCGAAATCATCGATGATCAGCTTGTATTTCACCAGCGAGCGATTGGGTGGCGTACCGCGTGGCTCCGGCACGCCGAGCCAGCGCTCCGACAGGAAGCCGCCCAGCACGGTGCCATAACACAACAACTCGATGCCGTGCGCACGGCAGAATTCGACCATGTGGATATTCGGGCGATCGTCCACGAGCGAGTATTGGAGCTGGTGAGCGGCCACCGGCACACCGGCCGCCACGATCTGACTCAGGTGCGGTGTGTCGAAGTTGGTGACCGCGAGCCTGCCGATCTTGCCCGCCTGGCGCAGCCGCTCCAGCTCCAACGCGGTCTCGACATAGCGCGCGATGTTGAGGTCCCACCAATGAAACTGCACCATGTCGAGCCGCTCGACCCGCAATCGCTGCAACGACCGGTCGATGACTCTTTCGACATAGCTGCGATCGACCGCGCCGAGATCGGCCAGGTCGGGCACAAACTTGGTGTGGATCTGCACCTGCGGCGCAAGGCTGGGAAAGCTGCGGCGAAAATCGCCAATGAGCTGCTCGACACCGGTGTAGATATCGGCGCAGTCGAAAGTGGTGATGCCGGCCTCGACGAAGCGAGCCATGTCGGCAATCGCCTGCCTGGGCTCGATGGCGCCGTGATCGCCGGCGAGATGCCAGCCACCCTTGATCAGCCGCGAAATGGAATAACCTGCCCCGAGCTCAAACCGCGGAATCACTGCGGCGCGGCTTCCGGAAGCGGCACGGCAGTTGTGTCAGAGCGGCGGAAATAGCGGCGTCCGGTCCGGGTGATCCGAAACCGTGTCGGGCAATGCGGGTCGGGACAGGCAACTTCCGCATCCGAGGACATCCAGTCGTTGGCATCGGTGATGCGTTGCTTCGCAGGCAGCAGCGGCAGCAACGCCGCCAGTGAGTAGATGGAGAACCCCTGCCCCGGGGGGAATTTCAACATCTCGCCGTGCAACTCGAAATAATCGCCGAGCCGCGCGCCGCAATAGATCGTCTGGTCCGGGGGGCCTACGACTTCAACTCGCAGGTCATACAGCTCGAAACCGGCTTCTGCCTCATTCGGCGCTCGACTCACGCGGCTCCGCCCTGCTCTTGTAGGAAAACCGGATCGGTTACGACCAGATCGAACGAGCGTCCGATATCGGACTCCAATGCGGCACGCGCCGCTTTGCCGTCGCCCTTTGCCAGGGCTGTCACCATTTCTACGTGGAAGTGGGTACCGCGGCCTTCGCGGCCGTCGAAGCGCTCGGACGCGACGCGCAGATACGGTCCAAACTGCAACCACAGGCTCTCAATGATCGGCAACAACACGGCCGATCCTGAGCGCCGATAGATGGCGAAGTGGAAAGCGCGGTTCTGCTCGGCGCTGGCCTCGGAGACATGTTCGGCGTCCGTAGCGCTTTGCGCGACTATGAAGTCCTTCAACGTCGACAACGTGCCGGGGTCCATGTTGCCCGCGGCTCTTTGCACCGCCAGACCCTCAATGGCGCAACGCGCCTCCATCAAATCCCGCAGCGACTCTCGCGACAGCGACGGGACCCGCACGCTTCGGTTCGGCATGGACTCGATAGCCCGTTCGGCGGCCAGGCGATTCAGGGCCTCGCGCACCGGCATGGCACTGGTACCCATGGCATTGGCCAGCTCCGCGATCTTGAGCTTCTGACCCGGCTCAAATGCGCCGCGCATCAGGCGATCCCGAAGCACCGAATACACCCGATCCTGGACGGTTTCCCGTTCGATCCGTGCCAATCCTAGCTGCGAACGATCCGCCATGAGACCCTCTTTTGATCTTTGATCACAGATTTATAAACAATACGTGGACTCGCCGCAAGCGACGAGCGTGTGATTCTTACGCGAAGCGAACGTCCAGAGTTCTTGGCGTTCGTTTACCGCATCTGAACATTACGCCACTCGCGAGCAAAGTTCCGCTGGGGAGGTCCGCTTGGAGGGACTCGGACGCCAGGTGGCCCTGGCTGTCGAGGCGATGGGCTGCGGGGGCGCAGGTCCGCGGGGGTCATTGGGGGCGTTGGGCTTAGGGGACACCACCCCCGGCTGGCGCAGCCGCCGGGCCGGAGGGGTGCTGGGGTAGTCGTTGGTGGTCTTAGATCGTAGTGCTAACCGTGTTCGTGCGGGCGCTCTCGACGCCGTCCGAGGAATACGAGGTGACCGCGAAGTACCAAGTGCCCGAGTTCAACCCCGTCACCACGTAGGACGCCAATCCAGGGTTTGATACCTTGATGCTCTGCGACAGGTTATTCGCCGAAGTGCCGTAGTACACGGTGTAACCAGCGAGGTTGATGAGTGCCGAACCATCGCTATTCGAAGTCGGCGGCATCCAGTCCAGCGTCGCAGCACCGTTGGTCGTAACGACCTTCACCGGTGTGGTGGCTTTGTTGGTCGCGGGAGCCGTCGTCGAGCCGGAGCCGGTAGCAGGCGTCGTGGCTGCGGTGTTCGGCGCAGTCGTATTGTTCGGCTCAGTCGTGGAGGCGACCGTCGCGCCCGAAGAAGTGCCTTGTGTCTCATCGCTGCCCTGCGATCGATCGATCATGCCGACATTGGACTGCACCGGCGCTGCATCGGACTCAGAGGAAGTGGCCGCGGTGCCGCTGGAATCCGCTCCGCCGCCGCAGGCAACGAGAGTCAGTGTGGCCAGAGTGCACAGGAGGACATTGCGGATCTGAGCGATGCGAGCAAGCTGTGTCATGTAATCACTACCCCGGTTGTTGAGAAGGTCCGCCAGGGCAGCGTTACGTCTCGCTCATGCGCGACCGTGAGGTCGCACAGCTTGCGATCCGAATTACGACAAGCATTGTTGCTTGCCGGTAACCCCGCTATCTCGTGCCTGTGACAGCTCGAGACCGGAGGCTTTGCGTCCCCGCCTTGCGACGGGTTTGCCCTTGCGTTGTGAGGCTAGTTAACCCGATGAAAAACCCGGCTGCAAGCCACAGCGCACACACGTTGTTGGGTGTTGCAAGCGCGTTACGCCGGGGCGAATTAGAGTTGGTTCTCAGTTTCGTGAGCTGCGGCAGCGCCCATTCTGCGCAGCCTGCCACAACAGGCCCGTGCCGCGGCGCGCGCCGGCGCGAGAGTGCGCCGCACGCAAAGGTCACAAAATCTTTTTACGACTTGTTCATACTGTGCGGCAGTTATCGAAACGGAGTCGCTCGGACGTGGTGAAGAACGTGATTTTCGACCTCGGAGGGGTGGTCATTGAATGGAATCCGGACCGGATCCTGGATGCGTACTACTCGGATCCCGACTCACGCGCCTATATGAAGAAGCACATGTTCCAGCACCCCGACTGGCTGGAGCTGGATCGGGGAACGATGCACGAGACGCAGCTCCTGCAGCGGCTCGGCGTGCGCACCGGCCGCGACGCCGGCGAGCTCAAAGCCCTTTTCCAGGCGGTGCGCGAGTCGCTGCACGCCAAGCCTGAAACAGTGGCGCTGCTCGAAAAGCTGCATGCGCGCGGTGTACCGCTCTATTGTCTGTCGAACATTTCCGCCGACATCTTCGAGTACCTGCGGGAGCGGCACTCGTTCTGGGGCGTGTTCAAGGGCATTGTGATTTCGGGAGCCCTGAAAATGATGAAACCCGAGCCGGAAATTTTTCACCACCTGCTGCAGCGCTACGGACTCGAAGCCCGCGAGACGGCGTTCGTGGATGACAATGCGCCGAATGTCGAGTCTGCCCGGGCTCTCGGGATTCACACAGTGTGGTTCAAGAGCGCCGCGCAGTGTGAGGCGGAGCTGGAGGCCCTGCTGGCGCCGGGTTGATCCGGCGTTGCACTATCTGTCGCCAGATCGTAGGCCGGCTGGCCGCCGCAAATAGGCCCGCTCGTCCCTGCCCCAATCCCACTCATCCCGGCTCAATTGCTGCGTTCGCGGCTGCCGGCCCATCCTGCCCCCACTGCAACCGCGGGCGACCCCCGCATCAGGAGGGAGCGATGGACACTCGGCCTGTGAATCAAGCGACACTCGGCGCACGACGCTACGATCTCGATTGGGTCCGCATCTGCGCGTTCGGGTTGCTGATTTTCTACCATGTCGGGATGTACTACGTGACCTGGGACTGGCACGTGAAAAGCCCGTACGCCTCCACCACCGTCGAGCCGCTGATGTTGCTCACCAGTCCGTGGCGGCTTTCGTTGTTGTTTTTGATATCCGGCGTCGCCACCGCGTACCTGCTGGAGCGCCGCGGCAAAGAACGCCGCAAAGGATTTCTCGGCCGGCGCTCGATCCGCCTTCTGACGCCCCTCATCTTCGGCATGGCGGTAATAGTTCCACCGCAATCCTACCTGGAGGTGGTTGAGAAGCTGTCGTATGCGGGCAGCTACCTCGACTTCCTGAAGCTCTACTTCAGCGCCTACCACGGCTTCTGCCGCGGCTCGGACTGCCTGATCCTGCCGACGTGGAATCATTTGTGGTTTGTGGCCTATCTGTGGGTCTACACCGTTGTGTTGTATGCCCTCGTTCGCGTCACACCCAAGCTGACGCAATGGCTGCGCAACATTCTCGAACGGGCATTCAGCGGTACCGGCGTGTTGATCTGGCCCGTGGCTTTCCTCGCCATGGCGCGGATCGCCCTGATTGACGCCTACCCTCCCAATCACGCCCTGGTGGGTGACTGGTACAACCATGTCACCTACGGAATGACATTCCTGTTGGGCTTCGCGCTGGCCGGCACCCACAAACCGTGGCTCGCCCTGGAGCGCGTGCGGTGGACCGCATTGGTGCTCGCGATTCTCGGCTGGGCCTTCCTCGTCACCTACATGTCAGTTTACGGCGCCGACAGCAGTCCAACACCGCCGTATCTTCTGATGTTATTTCGCCGTGTTGTGTTCGGCACCGAGCAGTGGCTCGCCATTGCTGCTGTACTGGGTTTCGCGCGGCGCTACCTGAACCACGACAACGCGGCGCGCCGTTACCTGACGACGGCGATATTCCCCGTATACATCCTGCATCAGACCATCATTGTGGTGGCGGCACATGCGCTGAAGTCCGTCAATCTGACTCCCAGCGTCGAGGGGCCGCTGTTGATAGCGGTCACCGCGGTAAGCTGCCTTGCCGGCTACGAGGTCATCCGGCGGGTGGCCATACTGCGGCCGCTGTTTGGCCTCGCCTCGTCCGAACGCGAGCCTCCTGCCTCGGCCGATGGCCGGCCGGCAGCCCGACAGGGCGCTGCTGCCGCCATCAGCTCGCGAAAAACCGGCGCCCCGGCGGCTCCGCGCCTGGTACCCCAGGACGTCCATTAGAATCACGCCCATGACCACCACCAGTCCTGCAATCGCAGCCGGCGCCGACGCTCCCCCTGAGCGCCGCTGGCTGCAGCTTCGATGGGTGCTGTTTGTCGCCCTGGGTCTGCTGTTGGGCCTCTACCAGGGCCTGAATCAGGCAATCGCCACTCATGGCCGATATGCAACCTGGAAGGCCTTTGTCTGGGAGATGAGCAGCGTTTTTGTCATTTTCGCGCTCATACCCCTGATTGTCCGCTTCGAGAACCGCTTTCGCGTCGATTCGCGCCCGCGCAGCCGCGTGATCCTGATTCAAATCGTCGCGGCCGTTGGATTTTCCACCATTCATACCACTGCAATGGTGCTGTTGCGCAAAGCAGCGTATGGGCTCATGAACGAGTCGTACGACTTCGGTGACATCCCCACCGGGTGGTTCTACGAGCTGCAGAAGGACCTGATCACCTACCTGGTCATCCTGATTGTGGTGTTTGCGATCCGCGAGTTCCGGGTCCGCCGTGCGGGGGAGCTGCGCGCGCAGGAGCTTGCCGCGCAATTGAGTGAAGCCCGCCTGCGGCACCTGACCGCGCAAATCGAGCCGCATTTTCTGTTCAACTCCCTGAACGCAATTTCCAACCGCATGCACGAGGACGTCGAGGCCGCTGACCGGATGATCAGCCAGCTTGGCGACCTGCTGCGCGCGGCCTATGAATCCGACAACAACGTGTTGGTGCCGCTCGGCCGCGAGTTGGGTTGGCTGCGCGGCTATACGGCCATGATGGCGGAGCGCTTCCGCGGACAGCTCACCTTTGAAATCGATGTCGACCCGGGGATCGAGGCCTTGCCGGTGCCACGGCTGTTGCTGCAACCGATCCTGGAAAACGCGCTCAAACACGGGATCGTGGCCGGCCGCGGCTGGTTACGGGTCGAAGTGCGCTGCGACGGCAAGAAGCTTCAATACACGGTCAGCGATGATGGCAAGGGATTCCCTGATGCGCCGCTGGTCCGAGGCACTGGAATCTCCAATATTGCACGGCGCCTGGAGTTGCTGTTCCCTGGCGCACACGAGCTCAAATTCAGCTCGCGCCAGCCGCACGGCGCGGTCGTCACTTTGAGCTTTCCCGTATGAGCTATTCAGTGGTGATTATTGACGATGAGCCGCCGGCCCGGGCGAAACTGGCGCGCTTTGTGGCGGAGCTGGCGGATTTCCGCGTGGTTGCGGAAGCAGGCAGCGTTGAAGAAGGCACCGCAACCGTGCAGAACGCCGCGCCGGATGTAATCTTCCTGGACATCCAACTCGGCAACCGCAGCGGCTTCGAAATACTCGACGCGCTCACCGGCACGGCCATTCCCCTGGTGATATTTACCACCGCGTACTCCGACTATGCCGTGAAGGCGTTCGAGCTGCAGGCGCTGGACTACCTCCTCAAACCATTCGATCGCGACCGCTTTACGCGCAGCATCGAGCGCACGCGCGAAGCCTTGAAAGAGCCGGACCACAGTGACGTCGAGGAACGGGTAAGGCGCCTGCTGGCACAAATCCCCGGCCGCCCAACGACCGCCCGGCAGATCCTCATCAAGGACAGCGATCGGGCAATCTTCCTGTCAGTGGACGAGATCCAGAGAGTATCCGCCGCCGGCAACTATGTAGAGGTGCATGCGCGCGGGAAAGTGCACCTGGTGCGCGATACACTCACAACATTCATCGCGCAACTCGATCCGAGTGAATTCCTGCGCGTCCACCGCTCCCACGCAGTTCGAATCAACTTCATCGTGGAAATGCGGCCGCTGTTTCACGGCGACTACGAGTTGGTACTGAGGGACGGACAAACGCTGTGCCTCAGCCGCCGGTATAAGGCGTTACTGCCGCCCGCGATCCGCGAGCGGCTGTAAATGTGGGCTACCGGCCGCGGTTGTACGGATCTCCCGACCAGTCACGATGCCGTTCGATTTCGGCATCCAGGGCCAGCGCGCCCGGTGTATCGAGTGTTGTGATCAGTTCGGCCACCGATTTCCGGGCCAACACACCCGTATCAATGTCCCAGTGCCAGACCGCGTTGCCGCGGGAGTCGTGAGTCACCCGGCCCTGGGTGGCGAGACCCGGCGCGTGTCCTTCGGCCGATGTGACGAGATGAAGCTTAGTGAGGCGTGTAGTAGACATTCACATTTCCAAAAATGAGCACACGGTTTCCAAGAGGGGTCCTTAACAATTGCTGCTGCAGGAACGGTGCCCATACGGACTTTGGTCGGGTGATTCCAGCGAAATTGCGGCGCGTCTCTCGCTTCATCCGTTCGTGAATGTGACCCCGCGCCGACGGGGGACCTTTGACGGGGCCGTTGGGGCTGGCGATGAGATCCGCTCGACGCCCGGAGCGGAAAAACGGCGCCGCGGCGGCCGGCAAGAAGCTGCCGGAGTGGCAAGGCACTGTGTGCGGTAAGCTCGGGCCTCACGAGGCACACAACCTTGGGGGACACACAACAATGTCGGCCTTTCAAAGAGAGATCCTGGTGCGTTTCGGGCACTGCGACGCCGCTGGGTGGGTCTTCTATCCCCGCTATTTCGAAATGATCAGTGACTTTGTTGAGGACTGGTTCGAAGACGGCCTGGCCGCCAGCGCACCGGGCCTGTTCCACCACAAGCAGATCCTCACGCCCTCGGTCCATTTCACCGTCGATTTCGTGAAACCCACCCGCTACGGCGACCGCCTCACTTTTTTCCTGTGGACCACCAAAATCGGTACCAGCTCCTGTGAGCTGCGCATCGAGGCCTCGCACCAGGGGGAGTTGCGCATGCGGGTGAAGCAGGTGCTGGTGTTTATTTCGGCGCACACGTCGCGCTCAACGCCCATTCCGCCGGAGCTCGTGAGCCGGATGCACCGCTTCCAAATCGAAGAGGACGCTACCGCCGCCGCCGCGCCTGCCGTTCCCAAACCTCGCCGGCGCAAGGCCCCGGTATCGTCATAGCGAGGCAGATTGCCCGCCCGATGGGGTTGAGCTAGCATCTGGGCGGCTTTTTTGAGCCGCCAGGGATCTCATGAACACAACTGCACTGCCTGAATCACGCACAACGTCCCTGTCGAAGGATCGATCCCTAGTGGGCGCCCTGACCCTCATTATCGGGCTCGGGTTCGTGTACTTCGTCGGCTTTGCACCGCTGTCCGCGGTCCATAACGCCGCGCACGACACGCGCCACAGCGCTGCCTTCCCCTGCCACTGAGCCTTTGTGGTACGTGAGACTGTACTTGCGGCGATTGTCGCAGGTCTCATTGCTGCGCTCGTCTTCACAGTAGTTCAATCGATCTGGGTGACCCCCCTGATTCTGCAGGGGGAGACGTACGAGGAAGCGGCCGAGCATTCCGCGGCTTCTGCGGTGGGTCATGTCCACAAAGGTCACGAGGCGGACGGCCATCACCACGACGAAAACGAGTGGAAGCCCGAGGATGGCTGGCAGCGTACCTTGTTTACGTTCGGGGCCAACTTGTTGATGGGGGTTGGTTACGCCTTCGTGTTGGTCGCGCTGTACCTGCTCTGGCGCGAGCCACGAAACGCGCTCGGCGGTGCTTTGTACGGATTCGCCGGTTTCCTGGTCTTTTTCGCCGCCCCTGCCGTCGGGCTACCACCCGACCTGCCGGGCACGGCCGCCGCAGAGCTCAACGCCCGGCAGGAATGGTGGGCCATGACCGCGGCGGCCACCGCTATCGGCCTGTTCCTGCTTTTTTCTCAGAATCGCTGGGCTCTGCGAATCCTCGGAATCGTGATTGTCGTAGCCCCGCACTTCGTTCCCGCCCCTCAACCGGCGGTTGAGTCATCACTCGCGCCGGCGGACTTGCAAAGCCAGTTCCGGGTGGCCACCACCGTCTGCAATGCGGTGTTCTGGGTAGCGCTCGGAATTGCTTCGGGTGTTGCGTTTCGCAGGCTGGTGAGCGGTGGGTCGCGCGCGCAGGCGTGACCCCGCGGTACAGCAGGACCTTGGGCGACTGAGTGCAGGCGCCCGCGACCTCAGGGTCTGAACCATGACCGCCACTTGGCGTTCTGACGTGGACTCCTTCTGCTTCACACCCTCCGGCCACGCGGGCCTGTGCTTTGTTCACCGCCGCGCGTTCGCAACCATCCTGGGATTCGACCCGACACCGGAGGATTGCGCGGCGTGCTTTCGCGACCGGGGCGCAGCCTTTGAGGCTGCCGCGGCGGCGAAGATCAACCGAAGTGCCCTCGCCGCCGGCGCGCATTTTCATTTGAACAGCCGGGATATTCTGCGCGCTACCGTGTAGTCCGCGGAGTCGAAATCTCAACGACGCGCAGATAGTAAACAGCCGGCAACGTCGAACTGAGGGTCTTCCCAAACCGTTTCGAACCGCGATGCCCCAACGCTGTTGGTGTAACTGGCGACCAGTCAGGTTGCCTAACAGCCGCCCGGCACGCCCCTCCAACACTTTTGCGGAATATCCGTGTGACACCCGATTGTGTCACCGGATCGTTACCGCGGGTCTACTCCAGGCAAACCTCAAAACCCGCGCTGATGGCCTCGCGATCCAACTCCCGGCCTATGAACACGAGCTGGGTGCGCCGCGGCCGCTCGCCCCACGGGCCCAATGCAGTGGTGTCGACCACCATATGGACACCCTGAATGACGATGCGATCGTTGGCCCCCGCGAAATTCAGGAAGCCCTTCATTCGATATAGCCGCGTGCCTTGCGTCTTCAGGAGGTTTGACAACCACGCTTGAAAGCGCTCGGCATTCACAGGGCGCGTTGATTCGAGGCTGAACGACCCGACACGCTCATCATGGGAGTGGCCGGGATCAAAGTCATGCTCGGCAAGCGGGCGCGCATCGCCGGAAGCGCCGCGAAGCTGTAGAGCAAATTCGTTGGGCAGGTGTTCAGTGAACAGCCAATAGCGGCCGGCTTTCGGTATACGGACTGTGAAGCGGCAACCGCCGGCATCGGGAAGATCGAGGCGCTGAACTTTGAGGCTGGGGGCGATCGCCGCTCCAGGCGCGCGAGGAGCCGCGGCCGTGGAGAATACCGTGAACACGCGCTCGGCCGCCTTCAGGGGATCCAACTCATCGCCTGCCACCACCTCACAGAACATGACTTCGATCGACGGATCCGGTCCCTCCTGCAACGCCAGTGTGTAGTCGCCAGCCGCCAACTCAAACGCCCCAGCCCATTCAAACGGATATTCCGGTTCCAGGAACGTCGGCTTGTACTCGAGGGCCCGTGCCAGATCGAATCCCCCAATTCCCAACACCGATTTCATGGGCACAGCGGCGCGCTCGGCAGGATTGGACCTGACAATTCGCGCCAGGGCGTTCATCCCACGGACCCGTTGCTCCAGCGTGTCGAGATCCGCAGGGCTCACCAGGTCCGCCTTGTTGAGAACAATCACGTCCGCAAAGGCAACCTGGGTGGCCGTCTCGTCACTGTTGACAATCTGCTGGTCGAAGTGCCTGGCGTCCACCAGGGTCACGATGCCATCGAGGGCGAACTTGTCGCGCATGGCATCATCAACAAAAAAGGTCTGCGCCACGGGACCCGGATTGGCGAGGCCGGTGGTCTCGAGCACAATGCGGTCGAACTTGTCGCGCCGGGACATGAGATTGCCCAGGATGCGGATGAGATCGCCGCGCACGGTGCAACAGATGCAGCCGTTGTTCATTTCGAAAATCTCCTCCTCGGCATTGATCACCAGCTCCTGGTCGACGCCGATTTCACCGAACTCATTTTCAATGACGGCAATGCGCTGACCGTGATTCTCGGTGAGAATCCGATTCAGAAGCGTGGTCTTGCCGGAGCCGAGAAAGCCGGTGAGAACCGTGACCGGTATACGATTGGAGTCCGTCATGAGTAGGGATGCCTTGGAGAAAAAAGACTAGAACGCTTCGAGCCGGCGTTGAATCTGCACTGTGAGATCGCCCGCCTCGAGCAAGTTGAGTGGGATGCACTCGGCGCCGAGTGCCGCCGCAAGCTGGCGGGCGCGGCCCAATACAATCGGGCCTGGTTCACAGTCAATGACGACTGCCCCCGCGAAGGATTGCTTCAATTCCGCGGCCGCCGCAAGCGACTCCTGCCAGGGGTCGCCATCGGCCACGCTCACATTTGCGCGCCCGTCAGTGAACAGGATGAGAAGCGAATGTTCCCGTGTCGCGAGAATGCCCGCGGCTCGTGTAAGCGCGCCTGCCAACGGCGTACGCCCGCCAGTTGGAACGTCTGTCAGCGCCTGCTCCACGCCTTCGATGCCGCTCGTGAAGGGCACGACGAGATCGGCACCCTCGCCGCGGAATGTCAGCAGCGCTACTTCGTCGCGATGTTGATAGTTCGATTTGAGCAGTCCCAGCGCGACGTTTTTGGCCAACGCCAGGCGGCGTTGAGTCGCCATTGAGGCACTGGCGTCCACCAGGAACAATACGGAGCCGCGGCCGGGACCGCTGCGACCGTGTTGCATCAGATCGGCTGAAGCGAACGCGATGCCGCGCTCCCCGACCCGCCTGCCGCGAACCGCCGCCGTAGTCAGTGTTTCATTGATGGCCAGTGTGCCTGTCTGATCGTATGGCGTGGCGCGCGTTGCGCGCCGCGAGGCGATCGAGCCGGTGCCGCGGCGACCGGAGCTTTCGCGGTCAATGAGATCGGTGACCAGGTTGACGGTCGGCGGAGGAGCGACAGCAGCGCCTTGCCCGCCCGCGGTGAACGACGCACCCGCGGCGCCCGCAGAACCCGCGGCGCCTTGCCCGGGCGCGGCTAGTGTGCCTGCGGTGCTCGCGCCCACCGCAAGCCCAGCGGCGCTCGAGCTACTCGAACCTGCACCAGAGTCCTCGGCAAACCCGGGTCCGTAGTTTCCAGGCGGCGGCGGTGTTGATTGAGCCTTGCGCGACGGGCTGGGTGGTGGCGGCCGCCGGCGCATGCGATGTGGCAGCGCGAAAGCCGTGGCGCGCCGAATGTGCTCCGCCTCGATTTCAGCAGACTTCTCCCATGCCGCCAATGCGCGGGCGGTCTTGATGATCGCCAGGTCACCCCGGATTCCATCCAACAGCTTTTCGGCACAGATTGCCGTGACCAAGGAAAGATGCGCGCGCGTGACCGGCAACGACGGCAGTCGCGCCCTCGCCTCGACAATGGCCGTGCGCAACGCATCCTCGTTGGCGCGTGCCGCAGCGATAACCGACTCAGGATTCGCATCGAACTCGAGTCGCCGGCTGACCGCGGCCATGCGCTGTTCCTGGGAATCCAGTCCCTGCACCAGGACTGACAATCCAAACCGATCCAAAAACTGGGGGCGCAGGTCGCCCTCTTCCGGATTCATGGTGCCGACCAACACAAACCGTGCGGCTTCGCCGGCAGAAACCCCGTCGCGCTCGACTGTCACCCAGCCTGTCGCTGCTGCGTCGAGCAACAGGTCTACCAGGTGATCCGGCAACAGGTTGACTTCGTCAACGTAAAGCACCCCACCGTTGGCACGCGCGAGCACGCCGGAACGAAGTTGGGTGTCGCCGTCGCGCAGCGCCTTATTGACATCGAGTGAACCAACAACCCGATCCTCGGTCGCACCCAGAGGCAGCTCGACAAAGGGCGCGCCCACACCGGCGGTGTCGGCCGGCAGCAGCGCCGCCAGACCGCGCGCAACAGTGGTCTTGGCCGTTCCCCGTTCGCCCTTGATCAGCACGCCGCCGATGGTGGGATCGACGGCAATGAGCAGCAGTGCCAACTTGAGGTCGTCCTGGCCGACGACGGCGGAAAACGGATATTCAGCTCTCATCCAGGTACCTGAAGCCACACTCTTAGGGTAAACAACTGATTTTAGCTCTTTTTCGAGGTATACGGCGGGCGTGCAATTGCATCTTTGCCGCGGAAACGCTAGCTTGAGTTTGCAATGAAACGACTTCTGTCAGCGGTCATTCTGGTGGCACTGTCCTGGAACGCGCGGGGCGAGTCCATGGAATGCAGCGACAAAATCATCAGCCAGGGCGACAGCATCTCCAAGGTCGCCACCCTCTGCGGCAACCCCACTCAGGTTGACCATACGTCCATCGTTCGGTCGGCCGCTGGCGGTTTCGTTAACGGCCAATGGGTGGCGTCGGCGGGAACCCAGATTGAAATACCCGTCGAAGTGTGGCTCTACAACCTGGGTCCCGATCGCCTGATGCGGCAGATCCGGTTTGAGGACGGCCGCGTCGTGAAAATCGAAACGTTGGATTATGGGTACCTCGAGAAGAGCTAGACCTGCTCTTCGAGCATCCCCTCACTGGCCAGCAGCACCGACCTCAGGGATTCCAGCGTCTCGGCCTTAGCTGACCAAAGCTGGCGCTGCTCCGCCTCCAAGAGCCGCTCTGCAATGGCGTTTAGCGCCCACGGGTTGGTGCGCTCCAGGAACTCGCGCATCTCGCCCTTGGTGAAACTCTCCGCGGCGGCCTCGAACATCCAGTCGGTGATGACACCTGCGGTCGCAGCAAATCCGAACAGTGAATCCACGGTGGTCGCAATCTCGACCCCGCCACGGTAACCATGGCGTTGAATTCCTGAGAGCCATTTCGGATTGACTACGCGCGCGCGAAATACCCGCAGAGCCTCTCCTTTCAAAGTACGAACGTCCGGGCGTAAAGAGTCGGACGAGTCGCCTACGTAAGCACGCGGTTGCACACCCGTCAGTGATGTCGCGGCGGCAATTAACCCACCGTGATATTCAAATTGGTCGCTCGAGTCGAACAGATCTTGCTCGCGGTTGTCTCGGTTATGTAGGGCGACTTCGATCGTTGCCATTCTGCGGCGAAAGGCGTCCGCCGCTTCAACGGCGATTGCCGTATCACCGCCGTATGCCCATCCGCCCCATGCCAATACGACCTCTGCCAACTCGTGGTGATCATGCCACGATCGATTTTCGACGAGATCCATCACCCCCGTTCCGTACGCGCCCGGCTTTGAACTGAAAACGCGGTATGAGGCGTTGCGTTCAGCAACTTCGGAGGCCTGGCCGTCGACGATCAGCGCGGCAGTTTCTGCGAGCCAGTGCTTGCGTGGAAAATTTTGGTCCGAAGGCTCATCGAGCATGACGATTCGTTGCACAGCCTGGTCAAACAGATGCACTAGTGCTGGGAAAGCATCCCGGAAAAAGCCGCTGACACGAAGCGTCACATCGATACGCGGTCGACCCAGTTCCAACAATGGGATCACCTCAATCCCACATGTGCGGCGGGTTACTGGCTCCCACATGGGTTTGACGCCCAAAAGCGCCAATGCTTGCGCGACCTCATCTCCACCGGTGCGCATCGTTGGTGTGCCCCACACGCTCAGCGCGACGCTCTCGGGCCAGCGGTTTTCTTCGGTGAGGAATCGTCGGAGCGCTGCGTCGGCAAGCGATGCACCTGTCGTCCATGCTGCAGGCGTCGGCAGACCACGCGGATCGACGGTGTAGAAGTTGCGCCCTGTTGGAAGCACGTGGGCCATCCCGCGACTTGGCGCACCCGATGGACCGGCTGGGACGAACTGGCCGTTGAGCGCGGCGAGCAGATTGTGGGTTTCGTCGGTGGTGCGGGACAGGCTTGGCGCCAGCACCTCGCATGCAAATTTGAGGGTCGCGCGGAGGGAGTTGAGGGCGTTGGCCGTGGGCGCAGTGGGAATCATCGAGGGCGGCGCGCTATCGGTGCGGTCGGCGATGGGCCCATGCGCAGCCCTATCCGGCGCGTGGGCAGCGAAGCCACAGGCAGCGAGCGCATCGCCCGGAGCCTCGACTGCGAACCCTCGCGCCGCCAGTGCCACTAGCAAATTGCGAGCGACGCGATCGATGGCGGTGCGTACATGCCCGACAGTGGCGACGATGGGTACGCCCGTGCCGGACATCGCTGCGTGCGCCGCCGGGGGCTCAGAGATTGCGCCACCGGCGGTGCCCGCCACCAACGACTGCGCCAACGTCGGCACCAACGCCGCCGTCAACACCGGCGCTAGGGCCTCCGGCCACACGCCCTGCCTCTCACGCAATGCCGCCGGCGAAATCCCACACGCCTGTGTCACTGCCTCAACAAGTGAAGGAACACCCCCATTGGGGCTGTATAGCACCGCAAACATCAAATCCACGAGCACGTCGCCGGCCGGTGGAACCCCAAACACATGCAACCCGCCACGAATCTGCGCCCGGCCCAAATCACACAAATACGCGTCCAAATCCTCGAGCAAGTGTGCAAACCCACGACCGGACAACGCTTCCAGCCCACGAGGCACGCCTTGCTCCGTGATCCGGTCATCCCACGAATGCACGTGGTCAGCATGTCGTTCACGCCGAACCTGCTTGAGATCGTCCTCGAGACGCTCTGTCTGCACCAACTCCCAAATTTGACTGCGGAGCACAGTAAGCTTCGATGGGTCCATGCTCTCCGCGCGGTAATACTCTTCAACCAGTCGTGCGAGCGCGGCGAGCGGGCCGTACGTCTCGGCCTGTGTAAGAGGCGGCACGAGGTGGTCGATGATGACGGCATGCGTGCGCCGTTTCGCTTGCGCTCCTTCGCCGGGGTTGTTCACAACGAATGGATAGAAAAGCGGCATGTCGCCGAGCAGTACATCGGGTGCGCAGTCTGCCGACGTCGCGAAGCTCTTTCCTGGAAGCCATTCGAGCGTGCCGTGCGTACCAAAGTGGATCACAGCATCCGCGCGCCAACCCTGATCCAACCACCGATAGAACGCAGCGTAGTGGTGACACGGTGGCAGATCGGGTGAGTGGTACATCGTCTCCTGGTCGAATCCGAACCCCCGCGGCGGCTGTACGGCGACAATGACCTTCCCAAAAGCTATGCCGCTGAACAGATAGTCTGCGTCGTCAGTATGAGGCTCGTGCAATGCCAGGAGAGGCGCTCGCTCGGACTTTTTTCCAGCCCGCCAGAATGGCGGCGCGAGCGTCGCCCCTGACAGAGAGGGCTCGCCCCAAGCCTCCCGCACACTCTTTCTGAAACCAGCCGACTGAGAGCGGAACCAGTGAATGTATGAAGCGCGGGGCATCCGCCATGCGCTTGCAATCTCGAGAGGACACTTTTCATCGTAGCAACCGCGCGCGATGAGCAGCGACATCAACGCATCGGGTGAGTCCGGCAATATACCAACGTCATACCCGGCGTCCCGCATATCCGCGAGGAATCGGAGCAGCGATGCAGGTGTATCCAACCCTACTGCACCGCCAATCATTTGCGCCTTTCCGCCAGAATTGCTCAACACGATAGCAACTCGTTTATCAGCGTTTGGCTTTGCTCGCAGCGATGCGATGCGCCGAGCAATATCTGCGACACGGTCCACGCGCTCGCTGTCCGGGTCGTACCGGTGATTTTCCTTGAACGAAATCGGTACTGTGATGATTCGGCCATCACACTCCGGAAGTGCGATGTTCATCGCAGCTTCCGCGGGGCCGAGACCGCGCCCTGACTCACTCCATGCTGCGCGAGTAGTGCCGCTACAGATCGCTTGAATAATCGGTACACCCATCGCTTCGAACGATGTGTGGTGCGCTTCGGGCGGAGGCGTTTCCAGCGAGGTCAACGTCAACATCGGGAAACTGACGGTATTTACAATCACTGAAGGCGGATCGACGAGGCTCAGCGCCATCGGTGTCCCCGATTCATCCCGATCACGCAACGAACTCGTGAACACCCCGACGGCGGAAAACCCGCGGAATTCAAGCGCGCGGACCAGGTGGTCTACAAACTGGAGGTTGCCGCTTAGAACGTGTGCTCGGTAGAACAACACCAGGGCAACCGGCTTGCCGGCCACACGGTGACTCTGCCATTCATCAACCGACGTAACGAGCAAGTCGGGATGATATAGCCCGTGCGCTGGCATCTGTGCTGGAGGTTCAAACAGCGCTGGGACGCCCAGCATGTCGTGTGCAACACGACGAATTGCTTGCACGACGTTCCCCACTCCGCCGGCCATGAAATACGCGGTCAATGCCGCAGCGAGTTCGTGAGAGATATTTGGCGTTCGAGGTAGCGTGCTCGCATCAGCGCCAATGCCACTGATGACCACCAGGGACCCGCCTTTCTTTTGTGTATCAGTTACGAGCTCGACCAAACCCGGTACCGAAGCGGCAGTGCCGTGGACACGCACAATTGCCACGAACGTCGAACGACTCGCGGCGCCAATAAGCGCATGGAGGTCGTCAGCGCTCGAGACACCGTTTAGCGAATGCCCGACTACCGGCGGAAATTCTGCAGGCAGCTCGCCCATCGCCCTCGTGAGGGCAAGGAGGTCTGTTTCAGCGTGAGTCAGCAAAACGATACCGCTGCGGGCGACGGTCGCACGTGCTGGTGACTGTGCGCTGGCTGGGTCGAACGCCAAGGCCCCAACCTCAACCCCAGGCGCCACGACCGCCCCTGCTGCGAGCACCCGTTCCGCGTACTCAATGATCAGGGTGCGCGTTGCAGCGTCCGCCACAGGCCCGAACCACCGAAGTGTCTCACCGTAGCCCACTCCCACCGCAGGCTCGGGACCGTCTTTGCGCGATACCGTCTGCAGGACGATTCGAGAGGCTTCTGGGCTCGCGTCCTTTGCCGCCTGCCACTGAGCCCAAGCTGGGTCCTGGGCCACAATGGCCGCCAGAAGAAGGCGTACGCGGGTGGGAGGGGAACTCACGGTAGATTCTCGACCATGTGACCATAGTAGCCTGCGCCCAATGGCACGACCATTGACAAGCCAATGTCGCGACTGTGTACTGCGCGATCTGATTGACGGTCTCTCACAAGAGAGCGAAGAGGGAATGTGGTACGGAACCGAGGTCGCAAGCCCCGGTGACAAAACCACGCTGCCCCCGCAACTGTAAGCGGCGAGCGCTTGCCAAAAGCCACTGGGCGTCGTCCTCAACGACGGCTTGGGAAGGCGGCAATGTGCACGGACCCGCGAGCCAGGAAACCTGCCGTCGATCTGTGCGCGTGCCGGGCGGGGTGCCTCGGCAATAGGAGCAACGCGGGTGACCACAAAATCGGCTGCAGATCGAACCACTGTGTTGGTTTGCATTACCTGCCGTACGCCAACTGACCCGGACGACACGCCACGCAAAGGCCTGGCGCTCGCCGATGCCACGAGAATTGCGCTGGGCGATGAGATCGATGTCGACGTCAAGCACGTTCGCTGCCTCGGGAACTGCAATCGCGGCTTGAGTGCGGCTATTCGCCGCGACAATGCGTGGACATACGTCTTTGGGCACCTGGATGCCACACGCGACGGGCCCACGCTGATTGCGGGTGCGCGCCTGTTCGCTTCGTCCACAGACGGACTGATGCCTTGGCGGGGTCGACCCGACCCTCTAAAGAAAGGCCTGATCGCGCGAGTGCCGCCCATCGATTTCGACGGCGAACCGGCAGAGCTCACGTGAGCCTCCCTACTTCCAACATACGCGGCTCATGCCCCACCGTTGCCGCGCCGATGCAGACGGGCGATGGCCTGTTGGCTCGGATAGTTGCCAACGAGCCGGTTTCAGTTGAGAAGCTCTGCTCGTTGTGCGATGCCTCGGAAGCGTACGGCAACGGCATCGTCGAAATAACTCAACGCGGCAGTCTGCAGATCCGCGGGCTCACCACGGCTTCCGCGCCACGTTTCGCCGGCATCATCGAGATACTCGGCCTCGACACGGGCAGCCGTCCACTGTTGCTCACCTCGCCGCTATTGGGTATCGACGCCGGTGAAGCCTTTGACTCGACTGCGCTGCTGGCACAATTAAAAGTGGCGTTTCGACCTGACCGACCGGACTTTCAGGGGCTCGGTGCGAAAGTCTCGGTGTTGCTGGACGGCGGCGGCAGCCTGCACCTGGATGCCGTGCCGGCCGACATTCGCCTCGAGGCGACCTCCAACTACCTGTTCAAACTATCCCTGGCCGGGGATGCAGCGAGCGCGGCTTTTGTTGGTTATGTCAGCATGAATCGCGTGGTGGCCAGCCTCGAAGACCTGCTGCGCCTCCTTGCGGACCGCGGCCCGGGTGCTCGGGCCAAAGACCTGGTTGCGGGCCTCTCTCTGAGCGCAGCGCCGGCGATCACCCGACCCCCGTGCGATCCTATTGGTGCGTATCCTCTGAAAGATGGCACCTTTGCGAGTGGTTTTGCTCTCTCCTTCGGCCACACAACGGCTGCCGCGCTGAAGCGCTTTGCGAAATCCGCGGCTGATCAGGGCGTGCGCGGACTACGTCCTGTGCCGGGCCGCGCGCTTCTCGCGATCGGGTCTTCGCTTGCCGGGGCGGAAATCCTGCGGGAATCGGCTGCCAAAGAAGGCTTCATTGTCGACGTAACAGACGCTCGGCGTCATGTTATTGCCTGTGCAGGCGCCCCCGCGTGCGCCTCGGCACGTCTGCCGACCCGAGAGTTGGCACCCGATGTTGCACGGGCCGCACGCCCACTAGTTGGCACGCCTCATGTGGTTCATCTGTCCGGATGTGGTAAGGGTTGCGCACACCCGGGGCCGGCAGCCGTCACCATTGTGGGCCCCGATCTTGTTGTCGTAAACGGGCGCGCGGGCGATGCGGCGAGCTCCACAGTATCGTCTGCTGGTTTGGTTGCCGACATTGAGCGGCTGTGTAACACGATCCAACATGGTTGATTATATTCGCGACGGGACCGAGATCTATCGACGGTCGTTTGCCATCATCCGCGCCGAGGCGGATTTATCCCACTTCTCAGCGGCGCAAGCCGATGTCGTGGTGAGAATGATCCACGCCTGCGGGCTCGTCGAAGCCGGCAGGCAGATGGTATTCGGTGACGGATTTGTCGAGGCTGCACGGGGCGCCTTGCAGAAAGGGGGGGCAATCCTTTGTGATGCCGAGATGGTTGCGCATGGGGTCACACGAGCGCGGCTTCCCAACCACAACGAGGTGATCTGCACCTTGCGCGACCCGGCGGTCCCGGATCTGGCAGCGCAACTCGGCACGACGCGATCGGCGGCTGCCCTGGAGTTGTGGCTCGGGAACCTGGCGGGAGCCGTGGTGGCTATCGGCAATGCGCCCACTGCCTTGTTCCGGCTGTTGGAAATGATTGATGCGGGAGCACCCAAGCCTGCGGCGATTGTCGGTGCACCGGTGGGATTTGTGGGCGCGGCGGAATCGAAAGACGAGCTGATGAATCATTCACGAGGAATTCCGTTCCTGGTGGTGCGCGGCAGGTTGGGTGGCAGTGCCATGGCCGCCGCGGCGATCAATGCGCTGGCGAGGCCCGGTCTGTGAGCGGCGCCAGTGACAGCCCGCACGGAGTTGGCACAGCCACCCCCCAACGGGATGCGATGCGCGGCGACGGTGGTTTGCTGATCGGTGTCGGCGTCGGCCCCGGCGACCCGGAGCTGATGACCCTGAAAGCTGTCCGCGCCCTGGAAAGCGCCGACGTTGTCGCGCATTTCGCGAAAGCGGGCAACCCGAGCAACGCCCGCGCCACCGCCGCCAGGTTCTTGAAGGCAGGTGCTCGCGAGCTGCGGCTGTTGTATCCCGTCACCACGGAACATTCCACCAGCGAAGCAGCCTACCGTACCGCCATTGACCGTTTCTTTGACGAATCTGCCGCGCAGATTGAAACTGACCTCGCGGACGGCAAGGTCGTTGCAGTGCTCTCCGAAGGCGATCCGCTCTTCTTCGGCTCGTACATGCATGTTCATGTGCGTCTGATGGGTCGCTTTCGCACGGAAGTCATTCCGGGTGTCACAGCCATGTCAGGATGCTGGTCCGCGGCGGGCCTGCCCATCGTCCAGGGCGATGACGTGTTGACCGTGTTGCCGGGCACTCTTGACGAGCAGGAGCTGGTGCGACGCCTGCGCCAGGACGAGCCCACTGTCATCATGAAGTTGGGTCGGAATTTGCCGAAGGTGCGGCGCGCCCTGCTCGAAAGCCGGCGACTCGAGAACGCCGTCTATGTCGAGCGTGGCACCATGCACAATGAGCGCCTGATGCCGCTGGCAGAAAAGGCGGACGACACGGCGCCCTACTTCGCCATCGTCCTGGTCACCAACCGCTGGTGGCAAAATGACAGGTAAGCTGTCGGTTGTTGGCCTTGGGCCCGGTAATCCGCACCAGCTCACCCCTGAGGCCCAGGAGGTTGTACGCACCGCGGACGACCTGTTTGGATACGGACCCTACCTCGATCGCATCCCCGCACTACCTACCCAACGACGGCACGCATCCGACAATCGACAGGAACTACAACGTGCCGCGGAAGCGCTGAAGGCAGCCACGGAAGGCCGTATCGTGGCGGTCGTTTCGGGGGGCGACCCTGGTGTGTTTGGCATGGCGGCCGCCGTGTGTGAGGCCCTGGAGAACGGACCGCCAGAGTGGCGCCAGGTGGAAGTAGCGATCATCCCCGGTGTGAGCGCAATGCTGGCCGTCGCAGCCCGGATCGGCGCCCCGCTGGGCCACGACTTCTGCGCGATTTCGTTGTCCGACAATCTCAAACCCTGGCCCGTGATTGAACAGCGGCTGGAGTTGGCCGCGACGGCCGGATTCGTGATCGCCCTTTACAACCCCATCTCACGCGCACGTCCCTGGCAGCTCGATCGCGCGTTTGACAAGCTGCGGACGGTGTTGCCCGAGACAACGCCGGTTGTTTTCGGGCGGGCTGCCGGCCGCCCGGATGAGCGGATCGCTGTTACCCGGCTGTCGGCTGCCCGAGGGAGCGATGCCGATATGGCCACTTGCATCATTGTTGGTTCGGCCGAAACGCGTCTGATTGAGCGTCCCGGAAACACCCCGCTCGTCTACACGCCACGCGGAAGCTCGAGACCTGCCGCTTGATAAAGCCAGTCGACAGCTTCGGCGACTGTGGCCACAGCCGCGCAATCCGGTACCGGCGGCCGCTTGAACATGAAAACTGGAATACCGAGTGTGCGGGCCGCTGCGATTTTGCTGTATGTGGCGGTGCCACCACTGTTCTTGGCCACAACGGCGTTGATGCTATGCGACGCGAGCAATGCCTGATCGGCAGCCTCGTTGAAAGGACCGCGGGCGAGAATGTAGGTTGCATGCGGTACATCGAGCGGCGGGTCGACCGGATCGACACTTCGGATGAAGTAGTGATGTTGCGGGGCTTTACAGAAGGGACTCAACTCTTGGCGTCCAACCGCGAGGAAGACGCGTCTCGGAGCACGGCCGAGTGCGCGCACGGCACCCTCCGAGTCCGCTACATCCACCCAGAAATCGCCGTCCATCGGTTGCCACGGAGGTCGGCGCAACGCCAGGATCGGCGTGGAAGTTTGCCCTGCCGCCAACGCGGCGTTGGTACTGATCGTGTCCGCGTACGGGTGTGTAGCGTCGATCAGAAAGTCAACGTTGTTAGCTTCCAGATACGCCGCAAGACCTTCGGCGCCCCCAAATCCACCCACTCGCACGGGAACAGCCTGCGAGGCGGGGGACGTCGTACGACCCGCCAACGAAACTGTTGTCGCAAACGGTCTCCCGGAGAGTGCCGCGGCGAGCTCGCGGGCCTCCGTTGTTCCTCCCAGGATCAGGACATTCGGTTGCATGAGCGCCAACACTAACATAGATCAACCGGCCCGGTGGCTGTCGATTGTCGGAATCGGCGAGGACGGCATCGAGGGACTGGGTGAGCCGGCACGGGGCCTGATCCAGTCGGCTGACCAGGTGTTTGGAGGATCGCGGCATCTGTCCCTCGTAGCGCCGCTCATCCGCGGGACCGCGCGTCCGTGGGGCAGTCCATTCGACCAGTCCATGGCGGAAGTTTTGGCGCATCGAGGCCGCCCTGTATGCGTGCTCGCGTCGGGAGACCCGTTTCAACATGGAGTGGGGAGTCTGCTGGCGCGCCATGTTCCGGCGCAGGAAACGTTCGCGATTCCGGCCGTTTCGGCATTCAGTCTCGCTGCTTCGAGGCTCTTGTGGCCCCTTCCTCAGCTCAAGCTCCTGTCGTTGTGCGGGCGCCCCCTGGATTTGATCCGCCCGCATCTGCGTCCCGGGGCGCGCATTCTGGTGCTCACATCCGGGGCCGACACACCCGCCGCCATTGCCGCATTGCTGTGCACGACCGGTTTTGGTGAGTCCAGAGTCACTGTGCTGGAAGCACTTGGCGGCCCACGTGAGCGAGTCAGGTCAGCGCGTGCGGATTCCTTCAGTGTCGACCAGATCAACCCTCTCAACACGGTAGCCATCGAAGTCGTCGCAGGACCTGGCGCCCGGGTCATCCCCCGGGTGCCGGGTCTCCCGGATGCGTTGTTTGAACACGACGGACAGATCACTAAACGCGAAGTCCGCGCATTGACTTTGTCGGCATTGGCACCACGAGAGGCAGAGCACCTCTGGGATATCGGTGCCGGCTCCGGATCGATTGCCATCGAGTGGCTGCTGGCCGACCCATCGTTGACCGCCGTTGCGATCGAATGCCGAGGCGACCGGGCCGCTCGGATCAGGCGCAACGCCGCCACCTTCGGCGTCCCGGACCTCCAGGTTATCGAAGCCACCGCCCCGCAGGCACTCAACAATCTCACCACCCCGGATGCCATTTTTATCGGGGGCGGCGCGACCACACCGGGGTTGATACAGGCGGCACGCGCCGCACTTCGGGCGCACGGGCGTTTGGTGGTGAATGCGGTTACGCTCGAAACCGAAGCCCTTCTCCTGAATGCTCATGCAGAGCACGGCGGCACCATGACGCGCATCGAGATTCACCACACCGGGGCGGTTGGAGGTGAAGATGGGCGTTTCTCGAGCTGGCGGCCCGGGAATCCCATTGTGCAGTGGACCTGGGTGAAGCCTTGATGGTGGCTGGGATTGGGTGCCGGGCGGGAGTGAGTGGCGAGCAGGTTCTGGCGGCCATTGCGGCGGCCGTGGCGACGTTGCGTGCAACGCAAGCAAGCCAACATGAAACGCTGACCGCCATCGCGACGCCAGCTTCAAAAGCGAGTGAGCCCGGCATTCGAGCTGCGGCAAAAGAGCGCGGCTTGCCGCTGTTGGCCATTGCGCAGCCTGACCTGGAAGCCGCCAACGCGGCAACCGTTACGCGCTCAGTACGCTCGATGGCCGCCATGAATGTACATTCGGTCGCCGAAGCCGCCGCTGTGGCGGGGGCCGCGGCCGTGGCTCAGGACGCTGCCGCCGGCGATGCCACCGCCAACCCAACGCCGCGCCTCCTACTCCCACGCATCACCGTGGGCCCAGTAACGTGCGCACTTGCATTCCTGACATCATGACCATCCATTTCATAGGGGCGGGGCCAGGCGCCGCAGACCTGATCACTGTCCGCGGGCGCGACCTCCTGTCCCGCTGCCCAGTGTGCTTGTACGCCGGATCCGTTGTGCCAACCGAGTTACTGACTCACTGCCCCGGCGGAGCGCGGATCATTGACACAGCCCCAATGACCCTCGACCAGATAGAGGCCGAGTTTGTCAAAGCCCATGCAGCAGGCGAGGACGTCGCACGGCTTCATTCCGGGGACTTGTCGATCTACAGCGCCGTAGCGGAACAAACACGTCGCCTGGAGCGCCTGGGCATCCCCTATACACTGACTGCCGGTGTGCCGGCCTTTTCAGCCGCCGCCGCCCTCCTCGGCCGCGAGTTGACCGTGCCAGGTGTGGCACAAAGCGTGGTGCTGACACGGGTTTCGGGGCGCGCGTCCGCCATGCCGGAGAGTGAAAGGCTGGCCACTTTCGCAACCACAGGCGCGACGCTGGCCATCCATCTCGCCATTCACGCAATCGACCAGGTGGTCACAGAGCTTCTGCCACACTACGGTGCGGACTGCCCAGTTGCGTTGGTCATGAGAGCGACATGGGCCGACGAGCGAGTATTGTGCGGTACTCTGAACACTATCCGGGCCCAACTCGCCAACGAGCCGATGGAGCGCACCGCTTTGATTCTTGTCGGCAAGGCGTTGGCAAGCGCGGAATTCTGTGAAAGCGCGCTGTACTCGGCCGAATACCGCCGCCGCTTCCGATCGGCCTGACCATGCGCAAATTTCGAGTTATTGGCATCGGCTCCGGCCATCCGGAGCAGATCACCATCCAGGCCATCAACGCCCTCAATCAGACGGATGTTTTGTTTATTACCGACAAAGGATCCGACAAGGACGAGCTGGCGCGCTTCCGGCGCGAGATCATCGAGCGTTACGCAGCGGATCGCCCACTTCGCATCGTCCCGATCCCCGATCCGCCCAGGGACCGCCAACCCGCCGACTACCAGGCGACGGTCGCGGCATGGCACGACCGGCGTGCCGCTCTGTACGAAGCGCTGTTTCGTGAACATCTTCAGGCCGATGAGGCTGCCGCATTTCTTGTCTGGGGCGATCCATCCCTCTACGACAGCACAATCCGCATATTGGACAGTCTGCGCATTGAGTTTGAAGTCATCCCGGGAATCACCAGTGTCCAGGCACTGACCGCCGAACATCGAATCCCACTCAACCAGATTGGCGCGCCGGTCCAGATCACCACGGGCCGCCTGCTCAGTGACAACCCGCCTACCCTGGACACGGTAGTCATGCTCGATGGTGAATGCGCCTTCGACAGCGTGGACGACCCTGAAACGCACATCTATTGGGGCGCCTACCTCGGCACTCCCGACCAGGTGCTCATTTCCGGCAAAGTTCGCGATGTAGCCGCGACGATTCAACAGACCAAGGAAAGGGAACGCCGGCGCAAGGGTTGGATCATGGACACATATCTGCTCAGGAGGCCGCGCCGATAGCGGGCGGCCAATGTTGCTGACATCGCTGCAGTGCAGTACCGATGTTGGACGCAACACACGGAAATTTCGCCAGGTGTGCTGAAGATCTGTGAAAGACGTCCGTGTCGCACACAGGGCGGTCAGGCCACCATGGCCTGTCAAATCAGCAAAGGGCTTTTTGCGGATCCACCATGCTCAAACGCATCGAAGCGGACGGCGTCACGCACGTCAGCGATGCAAATCCGGCCACCGCCGAGTCGACGCACGAAGGGCTGCCCAAGAAAGTGCTCGTCGCCGAGGACAATGTCGTCAGTCAACAGGCCGCCAGGCACTACCTGGAGGCCATGGGCTGCAATGTCATGGTCGTCGAGGACGGCCATGCCGCCGTTGCGGCCTGCGCACGCCAGGAGTTCGGGCTCGTGTTGATGGACTTGCAGATGCCGCGGATGGACGGCCTGCAGGCAACTCAGGAGATCCGCAGGCAGGAGCGCCCCGGGCGGCACGTACCCGTTCTTGCTCTCACGGCCAAGTCGGCTTCGGACGAGCTCGCGCGCTGCACCGCAGCGGGCATGAACGGCCTGTTGACCAAGCCGCTGGACATTACCAAGTTGCGCCAGGCGTTGGATCGCTTCGGGCTGGCACGCCGTAGCCTCGAGCCGGGCGCACCGGTCACCGCCCAGGCGGGCGACCCGGTTGACTTGATGACTCTGAATGCGAAATTTTCCGGTGATATGGCCTTTGTACGGCGCCTGTGTCAGACATTCGTGACCACGACCGGCCAGGGACTGGAAGAGCTCGACAGTGCGGTCGCCGCCGGCGAGCGCAACCGCATCCGGCTGCTGGCCCACAAGATCAAGAGCGCCGGCAGCAGTATCCACGCACATCGATTGGCCGCCCTTGCCGCCAACATCGAGTCGGCGGCAATGAGCGCCGCCCCAACCGAAATCACCAGCGCCGTCGACGCACTGCGCAAGGCGTTTGATGAAGCAACCCTCCACATAGGTGCGCATCTGACATGAGTGCCATGGGGCTGCTGCCGGAGCCGGGAATCAAACTCCTGCTCGTGGAGGATGAGCCGACTCAACGGTTGCTCATTGCGCGCAAGTTGCGCGGCGTCGGATATACCGTGGACATGGCCGAAAACGGCACGGACGCCCTGCGGATGATCAAGACCGGCCAATACCCCCTCGTCCTCTCGGACTGGGAAATGCCGGGCATGGACGGAGTCACTCTGTGCCGCCTCGTGCGCGAAGCCAACCTGCCGAGTGTTTACATTCTGCTCCTGACCAGCCATGGCGCCGTCACCCACGCCGTCGAAGCGTTGCGCGCCGGAGCCAACGACTTCATCCGCAAGCCCGCCGACGAGACCGAGTTGGTGGCAAGGCTCGAGGCCGGCCGGCGCATGGTGCTGCTCGAGCAATCACTGCGCGAGGCCAACGCGCAGATTGAAAAGCTGTCCATCACCGATCCCCTGCTCGGCATTTTCAATCGACGCTACCTGCACGAGCATCTGCCGCAGGAGACCTCCCGGGCGCGACGCTACGCAGAACAGTTCTCACTGGTCATGGCCGACCTCGACCATTTCAAGAAAGTCAACGATACCTACGGGCACCACACCGGTGACCTGGTGTTGCAGCATGCCGTCAACCTGGCACGCTCCGCGCTGCGGGTGTCGGATTGGATTGCACGCTACGGCGGCGAAGAATTTGTCATTGTCCTGCCGGAGACGCCGATTCTGGGTGCGTATGCGGTTGCCGAACGGATGCGGCGCCTGTGCGCCGAAACGCCCGTGAAGGGTCTCGACTCCAAGCTCCTGGTGACAGCCAGCTTCGGTGTCGCGACCATCGACGGAGTGGCGGCTTCGCCCGAGGATGCCGATGCGCTCCTGCGTGAGGCCGACAAAGCTCTGTATGAAAGCAAACGCGCCGGCCGCAATCGGGTGACCTGCGGACCCAAGTGCGTGCCTCAGCGTGAAAGCAGATCCCTGGTGGCCGCAAACAACTCCGAGCGGGTGTCGGCAAACGCATCGCAAACGGACAGGTGATTGCATCCGGGCACCTCGATGAGCTCGCGCTCGCAGGCCAGCGGCCAGCGCGCGCCCATCAAGGTTGATTGCCGGTGAAACTCGGCGGACTCTTCTGCTCCGACCGCACGCAGCATCGACGCCTCGTTACGCCACGGCAAATAGGCAGGTGACAAAGCGCGCGCCACCACCGGCTCGAGGCGCAGGTCGTTGCGAATGAACTCGGCGCGCGTCAGCGGCTCGAGATCAAACAACCCGCTGATGGCCACCGCACCCGACAAGAGTCGCTGCGGAAAGTCGGGCCACACCCCCGGCCAGTCGGTGGCCAACATCATGGCCGTCAGGTGGCCGCCGGCGGAATGCCCGCTGCAGACAATCCGCTCCGGATCGATTTCCAGTGGCTGGGCGTTGTGATGCAACCAGGCGCACGCACGCCGCACCTGCTCGACAATCATCAACAGCGGGGTTCCCGGCAACAACCCATAGTTGATCACAGCAACGGAAACGCCACAGGCAATATAAGGCGGCGCCACCCACGAGAAGTCGTTCTTGTCGAGCGCCCGCCAGTAGCCGCCGTGGACAAAAATCAACAGCGGGTTGCCACTGCCGGCGGCTGGAAAATAATCGAGGCGTTCGGCGGGCAACAAACCGTAGCGCAGGTCGAGACGCACATCGAGTGTGCGGCGAGCCTCCTGCGCGGAGTCCTTCCAACGCGCGAAATACGATGCATACTCCGGCACCTGGATGCGGGGGTTGTATTCCCGGTCCAGGTCGCGGCCTGAATCTGAAGTGCTGCTCATGAGCTGAATTCTCCCCCAACTTCCCGCAGGGTGTCGATCAATGCCTGCGCAGCGGGGTTGATCCCGGCCCGGGCGCGCAGAGTGAGCCCCACGATGCGGTGCCACGATGGGACAGCCAGCTTCAAGGCGGTGAGCAGTCCCGCGCGCTCTTCCCAATAAATGAGCTCACGAGGCAGGAAGGTCAGCAGATCGCTCTGAATCACCATCGTCTTCATCAGGACGGCGGAGGTTGTTTCGAGAGACACCACCGGCGGCTCCAATCCTGTCTCCATAAACAGGTCATCCAACGCGCGCCGCTCGAGCTCGGAGGTACGTGCCAGCACCCACTGCTGCGCCAGCAGGTGTTGTGCCGTCAGGGGCCCGCGGCGCTCCGTAAGAGGATGGCCGGTCCTGACAATGACTGCGGCGCGGTCTTCATGTAGCTTGACCAGCCGCAGATCCCCATCGGTGCAGCGAGCAGGTATGGAGGACAGCGCAAAGTCGACTTCGCCATGCTTGACCATCGGCGTCAGCGCTTCGTTCAGCCCGTACAATACGGTGACGGTGATACCCGGGGAGCGTTGGCGCAGGCGGTTCAAGGCAATAGGTAACAAGCGGGTGGCTTCAGAGGGACCGCAGCCAACGCAGATGTGCCCAGTACGGGCGATACGCAGGGCGTCGACTTCCTGAACGGCGCTGCGAAGCTCCGCATCGATCGCATCCGCATGCCGCACGAGGGCGAGGCCGAATGCGGTCGGCAGCGCTCCGAACCTGCCGCGCTCCAGCAGTTGCACCCCGAGCGTCCGCTCCATGCTGCGAATGTTCTTTGACAAGGCTGGTTGGGAAATGCCCAGCGATTCCGCGGCCCTGGAAAAGGAACGCTCACGTACTATCAATGCGAGCTGCCGTAAGCGCGCCACATCCAGACCCGAGACCACGGCCGCACCCCCAAGGTGTTCCATAACCTGAAGTAATATAATTGGTATGAGGCAGGCATGGAAAGGCCGGCCTCGCGGGCTTAGATTTCACTGCAGGTATTCAATCGCCGCTGACGGAGGTTGCGCGTGGTGTTGCTCGAAAAGCTGGTCGAACCCGATCGCGTCCACAAAAGCGTCTACACCGACCAGGCCATCTTCGATGGCGAGATGGCCAACATCTGGGAGAAGACCTGGGTGTATTGCGGCCACGAGTCGCAATTACCGAAGACCGGCGACTACGCCACTGTGCAGATCGGCCGCCAGCCGATGATCATGGTGCGCGGCGCCCACGCCCGAATCCGGGTTCTCTACAACAGGTGTCCACATCGCGGCGTGCAACTCTGCGGCAACACCAAGGGCAACACCGGGTCGACATTCGTGTGTTCCTATCACGCCTGGACGTTCCACCTCGATGGCCGGGTCAAAGGCATTCCGCTGTCACACGGCTATGCCGGCACGCGCATGACGCCCGACAACCCCGACTGCTCGATGAAGGCCGCGGCGCGTGTCGACAGTTACCGCGGCTTCGTGTTTGCGAGCCTGTCGGCCACCGGCCCTTCGCTGTTGGAATTCCTGGGCGGCGCCCGGATCGCATTCGATGACATGTGCGACCGCTCGCCCGAGGGCGAAGTCGAAATCGTTCCGGTCTGTCACCGTGTCGTGCAGCATTCCAACTGGAAGTTCTTCATGGAGAATCAGTTGGATGCCCTGCACCCCTCCGTGACCCACCAGTCGACGGGCATTGCCGCGGGCCGCGTCGAACGCAAGTTGCAGGAGCAAGGCGAGAAGCCGCCCCTGTACTACCACTACCTGTCAACATTCGCATCGTCGTTCGACCAGTGGGATTCGGTGCAGACAGTCAACTTCCCGCGCGGTCACGGCATTCTGAAGGGCTACATGGGGCTGCGCCCCGATGACCCCGATACCCGGGAGTACGTCGCGGCGATGTACCGCGCCTACGGTGAGAAGAAGGCGGAGGAACACCTGGGCCGCAGCATCCATCACGTTCTGATCTACCCATACCTGTCGGTGCAGTCGCCGTTGCAACAACTTCGGGTGTTGCGGCCGGTCGCACCCAACCGGACCCTGTCGGAAATCTGGCATTTCCGCCTGAAGGGCGTGCCACCGGCCATCTATCGACGCGCCCTGTGGTATTTCAACCTGGTCAACTCGCCCGCCACCATGATCAATGCCGATGACCTGGAAAACTGGACGAAGGGCCAGTGGGGCCTGGAATCCGACGGTGGCGAGTGGGTGAGCTTCCATCGCAACTACGGCGGCGATACGGTCGAAAACGGCACGACGTATTCCAACAACGGGACATCGGAAGCCGTCATGCGCAGCCAGTTCGCAGCCTGGCGGCAATACATGAGCGGAACAAACCCATGAGCGACCTGCAGAAACGACTTCTCGAGGATGTCGTCATCTTCGAAAACAAGGAAGCCAGGAAGACCGGCGCCCAATCCATCGCCCCCGACCATTCCCCGCGCCAGTCACTGAAAGACCAGCCGCTCCCCGCTCGCAGCGCTGTCACGGAAGCGGACCTGCAGCAGCGGGTGGAGCAATTTCTCTTCCATCAGGGCGAATTACTGGATGAGAAGCAGTGGGCGGCTTACATTGATCTGTTCAGCGCCGACGGTGTCTATTGGATGCCCGCCACGCCGGAACAGACGGAATGGCTGGATTCCCCTTCCATTTTTGTTGAAGACCGGCGGATGATGGAGATACGAATGGGACGCGTGACTCACCCCAACGCCTGGTCGCAAGCGCCGCAATGGGGAACGAGTCATCTTGTCGGAAATGTGGTAATTGAATCCGTCAGCGAGACTGAAATTTCGGTGCGCTCGCGGTTTCAGATGATGGAGCTGCGTCGCGATACGACACGGCATTTCGCCGGTGCGTATCGGCACAAGCTGCAGCGCGAGGGCGACGATTTCAAAATCGCGCTCCAGAGAGTCGATTTACTGAACGGCCAGGCGCCGTTCGACTATGTATTGCAGATCTGGGTCTAAACCAACCAACCTGGGGATCGGGCCATGGCACTCAGCGCAGTCAAAGCAGTCGGGCCAGCCGACGACGTTCGGTCATATTCGCTCTACATCGACGGTAAATGGACCGCTGCAGCCGACGGCACCATTGCGGATGACTTCAATCCGGCAACCGGCGCACTCTTCGCCCGTGTGGCGCAAGCCGGACGAGCAGATGCTGTGCGAGCTGTTGAGGCGGCCTACCGTGCGCGCGAAAGTTGGGGGCGCGTAGTCGTCTCCGAGCGGGCCGCAATCCTGCTGCGCGCGGCGGACATTCTCGCCAGCAAAATCGACGACATCCGCACGGTCCTCATTGAAGAGTCGGGATCGACGTTCGGCAAGTCAATGTTTGAGGTGTCTTACTGTATCGACCTGCTGCGAAGCGCAGCCGGCGATGCGCGCCATATCTTTGGCGAGACGCTACCCCACAGCGCGCCGGGTCAGATTGGCATGACTGTGCGTCAGCCGTTGGGTGTCATTGCCGGCATTGCGCCGTTCAATGCCCCCTTCCTGCTTGCCATGAAGAAAGTCGTTCTTGCGCTGGCCGCGGGCAACTGCTTTGTGCTGAAGCCGTCCGAGGAAACGCCGGTGACGGGTATCAAGATCGCGGAGATCTTCCACGAAGCGAAGCTGCCGCCGGGTGTGTTGAACGTTGTGCCCGGACCTGCAAAGGACGTTGGCGACGTGCTCCTGACCGACCCGCGCGTTCGAATGATTACATTCACCGGATCGACCAGGGTTGGCAAGCTCATTGCGGTCGAGGCGGCGAAGAACCTCAAGAAGTTCACGTTGGAAATGGGCGGAAAGAATCCCCTGATTGTGCTGAAAGATGCGGACGTCGACTACGCGGTGAAGGCCGGATGCTTCGGCATCTACTTCCACCAGGGCCAGGTCTGCATGGCCAACTCGCGCATCATTGTGGAAGCACCGGTTTTCGACGAGTTCTGTGAGAAATTCGCCGCCCGTACGAAGACGTACAAAGTGGGTGACCCGCACGACCCGCAGACCGTCATCGGCCCGCTGATCCGTCGTTCGCAATGTGCGTTCATTGATGAGCATGTTGCTGACGCTGCGGCCAAAGGCGCGAAGGTCCTCGCTGGCGGTACCCACCAGGACAACTTTTATCAGCCGACCGTGATCGCGGGTGTAACCCCCGAGATGCGCATCTACTCGGAAGAGTCGTTCGGCCCCATCACATCGATCATCAAGGTCAACAGCTCAGAGGAAGCGCTGAAGGTTGCAAACGACACTTCATACGGCCTGTCTGCCGGCGTCATTACCAACGATCTGCAGAAGGCGTTGGATCTCGCGTTGCGACTGGAGTCGGGCATGGTGCATATCAACGACACGACCGTGACGGATGAACCGCACGTCCCGTTTGGCGGAATCAAGAACAGCGGCGTCGGCCGGGAAGGCGGCAACTACTCCATGGAGGAAATGACCGAGCTCAAATGGATCACCATCCAGTTGGGCCAGAGACAGTTTCCGTTCTGAGGCAGTCCTATTGAGCCGGGCCGGCGGTCTGAGCGGGAGCGCGAGGGCCGCTCGCAGTGTAAACTGTGGGACATGTTGAGATTTGTCCGTTACGGTCTGCTCGCCGCTTCATTCATGTTGGCCGCCTCGCCCTTGCTGGTGGGCGGCAAATCCGCGCCCAAAGCCGCCGCTTCAAAGCTGAACGAAGCGGCCGTTCAGGCCGAATTCAAAGCGGCCATCGAACGCATACGCCAGCATCAACCGGATCAACCGGACTCAGCGGCTCTGCAGGCATATGTGATTTACGACTACCTGCTTGCCGCACGCTTGCGCCGCGACCTCGAACTGAAGCCCAGCGACGATCTCGACGCTGCGATCAGCGCTTTCCTTGAAGCGCATGCGGGGGCGCCGGTAGCGCGCAATCTGCGTAATGATTGGTTGACCAGCCTCGCCGCGCGCCGCAAGTGGGATTGGTTCATGCCGCGCGCCACTGAGGTTTCGACGCCGTCGCTGATTTGCTACCGGCTGCAGGGGAAGATTGCCGCGTTGGCGAATTTGCCGAGTGGGGGTGCGGGTGCGGGCGCAAGCGCGCCAGGGGCAATGGCGAGCGCACCGCCCGGCCAACCGACGCCGGACGCAGCAGCGGCATCGAGCAACTCGCGCGTCGCGCCTTCGCAAGGCGTCGCAGCGCAGGCCAGCGCGACCGCCCAAGACATCGCCGCTGAGACCCTCACTCGCTGGAGCCTCGCGCAAAAGCAACCACCCGAGTGTGACCTTCCGTTCACTTGGTTGCGCCAACAGGGCGCGATCACGCCAGCGCTTGCTGAAACTCGCACACGCGCTGCTCTCGCTGCCGACAACGCAAAGCTCGCGCGCGAATTTGCGGTTGATGTGCCTCCCGACCGTGCTGCACCCCTCTTACAGTGGGCGCAACTATTGGACTCATCCAAGGCTGCGCTCACTACCCTCGCCTCCACTCCAATGACTCCGGTCGAACCGGCGGCGCTTTCGGGCGGATTCGACCACCTAGCGCGGGCCGACTCGACGACCGCACTCGCATTGCTCCCGAAGTTGCTCGCGCGGCCCGACATGACGCCAACGTTGCAGGCAAAATTGCAGCGCATAGCTGCGATGGGCGCAGCGTATGGACGCGATTCGGCGGCGATTGCAGCGTTTGATCTTCTGCCTGAGAGCTCAGTCGATAACGACGTCCGCGAGTGGCGCGTGCGTGCAGCGTTGTGGGCTGGTGATTGGCAGAAGGCGCTCACGTGGCTCGACACGATGCCACCGACGCAGGCGACCCAGCCACGATGGCGCTACTGGCGCGCCCGAGCCGTCGCCGCTACCCAGGGAAGTGAGGCAGCCGCTCCGCTCTACGCAGCATTGTCTGATCTGCGAGATTTCTACGGTTACCTGGCGGCGGATCGTATACACCGCGAGTACGTCTTGAATGCCAAGGCGTCATTCGATGATGAGACCTTACAGAAGGCGATGGCGTCACAGCCCGGATTAATTCGTGCACACGCATTATTTGATTGCGACCTGAACGACGACGCGATGCTGGAATGGGCCGTAACGTTCAGCGCGTCCGACAATGCAGTGAAACTCCAGGCAGCGCACTTGGCCGCGCGCTGGGGTTGGTATTCGCAGTCGATAGTGACGCTGGCCCAAGTGGGCGAGTTCGATGACGTTCGATTGCGGTATCCGCGGCCTTACACATCGGCGGTCGCGGAAGCGAGCAAACTGACACAAGTACCGTCGGACTGGATCCTCGCGGTGATGCGACAGGAAAGCCTATTCCGCGATGACGCCGTCTCCCGTGCGGGTGCTCGCGGCCTCATGCAAATGACGCCAAGCACAGCAGCAGCCGTCGCGAAGCGCTGGCACCTCCCGCTGCCAGACAAAGATGGGACGTTCGATCCACCGATGGACGTGCAGCGAGGAGCAGCCCATCTGCGGGATCTGCTAGATAAGTACGGGCAACTAGGATTGACGCTGGCTGCGTACAACGCTGGAGCAATCCCGGTCGCTCGTTGGGCACCCACGCGCTCGATGGACGCCGACGTGTGGATTGAGAATATTCCGTACGGCGAAACGCGCAACTACGTGCAGCGAATTATCGAGCACATCGTCGCGTTTGCCTGGGTGCGCGACGCAGAACCGCCCCGTCTTGCGACGTTACTGCCGCCGATTACCCCGACGACAGTTTCCGCGCGGGCGGCGCCCTCAACGAAGTAAAGGCGCGGCCGCACACGCGCATCAGCGCCGCCGCGGAATCAAACGCCCCGGGCCAACCCCGCGGTACCACACGCCGCGGTACCGCACGCCGCAGGCCGCACGCCGCGACCGCGCGAACGGCAATCTGTCGATGGCTACTTGTCTTCCTTCGCCGCGTCAAACGTGAACTTCTGCCCCGCCACGGTCGCCTGGTACATGGCGCCACCCTTCACGATCGTGAAAACGGCCATTCCCTTGTAGTAGGAGCTACCCACAGTTTTCGCGTCCTTCTTTCCACCACTGGCGGTGGCGCTGGCGCCGGACGTTCCGGCAGCGCCGCTGGCAGCAGCGGTGATCGCTACAGCGCTCACACCCGCTTCAAACTCAAAATTGCCGTTGGTGAATTCGTCGAGTGCCCGTTTGTCCTCAAAGAATACGATCTGGCTGTACGCCTGACCGCCCGCCTGAAATCCCACGCTGATCTGGGTCACGCTCGTATTGCCGATGTACTTCCCCTTCTCGTACACATGCCCAGTGCCATGCGCACCGCCAACGACAAAACCACCCTTACCGATGGTTGGAAACACGGCATACCCGTAGGCGGTGCTGAAGAAATTCGCGCTCTCCCCGGCTTTCTTGAACAACTCAATGGTGTCGACGTACTTATTCGCGGACGCGACGCCGCTCATGGTGAGCAATACAACCAAGGCAAGGACTGAACGAACCAATTTCATGCGCTGTCTCCGAACAAACCGGGATGCACAGCAGTTTACGCCGGAGGCATACCCCATGAGTATGATTCCATGGAGAGAACCCCGTACGTCATATCGCCTTCGATGACGTCAGGCGTCGCGTCTCCGGCGGTGCTGGCGCCTAGAGCAACCAACAGCGGCAGGAAATGTTCCTCGGTCGGATGCGCGCGTTCAGCGTGGGGCGCCATCCCCGCGGCACGATACCGAATCAATCGATCCGCATCGTACTTCACCACAGCGTCACGGATCCACGCTGCAAACTCGCGGGCGTACGGCTCGCCCTGAGAGCCGTTTTGCCGAACTTCGTACAGGTTGTGAGTAAGACTGCCCGAGCCAACGATGAGGACCCCCGCATCGCGCAGCGGTCCCAGCGCTCGACCCAGTCGCCACGCCTCCACGGTATTGAGGTCGTACGGCATCGACACCTGAAACGCAGGGACTCTTGCGTCCGGAAACAAGTGCAATAGCGGAACCCATGCACCGTGATCGAGGCCCCTCTGGCTGTCTTCGCTCGCCGTGAACCCTTGCGCCGCCAGCAGTTGCCCTGCTCGTACCGCGACTTCGGGCGCGCCAAGGGCTGGGTATTGCAGTCGATACAGCTCAGCCGCAAAACCGCCAAAATCATGAATGGTCTCGGGTTCGCGCGCGGTGCTCACCTGCACGCCCCGGCTCTGCCAGTGAGCCGACACCACCAGGACTGCCCGGACATCCGGCAGGCGGCTCCCCAGCTTGCCAAGATTGGCTCCGAGCCGGCCCGGCTCGAGCGCGAAGGTGGGGGCGCCGTGAGATATGAACAAAACGGGTGCGGGTGTCATCCCGTCACTCTATTGGCAACGCGAACTGGGATAAACACGGGAAATCTGGACGAATCGTCTCGTTTTCCGAGACAATGAGCGAATGGATCGATTTCAGGAGATGGCGAGCTTCGTAGCCGTCGTGGATGCGGGCAGCTTCATTGGTGCTGCCGATGCGAGTGGTCTTTCTAAAGCGGCCGTCTCACGCCATTTGAACGACCTCGAACACAGGCTCGGCGTGCGCCTGCTCCATCGCACCACGCGACGCCTGTCCCTGACGGCTCAAGGCCAAGCGTTTTACGCCCGTTGTCGGGAGTTACTCGCTTCTGTTGAAGAGGCTGAGTCGGAGATCACCGCACAAAGCGGTGCACCGAGCGGCGTTCTGCGGGTCAACGCACCATTGACGTTCGGTGTCCTTCACCTCGCGCCGCTGTGGGGTCAGTTTGCCGACATGTACCCGAAAGTGGCCCTGGATGTGACCCTCGGCGATCGGGTCGTCGACCTGGTCGATGAGGGATACGATCTGGCTATTCGCATCACGGCAATGACCAACCCCATGTTGGTCAGCCGGAGGCTCGCATCCACCAGAATGGTTCTATGTGCGTCTCCGACGTATGTCGAGAAACACGGCACACCGATGCACCCGAGCGATCTCGCGGCGCATCGCGCGGTGTCGTATACCTACTGGACCAGCCGCGACGAGTGGGAATTCACCGGGCCGAATGGACCCGTCAGTGTGCACGTCAACGCGTGCATTCACACCAACAATGGCGATACCTGCCGGCTGGCGGCATTGGAGCACCAGGGAATCATTCTTCAACCCACTTTTATTGTTGGCGAAGACTTGCGGCGCGGCACGTTGATTGAGTTGATGCCGCAGTACCGTTCGATTGAGCTGGGCATTCACGCCGTCTACCCAACTCGGAAATTTCTGCCGCTCAAGGTGCGGCGCCTCATTGATTTCCTGGCTGACGCATTTCGCAATCCACCGTGGTCAAACGCCGTCAGACCAGCTCCACAAACGTCCGCTCCTCCCTGAGGACGGCGCGATTGTTGAATGCGAGATTGAAGTTCTCTTTCGCTTCCGCGTCCACTTTCAAGCGTGCGCGGTACGTTTCATAAGCTGCCAGATTTTCGAAGCCAATCAGTCCCCAGGCGATATCGTTGGTGCCCTCGTGCGGCAGAAAATACCCAATGAGCTGGCCCCCGCAGCGGGGAATGATGTGACCCCAGTTCTGTGCATATTTGCGGAAAATCTCCAGTTTGAAGGGATCGATCTGATAGCGAATGAAGCAGGCAATCTTCACGTTTGCTCCTGGACTGACTGGCGTAGTCCCTTTACTGGGGGCCCCAGCGGCCGCCGTCCCCACATTGGTGCCCATCGATACCCCAGTGACACTCGCCGTGCCGGCGGCCGCCAGGACATACAGCAATTCACGTCGTTTCCACATGTATGAAATTGTGGCCATGGTGCCGCGCTAACGATTCGTCTACCATCAAAGCATGGATGTCGAATTTTCCGCCGAGAAGGCGGTAGCGAGAATTGCGGCGGCAATCGGCGAACCGGCGCGCGCGCGCATTTTGTATTGCCTGCTCGATGGACACGCTCGAACGAGCACCGAGCTGGCCATTGTTGCGGAGGTCTCTCCTTCGACAGCGAGCGTTCACCTGACACACTTGAAAGACCGAGGCCTGGTGCGAGTGCTCGCACAGGGCAAACATCGCTACTACAGCCTGGATGGAGCACACACCGCGGCTGCGCTCGAGGCGCTGATGGTTGTTGCGGTAGGCCCGGACAACCGCTTCGCACCCAACACCCCACTGCGTTTGCGCGCGGCCCGGACGTGCTACGACCACCTGGCTGGGGCGATTGCAGTGGCGTTACGTGATCGATTCGAACAATTGGGTTGGCTGATCCCGACGCCCGTGGCCACGAGCGCCAAGCGGAGCGGCGGCAGCCGGACACGCAGCGGCGAAACCGCACTCGCCTACGACATCACACCCGAAGGCGAGCGCGCACTCGCATCGCTCGGCATCGACATCACAGCTACCCGCGCGCTCCGTCGCCGCTTCGCATACGGTTGCGTCGACTGGAGCGAACGCAAACCTCACATTGGCGGCGCGCTTGGCGCAGAGCTACTCAAAGTCGCACTAGCTCGGAAGTGGGTATCACAAGATCTCGACAGCCGTGCGTTGCAAGTCACGCGGAGCGGTCAGCGCGAGCTCCAACGTCACTTCGGTGTACGGCTCTGAACGCGCAATGACCGAAGTCAAAGGCGTCATCCTCCAGGCGACGTACCGCATAGCCACTCGGGAAGGTGGCCGTCGAGTCCCTGTAATTCACCTCTACGGCCGACTGGAGGACGGCGGAACATTCCTGGTCCGCGATGACCGTCAAGAACCCGAGTTCTACATCCGCTCAACCGACGTGGCACGCGCAAGCGCCATAGTCGCGAGCCAAGGCGCCGTCATCAGCCCCAGCGCCTCCGGCCTCGCTGCAAGTGCCGGCTCAACGCGCACAATCAAACACGACTTCTCCGGTGCGCCTGTGACCCGGGTGGTTGTAACCATCCCCTCGGATGTGCCCGCCGTCCGCGACCGACTTCACGCAGCAGGCATCGACACCTTCGAAGCAGATGTCCGCTTCCCCATCCGCTACCTCATCGAACGCGGCATCAAGGGCGCTTGCATAATCGAAGGCCCCGCAACCAACAATGGTCCTGCCGTCAGCCTGACATTCGACAACCCTCGGCTGATCCCAACGCAGCTCAAAATCGAGCCGCGTGTCCTGTCGTTCGACATTGAAACCGATCCCAAAGCCGAACGTCTGCTGGCGATATCCCTCTACGGACCCACCATCGACGAAGTGCTGATTGTCGATGGCAGTGGGCGCCCTATGCCGCAGAAGGCGATTTGCTGTGTCGATGAACGCGCGGCGCTCACGGCCTTCTGCGACAAGGTGCGCGAGCTGGATCCGGATGTGTTTACCGGCTGGAACACAATCGACTTCGACTTCACAGTATTGCAACGCATAGCCACCCGCCTGCGCCACCCATTCGTCCTGGGCCGCGATTCCGGCGAGCTGCGCATAAGGCGCGCCGAAGGTTACTTCGGCAGCGGCCAGGCAACGATCCCGGGCCGACTGGTGCTCGACGGCATCGACCTCCTGCGTGGCGCATTCGTGCGCATGGAGGACTACTCCCTCGACGCGGTTGCACGCGAGATTGTCGGGGAAGGCAAAGCCCTCGAGTCGAACGCAAAAGATCGTGTCGCCGAGATCATCCACAACTACCGCCACGACCTCCCGGCCTTTGCGCTATACGCCCGCACCGATGCGCGCCTCGCATATGACATCGTCACCAAGCTGGATCTCATCCGGCTCGCATTCGCACGCAGCCAACTGGCGGGCATGACCCCGGATCGGGTTGCCGCAAGCATTGCCTCGTTCGACTTCGTGTATCTGAGCGAGTTGGAAAGGCGGGCAATTGTCGCACCCACCGTCCGCTCCGACGATTCGCGCGTCTTCGCCGCGCAACACGGCGGCCACGTACTCGAGCCGTTGGCGGGCCTGCACCGCAATGTCTGGGTGTTCGACTTCAAGAGCCTGTATCCCAACATCATCCGCACATTCAATATCGACCCGTTGGCGTATGTTGCCGAACCCGAGCCCGGCGCCGACCTGATCGACACGCCCGGCGGCGCGTTCCGGCGGGTGCCCGCCATTCTGCCGGGGCTCCTGGATGACCTGTTCCCGCGCCGCGAGGCGGCGAAAAAGGCCGGCGACGCGGTCGCCGCCCAGTCCATCAAAATTCTCATGAACTCCTTCTATGGCGTGCTGGGCACCAGCGCGTGCCGGTTCTACAACCCCGCGCTCGCCAACTCGATCACAGGCTCAGGCAGAGAGATTCTGCTGTGGTCGAAACGGTGGTTTGAAAATGCGGGCTATCGCGTCCTGTATGGCGACACGGACAGCCTGTTCGTCGGCTCAGGCAGCCTCGAGCCACCGCCGCCCGAGCAGGGAGCGCAATTGGCGGCTCGGCTCAATGCGGATCTGACGAGCTATATCCAGGAGCGCTGGCGGGTGCAAAGCCGGCTGGAGCTGGAATTCGAAAAGACCTATCTGCGGCTGATTCTCCCGCACGCACGGCACAGCACCCGCGGCGCGAGCAAACGCTATGCCGGGTTGTTGCACAACGATGCCAAGGCTACGGTTGAATTTGTGGGCATGGAAGTGGTCCGCAGCGACTGGACCGCGCTCGCCAAACAGGTACAGCGTGAGCTGTATCAACGTCTCTTTACGGACCAACCCGTCGAGGTATATCTGGCCGACATTGTGCGGACCGTCCGTGATGGCGCGCTGGACAACCTGCTCGTCTACAGGAAAAGCCTGCGCAAAGGCACGGAAACCTACACTGCCACCACGCCGCCCCACGTGGCCGCGGCCCGCAAATCGCCCAAACCCGCCGGCAAGTCGCTGGGGCGCAAGGTCATCGAGTATGTAATGACGACCGGCGGGCCCGAGCCGCTCGACAATATTCAACATCCGCCGGATCGCGAACACTATGTGAGCAAACAGATCCGGCCGGTCGCCGAGCCGGTCCTGGCGACGCTCGGGCTCGACTTCGACACGGTGGTCGGCGATGGCCGCCAGGGCGAGCTGTTCTAGTCGAGCGGCGCACACGGCTCCCGCGGCGCACCATCGGCCATGCTGCGCTGCTCATATGTTGTAAGTTGTTAAACAACATCCAACAATAGGGGAATCGGCGCCCCGCAGCGCCGTGGGGGAAGTTGCGCTCTCATGGATTCTGTGCCCGCGATCCTCACCGGCACCTACGACATACGCCTGGTCGTGGTGTCGGTGCTCATTGCGATTCTGGCGGCGGGAGCCGCGCTCGACCTGGCAGGCCGGGTGACCCTGGCGCGGGGAACGGCCCGCTTCTGGTGGCTCACCGGCGGTGCCACCGCCATGGGCGCCGGCATCTGGTCGATGCACTACATCGGCATGCTGGCATTCCAACTGCCGGTGCCCGTGCTGTACGACTGGCCCACCGTGTTGCTTTCACTGCTGGCGGCGGTGGCCGCATCGTGGGCGGCGCTGTTTGTTGTCAGCCGCGCAACCATGACAATGCCGCAGGCCATTGCCGGCTCGGTCCTGATGGGCGGCGGCATTGCTGCCATGCATTACATCGGCATGGAGGCGATGCGCCTGCCCGCGATGTGTGATTACTCGCCGCTCGGGGTGTGGTTGTCGGTGATTGTGGGGGTCATCATCGCCTTCGCCGCCCTGCAGATGTCCTACATTTTTCGCACCGCGAGCGGTTGGAGCTGGTACAAGGCGGGCACGGCCATCACCATGGGGGCCGCCATTCCCATCATGCACTATGTGGGCATGGCGGCCGTGGCATTCGTGGAAATGCCCGCAGCCAGGCTCGATCTGCAGCATGCGATCGGCATATCCGACCTGGGCGTTCTGAGTATCACGGCCGTCACGCTCACACTGCTCGGACTGGTCTTCGTCACCTCGACCGTGGACCGCCGCTTCTCCAGCCAATCGCGAGCGTTGCAATCGAGCGAGCAGCGCTTTCGCCTGATTGTCGAGACAGCCCTCGATGCCTTCGTGGAAATCGACACCGAGGGCGTGATCGTGGACTGGAACGCTCACGCGGAGGAAGCATTCGGCTGGTCGCGCCTGGAAGCCATCGGCTCGAGGATCGAGACGGTCATTGTCCTCGATGGCGAATCCGACGGTGGCCGCGCGCTGCGCGAAATACTCGACTCCCAGGGCTCGGGCGAGGCGCGGCGCTTCGAGGTGACAGCGCGCCATCGAAGTGGCCGCGAATTCCCGTCCGAAATGACGCTTTCGGCCATTCGTCTCAACGGACAAACCTCCTATGTAGCTTTCATTCATGACGTCTCCGAGCGCAAACAGGTCGAGAGGGAGCGCGAGGAAGCCAAAGCGGCCGCGGAAGCCGGCAATCGTGCGAAGAGTGAGTTCCTCGCCAACATGAGCCACGAGATCCGCACGCCCATGAACGGCGTCATCGGGATGTCCGAGCTCCTGCTCGATACGCCGCTCGACTCCATGCAGCGCGACTACGCGGAAAATATCCGCGACAGCGGCAACGCACTGCTCACGGTCATCAACGACATTCTCGACTTCTCGAAAGTAGAGGCCGGCAAGCTCGGGCTGGAGCTGTTGGAAGTCGACCTGCGGGACACGTTCGAGGATGTCGCGCGCCTGCTGTCGATCCAGGCCCACGCCAAGGGGCTCGAGGTCACGGCCCAAATCGATCCGAAGCTGCCGCCACTGGTGCGCGCGGACGCGGGCCGCGTCCGGCAGATCCTCCTGAATCTGGCCGGCAATGCCATCAAGTTCACTCGCGCCGGTGAGGTCGCGCTGGAAATCAAGGTTCTCGAGGCCTCGCCGCGCGGCACGCACGTACGCTGTGAAGTGCGGGACACCGGCATCGGCATTCCCCTCGATCGCCAGAAGTCCCTGTTTACTCCGTTCACTCAGGTGGATGCCTCGACCACCCGCAAATTCGGCGGCACGGGTCTCGGCCTGTCCATTGTCCGCCGCCTTGCCGAGCTCATGGAGGGAGAGTCGGGACTGGACAGCACCCCGGGGGTCGGCTCCACTTTCTGGTTCACGGCCTGGTTCGGACCTGCCGCGCCACCGGCTCAGGCCTACAACACTCCCCCCGCCGCGCTGCGCGGCCAACGTGTCATTGTCGTGGATGACAATGCGACAAACCGCAAAGTGCTCATGGGACAACTGCTGCAGTGCGGAGTCGATCCCATATCGGCGGGATCCGCGGGTGAGGCGCTGATGCTGATGCGGCAGGCGGCCGCGGCGGGCCGGCCGTTCGATGCCGCCCTGCTCGACCATCACATGCCGGACGGTGATGGCGCCGAGCTGGGCCGCGTGATTGTCAACGATGAGACCCTGGATTGCACGCGCCTGATTCTGTTGACCTCATCCGGCCAGCGCGGCGAAGGCCAGATGTTCGCCGATATCGGCTTCGCGGGTTACCTGTTGAAACCCGTCGCGCAGCGGGATCTCACGGAGTGCCTGATGCTGGCGCTCGCTTCCGAAGCCGACACCTGGCGAACACACACACAGCCCATCATTACTCGGCATGCATTACGCGCGCAGCGCTCTCACATCCACAACCGCATCCTGCTCGCCGAAGACAACGCTGTTAATCAGAAGGTCGCCGTCCGGCTGCTGGAAAAGCTCAACTGCCGCGTGACGGTTGTGGGCGATGGCGCGGCGGCGGTTGCGCACTGGAAGAACGGGGCGTTCGACCTGATCCTGATGGATTGCCAGATGCCCGAGTTGGATGGCTATGAAGCCACGCGGGAGATCCGGCGGCTCGAAGGCGCCACGGGCCACATTCCCATCGTGGCCCTGACGGCCCACGCCATCAAAGGCTCGGATCAGAAATGTTTCGCGGCCGGCATGGACGACTATCTCACCAAGCCCATTGACAGCGAGCAGCTCGACCAGTGTCTGGCAAAGTTTCTGCCGGTCACTCTGCCGACCGGTCATGGCACCCAGGACCCGCCCGCCGATTGGGACAATCAACAATACCGCCGCAGACTATGAGACATCCGCCAGGCGGCGGCTTCTCTGCCCGAGCAACTCGCGGACAAACTGCAACGGCCCGTTGCGGACCTGCAGCTTGAGCTGCCGCGAGATTTTCAGCCGCTCGTCCGGCTCGCCCAGTGTCAGGGTCGCCGCCACGGCGCCCAGATCGGGCGGCAACGGCGGCAGCTCAACATCCTCCGGCGGTTGAAAGCTCACGGCCGGATAGAAGTGCTTCGCCAGGTTGAGCAGCAGCCAGCAACCGGCCGACCAGTTGCCCACCAGCGCCTGTTGCCAGAACTGCGGCCAGTTGATGCCGGTCTGCTCCAGCAACTGCGCGATGTCCGTCAACACGATGGGATGGCAATTGCGCGGATTGTCCTGCAACGTATGTAGAATCAGATGCAGGAGTTGATCCTCAGGCGCGAGATACCAGATCTCCTCCTCCGCCACCACGCGACTGATCAGCCGGTTCCAGGTTCCCGCATCGAAGGCCGGGTCGCAACGCCGCGACTGCTCGGCCAACCGGGTATGGAACTCAACATCGATCCGCAGCACGGGCTGTTCCGCCGGACGCCCCGGGCGGCGCAGGATTGAAGTCCGGAGCGCGCGCGAGGCCTCGGCGACCTGGTCTTCCGGCACCAGCAGATCGAGATCGCGCATGGGCCGCAATCCCGGCTGGCGGTAGATGTGAAACGCCAGGAAGGCGCCGCGCAGGAATACCACCGGAATCTCGTTCTCGCGCATGATGCGTTGAATGCGTGAGACTTCCGCTTGCAGCTCCACTGCACGCCGCGAGTGCTTGTCGAAATTGGCGGCGATCGCTTCAGCAAAGGGCTTCGGTATCCCCGGAGCACCGGCGTCGGCAACCGGCCGGCCAACCAACCGTGAGTGCAGCAGCGGGCCCAACCGATGACGCCGGGCCATCACCAGCAGTCTCGCCCAGTCCGTCGCGCCGAGATCCGCCACCTCCTGCGGGTCGCCGATTCCCGCAGCACACAGGTGCAGAAGCCGTTGTTGCAAAGCAGTCGCCATTGCATTACTCCAACCGTTCCTGCCCCTAAGCATATCATCTGAATCAACTTTGACTCGACGTGAAGCGCGTCACGCCCTACCATTTGCGGCAATGCGTTACTCCCTCTTCTCTCTTCTGCGGCACAGCTTGTCCAGGCACCGCAACTGGGCCCCCGCGTGGCACGATGCGGCCCCGAAAGCCGCTTACGACGTCATCATAGTCGGAGGCGGCGGACACGGGTTGGCAACGGCCTATTACCTGGCGCAGGTGCACGGTATCCGCAATGTTGCCGTGCTGGAGAAGCGCCACATCGGCTCGGGCAATGCCGGTCGCAACACAACCATCATCCGCTCCAACTACCTGCTCCCGGGCAACAACCCGTTCTACGAATGGTCCATGCGGCTCTGGGAAGGCCTGGAGCAGGATCTCAACTACAACACCATGGTGAGCCAGCGGGGAGTGTTGAATCTGTACCATTCGGATGCGCAGCGTGATGCCTATGCGCGCCGCGGTAACGCAATGCGCATGCATGGAGTGGACGCCGAGCTGCTCGACACTGAAGGAGTCCGCAGGATGCTGCCGTTCCTCGACTTCGAGAACGCGCGCTTCCCGGTCCTCGGTGGCCTGTTGCAAAGACGGGGCGGCACGGCGCGCCATGACGCGGTCGTGTGGGGCTACGCCCGCGCCGCGAGCGATCTCGGTGTCGACATCGTTCAGAACTGCGAAGTGACGGGATTTCTTCGGGAGGGCGAACGGATCGCAGGCGTGCAAACGTCTCGCGGTCCCATCCGGGCCGGCAAGACCGGGATTGCAGTGGCCGGCAACACTTCGCGGCTGGCGAACCTGGCCGGGCTGCGGTTACCCATTGAGAGCCACGTTCTGCAAGCGTTTGTGTCGGAAGCCATCAAGCCGTTCATTGACTGCGTCGTGACCATGGGCGCGGGCCACTTCTACATCAGCCAATCCGACAAGGGTGGACTGGTGTTCGGCGGCGACATCGACGGCTACAACTCCTATGCGCAGCGGGGCAATCTACCGACGGTGGAGCATGTCTGTGAAAGCGGAATGGCACTGATTCCATCCATGGGCCGCGTTCGAATGCTGCGCTCCTGGGGCGGCATCATGGACATGAGCATGGATGGCTCACCGATCATTGACCGCACGCCGATGGACGGCCTTTATTTGAATGCCGGCTGGTGCTATGGCGGCTTCAAGGCAACACCCGCATCCGGCTGGTGTTTTGCGCACCTGCTCGCGACCGGGCAGGCTCATCCGGTCGCACGTGCCTATCGTCTCGACCGGTTCGCCACCGGCCACCTGATTGACGAAAACGGCCGCGGGGCCCAACCCAACCTTCACTGAGTCCGTATGCGAATCCAGTGCCCGTACTGCGGTGAGCGCAGCGTGAATGAGTTTTCGTATCTCGGCGATGCCGGGATCGAGCGCCCGGATCCCCATGCTTCGGGTGCCGCCGCACGCTTCTTTGAAGCCGTGTATTTACGCGACAACCCTGCCGGCCCTCACAATGAGCTGTGGTATCACACGTACGGGTGCCGAAGCTGGCTGTGTGTCACCCGCGACACAGTGACTCACGAGATCCTGCGTGTTCAGACCGGGGGCGCTCATTGAGCAGACACGCAGGTCCGCATCGACTCGAGCACGGTGGACTGATTGATCGAACCCGACCCCTGGCGTTTCAGTTTGACGACCAGGACTCGACGGGTTTTGCCGGGGATACGCTCGCCTCGGCGCTGTTGGCCAACGGTGTCAGGTTGGTGGGCCGCTCGTTCAAATATCATCCGCCCCGCGGCCTGTTGACGGCCGGCTCGGAGGAACCGAACGCGCTGGTGGAGCTGCGCACCGGAGCGCGCCGCGAGCCCAATACGAAGGCCACTGTCGCCGAGCTGTATGCGGGGTGCGAGGCCTACAGCCAGAACCGCTGGCCATCCCTGGGGTTCGACATTGGCGCCGTCAACTCGTTGTTCGCGCCGGTGTTTGTCGCCGGGTTCTACTACAAGACATTCATGTGGCCGCGGCCATTCTGGGAGAAGGTCTACGAGCCCGCGATTCGCCAGGCCGCCGGCCTGGGACGCGCCGGCCACGAACCCGACCCGGACAAATACGAGAAGGCCCATCTCTTCTGTGATGTGCTCGTGATCGGTGGCGGGCCTGCCGGCCTGGCAGCGGCTTTGACGGCTGCGCGCAGCGGCGCGCGAGTGTGCTTGTGCGATGAGGATTTTGTGCTCGGCGGCCGCCTCAACTGCGAGCAGGTCGAGATCGATGATGTCAGTGGTTCGGCTTGGGCCCGTGGGGTCGTAGCCGAGCTCGAATCGATGAGCGATGTGCGCATCCTGCGACGAACTACGGTGTTTGGTGTGTACGACGGGGAGTTTGGTGCCGTCGAACGCGTCTGCGATCACCTTCTCGTGCCGCCGCCGCATCTTCCGCGCCAACGTCTCTGGAAGATCATCGCAAAACGCTCGATCCTCACTTCGGGCGCGGTTGAGCGTCCTGTCGTCTTCGGTGGCAACGACCGGCCCGGCGTCATGATGGCATCCGCGGTGCGCACGTATGTCAATCGGTTCGGGGTTGCGCCGGGCCGCGCAGTCGCGGTCTTCACCACCTCGGATGATGGTTGGAAAACCGCATCTGATCTGACCAGGGCTGGAGTGGCGGTGGAAGCCGTCATCGATGCGCGCCGCGATGCCGTCGCGCCGAAAAACATTTCCGTGGAGCGAACGTGGTTCGGCGCCCAGGTAGCGGACACCCATGGCGCAAAATCCCTGCGCGCCATCACCATTCGCGATCGGGACGGTCATACCACCCGACTGAGTGTCGACACCCTGGCCGTCGCCGGTGGCTGGAATCCCGCCGTGGGACTCACTACTCACCTCGGCCACCGGCCGAAGTGGTCGGATTCGATCTCGGCATTTGTTCCGGGCGAGTTGCCCAAGGGCATGGCCGTGGCGGGGGCTGCAGCGGGCGTGTTTTCTCTGGCGGGGGCACTGAAGTCGGGTGCTCAGGCCGCCGGCGCGGAGCTCACTCACTGGCGAACCGATGACGAAGGCACCGGTGTGACGCCACTGTGGTGGGTTGAATCGCGCTCCAAGGCTTTTGTTGATTTCCAGAACGATGTCACCGCCGAGGATGTCGCCCTGGCGGCCCGGGAGGGTTATCGATCCGTCGAGCTGCTGAAACGCTATACAACCCTGGGGATGGCGACCGACCAGGGAAGAACCTCCAACATCAACGGGCTCGCCATCATGGCTGCGCTCACTGAGAAAGCCATTCCCGAGGTGGGCACGACCACGTTCCGTCCGCCATACACCCCGGTGGCCATCGCCGCTATGTCAGGTGCGCACCGAGGCAAACACTCCAGTCCGACGCGCTACACGGCGGGGCACAGGTGGGCCGTGGAGCGCGGCGCTTCCTTTGTCGAAGCGGGCGACTGGCTTCGTGCGCAGTGGTTCGCGACGCCCGGCGAAAGTAATTGGCTCGAGACCGTCACGCGTGAAGTGCAGACAGTGCGCTCCCAGGTCGGAGTGTGTGATGTCTCGACACTGGGAAAAATCGACATCCAGGGCGCGGACGCCGCCGCTTTTCTCGATCGGGTCTATATCAACGTGTTCTCGACACTGCCTGTGGGAAAGACCCGCTACGGGTTGGTGCTGCGAGAAGACGGTTTCGTGATGGACGACGGCACCACCGCCAGGCTGGCGACGGACCGATACATCATGTCGACCACCACCGTCAATGCCGCAAGAGTCATGCAGCACCTGGAGCACGCGCGCCAGATTCTGTGGCCCGAGCTCGATGTGCAGCTTGCCTCGGTGACCGAGCAGTGGTCGCAGTACTCCGTTGCCGGTCCCCGTTCGCGCCAGGTGTTGGAACGCCTGCTGCAAGGCTCGCTGGATGTATCCAACGAAGCGTTTCCCTACATGGCCTGCGCCGAATTCAACTGGGGCGGCCGCACGGCCCGCCTGTTCCGGATCTCGTTCTCAGGCGAGCTTGCCTACGAGCTGGCAATCCCCGCTTGCTACGGGGATGCCGCGGTTCGCGCCATCATGGCCGCCGGCGAGCCGCTTGGAATCGCTCCCTACGGGCTCGAGGCACTGGGGGTGATGCGGCTGGAGAAAGGTCACATTGCCGGCGGCGAGATCAATGGCACCGCCACCGCCGCCGATCTGGGCCTCGGCCGCATGATGTCCACTCGCAAGGACTTCATCGGCCGGGTTTTGTCACAACGCCCCGCCCTCACCGACCCGAATCGGCCCGTGCTCGTGGGAATCAAGCCGGTCGACCGCTGGGCGCAGCTCCGGGTCGGCTCGCACCTGGTCACCTTGCGAACCGAACCGACCCTGGAAAACGACCAGGGGTATGTCACCTCCGCCAACTATTCACCGATGCTCGGCCAGTGGATTGGCCTCGGCCTGCTGGTTCGTGGGCGCGAACGCACGGGCGAGCGCATCCGCGTTTATGATCCGTTGCGCGACGGCGACTTCGAAGCTGATATTGTGGAGCCGGTCTTTTTCGATCCCGACGGTTTGCGATTGCGAGTATGAACATAACGAAGCGCGACACTCTCGCCATTGCGCGGATCGCCGCCCGCAGGGGCCGCGCGGCCGACCTTGCTCGTGCCGTGCGCGAGCAATTCGACTTGGATTTGCCGGAGGGGCCACGCAGAGTTGAGTCGACCGGCCTGGCACTCATCGGCATCGGTGTGGGCACCTGGCTTGCAACCCGCGGCCACGAGCCCGATACCTTCGCCACTTCGCTTCGCGAGGCATTCAACTCATCGGCGACCGTGTCAGATCAGATTGGCGCGTATGAGATCCTGGGCCTCACGGGTCAGCACGTCCCCGCAGTGCTCGCGAAATTCATTGCTCTCGATTTGCACCCGCGGGCGTTCCCAGTGGGGTCGGCCGCTGCCACACTCGCCGGCCACATACCGCTGACTTTCTGGCGGCTCGCGGACAGCTTCGAGCTGGCCGTGCCGCGCAGCTACAGCCTCGACTTTCAACACCTGCTGGCGGCGAGCGCCGCCGAGTTCCAATGGCCGCACTGATCATTCTCGTTGTCACCATCATTGTCAGTGTCATTGGCCTGAGCTCACCGCGAGTCATCGAGCGCTCGTTGCTGCGGCCCCACCGGGTCGCGAATGGAAGCGGCTACGCGGAACTGCTCACCAGCGGATTTGTGCACGCCGATGTCGCGCACATGCTCTTCAATCTCATCACCTTCTACTCGTTCGCATTCAAGCTGGAACCGGTGATCGGCTCGGTGAAGTTCCTGGTGTTGTATTTCGGCTCGCTGTTGATTGCCAACCTGGGCACGGTGTTCCAGCATCGCAACGACCCGGACTATGCCTCCCTGGGCGCCAGCGGCGCCATCCTGGGCGTACTGTTTGCATCCATCGTGTACTTCCCGCGGCAATCGCTGTACATCCTGCCGCTGCCCGTACCGATTCCCGCCCCACTGTTTGCGGTCGGGTATCTGGCTTACACTTGGTATTCATCGCGCAACCGACGTGGCAACATCAACCACGACGCCCACCTGTTCGGGGCGCTCGCGGGCCTGGCGTTTGTGTTTCTTACAGACCCCACGGCCATTACGACGGCCGTGAGGTCCTTCGGCTGATCAGCCCTGCATGAAGATCAAAGCGGCTGGCTCAGCGCGCGGGGTCCAGCTCTGATTCCAGTACCGCCGGGGCCCGGCTCGTGGACATCCACGACCCGAGCAGAATCAGCCCCAGACCCACCGCGCCCGCCACTCCAAACGGCTCGTGCAGAATTCCCACACCCAACAGCGCCGCTACCGCTGGGTTGATGTAGGTAATCACCGAAGCCCGGGCGGCTCCTGCACGCTGGATGAGATAGAAATAGAGCTGCAACGCGAGCGCTGTGCACACGACTCCGAGTACGCCGACCGACACCAGGGACATGGCGCTGGGCATGTGATCAGGCGCCGACCAGAGGGCGACTGGAAACAGCACGACCGCGGCAATCGCGAGGCACACCGCAACCGCCCCCATCTCGTCGATGTTGGAAAGGTGTTTCTGCACAATGATGGACGCGAGCGCATACCCCAAGGTGGCGAGCAACAGGCAACCCACACCGGCCCAGGCCTTCAGTCCATGCACCGACCCGATTCCCAGCAGCACCACAACGCCGAGGAAGCCTATCGCCAGACCCACTATGCGACGGACGCCCAACGGCTCCCGCAAGCCGAACGCCGGAGATAAAACAATCAGAATCAACGGCAGAGTGGCAACGAGGATTCCCGCGAGGGATGAGCTGATCCAGCTCTCCCCGAGCGAGATGAGCGGGAACGGTCCAATCAGCTCCGCGAAAGCATAGGCAATGAGCGCACCTTTGTGGGCGGCCAGGGACCGCAAGCTCCCGCGTTTCCACGCAATGGGCAGTAGGATCGCCGCGCCGAGGGCGATCCGGCCCCACGCAATGGCGACGGGGGAGATGTCCTCCAGCGCCAGCTTGATAAAAAAATACGGCAGGCCCCAGACCACGCCCAAGGCGCCAAATGCCAACCACGATCTCCAAGTCACCGGGGTCCCCTTCCGCTGTGCCAGAACGGGTCACTATAAGGCGCCTGATGTTCCCGCGGGGGCTTTCAACCACTCAATCACAAAACGTAAGGTCCACTGAGCGCCCCGCCAAGCAGTGGCGTACACTCGGCACGTGGCCATCCAGAATCCGCTGGTCGCGCGAGTCCGCCGGCACGCCGGTGACAGCCTGTTGTGCGGGCTGCTCGGATGCTGCTTTCTTCTGAATTCTCAAGCAGCCCGCTCCGCTGCGACACCCGAACCCCCGCCTGCCATTGGCACCGCCAGTTCTCCACCCGCGGCCAGCACCGCACCTCCGGAAGTCGTCGTCGAGGCCAATGAGCCGAAGTATGTAGCCCCGACTCTGCGTGACCGGATCGGCCGGATCTGGGCGCCGGTGTTGATTAACGGCAAGGGTCCCTTTCGCCTCGTGCTCGACACGGGTGCCAGTCACTCCGCCATCATCGGCCGTGTTGCCGACAGCCTGGGAATGGGCTCGCAGACCGGCAATATCGTAGTTCGCGGCGTCACCGGTTCAGCGGTTGTCCCGGCCCTGCGTGTTGATCGCATGGAGGTGGGCGCCGTGTTGATCGAACCGTCGACACTGCCGATTGTCGCCGATGTGTTTGGCGGCGCCGAAGGCGTTCTTGGCCGCGAAGGCATGCCCGACAAGCGGATCTACGCGGACTTCACCAAGGACGTGTTGACCATCTCCCGCTCCCATCGGGAGCGTGCGCCGCCCGGCTTCAGTGTCGTGCCCTTGAAGTTGACGCGGGGCGGCCTGCTTTCCACCGAGGTGCGGATCGGGTCCATCCGCGCCATGGCCATCATCGATACCGGCGGCCAGCAGACTGTCGGCAATCTTGCGCTGCTGGAAGCGTTGAAAAAATACCCGCCCAAGGACGCGGCAACGGAGGACATCATCGGTGTGACGCTGGATGTTCAACCGGGCAACACGGTCAGCACTCCGCCGATGGAATTTGGAACACTGAAGCTGCGTGGCGTGCGGGTGACATTTGCCGACATGTACCTGTTCGATCACCTCAAAATGACACGCGAGCCCACCGTCTTCATGGGCATGGATGTGTTAGGGTCCTTCGACGTACTGGTCATCGACTACCGGATGCGGGAGATGCAGATCAGGCCCCGCGGCCGCGCATACTAGTCACCGAGGTATTGCGCCGGTGGGCACCGTCGTGGTGTCGCATCCACTCGACGAGCGCCGCGGCTTCCAGAGGTGGGCTGAGAAAGAAGCCCTGCGCATCATCACAGCCGAGCGCCTCCAGCAGGTTCCAGGCGTCCCCGTCTTCGACACCCTCAGCCACGACCTTCATGCCGAGGTGGTGACCCAACTCGATGGTCGAGCGCACCACGTTCGACAGGTCGGGATTGGCTACGATCCCGCCGACGAAGAAACGATCGATCTTGAGCTCCTGCACCGGCAGATTCATGAGGTACGACAAGGACGAGTGGTTCACGCCGTAGTCATCGATCGCCAGGCGCAGCCCCATGCCCGAGAGGCGCTCGAGGATTTTCCGGGCGTGCGCTGGATCCTCCATGAAGCCGCTCTCGGCGATCTCCAGGCAGACCAATCCCGCCGGTACGCAATGTTCGGCGAGCAATGCGGCAATCTGCTGCGGCAAATCCCGATTCATGAGATCGCGGCCCGAGATGTTGACGCAGACCTGCCACTGCAGGCCGGTGCCGAGCCATTCGCCACATTGCCGGATCGCTTCCGTTAGCACCCACCGGGTCAGCACCTTGATGTAACCGGTGTGCTCGGCAAACGGAATGAAGTGCGCCGGCAGAATGGTTCCCTTGTGCGGATGCGTCCACCGGATGAGGGCCTCGGCGGCACTGACATTCGATGAGACCAGCGACACCTTCGGTTGGTACACCAGTTGCAGCTCATTGTGCTCGACGGCCCTGCGAAGCTCGCCCAACAGCGACAGGTGTTCCTGCTGAGTCGAGTCATAGTACGCGTTGTAGATTGCAAGGCCGCTTTTGTTGCGCTTCGCGACATACATGGCGACGTCGGCATTGCGTACGAGGGTCTGAGCATCACGACCATGTTGTGGAAAACGCGCAATGCCCACACTGGTACCCACGTCCAAAGGCTGGCCTTCATACAACACCGGCTTCTCCAGTGCGGCCAGGAGGGTCTTCGCGCAATCCACCACCGTTGTTGCGGCCACTCCGGTCAGCAGAACCGCAAATTCATCGCCTCCCAGACGGGCAACGCATCCGGACGCAGGCACCGCGTTGACGAGACGGCCCGCAACCTGACGCAGAACGTGGTCACCTACGCCATGTCCCAGCGTGTCATTCACGTATTTGAATCTATCGAGATCCATCACGAAAATGGCTACCGTGTCGGTTCCCGGCCGGGCTGCCGCAATGGCCGCGGACAGCAGTTCGGAGAACTGGGCGCGGTTGGCCAGTCCTGTGAGCTGATCCTGGTAGGCGAGCGTGAGAAGGCGCTTCTCACGTTCCGCTATGCCCTCGCGCATGTGATCCAAACTGTTGGCCAGTGAGCCGATCTCATCCGCGCGCTGCACGTCGACCTCAGCGGAATAGTCGCCGGCCGCCATCCGGGCGGCCGCGTGCGCCAAAGAGTTGAGCGGTTGGGTCATGTTGGAAGTGATCCAGACACTGCCGACGACGGCAACAACGAGACTGAGGAACGCGAGCAGGATCAGATCCGTGCGCGTGCGGTCAGACGCGGACAGAGCGGCTGACAACGGGCGGTGTAACACCGCGACGATTCGCCTGCCCCCCGTGGTGGTCAGGGAGATGAGCCGCGCTTGGGTGTCGGCGTCGTGGATACTGACGATGTGAGTGCCATCCGGGATGCTCAGCAGGGGCAGTTGCCGGCGCAGCTCGTTGTCGCCGCCCGCATCCAGGGTCGACGCCACGGACGTCCATCCCTCCCCGCCCGCGCCCAGCCCTTCAGCAAAAAATGAAACATCGAGCGCGGTGAGTTGCCGCAGGTCACGGGCAAATCCCCGATCCACGGCGACCCCGATCACGACCCAGCCACTCTGTGGGGACGCCCGGATCGGGATCGCCACGAGTTGCCAGCCGTGCCGAGCCACTACTTCGATGCTGGTGGCCGCCCCTGTAATGGTGGCGCGCTCGAGCAGCTTGCGATACTCAAATTCCCGCGGCACCCGGCCCTGCTCCAATGTGCCGGCAACGACCCTGCCCGCCAGGTCCACATACAACAGGGCCCCGGCGCCGATCTGCTGCTCCTGGTTGGCGAGCGCGGCGGCAATCGCAGCGGGATCGCCGCTCGCCACAGCTTCGCGAAACGCAACGTCAGCGGTGAGTATCCGCGCGGATTGACTCAGGACCTGGGCGTTCTCGTGCATCAACCGCTCGAACACGCGTTGCCCGACCTCCAGCTCGCCTTCGACCTTCGCTGTGGCATTGCGCGAGCCCGATGCATTGACGAGCGCAAATGAACACAGCTCAACCACCAAAAGCGTGGCCACAAGAAACACCATTACGCGGGTTCGCAGCCGGGAAATCCGCATCACTGCCCCGCTGGTTTCAGAGAAGATGCCGCTACGTCAATCTGCACTCGACGCGTCAGTGACTCGCCCTCAATGTGAATCTGGCTCACCACGGGTTTGAATGCGGGCGCGGGGTACCAGGCACTCAACTTGTAGTCACCGGGGCCGAGATCCTTGATGACGGCCACTCCGTCGGCCCGGCTCTTGGTGAAGAACGGTGTATCGACCACGACAATCCAGGCTGTCATGGTGTCGTGAATATTGCAGCCGAGCACCACGAGCCCGGGCTTGTCGAACACCACCGGGGGTGCCTGCCGCCCTGAATACAGCTTGGTGGTGAACGCCTTGGCCGGCGAGAACGAGTAAATGGAATGACGGAAATTGTCGCTGTTCGGAAAGCTGACTTCAGTGCCCGTGCGGATGACGGTCACTGCCGGTACGAACCGCTTGTTGACCTGATCGATGGTGACCCGCGGCACTCCGGTGTCGGCGGGCGCCGGCTGCCCCAGCGGTTCCGCGTACACCACGGTGTCTTGCAGCGGCCGCCCGCTGTTGTCAGTTACATTGACGGTAAGATCCACCGCCCCGGCCACGCGCCAGGCGCAACCCAGGAGCAACCCAACCAGTGCTGCCTCCTCACTTCTCAACGATGTCCCGCTTCATCGGCGCCAGCAAGGCGAGCAGCTCGTTGCGCTCGCGCAAGCGAATGCCGTGCCGCACCAGTGCATCGCGATAGATCTGTACCAGACTGTAGAATTCCGCCTGTGTGATTCGCAGGCCGGCGTGAACGTCACGCATCGAGTCTTCGGTATATTTGCAGCCGCCGCCGCTCAGCTCGCAGATCAACACGGCGAGCGATGACTTGATGCGCTGGAGATTGACGTCCTCAAACGATCGGCGCGTGCGGGGATCGCTGGCGGCATGATCGACCACGTCATTGATGGTCGCCGCCACGTTCGCTGCACCGCCCATCCGCTCATAAAGCGAGCTCGCCCTGCACGGTTCGGTTATGAACAGTGCCACAAGCAAATACAGAAGTGTCCCACTGAAACGCATGGCAAAGTATTGCGTGCCGGATGAAAGGGACGCTGTGAACCATTCCACGTCATGGTGTGCGCTGGTTGTCATTTGCACTTTTGCTGCAGGCGCGCAAGCCAACAGCGAGCGCCTGCTGGCCACAGGCGGCGTCACCCAGGTCGAAGGTAGTGGTGGCGGCGGCCTGAACCCCTGGGCGCTGATCAGCGGCCTGGAAACCAACTCCGAAGTGGGCGGCAGCGCGGACTGTACCTATGTCAGGCCGCAGCATTTCTCGCTCATGAGCTGTGGCGTCGCCGTCGGGATCCACGACCGGATCGAGTTGTCGTATGCACGGCAAACCTTCGACCTCGACGATGTGGCGCCCGGCAGATCGATCCGCCAGGACACGGCGGGAGCCAAGTTGAGAGTGTACGGCGATGCCGTGTATGACCAGGACCGGCTGTGGCCGCAGCTCGCACTCGGCCTGCAGTACAAGCACAACCGCGACTATGACTTCATTCCGCAACTGATTGGCGCACGCCGCGGCGACGGAATCGACTTCTATCTGGCACTGACCAAGGTCTTTCTGGCCGGTCCGTTCGGCCGGACCTGGCTCATTGACGGTAACGTCCGGGCGACCCGCGCCAACCAGTTCGGTATCCTGGGTTTTGGGGGCGATCGCAACAACGACTACAGCTTCGTCGGGGAAGCCAGCGTGGCCACCTTCATCACCGATTCACTGATTGTGGGCGCCGAATATCGACAGAAGCCGGACAAGATCAGCGCGTTCCGCGAACAGGACGCCAGGGATGTGTTTGTGGCGTGGTTCCCTGTCAAGTACCTGTCGCTGACGGCGGCTTACGTGGATGTTGGAAATATCGCCACGCACGCCGGCCAGAAAGGCTGGTACGTGGCGCTGCAGGGAAGTCTTTAGAAGTCTGATTCAACCGCTTCCAACAGAGTAGGCCCGCGCCGCTGCAACGCAGAGCGCACGGCAGCCGTGAGCTGTTGCGGCCCGCGAGCACGCTCCGCATGGGCACCGTACGCGCGCGCCAACGCGAGAAAATCCGGGTTGCGGCCGATGACCCCGGTCGGTGGGATGTGCGCGGCTACCATGTCGTCGCGAATCTGCCCCAGAGCGCTGTTGTTCCAGACCACAATGGGCAGACTGAGTTGCAGCTCCACCGCGGTGGCCAGCTCCTGTGAGGTGAACTGGAAACCAAAATCGCCCGCCAATGCGACCACGGGCCGGCTCGGTTCAGCTATCAACGCGCCGATGGCCGCGGGCAGAGCGTAGCCCAATGTGCCGTAGCCCGATGGATGCAGCCAGGTGCCAGGTCTGTCAGCAGCGAACGCATAGTTGCCGAGGTAAGCCACCTGCGTCATATCACTGAATACAGCCGCGTCATCGGGAAGCGCAGCGCGCAAAGCCTTCAACAGGTGCGCGCATGTGCGATATACCGGGTTGAGCCCCTCTTCTATCTGCGCTCTGTGCACGGCCGCGGGTCCCAGCTCGCTGCGCCAGCCTTTCACTGCACCGGGCAGCCATTCGAGCAGCGCGTTCAGACTGGCCGCGGCGTCTCCCCAGATTCCAACATCCGCCGCATAGTGATCCGCCAGTTTGGTCGAATCGATGTCAATCCGGATGAGGCGCCCGGTCATCTCGAGCCGCGCGCCGGAGTAGAAGTCCGTTTCGGAAAGCTCGGTGCCCACCGCGAGCACCACGTCGGCCCGGGCCACCAACTGTTGGGTCGTGCGAAACTGCAGCGAAGCACCCAGGTTGGCCGGGTGACTCTCCGGCAGCAACCCCTTGCCGGCCACCGTGGTAACCAGGTAGCCGTCCAGGACCTCAACCAACTTACGCACCGCTTCGCCCGCGGCCTTTGCGCCGCCACCCGCAACGATCAGCGGTTTCCGGGCTGCAGATAGTAAAGACGCGGCACGCTCAACCACCGCCTGTGCAGGCTGCGGACCGCCCCCTACCTGGGCAAAGCGCTCCGCGCGCAACGAAGTTGGCTCGGCCAGCAGATCGAGCGGCACTTCCAGATACGCGGGCCGCTGCCGGCCGAGCTGGAACGACGCAAATGCCTCGCGCAGGTGATCGCGAGCATCCTGCGCGGAGCGCGCGGAACGCGCCGTCCCGACCACTCCAGCCGCCATCAGCCGCTGGTCATCGAGCTCGTGGAGCACTCCCCAGCCCTTGGCCAGCGAGGATTCGACCGGCGTGCTCGCCAGGATCAGCATCGGAACCGAGTCGGTTTTCGCCTGGGCGGCCGAGGTCAGGATATTCGTGACTCCCGGCCCCGAAATGACGAAGGCGGCCGCGGGCCGGCCACTGGCGCGCGCGAAACCATCGGCTGCGAATCCGGCGTTCTGTTCATGGCGTACGAGTATGTGCCGCAAGCCGGTTGTCGCCAGGCCACGATAAAACTCGAGGTTGTGCACGCCCGGGATCCCAAAGACCGTATCAATGCCGTTGGCTGCCAGCAGCGCGACAATGTATTGTCCGATTGACTGGGGTTTGTCACTCATGTCCGCCGCAAATATATGAAGTTCTCGCCCCTCGTACAACGAATCACTGGCGAAGGCGCCGACGCCTGGTTGACACACTACGAAGCCAGCGCCGCGCGCGACCGTGGCGAAGACGTAATTATTCTAAGTGTTGGCGATCCGGATCTAGACACGCCACCGGCCGTTGTCGAGAAGGCCATCGAACGGTTGCGCGCGGGTGACACTCACTACAGCCCGGCCGCAGGCCGACGTTCTGTCAGGCAGGCAATTGCCGCGTATCATTCACAGAGGACGGGACAGAATGCTACCACCGATAACGTCGTGTATCTGTCAGGAGCGCAGAACGCGCTGTTCGTTGCGTCGCTACTGGTCGCGGGATCGGGAGACGAAATCATTTCGTTCGATCCGATGTATCCAACGTACCCGGCAACCTTGCAGGCCTCGGGCGCGAGTATGATTCGCGCGCCGACGCGCGGCAACTTCCGACCTGACATCGCCGCGCTCGGCTCGCTGATCACAGCGCGGACTCGCGCAATCGTGTGGGCAACACCCAACAACCCGAGCGGCGTGATACTCCATGAAGAGGAGCTCGCGGCGATCGGCAGTCTGGCCGAAAAGCACGATCTGTGGCTCATTTCAGATGAGGTGTATGCCGGCCTTGCGCCCGGTGGCCACGTGCCGGGTCTCGCGGCGCGGATGCCTGAGCGAGTCATCACGTTGGGCAGTCTCTCCAAGTCGCACGCCATGACAGGCTGGCGATCCGGGTGGCTCGTCGGCCCGCGCGACGTGGCGAATCACGCGGAAAGCCTCGTGATGTGCATGCTCTTCGGTGCGCCCGGCTTTGTGCAGGAAGCCGCGGTCACCGCCCTGGCGATCGCACCTGAGGCCGAACGGCGGATTCGCGACTACTGCGACTTGCGACGCGCGCGGCTCGTTGCCGGACTCGAGGACATCCCGAAAATTCGGGCCGTCGTGCCTGAGGCCGGCATGTTCATGTTGGTAGACGTGCGCGAGAGCGGGCTGTCGGGCTACGGGTTCATGCGGGCACTGTATGAGTCCGAGCACGTGAGCGTGCTGGATGGCGCCGCTTTTGGCTTGGAAACCGCGGGGTTCGTGCGTATTTGTTTCGCAACGGATGAGGTTTCGCTAGATTCGGGCTGCGAGCGCATCCGGCGCTTTTGCGCGCGACTTTAAAAACGGAGGACTGTGTATGACCATGACCTTGTCTGTTGGCCCGCTCATTGCGCTGATCGCCGGCATCCTGATTCTCGTGATGCCGCGGCTACTCAACTACATCGTGGCTTTGTACTTGATTCTGATCGGATTGCTGGGCCTGTTTTCTCACCATGGGCAGCACTTCATTTAATCACTATACTGCGCCCCTTTTTTGATTGGCACGGGCCCGATGCCGCGCCGATCGAAGCGTAGCCAGCCTAGGCGGCCCCCAAAAACCACGCTTTTTGGTGGCGTAAACGAAGCTCGGGCTCCGCGCGGCCAGTGCCGCGCCAATTAAAGATAGGGCGCTTTCCCAAGATGTGGTTCAAGAATCTCGTCGTCTATCGTCTGCCGGCCGACTGGTCTGTCTCCGCCGCCGAGCTCGAAGAAAAGCTCGCTACGCGCACGCTGCAGCCCTGCAGCCCGTTTGAAATGCTCAGTCGCGGCTGGGTCGCGCCCTCCAGCACGGGGCAACTGGTACACACCGTCAATCAGCAACACCTGATTGCGCTCGGTGTCAACCAGAAGCTACTGCCGGCTTCGATCATCCGCCAGGTCACGCTGGAGCGGGCCGAAGCGCTCGCGCAGGAGAACGGCTTTCCGGTCGGGCGCCGCCAGATGCGCGATCTGAAGATGCGAGTCACCGAAGAATTGCGTGCCAAGGCACTGACGCGCCGACGAGTTACGCGAGCGTGGATTGATCCGGTCCACGGCTGGCTCGTGGTCGATGCCGCGGGCGCCGCGAAGGCGGAAGAGCTGATTGAAGTGTTGCGCGATACGTTGGGGAACCTGGCGGTTCTTTTCATTGAGACCGAGCGGTCACCCCAGATGTCCATGGGCGTGTGGTTGAAGCTCGGTGAAGCGCCCTTGCGGCTGAGCATCGACCAGGACCTGGAGCTCAAGGCGGCCAATCAGAGCAAGGCCGCCATCCGCTATGCGCACCATCCGCTGGACGGAAAGGAGATCCAGACTCACATGGCGGCGGGCATGTACCCCACCCGCCTGGGCCTCACCTGGAACGACCGCATAGCGTTTGTGCTGAACGAGAAACTGCAGATCAAGCGTCTGGAGTTTCTGGAAATGTCGAACGACCCCACGCAGGGCGCGGAAGAGCTGGGCGAGGCGGAGCAGTTCGACATCGACTTCACGGTGATGGCCGGCGAGCTGGCGAAGTTGATTGATGACCTGGTGGCGGCGTTGGGGAATGAAGCGCAGGAGCCACGCGCCGCCGCTGCGTGAGGGCTCGGCGCGGACAGTGCGCGCCAATAAACTATAGTACGCGCATGCTGCTGGTCGGGGCACTGCCGGTGGCCGCCTGCGATTGCGCCTTGTACCACCGCCACATGTTTCCGCCCGCCCGCTTGGCCTCGTAGAGGGCCAGGTCGGCGGACTTGTAGAGACTGTCCAACGTCGCGCCATGATCGGGGTACACGGCGACGCCGATACTGGCGCTGCTCTTCATTTCCCCACCGTTGGTGGGCACCGGCATCACGAAGCTCTCAATGATGCGATGACAAATCATTTCAATGTCCGTGGCCGCGGGGTTCTGCGACACGAGCACGCCGAATTCGTCGCCTCCCAGCCGCGCCACACAATCGGACTTGCGGACCGCCGCCTGCAGACGGATCGCCGCCTCAATCAACAGGGCATCGCCGGCATCGTGGCCGCGAGAGTCGTTGATCTGTTTGAAGCGGTCGAGATCGATCAACAACAACGCGAAGCGCTGGTGTTGCAGTCGCGCCAGCATGAGCAGCTCACGGAACTCCTCGGTGAACATGCGCCGGTTGGGAAGCGCGGTCAGTGTGTCCTCATAGGCGATCTGCTCGAGCTGCCGCTGGCTCTCGCGCAACTCCGCCGTTCGTTCCACCACCTGCCGCTCGAGATCGCGCTGATTGCGGCGCAAGTACACGGTGCGCCCCTGAACCACAGCAGCAACGCACGCCAGCGCCAGAAGCGCAACGACAATCCGGAATGTCAGTGTCTGGTACCAATCCGGCAGAACGCGAATCGGCAGGCTGACGGTGGCCTCGGACCACACGCCGTCACGGTTGGAGCCGCGTAGCCGCAGCGTGAAATCGCCGGGCGGCAGATTCGTGTAGGCAGCAACCCTATGCGAGGCCTCAGTATCGATCCACGACGAATCGAAACCGTCGAGCCGGTAGGCATAGTGGTTGCGCTCCGGTGCCGAGTAGTCGAGCGCTGAAAACTCCACTGCAATGCTGTTGGCACTCGGCCGAATCTGCAGAGGATACGGGGCGCTCCTGCCGCCAATTCGCGCCTCGGTTACGACAACCGGAGGTTGATAGTTCCAACGCGTCAACTGGCTGGGTCTTACAACAATGAGTCCTCCCGCACCCCCAAACAGCATCTCACCCTGTGCGGTCTTCGCTCCCGAGCCCACCCAAAAGCTGGAGATGGGCAGGCCTTCCGCGCGGCGCAGGGTTCGGATCGCCAGGGTCGATTCATTGATGATCGCCAGGCCATCATCGGTGGCCACCCAGATGTTGTGCTTTGAATCCTCCAACAGCTTGTCGGCATTGTCGTTGTTGAGACCCTGGGCGAGACCGAGACGCGTGAAGCGTGGCTTGCCGTCGGCACCCCGCGACTCCAGGATGTTGACTCCACCACCGAAGGTGGCAATCCACAGGCGGCCGCGAGTATCTGTCAGCAACGAGGTGATGTAACCCGCCGCCAGGGCCGTTGGATTGGCACGCTCGGGCAGAATATGCTCAATGGCGCGGGTGGCCAGATCGAGCCGGTTGAGACCGTGCTTGGTGCCGATCCACAAAGAGTTGCCATCGCCGCGTGCAATGGTGGTGATGCGCTGATCCGTGAGCCCACTGACCGCTTCGGCGTGACTGAGAGGGGATTTTGCGCCGTCGAGCTGCACGGCCCACAAGCCGTCGAACCCGCCGACCCACAGAACATTCTTGTCCAGCAGGAGCGCCCACACCTGGGCGGTGGGATCGCGCTGCGGAATCCTGACTCGGGTCGCGCCGTGCGCGGCCCGATCGACTCGATACAACCCCAGCTCAGTACCAACATACACATCGCTGTCGTCGGATGCGGCGAACGCGTTGATGTAGTCCTTAGGCAGCGCGGTGTCCGGCCGCAGCGGATCGGGGCGCAGGGCCGCAACGCGCCCGGCCGCCGGATCGATGACATCGATGCCCTTGCTTCCCAGGCCCAGCCAGACCTTGCCGTCCGACATGGGAAGTATGGCGTCGACATCGGAGTCGGAAATGCCGTCGGAACGACTCGATGCACCAAACACCGTGACAACGCCCGGGTGCGAGGGATCGTGACGGCTGATGCTGCGATCGCTGCAAATCCAGATCAGGCCCGAGCGGTCCTTGAACATGCCCTGGATGCTGTCATCGGGAAGGCTCGCGGGCTGTGTCAGGTCCCGGCGGATCCGGCGCGTTTGCGCAGTGGCAACATCGACGGCGACGATGCCCTGCCCCAGGGTGCCCAGCCAGATCTGTCCAGGCACAACCTCGACAATGGACGACACGCCTTCGTTCTGCAAAGTTGAGTGAGTCGCATCGCTTTCCTCCACCGCGCGCGCGCCGGCGGCGTGGGAGTCAACAACATATGCACCTTGACGGATGGTGCCCACCCAGATACGCCCGGCGCTATCCTCGAGAAAGCTCCAGGGCGAAGGCACGATGCCCGGCGGGGCCGGAAGCGCGACGCGCTCGAAATGTTTCGATCCTTTGTCCAGCCTGACCAGCGCCGTTGCCGTTCCGACCCAGAGTGTGCCGTGACGATCCCGCATCAACCCGCGGACCCGGTTATCCGGAAGACTGGAAGGATCGCTGTCGGAGTGCCGAAGGTGCTCGATGACATTCGAGTCAGCCATGACATGGTCGAGCCCGGCCTCCGTGGCGACCCAAACGCCACCATTGCCGTCATCGGCGATCGATCGAACGCTTACGTGGCTCAACCCTTTTGGACCTACGGGATAGACCACGAACCGTTCATGCTCGCGGTCGTAACGTGCAAGCCCACCCGAGGTGGTCCCAATCCAAAGAACCCCGCGAGAGTCCGTCAGCAGGGTCTGAATGAAGTTGTCGGGGAGCGCCCCTTCCGTTCCGGGGTCGGCCCTGTAGATACGAAAGTGGTAACCGTCCCAACGGGCGAGGCCATTCTGTGAACCAATCCACAAAAAGCCCTCACCGTCCTGGGTCGCGGATGTGGGAATCGCAGCGTTGGGCAGCTCGTTGTCGCGGACGAGGTGCTGAAAGACCGTATCCGCCAGCCCAGCCCAGCGCTCAGCGGAATGAGACGCCGAAACCGCTGCAAACAGGGCAGCGGCGATCGCGAGCTGACGGAGTATCTTTCGTGGGCCCCACATCTCACTTTTATCTGTGTGATATAGCAGCGTGATACTACTACCCGCGCTGGGGGGGCCGAATGACATTCCCGCAAGTTGTGCCACCCATCACGGGTGCCCAGTGCACAGATTCAGCAACGGCTGCCCCATCCGAATGGTGTCACCGGTTTTCCATCGGTCACACAGTGTCATCCCGGGCGGGGCAAACACAATGATGGTGGAGCCGTGCTCAAACCAGCCCATTTCCGCGCCCCTGGCAACCCGAGCGTGGCAGTCGATGCGGTTCGGCCCCTGATATTTCAGATGAAATGTCACATCCACAAACCGCAAGCGAATGCTGGCCACGAGGATGGCCGCTACCGGTACCAACGTGAGCAACTCCCCGGTGCGTTCCAGCCGGCATTCGATGGCAGCGCGTTCGTTCTTGCAAAACAGCCGCTCGATCCGTTTCAGCGCAATGGGATTCACGTTCCAGGTGTCACCCGAAATGTAAGTAACCTTCTCAACACACAGATCGGCCGGCGCGTGGAACCGGTGATACATGCTGGAAGTCAACCGAAGCGTCACGTACGTACCGTTGCGATAGCGTTCGGCGAGAGCCGGATCGCCGACGAGATCGACCACGGGGTACGGAAAACCCTTCGCCTGAAGGACCATGCCGTCGGTGACCGGGCCGCAAGCGCCGATGATCCCGTCGCAGGGGCTCGTCAGCACGTTGGGATCCGGATCGACGGTGCGGGCGCCCTCCTTCAGCTCGCGTGTAAAGCAGTCGTGCAAGCTGTCAAAGCGGCTCTTGCGGGCCTCGCTCAGGTCGAGGTCCGAAAACAGCTTCCAGATGGCAATGCTGGTTTCGCGGACCAGGGGATTGCGCACCTTGCTGAGCCGCCCCACGAACAGGGTGAGCCAGCGGCGTGGGACGCGATTGGTGAGCAGGAAGTTGATATTTTCCTGCCCGGCGAGCTGGGAAATCAAAGTACGGACCGTCATGGAATCGTCACTCAACTGCAATAGTGTGGCCGCGCGGTAATGCCTGGAGGCACTCTTGAGCTCAACATTCGTTCTTTACATCGTGGGCGCGGCGGTACTGTTGTATGTGGCGCGCAAGGTGCAGATCCGGCTGCAGCTTTCGCGCGCCAAACATCGTTCGCTCGCGGGCCATTCGCGCTGGTCGCGCCGCTTCGCCGCCTTGGTCCCTTTCTACGAATACGGCGAGTCCGAGTTCTTCAATTCCGACGCCGCGCCCGCGGAGATTGCCACCAGGCGCCGCGAAGGATTCATGCGGCTGGCGGCGTTGTTTGCACAGCGGTTTGCGAAGACCGCGGCGGCGACAGCGGGCATTCAGACCGGCGTGTCCGACATGCAGTTCACGTCGCGCTACCGGGTGCCGTTTCAATTCAGCTCCCTGGTCCGCAAGCACTTCAAGCTCGGCTCCGTGTTGGAATCGTCGTCCGGGCCACTGGTTACCGATCTCGACGGCAACCAACTGTATGATTTGACCGGCTCGTACGGGGTCAACGTCTTCGGCTATGACTTCTATAAGGACTGCATGGCGCGCGGTGCGGAGCGCGTCAAGGACCTGGGCCCGGTGCTGGGCTCCGTGCACCCCGTCGTCGCCTACAATGTCGAGCGCTTGAAAGAGATTTCCGGACTCGATGAGGTGTCCTTCCACATGTCGGGCACGGAAGCCGTGATGCAGGCTGTGCGTCTCGCGCGCTATCACACAAAGCGCAAGAATCTCGTGCGCTTTTGCGGCGCTTACCACGGATGGTGGGGTGATGTGCAACCGGGCGTGGGCAACCCTCAGACGGCTCATGAAACCTACACGTTGAAGGACATGGACGAGGCTGCCCTGAAGGTGTTGCGCACTCGTCGCGACATTGCGTGTGTGCTCGTGAATCCACTTCAGGCACTGCACCCGAACAAGAATGCACCGGGCGACTCCGCGCTGGTGGACAGCGCCCGCTCCGCTGCATTCGACCGCGCGGCCTACACACAGTGGTTGCAGAAACTGCGCGCCGCCTGTACCGAAAGAAACATCGTGTTGATATTCGACGAGGTGTTTCTCGGCTTCCGGCTCGCCCCCAGTGGTGCCCAGGAGTACTTCGGCGTACGCGCGGACATGGTCACGTACGGCAAAACACTGGGTGGCGGCTTTCCGGTCGGGGTGGTTTGCGGCAAGCACGAGCTGATGAAGCGTTTCCGCGACGATCGCCCGGCCGACATCTGCTTCGCCCGCGGGACCTTCAACTCCCATCCGTATGTGATGGGCGCGATGTATGAATTCCTGCAACGGCTCGCCACTCCGGCGATTCAGGCGAAATATGCTGGCCTGGACGAACGTTGGAACGGGCGAGCGCGCCAGCTCAATGAGAAGCTGAAGGCGGCAGGTTTCCCGGTGCACCTGAGCAACCTGTCCTCGGTCTGGACCATCAGCTATCTGCAGCCGTCGCGCTACAACTGGATGTTTCAATATTATCTGCGCGCCGAAGGCCTGGCGCTGAGTTGGGTGGGTACGGGCCGTCTCATCTTCCCCATCGACTACACGGATGCCGACTTTGAGGCAGTCGCCGCCAGGGTCCTGGCGGCGGCTGCGAAGATGGCCACGGACGGTTGGTGGTGGAGCGATGCAGCACTCACCAACAAGGCCATCAGGCGTCGCGTGTTGAGAGAGATTCTGCGAGCTCGCTGGAGCCGTGGCGGGCATGGTTCGGGTCAATCCACTCCCCCCGCAACAGGGCCAGCGGCGCTTTATAATAAAGTTTGATGTCGTGGAACGGGTCGGTGATGATCTTGGTGGTCCACACCAGGCCGGTCTGCACATCCTTGATGAAGAACAGGTGGACGGTGCGGAACACGAGTCCGCCCAGTCCCACGGCGAGCCACACCTGGCCCAGGTGCTGCACGAAGTCGCTGCTGGTGGCATCCGGGAATAACCGGAACAGGGTCGGGTCGATCCACAGGATCGCCGGCACGGCCGCCCAGATCGCCATCAGGACAACCTTACGGCGCAGGTTGTAACCGACCTTGATGTCTTCCTTGTGGTCGTGGGTGGCCTGGTTCACCTCGTCATAGCCCTTGGGCTCGAAAAAGAAATGCCCCGCCTGCCGGCTCGTCATGGAGACCAGCCAGGCCAGGAGCGCGGCGGCCACGGGGTTGGTGAACATCAGGAAATAGGCACAGACGAAACTCATGGCGCTCAGCAGGTGCAGCGACTGGTTTATGCGGCTGTGGTGGTAGTAGCGATGATCGTCCCAACGTTGAGTATGAAGAGCCTGCCAAAAGCTTTGCATAGGGGTTCCTGAATGAGCTGTGGCTACGAGATTTCGACGTGAATGAAATATCGCAAGTCGGTTTCAGGGACGTTACAAAGCGGCCCTATACCCTATGGATCGCGACCGATGTCGCTAAATAGGCACCTGGAAATGGGTATGGCGATTGCTGTGCAAGCTATGCGGGGCGTAGTAGCCTCGGACAGTGCCCCCCGGGTGGCGCGTTACGGCAGATACAAAGTGAACACCAGAACAACACACATCGGCGCGGTCCAAAGATGGTTGACTGCAGCGCAGGCTGGAGGCCTTGCTGCGCTGCTGGTGGCCGCAGCCCCGCTCGCCTTCGCGCAGAGCCGGGATGCGCCCCCGGCGGCTTCCCAGAGCGCCGCCACACAACCCCCCCCTGCGGCCGCCGATTCCGGCGGGAGCTCAAGCTCGACCTCAGGCGTTGACAGCAAATCCGAGCCGGTGTGCTTTAAGTTAACCGGCCATTGCGTGGACGCCTCCAAGGCGCCCGCCGGCAGCAAGGCGGGAACGGCCGCCGCCAAAAACGGCGCCCAGGCGAAAGGCAAAAAGCTGAATCTGACCGCCCCGGACGTCCGCAGCGTCGTTCCGGAGCAGGAGCTGAAGGAGCCCCTGCCGAGTGAAAAGCAGATCACCGAAGTGCAGGAATCGCAGACGGTCTCGGTGAAGACCGATGAAGGCGTGCCGCCCGATGTACCGATGGGCCTCGGTGCCATCTGGTGGGCGGTCGTGCATCCCTCCCAGGCGTGGAGGATTCTCACTCCCGAGTAATGACTACCGGGCCGGCCCGGCACTTTTTTTCGTCAACCGTTGTAGTCGCAAAACGCTTTATATAGCGTGTTACGAACGTCACCGATCGCATTAACGATAGGTAACAATTGCTCTACAACAGTTGAGGAATGAAGTCATGAAGTTGAACAGGACATTGGGCTTGCTGTTGATCGCGACCGCGACTGTGGGTGCCGGCGCGGCGGTGGCTGCAGTGAGCACCACAAACACTTCCGTCTCCGCCACCACCGCCGGCAACGCAGGCGCGCCGGCCGGCAAACACTGGCATCACGGCCACCGCGGCGGCGGCATGTTGGTTGGTGTCATGTTGCGCGCCACGCGCCAACTCAACCTGACGGCCGACCAGCAAGCTTCCATCAAGAGCATCATGAGCAACGCGCGCGCCCAGCACCAGGCGGCGGCCGGCACGGCCGGCGTCGACATGATGACGCTGGCGAACCCGGGCGACCCCAACTACGCCACCGCCCTGCAGAACGCGAAGGCAGCCGCGGCCGCCCGCCTGCAGAACCAGGTGGAGTTGCAGAGTCAGATCTACAACGTGCTGACGCCCGATCAGAAGGCCAAACTGCCCCAGGTGCTCGCGGACATGAAGAGCAAGTTCGAGGCGCGCCGTGCCGCCTGGCAGCAGCAGCATGGAGCCGCCACTGCCGGCGGCACCGGCAGCAACTGAACGCCGCCGGTATCGACCGCAACCGAAGCTCCGGAATTGGCTGAATTTCGGGAGCCCTGAGCCGGCGGCCCTGCGGGGTCGCCGGCTTTGTTTTGGGCGCCATCCCGCGGCTGACACATGCGATTTGTGAACTCAATGGCAAAAACAGCGACTGATCGCTCGTTTGGCGTGGATGGCGCGGTGCAGACTGGCGACTGTGCCGGTTGACCGCACAACCCAAATAGCCTATCTCCACAGCATTGGTTACAAAAAGGATGCACTGCAGTGAAATCTGCCAGCCGCAACGCGAAGCGAGTCTTGGGTTGCCTGGTGGCGGGTGTGCTGGTGAGTCAGGTTGCCTGCCTCCCGGCGTTCGCCACCCTCGGTGAAGATGCCACCACCGTCGAGAACGATCGCGTCAAATTGAAAGCCCAGCTACGCACCACCGTGGTGGCCGGCTACACCGTGCATGTGATGGACGCCGCGACGGGAACCACCGTGCGCGAGTACATCGCTCCCTCCGGCAAAGTGTTTGCGGTGACCTGGGACGGTCCCCTGCTGCCGGATTTCGTTCAGACGCTGGGGAGATATTTCCCCGAATACAATGCGAATGCCAGCTCTCCCCAGGTAGGTCGCCGGCACCTGAACATTCAGGGCAACGATCTCGTGGTGAGCTCCCACGGTCACATGCGCGCGTTCCATGGAATCGCCTATGTCCCGTCGCTGCTGCCCGCCAATTTCTCTTTTGCCGATCTCAACAATTAGGGAGACGCCCCCAGTGCGCGCGATCTTATTTGCTGCCTCGATTGGACTGCTGTGCGTCGCGGGATGCGGAGGCGGCGGTGGCGGCCTCGCCGGCGGTGGCGGCGGCGGCGGCACGACACCCCCGACGGGTTCGAACGTGCAGTCCATTGTTGTCGACTCGGGTCCGACTCCGGTCGCTACTTCGAGCACACCGGCAATCAACACCGCCTACACAACCGTGACCATCTGCTCCCCGGGCAGCACGTCCAACTGTCAGACCATCGACCACATCCAGGTTGACACGGGCTCATCCGGATTACGGATCCTCCAGGAGGTACTGACAATCACGCTGCCACTCGCCAGCGCTTCCTCGGGATCGAACGGGATTGCCGAATGCACCCGCTTTGTGGATGGCTCGAGCTGGGGCTCAGTTCGTCAGGCCGATGTGAAGATCGGCGGTGAGAGCGCGCCCAACCAGTTTGTCCAGGTCATTGGCGACACCACGTACACAGTGCCCAGCACCTGCACGGGCAGCTCCGGCAACCCGACGCTCGAAAACGGCGTGAAGACCTTCGGCGCCAATGGCATTCTCGGAGTCGCTCCGTTTATTTCCGATTGCGGACCGAGCTGCAGTTCGGATCCGAACAATGGCACCTACTATAATTGTCCGACAGTGAGCACTTGCGCCCAAGCCATACGGGAAGAAAACCTGCAGGTGTCCAACCCGGTCGCCGCTTTTCCAACCGACAACAACGGGGTGATCATCCAGTTGCCGTCGGTGGCCGTTGCCGGCACCGCTTCCGTCACCGGCTCGTTGATTTTTGGCGTGGGTACCCAGAGCAACAACGGGCTCGGCAGTGCCACGGTGTTCAATCTGGACAGCCGCGGTTACCTGGCGACCAAATTCAATACCACCACCTTACACACGGCGTTCATTGACAGCGGCTCCAACGGCTATTTTTTCCCCGACAGCAACCTGACGAGTTGCCCGGTCAACAAGTCTTTCTGGTGCCCGCAGTCGGATCAGTCACTGTCCGCGACCATGGTTAACCCGATCAACAACGCCTCCAAGAACGTGGCGTTCACGGTGACCAATGCCGACGGCCTGTTCCAGAGCGGCAAGCCCATCATTGCCGCAACGAGCGGACTCGGGGGCGACAGCACGCCATTCGGTGACGGCACCGGTGGCACCATCAACGGTAGCGATGCCTTCGACTGGGGTCTGCCCTTCTATTATGGCAAGACAGTCATTGTTGTGATCGAAAACAGGAACACGTCGGCAGGTATGGGGCCGTTCTTCGCGTTCTGAGGTTGGGGGCACGGGCTAGCTGCCGGATGGCAGCACCGTGCCCGATACCTCCCCGAAACCGATTCGGGGATGTCCCGCCTTTTCGCACCAGCCCTTCAGAATGAGCCGGTCGCCATCGGCCAGAAACGTTCGTGTTTCGCCCGATTCGAGCGTGAGCGGCTGTTTGCCGCCCACCGTCAGTTCCAGCAATGAGCCCGCCTCTTGCGGGGTCGGACCCGATTGCGTGCCGCTGCCGAGCAGATCGCCCGGCTCCAGGTTGCATCCATTGACAGTGTGATGAGCCACGAGCTGTGCAATGCTCCAGTATGAATGCTTGAAGTTGGAACGGGACAGGCGCTGCGGCGCCTGGCCGGCGGCGCGCATCTGCTGCGTCTCGATGGCCGCCTCGAGTTGCATGTCGAGACCACCGGACTGCCGCAGGCGCGGTGAATCCAGGTACGCCAGCGGCTGCGGATCGCCCGCGGAGCGCGTCCAGGCCGTACGGTAAGGCGCCAAGGCCTCGAGAGTGACGATCCACGGTGAAATCGTGGTGGCAAAGTTCTTTGCCAGGAAGGGCCCGAGAGGCTGGTATTCCCACGCCTGCACATCCCGCGCCGACCAGTCGTTCAACAGGCACAAACCAAACACGTTGCGTTCCGCGTCGTCGATGCCGATCGGCGCGCCGAGCGCGTTTCCGGTTCCAATGAACACACCCACTTCCAGCTCGTAGTCGAGCCGGCGCGTGGGCAGGAGTTGTGGGTCCTCGGTGCCGGAGGGCTTGATCTGGCCGCGCGGGCGCCGAAACTCCTGGCCGGAGATGCGAATCGAGGACGAGCGGCCGTGGTAGCCGATCGGCACCCATTTATAGTTGGGCAGCAGCGGGTTATCGGGGCGGAACAAGGCACCCACCGCGGTTGCGTGATGGATGGATGCGTAGAAATCCGTGTAATCACCGATTCTGGCCGGGACTGAATATTCAGCGGCAGACTGCGGGACCAGCGCGTGTTGAGCCGCCGTGCCGGTGACACTCAGCAAGCGTGACAGTTCGGCGCGCAGGGCTGACCAGGCATCGGTGCCGAGCGCCATGAAACTGTTGAGTGTGGATCGGCTGCAGGCCGCGAGCGCTTCGGCCGCCAACGCAGGCGCGGCCTCCCCGGCCGCGCCCGCTCTTAGCACGCGCGCTTCGTGGAGCGCGGCCAGGTCGAGGATCTGGTCACCGATCGCGACTCCACCGCGAAAGGGTTCAGCGCTAGCCGCGCGCCTGAATACTGCGAACGGCAGGTTTTGGATGGGGAAGTCGCTGTCGGGTTGATTGGCCGACTCCACCCAACTTCGCAGAGACGGGTCATGTGTGGCGTTGCGAGCGCTCATTTTCGCCCCGGCGTGAAATGACTGCGCAGGTCCCGCCAACACTGGGCATAGTCGCGCTGCAACTGCGGCGACTCCAGCGCGAACCGTGTTGGCCGGATGACCGTCCGTGTTTCAAACATGAAGGCCATCGTGTCAATGATGTGTTGAGGCTGCGAAACATCGGCGCGGCTTGCCTTTTCGAACGTGGCCGCATCCGGCCCGTGCCCACTCATGCAGTTGTGTAGAGAGGCACCGCCCGGACTGAATCCGTCCGCCTTGGCATCGTAGACACCCGTGATCAACCCCATGAACTCACTCGCGACATTGCGGTGGAACCACGGGGGCCGGAATGTGTCCTGCGCGACCAGCCAGCGCGGCGGAAAGATCACAAAGTCGATGCTGTCCACGCCCGGCGTGTCGCTGAGCGATTGCAGCACCAGGAAAATCGATGGGTCCGGATGGTCATAGCTGATGGACCCGATGGTGTTGAACCGGCGCAGGTCGTAACGGTACGGCGCATGGTTCCCGTGCCAGGCCACCACATCGAGCGGCGAGTGATCGATCCGTGCGGACCAAAGGTGCCCCATGAACTTCGCCACGAGCTCGAAATCGCCCGCCTGGTCCTCGTACCACGCCACCGGTGTTTCAAAATCGCGCGGATTGGCGAGGCCGTTTGAGCCGATCGGCCCCAGGTCCGGCAGCCGGAACGGCGCGCCGAAGTTCTCGCAGATATAACCGCGTGCCTGCGCATCGAGGAGCTCGACACGAAATCGCAGACCGCGCGGTATGACGGCAATCTGTTGGGGCTCGATCTCGACAATCCCGAGCTCCGTCGCCAGGCGAAGCCGTCCGAGCTGCGGAACAATGAGCAGCTCGCCATCGGCACTGTAGAAAAATCGGCCGCTCATTGAACGGTTGGCGACATACCAGTGGATAGCGCACCCGGTTTGCTGTTCGGGGGAGCCATTTCCCGCGGCGGTACGCAGCCCCTCCACGAAATCAGTGGGCTCCGTGGGAATCGGAATCGGACTCCAACGTAACTGGTTGGGGGATGGATCGACCGCGTCGAAACGGCTCGTCAGATATCCATCATCCCGGCGGCGAAACTCGCCGTGAACCGCGGCTGGCCGAATTCGATATAACCAGCTCCGCCGGTTCGACTGACGGGGAGCGGTAAAGGCCGTGCCGGAAAACTGTTCCGCATACAGCCCGTAAGGACAACGTTGCGGCGAATTGCGACCGCGGGGCAAAGCTCCTTCAAGGACCTCTGTCCCAAATTCATTCGCAAATCCGTTTTGATAGGTGAGAGAGCCGTTTCCCGCACCGGGGGCCGGGATCTCGTGAGCTTTACGCATAAAAGCATTTTCGCACATCGCACATTAGTTGCGTGCGCAACCTTTTAAGGAGACGATAGTGTCCGCCCGACCCGAGACCCTGTTCGATGGAGCCAACGCCTTGAGCGTTCGGAAGGAGATTTTTGCCGATGAGCTCACCGCCCGGACCCCGGCCAACGAATCGGCGCTGGTTTTGACCCATTTCACCCCTTTTCGGCTCAATCGCCTGGCCGAAGGGGTCAGCAATCACCTCGCAGAGGTCTACAAGCAGAAATTCGGCCTCGAGATCCCCGAATGGCGGGTCATCGCGACCGTGGGACCGATGTGGAGCTGCACTGCGCAGCACATTGCCGACACCACTCGCATGCACAAGACCCGGGTGAGCCGGGCTATCGCCAACCTGGTGAAGCGCGAACTGATTGAGCGAACCTCCAATGCCGACGATCGTCGCGAGATGGAGCTGCGCCTGACGAAATCCGGCCGAGCGATGTACACGGAGCTCGTGCCCCTCGCACTCGAGCGCGAACGCGCCCTCCTCGCATGCCTCGGACAGGAAGAGCTGCGCGCATTCAATGGGGCGCTGGATCGGTTCGAGGAGTTCCTCGGACTGGCCTGAGTGGCATAAAGTGTGCGGACCATGGTCAAGGTCCGCATTCGCCGTTTACTGCTTTGGGTCGCGCTGCCGGCGCTCGTCCTACTACTGCTGTATACGGTCCTTGGGTTCTACGTCGCTCCACGCCTGCTGCGCTCGGGCGTGCGCGACTTCGTCACGAAGAATTATCACCGCGAAGTCGCCATCGGCGACATCCGGTTCAATCCCTACACGTTGCGGCTGGACGTTCGGGATTTCTCCCTGCCCGATGCCGACGGCAAGCCGATGTTGGCATTCCAGCATCTGCTGGTGGACCTCACCATTGCCAGCGTGTGGCGCCTCGGGCCGGACTTCCAGACCATTGTGCTGGAGCAACCGTTTGCGCGGCTACTCATCAAACCCGATGGCACCCTGAATTTCAGTGAGCTGGCCCTGCCGCCCGCGCCGGACGCGAAGCCGGAGCCGCCCAATGCCAAACCCGCGCGGCTGTTCATCCAACGTTTCAGCGTGACCGGGGGCAATGTTGCATTCGAAGACCTCGCCCACCCCAGCGCCTTCCGCACCGAAATCAAACCTATCGCCTTTGAGCTGCGCAACTTCGCCACGGTCGGTAAGGAAGGCGGCACCTATGCGTTGACCGGCGCTTCGGAGGCCGGCGAGCAATTCAACTGGTCGGGTTCGCTGACCACCAATCCCCTCGCCTCGCGCGGCAAGTTCGAGGTGGGGAGCTTGCAGGCGAAGACAATCTGGAACTACGTGCGCGACAGCGTGCAGTTTGAATTGCCATCGGGTGTCATCTCCATTGCCGGCGATTACGACTTCAGCGCGGCCACTTCGCCTGTCGGCCTCGGCGTCACCGTGCACAATGTCACCATCACCGATCTCGGCGTGCGCCCCAAGGGCGCCACCAACGACTACATCAAACTCGCGCGCCTCGAAGTCAACGAGACGCGCGCGGATGTCGCAAAGAAGACGGTTGATGTTGGAGGGGTGCGGGTCACTGGCGCCGAGGTGCGCGCCTGGGCGCCCGGGGCTGGCGGTGCCGCGGTTAATTTGATGGAGTTGGTGGGGGGTGGGGCTGGCGCGGGGGCCGGCGGGGCTGCCGCGGGGACCGGTGGGGCTGCCGCGGGGGCCGGGGCCGCAGCGGGTGCGGGGCCTGCCGGAGGCGCGGGCGCTGGTGGCACACCGTCGAGCACTGCGCCTGCTGCGCCTAGCGATGGCGCGGCGACAGGCGGGGCCGCCGGCGCCAGACCGGATGCTGCCTCACCCTGGGTCGTCTCCGTCCCCGACATTGCCCTCGACAACCTCAAAATTGCCGCCGAGGACCGCCAGATCACACCCGCCGTCCCGGTGGTTCTCGACGACCTCAGTATCCACGTGACCGGCTTTACGACATCCCACGCGACACCGGTCGCTGTTGTGATGTCCACGAGGATCAACCGCGGCGGCAAGCTCGAAGCCAAGGCCGACCTCACTCCCGATTTCACCGGCGTGAAGGCCGAAACGAATCTCACGAATCTCGACCTCACGGTCCTCCAGCCGTACATCGCCCGCCAAACCGCGATGACCCTGCGCAGCGCCCTGCTCTCAACCAAACTCAACATCGAACGCGCCGGCGATGGCCGCATGAACGTGGGCGGCGAAGTCAATGTCACGAAACTGCGGACCGTCGACAATGAGTTGAAGCGGGACTTCATCAAATTTGATGACTTGAAGGTCACGGGCATCGACTTTCAGATGCCTGCGACCACGCCCGCGAAACCCGCCAGCCTCCATATCAAAAACGTCACCGCCCGCGCGCCCTACGCTCGCGTGATCATCGAGTCTGATCGCACAGTCAACGTCAGCAGGGTATTGAGTGGGCCAGGCGGAGCCAAGACAGCAGCGTCGACAAAGGGCGCTGGCGTCGTGGATGCCGTGGCGAATGTGTCGTCCGGCAGCCCGGACTCTGCCGCCGCTCAGGCGGCGATATCCATCAGCAACGCACCTTCACCGCCCGCCGACGCATCGGCCGCGGGCGGCTCATCGGCGGCTGCAGGCAACGCGGCCGGCCCTACTCACAAACATTCCAAACGCCACGGCAACAAATCAACTCCCGCCGAAGCGCCGGCGAAGAATGACTCGATGGCCATAGCCGTTGACGCCATCAATATCGTGGACGGCTCGGCGAACTACGCCGACCTGTGGATTCAACCTCACTTTGCTGTCGGTATCCAAACTCTCAACGGCTCCATCCTGGGTCTCTCGTCCAGCCCGCAATCGCGGGCGAAGGTCGAATTGAAGGGCAAGGTGGACCGCTATGCTCCCGTCCATATCTGGGGCGAAACCAACCCCCTCGCGGCGACGACCTACAGCGACATCAAAATGAACTTCAAGGGTGTGGAGCTCACCAGCGCCACCCCGTATTCCGGTCACTTTGCCGGTTACAAAATTGAGAAAGGCAAACTGTCCGTTGATATCGACTACAAAATTGAAAATCGCAACCTGACTGCCGCCCATAAATTTGTTATCGATCAACTGGAATTGGGCGAGCGGGTTGAAAGCCCTGACGCCGTCCACTTGCCCCTGAAAATCGCGGTCGCGCTTCTCAAGGACCGCAACGGTGTCATTGATATCGACCTCCCGGTCACCGGCAGTCTCGATGACCCCCAGTTCAAGATCGGACCGATCATCTGGAAAGCCGTACTCAACCTCCTGACCAAGATCGCCACGGCGCCCTTTGCCATGCTCGGCCACTTGTTCGGTGGTGGCGAGCAGATGAACTACATTGACTTCCATCCCGGCAGCGCGGTACTCGACGCCTCGGAGCACGACAAACTCGTGGCGCTGGTGAAGGCACTGAAGGAGAAGGATAAGCTGGAGCTCGACGTCCCGGTGACGTTCTCACCAGACGTGGACCGCCCGGGGCTCGCCGCGGCGCACTTGAACGCGCGGCTGCTGGCGCTGAGTCAGGACAAGTCGGCTGGCCGCAAGCGTGGCAAGAGCGCCAATACCAACAGCGCCTCCGCGACTGCGGGCGGATCCGCGAGCGCTGGCGCCTCCGCGACTGAGGGCGGATCGGCAAGCACCGGCTCCATTGCTATTGCCGGCGCGCTTCCCCCGGGCATGCAGGACGCGCCCCGCTCACAGCTATCAGGAATCATGGACGCGCCCCCACCATCCGACCCCGAGCTCAGCGATCCTACACAGCGCTATCACTTGCTCGTTGCACTGTACCGATCCGACCTCGGCAAAAGCACTCCGCTACCTGATGTCGCTCAGGCGATCGAAAGTGCTGGAAAGAAAAAGGATGAGCCTCCTCCAGATTACGCCGCTGCGAATGCCCAGCTCGAAAGCGCGCTGTTGCAAAAGTCACCGGTGCCGGACAACGAGCTGGAAATACTCGGGAAGCACCGCGCCCGCGCAATTCAGGACGTCCTGCTCCTCGGTACTGACATTGACCCCTCCCGCGTGTTCGTTATTGGGAGCGCGCCCAAGGGCCCGGCGGAGAAGGACAAAGTGCGCGTCGAGTTGGCTCTGAAGTAGAGCAACTGATCCATCAACGGCACACAAACGCGTGCACACCCGCACGCGTTTGTCACGGAATGGCGACGACGACCCACGGCGCCCCGGCGTAGAATCTGTCCATGACAGAAGCGCAATTGGAAGATTGGCGGGCCCGCGCACTACGCGTGGAAGAGGAAGTAACCAAAGCCGTCGTCGGTCAGCAGCCTACAATCAGGCTCATCAACGTGGCGCTATTTGCGCGCGGTCACGTGCTGCTCGAGGGCGATGTCGGCGTGGGAAAGACCACGATCCTCCGTGCATTCGCCCGTACCATCGGTGGTGATTTTGAGCGTGTCGAGGGCACAGTGGACTTGATGCCCGGCGATCTCGTCTATCACACATACGTAGATGCAGAGGGTAAGCCGCGAATCGAACCTGGACCTTTGCTTCGCCACGGCGAACGCCTCGTTACCTTTTTCTTCAACGAGATCAATCGCGCGCGTCCGCAGGTGCAATCCCTTCTGCTACGCGCAATGGCGGAGCGAACCGTATCCGCGTTCAATCGCGAACATCGGTTTCCGCACATGACGGTGTTCGCCGATCGCAATCGCGTCGAAAAGGAAGAGACCTTCGAGCTTGCTTCGGCCGCTCGCGATCGATTCATGCTCGAGCTGCGGATGCCCACGCCGACGGAACCCGAAATCCGCCGGCAACTGGTCTTCGATCCGGCATTTCATGATGTGGATCAGTTGCTCGAGCGGGTGGCGCCGGACATTCTGGACTGGCCGTCGTTGAATCAGGTAGGGGCAGCCATTCAGCGTTCCGTGCGAACCAGCGAAGCACTCGAGCGATACGTGTTGGACCTGTGGGATGCAACGCATGCTCCTCAGCGCGTAGGAGTACGACTGGAAGGCGTCGATATGGAAAAGTTGATTCTAGCCGGAGCGAGTCCGCGCGGAATGATGTCTCTCACGCGCGCCGCACGGGTTGTTGCGTGGCTGTCCGGGAGGGACTATTTGACGCCCGATGACATCCGCGCGATGGCTCAACCCGCCCTCGGACACCGCATATTTTTCACACCCGTCTACGAATTGCGGCGCGCTCAAATCGCGGATGAGCTGATTTCGCAGCTACTCGAAAAGGTTCCCACGCCACGCTAATGAGCGAGCACCGCGAGTTTCACTATCGACTGCCCCAAAGGATCGGTGGCTGGCGCCCGGGCTCACATCGTGGATCGAGCCTGGGGGCCGGACAGGAATTTGTGTCGCACATGCGCCTGTATGACCGCCCCGACCCGCGCCGCCTCGATTTGCGCGCGAGCTTGCGCAATATCCAACAAGAATGGTTGGTACGCGTGAATCGCCAACAAGCCAGCATCGCAGTGCACGTAGTGGTGGATGTTTCCACCTCCATGAGCTTCGGATCCCGTCGCAGCAAGTTGGATGTCGCCGCTGAGTTTGTCGAGGCATTGGGGCAAAGCACATTCAAGGTAGGCGACGCGCTCGGTATGTTGGCGTTCGACTCTAGTGAACGAACCGACCTCTTCGTACCCGCGATGGTCAGCCGCGGCATGGGCGAAACGATGGCAGCTCTGCTGCGCAGCACCGGCGGAACTGGCGGAGATGTGACCGGTCTCGTCGATGCGATTCAACACCTTGCGGGGCGCAAGGGGCTGGTGTTCCTGGTTTCGGACTTTCACTGGCCATTGGCTGGATTGAACATTGCCCTGGATTCACTGTCTCAGTCCTTCGTGGTACCCGTCGTCGTCTGGGACACTGCGGAGATCCGCCCACCGGCGCACGATGGGTTGGCCCAGCTTCGGGATGTGGAGTCGGGTGCGCAGCGCACATTGTGGATGCGGGCACGCATGCGCGAGCGATGGGTGCAGGCTGCTGCGGTTCGCCGGGCTGAGTTGGATCAGTTGTTCGCAATGCGGGCCATGCGACCGTTCTACGTGACTGACCGATTCGATAGTGAGGCGATGTCTCAATATTTCTTTGAGGTCGCTGCGTGAGGTTTCTTCAATGGAGCGACAACAGTCGACGCGCGACCGCTTCGTTCGCGGTCGTTATCGAGTTGATGCTGCTCACGAGTGGTCAGATGCGCGTGTGCGGGGCACAGCCCGCAAGTGGTGTTGAACCACGGGCAGCGCCCACGGTCGCGCGCGGCGTAGCGCCAGCCCAAACGGGCGCGGCTCCCGGCTCCGACACGACCCCCGCAGTCGATCAACCCCGTCCCTTCGGCTACGTGCTCGGCGACACTCTCACCCAACGGGTACTCCTGGATCAGAGCTTTCAACCCGAAGGACTGCCCCCGCTGGAGCGCGCAAGCCTCTGGTTCTCACGCCGTACATCGACGATTCAGCGTTCAGATGACAACCGCCGCTGGTTAGTCATGCAATACCAGCTAGTCAACGCACCACAAGCGTTGGTGACAGTGAACCTTCCAGAAGTAACCCTCAGGTCGAAGACCGGCGGTGTGCTCAAGGTGCCCGTGTGGCCCGTCAGCGTCACCCCACTGACGCCGCACGCGGTATTCGCCAAAGGCGGCCTGCAGGAGTTGCGGGCCGACCACCCCGCGCCAATGCTGCCGACATCGACACTCAGGCGCGAGTTGGAGGCATGGCTGACCGCATTTGCAGTCATCGTCGCAGCCTGGTTCACGTGGTGGTTGATTCGGTCTGTGCGAGCAGCAAGAAACCAACCGTTTGCACGGGCGCAGCGAGAAATACGCCAGATCGGCGAGGACAATGCTGACGCCTGGTTGGCGCTTCACCGCGCCTTCGACCGGACCGCCGGCCGCGCGCTACAAACGAGCACGCTGCCGGCGCTGTTCAAACAAGCGCCACACTTCGAGTCACAACGCGGCGCCATTGAGGAGTTCTACAGCCAGTCCAACCTGCGATTCTTTGGGGGCGGCGCCACCGAACCCCTGGCACTCAGCGGCCTGGCGGCCACTCTCCGCCGCATAGAAAAGCAGCACGAGCGGTGATTACGAGCTTCGACTTCGCCCACCCCTGGGCGCTGCTACTTTTACCACTGGCGATATTGCCTCTGCTGCGCCGGCGCCGCGACACCCTGCCGTTTTCATACGCTCCATGGCTACCTAAAGACCCCTTGGGCCAAATAGCGGGCTGGCTGTGGCGGATCCTCGCCGCAGTTGCGATCTTCACGACTGTCATCGCGTTGGCCGGACTCGGCAAGCCACAAACGCAGGTGGCGCGAGTGGGCCGCGGAGCAGAAATTCTCGTCCTCATGGATAGAAGCCGCAGCATGGACGATCACATGCTCCCCAGCGACTGGCGCAAGATCGATCGCAGCCTGCTGATTCACCACCTGGCTCGCGGCCAACCGAAAGCCAAAGTAGCCCGAGATCTGCTCGCGAAGTTTGTGGCTGAGCGGCCGGATGACCGGTTCGCTTTGATGTTCTTCAGCACGAAGCCGCTGTCGGTCGTCTCATTCACGCAGCATGACGCGGTGGTACAAGCCGGGATCGCCGCGGCCGACATCGGCCGTGGCCTGGCCAACACGGAAGTCGGTCGTGCGCTGCTGGCTGCGATTGCCGAATTCGATCGGCGGGCCTACTCCGGCAGCCGCATCATCCTGCTCGTGTCGGACGGCGGTGCCTATCTCGACGAGGCGACCAAACAAAAGGTGCTGGCCGGCCTGGCACGCAATCGGATTGCGTTGTATTGGATCTACCTGCGCTCCTACAACGCGCCAACACTGGACAACAGCGAGCCTGACCGCACTAACGCCCCGGAAATGGCACTGCACAGGTTCTTCCAGTCGCTGCGCACACCCTACCGGGCCTATCAGGCCGAGGTGCCGGAAGACTTGCAGAAAGCGGTGGCCGACGTCGGCCGGCAGCAGAATTTTCCGCTCGACTTCCTCGAGGAAGTCCCGCGCCAGGACTACAGCCGCCGCTTCCTGGCCGCGGCGGCGATCTGTTGTTTGCTGCTTCTGTTGGGCCGTTCGCTTGCGCTCAGGAGTTGGACATGAGGCGCCGTACAGTTCACCTGTCTTTTGGGATCGCAGCGTCTTTGTTCGGCGCGGTGGCCACCTGGTACGCCGTGCAGCTCAACTATGCTCAACGCATCAATGCGGCGATTGCCATCGCCGGCAAGGGTGCGACGACCGCCAACAGCACGGTCGATTCGCCCGTGCCTCAGGCTCAACTGGCTCAGGCACTCAGTCTGGCCAGGGCCGGGAAATTCAACGCCGCATTGAAGGCCTACAAGGCTCTGCTGGACGCACCTGACGACGTGAGGCTTCCGGCTCTCTACGACCTGGGCAACCTCAACATGCGGGAGGCGCTGAAGAATGGCCCGGGAGAAGCACAGCGCGCGTTGCCGCTCATTGAGCTGGCAAAGCAAAGTTACCGCGATGCTTTGCGCAGTAACCCAGGCGATTGGGACGCGCGATACAACCTGGAACGGGCGCTGTGGCTGTCACCTGAGTACGACGACCCGATCCTCCAACGCAACCAGGCGCCGGTGCATTCTGAACATGCCATGAGCACCGTCCAGGGCGCCAAGATCGACTTGCCGTGAACGCCCCCGGCGCCGAAATATCGAACAACGCGACGGCCGCAGCCGAAACGGGGGTGCCCGCCGCACGCAACGCCGGAGGCCAACCGGAGGCGCCCGCCGCCAGCAACCCCGAGGGCCTTGCAGGCACCAACGGAAGCGCGCGGCCGTACGCCAGCCGCGTCCAATCAGCCCCTCTAACCTGGGCCCGAAGCGCCCTAGACGCCGACGGCCGCGCCATTCTCCTGGCGTTACTGTTGTTGCTGGTCGCCCTCTTTGTCCCCCCTATCCCCCTGAAACACGACACCTACGAAAGTCTCGTCATCTTCGACATCACGCAAAGCATGGACGTCGAAGACTACGATGTGGGGAACACCCCAGTCAGTCGCCTTCAATTCGCGCGGGACGCGGCAAGGCGTGCGCTGCGTGAGTTACCGTGCGGCTCGAAAGTTGGTTGGGGCGCATTCGCGGGTTACCGCACTTTGATTCTGCTCGCGCCCGTGGAGGTCTGCGAGAACTACGGTGATCTTCTGAGCTCGCTCGCCAAGGTCGACGGCAGCATGCGCTGGGAAAACGCCAGTGAAATCACCAAAGGCGTTTACTGGTCGATGCGGGCCGCGAAGCAACTTGGAACCAACCCCAACGTCATCTTCGTCACCGATGGGCAGGAAGCGCCGCCCCTCGACCCGACCAATATACTGCCGATGTTCGATGACCTGAAGGCGGGCCAGGTCCGCGGCTGGCTGGTCGGTGCGGGCGGCTACGTGCCGCGCCCGATTCCGAAGACGGACGACGATGGCAATCGGGTGGGATTCTGGCGCGCGGATGAAGTCATGCAGCCCGGCGACATCATCCAGAACTCGAAGATCCGCGGTGCCGAGCACCTGTCCTCATTGCGCGAACCGCATCTGCAGGAGGTGGCGCACCAGGTTGGATTTGGCTACCTGCACCTGAACAGCCCGGAAACGATTGCGCGCGCGATGTTGGATAAGAGGTTTGCGCGCCGCGAGCAGGCACGCACCGACCTTTACTGGATTCCCGCGCTGCTGGCGCTGGTGTTGCTCGCCGCGCGCTTCTCGCCCGTGTCGCTCAGGCGTGGCGGAAGCCGATCCGGAAGGCTCCCCAGTGCCGTCCATTCACCAAAATAGGCGCGGACAGATCCTTCATTAACACAAACTTGCCACCGCCCATGTCGCGGCGGTAGGTCTGCAACAGGAACGCCTTGGTATTGGCGCCGACCTTCTGCACGGCGCGGTCATTGAACAGCCGCCGGTTGCGGCAATTGGCCGCATTCCAGGCCGGATCCTTGCCCTGGGGCTTGCAGTAGTTGGGATTGTGCGTCGGCAGGAACCCGCCCTTTGCCCACGCAACCGCAAACACGATGCGCGGATCCGCCTTCTGCACCGGATCCTGGATGGGTGGCAGCACCCGGTCCGTGAACTGCACGTAGTCGGTCATGAACTGCTTCGGATTGGTACCGGGAATCTCCCGGTAACGCTCATCGAACAGCCGCGCCATCGTGATCTCGCCACGCTCGACCGCGCCTGCAAACTCAGCCGAGATCCGGGCAGCCGTATCGACACCCAGCCGTATCAGGGGCGTGTCGGCGGTTTCGACCCCGCTTTCGGCAATAAAAGCAATCAACGTTTCACTGAGTGCCAGCAGGCCCTCTATGCGCTGATCGGCACTTTTGAGGTTGCTCGATGAATGCTCCACGCCGCCGGCCAGATCGCCCAACTGGGTGAGCGCCGCATCGCACGCACGCAGGTTATCGGTCGCCGACTGCGCGATCGCATCGATCTCCCGGCCGACCGTGTTGAATGCATCGTCCGCGCGGATGATGACACCCTGCACCTTCTCGGCGCCGGCGCCGGCATGGCCCGCATGTTTGGTTGCTTCGTTGCTCTCGTTGATCAGCCCTTCGATCTGGCCGCCGAGGGATCGCACAATCTCGCCGATCCGATCCGTCGCGGTGCGTGTCTCTTCCGCGAGGCTCTTCACCTCACCGGCAACGACCGCAAAGCCGCGCCCGGCCTCACCCGCACGCGCCGCCTCGATGCCCGCATTCAAGGACAATAGTCGAGTCTGCTTGGCAATCCGCTCAATGGCGGTCGCCACACCGCCGATCTGCCGCAGCAGTGCGCTGAAAGAGCCGAGTCGTTCCTCGATGTGACCCACTGCACCGCTCAAGTCGGCAATGTGCTGTACGGCCCCGACAATGAGAGTGCGGGATTCGGCAATTTCGGTGCCGGCCGTGGAGGCAGCCTGCTGCGCCTCCTTGGCAGCACGATCGATTTCGCGGTTTCCAGCCACCATGGTATCCGCGGCCCGTTGCAGCTCCTTGAACTGCCCCGCTTGGTTGGTGACTCGCTGTGTCACCTCGTCGAGGTTGCCGGCCACATCCGCGAGCTCAACGCCCAGTGTGCCAACGCGTGACGCCAGCTCAGACACCAGCCGTCCCTCGTCTTGCGGACCCTTGTCTTGCATGGGCCCGATTATGCGCCCACCCTGCAGACATAATTCTGTGCAACGCCCCACAGTTGACGCATTGCCCCAATTACTCCTAATGACCTCCTTGCACAAACAGTCCGGCCGCGCTCAGGGCTTCAGCCAACTGCGCTTCGATCCGCGCCGCCTCGCCCCGCGAAATGTATTGCAGATGCAGTGTGGGTCCCGTCAGAACCTCCAGGCCCCGCTTGAGCACACTCCCGGATGCGCGGATCCCCGCCTTGTGCTGGTCAAAGCGATCCGCCGGGCTGTAGTGACTCATTCCGACATACACACCGTGTGGATCGGCGCGGCTGTCGCTGTAATCCAATAACACCAGATAGATGTTCGTTCGCCCCGAGAACGCTGCCTGGAAGCCCGCCGCCACCTCATAAGCCACCGGTAGCCAGTCCACGTACCGCATCGGTAGCCAGTCGGGAACGGACTTCGAGGCGTGCTTCCACAGGCTCTCCAGCGCCCGCTCGATCCGGTCCGGCCATTCCCCCCGCATCCACAACTCGTGGATGCAGTGGGCTCCCGACACACCGTCGCCGTCCGCGAGAGCCGCGGCGAAGCGCCTCAGGAGATCCTCGCGCGAGTGGTATTGAAGCGGCCTGTCCCTGGGACGGGTGGCCGCTTCAACCGGCATCGCGGCACTCAATGGGATGTCATCAACTTCATATAGCGGTAGAAGAACTCGTTGCCCTTGTCGAACGATTCAATGCCGATGTTTTCATCCTGTCCGTGGGCCCGGATGTTGTCTTTGTCTATTGCAATGCCCGCGATGCCATAGGTTGGCAGCCCCGCGGCGCTCGTATAAACACCGTCGGACGCACCCGCCGACATGGCGGGAATGACCTTCAGACCCGGCCACATTTGCGCAACGAGCGTATCGAGCGGTTTCATCACTTCTGGAATCAACGGAGGGGGTGGATAGCCTCGCTTGTCGGACGCTTTGTCAACCACAACACCCTTCGCATCATAGGACTGTACCTTGATGGCCGGATCCGCAAACACTTCGATGAGAGCGTGTCGAATTTCCTCCGGCGAATGCCCCGGAAATATGCGGCAGTTTACATTGGCAGTGGCACGCTGTGGCAGTGCGTTGTTGGCATGCCCGCCCTGCAACCGTGTAGCAACACAAGTTGTGCGCATCAGTGAATGGTCGACTGTATCCTGGGACAGGCGTGCCACTGCCTTGGGATCCGGCGGAGTCTGGAGTATCGCCTTCATGTCGGCGGCCCGCTGCCCACTCTCGAGCGTCGCCTGACGTTCGTAGTAGGCGCGCGTGACGCTGTTGAGCTCAAAAGGAAACTCGTAGTGGGCCAGGCGGTCGAGCGCCCCCGTGATGTGATAGATCGCATTGTCGGGCACGGGCAGCGAGCTGTGGCCACCGGGATTGGTCGCCGTGAGCAGGTAGTCCGCATACACCTTCTCGGTGCCGTCCATTTCGAAGTACAGCGGCTTGCCGTGTTCGGAGGTAATGGAGTCGCCATCGTGGTTGATAACGAATTGCGCATCGACGAGGTCGCGGCGGTTCTTCAACAACCACTCCACACCGTTCGAATCGCCGCTTTCCTCATCCGCGGTCAGGGCCAGGATGATATCCCGAGAGGGCTCGAAACCCTCCTTCTTCAGCCGAATCAGGGTCGACACCATGATGGCATCGCCATTCTTCATGTCCTGGGTACCGCGGCCATAGAAGCGGCCATCCTTTTCCACGAACTTGAAGGGATCGGTGGTCCAGTCCTCCCGCCGTGCCTCAACCACGTCCAGATGGCCGATCAACAGCACAGGTTTGTGCTTGCCCGAGCCGTGCAGGCGCACTACGAGGTTTTTCTTGCGTGGGTTGTCGCCGACAATCTGGATATCGCTGTCGGAAAACCCCGCCGCCCGCAGGCGCTTCGCCATCGCTTCCGACGCAGTGGTCACGCTGCCCACCGACTCGGTCGTGTTGATCTCAATCAGCTCCTTGAAGATATCGTGAGCCAATGCATTGGAGCCCGCATCCGTATCGGCATGACAGGCCCCGGCCAGCAGCAATGCGCCCGCGGCCGATACAAAAGGACGTCGATACATGCAATCATCCCCCTGGACATGCTTTTATTGCAGGGCAATAGTATGACCAGAATCGCAGCGTTCGTGGGCGCGTTGATGGTGGCCGCGGGAGCCGCCGCCACGGAGCCGGCCGCCGGAACGCGCTTTCCCGTGGATGCCGCCGCCGAACAGCAAGCCGTCGACCAATGGCGGTCCGCTCGCGTTGCCGAACTGACCAGCGACACGGGCTGGCTGACTTTAGTTGGCCTGTTCTGGCTGGAGAAGGGCGACAATACCTTCGGCCGGGCCCGCGGCAACCGCCTCGTGCTGGACCATCCCGCGCTCGCCCCCGAGGCAGGGACGTTCAGGTGGGACGAGAGCGGTGTGCACTTCACAGCCAATCGCGGCAGCCGCATCACGCACGGCGGCCAGCCGGTCTCGCGCATCGATATGGTGATGGACAGCCAGGGCGAGCCGACCGTCGTGTCCAGCGGGCCTTTACGTTTCTTCATTATCGAGCGCTCGGGAAAAGTCGGCGTCCGGGTTCGGGATGTCGCCAGCGCACGGCGCCGGGACTTTGTGCCGATCAACTACTTTCCAGTGCTCACCGACTGGGTGTTCGATGCACGCTTCGAGCCCTACGAACCGCACCGCCACATCACAATCATCAACATACTGGGTCTCGAGCAGGAGATGGATTGTCCGGGCGCGCTGGTGTTCAGCAAGGACGGCCAGCAATACCGGCTGGATGCGGTACTGGAAAGCCCGAGTGATCAAACATTGTTTGTCATGTTCGGCGACCGCACCAACGGTAAGGGCTCCTACGGTGGCGGGCGATTCCTCCACACGCCCCTGCCTTCCCGGGGCACTGTGCGGGTGGATTTCAACCAGGCCTACAATCCGCCCTGCGCGTTCAACAATTTCGCCACCTGCCCACTGCCACCAGAACAGAACAAACTGACGGTGCGGATCGAGGCCGGCGAAAAAGCCTACGGGAATGGGCACGGCGGCGTTTGATTTACGTTATATTCGGGCCAGTCAACCGCAGGGGGACCACCGTGAAAATAGCAGTCGCAGCCGTTGCTTCATGGGTCGTGGCGCTGGCGGGCAGCGCGGCATTCGCCGACGCGCCCAAGACCCTCAAAGTCGTCAAATCCGTCAATGTCACCGCCCCGGTCGATACGGTCTGGAATGCGGTGAAGGACTTCGATTCACTCAACAAGTGGCACCCCGGCTTCGCCGCTGACGAGATCCAGAAGGGCGAGAACAACAAGGTGGGTGCGGTGCGCAAGCTGACCGTCAAGGACGGTCCGTCATTTACCGAAGAGCTGCTGGCCTTCGACGACGCGAAACACACCTACAAATACCGCATCATCGAATCGCCACTGCCGCTGCGCGACTACGTTTCGCACATCACGGTAACGCCCGGTCCCAACGGCGGGTCGCATGTTACCTGGGTGGGCAACTTCAAGCGTAAGAGCACCTCGGACACGCCACCGGAAGGTGAAAACGACGCAGCGGCCCTCGAGTTGATCAACAGCGTGTACCAGGGCGGCCTGGATAACCTGAAGAAGATGTTCAGCAAATAACCGTCAGGCCTCGATCAGTCCGTGTCTTATGGCCAACAGCGTGAGCTCGGACTGGTTGACCACGGCGAGCTTCTGTTTGATGTTGTAGAGATGCGTGCCGATGGTCGAAGCCGACAGCTTCAGGTCATCCGCAATCTTCTGTACGGTGGCCCCACCGGCCAGGCGGATAAACACCTCAAACTCCCGCTCGGACAACTGCTCGATGGGTGAGCGCGCCGCGCCTTCAATTTCCGCCAGCGCCAACTTTTGCGCGAGCCCCGGATCAATGTAGCGCCGGCCCGCGGCGAGCGCCGAAATCGCTTCAATCAGCACCTCCGGAGCCGTGCGCTTGGAGAGAAACCCCAACGCACCTTCACGCAGGGCCCGGCGTGCATGCATGGGGTCATCGTGCGCCGACAGTGCCAGCACACGGGCCGCCGGATTGCGGGCGCGGATACGGCGAATGGCTTCGAGCCCGCCCATCCCCGGCATCCCCAGGTCCATGACTACAACATCCGGCAGCCAGTCGGCATACATCTGGCAGGCAGTCTCGCCTGAGTGAGCCTCGGCGACGACACTGATGTCGGATTGCGACTGCAGCAGCAACCGGAAGCCGGTGCGCACCACCGCATGATCGTCGGCGAGCAGGACTTTGATCATGCTTCCGCCATCAAGGGAATCCTGGCGGTCAAACGCGCCCCCTGCGGCGCATGATTGCCAACAGTAAACCGCCCGCCCAGATGCTCCACGCGATCAGCGAGACCGCGCAAACCAAAATGTCCGGGGCGCGACCAGTCCTTGGGGAGCCCCACGCCATCATCCGTCACGGTGAGAGTGATTTGCTCGTGGTCGCTGCTCAGGGCGATCTCCACCCGGGTCGGCTGTGCATGGCGCAGCGCATTGATCAAACCCTCCTGCGCGACCCGGTAGATTGTCAAAGTAACCGTCGGACCTAACACCTCGGATACCTCATTGTGCGCTGACAACTGCACGTCAGGATAACGGCGCTGCCAGTCGCGCACGAGATTTTCCAGCGTGTCCGCCAGCCCCAGCGTGTCGAGAGACAGCGGCACCAGGCGGGGAATCAAGCCATGCATGGCGTCATACAAGCGCCCCGCTTCATCCGCAATCAACTTCGCCGTATCCCCCGTGGCCGGGTTGGGTGCCTGCGTCACGATCGCCATCGCGAGCGAGCGGATGGCCGTCACCGATTGACCGAATTCATCGTGCAGCTCATGCGCAATCAAGCGCCGCTCTTCCTCGATGCGCTGCTCCACGAGAGCCGCCAGCTCCCGCCCTTCCTCCAGTCGCGTCTCCGCTTCAATTGCCTTGCGCTCGGCCTGCACCTTGTCTTGCACGGCCTGGGCCATGCGGTTGAACGCCGACCCGATGCTGTGTGCCTCGAATCCTGCAAGCACCGGTAACCGGAAGGCCAGGTCGCCTTCTTCCAGGCGCTTCAGGCCCGTCACAATGACCGGAAATGGAGCAAGCGCCTGGTTGACGAGCCAGAAAACCAGGCCGTTCACCAGCACCAGCATCACGGCGCCGATCGCAAACAGCTTCTTAAAATTATCCCAGGCGTCCAGGATCGCCCGGGAGGCGTTCGCCGTGACGGCGAGCTGGACGCCGCCCCTGAGACCGAACGTTCTGATCGCAATGGATGGCTCCAGGAGCCTTACAAACCACGCCGGCGCCTCCCGGCCCGCTTTGTAGGTCGCGCCCGGCGACCGGTACAGCACCTCCCCGTTGGGCGCACGCAGAACCAGGTCATTCGCCCGTACATGCCCGAGCTGGACCAGGAACTGACGGACCGTATCCGCGTCGCCTTCCCGGGAGTAAATGGCCGCCAGGCGTCCCAGGAGCTGGGCGCCGACCCGGTTGGCGGCCTCGATTTCCTCGTTCACCGACGAACGGGTGTCGTTGATCTCGGCCGCGATCAGGACAATGACGAACGTCGCTGTCAGGCCCGCCACAATCGAGTTCAGCCGGGTGCGCAGTTTCATGCGGGTGAGTGTACCGCCCCGGTCGGGCCCAGGGGCTGCGCCCACGCTCATGAAAATCATGAGGCCCGATTCAAGAACATCCCCTATGGGCGCGGGCACGGGGCGCGGATGATCAGGGGGACGATCGATTTTGGCCACACATCCTTTCAGGAGATTGCAGCATGAAGTGGGAAACCCCAGAAGCCGTCGACATGCGTTATGGCATGGAAATCACGATGTACATCAGCAATCGCTGATTGACCATCGTTCGAGACTAGATCGAATGGCGTCGCCCCGCGTCAGCGGGCGGCGTCTCATTCCCCTCTTCCCCGGCCGTTGACGCTATGAAAATCAGAGTGCTGGGGTCCGCCGCGGGCGGCGGTTTTCCGCAGTGGAACTGCAACTGCCGTAACTGCGCCGGTCTGCGCAACGGGACCGTGCGCGCCAGGCCCCGCACCCAGTCCTCGATTGCCGTGCGCGGCAGCGATGCCGCCGGTTGGGCGCTGATCAACGTGTCGCCCGACATCACGGCACAAATGCAGGCCAACCCGGCTTTTCAACCTGGCCGCTCGCTGCGCGATTGCGCCATTACCGGGATTGTGTTGGTGGATGGCCAGGTTGACCATACAACAGGCCTGTACATGTTGCGCGAGGCAACGCGTCCCTGGCCGATCTGGTGCACCGACAGTACCTACGCCGACCTGACCTGCGGTAATCCGATCCTGAATGTGCTCGGGCACTTCTGTGGAGTTGAGCGGCAACGCATCGATCTCGCCGGCAGCCCGTTTGCCATCAGCGGCGTGAGCGGTGTGAGTTGGCGCGCCATTGCGGTCCCTGGCAAACCCGCGCCCTACTCGCCAAATCGGGACAAGCCGGTTCCGGGTGACAACCTGGCGCTGGTGATCACGGATGACGTGTCAGGACGCTCAGCGGTATACGCACCCGGGCTCGGTGCGATGGATGAACGGGTCTGGCAGGCGATGCAATCAGCCGCCTGCGTGATGGTCGACGGTACATTCTGGACGGACGATGAAATGATCCGGCTGGGTGCTTCGAAGAAGCATGCACGCGACATCGGCCACCTGCCCCAAAGCGGGCCGGGCGGCATGCTCGAGTGGTTGGCCAAGCTGCCGCACGACACCCTCGAGGTCCTGATACACATCAACAATACCAATCCCATCCTCGATGAGGACTCGGAGCAGGCGCGCGAGCTGGCACGCCGCGGCGTCGAGGTGGCGTGGGATGGAATGGAGATCGAGCTGTGACCGAGTCCGCCCCGTGGGGTCGCGAGGAGTTTGAGCAACGGCTGCGGGAGAAGGGCCGTGCGTATCACATCTACCATCCGTTCAACGTGATGTTGAATTCAGGCCGCGCCACGGTGCCGCAGATCCGCGGCTGGGTGGCGAATCGGTTTTATTATCAGATCAACATTCCCATCAAGGATGCGGCGATTCTGGCCAATTGCAACGACCGCGCCGTACGCCGCTCGTGGGTGCAGCGGATCCTCGATCACGACGGTTATGGTGACGATCCGGGCGGCATCGAGTCGTGGATCAAGCTGGCGGAAGCCACGGGCCTGACTCGCGAGCACGTTGAAAGCCTCGTCGATGTCGCACCGGGCGTGCGGTTCGCAGTCGATGCCTATGTCAATTTCGCGCGTCGCTCGCCGTGGCAGGAGTCTGCCTGCGCCTCCTTGACGGAGCTGTTTGCACCGGAGATTCACAAGCAGCGGCTGGCGAACTGGCCGGAACACTACCCGTGGATCGATTCGGCCGGTCTGCACTATTTTCAGAGCCGGGTGAGTCTGGCACGCCGCGATGTCGAATTCGGGCTCGCGGTCACGCTCGACTATTTCTCCAACACTCGCGCTGCGCAGGAGCGCGCCCTGGAGATCCTGCAGTTCAAACTGGATGTATTGTGGCAGATGAACGATGCAATGGCATTGCGGTACGGCGTTGACCCGCAGTCCGCCGCTACCCCCTCGCCGCGAGGCGAGCGATGATCGCCGCCGATTCCAAGCCGGCTTTGGGACGTGGGTTCAGGATGCAGTGGGAGCCCGCGCAGCAGGCGCACGTGTTGTTATATCCGGAAGGCATGGTCAAGCTGAACGGCAGCGCGGGCGAGATCATGAAGCGCTGCGATGGGGTGCGGACGATTGCCGATATTGTCAGTGACCTCGAAAGCACCTTTGTTACTACTGGGCTCGACAGGGATGTGCAGGCGTTTGTGACCATGGCGTTGGAAAAGCGCTGGCTGGAGATTCGGTCGTGAGCGTGAGCAACCCGGGGCCGCCCTTGTGGCTGCTCTGCGAGCTGACCTACACGTGTCCCCTGCACTGCGTGTTCTGCTACAACCCGACCGACTTCGCGAAAACAGAGCAGGAATTGTCCACCGCCGACTGGCTCCGAGTGTTGCGGCAAGGCCGTGAGCTCGGTGCGGTCCAACTAGGCCTGTCCGGGGGTGAGCCGCTCACACGCGACGACCTCGAGGTAATTGTTGGCGAGGCGCACACCCTCGGCTACTACACCAACCTCATCACCTCCGGCGTCGGCCTCACCGAAACCCGCATCCACGCCCTGAAACAGGCCGGCCTCGACCACATTCAACTGTCGTTCCAGGACAGCACCCGCGAGGTCAACGACTTCCTCAGTAGCACCCGTACCTTCGAGCTGAAGTCGAAAGTGGCCGCTCTCATCAAGCAGTACGAGTACCCAATGGTACTCAACGTGGTCCTGCATCGTCTCAACATCGACCATGTGCAGGATATCCTGGGCATGGCGGAGTCGATGGGCGCCGAATACGTGGAGCTGGCCAACACCCAGTACTACGGCTGGGCCTGGCACAACCGCGAGCGGCTGCTGCCGAGCCGGGAGCAAATGCGCCGTGCCGAGGAAGTCACCAACCGCTTCCGCGAGCGTGTTGGAAACAAGATGCGCGTTCTGTTTGTAGTGCCTGACTACTTTGAGCGCCGGCCGAAGCCCTGTATGAACGGCCTGGGATCGGTTTTTCTGACGGTGACGCCGGACGGCACAGCGCTTCCCTGCCATGCCGCCAAAACGCTTCCCGGACTCAGCTTTCCCAACGTCAAAGACGCCTCGGTTGAGTGGATCTGGCGTGAGTCGCCCGGCTTCAACCACTATCGCGGCGATAGCTGGATGAAGGAACCTTGCCGCAGTTGCCCCGAGAAGGCGAAGGACTTTGGTGGCTGCCGCTGCCAGGCGTACCTGCTGACAGGGGACCCCGACAACGCGGACCCCGTTTGCGACTTGTCGCCGCACCATCACCTGGTCACGGAGATGGTGGAAAGGGCGAGCACCCCTGAAGCGCCGGCGAAGGTGGTTGAGCAGCCGCTAATTTTCCGCGACCGGAAGAACTCGCGCGCCCTGTCGGGCTGAAGCGCCGCGCAAGCGTCGGGCGCGTGCAGGCGGTTGCGCCGGCGGATAGCCGCACCCGCGTCGCCGCGGTCGCCGCGTGGCCTCCATACCGTGGCTCCCCCTTTCGATAGGCTGTTCCCCGTCCGGAATTGCAGGATTCGCGGCACTCGCCGGCGGTCCAGGACGCCTAAAATTCCGCAATGAATCCGAGAAACAAGCTGCACTACGCCTGGATCATCCTGGGCGTGACCTTCGTTTGCCTGCTGGTGTCTGCCGCCACGCGCGCAACCCCCAGCATCCTCATCGTCCCGTTGGAGAAGGAATTCGGCTGGTCGCGTACGACCATCTCAATGGCCATCTCGCTCAACATCCTGCTGTACGGGCTGATTGGGCCCTTCGCTGCGGGGTTCATCAATCGCTATGGGCCCAGGCGGGTCATGTCGGCGTCCGCGATCCTGGTCGGGCTCGGCACGTTGGCTACTGTGACAATCAAACTTCCTTGGCATCTTTTCGCGCTATGGGGAGTTGTCGTCGGTGTTGGAACTGGGATCATTGCAATCGTCCTCGGCGCCACAGTAGTTCAGCGCTGGTTCTACGCGCATCGCGGACTAGCTCTTGGAATGCTTACAGCCAGCGCAGCCACAGGACAGCTCGTATTTCTGCCGTTTCTCGCGAAGTTGATAGTCGACCACGGTTGGAGAGCGTCGGTCATCACCATGGCGACATTGGCGCTGCTGGTGGCACCGCTTGCACTATTGCTGATGCGCGACCGGCCAGCCGAGAAGGGGCTGTTGCCGTTAGGTCAACCTGAGAATGTTCCGGTTGCCGCCGCAGCGGTGCAAAACCCATTCGTGGCCGCCATCTCGGCATTGAACAGCGCCAGCCGCAGCAAAGAGTTCTGGATTCTCGCCGGGAGCTTCTTCATTTGCGGCGCGAGTACCAACGGGTTGATTGGAACTCACCTGGTTCCCGCATGCATGGACCATGGGATGCCGGAGGTCCAGGCAGCCAGCCTCCTGGCCGTCATGGGTATTTTCGACCTCGTGGGTACCACCGGATCCGGCTGGCTCTCCGATCGCTTCGACAATCGGCTGCTCCTGTTCACCTACTACGGACTACGCGGCCTCTCACTGCTCTATCTGCCCTTCGGGTTCATTTCGGAGGGACACGGGCTGTCGATTTTCGCGGTGTTCTACGGGCTGGATTGGATTGCGACCGTGCCGCCGACGGTGGCGTTGGCTCGCCAGGCGTTCGGGGCGGAAAAGACCGGGCTGGTGTTCGGCTGGATTATGGCGGCGCACCAAATCGGCGCCGCCCTGGCCGCTTCCGTCGCCGGGTACATCCGCACTGCGGAAGGCAGCTACGACCACGCTTTTCTTCTGGCCGGCGGCCTGTGCCTCATCACGGCGATTGGGGTTTTGTTCGCAGGCCGAGGCAATAAAACCGGACTTGTGCCTCAACCGGGATAATTTGCGATGTTCCGTTGTTGTGCAAACAATCAACCAGATATAGCGTGTTGCCATGACGCGCGGAGCTCAAACAGCCAACGTACCCCCAAACGGACCCGAATCCGGGGACCGCGCTGAACTTCCGCAGACGTCCCCGCCTCTGGCGACGGAGCCGTTGGACTGGAAGCGCCTGTTTACGGCTTTCGCCCTGACCCCCTTGCTGGCTGGTTTCTACCCTGCAATCTTTCTGGCTGAGCCGTCCCTCATGCCAATAGGCCTCGTGCTCTCGTACGCGTCTACCGTGCTGTTCGGCGTCCCTCTCGTCGCGTACTTCGACCGCCGGGGCGTTCGTGAGTGGTACATGTATATCACTGGCGGAACCGCTTGCTCGTTGCCGACCGTGTTGCTGTATGCGCTTGCGCCACTGCCCGATCATGTTCAGCCATTCGGTGCCATGACGGTGCTCGGTGTGCTGCTGTGGGGTGGCTCGTCAGGAATCGTGTTCTGGATGATCGGGATTGCGGGTGATTCAGCGGTGAGCCTGCGGTCGCTGTTCGATCCGGTGTCGTCCAAAAAGTGATCCGGGTGCACGTATCTCGCGCCTCCTGGCGTATCCACAAGAGCCTCCTGGTTATCGCGGCTGCCCTGCTGTCCGCCTGTGGCGAACCCGAGCCACGCGCAGTGCTGTTTGCCGATGGCACGCGGATTTTCCTGCTGAACGGCACCCAGGCTGTCGCAGCAAATGGGTTCCCCGAAAACCGCGAGATCCGGCTTCAAGGCAACGGCGAGGTATTCGTCAAGGCGCCCGAGCGGGACAAACCGCTGATCATTCGGACCGGGCTGTTGATTCTCACCGTGGACGGCGACACGGCGTTTCGGGCGTTGGTGTCGTCAAAGAAAATCGGCGAGCAGGCGGAAGTGCTCTATGGACACGTGAGAGCCGTGAAGGCCTATCCCTCTCGATACAGCGAGCCCGATGACCTCGTGGGTGGCGAGATGTCGATGGTCAATCAATCCATCGACCTGATGGAAAAAGAGAAGTTTGATCCCACCGAGCTCGAACTGTGGAGCACCCAGATCGTCAGTGAATTAACCGCGCGCACAGATCCAATAGTGGAGCCGGCAACACCCCCAGCACCAGCACCGCCAGCGCATTGAGCCCCAGCGCGGCGCGAACGCCCGCCGAGTGCTGCGGTGGCGGATAAACAGCCGGCGGCGCATCGAAGTACATCAGCTTGATCACGCGAAGGTAGTAGAACGCGCCCACTACCGACATGGCTGCCGAGATCACCACGAGCCAGAAGTGGTTCGTCTCCCACAGCGCCTGGAAAATCCGCAGCTTTGCCCAGAAACCCACGAACGGCGGCACACCAGCGGTGGAGAACATCAGCATCATCATGGCCAGGGCCAGCATCGGATCGCGCTTGTATAGGCCCTTGTAGTGATCGAGATGGTCTGCTTCGAAGCCCTTACGGCTGGCAATCAGGATCACACCGAAGGACCCGAGAGCAACCAGGATGTAGATCAGCGTGTAGTACAAAGCCGCAGTGTAGCCATCGGGTGTACCGGCAGTGAAGCCCAACACGATGAAGCCTACGTTCGAAATCGTGGAGTAAGCGAGCATCCGCTTCAGGTTGGTCTGCACGATTGCAACCACGTTGCCGACCACTAGCGTCAGTACAGCAAGCGCGCCCAGCATCTGCGACCACTCCACCACTACTCCCCCCAAACCATGTGCAAGCAAGCGCAGGGTCAGCGCGAAGTACGCAATCTTTGGAGCCGTACCAATGAACAGCGTGACGCTGGTCGGAGCGCCCTGGTAGACATCGGGCAGCCACATGTGGAACGGAACAGCGCCCAATTTAAACGCCACTGCGACAACCACGAACACGAGGCCAATGGTGACTCCGAGGTTGGGGGTACCTTGCAGCCGTTGTGCAATCACATCGAGATCCAAGGTACCGGTCATGCCGTAGATCATGGACATGCCGTACAACAGCGCACCGGAGCCGATGGCGCCCAGCACGAAATACTTCATCGCCGACTCGGCAGCGACACCGGAGTCGCGATCAAACGCCGTCATGGCGTAGACCGACAGTGCAAGCAGCTCGACGCCGATGTAGACAGTCAACATGCTTCCGGCGGAGACCAGCACGAAGATACCCAACAGTGCTGTCAAAGCGAGTACGTAATATTCGCCTCGCAGGATACCTCTCTCTTCGAGGTAGTCGCGCGAGTACAGAAGCCCGAACGCCACGAACAAGTAGCCGAAGAGTTTCAACGTGTAAGCAAGGCCATCGGCCACGTACATACCGTCAAACAAGACGGTGCGATGGTCGACATTGGCGTATGCAACCGTGAGGGCGGCACCGACGGCCAGTACGATCAGCGTCAACGTGGGTGTCAGACTGCGACGGGTCTGCCCGGCAAACGCATCCACCAGCAATATGAGGCAGATGGCCGCAACCAGGTAGATCTCCGAGATCGCAGGCGCCAGACTGTTCCAGGTCATTGTCGTCATGTTGAACCGGTTTTCCGCTTTTTAGACTGGAATCTTGCTGGCAACCGCCTGGTCCACCAGGTGATGGATGGTCGGCTGCATGACTTTCAACAACGGCGCGGGCCAGCACCCGACCAGCAGTACGGCCACCGCCAGCGCCGCCAGGACTCCGAACTCCCGCCCATTCAGGTCCGTCAGGTGTTCCACCTTGGCGTTGGCCACGGGCCCGAATATCACTCTCTTCACCAGCCACAGCGTGTAGGCCGCGCCGAGAATCAGGGTTATCGCCGCCAGCAGCGAGTACCAGAAGCTGGCCTTGAAGCTGGCGATGATGACCAGGAACTCACCGACGAACCCGGACGTGCCCGGCAACCCGGTGTTCGCCAGCGCGAACAACACCATGAAGGCCGCGAATATCGGCATCTTGTTGATGACACCGCCATAGTCCGAGATCTGGCGGCTATGCACCCGGTCGTAGAGCACGCCGACGCAAAGGAACAGCGCTCCTGACACGAGCCCGTGCGAAATCATCTGCACCATCGCACCATCCATGCCCATGCCTGCGCCCTGCAGGCCTCCAGTGTTCCGGACGATCTGGTAGACGATGAACGCGCCCAGGGTCACGAAACCCATGTGTGCGATGGATGAGTAAGCAATGAGCTTCTTCATGTCCTGCTGCACGAGTGCTACGAAGCCGATGTAAACAACGGCGATCAGCGACAGAGCAATGATGAAGAGATCGAGCTCGCGGCTGGCGTCCGGTGTGATCGGCAGGTTGAAGCGGAGGAATCCGTACCCGCCCATCTTCAGCATGATGGCTGCCAGAATGACAGAGCCGCCGGTCGGCGCTTCGACGTGTGCGTCAGGCAACCACGTGTGTACCGGAAACATCGGTACCTTCACGGCGAACGCGAGGAAGAACGCGATGAAAATGTAGCGCTGTTCAATGAGCGTCAGCGGCAAGGACTGGAACTTGGCAATCGAGTAGTCGCCGGCCTTCACATACATGTAGATCAGCGCGACCAGCATGAACACGGAGCCGAGGAACGTGTACAGAAAGAACTTGATCGTCGCGTACACGCGGCGTGGGCCACCCCAGATGCCGATGATGAGGAACATCGGGATCAACATGGCTTCCCAGAAGAAGTAGAACAGCAGCGCGTCCGTCGCGGAGAACACCCCGATCATGAGGCCCTCCATGATCAGGAAGGCTGCGTAGTACTGCGCGGGCCGCGCCTCAATGACGGTCCAGGCCGCGATGATCACCGGAATGGTGATGAACGCCGTCAACACCACGAGCGGCATGGCGATGCCATCGACACCGAGCGCGTAGAAGGAGTGGAAACGGGTGATCCACTCCAACTTCTCCGTGAACTGGAAGTCGGCCGTGCCGGAATTGAAGTGCAGCATCAGCGGCAGCGAAACGATCAAGGTCGCGATGGAGGCGGCTAGCGCCAGCCAGCGTCCCGCACCGACGTTTTTATCGCCGAGCAAGAGCACGACGATGCCCGCTGCGATGGGTAGCCAGATCAGAACTGACAGGTAAGGAAACATTCAATAACCGCCGTGTTGACTACCGCACGAGGAACCAGCCAAGCATCACTGCAAGGCCGATGACCATCCAAAACGCGTACGAGTACAGATAACCGCTCTGCACACGCCGCACGATACTTCCGAACCAACTCACCGTCGCCGCGGACCCATTGACCAGGGCACCATCAATCAGCACCTGATCGCCAGCCTTCCACAGCGTGAAGCCGAGACCGCGGGCCAAGGTCGCGAGGATCTTTTCGTTGAACCAGTCGAAGTAGTACTTGTTGAGCAACAGGTTGCGGATGGGCGCAAGGGTGCGCGCCCAGGTATCCGCCCACTCGGGCTTCTTCAGGAAGAACAGCCACGCGAAGAACACACCGGCAGCGGCCAGCCAGAAAGGCGCGCCGGCGAATGCATGCAACGCCATCTGTGTGGGGCTCTGGAAGTCTTTGCCCAACTCGGCCACTACGTCGTTCTGCTCGAGCACGCGAATCGAGTCGCCGAAGTAGCCCCCAAAGAGGACGGGGCCGACGGTCAGGAAGCCGATGAGCAGCGACGGGATGGCTAGCGCGATGAGAGGACCGGTGACCACGAGGGGGCTCTCGTGCGGCTCGACGGGGCCGTGATGGCCGTGGTCATCGTGCGCGTGGTCATCGTGAGCATGGGCGGCAGGCGCGTGCGCGTCGTGGGCGCCGTGGGCATGCGCCGCGGCAGCCGGGGTGTGCGCGTCGTGGGCGTGGGCGCCGTGGGCATCGGCGGCGGCGTGCGAATCCGCGCCGTGTGAAGCATGAACGCCGGCGGCCGCCGACACGGCGGGCGCCGCGGGCGTAACCGCCGTCTCATGGCCGTGCCCTGCCTCCACCTGCCGGAATCGCTCCGGTCCATGGAAGGTCATGAACACCAACCGGAACGAGTACAGCGCGGTCACAAACACACCGGCCAGCACACACCAATAGGCGTAGGTGGCGCCCCACCGATGCGACTCTCCAACGGCCTCGATGATGGTGTCCTTCGAATAGAACCCGGCGAAGAACGGCGTGCCTATCAGTGCCAGCGACCCGATCCAACTGGTGATCGCCGTGATGGGCATGTACTTGGCCAACCCGCCCATCTTGCGCATGTCCTGCTCATGATGCATGCCAATGATCACCGAGCCCGCGGCCAGGAACAGCAGCGCCTTGAAGAACGCATGGGTCATCAGGTGGAACATGCCCGCGCTGTAGGCTGATACACCGAGCGCCGTCACCATGTATCCCAACTGCGAAAGCGTCGAGTACGCAATGACCCGCTTGATGTCGTTGTTCACGATACCGAGCAGGCCCATGAAGAACGCAGTGGTCGCACCAATCACCAGCACAAACGACAGTGCCGCATCGGACTGTTCGAACAGCGGCGACATGCGCGAGACCATGAAGATACCCGCGGTCACCATGGTGGCCGCATGGATCAGCGCGGAAATCGGGGTGGGACCTTCCATTGAATCCGGCAGCCAGACATGCAACGGAACTTGCGCCGACTTACCCATCGCGCCAATGAACAGGCAGATGCAGATCAGCGTCATGGCATGCACGCTGGTATTTGAAGTCAGCGGCAACATGGCGGCCGCGATCTTCGGCGCCGCCGCGAACGCATCGGCGTAGCTGATTGAGTTGGTGAAGTAGAAGACACCGGCAATGCCGAGCACGAACCCGAAGTCGCCCACGCGGTTGACCAGGAAGGCCTTGAAGTTCGCGAAAATGGCACTCGGCCGCGTGTACCAGAAACCGATCAGCAGGTACGACACCACGCCGACCGCTTCCCAGCCGAAAAACAACTGCATGAAGTTGTTCGACATGACGAGCATGAGCATGGAGAAAGTGAACAGCGAGATGTAGCTGAAGAACCGCTGGTAGCCCGGGTCATCGCTCATGTAGCCGATGGTGTAGACGTGCACGCAAAGCGACACGAACGTCACCACGACCATCATCATTGCGCTCAGGCGGTCGATGAGGAAGCCGACGTCGAACTTGACGCCGTCGCTCACCAGCCAGCTATACACAGGCCCGTCAAACGCCGGCACGCCGTCGAGATAGATCTGCTTCAGTACATGGAACGACAGGGCGCAGGAAATCGCCACCGCGAGGATGGTCACCGTGTGTGCGCCGACACGACCGATGACGCGCCCGAGCAATCCGGCGAGGATGGCGCCGATGAGCGGCAGCAGGGGAATCAGGACTAATTGGGTCAGATTCATGCTCGCATCAGCCTCGCAGCGTATTCATATCTTCAACATTGATGCTGCGACGCTCGCGGAACAGCACCACGAGAATGGCCAGCCCGATCGCCGATTCGGCCGCCGCCACGGTCAGCACGAAGAACACGAACACCTGGCCATGGATGTCGCCCAGGTAGCGTGAGAAGGCAATGAAGTTGAAGTTCGCGGCCAGCAGCAGCAGCTCGACGCACATCAACAGCAGAATGACGTTCTTGCGGTTCAGGAAGATGCCCGCCACCGACAAGGCAAACAGGATGGCGGACAGGGTGAGTAGCTGAGACAGCGTGATCATGAGCGCTTCTCCGACTCCATCTTGACCACGCGCACGCGGTCCTTGGCATTGACGGCGACCTGCTTGCCGATGTCCTGGACCTTGAGCCCCGGACGCCGCCGCAGCGTCAACGTGATGGCCGCGACAATCGCCACCAACAGCAGTACCGCAGCCAGCTCAAACGGATAGGCGTACTTGGTGTACATCACCTGGCCGAGCTCGAGGGTGTTGCTGTAGTCAGGAGCTGTTGGAGTCGGCGACTTGGAGACATCGATACCGAGGCCGCGGACCCAGACTACGCCGACGATCTCGACGATGACCGCCAGGGCGGTGATCCAACCGAGCCAGGCATAGCGCGTGAAGCCCTTGCGCAGCTCCTCGATATTGATATCGAGCATCATGACCACGAACAGGAACAAGACCATCACCGCGCCGACATACACGAGCACGAGGACGACCGCGAGAAACTCCGCTTCAATCAGCAGCCAGATGGCCGCGGAAGTGATGAAGCAGACGACGAGCGACAACGCCGAAAACACCGGGTTGCGTGAGGTGATCACGCCCAGCGCGGCCAGGACCAGGAAGGTCCCGAAGATATAAAACAAAATCTCTACTAACATATGCGCATGTGCTCAGCGGTACGGCGCGTCGGCCGCTTTATCGGTTGCAATCATGGCTTCGTAGCGCTCGCCCACGGCCAGCAGCTTGTCCTTGCTCATGATGTTCTCGCCGCGGTGCTCCATGTGGTACTCGTGGATCCGGGTGAGCACGATCGCATCCACGGGGCACGCTTCCTCGCAGAAGCCGCAGTAAATGCACTTGAACAGATCGATGTCATAACGGCTCGTGCGGCGCGTGCCATCGGGCGCGACTTCCGAGTCGATGGTGATGCACACCGCCGGACACACGGCTTCGCACAACTTGCAGGCGATGCAGCGCTCCTGGCCGTTCGGGTAGCGGCGCTGGGCATGCAGGCCACGGAAGCGAGGTGACTGCGGGGTCTTTTCCTCGGGATAGTTGAGTGTGTACTTGGGCAAAAAGAAATTGCGCCCCGTCACCATCATCCCTTTGAGGAGCTCGGTCAGCAGAAAAGTTTTGAGAACAGCCATTAGCGGAAGCCTTTGTCAATGCGCCCAAGGGCCGACCTTGTACCAGGCCAGCACCATTTCCACACCAATCCAGACAATGGTGACCGGAATCAGCGCCTTCCAACCCAAGCGCATGATCTGGTCATAGCGGTAGCGGGGGAAAGTGGCGCGGAACCACAGAAAGAAGAACAACACAAGGAAGGTCTTGATGCCGAGCCACCAGATTCCCGGTTGCCCGATCCAGGAGTCGCCCAAGGCGCCGTACCCGGCTACCGGCGAGAGCCAGCCGCCAAAGAAGAACACGGCCGTGAGGGTCGAGATCAGGATCATGTTCGCGTATTCAGCCAGGAAGAACAGCGCAAACGCGATTCCGGAATATTCCACGTGAAAACCGGCAACGATCTCCGACTCACCTTCCGCCACATCGAATGGGGCGCGGTTGGTCTCGGCGACGCCGGAAATGAAGTACACCACGACCAGCGGGAACAGCCAGAACCAGTTCCAGGCGAGGAAGCCGCCCTGTTGACGCTCGACGATATCGCCGATATTCAGGCTCTGCGAAGCAATGATCACGCCGACGAGCGCAAATCCCATCGCGATTTCGTAGGCCACCATCTGTGCGGCGGAGCGCATCGCTCCGAGGAAGGCGTACTTCGAGTTGGAGGCCCAGCCCGCGATGATGACTCCATAGACGCCCATCGAGGATAGCGACAACAGGTACAACAGGCCGGCGTTCGCCTTTGACACAACGACCGTCGGTGACAATGGGATGACGGCCCAGGCCGCGAACGCCGGGATCAAGGCGATCATGGGCGCGAAGTTGAACAACACCTTGTTGGCATTGGTGGGAATGATCACTTCCTTGGTGAGCAGCTTCACGACGTCCGCGAACGGCTGACCCCACCCAGGGAGCAAACCCAGTATGCGCACGCGGTTCGGGCCGCGGCGCAACTGCATCCAACCGATGACCTTTCGCTCCCACAGTGTCGTAAGGGCTACGGACAGGATGAGGACGATGGTGATAGCAATGGTCCAGACAGTCGTCCACACGGTGTGTTGGCCGTAGGGCGACAGTGCGTTCCAGGCATCTGTAATAGTTTGCAGCACGCGAACCAGATCCTGTGTCAGTAAGTAACGGCCAACGTGCGGCCTTCGCGCGTCTTCTGCAAAGAAGGCGCCCGACGCACGAGAGCATCGATGTGGTACATGGACACGTCGAGCACGTCCGCGCCGGCCGTGACCTTCGTCGCCCGATGAGTGCCCTTGTAGTTGATCGCCCCGGTGCTCGCCGCAGCAGTGGCGCCGGACTCAGTGCACAGTTTGCGCAGCTCTTCGCGGACATCCTCGGACGATTGATATTCAAAGCCGCTGATATTGGCCAGCGTGCCGAGAACACGCAGGATCTTCCAGCCCGGGCGCGATTCAGCGAACGGCTGAGCAGCACCGGCATGGCTCTGCCAGTTGCCTTCGAGGTTCACGTACGTACCGGAAGTTTCTACATACGTACCCATGGGCAAAAGCACGTGTGCAATCGCGCGAAGCTGATCGTTCGCAAACGGAGTGACGGCAACAACAAACTCGGCGCCCCCGATGTTGCGCGCGGCATCCGCACCCACGGAATCAGCCCACGGCTCGACACCACCAAACAATACATAGGCCTTCAACGTCTTCTGGACCATCTCCAGTGCGTTCAGACCGGTGTTGGCCGCCGCCTTACCGCCCGCTTCGCGATGGGGTACGGCACCGGCGAGGAATGCGCCCGCGGCGTTTCCGCCCTCGGCCAACACTCCGAACGAGGCGCCTGTGACTTCCGCAATAGCGGCGGCGAGAGCGCGCAAGTCGGCATAAGCTGGATGGCGCACCGCCAGGGCTCCCAGCCACACCGCCCTCTTCTCGCCGGCCACCAACGCGGCCGCGGCTGCCCGATGCTGATCGCCGACCTTGGCCTGTTGTACGGCGGAGGACAGATGCTCCGGAACTGTCTTGCCGGCGCTCTCTGCGGCAACGGACAGGATGGCCGCCAGGTCGCCCACCTGCTGGGCGGGTCCCGACTGAATGCTCACCGCAACGGGGAACAGATACTCCGTGGCCACCGGCATCATCGAAATGACTTTCGCGCCCTTCAACGCGGCCTTGCGCACGCGGTGCGCGAGGATCGGCACTTCGCGGCGCAGATTCGCGCCGACCAGGAGCAGGCCATTGAGAGAATCCACATTGGCGATGCTCATGCCGAGATTCGGATAGACCGGGTCGGCGGCCTGGTCGCTGAAGTCGCGTTGGCGCAGGCGATGATCGATGTTGTTGCTGCCCAAGCCACGCGCGAGCCGTCCCAACAGGTACAACTCTTCGAGCGTGCTCGTGCTGCTGGCCAACACGCCGAGGTCCGAAGCACGCGACTTGAGACCTTCGACCACCTTCGTCAGCGCAGTTTCCCAATCGGTCTCGACCCACTCGGAACCCTTACGGACCATCGGCTTCTGGATCCGGTCCGGGCTGTAGACGCCCTCGTAGCTGAAGCGGTCGCGATCGGGAATCCAGGTCTCGTTGATCGTCTCGTTCTCACGAGGAATCACGCGCATGATCTTGCCGCGCAGAACGTGGCCAAACAGGTTGGTCCCCACGCCGTCGTGCGGCGAAACCAACGGATGCGACATCATTTCCCAGGCGCGCGCGCTGAAACGATATGGCTTGGAGACGAGTGCGCCCACCGGGCACAGGTCGATGACGTTGCCGGACATCTCGTGATGCACGGTCTGCTCGATGTACGTGCGTACCTTCACGTTCTCGCCGCGACCGATCATGCCGAGCTCCTGGTACCCGGCGATCTCCTGCGTAAAGCGAACGCAGCGCGTGCATTGGATGCAACGAGTCATGTCCGTTGCGATCAGGGGTCCGAGGTTCTCATCCTGCACCGAGCGTTTACGCTCGTGGTAGCGCGACAGGTCACGACCAAATCCCACCGCGAGGTCCTGCAATTCACACTCACCGCCCTGGTCGCAGATGGGGCAATCGACCGGGTGATTATTGAGCACGCACTCCATCACCGACTGCTGGCCCTTGAGGGCCTTGTCGCTCTTGGTGCGCACGATCATGCCCTGCGTCTCCGGCGCGGCGCAGGCGGGCCTCCG
>JAFEDS010000017.1 GCA_018241505.1 Pseudomonadota bacterium | reverse complement strand
AATTGTTATTGCGCTTGCACCCTGTGCGCCGACCATCCGGATGACCGTCGGCGCTTCTGAACAGATCTGTTCCCAAGCGCGCACTCATCGTAGGCCGAGAGAACGCAATAGCCCGGAAAGCACCGTGCAGGGGAATTTACTCAGGCGAACTTCACAGCCAACGTCAACAGATCATCCAACTGCGCAACCAACCCCGCCACATTCGCAGCCGTCTCGGCAAACGACTCGAGATTTGCAGAGACCTCCTGTACCTGCGTGTTGATAGCGCTCAAATCGGCATTCGCTCGAGTAACTCGAGCCGTCCCATCATTGAACCGCACACTCAACAGATTCACCAGCGTCCCACGCAGCCGCTTGGCCAACACCATGCACTGCAGCTTTTGCTGATCAGTGAAGCGATCATCCATTGAGTCGTCAACCAAGGCGGAAATCATGATCGTCAGTGTGGTTGTATCTACGGACATTGCCATCTTGCGTCTCCCTCAGCGAACGGCCTCGATCTTATTCACATCGTCGGCGATGTCCTGTGCGCTTTGCGCGAGAGTTTGCAAAGCACTCAGAAACTCACTGAGGTTGTGCGGCGATTTGGGCGCGTTGGCATATTTGACCAACGCGGCGTTCGCCGTCCGGATCGATTGAATCAGGCCCGCCGGATTTGCGGCTACGGCCGCATCATAGGCATCCGCCCGTTGTCCTATGGTCACCAACAGGGCGCTGCGCTGTTCGGTCGTCAGCTTTGCGCGTCGGTGGTTGTAGTCTTGGACGTCCAATCCTTCCTGGTATTTCAGGTCTGCATTGACCAATGGCACCACCACGGCGGTCAAATCCGCTTCGAGTAGATTGAGGATCACATCTACCTTGGGCGAGCCGTGATTCACGGCCTCCGCAATGGCCTTGTCGCGCTGCCCCTCCAGATACATCTTGCCGATTGTCCCAATCAGATCACTGATGGGCCCCGCATACTGGGCAGCTACGGGATCCTGCGCCGGCTTTCCGCCGCTTGCCGTCGCGAGATGTGTAAATGTCTTGTCCAGCGAGCTCAGGCTCGTACCGAGGGCATTGACGTTGGTTGCAAATTGAGTTCCCGGATCCGAACCCGCCAGATCCGCAAGGCGCTGCGCATACGTACCGAGCAACGCCAGCGCGTCCATCCGAGCCTTGATTGCGTCGGCGCTGAAGTACTTGCCGCCGAACGCGGTCCGTTTACCGTCTTTATTGATCGCTGCCAGGTCGAGTTGGGGATCGGTTGCCAGCTCCTCGAAATAGATATCCCTTTCCAGGGTATTCAGTTGAGTGAAATACGTTCCAAGGGAGGCTGATGAGGAGTTGATGCTCTGCTGAAATGAGGCCACCGGCTGCGTGAAATTCGTGGTGACACATCCGCTTGCCATCAGGCTCAACACCGCGACGCACGAGCGGCTAGCCATGAGATCATACATTCCGCGCTCCTTGTCATTCACCGGGAATTTTATGCGCTCCACACGAGCTCCGGCAACTGGGTGACAGGCTTCGCGCGTCCGCCTCGAGTTGACAGCCGCCCGCCCATTCTGAAGTATCGCCAGTCGCTATTTTCGCGGCGGGCAGATGGGGCATGGGAACGTGAGGTTTCTCGGAAAACAAACCGTGACACTGCCCGGTTTGATTGTGTCACTGTTGCTAAGTGTTGTGTTTGTCGCTGCCGTCGCGAATACGCCGCCGGGGAATGACAAGATCGCTGCGGTTACGGTGGAGGGCACGGACTTCGTGGTCCGGCTCGCCAGCGGCCGGGAGATGCGGGGCGCCGATCTCAAAGGGGCCACGCTCACGCTCGCAATGACCGCGGATGGCGAGCCGCGAAGAATCCGCATCGATTCGGTGAAAACCGACCCTGACGACCCGGACAGGGAAACGACGCTGTATCACTTGTTTTCGATCGACGAGCACGGCGTAGCCAGTGAGCTATGCGAGCCCGATGCGCAAGGAGAGCGCTGGGGATTCCCTCTTCGTGGCCAATGGGACCCGGAGGGCCAACATGTGTCGGACAAAGGCTATACATTGAACTGTACGGCCAGTGCCCAGGGAAAATGTGTGCGGTTTGGTTATAAGCCCTGGAAAACACTGCAAGATGGTACGTCCCTCGCGCCCTACCACCAGGCCTGCGTACGGGCGGTTCGCGCCGACTACTGTGGCGGCCACGGAACGACCCGCAATGGGATGTTGGTCGACATCTACGACAGCCTTGGAATAATGGTTCGTGATCCAGCGGGTGACACCGCTGCGGGAGTCCACTTTGAGGCGGCGTGGACGCCTTCCGGTGCCGCCTGTGTTGCACATACACGAGTCCCTGAGAAGATCACGTTGCAGCAGCTTGCGAAAGAGTGTCCGCGCCTCAGAGGTCATATCGGTGGGAACGACTGTAGCGAGGAGGGCGCGAAAAAGTTGAGCGACCAGGTGCTAATCTTCAATGGTTCTCGCTAGCGTTCGCCATCTGTCACTCATCAGGATCGTTGGAATAGGGAGCATGTGCCGATGAACAAGTTAGGTAAGTTTGTTTGTCTCTTTGGCGTAGTCGCCATGACGGTGCTCGCCGTGCCCAGTGAAGCCAGGTTGACTGCCAACCGGCTCACCGCTAACCGGCTGACCGCCAACCGCCTCACAGCTAATCGGCTCACCGCCAACAGCCTGGCTGCCGGCACTGTGACTGGTGAAGGCGCGTTCTCGGATGTAATCGCGCTCGACCTGCCGAACGGTCTCGTCATAACCCGCTAAAGCTCACCCTCATTTCCGGGCTGATTCTGATTCGGCGCCCTTAAGGGGCGCCGATTTACGTTAGCGGAGCGAAGTCGACCGGCAGCCGCGACCCCGTCTCCGCGGCGGCGCGCGACCTCGTCCGTGCCGGCCGCGACCCTGGCCTCGTGCCGCCCGCGACCCTGGCCTCGTGCCGCCCGCGACCCTGGCCTCGTACCGGCCGCCACTCCGGCCCACGGCCTGGCCAATTTCTGCCAACCCGCTGATTTAACACCCCCTTTTCCGGCCACATTGCGGAGCCCAAAGCGGCCAGTACGCGGCCGTCCGCGTTGACTATAGTCCGGCAATGCTGGAACAGTTGGGAATGACGCGCGACGTTCTCGACCGTGCGCGGCGAAGCCGGGATGCCCGCTTTGACGGGAAATTCTTTATTGCCGTCACGTCGACGCGCATCTACTGCCGCTCCATTTGTCCCGCGAAGACCTCCAAAGACGCGAACGTTCGTTACTACGCGACCGCCGCCGAAGCCGCGGCTGCCGGCTTTCGCCCTTGTCTGCGCTGCCGTCCAGAGGCAGCGCCGGGGTCGCCGGCATGGCTGGGTACTTCCGCGGTGGTGCGCAGGGCCCTGCGGCTGATTCAGGACGGTGTTCTGGATCAATGCTCGGTCAAGGACCTTTCGACACGACTCGGTGTCGGGGCGCGGCATTTGTCGAGATTGTTTACACGCCACGTCGGCGCGTCGCCCATGGCGGTGGCGCACACCCGGCGGTTGCATTTCGCCAAACAACTCATTGATGAGACGGATTTGCCGATAACACAAATCGCTCTTGCTTCCGGCTTTCGCAGTGTCCGACGGTTCAATCACGCCTTCAAAGTCACTTACCGCCGCTCGCCCCGTGAAATCCGCAAGGCGAACCGCCGTAGTGGCGACGTCGAGATCCAACTTCGTCTGACTTATCGGCCGCCCTACGATTGGCAGCAAATCAACAGAGCGCTGGCGCGCCGGGCCATTGGCGGCGTTGAATCTGTCAAACCTGACAGTTACCAACGGACGATACACACCGCTACCGGCCATGCGATCGTGACGGTGAGCCCGGTAAACGGAGCCGACGCGCTCGAGTTGTCCATACGCGGAGCCGAGTCCGGCGATCTCCTGTGGCTGGCGTCGACAGTCAGGCGCGTGTTCGATCTCTATGCTGATCCTGCCAGGATTGGCGAGGTTCTGCGCCGGGATCCGCAATTGGTTGCCAGCGTGGCCCAACGCCCCGGTCTGCGCATCCCGGGGCATTGGGATCTGTTCGAGGCAGCAGTGCGGTCAATCCTCAGCCTGCACTGTCTTCCGGGCGAGCGATCGCTGCTGCCAGAGCTGGTTGCATGCGCTGGAGCCACGATCGAGGATGGCAATGCCGACTTATGTCGATTGTTTCCCCGGCCACAGGCTGTGGCCAATGCAGACCTGGTTGCGATTGGCTTCGAGCACGCCTTGGCGGAGGGTCTTCGGTGCTTTGCCCGGGAAGTCGTTGCTCGCACGAGCACAAACAAGGGGACGAGGGCAACGACAGCCGACAGCGTCAGCGCAGCGTTGGAGAGTGCTGAGGTCGAAGGCGCCTTGCGAGCGGCGGATATCGATCTCGCGCTCCTGAGCGAGTGGCTGTTGATATATGGCCTGGGGGACCCCGACGGCTTTCCGGTGCCGAGATCCGCGGACTATTACCAGTCCCGGTCTCGATGGCGTCCCTTCTGCGGATACGCAGCCTTGCACCTGAGGGACATTACGAGTCCGAACATGGCCGGTTCCCGTTCCCCTGACTGATTAGAGTCGGCTCGCAAGCAGCTCGCTCAACTCCAGGGAGACTCTTTATGCGCCATACACTACAGGCGATTGTAGCCGCGGCCTGCGGCTTGACCTTCACACACCTGGTCAATGCCGATACCGGGCCTCAGACACGCTACCGCATCATCATTCTCGACGCCGCTGGAAGAGGCAACAGTATCAACGACTTTGGTGCCGTCGCCGGCCGCAGTAAAACCGCAAGCGGGAATCTGCACGCTACGGTCTGGGCGTTCGGACGGAAGATCGACTTGGGCACTCTGGGCCAAGGCAGCACACTCAACAGTACAGTGCAGTGGCCTGCAAAGAACAATCTCGGGCTGGTGTCGGGACTTTCATTGACGGACGCCCCCGACCCGAACCAGGAAGGCTGGAGTTGCGCCGCCTTTCTGCCCAATCCAACCCTACGCCAATGCCTGGGATTTGTCTGGGATCCCTTCACCTCGAAAATGCACGCGTTGACTCCATTGCCCGGGGGGACCAACAGCTTTGCTACCGGCACCAACGACCTCGCCGAAACAGTGGGGTGGGCTGAGAATGAAGTCAGGGACCCATCTTGTGTTGCGCCACAAGTGCTGCAGTTTCGGCCGGTTCGCTGGGGTCCCGCACATGAGATTCACGAGCTCCCCGTTCTTCAGACCGCAGCTTCCGGGCAAGCAACTGGCGATACGACCGGTGCGGCTACGGCCGTCAACGATCGGGGCCAGATTGTCGGCATCTCGGGCGCCTGTGGCGTAGCGGTCGGTGGGGTGAGTGCACGGCATGCCGTCATTTGGGAGAACGGTGGGGTAGAGGAAATAGTGAATCCCAACGGCGCGTTGTATTGGAATACGCCGATGATGATAAACAAGCGCGGTGACGTGGTCGGTTTTGCCGGGGTACCGGATGATCCCGACGGCAACTTCACTCCGCCGTTCATGTGGTCACGGCGCGGCGGTTGGCAATGGATTCCTTTGCCTGTCATTGACACGCCGAGCGGCGGCGTACAGGACATCGCCGGTGTGGCAACCAGCATCAACAGCAGGCGCCAGATCGTGGGCTACTCCAACGACAGTGCGCCTCATTTTCATGCGTGGATCTGGCAGAACGGAGTAACCCGAGACCTCAATGACCTGATTGCGCGAGGGGTGCCGAAGGGCTCGCTCAGGCTTGCATTCGATATCAACGAACGCGGTGAGATAACAGGAACTACCACCTCCGGCGAGACCTTTCTGGCGGTTCCCGTCGAGGGCGCGGGGCGGTAAAGGCGAGGCACCGGGACTGGCTTTTCAGGAACGGCCGGCGCAGGCTGTGACTCCTAACACAAAGTCGGGGGAGACCGGTCATGGCGCTCTACATGTTCATGGCGAAATATTCCGAGGCGTCGCTGCGCGGAATTCTCGAAACCGGCAGTGATCGTGAAGCGGCCGCGCGGCAGGCGGTGGAAGCGGTCGGCGGAAAGTTGGTTGGATTCTACGGAATGTTGGGGCAGGAGTACGGCATGGCGTTGATTGTCGATGTGCCCGGTCACGCGGAGTATCTCGCCGCCGTGGGACCCGCCATAGCCGCCGGAGTCTTCGCGTCGTACAAATCGATACCGTTGTACACGTCAGCGGATGTATCCAAGGCGGTGCCTCTTGCAAAGAAAGTAGCCGCGGTGTATCGGCCGCCGGGGCGCTGACGAGACAGTGTTTGCGCCGTTGGCGGCTGAGCGCGACATGCAGCACGTGCTCGTGCCGCCGGGCGCATCGGCCCAGGCTGTTACCCAGCCTGGGTCGCGATGTCTGTATCTGGACCCGGCGGCTCGTGTTTGAGTTGCACACCCAGCCCATGCTCACGGGCGACAGCGATGAAGGCCTCGATGACGGCGCGCAGCGCAGAGCCGCGCCGCCAGACAACACCGATCGCCAGCGGGGGTGGCGCATCGGCCAGCGGCACTGCCACCAACTGCTCGCCTTCCAGGGACCAGGCACGAAACAACACCTCGGGAAGGATGCTCACGCCGCACCCGGTTGCAACCAGATTGCGGGTGGCCTCGACTGAGCGCGTGCGCACGCTCGCCAACGGCTCGTGTCCGGTGCGTCGCCACAGATCCCCGGCCGCCCGCTCGAGCTCCTCGCTGCGGAGCTCGACGACCGGTTCACCCTGCAGCTCGGTAATCGACACGGGCCCGCGCCCGGCCAAGCGATGGCGCGCCGGTGCCCACAAACGCCAAGGCGAGCGGACCAGTGTCATTGTGTCAAAGCTGCTGGCGCTTTCGAGAGTCGAGGTCATCATCAATGCCGCATCCAGCTCGCCGTTGATCAACTGGTGCTCAATGAAGGTGCCCGAATCCTCGTAGACCCACGTCCTGATCTTGGGAAAGGCGCGCCGGTACCGTGCCAGCAAGGCCGGCAGGTAGTAGCCGGTCAACAGGGGAACGGCGCCGATGATGACCTGGCCGCCGAGGGTCTCCGGGCGAACTGACAGCGCCTCCTCGGCGGCTCCGACGGCATTCAGGATTCGCTCGGTATGACGCTGAAACTCGTGCCCGGCGTGTGTGAGTGCCATGCCGCGCGCGTGGCGTCTGAACAGCAACACGCCCAAGTGAGACTCGAGCGCCTGAATGGATTCGGTGATCGCAGCCTGCGAAACATTCAGGCTCTGCACGGCAGCCGATATCGATCCCAGCTCGGCGACGGCGCGGAAGTAGCGCATTCCTCGCAGCGACATGGACATTCAGGCATCACCTCGCGCCGGCCGGGAATGGCGGCACTGAATGGAGCCAGGGCTGATTCAGTGTTCGGTTTTTCCGATATTACATATCGGTGTATCGATGTTACCAAGTCCTGGGTGCCTCAGCTAGCGTACCGGGCCTCGCGGAAATAATAGGGGCAGGGCGATGATGGGCATCCGGTCTCCATTCGCGTTCAGAGCGTTGAACCACACGGCCGTTGCCATCGGTGCAGGTCTGTCGAAATGATGAGTCCCTCTCATCCGAACTTTGAGCCGGCGCGGCCCTGCAATTTCGAGCGAGTAACGCCGCCTCCCTACATGCTGATCGGCGGCAAGTGCGTCCTCGGACAGGGCAGTCCCGAGCGCATCGTCAATCCCGCCACCGGCGAGGTCATCGGGTCCGTCCCGGAAGCTACGCCCGATCAGATTGAGCAGGCCGCGCAGGCGGCCCGACAGGCATTCCCGAAGTGGAAGCGGACTCCGGTTCGCGAGCGCACGCACTGCCTGCTTGCCATGGCTGCCAGGATCGAAGCACGGCTTGCCGAGTTGGCGACACTCGAATCCTACAATTGCGGCAAGCCGTACGCGCTGATGCTCCGTGAGGAGATGTCGGCGGTCGTGGACGTCTTCCGGTATTTTGCCGGGGCGGCACGCGCACTCGACGCACCTGCTGCCGCGGAGTATGTGCCTGATCATACGAGCTTCGTGCGCCGTGACCCGCTTGGTGTTGTGGCCGCAATCGCGCCGTGGAACTACCCGCTGCTCATGGCCGCTTGGAAGATTTGTCCCGCGGTTGCCGCCGGAAATACGATAGTGCTCAAACCCTCGGAACTGACACCTTTGTCGATTCTGGCGCTCATTGAGTCGTTCGCTGAAATATTCCCGCCGGGGGTCGTCAACATTATCTATGGCAGAGGCGAAACAGTCGGTACGCCACTGGCCGCACGACCCGAGGTGCGCATGGTCTCCCTGACGGGCGACATAGTCACCGGCCAGAAGATCCTCGAAGGCACCGCCCGCTCAATCAAGCGCACCCACTTGGAGCTGGGTGGCAAAGCGCCCGTGATCGTTTGCGCGGACGCGGACCTCGAAGCCGCAATTGCGGGAATCCGCGCCTACGGCTATTACAACGCCGGTCAGGATTGCACGGCCGCCTGTCGTGTCTACGCACATGACTCGGTCTACGAACGGTTTGTAGCGGATCTCGCCGCCTCTGTGTCGACCATCAAGGTCGGCGATCCACACGACTGCGATGTCGAAATGGGACCCTGCATTTCAGCGCGGCAGCGCGATCGAGTCGCCAGCTTTGTGGAGCGCGCCCGGCGCCAGTCTCACATTGAAATCATTTGCGGAGGCGCGGCACTGGCGCGGCATGGCTTCTTCTTCAGCCCCACGGTGATCGCCAACACGCTGCCGCAGGATGAGATTGAGCGCAAGGAGGTGTTTGGGCCGGTGGTGTCCGTGGGTCGATTTCACGATTTGGAGGAGGCGATCCGTCTCGCGAACGACTCCGACTACGGACTCGCCTCGTCCGTCTGGTCCCGGGACAGCGCTACCGCCTTGCGAGTCGCGGCTGACCTCGAATTCGGTACAACCTGGATCAACACTCATTTCACGCTTGCCAGTGAGATGCCGCACGGCGGCAGCCGCAAATCCGGTCATGGCAAGGAACAATCGCGCTACGCGCTCGAGGACTACACAACGCCCCGCCATGTCATGGTGCGCTTGTGAGTGTCACTTTCTTTTATTGAGGACCGGCAGACATGCGGACCCAGCTATTGATTGATGGACAGTTGACACAGGGCGAGGGAATCGCCGAAAGCATCCTGGATGCGGCCCGCGGTCACGCGCTTGCCGAAGTGCGCGAAGCGAGTATGCCGCAGCTCGAAGCCGCGATTGCCGCCGCCGAGCGGGCTTTCGCAGGGTGGGCGCAGACCCCACCGAGAGACCGCGCGGCCGTGCTGCTCCAGCTCGCCGACCGGATAGAAGCACAGGGCCAGGCTTTCGCCGAGCTGGAATCGTTGAATACCGGCAAGCCGCTGACTGCGGTAATCAATGATGAGATTCCGACCATCGCGGATGTTTTCCGCTACTTTGCCGGGGCCGCCCGGGCACAGCATGGTCTCGCGGCCGGCGAGTACATCGCGGGATTTACGAGCATGATCCGCCGCGACCCTGTGGGCGTGGTTGGCTCAATTGCGCCTTGGAACTACCCTCTGATGATGGCAGCTTGGAAGCTCGCTCCTGCGATCGCCGCGGGAAACACTGTAGTGTTGAAGCCATCGGAGCAGACACCCCTGAGCGCACTTCACCTTGCGCCGATTCTTGCTGAAGTCCTGCCGCGTGGCGTGGTGAACGTCGTCTGTGGGCGAGGCGAGAGCGTCGGCGCGCCTTTGACCGCACATCCACGGGTTCGGCTCGTCTCGTTGACTGGCGATGTGGCTACTGGCCAGAAAGTCCTTGCGGCGGCCGCCGGAAACGTCAAACGCACCCATCTCGAGCTCGGTGGCAAGGCACCGGTGATTGTGTTTGATGATGCCGATGTGGAGGCCGTGGTCGCGGGTGTGCGCACCTTTGGCTACTACAACGCCGGACAGGATTGCACGGCCGCCTGTCGTATCTATGCCGGATCCCGGATCTACGACCGCCTCGTCGCCGATCTGACCTCGGCAGTCAGCTCCATCCGGGTGGGCTTGCAGCGGGACCCGGATGTTGAAATGGGTCCGTTGATCTCAGCGGCCCACCGCGAGCGCGTCGCAGGCTTTGTGCAGCGCGCCGCCGAGCAAAAGCATGTCGAGATCACGACGGGCGGCAAGCCCGGGTCCGGTAGCGGCTTCTTTTATGAACCCACCGTGGTGGCGGGGGCGCTCCAGAGCGATGAAATCGTGCGCCGTGAAGTGTTTGGGCCGGTCGTGACCGTAACGCGCTTCACCGATCCTGACGAGGCGGTCCAGTGGGCAAATGATTCCGAGTACGGCCTGGCCTCCTCGGTCTGGACTTCCAATGTTACGCGCGCCATGCGGGTGGCGAGCCGCCTCCAGTACGGCTGCACCTGGATCAATACACACTTCGTGCTCGTGAATGAGATGCCCCATGGGGGATTCAAGCGCTCCGGTTATGGCAAGGATTTGTCGGTCTATGCGCTCGAGGACTACACAGTCGCGCGCCACATAATGATAAAACTCTGAAATGAGAACCTGCGGGGGAGAGGCATGATGGAATCGAAGACGGCGGACCGGGATGCGGAGCAGTTACGCGCACTCGGTTATGTTTCCCACTTCGACCGGAGCATGTCGATTTGGGAGAACTTCGCTCTGGGCTTCACGTACCTCTCGCCGGTCGTCGGTGTGTACACGATCTTCGCAACGACCTTCGCCGCCGGCGGTCCGCCAATGTGGTGGACCTATCTCCTGGTGGGTATGGGGCAACTCCTGGTGTGTCTCGTGTTCGGCGAAGTCGTGTCGCAGTTTCCGATTTCGGGGGGAATCTATCCCTGGGCGCGGCGCCTCCTGGGCACGCGCTGGGCGTGGATGGCGGGGTGGATCTACGGTTGGGCGCTGTTCGTGACGTTGGCCGCCATAGCGACCGGCGCTGCCCCGTTTCTCGCCCAGTTGCTGGGCATTGCGGGCACTCCCGTTCAACAAACAGTGATTGCCGTGGTGCTCATTGTGTTGGTGACGGCGTTGAATCTCAGCGGCACCCGCCTCCTGGCGCGATTTGCAATGTTCGGCTTCATCTGCGAGCTGATCGGAGCCATCGCGGTTGGTAGTTATCTTCTGCTGTTCGCCAGGCATCAACCGCTACGGGCGCTCATCGACACACAATCCCTCCATCTTCAGGGCAGCTACCTGCCGGCCTTCCTGGCATCCGCGCTCGGTGCCATGTTCTGCTACTACGGATTCGAAGCTTGTGGCGATGTCGCTGAGGAAACGCCGGATGCGAGCCGTACCATACCGAAGTCGATGCGATTGACGATCTACGTGGGTGGTGTAGCGGCACTGTGGGTGTGTTTGGCTCTGGTGCTGGCCGTGCCGGACATCCAGGCCGTGCTCTCCGGTCGGGACAAGGATCCCGTCGTGACCATCCTGCGCAGTGCAATGGGTGAGACAGGGCTACGGGCAGTGATTGCGATCGTCACGGTCTCGTTTGTTTCGGCGCTCCTCAGTCTGCAGGCGGCCGCAAGCCGGTTGCTGTTTGCGTATGCCCGCGACCAGATGGTGTTCGGTAGTGAATATCTGCGCCATCTGTCGCCGGGCCGTCATATCCCGGCAAAAGCGCTCATTGTGTCAGGGACCATCCCCGTGCTCATCTCGGTATCGGCGCTGTGGATGCAGAACGCCATTGCGACCATCATCAGCTTCGCCTCCGTCGGTATCTATCTCGCCTTCCAGATGATTGTGGTGGCCGCACTGATTGCACGGGGCCGCGGCTGGAAACCAGGCGGTGCATTCACGCTGGGCGCGTGGGGGTGGCCGGTCAACCTGGCGGCGCTCGCATACGGTCTGGCGGCCATTGTCAACATGTCCTGGCCTCGCAGTCCCACCGAACCCTGGTTCACCAACTACGGGGTGGTTGCTACTTCGCTCGGAATCATTGCCCTGGGCCTGATCTACATGTTGGTGGGGCGTCCTTACGATCGTGGACAGGCACCGGCCGGTGACGCACATCGTCTCGAGGCTGTCAGCGGCGAGCTGGTCGGCGACTGATTTCATTCAACATGAGGAGAGATCCGTGAAACATCGTTCAGCCATTCCCGCCGGCGTCGTTCTGATGTTGGCCGGTTCGTTTGCACTGGCAGGCGAGAAGATAACGCTCGTCGAGCGTCCGAGCAACGAAACCACGATTCACAACACGAAAGCGGGCGTGGATTCGGTGGGAGATGTGCTGAGCTTTGCAAATCCAATATTCAACGCAGCGAACAAGGCGCAAGTCGGCAGTGACCAGGGCTTCTGCGTGCGGACCGTGGTTGGCAAGAGCTGGGAGTGCGTGTGGACCCTGTTGCTCGGCGAGGGCACGATCACGGTGGAGGGTCCTTTCCACGATACGGGCGACTCGACCTTCGCGGTTACGGGTGGCACGGGGAAATACGAGGGAGCGAAAGGTCACATGAAGCTGCACGCGCGCGACGGAAAGCCTGAAGCTTACGACTTCACTTACGAGCTGCTGTAGCAACCGGGGTTTGACGCAGCGCCTGCGCGGCTGCGCACACGGCACCAATGAGCCCGGCCCGGTCGCCGAGCCGGCTGGGCGCGATGTTTATGGGTCGTGAGAAGAGAGTGGGAAGCGCCCGTTGGACCCGGTCATAAAGCTCCGGGCGCACTCCGATACTGCCGCCGAACACAATGAGCTCCAGATCGAGCAGGGATTGCAGTGTCGCTACGGCGAGCGCAACCCACCGAGCGGTGGTGTCGAGCACCGACGCCGCTAACGGGTCACCTTCCTCGCAGAGCCTGAAGATGTCACGTACCGTGACGACCGCGGTTCCACCGAGGCGGCGGTATCGTTCCACGATGGCAACCGAACCTACCTCGAGCTCGAATGAGTCGGTGACGGATGGGATCGGCACGGTCGGGTCATGGCCGATGGGCAGGTCCGAAATTTCCCCGGCCGCGCCGCGCGCGCCGCGAAACAACTTGTTGTTGATGAGCAGGCCGAGCCCCGTGCCGGTTCCGAGGGCCAGGAAGGCCGCGTTGTGGCAGTCCCCGGCACAGCCGAGCGCCTGCTCGCCGAGCATCGCGAGATTCACGTCGTTCTCGATTGCAACATCCGGCCCGAAGCGATCGCGCAGAAACCCGAGAACATCGAAGTCCTCCAGCCCCGGGATGTTGGGAGTCTGGCTGACACGGCCGGTGCGGGGATGGACCGCGCCGGGAATCCCCACCATGACATGACGCGCCTGCGCGACTTCGATGTCGATGGTTCGAGCCAGCTTGTTGGCGCAGCCGGCGATCTGTTCGGCCACGTACGCTCCGCCGCGCGGGTCCGTAGGCTCGGTCAATTCCGCAACAATCCGGCCCTGCGCATCGGCAATGGCCGCGGCGAGCTTCGTGCCGCCCAGGTCCGCCCCAAAACAATAGGCAAATTTGCGTGCCATTGAAATGCGTTACGCGCGCAGCGGCGGCAGAGGCAGAGCCGCCGCCAGCTCCGCGACCCCGAAGAATTCATCATGGAGATGGCGCAAGGCGACCGACAAGGCACCCACGACGCCGGCGCGCTTGCCGAGCGTACTGGTACGAATCTCCACCTGCCGTGGTGCGAGCTGCAACAGCACGCGCGCAACTTTGTCCGCGAAGTCCGGACGCGCGCCGACCGAACCACCCAGAACGAGCAGTTGCGGATCCACTGTTGCGATGACCGTCGCGGCCGCGAGGGCCGTCAGCCGCGCCGTCTCGTCGACCACGCCTACTGCAATCGGATCGCCTGCATCCGCTCGTTCAAACACGTGTCTAACTGATCCAACATCAGGGCCGCCGGCTTCCCGATAACGCCGCATGACCCCTGCAGCACCCACCTGGTACTCGAGACAGCCCTGCAGGCGCGACTCGGCTTGCAGCGGATCGCCGCCGATCGGCAGATAGCCGATCTCACCGGCGGCGCCGTTCTCGCCGCGAATCAACTGGCCATTGACATAGAGGCCCAGACCGACGCCCGAGCCGAGTGCGAGGAAAGCGACGTTGGCGACATTTTGCGCACAGCCGTGCCATATTTCCCCGAGCAAGGCGAGATTGATGTCGTTTTCAAAGACAACCGGACTGCCGAGCTTCTCGCCCAGCAGCCCCACGACATTGAGATGACCCAGGCCGGTGATGTTGGGAGCCATCTCGATGGCGCCGCTCTTCGGGTTCACGACCCCGGGGGTGGCCAGCACAATGGAGCGAATCCGGCTGGGGTGAGTATGATTGTCACGCGCCAAGCGCTCTGAGAGGCGGGCTATCTGATCCAGTGCCCAGGCGCCGCCGCGGCTGTCGGTAGGTTCGTGGGTCTCGGCGAGGACTCTGCCGGCAATGTCGGCAAGCGCCACGGTCAATCGTTGCGCTCCCAGGTCAATGCCCAGCACGTGACCGCCTTCGGGGCTCAATTCGTACAACACCGCGGTCCGCCCGACATTGCCGCTCGTGCGTCCGACCTGGTGAACCAGCCCCTGCTGCTCAAAGGCGTCAATCACCTCCGACATGGTCTGTTTCGACAGACCCGTCACCTTGGCGAGGTCCGCGCGGGAGATGGGGCTCCGATGCAGAAGGGCTTCGAAAACGCTCCTTCGCGATAACTGGCGGGTCACGCTCGCCATGGGCAGGGAGGACATAGGCGGTCTCATTTGATTCGTCATCTACCCGAACAATCATAGCCGTATTGGGCGCTAATGCCACCTATGCTTGACCTAAAACGCCCTTCGGTGCAACATTGATTCGTCAATCGCCCGAATAAATAGAGGCGGCCACGCGCAAGTGAACGCGGAAATCGGTCATTGGGGTCGACAAGTGGGGATGGCGCTCGCAATGGCGGCAACGGCCAGTGTGGCGACTGCAGCATCCTCCTGGGCGCTGTTACCCCAACCTGCCGACATGCGCCTTGCCCCGTCCGGGGTTGTGAAGATTGCGGACGGTGCCCGGGTCGCGGTTCGTGCGGCGGACCTCCAGCAGGTTCAGCCTGTTGTCGATCGTTTCGTGCAGTTGGTGGCCAACACACGTGGGCTGCAGTTACACCCGGCGGCCACGTCTGATGCACATCCCGCAATCACCTTCGAGGTCGATCCTCACGCGAAAGTGGCGGGCGATTCCGGTTATCGCATCGAGGTAGGCGCCGAAGGGATCCGAGTTATCGCACGCGCGCCAGGCGGCGCGTTCTATGGCGGTGTGACCCTCTGGCAGTTGTTGACGCCCCCGGGCTGGGTCCGCGGCGTCCCCGCTGAGGTTGCCGAGGGGACTATCGACGATCATCCGCGATTCGAATGGCGCGCGCTGCTTCTCGATTCAGGACGGCATTTCCAGAGCGTGGCCGATATCGAGAAGCTGATTGACTGGATGTCGCTCGACAAACTCAACGTGTTGCTCTGGCACGTGACGGAGGACCAGGGTTGGCGCCTCGAGATCCCCAAATACCCAGAGCTCACCAAAACCGGCGCATGCCGCAAGGCGGTGGGCCTCGACATTGAATTGACAGGCGCTGCTGACGAGCCCTACTGCGGTTTCTATACCGAGGCACAGGTGCGCGAAATTGTGCGCTATGCGGCTGACCGATTCGTCACCGTCGTGCCGGAAATCGATCTTCCCGGACACTCGCAGGCGGCGGTGGCTGCCTACCCGTGGCTTGGCGTTACCGGCAAGCGTCCGTCCGTGTGGACGAACTGGGGAATCAGTCCCTGGTTGCTGAAACCCGACGAGAAGACCTTGCAGTTCGTCGACGACGTGCTAGACGAAGTCATGCGGCTGTTTCCCTCGAAATACATCTCAATCGGTGGCGACGAAGCTGACAAGCAGCAGTGGAACGCGTCGCCCGAGCTGCGTGAGCGGCTGCAAAAGCTCGGGCTGGCGAACATGGACCAGCTACAGGGCTGGTTCATGAGCCGAATCGCGGACCATCTCGTCGAGCACGGGCGCAGGCCGGTCGGTTGGGACGATGAGCTGGTCGCGGGCGAGAAGCTTCCAGCATCACAAGTTGTGATGACCTGGCATGGAAATGAGGTTGCGCTCCGTGCGGCCGCACAGGGCCACGATGTCGTTATGGCGCCCACGGCGTCGCTGTACTTCGACTATTACCAGTCGGATCTACCCGACGAGTGGCCTGGGCAGCCGCCTACGACTACGTTGCGGCAGGGTTATGACACCACCGCCATCCCGCCGGGTGCTACCGCCGCCGACTCGAAGCGCGTCATTGGCGTTCAGGGCAATCTTTGGACTGAATATGTGCCGACCTTTGCGCGTGCCCAACATGCCCTGTATCCACGCATAGCGGCGCTGTCGGAGGTTGGTTGGTCGAGCTCTGACGCGCATGATTGGAATGGTTTCCTGAAGCGCCTTCCCGCAGAGCTCGCGCGCTACCGTGCACTCGGCATTGGCTATGCTGACAGCGCGTTTGCACCGGCGTTCGATGTCACCGCAGGTTCGAAGGGGATGTTGCACGTCGCGCTCGCCAATCAGGCGAACTTCGGCGAAATCCGCTACACGACAGACGGCTCTGCGCCAACTTCGACGTCCACGCAATATGCCCAGCCATTGGAGTTTTCTCCGGCAGGAAAAGTGACGCTGCGTGCAGCGACATTTGCGTCTGGCGGGTTCGAGCTCGCCGCAACGCGCACGCAGGTGTTGGATGCCTCGACGCTGCTTACCCGTAACAGCAGCGAGCTTGCATCCTGCTCGAACCAGCCGGGATCGCGCTTGGGCGGCAAACAACCGGCACAGGGCCCCCGGCCGGTTTACAAGGTCAATGTCGGAGACATGTGCTGGTTATGGCGCCACGCCCCGCTTGCAGGCATCGAGCGGGTCACACTGACCGTCGAGCGCGCTGCGTGGCGCTTTGGCGATGAGGCCAGGGAGGCTGTTGTACGACCCAAGGCCGGCCCGGCGGGTGAATTCGAGATCCATGCCGATTCCTGTGTAGGCCCATTGCTCGCCCGATTGCCGTTGGCGCCCGCGGTGCCGGGGGACGGGCAACACCAACTCAACGCAATGGTTTCCAAGTCGAAGCCGAATGACGCTCGTGACCTGTGCATCGTCGCCACCGGCGATCCACGCGATGGCCAATGGATGTTGGCGCGAGCGGAATTTTCGAAATAGGAGTGACTCCCGTGTTCAACGTATATCGCAAGCACCCCGTGTCAATTGCCGTACACATGGCGTTGCTCGCCGCTGCAGCGACGGCAGCCATGGCAGCAGATCGCGCGGATGCCCCGGCGGACAGTGCGGGGGCGCAGGGCCCCGCGAAGCCGGCATCAACGCCAGACACAAGGGACGTCGAAGAGAGCACCGTCACTGTCTACGGCGTACGCCAATCGCAGATTAAAGCGATCGAAGTCAAACGCCTGGCTCCGAGTATCCAGGACAGTATCTCCGCGGAGAGCATCGGCCAGTTGCCCGACGTGACCATTACGGATGCTCTGCAGCGCATCACCGGCGTGCAAATCAACCGTGACGCGGGCGTTGGATCATCGGTGGATGTGCGCGGTTTGCCCCAAGTGGGAACCATGCTGAACGGTGAATCATTCATCACGCCCGATCAGGTCGACTCGCAACAACCCGACTTCACCACGCTGCCCGCGACCCTGTTCAACCAGGTTGACGTCATCAAATCACCCACCGCGGCCCAGACCCTTGGCGGCATCAGCGGTTCGATCGATCTGCATACCTTTCGGCCCTGGGATTTGCCGCATGGGTTCACCTACAGCTATTCCGCGGATGGCGAACGGGGTAGCCACAGCAAGAAAACCGGACCGGAGGCGAATGGTCTCATCTCATACAACGCCGATGGCGCATGGGGCCTGCAGGTTTCCGGTGACTTTTCCGACACCACACGGTCGGGCACGTCGGGCGGGGCTAACGCGGGTGGAAATTCGAGCGAGGGCCTCGACCAATACGGCGTTATCTTCCATGGCGAGAACGCACAAAGCGCCGCCGCTTACAACGGCTTCCTGGGAGCCTGGAACGGCGCGCCGATTCCTTCCAAGATCGTTCAAAACCCGGACGGCAGTGTTGATGTGAACGGTGACGGGAAGTCAAACGCCGTGTTCATGGGCAGCCAGAACATCGGCATTTACGACAGCGACATCCAGCGTAAGCGCCAGGCGGCCAATGTGTCGTTCCAGGCGGATCTCAGCCACGGCCTCACGTTGACCAGCGACTACTTCTACGCGCATCAGAACCAGTGGGACCGCGCCGTCGGCATCCAGTTCAATTCCACCAACTGGCAAGGCGCAACTTACGTGCCTGTGCAGTCGCGTGACACGGGCGCTACGGCCCTGAGTCAATACAACACGCCGCCGCAGGATGCCGACACCGCCGCGGCCTGGGGCGGTTCGCACATCTATACCACCCAGGTATATCAAAAATACCCGGGTGACGTTGAATCGTTCTCGCAGGTCATCCGCCGGCAATCCACGGCTCAGAATTTCAACCTGCAGCTCGATTTCGATAATGGCGGCCCCTTCACGGCCGGTGTGCGCGGCATTCGCGAAACAGCCAAACAGCAGTACCTGGAGACCGACGTCAACATCTCCGATTCCGACGGCTGTCTGTGGGCCGACCCCAACACTGCGTTACCCTGCGGGACCTTTGTCTATCCGACTGAACTGGGCGGCAATCGCGTATTCAATGCCACCGGCATTGCCCAGAATACGCAGCCTATCATCGCGGATTTCCGGGGCCGCAATCTCACCATCTCCATGCCTGCGACCCTCTCCGGCGCCTTCGCCAATCCGAACGCCTGGACGATGAAGACGCTGGAATCCAACGAAGACTACAATCGCAACACCGCCTTGACGGCGCTGCGCTTCGATGGACACTACAAGTTCGACAATGGCATCCGTCTCAATTTCGGAATCCGCAACAGCATTCGCAGCGCCGGCAATGACGGGTTCACCCTGGTCACCCCCGTGTACGCCGGCATGGGTGCCAGCGACCCGGGCGGATGCCTGGTGCGCTATGTCGCTTCCGATGTAATTCTGAGCGGCAATGCCACTGACACCACCCCCAGCACCTGGTGTACCGCGGGCAATGCGGATGGCTCGTTCCGTGCCGGGCCGCTTTCGTCACAGGCGGTGTTGAAGACCCCGGCGCCGCTCGCCGGCAACTTCCAGAAATACAATAACCTGCTCGGCTCGGGGATCACTTTCTGGGCAGTCAATCCACGCGCCATGGATGATCCAATGGCGTACTGGAAGTCGCTCTATCCCAACACCACGACTCAGGCATCGCCTGCATTCACCTGGCACGTGGGGTTGAGGGAACTGGCGACCTATCTGCAAGCCGACTTCAGCGGCAAGTTGGGCAGCATGTCGTACAGCGGTAACGTGGGTGCGCGCGTGATCCACACCGCCCTCAATGTGACCCAGCATCTAACCGGCGCGCCGGGTCAGTACGGCACGGAAGCCGCGGACGCGGGCCTCGACGTTACCGACCGCAGTTACAACGACGTCCTGCCGGCGCTCAACTTCGCGCTGAATGTGACTGACAAGATGACAGTCCGCTTCTCCGCCTCCAAGAACATGATGCCCCTCAACCTGAGTCAGTGGGGCGGCGGCCTGCAGTTGAACTACTCGTTGCAGGAAACCAAGACCGGGCCGATCTACCAGGTCGCTACCGGCCAATCGGCGGGCAATCCCAATCTCAACCCGTGGCGCTCCACGAACTACGGCGCTTCGGTCGAGTACTACATCAACCCGACGAGCATGATCAATCTCGAGCTGTTCCGCATCGACGTGAAGAGCTTCATTATCAACGGCGCAGTGACCAATTGCGATCTGCCGGATGAGGATGGTGTGGTCCGCCACCACTGCATCGCGATAACCCAACCGCTGCAGGGCACGGGCAACAAGATCCAGGGAGCGGAATTCGACTATCGCCAGGGATTTACCTTCCTCCCCGGACTGCTGGCCAACACCGGCATGGAGTTCAACTTCACGTACGCGCCCAGCAAGACGGGCGAAAGGGATCTGGCCGGGAACGAGATTCCCTTCCAGGATAACTCCACCGAGTCGGGGAACTTCATTCTGTGGTACCAGGACAAGCGCTTCGAAGTCCGTATGGCCTACAACTACCGCTCAAAGCGAGCTTTCCAGGACAGTGTGGGGGGCATCCAAGGGTTGGAGGAATATGAGGCGCCTCAGAAATACCTCGACGCATCTGCTGCATACCGGCTCACCAAGTATGCCCAGGTGTTTGTGAACGCAACAAACTTGACCAACGAGTACCAGCGGTATTACCTCGTATGGCCCGACCAGGTGGGGCACTCCACCTTCTCCGAACGCATGTTCACATTCGGCCTGCGGGGGCAGTGGTAAGCATGCGTATGATCCGCTCGGTGGCGGCCGTGGTGGTATTGATGAGCACGTCGCTCGCCTATGCCGCGCCTGGTCAGGTAGTTGGCAATGCCGCGTCCACGATGCCCATAACCCATTGGGAGATTCAGTCGACCGCCAAAGCGCAACAGAGTGGCGCCGAAGTGTCGGCCGCCGGATTTTCGAGCCACGGTTGGTATCCGGTGACCGGCCGCGCGACTGTGATGGCTGGGCTGCTGGAGAACGGCAAGTACGAGAATGTGTTCTACGGCGATAACTTGCGTGCGGTAGAAGAGCCCGAAGCCAGCGGGACCATGTTCATCATTCCCTGGTGGTATCGCACCGAGTTCACTGTTGGCGAAGGAGCGCCAGGAGCACGGACGCTGCTGCGGGTCAATGGCCTGATCCCGAGTGCGGATGTCTGGCTGAACGGCCAGTTGGTCGCCGACAAGACATCCGTCGCCGGTGCCTATCCCGTGCGCGAATTCGACGTGACGCGCTGGGTACACGCTGGTACCAATGCTCTCGTACTTCGAGTGCATCCGGGTGACCCGAGGACGAGCCTGTCGATGGGCTGGGTCGACTGGAACCCGACGCCGCCTGACAACAACATGGGGCCGTGGCGGGGCGTGGACATCGTACGGACGGGACCGGTCGAGTTACGTTTCCCACAGGTCGCATCGGCGCTGTCACTTCCCGATCTGGCGCGTGCCGCGCTGACCGTGAAGGTGGAAGCGCGAAATCTCGATGCATCGGCACACGATGCAACGATAACTGGTGTTATAGCGGGCGCTTCACTGAAGCGAGCCATCCACCTCGCTCCGGGCGAATCGCAGACAGTGGTGTTTTCTCCCAAGAGCGATCCGGCCCTCAACCTCAGCCATCCGCAAGTCTGGTGGCCGGTCGGCATGGGTGCACATCCTCTGTACAGTTTGGATATGAAGGCTGCGGTCGATGGTGCGCTCTCCAGTGAGGCCAGCACGTCGTTCGGCGTCCGCAGCGTTACCTCCCACCTCACCCAGCAGGGCTATATCCAGTTCGTTATCAACGGTAAGCCCGTCTTGATTCGTGGCGGTGGCTGGGCACCGGACATGTTCCTGCGCGAAGACCCCAAGCGCATGGAAACTGAATTCAACTATGTCCTCAATCTAGGACTCAACACCATTCGTAGCGAGGGGAAGTTGGAGGATGCACGCTTCTACGATCTCGCCGATCGCAACGGCATCATGATCCTCGCGGGGTGGGAGTGTTGCGACAAGTGGGAGGCTTGGGCCAAGACGGGCGGTGAGCCGTGGGATGCAGCGGACGAGAAAGTGGCCGCAGACTCGACGGCGACCGAAGCGCGTTTGCTGCGGAATCACCCGTCCGTGATCGGATTCCTGATTGGCAGCGACAATGCGCCGCCACCGGCCATTGCGAAAATGTACGTTGATACCTTGCAAGCTGAAGACTGGTCGCTGCCGATAGTCGCGGCGGCCGTAGATCAGGGCACTGCGGTGACCGGGCCGTCCGGTATGAAGATGGCCGGTCCGTACGATTGGATTCCGCCGGCGTACTGGTACGCCGACAAGCTGGGTGGCGCCTTCGGTTTCGACTCCGAAGTGAGTGCCGGCGCTGTTATTCCGCGGCTGGAGGATGTGACCCGCATGCTCTCGCCGCAGGAGCAGGAGGCGCTCTGGAAATACCCGGACGTGCGGCAGTACCACGCCTCCGCATCCTGGTCGGTCTTCGCGAAGATCACGCCGTTCGACGTTGCGCTGGCCAAACGCTACGGCGCACCCAAGAACCTCGAGGACTACGTCGCCAAAGCGCAGCTCGACAACTACGACAATGTGCGTGCGCAGTTCGAGGCGTTCAACGCACACATGGATTCGGCCAAACCTTCAACCGGCGTCATCTATTGGATGCTCAACAACGCATGGCCGTCGCTGCACTGGCACCTGTATGACTACTACTTGAATCCGGCCGGTGCCTACTTCGGCGCGAAGATGGCGAATGAACCGGTGCATATTCAGTACTCATACGATACGCGCGCGATCATGCTGATCAATCACACGCTCAGTCGCGAGCAGGGGTTGCGAGCGAGCATCCGCGTGCGCAACTTGGATGGCACTGTGGTCCACGAGAAGCGCTTGCAGGGCATCGATCTCGCCGGAAACAGTACCCGGCAAGTGGCGATGCTGCCGGCGCTGACGGGCTTGTCGCGCACTTACTTAATTGAGCTCGAGCTCACTTCAGCGGCGGGTCAATCCATCAGCCGCAACGTCTATTGGCTCTCTACTGAAGCCGACGAGCTCGACTGGGCAAATTCGAACTGGTACCTCACGCCCGTGACGCGATACGGGGACCTGACCGCGTTGCAGTCGTTGCCGAGCGCGACAAGCGAGGTGCGGGCTTCCATGCAGCATAGGGGTGCAGAGGACATCGTCTCAGTCACACTGACGGTACCCGCATCCGCTAAAACGGTAGCCCTGTTCCAGCACGTGTCGATCAAGCAGTCCGCGGGCGGCGAGCCCATCCTGCCGATCCTATGGAGCGGCAATGACGTGACGCTATGGCCCGGCGAGTCGGTTACCTTGACCGCGCGCTTGACGACGCCGGTAGCGGCGACGCCAGTGGTGGAAGTGAGCGGATGGAACGTCCCAGCCCAGAGGGTCCCACTTGCCGCCGAGAGCCGTACGGCCTCCTCGCAGGGAGTGAATCATTGATAGGATAGGGGCTCCATGCCTGCCGCACCCCACATCGCAAAGTCCGCCCGGAAATTCCACTTCATTTCCGGGATGCCACGTTCGGGCAGTACGCTCCTAGCCGCCATTCTCAATCAGAACCCGCGTTTCCGCGCGGGTATGACCAGCCCCCTTGCCGACATCATGGGGGTGGTGATGGCCGAGACGAGCAGCAAGAACGACTTCTCGTTCGACGTTTCCGATGATCAGCGCGTCGCAATGCTGCGCGGTCTGGTCGAGAACTTCTACGCGGGGCAAGCGGACGCCAGCATCGTGTTCGACACGAGCCGGCTGTGGTGCAGCCGGATGCAGCTACTCGGGATGCTGTTTCCCGAGGCGAAGGTGATTGCCTGCGTCCGCCAGTTATCCTGGGTGCTGGACAGCATGGAACGGCTCGTGCGCCGGCAGCCGGTCGGGGTCAGCAAGGTGTTCCGGTTCGACACCAATACCACGGTGTACTCGCGCGTCGAGGCGCTAACCGATCCGCGCGGTATGGTGGGATTCTCCTTCCAGGCCACAAAAGATGCGTTCTATGGCCAATACGCCCCGGGTCACTTGCTGTTGCTGACCTACGAAAGCCTGGCACGCAACCCATCGGCGGCCATGCGCGCGGTCTACCAGTTCATTGGCGAACCCTGGTTCGAACACGATTTCGACCACCTCGAGTACAACGCCGACGAGTTCGATGCCCGGGTCGGTATGCCCGGCCTGCATACCGTGCGTCCGAAGGTGGAGCCTATCGAGCGTACGCCCATCTTGCCGCGCGAAATATTCGGCCGCTTCGTGAACGAATCGTTCTGGATGGACCCGAAGAACAATATCAGCCAAGTGCCGGTTGTGTAGCAGCCGATTCGGGGTCAGCCAGGATGCGCGTAGCGGTAGTAGGGCTCGGGAGCATTGCGCAGAAAGCCTATCTGCCGGTGCTCACCACGCTGGAGGGCATTGATCTGGTGCTCTGCAGTCGTGACAGCGGCCGGTTATCTCAGTTGGCGGCCCGCTGTCGAGTTCGCGAGCTGACGCAACACCTGAGCGACTTGAGCACGATGCGGATCGACGCAGCCTTCGTCCACGCTGCAACGGAAGCCCACGAGGACATCGTCGGCTTTCTTCTGAAGCAAGGCATACCCGTGTATGTCGACAAGCCGCTTGCGTATACCCTGGAGGCATCCAACCGACTGGTGGATCTTTGCGAGTCGAGCCGCTCCTTGCTGATGGTTGGATTCAATCGCCGCCATGCACCCATGTATCGGCAGTTGGCCGATCAACCGCAGCGCCGGATGGTCCTGATGCAGAAGCATCGGCGCTTCAGTCCCGATACTCCACGCCACGTGGTCTTCGACGATTTCGTGCATGTTGTGGATACGTTGCGCTTTCTGGCTCCCGGCCCGATTCGTGATGTCAGGACGGAGGGTCTCGTTCGTGAAGGCAAGCTCCATCACGTTCTGGTGCAGCTCAGTGGCGACGGTTTCCAACTCGTGGGATCCATGAATCGCGACAGCGGTGCCGCCGAAGAAGTCCTGGAGGTCATGAGTCCGTCCAACAAATGGATGGTGCGGAACATGATCGAAACAACCCATTGGCATGCAGGCACGGAGCGCGTGACGCGATTTGACGATTGGGAGAGCGTCCTGCAGCGCCGTGGATTTCCGCAGATCATCCGTCAATTTCTCGATCACGTAACGGCAGGGTACGCCGAATCAACACTGGCGCAGGATGCGTTGCAGACCCACGCTCTGTGCGAGCAAATTGTCGGTGCCCTGCAGGTAGGAGTGTAAGTTCATGAAAACGCTGTCAGTCTGTTTCTCGCTGCTGCTGACCGTCGCTGTCGCGGCGGCCTGTGCGCAAACGACCGGCAAGGGCCCCGCGCGCCCGTTCTGGCTGTACAAGGCGGGCACCTTCAGGGGTGCTGGAGACTACAGCTACGGCAGTGGCAAGGTCGCCTATGGATCAGCCACGGTGATAGTGACCGGTGATCATGCCTGGCAGCCGCGTATGCCGTACGACGACTTCAATACAGGCCCCTATCGCTATGTGACGGTGTCGATCAAGCCGACGCAGAAGCAGACTTTCATTTCCGGCATGGAAATGATCGGCGATAAGCCCATTCCGGGCGCGGGAGCTCCGGTGGATCTGTCGGGTTATGGGCCGAATCCGATGACACTCAATGAGTGGAATGTGTTCAAGGTGCCTCTCACGGCCTATGGCATCAAGGACGGCAGCGGCCTGCACATCTACAAGATCATGTTCCAGGGGCAGAACGTCCCGAGCCCGGCGACCAATAAAGTGGAATTCGACGCCATCGGCTTCCTGCCCGAGTAACTCACTCGGGTCCGACGCGCGCGCTGCGCGGGGCAGTGGGATACAACCTGCGCCACGCGCGCCGCAGTTGTCTCGACGACGAGAAGCCGGCGCGCTCCGCGACCCGCTCCATGTCGAGCCTCGTCTGGCTCAACAGTTCCCTGGCGAGGCTGACCCGCAGCCGATTGTTGTAGTCCAGAAAGCTCATGCCCACGTGCTCATGAAACAACCGCGACAAGTGCCGGTTGCTGAGGCCGGCCAGCCGTGCCAGCCGGCTCAGGCTCCAGGACTTGGTGGGATCTGACGCGATGACATCCTGGACCCGATGTACGGCCGGATGCATGTGATTGCGTCCGTCGAGCCACGGCGACAGTTGCGGATCGCCACCGCTGCGGCGCAAGTACACAACCAGATAGCGCGCGACCGCGACCGCATGCACCTGCCCGATCAACGTACCGACCAGGTGCAACATGAGATCGACGCCCGTGGTGATTCCGGCACTGGAGTAACAGTTGCCGTCTTCAACGTACAGCCGATCCTCCAGCACCCTGGCTTTCGGCGCCAATCCGGCCAGCTCGGCGCAGCAGGTGTGATGGGTGGTGCAGGAACGTCCGTCCAACAGGCCGGCGCGCCCGGCAAACAGCGCGCCCGAACAGATGGAAATCAATTTGTGCTCGGGTTGGATTGCGGTGCGCAGCCATTGGATGATGGCGGCCTCGCTCGCCAGGTCGGATTTGGAGTGATCGGGCTCGGGACTGCCGCCCCAAGACATGATCTTTTCAACATCGCCGGCAAGCACGATCCAGGCGCCCTGCGGCAACCGCTCCGGCAGCGGCTCGATGCCTGACACCGTCAGGTTGATCGACGTTCGCAACAGCGGCGCGGGGCCGACATAGCGCACGTCGAAACGCGCCTCGGACTGAAGTTGATTCGCGCGCCGTAACACCTCCAGCGGCCCGGCAATATCGAGCAGCAGCAGGCGTGGTGGAATCACTACGTAGACTGGAACCTGGAGCGTACGCAACGATCACCCCGGTCACGAAACTCTCCCGCACAAAACTCTATAACAGCCGCGAGGGCCGCGCAAACGAGATTGGGGGCTGGGGGCGGTATGGCCGATTTGGTCCGATAACGCAACGTATGCAGGTCTTTTCCCGGGAACGGCCGTCCTCTACCATGGAGAAAAATGGTCCGCCAACCCGTCAGGAGGATCGCCCATGAGGAGTTTCGGCCTGTCATCCGTGGTGCCGGTCATTCCATCGTGAGTCGGCGCGCCGGCTGGAGCTTGTTTCGCGCGTCCTCGATGGCGCGCCGCAGACGATCTTCCAACACTTTGCGTGGCGGCAGTTCGGTCAGATATTCCGCGACGTGGATCCCACGCGCATCTTTGCGTACGCGATTTCCTACCTGCCAATAGAGTGTGGTGAGGGAGGCGTTGGCTGCGGCGGCAACCTCGTGACGAGCCGCCTCAATCATTTGCCCAAGGTCGCGCACAAGCGTTGCGACGCCGTCCTCGTTTCTGGCCGTGGCGTTAGGCACAGTATTTCACCACTCCTACCAGCGAAGCACCCTTCCAAACAGAGCCTCGGGCGCGATACCCAAGGCGTTTGCGATACTTATGAATTCGGGTACGTCTATGCGCCGCTCCCCGGATTCGATTTTCGCGATCCGGTTTCGATGCCAGCCGAGCTGATTGGCGAGATCTTCCTGTGTCATTCGGGCTTCGCGAGTCGGTATATAGTCAGTATCCTGCCGCTGTGAGACCTTTCGAATGAAGACGGAAACGAAAGCGAGAAGCAAAAATCACGCGCAGGCGGGCGACGAGTCGCTCGGCATGGACACGTCCATCACCAGGCGCGACTTTCTCGGTTCAACTCTGCTCGCTTCGGGCGCGGCCCTGCTGCCGCAGCCTGCGCCAGCCCAGGCGCTCGATGACTTCACCGGTTTCGGCGGTCTCGGTGACTACGCCAATTCGAACGGCAATACCCGCGATGTGATGTTGGCCGGCCATCAGATGCGCGACGGGGTGTTTGATCAGTCAACGGCCGATGTTGTGGATACGGGAGAGACCTACGACTGCGTGATTGTTGGCGGCGGGATCAGCGGGCTCGCCGCGGCGGTGACTTTTCTGCACGAGGCAGGATCGCGAAAGAGCGTTCTCGTTCTCGAAAATCACCCCATTTTCGGTGGTGAGGCCAAGCGAAATGAATTTGAGGTCGATGGCCGGCGGCTGATGGCCCACCAGGGATCGAATATCTATTTCGTGCCGTACCCGCACAGCGTCATCGGGCGCTTCTATGAGTCGATCGGTCTGAGAGCGCCGCGCCTCGAGTATCAACGCTGGGACGGCCCCGGTAAGTTGGGCCGCACGCCGTACGAAACGGCGGATCCGGCCAGCGGGCAATACGGCTTCTGGTTCGCCTCACCGAACGGGGCGCGCGAGGGCATCTGGATCCGGGATCCTGTCAAATCACAACTGCGTGGCGCCCCTTTGTCCGACAGCGATCGCCAGGAGCTGTTGCGTTGGTTCAGCGGCAGCCCGGGCGCGGCCGATACGCCGCCAAAATTCGCGGGCGACGAAATTTCCCGTTACCTCGACTCCATCACTCTCGAACAACACTACATGAGCCGTTTCGGCATCTCGCAGGCGGCGAGCCGCAAATATCTCACCGCTGTCGAGGGTGGGGCGTATGGTCTGGGTCCGGACGCGCTATCCGCTTACACGGATTACGCGTTCGACCTGCTGCATCCGCTGGGAGATGATTCCGAGTCGGCGCAGATGTTCCCGGGTGGCAATGCAGCGATTGCGCGCCTGATGGTCAAGACGTTGAATGCTGCCGCGATTGAAGGCGAGCACACGATTGGCGGCGTCCATCAGGGGCGGGTGCGGTTTGATAGGTTGGATACACCTGACCGCGCCGCGCGCATCAGGCTGTCATCGACCGTGGTGTCGGTAAAACATGACGGCAATCCCAAATCCGCAGACTCCGTGTCAGTCATCTACTTCCGGGCCGGGCAACTGCAGCGGGTGAGCGCGCGCTCCGTCGTCGTTGCCGGTGGCAGTTGGACCGCAAAGCACATAGTGAAGGATCTGCCGCCCGAGCACGCAGCGGCCTATGCGCAGTTTCATCGTTCGCCCTGTCTCATGGCGAACGTTGCCGTCCGCAACTGGCGCTTCCTACAGAAGCTGGGGATCACGGGCTGCCGCTGGTTTGATGGCTTTGGATCGGACCTGAATGTCTACCGCCATGCCACTCTCCCGGAGGTTGCGCCGACCCTGTCACCCGATTCGCCCATCGTGCTGACTCTGAAGGTATTGTTTCAGTCGCCCGGCCTGCCAACCCGGGACCAAGGGGTGCGCGGCCGCGCCGAAATGCTGGGAACGCCATTCCGAGAGTATGAGCGCCGCATCCGCGAACAATTCACGCATCTGTTTTCCGGCGCCGGTTTCAACCCGCGGCGCGATATTGCTGCCATTATTCTCAATCGCTGGGGTCACGCCTATCTGAGCCCCCAGCCGGGTTTTTTCTTTGGCACGAACGGTAAACCCGCTCCCCGTGACGTGCTGCGCGGCGCGCCATTCGGACGGATCGCCTTTGCCAATACCGATCTTGCGGGCGCCATGGATCACCGGTCATCGATTCTGGAAGCGCAGCGCGCAGTGAATCAACTGCTCGATCAGGTGTTGACCGCCTGATATTTTGTCACCATGTTGAAGATCCATGGGTATGCGGCATCCATCAATGTCCGCAAGGTGCTCTGGGTGTGCGCCGAGATCGGCCTGTCTTTCGAGCGGGAAGATTGGGGCGGCGCCTACCGCCCCACATCGGATCCGGCTTTCAAAGCACTCAACAGCGCCGGAATGGTGCCGGTAATCGATGACGGCGGTGTCATTGTCTGGGAGTCCAATACCATTGTCCGCTATCTCGCCGCCAGTCGCGGCCGTGCCGACCTGTTGCCAGTCCAGCCCGCCGCGCGCGCGCGGGTGGAGCAGTGGATGGACTGGCAGGCTTCCGATTTCAACAATAGCTGGCGCGTGGCATTCCAGGGCCTGGTGCGCAGGAACCCGGCATTCCAGGAGCCGCGGGCCATTGAGGCTTCGTTGAGTCAATTTTCGACCATGGTCGGTATGGTCGATGCGCAGCTCGCACGTACCGGCGCCTACATTGCCGGAGCTGACTTTACGGTGGCCGATATTGCGATCGGCCTGTCACTGCGCCGCTGGAACTCGATTCCTGTAACACGGCCCGCGTATCCGAATGTGGAGCGCTACTACGAAACGCTGCTCACCCGCAGCGGTTTTCAGCGCTATGGGCGCGATGGTGGATCCTGAGCGGCCGGATTTTTTACTGACCCACGGAAATTTCTTCGCCTCTGACACGGTCTCATTCTCCAGGTTGCCGCTGGAGGCCTCGTGCAGTTGGATCGACGATCGTTTGTGACTTTGGGGTCGGCGAGCCTGGTGGCGCCGGCCGCCGCTGCGGCGCTGGCTCCGTCCGTGTCGGGCAAGTCCATTGAGGCAGTGGCGTTCGACGCATTCGCGCTCTTTGACCCGCGCCCCATTTTTCGCGCCTGCGAGGCGGCAATCCCGGACCGTGGAGCCGAGTTGGCGCAGGCGTGGCGCGGGCGCCAGTTCGAATATCAATGGTTACGTGCCCTGACGGGAATGTATGCGGACTTCTGGAGTGTGACAGCGGATGCCCTGCAGTTCGCCGCCCACTCCATCCACGTGGATCTTTCCGACCACACGCGCGATGAGCTGATGCACGGCTACCTGACAATGCGTAGCTGGCCTGAAGTGCCGGCGGCGTTGGAAAAATTACGGCGTTCGGGTCGTAAGCTGGTGGTTCTATCCAACGCCACGGATGCCATCCTGAATGCGGGGCTCGCCAATTCGGGCCTCACCGGCACCTTTCAACACGTCATCAGTACCGACCGGATCAAGACATTCAAACCCGATCCGCGCGCCTATCGGCTCGGCACCCAGGTCCTGGGACTGCGCGCGCCGCAGATCCTGTTTGTCGCCTTCGCGGGCTGGGATGCGGCGGGTGCCGGCTGGTTCGGCTATCCAACCTTCTGGAACAACCGCCTGAACGCCGCCGCGGAGGAGCTGGGTGTCAGGCCGCAGGGCAGTGGGGCAACACTCGATGAGTTGGTGACATTTCTGGACGCGTCTTAAACGACGTCCTGATCGTCCGAGAAGTCGTCGCTCGTGAACGTCTCGTCCGAGTCATCTCCAGACGGAGAGCCGTTGAAGTCATTGTCGACAATCACTTCCTCGGGCGCGTAGTAATTGTTGATTGTGACGTCTTCGGCCGGAAAGGTTCCGCCAGCGCCGAACCCGCCAAAGCCGCTTCCGCCGAAGCCGCCGCCATGATGTCCAAACAGGTTCTCGATTCCTTGAAACAGGAACTCACCGCCCGCGACACCAGCCGCTGTGGCCGCCGCTTGGCCTAGAAAGCTCGAGAAACCCCCGCCGACCGGTGGCGCGCCATACGCTGGATACGCCGGGGCCGCGCCATACACCGGGGCCGCGCCATACACCGGGACTGCGCCATACACCGGGGCTGCGCCGTACACCGGGGCTGCGCCGTACACCGGGGCGCCATACGTGGGAGCGCCATTACCGGGTGGCCCGCCAGCCGCGCCGCCGCCGATCGGGCCGCCGCCGCCGCCAACGCCGCCGCCATACCCGCGGCCAGCGCCACCGGCCGGCACACCCGACGAAGGTCCTGAAGGATTCCCCCACCCCGACGCGTTCGGGTCCAAAAACCCCTGCCCCCGCCCCGCTTCCTCCAAGCCCGCAATGCGAGCCTTCGCTTGCTCGAGGGCTTGACCCAGCAGCAATGCACGTTGCACGACCAGGTAAGTCGCGTCGGGCTGGTGCTCAACCGCTCGTGCGATCAGGCGCTCCGCTTCGGGGTCCTTGTTGACGCTACGAACCTGAACGAGCTGGGCGAGAAAGCTTTCGAGCAGGGAGCGCTCTTGCGGGGTCATGGGGGGCCACCTCTTGAGTTCGACGCGATGTCGCCCGTATGGGCGCGCGCCGCGGTTTTTTCAACCTACCTGCGACGAATTGCAGGAGCGTGTACGGCGCGGCGGGATTTCGTCAGGCAGCCTGGGAGCGATCGGTGGCTTTCGGCGCAATAGCCGGTTTTTCGTAGTACGAAGGCGGCTCAATGCCGAAGTGCCGCAGGATGGTCGGTGCGATCTGCCGTGGATCCCCGTTCACCACTTCGCCGCGCGCCGCGAATGCCGGGCCGCTGAACAACGCAAAGCCGTCCGGCCGGTGGTTGCCCGTACGTCCTTCGGTCGACTTGCCGCTGACTGTCCCCATCGCGGGGGACGTCAGGGCGGTGATGGGAGAATTCGGGTTCCAGACGATGGCCAGGTCAGGCAGCTCCGCGGATCGGGGTCCCTGGAACTGGGTCGAGGGGAAGTAGATTTCTTCCACCGCGCGTTCGCCGGTGGCGGGGTTGATGAGCGACCGCAACTGCGCGGCGGTTTCGGCCAGCACCGCCTGAAACTCCGTGCCGGCGCTAACCACTCCCAACGGCTCCCGCCCGGCGAGATTGATCCGCAGGTGACTGTTTCCAACGGCCGGAATGGCGTAGACCCGGGTCTTGTGCCAGTCGAGGGGTGCTGATTCGCCGACCGCGGCCCGATGGAATGGCAGCAGCGCCTGCCGCACGGATTCCGGCAGCAGCTTCTGTCCCACGAACCGCAGGGCATTGCGCGTCTCACGCTGATTCAGCAGGCGCGTCCGCCAGGTTTCCGCGCGTCCTTCGTGGGAGGGTCCGCGGGGGGTGGCAAGCCCCAGTTGCAGCAACACCTTCTCTATCAGGTGATCGCCGCGATAGTCCGCGTACATGCCCCGGTCGGTGACCAGGACAAGATGGTCATCGCCGCCGAGTTGTTCCAACACGTTGCCGATGGCACGGTCCATTTCCGAATAGACTTCACGCAGCGCGTGACGCAATTGCGGCTCACTGTCAGTGAAGTCCGGATGGTTGCGGTCGTGAAACTTCCAGAAAAAATGCCCTGCCTTGTGCAGCTCGGCAAAGTTGTAAAACACAAACTCGTGTTCGCGCTTTTGCAGCAGCGAGACCGCAAAACGGCGCTTGACCTCGATGCCGCGCAGCAGCTTGTGTTTCAGCGCGATCAGGTCGGATGAGCCCAAGGCGGTACGGTCGTAGTCGGTCAGTGGGTGACTGTCGAGCTCCGCCGCGAGCCCAGGTGTGTTGACACCGAACTTGCCGAGCTTGAATTCAGTGCCCCAGTCCACGATCTGCAAACCGTTGAAGTCCGGCAGCAGATAGTCGATGGGAAAATCGACGATGGCGCAGCGAATGCCGGCATCGCTCAGCACCTTGTAGAAGGGCAGGGCGGACAGGCGGCTCGCATCTATGCGATCGGATCCATAACTGTTCGGAGTCAGGTGGGTGAGGTCGACGTACCCGTGGGTACCCGCGGACACGCCGGTGGCGATGTCCGTCCAGACCGAGCCGGGGAGGGGGCGATTCGACTCGGTACACAGCAACTGCCGGGAGCCTTCGAGCAGCCGCCTCAGCACGGGCAGGTGGCCTTCGGCCGCCCACTCATTGACCAGGAACCAGTCGATGCTATCAACAGCCAGCATCAGCAGTCGGCGGGACATAGCGCTCCTGAATTATGTTGAGCCGTTTGGTTACGGCTTTTCCTCTATTGCCCATCGTAGCGCGAGCCTGGGGCCCGCTCACCGGCAATCGGCGATCAGACGCGGAATTCGTGAACTGCGTGCCTTTTCGCGCTGCACAGAAGCCGCCATGATCCCAGGCACAATGAGAATTATCGAAGTGGCGACGAGCGGGACTATCGGCACGTCGCTCATGGGTCCGGTCTCCACAGTTACCTGCGAATTGTCGAACCGCTTCGCGGCTCGCGGCCATGAGGTCACGCTCGTGGATTTCCAGAGCGATACCCCCCGCGCGCTGCTGCATCCCGCGGTCCGCGTGGTGGAGCTGGCACGGCCACGTGCGAAACCCACCTGCGAAAGCGCGCAGAGCCGCATTCGCCACCTGATTCAAACATGGTCGCGGAGTTATCGTTTTGCACGCCATCTGCCCGGGCAGATCGATCTTGCCCACGCCGATGTCGTGCACATGCATTCGCCCGATCTGGGATTCCTGTTGCAACGGATGCACGGCATCCGGGGCATCTACACAGCTCACACGCCCGTCTGGAGCCTGCCGCACACCGGACAGACCGCCGTCAGCACCGATTCAACCCGGAAGCGCAAACCGACGCTGCGGGGCCGGCTTTACGGCCGCCTCGTGACGGAGATCGAAAAGAAGCTCATTCGTTCATCCACTCTGACCGTCGGCCTCGGCAACTATCTGCAGGAGGCGCTGCCAGGGGCCGCGGTAACAACCATTGCGAATGGTCTGGACCTGGGCTCATGGCTGCCGGTGGCTCGCAGCGAGGCCCGCCAGGCGCTGAATATCCAGCCGAGTGATTTTGCGGTGGTGTTTACCGGACGCATTGCGCCTATCAAGGGAATCGATGTGCTGCTGGCGTCGATCCGACTGCTTGCCGAGCGGATTCCGCGCCTGAAGGTGTTCATCATCGGTTCGCTGAGCGGCTCGTTTGATGGGCGCGACAGTTATGTTGATCCATACGCCCGTTCGATGATGGAAGCCGCGCGCGGCCTGCCGGTTGAGTTCCTGGGCTTCATCAGCAACCGTGACCCCCGCTTCCGGCAATACGTTGCCGCCGCTGATGTTGCAGTCGTCCCGTCCCGGCTCGAACCCCAGGGCCTGGTTGTTCTCGAGTCCCTGGCATTGGGCACGCCTGTGATCGGTAGCAATACCGGCGGCATCCCCGCCATGGTGACACCGGATGTTGGCTGCCTGGTGACTCCGGGTGATGCAGTCGCATTGGCCGGGTCCATTCAGAAGTTATTCGACGAACCAGAGCGATTGAAGACGATGCAGCGTGCCGCGCGTGCCCGCGTGGAATCCCAGTATTCCTGGGACAGTGTCGCGGATCGTTACCTGGCTGCCTTCACGAAGACGCTCGAGGTCAAGCAGATCCAGCCGGGCACCGTGCCTGCACCGGTGCCATCCGCGTAATATACGCGGATGGTTACCAGACGTTTTTTCCTCGGAGCCGCCGGGCTCACTGCGCCGCTGCTCGCCAGCGCAACGGGAGGCGCCGCTTCCGTGATCAAACCACTCGTTGTATCTACGTGGGATTTCGGTGTCCCCGCGAACAAGGCGGCGTGGGCCGTCCTTGCCGCTGGCGGCAGATCTGTTGATGCCGTGGAAGCCGGCGTCCGAGTACCGGAAGCGGACATGAAAAATCACACCGTCGGCCGCGCGGGTTACCCGGATCGCGACGGACATGTGACACTGGACGCGAGCATCATGGACGAGTTTGGAAATTGTGGTGCCGTGGCGGCGATGGAGTTCATAGCGCATCCCATCTCGGTGGCGCGCGCGGTCATGGATAAAACACCGCACGTGCTCCTGGTCGGCGAAGGGGCAACCCAGTTCGCTGTAGAGCAGGGTTTTGCGCGGGAGCAGTTGTTGACGCCGGAGTCGCGTGACGCCTGGCAGAAGTGGCTGAAGAGTGCACAGGGTTACGAGCCGGTGCCCAACCGCGAGAATATGCTCGGGCGCCCAGGCGCTAACACACCGGGCGACAAGTCTCTGGGCACTCCGGGTGGCGCGGGCAATCACGACACCATCGGCATGCTGGCGCTCGATCAACACGGCAACCTGGCCGGTGCCTGCACCACGAGCGGCATGGCCTGGAAAATGCGCGGACGCGTGGGTGATAGTCCCATCATCGGCGCAGGGCTTTATGTTGATAATGATGTGGGTGCGGCAACCTCCACGGGTGTTGGTGAAGAGGTGATCCGCAATGCGGGTAGCTTCCTGGTGGTCGAGCTCATGCGCCAAGGACGGTCACCGCAGGATGCCTGCCGGCAGGCGGTCGAACGCATTCTGCACCGCAAGAGGGATCGTCCTGCCGACTTCCAGGTCGGTTTTCTGGCGGTCAGCAAGTCGGGTGAGATCGGCGCCTGGGCCGTTCAAAAAGGCTTCACATACGCGGTTTGTAATACCGCCAACCCAAGCGCCCTGTACGACAGCAAGAGCTCGATCTAAATGCATACGTGTCTGGAGGTCTGCGTCGACTCGGTGGCAGGACTCGACATCGCCGCGGCGTCCCGTGCCGACCGTGCGGAGTTGTGTTCCGCTCTCAGCCTCGGCGGGCTCACCCCCTCCTGCGGCCTGATGGCCCTGGCAGCAGCCAAGGACCTGCCTTGCTTTGTGCTCATTCGCCCGCGGGAAGGCGATTTTTGCTACAACCGCCGCGAGCTCGATGTGATCCGCCGCGACATTGACACCGTGCGCTCACTGAAGCTCGCGGGGGTCGTCATTGGTGCCAACCTGGCCGATGGCCGCCTCGACGAACCGGCATTGCGGGAATTGATTGAGCACGCCGCCGGACTACCTGCGGTACTGCATCGCGCGTTCGATCTGGTTCCGGACTTTCCCGTGGCCCTGGAAACGGCCATCCAACTCGGGTTCAAACGCGTGTTGACTTCGGGAGGCGCCACGGGTGCGGCCGCCGGCAGCCGCCGGATCCGTCAGCTAGTGGAACAGGCCGGAAACCGCATCGAGGTCATGGCCGGGGCCGGTCTGACCGCGCAGAACGTGGCGCCCTTCGTCCGCGAGACCGGGGTGCCGGCCGTGCACAGCTCCTGCAGCTCGGAAGTCTGCAATGATTCCAGCACCGTTGCACTGGGCTTCGCGCCCGCCGCCAGCAGAATGACCGACGCCAAAGTCATCGCTGCCATGGTCGAACGCCTCAGCGCTTCGGCCGGCGCACGACCCTGACTTTGCCACTGCTGCCGCCGCCGCAGAAAAACTGCTCCTTACCGTCGGATTCCAGGCCCGAGACGCCTGCGCCGGCGGGCATTTGCAGCTCTTCCATTACCTGGCCGGTCTGAGGGTCGATGCGATGCAAGGCACCTTCGTCACCTTCCCAGCTTCCGTGCCACAGCTCACCGTCAACCCAGGTAACGCCGGTCACGAAGCGGTTGGATTCGATCGAGCGCACAATGGCGCCGGTATCCGGATCGATCTGGTGAATCTTGCGGGCACGGTATTCGCCCACCCACAAGGAGCCTTCGGCCCACGTGAGTCCCGAGTCGCCGCCGTTGCCCGGCGCCGGAATCGTGGCCACGACCTGGCCGGTGTTGGGATCGATTTTCTGGATGCGCTCCTCCGCGATCTGATACAGGAACCGCCCATCGAAAGCCGTACCTGCATGTGAGGCCACATCGATGCAGCGGCCTGCTTCACCGCTCGCGGGATCCACGGCAATCAGCTTGTCACCGGCGGCAATCCAGACATGGTGGCCATCGTAGGTCACTCCATTCACTCTTTGTGCGCCCGGAAAAGGTCCGTATTCACGGGTGATCTTGGCGTTTGATTTGCTCATGTTGCGATCCTAATCCATGGGCAGAGGCGCCGGGAGTAACAAAGTAGTCGTAAATCCCGGCATGGGCGGAGTCATCCAGCGCAGGGTGCGTGCACGCCCGAAAGACTGCACTTTGCCTGATTCCGCTAGGGAGTCGAGCGCTCGCTGTACTGTTCGCTGGCTCGTGCCGAGCGCCAGTGCGAGCGCCGAGCTCGACCAGGATTCGCCATCCGCGAGCAGGGCGAGCACTGCGGCGTTCTTATCCTCCACCGGCTGTGCGAGCACGACTACTTTCTTCGCTTGGCGCGGTGCAAGCGCGAATCCTTCCCTGGTTGCATTCACTTCGGCGAGCTTGCGCAGCACCCCGCGCAGTCGTCCGATCTCCACTCTCAGGCGGGCACGATGCGACTCGTCGTCGAGCTTCAGTCCGAACGCTCGGGCAACGAGCTGGGCTCTGGAAACATCGTGTGGCCAGTGTTGCGCGAGTGTCCGGGCGAGCGTGAACAACACCGGGCGAGTCGCGAGCGAAATGCCTCCCACCCGATAGCGACAGGCGTCGACAACCAACGCATCCGATGCCAGCAGATCTTCAACGTCATCCAACACCAACAGGCGTTCCTTGCCCGCCGCAATCAGCCTGGCGGCAGGTGCATTCAGCGTGCGAAAAGCGCTGTCAACTTCCGCCGCCAGTGCGGGGATGCGTGCTTGTTGGGCAGCGCGCTGGGCGCGCGTCAGGGCCTCTCGGGCTTGCTTCGCGCGAAGTCGCCGCATGGCAATGCCCGCCACAATCAATTCGTGTCCCGCCTTGGATGCCGGAGGAAGGAGCGCGGGATCGACATCCGTGAGGCTCTCCTCAGCTTCATCGACACGCCCGATCAGTAGAAGCCGGCGAATCTGGATATAGCGCGCGTGCGCCACATTTACCCGGTCCCCGTGTGCCTCGAGCACATCCAGGGCCGCGTTGAGTGCCTTCACGGGATGCAGGTCGCGCGCGGCAAGCGCGATCTCGGCTTCCGCAACAATGCACCGCGCCCGCGCCATGGTTTCTTTCGGGCTGAAGGCCCGTACAGCGCTTTTGAGCAGCATCCGTGCCCGGGCTAGATCGCCAAGCTGTGCCATGGCGATGCCCCGGAGCGCGAGAGCCGGAGCATCATTGCGCAGCGCGACCCTCTTCAGTGCCCCGAGCGGATCACCGGCCGCCAGCGCCCGGCCGGCGGCGGTGATCAGCGAGTCCATTCAGATCTAGCTTGCCGCGAGGGCGTACAGGTGCTTGACGTAGGACAGCGTGGCTTCCGCCATCCCGCGTACGGCCGGATTGCTCGACTCAATGACGTAGTATTCATCCGGCGCGTGCGCGCGGCTCCCGTGGCCGGTTCCAAAATGTCCCGCCGGCAGACTGACCGGCGGCCCGGTGAAAATATAACCCGGCCAGGACCCTGCCAGGCGCGGCGAAAGGCTCACGGACAGGCCTTCCGATTTGTAGACCGCCAGGGAGGCTTTGATGAGCGACGAATTCTCGTCCGTCTGTGTTGGATTGTAGCCGCCGGTCACCTTGACTTCGATATCGCCGTAGCCGCGCTTTTGCAGGTGCGCCAACAGCTTGGTTTTGGCCTCTTCGGCCGTCTGGTCGGGAACCAGCCGGAAATCGAGCTTCGCGACGGCTTTGGAGGGCAGCAACGTCTTTCCGCCGGGCCCCGTGTAGCCGGCATACATGCCTTCGATATTGACCGTGGGTTGTGAAGCCAGCCGTTCCAGCGCATCGCGGTAGGACAGATCGCGAACCCAGTGCTGTACGCCCAACAGCTTCTTTACGTCCGCTTCATTGGAGTTTGCGACCTTCTCTGCGATGATCTGTTTCTGCCGCTCGGTCAGCGGTTTCACGTGCTCGAACCAACCGTCGATGGCCGGGTCGTTGCCGTCCTCCGAAACCAACGTCGAGAGGGCCTTCACCAGGCGCCACACCGCGCTGTCGAGCTCCGCCTTGTAGCTGGAGTGAATGTCGTCCTTGGAGCCGCGTCCCCATCGCTCCGTGGAGCACACCATCTCGACCTCAATCATTCCCTTGGCACCGAGAAAGACTTCCACGCTGCCCTGGGGCGACTGCGAGGCGAACGGCATGAAGACTTCGTGGCACTTCGAGAGCGCCTGGAGCACTTCGGGCTGGTGCACGACCTGGGCAAAGTGGGGTGAGCCGATTTCTTCCTCACCTTCGGCCACCAGCACAATGTTCACAGGCGGCTTGCGGCCCGCGGCTTTGAGCGCGTGCAGGGCGGCCAGCCAGGTCGCTTCCGGGCCCTTCTGGTTGGTGGCGCCGCGGCCGATCAGCACTTTACCGAAGGGAGCCCGCTCGACAACGGCGGCCTCGGTGGGTGGGGAGCTCCACTCGGATGGCTCGAACTGCTTCACGTCGTACATGAAATACATGCCGACCGTGCGCTTCGCCCCGGCATCCAATGTTGCGAACACACCCGGTTGGCCGTCTGTTGGCATGATTTTGGCGTTCTGAAAGCCGGCGTCCTTCAGAAGCTCGGCCATCATCTGCGCGCCTTCCTTCATGTTGCGGTTCTCCGCCGCAATGGATGGCAGCGCAATCCAGCTCTGCAGACGCTTCAGTGCCTGCGCCTGCTGTTTTTCAATCGCAGCCCGCACGGCGGTCAGATCTCCGCCGAACTTGGGCCCGGAGGCAGCGGCCCTGAGGATCCGCGGCGTGGCAAGCGAAACGCCGGCGGCTGCAGCCATCATCAGCAGGCCCCGACGGCTGGACAATTCGATCGACCGGTCGCTCATGCGGTGACTCCCTGAGGGTTTTTTGGTTGAGAACTGAAGCTTTTTCCTGATAGTACGCCCGCGCCCCGCGAGCCTACAACGGCGCCTGCGGCGCAGCCGGTCTGGAACACGGCAGCTTCTTTCGCGTTTGCCAAGAAGCGGCGAGGTGTTCAATGAGCTACGCATGGTGGCAGCGAGGTGTCGTCTATCAGATCTACCCGCGCTCCTTCAGTGATGCAAATACGGATGGCACGGGTGACCTGCGGGGCATTCTCGCGCGGCTGGACTATTGCGCCTCCCTGGGTGTGGACGCGCTGTGGCTGTCGCCGATCTTCCCCTCACCGATGGCGGACTTCGGTTATGACATTTCCGACTACACCAACATCGATCCCGTGTTCGGTACCCTCGGGTTGTTCGATGAGCTGGTGGCGGAGGTCAGGAAGCGGGGCCTCAAGCTCATCCTGGATTTTGTACCCAACCACACTTCCGACCGGCACCCCTGGTTTCGGCAAGCGCGCCGCTCGCGCAATGATCCCAAACGCAACTGGTACCTGTGGCACGATCCGGCGGCCGGCGGTGGCCCACCCAACAACTGGCTGAGCAACTTCGGCGGCAGTGCGTGGGAATTCGATGAGCCCACCGGTCAGTATTACTACCATGCGTTTCTGAAGGAGCAGCCGGATCTCAACTGGCGCAATCCGGAGGTATGCGCGGCGCTGCACGACGTGCTGCGCTTCTGGATGCGGCGCGGGGTCGATGGCTTCCGGGTCGACGTGTTGTGGCACCTGATCAAGGACGACCTGTGGCGCGACAATCCGCCGAACCCGGACTATCGGCCGGGGCAGAACCCGCTTCACAGTCAGATTCCGTTGTACACCACCGACCGGCCTGAAGTGCAGGAGGTGGTGGCGGCCTTACGACGTGTGACGGATGAGTTCGCCGATCGCATATTGATCGGTGAGATTTACCTGCCTGTCGAACGCCTCGTTGCCTACTACGGCGTCAATCTCGAAGGCGTGCAATTGCCATTCAACTTCCAACTGCTGCAGGCGCCGTGGAATGCGCGCGGCATTGCGCAATTGATCGACGAGTACGAAGGCAAGTTGCCGTCGGGTGGCTGGCCGAACTGGGTGCTCGGCAATCATGACAGGGCGCGCATCGCTTCCCGCGTGGGAATTGACCAGGCGCGCGTGGCCGCCATGTTGTTGCTCACCCTCAGGGGCACGCCCACCTTGTACTATGGAGACGAGATCGGCATGAGCAATGTGCCGATTCCCACGGATCGAATTCAGGACCCGTTTGAGAAGCGGGTTCCGGGTCTGGGGTTGGGCCGCGATCCCTGCCGGACACCCATGCAATGGGACGCCAGCGCCAACGCGGGATTCAGCGCGGCGCAGCCGTGGTTGCCAGTGTCTGACGATTATAGCGTCGTCAATGTGCAGTCGGAGGATGCCGATCCCGAGTCGATACTGACTCTCTACCGCCGGCTTCTGGCATTGCGCCGCGCCCATCCCGCTTTGTCAGTTGGGATATATGAGCCGGTGGCCACGACCGGGCATCTGTTGGCCTATGTCAGGGAAGAGTCACCTGAGCGCTTCTTCGTGGCTCTCAACTTCGGTGAGGATCCGTACGAGCTGTCCCTGGAAACCCTGGCCGGCGCCGGCCGGATCATCTTGTCCACCTACCTGGATCGCGACGACGATCCGGTGACAAGTGTTGGCTTGCGGGCCAATGAAGGAGTCATCATGCGTCTGACCGACCGCCGCTCATGATCACCGATCTCTGGTACAAGAACGCGGTGATCTATTGCCTTTGCGTGGCCACCTATATGGATGCGAACGGCGATGGTGTGGGTGACTTCGAGGGCTTGATGCGTCGGCTGGATTACCTGCACGGTCTCGGCGTGACCGCGATTTGGCTCATGCCGTTTCAGACTTCTCCCGGCCGCGACGGCGGTTACGACATCTGCAACTACTACGAGGTCGATCCGCGCTACGGAACTCTCGGCGATTTCGTCGAGTTCACCCATGCCGCCCACGAGCGGGGTATTCGCATCATCATCGACCTGGTGGTGAATCATACATCGGACCAACATCCCTGGTTCCAGGAGGCCCGGCGCGATCCCCACTCAAAGTACCGCGACTGGTATGTCTGGTCGAAAAAGAAGCCGGCCGGTGCCCATCGCGGCATGGTGTTCCCCGGCGTGCAGAAGGCGACCTGGAGCTTTGATTCGCGGGCGCGCGCCTGGTACTTCCATCGCTTCTACGATTTTCAGCCGGATCTGAATACCGCCAACCCGTTTGTCCAGGCCGAGATCCTCAAAATCATGGGCTTCTGGATTCAACTGGGTGTCTCGGGGTTTCGCATGGATGCGGTGCCCTTTGTGATTGCCACGAAGGGCCCGCGGGTGGCGAAACCAACCGAGCAGTACGACATGCTGCGCAGCTTCCGCGAGTTCCTGCAGTGGCGGCAGGGCGATGCCCTCATCCTCGCCGAAGCGAATGTGCTGCCGAATACCGACATGGAGTATTTCGGGGTCGACGGTGACCGCATGCACATGATGTTCAATTTCCAGGTCAATCAGAACCTGTTCTATGCGCTCGCCGCGGAGGATTCGCGTCCGTTGCAAAAGGCGCTCAAAGACACAAAGAAGCGCCCGGCCACGGCCCAATGGGGTCAGTTCCTGCGAAATCACGATGAGCTCGATCTCGGACGGTTGACTGCGGCCCAACGCAACTCGGTGTTCAAAGCATTTGGGCCCGAACCGCAGATGCAACTCTACGAGCGGGGGATCCGGCGCCGGCTCGCGCCCATGCTCAGCGGTGACCGCCGGCGCATCGAGCTGGCGTACAGCCTTCTGTTTACGCTTCCGGGCACGCCGGTCCTGCGTTACGGCGATGAATTGGCCATGGGCGATGATCTCGATCTGAAGGAACGGGAATGCGCGCGTACGCCCATGCAATGGTCCACCGAGCGCAATGCCGGTTTCACCAAGAGCGATCGTCCGTTTACGCCGGTCATCAGCCGCGGACCGTTCGGTTTCGAGCATGTGAATGCCGCCCAACAGCGCCGCGAGCCGAGCTCGATGTTGAACTGGACCGAACGCATCATCCGCATGCGCAAGGAAGTGCCCGAAGTGGGGTGGGGTGACTTTGAGATTGTCCAGACCCGCGACCCGGCCGTGCTGGCCATCCGCTACGACTGGCGCAACAACTCGGTGTTGTTCGTTCACAATCTGTCGGCTTCTCCCCGCGAGACGCGGTTCGAAGTCGGTATTGCCGGGGAGACCGGCAACCTGTTGGTCAACTTGCTGTCGGAGGATCACAGCCGGGCGGACGCGGCCGGTCGGCATTGCGTGCTGCTCGAGGCCTATGGATACCGGTGGTATCGGGTGGGGGGCCTGGACTACCTGCTCCGGCGCAGCGAGGTCGGTTGATCAGTGGGCGCGAGGCTGCAAAACGAATTCCGGTGCGTGATCAGGCCGGGTGGTCAGTGTCGCCACCGGTAGAACCGGCCGCTCATCCCGCATCGTCAGGGTGAATTGCTGTGCCAGCCGCGCGATGGCCAGGGTCGCTTCGGACATCGCCAACTGGGCACCAATACAAACATGCCGGCCCACTCCGAACGGCAAGTACGTGTGCCGCGCCGGATCGGCATCGTTGAGAAAACGCGAAGGATCGAAGGCCGTTGGGTTCGGCCACCATTGCGGCGTCCTGTGTATGAGCCAGAACGGCACCAGCACAATGGAGCCTTCGGGAACCTCCACGCCGCAGACCTCGTGCGACCGTTTCGCCAGGCGCCCCGCCATGAAACCAGGTGAATACAGCCGCAATGTTTCTTGTACGACCGCGCGCGCAATCTCCAGCTTGGGAAGGCTCTTTCCGGCACCCGCCACGGACAGGTCGTGACGTGTCGCTTCCTCCGCAAGCATTCCCTGCCACTCAGGTGACTTCGCAAGCAGAGTGCACATCCAGAACAGAGTGAGCGCAGTCGTCTCGTGACCCGCAACTATCATGGTGGACACTTCATCCGCCAGCAGGTCCTGTCGATCAGGGCCGTGCGCCTGCGCAAGCAGGTCGAAGAGATCTCTGGGTGCGCCGGCGGTTCCCGACTGATGCCGCGCCTCGATGATCGAAGCGATGAGCTGGGTCCAACGCTTGCGGAAGTCTGCGCGTCGCCGGCGCATGCGCGTCGGGGTGCCCTCGGGTAGAAAAACATCAGCCAGGTACAGTCGCCCAACCGTTCCCATGTATTCCGACACTAATGCGCGCACCTGCGGACCGAATGTCGCGGCTTCCATGGAGAACAGCGATGTTGCAGCAATCTCCAGGCTGAGCGTTTGCATCTCTTCGAGCAGATTGACCGGCCGACCCCGTGATTGCGCCAGGCGCTCACAGGAAGCTTCGGTGCAGCGCATGATGTGAGCGCTCATGATCGGGATATTTCGCGGCGCAAACGCTGGCGCCATGGCACGGCGCTGTTGCCGCCAGGTTTCGCCTTCACTGACCAGCAGTCCTTTGCCGACAATGGGTCCGAGAACGCGACGCCCGAAGGGGAGTCGGACATAGTCGTCGGCGTGAGTAATCATCATGTGGCCGATCGCATCAGGCGCGGTAACGAGCGCGAGCGGCCGGCCGGCCGCTCGCAGCCTGACAACGGGCTCATGTAGACACCGCTTGGGGAAGGCGCTCAGCGCGTTCCTGCGGATGGTGAACAATACTTGCAGGCCTCCAATTCGATCGGAGGCCATGGGTGGCATGGGCGGTGTCACTTTACTCACACGGCGAATTATCTCTTAATCGACCGTTCAGGCAGGGGATTTCACAATCCTGTCTGCCAGCCCCGGGGAACCGGGGGCCCTGCCAACGGTTGAGCTATCTATGAAATACACCACTTCATTGCCAGCGTGCGCTGTGCTTCTTCTGGCCGGCCTCGCCGGGTGCCACAAAGTCGAACAGGTCTCAGGTCCGCCCGAAGTCCCTTCCGACGCCCAGATGAAGAAGATCCACTACATGACGTCGGCCGACGGGCCGCAGGGCCGCAAGAACTTCACACAGTTGTGGGAAGCGAAGACCTGCGGCGACCTGGAAACGGCGATGCGTTGGAACCGGCCGCCGAATGTGGCGGGCGGCTCATTCGGCCAGCACATGACCTACCTGACGAATTCAGTTCCCGCGGACCTGGCGGACAATTCCGAGGTGTTCCTGATGGCCACCATTGAAAAAGGCGATCCGCTCGTGGCCGGCGGCGAAGTGTGGCTGCTGAAAATGAAGGATGGCTCGCTCGTGCAGGCGGCGGAGACGGCGGACTTTCTCACCAAGCAGGAAGCGCAGACGGCGGGCGTTCCCAACCAGGCGGCGCTGTCAAAGCCGAACAAACCCGGCCGGGCTTTCTGTGCGCACGCGGTGTACCAGGGTTTGCGCGGCAAGGATCCCATGCAGACGGAGAAGAAAATCCCGCTCTTCTCCGTCATGTACGCCATCGACCGGGACAAGTAATGTCAGCTCACGTGGTACTGGTACAACCACGTTTCTGACAGAGTCTGATCGCCGACCTTCAGATACAGGCGCATGTCAACAACTTCGCTGCCCGTGGCAGTGAAGTCAAATTGGGCGCGCCAATGCCCGGCAACACTGTCCGGGACCGCTTCAGTAAACACATCGGAGAAGGTACCCGAGGTGGCGGACAGCACCGGCTCGGGCCGGATGCCATAGGGCAGGGAGCCCAGGCGACCGCCCAGGAATTCCACAACGAACTTGTGTACGCCCTTGGGGCGGTTCTGCCCAGGCTCGCCGCCGCGACCCATGCGGGTGGCAATACAGCGGGCGAGCGTAGTCTCGTGCGGCTCGCCGGCACTCCAGGTTAGTTTGTAGTGAAACTGCAGATTGCTGCCGGCCTTGGCCGATTGCTTCGGTACCCACATTGCGACAATGTTGTCCATGGTCTCATCGTCGGTAGGCAGCTCGACGAGTTGCACAGTACCTTCGCCCCAATCGCCGGCTGGCTCGACCCACAGGCTGGGGCGCCGCTCATAGTGCACGCCATCGAGGTAGTGATCGAACAACCGGTCGCGTTGCGACAGGCCGAAACCGCGCGGTGACTCGTCCGCGAACGTCGATGTGCTGGGATTTCGCGTATTGTTGAGTGGGCGCCAGATGTACTCGCCGCCTCCTGTCCACAAGACGAGACCGTCGGAGTCGTGAATTTCCGGCCGCCAGTCCACCGGCCCGGGCTTGTTGGTTTCGGAGTACCAGTACATGGAGGTCATGGGTGCGATGCCGAGTTGACCGACATCGCGCCGCATAAACAGGTTGGCCTGGATGTCCATGACAACGGCCTTACCGCGCTGCATGACAAACCGATAGGCGCCGGTGAGACTGGGGCCTTCGAGCGCGGCGTACACTGTGACGGCCCCGGAGCCGTTGGCCGACGGTTCGAAGTAGAAGCGGGTGAAGTCCGGAAATTCTTCCGCGCGGCCCGGGGAGCTCACATCGATGGCAACACCGCGAGCCGACAGTCCATACTGCGCGAGCTCGCCAATGGCGCGGAAATAGGACGCGCCGAGAAAGGCAACCCAGTCGTTGCTGTGCCAGTCGAGTTTCTGTTGATCGCCGCCGCGGCTTTCCTGCAGGCGAAAGCCGGCGAACCCGGCTCCCTTGGGCAGCTCGCGCGCCGGGCTGTTGGCCGGCATGCTGAAGTAGGCGGGGTCGTAGAGAATTTCCGCGGCGGAGGCGCTCTGGCCGGCGCCCGAAAGCACATACATGTGCACCGGGGCGCGGAAGTATTTCCCCAAGTGAAAAAAGGTCACCGGGAAATCGCCGGGTCCCTGGTGGAACAGGGCGAAATCCGTGTTGAACTTGATCTTGCCGTGCTCGGCGTAGTCGATGCGATCCAGGATCGACTGCGGCAGCGAGTTTTGTTGCGCGTACGGCTGGGCCGCGCGCGCCTGCATTTCCTTTATGAGGGCGTCAAAGGAGAACGGCTGGGACTTACCGAGCCTCAGGCCGGCACTGGCGGCGCTGACGCGCAGTGGTAGCGCTGACAGGGCCAGTGATGAGGCTGCGGCGGCGAGCAACGAACGGCGGTCGATCATCTATTGTCCGAGGAAGCGGGCGCTTCGAATTCAAAGCCCGTCGTCGCCAGCAAGGACAGTGCCCGCCGCCGCCTGCGCATTCAGTCCGGCAGTAGGGTGCCTGAGCCGCCCATTTCCGTGGGCATATCCTTGAATTTCGGCTTGCCGTCGTGAACATGGAGCACCGTCTCCCCGTAGTTCACATGCACACCGGCCTCGAATTTCAGTGTCGGCAGCATGGCCGCGTAGATGTCCACCAACCCCATGGTGGGGTGCTGGCTGAACCTAGTTTAACGCCGGAGCACGATCTCGCGGTCGGAATGTGAGATTTGCTTCAATCCGAACTAACGTTGCAGGGCCAGGACCTCGATCGAGCACCCGTGTGCCTGGCCCTGGAGCAGTTCGATATCGCGCGCTGTGGGTGAAGCGCAGAGCAGGGCGCAGAGCGCCGCGGTGGATACCAACATCAACTTGCGCGTACGCGGTGGCTCGGCGCTCGTTTCAGTCAGGCGCTTGTGACAGTGATGGACTGCGTGCCTGACATACTTCTCCACCATCGAAACTGAAATTCCCTGTTGGTCGGCGTTCGGCCAGCGGTTGCGACTTCAGGTTTCTTGGGAATCGCCTACCGGCTGTCGTTGCTCTACAAATTCTGAGGCCCAGATCCAAGCCCCACCAGATCCGCGGGTCTGTTGAGACCCGCTTCTCAGAAAATTCTGTTCCGTGCGTGTACACAGTGGTCTTGAACAACACTGTGACACGGGTCGGCAAATTCAGTCGCTACGCCGCAAAGACGGACGGGATGGTGCTCTGCGGAGGTTGCGAGCACGTTCAGCGACGGCCTGGTCACTCATCAGCAAGGGAAGATGAGTAAAAATTCATGATCAGTCGCCTCACAATGTCCGCGTTGCACATAACTGGGCGTGCGTTCTGGATCGCCCGATTCGCCGGCCTCGTTGGCCTCATGGGCCTCGTAGCGGGTTGCGGTGGGGGCGGCGGGGACGGTAGCAGCTCCGGGGGCGGTGGCGGCGGCGGTAACAACCCGCCGACTGTGACACTGTCCACAATTTCGGTTGCCCCGGCGAGCGGCGGCAGCTCAACAGTCGCGGCCGGATTGACTTTGCAGCTCAAGGCGACGGGGTCCTACAGCGACGGCACTACCAAGGACCTGACGTCGACAGTGACCTGGAGCTCGGTTGATCCCAAGACAGCCACGGTTGCAGCGGGGTTGGTGACTGGTCTTGCTGCCGGTGCAACCACGATCTCCGCGACGAGCGGCACAGTGAGCGGTACGGATGCCCTGACGGTTGGGCCACCCAATCTGTTGTCGGTGGAGATATCGCCCAATGGACCCACAATCGCCGCGGGTCAGGACCTTCAGTTCACGTTGTTTGGAAAATACACGGATGGCTTGGCTCGGCCGATCACCGGTGTTACCTGGACGTCTTCCGACACGTCGATAGCGACCATCGATCACACGTCGGGTAAAGCTACGGCTCTGAACGCCTTCGGCAATACGAGCATCACCGCGACCACGGCGAGCGGCCCCACGAGCACGCCAGTGCAGTTGACCGTCTCAGCCACGATTTATGCGTATGCGACCAACTTCGATGACAATACGGTCTCTCAGTACCAACTCAACCTGGATGGCTCGCTCGGGCCGCTGACGGGCGCCACTGCGACAGTCCCCTCGAATGGGACTCAGCCGTTCAGTATTTCAGTCGAGCGCAGTGGCGAGTACGTGTATGTCGCCAACTGGGCAACGAGCACCGTGGCTCAATATAGAATTGCCTCGAATGGTTCCCTGACGAGCATTGGAACCGGCACGGTGCAGGTTGGCCTGTTTCCCAATTCCGTCACTGTGAGCCACGAGAATAAATATGCCTATGTGGCCAGCCTCGGCAACAATACGATCGCGCAGTTCCGGATCGGACTGGATGGACAGTTGATTCCCCTGGCCACGCCGACTATTGCCAGCGGGACTGCTCCCGCGGCGGTGGTGGTCCACCCGAACGATCAGTTCGCGTATGTAGGAAATTACGGAGCCAACGCGGCAGAACCGCCGGCGGGCCCGGGTACGATCTCGCAGTACAAGATTGCGTCCGATGGTTCCCTCAGTAAGATCGGTACGGGCAGTGTTGCCAGCGGTCAAGGTCCTAACGCCTTGACCATCAATCCTGCGGGAAATTTTCTGTATGTAGCGAATCACGGTGATGGCAGCGCGCCGGGAACTGTTCAGCAGTACTCGATCGGCAACGACGGCTCACTGACCAGTGTCGCAACGACTAACGTCGGATTGAGACCGGTGGGCATCGCTATCGATCACAGCGGCAAGTTTCTGTATGTGGCGAATCGAACCGACGGTACGATTTCCCAGTTTACAGTCGATTCCACAACGGGCGCGCTGACACCCATAGGTGCCGGAACGGTCCCGGCTGGTACAAACACGAGTGCGGTTGCAATCGATCCGACCGGCAAGGCCCTCTATGCTACGGATCGCAGCTCGAGCTTCGTCTATCAATTCAAGATCGACTCGACGACCGGGGCGTTGACCGCTTACGCCAGTCCTACGGCCGCATCGGGGCTGCATCCGACCGCGATTGCGATCGGATATTGACCGCTCGCTGGCTCAGGGGCGGCCATCGTAAGATGGCCGCACCATGAATTCATCAAACATCAGCTCGGCCGGCGATCATTTCCTGATCGGCTTGCGGCCCACAGTGCAACTGCACGAGCGTGACCGTGCGTTGCTGGCGGACCTGCGGCCCGCCGGCGTGGTCCTGTTCAAAAGCAATTTCCAGCACGACCAGCCCTATGAGGTGTGGCTGAAAGCGCATCGCAAGCTGATTGATGACGTGCGCGACGCAATCCGGCGCGAGCGGATTTTCATCGGCATTGATCACGAGGGCGGCCGGGTCTGTCGTACCCCAGCGCCGATCACGCGCTTTTCCTTTGCGGCGCGCTGGGCAGGGCAGGCGGCCGCAGTCGGGCGGGCGATGGGCGTGGAGTTGGCTTCGCTTGGCGTGAACTTGAACTTCGCGCCGGTGCTCGATATTCACAGCAACCCGGCCAATCCGGTCATTGGCGCACGCGCGTTCGGTACCACCGGCGAGCAGGTCACCGCTGCCGCGCTGGCCTTCATGAAGGCCCTGCAGGCTGAAAAGGTGTTGGCCTGCGGAAAGCATTTCCCCGGCCATGGCGACACCGCCACCGATTCTCATCGCGAGCTTCCGATTCTGGATCGCGATCTGGAGGGGTTGCGGGCGCGGGAGTTGCGGCCGTTTCGCGCGGCTGTCGAAGCCGGTATTCCAATGATGATGACCAGCCACCTGTTGTTACCGAAGCTCGATCCCGGCGAGCCGGTGACTTTGTCGCGCAAGTTTGGTCAGGAAATCCTGCGCGGGGAGCTGGGATTCAAGGGCGTCGTCGTTTCCGACGATATCGGCATGCATGCCGTGTCACGGATGTTTGATGATCCCGGCGCGGCCGTGAGATTGCTGTTGGCAGGCACCGATCTGATGATGGTGTGCTCATATTTTACCGACACCGACCGGTGCCGCGGATTCGCGCAATCCATGCTTGCCGCGCAACAACAGGGAATCCTCTCTCCCGAGGCGGCGGCTCAGTCGCGTGAGCGGGTGCGTGCGCTGCTGGAGCGGGCGCCGCAGAATCCGGTCAGTGTCCTCGGGGAGGATGTATTCGCAACCAACCGGAGCGCCGGGATGCTGTTTACGGCTGAGACGGCTGAGGTGATTTGATCCGCCGGCGGGCTTTCAGCAGCACATCTACGGCTTCCGGACGGTCATCCCAGAAGTCGAGGCGTACTTTGCCGTCCGGTTGTGAGCTCACTGTGGCGGGTATGGAGCTGAAAGTGCAATACCAGCCCGGCGGCAGTACCACGGCATTTCGGGGACGCCCGAGACTTCGATCAAATACCAACTCGTCGCCATCCAGCCCGTAGCTGGCGGGCGCTGTGTAGGTTTCCGCGATCCTCAGTCGGATGGATTGGCCTTCCTTGACGGTCTCGAACGGAATGACCACGACCCGATCTTTCGGGTTCACGGTCTCCCCGGTGTTGATCTTCGAGGCGATCACTTCGGCACCGCTCATTTCCCGCGCTTTGAGCTTCTCGCCCGTGTCCAGGATGCTGGCGGACGGATGGCTCGCGACGCTGCCCTCGCGAACGACATTCGCGTAGCCATTGATGCCCGGTCGCTTCTCGGTGTAGTCGTGATAGAGATCGAACGCGTGGGTTTCCGGCTGTTGCAGGAAATAAACAATGTCGCGGTCCTGGTGGGCGCGTTCCGACAGGCGCTCTTCCTCAGTCTCACCCTTGAACGGCGCTTCCCAACTGCGCTTGTCTGTAAGTGCGCTGGGAGGCGTGGGTTGGATGTCCTTGACAGCTTTCAACACGAGGGGTGACTCGCCACTGCCGGCATGCAGAAAACTGACGGCAACCCGGCCGTCCTTTTCTGTCAGAATCTGTGAGGGAACCGTCAATCCCACCACTTCGTAACCCGGTGGCAGAACGACCTTGTTGCGCTTGATGCCCAGGGGACGATCAAACACCAGGCCCGCGGCACCGTCGGCGTGATAGCTTTTTTCATCCTTGTAGGTTTTCAGGATGATGATCCGACCCTGACCGCCGGCCGGCACGGGCCGCGCCAGTGTCACTTTGATGAAGTCGGTGGCTTCATCCGCATCCGCCATGAGCGGATCCTTGCGGGCCTCCGCCCCGCTCACCACTTCAAAAGCCAATGGCTTGCCGCTCATGGCATCGAGCACATGTTCGTCGCTCGCGGTGCTGCCTTTGCGAATGGGGTTGTAGAAGTATCGGGCGCCCGCGGTGGTAGCCGTCACCTCGTAGTAGATTTTGAAGCTCGAGGTGTCGGGCGCCAACAGCTCGTAGCGTGTGTATTCATCGGCCTCTGTCTGGGTGACCGAGGCCGAGGCCAAAGCGATGAGTAACGTTGCGGCGGCAAGCATTCCCCCTATTTATCGTATTCGTCATGTCGACGCCACCACTGGTAGGGCGCGCTCTGCGGCCACCCTGCGGGCGATTGCTCCCAGGTTTCCTGCCGGCCATAGGGCGTTGAGTCAAGAAATCCCCAGACGTTCCCGAGCGCCTCGGTGCCCCGTTGAGACGTGAAGTAGGTGCGATAGATCGCGCCGTCCCGGGTCAGGAACACACTGAGACCATGCCGTTCGCCTTCAGGCGTGGTCATGCCGAAATCGACATTGAAGGAATTGTTGGCGGACGATACCCAGCGGTGCGGCCACTGCATCCGTTTCTGGTAAGCCTGAATGTTTGCCAGTGGTGCCCGAGATACGACGGCGAGCGATATCCCCCGCGCCCGCAAGTGAACGGGAGTGAATTGACCGATGTTGTCCAGGAACATGGAGCAGCCGGGACAGGCCGCGTCCGGCCATCCATGCACACCCGGCGCATACATGAAGTGATACAGCAGCAGTTGCGGCCGCCCTTCGAACAGATCGAGGAGGCTCACCGGGCCATTGCCGCCGTCAAACGAGTAGGACTGGTCGACTCTGACCATGGGCAGCCGCCGCCTGTCGGCAGCCAAGGCGTCGCGCGCGTGCGTGAGCGCCTTCTCCCGGGCCAGTTGCGCCTCATGCGCTTTCTGCCATTCGCTCGCTGAGACAATTTGTGGCATTGCGGTCATAGGCGGACTCCGGTGGGACGGGTGAGTCCTGAGGACGTCCGGGAGGCCGCCGGTTCGACAGCTCCTGCCGGTATTATCCGGGTCGGCGCCCGGTACCGGCGGCATGGCGGGCATTCATTGGGCTGGGTAAAGCAGGTGGCGACATGAAGATTCACTGGGCATTCGATCTGATCTCCCCTTTTGCCTACCTGGGCCTGAAGCAGATGCCGCGGCTGCCCAGCGGGATTGACGTTGAGCTCGTGCCGACGCTGTTCGGGGTGGTGTTGAATCATCATGGCCAGATCGGACCGGCGGAAATCGGACCCAAACGGCGCTTTACGTATCGCTTTGTCATCTGGCGGGCCCGCCAGATGGGTGTGCCGTTCAAGATGCCACCGACGCATCCGTTCAATTGCCTGAGTGCCATGCGCCTCGTCGTTGCAGCCGGCAGCCATCGCAGGGCAGTGGAGACAGCGTTCGACTTTGTGTTTGGCCAGGGGCGCGATGTAACGGACCCGGCGGTGCTCGAAGATCTCGCGCGCGCGTTGGGTCTTGCGGACGCGAAGGCGGCGTTGAATGACGCCGCGGTCAAACAGTCGCTGCGGGAAACTACCGAGTGGGCAATCCAGCGAGGGGTGTTCGGCGTCCCGACCTACATTGCGGGCAACGAACTGTTCTGGGGTCAGGATGCTTTTGAGATGCTCGTCGACTACCTGCGGGATCCGCAAGGGTTTGACGATGAGGAAATGCGCAGGATTGATTCCCTGCCAGTAGGGGTTACCCGGTCTCGGGTAACCCCTTCCTGAGTTACAGTTGTCAGGCGTTCGCGGCCGCGCGCTGCTTGGTGGCGTCCGCGATGACGGCGTCCGCAACCTGCTTCGGCACAGGCTCGTAGTGCGAGAACTCCATCGTGTACGACGCACGGCCTGAGGTCATGCTGCGCAACTGGCCGATGTAACCAAACATCTCGGACAGCGGCACAGTCGACACCACGGCGATGTTGTTACCGCGCTCGATCTGCTCCTGGATCGTGCCGCGGCGGCGATTGATGTCGCCGATGACATCGCCTAGGTGATCCTGCGGGGTTACCGTTTCGACCTTCATGACGGGCTCGAGCAGGATGGGAGCCGCCTTCTTCAGACCTTCGCGGAAAGCTGCCTTCGCGGCGATTTCGAACGTCAGCGCGTTCGAGTCGACGTCGTGGTAGCTACCGTCAACGAGGGTTGCCTTGAAGTCCACGGTCGGGAAGTGCGCCAACACGCCGTCTTCCTTCTGAATCTTCAGGCCCTTCTCAACCGACGGCACGAACTCGCGCGGTACCGATCCGCCGACGGTCTCGTCGACGAACTGGAAGCCGGCGCCGCGCTCGAGCGGCTCGAAAACAATCCACACTTCGGCGAACTGGCCCGAACCACCGGTTTGCTTCTTGTGGGTGTAGTTTTCCTGGATCTTGCGCGTGATGGTCTCGCGGTAGGCCACCTGCGGCTGGCCCATGACACCTTCCACGCCGAACTCTGTGCGCATGCGGTCGAGGGTCACTTCGAGGTGCAGCTCGCCCATGCCGCGCAGAATCGTCTGGCCGGTTTCACGGTCCGTTTCCAGGTGCAGCGAGGGATCGGCACGAACCATCTTGCCGAGGGCCGTGTTGAACTTCTCCTGCTCGGCCTTGACCTTCGATTTCACCGACACGCTGATGACGGGGTCCGGGAAGCGCATGCGCTCCAGAACGACCGGATTCGCGGAGTCGCACAGCGTGTCACCGGTCTCAGTCTCAGCGAGGGAGACGAGCGCGATGATGTCACCTGCACGCGCTTCTTCGATCGGATTGGCTTCCTTGGCGAACATTTCCACCATGCGGCCGATCTTCTCGCGCTTACCGCGTGTGGAGTTCTGTACCGAGGCGCCCTTTGTCAATACACCGGAGTACACGCGGACGAACGTCAGCGCACCATAGGCGTCGTTGATGACCTTGAATGCGAGCGCTGAGAACGGCTCGTCGTCGGCGGTCTTGCGCTCGCCGATCGGGTTACCGTCGGCGTCCACGGTCTTGATGGCTTCGACGTCAGTCGGGGCCGGCAGATAGTCGACGACAGCGTCGAGCACCTGCTGCACGCCCTTGTTCTTGTACGAAGAGCCGCACAGGACGGGGTTGAACGCGCCGGTGATCGTGCCCTTGCGCAGACACTGGCGCAGTACGGCCGCCGAAGGAACGGTACCGTCGGTGAGGTACTTCTCCATGGCTTCGTCGTCCTGCTCGAGGCAGGTATCGATCAGCTCGGTGCGGTACTTGTGGATGTCGCCCAGAATTTTCCGGTCGGCCGGAATCGCGATGCCCACCTTGTCGGCGAGATCGTCGGTAATGTCGAGGCTCTGCCACTCGGCATCCTTGTCGTCCGAATCCCAAACCAGGGCCTTCATCTCGACCAGGTCGACCATGCCCTTGAAATTATCCTCGGAGCCGATCGGGAGCTGCACGGGCAGCGGCCGGGCATTGAGGCGGGTCTTGATCATGTCCACGCAGCGCAGAAAGTTCGCTCCGCTGCGGTCCATCTTGTTCACGTAGCAAAGACGCGGAACGTTGTAGTTGTCAGCAAGGCGCCAGTTCGTCTCCGACTGGGGCTCGACGCCCGCGACACCGTCGAATACGACCACGGCGCCGTCGAGCACGCGCAATGAGCGGTTGACTTCAATGGTGAAGTCCACGTGCCCCGGGGTGTCGATCAGGTTGATCTTCTTGTCACGCCAGAAGGCGGATACCGCGGCGCTCTGAATGGTAATGCCGCGCTTCTGCTCCTGCTCCAGGTAGTCGGTCGTCGTCGACGTCTTCAGATCCTTCGTATCGTGGATGTCGATGATCGTGTGCTTGCGCCCCGTGTAGTACAGGATCCGCTCGGTTGTCGTCGTTTTGCCGGCATCGACGTGGGCGATGATGCCGATATTGCGGATGTCAGCTAGAGCAGTTGTACGAGGCATGGCAAGTTTCCGTGACAGTATTGGGTTGCATCAAATCGGCCCATAAGAGCCATCGACCGCCTGTGCCTTGGTGGGCACGCGGCTTCCTCAGTTTGATCGTCCTAAATTTCAGTGATTCGCGCCCTCGCAATCCCGCGCATGCCAGCTTTGCTGGCAGCCCTGGTACCAAGTCCGGGAGTCGAGGGGCGTAGGAGGGCAGCTACGTACTATAGCAGGGGGCGTGCTCGTTCAATAGTCCCTCGTCTATCGGGGCACAGGTGGGCGCGAGCTGTGGGGCACGGTCCGGGCGCCGGCCCCCCGGAATTCGGAACGGGCCAATCGCATTTCACTTGTTGCATAAAAGCCGCGATTACCCCTCCCTGGGCTCGCATCTTGCTAAGATCGGCCGCGGTGACACGGTAGACGATGAAGGGGGGACTATGCTTCGTCTAGTTACTGGACTCTGTTCTTTAGGGATTGCCATCGGAGTCATGGGACTCGCGGGCTGCGGGTCGGATACAGAATCAGCCACAGTAGGTACGAGCACGGACCGCGGAACGCTCGTTTACAATCCTCCATTCCGAATTGCATCGCTGACCGCCGCCGATTTCGGTGCCCAGCTCAGCGCCCAGGCGGCGGGTGCCAGTTTGCTGGCAGTGGCGGGGCAACCCGCGTGCGGAGTCGATTTCTACCACCTCCAGTACAACACGGTCGGCGGAACCGGCGAGAAAACTACTGCCTCCGGCGCACTTTTGGTGCCGACCGGGACAGCGGCCGGTTGCTCCGGTCCGCGGCCGATCGTCCTGTATGCCCACGGAACGCAGACCGACAAGACCGCCAACCTCGCGGATATCACCAACACGAACAATGCCGAGGGCGCGCTCATTGCGGCGGTCTTTGCAGCTCACGGGTTCATTGTGGTTGCCCCCAACTATGCGGGCTACGACACATCGACCCTGCCGTACCACCCGTTTCTCAACGGCGATCAACAGTCGAAGGACATGATTGATGCGCTGGCAGCCGCGCGATCGGCATTGCCACAGACAATGTCAGCCGCCACATCGGACAATGGGAAGTTGTTCATCAGCGGCTATTCGCAGGGCGGCTATGTTGCGATGGCGACACACAAGGCCCTCCAGGCTGCTGGCGTTACGGTAACGGCATCCGCGCCAATGTCCGGGCCGTATGCGCTCGAAGCGTTCGGTGACGCGATTTTCTACGGCAGTGTGGATATTGGCTCGACGGTGTTCGGCACAATGGTGGCGAGCAGCTACCAGCATTCGTACGGAAATCTCTATACGACGCCGACGCAGGTCTTCGAGGCTGCCTACGCCGCGAATGTCGCCGCTGACATTTTGCCGAGCGCCACCCCGGTCAGTACCCTGTTCAGTACTGGCAAGCTGCCGCAAACGGCGCTGTTTAACAGCACCACACCCGTAACGGGAAACGCCCAGCTCGATGCTGCGCTGGCGGTGCCAGCGAACCCGGTGTTCGCCCTCGGGTTTGGGGCTTCGAACCTGATCACAAACGATTATCGCCTCAGCTATGTGTTGGATGCGGTGAACAATCCTGACGGGGCGGTTCCCACTCCCACGCAGGGTGTGCCGACTGCTGCTGCACCGGCTAATACCTTGCGGCAGGACCTCAAGACCAACGATATGCGCAGTTGGGCCCCTCACGCCCCGATGTTGCTATGTGGTGGCGATCAGGACCCGACTGTGTTCTTCAGCGTAAATACAGGAACGATGCAGGCGTATTGGAGCGCGCTGCCGGCGGGGCTGTTGACTGTGTTGGACGTGAATGCCGCGCCCAACCCGGCCAGTCCCTTCGCGCCGCTGCAGGTTGCATTCCAGGCAACGCTGCAGAGTTTGGCAGCCAGTGGTGGGCAGGAAGCTGTGGTGGAGAACTACCACACCACGGTCGCACCGTTCTGTACGGTGGCGGCACGCGGCTTCTTCAGTCAGTTTTGAGCTTAGGGGGAGCCGAAAATGATTGCACGCTTCGCAAAGATTGCGTTTGGAACGCTCGTGGCTACTTCAGCAGTGTGTGCGCACGCGGATGAGGGCGTCCCGTCCAATAGTTTCCGGATCGGTGCGTACTACCTCACGTATGACACACAAGCCGACGACCTTCGGGGTCCTTACGTGCCACCCGGAGTCAATATCAAGCTCAAAGACCTCGTCACGCCTTACTTCGCCTACGTACGCAGACTAAATCCCCACTTCAGCGTGGAGCTCGCCTTGGGCGCGCCTCCGTTGACAAAGACCTACGGCAAAGGACCGGCGAAGCTCGGTTCCGTGCCGTTCAACGATCAGGAGATTGTGACGGCACGCTGGTTGGCGCCCACCCTGTTGTTGAACTACACATTCTTCGACGAGTCGGTCCGCTTGCGTCCCTACATCGGTGCGGGTGTCAACTACACGAAGTTCTACTCGCGCAAGTCCACGCCAGCCGGCGATGCAGCCAGCGGCGGTCCGACGTCCATATCACTGACGACCTCCGTGGGCCCGGCCGCCACGATCGGCCTCAGCTATCGGGTGACCGGAAACTTCTTCCTGTATGGGTCGTTGTCCGCCTCCCAGGTCCACTCAGACCTGACGGCTAACACATCCGGTGTCCTGCGCAAGACGCACGTGGAGTTTGGGCCGCGGGCGGCTGTGTTGGCGGCGGGTTACTCGTTCTAGTTGGGTTTACGCGCGCCGGCCCACGCGTTGGTTGCGTGGTGCCGGCATCGCGCGGCTGCACCGCACTGCCTCAGCGTGACGGGTTAATACCGAGCGTAGATCAGGTGCGGCAATGGCACGCTTGAACCAGCGTTCGAGGGTTGCAAGCCTCGCTCGTTGGATGCGCATTCGCAAAGACGGCGCCAATGCGCCGAATCTTTCAATCAACAGACAAATCACCAGGATGGTGCGGTCATGGAAGGGATATTCCAGCTCGGCCAAGCCCGCGTAGACCCGTGCTGAGGGTCTGTAAACCTCTGCGGGGTACTTCATGTTCAGTGCTTGATGGGGCCGTTGGTTGTTGTAGCCGCCAGCGTCACAGGTTACGTTGCTCCGCGATTGATCGACTAAGCTGGGCAAGCCGCGAACGATCGAGCAATCGTATACTTCCGCGCTTCCGCAAAGGCTAGCCGGTTTTGCTTAGTAACCTGTTGTTCTGACATCTGAACGTCGGTCCAGTTCGCTACGAGGGATATTCTCGGTGTGACGGGCACGATCGCTGTTTCACTGAATTGATCGGGAACAATGAACTCCGCCTTGGCTGATGTGGCGACGCCCCAGCCCTTGCCCCGAAGTTGCTTTCGATAATAATTTATTGATTGCAGAATTCCAAAGGACGCTAAATCTCTCCCAGAAATCGACAAGTTTGGCTTTATAAATCCAATAGCATTTTTTTCGAGAAATTCCCGCTCATCCAAGGTGTAGGTCCTCGATAGACCTTCAACTCCCTCTATGGGCCGATCAGGAATTGGGCTGTCTCTAAAACTTGCCCGCGATAACCACAGTGCGTAAAACGTCGCGACAACGTCGTACTGCTCCAAAGCCAGTGACCGTCGTCCGGCAATTAGCTCCTCTGCGACAGCCTGAAACTTGTCTTCCATGTCTTTCATGAAGCCGGCTTCGGCCCCGTGATCCCATACCCTCATGGCGCAGAATAAAGAGGCATCGGGCGGAAGCAACCGCTCATCGTCTGATCCCTGCATACGCACAGTGACTCGGCCGTCTGGATTTTGAAACCGACCGATACTGCGAGCTGGGAACACATGCTGGTTAACTGTCAGCGCGTGCGGGTTTCCTTTCTGCGTTTTCTGATATTTCATACAAGAGCCACAAATGCTGCCGTTTCAGTGATGCGATACGCCGAAGCGAAAGCCAGCGGCTGTAGGACTGCCGCGAGGCGTATCATGCGCAGCGGCCGCCTCCACGAGTCTCGGAGCACACCATGGCCAGTTGGTCCGAGCAGGACCTTAAATCGCTTCAGAATCTGCGGCGCCTGGCCGAGAATGCCGGAGCGACGTGGCCGAACGCCGGCCAATGTCTGTTTCGCGGCCAGAGCAGCGTGGCATGGTCTCTTCAACCCTCGCTCGCCCGGGAGCTGGAGGGAAGCTCGCTCAACTGGTTCCGGATCGCGCGCCTAAGCGTGACCTGGCCCTCCACTCGCTGCTCTTTCCGGTGACCATTCCTATGCGGCAGCTCGTTCGCAAACTGAGATGTGACCTTGGCTCTTCGTGGGTTCAACGACGATCGAGACATTATTACCAAGAGCTGCAAGGATCACGATCAGCCGGGATTCCGAGTAGCCGTTGACGTTGCCGCGCAGGATTCTGGAGATGTCCGGCTGACTGATGCCAGCTGCGGGCGCATATCGGCCGACAAGCGACACAACGTCGATCTGCCTCAGATTCTTCGCTTCAACGATGGCACGAATGATATTGACCAAATCGAATTTGATTCGTGTTTCAGTAGGATCGGAATAGCCGCGATCCTTCAGGAAATTGCCGCTGCCGCGGACCGGGGGCGTATTCTCCAGAGGATCTTTCCTCCAATCCTTGTCAGGTACCTTTTTAGTCATGGGCCGTTCCCCTCTCCGAATTCATCACGCCGCGTCTTACGTTTGTTGAAGTCGGTCTTCAGATCAGCGTCGTAGTCAGTACAGTATTTACGAGCCCTTTCACGCCTCGTCTGAAGGCGTTCCTTGTGCCACTTCGGGATATTCTTCCCTTCGGTTGATTTCTTCATGCCTGCATCCAGCACCATGATGACCCAGGGGCACGGCAGCGTGACGTAAACTCGATAAGTGTTGCAGTCATATCCGAGTCTGATTTCATCGACGCCCGTCAACGCGCCACCCAAAGACTTATACAGCTTAGGCGGCAAGGGTCGGGCATTCTGCAGAGCATCGATTGCCTGATCCGCGCTCTCGCGCACCTCGGCCGGCATGGCCTCATAGTCAACCCTGCATCGCTCGTTGATGAAGATCACCTCGCGGAGGTCGAGGCTATCCTGCGAGGTCACGCAAGAGCCCCTTTATATGGCAGTTTATACATACGGTCAACCCCTCGAAAAAAAGCGGTGGCTAGGGCGCGCGTGATACTGTGATTAGTCACAGTATAGAGAACCGACGGGAGCGCAAGCTGCTGTAGCTGCGACTTTCACAAGAAATGCCATCGGCCATATGATCTGGCCGACTGGAGCACGGCGGCTGACTTCACGCGCAACGACAGGGGCACGCTAGGCACAGCCCAAATCACGCCCTTGCTACCACTCACAACCGCGGTGCAAATCGATATTCCAACTTCCGTAGATCGCGTTACTGCAAGGATTACCAATCATGGGATTGTTTGCCGCTCCACGTGGGCGAACCGGTTTTACGTGGGTGCGCCCAGCATCCTGTCGGTAGTGCTCTTCGCCGTACCGTCGTCCTTTACACGAACCAACCTGCCGTCACGGTGCATTTTCGCGAAAATGGATTTCTTGCTCATGCTTATCTGCTCTGCGGGCGGAGTGCGTAGCGAGTACATAGGGCGCGGAAATGAAGCGGGCATCTCAACGCAAATACCGAGCAGGTTGACGGGGGCTTCTACAGTGCTAGTACGCTCGCGTTAGGAACCACGCCAAACCGGCCGCGAGTAGCACTGCGCTCGCCATTGCCGCGGACATCTCAGCACGGCGCTGGGTCATGTGCACCAACCTTCCGGCAATGGCGATGAGTGCCACGGCGGCAATCACGACGGCGAGCTGCCCGAGTTCCACTCCAACATTGAATCCCAACAGTGAAGATAAGAGCATCCCACGTGGTAGGTGCAAATCCTGCAGGGCGCTGGCGAAACCCAAGCCGTGAATCAACCCGAAACCCGCGGCCATGGTGAATCGCGCGGGAGTAGAAAAAGGGGGAGACTTGGTGCGGCCCACGGCGTGCGCCCCGCCCATGCTGGCCACCCACACCGCACTTCCCGTTGCAAGCGCGATCGCCAAAATGAGCCCGGCCGGCATATCGGCACGCAGGTCCGCCGGAATCAGCAACAACGACGCAGTAATCACTGCGGCAGCAATTCCTGCTATCCGACCCTCCCGTTCACCGCGAATGAGGTTCTGCGCGGCGGCCAAGGCGATGGTCAGCCCGATCAAACACTCCACGGCGCCGCGGTTCGCCTGGATCACGCCGAGCACGGCCAGACTGAGGGTGATGGAGTGTCCCACGGTGAACCCTGTCACGATGGCCAACACCTGCCGCGCGGTCCGTGCGGCAATGAGCAACGCCAGCAGGAACGCCAGGTGGTCGATCCCGGTCGCGATGTGCTCGATGCCCATCTCAACAAACTGCAGAAAATGGGTCTTGTCACCGCTCGACGGCCGGAGATCCACTTCGGTTGAGGGTGCCGATACGCTCAGGATGGCCTCACGGCTGGCGCTTCCCGTGGCGACGTACAAGAAATGATGGTGCGATGGTGCAACGGCGAAAAACAAATCAACCTTCAGCGACAACGAGCCCCCCGCGCCGCAATGCATGCGCACGTCAACCCTGACAAACCCCGGCTCCGATTCGAGGATCGCGGGCCTCTGTCGCGGAGTGCAGGCAACCCCGTCAATAGAGGCTTCAACACTCCGCCCAACATGGGCCGCGAATATCTGCGCGAGCGACGCATAATTGTCCCCCGGAACGGTGAGTCGGGTGACTTCCCGCGTGCGGGCGGTGACAACGCCGTGCAGATCGCCATTGATGAGGGTCCAATGCGACGTGGACTCACTACGTTCGTGTGCCTGCGCAAGGCACGCGAACAACAGTCCAATCACACCGACCCAAATTTTCATTGGCGCTGGAAGTCAACAAAGATGGGTGACGACCACGCACGTTCCTCAATGGCCTCTTTGCAGTCGTCCGTTGGGGAAGTCTTCGCAGGGTCCCCAGAACACAGGTTTACTTTGATGCAGCGACCTTCCGCGTCGAACTTGCATCGCAACTGACCTCCGTTGACCGCAGGTGAGGGCTCCTGAATCGCCCGTACGTAGTACAGCGCGTCGCGCGCACCCTTGGCGAACGTGGGATCGGAGAACTTTGCCGTGCAGCCGGCCGCGTTCGGCGTGCATTGGATGGTCTTCCAGGGGTCTTCAATCAGCGGGCCGACGGGTTCGGAAGGGTTGTGTTGCGGGCGAATGCGCACAATTTCGATCCGCGTGATCTGCCGCCGCCGATTTGATGGATTGAAGCACTCGTTGTGGCACAGCGTTTCCAGCTTTTTGGCACCCAACACCCGGCGCTGGAAGTCCGGGCATCCCGGGTTCTGAACGAACGCGCCGACTGCCTTGACCTCAAACTCCGGGTTGTTCTTCATGCGCACGGCGGACCCCATCGGCTGCGGGGTCCCCTTCGGCCCGTTCAACAGGTTCATCCACAGCAACATGCGCTCGCCGCTGGTTGCGTAGACATTCCGGGTCTTCAGTGCATCCCAGATCGCGGCTCGCGAACGGTTGGTTGCATGAACTGCCACCAAGCCGCCGGTAATGGCCATGCTGTTGGTGCGTTCCACATCCCAGGTTGCCCAGGACGAAGAGTACAGATCCGGAGTAACCGGGCGGCTCTCTGGTTTGGGGTCCGACGGTGGGGGCAGGAAGAAACGCTTGCCTTCGGGGGTCCCGAGTCGCAGCAGCAAAATGGAATTCCATCGGGCGACCTCCTTGTATCCCTCGCCCGGCATGGCGTTGTGATTGTCGGTGGACCCGATCATTCCAAACCGGAACCGCAGCGGATCTTCGCCCTCGCGATCCTGGCCCAATGCCAGGATGTACTGGACCGATCCAAGCGGATTGTGATGCCATGTTGGCAGGAAGCAGTCGCGGCATTCACCGGCATCCATCCATTCCTCTGTTTTGGCGTCCGGGACTGCGAGAAATCCCGCGGCCGCAAATCCAACCGGTGCGTCCAACTCCCGCTGCCGCGCCTCGATCTCGCGCCGGTCGCACTCCTGTTCGGGCAGATGGGCAGCCTCACAGCGCACGCGGATCAAATGCCCTGCCTGCCAGCACATCGGCAGATAGTCCTTGGTGGGTTGCGGGCACTGTTTCTTGCCGTCCGCGCCAACTGTGAATTCGCGCCAACCGCGATATTCCTCCGAGTTGCCGTGACCGGAGTACACCTCCACCAATGACTGTCGCTTGTCATTGGCAATGCCTGGCGTCAGCTCGTGCGCCCAATCCGCTGTCGGTGGGTTCGAAAGGCCCCACGCCGTTCCATGAGGGATCACCAACGCGTCATAACCCCACTGATCCAGCTTGCGCGACAGATCCTGAGGGGTGAGCGCCACTTCAAAGCAATTGTCAGGGAGTGACCGGGTGTTGGTGTCAGGGGTGCAGACGGGGACCTTGGAGAGCTCCTGCATCATGGCAACGTACGGACCGACCCGTGGCTCGTGCAGAGTCTCGAGTATTTTGAGGTCGGGGTCGAAGTAGGGTGGCATCGGCGAGATCGCTCGCTTGGGCAGATGCTCCTCGTCCTGGTCGCGGAAAATGACGTTGCGATGGCCATAGTGATTCTCCGCGGTCGTGCCCGCTTGAGTCCACTCAAAGCCGGTGAAAGTAATGAGGTCGCCGTCGTCCTTGTTCTGACCTACGGCAGAGCATTGGCGCAGCACTCTCTTGGACTCGCCCCATTGACGGGGTGTCAGGGTCTCCGCATGGTCGGTCAACGCGAAGAAGTCGAGTGACGAGCAGTATCGCGCGAAGTCACATGCCTCTGCCGGCGGGTGGGCGCCCGTGCCTCCAAAAACAGGAAGAGAGAATACAAACGCATCCCAGGACACAGTGCTGTGCACGTGCAGATCGCCGAACAGGATTTGTTCGTTGTCCGCGGGTCTGGTCCGCAGGGAATTCATGAGATCGGTGGGCCGCCCGGTCGGAAGGGGGGTGCCGGCCGGATCGACTTTGGCATTCGAGTAGCTCGTATCCTGGTTGGCCAGGGTACCTGTTGATTTGTGCGGGCCTGCTGCCGCCACGGACGAGGCGAGCAGGAGCAGGACAACCATTTTTTTCATGACAGTGACCTTTGGTGCAAGGCGGACAGTCAGCGGGATGCCGTGACGGGCGGTGCGGAGCTCGGCGAAGTCGCGAATTCAATGTGAGCGGATTGGCGAAGTGAAGCCAACAGCGCCTCGAGCGCGTGTTCCTGTCGATCGCGCATGGCGTCCGCTGCCACCAGGTCGTGGATGCCGGCGAGGGCCGGTATTTCGCCGGGTGTTTTGTTGTTGAGATAGAGGTAGACGACGCCATTTCCCAGTCGTGTGGGCTCAGTGGTGTGGCCAACCGGCAGGCGAGAGACCGCATCGGCTATCGAGGGGCCGAAGTATGTTGCCACTGTTCGCGGGGTAACGTGTTGGCAGGGCGCGTTGAAGGGGAGTGGGTCCGCCCCGGCGGTGGCCTGCGAAAGCGGTGCCCCGGCGTCAATTGCGGCGCGTGCCGCCGCGGCACGCCCCCAAGCGCCGGTAAGACCCGTGCCCGCGCGTCCGCCGCCCGTGTCACCCGCGTCATCCGCGCCCTCGCCCTCAAAATAAACCGGTGTCACATCAAAACTAGCCGCCGTCGCATACACCTCTCTATGCGCCGCAAAATACTGACTCAACTCCGCCTCGGATACCGGCTCCGCGGCCGCCTCCGAATTCACTCGGGTGATAGCGCTGCGAACCAGCGCCGCCCGGACTTCGGGATTGGTCTGCGCCGCCCCACTATCGAGCGCGTGCTGCACCAGCAACTCTTCATCAATCATTCGGGTGAGCACGTCATGACGCGCCGCTGCTTCCGGACCTCGCATGCGTGCGTCCATGCCGGCCACGGTTCGATTGACGCTGTCAGCATCGATCTGATGGCCATTGACCCGAGCGGCCACTCCAGGGAGTAACTGCACAGGGACCCGTACGTCGTGGAGGATCTGAAATGCCGAATAAGTGCAGCCGACGACGACTGCCGCTATGAGACAGGCACGTCTGAAGCCATCAGTCATGCTTGAAACCTCAGGTTCGATATTCCGGCTCTTCTTGGTCCAGTATCTCTTTGACCGCGTTCAAGTGATCGTTCGGGAACCCCGTGTATTCCAGCCATTGACGCTTCGTCAGCTCGGCGACCGAGTCCGACATGTAGCGCAAGGGCTTCCCGGTGGAATAACACGTGAGCAACATCTGGGCGGCACGCTCAAAGTAATAGAGCTCATCAAACGCCTCCGCAACACTCGCCCCCACCACCATCACCCCATGATTCGCCATCAGCAGAACGCTCTTGTCATTCGACAGCATCCGAGCCTGCCGCGCCGCCTCATCGCTCGACAGGGCCATGCCCGAAAACCGATCATCGACAGCAACCCGCCCGAAGAAGCGCGCCGCATTGATATCGATTGGATACAACGTGTTGTCTTCGAGACAGGCCAGTGCAGTGGCATATCTGCAGTGCAGGTGCATGATGCAGCGCGCATGCGGTACCTGCGCATGCAGTCCGGCATGGAGGTACCACGCGGTCGGATCTGGAGCGTTGGGTTGCGATAGGGTCGTCGGATCGTTGGCATTCAGCAGCAACAACTCGCCGGCCTTGATCTGGGAAAAGTGCCGGCGGCAGGGGTTGACCAGAAACTGGCTCCCATCCGTCGATACCGCCACACTGAAGTGGTTGGCAACCGACTCGGCCATACCGAGGCGCGCAAACCAGCGGAAGGCGGCGGCCAGGTCGATGCGTTCGCGTTCAAAGTTGGGGAGTGACATGGGGGCCTTCAGCGTTGGGCCGCTTGCCATTGCGGGTGGATCCAGACTTTGGCGTCCGATTGCGGCAGCGGCTGCTTGCCGCGAATCAGGTCGCTGGCTCTTTCGGCGATCATGATGGTGGGCGCATTGGTGTTGCCACTCACGATCGCCGGCATGATCGATGCGTCGACTACGCGAAGACAGTCGATTCCGTGGACGCGGCATCGCTCATCCACTACGCAGTCGCCACCGATCCCCATTCGACACGTTCCGACGGGGTGATAGCAGGTCTCGACTCCCTGCCGGACGAATGCATCAATCTCCGCGTCTGATTGGGTCCTGACTCCGGGGGACAGCTCCTCTCCCCGGTAAGGCGCCAGGGCCGGTTGCGCCAGGATCTCGCGGGTCAGTCGTACCGATGTCCGCAGATCCTCACGATCTTGCGGATCCTTCAGGTAGTTGAAGAGCAATGAGGGTGGCGCTTTCGGGTCGGCGGAACGCAGCTTCACGTGTCCCAGGCTCCTGGGCCTCATCAGGTCGATGTGCACCTGGTAGGAGTGCGATCCAACGTCACTGACAGTGCCCGGTTGAATAGCCAGCGGCATGAATGTCAGTTGCAGGTCGGGGAAATCCACTCCGGGCCGGCTGCGGATGAAGCCGCCTGCCTCGAAATGATTCGAGGCCGCGAAGCCGTCATGTTTGAGGAACCAGCGGATACCGGTGAGCAGTTTGCCGGCCCCCCGATTGATCCCAAACAGGGAAACTGATTGCAGGCATCGGTGTTGTACAACAATGTCAGGGTGGTCGTTCAAATGGGCGCCGACGGCGGGTAGGTCATAGCAGGGCTGGATACCCAGTGCGCGCAGCTCGTCAGCGGGACCGATTCCCGATAAAAGCAGGATCTGCGGTGAGTTGATTGCGCCCCCGGACACGATGACCTCCGCGTCGGCATGCGCTTCCTGCTTCTGACCCCGCACCGAATATTCGACGCCCACGGCCCGATTCTTCTCAATGAGAATCCGGTGTACCAGGGCTTGGGTTTGCGCAACGAGGCCGGGACGGTCCAGCGCGGGACGCAGGTACGCTCGCGCCGCACTCCAGCGGCGGCCGTTGCGGGTGGTACGGTCGATCCGCCCGAAGCCTTCCTGTTGTTCGCCGTTTACATCGGGTGACAGCGGGTAGCCGGCCTGTACGGCGGCGTCAACAAACGCTGCCGCCAATGGCGATTGCTTGTAATCAGGTGCGTAAACTGCGAGAGGGCCTTCGGTTCCGTGGTAGCTGTCACCCCCAAGGAAATGCTGCTCGGCGCGTTTGAAGTAGGGCAGTACATCTGCATAGCTCCACCCGCCGGCTCCGCCTTGCGCCCAACCGTCGTAATCCTTTGCGTGGCCGCGGATGTACACCATGCCGTTGATGGACGACGATCCGCCCAGGACTTTACCGCGCGGATGGCTCAGGCGGCGGCCATCGAGATAGGGCTCCGGCTCGGAGGTGTAGTTCCAGTTGAACCGGTCCGAGGACAGGAGACTTCCGACAGCCGCGGGCATGTCGATCCGCCAACTGTTATCAGGCCGCCCCGCTTCCAGCAACAGTACGCGAATGCCCGGAGTTTCCGTCAGACGCGCAGCGAGCACGCATCCCGCGGAGCCCGCGCCAACAATGATGTAATCGTATCGCTGGGTCACGAGCTGATGGCGGCGTGGCAGAGCTCGTGAAAGTGGCGCACGAGATGCTCGCTCCGATTGTTGAGTCCGTCGCCAATGAGATAGCGGCCCTGGCTGAATCCCAGCGAGCGCAAACCCTTCTGGTTCGAGATGTTGAGGCGGATGTCCTCCGGCCCCAGCTCTTCGTTCATCCAGCGGATGCAGGCCCGCGTGAGATCCGAAAGGGGACGCCCCTCCACAGCGTAGTATCCGAACCGCAGCGACGAGCTTTCCGGTCCGGTTGGGTTCATGATGAAAGTGCCCACCACATCGGAGTAGGGGAAGGCGTAGATGGTGGCATTCGGCCACAGTCCGATGTTGAAAAAGCCGTCTGTCTGCCAGCGCGCGTTTGCGAGCGGCACTCCATAGGCGTGCGTGACGTTTTTCTGCGGCGGCCCGATGTAGGTCCAGTACTTGTCGTACGCCTCGAGGGTGTAACCGTCGAAATCAATGAGCTTGACAAGCTGTTTGTGGACCGGTCCCGAGTAGTCGAAGTGGTAGCCCTCGATGGAGTTTTCCTGGATCACCTTCCAGTTGGCGGGCACAGGCACATCCACCTGCTCAATCAGGGTCAGCCGGTCGAGATCAGGCAGGTGCTGGCGAATCACGGCTTCCGCGCCGGGGGCCATGTCTGCGACCGACTGTGCATCGGGGTCCAGGTTGACGAACACGAATGCGGCAAATACTTCGACCCGAACAGGCTTGAGGCTGTGTTGGCTCTTGTCGAATCCCTGAACACATTCAGTCCGTGGGGCTCCACGCAGCTTGCCGTCGAGTGCATACGTCCAAGCGTGATACGCACATGTGATAGCGGGTGTGTGGCCTCGCGGCGCGTCAATCAGCCGGTTACCACGATGTTGGCAAACGTTGTGAAAGGCGCGGATCTCACCGCCCTTGCTCCTGGTCACCAGGACACTCTGCTCGAGGATGTTGTGGGTGACGAAGTCGCCGGGTGACTTCAGATCGTTTACGTGTGCGACGAGGTGCCAACTGCGGAAAAAGATTCGCAGCCGCTCCCGTTCGAATACCGACGGGTCGTAGAAATAGGCCGCCGGCAGGGACCGGCCCGCCGCGCGCTCGGAATCGCTCCACTGGACCGACATTGCACACCCTCTGTGGGAGCTGCCCTGCAGGGCGGCTCGATTGGCTGAATGAGCGGCAGATTAGGGCGCCGGGCCGGAGCCGATCTGTAAATTTGCGACACGGCGCTGTCGAATTTTTGCTATGGTGCGGGCATGCGCAAGCTCGCGCTATTGCTGCTGCCTGAATTCTCCAATTTCGGCCTCGCCGCCGTCACCGAGCCGTTGTTCGTTGCCAACTGGCTGGCGCAGGACACGGTGTTTGAGTGGCGAACCATTTCCGACGACGGCAAGCCGGTCCGAGCCAGCAACGGGACGGTCGTGCCGGTCGACGGTGACCTGACATTGGCCGCGGGCTGCGCGTCGCTATTCATTCTGGCCAGCTTCGACCCGGCTCGCACCGCGCGCAATCGGGCGCGCACCCGCTGGTTGAAGCGTATCGCCGCCACAGGCGTCGAGTTGGTCGGCATTGAGAATGGTAGCCTGGCGCTCGCGGAGGCCGGGCTGCTGAACCAACATGCCGCCGCGGTGCATTGGGACAACCTCGCCGGCTTCCAGGAGCTCTTTCCGGCCATTCGCATCGCGCAGCCGCTGTTTTCGTTTTCAGGGAATCGGGTGACCTGCGCGGGAGCGGCAGCCATTCTCGACATGATGATCGCCTGGATCGCCCAACATGCCGATGTTCAAACCTCGGCTGAGGTCGGCCGACACCTGTTGTTGGGCGCGCGCCGGGACTTGCGCCATGGTGACTCGGCGTCGAGTGCAGATCCCTTGGTCGCGAGGGCTAGAGCGATCATGCAGGCGCACGTGGACGATCCACTTCCCTGCGATGCGATTGCTCAGCAGTTGGGCCTGTCATTGCGCCAGCTCGAACGCCGATTCAAGCAGCAGCCAGGCCAAACCCTGCACAGCGAATACATGTTGGTGCGCGTGGAAAAGGCACACCAGTACCTTCAGCAGACCACCCTCAGTGTCACCGAGGTGGCCGTGCTGACAGGCTTTACCTCGGTGGAGTATTTCTCCAAGGTCTACCGGCGGGTGTTTGGCGTGTTGCCCAGCAAGGACCGCCGGCAGTCCACCGATGCCCCTGTGTTCAGGAGGAAGGCGGCCGGGAAACATGGGTATAAATGACCTGCCACTTCCCCTTGCGCCTGGCCCAGATGTCAGCAAATCTCAAGGTCGCCGCAAATGCCTTGCCGCCGTCCACACCGCGCAAGGTGGCGATTCCGCCCATCACCGCTCCGTCACTCCACACCTTCTCAATGGCATCCCGCACTGTAAAAGGCTCGAGTTTGAAACCCGGTGCCGTGGACTCCGCCACAAACTGCGCCTTCGTCTCGGTCTTGCCGGCACTGTTGAGAAGAGTGTAGTCATCGGCGAGCAGCCGCTCGAGCTCGGCGCGATTGCCCTGGATCTGCGCCTGGTCGTAGTCCTTGACGGCTCGAGCCAGATCGGGCGGCAGCTCAGTGGCTCGTGTCGTTGGCGAAACGACGCTGGCGAGTAGCAGAACGATCCACTTGGCTCTTGACGACAGCGTGATGAGCGAGGCGCGTTTCATCTTTCAACCCCCTTGAAACAGCCCACACTATGAGGCCACACAGCGCCAGACCACAACCCACCCGGCCGGTTGAAGTCCAACCATAGCCAGCGGCAATAGCCAGACCTCCGAGCCAGGGGCCGAGCGCGTTAGCAACATTGAACGCCGAGTGATTGAGCGCGGCTGCCAGGCTTTGGGCCTCACCGGCCACGTCCATCAGGCGTGTCTGAAGCACTGTGGCTAATGCTCCTCCAAATCCTAGTGCCATCACATCGAGCGCAATAGTCCAGATGTTGTGAGCGGCCAGAGGGTAGAGAGCCAGGACCACCGCGGACCACATGAGCAGCATTCCGGCGGTGGGCATGATCGCGCGATCGGCATACCGCCATCGTTCGCTTCTCAGCTCCATGAGGCAAACCGACTCATGGTCGCGAACTCGGTCGTACCGATCGCAAAACCGCCAATGCTCAGGGCAAAGTGAACCAGGCCGGGGTGGGACTTCCGCTCGATGACTTCTGGCACCCGCACATGCTACGGGCTCCCGTCACGGAACTGAATCTCTCGGATTGGGGGTCAAAACAACTGAGAAGCAATACCGGTACGCCCCCGGAGCGTTTCGCTACGATCGGTGCAACCCATTGATTCGTTGAGGATCGTAATGCCGAGCCTTACTGAAGAGCAGGCCAAGGCCTATATCATCAAATTGCTCACGGCCATGAGCAAGGCTGGTGGCTCGGACCTGTTCGTGTCCAAGGATTTCCCTCCGGCCATCAAGCTCCAAGGCTCCATGCAGCAGCTCACCAACCAGAAGCTCACAGGCGATGTGACGCGCGAGTTGGCCAACTCGCTCATGAACGAGCGGCAGCGGGAAGAGTTCACGCGCGATCTCGAATGCAACTTCGCGATCTCCGTGCCGGGTGTGGCGCGCTTTCGTGTCAATGTGTTCATGCAGCAGCAGAATGTCGGCATGGTGATCCGCACCATTGCCAATGAGATCCCGAACTTTGCCAAGCTCGGGCTGCCCGACAGCCTCAAAGAAATCATCATGTCCAAGCGCGGCCTGGTGCTCGTGGTGGGTGCCACCGGCTCGGGCAAATCCACCTCGCTGGCCGCCATGATCGATCATCGCAACCGGAATTCGGCCGGCCACATTGTCACGGTGGAGGATCCTGTTGAGTTTGTTCATCAGTCGCACCAGTCGCTGATCACACACCGTGAAGTGGGCATCGATACCCGCTCCTGGCACAACGCGCTGAAGAATACGTTGCGCCAGGCACCCGATGTCATTCTGATAGGCGAGATCCGCGACACCGAGACCATGGAGCACGCGATCGCGTTTGCCGAAACCGGCCACCTGTGCCTGGGCACCCTGCACTCCAACAGTGCCAATCAGACCATTGACCGTATCATCAACTTCTTCTCCGAAGAGCGCCGCAAACAGCTCCTGATGGACCTGTCGAGCAATCTGCGCGCCATCATTTCACAACGGCTGGTGAAGACCGCCGATGGCAAGGGCCGCCGGGCCGCCGTTGAGATCCTGATCAACACGCCGATCGTGGCCGACAAGCTGTTGAAGGGCGAGTTCCACGAAATCAAACCCATCATGAGCAAGTCCCGTGAGCTGGGCATGAAGACCTTCGACTATTCGTTGTTCGAGCTGTACAACGAGGGCTCGATTTCGTACGACGAAGCCATCCGCAACGCCGACTCCGCGAACGAGCTGCGCTTGAATATCAAGCTGAACAGCACGCGCCAGCCCGGCAGTGAAGGCTCGGGCGAGCCTTCGCTCCAGGCAGCGGGCTAGAACGTTCAGTCGCGGCGCCGACGGAACAGGATGTACGCGAGCACGCCCGTGATGGCGGTCAGCGTACCCAGAACAAACATGAAACCCTGCGGATGCTGCTGGAAGGGAATGCCGCCGACATTCATACCCAACAGTCCTGCCACCAGGTTGATCGGCAGGGCCAGCACGGTGACCACTGTCAGTATGAAGAGGGTCCGGTTGCTGTGCTCGTTGACGAGCGCGGTCAACTCCTCCTGAAGCAGCTTCAAGCGCTCGGTCAAGGCGCCGGCATCCACCACCGCTGTTGAGAATTCTTCGGCCGCCTGGCGCAGGTCCGCGAGGTCATCTTCGCTCAACCAGCCGGGAGGCCGGTTCAGCAGCCGAAACAATGCCGCCGGCTCGGGCGCCAGCAAGCGTTGCAACCGCACCAGCGAGCGCCGTAGCTCACTCAGCTCAACACGGCTGCTTGCGACCCGGTTGGCGAGCAGGCCATCTTCGACTGTGTCGGCACGAGCTGTCGACTGGCGAATGATTTCGACCAACACATCGGCCTGGTCATGGAGCAATTGGGCCAGCAGCTCGGCGGACGAACGGATGGTGTGCCCGGCCTTCACCGTCGCGCGCAGCCGGTCGACCGAGCGCAGCGGGCGCAGCCGTGCCGTCACCACCAGGCGCGGATCCATGCATACGGATACGGTCGAGATGTTGGCCGCATCGAAGCTGAGGTTGAACAGTACGTCATGCATGACGGCGACGAGCGTGTCACCTTCCACTTCCAGGCGGGTCGAGCCTACCCCTTCGTGCAACGACTCATAGAACGCGTCAGCCAACTGCAGGGACTGGCGCATCCAGCGCTCCGCGCCGGCATTCGACAGTGACAGGTGCAGCCATACGAACCCGGAGGGCTCAGGCGCGGGCGTGCTCGCCAGCCAGTGCAGGGCGGCATCGCACTCGACTTGTCGGGGCGGTTTGTCGGGCTCGAACAGATACCCCCAGACCAGTCCGGTCTTGTCGGATCCGTACGCGAGCTCGGCGGGATTCACCAATGACATGTCGACTCAGCGGTCCTCGGGCCACAAACGTTGTCCGGAATTATCGCGCAGCGTACCCCACAGCGCGGGCAGTGCGTCGATAACTGTACGCGGCACTGGAACATAGTCCAATTCCCGCGCCATCGAATCCCCCTGATGGAGTGCCCAGGCAAAGAACCGCAGGACTTCAGTCGTGTTCCCCCCGGCGCGCGGTGCCGTGCCAATCAAAATGAAACTGGCCCCCGTCACCGGCCAGCTATCGCTGCCGGGCTGGTCGGCCGGTAACTGTTGGAAGCCGCTGCCGGCATGCCAGTCGGCGGCCTCGGCCGCGGCGCGGAAAGTGCTGAAGCCGGCTTGGACAAAGCGGCCGTCGTGATTGCGCAGTGCGACGTCGCTCAGTTGGTGCTTTTTGGCATAGATGTACTCGACGTAGCCGAGCGCGAAGCGGGTCCGCTGAACGTAGGAAGCGACGCCATCATTGCCGGTTCCGCCGATGCCTGTCGGCCATTTCGGGGTCAGCGATACGCCCACATTGGATTTCCAGGCGCCGCTCGAGCGCGACAGGAAGTCAGTCCACAGCAGTGAGGTACCTGAAGGCTCGCTCCGGTGCACCACGGTGATGTTGGAATTGGGCAGGGGCTGTTGGGGGTTGAGGGCGGCAATGGCCGGGTCATTCCACTTTCTGATACGGCCGAGATAGATGTCGGCGAGCACCGCGCCCGTCAACTTCAGGTGACCCGGCTTGATGCCCGTGATATTGACCACGGGAACCACCCCGCCAATCACCGCGGGGAACTGCATCAACTGCGACGCGGCAAGCTCATCTGGGCTGAGTGGCGCATCCGAGGCGCCGAAGTCCACGCGGTTCTGGCGGATCCTGTCGACACCGGCTCCGGAGCCAACCGCGTCATAAGTGATCTCCACCGCCGCGTTGGCGTGCTCATATGCAGCGGCCCAGGCGTTGTAGACAGGAGCGGGGAAGGTGGCACCCGCGCCGTGGATTACAGCGGCCGCTGCCGCGATGAGGGTTCGAATCGTCATCGGATCGTATTATTTCCCAGCTACGCTAAAGAATTGTTTCGGGCCGCCGCTGCGCTGCGTTAGACCCTACGTGCTTAGAAAACGATTCTGGCGGGGGAGCTCATTTGCCGCGTTGACGCTCGCCACCGCGGCGGCCTGGGCCGGCCATCCCATGCTGAGTGAGGACACCGGTACCCAGGGCCGGCGGAATGCGGAACTCGAGCTGGGATATGCGTGGAGCCGCGACCATGGCGACTCCCTCTTCCTTTTCCAGCCACAGCTCTCCTTCGGCGCATCAACGACATTCGATCTCATCATCCAACCGTCATGGACGAACGTGGCTGGCGACAAGGGTCTCGGTGACACCAACCTCGATTTCAAATGGCGCTTTTATGGTGCGGCACCCTGGTCGGTAGGAGTGCGGGCGGGTCTGGATCTACCCACGGCGCATGCGGACCTCGGCCTGCCCAATCACCAGGTTTCGCCGCACGGGCTGCTGGTCCTGACGGGCGATTTCAACCCGCTGACGCTCAATGCGAACCTGGGCTACTCGCACGTTCCAAACCATCTCGGCGCGCGCCCGAACCTGTTTCATTTCTCCGTGGCCGCGACATATGCGGCCAATGAGCGGCTGTTTTTTGTGCTGGACACGGCCGTTGATTCAAACCCGGACTCCCAACAGTCGCAGCCGCCCGTTGTTGCCCTTCTCGGTGTGATCTATACCGCACGTCCCGGCCTCGACCTCGACCTGGGATATCGCGGTCGCGTGACCAACGCTGCCCCCTACCGCCAATGGCTGTTGGGTATTACCTACCGGGGTGGACTGTAACCGGGTGCGCGCTTTTTTCGCGACCCCGTTCGAGCAGGCGAATGCCCTGGCCGCTCGTCTCGAAAACCGTCACTGACGTGTGGTCAGGCAGGAAGCAGGCCACCCGGTTGGATCCAGTCGCCTGTCCGGTCAACACATTGAGCGGTACAAAGTGCGAAAAAATCACCGCGTCATGGGGGCAGGCCAGGACGGCCTCCAGCACACCGGCGCGCCAGTGGGTGAGCATGGAATCGTAACCGTTCACCAGGCTTTGCCCGAGCTCAATGAATTCGGGCCATTCCACGAGCAACGATTGACGGATCCATTCGGCACGGGGAAGCAATTCGGGGGGCGGCCCGGGCACTTCCGCGACGCGGGGCTCGACTAGTGGCTCTACGCCCCACATCGCACATAGCGGGGCGGCGGTCTCGCGACAGCGTCGCATGGGGCTCGTGACGATGGGCAGTTTGCTCGGCAACCGTCCATGCAGTTCCTGCGCGACCGATGCGGCCTGGGAGTGCCCTCGGGCACTCAACTCAGGATCCTCCGGATCGCTGGGACTGGGGTGCACATGTCCGTGGCGGACTACGTAAAGAGTTGGCATCCAAGGAGCATACAGGGGCTCATTGTCACCGCCCAGCTTGCATACCCCCGGGGGAGCCCCAAACTTCGTCCGGACACTTTCCTCATCGACCACCCGGAGTGCGCATTATGCCGTCGAGCCGTGAAGGTTCCTCAGTTCCCAACACCAGCTTCAAGGTCCTTCGCAACGGGCAGGTTCAGACTGTCGGAGCGGATGAATTCTTCAAGGGCCGGCGCGTCGTCCTGTTTGCTTTGCCGGGTGCTTTCACGCCGACCTGTTCGACCGGACACGTGCCGCGGTTTGTCGAGCTGGCGCCCGCCCTGCGCGAACATGGCATCGATGATGTCATTTGCCTCTCGGTGAACGATCCCTTCGTCATGGCTGCCTGGCAGCGTGACCAGAACGCCGAACCCATTACTTTTCTGGCCGATGGCGATGGCACCTTCACTGCCGCCATGGGAATGCTGGTGGACAAGAGCGCCGTGGGGCTGGGCAAGCGTTCGTGGCGTTACTCGATGTTCGTCGATGACGGCCGCATCGAAAAGATGTTCATTGAACCGGACGAGCCTGGCGATCCGTTCGGAGTCTCCGACGCCGACACCGCACTAGGTTATGTCGACCCCGCCCGGAAAATGGGTAATGTCACCCTGTTCGCGCGGCACGGCTGCCCGTTCTGCGAGCGCGCCAAAACCATGCTGACTGAGCGTGGAATTCCGTTCGAGGTGATCTACCTGGGCGATGGAATCACCATGAGCTCGGTACGCGCTGCCTCGGGCGCCGCCAAGGTCCCCCAGGTCTTTGTGGAGGGTAAGCTCATTGGCGGCTCGGACGCCTTACAGGCCTTTTTGGACAAAAAGAGCTAAGCTCGACCCCTGAAATGCGGCCCTGGAGCCCTCGTGCAGGAAGAAAGCTCGAATCTGGTGAATCTGCGCCCGGCGAACTCGCCGAATGCGTTCGACCTGCGTCGCATCGGCGCGCACCCGGATCACTGGTATGCCGTCGCCTGGTCGGATGAGCTGCAACCGGGCAAGACCCTGGGGCGCCGCTTTGCCGGCGACCCGATTGTGCTTTACCGGGGCAAGGGCGGGCAGGTGTTTGCGCTCGAAGACCGCTGCGCGCATCGCCAGGTTCCTTTGCACCTGGGCGTGGTCTGTGGAGATGAGCTCAAGTGTCACTATCACGGCTGGGCTTATGATCAGACCGGCAAGTGCGTGGATGTGCCGTACCTGGGAAAGGAGCGCCTGCCCAACGGAGTAAGGTCGTATCCGGCCCGGGAAGTCGATGGCCTGATATTTGTGTTTCCGGGTGATCCGGCGCTGGCGGAAAGCCGTGTGCCGAAGTCTCTCGGATTCTCACAGCGTAAGGACTACAAGACGCGGCGGCTCAACCGCGAAGTCGCCTGCCACTACACCTTCATGCACGAGAACCTGTTCGACATGAACCATCAGTTCATGCATCGCAAGAACATGGGTTCCATCAAGGCGCGTTGCATCGGCCGCGAGCACGGAGAGAACTGGGCACAAGTTGAATATACCTTCAGTCGCACGGGCGGTCGGCCGTCCGCGGGCGAGCGGGTGATTGTTGACCTGGTGCGCAAGCGCGGCGAGGCGAAGAAGGATTTCTCCGATCACATGCGGATCCGCACCGACTATCCCACGCAGAGCCTGCGGGTTTGGGTCGGGCGCGATATCAAGGAAACCGACGACCCGGTGTTGGATGTCTGGTTGAACTACACGCCGCTCGATGCCGAGCAGAAAACCAACCGCACCTATGGCTACCTGTCGGTGAAAAAGCCGCCGGTGCCGGGGCTGATTCACGTGGTCTGGCCGTTCGTCACCTGGTTCACGGAGCGGATTTTCGCCGAGGACAAGGAAATCGTGGAGTACGAGCAGGCGGCCTACGATGCGCAGGGCGGCGACTGGAACAACGAAGTGTTCCCGGCCATCAAGGACCTGCGCGGCGTGTTGGCTCACTGCGGCAAGCCCTTCGAGCCTTGAGACAGGGGGCGTTTCCCGCCCCCGGCCCCATTATTTCTCGTCGGCGTAGATCTTTACCAGCCGATAAAGAAAGTCTCGCCCTTCCAACAGCGATTTGACATTCACGTACTCGTTCAAGCCGTGAATGTTGCCCAGGTCCGGTCCACCAAACACCGGCAGTAGTCCGTAGGTCGCAATACCGGCTGCATTGGTGAATTCACCATCGGTGGCGCCAGCCTGAAGCACGGGCAACACCGGCACTCCCGGCCAGAATTGGGCGTTCAGCTTCTCGAACGGGCCGAGCACCTTCGGGGTCAATGCCGGCGGCGGCGGTGCAGGGCCGCGTGTCTCCGTCATGGTGACCTTGACCGCCGGATCGGCAATGAGCTCCTCCAGTTTGGTCTTGACACTCTCGGGCGTCACTCCCGGGAAGATTCGGCAGTTGATATTGCCGCGTGCGCGCTGCGGCAGCGCATTCGTTGCATGTCCGCCTTCGAGCATCGTTGCAACACAAGTTGTCCGAAGCGTTGCATTCCAACTCGGATCCTTTTCCGACACGAGCGCAATCGACTTCGCATCGTTCGGATCCTTCACGAGCGAGCTCATTGCATCGGCAACGTCCTTGTTGCCCTTGGCAGCCTGGATCTTCGCCATGCCGGTGAAGTAGCCCCGGTTGCCATCCGTGAACATCGCGGGGAATTCATAGGCCTCCACCTTCGTGAGCGCATGCGCTAGATGGTAGATGGCGTTGTCCTTGACCGGCCGCGAGCTGTGGCCGCCGCGATTGGTCACTTCCAACCGGTAGTTCTGCGGGTATTTCTCACCGGCTTCGATCTGCATCGCGACTTTGTTGCCTTGGGCGTCGAGCTCGCCGAAAGCGCCTTCGTTGATGGCGAATTCCGCGTCAATCAGGTCACGCTGATTTTGTGACAGCCATTGAGCGCCATTGAACGCACCTGCGGTTTCTTCCCCGCAGGTCAACGCCATCTTCAGCGTCCGGCGGGGTTTGAACCCTTCCTTCTTGTAGCGGACCAGGGTGTCGACCCAGATGGCGGCCTCGGCTTTGTCATCGAGCACGCCGCGGGCGTAGAAGTTGCCGTTTTCTTCCACGAGCTTGAACGGGTCGCGTGTCCAGTCTTCGCGTTTGGCTTCGACCACGTCAATGTGGGCCAGCAGGAGGATTGCCTTGGCTTTCTTGTCCCGACCTGGGTAGATGGCCACGAGGCCACCTTCCTTGGGATGGTCGGGAGCGGCAAATGGATGCAAATCGCTGTCCGGGAAGCCAGCGGCCTTCAGGCGCGCGGCCATGCGTTCGGCAGCAAGCGTGCAACTTCCAGCCGAAAGGGTTGTGTTCGTCTCCACGAGTTCTTTATAAAGCTCGCGGAATTGCGGTTCCGACGCGGCCGATCCGACGTCCGGTAGCGCAGCGTGAACGTTCAGAGAGAGGGCGAGGGCGAGCAGGCAGGTCGTGCCTAGAAGGTATTTCATCGAGCTCAGTCCGCGGTGAGTGAAACGGACCGAGAGGTTAACCCAGGCGCCCGCCCAGGTCCCGCCCGCCCTGTGAGTTATACTCCAACCACTTCCCCGAGGACCCGCATTGACGCTTACTCGCATTGTCCGCCGAACCGTACTTCTGTTCCTTGGGGTCTGGTTGGTGAGTGCCACGGCGGCCGCGCAGGCCGAGACCGCCTCGCCGGGGCCCACGGCCGAGACTGCTTCTCCCGCTTCCACGGCCGGCACTGCCTCACTGCGTCCCGCAGCCGACACGGCCTCACTGGGTGCCGCGGCCGACAATGCCTTACTGCGTTCTCCAGCCGACACTACCTCTGCGGTCCTCGGGCTCACTGACATCCACTTCCCTGACAGCGGTCCTCCTACTGGCCTCGCTGACTCCGCCGCCCTGCGTGCGACGGTGTACGGCACTCCGCCTCAGCTCCTCGCTCCGGTACCGGAGACGGTGCCGTTGCAGGAGATCAACATTGCGTTGCCGTGGAGGCAGCCTGTTCCGGAGGTCTTCTGGTTCAATAAGCGCCTTCGCGCCTGGTTTGCGGAGCAGGACCGGCCTGCGCCTCTGGCGATCCTGATATCGGGTACGGGAAGCGACGGCAACACGGCCAAAATCTCCATGTTGCGCGCCACGCTGTATGGCGCTGGCTTTCACGTGCTCTCCTTGCCTTCGCCAACGTTTCCGGGATTCATTGTCGCGGCGTCCAGCACTGGCGTGGCGGGCGACTTGCGCCAGGACAGCAGCGATCTGTACGCAGTGATGCAACAAATCATTGCGCACCTGCCCCATCGGATCCGCATTACTGACATCGATGTGCTCGGTTACAGCCTGGGCGCTGCCAACGCGGCCGTCGTCAAGTCCATTGATGAGACCGAGGGCAAGCTGAAAATTCACCGCGTGGTCATGATCAACCCGCCCGTCAGCCTGTTCACCTCCATTGACAGGTTGGACAAGTTGTTTGCCCTGAGCATCGGCACCGGCGATGCGGCCATTGATAATCTGTATCGCAAGCTCTACATCCGGCTGGCGAACTACTACCGCGCGACGGACAAGGTTCATATCGAGGACGCGGATGTTCTCGCTGCAGCGGGCAGCGTGTTGAAGACCGACGCGGATTTTCAGGCGGCGATTGCTTTGACATTCCGGATCGCGCTCATCAATGTGTTTTTTGCGGGCGACTTGTACGCTCACACCGGTGTTGTAGTAGATCCGAAACACCCGCCGCGTGTCGGTGACTCTCTGGAGCAGATCGCGCGTACGTTGCGCGACAAGCCCTTCCGCGAGTATTTCGAGAAAGTGTTCGCGCCGTACTACCTGGCCCACCGCCCCGGCGCGACGCCGGAGTCACTGTTGGCAGCGAGCCGGCTCGAGATCATTGCGGACAACCTGCACAACAACCCCGACTACTTCGCGCAGACCAACAGCAACGATCTGATTCTCGACCAGCAGGAGCTGGCCTGGCTGAAGTCAACCCTGGGTTCGCGAATCGTGGTGTATGACCACGGGGGTCACCTCGGCACGGTGGGCGAGAAGCAGCAGATTGCGGATATGCTGGATATGTTGGCGGGGCGCTGGAAGGGGGCTCCGCAGTGACGGCGCCCGTGCGGGCATCAGCGCCCATGGTGGCCGCAGCGTCTGTGGAGGCCGCAGCGCCTGTGGTTGCCGCGGCGTCTGTGGTGGCAGCGGCGCCTGCGGAGGCGGCAACGCCTGCGAAGGCCGCGGCGTCTGTGGCGGCAACAGCGCCCGCGGAGGCAATAGCACCTGAGGTGGCAACCGCGCGTGTGATGGCGGCGCCACCTGTGTGGCGCTCGCGGCTTGGTGGCGCGATGCTGGTGTGGGTGCTTGCGGTTGTCGGCGCGCTGTTGAGTGGCTGCGCGACGCAGGAGTTTTCCATGCGCAGCCTGCCGCCCGAGTCGCCGGCGGCGGAGAATGCAAACGCGGTGCGTGCTGCGGAGGCGTTCGAGGCCGCCGCCAAGCAGGCCGCTGCGGGGCATAGTCCGACACCGGCGGGCGAGAGCATCTCGGCGTCGACCCAGCGCGATGCCGCCCCAGCGAGGGGCAATACCACAACGCCATCACCGCCCGGCGCCAAGTCCGGCGCGGCGGTGCCTGCTTCTCCGTCGCCAGGTGCCGCAGCGCCTACTTCTCCGTCGCCCGTCGGCGGCATTTCCGAAGGCGCGCTTCCGGCGCAAGCCGGCCCCGCATCTCCGACTCCCGCGGTTCCTACGGCTCCCGCAACCCCAGCGACTCCTTCGACCCAAACATCGCCCCCAGCATCTCTTGAGACGCCAGCACCTCCTGCGACCCCAACGACCTCTGCGGCCGGGGCCGTCACCCCGCCAACGGCCGAGCCCTCTGTCGCGCCTGGGTCGAACGCCGTCCCCGCCGACACCAACATCCCCGGGGAAGAACCTCTCGTCCCTCTGACGGACGAAGATGTCCCATCTATGTACACCTACGACCCCTGGGGCCGTCTCAACCGCTTCACTTACCGTTTGAACGCACGCTTCGACGAAGCGATATTCCTGCCCGTCGCGAATGGCTACCGACGGGTGCCAGGCCCGATCCGACTCGGCGTGCACAACTTCTTCTCCAACCTGACCGAAATCGACAGCTTCGCCAATTACGTTCTGCAAGCGCGCTTTTCAGGCAGTGCGAGAAGCTTGGGCCGGTTCGTGATCAATAGCACCATCGGCATCGGTGGGCTGTTTGATGTGGCCCGATACATGAAGCTTCCAGGCATGCAAACCGGGTTCAGTGAGACCCTGTCGACCTGGGGTGCGCACCCCGGTCCCTACCTGGTCGTTCCAATCCTCGGGCCATCGACATTGCGCGACGGTGTTGGGTACCTGGGCGACTATGCTCTGGACTACGCAGTCAATCCGTTCAACATCTATCGCGGCTATCAGTCCTATGGGCTGAGCACCCTGAACGCCATCGACACCCGTTCCAACATAGGGTTCCGCTACTATGCCACCGGTTCGCCGTTTGAATACGAAGTCATCCGCTTCCTCTATGTCCGCAAGCGCCTCATAGAGGACGAGGCACTGCATGGCAGGGGCAAGCCCAAGCCGCGCGACGTGCACGCTCCGGCGGGTCGGTAACCACATCATGATCACGGTGGCGGTCATGGTAGTGCCGCTGCTGACGCTGTGGGGAGCCTTTGCCCTGTGGTTCCAGGTTCCCGGCGGGTACTTTGCCAAGACTCTCAGTGTCGTCATCTGGGTCGCTACAGGGCTCGCGATGCTGGCTCTCGCCGCCAAGGGACGGCCGCTCACGGGGCTGGGTGCCTTTGCTGTTGTGTTTGCGGGGCTTCTGTTGTGGTGGCATCAGATACTCCCGTCAAATCAACGTGTCTGGGCGGACGATGTCTCCAGGACGACATCGGGTCGAGTCGATGGCAATTGCGTTACGCTGTACGACGTCCGCAACTTCGAGTGGCGTACCGAAAAAGATTACACGAAGCGTTGGGAAACGCGTACCTATAACCTGGATCGACTCGACTCGGTGGACTTGATCGTGTCGTACTGGTCAATGAAGGCGATTGCGCACGTGCTCGTGTCGTTCGGCTTCGACAACGGCTCCTACGTGGTTTTTTCGGTCGAAATCCGCCGCGAGAAGCAGGAAAGTTTCTCGGAGATCGGTGGGTTCTTCAAGGAGTTCGAATTGAGTGTGATTGCGGCGGATGAGCGCGATGTCATCCGGGTGCGCACCAATGTCCGAGGCGAAGATGACTATCTGTATCGGATCCGGATGCCGGCCGAGCATATGCGCTCATTGTTTTTGTCGTATGTTAACGAAGCCAACAGCCTGGCCAGCACACCGCGGTTTTACAACACGATTACCGTCAATTGCACGACGCTCGTGTATCACATGATGCGGCGGATCGTGGGGTACTTGCCGTTGGACTACCGGCTGTTGTTCTCAGGGTACCTGCCGGCCTATGTGTACAAGGTAGGCGGACTAGACACGCGTTATCCGTTGGAGCAGTTGACCGCGTTCGGTCGGATTACGGATCGGGCGAAGGCAGCGGACCAGAGTCCCACGTTCTCAGCCGATATCCGCCGGGGAATCCCGAAGTTTGCCTCGAATGGAGAGGGGCACTCGAGCTTGGCGGTCATGACTCGATGAGTTGAGTGGTGTGGCGGCCATTTTATCTTGGCCGCTTGGCTGTGAAGACAGAGGGAAGGTCCGGTGCATCAATTGCACGCTTGAACCAGCGCTCAAGAGTTGCCAGCTTGGCTACCCGAATTCGTTTCCGCCACGATGGCGCCAATCGGCCGAATCTCCCCGTCAGGAGAGCAACGAGGGCCTCCGCTTTTCCCTCCGCCTTTCCCTTGGCCACGCCCTTAGCGACCCATCGCTCCTCCCAGCCGTCATAGTCGATAGAAAACATGTTTTTCACCTCCAATAAGTTGTCGGCTTCCGACAGGCTCATCCCACGGCCCGCGAATGCCTCGCGGATCAACTCAGTAAACAGTCCCCGCAGCCGTTCATGTCCGCCATGCTGACGGAACCAACGGCTTATCTCCCCCACCAACTCCCTGGCCCCTTCGGGCGAATGCCGCTGCTCGAGGCGAAATAGCAATGCCACCAAACTCGAGCGGCGCGCCAGCTCGTTCTTGGGAAAGGCTCCAATGTCTAGTAGATGGTAGCGGGCCAGGGGCTGCCAGGGCCACGGCGCCGAGTCGGGGGAGATCGCAACCAGTTCACGGGTCGTCGTAGCTGCCTTCCAGCGTCGCTCGCCATTGTAGAGAACCAGCAACAGCAGCGGGGGTAACAGTGCATCCACTTGGAGTTTCTGTTCGTCGATCACCTGCTGCCAAAGCAGTCCTTGATACACCTGCGTGCGTACCGCCATCCAATGGTCGCTCTCGCTCTGAAACTCGATCAGCAGATACAAATAAATATCACTGCCCTCATGGGTCGGCAATCGCCAGATGACATCTCCCTCGCGCCGTCGTGCCCAACGGCGATTGGGATGAAACTTGGGATTGACGCGCTGTAGTCCGGAGAAATCGACAGCGGCGACCAACTCGTGTGGAACGAACTCGCGCACCAGCCCCTCCACCATTAGCGGATGGGAAAACAGCCGGTGATACAGCGAGTCGGAGTCGGACACGATCGCGTGACGGAATGAATGCGAACCAGAGAGAGGCGGGCATCTCAACGCGAATCGAGTGTGAAAACAACGATCCATTTGTGTTGAAAACACATAGATATGGTGAGAGACATGGACCGTTTAGGGGGGCGCAGATCCAGGCACGCGTGTCGTGCCCCAAAAGAGCGGGAAGGTTGTTAAGTGTGTTCAAAAGCGCGCGTTCAGCGCAGCGTCGGCGTCGCACGCACTGTCGCGACGTTAATTGCCGCGTGGGAATGCGGACGCGGTTATTCCATCCCCTGTGATTTCAGATATTCCTCGTACGTCCCCGCAAAATCCGCAATCGTCCCACCCGGCTTCAACTCGATGATGCGCGTCGCGAGCCCGTCGACGAACTGCCGGTCATGCGACACAAACAACAGTGTGCCGGGATATTTCTCCAGGCCGATCTGCAGCGACTCGATGGTCTCCATGTCCATGTGGTTGGTGGGCTCGTCCATCAGCATCACGTTGGGCCGGGTCAGCATGAGCTTGCCGTAGATCATGCGGCCTTTCTCACCACCCGACAGCACGCCCACGGACTTCTTGGTCTCGTCGCCCGAAAACAGCAGGCGGCCGAGGGTGGCGCGGATGATCTGCTCGTCGTCGGACCGGCCGGTCCAGACTGACATCCAGTTGAAGAGATCGGTTTTGTCGGCAAATTCCGCCTGTGGGTCCTGCGGCATATAACCGACTTGCGCGTTTTCCACCCAGGTGAGGGTTCCAGACGAGGGCTTCAGCTCGCCTGCGAGCAGCCGCATCAGCGTGGTCTTGCCAATACCGTTCGGGCCGATGATGGCGATGCGCTCGCCGGCCTCGACGTTGAAACTGACATTGTTGAGGATCGGAATATCGGTGCCCGGGTAGGTGAAGTTGAGCTTCTCGACACCGAATGCCGACCGATACAACTTCTTCGCCTGCTCGAAGCGGATGTAGGGATTCTGGCGCGAGGACGGGCGGATTTCCTCGATCTTGATCTTTTCAATGGCCTTGCGGCGGGAAGTTGCCTGGCGGGCCTTGGAGGCATTCGCGGAAAAGCGCCGCACGAATTCCTGCAGGTCGGAGATGCGTTCTTTCGCTTTCGCATTCGCCGCTTCGACCCGCGCACGCGCCTGGGTGGAGGCAAGCATGAAGTCGTCGTAGTTGCCCGGATAGACCTTGAGCTGTTGAAAGTCGAGGTCGGCGATGTGCGTGCACACCTGATTCAGGAAATGCCGGTCGTGGCTGATGATGATCATCGTGGCGTCGTAGTCGTTGAGAATACGCTCGAGCCAGTGAATGGAATGGATGTCCAGGTTGTTGGTGGGCTCATCCAGCAGCAGCACATCGGGCTTGGAGAACAGGGCCTGCGCTAGCAACACGCGCAGCTTCAGGCCGGGAGCGACCTCGCGCATGGGACCGTTGTGCAGCTCGGCGGAAATTCCCGCATCCGTGAGGATCGCCGCGGCGCGTGCCTCGGCGGTGTAGCCGTCGTATTCAGCAAACTTGGTTTCGAGGTCGGCCGCCTTCATGTAGTCGGCATCGGTCGCTTCCGGATCCGCGTAGATGCGGTCGCGTTCCGTCATGGCCGCCCACATTTCCCGATGGCCCTGCATCACGACATCAATGACGCGGTGATCTTCGTAGCCGAATTGATTCTGGTTCAACTTGCCCATGCGCAAGCCAGTCTGCAGAGAGACTTCGCCGACACTCTGCTCGAGCTCGCCACCCAGGATCTTCATGAGCGTGGACTTGCCGCAGCCATTGGCCCCGATCAGGCCGTACCGGTTGCCGTCCCCGAACTTGACCGTGACGCCTTCAAAGAGCGGCTTGGCACCAAATTGAATTGCAACGTTCGAGGCAGTCAGCATCTATTTATTTATCCAGGCAAATATGCGGCGGCAGCCAATGGGCCGCAGCCAGGTAAATAACGGGTCTTGCGGCGCGCGGCGCCGCTACTTGGACGGGGTCGCTTCGACCCCGTAGAACCCCGCGCTTTAGCGCGTGAAACTCCGAGGATTTGGGGCCTCAGCACCGCGGCTACAAGGCCGCGCGCTCAAACAGGCGCCACTCCGGCACTCGGTCGGGCCGCTCGAGCTCTCTATTCTATTCTATAAGACCTGGGGCGCTGCTTGCAGGGTTTCTGGAGGCGGCAGCGGCTGAGACGGCAACAGGCGGCCCCGCCAGAGCAGCCACAAAGTACTGGCGGCAATGGCGTCAGTAGCTCCCGGCAGGACCGGAAGGGCTGTGTCGGGCGCTGGGTGTCTTGCGCGAAAATGCTGTTATTTGCTGAATTGTCTTCTCATCCGGCTGTTACCGCGCAGCACGGTTGCAGCGGGTGCAATCAGTGCCACAATGGGCCATTCGGCGTGCGAATTTTAACCTGGCACACTCGAGGAACAGTCATGGCAATGAGTGAAGCGAAGAAGAAAGATTTGAAGGGACGCCGTGCGTCACCCCTGGTTACTCCGAGTGACCTGGGCGCGAAGGCCTCGCAGGAAATCGCAGGTGGCATGAATGCGATTCTCGCCGACGTGTGGGCTCTGTACCTGAAAACGAAGAATTTTCATTGGCACATGAGCGGGCCGCACTTTCGCGACTATCACCTGCTGCTCGATGAGCAGGCCGATCAGTTGTATGCAATGAGCGATCCCATTGCCGAACGCATCCGCAAGGTGGGTGGCAGCACGTTGCGCTCCATCGGACACATTGCCCGGCTGCAACGTGTCAAGGACAACGATGCGGACTATGTCGAGCCGCTCGACATGTTGGCCGAGCTTCGCGAGGACAACCAGCAGCTCGCGGCGCGCCTGCGCGAGGTCCACGATGTTGTTGATGAAGCGCGCGACATCGCGACCGCCAGCCTGATCGAGAACTGGATCGACGAAACGGAGCGCCGCACCTGGTTCCTGTTTGAAGCGAGCCGCCGGGGCGCTTGAGATTCCGCGGTGAGCGCGAGAAACCCCCTGGATGTGGCCGCCATCGTCGGCAGCTTGCGGCGTGAGTCCTACACCCGCCGGTTGGTGGAGGGGCTTGCCCGGCTGACCGGCGATTCCATGCGGATCGAGATTGTGGAGATCCGCGAGCTGGGTTTGTACAACCAGGACGATGAGGAGTTTCCCTCTCCGGCCTGGGTGGCGTTCCGATCGCGCATCAAGCGCGCGGATGGCGTGTTGTTTGCCACGCCGGAATACAATCGGTCGATGCCTGCCTGCATCAAGAATGCGGTGGATGTTGGATCCCGGCCCAGGACTGAAAGCGTTTGGAAAGGTCGGCCCGCAGCGGTGATCAGTGCATCGCCCGGCACATTGGGCGGGTTCGGTGCGAACCATCAGCTTCGCCAGGCCCTGGTAGGAGTCGGCGCGCCGACCATGCAGGCGCCTGAAGCGTATATCAGCGGGAGCAACGCCCTGTTTGATGCCGGGGGCGAGTTTGTAAACGCCGCCACGCGCGAGTTGTGTGAGAGATTTGTCAGATCATTCGAGACCTGGGTCAGGCAGTTCGCGGACCCATGACGGCAGTGTGCCACCCGGCCGGGTCGGCGCGGCGACGTGAGCTTGGCCGCACCGCCGGGCCGGCGCGACTGTCGTTGTTATGCGACGCATGCGGATGGAGCCCCCGAGCTGTGGCACTATTCCTCTTTAAAATCTAGAACGGAGCGGGGAAGTGCTATCGGTCATTCGAGCTTGCACACGGGTTGGTGTTGTTGGCGGACTGTTGGCTGTCTTCTCCGCGTGCGGCGGCGGCGGCGGGGGCTCTCCGAACCCGGTTCTGGGTACGCTGACATTCACGACCAACGAAAACGTCGCCTTGAACGGGACGCTTACCGCGACCGATCCGGGCGGCAAAGCGGTCACGTTCGCAACTACCAGTAGTCCTGCTTCGGGCACCCTTACCGGTTTGCCGGGCACCGGTGCGTTTACCTACACCCCCAACGCCAACTTCACCGGTAGCGACTCATTCGGCGTCACCGCCACGGATGCTGCCGGTAATGCGTCGACAGGGACGGTGAAGATCACTGTCACGGTAGACCAGCCACCCACCGCGAACAACACGGTCGTGCGGGCCGATGGTACGGCCCTTGCGAAAATCAATGTTCTTACGAGTGCCAGCGATCCTGACAAGGATACGCTGACCGTCACCATACTGACTCAACCGCCCGCGGGTGCAGGAGTCGCTGCTGTCAACCCGGATGGCACGGTGAATCTGTCAGGGTTGTCCTCATTCAAAGGTGTTACGCATTTCACGTATCGGGTGACGGACCCTTCCGGAAAGACCGCTGATGCGGCGGCGGCCGTGTTTGTGGGCACGGATCCGTTTCGCGCGGCGTTTGTTGGCGACTCTGCCGCGAATGGCTCTAATGAGGTGTACTTGACGGACTTTGCGGCTGCCCCGGTGGCGATGACGGCGGCGACTCAAGGAAACGTACGGTTGCAGGGTTTTGCGATTGCTGACAACGGTTCCACCGTGGTGTATCGCACGCAGGACTCGACGAATGCAGCCGCAACCGGGCTGTCTTTTGTCCGGACGGCCAGTCCCACCACCGCCACTGCCATCTCCCTGCCCAGCGGACTGGTCCCGGTGGCCGATGCCAATCACAAAGATCAGTTCGTAGTCAGTCCGGACGGCAACTGGGTCGCGGTGATCGCGGGCTCGGGCCAGGGCGGCGCGAGCTCGTTGTATGTTGTCAACGTGGCCCAAGCGGGCTCTGTGGCGCAGATATTTCCGTCCGGCACCACTTCCGCCGCGTTGCCGACGTTCTCCGTGGACTCGAAGAGTATCTATTTTCTGGCGGGAGTAGCTGCCGACGGCACAGGCAGGTCATTGTACTTTGCATCATTGAGCTCGCCCTCTCAAACAACGCTCATTTCGGCACAGAGCGATCCTACGAGCGGCGAGGAAATCAACTCATTCGCCGTCTCGCCGGATCAGACGCGTATCGTGTTGGAGGCCAAGCGCAGCGCCAACGGCGCCAACGGCAAGGTGAATGTGTTCTTTGTCGATGCGACTCATCCGGGCACGGAGACGCTGATCAGTCGTCCTCTGGCATTCGGGCAGTTGATTCAGAATACGTCGGTGGGATTCCCAGCCAATCTCGGGGGCAGTCAAACCGTATCGCGAGTCATTTATGCCGTGAACGCCGGAACGCTCGATCCAGTCAACAACCCGGCTGGTGTCTATGTGGCCGAAGTTTCTTCGAGCTCCAATCCGCGGTTGGCTGTGCAGGCTTCCGGGTTGCAGGTACTCGCAATCCGTCCCGATGACGCTGCGCTTCTGTACACCGACGGCGCAACAGTTACCGAGACCGTAGTTGACCAGCCGGGCTCGCAGGCTCTGGGGGGAGGCAACGGGGCCTGGTACGACTCAACTGGTAACATTGCACTCCTGAACCAGACGATTTCCTCCTACAATGTGTTGGCTTCGACGTCGCGCGGCTCTTTTGGTATGACCAACAGGGTGGGCACTTCGTCGCTGGCTGTCATCTATAAGGACCTGTCGGGAATGAGCGATGGAGTTGCCATCATCGGACAAGGACCCACGTCCGGTACTCCGCCGGCAGCCGCGACGCTGCAACTCGTCAATGCGCTTGCGCCTGGAGCTGTGTTTCCCCTGGCATCTTTTCAATCACCTTTGCAGTTGAGCTCGTACACATCGAAGGTCGTGTCGAAGTAGGACACTGCCGACGCGTGGATGAGTGTCCCGGCGATACCGTTATGCGCCGTTGGCTCCTATCTTCACTACGCTAGCCAGTTGTAAGGAGACGGGAATGCCAGAGAAGCAAACGTTGGAGCGAGCGCGGCGTGACAAGCGTCAAGGCAAGGCTGCCAGTACGCAGGCGGGTGAATTCGTCAAGGAGGAGATGGACCACATTCGCGAGGGCAAACACGGAGCGCGCTCTGCCAAGCAGGCGATTGCGATCGGATTGTCCAAGGCGCGCAGGTCGGGTGTGGAATTGCAGCCGCCGAGTGGAGGCTCACGGAGCGTGCGCAAACGGGCGGCGCGCGATTACGCACGTGGGCACGGTGCCCCTGCGAGGCGTAAGTCGACTGCCAAGCGAGTACGTGCTTCAACTCAGGCGTTGAAGCGCGAGAGTAAGAGCGCCGCCTCGCATCAGGCGTTGGCAAAACAGACCCGCTCGGCTGCGAAGCGACGGTCAGCAACGAGTCGGTCGGCGGCCGCGCGCAAGGCAGTCAGGACGAAAGGCCCGGCTGAGAGGTCCGCCGCCGCAAGGAAGGCAGCGCGCACGAGGCAGTCACACGCGGCGGCGTGACAATCTTGCGGCGCGCGACCCACAGCGGCAGTCGGGCCCACAGCGGCAGTCGGGCCCACAACGGCGCACGGACTCGCAGCGGCGCGGCGTGAACCGCAGAGGCACTCAGCCCCGCAACGGCGCGCGACGTGAACCGCAGCGGCACTCAGCCCCGCAACGGCGCGCGGCGCGAACCGCAGCGGCACTCGGCCCCGCAACGGCGCGTGAAGTGAACCGCAGCGGCACTCAGCCCCGCAACGGCGCGCGGCGCGAATCGCGGCGGCACTCAGCCCTGCAACGGCGCGCGGCGCGAACCGCAGCGGCGCATTGACTCCCAACGAACGCGGACTCGCACTGGCACATAAACCCCCAGCACCGCGCGGACGACCCAAGCTCACGACGCCGCCGCTAAACGCTGCGGATCATCCCCCCATCAATGCGGATGATTCCGCCCGTCATGTATGACGCCTTCGGGCTCGCCAGGAAGGCTGCCATCGCGGCGAACTCTTCGGCCTCCCCATATCGGCCGGCAGGGATGGTGACCAGCGAAGCCTTCCTTGCCTGCTCTTCGGTCGTCCCTTCGCGCTTGGCTCGCGCCTGGTCAAATTCAATGATGCGGTCAGTAGCGATGCGACCGGGCGCCAGGCAGTTGACCGTGACGCCGTCGGCGCCCACTTCGGATGCGAGTGTCTTCGCCCAACCGACGAGCCCGGATCGCAGAGCGTTCGAGAGTGCCAGGTTGGGAATCGGCTGGATAACGCCAGACGATACGACCAGCATGATTCGCCCGTACCGGCGCGCACGCATTCCCGGCAGCGCAAGCCTCGTCAGGCGGATCGCGCTAAGGAACATCGCTTCAAATTGAGTCGTCCAGCTCGCATCCGTTGCCTCAGCGGCGGTACAGAACGGCGGGCCGCCCGTGTTGAACACGAGGATGTCGGTTTTTTCCAAGTCCGCAGCCAGGCCTTGGATATCGGCCGCTTTCGACATGTCAGCCACGTGGGGGGTGATTGTTCCTGCGCCGGGCTGGACAGAGGCCGCCAGCTCCTGGAGCTTTTGGGGATTCCGGGCGGCCGCCACGACATCGGCTCCCTCGGTTGCCAGGGCCGAAGCAATGGCACGACCGATTCCACGCGACGCGCCCGTAACGACAGCACGACGGTGCTTCAATCCGAGGTCCATTACTTAGCTCCGGCGGCGGCAGGGGTCGCCGATGTTAACCGTTTTGACAGCCAGTAGTAGGCGGGCGAGGTAATCGCCAACCCGGCAAGCCACGACAAATCCACCTTCCCCATGGCGAGCGCAATCGGCCCCGTGTAGAGCGGAGAGTCAATGAAGGGCAATTGAACCAGGATGCCCAAAACATAACAGGCGATTGCCACGCCGTTGACCCGGCCGTAGATGCCGCCGTCATGACGGAAGAAAGACTCGACATCGTAGTGGGCATGCCGCAGGAGGTAGTAGTCGACCAGGTTGATGGCTGTCCACGGGACGAGCACGTACAGCAACAGAAGTATGAAGTTTTCGTAATTCGACAGGAACGAGCTCTTACCCAGGAGCGCCCCGGTAAGGGACAGCGCGAAGATGGCCAGGGAGATTACGGTGCGGGCGGCCGCGCCCGGCGACCAACTCGGGACCAGGGTCTGTCCCAGGGTCATGGTGGAAAGGGCGCCACAATAGAGGTTCATGGCGTTGGCAGTCGTAACGCCAACGGACAGGACAATCAGGATCAGTGGGGCGATGCCCTGAGTCAGCAGCGCCAGGCCGGTGACAATACTGGTGCCTTTCGGTGTGGCAAGGCCGACCACCACGCCCAGGGTCATGGGCAGCATCGACCCCAGCGAACATCCCCAGAAGCTGGCCCAGAATGCGGAACGCACGCCGGTGTCAGGTGGCATGTAGCGGGAGTAGTCGGAAACGTACGGCGCATAGGCGATCTGCCACAGCGCGGCCGCGGATATGGTGCTGAGAAACCCCGATAGATTGAAGGTGTTGCGGGACAGGAAGTCTGCCGGCAGGCCGTGCACCCAGATGATCCAGACGAACGCCAGCGTGAGTACGCCCCCCGCAAACCAGGTGGTCACTCGAGCATACGTATGAATCAGGTCGTAGCCGTAGACCGCGGCGACCACGCTGACAATCGCAACGGCCGCTATTCCGGGCGTGTCCGATATCCCCGGTGCAATGCTTACCAGCGCCTCGCCACCCAGCACGAGGTTGGACGCCAGAAATCCCACATACATCACGAGGACGATTACAACGACGAGTAATGAGCCGATCGAGCCGAACTGGCCCCGCGTCTGGATCATTTGCGGAACCCCGAGGGTGGGTCCCTGTGCGGAATGCAGTGCCATGAAGACGGCGCCAACGAGGTTGCCGACCGCCAGTCCCAGCAGTGCCCAGCCGAGCGGCAGCGCGAAGACAGTTGCCGCCAACCCTCCGGTCACTATCGTTAGGAGCATGAAGTTCGTGCCGAACCACACGGTGAACAGGTCGGCGGTGGTGCCGTGACGCTCGCTGAGGGGGATGGGCTGGATGGTGGCGCTTTCCAGCCGCCTGGCGTTGTTTTTGTGCATGCGCGGATATTGCGGCAAAAGCGGCGGCTTTGGAACGGTGCAATAAATCCCCGGCACGATGCTGCGCTGCCCTCCGGCCGCGCGGCGCTCAGATAAATCTAACTCAGGTTAAATGTTGTGTTTTAATACCCGCCACGAGCCAACTGTCACGAGGGGCGGTCCATTCGTCACAACATCCTGTTGATTGCGGATGCAGCGGATGCCAAGGCGGTCCGGGATGCTCTGGTGAGAAGCAGTGATGGTCTGTTTCATGTTGACTGGGTCAGGAGCCGTGCCGACGGGCTGCTGCGCCTCGACGGGCGCGGCACGTCGAACGTGGCCGCGGTGTTGGCCGACCTCGACCTGCCCGACAGCTCGGGCCTGGATACCTTCGCGCAGCTTCACGGCGCGGCGCCGCAAATTCCCATTCTCATCCTGACCGACCCGCAACATGAGGCGGTCGCCCGTGTCGCATTGAGGCAGGGTGCGCACGACTATTTCCTGAAGGGCCACCGTGACGACTACCTGCTCGCCAAGGCGCTGCGTACCATCATCGAGCGCCACGAATTCGCTGCAATGCTCTACGAGGAACAGGATCGCGCCCGCGCCGCCCTCGATGCCATTGGCGATGCGGTCATCAGTACCGACCTGGACAACAGGGTGACCTATCTCAACGCGGTCGCCGAGAAGATGACGGGTTGGAAACGCTCGGAGGCCTCGGGTCACAAGGTGGAGGAGGTGTTTCAGGTCGTCGACAGCATGACCGGCGAGCAGGTGCGCGAGGCCATGGAGCTCGCCATGCGCGACCAGGCCACGACCGCGCTCAATCCACAGTTGAATGGCGCAACACACGAAGCGGCGCCGTTTGAGGATTCCGCGGTTCCGATACACAACCGCCAGGGTGAGGTGACCGGTGCCGTCATGGTGTTCCGTGACATGGGCAACTCACGTACGCTGTCAAACAGGATGCTGTACCTCGCGCAGCACGATCCCCTCACCGATCTGCCGAATCGCGTGCTGTTGCATGATCGGCTGAATCACGCGATTTCGCTCGCCCACCGGCGCCGCAAGCAGATGGCTGTGTTGTTTCTCGACGTCGACCGCTTCAAGCACATCAACGACTCGCTCGGGCACGTGCTCGGGGATCGCCTGTTGCAATCGGTGGCCCAGCGGCTTCTGAGCTGCGTGCGCCGCTCGGATACGGTCTGCCGCCAGGGTGGCGATGAGTTTGTGATCCTGCTGTCGGAAATCACCCAGGCGCAGGATGCCGCCGTCAGTGCGGAAAAGATGCTGCAGGCGCTGGCGGCTCCGCACCAGATCGACAGCCATGAGCTGCGCGTTACGGGCAGCATCGGGATCGGGGTCTATCCGGATGACGGAACCGACACGGACACGCTGTTGAAACACGCGGACTTTGCGATGTATCACGCCAAGGATCAGGGCCGTAACAACTACCAGTTTTTCGAGCCCGATTTGAACGTCAGGGCGCTGGAGCGCCAGGTGCTCGAAAGCGGCCTGCGACACGCCATCGACAGTCACGAGCTGGTGTTGTATTACCAGCCGAAGGTGGCCCTGGAAAGCGGCGCCATTGTCGGTGCCGAGGCGTTTTTACGCTGGCGCCACCCGGAGCGGGGGCTCATCCTGCCGGTGCAGTTTGTGCCGATAGCCGAAGTGTGCGGCAGCATCGTTCCCATCGGCCGTTGGGTGCTGCGCGAGGCGTGCCGGCAGGCCATGGCATGGCAGGCCATCGGAATCGGGCCGTTGCGGGTGGCCATCAACGTCTCGCCGCCCGAGCTGCGCGACCGGGATTTCGTGCACTGGGTGCGGATGATCCTGAATGAGACGGGGCTCGATCCGTCCGACCTCGAGATTGAGCTGCGCGAAGCGGTTCTCATGCAGGACGCGCAGTTCGCATTGGAGGTGCTCAACTCCCTGAAAGCCGTGGGCGTACAGCTCGCGTTGGATGATTTCGGTACCGGCTACTCGAGCCTGAGCCACCTCAAGCGCTTTCCCATCGACATCCTGAAAATCGATCAGACGTTCGTGAGCGAGCTGCACACCGACTCGAGCACCAACAGTATCGTGAATGCAGTGATCGGGATGGGGAAGAACCTGGGCATGCAGGTGGTTGCCGAAGGCGTTGAATCGCGCGAGCAACTGACCTGCCTGCAGGAGTTGGCGTGCCCGCAGGGACAGGGTTTCTATCTGAGCGAACCCTTGACCGCAGCGGAATTCACCCGCCTGTGCCGGCGCAAGGAGTCACAGGCCGCAGTCTCGATGGTGTGAGCGCTCTGCCTACACAAAATCAATGACACTGCTGTGACAGCGCGGCGTTCCGTCGGCACGCTGTAATCTTCGCGCTGTTATTTTGAACCAATCGGCAGTGCTTCCCTCTTATCTTTCACGACGCTCGAGCGTTACCGGCTCTTCGCGGGGCGGGCATCCGTGGCGGGTGACACAAGATGAGTCACCGCCTCGGATGTTCGCTTCGCGAAACCATTCACGGGTGTTGTTCCCGTCTTCGGCGTGCCTCGTAGGCTTCAACATGCAGGTGTGCCATCGCCAGAAGCGACGGGCCGGTTGCAGGTGCCTTACGTCGCAGTAGTAGGTCACCGAGGATCTGATCAACTTCGGTGCGCCCGTGACTTTCAATGTCGCGGAGCATGGACGCGGTCAACGGCGATCCCGCCGCTGTCATGGTCGAGAGACTGATCTGCCTCGATTGATTGCCAGGCGGGAACCCATTGTCTGCCGCTATCTGCGCGCACTCTTCATATATCAGCTTCGCTGACTCGGTCCCGCCGGCTTCCAGGATGTCGCCGACGGATGCGCGCATCAGGCAAGTAATCCCGGCCGCGGCCGCAATGAACGCCCACTTCTCCCACATCGATTGCAGGATGTGATCGCTGAGTCGCCCGTCAAAGGGGGCGCCGTTGATTTGCGCGAAGATGGCTTCGGCCCGTTCGGTTCGCCGGCCGCTGCGCTCGCCAAATGTCAGTCCATGCGAATGGTTGAGATGCAGAATCCGTCCGTCTTTATCGAGCGCCGTTGAGATCAGGCACAGGCCTCCGAGGACCGCGTCGGCCCCAAAGCGCGCATCGAGCGCGTCCAGGTGTTTCATCCCGTTCAACAGCGGAAGCACGGTCGTACCCGGCCCCACGGCGGGCGCGAATGAATCGATTGCGCTGCCGAGGTCGTAAGCCTTGCAGCTCAACAGGATCAGGTCGAAGGGCTGGCGGAGCTGCGAGCTCTGAACCACCGGTGGCCCGGGAACGTGCAGGTCGCCCAGGGGGCTTCGAATGACGAGGCCGGTTTCCCGAAGCTGGGCCGCACGGCGCTCGCGGACGAGGAATGTGACATCCCGGTTGGCTTGGAGCAGCCGTCCGCCAAAGTACCCTCCAATGGCACCCGCTCCCACCACCAGAATTCGCATGTCTTCTCCTGATCCCGCCACGAAATAGTATCGTAGCCGAAACTAGCGGGTTCCCCAGGCCGCCCAAGAGAGAGCCAATGAACGCGACCGGACCACGAGACTTCTCTCAGGGCGTGGTTTTTGCCGAAATCCCGGACGGGGGCTCTTTGGCCGGAACCGTCGGCGAAGACGAGGTCATTCTGGTTCGCCGCGGAGAAGGTCTCTTCGCGGTCGGCGCTCATTGCACCCACTACCATGGGTCACTGGCAGACGGTCTCGTGGTGGGCGATACGATTCGATGCCCATTGCACCATGCGTGTTTCGACCTTCGAACCGGATTGGCAGTCAGGGCCCCGGCGCTCGATCCGATTGGCTGTTGGCGCGTGGAGCGCAGTGGCGACAGGGTCCTGGTGCGTGAAAAGATGAAGCCGGCCGTCAGGCCGCGGCCGGCTGCCAAGCCGTCGTCTGTCGTTATAGTCGGAGGAGGGGCCGCAGGACTGTCTGCTGCCCACACGTTGCGCCAGGAGGGCTACGACGGGCCGATAACCATGGTGAGCGCGGATGATTCGGCGCCGGTTGACCGTCCGAATCTCTCAAAAGACTTCCTCGCCGGTACCGCCCCGGATGAATGGTTGCCGTTGCGTCCGCCCGAATACTATGCGGAACAGCGCATCGACCTCTGTTTGAATTCGCGGGTGTCTGCCATCGACACCGCTGCCCGCCGTGTAACGCTCGAGGGCGGTCGGCAATTGGAGTATGGAGCGTTGCTCCTCGCCACGGGAGCCAGTCCCGTGCACCTGGACATTCCGGGTGCTACTGCGTCCCGGGTCGGCTACCTGCGCACGTTCGGTGACAGCCGCGCGATTGTTGCGAAAACTGCCGGGGCGAGCCGTGCGGTTGTCATTGGAACGAGCTTCATTGGGCTGGAGGCGGCGGCATCCCTGCGCACGCGCGGAATCGAAGTCCACGTCGCGGGACACGACAAGGTTCCGATGCAGCGTGTGTTAGGGGCGGAAGTGGGGCGTTTTGTTCAATCTCTCCACGAGGCTCACGGAGTAAAATTCCATCTCGGTGCCACGGTGACGCGTATGGATGATCGTCAGGTTACGTTGACAGACGGTACGAGCGTCGATGCTGACTTTGTGGTCGTGGGCGCGGGGGTGCGACCCTCGACCGAGTTGGCCGCGGCCGCCGGGTTGAGTGTGGATCGCGGGGTCTCGGTCAATGAGTACCTGGAGAGCAGCGCACCCGGAATTTTCGCGGCCGGCGACATCGCCCGTTGGCCGGACCCGCATTCGGGTGGAAGCATCCGTGTCGAGCATTGGGTGGTTGCCGAGCGCCAGGGGCAGGTAGCTGCCCGCAATATGCTGGGCCAGCGCGAAAAATTCGCGGCCGTGCCGTTTTTCTGGAGCCAACACTACGATGTCACCCTCAATTATGTTGGCTATGCCGAGAACTGGGACTCGGTCGCTATTGACGGGTCCCTGAGCGAGCGAAACTGCAGTGTTCGTTACGAGTCAGGTGGCCGCACGCTGGCCGTTGCCACTATTTCGCGGGATCGCGCCAGTCTCGAGGCCGAGCTCGCCCTGGAGCGGAACCCAAGTGTTGATTGACTATCGCATCCTGGTTATCAGCGCCAACGTGTTGGCGAACCAGATGGGATTGCCCGTCCCGGTGCTCCCGACTCTGATTGTGGGCGGTGCGCTTGCCGCCCAGGGCACCCTGTCGGGCACCCAGGTGTTTGCGGGCGCGGTCATGGCCTGCGTGCTGGCTGACAGTGCCTGGTTCCTTGCGGGGCGGGTGTACGGCAACAATGTGATGAAACTGTTGTGCCGGATTTCATTGACACCCGACTCCTGCGTCAGCGAGACGCAGTCCCGCTTCGAGCGCTGGGGCTCGAATGCCTTGATTGTCGCGAAGTTTGTGCCGGGCCTGTCGCTCATCGCCCCACCGCTGGCCGGAGCCACACAAATGGGGTGGGTGCGCTTCGTTGCGTACAGCACGCTGGGCGCGGCCGCCTGGGTGGGTGTTGCTTTGCTGGGTGGCATGTTGTTCCGCCGCCAGATTGAGGCGCTTCTGCCGCGGGTCGCCGATTTCGGCCTGGCGGCCCTCAGCGTGTTCGGTGTGCTGGTGGTGGCGTATGTGGCCTACAAGTGGTGGGAGCGACGGCGGTTTTATTCGGTGTTACGCATGTCACAAATTGACGTTGCGGCCCTCAACCAGTTGATGACGACTCCGCCGCCGCCGTTGATTGTTGATGTCCGCTCCGCAACCGCGCTCCAACTCGAGCCACGGCGCATTCCCGGGGCCCTGCATATCCCGTTGAAGGATGTACAACAGCATCTGCGCGACCTGCCCCGCGACCGGGACATAATCAGCTATTGCACCTGTCCCAACGAGGCCTCGGCAGCCCAGGTGGCGAAAATATTGATGGATAACGGCTTCAAACGGGTGCGCCCCCTGCACGGTGGGCTCGATGCCTGGATCGCAGCAGGCTACACTGTTGACACGGTGCCGGTGGGCAGCGCTTTGCGCGGGACCACGCCCCATCCGGCGGGATAAGGATTTCCTAATAAATTCAATAGCTTGAGAGGCTCGCTATGGCCGACGCACGCTCCATTGCTTCCCTGACCATCTCCTTTGGGCTGGTCGCGATTCCCGTGAAGCTGTATTCCGCCACCATCGCGGCCGAGCGGATTTCCTTCAACATGCTGCACAAGAAGGACGGCTCGCGGCTCAAACAACAGTACATCTGTGCGACCGAGGGTACGGTCGTCGACCGCTCCGAGATAGTGAAGGGCTACGAGTTCGCCAAGGACCAGTACGTCATGTTCACCAACGAGGAAATCAAGGAGCTGGAGGAAGCGGGCTCCTCGGAAATCGGCATCGAGGAGTTTGTGCCCCTCGAGTCGGTCGACCCGGTGTTTTTTGAGCGGACCTACTACCTGGCCCCCGATAAGGGCGGCTCGAAGCCCTATACCTTGCTCGTGACCGCGCTGCGCGCGGCCGGCCAGTGCGCCATTGGAAAATGGGCCTCGCGCGGCCGTGAGCATGTAGTCGTGATCCGCCCCCTGGCCGAGGGCATGGCCATGCACCAGCTCCATTTCCAGGCCGAAGTGCGGCCCATGAAGGACTTGGGGATAGAGCCGGCCAATGTCAGTGACGCGGAGCTCAAACTCGCTCACCAGCTCATTGCCCAGCAATCCTCCAAGGGCTTCGACGCGGGCTCGTACGTCGATGAATTCAAGGGTCGGGTGGAAGCCGCGATCCAGAAAAAAGTGGAAGGCAAGGAAATCTCATTGGCTGAAAAGCCGGTCGCCAGGACGGGCGGCAATGTGATCGACCTGATGGATATGCTCCGGGCCAGCCTCCAGGCACGGGGCACGTCGGATGCCGCGGCACGGAACGGCAGCGGGCGCAGCGCAGGCTCCCGGGACAATGGTGCGGCCAACGCAGGCGCGGCGCCGACCCTCGGGGCACGTAAACCTCCCAAGCGCGCAGCCAAAGTTCCCGTGAAACGCACAGCGGCAAAGTCAGGCGCTGCACGTAAAACATCACGGGGATGACATGCATGTTTACGGTACTAGGGACCTGCAGCGACTCTTAGGCATCGGTCCCGCTTCGGTCCGTTCGTTTATACGCGCTGGCCATGTCAGACCACGTAAAGGGTCCCGCGGCCGGCTCCAGTTTACGTTTCAAGACCTGATCATTCTGCGGACAGCGCGCACGTTGAGTGGCGCTAACGTTCCAACGCGTCGTTTGAACCGGTGCCTGCGTGAGCTTCGCAAGGCGCTTCCTGCGGACGTGCCTCTGAGTGGGCTGTCGATTACCGCGATTGGCGATCAGATCGCGGTGCGGGAAGGGCTTCAACACTGGGATACGGAGTCGCGCCAATATCTCCTCGCGTTGGATGTCAGCGTTGAGGCCGGCGGTGAAGTGCAGTTGATTGCGCGGGAGGAAGCTCCTCCGGTCGATGATGGCTCCCTCCACTACGACAAGGCTTACGAATTGGAAGACGGCGACCCGAGCGCGGCCATTGCGGCTTACCAACGGTGTATTGCCGCCAATGAATCGCACCTCGAGGCCCGAATCAACTGCGGTCGCCTGTTGCACCTGGCGGGCCGACTCGACGAGGCGGAGAAGATATATCGGGGCGCAAAGGAACCCAACGCCACCGTACTCTTTAATCTAGCAGTGCTGCTGGAGGATTCGGGCCGCGAAGAAGAAGCGCTGCAGGTCTATGGGGAGGCCCTGGAGGCCGACCCGGAGCTGGCCGATGCGCACTTCAATCTGGCGCGCCTGCACGAGCGTGCCGGCAACCGGCGCGAGTCGTTCCGCCACCTGCTCGCCTACAAGCGGGCCAGCGATTGAACAGCATCCGGGTTGCGCGCGGCCCCGCGCCGCGCCGGTTAGATTATGGGCGCCGCTGTATCCGAGCGCCCAGGAGGACTCATGGGCGTTTTGCGAGCGATCGGGGTTGTGTTGATTGTGGCGTGGCTGGTGTTGTGGCTGTTTGTGAAAATCACCTTTGCCGCCATCCACCTGCTGGTCCTCATCGGCATCGCCATGCTGGTGATCGGCTTCCTGAAGCGCGCCTGACGCTCAGATTGTCAGTAGCTCTTCGCAGAACCCGCCATAGGTGCGTGCCGCATCGGCGAAGTGGATTTCCAAGATCCAATGACGGCGCTCACCCTTTGCATTCGGCTCCCGCAGGCTGATGGGATTGCCGGAACGGATTGAAAAGCGCGGCTGATCCCCGGGCGCGGTCTCATGCGGGAAGTGGCCCACCAGGTGCCCCGCCGTCGGGGCCGCGAATTCCCAGCCGGCTTCCCGGGCTAGTCCGCTGACGTAGTCATACAGGCCGCCGGCGGTCAGCTCGGTGTCTTCCATGAACCGTTGCTTGCCGCGCTTGAATGCCGTTTCAATATCGGCAACGAGTTTGTGTTTGAGCGGATCGTTGCCGAGTACGTAGGTTCGTCCGTAGTCAGCTTCCCACTCATCAAAGAGCGGGCCGAAATCGAGGTACACAACATCGTCTGCTGCCACGCGGCGGTCGGGCGGCTCGTGGTAGTAGCTCAGAACAGTGTTGGGGCCGGCCCTTACAACCCGCTTGTGCCAGTGACGTTTCAGGCCGAAGTCGCGCTTCGCCAGTTCGTGGATTTCGCGGCTGAGCTCGCTTTCGAGCACACCCGGCCGGATCAGGCCCTGGTCCACAATCGCCGCAAACAGATTTTCAGCCTTGTGCTGTGCGCCCAACAGGGCCTGCTCAACCGTCGCCACTTATTTCCTGCTCCCATCTCCGGCTGCCAGCAGCACGGGGTGGTCAGTATAGTAGTCCGGGAACAGGCGCTGAAGACTCGCTATTTTGGGTAGGTCGTTGTACGCAATGTAGGGATTGGTGGGGTTCAGGGCCAGAAAGTCCTGGTGATAGCTCTCCGCCTCGTAGAAGCCCCGCAAGGGGTCCACCTTTGTGACAATCGGCCGCGAAAACGCACCAGCCTTGTTCAACTGGGCAATGTAGGTGGTGGCAATGTGCTTCTGGGTATCGTCACTGTAGGCAATCACCGAGCGATACTGGCTACCCACGTCCGGCCCCTGCCGATTCAATTGGGTGGGATCGTGAGCCACTGAAAAGAAGACCTGCAGCAACTCCCCGTAAGACACTTTGGCGGGATCGAACGTGATCTGCACCGACTCTGCATGGCCGGTGGTGCCGGTGCCTACCTGCTCGTAGTCCGCAGTGGACCGGTTGCCCCCGGCATATCCGGAAACCACTTTCTGCACCCCTTTGACGTGTTCGAAAACGCCCTGCACGCCCCAGAAGCAGCCGCCTGAGAGTACGGCGGTCTGCAGCGGACCGGCCTGCTTCGGGTTGTCCACGGCCGGGGGTGGAATGTTGACGGGGGCCTCGGCGGCGCACGAGGCCAGTTGCCATGTCACTCCGGCGATGGCCAACAGGGTGGGGAGGATCGAGCTGCGAGCGAATTTCATGACGGGCTCTCCGGTTCAGGCGGCGCGGGGGACGAAATGCAACGCGACTGAATTCATGCAGTAGCGCAGGCCGGTGGGCGCCGGGCCGTCCTCAAACACGTGTCCCAGGTGGGCATCGCACAGGTGACAGGTAATCTCGTCGCGGATCATGCCGAACGAGCGATCGGTGGACTTCACCACATTCACCTTGGAAATGGCGCGAAAGAAGCTCGGCCAGCCGGTCCCGGAATCAAACTTGGTTTTTGAATCAAACAAGGCGGTGTTGCAGCAGATGCAGCGGTACAACCCGTCGGCCTTGTTGTGATCGTATTCGCCGGAGAACGGCACTTCCGTGCCGGCTTTCCGCGCCACCTGGAAGGAGGCGGGTGACAACGCCGCACGCCATTCGGCTTCGCTCTTGATGACCTTGTCGACCTGCGTGATTCCTTCGCTTTTGCCGGCGGCGGAGAACTGCTCTATGGACACCTTTTGTCCTGCGCCGGCGGCCCAGGTCCGGTGGCCGAAGCGGCCCGCCAGCGCGGCAGCCATTGCGAAGGTGAGTACCGTCCTGCGTTGCATGTAGCCCATCCGGAAGCTGTTTCAGTTACTGCAGTAGACCGTCCCCACAGCGTGAAAATTTCATGACGAGGCCCAGCTCAGGGTTGGTACGAAACGCGGAAAATCGCGTTTCCGCCATCGTCGCTCACCAGGAGCGAGCCGTCGGCGAGGACCGCCCCGGAGACCGGCCGTCCCCAGGCATCCCCGTCATCCACAATGAAGCCGGTCAGGAAGTCATCGTACTCCCCGGTGGGCACCCCGTTGTTCATTCTCACACGAACCACCTTGTGTCCGGTGCGGAACCCGCGGTTCCAGGACCCGTGGAGCATGGCAAATCCGTCACCCACGTACTCGGCTGGGAAAGCCGACTTGCCGGACGTCGCTGTGTAGAAGATCAGGCCGAGCGAGGCGGAGTGCGCGGTGTAGGGGACATCGGGAACGGATACCTTGTCTTTCAGGTCGGGGCGCTCGCCTTTCAAGCGCGGATCTTCGTGCGATCCCATGTAATACCACGGCCAGCCGAAGAAGCTGCCTTCCGTCACGCGAGTTGAATAGTCAGGGACCAGGTCATCCCCCAACAGGTCGCGCTCGTTCGTGGTACACCACAGGCTGTTGGTTTGGGGTTGCATCGTCAGGCTGACGCAGTTGCGGATGCCGGTGGCGAAGACCTTGCCGGGCCCTTTGGAGTCCACGTCAAACACCAGGACATCGGCACGGTTCTCCTCGGCATCCCAGGCCGCTCCCAGGCCGTGCGCCGTCTCCCACTCCCTGAGCTGCTGCGGCGACTTCTTCGACATCGATTCGGCGACGTTGGATTGTGAACCGACTGAGACGTACATGCGCCGGCCATCCGCTGAGAACGCAATATCGCGCGTCGAATGCCCGCCTCCCGTCGGCGCCAACTGCGCAACCACCACCTCCGCAGCGCCGCTCGGCTTCATGTCACCTTTCTTGAACGCAAAGCGGATCACGCGGTTGGTTTCGGCAACATACAACCACTTCGGATCCGCGGCGCTCGGATAGAACGCAATGCCGAACGGCCTGTCGAGTCCGGCGGCGAACACAGCGGTTTTAGCTGAAGTGCGCCCATCCGGCGCGGGGTGCAGCACCGACACGCGGCCGCCCCGCGTTTCGGTCACGAACAGGTCGCCATCCGCAGCGACCGCAATCTTGCGTGGACCCTCCAGGCCCTGTGCAAACAGGCCCACTTTGAAACCCTTCGGTACCAACAACTCGGCGTTGGCCGGTCGCGCCACGAGCTTGGGATTGTTGCGCGCGGACGCCGTTGCAAAGGGTGCCGGAAGGGCGCGCAGATCGATCTTGTGAGTGCGGCCTGGAGCGTCTTTCTTCCAGTCACTCTCTCCTGTCACCGCTGCCGTGGCAGCCGCGGGGCCTTTCGCCGGGGGATGCGCTTTGATCCACTTGAAATACGCCACGAGGTCCGCGCGTTGCCGCGGATCGGTCACCGCGACCGCCATGGCGGTTCCCGGAACCATTTCCGCGGGCGCCGACAGAAAGCGGTTGAGTGAATGCTCATTCCAGGTGATTTTCGCGTCCCGCAGCGCCTGGGTGTAGCTGAACGAGGGATCGCCGGCCGCCTTGCGGCCGTAGAGTCCCTGCAACGACGGGCCCTGAGCGCCGCCATTGTCATTCGGTTCGGCGGTATGACAGACGCTGCATTGCTGCTGAAACACCCCTTTACCGGCCTCGGGATCGACGGCCGCGGCCAGGTTCGGTGCAACGGCGCTGCCGAGCGCCGCCAGCGTTACACAAATGCCAGTCCGTTGCTGATTCATGGAGGCTCTCACGGGTGCCGTGTATCACTCGAAATATAGCGCAGTTCATTGGCAACGTTACCCGTCACCGATTAGCATCCAAAAATGACTGATTTCAAGTCTCCTCCGCGGCGCGTTCTCATTGTCGATGACAATGAAGATGCAGCGAATTCGCTGGCGTTGATTCTGAAGCTGGGCGGGCACGAAACCTATTCGGTGTATACAGCCACGGCTGCCTTGCAACGGGCCGCCGACTTCAAGCCGGACGTGGTGCTGCTCGATATTGGCTTACCCGGCATGGATGGTTACGAAGTGGCCCAGAAAATGCGCGAGCTGCCGGGACTGCGCAACATCAGGCTCGTGGCCGTGACAGGTTACGGCCGCTCGGATGACCGGCGCCGTGCCCGGGAAGCCGGTTTCGACGCTCACCTCACCAAACCCGTGGAATTCGCGATGCTGGAACGGACCCTGACGGGCTGACTTCAGGCGCTCCGCCGCCGTACGGCGGCAATAAACACATTGGCAGTTCCGCTACCGTCGGGCGCGCAGACGATCGCGCCATCGGATGGTGCGCAGCGGGCTACATCCACCGCCCGCAGCGCTCGAACCTCGCCTGCCGTGTTGGTGACTCGGATCGCTCCCGACACACAACACACGAACACTTCCGTCCAGTCTGCAGTTTGAACCGTGTGCCGGTCCGTCAGGGCCATGGCGTGTCGCACCGATTGCGCGCGCGCGCTCGACACAATGAGATTCAAATCGGTGCTGGGGCCGTCCACAAGCGTGCAACTCGTCTGCCAGGCACCGTCGAATTCCACCGATTGTCCCGGCACGCTCAAACGCGCGCTGCCGTGTTGGGCGAAATTCAACTCCACGCCGGCGCCCCCCACCAGCACGAGGGTCCGGTGATAGCCCGCAAATGTGGAGAAGGGCCCCGGCGCGGCGATGGTCGCAAGGCTCAGGCGCCAGTCGAACTCGGCGCCATCCGCCGGTGAGCGAAGAATCTCCCGCGTCACGCCGCCCCCGTTTTTCCAGGGTACGCTGGTGTAGTTCGATTCGCGCAAGATGTTCATGCAGCCATTGTCGCACGGCGGCGGCACCCCGCGCGACCGCACTCGCGGGTGGCCATACGAGTTGCATTTCTCTATCCTTCCGCCGCGAAATTTTTTTGAGTTTCTTCAGTGAGGACAAGCATGAGCATTGCAGGGCAGTCATTGTTGCGAAGTATCATTGGCGCACTGTTGATCGGCGTGCCGATCAGCGCGGGCGCCGAGGACCTGCCACAGGGATTCAGCGGCAAGGGGCAGGCGGGCTACGTCATGTCCCGCGGCAACAGTGAAACCGACGCCGCCAATGCCAAGGTAGATCTGTTTCTGCTCACCCCGGAGTGGAAGCACGCGTTCACGCTCGAGGGATTGTATGGCCGCAGCGCGCAGGTGACTTCCGCTGAACGCTGGGATCTGCGTCTGCAATCCGACTACACCATCACCACCAAGCTGTTCTCCTTCGGCGCGCTTGCCTACCAGGATGACCGCTTCAGCGGCTTCCAGTACCAGGCCAGCGCCTCCGGCGGTCTCGGTTACAAGTTCTTCGATTCGGACACCACCAAGCTTTCGGCACAGGCCGGTGTTGGTTACCGGGTGCTGCGGCCTGAAATCCTGGTGAAGGATGCCGACAGCGGGGCGGTCATCAGCCGCACCCCCCTGGAGCGTGAATCGGAGGCGGTCGGCACGGCCGGTGTCGATTTCATGCACCAGTTCAACAGCAGCACCAAGCTCACCAACAAGCTGATTGTGGAAAGCGGCTCCAGCAACACCTCGATCAAGAACGACCTGGCGCTGGAGGTGAAAATGTCAAAGAAGCTTGCGCTGGCGGCGGGCTACAGTGTCCTGCACAACACCAAGCCGGCCGATGACGTAAAGCGTACCGACACCATCACCACCCTGAACGTGGTGTACGCCTTTCCGACTCCGCAATGAGCTACCGGCCGCCGGCGCTCGCGGCCCCACGAGGCCGCGAGCCGGCGCCCCAGCCGATGCGGCATGTCAGCGCCGGTGGTTGCGCTCCATGTCACTCAGGATCTTCGCATCCTTTTTGTCCTGTGAGCCGCTCTTCGCATGGGAGAGCGCCTCCTGCTCGGACGGCGTGAGCTCGTCGGACGCCTTGGCCGCGTCGCCCTTCAGCGGTTTGCCGGCCTTGGTTTTCTCGTCAACGAACTTGCGGGTTTCGTCGTTATAGTGACGGGCCGACTCGTAGTCGCCTTCACCCTGTACTTTCGATCCCATGGTCTTTCGCTCCGTTGCAACCAACCTGGTGCGGTCTGCGGGAGTGTTGGGAGCAAGCGTTGTGCCGGGATGTGATTTCGCGCGCGGGATCGGTACACTCGCGCCCCGTTAATGCTCTGTTAATGCTTTGGTCTGTTCATGGCGTTGAGAAAAGTTGTCGCTTTCATCGGCCTGCTGGGCGTCATCTCAGCCCTCGCGTGGCAACACGGACTGTTCGACCGCGCGGATGCGGCTGCGCCTGAGGTGCACAGCCAGGCTCCGGCGCCGCCGCAGAAGGCCGAGAACAAAAGCGCAACTAAAAGGTTGCATTCAAAACGCTAAGGGGTAATATGCAACCAGGAGGTTGCATATGACTACATCAACAGATCGTATTGAGCGCAAGATTGTCATCAAGGCCACCCGCGCCAGGGTCTGGCGCGCTCTGACCCACATAGAAGAATTCAATAGCTGGTTCGGCGTGCGCCTGAAGGGCAGGGAGTTTGCCGCCGGCGAGCTCTTTAGCGGCAACGTGACCTACCCAGGCTATGAGCACATCACCATGGAGGTCACCATTCAACGCTGTGAGCCTGAGAAAATGTTGTCCTGGCGCTGGCATCCGCACGCGGTGGATCCTCACAAGGACTATTCGAGCGAGCCCACGTCACTCGTGGAGTTCCGACTGGAAGATGCGGCGGACGGCACCCTGTTGACGGTGGTGGAGTCCGGTTTCGACCAGATCCCGCCCGAGCGGCGCTTGACGGCTTTTCGCGGCAACAGCGAGGGTTGGGACATCCAGGTGCAGAACATCAACAAGTATGTCACAGCTTCCTAGCTCGGCCGGCTTCGGGGCCGCGGCGCTTCGCAATACCGCGCCGATATTTGCGGCCCTCGGCGACGAGACGCGTTTGCGGCTCGTCGCCGTGCTGTGTGCGGGTGGCGCGATGTCCATCACGCAACTCACTTCGGGCACCCAGATCACGAGGCAAGCGGTAACCAAACATCTGCACGTGCTGGCGGAGGCGGGTCTGGTGCGGGATGTCAAAACCGGCCGCGAGCGCTTGTGGGAGTTTGAGTTGGACCGGTTGGATGAAGCCCGCCGCTCGCTGGACATCATTGCGCAGCAGTGGGACCAGGCGCTCCAGTCCTTGAAGCGCGCGGTGGAAGAAGCACCGTAGGGCGCCACCACCGGCGCTGGCGGGCCGGGGGAGGGCCGCTTCGGCAGAGCGCGGCCCCCGATTGCGGTGTTGGCGCCGCCAGTGCGGCCCGACGGCCCTCGATTGCGGTGGCCGCACCGGCGCCGCGAACCGGGACGGCCCTATTGCGGCGGTGGTCCTTGTGTCACGCGCACCATGTCATCCGGCCGCATCCACTTCGCAAACGCTGCCTGCACCTCTCCTGCGCCAAGCTCCACATAGCGGCGCGCGGCCCGCGTCGGCTCGTCCAACGGCAAGCCGAAGTCCGCCCGTTCCACCAGCCCGTGGGCAATTTCATCGACACTCGATTCCCCCAGTGGAATCTGCCGGATGAGCATCGCCTTGATGCGCACCAACTCATCGGCCGTGGCTGGCCCTGTCTGCATCGCCTTGATCTCGCGGATGGCGAGGTCCGCTGCCTTCGACACATTGCCGGGATCGCATGCGTACTCGATGAGATACGCGCCGCGGGTCCGCCCCGCCTGCAGTACCGATCCCACCGAGTACACCAGTCCCGCGTTCTTGCGCAGGTCTATACTCAACCGGGTTGAGTAGAAACCACCGCCCAGGAGGGCGTTTCCGAGCGACAGCGCGTAGTAGTCAGGATCGGTGCGGGTCAGAGCCAGGTTCTGGGCGAGCACCACCACATCCTGTACGCGGCTGTCGTCGGGGACAGCAATCACGCTCGGCCGGTTCGGCGGCGCGCTGGGCAGTTCGGTGGGTGGCTTTGGACCCGTGGCGCTCCACGACCCGAAATACTTCTCGACCGTTGAACGTGCCTGCGCCGCCGTCACCTTGCCGATCACAACGATCGTCGTGAGGTCTGGCCGGAACGCGTAACGGTAGTACTCCTTGATCTGGTCGAGTGTCAGCGACCGTACCGTTTCCGCTGTTGGTATGCGCAGGCTGGGGTCATCCTTCGGAAACATCGCCTGGCGCAAGGAGCGCTGCGTGAGGAAGCCCGGACTGTGACTTCGTGCCTCCACACCCTGGGCAACCTGTCCCTGGATGATGGTCATCGCGGGTTGCGGCAACGCTGGATGAAGCTCGTTATCGGCCAACAGCGCCACACCGCCGTCGAAATGTTCCGCCAGAGTCTGCACACCGAAGTCCAGGCCGGCCCGCTCGCGGGCGCCGATGGCATCCAACGCCCGTTCGAAGGCGACCCGGTCGAGCTTCTCACTACCGTAGGAGAACAGCTCGTCGAGTACCGTGTTGACGCCCTCGCGACCTGCAGGCTCTTGGGTTTCCGGCCGGTTGCGAATGTGACCGTACAAACTGATGGTGTCGCTGACATCTTCGGTCTGAACAATCAGCGTCAGGCCGTTCGGCAGCACACTCACTACAGGGTGGAGTGTGGACGGGGGGACGTTGACCCGGTGGAGGGCGGTTTCGGCCCACTTCGGCAGGGGAGTGGGCTTGGCCTCACCCAGCGAAATCGACTCCTTGCCGCCAAACCCCGTGGCACTCGAGGCAACGGGCTTTCCTGAGCCCCGCGGCAGCATGACCGCGGACACCGCGTGATCCAGGTCGAGGTACTTGCGCGCCACGCGATTGACATCGTCGACCGTGACTTTCTCGATGCGCTGCAGGTCTTCCTCCGGGGAGTTGAGTCCATACAGCGCGACCGCATCGGACCAGATCGAGGCCAACTCGCCAATGGAGTTCTTCTGGAACTGGGCGGCACTGCGCTCCTGGATCTTGGCCGCTTCCACCAACTCGGGCGGCACGCCGTCCTTCACGACCTTGGCCAGAATGGCGCGCACCGCCGTTTCGGTGACTTTCGGATCCTCGCCGGCGAGAAACGCGACATTGGCGTAGGCAATGCCGGCCTTCGGCAAGGGATCGAGCAGGAACTCGGCATCGAGCGCCTTGCCCTGCGGCACCAGCCCGTAGAGATCGAAGCGGTGATTGCTCAGCACATCGGACAGCACTTCCAACGCTGGAAAGTCCGGGCTGTCCAGCCCGGGCACGCGCATGGCAATCAACTGGGTGCCGTTGGGCCGATCCGTATCAACAGTAAACGAGACGGCTTTGGGCGCCTGCAGCTCGATCGCGGGACGCGCCGGCAGCTTCTTGGCCTTCAGGGTGCCGAACAAAGACTTGATTTCAGTCAGGGTCGCCTGCGGATCGACATCGCCCACCACGACGAGAATGGCATTGTTGGGCGCGTACCAGGTGTCATGAAATTTCTTGAGCGCCGCCGCCGTGGTCTTCTCAAAGGACGGCCGCGTCCCGAGCGCGTCATACGCATAGGGAGTGCCGGCAAACATGGCGGAACGGATTTTCGAGTACAGGATGTAACTCGGGTTCGACAGGTCCTGCGCCACCTCCTGCTCAATGGCGCCGCGTTCCTGTTGCCAGCCGTCAGCCGATTCGAGCACGGCCTGCATGCGGATCGCTTCAATACGCAGCGCCACATCGAGATCTTCGGCCGGCACGGTAAACAGGTACTGAGTGAGGCTCTCCCGGGTGTTGGCGTTGAAGTTGCCGCCCATGACATTGCCGATGTTGGCCAACTGCTCGGCCGAAAGGCCGGGGCTGCCGCGGAACATCATGTGCTCCATTGCGTGCGCGGTGCCGGGAAAACCAGGCGGAGTTTCGACGGAGCCGCTCAGATAGTTGACCGAGGTGGAAACCACCGGCGCGAGGGAGTTGCGCACAATGATCACGCGCAGTCCGTTGGAAAGCGTGGCGCGGACCACCGCTTCGTCCGCTCGAGCAATCTTCACAGAAGACCAGAATAGGAGCGCGAGCAGGCCCGCGAGCCACACGGTTAACCACTTTTTTTGCATCTCGTATACCTTAGCGCACCTGTCCTACCCAGGAGTAACCACGTGATTCGAACTATAAAGAGCTCTCTTCCCGGCACCACTGCACTGATCCTGGCCCTGGGCGGGTCCGCGGCCGTGGCTGCCGAGGCCCCGGTGAGTGTGATCCATTGTGGGCACCTGGTCGATGTCGTCGCCGGTAAGGTCTTGGGCGCGACCACCGTCATCGTTGATGGCAAGCGGGTGCGCGAAGTGGTTGCCGGCTCGGGCTCCGCGCCCGCCGGTGCGACTGAAATCGATCTGTCCTCGCAGACCTGCCTGCCGGGACTGATCGACACCCACACTCACCTCAGCCACGAGACGAGCCCTACCGGATACACTGACGTGTTTCATTGGAACACAGCCGACTACGCGGTCAGATCAACTGTCTACGCGCGGCGCACGCTGTTGGCCGGCTTCACGACGGTTCGCAACCTCGGCGACGGTGTCAACGAAATTGCCTCGCTTCGCAACGCCATCAATGCGGGCATTCTGGCCGGCCCCCGTATCTACACGGCTGGCCGTCCAATCGGTTCCACAGGTGGGCATGCCGATCCGACCGATGGTTACCGCGATGATCTGGCCGGCGACCCGGGTGTGATGGACGGCATCATCAACAGTCCGGACGAGGCCATCAAGGCGGTCCGCGAGCACTACAAGAAGGGCGATGATGTCATCAAGATCATGCCCTCGGGCGGTGTGCTCGATCAGAGCTCGAGCGGCGATAACTCGCAGCTTACCCTCGAAGAAATCAAGGCCATTGTCAGCACCGCGCACGACTACAACTTCACGGTGGCCGCTCATGCGCATGGTGCTGAAGCGATTCGCCGTGCCGTTATCGGCGGAGTCGATTCCATCGAGCATGGTACGTACATGGACGATGCGGACATGAAGCTGATGAAGGAGCACGGCACGTACTACGTCCCGACCATCATTGCCGGAGACTTCGTGGCGCAGAAGGCCAAAGTGCCCGGCTACTTTCCACCCGCGGTCCAAGCGAAAGCGGCGGCCATCGGGCCGCTCATCATCAACACGGCCGGCAAGGCATACAAGGCCGGAGTGAAGATTGCCTTTGGCACCGATGCCGGTGTGTATCCCCATGGGGACAACGCCCACGAGTTTGAACTGATGGTGCAGGCGGGAATGCCCACCATGTTTGTGCTGCAGGCTGCCACGACCCACGCGGCGGATCTGCTCAAGCACGACAAGGACCTCGGTAGCGTTGCCGCAGGCAAGTTCGCTGACCTGGTGGCCGTACCGGGCAATCCCGTCGACGACATCAGCCTGATGAAGAAAGTCAGCTTCGTTATGAAGGAAGGCGTCGTCTACAAGCGCGACGGCAAGAGCGTTGACGTAGGCAACTAAAGTGACGTGGGGCCGGCTGTTTCCAATGCATGGACGACATTGGCAGCCGGCTTCTCGAGATCCATTGGCGTGCGGCTCAACACAGCGACGCTGCCCGTGGGGGCGGGAACCAGCAGGCCGGAGTAACCGGCTTCGTTGAATTGTTGGGGCGCCTTTACCCGCTCGTGCATCAGGATCATCACCGTGACAGGGCCGTCCTTCGTAGTCACCACGACGTGTGGTACGTAGTGACCTCTGAACCAGCAAGGGCTGGCATACACAACCGTTTGCATTCCGGGTCCGAGATTGACACCGCTCTTGCGCAACACCGCATCGAGCTTCTCGGTAGTGACCGGTTCGGTCTTCTCCCAGCTATGCGGCTCGCCCTCCACGTGCGTGACGACTTCAGCGGCAAGGCTTTCCGCGGGACGGGTCAACCACAGCACCCCGCCGACCACAAGCGCTGCTGCCACGCTCGCCGCTAAAGCAAACACCCGCGGGCGTGTGTGCTTCGCCAGGGGCGCGGTTGCTTTCGGGGTCAACGGCGTGACGGTCGCGCGCGCCGGGGCGTTTGGGTCTGCGCCGGCCGGATTCGGTACGGACCGACTCGCCTGTGCGGGCGGTTTGGGTATCGGACCGCCTGGGGGCGCAGTGCCCGCAATCTTGTGCCAATCCAACTCCAACGCCTGGCGCAGCTTCGCATCGAACGCAAGCATCTGATCGCGATGAGCCCGGCATTCGGCACACGTGTTCAGATGTGCCTGAAGCTCCGCGGACACCTCGCCCGGCACAGCACCGATCAGCTCGAGCGCCTCGTCATGCGTCATGGCGCGCCGACTCCGTACATTTCCTTGAGCTTATTGCGGGCGCGAAACAGCCGGGTCAGTACGGCGGGCACGGTGAGGTCCAGCTCCTTTGCTATTTCTCCGGTCGAAAATCCACCGAGCACCTGCAGAACGAGCGGTTCTCGGTATTCATCGGGCAGGGCCAGGATGGCGCGGCGCAGGTCGCCGATTTCCGGGTCCGTATCATTGAGTGCCAGCGCGACGTCCTGGTTGGCGATGACCTCATCGAGATCCACGGTCGGCAGCCGCTTGCGCTCATACAACCGGGCGTGTTCGCGGCGCACGATGGTCAGCAGCCAGGGGCGGGTGGCGGAAGTTTTCCGCAGCTCGCTACGGGCCTTCCAGGCCCGCAACAGGGTTTCCTGGACGACGTCTTCGGCAATGGAGCGGTCACGCGCCAGCCAGAAGGCGAAGCGCAGCAGATCGGGACGGAACGATTCCAGCAGCCGCGATAGCTGCTCGTCAGTGGCTTCCCCCCGCCCGGATTCAATCATGTGTATTTGGCGACCCAAACGCGCGGTTCGAGTCGCATACTGTAGCGGAACGATCGACTGGGCGGCACTCTGATAGCTCACGTTGCAGAAGACCCGCCCGCCGCGCGAATCATTTCATGCAATAAGGCGCCGCGGGCCACGGTCTATGCTGCCAACGACAAGACACCTGGGCAGGAGAGACACATGCGGATGTTGGCGGATTGGCTGATTGGTTGGCCGGAGCGGGTCGCCCGCCATCTCACCTGGCTCGGGCCCCTGTTTGCCCGCTTCACCGTGGGGTGGGTATTTCTGTTGAGCGGCTGGGGCAAGCTCAACAATCTGCCGCAGGTGACCGAGAATTTCGTGGGCTGGGGCATCCCTTTCCCGCATTTCTTCACGCCCCTCACCTCCGGCATCGAATTCTTCGGCGGGTTGTTTTTGTTGCTGGGCCTGCTGACGCGCATTTCCGCGGGTGCGCTCGGCGTCACCATGATTGTGGCCATCAAAGCCGCGAAGTGGGGCGATGTGGATTCCCTCGAGACCCTGCTCGGGTTCGATGAGTTTGAGTACCTGGCGCTGTTCCTGTGGCTGGCCATCGCCGGCGCCGGGCCCGTCTCCCTGGATGCCCCCATCAGCCGCTGGCTCGGCCGTACTAACGCTTAGAGCGGACCAGCCGGTGCCTGCTCACCGGTCGCCGCGAAGTCGAGGCGGGCGCCGCGGGTAACGCCGTTGCGGGGAAAGCCGTCTGGGCACGCTTGCGGATCTGCGCTTCGAAGGCACGGTAGGCTGCCACCAGCTCCGCTCCGAAGGGTGTCAAGGAAGCGCCGCCGCCGCCGCGGCCGCCGACACTCATCCGCGCCACCGGTTGTTGAAATGAGGTGTTGAGATCCTCGAGCAGCAGCCACGCCCGCCGGTAGCTCATCTGCAACTTGCGGGCGGCCTCGGACAGCGAGCCGCTGCTGTCGATGTGCTCCAGCAGGGCGATCTTGCCCGGACCCACCGCACACTCGGGGCTGAAATCAACTCGGAAGCTGACGGATACTTCGGCCATAGTCGATTGTGTACCACCCCGGCGCATTAATTAAAGCGCGCCGCCGCCGCCGTGACATAAGAGCGCACGCAGCGGAACGGAACCTCAGGTTGGATCACGTTCCACCGGTTTGCCATATGCTCTGATACACTCCAACAGGGCGTCGGGTAGAAGGCAACACGTCGAATGATTCTGAGCAAGCAACTGTCAGTGATGGGTCTCTTTGCAATGGCCCTGATCTCCTCAGTCTCCCAGGCCGCCCATCACCGCACCCACCATAGTGTGCGCGTGCGCACAGATGAACCGGACCTGCGTTCCAGTTCCGCGTTGGTTCTGGATACGACTCACAAGTCGGTACTGTATTCGCGCCGGGCGGACCTGGCTGCCCCCATCGCCTCCATCACCAAGTTGATGACGGTCCTGGTGGTTGCCGATGCCCACCAGCCCCTGGATGAGCCCATCCAGCTCACCACCGAAGACCGCATCATGGGCAAAGGGGCTGCCTCGCGCCTGGTCCTGGGCACCACCCTGACCCGCGGCGACCTGATTCACCTGGCCCTGATGTCCTCCGAGAACCGGGCGGCCCATGCGCTGGGACGTAACTACCCGGGCGGACTGCCGGCCTTTGTCCAGGCCATGAATGCCAAGGCCCGCAAGCTGGGCATGACCACGGCTCATTTCGTCGACCCGGCCGGCCTGTCCTGTGACAACGTCGCCAGCGCCGAGGACCTGTCCAAACTCGTAGTCGCGGCCTCCGATAATCCGGTCATCCGCGAATACTCCACCGACCCCGAATATTCGGTGAAGGTCGGCCGCAAGATGCTCGAGTTCCGCAATACCAATGCGCTGGTGAACAATCCGACCTGGAACATCATTGTCCAGAAGACGGGCTACATCACCGAAGCAGGCCGTTGCCTCGTGATGCAGGCCGTCATCCAGGGCCGTACGGTGGTCATCGTTCTCCTGAACTCCGTGGGCAAGAACACGCGGGTGGCCGATGCTGTACGGATTCGCAGGTGGATGGAAGCCAGGCTGCTGACTACCGCACCGGCTGATAAGGTCTGACCGGCGGCAGTAAGTAAAATCGGTACTGCTCCCCGCAGGCCCTGAGAAACCCGGCCAGCCCATAACCCGCTTTTGCGAGGACGGCGCGGTGCGTCGTCCACACCACCAGGGCTGTAGCCATGAGAAACGCCCGGTGAGCCCCGTCCAGCGCGAACTTCACCGGCGCCGGTTTCCCCGCCCGGATCGACAGCAATAGATCGGATTCAAAACCGATGTGCGCCAGCTCGTCGGCCACCATCATCCGGCACAGCAGCCGCAACCGCTGGCACTCCGTGGCCATCTCCAGGGCCCGGTAGTACACGTTTCCGATGAGCTCTGCCGTGAGCAGCACGCCGAGGGATAGCTCCAGCTCGGCCCGCTTGCGGATTCGCCGGAACGCCCGGTCAGTCCAGTGGTGTTGCCGGGTGGGGATGCCGTGCGCCGCCATAAAGCCTTTCAACAACGCCGCGTGCTGTTGTTCCTCCCCAATCAACAGCTCCGTGATGCGTGCGACCTCCGGGGCTGAGTGCTGCTGTGCGAAGCGATAGGCCGCTCGCAGCAGGTTGCTGCCCGAGGACTGCTCACCCAGTTGAAAAGTCGCGATGGACGGGGCGATCAGGTGCCGCTCCGTGACAGTCAGTACGTTGGGAACGGCTTCCGGCAGGCGACGCGGATGCTCGGCGTGATACTCGAAATGATTCAGCCAGACCTTGAAATTCGGCAGCATGGGACGATCCTCGTGGCGACTCGAGGATTACTGTGGACCGCGATTGCGCTGGAGCCATGGAGCAATTCGGGCAAATTCGGGCACACTTCGCTCCCCGTCCTTAAGGAGAGAGAGGCTCATGCTGCGTAATGCTGTTTTCATTGCCGTGCTCGGTCTGGGAGCGATGTCGCTGCAGGCGGCCGAGAAAATCCCCTCATACATCACTGCCGCGGTGGCCGACTCCGGCCGGCCGGCTGAAGACAAAGAGCGCGATGCGAATCGCAAGCCGGCCGAGACGTTGGCGTTCGCGGGCGTCAAACCAGGGTCGACTGTCGTCGAGCTGTTCCCCGGCAAAGGCTACTTCACCCGGATCTTCAGCAAGGTTGTGGGCCCGAAGGGCAAGGTGTACGCAGTGTCCCCGCCCCGCGTTCCGGACTCTTCGGCGGCAACGAGAGCGATCGCCTCGGATCCGGCCTACTCAAACGTCGTGGTGCGGGTGGCGAAACCGCCGGTACTCAACGTTTTCGTACCCGCTGACGTCGTGTTTACCGCTCAGAATTATCATGACGTTCACAACGTAGCCAACATCGACATGGCGGCCTTCAACAAGACAGTGTTCGATGTCCTGAAGCCGGGTGGCGTTTTCATCGTAGAGGACCACGCCGCTGCGGACGGATCCGGCGCACGTGATACCTCGACACTGCACCGGATCGATCCGGCGACGGTGAAGTCTGAGGTGACGGCGGCCGGGTTTGAGTTTGTCGGCGAGAGCAAGGTGCTCGCGAACCCGCAGGACGACCGTAGCGCCAAGGTCTTCGAGTCGGGCATCCGGGGCAAGACCGACCAGTTCCTTTTCAAGTTCCGTAAACCCAGGAAGAAGTGACCGGACTCACCGCCAATCAACTCGCCCGCGTCGATGAGTTGCTCGATGAGCTGCTGGATCTGCCGGCCGAGTCGCGCCCGTCCGCGTTGGAACGGAAATGCACGGACGATCCGGCCGTGCTGGCCGAGGTACGCAGCCTGCTGAAGGCGGCGAAGGCGGTGGGCGGCTTCCTGTCCGCCCCCGCCACGCTGGCTACGGAACCATTGTTGGAGGAAGACATCGCCCCAGGCACCCGGATCGGTGCCTGGCGGATCCTGCGCCGCATCGGCCGCGGCGGCATGGGAGTTGTCTATGAGGCGGAGCGCGCCGAAGGCGATTTCCAGCAGCGGGTCGCGGTAAAGCTGCTGCGTCAGGAGTCGGTCGCCGAGCTGCCGCGGTTTCATATTGAGCGGCAGATTCTCGCCAGTCTCGAGCATCCTGGCGTCGCGCGGCTCTACGATGGCGGCGTTACCTCGGACGGACGTCCCTACATGGTGATGGAGTTTGTCGAGGGACAGCCCATCACCGAATACTGCTCGTCGCGCCACGCATCGCTCGAGCAGCGCATGAAGTTGTTTGTCCAGGTGTGCGAGGCCGTGGCCTACGCCCATCGCAACCTGATCGTGCATCGGGATCTGAAGCCGGCCAACATCCTGGTAACCCCCGCAGGACAGGTCAAGCTGCTGGACTTCGGGATCGCCAAGCTCATCGACCTGGAGCACCCGGACCTGACGCAGACGGCGGCGGCGCCCCTGACACCCCTGGCTGCCGCTCCGGAGCAGTTGCTCGGGCAACCCGTCACCACGGCGACTGATGTCTATGCGCTCGGCCTGTTGTTGTTTGAGCTGCTGACTGACAGCCGGCCCTGGCTGCGTGCCGGCGGTCCGATTGCCCAGGCCGTCAGGGTCATTCTCGACGAGCCGGTGCCGGTGCCGAGCCGGCGCGCCGCGGAGTTGGGCAGCGCCCCGTTTCCGGCACGAATGCTGCGTGGCGATTTCGATGCGATCGTGGCGAAGGCAGCCCGAAAGGAGCCGCAACACCGGTACGCCACCGTCGACTCTCTCGAGGGGGATATCTACCGTGCGCTGGCTGGCGAGCCGGTGATGGCCCGATCGGGTGCGCGTCTGTACGTGTTTGGGCGCACCCTGCGCCGTTACCGGTGGGTGACGGTCGCCGTAGCCGCTGTGTTGGTTTCGCTCGCGGTGGGTCTGGGCACCGCGGCATGGCAGTGGCATCGAGCCGAGCTGGAGCGGAATGTCGCTCGCCGGGACGCGGCTCGCGAGGAGGCGGTGCGCTACCAGTTGACGAGGCTGTTCCGGACTGCGATCGAAGAGCGCGGTTCGCAGCCCGCCACCGCGAAAGCGATGATCGACAACAGCGCCTTGCGTGTGTTGAAGGAGTACCGGTCGCAGCCGCAACTCGAAGGTCAGATCGTCCTCACGCTGGCGGATCTGTACGCGGCGCTGTCGGATGAGAAGGGCGCTTCGACCCTGTTGGAGAGCTTTGTCAAACAGGCGGGCCCGGGTACCGATCCTGCGTCCCTGGCGGACGCCCGGCAGAAGCTGGCCACCCATGTGGTACTGGAGGGCAATACCACGCGCGCCCTGGAGTTGGTTTCGCAGGCGCAGACCTTTTGGAAGTCGGTACCGGGTCGGTATACAGAAGAACGCCTCGAGGGCCTGACCGTCAAGGCGCGAGTGCTGCGCGCAACCGGCGATCTCGAGGCCGCGAGCGCCACGGAAACCGCGGCAATCGCGCAGCGAATCGCGTTCTCGGGACGAGTCAACCGCGAAACCGCCATCCTGTACAACTCACACGGCATTACGCTGACGGCTGCAAACCGGCTCGACGATGCGCTGGCGGCATATCGCGAAACCACCGCTATCTATAAAGCGTTGGGACTCGACAATGAGCTCGATGCCCAGATTGTCCTCGGCAACATGGGAACGCTCGAGGTGCGGACCGGACACCTTCGCGAGGCGGAAGGATTGTTGAAAGTCGCGTTCCAGCGCGAGCGCGCCCTTGCCGGCGATTCCGCGGCCGTTGCGGCGGTCATGGGATTGTATGGTCAGGTGCTGACTCGCACCCAGCGCGCGGCACAGGCGATTCCCATCAACCAGGAGGCGGTCGATCTGGCGATCCGTTACACAGGTCCCGTCAGTCCCGTTGCCGTCCGCAACCGGCTGTTTCTGGCGGACGCACAACTGGTCAATGGCGATCTGAAGGCGGCGCGGGCGTCGGCGACCGCGGTGTATGAGGCGACGCTGGAGCAGTATGGTCCCAACAACCTCGCCACTTTGACTGCACAGACGAGCGTGGCGTGGTTGAAATTCAGGCAGGGGGATGCGGTGGGTGGACGTGCGCAGCTTTTGGCGGCGATTGGGCAGTTGCGCGAGTTGGGTGGCCGTGCGGATGCGGTTCTGGCCCAGGCGCTGCAATATCTGGCGGAAATCGACCAGGCGGCGGGGCGGCCGGCGGATGCCATCGCCCTGTTACAGGAAGGGTCGGCGCTCCTGGGCCGGTTCGCCGCGAGCGGCTGCAATCTGGCGGTAATGCGGGAACGGCTCGCCGAGGCCCTGATCGCGGCCCATCAGCCGGGAGCGGCGCAAATGTTGAGTCAGGCGATTCCGGTGCTTCGTACCGAGCTGGGCGCATCGCACCCGGACACCGTCCGGGCGTTGGCGGTTGCCGAGTCGCAGCGCTTACCCCAGAGTCTCTGAGACGGCCGGGCTCTGCGCGGCCAGTGCCGCGCTCATCAGCTAGAGCGTGCCGCCGAGCTCTCTGTACAGCCAGGCACGCGCCTTCAAACAATCGCGTTGCACCGTGCGCAGGGACAGGCCCAGCGTCCGCGCTGTATCTTCTTCGCTGTAGCCGCCGAAAAAGCGGCATTCAATGACTTCCGCCAGCCGCGGTATCTGGGTGGAAAGCCGCTCCAGCGCCTCATTCAGGGCCAGCAGGCCTTCATCGGTGTCCACTCCGATGGTTTCCGCATCCGACAGGGTGAGGTGCAACTGGCCACCGCCGCGTTTGTCAGTAACACGCGCTGCCGCGTAGTTGATGAGTGCGTGGCGCATCGCGAGTGCCGCGGCACGTAGAAAGTGAGTCTCGTCCGTGAAGGCCGACGACTGCCGCAGGCGTAGAAATGCCTCGTGCACCAATGCGGTCGTCTGCAATGTTTGATTTCCGCCGAGACGTGAGCGCGTGCGCTGGGCGATGTTCTTGAGTTGGTCGTAAAAGGCGGGCAGCAGCTCGGCCGCAAGCAGCCGGACTTCGGGTGCAACTCCCGTCATTTATCGGGTCCCGTGTCGAGCTTTGTCAGCGACGTGAAGACACAGCGTGTTCCGTTCGGAAGTACAACCCCTTCGGTCTTCTCCGGCAGCGGAGGGGTTTCGACAATGAAAGCAAGCGTGTCCACCGTGCGCAGACCGGTGCATTGCCGCTTGAACCGGGCCCGGTACAGCGAACGGTCGACGGCATTCACAATCAGGTTGTGATCATCCGGCGCAATCCACTCCAGGAGCTGGTACGTGCGTAGCTCGTTGCTGCCGGAGCGCATCTGGGGAGTCACTTTACCGGCAGCGGCGGGCGCCTTGGAATGATCGGTGGCACAGGCCCCGAGCAGCACCGGTAGCAGCCAGCCGAACGTCCACAGGGTGCGGGTCATCATCCGAAGGTCCTTTGGCTTGCCACATTTCGCCATGACTCATCGTCAGCCTGCCGCATTTCCGCCATGGCGGCCACTGTTCTGTGCAGTGAACTGTTCACAGGTCGGGACGGATCGTCCCACCGGAAACAGACAGCCGAAGCAGGAGAGGACCCGATCATGAAGACCCAGACACGTTATCGCTCAGTTGCCCTGGCCGTTGCAGTTGCTTGCGTGGCTGCGCTGCCTGTGCACGCGGAAACCAGCACAGTCACCGTACAGACCGACACTTCGAAGCCGGCGCCGATGCCGGCCGCCCAGCCGAAATCCGCCTCCAAGCAGGAGAACATCGGCATCGTGACCGGCCTGGCCGTGGGCGCCGCTGCCGGTGGCCCCATCGGGGCCATGATCGGCGCAGCCGCTGGGGCCTGGATGGGCGATCACTACCACAAGCAGATTGTCGCGCGCCGTGACGCCGAAAAAGGGCTCGACCTGAGTGAAAGTGAGCGCACTCGACTGGCGCAGAACGTGAGCGAGCTGAACGGCACGCTCGCGCATAGCCAGGAGCGCGGCGAACAATTGGATCTCGCTCTGAGCCACACCGATGAGGTGCAGACGGATGTGGGATTCAGGACCAATGACGACGCAATCCAGACGCAGTCGCTGCCCCCGCTGATGAAGTTGGGAGCCTTGGCTGCCGCGCTGCCGGATGCGAAGGTTCGAGTTGACGGCTATGCCGACCCCCGTGGCTCGGAGGCCGTGAACGAGGTCCTGTCGAAGCGGCGCGCAGAGGCTGTCGCAGCGGTGCTCGCCTCGGCGGGTGTTGCTCCCGACCGCATCGTTGTGGCCGCTCATGGAAAGAGCGAAGCGACCAGCACGGACGGCGACACGGATGGGTATGCGTTCGACCGCCGGGTGACCGTGCGGATCGAGCGTACGAGCCCTGAAGCCGTTGCCAAGAATTGAAGCTTCGCGGCCCCCACGCGCCTTGTACACACACAGCCGGCAAAAACGACGCTTTTTGCCGGCTGAAATGAAGCCCGGGCTCCGCGCGGCACTTTCCGTAGCAGGGACAGTGCCGCGCCAATCAAACCAGCGTAGGATCGGGCCATGAAACTCGTCATCATCAATGATTCGGTCGCGGCCGAGGCTTCCGAGGTGGCAGCCGAGCGGCTGCTGAGTGGCAAACCGATCGCCCGCGTGGCCAACTATTTCAGCGACTCAACCCAACAATTCCACGCCGGCCGTTGGTCGGCCACGCGCGGCAAATGGCGAGTCAGTTATACCGAGAACGAGTTGTGCGTCATGACCGCAGGGACCGTGGTCATTGAAAGCTCATCGGGCGAGCGCTGCACATTCACCAGCGGCGATGCTTTCGTGGTTCCCGCCGGCTTTTCCGGTACCTGGGAGGTGCTGGAGGATTGCAGCAAGATTTACGCTATTTTCGAGGCTTCGGCGTCCTAGCCGGGTGAACATAATTCACCTGTCCGGTGATACATGTCGCAGATCCACTACGCGGTAGCGCGCCACCGCCGCGTTCCGTGGAAAACTATGCATGTTCATCAATTGGAGGCACGCCATGGAGACAGTCACTGTCGCCGCGTCCCGGGGATTCACGGTTTCGGACATGGAAATGCTCGTTGGAAGCGCCGTCATTGTGGCCGTCCTGGCCTGGATGATTGTCGCGAAGATGAAGCAGTTGCGTGGCCGCGAACAGCAGGAACCCCGACTCTAACCGGACGCGTGTAAAAATGTTGGATGTCGATACTACGGCCGAAGCGCTCGAACGCTTCGGCCGTTTTCGCTAGTCGATCTGTGTAGCCGTGACCGCGCCGTCGATCGTCAACTCAGTGCCGCTGATGAACGAGGCCTCATCGGAGGCTAGAAACAACGCGCCGTTGGCGATGTCCCGCGGGGTGCCGATCCGCCCCAGTGGTTGCTTGTCCAGGACCTGTTTCCGCGCCGCCACCGGGTCGGGCTGCTCTGCGTACTGACGTTCCATGATCGGCGTGTCAATGTAGCCGGGGCAGATACTGTTGACCCGGATTCCGTAGCCGGCCCCGTCCTTGGCCAGGCAGCGCGACAACATGATGATACCCGCCTTGCTGCTGCAGTAGGCGGGTGCGCCGACCCCGCCGGCCTGACCCATAATCGACGAAATGTTGATGATGACGCCGCTGCGCTGCTGGATGAATCCGGGCCAGAACGCCTTGCACATCATGTAGATGCTCTTCAGGTTCGTATCCATGACCCGATCCCAGTGACCGGGCTCGAGCTCATTCAACCGCTTGAACATGTTGATGCCGGCGTTGTTCACCAACACATCCACCTGAGGAGACTCGCGCAGTATCTGCTGCGTGCCGCGAGTCACCTCCTCCGGCCGGGACACATCCACGACCTGCGTCCTGAATCGCTCATTCGGAGCGCCGATTCTGCGCTGAGCTGACTCCAGGCCGGCAGCGTTGATGTCGAGCGCATGTACGAGAGCACCGGCCTGCAGGAACCCTGCCGCGATTCCATATCCGATTCCATCGGCGGCGCCGGTGACGACCACCACCCGTCCAGCGAAGCGAGTTGTCATAGGGTTCAATGATCCGTAAAAGTCCACATGATCCACAGGGCCAGCACAAAAAAGCCGCCGGACCACAGAAACACGCTCTGATACCAGCGCTCTCCCAGGCCTTCTCCCAGGACCTGCGAGTTATCCCACAGGGTGAGCGAATTGCGTGCTGAGGTCGAGGCTCCCGGGATCTTGGACGTGGCAGGTCCCGCCAACGTGCCAAGAATGCACAGCAACATCGCTCCAGCCCACACCATGGCGGCCTGGTTGGCAAACGGATAGAACCACGCGGGCATGGCGAACTGCCACGCCACCAATTTGATACCCAGTGCAACCAGGAAGCCGCCGACAATCGCCGTGATGGCGCCGCGCGGATTGGCCCTTCGCCACAACAGCCCCAGTAGGAACACGGCCGCGAAGGGTGGCGCAAAGAACGCGTTCAGGGTCTGCACGTACTGGAAGATGCCACCGTTCAGCGTGCTGACCCAGATCGCCATCAGAATTCCGGTGACGACGGTGATTGTGGAGGCCGCTACACCGATGCTCACCTGTTGTTTGTCGGAGGCGCCGGGGCGGACCAACGGCAGCCACAGATCGAAAGTGACGACGGTCGCCGTGGAGTTGACGACTGAAGTGACCGTCGATTGCACCGCGCTGAACAGAGCCGCAATCATCAGCCCGCGAAAGCCGACCGGCAGGAGCTCCTTCACGAGTGTGACGAAGCCGGCATCCGCGGCGTGTTGCGCGTCGGCCCAGTCGCCGCTCATGTACTCCGGATGCAGCGCGAACAATATGAGCCCGGGAAGCACAGTGACGATGGGCAGGACCAGCTTCAGATAGCCCGCGAAAACAACTCCCATGCGGGCATGCCAGATGTTACGTGCGCCAAACAGGCGCTGGACAATGAACTGATTGAGGACGTTGTACCAGATACTGACGGACAGGATCATGAACGCCAGGCTGGTCCAGGGTGTCATCGGGTGGTCAGGCCCCTGGATGACACTCATGCGATCGTAGCGACCGGTCACGCTCAGGTGCGGGGCGCTCGCCAGCAGGGCGGCGTGCCACGGCCCGCTGTCCGCCTGATTTCGTGCCAGCACTTCGTGAAAGCCATGCAGAATGTTGCCATCGCCGGCAACCGCCAGCAGTCCGAACACGGACAGAGTGGCAACGCCACCCAGCTTGATGACGGCGGTGAACACCCCGGTCCAGGCAACCGAAGCCAGTCCTCCATAGATGGCCCAGCCACCGGCAAACAGGCCTGTCAACACGATGCAGGTGACGAGCGGCCAGCCCAGGAAGCCGCTCAGCGCCAGCCCCCCGGCATATAACACCGCCGCCATGAAGATGATGATGTTGGCAATGATGGTGATGACCGCGAAGCTGCGGCGTACGCCCGGGCTGTAGCGGCGTTCCAGATACTCCGGAATGGTGACCACGCGGGAGGACATCAGGAACGGGATAAACACGAAGATCATGAAAATGAACGTGAACGCGTTCAGCCAGTCCCACAGCGCGGTGGAGACGCCCAGGATGTAACTGGCGCCCACCATCCCGATGAAGTGCTCGGTGCTGATGTTCGCGGCAATGTAGCTGCCGCCGACCACGTACCAGGGCAGATTTCTGCCTGCGAGGAAGTAGTCCTCGGCGGAGTCGCGTTCGCCGCGGCCGGAGAAGTAGCCCACTGCCGCCAGGGCGCACAGAAAGCCGCCGAAGACCCAGTAGTCAATCGCCTGCAGGGGCAGGGCGCCAAACGCTTCCAATGAGAGCCTCCTCGGGCCGGTGTCAGTTTGCGGTGTTGAGCAGCTCTGTAATGGTTCGGGTAACCGAATCCAGGAGCTTTTCGGCCGCGCCCTGCGCGTAAATGGCCACCTGGGCCTGATAGGTGTTCAGGTCGTAGGCTTCGCGGGGTGGCAGGTAGCTGCGATAGCCGTTTGTAATGTTGAGAACGGCGATGGCGTTATCCGGGAAGCGCTTGCGCAAGCCGATTTGAAAGGGACTGTGAGCTTCGCCCGGCAGCGCCACAATGAATGCATCGCCCACGCGCCAGATCAGATACGGAAAGTCCGGCTTACCGGCGTCATCCATCACGGCGCGCAGACCCATCTTGCGGCGCAGACGCTCCCGCATGTAGTCCTCCGGCTCCGACTCCAACGCCCGTCGCAACTCCTGTTGGGTGGGCATTTTAACGAACTCGAGGCCGACGGTTGTGTGTTGCGCACGCAGAACCGGCGATGTCGGGCTCGAGCCTTCCCGCCACAGTGCCAGCTTGGCTCCCGACTCCTGGATCCCCGCGTATTCCAACGCCGTGCCCGGCGAATACATTGAGGCAAGCGTTGCGAGGGCCGCGTGCCCGATCTCGGCGCCGTTGCGATCCGCGGCAGCGACGCCGGCCGCGAAGCTGTGGCGCGGTGTCAGGTCACCCGAGGCGCCGTGCAAAAACAGGCACGGCGCACCGCTCGTGTGCTTCTCCACGGTCTCACGCAGCGCACCCACGTAGTCCGGGGAGATCAATCGATTTGCGCCACCGACCGAAGTTGGATGGCAGGCATAGTTGACTACGGTCGCGATGATCTCGCCGGAATCGGTGGCGGCGCGGCCTGCGAGCAAAGTTTGGTCAGCGGGGTGCGCGGGATTGAGTCCTACAATGACTTTACCGTCGACCGGCGAGACGAGGTCGCGGTTGAATGCCAGGCGGCAGGAGCCGGTCGCCCAACTCATTGTCGCGGGCCGCGCGCTTTGCAGCGCGGCGCCGACAATCGACTTGCACGCCGCGGCGATACGCTCGCGGAAGGCCTCGATCAGATGCCCGCCGGGGCGGCTCGCGAGCTCGCGCTCGGTTGGCGGCGCGGCATGGCTGTGCGATACGTGGAGCATGACCTGGCTCTCGTCCAGGCCGCAGTGCTCGAGAATGGCACGGCGGATTTCCAACTCATCGGCAGTGGAGCGCCACCAGCTCAGGTCCAGGGCGAGCAGCGCCAAGGGGGCCGTGTTGTCCGCCGCCGCAAAATACAGGCACGTGGCCAGAAGCGGCTTGTGTACCCCTTCCGCAACATTGTGCCGGGCGCTGCCCCACAGGCGGGCATAAATACCGGTGGGTGGAGTTATGTCCTGACGGGCAACCCCGATCAGGCCCTTGAATTCACTCTGTCTCAAGCTCGCGGGAGCACTAACCGGCGGTTGCTGCGCGTTCATGGAGAGTCACCTTGACAGCGATGATCTTCGTGGTACTAATACCGCTACAGTACCTTGTAACGTTACAACCCGCAACTTGACGCCACTGTGCCGGTAACTGCCCCGCCCATGAGCGATTCCTCCCAGGCCCACTCCTTTGACGGCGATCCGGTCGCCGATTGGTACTTTCCCAAGCTCTCGCGCCCCCAGTTGCGCGGACTGTCGCAAAGGTCGAACTGGCAGGGGCTGACCCACATCGGCCTGTGGTTGGTGTTGTGCCTGTGCAGCGGTTCATTGGTGGTCCTGACGCTCGATACCGGATGGCTCATTCCCGCCGTGGTGATTTACGGGGTTTTCCTCAGTTTCTCCTATGCCGCCTCGCACGAGTGCTCGCACGGCACGGCATTTCGCACGCGTTGGCTGAACGAGACGGTATTCTGGATCACTTCCGTGATCTTCATGGAGGAGGCCGTCTATCGCCGCTATGCCCATGCCGATCATCATACTTACACCTGGTTCAATGGGTCAGATCCGCAGAAGCCGTATGGCAACCCGCTCAGCGCCTGGCGCTACGTCAAAGAGACCTTCCTGCTCACGTTTTACCAGGATGCCCTGCGGCGCCTGATCCGACATTCGCTCGGGCGCTTCGATGAGCAGGAGCGCGGCTTCCTGCCCGCGGCGGAGCAGCGCCGGGTGAGCCTCGATTCCCGGCTGATGCTCGCGATCTATGTTGGATTGTTGGCGTGGGGCGTGCTGCTTTTGAGCCCGTGGCCGTTTGTTCTGTACTTCATTCCCCGCTACATCGGCGGTTGCGTGGTCAATCTGTACATCAACACCCAGCACATGTGCATGGCGGAGGATCTGAAGGATCACCGCCGCACCACGCGCTCGATCCGGTGCAATCCCATCGAACGGGTGCTCTACTGGAACATGAACTATCACATTGAGCACCATCTGTATCCCGCGGTTCCGTTCCACGCGCTGCCCAAGTTGAATGCGGTCGTGGGCGGGGAGCTGCCGGCTCCGACAGCGGGCGTGTGGAGTGCGAATTTTGCAATCGTCCGCGCTATCCGCCGGCAGCGGCGCGAGCCGGGCTTCAATCTCGGAGTCTCATGAGCGATTGGCAGGTAGTAGCCGAGGAGAGCGCCCTCGGTGAGGATGACATGGTGACTGGGCAATACGCCGAGCGCCGCGTAATTGTGTATCGCACGCCGCAAGGATTGTTTGCGACCGATCGGCGCTGTACTCATCAGGGCGCCGATCTGCTGCGAGGCTATCTGGATGGAGAGGTCATCGAGTGTCCGGTTCACCAGGGACGATTCAACGTGCGGACCGGCGCCGCGTTGAGCGCTCCCGCGTGCGAGCCGTTACGCACGTACGAGGTGCGGCTGAATGGAGGCAAGATCGAGCTGCGACCGAGGTAGCGGCTGATGCGTTACCAGGATTCGGCGCGGGCGTTGCTGACCATGGTGGCTTTCTCGCTGGTTGGCAACACCGTGCTGGCCGTCCAGCCCATGGTGGTCGGGGGACTCGTCGACTATCTTCATTTTTCGCAACGCGAGGCCGGCCTGGTGGCCTCGGCTGAGCTCACGGGATTCTCGCTGGCAGGGATGGCCCTGCTCACATTCGTACACCGTGTTGATCGGCGAGTGCTCGCGTACGTGGGCATTGCCATCGTGGTGACGGCCGACCTGATTGCCTGTGCTGTAAAGACATTCCCGTTGATGTTCGCAGTGAGGATGCTCGCGGGCGCAGGCTCCGCAATCGCGTACGCGATTTTCCCCGTGCTGGCTGCTTCGAGCAGCCGTCCGGAGCGTGTGTTCGGTCTCGTCAATGCCACTTCCATCGGCTACGCGGGCGCATTCGTCTGGGTTGCTCCCAAACTGATGGAGCTGGGACAGCTACCCGGGATTTTTCTGAGCATGGGCGCCATCGCGCTGCTGGTATCGCCTACGATACTGTGGACACCGGCTTCCTTGCCGGCGGCGGCGGGCCGGGAGCCTGTCGGCCGGCTCAACATTTCCGTGGTCCTGCTGCTCGCCGCGACGCTTTGTCTGTATGTTGGCCATGGCGGCATTTGGGCCTATCAGGAGCGCATCGGTATCGCGGCAGGCATTCCGAAGCAACGGATTGGCTCCCTGTTGGGCTCGTCGATGCTCATATGGGGCGTTGCAGGCTCGCTGCTTGCGACGTGGCTGGGGCTCGCGTGGGGACGCGTGCGGCCTCAGATCCTGGCTCTCGTGCTGTCAGTCTTCGCAGCCATTCTGTTGGTGGTGGGCGCGGATCCCCTGACGTATGGCCTCGCCTGCGCACTCATTGCGTTTTCGTGGTTTTTTGGCCTGCCTTATCTGTCGGGTTGGCTCGCCGCTCTCGATCCCCAGGGCCGGGCCAACATCGCGTGCGTGTTGGTCTCGACGCTGGGTTCGGCGCTCGGGCCCGCGCTGGCGGCCGCGCTCCTTGGGGGTCAGAGCGGCTATGCCGCCATCGCCGTCGTGGCGGGGGCGTGCTACCTGTCGTGCCTGGTGCTCGTGATCATAGTCGCAATCGCATCGCAGGCGGCAGCGGTCACCAGTTCGAGCGATTTCGGCTCATAGAAGGCGATCCGTGACTGGTAGACATCCCGCTCGAAAGCGGCCGGGCGTGGCAGGTAGGTTGTTGTACCGTCCGATAGATTGAGCACCGCGATGGCGATGTCCGGAAAGCGTTTGCGCAGCTCGAGCTGAAAGCGACTGTAGGGCTCCGCGGACGTCGAGACGACGAAGCCATCACCCAATCGCCAAATCGTAAAAGTGAAGGAGTTCCAGTCCTCATCGCCCACCTGAATTCGGCGGGCCATTGTGCGCTCGAGACGTTCGATTTCGTAGCGCTCGGTCGCCACGGCCAGCTTTTCCTCGATCTCGCGACGGCTGGGCATCGGACGTAGTTGCAACCTGGCGGTGGCGACGCGCGCGGTGATAGCGGTTGCGACCTCCTGCTTGGGGTGCAGCCGCCAGCGCCCCAACGGCGTGCCCGACTCTTCGATTCCTTCGTACTCGAGCCGCTGACCGGGAGGGAATAGCGATGTCAGCGCCGCCATTGCTGCATAACCCAACTCCTTGCCGTTTTGCTCGGCAGCCGCCACGTCGGCCTCGTAACTGCGACGCGGTGTGAGATCACCGGACGCCCCGTGCAGAAACAGGCACGGCGCGCCTCCAGTTTCTCTTTCGACCACTTCGCGCATGGACCCGATGTAGTCGGGTGACAGCAGCCGGTTACCTCCGCCCAGGGAGACCGGATGGCAGGCATAGTTGACGAGTGTGGCAATGACCTTGCCGCCATCGCTCATCGCCCGGCCGACCAACACCGTGTCATCGGCCGATTCGAGCAGATTGAGCCCGCAGATATCCCGCCCGGTAGCGGCATCGAGCGCATCCCGGTTGAAAGCGAGAGCACAACGGCCATACGCCCATGACAAGGTGCCGCTGACCGCCGCGGCGCGCGCCGCGACGATCAAATCGCAACACAGCCCAGGCATGCGCTCCAGGTAGGGACCAATCAGGTCCCCGCCCGGCTTGCTCAGATGGCGCGCGTCCATGAACGGCGAGCTGTGCGAGTGGGAGGGGTGAAAAATGACCTGCTCCGGGCGCAGGTTGAATCGGTTCTGGACGGCATTGCGGATCTGCTGCGCGCCCAATGACCAGAACACCAGCGCATCCAGGGTAATCAGAAACAGCTCGTTGCCGCCGTCGCTGTCGCTCAGTGCCAAGCACGTGGCGAGCAGAGGGCGATGCACGCCCTCGGCCACCTCGTGCCGGGCACTTCCCCAGGTGCGCGAATGAATCCCAACAGGGGGCGTGATGTCCTGTCTCGCCACGCCCATTCGGCCCCGGAACTCCGGGTTCGCCATTCGGCTCGGTGCACCGGTCATCATAGCGGCGGCTTCCTGCTCAGAAGTTCTTCTTGACCAACACGCCGAACGTCCGCGGCGCCGATGTGGCCACGAAACGCTGCGCGCGTGGCGCGTAGGCGCCGCTGTAGTCGCCGGGACCCCCTGAGAAGATCTGCACACCGAGCTGCGGGATGGCATTTGTCAGATTGTTCACGAACGTTGTGTATTCCCAACTGTCGTGCGAGGCGGTCAGACGCAGGTTGACCGTTGAGTACCCCGGTAACTGGTAGTTCGGATCCACGGGTGTGTTCGTGTTGCTGAAGTTCCTGGCACCGACATAGGCGTAGTCGAGGCGGATGTCCGCGTCCCACTGGTCGCGGGGGCTCATCCGATAGTCGACACCCGCTGTGAGTTGTGTCTTCGGTGTGCTCTCCAGCGGGGCGCCGAGCGTGCCCGGCGATCCTGCAACCACTTTCACGATCTTGCCGTCGGCATACTGTCCGGACAGGGCTACCTGCCAGTGCCGGTCCAGAGCGGCTTTCACTTCCGCATCCACACCCGTGATCCGCGCGGCGCCGGCATTGCCCACGAACGAAGCGCCGCAGCCGATGTCATACTGGTCGAGCTGAATGGCGGTCTGCAGGTCGGTCCAATCGACGCGGAAGCCCGTGACGTTGGCCACGATGCGTCCACCCTGGAAGGCGCTCTTGATGCCGGCTTCAATGTTGCGGATCTTGTCCGACTTGAACTCCGCCGCGCTTTCCGGGTCCGTGATGCCGAATTTCTTCAGTGCATTGGCGCAACCGGCCGTGGTCAGATTGCCAATGGGGTTGTGACCGCCGATACGGAACCCCTTGGAATAGGCCGCGTACAGGTTGATATCGTCGTTCAGTCCGTAAACGATCGTGGCGCGTGGGGTCGTGCTCTTCTCGGCCACGGGCTCCTGAATGGAGCTGTTGCCGGTGGGCGGCGCGCTTGCGAACACGTTGCTGAAATCGGTTCGCGTCGCCTCAACGTCCTGCTTTGAGTAACGGATGCCTGCGGAGACCGACAGTCGCGGCATCAGGTGAGCCGTGATGTCCGCGAATCCTGACTGGTTGGTGTAGCGGGCGACGTATTCGCCGTCCCACACGGTCTGGGTGCCGCTTGGCGGTGCCCGCAACGGCAGTTGCGCATCCGTGAGCCAGTCGGCGCCCACGGTGACGCCTCCCACCGCATCGCGATTCTCGCGCTGGTAGAAGCCGCCGATGGTCCAGTCGAGACCGGAACCGCTCCACAGCAGATCCTTCTGCTCACCTTGCAGGCGCAGCTCCTGGCTGATGATGTGCTCGGTCACTGCGAACGTGACCGGCGCGGGCGTGGGCAGCGGTACGAGCCCGTCGCCGCCGAGCGCGCCGTAGGTGGTGCCTGCGAAGTCCACCGAGGAGTTGTGCTCGCGCTGGATCCAACCGCTGATGGAATGCAGGGTCGCCAGCCCGAAGTCATAGCTCATCTCGAGCGAGGCTAGCGAATAGTTGGTGGCGGAGGGCTGCAACTGGAACTGATCGGCTGTCAGCCGGCTCTGACGTACCGACAGCACGGGCTCATAGTTCGGCAGCGAGTCCAGGTGGCGCGAGTCGTACATGAAGGCCAGTGTGGCATCGAAATGCTCATCCGGCTTGAAGCGCAGCGCGACGCGGCCACCGCCGGATTCGCTCGTGTTCACGTTCTTCTGAAACTCACCGGCACCGTAGACATTGGCTGCCAGCGAGTTGAATCCCACCAGCCCGTTGCGGCCATAGGCCTCGTTCGGATTGCCGGTGAGGGTATGAATGTTGAGCCAGCCCGGATCGTGCGAGCCGTGGAAGGAGAAGCGCAGGGCGAGCACATCGCTCAGCGGTAGGTTGATGACGCCCGCGCCGTTCCAACCGAGGCCACCGGTAGCGCCGACATTGTCGAGTGTCGACAGTCCGCCCTGCAGGCTGCCTGAGAACCCCGAGAACTGCGGCTGGTTGGGCACCACCTTGACGAGGCCGCCCATGGCGGCCGCGCCGTAGAGCGTACCCTGGGGGCCTTTCAGCACCTCGACACGCTGCACATCCACCAGCTCGGGGTCGAACGAATAGGCCGGCAGCTCCCCGTACATGAACCCCGTCGTCGCGGTGGCGATATTGGTCTCGAAGTCGAACAGCCGGGAATTGGCAACGCCGCGGATGACGATGTCCGGACCGGAACGCTCGCCGAGGCCGGAACCGTTGTAAATCAGGCCTGGAACAAACTTCGCGTAGTCATTGAGGCCGGTGAGCCCGCGCTGCTCGAGCGCCACGCCATCGAGCGCTGTGATGGTTACCGGGACATCCCTGGCGCGCTCCTCGCGCTTCTGCGCGGTCACCACAATCTCCTGCACTGCGCCATCCGCTGCATCCGCCGCTTCGGCATCGGCCGCAGCCGCAGCATGCGCCGGCTCCTCCGCCACGCCACCGGCGAGCGCCAGGATCAGAACCGAACCGAGACAGGTCCTTTGTCCACGGCCCGCACGGGGCGGTTTCGGCTGGGAATTCGTGCACATTTCGAGGACCTCCAAAAAGTTTAACGTTACATTTTTTTGTGCGAAATAAAGCGCGACGACGATGTAGCGCTGATTTTCCTGCCCGGTCAGAGTGCGAACGCGAAGGGGGCAACAGTCGGGAACATAGCTTGACGAAATTGCCGCGTCAACGGCTGTCGTTGTTTTGTGGTCCCCGCGCGACGCCCGCCGCGGCGGGGTTGAACGTGTTGGAGGCCGTCCCGCGGCTCGAAGTTTCAATGGCAAACACGCTGCCCGCATGCGTTTCACGCAGCAGTTGCCCCGGATCGAGCCCGTAGCGCGCGCTGGTTACGTACAGAGTGCGCCCAGCGGCGCCGCCGAAACAGCAGGCGGTTGGATTTGTTACCGGCAGCGCAATGGTTTCGGCCAGGCGTCCCCGGGGATCTATCTTCGCTACAACACCGGCGCCCCAGCGTGCATTCCAGATGTAGCCGTCGGCGTCGACCGCGGCCCCATCGGGGATTCCGAGTCCGTCGAGCCGGCAGAACGGGCGGCCGTGGCGGATTTCCGCGGCGGCCGCATCGAACTCGTAGGCATGGATCCAACCGCTCACCGAGTCGGCCGCATACAGCACAGTGCCGTCAGGGGACCAGCAGATCGCGTTGGGGCAGGCGAATCGATGCTCAAACGAGCACATGCTGCCATCGCCACTGACTACGTACATCCGGCCTGTAGCATTCAGGTGCGAGGCTGACCGGTAGGGTTCCGCCAGGTTGTTGGGCATGCTGCCGACCCAGAATCGTCCCGCCGCATCCACCGCGCCGTCATTGAAGCGATGCAACGGTGGCTCATCCGGCAGCCTGGCCACGATGTTGGTTTGCAGATTGCCGGGATCCAGGGTCCAGATCTCACGCTCGCCCGCGAGCAACAGGCGGTGGCCCGCCGCGACTCGCGCCAGTCCGGTAACTGCGTGTTCGAACTGGAAAAAATCCACGTCCCGCGCGTGCGTGTCGAATTGAAACAGACGCCCTGGCGCCGGCACGTCGAGCCAAAGCAGACGGGCGCCCGAGGGGTCCCACACGGGCATTTCCCCGAGAGCGTTGCGGCAGTCAACGATCAGTTCGGCCCGCATTGTCAGTACGTACGCTGAAGGACAATTCCTGGACTGTGCATTCGCCCGGCAAAAGCCTGCGTGGCGGTGCCACTTCAGGATCGCGGCTGTGACGGTTGAACGAGTCGGTCGGGTGGCTCAACGGCTCGAAACAAAAGAACTTTTCGCCAACGGGAGCCCAGACGACCGCGTGCGCCAGTGCCGGCCGGGTGCGCAGCTCGACCGCGATGTGTGAAGCCGGCCATTCGATCAGCGCCTGCCCATTCCAACCGCCGTATTCCGCCGCCCAGGGGAGCTCGGTCGCGGCCAGTCCGGAGGCGAAGGCGCATTGCAGGTCGTTGGCGGCAGTGAATGTCGGCATCAACTGCGCGTCCCAATGTGTCCGCAGGGGCAACGAAGCGGTGATCCGGGCCCCGTTGCGGTCGGCGAAATACGGATGAAATCCCATCTCGAGGGGAATGGGCTGCTCTTCGAGATTGCAGGCCCGCAGCTCGATCGACACGCGGTCGGGCTCCACGCGCACGGTTTGTGTGCACTCAAATTGAATCGGAGCATCGGCTCGCGGCGCAATGCGCATGACGGCGCGGTCCCGTTCGAGCTCAGTCAGGTGCCACTCGCGCGTGAACCCATCTCCATGCGATGAGTTGGGTTCCGGCAGGGCATTGAGAGGGTAGGCAATGGAGCGGCCTGCGAATTCGAAGCGGCCGTCGCGTAGCCGGCCGCAGTAAGGGACCAGGGGAAAGGATGACATGTTGAGGGCGGGCGCAATCCGCACCGGCCCGACGGCGGCGCGGCGCAGAATATCGAAACACCGGCCGCCGCTCCTCAGGTCCAACCGGCTGATGGAGCCTCCGGCCTCGGGCGCTATCCCAACAGTCAAGGCGCCGCGGCGCAGAAGGATAGCGCTGACCGCCATCTACGCGGACTCGCCTTCGTGCAAGGAGACGGGAAAGATCGTGTTGTGCTTCGAGAACGGGTCACCGTGCAGCCTCTGCATCAGCAATTCGCCCGCGAAGCTGCCCATCTCATAAGCAGGCGACATGACTGTGGTCAGCGAGGGACGGGTGTAGCGCCAGACGTCGAATCCATTGAAACCCGTTACCGCGATGTCCTTCGGCACGCTCAGTCCCCGCGACTCGCACGCGCTCAAGACCGCGCCCGCCAATGAATCGGTGGCGGAAACTATCGCATCCGGAACGCGCGAGCCGAGATACTCCGCGACTGTCCGCTGGACGTCGTCGAAGCCTTCGGTCGGCGCCAGCAAAGTCTTGACCTCCACCTGTCTGCCGTCTTTTGCCAACACGCTGCGCAGCCCTTTTTCGCGCTGCTCGACGGCGCACCAATCCAGCATCGGCCTGACAAACACAATCGAGCGGATCTTGCGCTTCAACAGGTGGCGAGCCAGCGCTGCTCCACCGGCCTGATCGTCCTGGTGGACGAGGGCCACGTGCTCGGCGCGCGATTGAAACACTTCCTGGAAGACGATGAGCGGCGGTCCCAGCTTCTGCAGATACTCGAAGTGTGCCTTGCGCAGTTGGCGCGGACCGCACAGGATCGCGCAAAGGGCATCATTGCCGGCCTTCCTGAGGATGGTGGCGTTCTCGAAGCGCTCAGGCGCCACACCCTGAATGTCCAGCGTGTAGTCCCGGCCGCTCAGGTAATTGCTCAACCCGCTGACCAGCCGGGAAATAAACGGGTCGGTGAGATAGGCCGGGTCGGTATCCGCAATGACGATGCCGACCGAACGGTTCTGCGACAGCCGCAGGCTGCGCGCGCTCAGGTTCGGGCGATAGTTGAGTTTGGCAATCGACTCCTCGACCCGGCGCCGCGTTTCCAGCTTGACCAGATCGGCCCTGCCGCGCACGACGTTGGACACCGTCATCACGGAGACCCCGGCATCCCTGGAGACATCGGCGAGCGTTACGGAATTGGAACGTGAGCGTTTCATGTCTGGGCTGGAGGCGGTTGTTGCATTCCCCGGCGGTTCCGCGTGCTGGGCATTATGGCAGGAACCGCGGCACTTTTCGTGCTCCGGCGCGGCAGGATTGCGTTCGTTGGAAAGACATTGTAACGTTACATGTATCACGCACCGGCTGGCCGCACAGCGCTGGACGAAAACAAAATGGACACAACCCCCTCGACACGGCTCGCCGAGCTTCTGGCGCGCAATCAAACCTATATCCCGGCCGGCATCAGCTCGGCCAACCGCATCATCGATCCGCCGATCGCCTTTGTCCGGGGATCGGGCGCGCACCTGTGGGATGTCGACGGCAAGCGTTATGTCGACTATCACGCCGCGTTCGCTCCCTATTTCCTGGGCCACAACTTCGCGCCGGTCAACCGGGCGGCCATGGACGTGCTGCAGGCGGGTGACAGCCTGTTCGGCGCCGGGCCTTCGCAGATCGAGGGCCGGCTGGCACAGCTCCTGTGCGAGAAAGTCGCCGGTCCGGTCGAGAAGGTCGTGTTCCTCAATACGGGCAGCGAAGCGACCTCTTTCGCGATCAAATTGAGTCGTGCCATCACCGAGCGCAAACACTTCATCGTGATGCAGGGTGGTTACAACGGCAACCATGATGAGTTGGCCTGCAACGTATTCAACACGCTCGCGGACATCGGTCCGCGTGTCAGCCCCGGCGAGTATCCGCTGCGCCCCCTGGGCGCCGGCACCACCATCGAGGACACGCGGTTCGTTCACGTCATCAATTTCAACGACCTGGAGTCAGTGCGCTACCTCTGCCGGCGCTATCCGATCGCCGCCGTGATCACCGAGCCGATCCTGCAGAACATCGGTGTCGTCAAGCCGCAGCCGGGCTACCTCCAGGGGCTGCGAAAGCTCGCCGATGAGCTCGGCTTCCTGTTGATTTTCGATGAGGTCAAGACCGGCTTCCGGCATGCGCTGGGCGGTTACAGCTCGCTGTGTGGAGTCAAGCCCGACCTGGTCGTGTATGGGAAGGCCGTTGCCAACGGTTTTCCCCTTGCGGTCGTGGGTGGCCGCCGCGACTACATGGACTTCGCGTCACATCCCGATCCGCGGCGCAGGCCTTTCCTGGCGGGTACCTACAACGGCCATCCGGTAGCGGTCGCGGCGGCCGTGAGCACGGTCGAGTATCTCGCCGCGCACGCAAGCGAGTTGTATCCGGCCGTGGACGCGCTGGGCAAACGGATGGAAAGCGGCATCCTGGAGATCGCTGCCCGCCGCGGCGTCGAGGCCTGTGTGGCGCGCCAGGGATCCGCGTTTGCCTGTTACTTCATGCGCGAGGCGCCGCGGGATCTGCACGACATCATCGTGAACCACAACTTCGAGCTCGATATGGCGTTGCGGCGCGGACTCATTGCGGAAGGCGTGTTCTTCATTCCCATTGCAACCAAGCAGTGTTCCCTGTCAACCGCCCATACCGCGGCCGATGTCGACTTCACGCTCGAGAAGTTTGATCAGGTATTGGGACGGGTGCTCAGGTGAAAATCACTGACATCCAGGCCCATGTCTGCAACGCGCGCATGCGCAACTGGATCTTCGTCAAAGTCCTGACGGATCAGCCCGGGCTGTTCGGCTGGGGCGAGGCGACGCTCGAGTGGCATACGCGCGCGGTGTGCGGGGCGATTGAGGATCTGAAGCCGCTGTTGCTTGGTGAGGATCCCACCCGGATCGAGTACCTGTGGCAGACGATGTTCCGGCAGCATTTCTGGCATTCCAATGGAATCGTGCGCGGCACGGCGCTCTCGGGAATCGATATTGCGCTTTGGGACATCCTGGGGAAGGTGACCGGGATGCCGTGTCACAAACTATGGGGCGGGCCCGTGCGTGACCGCGTTCGCTTGTATTGCCACTTGGGCGGCGGCCGCATGGAGTCCTTCTACGAGACCGATGTCGGAGAAGCCAGGCGCTTCGCGGAATTGGCTGAACGAGCCGTGGAGCATGGGTTCAGTGCATTCAAGTGCATGGCGGTGCCGCCGACTCTTCCGTTGGAAGGACTCGGTCCCGTTAGAGCTGCCGAGAAGTGTGTTCGCGCGATGCGTGAGACTGTGGGTGACAACATCGACATCATGGTCGATTGTCACGCGCGCCCATCACCCGCGATGGGCCTACAGTTCGCCAAGGCGCTCGAGCCGTACGGTTTGTATTTCCTCGAGGAGCCGTGTTGGCCGGAGATGCCCGAAGCACTCGCCCACATCGCCGCGTCGGTGTCGACGCCGATTGCAACCGGAGAGCGCCTGACGAGTCTGGATCAGTTCCATCGCCTTCTGACACTGCGCGGTTGCAGCGTGGCGCAGCCTGACATCACTCACTGCGGTGGCCTGTCGGCCGCACGAAGGATTGCTGCCCTGGCGGAGGCGACTCGCACAGCGCTCGCCCCGCACAATCCTCAGGGGCCGGTGAGCACAGCGGCCTCCATTCAACTAGGGTTCGCCGAGCCCAGCTATGTGATCTGCGAAACGGTGCACGAGGATGTTCCCTGGCGCTCGGCCGTTGTGAAAGAAGGCTTCCAGGTCGACCTGGGCACCCGCACAGTGCAACCCGGGAGCGCGCCCGGGTTGGGTATAGAGTTGGATGAGGCTGAGATCGCGCGCCACCCGTTTGAGCAGGAGTTGCCCCAGCGGGTGTTTTATCGCGATGGCAGCGTGGGCGATTGGTAGTCCTTCTGTGGGCTTACAGGCTCTTCAGTACATCGCGCAGGGTGGAGAAGATCTGATCGATCTGTGCCGGCTCGACAATGAGCGGCGGTGACAGCGCAATAATGTCCGCCGTCTGCCGGATCAGCAAGCCTCGCTCGAAACACTTCGTATAGACCTCGAACGCGCGCGCGCCGGGCTTGCCGGCAATCGATTCCAACTCGAGGCCCAGGATGAGCCCGTAGTTGCGAACGTCGATGACGTGCGGCAGGCCGCGGAGCGAATGAGCCGCGTCTTCCCAAGTCTTGGCCATCGACTTGGCGCGCGTGAGAAGACCTTCCCGCTCGTAGATGCCGAGCGTTGCAAGTCCCGCCGCGCACGCTGCCGGGTGGGCTGAATACGTGTAGCCGTGAAACAACTCGATGGCATTGTCGGGTCCCTGCATGAACGCTTCGTACACCGACTTGCGCGCAACGACCGCTCCCATGGGAATGCAACCGTTCGTGAGGCCCTTGGCCAGTGTCAGCAGGTCCGGGGTAACACCAAACTCCTGGGCCGCGAACGGTGAGCCGGTGCGGCCGAATCCCGTAATGACTTCGTCGAATATCAACAGAATGCCGTGCCGGTCGCAGATCTCTCGAATGCGCTTCAGGTATCCCTTCGGCGGAATCAACACACCGGTCGATCCGGCAATTGGCTCAATAATGATCGCCGCAATGGTTGACGCATCATGCAGCGTGACCAGTCGCTCCAATTCTTCAGCGAGGTTCGCGCCGTGCTCTGGCTGGCCTCGCGTGAACGCGTTCTTCCCCAGATCGTGCGTGTGAGCAAGATGATCGACGCTGGGAAGTAATGAGTTGGACCACATCTTCCGGTTCGGAAGAATGCCGCCCACCGAAATGCCACCGAACCCAACGCCATGATAGCCGCGCTCGCGTCCGATGAGCCGCGTACGTGTCGCTTCGCCACGAGCGCGGTGGTAAGCGAGTGCAATCTTGAGCGCGGTGTCTACAGACTCCGAGCCGGAGTTTGTGAAGAACACATGATCGAGCTCCGGAGGCGTGATCTTGACGATCTGATTGGCCAGCTCAAACGCCGGGGGGTGTCCCATTTGAAATGGCGGCGCATAGTCCATGGTCTCCAACTGGCTTGCGACCGCCTGCGTGATCTCACGCCGGCCGTGTCCGGCATTCACACACCACAGTCCCGCTACAGCATCGAGGACCTGCCGGCCGTCCGGTGTCCAGTAGTGCATGCCCGAGGCCTTGCTCAACAGCCGGGGCTTTGACTTGAACTGCCGGTTCGAGGTGAACGGCATCCAAAAGGCTTCGAGTTCGGATCGGGACATGGTGCGCTCGGGCAGTTGGGGAAGGTACCCTGATGATAAGGAAATTTGACAAAAGAGGCTATCCGGGGCGACATTCCGGCTATCTTGTTAAAAATCTTAAACACCCATGAGTATTGATGTGGGAGCCCGGCTGCGCGGAATCCGCACCACGTTCGGCCTTTCGCAGCGTGAGCTGGCGCGGCGGGCGGGCGTCACCAACGGATTGATTTCCTTGATTGAGCAGAACCGGGTCAGCCCCTCGGTGAGCTCTCTCAAGAAGGTGCTCGATGGCGTGCCGATGTCGCTTGCTGAGTTTTTCACCCTCGATCTCGGCACGCCACCACAGACGTTCTTTGGCACGGACGAGCTCGTGGAGCTGGGCAATGAGGAAGTCTCATTACGGCTGCTGGCTGCTCAGCGCCCTGGACGGCAACTCACGATACTTCACGAGCGCTATGCTGCTGGTGCTGGTACCGGCGATGAAATGATCGTTCATCGCGGCGAAGAGGGTGGTGTGGTGGTGCGAGGGCGCCTCGAAGTCACGGTCGGCGGAAACACCCGCGTACTGGGCCCAGGCGAAGCGTATTACTTTGCCAGCCAGTTACCGCACCGATTCCGGAATGTCGGGCGCGAGACGTGTGAGATCATCAGCGCCAGCACCCCGCCGAGTTTCTAGGAGAATTCAGATGGCCGCCGACAAGATTTCCTGGCACGACCGTGCCCGCAGTCTCGACATCCGTACCAAGGCGTTCATCAACGGCAACTACACCGAAGCCGCCTCTGGCCAGACGTTTGACTCCATCAACCCCGGTACGGGCAAGCTGCTGGCTCGCGTTGCTTCCGGAGATACCGAGGATATCAATCGCGCGGTGGCCGCGGCCCGGGCCGCGTTCCGTAAGGGCGTCTGGTCCAACCTTGCGCCCAACAAACGCCAGGTCATTCTGAAACGCTTCGCCGATCTCATCCGCCAGCACGGCGAAGAGTTGGCGCTGCTCGAAACCCTGGACATGGGCAAGCCCATCTCGGTCAGCCTCGGTGTCGACATTCCGGCGGCGGCCCGGTGCATTGAGTGGTACGCCGAAGCCATCGACAAGATCTACGACGAAGTGGCGCCGACGGGCCCCGGCGCGCTTGCGACAATCACCCGTGAGCCGATGGGTGTCGTGGGCGCGATCGTGCCGTGGAACTATCCGCTGCTGATGGCCGCGTGGAAGATCGGCCCCGTTCTCGCCGCTGGAAACTCTTTTGTACTCAAGCCATCCGAGAAGTCGCCGCTGACGGCTATTCGGATAGCGCAGCTTGCCGTTGAAGCAGGCATCCCGGAGGGCGTGTTCAACGTGGTGCCGGGCCTGGGCCAGACAGCCGGCAAGGCGCTGGCGCTGCACATGGATGTTGATTGCATTGCCTTCACCGGTTCCACGGCCACCGGCCGCAATATCATGCAGTACGCCGGCCAATCCAACATGAAGCGGGTGTCGCTCGAGTGTGGCGGCAAATCGCCCAACATTGTAATGGCCGACTGTCCCGACCTGGACAAGGCGGCGACGGCGGCCGCCTACGCGATTTTCGACAACCAGGGCGAAGTGTGCTCGGCCGGATCGCGGCTGCTGGTCCAGGACAGCGTCAAGGACCAGGTGCTGGAGAAAATCCGCAGCATTGGCAAGAGTCTCGCGCCGGGAGATCCGCTGGATTCAAACACCAAGCTCGGCGCCATCGTCGATGATATCCAGCTCAAGCGGGTGTTGGGTTATATCGATGTAGGGCGCAAGGACGGTGCGAACGTATTCCTGGGCGGCCGCAGGGTCCGCGAGGACAGCGGTGGCTACTTTGTGGAACCGACGGTATTCGATGGCGTGCGGCCCGGCATGACGATTGCTCGTGAAGAGATTTTCGGGCCGGTGCTGTCCACCCTCGCGTTCAAGAATATCGACGAGGCGATTGAGATCGCGAACGATGTGATCTACGGGCTCGTGGCGGCGGTCTGGACGCGCGATATCACGGTGGCCCATCGGACCGCCAAGGCGCTGCGTGCCGGTACCGTGTTCATCAACTGTTATGACGCGGATGACATTACGGTGCCCTTCGGCGGGTTCAAACAATCGGGCATCGGCCGCGACAAGTCGCTGCACGCGCTCGAGAAGTACACCGAGCTGAAGACCACCTGGCTGGACCTGGGTTGATGTGAAGGCGGCGGGTTGATTTGAGCGTGCAGACCCTGCAGTTCCTCGCGAGCGCCCCGCGGGGGCTCGCCGATCTACTGGCGCGTGAGCTGGTGACGTTTGGCGCGGAAGGCGCGAAAGAGCGTTCCACCGGAGTTGCCTTTTTCGGCAGCCTGCGGACGGCGTATCGCGCTTGCCTGGAATCCCGTATTGCCAATCGTGTGTTTCTCGAGTTGGGACGCTTCGAGGTGGCCGATGCCGAGGGGTTCTATCGAGCAGCTCGCGAGATCGATTGGTCGGCACACCTGGCACCTGGGGCGACGCTCGCCTGTGATTTCAGTGGGCGACATCCTCTGATCAATCACACGCATTTCGGTGCATTGAAGTTGAAGGATGCGATTGTTGATTCGCTGCGCGAGAGCACCGGTTCGCGTCCCGACATTGCGCTTGATCGCCCTGATGTCCGAGTGCATGCCCATGCCAACGGCGCGGTTGTCACGGTGTCGCTGGATTTGTCGGGTGAGAGCTTGCATCGCCGCGGGTACCGCGGCGCGGCGGGCGAAGCGCCTCTGAAGGAGAACGTCGCTGCCGGGATGTTGATGCGGTGTGGGTGGTCGGCCGACATGGCCGCGGCAGGCGCGCAGTTTCTCGACCCAATGTGCGGATCGGGGACGTTGGTTATTGAGGCCGCCTTGATTGCGGCCGACATCGCGCCAGGGCTCGGGCGCGATTACTACGGGTTTATGGGGTGGCGCGGCCATCAGCCGGCCGTGTGGCAAGAGGTGCTGGAGGCCGCGAAGGCGCGCGCGGGCGGATGGTTGTCGGGGCCGGGCCAGAGAGCAGGCGCGCCAGAATCGCCGTGGCCAGGCCAGAGAGCAGGCACGCCGGCATCGCCGTGGCCAGGCCCATCGCTCATTCGCGGGAGCGACCGCGATCGCACCGTCATTCGCGTGGCCCAAGCCAACGCGGATCGCGCCGGAGTAGGGCGCATGGTGCAGTTCGAGGTGCGCGCGTTGGCTGACGCCGCGCCGGCGCTGGGCCGCGACACTGCGCCGACCGCTGCCGAAGCGCCAAGCGCGTGGCCCGGCCGCGCGGCTAACGCGCCCGCGTCAACTGCCGACGCCGCGGTTGACACGCGCGAGCCCACATCAAACGCGGCCGCTCTACCAACCGCGCCTGGCCTGCTGTGCGTGAACCCACCTTACGGTGTCCGCCTCGAGGACCACGACATCGCGCTGGCCACGCATCGCGAGTTGGGCCGGGTGCTGCGCGAGCGTTTCCAAGGCTGGATTGCCGGCGTGCTCATCGGCTCCCCCGAGCTCGGCATGGAGCTCGGTGTCCGCGCCTACAGAACCCATGCACTGTGGAATGGCGCGCTCGAATGCAGACTGTTGCGCCTCAAAATCGATGCGGACAGTGCGCGCGAGCCGGGCCGCTTCTCCAAGCCTGACGCCAGCCTGCGTGAATCACCCGGCGCCCAGATGTTTGGCAACCGGCTCGGGAAGAATCTCAAGCGCCTGCAGACCTGGGCCTCCCGTTCTGACATCTCCTGCTACCGCCTCTACGACGCCGATATGCCGGAGTATGCGTTCGCGATCGACCTCTATCGCACCTTGGATCCTGACCAGACCTGGCTCTACGTGCAGGAGTATGCCGCCCCTGCCGAAATCGAGCTGGATGCCGTGCGCCGCCGCCGTAATGAGGCGCTGTCGGTGCTGCCGGAAGTCACGGGCGTGCCGGAAGAGCGGATCCAGGTCCGCACGCGGCGCAAGAACAAACGCGGTGAGCAATATAAGAAGGTCGACGAGCAGGCCCACTTCCACTACATCAGGGAGGCCGGCCTGAAATTCCGGGTCAACTTCGCCGACTATCTCGATACCGGCCTGTTTCTCGATCACCGCATAACCCGGGCCCGGTTGCGGGAGGCCGCCGAGGGCAAGCGGTTCCTGAACCTCTTCGCCTACACCGGCACGGCAACGGTGTATGCCGCGGCCGGCGGCGCCACGTCGACAACTTCAGTGGACCTGTCGCGGACCTACCTCGACTGGGCGCAACGTAACCTGTCGATCAATGGCTTTCACGGTAGTCAGCACGAGATTGTCCAGGCCGACTGCCGCGAATGGTTGCTGGCGAGCGCCACCCGGAGCCCACGCTACGACCTGGTCTTTCTCGATCCGCCCACTTTCTCCAACTCAAAACGCATGGAGGGCGTGCTCGACATCGAGCGCGATCACGTTGCGTTGATTGATGCCTGCGCCAGGTTGCTGGCCCCGGGCGGGCTGCTGGTGTTTTCCACCAATGCGCAGAAATTCAAACTCGACGACGCGCTGGGTGCGCGCTACGACATCCGGGACATCTCGACACCCACGCTACCGAAGGACTTCGAGCGAAATCCCCGCATCCATCGCTGCTTCGAAATCCGCAGCAAGTGAACGTCCCGCGGACATGAGGGCCGCATTCGGCGCGGTCCGTGGCTGGCGGGGCGTAGGCGGGCGCACGACGCTGCGCACCTGCGCCTCGATGGACCGCAGCCCCTGCTGAATGCCGAAGGCTTGCATCCGCAGCACGCGCGCTTCGGGGAATTTTCCCGCGGCGTGCAGCTCCTCGATCTGCTCTTCAACCTCTTCAGCCCGGCGGCATGCCTGGAAATGAAGTCCCAGCAGGTCCTGCAGGTCCGCGTCCTCGCGCGAATTGGAATCCCGACCCCGGCCTTTAAATTTATTTTTAGCAGCCATGACTCGAGAATAGCGCTCCGGTGGGAACGGTCAACATCAGGGTAACCCCGAGCCCCCAATTCGGGCACGCACATAACATAACTGTCGCTTTACAGACCCGCGCTTGTACGGTAGCGTCACTCCCATGCTGATGGCGATGACCAAGCGCACGACGATTAAAGCCAAGAAGCCCAGGGGGCTTCCGGAGGCTCACGCGCGCTGATCGACTGACGAGCCAAGCGCGAAAGAGATCTGAAGGAAGCCCCGCCCGGAAACGAGCGGGGCTTTCGCGTTTTTGACCCTTAATCCTTGATTGAACTGGGAGATTTCAATGCAATCTGGTCGTTCAGCGGCGCCCGTCGTCGCCATTGCCGGGGCCACCGGCGCCGTCGGGATCGAGCTGTTGGGGTGCCTCGAGCGCCGCAACTTTCCGTTGTCGGAGTTGCGGTTGTTCGCATCCGCCCGCTCTGTGGGCAAGACCCTGCCGTTTCGCGGTCAGGCAGTGCCCGTGCAGGAGCTGACGGAAAAGGGCCTCGAGGGGGTCAACATCGGGTTGTTTTCCGCCGGCAGCTCGACCTCGAAGAAGTTTGCGCCCGTGGCCGTCAGCAAGGGAGCGGTCGTGGTCGATAACTCTTCGGCATTCCGCATGAACGGCGATGTGCCCCTGGTCGTACCGGAAATAAACCCGGGTGCCATCCGCGCGCATCAGGGCATCATTGCCAACCCCAACTGCGCGGCCATTATCTCGATTACGCCCCTGTGGCCCATTCACCGCGCCAACCGCATCCGCCGGCTGATCATTTCCACCTACCAGGCGGCTTCGGGCGCCGGCGCCGCCGCGATGGCGGAGTTGAGTGAGTCGACCCGTGCGTACCTCGATGGCCGCGAGTATCGCAACACTGTGTTGCCTCATCCGTATGCGTTCAACCTCTTCAGTCACAACACGACGGTCGATCCGGTGACCGGTTACAACGAGGAGGAAACCAAGGTCATCCAGGAGACGCGCAAGATTTTCGGCGAGCCGGAAATGCGCGTGTCGGCGACGTGTGTTCGGGTACCGGTGCTGCGGGCTCACTGTGTTTCATTGACTTTTGAATGCGAGCGTCCGATCAGCCCCGCGTTCGTGCGCGACAGCCTGGCAGGCGCGCCCGGAGTGAAGATTGTCGATGATGTGGAGAAGAACTACTTCCCCATGCCCAAGGATGCCTCGGGGCAGGACCCCATTCTGGTGGGCAGAATCCGCCAGGATGTCAGTGACCCCAGCGGTCACTCGATTGCGATGTTCGTCGCAGGCGACCAGTTGCTGAAGGGTGCGGCACTGAATGCGGTGCAGATTGCGGAGCAGTTGCTTTAGGTTGATTGGCCCGGACCTACAGCAGGTCCTTGATTCTGTAGTACAACATCGCGAGCACCAACGCCGGGCGGCGCAATGCAGCGCCGCCCGGGAAATCCGCATGTGGAATGCGTGCGAACACATCAAACCGCTCAGCCGTTCCGGCAATCGCGTCGGCGACCATCTTCCCGGCAATGCCGGTCAGCGCAATGCCGTGTCCCGAGAATCCCTGCAGAAAATACACGTTGGGCGCGAGCCGCCCGAAGTGGGGTGCACGATTCAAGGTGATATCCACATCGCCGCCCCACGCGAAATCGATATTGACGTCGGCAAGCTGCGGATACACGCCCAGCATGCGTTTGCGCGTGGCGCTGGGCGCATCGAACGATGACAACCCCGAGTAGTTGACCCGGCCGCCGAACAGCAGCCGGTGATCCGCAGACAGGCGGAAGTAATCCAACACCCAGTTCATGTCGCTGACGGCCGAACCGTTCTTGATGAGCGCCTGCGCTCGCTCCGCGCCCAGAGGCTCGGTGGCGACAATGTAGGTGGCGACCGCCATGATCTTCGATTTCAGTGCCGGGGCGGTATCGCCCAGAAAGACATTGCCACTCAACACAACAAAGCGGCTGCGCACTTCGCCCCCGGCGGTACGGATGGTTGCGCCGGCGGCTGTGTTGGCGAAATCGATTGCTCGGGTGCCTTCAAAAATCAGCGTGCCGGCGCGCTCCGCCGCCGCGGCCAATCCCAACGTGTAGTTGAGCGGATGCAGATGGCCGCTTCGAGTGTCATACAGCGCACCGAGGTAACGGTCCGAAGCCAGTAACGAACGGACTTCGTCACGGGGCATGTAACGGATGCTGTGGTATTGATACTCATCGCGCAGCTCCGCGAGCTCGGAGTGAAGGTCTGTGTCGTGGCGCGGTTTGATGGCCGTCAACATGTGACCCTGGGTGTAGTCACAGTCGATGTGATGTTTGGCCACCAGCGCACGGATCAGGTCCAGGGCTTCAACGGAGACGTCCCAGATTGTGCGTGCTGCCGCAGCCCCCACCAGCTTCTTGATCTTGCTCTGGGGCGCGGCCAGGCCGTAGATCGCCTGCGCTCCGCTGCGGCCCGAGGCACCCCAAGCGATGCGGTTCTCTTCGAGCAGGACGACCCGGTAGCCACGCTCCGCCAGATGCAGGGCAGTCGAGCACCCGGCAATCCCGGCTCCGACCACGCACACGTCGCAATCCACGGTGCCCATGAGCGCGGGACGCACGGGAGCCGGGTGGGCGGAGGCGGCGTAATAGGAAGAAGCGTGGGGCTGTATGGTCATGGTCCTAGCTGTTTAGGATATTTCGACGCGCCACACCGTGGCCGCGCCGGCGGAGGATAGCGACCAGCGCACATTCCGGGCAAATCGGTCCCCCCTGGAACGGCCCCTTTGAGCCTTTTCCGTAGCCATGAAGAACCGTGGAGGAGGGGGCAGCCCGGGACCCTCGAGCTGTGGTCTAATAGGCCGTGTTTGGAGAATTGGCTGGCGGGTTTGTTAATTATAATAAACACCGCCCGGCACCCGCCCCTTATGCCCGCTCGTCCGTTAATCGGTATTCCTGCCGACCGGCGCATGCTCGGTCTGCACCCCTTCCATGTCGTGGGCGACAAGTACGCCCGCGCGGTGCTGGATGCTGCCGGCGCCTTGCCGCTGCTGATTCCGGCCCTGGCTGACGAGCTGGGCATGGATGAGCTGCTGGAGCGGCTCGATGGCCTGATGCTGACCGGTAGCCCCTCGAACGTGGAGCCGCACCATTACTCCGGGACGGCCAGCGATCCGGGAACCCTGCATGACCCGGCGCGGGACGCGACGACGCTGCCGCTCATCCGCAAGGCCGTGGCTGCTGGAATTCCAGTGTTGGGAGTCTGCCGGGGCTTCCAGGAAATGAATGTGGCTTACGGCGGCACGTTGCACCAGAAAGTGCACGAGGTCGAAGGCAAGCGCGATCATCGCGAGGACACCCAACGCGAGCTCGACGTGCAGTACGGGCCCGCGCACGAGGTGGTGCTCGAACCCGGTGGCGCCTTACGTGGCCTAACAGACCAGGATCGAATTCAGGTCAACTCCCTGCATTCCCAGGGCGTTGATCGGCTGGGACCGGGCCTCGCGGTAGAGGCACGCGCTCCCGATGGGCTCATTGAAGCATTCAGGGTCGAGCAGGCGAAGACGTTTGCTCTTGCCGTGCAGTGGCATCCGGAGTGGAAGGTGATGAGCAATCCATTCTCACGCGCGTTGTTTGCGGCCTTCGGCGCCGCGGCGCGCAACCGAATCAGATAGACGCATTGGATAGACGAGGCGCGCGGTCCATTGAGGCTGAGCGTCAAAGGCGATTTGTATGGCGAGTGAGATTCAGCAGTTCTTCCGCGACCACGGTATCTCCGAGGTCGAGGCGATCATTCCTGACATGGCGGGCATTGCGCGCGGGAAAATCATGCCGGCCACGAAGTTTGCCGAGGACGAGGGCATGCGCCTGCCCGAGAGTGTCTTTCTTCAGACCGTCACCGGCGACTATCCGCCGGAGCCGGCCGATGCCATGAGCCCCGCGGAAATCGACATTGTTCTCAAGGCAGACCCGAAGACGGTTCGCCGGGTGCCGTGGGCCGCGGAGCCCACCGCGCAGGTCATTCACGACTGTTTCTATTCAGATGGTCGTCGCGTATCGATGGCCCCACGCCACGTTCTGCGCAATGTTCTCGAACTCTACGCCCAAAGAGGTTGGGAGCCGGTTGTCGCTCCCGAGCTCGAGTTCTATCTGATTGAGCAGAACAAGGACTCCGACTATCCCTTGCGTCCGCCCGTGGGCCGTTCGGGCCGTGCGGAGCCGGGACGCCAGTCGTACAGCATCGCGGCGGTCAACGAGTTCGATCCGCTGTTCGATGACATCTACCAGTTCTGCGAGGACCAGGAGATCGAAATCGACACGCTCATTCATGAGGATGGGCCGGCACAGATGGAGATCAACCTGATCCACGGCTACCCGCTGGATCTGGCCGACCAGGCGTTTCTGTTCAAGCGGACGGCCCGCGAAGCGGCGCTGCGCCACAAGATCTACGCGACCTTCATGGCAAAGCCGCATGCGAAGGAGCCTGGCAGCGCCATGCACATCCACCAGAGCGTGGTGGACACAAAGACCCGCAAGAACATCTTCAGCAATCCCGACGGGACGCCATCGCAGCTCTTTTTCTCCCACATCGCCGGGCTGCAGAAATACATGCCCGCCGCCATGGGGTTGTTCTGCGCCAACGTCAATTCCTATCGCCGCCTGACACGCTACCTGTCTGCGCCCATCAACGTGCATTGGGGCTACGACAACCGCACGGCCGGATTGCGGGTCCCGATGTCGAGCGCCGATGCCCGCCGCGTGGAAAACCGGGTCGGTGGGGCGGATGCCAATCCGTACATCGCCATCGCGGCCTCCCTGGCCTGTGGCTATCTCGGCATGGTCGAAAACCTGCAGCCCAGTGATCCGATTACGGGCAGTGCGCACGATCTGCCGTTCGGCCTGCCGCGTTCGCTGGACGAGGCGCTGCGCAATTTGCGTGAATCGGAGCCGCTGGTGAAGCTTCTAGGCGAAGCGTTCGTCTCGGCGTTCACCATTGTCAAGGAAGCCGAATACGAGGTGTTTTTGCAGGTCATCAGCTCGTGGGAGCGTGAGCATCTGCTGCTGAACGTATAAACTGAAACGATGAAAAAACTCGTTCTGGGCGCTGTCTGTGTGGGGGTCGTGCTGGCTGGCTGTGGCAGTGGGGGTGGCAAGCCACCCCCGGCAGAGGCGGGAGCCGCGGCCCAGGAGAAGGTTCTCAACGTCTACAACTGGTCCGACTACATCGATCCCACGGTACTGGCTGAATTCACGAAGCAGACCGGCATCAAGGTCAACTACGATGTGTTCGACTCCAACCGGGTGCTCGAAACCAAGTTGTTGACCGGGCACACGAACTACGACGTGGTGGTGCCCTCCGCGCCGTTTCTGCAGCGCCAGATCACTGCGGGCGTGTTCCAACCCCTGGACAAGTCCAAACTGCCGAACCTGAAGAATCTCGATCCGGACATGATGAAGCGGATCGCCGTGTACGACGCCGACAACGCGCACAGTGTCCCGTACATGTGGGTGACCTCCGGCCCGGGCTACAATGTCGCGAAGATCAAGGAGCGCATGCCGGACGCACCGGTCGACAGCCTGCGGATGGTTTACGACCCCAAGGTGGTGTCGAAATTCCAGGACTGCGGCGTGTCGGTTCTGGATGAAGCCTCCGAAGTCGTTGGCTCCGTGCTCATGTATCTCGGCAAGGATCCCAAGAGCAGCTCGCCGGAAGATCTGCAGGCGGCCGAGAACGTCTTGATGTCCATCCGCCCGTACCTGCGCTACGTCCACTCGTCGCGTTATATCGACGATCTCGCCAATGGCGAGACCTGTCTGGCGCTCGGCTGGTCCGGGGATATCAAACAGGCACGCGACCGCGCCCGCGAGGCCGGCAAGGGAATCGAGATCGACTATCGGATTCCGAAGGAAGGCACCATCATGAATTTCGACATGCTGGCAGTGCCCGCGGACGCCCCGCACCCGCAGAACGCCTGGACCTTCATCAACTATCTGCTGGAGCCCGAGGTCGCGGCGAAGAATTCCAACCTGATGAAGTACGCCAACGTCAACACCGCGGCGACGCCCTTGCTGGCCGATTCGGTGAAGGGCGATCCCAACATCTATCCGCCGCCGGACATCCTGGCCAAGCTGGTGCCGGAACCGCCGCGGTCGCAGGACTACACCCGGCTGCTGACACGCACCTGGACCCGGTTCAAAACCGGCAAATGAACGCACCGACCGGGCGAGCCTCGGCCCCGTACCTGCGGATCGAAAACGTCACCAAGCGGTTTGGTGAGTTTGTGGCAGTGAACGATGTCTGCCTCGATGTGCAGCGCGGCGAGATCTTCTGCCTGTTGGGCGGCTCGGGTTCCGGCAAGACGACCCTGTTGCGCATGCTGGCCGGCTTCGAGACGCCCACCTCCGGCAAGATCTTCATTGACGGCCAGGACATGAGCGAGATTGCGCCGTACGATCGCCCGGTCAACATGATGTTCCAGTCGTATGCGCTGTTTCCCCACATGACAGTGGAGAAGAACGTTGCGTTCGGGCTGGAGCAGGAGCGGCTCGGCCGGGACGAGATCAAGCGCCGGGTGGGCGAGATTCTCGACATTGTGAAGATGGGCCAGTTCCTGGGCCGTAAGCCGCACCAACTTTCAGGCGGCCAACGCCAGCGCGTGGCGCTGGCGCGCGCCTTGGTAAAGCGTCCCAAGCTGCTGCTGCTGGACGAGCCGCTCGCCGCACTGGATCGCAAGCTGCGCGAGCATACGCAGTTCGAGCTGATCAACATCCAGGAACAGCTCGGTGTCACCTTCGTGGTCGTCACCCATGACCAGGAGGAGGCCATGACGCTTTCCTCGCGCATGGGCGTGATGAACCACGGCCAGATCGTGCAGGTCGGAACGCCGACCGACATCTATGAATTCCCGGCCACCCGCTTCGTTGCCGACTTCATCGGCTCAGTCAACATGTTCGAAGGCAAGCTGATGGAGGATGAGCCGGACTATGTCCGGATCCGCTGCGATGAGCTGAGCGGGACCGTTTACGTCAATCACGGAATCAGCTCCGCGCCGGATGCCACGGTGTGGGTCGCGATCAGACCGGAGAAAATCAACCTCGGCCGCGAGGGGCCCGCCACCAGCAGCGAGAATGTCGTCAAGGGCGTGGTCAAGGAGATCGCCTACATGGGTGACATGTCGATCTATCTGGTCCGCATCGACAGCGGCAGGACCGTCCGTGTCACGATCCCCAATGTCGCACGACATGCCGATGACCGCATCACGTGGGATGAAACGGTCTATCTGTCCTGGCACGCGGCCAGTCCGGTCGTGCTGACCCGCTAGCGCCGTGCCGAAATTCAGCATACATGCGGGAAGACGCCTGGTCCTGGGTATTCCCATGCTCTGGCTGGTGGTCCTGTTTCTGATCCCGTTCATTATTGTTTTCAAGATCTCCTTTGCCGAAGTGCGGCTGGCGATGCCGCCGTACACGCCACTGTTGGAATGGCTGAACGGCCGGCTCGTGGCGGTCAAGCTGAACTTTTCCAACTACCACTACCTGTTCACGGACGCGCTGTATGTCAGCTCGTACCTGTACTCGTTGAAGGTCGCGGCCGTCTCCACGCTGCTGTGCCTGTTGCTCGGCTATCCGATGGCCTATTCAATCGCGCGCGCCGGTCCAACCTCGCGCAACGTCCTCTTGATGTTGATTGTGCTGCCGTTCTGGACCTCGTTCCTGCTGCGAGTCTATGCATGGATCGGGCTGCTGAAGACCAACGGCGTCATCAACAACGTGTTGATGGCCCTCGGCATCATCCACGAGCCGCTCACCATGCTGCAGACCGATTTCGCGGTCTATATCGGTATCGTCTATTCCTACCTGCCGTTCATGATCCTGCCGCTGTACTCCAACCTGGAGAAGCACGACCTGACCTTGATCGAGGCGGCCGCCGATCTCGGCGCACGCCCCTTTACCGCATTCCGGCGCATCACGCTGCCGCAGTCCATGCCCGGAATCATTGCCGGCTCGCTGCTGGTTTTCATTCCCGCCGTGGGCGAGTACGTGATTCCGTCTCTGCTCGGGCGTACCGATCAGCTCATGATCGGGCGGGTACTGTCGGATGAGTTCTTCGAGAACCGCGATTGGCCTGTTGCCAGTGCCGTGGCCATTTTCATGCTGGCCCTGCTGGTGGTGCCGATCATGTTGTTCCAGCGCTTCGAGAAGCGGACCCTGGAGGCCGGGAAGTGAAGTCGCGCGGCCTGTTCTCGCGCGCGCTCCTGGTGCTTGGGCTCGTCTTCCTCTACGTGCCCATCCTGTCGATGGTGGTGTTTTCATTCAACAACTCGCGCCTGGTCACGGTCTGGGACACCGCCAACTCACCCACACTCAAGTGGTACGGGGCGCTGGTTTCGAACCAGCAGATCCTGGGGGCCGCCTGGCTCTCCATTCAGATCGCCGTGGTGGCTGCAACCGGGGCGGTCGTCCTCGGAACACTGGCCGGGGTGGCGCTGGTGCGGTTCGGCGCCTTCAGAGGCCGAGCCCTGCTGGCCGGCATGACGACGGCGCCGCTCGTCATGCCGGAAGTCATTACCGGACTGTCACTGTTGCTGCTGTTCGTTGCTTGTGAGCAGGCGATAGGCTGGCCCAAGGGCGGCGGTGCTGTCACGATCACGCTGGCGCACATTACCTTTTGCATGGCGTACGTGACAGTGGTGGTACAGTCACGCCTGGTTGGCTTTGACGAGTCACTCGAAGAGGCGGCCATGGATCTCGGGGCGCGTCCCGCAACTGTGTTTTTCCGGGTCACACTGCCGCTGATAGTGCCGGCGCTGGTGTCCGGCTGGCTGCTGGCCTTCACACTGTCGTGGGACGATCTCGTCATTTCGCAGTTCGTGGCGGGCCCCGGCTCGAGCACACTGCCCATGGTGATCTTCTCCAAGGTGCGCCTCGGGGTGAGCCCCGACGTCAACGCTCTAGCCACCATCATGGTGCTCATCGTCGCATCGGGCATTGTGGTGTCGTCATTCTGGATGCGATACCAGAACAAACGCCGTGAGCGCGACATGCGCCTGGCGGAATCCGCCAACCTTTGAGCTTTGGATCATGCCGCGCCAACTGATTGGAATAGATGTGGGAGGCTCATCGATCAAAGCTGGGCTCGTGGATCTCGATGCCGGCCGCCTCGTCGGTGATTTGAAATCCGCGCCCACCCCCCAACCCTCCACGCCGGCCGCCATGCTGGCTGTCTTCCAGCAGCTCGTCGGCCGCTTTCCCGGCTCCCAGGGCCGGGTGGGAATCGCAATGCCCAGCGTCGTCAAACACGGCAAGGTCCTTACCGCCGCCAACATCGATCACGGTTGGATTGGCGTGGACGGGCCGGCCCTGGTAGAGCGGCCGCTGGGCCGGAACGCGATATTCCTCAACGATGCTGACGCTGCGGGGGTTGCCGAGGTCAAATGGGGCGCAGGCAAAGGCACGCAGGGCACCGTCATCATGCTCACTTTCGGGACCGGAATCGGCACCGCGTTTTTTGTGGACGGGATTCTTCTTCCCAACAGTGAGCTGGGCCACATGGAGCTGAAGGGACGCGAAGCGGAGAAGTGGACGTCGGCCGCGGTGCGCACGGCGGAGAAGCTCGACTGGCCGGCCTGGATTGAGCGGGTCAATGTGTATCTCGAGCAGTTGTATGCGCTGTTCTGGCCCGACTTGTTCATTCTGGGCGGCGCGGTGAGCGAGCGCTTTGACGAATTCGCGCCGCTGTTGCGCTCGCAGGCGCAGATCAAACCCGCGGCCTTTGCCGGCCAGGCGGGGGTTATTGGCGCTGCGTTGGCCGCGGCGGACTCGTAAGCGCATCCACATGTTCCGCAGCAAGCTTCCCGATGTTGGGACGACGATATTCACGGTCATGTCGCGTCGGGCCCGGGAGCTCGGCGCACTCAACCTCGGTCAGGGCTTTCCGGACTATCCCATCGATTCGCGCCTCACGGAGCTCGTGACGGAGGCGATGGCCCAGGGGTTCAATCAGTACGCACCCATGGAAGGTGTGCTCGAGCTGCGGCAGCAGATTGCGCGCAAGCTGTCGGCCAGTTATGAGCTCACTGTAAACTCCGAGACCGAGATCACTGTCACTCTCGGTGCCACGGAAGCCATCTACGACACAATTCAAGCGGTCATTGGGCCAGGCGAAGAAGCCATCGCATTCGATCCGGCATACGACTCCTATGAACCGGCAGTGCGACTGGCCGGCGGACGTTGCATCCGGCTGCCATTGATACCTCCCGGCTTTCGTTACGACTGGGATGCCGTCAAGGCAGCTATCAACCCTCGCACGCGGCTCGTTCTGTTCAACAGTCCGCATAACCCGGCGTGCACGGCGGCGAGTGTTGAGGACCTCAACGCGCTCGCGGATGTGATCCGGGGGCACGATATATACGTCATGTCCGACGAGGTATACGAGCACGTTACCTATGACGGGCGCGCGCATGCCTCGGTGTTGAAGCACCCCGAGCTGGCCGAAAAGGCGTTTGTCGTGTTTTCCTTCGGCAAGACCATGCACGCGACGGGCATCCGCGTGGGTTATTGCATCGCGCCGCCGGAGCTGACCCGCGAGTTGCGCAAGGTCCACCAATTCAACACGTTCAGTATCGCGCATGCACCGCAAGTGGCGATTGCCCGTTATCTGGCTGAAAAGCCGGATGCCTGGCGCGCACTGCCGGCGTTCTTTCAGGCGAAACGCGATCGCGTGCGCACGGCGCTGGCAAAGTCCGGATTCACATTGCCGCCGGCCCAGGGAACCTATTTCCAGCTCCTGGACTTCAGTGCCTTTGCCCCGCCCGATGATGTTGCCTTCGCCGAGCGTCTGCTCACGGAGGCGGGTGTCGCCACGATTCCCCTGTCCCCGTTCTATGCAGCGCCGCCGGCCTTGCCGGTGTTGCGGCTGTGTATTGCCAAGCAGGACAGCACCCTCGATGCAGCGGTGCAGCGGCTCAACGAATTTGCGGCTCGCCTATGAAAGACACCACCCGCGTCAATCATCCTCCGGTGGTCGAGCTTGCGGCCGACAATCGCTCGGTGGTGCCGCCCATTTATCAAAGCGTCAAGTTTGAATTCGACTCCCTCGATGAGACGGAACGCTTCTTCCGGGGCGAACGGCCCGGCTTTTTCTACACGCGCGCTTCGAATCCCACCACGCGGCAGCTCGAGTTGTTGCTCGCGCAGTTGCAGGGGCGCGAAGACTGTCTCGTGTGTGCTTCGGGTGTCGGCGCTATCTCGCAAACGTTGCTTGCGCTGACGAAGCAGGGCGATCACATCGTCTGCTTCATTGAAACCTACAATCCCACCCGCTACCTGATTCGCCGCCTGCTGGCACGTTTCGGCGTGACGCATACCATGCTGTCGATCGAGGACACCGCCGCTGTCGAGAAGGCATTGGCAGCGCAGAAGACGCGGCTGGTGATGTTCGAAAGCCCCACCAACCCGGTGACCAAGATCGCGGATATTGCGGCGCTCACCCGGATGGCGAAGAGCGCAGGCGCCCTCACCGTGATGGACAACACGTTTGCCGGGTTTCACCAGCACGGTGAATTTGAAGTCGACTTGTATCTGCACAGTCTCACCAAGTACGCATCCGGGGCCGGCGACGTGATGGGAGGCGCCGTGATCGGGCGCACCGAGTTGATTCGCGGCATGCGCACTGACTGGGGCACGCTCGGCGGTACTCTCGATCCACACGCGGCGTACCTCATTCTGCGGGGCCTCAAGACCTACTTTGTGCGCTACCAGGCGCAGTGCGCGAGCTCGCAGCGTTTGGCCGAGCTGCTTGCGGCTCACCCGGCGGTCGCGCGTGTTCACTATCCGGGCCTGCCAACGCATCCACAACATGAGTTGGCGAAGTCGCAGATGAAGCAGTTCGGCACCATCGTGAGCTTTGATTTGAAGGGTGGGGCCGAGGCGGGTGCCCGGTTTGCGGGGGCACTGAAGCTGTTTGCGCTCACAGCGAGCCTGGGTTCGACAGAATCCCTCGTGGTGGCGCCCTCAATGATGGGCGGTCGGGACCTGACGCAGGAGCAGCTACGGACCTCGGCCGTCACCGAGGGAACGGTCCGGCTGTCTATCGGGCTGGAGGATATCGACGACCTCATGGAGGATGTGAATCAGGCGTTGGCGGCCAGCACGCCAACGCCCTAGGCTCACGATCAGAAGATGGCGCGGAGTTGCGCTGTCACGTGCGCTTCAAACTTTATGTTCAATCCACAAGCTCCGCGACCTGAGGTCTCGACCCGGGCCCTGGTGTTCCGGCAGGCCCTGGGGGCGGCATTCAAGTCGCTGCGCCAAAGCATGCCCGCGGCTCCTGACTCGTTGCGTGCGTTGCTGGCGGGCAGCCAGAGCGGCCCACGGGGCTTGTTGAGTCGACCGGGGTGCCGCGATGCGCTGATGGAGATCCGCGCGCGGCTCTTCCAGATTCCAGGGCGGGATGCGGAGGCGCAGGCGTGGTGGGAAGAAAGTCTTGCGAGTGCGGCGTATGCGGCCCGCGTAGCGCAGGCTTATCTGACTGGCGCCGCACCGGCCGCGCGGAGCCCGGGGGCTGGTGTCAGCGTGGCTGCCTCGTTCATGGCGGCACTGCTGCACCGGTCAGGTGAAGCGCTGGCGCTGAAGATCCTGGCCCGTGTCGAGCTGGAATATCGAATGAAGCTCGACAGCAGCTCGCGTCGTGAGTGGTGCGCGACTCATTCTGGGGAGCTGGCCGGCCGGCTGCTGCGGAGCTGGAATCTGCCTGAGGTGCCCGGACTGCCGGACGGCGATATCAACAATGCGTCCGTGGAAAGCAAGGCCGTGTACTTCGGCCGGTTGTTCGCCATCGAGTTGTTGCAGCCGGAGCTCTGTGTGCCGGGCGCGCTGGACCATGCCGCTGCCGACCTGGGCCTCGAGACCGCGTTGGTTGCCGAGGTCCGCAAGGACGACGTGCGGTCGCTAATAAGAGCGATGGCGTAAAGCGGCGAAGGGCCCGGGCTCCGCGCGGCCAGTGCCGCGCCAATAGACTAAGCGCTGCTGGCCACCCGCACCCGGTGTGGGTGGTAGGGCAGCACTTCCAACACCTCACCTTCCTTCAAACGCTCCTGCACGCTGCGCCAGAACGCGGCGGTCAGGATTTCGCCGTGAACGCGGTTGAACGCAGCACGCTGCGCGTCATTGAAGGCGAGGAAGTTGATGAAGGTTTCCGGGAAGACATCGTTGTCGGCCACGTAGAACCAGGCTTCCCCGCGCATCTCATCCTCGGGGTTGGTGGCCTGGGGCATATCGCGAAAGCGGCAATCCGTGACCTGGCACAGCTCATCGTAGTCGTAGAAGATCACCCGGCCGTGGCGCGTCACTCCGAAATTCTTCAGCAACAGGTCGCCCGCGAATATGTTGGTATAGGCGAGGTCGCGAATGCACTGGCCATAATCCAGCGCGGCGCGCTCGGCCTGGGTTTCTGTGGCTGAGCGCAGGTACAGATTGAGCGGCGTCATGCGCCTCTCGATGTACATGTGGTCGAAAATCAGGTCTTCGCCTGCCTCGTGCACTGTCAACGTCGTTTCGGTCCGCAACTCTTCCAACAGCTCGGGTGCAAACAGTGCCCTGGGGAAGCGAAGCTGCTTGAACTCCTGTGCATCCACCAGGCGTCCGGCGCGGTCGTGCTTGAATACGAGCTGGTATTTGGCCTTGACCTCTTCGCGCAGCACGTTCTTCGGGTAGGGAAACTTGTCGCGAATCAGCTTGAAGACCACATCGAACGAGGGCAGGGTGAAACAGACCATCACCAGGCCGCGTTCACCGGGGGCATGGACGAACTGGTCCCGGGTCTGCTCCAGGTGGCGCATGAGCTCGCGGTAGCGCTCAGTCTTGCCCTGCTTGGCGCGGCCTAACACCGTGAACAGCTCGCTCACCGGCTTGCGGGGCAGCACGGACTTGAGAAACAGGACCACCTCGCCGACGCGATCCAGGTCGACGTGAAAGTAGGACTTGGTGAAGCTGAAGACGATACTGACGTCCGACTCGGACAACATGACGGCGTCCACCAACACACCGCCATCCGTATTCTTCAGAGCAATCACCAGGGGTATGAGGAAGTCACGGCCCACGATCCGGCCCACAATGTAGGCACGCGCCACCTGATAAAACACAGGCCGGATGACTTCGACCCGCAGGACCGCGCGCCGCTCCTCACTTTCCTTCAGATAGCGGCTCACTTCGGCAGTGACGTAGGCCACGCTGCGGTCGAAGTCGCGCCATGCCGAATGAAAGCGCACATCGCCGAGCACGTCTTCGAACAGCAGCAGCAGCGAGCCGTGATTGAGGTAGGTGTTGGTGCCGACAGCGGTGGTGACTTTGCCCAGCGGGTCGAGGTCGGTGGCAACGAACTCGATTTCGGGGGCGACGCCCACCGTTCCGAACAGCCGGCGTGTGATGGAGCTGAAGAAGGTCTTGGTGAATTCCGCATCCGGCAGGGCTTCCACCAGCACCGAGAATTCGTCGCGGATATGCGCCCACTGATCCCGATCGAGAGCTTGCTCCCCCAATTTCAACCGTAGTTGCGCGATGGTCTGGCTGACCAGGCGGTCGTACAGCTCGATACGCTCGACCGCATCGCGCTGGCTTCCCTTGGAATCCCGTGCATCGAAGCGCCAGGGCGCGCGCCGCGTGATGACACGGAACTGGGCGTTGTAATCCGCGAACGCGGCAACAATCAGGTGAGCGCAATCGGAGGCGGCCATAGGCACCTAGTCGAAGTCGGTGGGCAGATTCCGGTTCAGATGATGTTCGTATAATCGTTCGATCTGAGTTTGTGATGCGCGGCCCACCGACAGCGGTGGCAACCGGTTCACGGCAAAGAATTCGACCCCGTCGGTTTCATTGCTGAGAGTGGCCGTGCCGCCGGTCCGCTCGCACAGGAAAAACAATTTGTAGATGTGGAGAATGCTCGGCGGATGGCCGTGTCTGGGGTTGCTGCGGTCAAACACCGCGGCCAGCTTCACTGCCTTGGCCAGGTAGCCGGATTCCTCGCGGATCTCCCGCTCGACGGCAAAGGAGGGCGCATCGCCAACATCGACCCAACCGCCCGGGAGCGTCCACTTGCCATCGGAGCGCTCCCGTACCAGCAACACCTGGTTGCCCGCGAAGACGCCGCCGCGCACATCGACCTTCGGGGTGGCATAGCCTTCATCGCCTTTCCACAGCTCCTGGAGCTGGCCCGGGGCGATATCCAACTCGGCCGTCAGGATCTGGGCCACGAGCTGTTGTAACTGCTCGAAGCGCTCCTTGTCGAAAGGATCTTTTGTGAAAGCCAGGCCATTCTGGGCAATGGCCTGGACTTTGCGAGCCCACTCCAGGACTTTCGCGGGTGAGCTCATTCAGGCGCTTACAGGTTGCTGATCAACGCATCGCCGAAGCCGCTCGTTGAGACTTCCTTCGCCCCGTCCATCATCCGCGCGAAATCGTACGTGACGGTCTTCTGGCCGATGGTGCGGTCCATGGCCGTGATGATGGCGTCGGCAGCTTCGAGCCAGCCCATGTAGCGCAACATCATCTCACCGGACAGAATCACCGAGCCTGGGTTGACCTTGTCCAGGTTGGCGTACTTCGGTGCGGTGCCATGCGTTGCTTCAAACACCGCGTGGCCGGTCAGATAATTGATGTTGCCGCCCGGGGCGATGCCGATTCCGCCGACCTGCGCGGCCAGCGCATCGGACAGGTAGTCGCCGTTCAAGTTGAGTGTCGCGATCACATCGAACTCATCCGAGCGGGTGAGTACCTGCTGCAGGGCGATGTCGGCAATCGCATCCTTCACAATGACCTTGCCGGCTTTCTTCGCCGCGTCCATCTCGGCATTGGCGTCTTTCTCGTTGCGCGCCGCCTTGGTCCTTTCCCACTGCTCCCACGTATAGGTCTGCGCGGCGAACTCGGTCTCCGCGAGCTGGTAGCCCCAGTTGCGGAAGGCGCCTTCCGTGAACTTCTGGATGTTGCCCTTGTGCACCAAGGTCAGGCTCTTGCGCTTGTTCGCCACGGCGTATTGCAGCGCCGAGCGGATCAGTCGCTCCGAGCCTTCCTTCGACACGGGCTTGATGCCGATTCCGGAGGTGTTCGGGAAGCGGATCTTGGCGAAGGCCTTGGGGAAGCTTTGTTTGAACAGCTCCAGGAACTTCTTGTTTTCCTCGGTGCCGGTTTCGAATTCAATACCGGCATAGATGTCTTCCGTGTTTTCGCGGAAGATGACCATGTCGACCTTCTCGGGGTGCTTCACCGGGGAAGGTACGCCCTTGAACCAGCGGACCGGGCGCAGGCAGACATACAAGTCCAGCATCTGGCGCAGGGCCACGTTCAGGGAGCGGATACCGCCGCCGACCGGCGTGGTCAGCGGTCCCTTGATGGACACCAGGTACTCGCGGCAGGCTGCGACGGTCTCATCCGGCAGCCAGGTGTTTAGCTGCTTGTTGGCTTTTTCGCCCGCAAGCACTTCCATCCAGTGAATCTTGCGCTTGCCGCCATAGGCCTTCTGCACGGCTGCGTCCATGACGCGCACGCTGGCACGCCAGATGTCAGGACCCGTTCCGTCGCCTTCAATGAACGGAATGATGGGATTGTCCGGAACAATGAGCTTGCCATCCCGGATCGAGATCTTTGCGCCTTGCGCAGGCGGCGTGATCTTTGACGCTGCAGCCGTGGACATGAACCGTTCTCCTGTGACTCGCGCGGGCCCGCTCGCCCGCTCGCCGACGAGCACCCGCGCCGCCGGGCCTCGAATGCTAGCACAGGGGTGGGGCGATTCCCGGCCCGGTCTATGAGAGACTGCGGGGAATGTACCGCGGTTTGTCCGCTCAAACGTCTAACAAAATTATCCCGTCAAAACGATCCAGGGGTCTTGATGTCCATTTTGCGTCAATGTTTCGCCGTGCGGCCGGTGACGGAAGCCGATCTGAAGGGTTCCGGCAAGCTCAAAAAGGTGCTGTCCGCATGGTCGCTTACGGCGATCGGTCTCGGTGCGACGATCGGCACGGGCGTGTTCGTACTCACCGGGCAGGTGGCGGCGAACCAGGCCGGTCCCGCGATTACCCTGTCCCTTCTCGTGGCCGCCTTCGGAAGCGCCCTCGCAGCTCTGTGCTACGCCGAGCTGGCGGCCTTCCTGCCGGTGCCGGGCAGCGCCTACAGTTACACCTACGCGACGCTCGGTGAAATTATCGCCTGGCTCATTGGCTGGAACCTGCTGCTCGAGTACGGCATGTCAGCCTCCGCTGTGGCTGTGAGCTGGTCCGCGTATGTAGTCAATCTATTGCATGGTTGGGGCATCGACCTGCCGGCGTCGCTGACCAACGCGCCTTTGATGGCCGAGCACGACCACATCAAGACAACAGGCGCACTCTTCAATGTGCCTGCTGCATTCATTGTCGCCGCGATGAGTGTCATCTGTTATGTGGGTATGCGGGAAACCGCCGGCCTCAACACCGCGATGGTGTCTTTGAAGGTGCTCATTATCGTGGTGTTCATTGTGGCCGGTCTCGCGTTCATGGACACGAAGAACTGGCATCCCTATATCCCGGCCAATACGGGAACCTTCGGACATTTCGGCTGGACCGGTGTGTTGCAGGGTGCGGGCATCATTTTCTTCTCCTATGTCGGATTTGACACGGCCTCCACGACCGCTCTGGAAGCCCGCAATCCGCAACGTGACCTGCCCATCGGAATCATTGGCGCACTCGTGATCTCTGTACTGCTGTATGTGGGTATGGCAACGGTTCTGACCGGCATGGTGCCGTTCACGCAGTTGGGCGTGGACGCCCCCGTCGCAGTCGCCCTCGATGCTCATCCACAGCTTCATTGGCTCGGATGGGTCGTCAAGGTCGGAGCAATTGTTGGTATGACCTCGGTCGTGTTGGGATCTCTGCTGGGCCAACCGCGAATCCTGCTTGCGATGGCCGACGACGGTCTGTTGCCGCCCGCTATCGCGCGCGTTCATCCCAAGTTCAAGACGCCGCACGTCGCCACGGTCGTCAGTGGCGTGATTTTCTCGGTGGTCGCCGGTGTGTTTCCCCTGGACATTCTGGCTGACCTGATTTCGATCGGCGTGCTGCTTGCGTTCGTGGTCGTCTGCCTCGGCGTACTAGTTCTTCGGCGCACTCGCCCCGATGTTCCGCGGCCGTTCCGCGTTCCTTTCGCGCCGGTGACGTGTGTGCTGGGAGCGCTGTTCTGCGGCGGGATGACTTACTTTCTTTCAAACGGGACGTGGTGGCGGCTGTTGTTCTGGACCTTACTCGGAGTCGCAATCTATGCGCTGTACGGTTACCAGCACAGCCGGCTCAGGAAGCGATGACACAGACTCTGTCGACAACGCCCGCCGCGGATGGCTTCTGGATGCCGGCGGAATACGAGCCGCATGCCGGCTGCTGGATGCTGTGGCCCGAGCGCGCCGACAATTGGCGCGAGGCGGCACGGCCGGCGCAATTCGCGTTCGTGGGCGTGGCGACGGCTATCGCCCAATTTGAGCCTGTCACGGTAGGTGTATCCGCGGCGCACTACGAGATTGCCCGCACGTTCCTGCCCCCGAGCGTCCGAGTAGTGGAGCTGGCTCATGACGATAGTTGGATGCGGGATGTTGGACCGACGTTCGTAGTCAACAAGCGGCGTGACGTGCGGGGTGTCGATTGGCACTTCAATGCCTGGGGCGGCCTGAATGGCGGCCTGTATTTTCCCTGGGACCAGGACGACCTGGTGGCACGCAAAGTGCTCGAAGTCGAGAATCGCGATCGCTACCGCTCTGCGATCATCAACGAAGGCGGCGCCCTGCACGTGGATGGCGAAGGCACGGTGTTAGTCACCGAGGAGTGTCTGCTGAATGCCAATCGCAATCCGCACCTGAACCGCGAACAGATCGAGGAGCAGTTGCGCGCCTACCTGGGTGTCAGCACAGTAATCTGGTTGGGCAAGGGGGTCTTCAACGACGAGACCGACGGGCACGTCGACAACCTGGCCTGTTTCATCCGGCCGGGTGAAATCGCGCTCGGCTGGACCGACAACAAGCGGGATGTCCAACATGCAATCTCGCTGGATGCCTGGGAGCGGCTGCAGGATGCCGTGGACGCCCGGGGACGCAAGCTGAAGGTCCACAAGCTGCCGATGCCGCGGCCTCTGTCAATCAGCGCGAAGGAAGCTGCCGGCGTGGTCAGCCGCGAGGGGACGAAAGCACGGCCCGCGGGCGAGCGGCTGGCGGGTAGTTATGTGAATTTCTACATTGCCAACGGCGGTGTCGTGATGCCGTTGCTCGATCCCCGCACGGACAAGGAAGCCGCCGCCAAACTGAAGCGCCTGTTTCCGGATCGGCGGGTGGTTGGTGTACCGGCGCGCGAAGTATTGCTGGGTGGCGGCAACATTCATTGCATTACCCAGCAGGTACCGGCTGGCAAGCACTGACCGGCGCCACGGCGCGACCTATGTGATACCCGACAAGTTACCCGGGTCGGAAATTCAGCTATTGTGGCTGGATGCGTGGGTTCATTCTGGCACTGGCTCTGTCGGCGGCGGCGTATGCCAGCTCGATCGGTGAATCGAACGAGCTGAATCGCGTTCGCACCCACTCCCATCGGCAGTTGGAAGGGAGTGTCCAACGGGTCATTGTGAAGTTGCGGGCGGCGACAAGCGTCCCTACCGGAGTGGCCGCCAACGCCCCCGGCGCAGGGGCCGCCAACGTCCCCGGCACAGGGGCCGCGGCCGCCTCAGCAGCCCCTGGCGCGTTGGGCGAACGCGACCGCGTTGTTCGCCTCGCTGCCCGCGTGCACCTGACCATGCGGGACTCGCGGCAAATCCTGGATCGTCTGCATGTCATGCGGTTTGAACCCGCGGCGGCCAACGAATCAGTTGCCGCAACCATTCAGCGGCTCGCTGCGGACCCCGACGTTGAGTACGCCGTGCCCGACGAGCGCCGCTATATTCACGCGGTTCCCAACGACCCGTTGTATGCAACTGGCGGACAATGGTATTTGCAAGGTGATCCCACGACCCCGGCTGCCGTCAACGCACAGGCTGCCTGGGATCTGACCACCGGGGACCCCAACCTGGTGATCGCCGATCTCGACACCGGCGTGCGCTTCGATCACCCCGATCTGGCCGGCGGCCGGTTGTTATCCGGTTATGACTTTGTCGGCACTCCTGCGGTCGCCAATGACGGCGGCGGCCGTGATGCGGATGCTGCCGACCCGGGCGACTGGATCGACTCGACTGACACGGCAACCTCCCAGTTCAAGAGTTGCGACACCCAGATCAGCTCGTGGCATGGAACTAGGACCGCGGGCATCCTCGGTGCGGCGACGAACAACTCGCGCGGCATCGCGGGATTGTCCTGGCAGGCGAAGATTCTGCCGGTCCGTGTGCTCGGCAAATGCGGCGGATTCGATTCCGACATTCTCGCGGGCATGATGTGGGCCGCCGGATTGCCCGTTGCCGGTGTCCCCACCAACACGAATCCGGCGCGCATCGTCAACATGAGCCTGGGTTCCACGTCAGCCTGTCCGCAGAGCTATTCGGATGTCATCGGTCAATTGACGGCGCTCGGCGTGCTGGTGGTCGTTTCGGCCGGAAATGAAGGCGGCACGGTGGACTCACCCGCCAATTGCCCGGGAGTGGCCGCTGTCGCCGGCATCCGGCACGCCGGCACAAAAGTCGGTTTCAGCAGCCTGGGGCCCGAGGTGGCGTTGAGCGCCCCCGCGGGAAATTGCGTCAATACGCTTTCGGGTCCCTGCGTCTACTCCATCCAGACGACCACGAACTCGGGAGCGACCACACCGGTTGCCAACGATGATGCCTATACGGGCACTACAATCACGACGAATAGTCAGCCCAAGGGCCCGAACCTCGGAACGAGCTTCTCCGCGCCGATCGTGTCGGGGATCGCCGGTCTCATGTTGTCCGCCAACAGTAACCTGAACACCTGCCAGCTCATCTCCCGTCTGAAGGAAGGATCGCTACCATTTCCGCAGACATCGGCAGGTGAGACGACGCAGCCGCCCAAGTGCCACGTTCCGGCGGGCTCGTCCGATTTGCAGTCGTTGGAGTGTATTTGCACGCTCGACGGCCGGACTTGCGGCGCGGGTATGGCGAATGCTTTGGGTGCGGTTACAGCCGCATTGCGGCCGATTGCGGCGGTGACATTGCCCGCATCGGTGAGCGCGGGCCAATCTGTCGCTCTGAGCGCCCAGAACAGCGCTGCGGCAACGGGTCATGCGATCAGCTCGTACCAGTGGAGCAGCGTTGGGAAGCAATCTGTCGCAATTCAGAACGCGACAGGCGCGGCGGCCACGGTAACTGCGCCGTCGTGCGGTTACGCAACAGTCCAGCTCACCGTTACCGATGATGGTGGGCGCATCGATACTTCCAATGTTGTGTTGAGCCCTACCTCGGCTTCATCGGTAGCTCCCACCAACGCTACTGAGCGATCGTGTTCAATTGCCACGGTGACGCCGCTTGTGGCGGTCTGCCCCGGGTCAACGAGCGTCGTAGCGGGTTCGGGGAGCCAAGCCTTCACCGCTTCTGTTGCCAACACCACGGATGATTCGGTCACCTGGGAGGTCAATGGTATCGTCGGAGGTAATACGGATGTGGGGACGATCACCACAGCGGGTGTTTACACCGCGCCGGCCAAGGTGACCGGGACCACCCAGGTGGAAATTGATGCGGTGTTGGCATCGGACCAGACTGTCGTGGGCAAAACTAACTTGAGCGTTACCCCGCCGCCGCCGTCAGGAGGTGGAGGTGGTGGCTCGGTGGACCCTCTGACGTTGGTGAGTGGAGTTTTTGCCGTGGGTGCGGCGTTGCGCTCGCGACGGCGCTACGCGAGCCGCTGCGCCGCGTCCAGCCACGACTTCTGCGCCCTGCGATAGTGCGCAGGAGCAATGCGCGCCTGTTCCAGCAGGTCCCGTGCAACCTTCCGCGCCTCGTCACTCCGCCCCTGCGACTTGAGCAATTGCGCGTATCGCACCGCCGCCTCAGCGCCGGGGTACGACGTCGCAAGCACACGATATTCCTCGATCGCTTTATCAATATTCCCTTCTGACTCCAACGACCGTGCATAAAGCAGATGGCCGTCCGGCGACCGGAAGTCGGGATTCAGGCGGATCAGATCGTCCAAGGTTGCACGCGCGCCCGCGGGGTCTCCCTTGCCAAACTGTGCGCGCGCAATTCCGAGCATCAAGTTGGGGTCGTGTTCGTAGAGCCCGGTGAGCGCCTGTTTGAATTGCTCGATTGCATCGTCGTAGCGCCCTTGTCGGGTCAGCTCTTCGGCATAGCGCTGCTTCGTCGCGACGTTTCCAGTCACACGGGCTTCGTTCTCATACCGTCGAAGGTCTGCCGTCGGATCGATTGCCTTCTTGAATCCGCGCGCGGTTCGCTGCGCGGTCCGGCTTCGGAATACGTCGGGCAGCAGCTCCACCACTATGTAGGCAATCGCGCCGGGTATCGACAGCAGCGCCAGCACCCAGATCCAGATCTGGTTGCGACCGGTTTTGATCACGTGAATGATCAGAATGACCTGAACCAGAATGGACAAAATCAAATAGGCCATTGAGCTCTCAACGCCGTCCGGGGGTCGTTCAGTTTACCGCGTTTGGTGCCGACTTCGCGCCTTTGGGGAGGGCGAAGGCCACGACATAGTCGCCGCGCTGGGTCCCCAGGCCGCCGTGGCCGCCGGCGGCAATGACGACGAACTGGCGGTGGTCGGGGCCTGCGCGATAAGTCATGGGGGTTGCCTGGCCTCCCGCGGGCAGGTGGTACTTCCACAGCTCGCGGCCCGTTTCGAGGTCGAAAGCCCGGAAATAATTGTCCATGGCGGCACCAATGAACACGAGACTGCCGGCCGTGGCAATGGGGCCGCCCATATGGGGGGTGCCGAAATCGCGTGTTGGTGCCCACCACGGGCCGATACCCTCGGTGGACCCCAGCGGAACCTGCCAGACGATTCGATTGCGGCGAAGGTCTACGCTTACGAGGGTGCCCCACGGCGGAGCCGTGCATGGCAGTCCAAATGGGGACAGGAGGGGTTCGCGACGCATTGCGTAAGGCGTGCCCGCCTGGCGTGAGAACTCTGAATGGGGGTACTCGTCAGAGCGTGCTTGCTCCTCCATCGTCTGCGCTGACATCAATGTCACAACGGTGGGAAGGTGGTTGACGGCAGCAAAGATCCGTTGGCGTGATTCATCGATGGCAATTCCGCCCCAATCGATACCGCCAATGTAGCTGGGCGAAAGTAGGGAGCCGCGGGTGTCGGGCGGCGTGAAGATGCCTTCGTTTCGGAGCGAGGCGATCCTGTCGCGGCATTTGCCGCGATCCCAGAACGTGATGCCCCAGGCATCCTCCGGCAGCAACCTTCGCTGTGATACGACCGAGGGCATGGACGAAAACGGTTGTGTGGGCGAGCTCGCCTCGCCAGGAACTTTGCTCTGTGGCACTGGCTTTTCAGTGATGGGGAAAAGCGGCTGGCCCTTGACACGATCGAAGACATACAGCATCCCGGTCTTGGTTGCCTGGATGACCGCAGGTACCGGAATTCCCTGCAATTCAACATCGAGCAGGCCCGGTTGCGCGCCGAGATCGAAATCCCACAGGTCGTGGTGTACCAGTTGCTGGTTCCATATTAGCTTGCCGTTCGCAGCATCGAGGGCCAGCAGTGAGTCGGCGAAGCGATTGCTGCCGAGGCGCTTGCCCCCGTAGAAGTCGGGGCTCGCGGAGCCTGTTGGAACGAGAACGTAGCCATGTTCTTCATCAACAGACATGACACCCCAGGAGTTGGCCGCACCTGTGGTGGCGGCCTGCGCCAGATTCCACTCGGCGGCCGCGGGATGGCCAGGGTCGCTGGGGATCGGGTCGAATGACCACCGCTGCGCACCCGTCCTTGCGTCGAAGGCGCGAATGACACCCCTCTCGACATCGACGGCGCGGTTGTCGCCGACGGACGATCCGACGACGATCGTGTCACTTACGACCGCGGGGGGCGACGTGACTTCGTAACTATCCCGGTCGCGGATTCTGAGATTGGCGGTGAGATCGACCTGGCCGTTGGTCCCGAATTCCGCACACGGTTGGCCCGTGCCGGCGTCCAGAGAAATCAATCGCGCATCCAGCGTCCCAACGAAGACGCGCTGGGTGCAGGCGCCCTCATGCTTCGCGTCTGTGTCTTCCCAGACGCTGACGCCGCGTCCCGCCACGTCGGAGTAGTGACGTTTCCGGTCGATCTTCGGGTCGTATCGCCACTTCTGCACGCCGGTTTCAGGATTGAGCGCGATCACGATGTTCGTCGCAGTTTCTAGGTAGAGCAGTCCGAACGCGAGCACGGGCGTCGCTTCGAACGTGAGTTTCGATGCCGCAGCAAGCCCTTCGCCCAGCTCACCCGTGCGGTAGGTCCAAGCCACCGAGAGGTCGTTTACGTTCTCCCGATTGATCTGGTCGAGGCTGGAGAAGTGCTGTCCGAAGGCGTCGCCGCCGTAGAAGCCCCAATCGCTGGCGTCTGGGGTCTGGGCTTGCAATGTCGCGGAGGCGAGCAGTGCGAGGGCGCTGAGGCACGCGCTGGCGCAGGCGCTGAGGTGTTTTGCGGTGTGGCGCTCGATCGCCGCGGCGAAGAGCAATGTGGCGCGCGCGCAGGACCGTGCACCCGTGGGCGTCACGGCGCATGTGGCGGCCGGCGCGGCGCCGGACCGTGACTCCAGTCGTGTGAGTTTCTTCTTCGACATGCTGTATTCTTGCGCCGTGATTTCACCACGGGCGGTCCGGCCCCGTCTCGGGGTCCTCGGTTATATTTTCGCAGGTCTGTGGCTCGTGGGTTGGAGCATTGCCAACGCCCAGAGCGCGGCAGACGCTTCGGCGTCTCCACCGCCGTCACATCGGCCACGCATCGGCCTCGTGCTTTCCGGTGGCGGCGCACGAGGTGCGGCGCACGTAGGCGTTCTAAAGGTCCTCGAGCAGCTACACATCCCGATCGACGCCATCGCCGGTACCAGCATGGGCGCGGTGGTTGGAGGTCTATACGCCAGCGGCTTGAGCCCGCGTGAAATCGACTCAATCATGACGTCGCTGAACTGGCAGGATGCGTTCCGCGACCGGCCCCCGCGCGAAGACCTCACCTTCCGCCGCAAACTCGAGGACCAGAACTTCCTGGTGAAGTTCCCGCTGGGCATCCGCGGCAGCAAGATTCAGTTGCCGAAGGGGCTGATTCAAGGACAGAAGCTCAATCAGACACTGCGGCGCTTCACCCTGCCGGTGGCGACTGTCACGAACTTCGATCTGCTGCCGACCCCGTTTCGCGCGGTGGCCACGGATCTCGAGACAGGCGACCTGGTCGTGATGAAGGACGGCGATTTGACCAGCGCCATGCGGGCCAGCATGTCGGCGCCCGGCGTGTTCTCGCCGGTCGAGCGTGATGGCCGGCTGTTGGTGGACGGCGGCATCGCGGAAAACCTGCCGGTCGATGTCGCGCGGGCAATGGGTGTCGATATTCTGATTGTGGTGGATGTCGGCACCCCTTTGTTGAAGCGTGACAAACTCAACAGCGCGCCGGTCATCTCGAACCAGATGCTCGCCATTCTCATTCAGCACAACTCGCGCAACCAGTTGGCAAAGCTGTCGCCGCAGGATGTGTTGATAACGCCCGCGCTGGGCGACACCTCCGCGTTCGATTTTGGAATCATGCAGCGCGTGATCGCCACGGGTGAAATTGCCGGCCGCGCCGCCGAATCGCGCCTCGCCGCGCTCTCGGTCAGCGCGGCTGAGTATGAGTCATATGTTGCACGACGCGATCGCGACCGGCAGGCGCCGCCCCGCATCGACTTCGTCAAAGTCGACGACGGCTCCGGGCGCTACTCCAACAGGTTGGATCGGCTGTTCAGTGATGTGATCGGCAAACCGCTCGATCCCGATGCGGTGGCACGCCACGTGACAACCATCTACGGCCAGGGGAACCTCGAAGCGCTCGACTACCGCGTGGTGCAGGGCGATGACGACCGCTACGGACTGCTGCTGGCCGCCAGGCGCAATTCCTGGGGTCCCAACTACGTGCGCTTCGGCCTGAGCCTGCAGGATGACTTCCAGGGGAATTCCAGCTACAACGCCGCCGCGCGCTTTGTGTTGTCCGAAATCACCAATCCGGGCGGCGAGTGGGTCTGGGATCTGCAGGTGGGTGAGACCTCGTTGATTTCGACCGAAGTGTTCCTGCCGATCTCCGATACCTCGAGCTTCTTCTTTGTGCCGCACGCCAGTGCCAAGGCGTCCAATGTGGATGTGCTGGAAGAACAGACCCGCATTGCGGAATACCGGGTTCGCAGCTTCGACTACGGTCTGGATTTCGGTTACGAGTTGGGCAATTGGGGCGAAATCCGCACGGGTGTCGAGCGCGACACGGGGCACGAAGACGTGCGCGTGGGAGACCCCAACCTGCCGTCCGACACGTTCGATACCAATCAGTATTTCCTCCGCTTGTCGTTGGATCATCTCGACGATGTCAACTTCCCCCATCGCGGCCAACAAGCTACGGTCGAATGGCGCGCCGAGCGCACCGGCCAACGCAGTGCGACAGGCGAGAGGCAGAACTTCGAGCGTCTATCATTCACATACGTGGCGGCCGCCTCGCTCGGGCGCTTCACGGGCGTTTTCTCCACTGCGGGCGGCACCACATTCAACACCCCACAGGGCCTCCTGTTATCAGGTCAGGTTCCCGGCTCCGCCCCCGGCGGCGTCCAGGTCACCACCCCGTCGGACTTGCGGCTCCTGTTCCCCCTGGGCGGATTCCTGAACTTGTCCGGCCTGAAGGCCAATTCGATCGCAGGCCCGCACTTCGCCATTGCTCGCACCCTGTTCTACAAGCAGATCGGTCGCGGTGGCCCGGGGTACCTCGATGTGCCGACCTATCTCGGTATTTCGCTCGAAACCGGCAACGTCTGGAACCGGCGCGGTGATGCGTCCTTCGGCAGCCTGAGGCATGACGCCAGCGTGTTTTTGGGAATGGACACGTTTTTGGGTCCGGTTTACCTGGCATCCGGTTTCGATGACCGCGGCCAGCATGCTTTTTATCTGTTCTTGGGACGCACGTTTTAGGCAAGCGTGGCAAGCAGCCTTGCGGCTGCCTTTCACGGCCCTTAAGCTCTCCGCCCCATGGGAATCAGCCAGCCGCAAAACCTCCGTACGCCCCCCATCGAGAAGCTCCGTCCCTACGGGATCCGCGTGAGCCTCCCGCCGGGGGACCCTTTCCGCAAGCTTCTCGGTCCCGAGTGGCACAAGCTCCACTGGTATTCCACACCTGCCGAGCGCGATGCCGCGCTAGCGGAAATGGGGCGCCGGCACCAGTACTCCCGCGCCGGAGACAAGCCGTCGCTGGTGTTTGAGAAAGTCGAGAACCTGGCGCAAAGCCGCGGGTTGTAGGCGTTTGCTATGCGCGCGAGCGCTAAAGCCCGAATCTAACAAGTGTCTCGATGAGCTCGTGCACTAACGCGTAGAGCGGTAGCGCAGCGACTGGCGTCAGGATTGCGAGCGACGCCAGCACCTTACCGAACCTTGGTGAGGTCGCCCGCACGGGTGCGAGAAGATGGCGAACACGGCCCTCCACATCGTCGTGTGCGACTGACATCGTTAGTGCGTGCCTCGTGTCAGATCCCGTATCGAAGAGCCGGGCCACTTTTATCAGCGCCGACGCCAACTCGAGACGCTTCTGTGGGTCATCACCGGTCGCACGTTGGTCGGCTTCGAACTCGGCTTCCGTTCGCCAGCGTTCTGTCAGGGCGGCGCCGAGCACTGTCCAGGCGAGTGCATCCGGACTGGCAAGCGCCAACAACAACTTCAGATTGTCCCGGGTGGACACGTGAGCGGCCTCATGTGCAACCACCTGCCGAAACTCACCCCGACTGCATGCGGATATGACGCACTCCGCGGCGACTACCCGCGGACGCCAGGCGCCGATAACTCCGATGATCGGTTTGGGGATGTCAACGACCTGGACCACGCAGCCGTTCTCGATCAAGCAACGCTTGGCTGCGCCCCACGTGTGTAAGAGGGAGCGAGCGGCTGCCCACGCACGCCACCCGCGCCAGATCCCGTGGAGAAGGGTGAGCAAAGTGAACGTCGCCAAAATCAGCAACAAGGGACCGGCCGATTCGCGATCGCTACGCGGTTCCCGACTAAGAAATGCCGGTAAGACAACCGTCAAGGTAAATACCAGTGCTCCCGAGACGGGCAGCAGTCGCAGGGCCAGAAGGTCGGCCGCTGCCGTCCTCACCAAGCTCAATCCGGCATGCCAACTCATAGCCACGAGGCCCGCGAGCAGCACCGCAGCCAGACCAAATGTGGCAAGCAGCACGATAGCCAGTAGTAGCGGGGAGCTCACTTGGCCTCCTTCCTCAGCCTGAGTCGCTCGGCCTGCACCAGGGCATCGAGCTCATCGAGCAGCGCCGCGTCCGTGCGGCTAACAGCGCGCACCAGTGTTGAGAGGAGTACCGGGCCTCCCTCGGCTTCCAACAAATCGGCAACGTGTGCAGAAATCAACTTGTTGAGCAGCTCGGCGCGCGTGTAGCGCGGCACATACGCGAACGCGCGACCGTCTTTGGCACGTAGCAACAGCCCCTTGCGATAGAGGCGATCGAGAGTGGTCATGATCGTGGTGTAGGCCAGCTCTGGCAGGGCGCCGCGTATATGCGCCACGGTTGCCGATTCTCGCTGCGCCCAGAGAAGCTCCAGCAGCCGTGTCTCCAGCGGTCCCAGCACGGAACCGCCTGCTCGAAGCGGCTCTGCCGCACGCCCGGGATGCTGCGATTTTCGGGTGAACCTCATGGGGAGTGTGCTTGCTGCTGAATAAAGGACCCCATCGAAAGCAAGCTAGCATTATGCGCTCGGGCGGCTGGATTTGCGCAATCGACTTCGTCTGATGCCCGGTCATCAGCACGCTCAACTCCTATCGCGGATAGTAGCGATTACGCCCCGGGAACAGGCCCCCGTGATTCGGAGCAATAAACGCAAAAGGCACGCGCGCAGGTCCCGCACGACCTGCTCCGCATTCGCTGACGCTGGATGTCGGGAGGATTGTGGCATCCGCTGAACTTTACATCATAAAGTGATAGATGATCGGGCTTTGCATGGCAAACAAATAGGCGTATATGCAACTTGGGGACACCTAAAAAACAATCAATTCGCGTCTACCAGAAGGAAGGCACACCGGCGGGCTAGGTTTACAACATTACTGCTATGGGGAGACTGCCATGAGATTTACCGGAGTACTCACTACGGGCGCATTGCTGGCGTTGGCCGCCACCGCCCAGCATGCCGTAGCGTCCGCGGAGCCGACCAGCTCACCAACACCGACTGTGGCAAGCACGGTGGCGACAAACCCGGGCAACGGGAAATTGCACCGCACAGCCGGCAAATCGGCTGGCAAAACAAAACACAGCCGCGCCGTCAAGCCGGTTCGCTCCAAGTTCCTCATGGACCGCTTTGAAACTCTCAACGGCGCCAAGGGCAGCGGTGAGAGTCCCGCGTCGCGAGACCAGGAGGATTATGACAACCGCGCCTATCCGGCCACGGCGATTGGTGCAGCCCAACAAAGGGCTGCGGCAAATGCCGCCGCCTCTCTGGGCAAACTGCCTGGTGGCAAGAAGACCAACTGGCAGCCGGTCGGTCCATACGGTGTCACGGCAGACGCTCTCGTCGCATCGGAGTCGACGGGTGGGACGGCGGCTGGAATCTACTCTGGACGCGCGACCGCGATCGCGATTTCACCTGCCTGTGGGGGCAATGACTGCAAGATCTTCATCGGCGCGGCGGGCGGTGGTGTCTGGGAGGCTGACAACGCTCTTGCTCCGCAACCAAACTGGGCTTCGTCAGGAAACGGCATACCCTCAAATGCAATTGGATCGATCGCCTTCGACCCCAGCGACCCGGTGGGCCGCACGCTTTATGTCGGAACGGGTGAACCGAACGGTTCCAGCGATTCCGAGGCCGGTGTGGGTTTATACAAGTCAACCGACGCCGGCAAGAGCTGGACGGTCGTCCCTGGTAGCGTGGCAGTATCTGCGAACCGCTCAATCGGCTCCGTCGCAATCGACCCCGCGAATCCAAACCATATCTTCATCGGTACAGATGTTGCGCGTCATGGGTCTTCCTCGGTCAACGGCGGCCGCTTCACGCCGCCTGCCGCCCCCCCGGTCGGTCTGTACGAGTCTACCGACGGCGGCGTGACGTTTTCACCGGTTCTCATTCTGGCGCAAGATTCTGTGGATGGGGGCAATCCCACCGGTGGTGACTTTTTCCGTGGCGGAGTTTCCAACATCCAGTTGTACCGGACTGCGGGCGAGACACAGGTTTACGCTTCAGCGTTTGATTACGGTGTGTTCCGGCGCTCGATGACCCAGGATGGCGACGCTAATTTTCACCCGATCTTCAACTCGGCCGGCGGCGGCACGGTTGCCAACTCGCCGAGCTCGCGGACCGAGTTTTCGCTTGCACCCAACGCAGGATCGCTTCGTGTTTACGTGGGTGATAGCGGCAATGGCGCCAGCGCCGACTTCTATCGGGTCGATAACGCGAACGTGCCGGCTGCTGCATTGCTCACCGGAGGAACGAATGGCGGTTGGCTGAAATTGTCGAACCCTGCGAACGGCACGCCTGGTTTTGCCTCGCGCAACTTCTGCGCGACGCAATGCTCCTACGACATGCCGGTCCTTTCACCGCCGGGTGCTCCCGACATCGTCTATATCGGGGGCGCATCGCAGTACAGCGAGTTGGGTGGCCGCTCGAACGGCCGCGACATTCAGCGGTCGGAGGATGCCGGCGTCAGCTTCACCGATATGACTGTTGACTCGCAGGGTGTGAGCCTGCACCCGGATGAGCACGCGATCGCAGCTACGCCGACCAACCCGAACATCGTATTCATTGGCAACGACGGCGGCATCTTTCGCTTGAATGGCTCGTTCACCGACATTTCGAGCCAGTGTGCGGCGCGCGGCCTGTCCGGGAACAATCTGGTAGATTGCCAGCATTGGCTGGCGAAGGTTCCGACGACGCTGACGCCGGTCAACAAGGGTCTTCAGACTCAACAGTTCCAGAGCCTGTCGGTCAACACACAGGCGCCGCTGACTGACATCATGGGTGGCACGCAGGATGACGGCACCCAGGCCATGAGCTCGAAGGGTAATGGCAACGGCAAGGGTAACACCGACTGGTTTGTCAGCATCTTCGGCGACGGTGGCCAGTCCGGGATCGACATCGCAAATCCCGAGGTGCGGATGCACACATTTTTCAGCCAGGCGGGGGCATCGCAGATCGATGTGAACTTCCGCTTCAACAGTAACTCCTTCCTCGGCTTTCCGGGCAACGAGACCGGCTGGAACTGGGTTGGAGATGCGGGCAGTCTGAGTGGCGAGAACATGTCGTTCTACATCCCGCTGATTCACGATCCAAAAACGAGCGGCACGTGGTTCTTTGGCGCGCAGCACGTCTTTCGCACGCAGGACAATGCCGGCAACCAGGCATTTCTCGAGGCGAACTGCAGCGAGTTCGTGAGCGGCCTGCAATTCACGGGGGCTTGTGGCGACTGGGCCAAGATTGGGGCAGACCTGACCGGCACAGGGTTTGGAACGGATAAGACGCCGGGACCCAATGGCTACGTCGTAGCCATCAGCCGGGCGCCCAGTGATACGGGTACGGTGTGGGTTGGGTTGCGGCGCGGACGTGTGTTCGTTGCTTCCAATGCTGACACGGCGATTCCCGGCAATGTCGTGTTTTCGCGGATCGATGGCTCCGCGCAACCGGAGCGATTTGTGAGCGGCATTTCCGTCGATGCGTCGAACCCGAACCACGCGTTCATCTCTTACTCGGGCTACGATGCTTACGCCACGGCCACCGGGACGGCGACCGGGCACTTGTTCGAGGTGATCTATAATCCGGTTACACGGACAGCGACCTGGTCGGGCGATCTTGCGAGCAACCTGGGCGATCAGCCGATTACCGGCATTGCGGTCGATTGGAATACCGGCGACGCTTACGTCTCAACCGACTTCGGTGTGTTCGTCCGCCTGAAAGGAAACTCAACGTGGCAGCCTGCCGCCGGAAGCCTGCCTCCCGTGGCGGTCTATGGCTTGACCCTCGATGTGAATGGTCGAGTGCTCTATGCGGCAACCCACGGCCGCGGCGCCTGGAGACTGCAGCTTCCCTAGTCGCACTCTGGACCTCGGGTTTGTTCAGGACTCGGGCGGGATAGTCGAAACTATCCCGCCTTTCCGGCCCGCCGATGCTCAGGCGTCCAGCGTCTTGCCTGTTTCCAGCAGCGACTTCAAGTCACTGAGTATCCAGTTCCAGCCACCGCCGCCCTGCAGATCGAACTTACTGCGTGTGGCAGCCATCATCATGGGCGCGCCGGCCGTGTCATGTGTCACCGTCACGCGGCAGAAACCTTTCTCGGTGGGCACCACCTCCCAGGTGATCTTCGTGAAACCCTCCGCTTTGTGCTCGGCGTTGAATAAAAACCGATAGCTCTGCACCAACTTGTGCGGCGCCCGTACTTCGAGCACTTCGCCGTCAACAATGACTTCCGGCAGTCCCATCTGTTGCATCTGGTCGTTCGCGACGCAGCGGAATTTTCCACCTGGCTTCAGCTCATAGTGCGACAGCGCGCGATACCCATAGCGCGACGTCCACTCCGGCTTCGTCAGTGCATCCCAGATCGCGACCGCACTGGCCTTGATGTAGATCTCGTGGATGTGGGTGGTTGAGTTGGAATTCAGGCTCTCTTGCGAGACGGCGGGCATTGGGCATTCTCCACAGTGGTTTTCAGGTCGGCGAGCGCGGACAGCTCGCGCTCCTTGAATTTGTCTATCCAGCGATCGTGTATCAGGCGAATGGGCACCGCATTGAGGAAGTGCAGCTTCTCGCGGCCCTCACGCCGCGTGATGATCAGTCCCGCTTCTTCCAGCACCTTGAGGTGTTTCATGACGCCAAAGCGTGTCATCGCCAATTCCCGCTCGAGCTCGCCGAGCGTCTGACCTTCGCGCTCGAACAATCGATCCAGCAGGAAGCGGCGCGAGGAGTCGGCCAACGCTTTGAATACGAGATCGTCGCGGTTCATGCATGAATAATATGTGACCAAATGGTCACATGTCAAGGAACGCAATCCGCGGGCCGCTGGTGAAGCAGCGGAGGGTTATTTCAAATGTGGTGAAACTTCCGGCTGGCCGCGAGAATGCGCCGCGCCACCTCTTCATCGGGGCGCTGTTGAATGTCAGGCGCGAGGAATACCGCATAAGTCTTGCAGGCAAGCACAGCAATGCCTGTGGGACCCGCGGGCGCACGCTGACCGGGAAAACTGCTCCGTTTGGTGGCGATGAACGTTGCAGCAGCCTTGACGGCAGCATGTGCTGCACGATCTGACTGCGTTGGATAGCTGAAACGCCATTCACACACGCGGCGGTTGATGACAGCTTTGTCGGACCCACCGGCCGCCAGCCCGGCCGCGGCGAAAACGCGGCAGTCGTAGTCGCGGCAGGTTTGCGGACGGTTCCGATAGATAGTGCATTCGTTGTTGTGCAGCATGGGGCACGTGCCATCCGGCCGCGCCGCCATTGTCAGCTCGTTTCGCGCAAAACCGGGCGCACTGACGAGCAGCTTCGCCGGAATCAAAGCCCGCGCTTGCTCATCATGCGGACGGATCTGCACCGAGTACCCCGAGATGCAACAGCCTCGGCATTCGCCGCAAGGGACGTCGGAGCCTCGATTTCCCAGCAGCGAGGCGCGAAATCCTGCCAGCCATTCGCCAAAAGCTCCGGCGGGAATGCCGTCCGTCTGTGAATTGGGGTCCATGCGCTAAATCGTAGCGCATCACACAGCCCACTATGGCAGCATCCGTGGCGGGTGCTCGGGGAGATGTTGGTCATGGCCGCGGAGATTGAGCGTAAGTTTCTGATCCAGGGGACCGAATGGCGCACCGAGTCCGAGCCTGAATCACCACGATAGGTAAGCCGGAGTCCAACATGCAAGCCAAAGAATACACAATCGGCCGAACGAAGGTGGTCCTGCCGCCCGATCATGCGCTCGATCGCTACCAGGCGAAGTGGCAGCGGTATGATCGGGCGCTCGGGGAGATTGCGCGTCTCGTATGGCAGAAGTATCCGGGCTCTGCCGCTGTCGATATAGGTGCCAATGTCGGCGATAGCGCGGCGCTCATCAATAGTTACTACGATATGCCAACTCTCTGTATTGAGGGAGGCGCTGAGTATCTGCCGTTTCTACGCGAGAACGCCCGCCGGATCGGCGCTCATATCGCTGTTGAGACGGTGTTTGTAGGCGATAGCACGTCGGCGAATGTTTACGCCCTGCAGAGTACCGAGGCCGGTACTGCAAAATTGGTGGCTGGCACGGATGAAAAGGGCGGCATCACGGTGAAGCGTCTCGATGAGCTGTTGGCCGGCGTCCCTGGATTCGCCCGCCCCCGGTTGCTCAAGATCGATACCGATGGCTTCGACTTCCAGATAATCATGTCGTCGGCCGCGTTGTTGGCGGACCTGAAACCCGTTCTGTATTACGAATACGCGCCGTTTGAGCAACCGAATGGAGTGGCCGATGGGCTCAGCAGCTTCCAGTCGCTGCTCGAGAGCGGATACCGGCATTTCATTGTGTACGACAACTTCGGTCACTACCTGATTCATCTGGGTGCCGAGCACGTTGCGCAATTCATCGACCTCAATGCCTTTCTCTGCTCAAATCGCCGCAACGGTGTTGCCGTGCCCTATCTCGATATCTGTGCAATGGTGGCCGAAGACCGCGACCTGTTTGAAGCGCTGCGCGCGTTCGAGCTGGCGCCATTTTTCGGCGAGCCCTCGGGGGGTGGGGTGCCCCCTGTTTGAGCGCAAACGACGGCGGTGGGCGGGCGCTTCCAGGCTGAAAAGCGATCAGCTCCGGATCAGCCGTTCGCGCACGGGGTCTGCCTGTGAGAAGTCGCGAGTCGTGTCTGCGTGAGCAGCGCGTCGACGCAGTGCGTGGACAAGCTCAGGATTTCAGCGACTTCCGCTCGCGTGGAACCTGTGTAAACGAGGTACTTGATCGCGCTTTGATCCGTTGCGGCCGTGGGTTGCTGCAGCCTGGCGTGATAGAGTGCCAGGCGCATGATCCAGATGTGACTGGACGCGGCCGCAACCAATTCGCCGCTCTTTTTCCACACATCGAAGAAAGTGTCGTTGATCAGGTCCTCGACCGTCGCGGCGGTCAGGTGCGAAAAAAAGCAGGCTAGGTGCGGAAAATAGATTTCGTACAGGGCCTGTAGCGCCCCCCGATCGCCTGCGGCGATCTGTGCGACCAACCGCGATTGCGCCAATTGCCTTTCCGCCCGCACCCTGCCGCTCCTGATGTTGTGTGATCATTGAAGACTCATCGGGAGCGGATTTCATTCCCTGCGGCACGGGGGTACCCTGCCTGCCTGCGTCAACCCATTTGCAGCAGGAGTAAATCGATGGAAATCAAACCTCTGTTCACCGCGAAGGCCACGGCTACGGGCGGGCGCAATGGGCATTCCCAGGCCGAGGATGGCTCACTGAGCGTGGATCTGTCGGTTCCGAAGGCAATGGGCGGTCCGGGCAAGCCCGGTACGACGACCCCCGAGCATCTGTTTGCGGCCGGGTATGCGGCCTGTTTTGGCGGGGCGATTGACTATGTGGCGAGCCAGAAGAAAAAGAATGCCAAGGGGGCCGCGGTGACTTGCAGCGTCACCATCGGCCCGCGCACCGCCGGGGGTTTCGGGCTCGCGGTCAAACTTCACGTCGTGGACCCGAGCATCCCACAGGCCGACCTCGAGGCCTTGGCGCGCGAGGCGCACGAGCAGATTTGCCCCTACTCACACGCCACACGGGGCAATGTTGATGTTGATATCTCGGTGAAGGGCGCGTAGACGGCCGCTAGGATTGCGGCAACACGATCTCATCGAAGAAGTGGATGTTGTGTCTGACATAGGACGGACGCAGGTGGGCGCCGTCCCTGTAGATCGGCTCACCGTGCGCGTCGACGGTTGAGCAGATCGTTCCGTCGCACAACGCATCGAAAGGATCAATCACGTGTGCGCCCGAACGTTGGCCGACAGCAGTCAACTTCGACTTCAGGGGGCCGTAGGCTTTCGCGAGTGCGACCCGGTCCAGCGGCAGCGCTTCGATGCGGAATCTGAGATCCGTAAAGCTGCGCTTCACCATGCCACGCGGGTCGGCGGAATCAGCGGCTGGAATCGGCAGCACCAGGTAGACGCGTTTGCCGCTGCGAGTGAGATCGCTGAGTGTGGTTTCAAGCGCCTGTAGTGCACTGTCCGCGGACGTTGCGCCTAATATCAGTGGGCCCTTCACTCTGCCGTCATCGAAGTAATAGGAGTACCGAGCCATAGGTTCGACGAAGTACGCATACCACGCGGCGCCGATGACGACTGTCTCCACCTCGGGTTTGTTCGCGTAGGCCAGACCGCGCTCAATGACTCCCGGGCACCAGGGATGATGATTTTCCATCACGTGCGGTATGGGAATACATCCTCCGCTGCTCGCGAAAACGATACCGCGTGCGGCGTCAGGGTTCTGGGTCAGCAGGTGGTCGAGGCGTGGATAGTACTGCTCGATGTTGCTGTCGCCAATGAAGAGAATCTTCCCCGGCGCGGAACCCTGTGCAAGCAGCCTTCCCAACGGTGTAGTGATCGGTTGCAGATTTGGCCCCGGGAATAGCGTCTCCTTCGACGGGCGCAGGTACTTCGCCACATTGAAAGCCGCAGAGCGCGGCGGCAGAATGCTCGAAAACGCAACGATGCCAATCACTCCGAGCACCGCCGCGATGGCGGCGAGCGGAATGGCAACGCGCGGCCCATTCCGATACGAACGAATCGGGCGTTCCACCAACCAGTAGGTCAGGGCGGCAAACAGAAACGCCAACCCCACGGCCGTGAGAACCAGAGTGGAATTCGGCTCATCCGGCGAGATGATGCGGGTGAAGGACAACAGTGGCCAATGCCACAGGTACAACGGATAGCTGATCAGCCCGATCGCCACCATCAGGCGATTTCCCAGCAGCACCCGATTGACCCACGCCTCGGGGCCGGCGCTGATGAGGAGAAATGCGCCCATGGTTGGAAGCGCCGCCCACCATCCGGGAAATACGCGATAACGATCGAGGAGACACAACGCAACCGCGAGCAGGCAGAGACCGACGTATGCCTGCAGATCGCGCGAGTGTGCATCCGGGCCCGACTCGCCACTGAAGAACAACTTCGCCTGCCAGCGGGCCAACTCGTCAGCTTTGAACAGTTGTGCGTAGGCCAGAGTGCAACCGACGAGCAATTCCCAGATGCGCGTGAACGGCAGATAAAAGGTTGTTGCCGGGTGGCCTCGAGCCCGCAGCAGGTTGAGTGCGAACGAAAGCGCCGCTATGCCCAATATCAACGGCCATTGGCTCGAGCGCCAACGCCAGGTGAGGGCCAGGAGCAGGGGCCACAGAATGTAGAACTGCTCCTCGATGCCGAGCGACCACAGGTGCAGCAGGGGTTTGAGCTCCGCTTCCACATCAAAGTAGCCGGACTCGCGCCACAGCACCACGTTGGAGACAAATCCAACACCGGCGGCAATGTGTTTGCCGAGTTGCTGGTGCTCATCGGGATAGAGCACGAACCAACCCACCGTGAGAACGGCCGCCAGCATGAGGATCAATGCCGGAAAGATGCGCTTGATGCGCCGGACATAAAAGTCGGCAAGGCTGAAGGTGCCGCGGGCCACGTTCGCGAGCACGATCGAAGAGATCAGGTATCCGGAGATGACGAAGAAAATGTCGACCCCGGCGAAGCCGCCGGGCATCCAGCTTGGGGTGGCATGAAAGGCGACTACACTCAGGACCGCGACGGCGCGCAGGCCGTCGACATCGCGGCGGTAGGCAGGGTGCATGGAAGGAAGTGATACACTCGGCCCACACCATTTACAATCGGGGGCGCCGTGATCTTCGAACATCTGCGTGCCGGGGGGTGCCAGTCGTACCTGGTGGGCTGCGCGGAAAGCTGCGCCGCTGTGTTGATTGACCCCGAAATAAGTCTAATTGACCGCTATCAAGCCGTCGCGGCGCGTGAAGGTCTGCGCATCCGCCACCTGGTTGATACACACACTCACGCCGATCATTTTTCGGCCACGCGGGAAGTGGCCCGCAGGCTCGAGGTCCCCATTTCCATGCATCGCCTGAGTCCCGCTCCCTTCGTGGACTTGCGGTTGGATGACGGCGAAATGCTGGTTGTCGGCAATCTTCGCCTGCAGGTGCTGCACACTCCGGGGCATACACAGGATTCGATGTGCCTGCGTGTCGAGGATCGGGTATTCACCGGGGATACGCTGTTGATGGGCGCGACCGGCCGGACCGATCTGCCGACCGGCAACCCCGAGGCGCTCTACGACAGTCTGTTCAATCGGCTGCTGCAGCTCGATCCCAATCTGAAAGTGCATCCCGCGCACGAATACAAGGGCCGTGACCACTCGACCATCGGCCAGGAGATTGCCAACAACCCGCGCTTGCAGGTCCGCGACCGCGCCGCGTTCGTTGAGATGATGAACAGTCTCAATCTCAGCATGCCCACCCACCTGACCGAGGCGCTCCGTACCAACATGAGTGGCGGCAAGACGGTGGCGCAAATGCTCGCGGAAGCCGCGGCGACGGTGCCTTTCATGTCGCTGGCGGAGCTGAAAGCCCGCACCGAGGCCGGCGGCGATGAGCTGATCATTCTCGATGTGCGGGAGCGCGAAGCCTACGAGGCCGGCCACATTCCCGGGGCGAAGTTGTTGCCGCGAGGGCAGCTCGAGCTGCGTGTGAATCAGGATCTGCCGGATCCGCTGCGCCGGATCGTGGCGTGTTGTGAGTTTGGCCGGATCTCGACACTGGCGACGGCAACCTTGCGGGAAATGGGCTACCTGCGCGCGGTTGCGCTCGATGGAGGAATGAAGGCATGGCGCGAAGCAGGGTATCCGCTCCTGTGCGGGCAGGCATGAAGCGGCTGTTCATTGCCGCGGCCCTGGTTGCGGGTGTGTCAGGAGCCGCGGAAATGCATTCGCATCCGCCTCCGGAGCGGCTCGGTACGGTCAGCTTCGCGACTTCCTGCGCGCCGGGTGTTTCCCGGAACTTCCAGCGCTCTGTGGCGCTATTGCATTCATTCGCCTATGACGCAGCGGAGAAGGGTTTCCAGGACGTGGCCACGGCCGATCCCGCATGTGCCATGGCCCATTGGGGCGCGGCCATGTCCTATTGGCATCAATTATGGTCTGCGCCGGATGCGCAGGATCTGGGCAAGGGGCTGGCAGAAATCGAGCGGGCGCAGAAGCTCAGTGTTCGCTCCGAACGCGAACGGCAGTTTATTGCAGCCGCCGCAGCCTTCTTCCGCGACTCGGGTCGTTCGCCTCACCTGGTCCGTGCGAAGGCTTATCAGGAGGGGATGCGACAGGCAGCACTCAGCAACCCCAAGGACACGGAAACCCAAGTCTTCTATGCGCTGGCACTCATCGCGACCGCGCAACCGGAAGATCGTACTCATGCCAATCAGAAACTTGCGGCGTCGATTCTGGAGCCGATCTACAGCGATCATCCGGATCACCCGGGAGCCGCCCACTACCTGATTCACGCCTACGACAGCACTGAGTTGGCGCCGCGTGGCTTGGCCGCCGCGCGCGCCTACTCGAAGATCGCCCCGTCAGCGCCACACGCGCTCCACATGCCTTCGCACATTTTTACCCGCTTGGGCCTTTGGGACGATTCGATTGCATCCAACAGCGCCGCTCGGGCGGCGGCGCGCAGTCTGGGCGATGTGGGTGAAGAGCTCCATGCCATGGACTACCTCACGTATGCATACATCCAGCGGGGCCGCCAGAATGACGCCCGGGGAGTAGTTGCGTCGTTGAAGGCGATGGGGGCGCTGCTGGGCAAGGACTTCAAGGTGGGCTACGCCGCAACCGCGATGCCGATCCGACTCTCCATGGAGGATCACAAGTGGGATGTCGCGGCGGCTCTCCAACCGCTCCCGGAGTCTCCACCCAACATAGCCTCCCTCGTCTATTGGGCCCGCGCCGTGGCGAAGTCTCGAAGCGGTCATCCGCGTGATGCGGATGATGACATCGCGCAGCTCCGCAAATGTCAGCAGCAGCTTCAGGCTGCCGGCAATGCGTATTGGGCAAAACAAGCCGAAGTGCTGACTCAGGAGGCCGTGGCCTGGCAACAGGCGGCCGGGTCTCAGGCTCAGGAAGCCGTCAAAACCCTTCGCCAGGCGGCGGACGAAGAGGATGCCGTTGAGAAGCTGCCGCTGACTCCCGGCCCGATAGTGCCGGCACGCGAGCAGTTGGGCGATCTGTTGCTCACACTCAACCAGCCCCAGCAGGCATTGAAGGAGTATCAGGTAGCGTTGGTCGGTGCGCCCGGCAGGCGGGGGTCGCTGGCGGGGGCCGTCCAGGCAGCCGAGAAAGTTGGCGATGTGGAGCTGGCGGACCGGCTGCAAGCGACCCTGATGAAGGACTGAGCGCTGCTGCGGCAACCCTGAAAGGCGATGCGACGCACCGGTCAGTGAGGACGGCCGTTTGCCGGTGTATCAGGCGACCTGCTTGTCGTCGCCTTCGCCTTCGCTCGAGAACAACTCGTCGTCGGGCGCAATGATGCGGCCCATATCGGAAATTCGCGACCAGTCTTCCGGTGTCGCCAGATTCTCGCTCTTTGAAAGCTGGCGGCTGGCTTCCAGGAAGGCGCGGCGGTTTTCGGCCGCGGCGCTGTAATACAACTCGAGCAGCTTCAGGCGCAGGTCGCTTCGATCCGGCTCGCGCTCGATTGCCTGGCGCAGCACGTCGACCGGGTTCTTGCGCCGCTCGACGGGGCTCGACTCATTGAGCGCGCTGCCCATTACCACATGCTCGTTGGTGTTACCCGAAAACTCGAGATCGGGTGCCACGAGAACCTCGGTATCGGCCGCCGGATCCGCCGCACTCGCGGGCAGTTTCAGGGTCGGCTCCGCGGAGTCGACAGGTAGGATCTCCGTATCATCGACGGGCAGGGTGATGGTCGGGTCGTTGAGCAGATCGGCAATGGGGGTGCTGAAGGAGTCTTCAAACCAACTCGACTCGTTCTTCGGGTCCTTGTTGGCGCGCTGCTCGGAATCCTGCGCCGCGGTCTTCGCTTCACGGGAAGCCTTGTCGGATGTGGCCGGAGCGTTCGCGGTGACCGGTTCGCTCGCCATGGCAGGCAATTGGGTGACAGAGGCCGTTGCTGCGGTGAAGTCCACCGAGTCACTGGACTCATCGTGGTTCGAAATGGGTCCTGCGGTGGCCGTGCCGTACTTCGGGGCGGCGTAGTTGTAAGCGGCGCGGCGGCGGAGGAAGAACCACGCGCCCGCGAGGAAAACGGCCGCGGCCCCGATGGCCGCAGAAATCAGTTCAACGAGATGGCGCTTCGGAGCGGGTGTTTCGTCCGCGTCGTCTTCGCTGGCCGCTTCGTCAGGCGCGGGGCCGCTCAAAGCCGGCGCGGTGGCTCCCGAAGCTTGCGCCGTTGCACTCGAGGCTGGCGCCGCGGCGTTCGATGCTGGCAGCGAGTCTGAAGCCGTGTGGTGGGCCAACGCGGTGATTGGCGTGCCTGGCGCACTAGTGGCCGCAGGCAGCGGCTGTTTCAACTGCTGTTGAACCAGGGCGATCGACTGCTCCAACGACGCGATTCGCTGCTTCAGGGCAGCGGGATCGGTGGGCAGCTTCTCGGCATCGGCGCTGGCGGCGATCGAAGCGGCCGCTGCCCTTGCGGCGGCTGAGCCCTCCCGCCTGTCGCCATCGACTACCTTCGCGGACCGACCTGAGACGGTGCTGCCGGCAGACTGTGTGGCCGCTGCACTGGTGGTGCCGCTCGCACCGGCAGACGCAGACTGCGTGCCGGTGGAAGCGCCGCGCGAGCTGTGCCACGCAGCCATCTGCGCATCGTACTCGCGATTGGTCTCTTCAACCGATATCGCCGCCAACTGCTCCGCGGTGGGGAATGTCAGTGTCACACCGGAATGCATCCGGTTGAAGTTGTTCTGAAACGCGGCCGGGTTGTTGCGGAAGATTGCGATCATCATCCGGTGACGCTCGATTCGCGAGCGCGCGCCGGTGGCCGTGACAATGCGATCTAGCGTGTCACGGCGCGAAACCCTGTAGGTATGGCCGAGCGCCTTCGAGCTTGCGCTGCCGGAAGCTGTGGGGGCGGAGGAAATCGTCGAAGCGGCCGGGGCCGCGGAGTCCAGGGCGGACGGCTCGGCGCGAGTTACTTTCACCACCGGGGCCGGGGCCGTTGATGCGCTACCGCTGTCCACCAACCCCGCCGGATCCAAAAACAACGTGTACTCACGAACCAACTCGCCGTGCGGCGTATGCAAGTCCACGAGCAGCGTGACCACCGGCTCGGTGAACTTCTCCGTTGAGCGCATATTCAGGACTGGACGGCCCTGTGCATCGCGACCGACGCTCAGTGTGGTCCCGTATATGAACGGCGCCCGCTCGAGATTGTAGTGCTCGAACAGCTCGTCGCTCGCGATCGCAGCGCTCAACCGGCCGAGCTCATCGTCGGCGGCGCCTATCAGCTCGATCTGCGCAACGAGCGGCTGGTGCAGAGCAGATTCGACGCGGATATCCCCGAGGCCGAGGGCCAGCGAGGCCGTCGGCACCGCGAGGCTCAGTGTAAGAATAGAGGGCTGTAACAGGCGCTGCATAGTTCGCTCGAAACTACCGACCGGCACGACTTAAGTCCGAGGTATGCGTCACCAATGCATTTGCACTTACGCCCTTATGTGATGCAGCTCACACCATTGCCGTGCGCTCTCGAGGCGCCGGTTCGGCTGGCGCAGGCTCAGGCGGTCTTCGGTTGTTGCTGCCGCCTGCCGTTCGCGCGTTGCGGCCGCACGCCCTTGCGGGATGGAAGCTTGCGCACCGTCGGATCCTTGATCAAATGCACGATCCGTTTGAACGTGGTGTTGTTTGCCATCTCGCGCCCGATGTGAATGACGGTACTGTCTTTCAAGTCCTTGGCGATCGCCTGGCTGATGGCCGCGAGCGTATCCGCATCGAGCGTATCGAGCACTTCGTCAATCAACACCCAGGCGGGTTTGTGAAGCAACAGGCGTGCGAATGCCAGGCTGGTGAGCTCTTCCTCGGTCAACTGTTGCTCCCATCCCCGACTTTGGTCCAACATCGGCAGCACCCGTTTCAGATTGAGGCGCACGAGAGCTGACTCAACCTCGGCCTCATTGAACGTGTCCGCTTTGCGCGGATAGCACATGGCATCGCGCAACGTTCCGGGTGGCCAGTAGGGTGTCCGCGGCACATACTCAATCGACTCTCCCCTGGGTCGGGTGATGGTTCCCGAACCCCAGGGCCACAGCCCCGCCAGCGCACGAAACAGCAAAGTCTTGCCCGTCCCGGCCTCGCCCACTATCAACACCCGTTCGCCGCGACCGATGTCCACCGATTTTTCCTCGATCAAGGTACAGCCGGCCGGGGAGGCGATTTCCAGCTTGTCTATTTTCAGGTGCCCCGCGGCACCGTCCTCAAAGGCAATCTGGCTTTCGACACTGTGCAGTGTGTCAGTCGACAGGACTGCGCGCCGGAAGCTGGCCACACGCAGCAGCGTGGCGCGCCAGTCGGCAATGACGCTGAAGTTGTCCACGAACCAACGCATCGAAGTCTGGACCTGGGTAAAGGCACCCGCCGCCATCATCAGGCCGCCAAACGACAGGCTGCCGGAAAAATACAGAGGGGCCGCGGCGAGAATCGGTGCCACCAGGGTGAACCAACCATAGCCTGCTGTTACCCAGGTCAGATTCGTCAGTCCCACGACCAGGCGTTTGGTTGCGGCAAGGACCGCGGCAACATCGAGATCGAGGCGGCGCGCTTCATCCGCCTCGCCCCGGGCAAGTGCAATTGCATCAACGTGCTCATTGACGCGGACCAGGGAGAAGCGCATATCCGCCTCGCGTGCGTAGCGCTCGGCGTTGCGGTTGATGAGGCTCTTACCGACCCAATAGCTCAACAAGGATGCCGAGCCCGCATACAACACGGCGGCCCACACCATATAGCCGGGTACATTGTAGGTGTGGCTGCCCACGTGGAAGGCAAAGTCGCTGGAGATCCGCCACAACACGTGAACGAACAGGGCGAGCAGGATTCCGGCCTGCAGCAGGCCGGTACCCAGGTCGGCCGACAACTCGGTCAGGTGCCGGGCATCCTCATGCATGCGCTGGTCGGGATTGACTCCAATGGGGCCCGCGCTGGCGAGGCGAAATGCGCGCATCGGCTGCAGCCAGTTCCCGATGAGGTCCCTGGCGAGGCCCGCACGCAGCTTCAGCTTCAACATCTCGTTCAACCAGCGCTGGCTCACATTCAAAACCAGCAGCGTCCCGGCAATCACCCCGAAAACCCCGAGCTGGTGGAAGAAGCCGTCCATGTTGTGACGCTCGATTGCGTCAAAAAACGGCTGGTTCCAGGTGTTCAGCCGGATCTGGCCGTAGGCCGTCGCTGCCACCACGGCAATCAGGGCTCCGATCAGCAGGAACAGCGTATTTCGAACGTGAGAGTCCAGGAGCGCGCGAAACATCATGGCCAATTGCGGGATGAGCCCGGACTGTGCCGCCTCTTCCTGCGCCGCGGCTGCATCCGGGGCTTCATCGGGCCGATCTGTCATGGGTTGCCTTTGATTTTTCGGGCAATGAAAGTGACCGGTATGTTCACATATCGATCCATTCTTGGTACGGCGGCCGGGGGTTTGAAAAACTGTGCCGGCTTCGTTGCCCCTGCCAGGGATTCGCCGTGAAAAAAGCAATATACGTCATCGGCCTCGTGCTGCTGGGCGGCGCCCTGATCGTCCAGTCTTTCTGGGGCTAGTTTCCATAAAACGCCCTTCGGGCGACGGGCCCGGAACTGTCCCTTATTGCAGTGCGCAAAAGTGTGGAATGGCGCTGCGGCGGCCATGAAGCTGCGCAGTAAGCTGCCGGCCCTCGAACGTGCAGGGAGCCGCCATGTTTAAGCGCGCACATTTCGCTATAGCGATTTTCCTATTCGCCCTCATGCCGGTCATTGGCGTGAGCGCCGACGCGCCAAGTCGCAATGACGTCATTGCTCAGGTCACCAAGGCGGTCGAGTTCTACCGTGCGAATGGTCGGGAAAAGACTCTTGCCGAGTTGAATCGGCGAGACGGTGTATTCGCCCGAGGAATGGACTACGTGGATGTGCACGACTTGAACGGCATCTGCCTGGCCCACCCGATTTCTCCGGATGTGGTCGGACTGAGCCGGCTCGACGTCGTCGATATGCACGGCAAGCGCTTCATCAAGGAAATCGTGGACGCAGCGAAGACTCACCAGGACGGGTGGGTGACGTACATGCGCGAGAATCCGAATAGCGGTGCGGTCGAGCACAAGATCATCTATTGGGCCGTCCGAGACGGGTTGATCTTCAAGGCCGGCACGTACGAGTAATCTCCGCTTGGGGTTCACCGTCGCTACAATGCGGCAATGTTCCCACGCTCAAGTCTGCTGATACTCGCCCTCAGCGCACTACCTGCTCATGCGGTAGTGCCCGTTTACTCCTACGAAGTTGTAAATACATACCCGCACGATACGCACGCGTTCACTGAAGGCCTGTTCTATCTGAACGGCTTCCTCTACGAGAGCACTGGTCTCGAGCGCCAGTCCACTATCCGCAAGGAAAAGCTCGAGACCGGCGAGGTGATCCAGAAGATCGATGTTCCCGCACAGTATTTCGGCGAGGGAATTGTCAACTGGAAGAACCGCCTCATCAGCCTGACGTGGAAGAGCCAGGTCGGGTTTGTTTACGACCTGCATACGCTGAAACTGAAAAGACACTTTGCCTACGAAGGCGAAGGATGGGCACTGACACAGGATGGCAAGCGGCTCATCATGAGTGATGGAACGCCGGATCTGCGCTTCCTGGACCCCGAGACCCTGAAGGTGACCGGTCGCGTCACCGTGACCTATGACGGCAAACCGGTTCGCCAGGTCAATGAGTTGGAATGGGTCAAGGGCCGGATCTACGCCAACGTGTGGGAAACCAACATGATGATTATCATCGACCCGCAGCGCGGCGATATCACGGGCGTGGTGGACCTGACGGGACTGCTGCCCGGTGACGAACGGCCACCGGGAACTGATAGTGTGCTCAATGGGATTGCCTATGATTCAGCGCACGACCGCCTGTTCGTGACCGGCAAGAACTGGCCGAAGCTGTTTGAAATCCGGTTGTTGCCGGCGGGGCAGGTGCCGCGGCGCCAGTAGCTTGCGGGCGGTGGTTCTGCCCCTGACCCATCAATAATTGGCGGCGGCCCGCACTTCCGCGGCGGATTTGTGCAGATCCGCCAGCAACTCCGGTCCGACAATCTCCAGCGGCGTGCAGCCGTACGACAACAGGCGATCGTGGAAGTCGTGTAACGAGCCACGATCACCCGTCCGCCGAATGTATTGCGACAGCAATTGTTGTATCTGCCAGCGTCCCACTGTGTAGGCAATAAAGTAACCGGGGCCTGTCGCGATGGCGGCCACGGCCGCATGCGCCGCATCCGGCGTGAACCCGGTCTGCTGCGCGTAGAAATCGGCTGCCCGCTCGTAACTCCACTCACCCGAAGCCAGCTTCGGATCGACAATTGCTCGTGCGCCGCGGACACGCTCCCAGCGGGCCGTGAAGAGGCGCGCGTCGAGGTCGTCCCCAAACAGGCCGAGCCGGACAAACATTTCCTCACCGTAGAATGCCCAACCTTCCGCAAACGTCCCGCTGTTCGCGAGCTTGCGAATGAAGTCGGGATGGCGCTTGGCAATGGAAAGCTGCAGGAAATGACCTGGCATGGCTTCGTGGGCCGCGGTCGACACAATCCGGTCCCGATCGAAGTCCTGGTTCATGTCGAGACTCTCCGCGGCAGCCTGGAGCGAGGTGGGCGGAGTGATGAAGTAGTAGCCGTTGGTTTCGGACGAGAACTGCCGCGGCGAGATCATGGACGCGCCGGGCGAAACGGGCTGCATGAACTTCGGGGTCTCCTGCACGTTGATGGTCCCCAGCCAGGCGGGCACGGTAATCAGATCATGATCCGTGACAAAGTGGCCGAGCTCCGCAATACGTGCCCGGTAGAAGTCGATCAGGGGCGGCCCGTCCGGCGCCATGCCACCGCCGGTCTGGGCACCTAACGTCACGTTCTGGTGTTTGGCCTGAGCATGCAGCCACGCTTCCTCGGCCCAACCGTGCGCCAACTCATCTTCCGCCATCCGCTCCACGTCCCTCGAGCCGAGCGGCAGCAACTGCTCGTCGCGCAACATGGCATCGTATGCCTCGCGCCCCATGGCGAAGTTTTCCGGCCATTGCGCGACATGCGTGTCAATGTAGGCCTTGGTTTTCTCGATGGCAGTGACAGTGGCGTCGCGCGCTTTGATGAAGCGGGCCAGCGCTTTGGCATCGTGCCCATATTGGGTTTTCGCCGCGTCAGTGAGCGCGCCGTCAAAGAAGCTGCGCGCTCCTTCGAGCTCCTGGCTTCCCACGATGCCATAGAGATGGCCGGGTTGGGTCACCAACGTCTGGGAAGCCGCAATGTAAGTTGGCGACTTCTCCAATCGCGCCACCACGTCCTTCCAGGCGCGCTTGACGTCCGCGGCGCTCTTGCCGTCACGACCGGCGACCGGCATGAATTGAAGCTGATTGAAGATCGCGCCAACCACGTTGTTGGCGCCGGCGGCATAGTCCTTCCGGTCGCTCTGGCGAGCCAACAGTGTGTTGAGGCTGGTTACCAACTGGGCACGCAGGAGCGCGGCGTCGTCGCGCTCGACGAGCGGCAGGTGGTCGAACGGACCGAGCTGCTCGAGTTGCTTCCGCCACTGTTGAAGTTTGGCAATATAGGCGCTGCGATTCGCCTCGGAAGGCGTGTCGAGCTCACCATCGTGGCCGGGAATGCCGAGCTGGGTGGCCTGAGTGGGAAACAGGGCCGCTGTGGTGTAAGTGAAGTCTTGCGCCAGCGCCGTGAGATCATCGTGAAGCGAGGTGGCCGCCTGCGGCGCTCCACACAGACCGATGAGCGCGACCGCCAGCAGCGGACGCAAAAGACGTAACCCCATCATGTGCTCCTGTTTTGCAGGTGCGCATTCTGTGCTTTTGCGGCTGAAATTTCAGCCCGGAAACTTCAGCTCGCGCGTGTCTCTTTCCCGGCCCGTGGGAATTGCCAGAGGGCCATACAGCTCGGGGCGCCGCGCCCGGATCCAACGCCTGCCGGTCGCGGTCTCCAACAGGCTGGCGTCGAGATCGGCGACCACCATGTCATCCGCGGCTTTCCAGGTCTCGGCCAGCACGCGGCCGTAGGGGTCGAGGATCATGGCGTTGCCGGTGCGGATCTCATCATCGTCAACGCCGACTCCGTTGCTGAAAATCAGAAACAGGCCGTTGTCATGCGCACGACTGGGCAGCCAGCGCATCAGCCAGCCCCGGCCCTTGTCCCCCCGGAACTCGCGCTCAATGGCTTCGGGGTCACGGTGGCGGTTGGACCAAAGTACCGGATCGATGAGCCCCATGCGATGCGGATCCTTTCCACCGACACCGCCGGTCTGATGCGGAGCCAGCAGGACATCCGCGCCGGCAAGGGCGGTCAGGCGGGTATTTTCGATGATGTTGTTGTCGTAGCAGATCAAAATGCCGGCGCGCAGGCCACCGGGCAGATCGAACACGGTGTACTGATTCCCGCTACGGATGGCAGAGTGTTCGAAAGACTGGATCTTGCGGTGGCAGTGAATGGTTCCGTCGGGCAGGGCGACCACATACGTGTTGTGAAACACATCCGCAGTGGTGCTTTCGATCCATCCTGCTCCGATGGTGATGGCATGCCGGCGGGCCAGGTCACGCAGCCGCTGTGTGCTGGGGCCGTCCGGGATGGGTTCGGCGAGCGCTGCGAGCTGTGGTACCGACAAGTTGCGAACAAACCAATATCCGGTCACGCAACATTCGGGGAACACAACCAGTTGCGCCTTCTGCGCCGCTGCGGCGGCGACGAAAGTCTCGATCTTTTCGAAGTTGGCCTGCTTGTCACCGTCCGTGTGCTCCATCTGCACACTGGCCACGCGAAGTCTGCGTACTTCCGCCATCAACCGTCACCGTTCTGCAAGTGGTTTGAAGACCTCGGCCGTTATCTTATACGAGTGCAGGCGCGCGGCGTGGTCGAAGATCTGCGAGGTGATCATCAGCTCCTGGGGCTGCGTGCGCGCCACGAACTGCTCAAGCGCCGCGCGGACCGTTGCCGGCGCGCCGATCGCCGAGCACGACAGGACCTCATCCAACATGGCTTTGGCCGTTGCCGGAAGTTGGTTGGCGAAACCCGCGACGGGCGGGGGCAGTTGGCTGGGCCGGCCGGTGCGTAGATTGACGAAGGCCTGTTGCATCGAGCTGGCCAGCAGTCCCGCTTCCGCGTCCGTGTCGGCGGCAAACACATTGAATCCCAACATTACGTAGGGTTTACCGAGTTGGGCGGAGGGGCGGAAGCGGGCCCGGTAGATGCCGAGCGCTTCCATCATCTGGGCCGGCGCAAAGTGCGAGGCAAAGGCGAAGGGCAGGCCGAGGGCGGCGGCGACCTGTGCACCGAAGAGGCTGGAGCCGAGGATCCACAACGGGACGTTTGAGCTCATTCCCGGTACGGCGATCACTTGTTGGCCCGGCTGTGGCGGACCGAGGTAACCCATCAGCTCGACGACGTCGTGCGGAAACTGGTCGGGGTCGGTGGCGAGGTTGCGGCGGAGCGCGCGTGCGGCCATCTGGTCGGACCCCGGTGCACGGCCGAGTCCCAGGTCAATGCGGCCAGGGAAAAGCGCTTCGAGCGTCCCGAACTGCTCGGCGATGACGAGAGGCGAGTGATTGGGGAGCATGATGCCGCCCGCACCCACGCGGATCTTCGAGGTGCCTGCCGCGACGTGCCCGATCACCACGGAGGTAGCCGCGCTCGCGATGCCGGGCATGCTGTGGTGTTCAGCGAGCCAGTATCGTTGGAAGCCCAACGCTTCGGTGTGCCGCGCCAGCTCCAAGGTATTGCGCAATGACTGCGCGGGGTTGCTGCCTTGGGTGATGGGAGAGAGATCCAGGACGGAGAATGGAATCATCGGCGCGCACCCGCGAGACAAGGGATATGGGTACGTTGGACCGAATCGCGGGCAATCAAGGCCCGGCGGCGTCAGTCTTGCGTCTGTCCCTCGAGCCTCGTGGCCAGCATGGACGGCCGCGCGCACAGCGCCGCGTACCATCGGGCCAACCGCGGCCGCCCGCGCGCGAAGTCATATACGCGCCGGAATTCAACCCAGCTCAAAGCGGTCACCAACGCGATGTCCCCAATGTGGGGATGCTGGGCATCCCCCAATTCACGCTCCAGGTAATCGCACGCCGTCGCCACCTTCTCCACTTGCCCATCATGCATCGAAGGCCATCGCAACTCCGCTGGGCGGCGCTCGCTTTCCCAACGCGCTGCGATGCCCGCGTCCGCGATACCCTGTGCTAGCGCCTGCATTTTCAGCGCGTGATAGCGAGGCGCGGGCTGAGACGGAATGAGCGGAGTTCCTTCGTGCAACCCGTCGAGGTACTCACAAATCACATTCGAATCAAACAACACCGTGCCGTCATCGCATATCAACACCGGTACTTTTCCGAGCGGGTTCAATGCGAACACGCCCTCATTGCGCCTGGTCGGGCTGGTCTCGTGGTGCACGACGGTGAGTGATTCCTGCAGGCCCAATTCGTAGGCGGCCACGAGGACTTTGCGGGCGTAGGGGGAGTGCGTTTGGTAGAGCAATTTCATGGCAACCATGATACGGTGAGGTGGCGCGGAAACGCCGCGTCGAAGTGCTATAATTCGGGTAATTCACCCGCTTCCAAAGAGATACAAAGGCAAATGCCGCCCATACTCGACGATCTCGACCGGAAAATCCTCTGCATCATCCAGGAGGACGCGCGTCGCTCCGCCGAATCGATCGGCACGGAAATCGGCCTATCCGCATCGGCGGTACAGCGCCGGATTGCCCGGCTGCGGGAGGACGGGGTGATCACCGCGGAGGTGGCGATTGTCGATCCGAAAAGCGTCGGGCGGTCGCTGACGATGATTGTCGACGTCGAAGTGGAACGGGAGCGGCCGGAGTTGATGGCGGTTCTGAAGCGTTGGATTGCCGCTGAGCCCGCTATCCAGGAAGCGTGGTACGTCACGGGTGACGGTGACTTCGTGTTGATTGTCTGCATGCGCGATGTCGAAGATTACGATGCGTTGATGCAGAAGTTGGTTGCTGAGAACCTCAACGTGCGGCGTTTCCGCACGCGAGTGGCGCTCGGCACATTGAAACGCGGTTGCGCGGTGCCGATAGACGTGGGCTGAGCAGCCTCGGGGCGCCCGTCCTCGAGAGTTCTTGGCAAAAGCTTCAATTCCAAAGCTTCTATCTCTCTTTTGACGGGTTGTTGCCCCGGCAGGGATTATCGATAATCCGGGGCTAATTTTCCCGCCCGGATCTTCTGGCTATGTGGATAGTCGAAGTGGCGCTCAGGCGCCCCTACACGTTCATTGTTCTCGCGCTGCTGCTGCCGATATTCGGGCTGCTGGTGATTCTCGGCACGCCGCTGCAGAAGGGCATGGCGACCGACATCTTCCCGAACATCCGCATTCCGATCATTGGCGTGACCTTCCAGTACACGGGCATGCCGCCGGATGAGATGTCAGGACGCATCACGGCCCAGATCGAGCGCTATGCCACAACCCTCGTCAATGATATCGAGCATGTCGAATCCCAGACGTATCCGGGTATCTCGGTCATCAAGCTGTTCTTTCAGCCCGGCGTGGACATCAACCTCGCCATGGCCCAGGTCACCGCATTCGGACAGTTGTCACTGAAGAACATGCCGCCCGGGGTGCAGGCGCCGCTGATTCTCAAATACAACGCGGCCAGCGTCCCCATCCTCCAGTTGGCCATGTCGAGCAATCGCCATACGGAAGCGCAGTTGTTCGACTTCGGCAACCAGGTCGTCCGCGCGCAAGTAGCAACCATTGCCGGCGCGGCGATCCCGTATCCCTACGGCGGCGCGACGCGGCAGATCCAGATCGACCTGAAGCCGGATGCGTTGCGGGCGCAGGGACTGACTGCCAGCGATGTCAACGACGCCATCAGCAATCAGAATCTCATCGTTCCCGCCGGAACGCAGAAGATCGCGAACACCGAATACACGGTCAAGCTCAATTCGAGCCCCCTCAAGCTCGACGATATCAACAACCTGCCCATTCGAACTCAGAATGGCGCGGGCGCCACGACTTATGTGCGCGACGTTGCCTTCGTACACGACGGCCATCCGCCGCAGACCAACATCGTGCGCGTGGACGGGCGTCGAGCGGTGCTGATGACGGTCCAGAAGACGGGATCGGCATCGACGCTCAGTATCGTCAACGAAATCAGAGCGCGACTGCCCAGGGTGCGCGAGCTGCTGCCGGATGGCGCCTCGGTTGCAGCAACAGGCGATCAATCCGTGTTCGTCCGCGGCGCCATCAAGGGCGTCGTCACTGAAGCCGTCATCGCGGCCGCGCTGACTGGATTGATGGTGTTGCTGTTCCTGGGTAGCTGGCGCAGCACGCTGATTATCACCATTTCCATTCCGCTGTCGATTCTCGCATCCATCATCATGCTCAACGCCCTCGGTGAGACTATCAACTTGATGACTCTCGGAGGGCTGGCGCTCGCGGTCGGTATTCTGGTCGACGATGCGACCGTGACCATTGAGAACATCAACCGGCACCTGGAGGAAGGGGGCGAAGTGGAGCCGTCCATCCTGAAAGGCTCGCAGGAAATTACGGTTCCGGCGCTGGTGTCGACCCTTTCAATCTGTATTGTGTTTGTGCCGATGTTCCTGCTGACCGGCGTGGCGCGCTATCTGTTCGTGCCGTTGGCGGAGGCCGTGGTCTTCGCCATGATCATGTCGTATATCCTGTCGCGAACCCTGATTCCCACGCTGTGCAAATACTGGCTGCGAACGCACGAGCAGGAGCGAGCCGCGGCCGCCAATCCCAATGCCTGGCAGCGTTTTCAGCGCGGCTTCGAAGCCCGCTTCGCACAGTTGCGCGACAGCTATCAGCAGGTATTGACTACGGTCCTGCACCATCGTGCCGTGTTCATGACGGTATTCCTCGGGATGGCGCTGGCCTCTTTGCTGGTGATTCCGTTCCTCGGCCGCAATTTCTTCCCCGACGTGGATGCAGGGCAGATCAAGCTGCACATCCGCGGACCCACCGGCCTGCGCGTGGAAGACACCGCGGGGCTCGTCGATCATGTCGAGGCGGCGTTGCGTGACTTCATTCCGGGCGATCAGATCGCCAGTGTCGTCGACAACGTCGGCCTGCCAGTGTCCAGCATCAACCTGACTTACGGGAACTCCGGCACGATCGGCAGCAGCGACGCGGATATCCTGGTGTCGCTCACCGAGGATCACACGCCGACGCGCGAGTTCGTGCGTACGCTTCGGGAGAAGTTGCCGCAGCGGTTCCCGGGGACCACGTTCAGTTTCCTGCCGGCCGACATCATCAGTCAGATTCTGAACTTCGGGGCGCCTGCGCCCATTGACATCCAGATCGTCGGCCCCAGCCCGAAGAACCGGGATCTGGCCAACCAGTTGCTGGCGTCGCTGCGCCACGTGCCCGGGCTCGTCGACGTTCGCATCCAACAGGTGTTCAACCAGCCGGAGTTGCGTGTCAACACGGATCGCAGCCGCGCGCAGCAACTGGGCATCAGTCAGCACGATATTGCCAACAACCTGTTGCTCACTCTGTCCGGCAGCGGCCAGATTGCCCCGACATTCTGGCTCAACTATGAGTCGGGCCTGCAATATCCGCTGGTGACCCAGGCACCGCAATACCGCATGCGCTCGCTGCAGGATCTGCAGAACCTGCCCGTGAGCACCGCCGGTCAGCCGCAGATCCTGGGAGGCCTGGCGACCATCACGCGCGGTTTCGGGCCCGCGATCGTTTCACACTACGACGCGCAGCCCATCATTGATATTTTCGGTGCCGCCCAGGATCGTGATCTCGGGGCCATCAATGACGATATCCAGAAACAGATTACGGCTCTCGCAGGCAAGTTGCCGAAGGGCACCCACATTGTAGTGCGCGGCCAGGTGCAGACCATGACGGCCTCGTACCGCGGTCTTGCCATCGGCTTCGCCGGCGCCATCGTGCTCGTCTACCTGTTGATTGTGATCAACTTCCAGTCGTGGCTCGACCCTTTCATTATCATCACGGCCCTGCCGGCGGCAATCGCGGGCATTGCCTGGATGTTGTTGGTCACGGGTACCACGTTGAGTGTGCCCGCGCTTACCGGCGCGATCATGTGCATGGGCGTCGCCACTGCCAACAGTATTCTGGTGGTCAGCTTCGCGCGCGACCGCATGAACCAGGGCGCAAGCGCGTTGCAGGCCGCATATGACGCCGGCTTCACACGATTCCGGCCCGTCCTCATGACCGCCCTGGCGATGGGAATCGGCATGTTGCCGATGTCACTCGGCCTGGGGGAAGGCGGTGAGCAGAACGCTCCGCTGGGTCGCGCCGTCATCGGCGGTTTGTTTTTGGCGACGGTGGCCACCTTGGTATTTGTGCCGGCCGTGTTCGCATCGATCCACGGCCGCCGCGATCGTAAAGATTCCGCTATTGATCCAACCCCTGCGCTGACGCATTGAGAATTCATCATCATGGACCAACCTGTAACATCCCATTCCAGCACCAGGACTGCCCGGACACTGGTTCGCGGCGGAGCCGTCGTCGGCGCAGTGGCATTCCTCATCGTAGTATGGTCGGTGTTTTCGGCACATCGCGCCTCCGCGAAGCTCAAAGAGGCAACCGAGGCGCAGTCGGTTGTGACTGTCGCCACCACCGCACCGCAGCCCCAGAGTGACCTGACAGAGCTGATCCTGCCGGGCAACCTCCAGGCCAACTACGAAGCGCCCATCTATGCCCGCACCAGCGGGTACCTGAAGCGCTGGCTCGTGGACATCGGCACGCCCGTGAAGGCGGGTCAATTGCTGGGCGAAATCGAGTCGCCCGAGGTGAATTCGCAGCTCAACCAGGCCCAGGCGGATCTCGCGACCGCCGCGGCCAATCAGAAGATTGCCAATGTGACCGCCGAGCGCTGGCGCAATCTGCGCGCCTCCGACTCGGTCTCCAAACAGGAAGCGGATGAGAAAATCAGCCTGGCCGCATCGAATGACGCCCAGGTGCAGGCCGCCAAGGCAAACGTACAGCGGTTGCGCGAGCTGACCAGCTTCCAGAAGATCGTCGCGCCGTTTGATGGCATCGTCACGGCACGCAACACCGACATTGGCCAGCTCATTGTTGCCGGCAGCAACACAGGGCCCGAGTTGTTCCGGGTTGCGGATATGCGCCGCCTGCGGCTGTATGTGCGCGTGCCGCAGACTTATGCGGCGCTCATGAAGCCCGGTATCACCGCGGATCTGGTGTTTCCCGATCGCCCGGGTAAGATCTATAGCGCGAGCCTCGACAGCACTTCCAGCGCCATTGATCAGGCCAGCCGCACCCTGCTGGCGCAGCTCAGTGTTGAAAACAAGAACAATGAGCTGCTGCCGGGTGCGTACTCGGAAGTGCATTTCAAGATGCCGGTGGGTGCCGCCAACGCCTCATTCAAGCTTCCTGCCAATGTCCTGTTGTTCCGCGGTGACGGCATGAAAGTCGCCACCGTGGGCGCAAGCGGCCAGGTGGTGATGAAAGAGGTCACGGTCGGTCGTGACTATGGCTCGGACATCGAGATCGTCCAGGGCCTCACGGCCGACGACAAAGTCATTCTCAGTCCACCCGATTCGCTCACGGATGGCGTGAACGTGCGTGTCGCGGCACCGACGGGGCAGGTGGCGAAGTCGTGAATCGCGTCGGCGTCACTGCCTGTGTTGCGGCCGCGCTGTTGAGTGGCTGCTCGCTCGCTCCGAAGTATCGACCGCCTCCAACGCCGGAGGTAACGAACTACAAGGAGGCCGGCGACTGGATGGTTGCAACGCCAGCGGACGCAGCGCCGCGCGGCGCGTGGTGGGAAGCCTTTGGCGAGCCCACGCTGAACGAGCTCGAGCGGCAGTTGCTCGAATCCAACCCTGACCTGCACGGCGCGGTAGCCCGTTTCGAGCAGGCGCGTGGTCTGGCAATTCAGGCACGTTCCAACATTTTCCCCACGCTCGGCGCCGAGAGCCAGGTGACACGCGGCAAGAGCTCTGCCAATGCGCCTTTGACCCGGGCGTTGAATGGAGCTCCGGCGGCAGCGAACGATTTTGTCGCAGGCCTCAACCTGAACTGGGAAGTCGATTTGTTCGGACGGCTGCGTAATGCCTCCGCCGCGGCGAAATCGCAGGCCCAGGCCAGTGCCGCCGATCTGGCCGCCGTGCAGTTGTCGTTGCAGGCAGAGCTGGCTACCGACTTCTTCTCCTTGCGTGGCGACGATACGACGGTCCAGCTTCTCGAGGACACCATCAAAGTCTATGACCGGGCGTTTGAGCTGACGCGCAATCGGTATAAGGAGGGTATTTCAGCGGCGACCGATGTCGATCAGGCCGACACGCTGCGCCAGAACGCCCGCTCGCAACTGGCCGCCGTCCGCCTCGAGCGTGCGCAGTTGGAGCATGCGATTGCAGTGTTGCTGGGCAAAGTGCCCTCGACTTTCAAGCTCGACCCGGGCGAGCTGGCCGGCGCGCCTCCGTCACTGAACGCAGGACTGCCATCGAAACTGTTGGAGCGCCGGCCCGATGTGAGCCGCGCCGAACGCAACATGGCAGCCGCCAATGCACAGGTTGGCGTAGCGCGCGCGGCCTGGTTCCCGGTCTTTTCCATCGCCGGCACCGCGGGCTTTGAGAGCATCAACTCATCCAGTTGGTTCAAGGCACCGAGTCACTTCTGGTCGGTAGGGCCGAGTGCGGGAGTGCCGTTGCTCGATGGCGGCGCTCGCTACGGCCTGAACAAACAGGCGCGGGCACAGTATGACGAGGCAACCGACGCCTATATCAAGACCACATTGACGGCGTACCAGGAGGTAGAGGACAGCCTGGCAGGGCTGCATCACCTGGCGGACCAACGCAGGGCTGACGAGGCAGCCGCGGCGTCGGCGCAGAGCTCGGCCTATCACGCCGATCAGCGCTATGACGCCGGTGTCGCTGACTATGTTGAAGTGACCACAACTCATACCGCTGCCCTGAATGCCCAACGCGATACCATCAGCGTACGTGTTGCACAGATGAACGCCTCAGTCGCCCTGGTCCGCGCGACCGGCGGCGGTTGGACGCAGGAGCAACTCGACCATCCGGCAACCCCATGAGGGGCTATGTCGTGTTAAAAAAAACCTGCATGCGCGATCGCATTCGCGACACGCTGGTGAGCCGGATACTGGATGGCACCTATCCGGCCGGCACGCAGTTGAAGGAGCTGTACCTGGCGCGTGAGTTCGATGTGAGCCAGGCGCCGATCCGTGAGGCTCTGCGCGAGCTGGAGGGTTCGGGGCTGGTGACATCGGAGCGATTCCGAGGTACCCGTGTCAGGGGTGCCGACTGTGCCGAAATGCGCGAGTCCTACGAGCTGCGCATGATGTTGGAGATGCGTTCAGTAACGCTCGCGGCTCCGTACGAGCCGGTATTGCTCGATGACCTGACCGAGCACCTGCGCCTCATGGATGCGGCCGTGAAAGTGGACGACTCCGAAGCGTACATTGACAGCGCCTTGCGTTTTCACCGCCGCCTGGTCGAAAGTAGCGGCAACAGGACTTTCCTGAGTGTCTGGGATTCATTGTTGTGGGATATCCGTGGGCGAATTGCCTTGCGCCGCCTGGCAGACCAGGGCAAGAGCCTGAAGGCGCTGGCGAACCTGCATCGGACGCTGCTGGCGCGATTGCGCGCACAGGATGTGGAAGGTGCGACTGAGCGCGTCAAGGCGCTTCTGGAGCGCGTCTGCGCGGCCTTTGACGAGTCTCCTGCGCAGGTTGGTTGAGGCGCTCGCGCTGGCTGGCCTGACAGGCGCCGCGACGCTCGCATCCGTGACCGCCCCAGCCCCGACTGCCCCCGTCACCGTTGGGCCGATCATTATTACGGTCCCCGACGGGTTTGTGCCCGCCCAGACCCAGAAGCGCCAGAAATCACTCATTACAGCCTGGACCCGGTCCGTCAGGGACGGCAGCTCCAAGACGCTGCTGCAGATCGAAGTCATTGATTCCGGCAAGCCCGAAAACGCCGAAAAGCAGCTTCACCAGGCCCTGGAAGTCATCGGGCGGCGCCGCTCGAATTTCGCGGCATCTGCGCTGGCCCACATCCAACTGGCGGGATTGCCGGCGGTTCGTGCCTCGTGGAATGGCTCCATCGGTGGCTACGCCGTCGTTGGCGTGGTGTACACCGTCACCGTCAAAGACAGATACGTTGTGAGGCTCCTGACCCAGGACCTGGGTAACACCCCCACCGATGGGATCTTCGCGGCCATGAAGGCCATCGAGTCGATTGGAATGAGTTGATAAAACAACAGCGCCGGTTACTTCTCCGGCTCGGAATCTTTGACGGAGCCGCAGCTCGCAGCCAGCCACTTCCCGGTCAAGGTGCTGTCGACTGTCATCGACTTGCCCGATTGGGTCACCACGATGTGAACCTTGCCGTTCATCTGCGTGCCGCCCTTGATCTCAAAGTGAACATCGGTGGAGGATTTGCGCTTCGGGTCATTGCACTCATCGTGCAGGGTCAGCTCGGAGGGCGTGCTGGAAATGACGTTGCGCTTGCAGGAGGCCGCGTCGGCGCCGCGGTCCATCTCAAACCCTTTCGCAATCTTCTCCGGCGTCATGCACTCCTTGTAGACGTGCGGTTTGGCGCCCGCGTTCTTCATCGCCGCTTCGATCCGGGCCCGCTGCTCGGGAGTCATTTTGGCCAGTTGATCTTCGGGGATGGGCATCTCGCCCGACATCTTCGGAGAAACGGAGACTTCCCACAGGCCGGGTTTGATGTTCGGCTTGGTGAGCTCCGCGGCCTGGACGGCGGCCAGGGCACCCACGGCACAGAGCGCAATCTGCGGGATCATTCTCAACTGCATGGGCATCGCCTCCGGTCCGCGCCGCCAGTAGGCGCGGGGCGATGATATCAGTCGACCAGGGCTATCTCGACCCGCTTGTTTTTCTTGCCCTCATTCTTGATCTTGAGGACGCGGATGGCACCGATTTCCCCGATGTTGCGCACATGAGTGCCCCCGCAGGGCTGTAGATCGATTCCCGCAATCCTGAGCAGCCGGATCCTTCCGGCACCGCGTGGCGGCTGCACGCTCATGGTTTTGACCAGGTCCGGCCGTGCATCGAGCTCTTCGTCCGTGATCCAGACGGTCTCGGTATCGACACCGCGCGCAATCAGGGCATTGGTTTCGCTCTCAATCTTCGCGGCATCCAGCAGGCTCATGTCGATATCGAAATCGAGCCGTCCCTTGTCGGGCGCAATGTTTCCACCGGTCACCGGAGCCGTCACGACACAGGACATCACGTGCAACGCCGTATGCAGCCTCATGAGGGCATAACGCCGGGCCCAGTCGATCTCCAGCTCAATCGTCTCGCCGACTTTCAAAGGCGCGGAAACCGCGTGAAGGACGCTGCCGGGCGTGGGGCCCTTACGCGTATCCGTCACCGGGATGCGTTCGCCTCCGGCCCGGGTGAAAAACCCGGTATCGCCCGGCTGGCCGCCTCCCAGCGGGTAGAACAGGGTCCGATCGAGCTCGACTCCTCGGTCGTGAACCTGAATGACGGTCGCCGTGGCGACCTTCAAATATGCATTGTCGCGATAGAGCAGTTCAGTCATGGCAGGACAGCATTGCAAAACCGGTGAATCAGTCCGCGTTTCAGGCGCGGGGGTGTGTGGTACAAGGCAGCACAATCATGTCCAACCCCATTCCACAGCCCGATTATAGACAGACGCTCCACGACTCCATCGTGGGCACGGCCGAGGCCGTCATTGGCCGCTCCGTGGGGGTTGTGGAAGCAGCGCGGCGCTTCATGGAAGTGGCCACCGAGCTGGATGCCTGGGAAGACGAGGACTTGCTGTATTTCCAGGAGCTCGACTCACAAAGCGACGCCTTCCCCCTCGGGGTGGCGCGCGAGCAATGGGATCCCGCCGCGCTCGTACGTGAAGACCACGCACGAGCGCGGTTCGAACAGTCAGTTTACGCGCACGCGGTCGAGCACTGCCGCGCGCTGATCGCTCGCTACCACCGGTAAGGCAATCGAGCTGGCATTGCCCGGCGCATGCCAGATGCGCTGGGTCGCCTTCGTATAATCCCCCGGCTGCGCAAACAGGATGTTGGGTACGAATTTCTGCGGATTGCGGTCGTAAAGCGGAAACCACGTCGACTGGATCTGAACCATGATGCGATGGCCGGGCAGGAAAGTGTGGCTCACGTTCGGCAGCCGCAGCGTGTACGCCAGTACCTTGTCAGGTTGGATGGCCCGCGGACTGGCCGGATCCTGCCGATAGCGGCCGCGCAGTATGTCGGCCGACAGCATCTGTTGATAGCCGCCGAGCACCGGGCGGTTGGGTACTTCGGAGGGCCAGACATCGATGATCTTAACGACCCAGTCGACGTCGCTGCCGCTCGTGGCCGCCGACAGATGCGCGAACGGCTGGCCCGCCACACGCAAGGGTTCCTTCAGCGGTTCCGACTCGTAAACCAACACATCGGGGCGGGAGCCCGCAAACCGCTGGTCATCGACCAGCCACTCACCCCAGGTGGTATCGGGCGATTCGCCGTCGAGCGTCGGTAGCTGTCGGTACGGCACGGGCTTCGCCGGATCCGACACATACTCATCGTACTTCGACTGGCCCGCGGCAGGCGGCTCAAATCCCAACTTGCCATCGGGCAGCAGATAGAGCGGGCGCGAGGTGGCCGGGCAACCGGACTCACAGGCTCGCGGCCAACTGTCATATCGATGCCACGTGTCGGCGCCGGTCTCGTAAACCAACGCCCGGGGAATGTCAGGCTTGGGGCCGTCCTTCAGATAGTAGTCGAGAAAGGGCTGCATGACATTGCGGCGAAACCAGGCGGCCGTATCGCCTTCGAAGAGAATCGGACCGATGCCGCGGCCCGCACCGCGTCCCTGGCCGTGATTCCACGGGCCGAGCACGAGGTGTACCCGCTCACCGCTCGGGTCGGTGGGCGCGAGCGCGGCAAACAACGCGGGTCCCCCATAGATGTCTTCCTGGTCGAACAATCCGGACACAATCAGCATGGGCACTTTGGGTGGGTCTTTGGCCAGCAGCTTGTCGACTGCCTGGCCCTGCCAGTAGCCGTCATAGGCCGGATGGGCGGCCAACTGTTTCCAGAATCCCAACTCATCCACGCCGCGGGCTTTCGCCAGCGCGCCCGCGGAGCCCGCGCGCAGAAATTCCTCGTAGGTATTGCGTGTGTCCGACCACCAGGTCTTGTCGTTCTTGCGCGTGGCCTCCTGGTTGTAGGTGTATTGCAGGGTACCGTCCTGCCGGAACGCGCCGTTGTGAAACCAGTCATCGCCCATCCAGCCGTCAATCATGGGCGCGAACGGTACGGCGGCTTTCAGAGCGGGATGGGCTCTGACCGTGGACATCACGGCCGTGTATCCTTCGTAGGAGCCTCCTATCGTGCCGACACGCCCATTTGATTCCGGCACGTTCTTGACCAGCCAGTCGACCGTGTCATAGGTGTCGCTGGCATGATCGTTGTCCGTGGAATTCAGCGGGCCCTTCAGGGGGCGCGTCATGACATAGTCACCCTCCGAGCCGTATTTACCCCGTATGTCCTGAAACACGATGATGTAGCCCGCGGCCACCGCCGTGTCGTCCATGGCTGGAACGACTGACGCAAGGCGCGAGCTGTTGAAGCGCAGAACCCGTTCTGAGGCGTTGTACGGTGTACGGGTCATCAAAATGGGGGCGTGGCTCGCCCCCTTGGGGATGAGAATGAAGGTCTTCAGCTTCACCCCATCGTGCATGGGAATCATCTCCTCCCGCTTGACGTAGTCAAAACTGTCAGTGCGGGGTGTGAAGTTGGTGGGTGTATCGCTCTGAGCAATCAGCAACGCGGCAACAAATAGAAACATCCGTAGTACCTCTTCCGTGGGCCGCCAATGTCACACAAACGTCACACGGCCGCCATAGGCTTCCCATTCTCGTAAGCCATTCTAATTAAAAGAGCAGGAGACACCCCCCGTGCTGGACAGTCTGGGCATTGACACGCCGACCGCGTTCCTTTTGGTGCTGGCGCTGGGCCTGGCATTGAGCTTCGAGTTCGTGAACGGCTTTCATGACACGGCCAATGCCGTGGCAACTGTCATCTACACGAATTCCCTCGAGCCGGGATACGCAGTGGTCTGGTCCGGCTGCTGGAACCTGATTGGCGTACTCACTTCATCTGGGGCCGTGGCCTTCGGCATTGTCGCACTGTTGCCGGTCGAGCTGGTTATCAACGTGGGCTCCGGCGCGGGATTCGCGATGGTGTTTTCGCTGCTGTTGTCGGCGATCATCTGGAACGTGGGGACGTGGTACCTCGGCCTGCCGGCATCGAGCTCCCACACCCTGATCGGCTCGATTGTGGGTGTCGGCCTCATGAACTCACTGTTGAGTCCCGACAGCGCGTTCGGCGACGGTGTGAACTGGACGAAGGTGGCTGACACTGTCAAGGCGCTGGTGTTGTCGCCATTGATCGGCTTTGCACTGGCCGCGCTGTTGTTGATCATTGCCAAAAAGGTGTTGAGCAACCCCGCGCTGTTCAAGGCGCCGGAAGGCAAGGCGCCACCGCCAATGTGGATTCGTTCCCTGCTGGTCCTGACCTGCACGGGAGTCAGCTTTGCGCACGGCTCCAACGACGGCCAGAAGGGAATGGGACTGATTGTTCTCATTCTCGTCGGCATCGTTCCCACCGCATTTGCGCTCAACATGGCGACCGACGCGGCGACGCTCGACAAGATCCGCGCCGGTTCCGTCGTGGTGGAGCAAAAGCTCGCGGCCGGTGCCACCGTGCCGCTCGATACAGCACACAAGACACTGACCGAATACCTGCGGCACGGCCAGGTGAAGCCTGAAACACTGACGGCGCTCGGTGCCACGGCCGGCTTCGTCAATCATGACCTGGAAGGGATCGAGGACTTCAGCGCCATCCCGGGCAATCAGCGCCGGGCGCTGCGGCTCAACATCTACCTCGTGTCGGAGACCCTGGCCCGACTGACCAAGGCCAAGAAGCTGCCGGCGCAGCTCGACGCGGCGGCCACCGGCCAGTACCAGTCGCTGCTGAAAGGCGTGACCAACTTCATTCCCAACTGGGTGAAGTTTGCTGTCGCCCTGGCGCTCGGCCTGGGCACAATGATTGGTTGGAAGCGCATTGTGGTCACGGTCGGCGAGAAGATCGGCAAGGCGCACCTGACCTACGGCCAGGGGGCCTCCGCGGAAATTGTCGCTTTCGGCACGATCGAAGCCGCCGACCTGCTCGGTCTGCCGGTCAGCACCACGCACATTCTGTCGTCGGGTATCGCGGGCACAATGGTCGCGAACGGCTCGGGCGTGCAGAAAGACACCGTGAGGAACATCATTCTCGCCTGGGTTCTGACTCTACCCGTGTGCGTGTTGCTCGGCGCCGCGCTGTTCGGCGCAGGCCTGTTCTTCGTTCTCCACGTACTTGGCGTTCGTTGAGCGGCGCGCAGCTCAGGTTGCCCCTGCGGCGCCGGTCGCGGGGGTGAACAAGCGCGTATCGCGTAACTGGTCCGGAAGCCGGATGGTGCGTTCAAATTCGAGCCCCAGCTTGCGCAACACCTTCGCCGATGCATGATTGTCGGGTGAGGTGATCGCAACGATCCGGCGGATGCCCAGATCCTCCTGTCCGTGACGCATGGCCGCCGAAGCGGCCTCGAACGCATAACCCTTGCCCCGGTACGATTCGCGCAACGCGAATCCAACATCGATGTCGTCCAGGTACTCGCGTTTGAGCAGCCCGCAGATACCGATGGGCGCGCCGTTATCGCGCAACTCGACGAGAAACAGCCCGAACCCGTGCTGACCGTAGCTCACCACCGGACCGTGCTGAATGTAGTTGCGGGCATCCTCCAGCGTGCGTACCTGGCGGTCGCCGATGTTGCGAATGAAGTCGGGCTCATTGAGCAGCTCGAGAATGAAAGGCGCGTCGGCATCGATCAGGTGGCGCAGCCGCAGGCGCGCCGATTCACAGACAATCATGAATTCAACTTGTCCAGGTTCATGCGTATATGCGCCGCTTCGGCCGCGGTCCGGGCGAGTGAGACGGCCTTGTTGAAGGCTTCGCGGGCTTCGTCGGATCGGCCCAGGTCCTTCAACAGCGCACCCTTGACTCCAAAGTAGTGAAAATAGCCGGCCAGCGGTTCTGCGAGCGGCTCGAGCATTTCCAACGCGGCGGCTGCCCCGCGGACCTTCGACACGGCCACCGCCCGATTGAGCGTGATGACCGGCGAGGGTTGCAAGGCCTCCAGCACCGCGTAGATCTGCTCGATCTGCGACCAATCCGTATCCTGAGGCCGGGCCGCGCGGGCATGTACGGCAGCCAGGGCCGCCTGCAACTGGTACGTGCCGGGGATGCCCTGGCGCTGGGCTTTTTCGACCAACACCAGGCCTTCGTTGATCATTTCCCGATTCCACTTGCCGCGGTCCTGGTCGTCGAGCAGTACAATGTTGTTGTTTTCGTCCAGGCGGGCGGCCGCGCGGGCGTGTTGCAGCAACATCAGCGCCGTCAATCCCATGATCTCGCTCTCACTGGGAAACAGCCGCAGCAGCAGGCGCCCCAGGCGGATCGCTTCCTCGCACAACGGTTCGCGTACGTGCGCATCGCCACCGCTCGCCGAGTATCCCTCGTTGAAGAGCAGGTAGATCATCGCGGCCACCGTGTTGAGCCGCTCGGCACGCTCCGCGGGTCCGGGCGTCTCAAACGCAACGGCCGCCTGGGTCATCGCCCGCTTGGCCCGGGTGATCCGCTGGGCCATCGCGGCCTCACTGATGAGAAACGCGCTGGCGATCTCCTGGACCGACAAACCCGACACGATGCGCAGGGCTACGGCAATCTGTTGGGTGGCGGGCAGGTCGGGCTGGCAGCAGATGAACAACAGGCGCAGCACATCGTCCTGATAGGCCGAACTGTCGAGCCGTTCCACCATCGCCGACTCGGCGTCATCCTCACCGTCCGGAATCACATCGTCGTCCGGAAGCGTGTCGTGTTTGTTCCGGCGGCGCATTTCATCGAGCGCGCTGTTGCGGCCGACGAAGATGCACCAGGCCGCCGGATCGCGCGGCGGCCCATTGACCGGCCAGGTCTTCAGGGCTCGCAGGCAGGCCTCCTGGAAGGCTTCTTCGGCCACGTCCAGGTTGCGGAAGTACCGCAGCAGCGCCGCCACCGCCTGGGGACGTGCTGCTGCGAGGGCGGCTCCGATCCAGGCGACGTCGGTCACTGCAGGCCGATTCCGGGATAGAACTGCGCAAGCGGGCGTACCTCGAGCGCACCGGTCTCACCTACGAGCCGGCGCGCGACTTCGAGCGCATCTTCCAGAGACTTGCAGTCGACGAGATAGAAGCCGAGCAACTGCTCTTTCGTCTCGGCAAAAGGTCCGTCCAGCACCAGCGGCTCACGGCTCGCCCGCACGGTCATGGCTGTCGTGGTGGGCATCAGCTTGCCCACGGGTCCGAGGCGGCCCTCGGTGGCGAGCATATGCGCGACGGCCTCCCGTCTGGCCATGACAGTCGCCTCCTTTTCCCGGGTCCATGCCTGGAGCTCGGATTCGAGGTTATAGCAGAGAATGCAATAGAACATGGGAAGCCTCCTGACGCCTGCCAAAGGACGTTCCGGAGGGGCGCGGTCAGACAACCTCAGCAACCTTTTGCGTTCGCGTAGACCCGCTGCAGGGCGTTTCGTTCGGATATGGAACGGGCGGCGAGCTTCGAGGGTTCCTGGATGTAGCTCTGTAACAGGGCCACATCGAGCAGGGCATCGCTTTCGGCCCCGTGGGCCACGGGCGCCAGTTCCGCGCGTTTGAACAGACTGCTGAGCTTCTCCCAGGCGCTGAGCGTCGCATCCCCATGGGCTATGCGCGGCGAAACAGCGGCAACCAGCTTGTCCACCAGGGGCCGGAAGTCCGCCAGGTAGTGCAGTGCAATCTCAGTCTTCTGCTTGGAGACGCCCATCTCGATATCGCGGATGGACGCTTGAGACGGCATGCCTGTTTCGTTGTGGCAAGCGGGTAGGGCACTACGAGCCCGGACGCGACGTTGCTCGAGCGCATTCAACTCGGCGTGCCATTTCTGCAGGAGGGCGGCCTGATCGGTGCGGGCCGCCTGGATTTTCTGCAGGGTCGCGCCGGTATCGGCAAACACCTGGATTTTCGCCGCCAGGGCCTGGTCCCGTGCCGACAGGGGGCCACCCGGCCCCTTCGCCGGCTCAATCGGCCGGGCGAGGCTCAGCACTTCGTCTTTGATGCCCTCAGCCACTTTTCCGGCGGCCGCGTTGGGAGTCAGACCGCCGCTGACGTCCACCCATTGTGCGTACGCGCTCTCAGCGGTGGCCGGTAAAGGTGGCACTTTGGCCAGCCAGTCCTGCGCCGACAACCGGGTTGAAGAAGCCGCGGACGCAACTGCGCTGCAAAGCGCAATCGCACATACCAACACGGGTGCTGCTCTCGGGATAACAATCGTCATGCGTAGGCATAGGCACTGACCACGAGGCCTATTATGCATGCAAGGAACACACTGTGCTTGAGTGTGGAGCCAAACAACCGCGCCTCATCCGAGGCGGGCATTCCCGTTGCGGCCGCGGCCACCGAGATGCTCTGCAGGCTGATCATCTTCCCCATGACCCCGCCGCTGGAGTTACCCGCGGCCATGAGGGCGGGATCCAGGCCCAGATTGTTGGCTGTAACGACCTGGAGGTTGCCGAAGAGCGCGTTGGCGGAGGTGTCACTGCCGGTGAGGAATACGCCAACCCAGCCCAGCAGGGCGCTGAAGAACGGAAAAAATGCGCCCGTGGCCGCGAGCGCCAGTCCCAGACTGGCGGTTGCACCCGAATAATTCATGACGTACGCCAGGGCCAATACACAGGCCATCGTCAGGATGGAGAATTTGAGGTCGCGTGCCGTGCGTCCCACGGAGGCAAGCCACTGCCTGACGGACACGCGCAGCACGAGGCCGGCGCAGATCGTCGCGAACAATGCCGAAGTCCCGGATGCCGACAGGATGTTGAATGTGAACTTCGCGGGATAAGGGCCCGCTTTCGCGACCACGGGCGGCAGACGTTGAATAGCGGCGTCGAGCCCGGGCCAGGCAATGGCGATGGTGGCCGTGTCGAGGAGGTGCTTGAAGGGGGTATATCCCCACAGCAGCACAAAGATGACCAGGATGATGTACGGTGACCAGGCGCGCACGACAATGGCGCGTTCGGCTTTCGGCGGTAGATGTACCGGTTCCGCGGACACATCCGCGGGCCGCCAGCATTTCAACAGGACCAACAGGCTCACAATGGCCACGAGCGATGCCAGGATGTCGGTCAGATACGGACCGATGTAAGTGGACACCAGGAACTGGGTGGTTGCAAAACAGATACCGCAGACCAGCGCCGCCGGCAGCACCGCCTTCAGCGCTTTGACTCCGCCCATCACCAACATCAGGTAGGCGGGTACGAAGAGGGATACGGGCGCACAGATCCTGCCGACGTCGGCGCTGAGCTGCGCGAGCGGCAGGTTGGTTACCGCCGCGAGCGTGACCAGCGGCGTTCCGATGGCCCCGAAGGCGACCGGCGAGGTGTTGGCAATCAGGCAGATGGCAGCCGCCTGGAACGGCGCGAATCCCAGGCCACTCAACATGGCGGCCGCGACGGCCACGGGAGTGCCGAACCCGGAGGCGCCCTCCACGAACGCGCCGAAGGCGAAGGCAATCAGCAGCGCTTGCAGCCGCCGGTCCGGGGTGAGGTGGCCGACGGAGTTCTTGATGATTTCAAACTGGCCGGTGTCGACAGTGAGCCGATACAACGCCAGCGCCCAGAAAACGATCCAGGCGATGGGGAACAGGCCGAAGGCCCCGCCATACACAGTTGCGCGCAAAGCCAGTGCTGCCGGCATGCCATAGATGGCGATTGCTACAACAACGGAGGTGAGCAGGCCCAGCACGCTCGCCTTCCACGCCGACATCCGGAACAGGCCCAACGCAATGAGCAGGACGAGGATGGGCAGAGCTGCGCAGGCCGCCGATAGTCCCAGGCTTCCATGGACGGGCGTATAGATCTGATCCCACATGATCGAGGCCCTGTTTTTCCGGCGGCTGTGTTGACACTAACGGGTTTCGAACCCGACGAGCAAGCGGCCGGTGGGAACGCTCGTCAGAACCAGCCGTAGTTGAAACTGATGCTGACGCGCTCGGCCGCGACCGGGTTCGGCGGCACTTCGTGACGCAGCCAGCTCTCGAACAGCACCAGGGTGCCGGCTTCGGCCGGTATTACAACCCAGGGGCGGCTGGACCCCGTCCGGGGCGGCGCCGCCATGAAACGATCCAGGCGCGGGTCTTCAAACTTCAGCCCCGGGCAACCGGGCGGGGTTCTGACATAGTAGGTCCCACTGAGGGTGGCGAGCGGGTGCAGGTGCAGGCTGTGCACAACCTGCCGCGGCATGATGTTTACCCAGCAGTCGGTCATGGTGAGCGCGCGCTGCGTGAGATCGAATTCCAGTGACGCCGCAAACGAGCGCACATGCCGCGATATGCGCCGTTGCAATTCGGCGAAGGTCGGTGAGACCTCGTGCATGCGGTGCACCGAGTTGTACGAGGTGTAGCCGCCTGGGTAGTTCTCTTTGGACCAGCGCCGGCCACCCACATCATCGTGCCGTAGCTGCAGGGATTCCCGCAGCAGCCGGTTGTTGAATGACTGCCAGCCGGCGTGCTTCAGGCGCCCGCGATACACGAGCGTCGGAAAGAGCCGTTGCACGCTCATTCGGGCTGGTATGCGGCGCTACCCGGCTGTGCCTCGCGCAGCCATTGTTGAAACCGCGGAACCGACTCGTGACCCTCGGCGGGGGCCCAGGAAGCGAATTGCGTGGCCGTCGCGGGATCGTACGGCCCTTGCTTGATTTCGAGGAAGGCCGCGCCGTCGCTGCCCGCCAGCAGGGTGTGCCAGATGTTGACCGGCGTTTCAAACGCGATGTTGGCCGAATTTGCTCCGACCCGGTAGCGGCCGGTGACCGCGCCCGCCGCGTCGAATGTCAACACGTCGAAAGACCCGCGCAGCACCACGGCCAGCTCGGATTTGGTGGTGTGCAGGTGGGGCCGGAAGTAGGTGTCCTTCTGGGTGGCCACGAAAAAACGCTGCACCGGATCGGCCGGCGTCGCATGAATATTGAGATGGGCCCGCTGCCGGGGGCTGGCGGCGGCCTGGGTAGTCAGCTCGTTCAAGAGGTCCTGGGAGAATAGCTTCATGGGTTGCTTGGTGCAGTGGCAGCGGACAGGTATTGTAAACGCTTGTTCTCCCAGGACGTTCTATGAACTGCCGAACCGGCCGCGGGTCCAATCCAATGCGGCCCTTCATGAAGGTCGGCGGAGGTGTTGCCATGTCGAATCGAACCCGATTGATCGTTCCCGCAGCGGTAGCTTGTCTGCTGGGCTCAGGCGCCTGGGCGGCGGAAAACGCGCCCGCGCCGGCAGGTGAGCCCCAGTCCGCGGTCTGGACGGATAAGGAGCTGACGTTTGTCTACCAGGGCTTCACCACCCGCTACTCCTGCGACGGCCTGCGCGACAAGGTGCGGGGCGTATTGCTCGACCTTGGAGCGCAGAAGAAGGGTCTGAAGGTCATGGAAATGGGGTGCAGCCGCCCGACCGGACCGGATCCGTTCCCCGGTGTCCGGGTGAAGATGCGTGTCCTGCAGCCGGCGGGCTCCGCGGATGCCGCGAAGGCGGCGGATCAGACTCCGGTGGCCGCTCACTGGAAGCCCCTGGACCTGAAGCTGCGGGATTCCTTTACGACCGATTCCGGTGAATGCGAGCTCGTTGAGCAGATCCGGCACAACATTGTGCCGCTGTTCGCGGCCCGCAATGTTGAATTACGCACTACCTGCATTCCGCATCAGGCGACGGCGTCCCGGCCGGTCCTGAAAATGGAAGTCCTGGTCCCCGACCCGGTCAAACAACAGGCGGCGCCGCAGTGAGCCTGCGGCGCCGCGTCGTGATCTAGAACCTCTGTCCGAAGCGGATACCGATGGTACGGGGGCGGTTCGGAATGTCGTAGATCGCGACGGTGCCGCAAGTGGACTCGTCGCATTCCGCAAACCGATCCAACACCTCGCGCCGGTCGAAGGCGTTGTCGATGTAGAGCTCGCCCGTCAGGCCGTTCTTCTCCACACCCGCGGAGAAATCGGCCTGGAAGTAGGCGGGCTCCGGCCCCAGCACGGCACGGGCCTGCTGGCGCAGATCGGCAAACCGCTGTCCGACATACAGCCCGGTGGCCTGGACATGGCCCAGGAAACCCGCGCCCACCTCAAACGTGTAGCGGCCGACCAGGTTGCCTTTGAACTTCGGTGTCACCGGAAGCTGCTCGCCATTGGGCGCGAACAGACCCGGGTCGACCAACCCGGTGGTGGGGTCGATGGGCGCGAATTCCTGGGTCAGCTTCGGATCCAGGTAGGCCAGGCCGCCCGACAGGGTGAACCCCTGTACAACCTGGAACTCGAAGTCCGTTTCAATACCCTTGATGGAGGCCTCACCGGCGTTCGCAATGATGGTGAGCGCGTTGGGACCGAGGTAGGAGAACTGGAAGTCCTTCCACTTCTCATAGAACGCCGCGCCGTTCCAACGCAGCCGGTTGTCGAGCCACGTGGTCTTCCAGCCGATCTCGTAGTTGGTGAGGTAGTCCGGCTTGTAGGGCGGAATCTTGCCGCCGCCGTTGCGATTCACACCGCCCGGCCGGAAGCCCTTGGACCACGTTGCATACACCATGCGGTCGTTGTCGATCTTGTATTGCAGGTTGACCTTCGGTGTATTGCCGGAACCTGTCGAACGGCCGTCCAGGTCCGAGCACGGGGCACCGTGGAACGGAATGTTGTTGAAGCAGGTCGCGGTGCCTTCGCCTGAGGCGTAGTTCGCGTTGAATCCGTAGAAACCCTGCAGCGTGTTGTCGAACGTGTAGTAGCGGATGCCGGTGTTCAACGTCAGGTTGCTCATGAGATCGTACGACAGCTCGGTAAAGACGGCCTTGTCGCGGTCGACGCGCTCCTGCTCGGTGAGCCAGATGGAACCCGGCCAGCCCGGGACCGACAGATCGTCGGCCAGTTGCGTGCCGTTGTTGATGACCTGGTAGTCCTGTTCGATCTCGTGCACCTGGCGCTGGATGAAGAATCCGGCGGTGGCCCGCAAGGGGAAGTCCTTCGGTGTGGAGACGCGGAACTCGTGGCTGGTCTTGGTGTAGTGATCCCTGCCGACGATGTGCTGCGCCGGATTGATGAGGTTGCCGGCATTGTCCAGAAAGTAGGCGCCGGAGCCGTTCAACTGGTCGTAGGCCAGGGAGTAGTCGGTGTAATCCGAGTTCTCGTGCGTGTTGCGAGTCAGGTACGCACCCGAGTACACGATATCGAAGTTGCTGATCTTGCCCTCGATGGTGAGCGCCGACTGCACCCAGGAGTCGCGGATATTGTCCGGGAAATAGTGTTGGATCTCGAGGTCGCCCACGGCAGGGTTGTATGCGAAGCTGCCGTTGGTGGTCTGGACCTGGCCCATCGCCTGTGGCGTGATGGTCCAATTGTCGTTCAGATCCACCTTGAGCGCGGCGCGGCCACCGCGCGTGGTCACATCGTTGTAGTCCTTCTTCACCAATTTCGCGTTGTTCATCGTGATACCGGATGTCGGGAAGGTGACCGACCCCGGTACGTTGTCGATGTAACCGGCGTCCTTGACATCCCAGCCGACGAGGCGCACGGCCGCGTAGGAGGTGAGCGGAATGTTGACGAAGCCTTCGAAGCTGTAACCCTGGCCGCCATGGGAGATGGTGTTGCCTTCGACATCGTAGCCGGCGGCGAACTTGGTCGGATCCGGCTTGTTCGTGATGATGCGCAGCGTGCCGGCCTCGGAGCTCGCGCCGTACAGGGTGCCTTGCGGTCCCGACAGCGCCTCAACGCGTGCAATGTCGTAAATGTGAATGTTCAGGTTGCCGTCAATGGTCGTGACGGGCTGCTCATCCAGGTACATGCCGACACTGGGCAGAGAGCCTGAGTGATTGCCGTCGCCGCCGCTCGCCACGCCGCGCATGTAGATGTGCTCGACTGACGGGCCCGCGCTCTGGAACGAGACGCTGGGCAGAAGCTGCGCGTAGTCATCGAACTTGGTTACATTCATCTGCTCCAGCTTCTGCGTACCGATTGCCTGAATGCTCAGGGGTACGTCCTGGAGGTTCTCGACGCGCTTCTGTGCGGTGACCACGACTTCGGCCAACCCGCCGGCCGCTGCTGTTTCGTCGTCGGCGGCTCGTGCCGCGGATATGCAGGAGAGGAGAGCGCCGGCCACCGGCGCAACCTTCCATAGACCCTGCCTGGTTCGTTTGGCTCCCTGCCGCCGTAATTTTCTGAGTCGACTACGTGTCACTGCGAATACCCCTTAGATGTTGTTTACGGGAATGGCGGCACATCAGGATAGGTCCTGAGCACAGGACCCAGCGCCCGCTCGAGCGGTGCCAGCCACGGCTCGTAATGGCGGAACTGTTCCAACCCCTCGCGAAAAATCGGTTTGCGCACCTGTTGTGAGCTGGCCGTGCGCACGGCGCGCTCGTTTTCGTAGAAACGCAGGCACTGCTCTTCAAACGGCAGCCCGCAGAACTCGAGCAGCCGCCGCACCTCGGTTTCGGTGTCGGCAATCATGGATTCATAGAAAACACGGTGTACGCGGCCCGGCAGGACGGCGTCAAAGTGCGCCATCAGCTCGACGTAGTCATGGTAGTAGCGACCGATGTCTTCCAGGCTGTAAGTGAAGCTCTGGCCGCGCGCGAAGTGCTGCTTGAACCCGGAAAAGCAACAGCCGAGCGGATGGCGGCGCGCATCGATGATGCGGGCGTTCGGCAGCACGAGCTGAATGAGCCCGATGTGCATGAAGTTGTTCGGCATCTTGTCGATGAAGAAGGGCGCCGTGCTCTTGCGCTGGATGCGGGAGCGCTCGAGATACTGCTCGCCGAGCGCGCGCGCCTGCGCCGCGGTGAGGTTCTGCAACACCTGGGGGTAGCTGCCGGGCTGGTCCGGGTGCAGGGTTCTGGCCAGCGCCGGAATGTGCGGCAGCTCCGCCGTGCCTTCGATCTGTGAGTGGCTCGCCAGGATCTGCTCAATCAGTGTGGAGCCGGCGCGCGGCAGTCCGACAATGAAGATGGGATCGGGCCGTTCGCAGCCGAAGTCACGACGGGCGTCGAAGAATGCGGCAGTCAACACTGAGCGGGAGCGGCGCACCAAGGCCGTCAGCTCCCCCGACGAGTAATTGAGTGCTTCGCGCCGCAGCCGGTTGCCGGCCGCGTAGTGCTCAAAGGACTCAGCGTAGCTGCCCGTATCCTCCAGCGCTTTGCCCAGCGCAAAATGCAGGTGGAAACGGTCGTCACGGCTCAAGTCCGTGCGCGCGAGCTGCGCGCGCATCGCTTCGAGTTGCGCGGGGCTGAAGCTCACCGTCTTCAGGTTGGCCAGGCTCCAGTAGGCTTCGCCGAGCTCCGGTGCGAGCTCAATGCTCTTTTCGTACGCCGCCACGCTGTCGGCTTCGCGGCCGTTCGTTTTCAATGCATGGCCGTAGCTCATCCAGATCTTCGCCTGCTGCGGGTACGCCGCCAGCACACGGGCATAGATTTCAACGGAGCCATCCAACTCCCCGATCATGGCCAGGATGGCCGCTTTCAGGTTGTTATAACCCGGATGGTGCGCGTCGAGGGCCAGCAGCGTGTTGACTTCGCGCAGCGCCTCTTCGGCCTTGTTCTGCCGGTGCAGCACAATCGCGTAGTTGTGCCGCGCGGCGCTGAAGCTCGGTGCCAACTCGAGACAGCGCTCGAGGAGGGTCTCGGCATCCTGATAGCGCCGCAGGCGCGCGGCGACTTCTGCAAACATCCGGATGGCCGCTACATCCGTTGGATGCGCCTTCAAATGATTGCGCAGCAGCAATTCGGCCTGCGGAATCTGGTTCTCACAAAGCGCGGCCGCGGCCGCCAACAGTTGTGGATCACGCGTCGAGGTCTTGATGTGGTGCGCGTACGCGCGATCGGCGCCTGCGGGATCACCCGCCACCGTTAGCTGATCGCCCAACGCCCGCCAGCCGTCAGGCATGTCGGGTTTCAGCTCAACAGCACGGCGCAAATGCCCGACCGCCGCATCGCTCTGTCCGAGGCGGCTGAGCACCAGACCCAACTCGTAGTGGGCGTATGCCCAGGCTGGCTGCGCGCGCACGACCGCGGTGAGGACTCGTAACGCGCTGTCGTTGTCGCCCAACAAGCGTTGCGCGGTGCCCAACAGCAGTCCCGCGGTGGGATGATTCGGGGCCGTTTTGAGAATTTCGCCGGCCTGCTCGAGGGCCAGGCGCGGGTTGTTCTCGAGCAGACGCGCAGCGTGCCCGAGAGCAATTTCAATGGTGCCAACCGGCTCGGCTCTGGAGCTCAACGACCGTATTTCCTGAGGACCCCTCTTTTATCTCACCCTTCCAACGCCCCCCTTGTCAAATAGGCGACCACTTTGCCCCTTGTGGCGCAGCCGCCACGTGCGTGGCGTTGCACCCGGGCGACATGAAATCTGTGCATCTGCGACACGGGCGCGGACGCACCTGCAATGCTCGAAGCCAAGACAGGCCATGCGTAAGCCGGTTATTCTCCCCCGCTCCCGTCCTGGAAGGACACTGAGGTAATGGACAATGAGCTCGAGCAACGTCGGCCAGGTTTTGCCCACCAGCGCTTTCAGCTACGCAGTGTCTTTGCGCGTCCGGCATCCGGCGATGGATCTCAGTGTGCTGACCGAGAAGCTGCGGCTCGAGCCCGAACATAGCTGGAAGGCCGGTGAGCCCCGCCGCTCGCAGTCGGGCTCACCCATGGGCGGCAACCACCGCGACTCGTACTGGTCGGCGCTGCTGCCGGCGCAATTGCTGGGTCCCAGCAGCATGCCCCTCGAGCTGTTCTTCAGCCAACAGCTCGTACAGTTGAGCCGGCATCGCGAGTTTTTCAGCAAGCTGCAAAGCGACGGCGGGCAGCTTTCACTGCTGGTGGAGGTTGCACCGATCGCCAACGCATCGCTGACCTTCAGCAGCGCCAGCGCGCGCAAGCTGGCGGACCTGAATATGGAAGTTGAATTTCAGTTCGCGGGCGACTGAGTCCGCTCTAGCGGGGCGGCCGCACCATTGTGTTGAGCAGATGCTCGAGCAGAGTGTGCGGATCGGTGCAGCGGCCGGTGTGCACCTTCGAGGTTTGAATCATGGTGCTGCGGGGCGCCACCAGCCAGTCAAACCGTTCCCGTCGTGACAGTTTGCCGATCGTCCCGCCCTGGTCGCCTCCGGCGCAAATGGCGGGGATGCTGGCCAGGTGCGCCCGGATGGCGTCGATATCGATCCCGGCATCCAACGCTTTCAGGCGGCTTTCGTCCACTTCAATGCGCGCTTCCAGGAACTGCTTCTGCGGGCACGAGACAATCACGCCGACATTGACGAATTCCTCGCGCTCGACCCGCGGAACAACACGCACTATCGCGTAGTCATACGAGCTGCCGTTAGTCAGGCGAGCGGGCACGGATTGCCTCCTGCACAAATGCGTCACGTTGCTCCAACCGGCGCTGCAGATACTTCGCGTACGCCTCCCGGTTCTCCTGTGCTGTCCCGAAGGGCGCATCTTTACCCAACCAGGTTTCGGGGATCAGTCCCACAATCCTGTCCAGAACCTGCGGTGTGATGAGCTGACTCAAGCGGGCATCGGACTCCTGCAGTGAAGCGGCGAAAGGCAACAGGATGTGGTCCTTCACCCGCGTGAACGGATCGGCCGCGCGTTCCAGGAATTGATGCCACGAGTGATGGAAATAGAGCGCGGCACCATGATCGATCAATTGCAGTTGCCGATGCCACATCAGCAGATTGGCGTTGCGTGGGGTTCGGTCGACGTTCGTGACAAACGCATCAAACCAGACGATATCGGAGGCCAATCGCGCGGCCGGCTTCTCGGCAAGAGGATCGAACATCACGGCGCCCGGCAGGTAATCCAGGGCCACATTCAAGCCCGCGCTGGCTTTGATCAGTTCCTGGATTTCCGGATCCGGCTCCGTTCGGGCGAGGTCGGCGTCCAGCTCAATCAGCACTATTTCGGGAATGGGCAACTGCAGGGCGCGCGCCATCTCGCCGGCCACCATTTCTGCAATCAATGCTTTCGGGCCCTGGCCGGCACCGCGGAATTTCAGCACGTACATGCCATCGTCGTCGGCTTCCACAATGGCGGGCAGCGAGCCGCCTTCGTGAAGCGGTGTGACGTATCGAGTGGCGCCGACGGTTCTCATACTGCAATACTAACGAAATGCACTTCATTTTGATTCCAAGCATCTTCCCGCAGCCTGTCGCGTCCGCGGCTCCGACGAGCGAATTCCGGTAGTGCGTCGGCGGTCGGGCGTCTTAGCCTCAGCTCTGGTTGTTCTGGTTTTGTTCGCGGCAGGCGCCGACGCGGCGTGGGCGGCTGCCGTCACGGCGGTCACCATGCCTGAGCCGGTTTCGGCGCCCGATGTTCTGTCGCACGGCCGCTTCAAGCGAGTGGAAGTGTTCCGGCCGCGGGGTGAAGTGAAGCACTTCGCACTGCTCATGTCCGGCGATGGTGGTTGGACATCGCGGCTCGCGAGGATGGCGGGAGCGTTGGCCTCGGACGGAACGCTCGTGGCGGGTATTGACACTGCGCAGTTGTTTGCCGACCTGGAGAAGGATGGCGGCACCTGTGTGTTGCCGGACGGAGATCTCGAAAATCTCAGCCACTACATACAGGCCTACTACAGGGTACCGACCTATTACACACCGATTCTCATCGGCCACTCGGCGGGAGCTACGCTCGCATTCACCAGTCTTGCGCAGGCGCCGCGCGGCATCTTCGCAGGCGCGCTCACGTTGTCATTCTGTGTAGACCTGGACCTGCACAAGCCACTGTGTGAGGTACAGGGACTGAAATATCGGAAAATCAAGACAGGCTATCGCCTGCTGCCACCGTCGCAATTGCAGGGGCCGTGGATTGCACTGCACGGTGTGAAGGATCGGGTGTGTTCCATCGACGAAGCACGTACCTTCATCGGCCAGACCAAGGACGCGAAGCTGATTGAGCTTCCCAAGGTGGGACACAGCTATCTCGGTACGGACACAGTCGACTGGCTGCCGCAGTTCAAGGCCGCCTTCGAATCGATTGTGGCCCAGCAGCCGGTCACCGCGCGTCTGCCGACGCCGCCGGCCAGCCTGGCTGACCTGCCGATTGTGGAAGTGGAGCCAACTCCGGGTACGCCGGTGTCGGATTCGTTCGCCGTGCTCGTGTCGGGCGATGGCGGCTGGGCCGGGATCGACAAACAGGTGGCGCAGTTGTTGGCGGATCGAGGTGTTCCCACGGCGGGCGTGGACTCGCTGCGTTACTTCTGGACAGCCCGCACGCCGCTGGGGCTCGCGACGGATATTGATCGGATCGTGCGCTACTACGCCTTCCACTGGAAAAAGAAGCATGCGCTGCTGGTAGGCTACTCGCAGGGCGCGGATGTGCTGCCGTTTGCCGTCAACCGCCTGCCGCCGGCCACCCGTGCGCTCATCAAACAGACTACGCTCATTGGCGTGAGTGAATACGCGGCCTTCGAATTTCACGTCTCCAACTGGATCGGCAGCGATTCCGACGGTCTGCCCGTCCGTCCGGAAATGGAGAAGCTCTCGGCGACCAACACGCTGTGTGTGTATGGTGATGATGACAAAGAGTCCATTTGCCCCAAGCTCGGCGGGCAGCATGCGCAGATCGTCAAGTTGCCCGGCGGTCATCACTTCGGCGGCAACTACTCGCCGCTGGCGCAACTCGTAGTCGGGGCAGGCGTACAACCCCGTTGAGGCGCCTGTTTCAATGGCTCGGAGGCCTCATCGGCGCTGCCGTCCTGCTGAGCATTGCCCTGGCCGTCCACAGTTGGTATTTCCGGCCGCTCTTTATTGAGATTTTCTTTGAACGAGCCTTCATCCAGTTCCTGCTGGAGGACCCGGAAGCCGTGTCCTCCCTCGGTGTGTTCGAACAACTGGGTTACAAGGGCTTCGACGGCATGTTGACCGACGTGTCGCCGGCGCACGAGCGTAAGCTCGCCAAAATGGCGCGCGACGACCTCGCCACCCTGCACGGTTACGATCGCTCCACGCTGTCGCCTTCCCACCAGCTTTCCTACGATGTGCTCGAATGGTTTCTGCAGGACCTCGTGGAAGGGCAGCGCTGGCTGTTCCACGACTATCCCGTCAATCAGCTTTACGGTGTGCAGAGCTCCACGCCGGATTTCATGGTGGCGATTCATCCCATCGGCGGCCAGCGGGATATCCGCAACTACATCAGCCGTCTCAATGCGTTTGAGCGGAAATTCGGGCAGTTGCTGGAGGGACTGGAGCTGCGGCAATCGATGGGTGTCGTGCCGCCGAAGTTCGTCATTGAGCGGGTGTTGGCGGAGATGCGGGCGTTCATTGCGGTACCGGTGCGCGAGAACATTCTCTATACCAACTTGCGCGACAAGATGGGGCATCTCGGGACACTGACGCCGGCCGATCGCGCCCGGCGCCTGGGCGAAGCCGAACAGGCCATCGAGCAGAAGGTGTATCCCGCGTATGCCCGGCTGATCGCCTGGTTCGTGGCCCTGCAGCCCCGGGTCAGTGAGGACTACGGGGTGTGGAAACTGCCGGAAGGTGACAGTTACTACGATCACCTGATCCGCAGTCACACCACCACCTCATTGAATGCCGAGGAGGTTCACAACATCGGGCTCGGCGAGGTGGCGCGGATCGAGAAAGAGCTGGATGCCGTCCTGCGGTCGCAGGGCCTGCCCGACGGTACCATCGCCGAGCGCGTCGCCAGGTTGAATCAGAACCCGCGACTGCAGTACAGCAACGACGATGCCGGCCGGGCTGCCTGCATTGCCGACTATCAACGTTATATTGACGGGATCATCCGGGGCCTGGCACCCGACTTCGCGGCTCCGCCCCAACTCAACATCAAGGTGCGGCGGGTTCCGCAGTTCAAGGAAGCGACTGCACCGGGTGCGTACGCGGACACAGGATCGCTGGATGGAGCGCGGCCCGGCGTGTTTTATGTCAACCTGCGGGACATGCGCGATATCTGGAAGTACCAGATGCGTACGCTCGCGTATCACGAAGCGGTCCCGGGGCACCAGCTCCAGGCAGTGATCGCACAGCGCCTGACTGACGTAGCAACCTTCCGCAAGATCCTGCCGTTCACGGCTTATGACGAGGGCTGGGCCGTGTATGCGGAGCGGCTCGGTTGGGAGATGGGATTCGAGAACGATCCGCTCGATAATTTCGGGCGCCTGCAGGCGGAGATGTTCCGTGCGGTGCGCCTGGTGGTCGATACGGGCATTCATCGCAAGCACTGGAGCCGCGAACAGGCCATTGCCTACATGCGCGAGAAGACCGGCATGGCGCAGGGCGAGGTGGTGAGCGAGATCGAGCGCTACTTCGTACTGCCGGGACAGGCGCTGGCCTACAAGATCGGCATGTTGAAGATCCTGGAATTGCGCAGCCAGGCCCAGGCCCAACTCGGCGCTTCATTTGACCTGCGGCAGTTCCATGCCGTGGTGCTGGGCAGTGGCTCGCTGCCGCTGAGCATTCTGCAGAAGCAAGTGGACCACTGGGTGGCTTCCCGCTCCTCGCCCTGACCCACTTCGGACTGCCAAGCTCGCTGCACTGCACGACTGTTTGAGCGTGCGCGGCGCAACTCGGATACCGTAAGATCCCGCCCCGTCGCTGCAAACGGATGGGCGGGAAACAACACATGAGAAGAATGTCCATCGTCACCACGGCCGTGGTGGCACTGGGATGGATGGGCACACGCTGTGCCCTGGCTGATAATCTGCTGGGTGCCGACGAAGGCAAGTTGCATCTGACGGCCGGCTTCAGCGATCTCGAGGGAGCAGGGGGTGGCGGGTTGGTTCCCATGGCCTTCATTACCGGCTATGGCTCAAACCTGAGCTGGGGCGCCAACGCCCACTTCACGAACATTCAACTTCGCGACCTGCACCTGTATACCTATGGAGTATCGGCTGGGGCGTGGGACCGCTTCGAGCTGTCCTACACGCACCAACAATTGGAATTCACCAGCACGGCACTCGATGGGCTGGGTGTCAACCAGGACGTGGTGGGCTTGAAGATCAAATTGCTCGGCGATGCCATTTACGGCCAGGACTCCTGGGTGCCGCAGGTGGCCGTCGGCGCCCAATACAAGCATAACGACGGCATCAAGCACGCCGATGCGGTGGGTCTGCCGGGCTTGATCAATCCGCAGCAGCTCGGGGCCCAGGCTGAGCATGCAACGGATATCTACCTGGCGCTCACCAAGGTGTTCCTCGGCGAGAGCGTACTAGTCAACGCCGTGGTGCGCGAAACCAAGGCCAACCAGTTTGGGTTGCTGGGCTTCGGCGGCGACCGGCATCGCGGCTATTCAACCAAGCCTGAAGCCACGATTGCCTATCTGCTGACCCGCAAGCTTGCGGTGGGCGGCGAGATCCGCACAGGACCGCACAATCTCAGCGTCGATGATCAAACCAACGCATGGACAATCTTTGTCGGGTGGACCCCGACGAGGAACCTGTCGCTGGTGGCGGCATACCTCAACATCGGCAGTGTGCTCGCACCCGTAACGACCGTCACACGACACCAGGCCGGTCCGTACTTGTCTGTGCAGGCGGGGTTCTAGACCTATGAAACTCTACAACTGGTTCCTGTTGGGTCTGCGGGCGGTGGTACTGACCTGCGCCATGGCCGTGGCACACGCGAGTGGCACGCTTTATGAGCAGATCGGTGGGGAGGCGAAATTCAGGGCCATTGCCCAGGAGTTCACCAACGCCATCCTGGCGGATGACCGGATCAATTTCACGTTCGCCGACGCGGACGTCAAGAAGTTCACACAGCTCATTTTCGAGCAGCTCTGCAATCTCACGGGCGGGCCGTGCAAATACACGGGACGCGACATGCATGAGGCCCATGCCAAGCTGGCAATCAACAATGCGCAGTTCAATGCGATAGCGGAGGACCTGTACATCGCGTTCGACAGGGTGCACGTGCCGTATCGGCTGCAGAACAAGGTGATGGTGATGTTGGCGCCGATGCAGCGGGACATAGTCAAACCCGGCTTCGTAGCGCCGGGCACGACCCCGCCCCCGCGCTGACGCTCGCCGCGGCGCAGCCGCCAAAAACCACGCTTTGGGGGCCGCCCGGCCCGGCGTGAGAGGACCCGGGCTCAGCGAGGCCAGTGCAGCGCTAATAAATGATATTAGTTCGTTTGGCCCGGTGGGGCGTCGTTTGAGTAGGTTTTGGCTTCCGGAGCCAGCGCGGCGATGGCCGCCGTCGGCGTCGCCGTCAAGTGTTGGCCACCGTCAGGGTGGGGCCCCGATGTTGGCTTGGCGGCCGCTGCCAGTCGGTTGACGGCTCCCGCAGACGCGTCCTTCCGAGGCGCCTTCACCCGCGCCGCGCTGTTGGCCACGGTCGGCGTGCCTGCGGCCCCAGCGGCCCCAGCACCAACCCCCGGTGCCTGGGCACCCGGCGAAGGCTGGCTCTTCGCCACCAGCGCCTCCGCGCTCGCCACTTTGCTCTTGAGTGTCTCGTCCGCGGGTTTCAACTGTGCCACGTGTCTGTACGCCGTCAGCGCCTCCGCCGGCCGATCCGCCTGCATCAGCGCATCGCCTCTTGCCAGCAGCAGGGGCACATCATCCGGCTTGAAGTGCAAGGCATCGTCACACGCTGTAATGTCAGCTAGCTTGGTGCAGCGAAGTTGGCTACGCGCAATCCGGGCGCTCTCGGCAGCTTGCGTGAGCCCCTCGATATAAGTCTGTTCAGTGACGAGGCTGCGGGTGTCCCGCAACTTGCCTGCGAGCTCGGCGCTGTGAGGAAAGCCCTCCTGGGCTGCTTCGAGGATCTCAACCGCTTCCTGGTAGCAACCTTGATCGACCAGCGCATCGGCCAGTCGCATGCGCGGACCCAAATCGTCCGGGGTGCGTGCCACGGCGGCTTTGGCATCGATGACCGCGTCGGAGTGCTTACCGCTCTGACACGAAGCTCGGGCGATCGCGCGGGCATGAGCATCCGCCTGTGCGGCGGCTGGCTGACCGTAAGACACGATCACGGCGGCACCGATACTCACAGCGACTGCCAGCCGAACACTCATGCCCTACTTATATCCCTCAATGTTGCCGCCGCGGCCGAACTTGTCGAATACCCACTTGCCGTTCGGCAGCTTGACGAGATTGAACAGGTACCACTGGTCCACGGTCACATACGGTGGCTTCTCGCGGCCGATCATGGCTTCCAGCTCCTTGCGAAGCTGCAGCAAACCGTACTCCGAGGGTACCGAGCCCACAACGCCGTCGCCATTGGAGTCATCGCCGGAAATATTGGCCTGCGCCAGCTTGGCGATTTCCCCGACCAACAGGAAGGCTTCCTTCTCGGAGTTGCTCGCCTGGATGTCCTTGTTCAACAGTCCAATCAGGTCGCAGCGCTCAATGACCCGGGCTGAATCCGCCGCCAAGACCGGAGCCGCCTTTTGCACATTGAGAGTGGCGTCGTCGGAGGTTGCCGCGAACGTGATGTGATTGACCGCCATCACCATGGATTCCTTCACTCCGAAGGTGTCGTCCGCATTGGTGGCCTGGGAGGCAAGTGCGATGTCGCGCTTGATTTCGGTCAGGTCGTGCGCGGCAGCCGCTTTCGTTGTGTAGTCGAGAGCCTCCTGCGCGCGCCGTTCGGCGCTCACGAGGTAACCCTCCTTGTTTGGAGTAACGTGTACACCGGTGATGGCGTGGCCGATGTGCACATGGGCGACAGTCGGCGCCCGCCGGCTGACGCAACCAGCGGCGAGCGGCAGAATGCAGGCCATGGCCAGCAGGGCCGGCAGCCGCGAATGAATCATTGCGGGATCTCCCTCACCAGGCGGAAGCCGATGCTGTTGCTGCGGTAGGTTTCGTCGAACCGGTTACGCGCTGCTGTGCTCACCAGGGTTGGTGTCGTGAACCACGAACCTCCGCGCAGGTTGTGTTGGGTGCAGTCGCCGTTCGCGCGCCAGGCGGAGCCGTCGGTGGGCGCGCCCCGGTAGTCCTGGTGCCAGCAATCCTGGACCCATTCGAAAACGTTCCCCAGCATGTCATACAGCCCGAAGGCGTTGGGCTGGAACGAGCCGACCGGCGCGGTGTACACATAGCCGTCGCTGCAGGGGTGGACCCTCCAGCCCGGATACTGCTGTGCCGCCGCCTGGTCGGCGACATTGGCGCCGGTGCAGGCGCTTTCGATGTTGTCCTTCCAGGGACGTGTGTACGGTGAACCCGCGCGGGCCGCATATTCCCATTCCGACTCGCTCGGCAGCCGGTAAGTCTGCCCGGTCTTTTTCGACAGCCACCCGGCGAAGTCGCGCGCATCCCGCCATGACACACACGCGACCGGATGCAGTGAGGTTTGAGTGAAACCGGCGTTGTTCCAGTTGAGCTCGGAGCTGGCCTGCCATTTGCCGTTGTAAGTCTGGCAACCGGCGCTCTTGTGGCCGGTGGCGTCCACAAACTCCCGGAATTCGCCAACGGTGATCTCATATACCCCCACACCTAAGGGGTACGCGATACGGACCGCGTGTTGGGGCATCTCGAGAGGGGAGGCGTCGGCCTGTCCAGCCGCGACCCCCTGTTTGAATTCACCTGGCGGCAACGCTTTCATCAACGGGCAGATGGGACAGTCGCGAAATACTTCGCCTTGGGCCGGGATGGGAATGGCCGTGCCGCGGTTCGCCGCCAGCCAGTGTTCGATCTGCGGGCGGCCCATGAAATAGGCGCCCAGCAACACCGCCACGACGCTCGCGCCAATGATGAGCTCCATCCGCGCGCGCGAGATGCCGGTGCCTGACGTAAGCTCTGCCATGAACTCTTCAACACTCGGCGTACGCCGGTCCCGATCGAATTCCAGCCCATGGGCGATGGCCCGGAACTGTGCGGCAGACAGCGAGGCACGGCGCACCAGCTTCATGCCGCTGTCGCGCGCGTCGTTGGCGACCATCCGATCGAAGGGATGCCGTCCGGTCAACAGCTCGTGCGCAATACAGGCCAGCGCATAGATGTCATCGCGCGGATCCGGTGGCGCGTTTTCCAACATTTCCGGGCTCGCGTACGGCGGCGTCAATGCGCTCAACCGGGGGCGCTCGTCGCCGTTGACGCCGGTTGCGCGCGGATGGCGTGTCATGAGGCGGGCAATGCCAAAATCAATGATCTTGACCGCGCCGCTGTCAGTGACCAACACGTTGCCCGGCTTGAGGTCGCCGTGGATGATGCCGTTGCGATGGGCGAACGCGAGACCGCTCGCGATGGATTTGACGATATCGGTGGCGTCGCGCGGTGGCAGGCCTTTGTGCTCCGTGGCGGCCAGCCGGCGTTTGAGCGACTCACCGCTCAGATATTCCATGGTCATGAACACGATCCGCCCGTCGCGGTCGCAGTCAATCACACGGACGATGTTGGGGTGGGGCAGTGTCTGGAGCTTGTGGGCCTCGCCCTGTAACACCGCCAGCGACTCGGTGAAATCGCTGAGCGGCATGGTCAGGAGTTTGACGGCGACGTGGGTTTCGCTCGCGCGGGCCTCGACCTTGCGCAGGTCGATGGCCTTGTACACCGTGCTCATGCCGCCTTCGCCAATGGGCTCGATCAGGCGGAACCGGTTGTGCAACACGGTTCCAACAGAGATGAAGGACTTGCGGCGTGGCGGCGCCGGCACCGGAGCCGGGCGGCTGCCCGAATGATCGACGAGCACCGTGGCGGCATCGTCGTCCTGTAGCTGAAGCGCAACAATTTTCGGCGCCCGCCCTGATTTCGCCTCCACCGGCGTATCGCGGCGTCGCAGCAACTTGCGCACAATTTCGATGTGGATGTTGCCCGGCAGGCGCTCGCGGGCCTGCTCGTTGTTCAGGGCGGCGAGCAGGGCGCCGGGATCGGCTTCACCGGCCGCCAACTGGCGTTCGATTTCGGCAAGCAGCGCGTCTCTGGACAGGGTCCCGCTTCGATAGGAATCCAGGGTCTCGACAAATCCTGACATGTCAATGTTTCAACGGCGCCCGTCTTCCAGCGCAACGTCGTACAGCTTACCCGAACTAGGAAGACTGGGTCGTGCTGTCCGGTCCCGGCCGGATGCGGGAGTCGGCCGTGAGCTCGAGCAAGTCGACTTCCTCTTCGGCGGCATGAAAGGCATCATCGCCAATTACCTTGCGAGCGCGCAGGCTCATCAGCGCCTGCCGTTGAGCCCTGACCGCGCGCCGTTGCAACTCAGTCATGCGCGTAGCGTCGGTGCCGGCCGTGGCAGTCTGTTCACCGGAGCGTATCCGGGCCTCGTATTCGCTTCGGAGTACATCAATTGACGGATGGCCGTCCGACTCCTGCGCGAGCACCCGCAATGCCGCCCGTGCCGTCTCGATACGGGCCAGTCTGACTTCCCGGGCCACCGACCCGTCATCCTTCAGACCCAACATCGCCAAGAGGGGCCGCAGCGTCAATCCCTGCAGGACCAGCGTTGTCAACACAACACAAAAGGCGCACAGAATGATCAGGTCGCGATAGGGAAAGGCGTTCTCCGGCGCACCATCCGGAAGAGCCAGCGCCGCGGCGAGCGTCACGATGCCGCGCATGCCCGCCCATGACACAACCAGTCCGCCGCCGCGCGTGCGCGCTTTCTTCGGTTTGTCCTGATTCGAGCGGCGCGATTCCAACCAGAGGTTCGCATAACCGTAGACCATGACCCACACAAAGCGCACGACAATGACTGTTACGCACACCGAGGCTGCGCAAATCGCATATGTTTTCCAGTCCGCGCTGTGCATACGAGTGAGGATCTGGCGCAACTGCAGGCCGATGAGTACGAATGCGAGTACGTTGAGAACGAAGACAGCTACTTCCCACACGGCGTACGAGGCGATCCGGTGCCGCGCATCGACCCTACCCGGTGCGCATTGGGCAATGCTCATGGCGAAACTGACTACGGTAATGATCGCGGACACGCCGATGTGATCGGCCAGGATCCAGACGCCGAAGGTGCCGCAGAACTGCAGGATGACCGACACCTGGATGTCATCCACACCGCGCGTGACCCGCATCCAGAATCGGGCCGCGAGCACACCCACGACGACCCCACCGCCGCAGGTCAGCAACAACAGAGGAATGATCTTCCAGCCGACGGCCGCTCCGGTCATGGCTGCCCCGACCGCGATCCGGTATATCAGCAAAGCGCTTGCATCGTTGAAGAGGCTTTCGCCTTCGAGAATCACCAGCAAACGGTGTGGAGGCCGCAATCGCCGCAGCACGGCGGTCGCCGCGGAGGCGTCCGGCGGAGCAACAATCGCGCCAAGGGCAATTGCGGCGGCCCAGCCGAGATCCGGAACGATCTTTCGCGCCACGAACGCGACGGCGACAATAGTGAGAACCACCATCACCAACGCAAGGCTGATGAGCGGCCTGAGGTTTTGTCTGAGATCACGCGGTGAGGCGTCGTAGGCCGCGTCCAGCAGCACGGGCGCCACGAACAGCGCAAGGGCAAGTTGGGGATCGAGGGTTACCTGGGGCGCACCGGGGATCAGTGCGAGGCCGGCCCCGGCGAGCGCCAGCAGCGCGGGATACGGCACGCCGATCCGGTTTGCCCACAGTGTGAGAATGGCACCCAGGACCAACAGAGCAATCACGAGTTCAAAAAGTATCATGGGCGAAAAAGTTCCGAAGAGGGTTCGAGCAATGAATGTCGTTGCCGCGACGGCTGCCTATGACCGCTGGCTCGCGAGCCGCCTGAGAGTCATTGTGAAGCGCGACCTGAAGCTGAAACATCGCGAGATGGCCGAGGATCCGTTCTCCTTCCTGCGCGCGACCTTCTATCGCTGGGCCCAGGTCTGGCCGCAACTGTGTACCGATCTTACCGCGGCGCCGAAAGTGTTGGGGGTCGGCGATCTGCACGTGGAAAATTTCGGGACGTGGCGCGACGGCGAAGGCCGCCTGATCTGGGGAATCAACGACTTCGACGAGGCCACGACGCTTCCCTACACCAACGATCTCGTGCGCCTGTGCACGAGCGCACTGATTGCAATCAGCGAGTCGCGCCTGGAAACGCCATCGCAGCGGGCCTGTGAGTCGGTACTGGCGGGATATACCGAAGCGCTGCGGCAGGGCGGCGAGCCGGTGGTGCTCGCCGAGCGTAATCGCTGGTTGCGCGATCTCGCCATGGGCCGTTTGAAGGAGCAACGTGGCTACTGGCAGCGGCTGTTGAAACTCGGGCGGGTCGCGGTGGTTCCCCGGCGTGAGGAAATGCGGTTGCTGCGGGAGTCCATGCCTGAGCATCGGCTGCCGTTCCGCGTTCTACACCGCCAGGCAGGCCTGGGAAGCCTGGGGCGCCAACGCTTTACGGCGGTGGCTCATTGGCGGGGCGGCACCATCGCCCGTGAGGCAAAGGCCCTGACGACCTCGGCCTGGTGGTGGTCCCGGAATCAATCGCCGCCGGTCCAATATTCACAGATCATCACCCGCGCCGTGCGGGTGGCGGATCCTTTTTTACACGTCCGTGACGGGTGGGTCCTGCGCCGCTTGGCACCGGACTGCAGTCGTATCGAAATGAAACATCTCGTCGGCGTTCAGGATGAGTGCCGGTTGCTGTGGATGATGGGATGGGAGACGGCCAATGTGCACCTGGGAACCCCACGGCAACGCGAGGCGATCCGGCGCGACCTGCGCAAGCGAAAAGGTGACTGGCTGTTGCTTGCCGCGCGTGCCATGCGCAATGCAACCGTCGAGGACTGGAACGAGTGGCGCACCCGTTAGTACGGGTTACGGTGTTGGATCGGCGGCGACCTGCCGCATGCGAGACCAACGCAACGATCCCTATACCCAGCATCTGGGTCTATCCTATAAAAAAGGGCGGCTCCTGCCGAAGGCAGGGCCGCCCGTTCTTATCAACCACCCCGTCTGGCGAACGCGCGCAGGCGCGTGCGACATACTACTCGAGTGACTACTTGGGCTCCCGGCCCGGATTGGGATCTTCCATGGGAAACGATGTGGCTCCCGTCGGAGGCGAGCTGCGTTGCATTGGCGCTGGAGCGTCACTCTGAACACCGGTCGAAGGCGCTGAAACGGGCGCCTGGGCGGTGGTCGTAGTGGCATTCGACACCGTGCCGGTGCCCGAGTTCACGGCGGTCATGAACCGGCGCGCCGAGTCGTCGTTGCTCTTGACCTTGCCGGAGATGATGTCCGAGGCAAGTAGGTCGGGCTTCCGGTAGAACGCCTCGTTGGCATCGTCATCGATGGTCAGCGCGGTGCCATCGAGGGCGAGACCGGCGAACACACCGCGGGTCCGTGAGTACGAATAGACCTCAGCTTTGAAGCTCGTGTCCGTGGAGGCCGATGCCTGGCGCCCGACGGGGCCTGCGGCGACGGATGCATCGGCGCCCAGTGTGAACTTGCCGCCGGTGATGCCTTCAACACCCTTGCGGGTGGTGAACACCAGCACGATGTCAGTTGATTGCACACCCCACTGCCAGCCGAAGCTGCCACCCGTCATGGTGATGAAGGTGGGGCTGGTGAAGCGGCCGTCCTTGTCGCGCACGACCAGGACACCGTGGCCGCGCCGACCGCCGGCGAAGAATGCAATCTTGGTCATGTCAGGAATGACGGCGATGGCGTACGCGCGTTCGAGCAACCTGTCCGGAATGTACTGGTCGCGCGAGGAGCGCAGCTCTTCCAGTACCTGGCTCGCCATGAGCAGGCGGCCTTCTTCCCGTGCCTGCGCCCAGGCTCCGGTTGTGCTCAGAGCGAGCGCGAGCCCGATCAAAGCCATGAACAGTCTCATGCGACTTCGCATTTTGAATCCCCTTGCAGTGCTGTCAGACACATTGCGCTAGCTTATATCACGCCGGCGCGCAAGGGGGGCATGTTACAACGTTCGCGCCCGGGAATCAGAACCAGACTGAAAGGAACGCCTGCAGGATGTTGGCGTTCAGTTTGTAAAGCGGCTCGTTGCCCGCGGTCCAGTCGGGGTTGGCGCCAATCAGCAGCGCGTTGCGGTAGTCCTTGTAGTCAATCAGCAGGTGATCGAAGCGGACGGAAAACGTGCTTCTGTTGACCCAGGGATTGCGCGGCAGCGGGAAGTCGTAGGACGCACCCACTCCGACCGTGTAGCTGTTGAATGCCGCGAGCTCGCGATCGCGCGCCATGAAATTCTGGGAATTGGCGCGGGGAAACAGGTCACTGAAGAAGCTCGCCGCGTTCTGTGTGTAGAAGCGGAAGGAGCCGTCGAATATCCACTTCTTGAAGGCCGGGTGCGTATAACCCACTTCGGCGGTGTGGGCATGGATGCCCCAGGTGTCGGAGAAATAGCGATAGGAGCCCGTGACCGCCGCACGATACGGCAGATAGTATTTGAGCTGGACCGAGCCCGCGTTGCTGGTGCGGGTGTTGGGGTATATCTGGTCGGCCAGCGTGAAGCCCTTGCCGGACAGCGGATTGAGATACAGGATCTGACGGTACGGGCTCTGCAGATAGCCCTGGTCGGTCAGCACTTCATAGTTGAAGCTGCCGATGAGGGTGCGGGTGAGAATCTGTGAGAGGCCGATGGAATAGCCGCGGTGATCCGCATCCTTGAATGAGATCGGGTTGTTGTCCTTGTCCAGGCCGCCGAAGGCGGGATCGTTGCGGATCTGGCCCGTGGTGGGGTCCTTGAAGTCCTTGTACACCTTGTCCCAACCGCGCTTGTAGGTCATGGACAGGGTCGTCAGGTCGCCGAACATGTCCTGGCTGATCGAGTAGTAGGTGGTGTTCGACTTGTAGTCGGGCTCGGTGCTGTGAATGAGACCGGCGCTGTAGGTCGCCTTGCCGTGCAGGTACTGGAAGCCGGCGCTTTCCTGGGTGCGTTTTTCCTTGTAGGGGCTTGCGGACAGCTTCACGTCAATGGACGCGCTGGAAATGTAGTCCTGATACCAGTTGCCGTTCAGGGCAAAGTTGTCGGTGATCTTCTTCTGCACCAGGACGGAGGGCCCCTGAATGGTGATTCCACCACCCTGGTAGCGATGATACAGAGCGTCGGTCCGATCATCCGGCAGCACTCCCGTGATAGCGGGGGCAGCACAGACGCTCAGGAAAAGCAGCGTAAAGAGGCGGAGTCGCGACACGTTCAGTTGCATCCGCAGCCGCCGCCTACACCGCCGGTCGCTCCTCGCGCTCCTTCGCGCGATTCCATGACGTGCTCGAAGTAGGCGCTGGAGACGGGGTCACGGTTGAATGACATGATGGGATCGGCGAAGTGCTCACGCTCGTAGGGCTTGACCCATGGCTGAATGGGCGAGCACCCACCCAGCAGCAGTCCGAGGCCGACGGCGATCAAAATCGTTCGAGCCCGCATGATGGCGTCCTCTATTCGCGAACCAGGGCGCGAATGCTGTCGAGATACTCGTTCTCGTCACCGGGCTTGTAGCCCCGGTGCAGCATTCTGATGTTGCCCTTCCGGTCGATGATGACGGTGCTGGGCATGCCCGACACGTCGTAGGCCTTGCTGACGGTACTATCCTTGTCATAGATGACAGGGAAGCTGACGGGCGTCGCGAGCGCTTTCAGGAAGCCTTCTGCGTCCTTCGAGTCGGGTTCGACATTCACGCCAATCAGCGTGAAGCCCATCTTCTTGTACTTTGAGTAGATGTTTTCCAGCAGCGGCATTTCCTGCCGGCACGGGCCGCACCAGCTTGCCCAGAAGTTGAGCATCACCACCTGGCCCTTGTACTGCGCGAGGCTGACCTTGGGGCCGCCACGGGATTCCAGGGTGAATTGCGGCGCGGGACCGGCCGAGCTCGATCCGGCCGAGGCCGGCACCGTGATGAGCAGTGCGGCGGCGATGGCGCCGGAAAGGATTGTTGCGATACGGTGTTTCATGACGTTCCTCAAAAGAATACGGTTGCTCCGAGCGAGGCTTCCATGTTGTTGGTCAGCTTGGATACGCCCAGCAGATCCGTCCGGAAGACGCGGTCCTGGACCTGGATGTGGATCGCAAGCCAATCCGACGGCAGCACCCGGTACCCGCCGCCGAAGTTCACTGTAAAGCGATCGTCGCCCGCGAACTTCGTGGCCCCGATGCCGCCGACAAAATAGAAAGCCGTCGTCAAGGCGTGACCCCGACCGATGAAGGTCTCGCCCGGAAGGAAGTTGTAGCCCAGGCTGATGTCGTAGTACGTGAAGCGCCTCTCAGCGTTCGTAAGGAGCTGGATATTGCCCCCCAGGGTCTCGAAGCTGGTGCGGCCGGCATACGCGCGCCCGTACTCACCCAGGAAAAAGAAGTCCTCGGTGATGTGATAGGCCGCCGTCAGACCGTAGGCGTTCTGGGTGCCGAAATCCTCAATGGAAATGAAACCGTCATTGATGCCGATTTCGACATTGGAGCTGCGGATGTGGGGCACTTTGATCTTGCGGCGCTCGACCTCGGGATCGACCACCCTGGGCGGGGTGGCGTCCGCATCCTGCGCGGCGGCCTGGGCGTCCTGCTGCGCGGCTTCTTCCTTGGCTTCCGCCCTTGCCTGGCGTACTTCGCTGCGGTGATGGAACCAGTTGCGCACGGAGGCGCAGCCCGGAAGCGTCATCAGGACCGCAGTCAGAAGAAGAACGCGAATCCCAGTTTCCATTCGTCTACTTCCTCGTTTGCGTTGCGCTTCGTGAATACCATGTGACTCTTGTACTCACCGCGCAGGAAAAAGCGGCGTGTAAGGTAATAGCGCACACCGCCGCCCACATAGGCGGTCTGATCGGTGCGCTCGGTCGGCTGAACCAGGGTTGCCTTCGGCGACACGTGCACCATCCCCGTGCCGAGCATCAAAAAGGGCGACAGCCGCCATTCAGGGACCAGTACGTGTGTGAGCCCCAGGTCGCCGACGACACCGTTAGTGTACTTGCCAAGGAACTGTCCCACCGACAGCTCCGCCGCGAGTTGCGAGTTGAGTGAGTAGGACGCGTAGGTGGACACCAGCGTCGATCCGCTGTACGACCCGGCGAAGATACCCATCTCGAAATTGTGTGATGTGAAGCCGGCGCGGTCGCCTAGATCGAACTTGAAGGGCGTCCCGTCGGCCAGCACCGTCCGCTGCATGTCGCGTTGCGCGGCCCAGCCCTCGACGCCTCGTTCCGTGCGAACCTTGAACCAGTCCGTGCGGCGGTAGAGCACCTGCACGCTCTCGTCGCGCTCTGCGACGTGGAAAATCGGGTACCCGCGGCCGGGCCCGGAGCGTAACTCCAGGTATGGGGCGGTGATGTACACCTGCAGGTGCTCACGCTCCCGGCTCACGGCAGGAGCCGTGATCAGCAGGAGGGAGAGCAACAGCCCGAGTAGTGGCAGACGGATCAACGTATTCCTAGTCGAGAGGAGCAGCCGGGTCGAACGGGTTGTTGAAGAACTGCGCGCCAATATCCAGCCACTCTGAGATCAAGCGAAGCTCGGCCGGTGTCAGGTAGCCCGCATGCGTGCTGCCCGAACCCGGCGCGAAGCGACTCAGGAACGCGCTCGAGAGCGCGCCATTCGCACTACCCGCATTCAGGTACGGCCCCACCTGCAGCACCGTCGGGTTGCCGTTCGCGTCCGGCGGCCCTGGGACGGGTGAGAGCGCGCCCATGATAACTTCCAGCTTGGGCTCCTGAAACAGCAAATATCGATAGGACAGGGGCTGCGTGGCCACATCGTTCGATGCGGTACTGGTCAGATCGAGATCGCCCTTTGGCGCTTGAATGGCAACGGCGGCTCCCGCGGCCGCGGTCGTCGTGTGACAGCCGCCTTGTGTGCAGGTGTGGTCCGTGACCACATTGCCCATGGTATCCAGGGTCTGTCGCTTCAAATCCCACAGCGCCTGGATGTGCGTCGGATAGTTGATCACGACGCGGCAGCTCGCATGCCAGAGCGACGGTCCGCCAAGCGAATCGAGGCAGCCAACGTTCGGCGCGGCCGTAAAGAACTGGGTCGCGTCGTTGTAGGCGTACGCGAACGACGCGTCCGGCGTACGCACAGCCGGATCTGTCCAGACATCCTGGTAGTAGATATTCACACTCGGCAGCATCTGTTTGCACTTCGGCGTGTCGCTCGTGCAGCTTGTGCGAGCGCGGGCTTCTGCCATGGTTTCCCCTGCAGCCGGCGTAAATGTGGCGAGGGTATGAGGGAATGGCGCCGCCGAGGGCGCCCCGGCGTAAGCAGCATTGAACAGACCCTTGCGCCCGTGTGAGATGGGACGCTGCTGGCTGGCAGGTGTATGACAACCGTTGCATGAGAGAGTCTCGCCGGGTCGAACCTGCAGCCACGCGGCGTGAGTGGGCGAGATGCGCCGTCCATTGGAGTCGAGGACGCTTATCTGGAATGCGACGTTCGCCGGCACCCGGATGTTGACCGACCCGTCGGGCTCAACGGGGGCATAACCCAGAATCTCGCGCATGAAGCCGCTGGCACCGAAGGCGGTATCGTCGAGCGCCAGTACGTCGCGGTTGGGGATAGATACTGCTTTCTCCAGCCGGATGAAGCGCGCCGGACGTTGTGCCGCGGTCGTGGCTAGCGGGTCGGCCAGGACCGGGGTGCTCGGCTTGGCGGTGTCGACCCCGTCAAAATCGTACACGCTGCGGATGTCGAGAATCCCGACGTTCCCGTTGACGAGCGTCTGATCGAGATCCACTCCCGGTACTTTGTCCAGGATGATGTTCTGGAGGGCGCGTGGGGACGCGGCCACGACGTCCGTCACCATGACACCTTCGGTCGGCGGCATGATCGGCAGCAACGTGTTCTGGGCCGGATTGAACATCCAGACGCTGTACAGGGGAGGTGCGATCTTGGCGTTCGGGTCCTTCAGGCGCGTGTCCGTGCAGGGCACGATGGTGACGCCATCACTATCGAGTAGACGGCACTGCGACCAACTCACCAGGATGCGGCTCGAGTTGTCCCACAGGGGGAACGCTGAATTGAAACGCCCGCCCGGTGACGGGCCGGGGACGTCGATGACGTTGTTTTCAGTCGCACGGGTCTGCGCAGGACCCGGCAGCCCCGCATCCGCCAGCAGGGGCTGGTTGTTTTCCACGAACTGTTTGCCGTTGATGATCAGCAGATCGCCGCCGAAGTCGATGTTCGAGTACGGCCGGGCGAGTGTCAGGATGCGGCCGTCCTGCATTTCCTTCGGTTTGACAAACTCAATGACGGCATCATTCGTTCCGGTGGTATTGGTCCCGGTCATGTGACTGTTGGCGCCGTAGTAGAGCTGCAGGTCCGTGCCATCCGGGTTGCTGCTGTAGAGGTGCATCCCGTCCTTGCCCGGAGCGTGATCCCAGCGCGTAAAGAGGATCCGGCCGTTGGCGAGCACCGTGGCGTCGCGGTCGTGACTTTGGTTGAACTCGATCTGGTGAAACTCGGTGCGGTCGGCGTTGATCACGTGCAGCACGAAGGCCGGCTCGTCGCGCGCCTCGTCCTGGGCTTCGAACTGGGGCTTGCCTTCATCGAGCAGGATGGCTTTTGACTGCCTCTGTGCCGTGGAGGAAAAAACAATGCGCCCGTCCGGCATGTAGTGAGGGGCAACATTGTTACTCTCATCGGGAACGAGCGACGGCGGAATCACCTGCTGCAGGGTGTCCGTGGCAATGACGTATTCCCACAAGTGCCAGGTGGGCGGATCCTTCTGCTCCATCTTTTCCGTCAAGGGTCCGCGCATCGCGAACACGACGGCCTTGCCATCGACTGAGGCATCGACATCCTTGATGTCGTAGGTGTCGGTGCCCGTAACACGCGTTGTGATGTTGACTTCGTCGGCGCTCGGCGATGCGCTCCTGCGCATGAACAGGTCCGCCTTCGGGACCACGAGTTGGTCATTGGTTGGCTTCACCGCGTCGCGCAGCGCGCGCAGGTCGTCGGTGGTGGGCGGAATCGTGCGCTTGACATAGAAAATCGGGAAGTCGACGGTGGCCGGATCGGCCGTCTGGCTGTTCGCCACGTCGATATGGGCGTTGCCGCTGCAACCGCCCAGGAGCGCGCCGCACGTAATGAGGGCGGGCACCGCGAGGCGGTGCAACGCCGCTCGCGCTCGCAGCATTAACGTGCGGCCATTCACAATTTCGCGCTCCGTACTCATGCAAGTCACTCCAGGTCCACCCTCCGCACTGCCGCGACGGGCCAATGTAACGTAATTCAGTCCCCGGATTGAATGATTCCGTGATGCTTTTCTCTTGTTGTGCCGAGTCCGTCACGACACCCGGGCGCGGTTCGCTGTTTTCTCAGCGGCTGAACGAGTCAGCGTGCGCGCAGGCCGATTGGTATGCCTTCGGCCCCTGCCGTGTCGTGACCAGTCTCGCAATTTGCGGCTCCAGGGGCGTCCCGGACCCGTTCGCAGCACGAGTGTCGGTCTCTGGCGACGTCATTTGGCTGAGACATTCGGCAGCGGTCAGCGGCTCCGTATAGTTCACTTCGCGCGCATCGCAATCATGTTGGGAGTAGACGAGCGCTATGGACACGAAAACACCGATCAGGCTGAACGGAACGCGGCTGGCACGCGCGCCAGTAGCGAGCGCGTTGTGTGCGCTGGCGTTACTTTCAGTGCTGGCACCGCTGCCGGCAGCAGCAGGGACCTTGCAGCAGGAGATCCTGCTGTACACGCGTCTCACGGGCGTGCCGCCCACCGCGGCGATCCTTGCGCAGATCCAGGCTGCCAACTTCAATGACAACGCGGTTGCGGCGCTCGCCGTTCAACAGCCATCGTTCTACAACGTCACGTTGCGGAACATCTTCGCGGCCGAAAGTAATCGCGACGGCTCGGTGTTCGTCCCGCTCAACGATTACATCGCCACCGCCATCGGTATGGTTCGTGACGATGTGGCGTACAACACCGCTCTGTCGGCCGACCTTCTCTACACCGTGAGCGGCACCAGCCCCGCCGCCGCGGCCAACAGCAACGCCCACTATGCCGCCGCCGACGCCGCCAACGTCGATCTCAGCGCCAAGCTGGTGGCGACGACCCAGAGTGCGGCCTACGGTTACCCGACTGCCGCGGTTGCTGGCCTCATCACCACGCGCGCCGGCGCAATCCAGCACTTCGATGCCGGTACCAACCGCCGCGGCTACAACATCAACATCATCAACCAGACTTGCCACCAGATGGAGAACATCACGGACGTGTCGCTGCCCAGCGATCGGATCCGCCAGGACGTGGCTGCCTCCCCGGGCGGTGACAGTCGTGTGCGCCTCCAGAGCTGCGTGGGATGTCACTCGCACATGGACCCCATGGCGGGCGCCTTTGCGTATTACGACTTCGACGAGACGGCAGGCGCCATGGTGTACACGGCGGGCACGGTGCAGCCGAAGTATTTCATCAACGCCACCAACAATCCGTACGGCTATGTGACCACGGACGACAGTTGGGAAAGCCGCATTCGCCTGGGCGGCGCCGATACGCAGATTTTCAACTTCGATCCGGCCCTGCCCGGCAAGGGCAACGGCGCCAAGTCGTTCGGTCAGGAAATCGCGCAAAGCGGCGCTTTCGCGAGCTGCCAGGCCACGAAGGCCTTCAAGGCCGTGTGCCTGCGGGCGCCTGCCAGCAAGAACGATGTCACGGAAATAAAGCTACTCGCGTCGCACTTCACCGCCGGCGGCTACAAGTTCAAGGCGGTGTTCGTCGAGGCCGCGACGTATTGCACGACCGGGCCGGGGGGGACGCCATGAGCAGGGAGACTTTCATGAATCGCTTACCCAACCTCGGTGTGGGCGTGCGCGTGCTGCGGCACGTCGCCGTCGCCACACTGCTGGCCTCTCTCGCGGCCTGTACAGCAGGCGGACCGGCTACCTCGCAGACACAGCAGACCACTCCAGGAAGCTCTGCGGCCAGCTACACGGGTCCGGCCGCTGCGAACGCGGACGTTCAGGCTTTCAAGGTCAACCTGTGGGAAAACATCCGCACGTCGGACAAGTGCGGTGGCTGTCACCATGAGGGCGGTCAGTCGCCGATGTTTGCGCGTTCCGATGACGTGAACGCCGCTTACCAGGCGGCCAATCCGCTCATCAATTTCTCGCAGCCGGATCAGTCGACCCTGGTGTTGCAGGTCGGTAGTGGCCACAACTGCTGGGTTGCCGATGCGAAGGCGTGTGCCGATACCATGCTGACCTGGATCAAGGCCTGGATTGGCAATTCGGCGACGTCCTCGACGGCCGTGGTGCTGACACCTCCCACGTCGACCGATGTTGCTGGCGGCAAGCAGTTCCCGACGAACGAGACAGACGGAGGCACGAACAGCTTCTATAACACCGTGTACCAGGACCTCAGGCCGTTCTGTAAGGGTTGCCACGCTCCGGATGCTGCTTCCCCGCAGACCCCTTATTTTGCGCAGGTGGACGTCCATGCGGCGTATCTGGCGGCGCAGGACAAGATCAATCTGAACTCGCCCGATCAGTCGCGCTTCGTCGTGCGGCTGGGCGCCGAGCACCATAATTGCTGGACCGTGAATGGACCTGCCGACTGCGCGGGCAGCGCAGCCGACATGTTGGCGAAGATCAAGCAGTTTGCGAACGCCATCACGGTACAGCCGATCGATCCCAACCTGTTGTTGTCGAAGGGCTTGAAACTGCACGACGGCACGGTCGCTTCGGGCGGCAACCGCTCGGAAGCCAATCTCGTGGCCAAATACGAGTTCAAGACCATGACCGGCACCACCGCGTACGACACCAGCGGTGTGACCCCCTCGGCCGACCTCATGTTTACCGGCGATGTGAGCTGGGTAGGTGGCTGGGGTATCAATATCAACATGGGCGGCAAGGCACAGGCGACTACGGCCACCAGCGCGAAGATCGCCTCCATGATTCAGTCCACCGGCGAGTTCTCGATCGAGGCTTGGGTTGCTCCGGCAAACGTGGCGCAGACGAGCGCCTGGGTCGTCAGCTACTCGGGCAGCGAGACGACTCGCAATACGACGCTCGGACAGGCCGGGATGTCGTGGACTGCCTCCACGCGCAGTGACCAGACCACCGCCAACGGCAACAAGACTCTCGATACGACGGATGCGACCAAGTTCCCCGTGCAGGCTGCATTGCAACACCTGGTCATGACGTACTCCCCGCAGGACGGTCAGAAGATCTACGTGAACGGCGTGGACACGAAGTTGAAGAACAACTTCCCCGGTGGCTCGCTCGCGAGCTGGGACAACACGTTCGCCCTGGTGCTCGGCGCCGAAACGAATGGCAAGGACCAGTGGATGGGCGTGATTCGCTTCGTCGCCATCCACAATCGCGCACTGACGGCCGATCAGGTCATGCAGAATTTCAACGCCGGCGTCGGCGAGAAGTACTTCATGCTGTTCGATGTGACGCCGCTGACAGGTGTCCCACAGTCGTACGTCGAGGTGACCGCGAGCGTGCTCGACAACTACTCTTACCTGTTCACCGCGCCGACGTTCGTCAGCCTCAACCCCAACGCCGTGGTCAGCAATGTCCCGCTTGCCGGTATCCGCTACGGTGTCAACGGTCAGTTGCAGACATCAGGCCAGTCCTGGCAGATGATCAACACGACACTGAAGGCCAATAACCAGGCTTTGTCGAAGGTGGGCGGCATCGTGGCGGCCGACAAGGGCGCCGATACCGACCTCATGTTCCTGGCCTTCGACAAGATCGGTAGCCACTCGCATCCGTACAGCATCCCGGTCGGCCCGGTAGCGGACCCCGTATTCACCGGGATTTCGCCCCCGTTGAGCGGCGTGAAGTTCTACGGCCAGATCAATGCTGCGATGGCGACGATCACGCGGGTGCCGGCGTCCACCCCAGCGGTGAATACGCTGTACAACTCACTGCAACAGTCGTTGCCGACGACCAATGACCTCTCGGCATTCGTTGCCTCGGCGCAGACGGCGATCTCGCAGTTGGCTGATGCCTATTGCACGCAGGCAGTCAGCTCGAAAACGCTCTTCCCGACCGTAGATCTGACGCAGCCGGCCGCGAGCTACTTCGGAACGACGACGCCCGCAGGCGGTTCCGCGCAGGCGAATAATCGGGCTCTGGTCATCACTCCGTTGGTCAATGCCGTGACGGGCGGCGCGGCCGTGAGTCCTAACCCCCAGGCCACCGTGATCACGAATGCACTGAACACATTGATCAACACCCTGGTTGTGGCCCCTGACAACGCCACCACCACCCAGACCGTCCAAGGCGCGTGCAGCGCGGTGCTCGGAAGCGCCGCAGTGTCGCTGCAGTGATCGGCATCAGGAGATCGACATGTACATTCTGAAGAAAACTCCTCGCGCTCACGGACCCAATGAGCCGTTCAAGCATGAGAATCATCCGCGTCCGGTCACGCGCCGCGAGCTCATTGGTGCCGGTTTCCTGTCCGGGGGAGCCATGGTGATGGCACCCGCCTGGCTCGGCGCCTTGCTCAAATCGCAGCGTGCTGAAGGTGCTGTTGGGCTGACCTCGATTCAGCAACTGCAGGCAGAATGCGCGTTGCAGACGCCGTCGAATGTCGGCGGCGCACTGGGAACCACGGGCCCTGTGCCCTTCATTACGATCGACCTGGCAGGCGGTGCCAACCTGATGGGATCGGAAGCGATTGCCGGCATGGCCGGCAGTCCGACCAACTTCATTTCCGCCGCCGGCTTCAGCAGGCTGGGCGTGCCGGGCAACATGGTGCCGACTTCGAGCACGACCATTGACATGACCCTCGGCCTGCCCTTCCATCCGGATTCGGCAATCCTGCGCGGCATCAAGTCGAAGGCGTCGGCGCTCGCGCTGGCGAAGGTCAACGGTGTCGTGATCCCTGCGATCTCGCAGAACGATACGAACAGCAACCCGCTGAACGCGATGTACTTTATTGCGAAGGCGGTCAGCGCGCTCGCGCCCGGTCCCGGTCAATTGGCTCCGACGTTTGGCCAGTACGCAACGCTGGTGGGAACGAATGCGACGACCTCGGGTGGCAACTCGATGGCTCCGGCGATATCCGTCGATCCGACTCTGCAGCCGACCCGCATCGCCAGCTCTGCAGACAACACTGCGCTCGTCGGTTCCGGCAGCGGTGCGGCGGCGACACAGCTTCAAGTCGATGTGCAGCAGGCCCAAGCCAGCATCAGCACCGGAGTCAATGCTTCGCCTGATCAGAAGGCAACCGGAGTAGTTGCGGCGACGTTCGACGGCAGCCTGGTTGACCAGAGCACGTTGACTCTGGTCAAGCCCACCTCGGATAACCCAGGCCCGAATTCGGCGGCCGACGCTGCGAACCTGGCACTGAAGGAGCAGTTGCGTTGCGCTTACGTGAAGACAGCCTTCACGTCCGCGGTGTCCAAGGGCCCCAACTCGGTCAATCCTGACAAGGATCTCGTGATTGTGGGCGCAGCCAACTCCATTTTTACAGCCACGGACTACACGGACGGGGATGTCAAGAAGACCGCCGCAGTCATGAAGCTCGTGATCAACGGCTTCGCGGGTGCGGGAACGATCGTCCTGGGTGGGTACGACTATCACAGCGGCAACCGCGCGGATGGCGAGACGAAAAACCAGCATGCCGGTCTGATCATCGGCGCCATCATTGCCTATGCCGACGCGGCGAATACACCGGTGATGATCAACATCATCAGCGACGGCTCGCTGACCTCGACCGGAATGGCCGATAACAGCACGGCGGGACGGGGCAAATTGGGTTGGCAGGGCGACTCGCAGCAGGTCGCAGCTTCCATCATCCTGGTCTATAGCCCGAAGGGTAAGCCGGCTGCGACCGTCAACCAGATCGGCTCGCTCAATTCGGACGGCACGGTCAATGCCACCTCCAGTCCGGGCGCGAATGCCCCGAACCTGGTGCCCCAGATCGTGGCCCTGAACTGGATGGCCTTGAACGGCATCAACTCCGCCTTCCAGGCGACGTTTCCGATGCAGGGGTTGGGCGCAACGACCGCACAGACGGCGTTGACTGCATTCAGCAAGATAACCTGAGCTTCCGGAAGCTCTCTCTTCGCACACCCGGGGGCGGCGTTGCGCGCATGTCGCGCAATGCCGACGCCCCCGTGCATTCTTTTGGGATCCGGCGGGCCGTTCGTTGACAGTGTGAAGTTTGCTATGCGAGGGTTCACCGCGCACGAGATCTGGTCGCAGTCGCATGTTTTGCAGAAGGATATTTCTTGAGCTTGCAACGGCCGAAAGGCGCAATGCAGCGTCAATCCCGCCCTGAGTCGAGCCTGGGATTGCGGCTGTGTCTGGCCGCGATCACATTCTGTGCGCCCGCAATGGCGGATACTCCTTATCCGCTGAAGGCGCACGAGGCCCCGGACTTCGCGCTCCATGCCATTGCGGGTGGCAATGTGCGGTTGTCCGAGCATAGGGGTGACGTCGTCATCCTCAGCTTCTGGGGCAGCCGCTGTACGCCCTGCCGGACCCAGCTCGAGGCGCTCAACCGCACGTTGGCTACGTACCGCTCGGCAGGCTTGCAGGTTTATGGGATCAATGTGGATGACGACCAGACGCGGGCGATTGCCTATGCGCACGGCGAGTCAGTGACGTTTCCGTTACTCCTGGACCCGCAGAAAGCGGTGAGCCGCAGTTATCAGGTCGACAATCTGCCCATGACGCTGTTGATCGATCGGAGCGGCGTGGTCCGCAATGTGATGCGGGACTACAACGCAAAGAGCGAAGAATTGTTTTTGCAGCAGCTACGAGCGCTGCTGAACGAATGAACGGAACAACTATGCAGTCACGTTTTTCAGTGGCCGCGGCAATGGCCGCGGTCTTTTTGATCTGCACCGGCGTTGCCGCGCCGACGGTTTTTGCGCAGGCGGCGCCGGCTGGCGCCCAGCCCCCGGCGGCTGGCACCGCTTCGCCACCCGGTAAGGCGGGTTCACAAGATGCGGCTGCCCCCGCCAATGCCGGTGCGGCCGCGGATGCCGGCGCCTCGGGCGATGCGGCCGCGGCTCCGGACACCCGCGGTCTCGACCAGGAGGTGCAGGGCCTCAAAAAAGATGTGGTGGATCTGAATCGCGAGCTGTTTGTTCTCGAGGAAGAGCTGCTGTTTCCAGCCAATACCCAGGTGGCCGTGTTCGTTTCCATGGATGTGGGCGACTTCTTTGCCCTCGATTCGGTCACTTTGAAGATCGATCAGAAAGAGGTCATCAATTACCTGTACACGCCGCGCGAGGTGGAGGCCCTGCTGAAGGGCGGCGTGCACCGCCTGTACCTGGGCAACCTGAAGGTGGGCAAACACGAGTTGGTGGCCTTCTTCAGTGGCAAGGGCCCGAACGACCGCGACTACAAACGTGGTGCGACGCTCAAGTTCGAGAAGGGCATCGGGGCCAAGTACCTGGAGCTCAAAATCAGTGACCGGCAGCGTAAACAGCAGCCGGAGTTTGAGGTCAAGGACTGGGAATAGGCCGTCCATCCATGCGTCCCCTGTCCCTGATCCTGGCTTCGGTTGCCCTGGCTGTCACGATGGCGGCGAGTGGGCCCGCGGCTGCCCGGCGCCACGACCCGGAGAAGCTGCCGGTTACGCGAATCCGCGACCTGCACTACGGCGATGTGCTGTTTTATCTGTACCAGGACGAGGATTTCGAGGCGATCACCCGCCTCACCGCCTACCAGCACTGGAACCTGATTCCCCACCATGAAGAGGAAGGCCAGCTCCTGCTCGGCGGGTTGTATCTGTCCCTGGGAATGCACAACGAAGCGGGCGAGCGTTTCCAGTCGTTGTTGACCAAGGATGTGCCGACGGGCGTCCGCAATCGCGCCTGGTTCTACCTCGCGCAGGTGTGGTATGCGCGTGGTTATCTGGACAAGGCTGAGGATTCGTTGCGCAAGATCCAGGGGAAACTGTCGCCCGAGCTGGAGGCGCAGAAAGACCACCTGTTTGCCAACGTGCTGATGTACGAAGGCAAGTTCGATGAGGCCATCCGGCTCCTCGAGGCGTGGAAAGGTTCACCTACCTGGTCGGCGTATGCACGATTCAATCTCGGCGTTGCTCTCGTGCGCCAGAAGCGCCTGGCGGATGCGGAACCGTTCCTGACTGCGGTCGGTACGATGTACGCCGAGTCGAATGAGCTGCTCGCTCTGAAGGATCGGGCCAACCTGGCGTTGGGTTTTGCCGAGATGCAGGCCGATCAGCCGGCGAAAGCCAAAGAGTCCCTGGAACGCGTGCGCCTGAACGGCCCGTATTCCAACAAGGCGCTGCTGGGAACGGGTTGGGCCGATGCGGCGCTGGGCGACTACAAGGCGGCGTTGAATCCGTGGCTGGAGCTGCGTGGCCGCAACTTGTTGGATGCTGCGGTCCAGGAGTCGTTGCTGGCGGTCCCCTATGCATTCAGCAAGCTCAGTGCCAACTCTCAGTCGGCGGAATATTACGAGTCGGCGGTAGAGTCGTACGACGCCGAGACGGTGCGCCTGGACGATGCCATTGCGCGCGTCAACAGTGGCAGCCTGCTCGAGGATGTCATCAAGAGCGAGCGCGATTCGCGTTACGGCTGGTTCTGGCAGTTGAAGGCAGTCCCGAATGCGCCCGAGTCCCGTTATCTGTATGCCGTGCTGGCCGGCCACGATTTCCAGGAAGGCCTGAAGAACTATCGCGATCTCATTTACATGTCGCACACGTTGGACAGGTGGGGCGACAGCATGGAAGCGTTCGGTGACATGATCGATACGCGTGAGCGCGCGTATGCGCAGCGGCTGCCGCGAGTGGATGCGCTGCTCAGCTCGGGGGCGGTGGATAAGCTCGCTCAGCACAAGACCGATCTCGACAACCGCTTGAACGACATCGACGGCGCCGCGGATGTCGCTGCGCTCGGATCGAATGAGGAGCGCGACCAGTGGGCGCGCTTGCAGCGTCTGGAAGCAGCCCTCGCGGCCGCTCCGGACAATCAGGACAAGGCTGAGCTCAAAGACCGGTTGCGCCTGGTCAAGGGCGTGCTGTTTTTCCGCTTGAACGACTCGTTCAAGGCGCGGATGTGGCAACAGCGCCGCACCATGAAGGATCTCGACCTGTCTCTCAAGGAAGCCCAGAATCGCTGGATCCGGGTGCAGCGCGCGCGCCAGAGTGTTCCCACCAACAATGGTGAGTTCGCCGCGCGCGTAGCGGCGCTGAAAGCGCGCATCGATGCCTTGCAGGTGCGTATGGCGGCTGTGGAACAGAAACAGGCTGGCTACCTCGCGCAGGTGGCGGTGGCCGAGCTGGAGCAGCAGAAGAACCGTCTCGCCACATATCAGGTTCAGGCGCGCTTCGCGCTTGCGACCATGTATGACCGCGCGGCCAACCCTGAACCGGAAAAGAAACCCCAGGATGTGGCGCCGACGCAGAAGGGGGCTGAAGAGCCTCAGGGCGGGCAGTCGCCCTTGCAGCAGCCGTCGCCTGAGCCTCAGGCCGCCGCGCCCAGCCAACAGCCTCAGCGGGACTCTGCGGCGCCGGCGCCCAGCCAACAGCTTCAGCCGGATTCTGCGGCGCCGGCACCCAGCGAGCCGAAGCCATGATGTCGGCACGCCTCATGGCCCTCAGCCTGTTGTTGGCCATATTTGCCGGCAATGCGGCCCTGGCCGCGGACTCCAAGGATTCCGACCAGCGCACCATCCACGACCTGACCTCGAAGCCCATCACCGTCAAAAAGGACACGAAGCTCGATTCCAACGCCACCCGGGCGATGGAAAACTATCGGCGCTTCCTCGAGTTGCAGAAGACCGATCCGCAGTTGCGCGCGGAGGCGCTGCGCCGGTTGGGCGACCTCAATCTGGATGCCGGCGAAGTCGAGCGCATGGAAAAGGAAGTCTCCTCCATCGATCTGCAGGGTGGCGAGGCCATCAAGCTGTACGCGACTCTGCTGAAGGCCTACCCGAACTACGGGCGCAACGACCAGGTGTTGTATCAGCTCGCGCGCGCCTACGAGACGACCGGCCAGCCCGAGCAGGCACTGGCCACGCTGGACCGCATCGTTCGCCAATATCCCAACAGCCCGCAGATGGACGAAGTTCAGTTCCGGCGCGGTGAGTTGTTGTTTTCGGCCAAGAAGTACGCCGACTCTGAAAAGGCCTACGCCGTGGTCATCAAGCAGGGCAAGAGCTCGCATTTCTACGAGCAGAGCCTCTACAAGCACGGCTGGTCGCTGTTCAAGCAGTCGCTGACGGAAGAGAGCCTGCCGTCCTTCGGCGGCGTGCTCGATGCGAAGCTCATTGGGGCCGGCAACAAGCCGCTGCGCATCGAGGATCTGAGGCGAGCCGATCGCGAGCTCGTGGAAGACACCCTGCGGGTGATGAGCATCACCTTCTCCTACGCGGAAGGCTCGCAGTTGCTCGATCAGTACATGACGAAGCATGGCGAACGGCCGTATTCTTATCTTTTGTACTCCCGACTCGGCGATCTGTATGTCGACAAGCAGCGCTACCAGGATGCTGCGACAACATACCGCGCGTACGTTCAACGCGATCCGTATAGCGATCACGCTCCGAACCTTGCCATGCAGGCCATTGAGGCATACCGCAAGGGGGGCTTCAGCCAGCTCGTGCTGGATGGCAAGCACGAGTATGTCGAGCACTACAACTTCAGCTCTCCGTTCTGGCAGGGTCGCGATCGCGCGCAGTACCCGACCGTGGTGCAGGAGCTGAAGACGAACCTGAAGGACGTTGCAACGTACTTCCATGCAACGGCGCAGAAGTCGAAGAAGGTGGAGGATTACCAGGAGGCGGCCAAGTGGTACCGCGACTACCTGAAGTCATTCCCCGACGATCCGGATTCCTCCGAAACCAACTACCTGCTGGCCGAGACGTTGTTTGAGAGTCACCAGTACGTTGATGCCGGGACCGAGTACGAGAAGACCGCGTACGGTTATCCGAAGAATGCCAAGTCGGCCACGGCTGCCTACGCATCGCTGGTGTCGTTCCAGAAGGCGGAAGAATCGCTCACGGGCACATCCAAGGCGGAGTTGCACAAGCGCGCGACCGATGCGGGCGTCAAATTCGCGCAGACTTTCCCGGAACATCCGGACAGCGCGGGCGTGTTGACGCGCGCGGCGGAAGAAGTGTTTGCGGCCAAGGACCTGCCGCGGGCCATCACTCTCGGCCAGGCTATCCTGGCGAGGCAGCCAGCGGTGGACGTAGCGAAACAACGGATTGCGTGGACGATCATCGCGCAGTCGCACTTTGACCAGGGTGAATTCGATCAGGCGGAGCCGGCTTTCATCAAGGCCCGTGATCTCGTCGTGAATGACGACAAGATGAAGAACGATCTCACCGAGCGGTTGGCCGCGACTGTCTACAAACAGGGTGAGGCGAAGCAGAAAGCCGGTGACGGCGCGGGCGCCGTGGATGACTTCCTGCGGGTGGCGCGCGTGGCGCCGGACTCCAAGATCAAATCAACGGCGGAGTACGACGCCGCCGCGCAGTTGATCAACCTGAAGCAGTGGGATCGCGCTATCGGCGTGCTGGAGCAGTTCCGCAAGCAGTATCCCAAGAGCGAGCTGTCCGCGGATGTGACCCGCAAGCTGGCTGTGGCCTACACCGAGGCACATCGTCCTGGCGAGGCCGCCGCGGAGTTTGAGGCGATCGCCGCGAATCCGGCGGAGGACAAGAAGGTGCAGCGCGAGGCGCTGTTGCAGTCGGCCGACCTGTACTCGAAGGCCAACAACACGCCGAAAGCGGTCTCGATGTTGGAAAAGTTCATTGCTACAAACCCGACACCGATGTCGGATGCGGAAGAGGCGCGTCAGCGCCTGGCGGACTATGCCGCCAAGGGGGGCGACTTCGGCAAGCGCGACTACTGGTATCGCGAAATCATCAAGGCCGACGCGCAAGGTGGCGCGCAGCGCACCGATCGCACCCATTACCTGGCAGCGAAGGCACAATTGTCCCTGGCGCAGCCGGCTCGCGATGCTTTCCGTGGCGTGCGCTTGACCGCGCCTCTGAAGAAGAGCCTGGTCGCGAAGCGCAAGGCGCTCGAGGATGCGATGAGTGGATACAAGAAGGCTGCCGAGTACAACGTCGCGGAAGTGACGACCGCGGCCACGTATGAAATGGCCGAGCTGTACCGCACGCTGGCCAAGGATGTCATGAATTCTGAACGTCCGAAGGGTATGAAAGGCGACGAGTTGGAAGAATATAACTCGCTGCTGGAAGAGCAGACTTTCCCGTTCGAAGAGCAAGCCATCAAGGCGCACGAGATCAACACGGCGCGCGCCAAAGAAGGCGTTTATGACGAGTGGGTGCAGAAGAGTTTCAAGGTGCTGGCGGAGTTGAAACCCGCCCGCTACGGCAAGACGGAAATGACGCAGGATGTGGCGACGACACTCAATTGAGGTTGCGCTGCTGGTGTTGTTGAGCGGTTGCGCTTCAACACCCCAGCAGAAACCGGATAGCGGTTCGGCGGGTTCGCCGGGGGTGGGTGCGGCTGCGCCTGTGTCGGCCAGCGCGGGGCAGGGCGCCGGCGGCGCAGGTTCGAGTGGCGCGGGAGGGCCGTGCGTGCCCGGTGACGCAGCGGCTGCTGGCGTCGGTGCTGCGGGCGCTGCAGCGGGCAGCAAGCCACCTGTTGGCGCCGCGAATGGCGCTGACGCCAAGGCTGCCGGGGCGAAGGCCGGCGCGGCTGTTGGTTCCGCGCCATGTGGTCCCGCGGGCCCGCCATCCGCGCAGGCGACTGCTGATTTCAACCGCGCCGTGAATGTCATGCGTAGTGGCAACGCCACTGAGGCGGAGCTGCAATTCAAACAGATGACATTGGCGTATCCGCGCTTGTCGACACCGTATGTGAATCTGGGAATTCTGTATCGCAAGGCCGGACACCTCGATCAGTCCGAAGAGGCGTTGAAGGGTGCTGTCGAGCGCAATGGCGGCAGTGCCGTGGCGTGGAACGAGCTCGGCGCGACACAACGCATGCGCGGGGAGTTCCCCGATGCGGCGGCCTCGTACGAAAAAGCGATTGCGGCCGATTCCAACTTCGCGCCTGCCTACCGGAACCTCGGCGTCGTGTCGGACCTTTATTTGGGTGATCCCGAGCGTGCACTGACGGCGCTCGAGCGGTACAAGGAGTTGACCGGCGAGGATAGGCCGGTGACGAGCTGGATTGCCGAGTTGCGGCAACGCACGGGCAAGCCTCCGATGAAGCCTGCAGGCTCGACTCCCCCAGGCGCCGCTGCACCGGGGGCGACGCCGTCAGGTGACGCTGGCGCCTCGGGAGCCAACGCGCCCGCTGGTGCTAACGGCAACGGTGTGAGCACGCCGGCCACTGATGCCGCGGGATCGACGCCGGCCGCAGCCGCCCCGTCGGCCACGCCGCCACCCAACAACCCGGCGCCGGGCAAGGATGCGACGCCGCCAACCAAACCAGCCCCCAAGGCGGGAGGTTGATTGTGCGAACTTTCAAACAACCCGTGACGACGGCGCTCGTGCGAGCCCTGGTCATGGCCGCTGTGTCGACCATCAGCCTGAGTGTCTGGGCCCAGAGCAGCAATCAAGCCGGCAGTCTGGCCGCAGCACCTGCCAATACCGTCGCGCCTGCCAATACAGCCCCGCCTGCCAATACAACTGCGCCTGGCAACCCAGCCGCGCCGCCTAAAAAAGCCTCTCCGCCACCGGCGGACCTCGAGCCCGGCGTAAATACATCTGCAACACAATCGTCATCACCCGAGCCGGAGCCTGCTGCGCCACCTGCGCCAGTTCCCAAGGCGACACCAACAACTTCCAAGCGCGCACCCGCCGCGTCGAGCACGCCGCCTTCGCCTGCGGGAACAGCGGGCGGGTCCGCCAACGCGCCACCGACCGGAACGGCAGGCGGAGAGGCCACGAGTGTGGCCTCAAAACCGGGACACGCCACCGCGGCCGCCACCCCCAAAGCCGCTGGCAAGGCGCATGACAGCCTCGAGCTCGACACTACTCAAATCACGGGCAACCGGGAGCTTCCGAAGGTGCTATACATCGTGCCCTGGAAGCGGTCCGACCTGGGCGATCTCGTGGGCAAGCCGGTAAACAGCCTGCTCGACGAAGTGCTCACACCTGTCGACCGTGACGTATTCAAGCGCCAGAACCGCTACTACGATGCCCTGAAGCCCGACAACGCCAAGGATGCGGCGGGCACGGCTTCAGATCCGGCAAACGGGAAGCACTGAGCGTGAAATGAGACCGATGCTGCAGTGCGGCTTTGTTGCTTGAGCCGGGCTGCAGAGGATGAGAGCTGGATCGCAGCTTTTTTGGCTTATGTCATTCAGTTTGACGTAGGCGTGGTCGTGTGTGGCCTGAACTGACCTGGAGTGTTTTCGATGGATCTGTGGAACGTCATCGTTCGGTTCTTTCAGGGCGGCGGGGACTTCATGTACCCCATTGCCGTCGTGTTTGTGGTGGGCGCCGCGATTGCGGTCGAGCGCTACATCTACCTGACGCACACGGCCGTGCGTAACCGCACTCTGTGGAACGAAGTGGTCCCCATGCTGGCGCAAGGAAACTTCCGCCAGGTCGTGCAGGTGACCTCGAAGTCCGATTCAGCCATCGGGCACATTCTCAATTACGGCCTGGCGCGCATTCAGTCCGCACGCCGCCGTGACGACATTGAGAAGGCGATGGAGGAAAGCCTCATGGAGGTGGTGCCGCGCCTGGAAAAGCGCACCCACTATCTGGCGACCTTCGCGAACCTCGCCACCCTGCTCGGGCTGCTCGGCACCGTCATGGGTCTGATCCACGCGTTTGCGGCGGTGGCCACCATCAACCCGGCCGAGAAGGCGAATCTGTTGTCCGCCAGTATTTCGGTGGCCATGAACTGCACGGCATTCGGTCTGATGACGGCCGTGCCGCTGTTGTTCGTACACGCGTTCCTGCAGACGAAGACCACCGAGCTGATTGACAGCCTGGAGATGGCTTCCGTCAAGTTCCTGAACGCCATTACCGAACGGCAGCCGGCGCCGGCGGCTTCTTGAGCCGCCGCGTTCGCACCAACCAGGAACGGGTGAACATTTCGAATGCGTAGGTCCTACGCCAACAAGAAGATCGCGCGGCGCATGAAGAAGCCGGCCGAGCTGTTGCTCGTGCCGATGATCGACATCTTCACGGTGCTCGTGACCTTTCTGCTCATGACCGCGGTGTTTTCGCGCACGGTGATCCTGCAGATGAACCTGCCGGCCGCGCAGACCGAATTCAAGGAGCCGCCGCCGGGACTGCAGATGGAAATCCTGGTCCGCAAGGACCTGCTGCAGGTCGCCGATCGCAATACGGGGCCGTTGGCCACCATCCCCAATCTGGCGGACGGGCCGGACTACGACAAGTTTACGGAGTACCTGAAGCTCGTGAAGTCGAAGTATCCGGACAAGACGGATGCCTCGATCCTGCTCGAGCCCGATACGACCTACGACACAGTCGTGCAGGTCATGGACCACACACGCGTGTTTGAAACCAAACAGGGGGCCGAGACCATCCAGGCGGAGTTGTTCCCCGATATTTCCATGGGTGATGCGCCCGCGCCCGACCAGCCTGACGGGGCTGCAAGCGGCAGCGCGCCGCCCGCTGCAGCAGGAGCTCCGCACTCATGAGTACCTCACGCCGCGCGATTCGCATGGCGCAGCACCATGCACGCCACAAGGCCGATACCGAGCTCAACCTGATTCCCCTGATCGACATTCTGTCGACGCTGGTGTCGTTCCTGCTGGTGTATTCGACCGAGGTGGAAGTCATCCAGAACAGCAAGGGCATCGAGATTCCGATGTCCATTGCGCAGACCGCGCCGAAGGAATCGGTGGTGGTCATGATCACCAAGACGGACCTGTTCGTGCAGGGCGAGCGTGTTGGCAGCGTGCAGCAGGTGAAGGACAGCCCGGAGCCCATCGTGGCGCCGCTGCGCGATGCGCTGAAGCGCCCGCTGCTGGTGGGCCAGGCGATGACCGAGAAGGACCTGGCACAGCGCGAGATCACCATCATGGCCGACAAGACACTGCCCTACGAAGTGTTGAAGAAAGTCATGAGCACGTGCACCGATGCCGACTACGGCAAGGTGTCGCTCGCCGTGATCCAGAAGGAAAAGCCTGTTGCGCCCGGCGCGTTCAGGCCTGGGTAAGGGCGACTCAACATGTCCAGTGTCATGACACCGTTCTATCGCGAGTACGCGCTTGCGTGGGAGGAAGATACCGAGTCGAACTCGCGCTTCCGCAAAATCCTGCGGATATTGCTCATTCTGTTCGTGATTCTCGGGATCCTGTTTCCCCTGTTGCCCACGCCCAAGCGCACGGCCGCTGAATCCGCGGTACCGGAGCGCCTGGCGCGCGTGATGATTGAGGAAAAGCCGAAACCGCCGCCACCGCCGCCACCGAAGGTGGAACAGCCGAAACCCAAACCGGAAGTCGAAAAGAAGCCGACACCGGTGCCGCCGCCCGTGGACAAGAAACAGGTTGCGCACGAAAAGGCCCAGAAGCAGCTCGATCGCGTGAAGGATGAGCTGGCGGACCTGCGCCAGCAGATGGATCTCACGCCGCTCAGCCAGACAAAGAACCTGTCCGGCGCGGTTGGCGCGGATTCGCATGCCGAGCGCTCGATGATTACCTCCAAGGTCGGTGCCGGAAGTGGGGGAATCACCTCCGCCAACAGCAGCCGTGGCTTTGGGACGGGCGCGGGCTCGTTGACCGGTCACGACACGACCGCGGTGACTTCGAATATTGCACGTGGCAGTGCCGATGCCCGCGGGCCGGTTCGTACCGGCTCCAGCGGTAAAGCTGCCCGCTCACGTGAAGAGATCGAGCTCGTATTCGATCGCAACAAGGGCGCCATCTACGGGTTGTACAACCGCGCCCTGCGCGAACGTGCGGAGCTTCAGGGCAAGCTCGTTCTGGAGTTCACGGTCGCGCCGTCAGGCGAAGTGACGATGTGCCGCGTCGTGTCGAGCGAGCTGAACGACCCGGATCTGGAAAGCAAGATTGTTGCGCGCGTGAAGCTGTTCCACTTCGAAGCGAAGGACGTGGAAAGCATCACCACCACCAAACCCATCGATTTCTTCCCCTCGTGAACCGGTGCGTTCATGAACATCAAATCCGAAATCGAATACTTCCAGGAGATGCGGCTGCTGGATAAAGCGCGGCTGCTGAACCTGTTTCTGCACGAGTTGTCCGAAGAGGCTCGCGGCACCTACGGGCCAACAGTCGAGGAAGTGCACGATACCGCTCATTTGCGGTTCGTGAATGAGCTGACGCATCGCCTGACGCGGGTGATCGAGCAGTTGCTGGCGGAGGATGCTACCCGGCCGGCGGACGATGTGGTGTTGCGGATGCTGCTCTCGCCACGAGCAGACAAGGTGGCGGAACGGCTGGTCTATAACGCCTATGGGCGTGCCATACACGGCTTCGAGAGCTACGACACCACGGTGCTGATGGGCGGCGGCTGATCCGGGGCGGGCGGCTACCAAAACTCCGCGAAACTGGCCCTTTCGCGCTACTCCCGGCCGCGCCAATCTCCCGCGTTCATTTCGGGAGACCTGTCTTGGATGCCACCCCCAAAACCCCACGCACTACGGTAGCGCGCCAACGCGACCGCGGCCGCTACGACCGCGACACAATCAATGCCATCATTGACGAATCTCTGATCTGCCACGTCGGGTTCACCGTACGTGATCAACCGTACGTGATTCCCACCACGCACGCGCGCGTCGATGACCGCCTCTACATCCACGGTTCTGTTGGCAGTCGCATGTTGAAAAACATGCGTCAAGGAGTGCCGGTATGCGTCACCATGACGCTCCTCGACGGCCTGGTGCTCGCCCGATCGGCCTTCCATCATTCCATGAATTATCGCTCGGCGATGCTTCTCGGCGTCGCTGAGGAAGTGACCGGCGAGGACGAGAAGCGCCTCGCGTTCGATGCCCTGGTCAATCACGTTGTGGCGGGACGCTCTGCCGATGTCCGTGCGGCGGATGCACAAGAGCTAAAGGCGACGAGTGTTTTGCGGCTGGTCATCGATGAGGCTTCTGCCAAGGTCCGGCGCGGGCCCCCAATTGATGCAGACGAGGACTACGCGCTCACTTGTTGGGCAGGAGTCCTGCCGCTGCAGTTGCTGCCCGGTGCACCGATCGACGATCCCCGCCTGATGTTGGGTACGCCCGTGCCCACAAACGTGTCTACGTATAGACGCCAACGTGCGCAGTCCGATATAGACTGACACCGGCCGCCCGCCAGGACATCCGGGTCAGAGAGGGGTGGCAGCAGGAGCTCCATCCCGAAATGACCGCGCCGCTCGCACAGGTTCTGATTCTTCTGGCCGCCGCCGTATTCGCCGTAGCGGTGGTCCGGCGCATGGGCCTGCCCGCGACGCTGGCCTATCTTGCCGTCGGACTGGCTCTGGGGCCGCACGCGTTCGGCTTCGTGTCGGAATCGGAAACGACTTCGCTGCTCGGTGAGTTGGGCGTGGCCTTCCTGCTCTTTACCCTGGGCCTGGAGTTCTCCTTCCCGCGCATGATTGCCATGCGGCGCGAGGTATTCGGCCTCGGGGCCGCGCAGGTAGCGGCCACAACGGCGGTGTTTGGACTGATTGCCTGGCTCCTGGGCCTGCACTGGCTGACCGCCCTGGTAGTGGGCGGCGCCATCGCCATGAGCTCCACCGCGATCCTGCTGCAACAGCTCACCGAGCGGGCCGAGCTGAACCGCACCCACGGCCGGCTGGCATTCAGCATGCTCCTGTTCCAGGACCTGGCGTTCGTACCCCTGTTGGCCCTCGCCTCGGGGCTCGCGACCGACCACGCCCATTTCAATCTGCGCGACAGTGCCCTGGCGGTGGTGGGCGCGGCATTGTCGGTTGTCGTGGTGTTGGCCGCGGGCCGCTGGCTGTTGCGGCCGCTGTTTCATGAGATTGCCCACAGCCGGCTGCGCGAATTGTTCACCCTCACCGTGCTGTTCGTGGTGCTCGCCTCCGCATGGATTTCCAACATGTCGGGGCTGTCCCTGGCCCTTGGCGCATTCCTCTCCGGGATGATGCTCGCCGAGACCGAATACCGCTATCAGATCGAGGCCACCATCCGTCCCTTCCGGGACATCCTGCTGGGCATGTTTTTTATTTCGGTGGGCATGCTGCTGGATGTGCGCCTGTTGTTTGCGGGTCTCGGGCTGGTTTCGACCATGCTGATCGGCATGTACGTGTTGAAGGCGGCGGTGGCCGCCCTCGTGTCGCGACCGTTTACCACTACGAGATTCAAGGCGCTTCGCACCGGTATCGTGATCTCGATTGGCGGCGAGTTCGGCGTCGCTTTGTGCACAATCGGTTTGCAGTCTGGCGCGATTCCCTCGTCACCGGGTGAGCCGCTGCTGGTGGCGCTGGTGCTGTCCATGGTGTTGAGCCCGTTTGTGCTCAGACACAACAAGCGGATTGCCCGGTTCCTGCTGCGTGAGAAGGGACCGCCGCGCACCGCCATCGAGCGTGAGGAGCTGGCGACGATCCAGATCGCCAAACGCGAGCACGTCATTCTGTGCGGCTTTGGCCGCGTGGGACAGAACATCGCCCGTGTGCTCGAGTCGCAGGGATTTGAATACATTGCCATCGATCTCGATCCCGGCCGCATCCGCGCGGCACGGCAGGCCGGCGATCCGGTGATGTATGGCGATTCATCGGATGAGGAAATGCTGCACAAGGCGGGGCTCGAGCAGGCCAGTGCCGTGGTGATCAGTTTCTCGGATCCCAACACCGCGATCGGAATTCTGCGCGGCATCCGGCAACTGCGGCCGGAGGTCCCCATCCTGGTGCGTACGACCGACGATGCACGGCTGAAGGAGTTGCAGGACGCTGGGGCCACCGACGTTGTGCCTGAGACGTTTGAGGCGAGTCTCATGCTGGTGTCGCATGTGTTGATGCTGCTGCATGTCCCGGTGACCCGGGTGGTTCGGGCAGTGAACGACATCCGCAACAACCGATATTCAGTGTTGCGCAACATCGTTCCACGAAGCGACGAGTCCGGGGACAGCCAGGAGCAGATGGCTTCGGTTGTTGTCCCGCCGGGTGCATGGGCGATCGGGCGCACGCTCGATGATGTTCGCGGCCGGGGGACAGCGGTCACGTTTACCGGCGTGCGCCGCCAAGGAATACTCGGGCGTGACCCCGTCGGGGAAACGGTCCTGAGAGACGGCGATATTGTCGTCATCTATGGCCAACCCGAGGACCTCATCCGGGCGGAATCAGTGCTCCTGGCAGGCTGAGCGGTGCCAGTCCGGTAGAATGGGGCCTACGAAGCTGCGGAGCGCCCCCGTGCACAAGAGCCGACTCGCCGGATTCATTATCGACTGCCAGACCGACGACCTGGAGCTTGCCGGGCAGTTCTGGAGCCGGGCGCTGGGGTATCCGCTCAGGAAGTCGGCGGCTGCTGAAGACGCCCAATACAAGCTGCTCGACACGCCCGCGGACGAGTTGCACATCGAAGTGCAAAGAGTCACCCACCCCAGCCGCGTCCACCTCGATATCGAAGCGGATGACATCGAGGCCGAAGTGAAGCGGTTGGAGAAGCTGGGCGCCCGGCGCGTCAGCGAGGTGAAGAGCTGGGTGGTCATGGAAGCGCCCACCGGCCAGCGGTTCTGTGTTGTCCGCGTACAGCGCTCGGACTTCGAGGCGAACGCCAATACATGGACAGAATGAGGGCCGTGCCGATACCCGGTGACGCCGCACACGAGAGAATTCCTTGAGTCGCAGCGACATACACTTTCCGCCGAAGCACGAAGCCCTGCGCGACGACGTACACGCACTGGGCGCTCTGGTCGGCGACATTCTGCGGGAGCAGGGTGGGCGGCAGTTGTTCGATCTGACCGAGCACGACCGCGTCGCTGCCATCCAGCGCCGGGATGGCAACGAGAAAGCCGCCGTCGAGCTCGCGGCGCGGGTGCGCGGCCGGCCTCCGGCGCTGGCGCGGGACTTGGTCCGTGCGTTCCTTACCTGGTTCCAGGCGGTCAATCTGGCGGAGAAGGTCCATCGCATCCGGCGGCGACGCCAGTATTTTGTGAAGGACAGTCAGCGGCCCCAGCCTGGCGGTGTTGAAGACGCCATCGCGGCACTGAAAGCGCGCGGCCTTGCGTTGAAAGATGTCGTTGAGTTGCTCGGAACGCTGCGCATCGAGCCGGTCTTCATGGCGCACCCGACCGAGTCGACGCGCCAGACCATCCTGACGAAGCAGCAACGGATTGCCGAACATCTGCTCGATCGATTGGACCCCACGCTGACTCCCAACGAGGCGCGGCGGATCTGGAACAGCATCCGTATCGAGATGACGGCAGGTTGGCAGACGGAAGACCATCCTCGCGAAAAGCTGACTGTCGCCGACGAGCGCGAGCACGTCCTGTTTTACCTGGTTGAGATTCTGTATCGCGTCGTACCCGCGTTCTACGAAGAGATCGCTCAGGCGCTCGAGAAGGTTTACGGAGCGGCGGCTGAGGGACTAGTGGAGTTTCCTTCCCTGCTGCGCTTTGGATCGTGGGTCGGTGGGGACATGGATGGCAACCCCGACGTGCACGCGAAGACGATTCGTGAGACGTTGGCTCGCCAACAGCGAGTCATCATCAACGCTTACTTCAAGGACTGTCAGACGCTTGCTTCGCGCCTGTCGCAGAGCGGTATCCGGACCAGTGTTTCGCCCGAGCTGTCCAAGAAAATCGAAGAGTATCTGGTGTTGCTGCCGGGCGCGCGGGCCATTACACCGGCACGCCACGATCGCATGCCGTATCGTGTGTTTTTTGCCCAGATCGGCGAGCGGTTGCGTCTCACGTACGACGGGCGGGCGAATGGCTATCAGAATCTGCGGCAGTTTCGCGCTGATGTCCGGCTCGTAGCCACCAGCCTGCAGGCCAATAAGGGGGCAAATGCGGGGCTTTTCTACGTGCAGAGGCTCCTGCGACGTATTGATACGTTCGGCTTCCACCTGGCCACGTTGGATGTGCGCCAACACGCCTCGGTGCTCCACGATGTGGTCTCGCGCGGCCTGGACGATTCCGAGTGGCTCATTCGATCGAGTGCGGAGCGCCGCAGGTTGTTGGCCAACGCGCTGGAAAAGGACCTCGGGCCGAGCGTCGAGTTGGATGCGCTGGGGAAACGGACGCTTGCGGTGTTCGATGCCATCATGCAAGGCCGACACCGCTACGGACCTGCCGCAGTAGGTTATTTTATAGTTAACGGAGCGACGGGCGCCGACGACGTGTTGGCGGCTGTCCTGTTGGCGCGGTGGGCAGAGGCGTACGACAAGCGGACCGGCGAAGTCGCTCTCGATATCGCTCCGCAATTCGAGTCCCTTGGGGCGCTCGACCGGTGCGGCGAGACGATGCAGGAATTGTTAGCCGAGCCCGTATACCGGCGGCATCTGGAAGCACACGGCCGTACCCAATGCGTGCTGATCGGATACTCCGACGGCAACAAGGAAGGTGGGCTGTGCGCGTCACGCTTCGCTACACATCAGGCGCAGCGCGCCCTTGCCGAAACGCTGGCGGCCGCGAATGAGCGGCATGTTGTATTCCACGCTCGGGGCGGCAGTATTGCTCGCGGTGGCGGACGTATCGATGCTCTCGTGAAAGCGGCACCTGCAGGTGCGGTCAATGGCGTGTTGCGGCTGACAGAGCAGGGGGAGGCTGTTCAACAGAGCTATGGGTTGCGGCCCATTGCGATGAGGACGTTGGAGCGGGCATTCAGCGCTCTTTCCCTGGCGACTTCCGCCGCGAATCGCGGCACGCTTGCGCCCGATGCGCCGTCGCATCTCGAGTGCGCCGGAATCGTAGCGCTGGCGAGCAAGGAAGCCTATCAATCGCTGGTGTATGCGGAGCGAGACTTCTTCGACTACTTTAACGCCGTGACCCCGATTGATGTTATTGAGCGGATGCAGATCGGCTCGCGTCCGGTGCATCGGCCCGACCAGGAAGGCCCGGACGGGCTGTTGCCTGTCCCGTGGGTATTTGCCTGGACCCAGACGCGCCACATGCTTCCGGGTTGGTACGGCGCGGGTGGGGGCTTTGCGGCCGCGATCGCCCAGTGTGGCATCGGACAACTGCGAGACGCCTACTCGAACTGGTTCTTCCTGCGTAATCTCGTCGACGACATCGAAACCATGCTCGCCCGTGTCGACCTCGAAATCGCGGTTGCCTACGACATCCTGGCGCCCGAGCCGCTGCGCCGCTTTTTTCCGCGCATCCGCTCCGAGTACGCCCTTGCCTGCGAGCACGTTCTCGCCATCAAGGGATCCAGCACGCTGTTGGATTCGGAACCCACCATGCAGCGCTCCATCCGGCTGCGCAATCCCTATGTGGATCCCATGAATCTCATGCAGGTGGATCTGCTGCAGCGCTGGCGCGCGAGCGGGCGGCGCGACCGGGACCTGTTTGAGGCATTGGTGGCAAGCATCAGTGGCATAGCGCAAGGTCTGCAGAGCACCGGTTGATGAATGCAATCACCATTCGCCCCGCGGGCGAGCACGAAGTTCCTCTCATACTGCAGTTCATCCGCGATCTCGCGGCGTACGAGCACCTCGAACACGAAGTGCTCGCGACCGAGCAGCAGTTGCGCGCGGCACTATTCGGACAGCGGCGCTACGCTGAAGTGGTGTTTGCCTGTCTCGAGGGCGAGCCGGTGGGATTCGCGCTGTTTTTCCACAACTTCTCCACTTTCGTCGGCAAGCCGGGCATCTACCTCGAGGATCTGTTTGTGCGGCCCGCGGCGCGCGGCCGTGGCGTGGGGCGCCGCTTGCTGGAGTGGCTGGCGGCCGAGGTGATCCACCGCGAGTGCGGGCGGTTGGAATGGGCGGTGTTGGATTGGAATGAGCCGTCGATCCAGTTCTACAAGAGCCTGGGTGCCGTACACGTGAAGCAGTGGCAGATATTCAGGGTCACCGGCCCGGCGCTGATCAGACTGGCATCAGCGCCGGGCATGTTAGCCTGATCAGACCGGCCCGAGGCCAGCGTCAGGAAGCGGCAGCGGCCAGGCCCGGAGCCGTAACCCGCATACTGCTGACTCGCGGCGACTTGAGGCACGAGCTCATCCGCTGGCGGGTCGTGCGAGCAGTTGCAACCGTCGCGTCGTCTTGGTTCTCCATTTCCGGGATCGGCAGCGTGCCGTCCAGCATTTGCAGAAGGGTTTCGCGTGCACGGGCCACGCGGCTCTTGATTGTTCCAACCGCGCATCCGCAGATGGCCGCGGCTTCCTCGTACGAGAATCCGCTGGCGCTCACCAGGATCAACGCGGTCCGTTGACCGGGAGACAGGCTCGCCAGGGCGCGATTCAGATCGCGCAACTCCAGCTTGCCATCGTGATCCGGCGGGACGCTCGGCTCGGGGAGCAGGTCCGTATCCACGCCGTGGGCTTCAAACTTCCTGCGGCGCAGTTGTGAGTAGTGCTCATTACGGACAATCGTGAAGAGCCAGGCCTTCAAGTTCGTCCCGGGGCGGAAGCGTTCAATATTGTGAATGGCACGCATGAGGGCCTCCTGGACGAGGTCGTCAGCGCGGACACCATCGCGCGTCAGGGAACGTGCGAAGGTATGCAGTTGGGGCACGAGGGCCACCATGTCATCAGTCACCATTTGCTTGCTACCTTTTTGGCCGGCCGTCCGGCATGAGCCATGGGATGTAGGCAAGGTACTTGCGGCGCCTGCGTACCAAAGTCGGAAGGCATCGCGGGAAGGGGGCCGGAAGACCCCCGAGGTGCTGTCAGAACTGTCCTACAGAGCCCCTGGGAGCGTTCCTTGCTCGGCCCTGGCAATACGCCGTTCGGCGGCCGGCAATCAGGAGGCGAGGCGTGAAACAGGCGGAAAACGGTGCAGAATCAATCGTAAAAACGCGATCTGTGTATCGGATTTGCGCTGTAACCCCCGAACGGTGGGACGTACTTCGCGGTCCCTCGGGGGAGCCGGTGGCTACATTTACCGACAAGCACGCTGCATTGGCCTATGCAATGAGCCTGGCGCGCGCTCCGTCACAGTGGCACCTGCCGCCCGGACGGCAACAGCGGTTCTTGCGGAGTATCTTCAATCAACCTCGAATTCACGAGTGATTGCAAACCTGGCATCCGCCGAGTGCGTCGCGGACGCCAGTTCAATTACTTTCATCCCGGTGGCCGCAGGGTAGCGGACCCCGCCCTGCTGTCCCGGATTCGCAAGCTGGCCATCCCGCCGGCCTACCGTGATGTGTGGATCTGCTGTGACCCGCGGGGGCACCTGCAGGCAACCGGCCGCGACGCGCGGGGCCGCAAACAATACCGCTATCACGCCGATTGGCGCACCCACCGCGATGCCGCCAAATTCGACCGCATGTTGGAATTCGGGCGCAGCCTGGCCCGCATCCGGCGCCGCGTCTCCCAGGACCTGCACAAGCCCGGTTTGCCGCGCGAGAAGGTGTTGGCAACCCTGGTCAGGCTCCTCGAGTGCACGTTGATACGCATCGGCAACGAAGAGTACGCGCGTGAGAACGGCTCATTCGGGCTCACCACGTTGCGCGACCGTCACGTCACCATCCGGGGCAGCAAGCTGACATTTGAATTTCGGGGCAAAAGCGGTGTTGCCCACAGTGTCAGTGTCAACGATCCGCACATCGCCCGTATCGTGCAAAGGTGCGCCGACATCCCCGGCCAGGAGCTGTTCCAATGGGTCGATGAGGACGGCGAGCGCCGCGGCATCGATTCGGCAGATGTCAATGACTACCTGCGCGAGGCAAGTGGCGGCCCCTTCACCGCCAAGGATTTCCGCACCTGGTTCGCCACGGTTGAAGCCTTGCAGGCGCTGCGTAAACGCCCGGTCGGCAACAAGGGCGAGATCAAGAAGGAATTGGTTACAACCATCGCCGCGGTAGCGCGGCGCCTGGGCAACACGCCGACCATCTGTCGCAAGTCTTACATCCACCCCGAGGTTCTGGCAGCCTTCGCGGATGGACGCCTGTCACGCTTGAACGGCGCCAAGCCCGCGGCTGCCCTGCGCAGCCTGTTGCGCCGACGCAGCATCAGCGCCACGTTGCGCGCCTCCATTGAGCTGGCCACCAAGAGCGCCGGTCAGCGAACTCCTACGCATTGATGAGTCCGACGCGCTGCTGAAGCCGTTTGCGGCTGACAGTGAGTGTTGTTGCGTGCGCGCATGATTCCCCCAGGTCATATGCAATCGGATGCAACACCCAAAGGGGAGAACCATGTCACCCAGACTAATAGGACTCATTCCGGCGGCCGCACTGGTGTGTGGATTGGCCGGCGGCTGTGCCACGCAAGGGCCGCAACCCACGGACGAAATGACGCGGGCACGTACTCTCATCGAACAGGCGGACAGATCGGGAGCGCAGCGCTTTGCGGCTGCGGATCTGCAGCGTGCCCATGATGAATTGAGCAATGCTGACAAAGCCAACGCCGAGAGGAAGTACGACGAGGCGCGTCGCTACGCGCAATCCGCGGCCGTGGACGCTGATGTAGCAAGTGCTCGTGCGGCCGCCGGCGAGGCGCAGCGCGCGGCGCAGGAAGTGGCTAAAAGCAACGAGACCCTCCGTCAGGAATCGGCTCGGGGAGAATCCAAATGAACAAGCTGTTGATTGTCGGGGCAGTCACGGCGGCACTGGCTGCGTGTGCAACCGCTCCACAACGAAGTGACCAGGTCGAACAGGCGCGCGCCGAAATCCAGACACTGTCGCAGGATCCGTTGGCGCAACAGGCCGCCGGCGCGGATCTCGAGGCGGCCCGCAAATCCCTGCAGCAGGCGGAAGCGGCTCTGCAACAGAAGCAGTCGCCGGCAATCGTGGACCACTATGCCTACCTGGCGCGACGCCACGCGGAGGCGGGTGAAGCGCGTGCTGCCGAAGCTCATTCGCGCCAGGAAGTGGCGCGCGGCCAGGATGAGCGCAACAAGATCATCCTGGAGGCGCGCAACCGCGATGCGGCCAATGCGCAGGCGGCGGCGGAGTCGGCGAAAAACCAGGCCGCGGCGGCCCAGGCACAGCTCGCCAACGCGCAGCAGGAGCTCTCCGAGCTGAAAGCCAAGCAGACCGATCGCGGCATGGTCGTGACGCTGGGCGATGTGTTGTTTGATACCGGCCAGGCGACGCTGAAACCGGGCGCAATGGCATCAATAAATCGGCTCGCCACCTATCTCAGTCAGAACCCGAATACCAAGGTCCTGATCGAGGGTCATACCGACAGTGTGGGCAGCGATGATTACAACATTGGACTGTCGGAGCGCAGGGCGCGTGCGGTCGCCACCGAGTTGGAGTCGCGCGGCATTGCAGATTCGCAGATCCAGACGCTGGGCCGCGGCAAGGACATGCCGGTTGCCAGCAATTCCACCGCGGCCGGGCGCCAGCAGAACCGGCGTGTTGAAATTGTGTTCAGTGATCCTTCCGGCCGTTTTGCCCAGGGTGCCGCTCCGGCCCAACGCTGATCGTCGCCTGAAGCTTGAAAAGGTACAGCGGTTGCTGTGTCACCCCTCGGGTACCAACATTGGAACGAGGGGTGATACATGAATTACCGAGACCAGACCAACCGCCCGGATCAATACGGGCAGGAGCACTACAGCCAGCGTCAATACGGAGAATCTGGACGCTACGGTCGCGGGCGGTACGAGCAACAACAGCACGGTCAGGAGACCGGCGACTGGCGCCGTGGCGAGCAGGATTGGCGTGGACGCGAATCGCGTGAGGACTATCTCGGGCGTGAAAACCAGGATTGGCAGGGTCGTTCCGTCTTTTCTCAGGAGCCTTCAGGGCACGAGCCGTTTGCACACTCGGCCTTCGGCCGGAGCAATCAGCCGCGCTACTTCGGCTCCGGCACGCAAGGCTATGGTGGCGGACCCACTTTTACCGGCGGCACTTACGGGCACGCTGACTGGAGATCCGACGCGCCTTACTTCGACGAAGTTGGTTTCAACCGCGGCAACTACGAAGACCCGCTGGGGCGCGAGAGCGAGGGCCGCTCTCAATATCGGCAGGCGCGCGGCGATGGCTATGGATTCTCATCCGGTTGGCGCGGACGGACGGAGCGGCGCTACCCACAGGGGCCGAAGGGTTATACCCGGTCGGACGAGCGCATGCGCGAAGATATCTCCGAGCGGCTGATGCAGTCTTACGACATCGACTCCAGCGAAGTGACGGTGCAGGTGCAAGGCGGCAAGGTCACCTTGGAAGGCACGGTGCCGAGTCGCCACATGAAACATATGATCGAGGACATAGCGGACTCGGCGGCCGGCGTGCAGGACGTCGACAACCGCATACACGTTGCGTCGAGCGCTACTCGCTGGGGTGGTAATCAGGATGCGGGCGCGTTGGGTCAGAACGCCAACAATCCGGTCGCGAGCGGAACGGGCTCGACAACCTCCACTACATCCAGCGGACGCTCTGGAAGCTCGCTTCGACGTGACTCGTAATTTGGCAGGTGCGGGGCGCCGGTCGGCAGGTAGTGGCCGGCGCCGTGGGCGAGAACTACGCGCGGCGGAAATCAACCGCCGGCAACAACATTGAGCGTCGATACTTGGTGACGGTCCGGCGAGCGACTTTCACGCCGCGATTCGCCAGCAACTCGGTCAACTGCACATCCGACAGCGGATTGTGCCGATCCTCCGCCGCAATGAACTCGCGCAGCAGGGCGCGAATCGCCGTCGCGGAGCAGGATCCGCCGCTGGTCGTGGCGAGTTGTCGCGAGAAGAAGCGCTTGAAAGCAACAACACCCCGAGGCGTCGCCATGTACTTGTGGCTGGTCGCACGCGACACCGTCGACTCGTGCAGTCCCAACTCATCCGCTATTTCGCGAAGCGTCAGCGGACGCATGGCGAGATCACCGTACTCGAAGAAGTTACGTTGCCGAGCAACGACGGCCTCAGCCACGCGTTGAATAGTGAGAAAACGCTGTTCCAGGTTGCGCACCAGCCAGCGTGCTTCCTGCAGGTGTTGGGCGAGCAGCGCCGTTTCACCGTCTCGGGTCTGACGGAAATAATCAGCGTACTGTTGATTCACGCGGATGCGCGGGTAGATGGCGGCATTGATGCTCACGCTCCAGCGTTTCTTGTCCTTGCGTACGACGACATCCGGTACGATGGCGCGCGGCTCGAAACTCCCGATCTTGGATCCCGGTCGCGGGTCCAGGCTGCGGATCAGCTCCATGGCGAGCCGCAGGTCGTCCTCCGAGCATCCCAGAGCGTCCAGCAGGCGCGTGTTGTCGCGGGCCGCCATGAGGCTGAGGCGGTTTTGCACAATATCCAGTGCCAGGGCCAGGCCCGGCGTCTGCGCTTCCAGGGCCTGGAGCTGCAACGCCAGGCATTCCCCCAGGTCCCGGGCTCCGACACCGCTCGGTTCCAGGGTCTGCACAATGCGCAGGGCGGTTTCCAGCTCTCCCGGCTCGGTGCCGGAAGCGAGCTCCTCGATTTCTTCCAGCGGCTGGCGCAGGAAGCCATCCTCGTCCAGCGCGTCCACAACGAGGTTGGCGAGAAGATAGTCGCGCTCGTTGAGCCCCAGAAGCAGGAGTTGCTCATGCAGGGAGTCGTGCAGCGTGGCCGGGGAGGCCGTCCATTCGGTCCAATCGGGCGCGTCGTCCCCACCGCCGCTGCTGCCGGCGCTCCCGGAGAAATCCAGGTCGCTGCGGGAAGAGTCGTCCGAGGACGTCTCCGTGGATCCTTCTTCGCCCTGCGATCGGCTGTCCGCGGTGTCCGCGGGCTCTTCCAGGAACGGGTTCTGCGCAATCGCCTGGTGCAGTTCTTGCACACACTCCAGGGCCGATAACTGCAAAAGCTTGACCGATTGCTGCAGTCGCGGCGTCAGCGTGAGCTGCTGCTTGAGACGCAGTCCCATTACGGCATTGGACATTCCCGATCATCCTCGACTTTGCGATCGACTTGAGAACTACAGCAACAGCCATGCCAAAGCTGTGAGATCTGTGCGAACGGTATGAGATCAATTCACGAGCCAGAACGCAGTTCCGTTGAGACGCCCCTCCCCGGCGAGGAAGTCTCGGACGCGCTGCAACGGGCCCAGGTGCGCTGTGCGGTCCTGGAACGCCGCAACGATGAGCTCGAACTCATCGTCGCCGCATCGCGCTTGGGTTTTTGCGTACTCACGGGTGAGACCCGCGCCGTGCGGGCAAATTCACAATTCAAAGCAGAATTTGGCTGGGCGCCGGATGCATCCATCCACTGGGAAGAGCTGGAAGAGCGCGTTGTGTCAGAAGCTCGGGCGGTGTTGGCGGATGCGGTGCGGGCTGCATTCGCGAACGGCGTGGATTTCGACCTCGTGGTTCAGGCGCTGTGGCCGAATGGTGTAACTCAATGGCTGGCGCTGCATGGTCGCACCGTCAACGGCGACGGCAATCATCGCAACCTCATTCTCACCTCGCGCAACATCAGCGGTGAAAAGCGCGCCGCGGACAGTGATTCGGCTGAACGCGCGGCGGCACTCGAACACGAGCGGCGCCTGCGCATCGATGCGGAAGCAGCAAATCGCGGTAAAGATCAGTTTCTGTCGGTATTTTCACACGAGTTGCGTTCGCCTCTGAATGCCATCCTCGGCTGGAATCGCATCCTCGCCGTCAAGCGGCCTGATGACACGGAGGTGGCGGCCATTACGCCGCGTATCGAGCACAGTGCGCGCACCCAGTTGAAAATGGTGAACGACCTCCTCGACCTGGCGCGCATTGAAACGGGCAAGTTGCGAATCGAGGCCCGCCCGATGCAACTCGCAAAGGTAGTTGCCGCAACCCTGGATCAGACACGGCCGTCCGCGGCGAGCAGGGGCATCACGTTACATGCCGACATCGAGCCGGGTGCGGGTCAATTGCGTGGCGATCCCGACCGCCTGCAACAGGTGGTGTCCAACCTGTTGTCAAACGCTCTGAAATTTACGTCGAGCTCTGGAAATATTACCGTTGGTCTTCGCAATGCCGGTGGCTACACCGAGTTGAGTGTCGAGGATACGGGGCAGGGAATCGCGCCTGAGCTGCTGCCGCACGTGTTCGATCGTTTCCGCCAGGGCGACAGTTCCATTACTCGGCACACGGGCGGTTTGGGTTTGGGCCTGGCCCTCGTGCGCGAGATCGTCACCCTGCACGGAGGAACCGTGGCGGCCTATAGTCCTGGCGTCGGTCGTGGTGCCCGGTTTGTCGCGAGATTCCCAGCGCGTCAGCCCTGGAGATCGGAGCCTCAACCTGCAGGCGATCCGCGTTCCACATCTGGACGCGCCAGTCTCGGTGGATTGTCGATCCTCGTGGTCGATGACGAGCCGGACGCTCGTACGGTGGTCGCGGAAACGCTCAAGCTCGAAGGAGCCAATGTCACCGTGACGGATTCAGCGACTTCGGCGCTCGCGAAGCTGCAGGAGACCGGCGTTCACTTCGACATTATTGTGACGGACATTGGCATGCCGGTAGAGGACGGGTATTCACTCGTACGCCGGCTTCGGGCCCTGCAGTCGGGCCGCCAGATGTTGGCCATCGCGGTCACCGGTTATGCCTCCAGCAGCGACATCGAGGCGGCCATGGATGCGGGTTTCGATCTGCATGTGCCCAAGCCGTTGGACTTCAACACATTCGTGCCCCTGGTGCGGCGACTGGCCGACGCGGGTCGATGAAGGCAACGAAAAAAGGAGCGGGCTGGTCGCACCACAGCCCGCCAAACGGGGGGTCTTCGGCAAGAGTCACGGCCGCCCTCGGCGGCCGTGACTACAAAACTAGAGCGACTGCGGGTGGGCGTGTCGCCACCCGCCTACACAACGCCATGCAACCGTTGTGCCAACAGTTTGCGCGGGGTTGGTAGTGCGAATCGCCCGCGGGCCCGCTATCACAAGTTAATTCCCCGCCACTGACATGTAATTCGTACGCGCCCCCCAAACTCCCCGTGAAAAAAATTCCGCGGGCGCGTAGTGTCTTTGCGTAGAGTGAAATTTCCCTGATCGAATGCGTCGTCGGGAATGACGAATGCTGTGAAGCGTCTGGAATCAAAAACGCTGGCCGATACGAGGGGTGAGCCACATGAACTACCGTTACACCATAGTGACCCTCAGCGAATTGTTGGCGGTTACCCGAGATGGTGAGAGTGGGTTCATTGCCTGTGCGGAACACGCGCGTGCGGATATCCTTCGGCAGCTTTTCGTGTCCCGCGCCAGCCGGCATGCGCTCGCCGCGGCGGAGCTGCGTGGCCTGATCGGACAGCTCGGCGGTGATCCGGCCACGCGCGGCAAAATCGTCAGCACGAATCGCCGCGGCTGGGTGACACTGCCGGACGCCCTGGCGCATGACAACGACGATGCTCTGGTCGATGAGTGCGAGCGTGGCGAGGATCACGCGCTCGAGGTATACCGGAATGCGCTGGATGATCATCTGCCGGAGTTCGTGCGGCAGGTGGTGTTGCGCCAGTTCGAGGACCTGATGAGCGATTACGACCAGATTCGCCTTTTGATGAGCGATGCCTTGCAGGGCGGCGTTTTAGCCGCGAGTACCGGTGGCCACGCCCGGCAATAGAATCGATTTCGCACTGACGCGACGTCCCGCGCACGCGGCTATCGTCGCACTCGCAATTGGCGCCTTGCTGGGCCCCCTGGGTCTGCGGCTGCTGCGTCCGCAGTTGTTGGAGGACGGCGCGCCGATTGAAACCGTCAGTGAGATCGTCCTGCTCACCTGTCTGTTTTGTCTGGGACTGCGGCTGAAACTGCCGATCGACTGGCGTACCTGGCGGATCCCGCTGCGGCTCGCGACTCTCACCACTCTCGCGACCGTCGGACTCGCCGCCGCCGCCGCGCACCTCATGTTCGATATGAGCCTCGCCCAATCGTTGCTGCTGGGTGCGGTCATCGCTCCCAGCGACTCGGTGCTGGCCGCGGATGTCGGTGCACACCCGGAAACGGAACAGGATTCGCCCGCGTTCATCCTGTCCGCCGAAAGCGGAATCAACAATGGGTTCGCAGCCGCCCTGGTGATGTTGATTCTGGGATGGATGGGTCTGAGTGATGCGGAATCCGCGGCCCTCGGACCGGCATCGCTCCTGGGGGCGTGGTCGCTCGCGGGAGGTATCGCAGCGGGTGGACTGATCGGCGCGGGCATGGCTCGCTGGATCAAGTTGCTCGATCCGGAGCGTCAGGCGGATTTTCTCGAAGAGGCCATGGTGTTCGCGGCGGCGGCCCTGGCTTACGGTGCGGCCATGGCGATCCGGACCGATGGCTTTCTGGCCGTCTTCGCCGCGGGTGTGGCCCTTTCTCACGGGGGGCGTTTGCGCCGGCCACTGCGAAACCGCCCGCTGATGCCGCGGGTACTGCGGATCTCGGCGCGCATCGAGCGGTGCGCGTGGCTCGGGGTCCTGGTGTTGTTGGGAACTCTCGTGGCCAGCATCGAGTACAAGTGGTGGATGCTCGCATTCGCCGCGGTGTTGATACTGCTGATTCGCCCGTTGGCCGTGAGGCTCGCGTTGGGAGGCATTTCGATGCCCGACGCGCAGTGGCGCGGTGTCGCCTGGTTTACAGCCAGGGGCGTGGCCTCGCTTTACTGTCTGGCCTTTTCAATCAACCATGGCCTGAGCGCACCATTTGCCCGCCAGTTGGCCGGGGCAACGCTCGTGGTGATGGTGACGTCGATCATTGTCAGTGCTATTTCGGGATTGCCGCTGAGCCGGCCCACACCTAACACTGTGGATCTTTGAGTGGAAAGGACCCGGGCTCAGCGCGGCCACTGCCGCGCTAATGATGCTTTAATGCGTTGTTGGCCGGGGCGTTGGCTGAACAGGCTCGACCGTTGGAACGGCACCGCCTTCCTCTTCCCAGCGGTTGATCTCGGGTCGTGATACCCTAAAGCGCTCTCGTTGTCGCTTTCGATCGTACCCTGCGCCCAGCGCGACGACGCCGATCGCTAAAACGCCGATAATCCAGCCCATCCGGCAACCCTCCCGGCAGCTATTCGTTACTAGGAGCGACGCATCTATTGTTCCCGCAAGGCTGGTACCCCACATTGGCTATCTTGAACGAGGTTTCCGAGGACTAAATGGCACATGCTCTGATTGTCGACGATGACCCGGATGTCGTGGACTGGCTGCAGGAAGTGGCGCGCATGGAGGGCTTTACCGTTGCCCGGGCTCACAGCATCCGCGAGGCGCGGATCGAGCTTGGGCGGCAGCGTCCCGATGTGCTGCTGACTGACCTCCGCCTGCCGGACGGCGAGGGCATCGAGCTGGTTCGTGAGCTGGACAAGCCAGAGGCCACCGAGGTCATTATCGTAACGGGCCACGCAACAGTGGATAGCGCCGTCGCCGCCTTGAGGGCCGGTGCCAGCGACTATCTGGTCAAGCCTGCGGATCTCGACCGCGTCCAGGCCGTTCTGCGCCACGCCAAAAAGACTTCGGCATTGCAGCATGAAATTGGTGAGCTGCGCGAAGAGCTGCGCAAGCTCGGTCGTTTCGGGCGCATCCTGGGCAGCTCCCCGCGCATGCAGGTCTTGTACGATCAGTTGACCCGGGTGGCGCCGACGTCGGCGACGGTCATGCTCATTGGTGAAAGCGGAACGGGCAAAGAGCTCGCGGCTGCGACTGTCCATGAGTTGTCACGCCGGCGCGATAGCTCCTTCCTGCCCTTGAACTGCGGTGCCGTCGCCCCCCAGTTGATAGAGAGCGAGCTGTTCGGTCACGAGCGCGGCAGCTTCACGGGTGCCGACCGCCAACACAAAGGTTTCTTCGAGCGCGCCAACGGCGGGACGATTTTTCTCGATGAAATCACCGAAATGCCGATGGAGCTGCAGGTGAAACTGCTGCGCGTCCTCGAGACCGGCACGGTGTTGCGTGTGGGTGGTACCCAGACCATTGCAAGCGATGTGCGCGTCATCTGTGCCACCAACCGGGAGCCGGAAAAGGCGGTCGCGGACGGCAAATTGCGCGAGGACCTGTATCACCGCCTGAATGTGTTTCCGATCCGGCTGCCGCCGCTGCGCGACCGGGGCACCGACATCGAGCAACTGGCGCAGTTCTTCCTCGATGATCTCAACAAGAAGGAATCCACCAACAAAACCTTCTCGCGCGATGCGCTGGTGCGGCTGTACCAACATCCGTGGCCCGGCAACGTGCGCGAGTTGAAGAACTACGTGCAGCGCACGTACATCATGGCAGACGATGTCATCGAGTTCGATGTCGCAGTGTCGGAAGCCGCTCCCAAACAGGATGACGGCACGACCATAACGATTCGCGTCGGCACGCCGCTGGAAGAGGTCGAGCGGCGCGTGACCATGGCAACGTTGGCGTATTGCGGCCATGTCAAACGCAAGGCCGCGGAGATTCTGGGTGTCAGTCTGAAGACGCTATACAACCGTCTCGAGACTTATACTGGTAAGGAGGTAGAGGCGGAAGCCAAGGACGAAGCCGTGGGAGCCCAGGACTAGGGGCGGCGCGGCGCCTTGTCAGAGGATTCCTACACTATATTGCGCCGGGATTTTCGGTGCGGGCCGCTCCAGTCCCACATCGACAGCTCGGCCGGAGCGCGTAACTTAAGCGCCTGGAGCGCTTGAAACGGTGATTATGCCCGCTACACGAGTTGCAGTTGCCGACGATCATCAGCTCGTCCGGATGGGACTGAAGCAAATCATCGAGAGCCAGCCGGATTTCGCCTGGGCAGGCGAGGCCAAATCGGGGCGCGAGGCCCTGGCCTTGTTGCGCAGTGCCCAGTGCGATGTGCTGCTGCTGGACCTGTCGTTGCCCGACATGTCGGGCCTCGACGTTCTGCGACAGATCAAGGCCCATCATGAAGCCGTGGCGACGCTGGTACTCAGCTCCTACCCGGAAAATCAGTACGGTTTGAATGTACTGCGGGCGGGCGCGAGCGGCTTTGTCAGCAAGTCGGCCGATGACGGCGAGCTGTGCCGGGCGATCCGTGCGGCGGTGCGGGGCGGCCGTTACGTCAGTCCCGAGCTGGCGGAAATGCTCGTCAGCGGCATGCAGGGGCCGGCGGGCGAGCCGCGCCACAGCGTGCTGTCCGAGCGCGAGTTTCAGATCTTCTGCAAGCTCGCCGAAGGCAAGAGTGTGTCGGAAATCGCAGCAAAGTTGTTTCTGAGCGTGAAGACTGTCAGCACGTACCGCACGCGTATCCTGGAGAAGATGAGTATGAAGACCAACGCTGACATCACCTACTACGCCATCAAGAACAACCTGTTGCAATAGGCGATGAGCACGGTGGAAGTGCAATCCCCCGGTCCAGGTGAGAGCGTCGTGGCTGAACGGCGCATTCTCCTGATAGAGGATTCGGCCGTCCTGACCCGGCGCCTGATCGATCTATTGTCCGAGCCGGGCCGGATCGAGGTAGCGGCGCAGGCCGCCACGCAATCGGAAGCCGTTTCGCGCCTGCAGCAGGATGCCTACGATGTACTCGTCGTCGACATCGAGCTGGCGGAGGGCAACGGCGTGGCGGTTATCCGCGCGGCGCGCCAGATGTATCCGCCCGATTCCCAGCCGCTGATTGTCGTTCTCACCAATTACGCATCAGACTTCGTCCGCGATCACTGCTTCGCGGCCGGCGCCGATTACTTCCTGGACAAGATGCGCGATATCGCGCTGTTGAAGGCGGTTGTGGTCGACGGCCACTCAAAGTGGACGCCGCCGCACCAAAGTCACTGACGCGAGAGCGGCACGGCGACGCTGAGCGTCGTTCCAACTCCAACACGGGATTTGACTTCGAGATGACCGCCGAGCCCCTCGGCGCGCTGCCGCATTCCCATGAGACCGTGCGACCAGCGGAATTCAGCGCTGTCCGCATCGAAACCGCGGCCATCATCCGTGAGTGAAATGACGCAGCTACCCTCGTCGCCGTGCATATCCAACTTCACGGTGCGGGCGTGAGCGTGGCGGATGATGTTGGCCAGACCTTCCTGCACGATCCGGAACAGTGCGATGGACGTTTCCTTCGACATCGACTCGCAGCCGTGCACCAGGTCGACCTGGGTGCTCAGACCTTCCTTGCCGCAGGTGGATTCCACGTAGGCGCGCAGGGCCGTGGGCAGACCAAAGTGATCGAGCAGCGAGGGACGCAGCTCTTCCACGACGCGCCGCTTGAGGTCCATGGCCTCATCGAGCACGCTGCCCAATTGAGCCAATCGCTCCTGGATCGGGGCGCCTTCGAGACGGGATTGCAACCAGGACAGATCCATCTTGGCCGCTGTCAGCAGCCCGCCCAGCTCATCGTGGAGCTTGCGGGCCAGCTCCCATTTTTCCCGCTCGGACAGAGCCTGCAGGTGGTGCGACAGCGCTGAGAGGTCCCGCTCGCGATCTTCGCTCTGCTTACTCACGGTGATCCGAAGCGAGCCACGCGCCCAGGATCAGGCCGAGGGCGGCACTCACTCCTACCGCCGTCCATGGATTGTCCTGTACGAACTGGTCCACGGCACGGCCGGCCGTGTCCTTGAACAAGCGCGCCTGCTCTTCGATATCCGCCATTCGCCGTTTGCCCTCGGCCACCGCGACACTCAGGCGTTCGCGCAATTCTACGAGGGCCTCGTCACGATCTTCACTCAAGGCCAGCACGAGCTTTTCGGCCTGGCGCATGACGTTACGCAGCTCGTCGGCGAGCGCCGCGGTCTGCTGGGCGGTACGTTCCATCATGGAGTGAGCACAGTCATTTCAATGGCCTGCAGCGTGTACCGGGAGCGCGACGCCGGCCACCCGCCGCCGCGCTGCCCATGTGCGCATATTGACTGATATCGTCGTAGGAGTCCTCCTACGCGCGATTCATTTCGGCGCTCCGGAATCGGCAGCCGCGGCTGGCGGGGTCGCATCGGCGGCCGGAGCCGGCTCGCTGCCGTAGTTGGCTGCGCGCGCGCTGGCAGCGCTGCCGGCCGCTTCATCCTTGCTCTCGCCGAAAGTGTTGGTTCCACTCGACGCAGCCGAGGGGGCGGCGGCGGGACGCTCGACCGTCGGGGCTGTGCTGTGCTGCGAGCAGGCGAGCACGCCGAAAGTCAGCAGAGCAACGGGAACAGCCAAAATCATCTTCATGAGCAACTCCGAACAAAAATAAAGGATGGTCAGGGGAACGAACGATACCGTAGCAGAAAGTCGCATCCCGTCAGTCGAAACCGCCGCATCTTCAGCGGGGTTTGCGCGTAGTTATGTAGGACCGGGACCGACAAAAGAGGCCCGCTGGGGGCGGGCCTCATGAACCAAGGTATTACTTAATGTGAATCTTACTTGGGTGCCGAGCTCTCGCTGCTGGCTGAGCTTTTGTGATGCTTCTTGCCATGGTGCTTTTTGACGGTGCTTTTGGCAGCCGGGGCCGAAGCGGATGAATCCTGGGCAGGCGGCGTGTCGGCGGCAAATACCGGACCCGCGAGCAGAATGAGACTGAGCACGGGTACAACGCGTTTGAACATCGAAGCTCTCCGTAAAGAGTGTGGTTGGTGCGAAACAAGGCGCGCGTAGTATGACGGAAAAATCAGTGACCTTCGAAAGAGACGAGAGTTCGCACCGGCACACCCAGGTCGGTGAGTTTTTTTGATCCGCCCAGCTCGGGCAGGTCGATGACAAAGCAGGCGCCCAGGATTTCCACGCCCAGCCGGCGCAGCAACTTCACCGCCGCTTCCGCGGTGCCACCGGTGGCAATCAAATCATCCACCAGAATGATGCGTTCGCCGCGCGAGACCGCATCCTCGTGCATTTCCATTTCATCCAGGCCGTACTCGAGCGAATAAGCCACGCGTACGGTGGTATGGGGTAGCTTGCCCTTCTTGCGGATCGGAACGAAGCCGGCGGCTAGCTGGTGCGCCACGGCACCGCCCAGGATGAAGCCACGCGCCTCAATGCCGGCCACGCGATCTACTTTGGCGACCGACCAGGGCTCGACGAGCTCGTCAATGACGCGCCGGAACGTGCGGGCATTGCCTAATAAGGTCGTGATGTCCCGAAACTGCACGCCCGGCTTCGGGTAGTCCGGGATGGTGCGAATCGACTCTTTGATTTCTTGCAGGGTGACTGTATCCACACGGTACTTTACTCCGGCTGCACCTGGGCTGTCCGCTCAAACATCCCGGGCCAGCCGCGCGCCGGTGAACTGCCAGCGGGCCGCCGGATTGAAGAAGTTGCGGTACGTGGCGCGGATGTGGCTGAGAGGCGTGGCGCACGACCCGCCTCTGAGTACGAGCTGGTTCACCATGAATTTGCCGTTGTACTCGCCCAGCGCGCCCGTGGCTGCTGTGAAGCCGGGATAAGGTGCGTAGGCCGACCGAGTCCACTCCCATACGTCGCCGAACATTTGCAGGAGCCCCTTATTGGGTGGCGGTGCTTCGGGATGCCAGCGGCCGTTCTCCACGAAATTGCCGCGGATCGCCATATCGTCACAGGCCAACTCCCATTCCACTTCGGAAGGCAGTCTCGCGCCGGCCCAGCGCGAAAACGCGTCGGCCTCGTAGTAACTCAAATGACACGCGGGGGAGTGCGGATTCAATTCGCGCAAGCCGGTGAGCGTGAACTCCTGCTCGAGATCCGGAGTCCAGTAAATCGGTCGCTGCCACCCTTGCGCCTGCACCGTTGCCCAACCGTCCGACAGCCAGTGAGCGGGTTCCTGGTAGCCGCCGGCGCGCACAAACTCCAGGAATTCGCCGTTGGTGACCATGCGATTCGCGAGACTGAACGCGTCGGTGTACGTACGGTGACGTGGCTGCTCATTGTCGAAGCAGAAGCCGTCACCGCCGTGGCCGATCTCGAGCAGGCCGCCTTCGAAGCGCTGAAACTCCAGGGCGGCGGCGGCACGTGCCGGCGCAATCTTCTCGCGCGTGTAGGCCGGCAACAGCGGGTTGCAACTGAACAGGTGTTTGATATCCGTCAGTAACAGTTCCTGGTGTTGTTGCTCGTGATTCAAGCCGAGAATGACGACATCGCGCAGCTCGCGCGACAAGGTCTGCCGTTGCAACAACTCGCTCATGCGCGCGTCGATGCGCTTGCGATACTCCATGACCTGACCGACAGTGGGCCGCGACAACAAACCGCGTTGTGGCCGGCTGTGCATCGGCCCCACGGAGTTGTAATAGGAGTTGAACAGGAAGCGGAACTGATCGTCATGAAACCGATAGCCCGGCAGCGCGTGCTGCAATACGAATTCTTCGAAGAACCAGGTGGTGTGGGCCAGGTGCCATTTCACCGGACTGGCATCCGGCATCGATTGAATGACGTAGTCTTCTGGCGCGAGTGGCGCCGCTAGCGCCAGTGAGGCATCCCGAACCAGCCGAAATCGGCTATCGAGGCCGACCGGGCGCCCGGGCTTCACATCAATGATCGCGTTCATGGGTCACCGGGCCCGCAAGTTCTATGCCGCCTCAGGGCGGGCGCCGCCAGATCCGCAACTGGTTGTTGGCGGGCATCGCGTGGTCCGCTATCAGCTCGAGTCCCTGTTCCCGCGCGAGGCGGTCCACTTCATAGGCATCACGCAGGCCGCTGTCGGGATCGCGGTTCTTAAGAAACTGATCGAATCTTGCGTTGCTGTCGCTGGTGTAGCGCTCGCCGTAGCGGAACGGCCCATATATGCACAGTAATCCAGGGCGCGTGAGTACCTGTCCGACGCCCTTGAAAAAATCGTGCACCGAGCTCCAACTCATGATGTGAAGTGTGTTGGCACTGTAGATGGCGTCGACTTCGCCGACCGGCCACGGATGCCTGCGAACATCGAGCTCCACGACCGGAAGGAGGTTTGCACCGCCTTCCTGGCGCAGCCGCTCGCGCAGCGCAGGCAGATAGTCGCCCATGTCGGTCGGTTGCCAACTCAGGTGCGGCAGGCGCGCGGAAAACAGGAGCGCGTGGGTACCTGTACCGCTGCCGATCTCCAGTACACGTTGCGTCTGCGACAATACGGGCGCCACAACGTGGAGAATGGGTTCTTTGTTGCGCTCGGCCGCATCGGAGACCACATATTCCATGCGGCGATTCTGCGCGACAATAGCCCCCAGTTCCTCTCTCAAAAGAAGGTATCGAGTCTCATGCAAGCCATTGACGCCCTGTTGCAACGCTATTCGGGCCGCTCACTCGTGGAGCCGGCGCCCGATGAGGCGACCCTGGGGCTGATACTCGAGAGCGCCACGCGGGCGCCCGATCATGGAAGAATGCGGCCGTGGCGCTTCATTGTGATCCGTTCCGAAGACCGGGCCGCCTTCGGCGAGCTTCTTGCCGATCACCTGCGTCGTACCAAGGCTTCAGTTTCCGATGAAGCTTTGGAACGCGAGCGTCGCAAGGCGTTTCGTGCGCCGCTCATTGTGGCGGTGGCGGCGGTGATTACCCCCGAGGGTAAAATTCCTCCCATTGAGCAGATTCTGTCCGCGGGAGCCGCCGCACAAAACATGTTGCACGCGACGTTCGCTTTGGGTTTCAACGCCGTGTGGAAGACTGGGGGGCCCGCCTACGATGACGGGGTCAAGCGGTCACTGGGGCTCGAGTCGAAGGATGCCATCGTAGGGTTTCTGTACATGGGAACGGACGCCGAAGGTCCTGGCAATCTGCCGAGACCCGACTGGCGCGAGTACGTACAGACCTGGCCCGCTCGCTGAATTGAGCCGGAGAAAACTTAAATGGTGTTGCGTTCCAAACTAGTGTCTGCAGTGCTGTTGGCTTCGCTGGCAGCTTGCACCTCCCAGCCGCCCCAGGAGAAACCCGTGGCTGCCGCTATGACCACTCCCGAACCACCGGCACCGCAGGTGCCGAAGGCCGCCATTGGTGATTTTGGCCTCGACCCGACCGCCGGCAAGCCGCAGGTCAGACCGGGTGAGGACTTCAATGTCTATGCCAGCGGCAACTGGCTCGATCATTTCCAGATTCCCGCCGACCGCTCCAGCTTCGGTGCTTTCCATGAGCTCGATGAGCTGTCGAAAAAGCGCGTGCACGAGATCATCGAGGCCGCGGCCGCATCGCAGGCGGCCGCCGGCACGCCCGCGCAGAAAATCGGCGACTACTACGCCGCGTTCATGGACCAGGCAACCATTGAGGCCAATGGGCTCACGGCGATCCAGGACGATCTAAAGCGGATTTCGGCCGCGCATTCGCGGCAGGACGTGGCGACTCTGTTCGGGTTGCCGGGCTTTGCCTCGTTGTTTGATATCGACCTGCCGCCGGATCTGCGCAATCCCGATCGTTATTCCGTGGTCATCAGTCAGTCCCGCCTGGGTCTGCCGGATCGTGACTACTACTTGAAGGATGATCCGAAGCTGCGCGACATCCGCGAAAAGTACACAGCGTATGTTGAGAACATTCTGCAGCTCGCCGAGATCCCGGAGCCGCGCGCCAAGGCGCACGACATCATGGTGTTCGAGACGGCGGTGGCGAAGCTGCAATGGCCCATCGAGAAGCGGCGCGATGTGGACAAGGCTTACAATCCGCGGACGAAAACCCAACTGTTGGCCTATGCGCCGGGCTTTCCCTGGCAGGCATTCTTCGCCGCGTCCGAGGTCGGCTCGCGCCAGAACCTGGTCCTGAGTGAGATCGATGCCATCAAGGACCTGGCGGCTCTGTACAACAAGACCGCGCTGCCGACACTCAAGGCCTACCTGACGTTCCACTATCTCAGCGATCATGCGCCGTACCTGCCGAAGCGCTTCGACGATGCGCGCTTCGATTTCTACGGCCGGACGCTGCGCGGCCAGCCGGAACAGCGCGAGCGTTGGAAGCGCGCCGTGGATGTGGTGAATGACTCTCTTGGCGAGCAGGTCGGGCAGTTGTATGTGGAGAAGTATTTTCCGCCCGAATCCAAGGCGATGATGCAGCAGCTCGTCACCAACCTGCGTGCCGCGCTCAGCGAACGCATCGATCAGCTCGACTGGATGACAGCGCAAACGAAGGCGCGCGCCCATGAAAAGCTTGCGACCTTCACACCGAAAATCGGCTATCCGGATCACTGGAAGGATTATTCGGGCCTCGAGGTGCAGCGCAACGACCTGATTGGCAATGTGCGCCGCGCCGCGGTGTGGCACTGGCGTTACCAGGTTGCGCGGCTGGACAAGCCGGTCGATCGCGATGAGTGGCAGATGACGCCGCAGGAGATCAATGCCTACTACAACCCGCTCAACAACGAGATTGTCTTCCCGGCGGCCATCCTGCAGCCGCCGTTCTTTGATCCGAAGGCGGACGCGGCCGTGAATTACGGCGGTATCGGGGCCGTGATCGGACACGAGATCGGCCATGGGTTTGATGACCAGGGCCGCAAGTTCGGACCGGACGGCAGCTTGAAGGACTGGTGGACGCAGCAGGATGCCGCGGAGTTCACCAAGCGTACGGACCGCCTGATTGCGCAATTCTCCGCATTCGAGGCACTGCCCGGCTTAAAGGTGAACGGTGCCAACACCATTGGCGAGAACATCGGCGACCTGGGTGGACTCAACATGGCGTATCACGCCTATCACTTGCAGTTGAAGGGCCAGCCGGCACCGGTGATCGACGGTCTGACGGGCGATCAGCGCTTCTTCCTGTCATGGGCCCAGGTGTGGCGGACGAAGTATCGTGACGGGGTGCTGCGCGAGATCGTGTTGTCGGATGTGCACAGCCCGGCCCAGTTCCGGGTGAACGGGCCGCTGCCCAACATCGATGCCTGGTACCAGGCTTTCGATGTGCAGCCGACCGACAAGCTGTTTATCAAACCCGCCGACCGGGTATCGATCTGGTGATGAGCTTCGGCAGCGTGTACGAGGAGACGGCGCGAGCAAACAGGAATCCCTGCGCTTCATCGCACTGATAGGCGCGCAGGGCGCGCGCCTGCTGGGCAGTCTCGACGCCCTCGGCCACCACCTTCAGACCGAGGTTGTGGCCGAGGGCAATGATCGTTCGGACAATGGTGGCGTCGTCCGCTTCGGTGGTCATGTTCTCAACAAAAGAGCGGTCGACCTTCAGGCGGTCCACGGGGAAGCGCTTCAGGTACGACAGGCTCGAATAGCCGGTGCCGAAGTCATCGACGGCAATCTTGACGCCCAGCTCCTTCAACTCATCGAGCATGGCCACCAGTTTGGGCGCATCGTCCATGACCATGCTTTCCGTCAGCTCGAGCTCCAGGAAGCGCGGCTGCAGCCCCGTTGACTGCAACACTTCGGCCACGACGTGGACCAGGCTTTCGTGACGAAACTGGCGCGGCGACACGTTGACTGAAACGACGATCGGCGGCAGGCCCGCGTCCTGCCAAGCCTTGTTCTGCGCGCAGGCAGTCTGCAACACCCATTTGCCGATCGGCACAATCAGACCGGTTTCCTCCGCGAGACTGATAAAGCGCATGGGCGGCACAGTGCCTCGCTGTGGGATCCGCCACCGCAGCAACGCCTCCGCGCCGACAATCTGTCCCGTGGCCAGGTGCACGCGCGGCTGGTAGCGAAGCACGAACTGGTTGCGCTCCAACGCGCGCCGCAGATGTGTTTCCAGCTCGAGCTGCTCCGTCATCAACGCGTTCAGCTCATGCGTAAAGAACTGGAAGTTGCTGCGGCCGTTGTCCTTGGCGCGATACATCGCCGAGTCGGCGTGTTTCAACAAGGTCAATGCCTCTGCGCCGTCATCCGGGTGAAGTGCCACACCGATGCTGCAACTGACGAGGAACTCCCCTTGTTCGATGACCCAGGGTTGTGCCACGGCCGCGAGCATCTTCTCCATCAACTGGCGCACGTACTCGGGACCCGTGTGGCCGTTGATGAGTAGTACGAACTCGTCGCCACCGAGGCGTGCCACCGTATCGCAGTCGCGCACGCAGGACTTCAGGCGCGCGGCAACGGCTTTCAACAACTCATCGCCAACGTGGTGCCCCAGGCTGTCATTGATGAACTTGAAGCGGTCGAGATCCACGAAGGCGACCGCCACGCGCCGCCCTGAGCTCGCGGCGGTGAGCAGGGCCTGTTGCAACCGGTCCTGCAGCAGGGCTCGGTTGGCGAGGCCGGTCAGGGTGTCGTAGTTGGCCTGGTGCTCGATCCGGACCTGGTAGTGGCGGCGTTCCGTGATGTCCTCGACCGTTCCTTCATAGCCGATCGGTGTGCCGTCCTCGGCGAACACGGCGCGCGCATTCTCCGAGATCCAGATGATCTCGCCGCTCTTGCGATAGACCTGGGACTCGAAGCCTGTGACGGAGCCTCGGGCGCTCATGATGCTGACGAATTCTTCGCGCCGCTGCTTTTCAACGTACAACTGCGTGCCGACATTGAGAAACGAGACCAACAGCTCTTCGGCGGAGTCGTAGCCATAGATATGGGCCAATGCGGGGTTGGCATCGACGAAGTGACCATCCAGTGTCGTGCGGAAGATCCCTTCAATCGCGTTGTCAAACAACCCGTGATAGCGGCGCTCGGCTTCCCGCAAGGCATGCTCGGCGTGCTTGCGCTTGGTGATGTCCTGGACGAGCCCTTCGATTGCGATCGGCCGGCCGTGCTCGTCGGAGATGCCGGTGCCGCGTTCCCACACCCAGCGCGTGCTGCCGTCGCAGTGCGTAATGCGGTATTCGAGGTCGAATGAGCGGAACTCGCTCACCGCGCAGGCGATGGCTTCGCGCACCCACATCCGATCGTCCGCAATGACCAACTCACCGTACGCGACCCGATTGTTGAACAGCAGATCGCCGGGATGATGACCCGTCACGCGCACACAACCACTGCTGACGAACTCCATGGTCCAGTCCGGATCCAGGCGCCGCCGATAGACCATGCCGTCCACACTGGCTAGCAGCGTCTTCAACATGCGCGCGACGTCCTGGGGATTCTCGGTCCCTGGAGGTTGCGGCAAAGGAATGATCGAGGCGGCTGTGGTCATGACGGCTGCTGTGTTGGTTGATGCAACGTAGCAACCGCCCGGGCTCGGCGGTCGGGGGTCCGTCACAGAATATGACGAAATTATTTACAACGCTATAACTTATTAATTTCAGTGATTGATGGTGATTTAGTGGAAATATAGTAAGCTATAGCTTATGAATCCGTTTGAGGCGGCGAGCAATGTCCGTCGTGCGGTCGGGGCCCTGGGGCGGCGGCTGCGCGCCCAGCGGCCTCCCAACAGCCTCAGCGCCACGAAATTGACTCTTTTGGGGCAGTTGTATCGGCGCGGACCGGCTACCGCGGCGGATCTCGCGGACCTGGAACGCATCCAGCCGCAGTCCCTGACCCGCGTGGTCGCCGAGCTCGTGGCTGAGAGGCTGATCAGTCGCCGTCCCGACCCGGAGGATGGCCGGCGGCAGATCCTGGAAATTACCGCGGAGGGCCGGGCGGCCCTGACGGGGGATATGCAGGCACGAGACGCGTGGCTGGCCGAGGCCATGGAAGGGGAGCTTTCCGACACGGAGCGGGAGCTCCTGAGATTGGCGGCGAAGCTGTTGGAGCGCCTGGCAGATGTTGATTAAACGGCTGGCTGCATTGCGCGAGGATTGGCCTGATGCACTGCGGATGGTGATCTCGACGGTGCTCGCGGCGGCAGTGTCGATGTTGTGTCATCTGCCTGAGACGTATTGGGCTGTGCTCAGCGCGCTCATCGTTTCGCGTCCCGGCGCCGGAGGCTCCGGCAGGGCGGGCAGGAGTCGCTTGATAGGTACCGTGTTTGGCTCGGCTGTTGCGATGGGCGTCATTGGTGCGCGAGCCTGGCACGTGCCCGAAATCGCGTTGCTGGCGGTGGCGATGATCCCGCTGAGTCTTTTCATTACCGCGTTTGAAGAGTTCCGCACCGCGCCAGTTGCGGCGGTGATTCTGCTGTCTTCGACGTCGACGTTGGTTTCACCGTTTCACGTGGCGCTGCTGCGGCTCCTGCAGATCACTATCGGGTCGATGTCGAGCACGGTCGTGGGCCTTTCGGTGCTGCCATCGCGCGGCCATGGCCGTATTTTCCGAAGGGCTGCATCCATCCTGACACGCATCGGTGCTGCTCTGGAAGGCGCGTTCGACGAGAAACGCGACGCTGCGAAGTTGGATGCCATGCACGATGACATTCGGCGTGATCTGCGCGACCTGGGTGTCCTGATAGTGACCAAGAGAGGTGTGACCCGAGCGCAGGCTCGCATGGTTCGGTTGTTGAGCCGCTTGCAGCAGGACTCGATGTTTGTAGGAAGGGTAGTGGGCAGTGGGGTGCGGCGAACGAGCGCGTTGAAATACGCGCAGGCCGTTCACAGTGTGTGCCGGGACCTGGCGGATGGGATGTTGGAGCCGGAGTCGGGGGCGCTGGCGCGCAGCCGGGAAGCGCTCGACGCGGCTTCGCAGGCGTTAGCGCGGGCGCGCCACGCGGCGGACGCTGGGGCCGCCGACGCGAGCGGCGGCCAGTCGGGTGGCGCTGACGCTGGGGCCGCTGACGCGAGCGGCGGCCAGCCGGGCGGCGCTGACGCGTGGGCCGCTGACGCGAGCGGCGGCCAGCCGGGCGGCGCTGACGCGTGGGCCGCCGAGGCGGTCGGTGCTGGCGTTAGCGCTCCTGATACGTCGACGCAACGGCCCATGGGCGTGGGGGCGCCTGCTCTGGACGCGCTCGACTTTCTCCTGGAGACCCTCGGCAAGGATCTCCACGATCTCATCCGGGTTCTGCAGGGGCCTCGTTAGGCGTCAATGTGACCGAGCCCGACCCCAGATGTGGGTCGGTCGTTGCCGTCGTTTCTCCCACCGGTTCGTCCGTGCGTCTTTCTATCAAGTGGCGGATGTGCGGAGGCTCCGGTCCCTGGTGAAAGTCGAGCGCGGAGCGCTCGATTTCGCGATCGGCCACAGTGAACCGGTGATGGCGGCGCAGGTGCTCCACCCAGTTGGGACTGTGGTAGCGCTCGATCCAGATTTCCGGGGCCGCCATGTCCTGCATGAGCGACCAGCGTTTGGCACCGTCGCGCCGGCGGATCCGCTTCAACTCGTGCATGGCCACCCTGAAGGCTTCGGCGTCTTCCACCGCGATTTTATATTCGACCGTCACCACCACCGGTCCAGTGTCAATGAGCCTGTCGAGCTGGGCCCGGTTTTCGCTGGACCAGGTTCGCGAGGGATCGAGGTTGAGTCCGTCGGGCTGACGCAGGGCCAGCCAGCGACCCAGCACGGTCGAGAGGGTCATGAGCGCACCAGTGACCAGCAGGCACCAGGACAAGCCGAACGCTTCGGCCACCTCGCCCGAAAGCCAACTGCCGGCGGCCAGTCCGCCGAAAGTCACCATCTGATAGATGGCCACCGTTCGACCGACCACCCAGCGCGGCGACGAGGTTTGAACCGTGACATTGAAAGTCGAGAGAGCCAACACCCAGGCGGCGCCGCCGAGCATGAGCGCGGGCAGGGTCAGGGCATACCACGAGCTGATGGCGGTCAACATGCTGCCAATCCCGAAACCCACCGTCGACCAACGGACGATGACCTCATTCGAGTAGCGCCTGCGAAGCCAGGTGCTGCTCAATGCACCCAGCACCGCGCCAATGCCGAACGAACCAAGTAGCACGCCGTAGGTAACCGCGTCGCCTTTGATGAGATCGCGAGCGATCAATGGCATCAGCGCCCAGACGCTGCTGCCGAGGAGGCCGAACACGACTCCGCGAATGAGGACGGTCCGGATATCAGGAGATAGGCGCGCGTATCGGATGCCTGCGCCCATCGCCATCAGCATGTTCTCTGGTGGCAGAAACGGCGCGGGGCGCGGCCGCCGCCAAAGGCACAAAACGATGATCAATCCGACGTATGACAGCGCGTTGATGAAAAATGCTGCCGGTGGACCGGCTTTTGCGACGATCACACCGCCGATGGCAGGACCCGCTGTACGGGCGATGTTGAACGACAGGCTGTTCAGTGCGACTGCCGACGGCAGGTCATTACGAGGTACCTGCTCGCCCACCGAGGATTGCCAGGCGGGTCCATAAAGTGCAACCCCACAGCCCAAAAGAAATGTCAGGGTCAGCAGAGTCCACGGTGTGGTCTGCCCGATGTAGGTAATCACAGTGAGCGCGAACGCCACTGTCAGCATCATGACCTGCGCAATGAGCATCACGAAGCGCCGATCCCAGATATCGGCGGTCGCGCCGGAGACAAGCGAAAACAGCATGATGGGCAATGTGGTCGATGCTTGAACCAGGGCGACCATGTCTGCCGTGGGTGCAATCGACGTCATCATCCACGACGCGCCGACCGCCTGGATGAGGCTGCCGAAATTGGAGACCAGGCTGGCGGTCCAGATCATCGCGAAGACTCGCGAGTGAAAGGGCGCGAGCGTGGGTGAATCTCGCCAGGCAGGAGGCACGAACGAGAGCAAGCGGGAGCGGACCGTCACGCCGGAGAACACCTCAGCCGGCGGGGGGTAAGGCGGCCGGCCGGGAGTATTGTAACCATTGAGGGGCGTCGCCGTTTGGCGACATCAGAAAGGCTTCACCACCGCCAGGATCACGATCCCAATGAGCAGAAGGGCCGGTGCCTCATTGAACATCCGGAACCAGCGCTGCGAATGCCGGTTGCGTCCCTCGCGCAGCGCGGCCATCAGGAAGTAGCACCAGATGTGGTACACGATCAGCGCTGCCACCAGAGTCAATTTCGCGTGCAGCCAGCCGAAGGACAAGTAGCCGGGCCGCGCCACGATCATGGAAATTCCGAACACGGCCGCCAGGGTTGCCCCCAGCGTCATCATGGCGAAGAGGCGGCGCTCCATGACAACGAACCGCTCCAGGCTCACCGCGTCGGTCGCGACTGTGTGATAAACGAACAGTCTGGGCAGGTAAAACAACCCGGCGAACCAGGTCACCACAAAGACCACATGAAAAGCTTTGAGCCAGAGCATACGTTGGCTAAGGTACTCGTTTTCGCAAGAAGGGACGATGAGCCGATGACACTTCGGAACATTGACATTGCGCAACAGGCAAAGCTACAACCCATCCTGCAGTTGGCCCGCGAGCGGCTGGGAATCCCTGAAGACAGTCTCGAACCCTACGGCCGCTTCAAGGCCAAGGTCTCCCTCGACTACGTACGCCGCCTGTCCGGGCGCCCGGATGGCAAGCTCGTACTCGTGACTGCCATCTCGCCAACGCCGGCGGGCGAGGGCAAAACGACTACGACCGTTGGACTGGGGGATGCCCTCAACCTCATCGGCAAGAAGACCCTCATCTGCCTGCGTGAGCCCGCACTCGGGCCCGTGTTCGGCATGAAAGGCGGCGCTGCCGGCGGCGGCTACGCGCAGGTGGTGCCGATGGAAGACATCAACCTGCATTTTACCGGCGACTTCAATGCCATCGCGCAGGCCAACAACCTGCTGGCGGCACTGGTGGATAATCATATCTACCATGGCAACGAGTTGGGCTTTGACCTGCGCCGTATCACGATCCGGCGCGTGTTGGATACCAACGACCGCTCGCTGCGCTCGACCGTGGCCGGACTCGGCGGCGCCGGCAATGGCTTTCCGCGCCAGGATGGTTTCGACATTGTGGTCGCCTCGGAAGTGATGGCGATTTTCTGCCTGGCGAGCAGCCTCGCGGACCTCAAGGAGCGCCTGGGTCGAATCGTCGTCGGCTACACCATCGCACACAAACCCATTCTCGCCCGCGACCTCAACGCCCATGGCGCAATGACGGTCCTGTTGAAGGACGCGATTGCGCCAAACCTGGTGCAGACTCTGGAGAACAACCCGGCCTTCATTCATGGTGGCCCGTTCGCCAATATCGCGCACGGATGCAACTCGGTGATGGCCACGCGGACGGCTTTGAAGCTCGCTGACTACGTCGTGACTGAAGCGGGTTTCGGTGCGGACCTCGGTGCTGAGAAGTTTGTTGACATCAAGTGCCGCAAGGCGGGCCTGAAGCCGGCGGCAAGTGTCATTGTCGCGACCATCCGTGCGTTGAAATATCACGGTGGTGTTGAAGTCGCCGACCTGGGGCGGGAGAATCTCGCGGCCCTCGATGCCGGTGTCGCCAACCTCAACCGCCACATCGACAACATCCGCGGCGAATATGGGTTGCCCTGTGTCGTCGCCATCAACCAGCGTGCCGAAGACACGCCGAACGAGATCCGCAAACTGGTGGACCTCGTGGCGCCCAAGGGCGTGAAGGTCATGCTGGCGCGGCATTTCGCGGAAGGCGGCAAGGGCGCCGTGGACCTCGCTCACGAGGTGGTGCGCCTGTGTGAAGAGCCGAACGACTTCCGGTTTGTGTACAGCGACGCGACGCCGTTGTGGGACAAGATCCGGGAGGTGGCGACCAGGATCTATCACGCCGCGGATATTGCGGCGGATGACAAGGTGCGCGCCCAGATCGAGAAATTCCAACAGTCCGGTTACGGGCACTATCCGGTGTGTATTGCCAAGACACAGTATTCCTTTTCCACCGATCCGAAACTGCGCGGCGCGCCCACCGGTCACCGGCTGAACATTCGCGAAGTGCGGTTGTCAGCCGGAGCGGAATTCATTGTGGCCATTTGCGGTGACATCTTCACCATGCCCGGCCTGCCGAAGGTGCCGGCCGCCGCTGCCATCGACATTGATGAGAATGGCAAGGTGAGCGGCCTGTTCTAGCGGAGCCCGGGCTCCGCGCGGCCAACGCGCCGTAGGCGCCTTGCACCACGCAGCTAGCAAAAACCGCGCTTTTTGCTGGCGGAAACGAAGCCCGGGCTCCGCGCGGCTAATGCCGCGCTAATTGACGAGCGCGCCACTGAACTTGTGGACGGTGGCGCCTTTCACGGTTCCGATGTTCGCGCGATCGCTGACATAGAGATCCACCGCGCGGCGGAAATCCAGCTCGCCCGTGACCACGGCGCCCGGCTCGATGATGACTCGCGGCCGGCTGGGTTTGCCGAAGAAGCTGAACCAGCTTTCGCTCGTTTCATTGTAGAGAATGCCCCCTTCAATGCGCGAGTTGGCGCCCACCGTCAGATTACTGTTGGTGGTTTCGATGCCGCCGCCGACATGGGCGGCGGTGAGGCGGATTTCGCCGTTGACGCTGCTGAGCTTGCCGCCAATGTCAGTGCCGCGTCCCACGGTGATTTTGCCGTTGACCAGCTCGACTTTTCCGGCAACACGCACACCGGTGGCGAGGTCGATCGAGCCGTTGACGGTCTCAACAGCATCTACTGTTGCATTTTCATGGACGGTCACGCTGCCGTTGACCGTTTCCGCGTGTTTGACGACCGCGTTGGCACCGATGTCGATTGAACCGTTTACGGTGGTTGCCTTGTTCGTATGTTCGCCCGCCTCAACGTGCACCGACCCGAGCACTCTGTCGTGAGCGTCATCGTCGTCGGCAAGGGCGGGGCCGGCTGCCCACGCCAGGATCAGCGCGGCCACCGGATACAAAACACTCGGTCGTGACATTGCGGTGCTCCATGCTGCGGGAACGGTATTCTGCGACGTGTCGGCCGTCGGTGCAAAGAGCGTCGGCGGTAAACCGACGTCACGGCGCGTCAAATCGACTTCGTTATAATAGTTGGATGAAAACACCCAAGCGCATACTGGTCATTGACGTGGGCGGCTCGCACGTGAAGTTCCGTATCGGGCCCAAGGGCGCCATTGACCGATTCGATTCGGGGCCGGACATGACCGCCCAGCAGATGGCGGAGGGTGTCGCAAGCCGCGTGCCGCAGTCGCGCTTCGATGCTGTTTCCATCGGCTATCCAGGCCTGGTGTTCCACAACCACATTACCGCCGATCCCCACAACCTCGGACCGGGCTGGGTGGGCTTCGATTTCGAGCAGGCCTTCGGCAAGCCGGTGCGGCTGATCAATGATGCGACCATGCAGGCCATGGGCAGCTATGCCGGCGGCCGGATGTTGTTTCTCGGACTGGGCACAGGGCTCGGTGGGACGCTGATCATTGACGGTGTAATCGAGCCGATGGAGCTGGGGCACATGCCGTACAAACACGGCAGGACTTACGAGGACTATGTTGGTGAGCGGGGCCGCTTGCGCATGGGCACCAAGAAGTGGCGCAAGGTAGTGCGGGCGGTGGTTGATCAGTTGTCGCAGGTACTGGAGGTTGAATACGTGGTCATTGGCGGTGGTAATGCCAAACGCCTGAAGACGTTGGCGCCGAATGAGCGCCTGGGGGATAACGACAACGCGTTCGCGGGGGGCTTGCGGCTGTGGGAGTCGCAGGGACATCCGCTGAAGATCGCCGCTGCTGCGTCAACCGCGCGGCGCCGGGCCCGGCCAGCACGGCGGAAATAAGTCCAATTCAGTCGCGGTTCAGGCGTGCGGCAGGCGCGGCTCCCGGGCGGCGCACGAGTCAACCGGCTCGCGGCCTCCACGTTGTTACAGTTCAGTAGCATGTGCTACGAAAACTTTGCTTGCGTGGAGTGCATCATGAAAAGAACTGCAGTGAGCCTGGGAGTCATTGCCGCCGGATGGTTGAGCACGGCTGCCTTCGCGCAGACAGTGCAGCAGGACCAACAGCGTGACGTGAACCAACAGCAGCGCATCGAGAATGGCCTGAAGTCCGGCCAGTTGTCGACGCGCGAAGCCGGCCAGCTCGAACGTCAGCAGCAACACATTGACAAGATGGAAGCCCACGACCTGCGTAACGGCTCCATGAGCGCGAGCGAGCAGGCGCGACTCACCGCCGCCCAGAACCGCGCCAGTGCCACCATCGCCGCCGACAAGCACAATGGAATCGGCGGAAATCCCAACTCCGCGTCCTCGCAGCGGATGCAGGCCGACGTACAGCGGAATGTCAACCAACAGCAGCGGGTTGCGAACGGCATCAACAACGGCTCACTGACCAACCACGAAGTTGGCTCATTGGAGCGCGGCCAGGCCCATGTTGACCGGAAGGAAGCGAACGCTGCCGCCAATGGACACGTTGGCGCGCGTGAGCAGGGCCGCATCCAGCGGTCGGAGAACCGGCAGAGCGCCCGCGTCTATCGCAAGAAGCACAATGGCCGGGTAGGTTGAGGACAGCCGGCGGCAGGAGGGGCCCAGTGAGCACTGGGCCCCATCCCCGGGGCCAAAGACTTGCGGGGTACCGCCAATATCTGCGAGTCTTCCTGACGTTATGCCATTCACTTTTGCGCACCCGGCCGCGATTCTGCCGCTGCGCCGCTCCAGATTCCTTCAGACGGTTCCCCTCATCATCGGCAGCATGGTGCCCGATGCCCCGTATTTCCTGCCCTCCTGGACCGGCAAGTATTTCCCGGAGACGCACACCCTGAGCTCGTCGTTTACAGTCGACGTGCCCATGGGAATGGCAATTCTCATTGCCACGCTGCTGTTGAAGGAACCCTTGACCGTCCTGCTCGGGGCACGAGCGCGGTATACCTGCCTGAGATCCATTGAGCGTTTCTATGAGCGGCCGCTGCACTGGCCCATTGCGCTGTTCTCGATTCTCATTGGCGCCTGGACCCACATTGCCTGGGATTCGGTAACCCACCAGACAGGTTGGACGGCGGAACGGGTCGCGGCGCTCAGTGCCCCCGTGTCCATTTTCGGCTGGGACACCGAAACCAGCCATTTGTTGCAGTACCTCAGCTCGGTCTTCGGGCTGGTGGTACTCGCCCTGTGGTTCTGGACTTTGTTGAAGCGGGTTCCGGATGAGGTCGCTACGGACTCGGCGCGGCCGGGCGCGCAGTGGTGGTTGCTGGTGCTGCTGGCGTTCGGCTCACTGGTGATTGGCGGTTCTCGCGCTTTGGCGGCCTTGCACGCGAACCCCGGTGTCAGCTACTACCACATGGCGTATTTGCTTCTGACCCGTACGATCGGCTGCTTTGGGGCGCTGTACCTTGCGGCCGGTGTCGCAGTCCTGTTGAGCCGCCGCCGCCCGCTCCTTACGCCAGAAAGCCCATAACGCCGAGCACGGTGCCGATGGCGGCCGCGGTGAGGCCAATCACCGGGAAGAATTTGCGCTTCGACAGAAAGTAGAGGGACGACATCACCAGTCCCAGCTCCAGGAATCCTTCGCCAATGTCGAGGCGCACCGCGCGCCCTTCCTCACGAGTAGTTTCGTCGTGTTTGAGGCGGGCTTCCTTTTCGATTTCCTTGGTCTCTTCTGCGTAATGCGCGCTCTGCTTCGTGTACTTGTCGACGATGGCCTGCACGCGGCTTTCGTCGGCAGTCAATGAGCGCGCCAGATCCGCTCCCACTTCCAGTACCTGCTGCCGGTTTTTCTTCGCCTGGTAGAACGACCATTGGTCATTCTCTTCAGTCCGGTTGATGACGGCAGCGTTATGAGCGCGATGGGACCCAATGGTGACGACGGCGAGGATGATGCCGATGACGCCAACTGCAACCCCGACCTTTTGCGCGAACGTATCGCCCGAGTGGTCGTGGTGCCCGGTGTGAATCTCAACCTCTGCCATCGAAAAACTCCGCGACGCTGGACTTCAGCGTCGCGGATTCTACTCGAAGTGCCGCCGGCACTATTTGAACAACAGCACGGCCTTTTGCAGTGTCATCCAGACGCCCCAGCCCAGTGGTATCCAGACTGCGAGCCAGGCTGCCGGTATCAGCCAGCCCGCCGAGGCTTCTCCGGCACCGGGTGAGGCCGTGACCGGCCGGCCGTTCTGCGCCTTCAATGTCCTGTCCTCTGCGGCGATCTCTTCAGGACTCATGTAGTACTTGGGATCCACGGGCTTGATCAGCAGGTTGCAAATGAATCCCAATACCAACAGGCCGGCGAGGATGTACATGGTCAGGCTGTAGGCCTGTGCCTTCGCGACGCCGTGATCGAGCTGGTAGTCGCGGATGTAGTTTATGAGCACGGGTCCGAGGACTCCGGCGGTTGACCATGCGGTCAGTATGCGTCCGTGGATCGCTCCGACCATGCGCGTACCGAATATGTCGGCCAGGTACGCAGGGATGGTGGAAAATCCGCCGCCGTACATCGACAGAGCCACACAGAACACCGCGACAAACAGCGCCAGATTGAAGGTGAGTGCAATTCCCGGTACCGATGCATAGATCGCGATACCCAACAGGAAGAAGACGGCGTAGGTGACCTTGCGGCCGATGCGGTCAGAGAGCGAAGCCCAGAAGATGCGGCCGCCGATATTGAACAAGGAGAGCAGACCGGTGAAGCCGGCGGCAATGGCGGCGATCTGGGATTTCTGTGCCGGGGTGAGCTGATCGAAAGTCGCCTGGACACCAATCAACCTGCCGCCGAAGACTTCCTGCAACAACGGTGAGGCCATACCGAGGATGCCGATTCCGGCGCTCACGTTCAGAGTCAGGACACCCCACATCAACCAGAAGTCCCGGGTGCGCCAGGCTGTGTGCAAGTGAACATGCTTGTCAGTAACCAGCTTCTGCGCTTTGGCCTTCGCGGGATTCCAGTTCGCGGGCTGCCAGCCTTCGGGCGGCACGCGGTAGCTCAGGGCGCCCCCGATCATGAACACGAAGTAGATGGCGGCGAGGGTGAGGAAGGTTTCCCATACGCCGACCGACTGCGGCGTCGCAAAGTATTTCATCAGCTTGTCCGCCAGCGGCGCTCCAATCATGGCGCCGCCGCCGAAGCCCATGATGGCCATGCCGGTGGCCATGCCGCGGCGATCCGGAAACCACTTGATGAGGGTGGAGACGGGCGAGATGTAGCCGAGACCGAGGCCGATGCCGCCAATGATTCCGGAGCCGAGCCACATCAGCCAGAGCTGGTGAATCATGACCCCGAATGCGGAGATCACCAGGCCGCCGCACCAGCAGAAAGCTGCCACGACGCCCGCCTTGCGGGGCCCCGCGCGCTCCAGCCAACCGCCCCAGATGGCGGCTGCCGAGCCGAGAAATATGAAGAAGATGGTGTAGGTCCACCCCAGCATGCTCAGTTTCCAGTCGCAGGTGGTGGAAGTCAGGCGGCCTATAAAGCTGATGTCCGCAGGGCAGGCCACCGACTCGGTGATGCCGATCGCCTTGGATAGCGGCAGCCAGAATACGGAGAACCCGTACGCCATGCCGATACAGAGGTGAATGGCCAGGGCCGCGGGCGGCACCAGCCAACGGCTGAAGCCGGGTCCGGCGATCGTTCGCTCGCGTGCAAGGAAACCTGGAACAGGGAGCGCTTCTGAGGTGGCCATGTTCTTGGATTCCTCCTTCGGTTGGGTGCGTCCTGGCACCTTTTGATGTCGCAGTCTAACCAACCACTCCACGCAGCGGATACCGACCTGGGGTCCCGGAACGGCAACTTGGTGAAATGTGTGCCGTGGATGGTGCAGCGGCTCAAAGCAGGCTCGTCACAAAATTTTCATGATGCGTACGTGCGGGTGTGCTGATTGGGTCACACAACACGGCGCGGGACGAAGGTACCTTTAGCGTCTTCGACGCTCACCTTACGTCAAATGGCAGACCCGATAAGAACGCTGCTCGCAAGCGGGGCCTTGCACACAGTCTTTCAACCGATCCTCGACGGTGCGACCCGCGAGCCGATTGGCTACGAGGCGTTGACGCGTGGGCCTGATCACCACAGCCTGAATTCACCGATTGCACTGATTGCACTGGCGGCCAAGAGCGGCCTGAGCACCGAGCTCGAGTGCGCCTGTATTGATTCGGCGTTGGCGAGCTACCGGCGTTTGCGCTTGAAGGGCCGGCTGTTTGTGAATGTCTTGCCGCAGACGCTGCTGGATTGGGACGACTTTCCCGAGTGGCTGGCCGACCGGCTGTCAAACGCCGGGATCGACCCGCACGATGTGGTCATTGAGCTGACAGAGCACGGTCTCAGTGAGGATGAGACTCAACTGGCTGCAGCGGTAGTGCCGTTGCGGGCGCTGGGTTGCGACATTGCCATCGATGACCTGGGCGCCGGCTCATCCGGATTGAAGACCTGGTCCGCCATTCGTCCGGACTACGTGAAAGTCGACCGGTACTTTGTCGCCGGAGTCGAGCAGGACGCAGTACGCACCGAGATTCTACGTTCGGTCGTGGACATGGGGCGCGTTACCGGTTGTCGGATCATCGCCGAGGGTGTCGAGAATCGCGAGCAGTTTGCGCTCGCACTCGAGCTTGGCGTTGACTACCTCCAGGGCTACCTCTTCGGCCAACCTGCGCGTTCGCCCACGCTTGATATGGCGATGTTGGAATCGCTCGAAACAGCCAAGGCCGGGATCACCGCGGATTGCGCCGGACACCTCGTAATTCAGATTCCCGGCGTCGATGCGGCCGTGAGTGTTGCCGACGTCGTGGAGATGTTCCGCAAGGAGCCGACCTGGACTGCGTTGGCCGTGCTCGAAAAGGAACGACCGATCGGAATGGTTCATCGCGACGATCTGCTGATTTTCCTCAGTCGGCCGTTGCATCCGGAGGTCTACAACCGCAAGCCGGTGGCCAGCGTAATGAATCGCGCGGCCGTCCAGATTGATGCCCGGGCGCGCTTGGACCAGGTGAGCCGGCTCGTTACGGCCCGCACCGCGGGACGTCCGCGTGATGACTTCATCGTTACGCGCAATGGGCGTTACCTGGGAATGGGGCGCACCATTGACCTGCTGCGGCACATCACGGCACAGCAGATTCAGGCGGCTAAACAGTCGAATCCCTTGACCGGGCTACCGGGCAATCGCGAGATTCAAACCCATATTGCGCAATGGCTCGCGTGCCGGCGTTCGTTCGTCGCCTGCCACCTCGACCTCGATCACTTCAAAGCGTTCAATGACGCGTACGGCTATGCGCGTGGGGACCAGGTGCTGCTGCACGTTGCGCAGGTAGTGACACATGCGGCGCGCCCCCGTGTTGACTTTGTGGGACACGTCGGCGGCGATGACTTTGTGTTTCTCATGCGCAGCCAGGACTGGTCGCTGCGGCTCACGGCCATTGTGGAAGAGCTCGAAGCTTCGCTGGCCAACTTCCATTCCGTTGAGCACCGCAAGGCGGGCGGCCTGGACGGAGTCGATCGGGACGGTGTGGCGCGGCGGTTCCCCTTGTTGAGTGCGTCGATTGCGGCTGTTGAGATCGATAGCCGCAAGCCGGTCACCGCGGAGGAAGTTGCCGATGCGCTGCAGGCGACCAAGCGGGCGGCGAAGGCGAAGGCCGGATGCTCCTGCATGTTGGCAGTGGGGAATGAGATTACCGACCTGTCTGTGATGGTGCCGAAGGTGGTGCCGTCACCGTTGTCGCAGATGGGGTTGTTTGCGGTTGGAGCCGGTTAACGGGTGGTGTTGCTGGCAGCCGCGGCTGTTGCCGATGCGTAGTCGCGTCGGGCCAACGCTAGCGGGGCGTTCCAAATAGCTGCGTCCAGTAGATTCCATTGTTGCTTGCAGTGTTGACCGCGTACGCGACGGCCATCTGCGAGAAGCGCGGGTCCATCAGGTTCTCGCAATGGTGCGGGCTTCCCACCCATCCGCTGACCACATCCTCCGCGGTCAAGATCCCACTGGCCAAGTTTTCACCAATGGCCCTCCACTTGTAACCCGTTCGCGTCACGCGGTCAGCGGGTGTGCTTCCGTCACGACCTGTGTGGTCCATGTAGTTGTGATTCGCCATGTCTTGCGAGTGCTCGGAAGCGGCGCGGTCGAGGGCCGATGGCGCGAGCACCAATGGTGGTACTGCGGGGAACATCTCGCGGCCACATCTACGCGCATGTGCGCGGGCTTCGTTTGTTAACTGGAGCACACGTCGGCTGATTGCTTGTCGATCGCCGGGCGATGGCGGTACAAACGGGGCTGCGACCATTACCCACACGTCAGGACCGCGACGATAAGTTCCAATATCCTTCAGGTCCCGTGCCGAAACCTGAGCGCAGAATTGACGCGCGACAATGCGTTCGACGTCCCGGTCGTCCGGCACGTTGGATATTTGAACGGCCGCTGAGTTAACTGAGCGATAACCCGCCTTCTTCGCAGCATTTTGTAAACTCTCACCCGTGGACAGCCGGCGAGCCGCCTCGTTGAGCCGTGAATTTTCGTGCAGTCTGGGCGTCGTGCCGGGATTGGCGCGGCAGTCGTACAGTCGAGCTTGGTTGACGGCTGCGGCGACATTGGCCTCGGCCGGCAACGGAATCAGTGCAAGTGACAATACGAGTAAAATGAGTCGTAGCAATATTCAGCCCTCTGTGAACTGCCGCCACCGATAACGCATGCCCACGCTCGCCAGCAAACGCGATTCTGCCATTGCCAACTGGCCCTGGCGCGAAGGCAATCGATTCATTCTGCTCGAAGCCGCCGGGCAGTATTTCGAACGCATGATCCAGGCGATTGATGACGCACGAACGCGCATTTTGCTGGAAATGTACCTGGTTGAGTCGGGCGCTCTGGCCAGCCGGTTTGTTGACGCTTTTGAGCGTGCCGCGCAACGGGGAGTCGCGGTTCGACTGGTCCTCGATGGGTTTGGTTCTCTTGGGTTCTCCAAGGCCGACCGGGAGCGGCTCACGGCCGCGGGTGTTGAGCTTCGCATCTACAACATTGTTCACCTTCGAAAGCGACTGCACAATTTCCTGCGTGATCATCGCAAATTGATGGTGGTCGACAGCGCGGTTGCGTTCGTCGGCGGGGTCGGTCTGACAGACCAATTTGGCGTCGCCGGACCATCAGGAACCCCTTGGCGTGATCTGGTGGTCGAAATCCACGGGCCCGTCGTGGCCGATTGGCAGGAAGCGTTCTTGCGAACGTGGCGTCGCAGTGGCGGCGAGCTTTCGTTGCCGCCGCCGTCGTTGGACTCGATTCCCGGTGGTGCTCGCGGGCGCGTCGTGTTGAGCGAGGCTTGGTGGCGCTCCGAACTGGCGAACGCCGTCGCGCGGCGGCTCGGGACCGCAAACAAGCGCGCGTGGATCATGAGCGCGTACTTTGTACCATCACGCCGTTTCCGTAAGGCACTGCGGCGCGCTGCTCGACGTGGCGTGGATGTCCGTTTGGTTGTCCCTGGCTCTCTGACGGACCACCCCATCGTGCGCCAGGCAGCCCGCCGCTTTTACGGCAAGCTGCTTCGCAATGGCGTGCGCATATTTGAGTATCAGCCACGCGTTCTGCACGGCAAGATGACGATCTGCGATGACTGGGTGTCGGTGGGTTCGAGCAATCTCGATCGCTGGAGCTTCAAATGGAACCTGGAGGGTAACCAGGAGATCGAGGACGCCGCGTTTGTGAATGCGGCCGCGGCTGTGTTTGCGCGGGACTGCGAGCTGTCCGTGGAGTTGGATCCGATGCGCTGGCCGCAGCGCGCCTGGGTGGATCGCCTGCAGGAGCGCTTCGCGGGGTGGCTGGACGAGCGGTTGGATCGGTGGCGCAGACCGCGGTTGTAGCGGCTGAGGTGGGACGCAGTTGTAGCGGCCGGGGTGGGCTGCGGTTGCTGTGGCCGGGGTGGCCGCGGCTGTAGCGGCTGAGGTGGGCTGCGGTTGCTGTGGCCGGGGTGGGCCGCGGCTGTAGCGGCTGAGGTGCGCCGGCGGCGGGTGGCGCCGGCGGTGTGCGCTCAGGTGGCTGGCGGGGGCCAATGCTCCGCGAGGACGTCGAGGGTGTCGCCGCTCACCATGCGCGCCATTGCGCAGCCCAGTAACTCACCGCATGGCAGGATTTTGACTTTGCCTCGCTTGCCGAGCGACGTGGCCTTCGGCTGGTAACCGACACTGTCGGTAACAACCACCTGCGCTATGTCGTCCGCGGCAGCGAGCGCCGCCAGTCCCTCCTCGAGCGGCGTATGAGTTACGGTCGCGTGGATTGAAGTGGCGCCGGCCGCGCGCAGTGCTGTCGCTGCCTTGATCAGCGTAGAGCCACTCGCACACAAGTCATCCAGCACAATCGCAGCACGGCCTTCCGGGTTGCCAACAATAGTGCCACCCGACAGTACTTCGCCGTCCCGGCGCTTCTCAATAAATACCAACTCAACTTCCGTGGCCGTCTTGCGTTCCAGCAACTCGCGAAACAACTGTGCCCGTTTGATGCCGCCGATGTCCGGTGAAACGACGGCAATCTTCCCGTGGGGCAGGTGTTGCACGTAGTGCGCGGCCATCATTGGCAATGCGGATAGGTGATCCACCGGTATGCGAAATGCATTGTCGATGGACGACGCGTTGTGTACGTCGAGCGCGACGATCCTGTCCGCGCCCGCCGCCTCGAGCTGTTGAGCGACATAGCGTGTGTAGACCGGGTCGCGCGATTTCGTCCGGCGGTCCTTTCTCGCGTAAGCGAGGTAGGGAATGACCGCGATAACACGGCTCGCACCGGCATCACGCAGCCCGTGAATGAGAAACAGCAGTCGTATGAGGCGCAGCGCAATGGGTGCTTTCTGCGTTTCAGCCAGGGACTGCACCACAAATACCGTTCGGTCACGAACCGCCTGCAACGGCCGCAGTTTGAACTCGCCGCCGCTGTATTCGCGCTCTTCCAGCGCGGCCACCGTAATGCCCGAGCGCTCGCTCGCGGCCAGTCCCAGCGCGCGACTCTCGCTCGGCGCAAATATCAGGGGCTCGTCGGTCGTTCGCCGGGTCATTTAGGGTCTCGCCTCAATTGCCGGGCATCGGATTGGTGGAGTAAAGCTCAGTGGTGCGAACAAAGGAAAGCAGGAATGATGACATGACCTCCATCTGGGTGTGATAGGCACTGATGGCCCGGCGTTTGCGTTGTTCTTCATCCGCTTCCAGTTTAAACGGATTTTGTGACAAACCATGCCCCACGGGGGCCGGGGTCATTTCCAGCTCTGGCTCGTAGCCTCGCGGAATTGGCCAGAATTCTCCCCCGTGCACGATCCAGTAGTGGATCCTGGAAAGCTCGTTGCGCTGTGCCATGGCGCGGATGGTCACCAGCCCCGTGGCCCGATGGTCGGGGTGCGAGTCGCGGGGGCTGGGAGCGAGAACCAGTGTCGGACGAACCTTATCGAGCACGGTCTCAAAATCATGTTCGAGATTCTGTCCCGTGTACGCACGTCCGGGAGACAAGGTGCCCGGGTAGGTGACCGCGGTTGAGGTGGTAAATCGCGAGCGATAGGTTGTTATATAGTAATCGGTGAACAACGGCAGAATTCCCCGGTCGGGATAACCGAGAAAATACAGTCTGTCTGATGGTACGCCCAGAATGGCCGCGGCTTCCCGCGATTCCTGCATCCGGCGCAAAGCGAGCTCGCGAAGCTTCGATGGCCTCAGAAGCAGGCTTTTCTCGACGACCAACAAATCGAGCTCGGATCCGTCTCCGCTCGTGAGCCACACAATGCTGACATGTCCACCCGCGTGCAACACGCGCTGAATGACGCCCGAACAGCAGAGCACTTCGTCGTCGGGATGTGGCGAAACTACGAGCAACGAGGTCGCCGATGTCATGAGCATCGAAGCTGGGGGTACGCGCAGCTCGATGGGCGCGCCGTTTAAGGGTTCCAGTTGCCGTTGAGCACGCGGGGCGGAGGGCGATGTCGATGTAGTGGGCGGGGCGGAGGATGGTGTCGGTGTGGTCGGCGCGGGGGCTGTGGCAGGCTTCTTCGGCGCTGCGCTCGCTGATGGCGTTTGAGCCGCCATCAGCGAGGCAATCACGCATAAGAGCAGGGAACGTAGCAAATGGGACTCAGCCGATCAGCCGCGCGTAATGCAGCAACATGAGGAATAACCCAATAGACACCAGAAAGGATCCCAGGCCAATGGGCGAGCCCCAGCCAAACCATTCCAGGGACTTCAGGCCATAACGCATTTCTTCCGGGCTCGCTCCATCGTGCAGCTCGGCGCCATTTTCAGATATCGAGTTCATGTGGTTCTCCAGTTAATTCCGCTTGCGATCCGTATGCCACCGCTGCCACTGCACGACCCCGTCCAGCTCCCCGGTTTCGATTCCACGAATCAGCCCGTTCACGTAGGCGCGTTCCGCGCGCACGAGGGCGAGGGCGTATTCGTTCTCGATCAGAAAGAGCGCGGGGAGATTGATCGCCGCTGCTCCCTTGATCTCTGCCTGCATCCGGCGCTCCTGCTCTTCGAGGCGGCCCAGGCGTTCCGCCAGTAGCAGTTGCACTTCCTTCGGGGGCAGAGCCGGGAGTAGCGAGAGTGCCGCTTCGAACTGGGGGTACTCCTTCACGGGCTCGGCAACCAGAGAGCGCAGCCACGAGCTCATCTCGACTTCACCGGCGTCCGTAAGACGGTACGTGGTGCGCTCGGGTCTGCCGCCGTCACGTTCCGTGCCGGCAGCTTCGATGAACCCTTCCCGTTCGAGCTGGCCGATGACGGTGTAGAGCGAGCCGTAGCGGAGCTTGATGCTCTGCTCCTTGCCTCGCTGTTTCAGCGTTGTGGCCATTTCGTAGGGATGCATGGCTTTTTCGAAGAGCAATACCAGGACCGCGAGGGCCAGGGGGTTGCTGATTTTGCGGGGGGTTTGCATTAGACGGTGGCGTATATCCGTATACGAGTATATGGATACGGATATACGGTTACAAGTAGGGCGCTAGAGGCGCGTGCGTGCGGTGGGTCGATGGTGCTCGGCCATGTGGGATGCGTGGCTGCGCGGTGCGGGCGGGCGGCGCGTGCGTGTGCGCCGCGGCGGTTGGGACTGGTGTGGTCGTTGGGGTGGGCGCGGCGCTTGGGCGCACGCGGCGGAAGCGGTCGCCGCGCGGGCCGCCCCACGGCCGCGCTATTGCGCGGCTTGCTGCTGCGGCACGAATGTCTCCAGCACCGCCTTCTCGAGCAGATCAGGCGGCAGTAGGCCCTCGTTGATCATGAAGTCGTGGTAAGCCTGAACGTTGAATTTCTTCCCGAGGGCGAGCTCAGTTTTGGCGCGCAGGGCTTCGATCCGGGTGTAACCATAGAAGTAGGACGTTGCCTGACCCGGTGCCGTGAACGTGTATCGATCGACTTCCTGCTTGGCCATCGGCTCCGACAACATAACCTCGTCCATCAGCAACCTCTTTGCGGCGTCAGGCTCAATCATGCCGAGGTTCAGCATCGGGTCGAGGAACGCGCGTGCCGCACGCATCAGGCGCGCCTGCAGGGCACCTAACTGACCTTCGAGCGGTTCGTACGGTTTCATGAACGCTTCTGCGTAGAGTCCCCATCCTTCAACGTTCGCGCTATTGAATGCGAATACAGCGCGCGCGTTGGATACACCGTGCTCCAGCATCGCGGCGAATTGGAGCTCATGGCCGGGTCGCGCCTCGTGTGCAGTGAGCGTCCACGTGATTGCGTCATAGTTGAAGTCGTCCATTTCCACGTTCGGGTCCGCGTTCGGATTCGACGTCGGCAGAACAAATTCGCCCGGCTCACCCGTGTTACCAATCAAACGCGGTACATCCATGTGGGGCGCCGGCGTCGCCGCGGACTCGGCGTCCGTAGCCAACCGGATAACCGCCTTACGTTGCGGTATCGTAATCAGGTGGCGCTCGCGCGCGATCGTCTCGAGCCGGGCCAGGCGATCGGTGTAAACGGCTAGAAGTTTGTCGTTCGGAATCTTTGCCTTCTTCAGTTCGCGGACGACATCGTGGTAGTCAGGCGATTTCATGCCACGTTGCGCGGCAATCTGAGTGGCAATTGCCTGCATTTCGTCGCGCGTGGATGCAAAGACAAACAGCGCGCGATCCATGAGTGCGTGCGGGTCCATGTCAACGCCGAAGTTCTTGAGATTATCGGCGTAGATTTCCGCAGGCAGGCGATTTGTAGGGCGAGCCCGCGGCACTACGACAGCGCGTACCCATTTGGCGTAGTCAGCGAGTTGTGCCGACAGTGTCTTGAAGTCCTTTTGATAACCTTTCAGGCCCGCTTTTTCAAAGAGCTCCTGGATCCCCTTCAGGTATTGCTCCTGGTTCTTCAGGTGCTGCTCAACTTCAACAGTCCAAGGTCCCGTCAGAGTCTTGTCACTTAGACGTTCTTCAACGCGAGCACGCACGAGTGTTGCAATTGGCTCATATCCCCGCTCGCCACCCACATATCGCTCGAGGCGGATCAGCGCCGCGGACTGGCGCGACTTTGGCACTCGTGGATCGAGCAATCCGTGGAATCCATTAAATAGAGCCTGAGGCAAATCAAAGTACGGCAACATCAGCCGATCATTCAGTTCCAATGTCTTACGCTGGTCGCGCGCACTTTTCAGAAGGATCTCGATGTCCTCCTTGACGCGCGGATCGGCCGTTGTCGGTAAGGCGCGTTCGTAACCAGCGGCAACTGAATCGAGGTCAGCTTCTTGACGCTCCACCGTATGCGGTTTCGCGTCGAAAACTTCCGTATCGTGACCTTCCACGCCAACTGCAGATGCCGATTCAGGGTTGTACTTTGCGTTTTCTTCCAGCAACGCCGCTGCTTGCTTGTTGCTCGCTGCGATCCAGTCGGGAGTGGCAGGCGTTGCGGCGAGCGCTGTTGCGAACGAAGCCGCTGCAATCAATGAGGTGACTGTGAGGGCAATTCCTTTCGCTGGTGTCATCAATGATCTCCAATGCTCGGGCCGAGTGCGGGTGGGGATGGCGGCGCGCCGGATGCTAGCACCGCGGGTACCGAAGATCGGTTGGCCGCAGATCGAAATACGACGAAACGTGTGCATTTCTCGATAAGGCCGAATCGGCCCGGCCCACGCTGCAGGGGGGGCTTGAGATAGTTGAAGATTTGATAAATTATTTAGACACTACGCAATAGAATTGAGGTCCCGCAATGAAAAACCCTCCCGTTGGCTGGCCGCGAATTTCGACCAGCGTTTATTACGACAATCCGCGACGTGCCATAGACTGGCTCGTGAGCGCCTTCGGTTTTGAGGTTCGATTGAAGATCGAGGGCGATGACGGAAGCATCATCCATTCGGAGCTCACTTTCCACGGTGGACTCATCATGGTGGGCGACGCTGCCAAGGCGAGCGTGAAAACCGGCGGCGTTCGTGCGTCCCCGCAGTCTGTTGGAGGTGCGAACACTCAGCAGATGTGCCTGCATGTAGATGATGTGGATGCCACATGTGCACGCGCGCGCTCAGCGGGAGGGAAGATCACGCGTGAGCCGACGACGACAGACTACGGCGAGGACTACTGGATAGATCGCTCGTGCGAGGTCCAGGATCCCGAGGGTCATCGATGGTACTTCATGCAACGCATGTCGAAAGAGTGATGGCTGAAAATCCGCTGGACGATATGTTTGCAGCGTTGGCCGACCCGGCGCGCCGCGGCGCGGTGGATTTGCTTCGCAAGAAACCGCGCCGGGCGGGCGAGTTGGCGAATGCGTTGTCGATCAGCCCCGCGCGGATGAGCCAACATTTGCGTGTTCTTCGCACATCCGGTCTCATCGAAGACGACGGTGTCGACAGTGACGCGCGAGTGCGCGTGTATCGCTTGAGACAGCAGCCGTTCTCCGAGATCCGAGGGTGGCTCGACGAAGTGGAGGAGTTCTGGGCGTCGGAGCTCGCAGCGTTCAAAGCACATGCGGAGAAGGTGGCTCCCCCTGCGGCACCACGTGGGAAGGCAAGAAAGTGAGCGCGGGCGATCGGGTGACAGTGTCCGTCTTGCTGGCGGTTCCCCAGGCGGTCGCGTTTGATGTGTTCACACGCGAGATCGACCTTTGGTGGTGCGAAGGGCCGAAATTTCGCTTTGGCCGCCGGCCGGGCGCGCTGACATTCGAACCTTCTCTGGGCGGACGGCTCTTCGAGTCGTTTGATTCCGAGTCAGGCACTCACGTGCGGGAAGTTGGTCGCGTGATCGTGTGGGAGCCGCCGTCCCGTCTCGTACTCACGTGGCGCAATGTCAACTTCGCCGACGACGAAAGCACTGAAGTGGAGGTGCTATTTGCACCGTCGGAGTCGGGTACGCTGGTATCAGTTCAACATCGAGGCTGGGGAGCTATTCGCGCGGATCATCCTGCGCGACATGGGCTGCAAGGCGCGGATTTCAGCCGCATGATGGGACTGTGGTGGGGCGACCTGATGACTGCGATGCGCGTTCATATCGCCCAGAAGAAAGGCGACGGCGGTTAGGGTTTGCATCCTGCCAGTTTACGCGCAGCTTCGACGACGACTTCTGGATGTTCCTTCTGAATGTAGTGTCCGCTGTCGTTTACCCGGATGTGATTCGCTTGAGGATAGTCGGCCGCGATTTCATCCTGAAGCCTTGCTGCTAATGCTCTATCCGCCGGCGTTTCACCGGGTGGACCTCGCGTACTCGACAACACGATGGTGGGTATGCTGTACGCGGTCGGGCTCGTGTGTACCTGCTTACCTGCATTGATGCTGTCGGAAATTTCGCGCCGCATGATCCACGGCATGAACAATGTAACAGCCTTGCGAGAGTTGTACGGTGTGTTGGCTTGGTTGCCCATGTCCAACCGTTGTTCCCAGTGGCTGGAGTCGATCAGCACCAGGCCCGCAACTTCCTGCGGGTAGTTTCTCGCGAAGTACTGCATGTACAGGCCGCCGAGCGAATGGCCGACGAGGATATACGGTGGCTTGATGTTCTGACGTTTGAGCTCATCGCGTAGTTCGCCCACGATGGTTTCCGAGTCTCGCGGGGCATTCGAATTGTCGCTGCCCAGGTAGCCCGCTCGATTGTAGGAAAGCGTTCGCGCGCAATTGGTAGCAATCAGCGGCTGAACGGTCTTCCACACGTCGAGTGTATCGCCGAGACCGGATTCGAGAATCACGGTGCGGGGTCCCTTTCCTTCCAACTTGACTCGGTGATGGAGGGATTCCGCGGGGGTTGCAACTGCGCCGGACACGAAGAGTGTTAGCGCGGACGCCAGGAGCCACTTCGGAGCGAATGAAAGCGGGATCACAGGACCAGCATAGTCGAGCCCTGGCGCGGCCAGCTAGCATAGAAATGCCAAGAAAAAGCGCGCCAATGGCCCGAGACCCAAAGGCTTCCAAGCCAGGGCTCCTCAGCCCAAGGTTAGTCCGGCTCAACGACCCCAATGACGCCGGTCTTTGGCGCTGCGCAGCCCGCGGCCTCGCAGCCGGTCACCGCACTTGCCCCCCGGCATCGCAGCCTCGCGCGCGCCAGCCCGCAGCGGCCCCGCAGTCCGCAGACCGCGCGCCCCGCACGCGGCCTTGCAGCTATGGCCCGGATTCCGGCACTTCGCCACCGCCGCCCGCAGCCGATGGCCCGCACTCCGCCACCCGCGCCCCCGTGACCTTGGGTGCCGCAACCCCCACAACGCCCCGTAACCCCGTAACCCCGCAACCCCACAACCCGACAGCCCCACAACCCCACAGCCCTTCAGCACGACAGCCCTCCAGCCCTGCAGCCTTGCAGCGCCGCCGCAGCGCAACAAGCCACCTCCGCCGCCCATTGGCCCAGCGAACAGGGCTCTCTTTCGCCCCTGAAAGGACCACAACTTGTCCCCCTCAAGCAATAACGTATACGATCTACGTTTCCCAAAAAACTCGAGCTACGCCGATGGCTACCCCTATTCCCTGCAACTGGTCCGGTGTTTTCCCCGCAGCTACCACCCAATTCGACGAAGCGTCCAACGTCGACATCGCCGCCACGAAGGCGGTGCAGGCCGCGCTCATCCGCGACGGCGTGCACGGGATGATCGCGCTAGGGACAGTCGGCGAGAACAACTCGCTGAACGCGGATGAAAAGCGCGCGGTGCTGAAGGCGGCCGTTGAAACGTCGGCTAAAAGAGTGCCGATCATCACCGGCGTTTCAGAGTTCACGACACCGAATGCGGTCGCCTTCGCGAAAGACGCCGAGCGTCTCGGGGCCGATGGTCTGATGGTATTGCCGGCGATGGTCTACGTGCCGAACGCAGCGGAACTCGAGCATCACTTTCGCACCATCGCACGCGCAACCTCGCTGCCGATAATGTTGTACAACAACCCTCCGGCATATCGCGTCAACATTGAAGTTTCGACGCTCGAGCGACTTGCCGAGGAACCCAACATCGTGGCCATCAAGGAGTCCGCGCCGGACCCGCGGCGGTTCACCGACATCGCCAATGCGTTCGGCGACCGGTTCATTCTGTTCGCTGGACTGGATGATGTCGCGTTCGAAGGACTTTGTCTGGGTGCCAGAGGTTGGGTCTCTGGATTGACCAATGCGTTTCCGAAAGAGTCGCTGGCCCTCTATGCGGCGTTAAAAGCCGGCGACCTCGAAAAGGCGCGTAAGATTTATCGCTGGTTCATGCCCCTGTTGCACCTGGACGCGGAGCACGACCTGGTGCAGACAATCAAGTTGGCCGAGCAGATTATGGGCCGCGGGTCGGAACGCGTGCGCTCACCGCGACTCATATTGAGTGGCGATCGACGAGCACAGGTGACGGCGATGGTTAAGGAAGCGGCGGCGACCCGGCCGGTATAGGTGGCGATGGCGTCGCCGGCGTTGAGCAAAGGCGCGTCGGCGAGGCCATGCAGTGGCGTAACACTATGAGATCAGTCTTCTTCTGCATTGACGGCCACACAGCCGGCAACCCCGTCCGGCTCGTTGCCGGTGGCGCGCCGTTTCTCAACGGCAAGAACATGAGCGAGCGGCGTCAGGACTTTCTGACGCGGTACGATTGGATCCGCCTGGGTCTCATGTTCGAGCCGCGAGGGCACGACATGATGTCGGGCGGATTTGTGTTTCCGCCGATCGACCCTGCCAATGACGCCGCCATCCTGTTCATTGAGACCAGCGGATGTCTGCCGATGTGCGGCCACGGCACCATCGGAATGGTCACGTTTGCTCTGGAACACAGCCTGATACGTCCTCGCACCCCGGGACGATTGAGCCTGGAGGTCCCCGCGGGACAGATTGGCATCGAATACGCCACCCGGGGAGACAAAGTCACGAGCGTCACCATCCGCAACGTGCCGTCGTACGTGGCAGCGAAGGGTGTGGAAATTGACGTTCCGGGCCTTGGTCCGCTGGTTGTCGACGTGGCCTACGGCGGAAACTTCTACGCAATCATCGAGCCCCAGGGCGCGTACAAAGGGATCGACCAGCTCGGGGCCGCGAATATTCTCTCCCTCAGCCCGGTGGTCCGGACGCTGATGCGGAAGGCCGTTGAGCCCGTGCATCCCCTGGATTCGACTATCAGGGGTGTGAGCCACGTGATGTGGACGGATAAGCCGAAAGGCGAGGGCGCTGATGGGCGAAATGCGGTGTTTTACGGTGATCGCGCCATAGATCGTTCCCCGTGCGGTACCGGAACATCCGCGCGCCTCGCGCATCTCTTTGCAAAGGGAAAACTGAAAGTGGGCGACCGGTTTGTGCACGAGAGCATTATCGGGAGCCAATTTATCGGTCGTGTACAGCAGACAGTGGACCTTGGCGGTACGACGGCTATTATTCCCTTGATTGAAGGATCGGCCTTTACGACGGGTTTCAACACTTTGTGGATCGACCCGTCCGAGCCGTTCCCTTCAGGGTTCCAGGTCATCTAGCCGTCATTTTGAGGCGTCGGCGAGTGGCCCGGGTGCGGCTCTCGGCGATGTGACATAAGGAATGAGCAGGCGCTGCCTGCGTGGTATGTCGGAGAATTTAATTCGCACCATGAGCGGGCAGATCACGGCCCGTATCAGGGAGAAGATTCTGACGGGTGTATATCCGCCGGGGTCAGCATTGCTGCAGGACGTAATCGCAGCCGAATTCGGTGTCAGTAAGATTCCGGTACGTGAAGCTCTCGTACAGCTTCGGGCTGAAGGCCTCGTCGATGTTTTCGCCCACCGGGGTTTCCAGGTTCGCCCGTTATCCTCAACGGAGGTTGATGAGGTTTTCCATCTGCGCTTGCAGATTGAGCCTCTGGCCGTCGCGGAAGGCTGCCGTCGATCGGAGGACCAGGATCGGGATGCCACCCGGCTCGCTTTCGGCAACTTGAACGATGCATTGTCAGCGGGCGAGTTGTACGAGTCCGGTGATCTGAATCGCGCGTTTCACATCGCCCTGATTGTCCCGCGCTTGCAGCCCATCGCGGCCGAAATACTGAGTCGTCTCCACACGCTATCGCAACGCTATGTGCGCATGCATCTGTTGCCGCCGGGCCGCGTCGGCCGTGCCACTCAAGAACACACAGGGCTCTTTGAGGCTTGGGTCACCGGCGATATCGATGAGGTGAAGAGGCTAACGAGCGCCCACATCGAGAAGACGCGCGACGATCTCGCACAGTTGCTGAAAGCTTCTACGTAACTGGCGCAGGCGGCGCGGCGGACTGACGGACGACCAGTTCATGGCGAACCAGTCGGTCGACTGATTCCAGGATCTCGCCGTCCCGCTGCTTCCGTATCTTGCGGATGAGCAGATCCAACGCGGCTTCCGCCATTTCTGCAATCGGTTGGCGGATGGTGGTCAATTCGGGCCATACGGTCGTCGCGGTCGCCGTATCGTCAAAACCGACAACAGACAGGTTGCGCGGCACTTCGAGTCCGCGGCGATGGGCAACGGATACCGCTGCGGCCGCCATGTCATCGTTACTGGCGAAAATCGCGGTTGGCCGTGGCTCGGCGGACAGCAATTTCTCGGCGGCCTCCAGCCCGGAGCGGTAGCTGAAGAACCCTTGTTCAATGGTCGGCGTCTCGATCGGGACGTCCGCTTCGCGCAAGGCGCTTTCGAACCCCAACCAGCGCTCGCCGCTCGCGGTTTGGTTAGGATGGCCCTTGATGAAGCCGATGCGTCGATGACCCAGAGTCAGCAGATGACGAGTCATTTCGTACGCAGCTTTAAAGTCATCGATGCGCACGCAGGAGGCATCGGGACGGAATCGCCCGGTCGCCACGGCAACTGTCGGTACGCAGGCTTTCTTGAGCTCGCTCAAGATCACCTGTGACTCACACACCGGGGGCGGCAGAATGACCCCTGATACGCCGCCCTCGATCAACCGCCTCACGGCAGCGCGCTCTCCGGCAGCGGCTTCGCATTTTTCCAACATCAACTGCGCGCTCTTGCGGCTGCTCTCATCCAGTGCGCCGAGCAGAAACTCACTCAGGTACGCGGCGCTCGGATTGCTGTAGAGCAGGCCGATGCGGACATTCTGCGCGCCGGCCAGGCTTCGCGCGGCGGGATTGGGGGCATACCGCAGGTCTTTGACAGCCGCAAGAACCACTTCGCGGGTAGTTTCCCTGACGTTGCGCTCCCCGTTTACAACTCGTGAAACGGTCATCGGGGACACACCGGCTTTACGCGCAACGTCGTGAATTGTTGTCCCCCGACGGCTGCCGGGCCCTGTTTTCCTCAGTGATGCCATGTCGCCATTGTGCCCGATGTCGCTGCAGCGTGAGCGGCGCAAAGACACGAGACATGTCGCTGCGCGGTGACAGTTCCGATTCGCTTCCAACGGTCGTACCCTTCGACTCATGTGCGAACGAATAGTCATTCCCGATCGCGAAGAGGTTGAGCAGGAGCTCAGCGTCGACAATCCCTGGTGGAGCTTTTCAACCCGATTCAACGTTGCTGCAACGCACAGCGTTCCAGCAGCTCGAATGCACGACAAGGAGTCCGAGGGCGTGATGATGCGCTGGGGTCTCGTGCCTGCGGCCACCAAGCCCCTGGAGGCCGGGCAGGAGATGCCGCAAGGCATGCCGAGCGTAAGGTCGGCCGCGATCGAGTCGACCGAAGAATATCGAACTGTCTGGATGTACGGTCAAAGGTGCATCGTGCCGCTCGCGGGCTTCTATATCTGGAAGCGGACCGGTGCCGGCTACCGCCAGCCGTTCTATGTGCGGTTGGTCAATCGTCCGGTGTTTGGAGTCGCAGCCCTGTGGGACCGGTTCGTAACGGACGAAGACGATGTCATTGACGGCTTGGCGATTGTCACGGTACCCCCCAACAGCCTGCTGGCGGGGCTCGACCACAGTGGCGCCCAGATGCCCGCAATCCTTCAGCGCGACAGCTATGAAACCTGGCTGACCGGCCGGCCGGCCCAAGCCAAGGACCTCCTGAATCCCTATCCTCCCGAGCGGATGGTCAGTCACGCGGTGGGTCCGCACGTCAATTTTCTCGAGTACGACGACGCGAGCCTGATTCGCCCGATCGTATAAACTGGCGCGTTTGAAGTCGGCCTCAATCTGGATTGAGGCTCAGGTCCTAGGGAGGAAGAGACTGTGCGCCTTCGATCTCCTGTTGCTTGCGTTTCAAAGGGGTTCCTGGGCGCCGTGGCGCTGTTGCTGGCTGCCTGCGGCCCGAAGGCGGCAGCACCCCCGGCCGCCCCGGTGCTGAGCCCTGAACAGCAATTCGCCGCCCTGGAGCGGCGCTATGTCATCTTCGTGCTGAAATGTTATCCGGTGGTGTCCACCTACCTGGGTGGCTCCGAGTTCGATCCCACCCTGGCGGACAATGATGGCCGGCTGCGTGACTACTCCGCGGACGGCGTCAAGGACGAGGACGCCCGCCTGGGCGAGTTCCGCGATCAGTTCACCGGCCTCGATCCCGCCGCGCTCACGCCGCGGCGCCGTATCGATCGCAATGTCGCGCTGGCGGAAATCGAGTTCCTGTTGCACCAACACCAGGTGCTGCGGCACCAGGAGCGCGCGCTCGACAGTTATGTCGATGAGCCGTTTCGCGGTGTTGACTGGCAGATCCAGGGTATGACATCGACCGGCTCCGGTACCTATGGCACGGAGTCCGAGTGGCAGATGGTCATCGCCCGCGCCCGGGCGGTGCCCGCGTATCTCGCCAACGCGGAAGCGCAGTTGGCTGCCGGCGTGGCCGCGAAGAACGCGCCCGATTGGCGGATGTTGCGCGACCATGGGTTGGTTGCGCCGGTGGCCGATGCGGAGTATTTCGCCAAAACCCTGCCGCAGATTGCCGCCACCGACATTGCATCGGCGCACAAGGATGCGCTGTTGGGCGACCTGCAGAAGGCCGGCGACGATGCGGCGGCGGCCTACCGGCACCTGCGCAAGTTCGTGGCCGACACCTTCTTCGACAATCCGAACGGCACCGATGCCACCGCTTTGAAGCCGGAGTATCGCGCCGACCACTTTGCTTTCGGGCGCACGGAGTATGACTGGGCGCTTCACAACAACCTGGGGTTGGATACCACGGCCAATGACCTGTTCCTGCAGGCCGCGTCCATGATCCTCGAGTCACGCGAGCAGATGATTGCGCTGGCACGCGAAGTGGCCAAAAGCCACAAGTGGCATACACCCATCGACGGTTCGGGCATCGTGCGCTCGGTGTTTGACCAGTTGAGCCACGATGCGCCGCGTAACGATGACGAGATGCTTGCGGACTATCGCAAGACCGGCGAGCGGCTCGTGGCCTACGCGCGCGCCACGGGTATCTTCGATGTCCCGAGCGAATACCAGCTCGATGTCACGGTAACACCGCCGCCCCTGCGAGCAGGGCTGGACGGGGCCGCCTATTATCCCGCGCCGCCATTCAAAAAAACCGGGGTGGGCCGCTTCTATGTAACACCCACCGGCAATGATCAGGCGCTCCTGCGCCGCGAGCACAACAAGGCGGCGATGCCGGACCTGGCCGCGCATGAAGGCTTTCCCGGGCACGACTGGCACTACAAGGTCATGACTCAATACCGGGATGACATTTCACCGCTGCGCTGGTTGACTCCCGGCGCGGTGGAGGATTCGTCCTCCATGTGGCAGGACTCGATGGCGTCGGAAGGCTGGGCGTTGTATTCGGAAGCGCTGTTGAGCGAGCCGCAGCCTTCGGCCCCCCACGGGTTTTACACCCCCGAGGAGCGTCTCTATCAACTTCGGGGCAAGTTGTACCGGGACCTGCGGGTACGGATCGACACGGGCCTTCATCTGGGGCTGATGCAGTTCGAAGAGGCTGTCACGCTGTTTTCGGAGACGGTCGATTTCATCCCCGGTTCGTGCACGGATGCGCGCGCGCTCAAGAATCCCGATAAGCGCGTGAGCTGCGACTCAGCTCGCCGCGCCGTCACCCGCTACTCGCGTTGGCCGACCCAGGCGATCACCTATCGACTGGGCAAGGATCAGATCCTGGCGCTGCGCAAGCGGATGCAGGCGAAGCTGGGCGCGACGTTCTCTGAAAAGCAGTTTCACCTGGAGTTCATGAAGCAGGGCACCATACCGGCAACCTACTTCGCCGATGAGCTGCTGAACGGCCTGCAGAAGTAACGCAAACTCAGTGCCGGCGCGGCTTCCTGAGGAAGTCTTCGCGGTCCGCCGACGTAACACGCACGTGCGCGGTGCTGCGGCCGCGGCCCAGTGTCATTGCGATTTGCGAGCCGGCCGGACCCACCCGCCAGACCTTGCGGAACAGCTCGGCGAGTCCCGACACCGGCTCACCGCCCACTTCGAGCAGCGCGTCGCCCAGCTTGATGCCGGCGCGTTGCGCGGGACCGCCCTGCGTGAGTCCCCGCACGACCAACACGCCCTGCAGGGGTGTTGCATACAATCCGAGCCACGGCCGGGCCGCGCGCGCCGGCCGGCCCAACTGCAACATGTCCTCCAGGATGGGCTCGAGCAGGTCTATGGGCACAAACATGTTGGCATCGACGGTTTCGGGGCCGGCCGCTTCCTGCACCAGCAGCGAGCCGACGCCGAGCAGCTTGCCGTCGTGGCCCACCAGGGCCGCGCCGCCCCACTGCGGATGAGCGGGCGCGGTGAAGATGGCTTCCTCCAGCAGGTATTCCCAGTAGCCGGCGAATTCGCGCCGGGCAATGATTTTCGCATCCAGGGCGTGTTCGAGCCCGCCGTGGCCGATCACTGTTACGCTTTCACCAACCGTGGCGGACGCCGCCGAGCCGCGCTGCATGCTCGGCAGGTTGAGTCGGCCCAGCGGCAGGACCAGGCCAAAGCCCGTCACCTGGTCATAGGCGAGCGCATGGCCCGGAACGACAGCGCCTGTGTTCGTGGTCAACCAGATGGACTCTGCTTCCGTGATCAGGTATCCGATGGTCAGAATGAGGCCATCGGAGCCGATGACCACGCCGTGTCCCATGCGCTCGGTGCCGAGCACCGCGGCCGTGAAGGCTTCGTCGGGGACTTCGGAGTGTATTTGCACCACTGACTGGAGCGCGGCGTCCAGGTCGAACCGCAGATTCTCCTGGCGCGGCTGCAACCGCTCGGGAAAGGCCCATTCAGTGGTTTCGGTCATTTTGCGTGGTGCTCGCACAGCGGACCACCATGGTATCCGCGATCATGTCATGCAGACAACGCTGCGATTCCTGGAAGATGAACAGGGGATCGATGATGGGTTGATATAACAAACCGATGTACGGCAACAGGTTCGGCAGGAAGTTCACTACATTGCGCAGCAGGAAAATCCGGGCAAATGAAGCGCGTGAGCCGTCGGTGCGCACGACTTTGATGCCGACCAGGCGTTTGCCGATGGACTGACCGTTGGTGGCGACCAACCAGCCGGTTATGACACACCAGAGGAGTAATGCAACAAGCGTGATGAGAGTTCCCGGACCCCACAGCATGGCGTGCAGCAGGGTGCCGGTATCGGGCAAGGATTGCAGATCCATTGCGCCCAGATCCGCGCCTTTCTCCATCTGCGCGGCCGCGACCGCCGCCACTCTGGAAACAGCCTGAAACAGCAGGGGCAGGCTGATGCCCAACAGGATCAAATCATCATAGGTGGCGGCCAGGAGCCTCGTCCCCCGGGAGGCGAGGCTGCCGGGCTCGACCATGGTGTGGTTCAGGCCGGTTCGGGCTGGCAGAAGAACAGGTGCGCAGGCAGGATGTTGAGTGGCTCGAATTTACGCTTTACATAGCGGAACACGCGGGCCAGGTCGGGCGCCACGCGCGTAGTGAATTGAAACACGAGGAACGATCCGCCCGGAGCCAGCGCCTCGCGCGTGTTTTGCAGAATCGGTTGGCGTACCGCCGCGGGCATGGAGCCCAGGGGAATGCCTGAAATGATGTAGTCGGCCTTGGGCACGCCGAGCTTCTTCATGATCTCGTTGACGTCGGCGGCGGAGGCTTCCACCACGTCGAAGCGTGGGTCGACCAGTGTTTTCTTCAGGAAGCCGACGAAATCGGGATTCATCTCAATGGCAATCAGGCGCGCATCGGGCCGCATGCGGCGCAGGATTTCGGCCGTGATGCCCCCTACGCCCGGACCGTACTCGACAATGACTTTCGCCTTGTCCCAGTCGATGGGCTCGAGCAGTTGCTTGATGAGAAAGCGCGAGCTGGGAATGATGGATCCGAGCATCCGCGGGTGGCGGAAGAAATTCCGGAAGAACAGGAAGGCATCCCCCTTGGGTGCGCCGATTTGCTCTTCGTTTTTAGACACGGTGCTGTCCGCGTGACTGCTTCCGCCCATTCGAAACTCCCATTACCCATTAAGTAAGTTCCGGGACGCCAGTCGCCCTATGCGCGACGTTAGCAATATTTTTTCCCGGTTGCCATCTGCCCAGCCTGCCCGACATCCGCGCCAGGGGTCAATCAGCCGCCGGAACGTTTGGCCTGATAACCCAGCTTTACCAGCTCCACAACCAGCCGATCCCGATGGTCGCCCTGGACCTCGATGGTGCCGTCCTTCACGGCCCCTCCCGCGCCACACAGCTTTTTCAGACGGGTTGCCAGGGCTTCCAGTTCCGCGCCCGCCAGTGGCAAACCGGTAATCACTGACACACCTTTCCCACTTCGACCACTGGTCTCGCGGCCGACTCGCACCTTGGCGGCAGCCGCAGGAACAGTCTGTACCGGACGTGCAGCAGTGTGTAATCGAGCCGGATCAGTGCGCATCACCACGCCACGATAAGTGTGCTTCGCCTTCATGGAAGCTACTGTACCGGCCCGGCTGCAATTCAACTAGGACTACTGACAGCACGTACTCCCAACGGCGGACGCATTTTGCATGCCTGCCGCCGCCCTGTTCGGCTGAACGAGCACCCCGGTGCGCAGCTTAGGTGGCCTGCCGCTGTGCCTGTTGCTGGGCAACCACGCTGGCCGATTCGGCCTCGAAGCGCTCGGGCGGCTATTGTCCGCGCCGGGTGCGAGGCTGGCGTGAGCCGCCAGCAGCGGTTGTCTGTTCTTCGCTGCCGCTGTTGGCTCACGCCCTGTGTCGAGTTGGTTGACTCAATCGGCGGAGGCAACCTTGCCGTCGGAGCCGTTGATCTCCAGCTTCGAGCTCGTGCCATCGAGCTTCACAACCTCGACCTTGTACAACAACTGGTCGCCGTCGCGTTTGACCTCCGCTTCCTTGGCCTTACCGCCGGTGCGGGTTTCCGCCGTGGAGATGGCGCGTGTCAGAGAGGTCGGCGCGTTCTGGATGGCCGTGGGTTTCAGACGGGTAAAGAGCTTTTCGAAGTTCGCGTCGCTCTTTTCCTTGACGGCGCCGGTGCTCGGGCTGAGCTCATACTTTGTCAGCTTGTGACCGTCGTTGCGCAGCACGTTCACTTCGTAGTAGGCGGGATTGCCGTTCTTGAACTCATATTCGGCGCTCGTTGCCTGGCCATTGCCTTGTCGCTCGGCGATATGAATGGCCTCCGTGAGCGAGATCTTTGCTTTCTCAATGGCTTGTGCCTCGTGGCGCGCGCTGTCGGACGCCTGGGCTGCGCCCATGGCGAATACAGACGCTACCGCGGCGAGGACCAGGGGTGAATTGCGCTTCATACATGCTCCAGTTGACTAACCTATGCAGCAAAACGGCTACCACCGGCAGGGGGTTCCGGCCGCCAATGTAGGACAACGCCGCAATCGTTCGGTACAGTCGCGCACCAGTCAAAGGAACGGTAGCGATGAGCATTGCGAGTTTCGTATTGGCGGTCAGCGCGCTGACAACGCCCGTGGATCCGTTCATTGGAACCATGGGCGACGGCCACATGTTTCCGGGTGCGGTGTATCCGTTCGGCATGGTGCAACTCAGCCCTGACACCCAGACGCGGTATTTCAAGCAGAGCTATCCGTGGGCCGCGGGCTATCAATATGACGATCCGACCATTCTCGGTTTCTCGCATACGCATTTTTCAGGTGCGGGGCATTCGGACCTCGGTGATGTTCTGACAGTGCCCATTGCCGGGGCGGTACGCCTCGATCCGGGCGAGGCCGACGAGCCGTTGTCGGGTTACCGTTCGCGTTTCAGTCACGACAGCGAAAAAGCCGAGCCGGGTTATTACGCGGTCACGTTGTCGGACTACGACGTGCGGGCGGAGCTCACTGCGACCGCGCGTGTTGGGTTGCATCGCTATACTTTTCCTGCGGGTAAAACTGCCCACGTCCTCGTTGACCTGCGCTCCGCCATTTACGACTACCCGGGCAAGGTGTTGTGGTCACGGATCCGGGTGCGGGCCGATGGCACTGTGACCGGCTATCGGCAGACCCGGGGGTGGGCGCCGGGCCGCCAGCTTTATTTCGCGCTGCGCTTCTCGAGCAAACCTGTCAGCAACCAGATCTACAACCGCGAGCAGCCAAAGCCCGAATACGACCCCGGCTTTGCGCCCTGGGCGAAGCGCGACGATGTCATCTTTCGTGAAGGCCGGGCGCTCGTCGCGGTGTTTGATTTCGGCGCATTGCCCTCATCCCAACTCAACGTCAAGGTGGCCATCTCGGGTGTCGGCGAAGAGAATGCCATTGCCAACCTCGACGCCGAAGCGCCCGGGTGGGATTTCGATGCCACGCGGACCGCGGCGGCGGCGGCCTGGCACGCGGCTCTCGCGACTGTCGAGATCGAGGCGTCCGAGCCGGTCCGCAAAATGTTGTATACGTCGCTGTATCACACATTGATGGCGCCGAGCATTTTCATGGACGTGGACGGTTCCTACCGCGGCCCAGACCACGAGATTCATCACGCGCAGGGGTTTACGTTCAGATCGACTTTCTCGTTGTGGGACACCTATCGCGCCCTGCATCCGCTGTTGACTTTGCTGCGGCCCGAATCGGACAACATCGACTTCGTACGCTCACTCGTTGCTTCGTGGCAACAGGGGCCCGATGGCCTGCTGCCGGTATGGCAGTTCCAGGGACAGGAAACCTGGACCATGATCGGCTATCACGCCGTGCCGGTGATTGCAGACAACTGGCTGAAAGGGATCAAAGGGGATCCGGGGCCACTTTCACTGGATGCCATGGTCGCCAGCGCGACCAATCCGCGCTACGCGGGGCTCGATGAGTACATGAAACTCGGCTGGGTTGCTTCGGACAAGGAGCGCGAGGGTGCTTCAAAAACCCTGGAGTACGCGTTCGATGACTGGACGATTGCGCGCGCAGCCGAGTCGATGGGGCGCCTCGACATCGCGAAACAGTTCGAAGCTCGCGCACGCAACTGGCGGAACGTTTTTGATCCGAAAACCGGCTTCATGCGCGCCCGCAAAAGCGACGGTCAGTTCCGTGAACCCTTCGATCCTGCCGCCGCGGGTTACTACGGTGATTACACCGAAGGTAATGCATGGCAATACACATGGTACGTACCGCAGGATACAGCGGGGCTCATCCGGGCCATGGGCGGTAACAAGCGGTTTGTTGCCAAGCTCGACGCCTTGTTTGATTCCAAGGTGGATCCCAAAGCATTCGCGAATGTCGAAGACATCACGGGACTCATTGGTTATTACGCGCACGGGAACGAGCCCAGCCACCACATCGGATATCTCTATGTTTACGCCGGGCAACCCTGGAAGACCCAGGAGCGTTTAAAGCAGATTGTGACCAGCCAATATCAACCGGTGCCTGGCGGCCTGTCCGGAAACGATGACCTGGGCCAGATGTCCGCCTGGCTGATATTTACCTCCCTCGGTTTCTATCCGGTCACCCCGGGATCCGGCGAGTACGTCATCGGCCGGCCTTTTGTAGATCGTGCCGTGTTGCACCTGCCCAATGGAAAGACCTTCACCATTGTGGCGGAGAATCTGTCGGACACCCACGGCTATGTCGGCGGCGTCCGGCTCAACGGCCGGCCGCTGTCGCGGGCATTTATCCGGCACGATGAAATTCTCGCTGGCGGCGAGCTGCGTTTCATAATGCAGGCCCAGCCGAGCAGATCCTGGGCAACCGACCCGCGCTCCCGGCCCTATTCGATGTCTTCATATCAATGAATGCTGGATTATTGAACTGTTCGTTGCATGAATCAGTCAAATTCGGTCGAAATTGGAACACGTGTTGCGGCGCACGCACGTACTATCCCACTCGCGCCAGAACCTTCACCGCGCCAAGAACGAGTGAACCATGAACCAGCGGTCGCGACTCCACGTTCCAAATGCCCCAGCCCGCCCGGGCGATAAGCCCGATTTCAGCTACGTACGACTGTCGCCTGCGGGAGCGGTAGCCCGGCCGGACGTAACGACTCCGGTGGGCGAAATCACCGATATCGCCAGCTCGTTGATACGGGTGCTCGACGATAACGACAACGCGATCGGCCCGTGGAACCCTCACTTGGATTCCCCCGACCTGCAGGTCGCGCTGCGCCACATGATGTTGACCCGGGCCTTTGATGACCGGATGCAAAAGATCCAGCGCCAGGGACGTATCTCTTTCTACATGAAGTCCACTGGCGAAGAGGCGGTTGCAGTAGCGGCGGGAATGGCCTTGCGTCCGGTTGACATGTTGTTCCCCGCATATCGACAGCAGGGTCTGTATGTCGTCCGCGGGCGCAGCCTCACCGATCTAATGTGCCAGTGCCTGTCCAATACGAACGATATGTGCAAGGGACGCCAGATGCCCGTGATGTATCACTGGGCAAAGGGCAATATTTTTTCGATCTCCGGGAATCTGGCCACCCAGTTCCCGCAAGCGGCGGGTTGGGCGATGGCGGCGGCTATCAAGGGGGAGGACCACGTCGCGGCCAGTTGGGTCGGAGAGGGCTCGACTGCCGAAGCCGACTTCCACTATGCAATGACATTCGCATCTGTCTACCGCGCGCCGGTCATTCTGAATGTCGTGAACAACCAATGGGCGATCTCGACGTTTCAGGGTTTCGCGGGCGGCGAGCGCGGAACGTTCGCCGCGCGGGGCCCGGGCTACGGCATTCCGGGTCTTCGTGTTGATGGCAATGATTTCCTCGCCGTGTATGCGGCGACACAGTGGGCTGCTGAGCGTGCGCGTATGAGCGGTGGTCCAACGTTGATTGAGCACGTCACTTATCGCGCGGCCGCACACTCAACCAGCGACGATCCCTCTCGGTATCGTCCAAAGGACGAGTGGCAGTCATGGCCATTGGGTGATCCGATCGTTCGCCTCAAAAAGCACCTGATTTCGCTGGGCGAATGGTCGGACGATCGGCACAGTGCGCTCGAAAAGGAGCTCGAGGCACATGTCACTGCGTGTTGGAAAGAGGCGGTGAAGTTTGGCACTTTGACCGAAGGTCCGTTCCTGGATGCGACAACTATGTTCGAAGACGTCTTCAAACAGATGCCCCCGCACCTCGCGCGGCAACGTGAAGAATTGAAGGCTTTGCGGGCCGCGGTCAAGAAGGGCTCGGAAGAAGAAGCAGCATTGGACGCAACCACTCAGTCCGTGGCGAAGGAGGGCTGAGTCGTGGCCTATATGAATATGGTTCAAGCCCTGAATTCCGCTATGGACATCATGCTTCAGCGTGATCCGCGGGTGGTTGTGCTGGGCGAAGACGTTGGTTACTTCGGTGGTGTGTTCCGTGTGACCGACGGTCTGCAACGGAAATATGGCGAACATCGTGTGTTGGACACGCCGATCGCTGAGGGTGGAATCATTGGGGCGGCGATTGGAATGGGTGTGAACGGGCTGAAGCCCGTTGCCGAAATTCAGTTCGCTGACTACATCTATCCTGGGTACGACCAGGTGGTGAGTGAGCTCGCGCGTTTGCGCTATCGGACCGCCGGTGAGTTTTCGGCGCCGGTCACCATTCGTACTCCGTGCGGCGGCGGTATTCGAGGCGGACAGACCCACTCGCAGAGTCCGGAAGCGATTTTCACGCATGTCAGTGGCATCAAGGTCGTGATGCCGTCAAACCCCTACGACGCCAAGGGGTTGCTGATCAGCGCGATTGAAGACGACGACCCGGTTGTCTTCTTCGAACCCAAGCGTATCTACAACGGGCCGTTTGACGGCGATCCGCACAAGCCTGCTGTTCCGTGGAGCGCTCACCCGCGCGGCGAGGTACCCGAGGGGTACTACACGGTGCCCATCAGCCGCGCTGAGATAGTGCGTGAGGGTAAGGATGTTACCGTGTTGACTTATGGCACCATGGTTCATGTTGTCGAGGCCGCGGTGCGGCTGTCCGGCTTTGACGCGGAGATTGTCGATATTCGAACCATGGCGCCGTTGGATGTGGACACGTTGTGCACTTCCGTGTGCAAGACGGGGCGCTGTGTTGTTGTACACGAAGCGACGGGGTTCGGCGGGTTTGGTGCCGAGATCGTTGCGACGATTCAGGAAGGATGCTTCTGGAATCTCGAAGCTCCCATCCAGCGCGTCGCGGGTTGGGATACGCCGTATCCGCATGCGTTTGAGTGGGAATATTTCCCCGGCCCGGCGCGTATTGCGCAAGCGCTGAAGAGCGTTATGGAGGCAGCGTGAGTCGTTACGTATTCAAACTGCCGGACCTCGGCGAGGGCACTGTCCAGGCTGAAATTGTCGCCTGGCACGTGAAACCGGGCGATGTGGTCGCCGAGGAAGATGTCATTGTTGAAGTGATGACGGACAAGGCGTCCGTCGAAGTGCCTTCGCCGATCTCGGGCCGTGTACTGGCTGTTACCGGCGCGCCGGGGGATATGGTGGCGGTGGGGGCGGAGTTGATTTCATTTGAGACCGATGCGGGTGCTGGCGATGCGGCCGGCGCCGTTACTGGCTCGGATGCTGTCGCTACTGGTTCGGGTGCGGCCGCTCTCGGCGGTGGTGGCGCGGCGTCTGGCGCTGGCGTGGGAACCGCCGCCGCTGGCGGTTCGCCGGCTCGTGCTGCTGCCGGACCTTCGGGCGCTGCGGCTAGTGGAGCGAGTGCGTCCCGCTCCGCGTCGACGCCCGCCGCTTCAGCGGCTAACGCCGTACCGAGTGGCGCTTCGTCCGCCAAGCCCGGCGCGGCGGCCGGTCAAGCCGCGCCGCCTCAGGCAGTGGCTGGCAACGCGGCGGCGCGCAGCGGGGCTGTTGCCTCGGGCGCAGGTTCGCGCGCCGGCGGCACATCGGCAGCGTCGGGCTCGGCTTCGCGCGGCGGTAGTGCTTCGTCTGCGGCATCTCACGGCGCGGCTGCTCTGGGTGCAGCATCTCACGGTACAGCAGCTCACGGTACAGCAGCTCACGGTGCGGCAGGTACCGTCGCAGGCGTGCGGGGCACCAACGGCTCCGGCAATGGCCATGCCCGCACCGTAGGTCGCGTGGCCACTTCGCCCGCCATTCGCCGTCGCGCACATGAGGCAGGCGTCGATCTGACTCAACTCGCCGGATCAGGCCCCAACGGCCGCATCCTGCGCGAAGACTTCGAGGCATTTGTTTCCAGCCGCTCCGGTCCGAAGCTCGTGCGGTCGCGGCCCGAGTTGGTGTCCAACCAGCCGGAAACCGAGGAAATCAAAGTCATTGGAATTCGCCGCGTCATCGCTCAGCGCATGAGCGAGGCGAAGCGCAACATTCCGCATTTCGCCTACGTCGAGGAAATCGACGTCACCGAGCTCGAGACCCTGCGCCGTCATCTCAACAGCAAGCTCGAGAAGGGCAGTGCGTCGCTGACGTACTTGCCGTTCATTGTCAGTGCGCTGACCCGGGTTTTGCGCGACTTCCCTCAGTGCAACGCTCAGTACGACTCCGAGCGCAATGTCATCATCCGACATCGCTCGGTCCATGTGGGTGTTGCGACCCAGACGCCGGAAGGCCTGAAGGTGCCCGTTGTCCACAACGCTCAATCGCTGGGTCTGTGGGACCTGGCTGAGCAGATGCGTCGTGTTACCGAAGCTGCTCGAACCAACAAGGCGTCACGTGACGAATTGACGGGATCGACCATTACCGTGACCAGTCTCGGCAAGTTGGGTGGCATTGCTTCTACACCCATCATCAACGCCCCGGAGGTTTCCATCATCGGCGTCAATCGGGCGGTGGAGCGGCCGATGGTGGTCGATGGGGCGATCACGGTTCGGCGCATGATGAATCTGTCCTCGTCGTTCGATCACCGCTTTGTGGATGGTCATGACGCGGCCGCCATGATCCAGGCATTGAAGGAGCGGATCGAGCATCCCGCAACCATCTTCATCGACTGATTAATCAACAAAATCAATGGCTTGAATTGAGCGGGAAATTATATCCCACAAAGCGTAAGATTGTGGGATATGGCCAGCCTCACGACTTCCCACGAGCGTGCTCTAACGCTCTTGTTTTCAGAGATTGAAAGCTCGGCTGCGGAGTCCAGCGAGGTATTTCTGGGAACTCCAGGTACCTTAGCGGAACGCGAAAACGACAACGGCACTGTCTATTGGGTACGTCGTTTCACCGACGCTCTCAACCGTCGCCAGGAAACCTATCTTGGAAAGGTTGACGATCCTGAAGTGGCCAAACGCGTATCGGCGTTACAGGAACGAATTGCACTGGCCAACGCAACCGCCACGAGAGCGCGTTTGCTCTCACGAGCCGGTTTCGCGACAGTCGATAGGAAGGCCTACTACACCCTAGCGAGTCTTCACAATCACGGATTGTTTCGCGCTGGCGCGCTCCTGATCGGATCCCACGCGTATGGGGCGCTTCTCAACGCCCTTGGAGTTCGTGCAGTTCCATACGCTACCGAGGATGTGGACATCGCTCGCAGGGAGGCGTTGGCCCTTCCGGACGTGCCGTCGTTCCAGGATATGTTGCGCGAGACGGGAATCGATTTCTATGGAGTACCTTCGCTCGACAGGCTCGCAGCAGCAACTTCATTCGCAGAGCCGGGCGGTGCGCGGCTCCGGGTTGATTTGCTCGTACCTTCAACAAACGATGACTATCCGACGGTTGCCGTGCCGGAGCTCAAGACTCATGCCAAAGGACTACCGTATCTTGCTTACCTGTTGGGAACATCTCAAGAGGTCCCGGTGCTCAGCTCACACGGCGCAGTCATGGTTCGAGTGCCGACTCCTGAACGTTTCGCAATCCACAAACTCATCGTTTCGCAACTGCGAACAAAGACGAGTAGCAAACCCGAGAAAGACTTGAGACAGGCCGCAACTCTGATCGAAGCGGTTGTAGAACGCTTCCCAGGCGCTATTGAGAACGCACTGCAGGCGGTACCCAAGAGTGCCTCAAAGCACATCGAGCGAGCGGCCGAAGGACTCGCAGCACATTTGCCTGAAGCAGCTACGGCCGCGTGGCAGGCACTCAAGTTAGTTCGCCCCTCCAAGGATATTCCAAGGGGCATGGAGCGATACTTGAATCGCAGCGGAAATTCACGAATTGTGGCTTATAAGGTGGGTCCGGCATCCATAACTGTGCAATTTTCGGACGGCAGCCTCTATCTGTATACCTACGAAAGTGCCGGTGCCGAGAATATTGAACGCATGAAAGAGCTGGCGGTCAGCGGACGCGGGCTCAGTTCCTTCATAGCAGCGACTGCCAGTAACCGCTACGAGCAGAAGTTTGGCTGAATCGCGGGGTCCACAGTGGAACACTACGCAAATCGCAGCGGCAATTCCGGCGTGGTCGCTTATGAGATCGGGCAGGACTCCATTATCGTGAAGTTTGTTGACGGCTGGCGGTACTCGTATACCTACGAGAGCGCCGGCACCGACAATGTGGAACGCATGAAGATGTTGGCGGCCCAGGGCAAAGGGCTCAGTGCTTTCATCAGCACGACCGTCAGGAACGACTTCGCGCAGAAGCTTCCGCCATAAAGAAAATCTAAACGCCGCTAAACATCTTCCGTTTGTTGCCGGCGCCGCCCGGGCGCATCGTGTCCCCACAGGATGGGAGACACCGATGAGCAAGTCAAAACATGCCCTGGCGCAAGCGGTTCTGGCCCGGATCAGCCTGGGTGCGGTTCCGATGGATGGGATCTATTGGTTCGATCCGAAGGCGCTGCAAAGTCGCGATAGCGGCAACAAATCAGCCGCCGAGGATGCCGATCAAAAGGCCGCCGGGCCTACAGGAGAAGGTTGTGAACACCGCAGCGCTTGAACATCTACCGCGCGTCTCGGCCAGCGTTCAATACCTCGTGCCGATGGCGGAAAAGCCGCGCTCGCTGGAGTACGAGCCGCCGCCAGGCGTGTCGAACACAACGGCAGTTTATCGAGCACATTCGGTAGACATCAGGGATGTCAGGCCGGTGGCCGCAGGTCTATCGCTCGAGCACGAGGGGTTCCAACTATTGGATTCGCCTACGAGCGTGACGGATTTCGCGGACGAAGAAACCATTCGGACCCAGTACTACGCCGAGGCGATCTGTCTGTTGAAACAGCAGACCGGAGCATCGCGAGTAGTGGTGTTTGATCACACGATCCGGCGCCGATTGCAGGGGGTGGTGGATCGCGTGGCAGGAGCCCCGCGCCAGCCCGTGCCCCGGGTGCACAATGACTACACAGTCAAGTCAGGGCCGCAACGGGTACGCGACCTGCTCGGTGACGAGGCCGATGGGTTGTTGCAGAAACGATTTGCGGTCATCAATGTGTGGCGTCCGATCCGCGGGCCGGTTTACGACGCGCCGCTTGCGATCACCGATGCAAGCAGTGTGGCCGAGGGGGACCTGGTCGCGACCGATCTGGTCTACCCGGATCGGATCGGGGAAATCTACTACGTGAAGTTCAATCCGCGGCACAAGTGGTTTTATGCACCGGCCATGAGCCGCGACGAGGTGTTGTTGATCAAGTGCTACGACTCGGTCAATGACGGGCGGGCGAGGTTTGTGCCGCACTCGGCCTTTGTTGACCCGACCACGCCGGTAGATGCGCCGCGGCGAGAGAGCATCGAGTTGCGGACGCTGGTGTTCTTCGACTGAAGATCGCCCCGGCTCACGGGCATGCAAGCGGGACCGCTCCAGGGCGGCCCCGCCTCAAACTCCAATAACCCCCTTCACCCGCGCCGCATTCAGCGGCATATCGCGCACACGCTTACTGATCGCATTGGCCACCGCGTTGGCAAGCGCCGCCGAAGCCGGTCCGTGGGCCGCCTCGCCGCAGCCGAGGAAGGGCGTGCCGGGACGCTCGATGATTCGGACTGAAAGGCTCTCGGGCACGGAGCCAAATCGCAGAATGGGGTAAGTCGACCAGTCGATGGACGTGATGCGGGTTGCATCAAAGCTGACACCCTCAAACATCGTCCAACTCATGGACTGCAAAATCGCCCCCTCGATCTGATTCCGCACGCCATCTGGGTTGATTACCTGCCCGGTATCGACGGCGGCGCAGACTCGCAACACGCGAGTACGTCCTGACTCGCGGTCCACGTGCACCTGCATCGCCACGGCGCAGTAGGCTGCAAGGTTCTTGTACCGGGCAAAAGCAAACCCATATCCATGTCCGCCCGCCGGCGCGGAGCGCGCGGACCAATGAAATTCATCGGCCGCCGCGGTGACGACATCACGGGCGCGCGGGTCATCGAGGTGCGCGAGACGGAAAGCCACCGGATCAGTGCCGGCAGCCTGGGCCAGCTCATCCATGAAGCTCTCGATTGCGAATACATTCATGTGCGCGCCGAGCGAACGCAGCGCGGAAATCCGAACCGGCATTTGGCGCAGGAAATGATGGGTAACCCGGGCGTTCGGCAGCGTGTAGAGCGGAATGGCATTGCGGTCGCCACCGCCCTCGGGCTGAGGAATAGGCTCGGGTTCGGGGACCGGAAACGACTTTGCCATGTGTTGAGCTGCCAGCAGTGAGCCGGCCGGGCCGGGCCTCATGGTGTGTGTGTTGCTCCAGACGCCGTAATCCCAGTCCATGATGCGTCCCGCGGAATCCAGGGACGCGCTCGCTTTGGCAATCATGGCGGGTCCGTATGGCTCCCAACCATGCTCCTGTTCGCGCATCCATTGCACTCGAATCGGCCGATCCGGCATCGAGCTGGCAATGAGCGCTGCGTCAGCGGCCGCATCATCCGCGCCGTTGTGACCATAGCAGCCCGATCCCTCCACGTGTATGCAATGTACTTTGTCCTGAGGCATGCCGAGCATTTCGCAAATTGCGCGGCGGTCCGGGTACACACCTTGACTGTGTGTCCAGATCGTCATGACGCCTTCGGTCAGGTGCGCAATGGCACACGACGGGCCAACCGACCCGTGCGAGATGTAGGGGCGGGTGTAGGTCGCCTGCAACGTCTTCTTGGGTTGTGCGGCGGAGTCGTGTTTGTCCAGAATGACGTGGTCCTCTGACGGCAGCCCAAGCAGGTGCTCGTGCAGATGGGTGCGTTTGGGCAGAGTCGTGTTCTCCTGCCATGTGGCCGCTCGGCTCAACGCCTGCATGGCCTTGATTGCCTGAAACTCCCGATAGGCAACCACGGCAAGGAAATCACCGTCACGGACGACTTTGACGACGCCGGTCATTTTCTCGATGTTGCTCGCATCGAGCTGCATCAGCTTGGCCCCATACCCCGGCGGCCTGACGACGCGTGCATGCAACATGCCGGGCAGGCGCATATCCTGGACATACGCAGCCCCGCCCGTCACCTTCGCAGGAATGTCGACCCGCTGCACGGGCTTGTCCATGACTTTGAAGAAGCTCGCGTCCTTCAGCCGGGAGGTCGGTTGTGCCTCGGCATGCAACAGGTTGGCCGAAACCAATTCGGCGTAGGTGATGCGGGCCGAATTGGGACCGATGACCGCACCGGCTTCGGCACGGAGTTGGTCCGGCGCGGCTTTCAGGCGGCGAGCCGCTTCGGCAATGAGGATTTCACGCACCTGGGCGGCCGCATTGCGCAGCGCCGTGCCGCTGTCCTGGACTGAGTGGCTGCCGGCGGTATAACCCTCATCGACGGTGCGATTGGTGTCCGCGGTGACGAGGCTGACCTGGCCGAAGGGCACTTCCAGCTCTTCGGCAACGACCTGCAGCAGCGCCGTCCGGATTCCCTGGCCCAGCTCGGCTTTGCCGGTGAAAGCGGTGACCCTGCCGTCGGCATCGATCCGGATCCAGGCATCCAGGAGCGGGTTTTTGGCCAGGCTTCCGGGAAGCCTGCTGCCCCCAGCGGCCTGTGACCACAGACGGGGTGCCAGGGAAAAGCTGAGGACTAACGCGCCGGTACCACGAAGAACGGCCCGACGTGAAATCGGCTGAGACAGTCCGGAGCTCACATCACGAATATTCACCTCTCGGGACGCTCGCGTTTTTCCGAATGTCGGCGATCACGCTGTGAGTCACTGTCAACTTCGGAAGTATCGAGTTCCGTGCTGGCGGCTGCCGGTGTATGTGTGCTGGGTGTCACGTCAGGGCCGGTCATCATCGAAGCGGCTCGTTTCACTGCCCGAAGGATGCGCATGTGCGTGCCACAGCGACACAGATTCGGCTCGAGGAATTCACGAATTTCTGTGTCGGTCGCACGTGGATTGCGTTGCAGTAGGGCCTGAGCGCGCATCATCATGCCGGGAATGCAGTATCCGCATTGTGCGGATTGTTCCTCGATGAATGCGCGTTGAATGGGGCCAGGGTCTTCCAATGTACCGAGTCCCTCAACAGTCGTGATCTGTCGTCCCTCGAGCAGCATGATCGGCGTTACACATGACAATGTCGGAGCACCATCGACGAGCACTGTGCACGAGCCGCATTGACCGAGCCCACAACCAAACTTCGCCGCATTCAGTTGGAGATCGTCGCGCAGGACATAGAGCAGCGGTGTGTCTGGATCAGCACTGATGCTGTGCGAACGGCCGTTGACTCTCAGTTCAATCATGGGTGCGGCTCCTGGCCTCGCGCACACTGCTCTCAATGTCGGTCCACGGGAGCTGCGAGCCTAGGTTGGATCGGATGTATGCAACCAACGATTCCAACTGGCCGTCTGTGAGCGTGCTCGAGAAGCCCGGCATTATCGCGCCCGTAGTTCCTTCGGGCGGGCGGAGGCCTTCCAGAACAACGTTGATCAAGTTGGTCGCGCTCTCACCGGTTACCGCCGTGCTCAGCATCAGTTTGACGCCACCGAAGGGGAGGGGACGACTGCCGTCGTGGCAGCTAGCGCAGGCTGCAGCATAGATAGCGGCGCCCGTGTCATTACCGGAAGCGCCTTCGGGGCGTATTTTCTCCCGCGGTTGGTTTCCGATGACGGTCGCGACATATGAGGCAATCGCCTTTACATCCGCGTCTGGAACTGAGGAGAGATTTTGGCTGACAGCCGCCATAGGTCCATGAGCGTCGCCGTGCCGATCATGCCATCCATTACTCAGATACATGTGCAAGTCTTCCGCTTTCCACGCCTCCAACGCCCTGGAGTCAGCGTTGATTGCATACGCATGCCATCCTTCGGCCTCGCCCCCTCCAAAATGCTGAGATCTGATCTCTGCGCCCAGACTGTTGCGCGGAGTATGACAGGCGCCGCAGTGCCCAATGCCGTTTGCGAGATACGCGCCCCGGTTCCACTCTGCATTGTGATTGGAGTCCTGCTCGTAGGGGCCCTTGCGCAGAAAGAAAAGCTTCCAGCCGGCGATAATGAACCGCATGTTCAATGGAAATGAAAGCTGATTGTCCGGCGTCCGTCCTTGCACCGGCTGGCGAGTCATGATGAAGGCGTAGAGAGCCGCGTTGTCCCTGTCGTCTACCAACGTGAAATGATCGTAAGGGAAGGCTGGATAGAGGTGGTCACCCGCGCGATTTACCCCCTCGCGCATGGCACGTTGAAATGCCTCCTGGGACCAGCGGCCGATTCCGCTCGAGGGATCAGGTGTGATGTTGGTTGAATAGATGGTGCCGAACGGGGTCGCTACGGCTCGACCGCCAGCGAAAGTCTCCCCGCCGGATGCTGTGTGGCATGTCGCGCAGTCGCCCAATGCGGCCAGTTGTGCACCGCGTTGGATGGTGGCCATATCGAAGGTGCCGGCTGCCGGCGGATCGACCGGTGCAATCGGTGAACGCCACGCATAAATCACGAACCCTAGAACCAGGGCCCCCAGGATCCATAGGAGGCGGACGACCCAACGTCGCGTGACAGTCATTTTGAACAGCTCGAGCCTAAGCGTTCCTCTTGTGCTGCCCCTATGATCGCACGATAGCCCCCAGGGCTTTGACGGCTCGCTCGCTGGCAGTGGTCCAGGGGTGCCCATAGTTGAGCCGCAGGCAGTGCGCGAACTCGCGCCGTGCGGAAAAGATAGGTCCTGGCGCGATGCTGAAGCCCGCCGTCAGGGCTTTTCGGTGCACTTCGATGGTATCGACGTGCTCGGGCAATTCCAGCCACAGGAAATAGCCTCCTTCCGGCCGCGTGACCGTGAAGCCCTCCGGCAGATAGGTGCGCAGGGCGTTCAACGCCGATTTCTGCTGGTCTGCGAGTGTCCGCCGAAGTACGCCCAAGTGCCGGTCATAACCCCCTTGCCGCAGGTACTCTGCGATCGCGTCCTGCGCGGGAATATTGGTGGACAGCGAGCTCATCACCTTGCGTCGCCCCACGGACCGGGCGAAACGTCCGGCTGCGACCCAGCCGATTCGGTATCCCGGTGCGAGGCTCTTGGAGAACGAGCCGCAATTCAATACGAGACCCTTCCGGTCGAACGCCTTGGTTGACTTGGGCCGTTGTGTACCGAAGTACAACTCGCAGTACACGTCATCTTCAATGAGGGGAACGTCGTGTCGCTCGAGAAGCTCCATGAGACTCTTCCGGGCATCGTCCGGCATCAGCGCGCCCAGCGGATTGTGGAAAGTCGTCATGAACCAACATGCACGCACCGTGTGCTTGTCCAGAATGCGCGCCAGGTAGGCTATGTCGACCCCGTGCATCGGGTGTGTCGGGATTTCGATTGCTTTCAGGCCCAGTGCTTCGACGGCCTGCAAACACCCATAAAAAGCGGGCGACTCAATAGCCACCAAATCGCCGGGTCGCGTCAGTGCCTGAAGTGAGAGGTTCAGTGCCTCGAGGGCGCCGCCAGTTATGATGATTTCGTCAGGAGAAACTGCCGCTCCTGCGCGCAGGTAGCGACGGGAAATTTGACGGCGAAGCTCAGCACTGCCGCCCGGCAGATCTTCGACGGTGCTCCAGGGGTCCATCCGTCGCACACTGGTGCACAGAGCCGTTGCGAGCTTGCCCAGTGGAAATAGCTTGGGACTCGGGAATGCCGAACCCATTGGCACCACTGATCGATTGCGCAATGACTCCAACACCTCGAAAACCAGCTCGCTGACGTCGAGCAGGGTTGACCGAGGGGAAGGACGGGAAATGCGCGGTTGCTGTATCGGCGCGGCTGCCTGGTTGCCGACGTAGTAGCCGGAACGAGGACGAGTCTCAATGAGTCCCTCGCCCTCCAGGAGCTCATATGCGTGGATAACCGTCGCCGGGCTCATCCCCCGCTCGCGGGACGTCTCCCGAACAGACGGCACGCGGTCTCCGGGCTTCAGGGTCCCCTGGCGAATGAGAAGTGTAAGGTCGTCTGCGAGTTGCTTGTAAAGCTTCATGGACTGGCGTACCTGCCAGCCCATGATACCTGAGCTCTTTTATTGGACGCTGTGGGGCGAGATGGCGCCCAGGTACCAGGCGATCATCAGCAGAATGAACAGCGCCACCGATAGTCCAATCCGAACGCTGAGGGCGCGCACCATCATGGCCGAGTGGCCGACTTGCGTCGATCGGCCCGAGGACATGTGGAAGAGGGCCTTGCCCAGGCTCGCCACAATACCGATGAGCGTTACTACGATGAGGACTTTGATTCCGTCCACTCTCTCTTCTCCTTTCTAATCGTGTACACAATGCCTGCGGCGGCGACGCCGAGCATCGCCATCATCGCGAACATCAGGATCGCGAGGCCGCCCACCAGGCGGTACGCCTCGATCAGGCCTGTGACGATGCCCAACGGTGTGCTGACCAGAAGCAGGGGTTTTGCGATTCTCATGGGTGCAAATTTATGTTGTTCCCACCTCCGACGGGAGATGCAGATTGCCCCTTTAAAATGCATAACAGAAGGACTCACCATAAGGAGCTATCGCCATGGCACCACGTCCACCGCTGCCACCGTTCACCGCTGAAACCGCCGCATTGAAGGCTCGCAAAGCCGAAGACGCCTGGAACTCGCGGGATCCCGAAGCCGTGGCGCTGGCGTACACCGAGGACAGCCGATGGCGCAACCGGTCCGAGTTTCTCCAGGGGCGGAAGGACATAGTCGCTTTCCTGACGCGCAAATGGGCCCGGGAGCTCGATTACCGGCTGATCAAGGAAGTGTGGGCATTTGCCGGTGACCGGATCGCCGTGCGTTTCGCCTATGAATGGCATGACGACAGCGGGCAACACTTCCGCTCCTATGGCAACGAGAATTGGGAATTCGATGCGGACGGATTGATGCAGGTGCGCATTGCGAGCATCAATGATCTGCCCATCAAGGCATCCGAGCGCAAGTACCACTGGCCGCTCGGACGACGTCCAGACGATCATCCCGGATTGAGCGTGTTGGGGTTGTAGCGCGACAATGGCTTCCTGCCGCTGCGGCTCATGTTAGTTCGCGGCCTGCGAGGCGTTTCCCCGGGAGGTTATTGCTAGATGCGATCGAGGTACGTTGTGCTGGCGGCCGCCTTGTTGGCGTTGGCCGCTCCCCGGGTGCGTGCCGGGGATTTCTGCTCGAGCTGCGAAATTCAGCTCGGGCTCGGTGCGACCTACCACTGGGTCGGTTATTCGCACGGCATCATCGCGCCGCTGGTTTTCACATTCGACCACGACCGCTGGGAGCTCGGTGTCTTCCGCTTCACCAAGGGACAGGATTTCTTCGACAGCACCTTCGGAGTCGATATTCATTTCGCGGACCCCTACTGGGGGTTTTCATTCGCGCGCCGGCTCGAGCTGTTCCCACAGCGGCACTGGGCTTTCTTTGTGGCTGCCGGGGGGTCGTATAAAACCGAGCAGGACCGGCTGTCGAGCTCCTGGTGGAACTTCAATGAGGAGATCGGCCTGCGCCTGAAACCGAAACCGGGCTGGGTGATTGAGTTGACCGGGCGGCATTGGTCGAACGCGGGGCTCAAGCTGCCCAACCACGGGCAGGACTTTGCTACCCTGACGGTCAGTATCTATCCGGGGTTGGTGCGCCATGCTGCAACGGGTAATTGATCAGCGCCGCCGCGACCTCGGCGGCTTCGAGGTCGGGCGTGTGCTGCCGTTCGGCCCCCACAAGATGGTGGGGCCGTTCATATTCTTCGATCACATCGGTCCCGCGCGCTTCGCGCCGGGTTTTCCGCGGACGGCCGATGTGCGTCCCCATCCGCATATCGGCCTGTCGACCGTGACCTACCTGTTTGAAGGCGAGATCATGCATCGCGACAGTGTGGGCTCCCAGGAGGCGATTCAGCCGGGCGAGGTCAACTGGATGACGGCCGGCAGCGGCATCACTCACTCGGAGCGTTTCGAGAAGCTGCGGGAGGTCGGTGGGCCCTTGCATGGGATTCAGTCGTGGGTGGCGTTGCCGGGCAGGGATGAGGAAACCAGTCCTGCGTTTGTGCATTACGGACATGTTGATTTGCCGACCATTGAAGACGGCGGCGTGTGGACGCGATTGATTGCGGGTGAGGCGTTTGGTGTCCGCTCGCCGGTAAAGACACACTCGCCCCTGTTTTATGCGCATTGCGCCTTGCAGGACCAGGCTCGCGTGGCACTGCCACAGGGGTATTCGGAGCGTGCGGCGTATATTGCGTCAGGCTCGGTCGAGACGGACGGGCGCCGCTTCAATGCCGGTCAGATGTTGGTATTCGGCCAGGGCGCCGCGGCCACAGTGAAATCCGTGGGATCGTCCATAGTGATGTTGTTGGGTGGGGAGCCGGTTGGCGAGCGCTTCATTGAATGGAACTTCGTGTCTTCGTCACAGCAGCGCATTGAGCAGGCCAAGGCGGATTGGCGCGCCGGGCGCATGCAGTTGCCGTACATGGATGACGAGGAGTTCATTCCTTTGCCGGCCACCAATCCCGCACCGCCGGCGCCTGCGGCAAGCTAGATTTCATCCACCCAGCCACCGCCGAGAGCCTTGTAGACGGCCACGAGCGCGGTGGCTGTCTGAGTGTGGCTCTGAGCCAGGCTGTCCTGCACAGCCAGCGCATCCCGTTCTGCTTCCAACACGTTCACGAAGTCGGTGAGGCCGCCTTGAAACCGCTGCCGCGCGAGGTTCGCGGCACGTTCACTGGCGACGGCGGCTTCTGCGAGCAGATCGCGGCGTGTTTGCGCGCGGCCGTAGGTGACCAGGGCGCCCTCGGTCTCTTCCAGAGCGCCGAGTACACTCGATTCATACGCCGCCAGGTCGGCATCCGTCTGGGCCCTGGCAATCTTGATTCGCGCGGTGACTCGCCCGAGGTCGAGCGCGGCCCAGGAGATGGCGGGTCCGATGGAGTAGGTGTCAGAGCCGCTTTTGCCGAGGCCGCCAAAGGACGCGGCGTCATAGCCGACACGGCCGGTGAAGGTCACTTTGGGAAACAGGTCGCCCATTGCAACACCGATACGGGCTGTCGAGGCGGCCAGGCTGCGCTCGGCCACGCGAATATCGGGGCGGCGGCGTAACAGCGAGGCCGGATCGCCGATGGCGTTGAGAGCGGGCAGCGGACTCAACGGTTCCGGAGTCTGCAGTTCCGAATTGAGTGCATCCGGTACGCGGCCGGTCAATACCGAAAGTCGATAGATGGTCGTAGCAACAGATGATTCCAACAGCGGGATGGTCGCGCGCGTTGTTTTGAGCTGTGCTTCGGCACGGGCGCTGTCGAGCTCGGTACCACGGCCGGCGTCGAGGCGGACGCGCGTCAACTTCCAGGTCTGCTCCTGGTTGTCGGCATTGCGTATCGCTACCGCAAGCTGCTCCTGCAGGCCGCGCAGCACGAAGTAGTTCCGTGCCACCTCAGCGGTTACGGTAACTTGCACGTCGCGCAGGTTCGCGGCACTGGCCTGTTCTTCAGCCCGCGCCGCCTGGACACCACGGCGCACGCGCCCGAAGAAATCCAACTCCCAGAATGCATCGAAGCCTGCGTCTGCGTCGTCGACATTGCGGTCGGGGCTGATGGCCGCCGGCAACTGGTTGCGGCTTTCACGTGCCTTGGTGTATCCGGCTCCGGCTGTCACCGTGGGAAACAGGTCGAAGCCGGCCAGGCGTCGCGCGGCTCGTGAGGCTCTGAGGTTGGCGCGCGCGCGTTTCAGGTCTTTGTTCTCCTTCAATGCGTCATCAACCAGCCGATTGAGCTTCGGGTCGTTGAACAACGTCCAGAAGCGCGCCACAACCTCGCTGCCGTTGAAGCCCGGCTGGCCGGCATTGATAAACTGAGGACCTACCGGCGTCACCGGCCGTTGATAATTCGGGCCTATCGCACAGGAGCACAGTGCCCCGGACACGGTTGCAACGAGGAGCTTACGCATTCTCTCGCGCTCCCATGACGGGCTCGACCCCGGGCTCGGCTGCGTGCCTCCTCCCAAACAGGGTCTCGATGGTGACAAAGAACACGGGTGTCAGGAACAGACCAAACAGCGTAACGCCCAACATGCCGGAAAATACGGCGATTCCCATGGCATGCCGCATCTCACTGCCGGCTCCGTGCGCGAGCACGAGTGGCACCACGCCCATGATGAACGCAAAAGAAGTCATCAGTATCGGCCGCAGCCGCAACCGGCAAGCTTCCACGGCGGCCTCGATGACACCCATCCCGTGGTCATAGCGCTCCCGCGCAAATTCAACGATCAGGATGGCGTTCTTGCAGGCCAATCCCACCAGGACGATGAAGCCGATCTGGGTAAGAATGTTGTTGTCAGACCCGCTCAGCTTCACACCGATCATGGACGACAGCAGGCACATCGGCACAATCAGTATGATGGCGAGCGGTAGTGACCAGCTCTCGTACTGTGCCGCGAGGATCAGGAAAACGAGCAGTACGCACAAGGGAAAGACCAGTATGGCGACCTTGGATGCCGCCTTCTGCTGGAATGTCAGCTCGGTCCATTCGAAGCCGTAACCGTTGGGAAGCGTGGCCAACACCCGTTCCATGGCGGAAGTGGCCTGGCCCGACGAGTAGCCCGGCGCGGCCTGGCTGTTGATGTCGGATGCCAGGTATACGTTGTAGTGAGCAACGCGGTCCGGGCCTGTGACGAACTTGATGTTGGCAATCGAGCCGATGGGAACCATGTCGCCGCCGGCGTTGCGGGTTTTGAGGTTGGCCACATCCTCCGGATGGGCGCGAAAGCGGGCCTCCGCCTGGGCATACACCCGGAATGTCCGCCCGAACTTGTTGAAGTCGTTGACATAGGTCGAGCCAAGATAGGCCTGCAAGGTGCTGAAAATGTTCGACAGCGGAATTCCCTGGCGCTTGGCCTTGACGCGGTCGACATCGGCGAAAAGCTGGGGGACGCCGTTCTGGAACGTCGAATAGGTGGCGAGGCCGAACAGCTCCTTCTGCTGTCGCGCGAGGTTCAGGATATCCTGGGTGACCTTCGCCAGATCGTCGTAACCGCGGCCGCCGCGATCCTGCAGATACAACTTGAAACCGCCCGTGGTGCCCAAGCCCTGAACCGGCGGCGGTGAAATGACCAGTATGTTGGCATCGTCGATGGCCGAGAATTTCTTCATCAGAATGCCGGCCAGGGTGGTGGCCGCGAGCGCCTTGGTGGTGCGCTCATCAAAGTCCGTCAGTGGCAGGAACACGACGGCGGCATTGTCCAGATTCACAAAGCCGTTGGCCGAGAGCCCCGGGAAGCCGATCGCGTGCTCGATACCGGGTGTCTGAAGCGCGATTTCCGACATGCGGCGCACGACCTTCTCGGTGCGATCCAGCGAGGCCGCATTGGGCAATTGCACCACTCCGATCAGATACTGCTTGTCCTGGCCGGGAATGAAGCCGCCCGGGACGATTCTGAAAATGAACCAGGTGCACAGCAGTAGAATGGCGAAGGCCACGAGAATGGGATTGCGGCGCCGGCCTACCACGGCCACCGCCCGGCCGTAGCGCCTTGACAGGCGTGTGAACACCGTATTGAAGGCTTTGAATGGCACGCCCAACGCCCGGTCGATCAGTCGCTGGAAGGCATCCGGTTTTTCCTGGCGGGGACGCAGGAGCAGGGCGGCCAGAGCCGGCGACAATGTCAGGGAGTTGAATGTCGAGATGATGGTGGAGGCGGCGATGGTGATCGCGAACTGGCGGTAGAACTGACCGGTAATACCGCTCAGGAAGGCGACCGGTATGAATACCGAGCACAGCACCAGCATGATGGAGATGATGGGCGTAGTGACTTCCGCCATCGCCGCGTGCGCGGCCTCGCGCGGCGGCAGGCCCTCTTCAATTTTGCGTTCGACATTTTCAACCACCACAATGGCGTCATCGACCACGATACCGGTTGCCAGCACCAGGCCGAACAGGCTCAGGGAGTTGATGGAGAATCCCAACAGCAGCAATGCCGCCATTGCACCGACAATGGCGATGGGAACCGCGACGAGCGGCACCACACTGGCCCGCCACGTCTGCAGGAACACGACCACAACCAGCACGACCAGCAGCACTGCTTCAAACAGTGTGTGGATTACCGCTTCTATGGAGCTTCGAACGAATACTGTCGGGTCGTACGCGATGGTGTAGCTGACGCCTTCCGGGAAGCTCTTGGACAACTCAGCCATCGTCTTGCGAACCGAGGCCGACAGCGCGAGCGCATTCGCGCCCGGCAACTGAAAGACCGGAATCCCCACGGCCGGCTTCGCATCGAGCATGCTGCGCAGCGCATAGGATTCAGGACCCAACTCAACGCGAGCCACATCGCGCAGGTACACGACATCGCCGCCGCTGCCGGTCTTGATGATGATGTTGCTGAATTCGGCCTCGGTCTGCAGCCGGCCCATGGCGTTGACAATGTACTCGAAGTCGGTATTGGGTAACGCCGGCTGCCCACCGATCTGTCCCGCGGCCACCTGGACGTTCTGCTCACGGACCGCGTTCAATACATCGTCAACAGTCATGTCACGCGAAGCGATCTTCGCCGGATCCAGCCACAACCGCATGGCGTAGTCGCCGGACCCGAAGACGCGCACATCGCCCATGCCCGGCAACCGCGCGAGCACATCTCTGACCTGGATGACCGCATAGTTGCGCAGGTACAGCGAGTCATAGCGGCCGTCTTCGGACCGCAAGAATACAACCATGGTCAGATCGGGCGAGCGCTTCTGGGTAACCAGGCCGATCTGCCGCACGACCTCCGGCAGCCGGGGCTCCGCCTGGCTGACGCGGTTTTGGGTCTGGACCTGGGCGGTGTCGAGATTGGTGCCCAGCTTGAAGGTGACGGTGATGGCGAAGTTGCCGTCCGGCGTCGCCGACGAGTTGGTATAGATTGCATTCTCGACGCCGTTGATCTGCTGCTCGAGCGGCGTGATGACGGTCTCGGCGATGGTTTTCGGCGAAGCGCCGGGGTACGTGCCGCTAATGACAACCGTCGGCGGGACGATTTCCGGGTATTCGCTGATCGGCAGCAGCGGCATGGCCACGAGGCCGGCGGTCAGGATGAGAATGGAAATGACCGATGCGAAGATCGGGCGGTCGATGAAGAACGCTGAAATATTCATGGCCGCTCAGTTCGACGCGGCGGTGGCGGCCGCGCCCGTGTCGGGCACACCCATGGTCATTGTGTTCGGTTTGACCTGAACGCCGGGCCGCACGCGCTGCAAGCCGCTGACGACAATCACATCGCCGGCTTTGAGGCCCTTGCGCACGACTCTCAGGCCGCCGTCCAGGATGCGGCCGGCCTGGATGGCGCGGTACTCGAGTTTGTTGTCGGGACCGAGCAGCAGTACGAAATTCTGACTCTGGTCCGTGCCTACCGCGCGGTCTTCAATGAGGATGGCGTCGTACTCGCTGCTGCCGAGCAATTGCACCCGGGCAAACATCCCGGGAGTGAATTGACCTTGCTTGTTGTCCAGCACGGCCCGTGCACGGATCGTGCCGGTGCGCACATCGAGCTGGTTGTCCACGAAGTCCATGTAACCCTCGTGCGGGAATCCCTGCTCATTGGAGAGGCCGATGCGCACCGGATTTCGGGCATCGCGGGAGCTCGGGCGTTCGCCTTCGCGCGCTAGCTGGTTGTAGCGCAAGTAGGTGTTTTCATCGCCCTCGAAATACACGTAGATGGGGTCGACCGAGACTATGGTCGTCAGCAAGGTGCCGCCGTTGTTGCCGCCCGTCACGAGATTGCCGCGGGTGACTTCGGCCCGGCTCGCGCGCCCGTCAAATGGCGCGCGTACCTTGGTAAACCCCAGCAGCAAGGCGGCATTGTCGAGTGCGGCCTTGGCGCCGGAAACACTCGCCTGCTGCTGGTTGAGGTTGCTCAGGCGCTCATCGAGCTCTTCACGCGAGACCGCTCCTGAATCCTTCAGCTTCTGGACACGCGCGGCCTCGAGACTGGCCAGCTCCTGCTGGGACTTCGCAAGCTCGAGCCCTGCTTTGGCGCGGTCGTAGTCGGCCTGGTACGGCCGGGGATCGATGACGACGAGGACATCGTCCTTCTTGACGAACTGCCCTTCACGGAACAGCACTTGCTCGATGTAGCCGGAGGCGCGCGGCCGCACCTCGACGGTATCAATAGCCTGGAACCGCCCTGTAAACTCGTCCCAGTCCTGGATGCGCCTGCTGATGACTTTCGCCACCCCCACTTCCGGCGGGCCCGCGGCCGGTGCCGGCTCCTTGCCGCAGCCTTGCAGTGTCAACAGAGCCAACAGGGACAGGGCTGTCGCGGTGCGTTTCAACGGGGCGTTCATTGTGTTCTCGAGCTCCCAGGAAGGTGCGAAGGAAACAATTCCCGTCGGGCCTGTCTTGGACCAACGTGCCTTCTTTTGTCATTCGCTCCAACCGCCCCTGTGGCCAGTTGACCTGCGGGCGCGTTGGCGATATTGAGAGCGCCTATGAACCAACAACACCCCTTCGAGCTGGCTGTTCCAATTCAGAACACCGACCATGTCATCGGCGCGTCACATGCGCCCGTGACGATTGTCGAGTACGGCGATTTCGAGTGTCCCAACTGCAAACAGGCCGCCCCGGCGGTCAAGTTGCTGCTGGAGCGCTTTGCCGGTCATACGCGCTGCGTTTTCCGCCACTTTCCCCTCGAAGAGGTGCACAGCCACGCGCTCGGCGCGGCCCTGGCGGCGGAGTGCGCCGGCGGGCAGGGCCGGTTCTGGGAAATGCATGACCTGCTGTTTGCGAACCAGGATCACCTGAAGCTCCCGCAGTTGCGCTCGTATGCGCAGCGCCTGCAGCTCGATATGGCGCGCTACAGCGCCGAAATGGACGACCAGGTGTATCTGCAGCGGATCAGGGAACATCAGGATGGCGCACGCCGCGGCGGCGTGCGGGCCACACCCACGTTTTTTGTCAACGGAAAGCTGCAGGACGTCTCGTTCGGGATGCGCGCTCTGTTCGATGCCGTTGAGGCCGCATTGCACCACGGGTAGACATGGCCAATTTGTTCGAAACCCGCCGGGAGCAGATGTTTCCGAAGCTGACGGCGGAACAGATTGCACGACTCAAACCGCACGGCCGGATCATCCGTACCACGACGGGCCAGGTGTTGTCGGAGGCGGGTCAGGGTCACCGGGACATGCAGGTGGTCCTGTCGGGCTCGTTGGAGGTTACACGCCCCGGTATCGAGGGGGAGACGCCCATTACCGTGGAGATGCCCGGCGACTTCACCGGTGAGATGAGCACGTTGCGCGGGCTCGGTGGCTTCACTCGCGTGCGCGTTGCCGAGGCCGGCGAAGTCCTCGCGATCAGTGAGTCGCAGTTGCGCACGATCGTGCAAACCGACTCGGAGATCATGGAAATCTTCATGCGGGCATTCATTCTGCGCCGCATGGGACTGGTGGCGGCGGAGCAGGGTGGGGACGTCATCCTCGTCGGCTCAACCAACTCATCCGGGACGCTGCGGCTGGTGCAGTTTCTCACCCGCAACACCTATCCGTTCGTGTTGAAGGACCTCGACACTGACGAAGATGCACGCCATTGCCTGGCGCGTTTCAATCTGCAGAGTGGCGACCTGCCCGTCGTTGTATGCCGCGGCGAAGTTGTGTTGAAAAACCCGAGCAACGCGGAAGTGGCCGCCTGCCTGGGCATGAATCCTCAGTTCGATGCGCAGCGGATTCGGGATGTGATTGTCATCGGTGCCGGGCCCGCGGGCCTTGCGGCGGCGGTGTATGCAGCGTCGGAAGGACTCGATGTACTCGTGATCGAGACCGTTGCGCCGGGCGGGCAGGCCGGGTCGAGCTCCAAGATCGAAAACTACCTGGGATTTCCCACGGGGATTTCCGGCCTGGCGCTGGCCGGGCGCGCGCTCGTGCAGGCGCAGAAGTTCGGCGCGGAAGTGGCCATTGCGACGAGTGCCTTGCGCTTGGTTTGCGACGAAATGCCGTTTCAGATTGGATTGTCCGATAGTCAGACGGTGCGCGGCCGCACGGTAATTATCGCATCGGGGGCCGAGTACCGGAAGATCGATCTGGATAATCTGGCCGACTACATGGGACTGGGTGTGTATTACGCGGCCACCGCTGTTGAAAGAAAACTGTGTGGTGAGGACGATGTCATTGTTGTAGGTGGCGGTAATTCGGCGGGGCAGGCCGCGGTGTACCTGTCGGGCAACGGTCGCAGGGTGCATCTCGTCGTGCGCTCCGACGGGCTGGCCGCGTCGATGTCCCGCTATTTGATCCGGCGGATCGAAGAGACACCCAACATTACCTTGCACGTCAAGACTGAAATTACCCGCATCGAAGGCAAAGGGCGCCTGGAGCGAGTGAGCTGGCGGGGGCCCGGCGGCAAAACCGAGACACACGACATCCGGCACGTGTTTCTCATGACGGGTGCCATTCCAAACACGGAGTGGCTGCAGGGATGCGTGGCGCTCGATGACAAGGGGTTCGTACGGACCGGCCCCGATTTGCATGGCAATCCCGCCGGCTGGCCGCTGTCGCGTCCGCCCCTTCACCTCGAAACCACGATCCCCGGTATATTCGCCGTCGGTGACGTACGCTGTGGCAGCGCCAAGCGGGTCGCGGCCGCGGTCGGCGAGGGGTCCGTGTGCGTTCAACTGATTCATCGCCTCCTCAGCGAATAATCGGAAGTATTGGATGAGATTTGCAGGCTTTGCCCACCATGGCGGGCGGCTCGGTGCCGCGCGCATTGCCTATTCTCAGGCGCCGCAACCGTGGATCGACCTGTCCACGGGAATCAACCCCCGCTCATACCCCGCGCCGCGGGCGCGGGGGGTGACGCTGAACCGGTTGCCGGATACGGGGGAGTTGAGCCGCCTCGAGGCGGTTGCCGCCACCGCGTTTGGCGTGGCCGATGCGCAGCGGGTTGTGGCGACCGGGGGAACGGAGCCGGCGTTGCGGTTGTTGCCGTTTGTGGTTGGTGGTGGCGCCGGTAGCGCCGCGGCTGGTGCGCATGTCGGTGGTGGTAATGGCCGTGACGATGCGCGTGCCGCCGACGGCATTGCGGATGGCGCGCGTGCCGGCGGTGGCCTTGGTGGTGGCATCGCGGCTGGCGCTCATATGGGCGGCGGCGTTGGTGGTGGCATTGCGGCTGGCGTTCATGCGGGTGGCATTGCGGCTGCGGTGATCGCGGGGCCGACGTACGGGTCGCATGTCGATGGCTGGGCGAAAGCCGGCGTTTCGTCTCGGCTTGTCGCTGACGCGGAGTTGGATGCCGCCATTGGCGATCGTACGGCGGTGATCGTCGTCAATCCTAACAACCCCGACGGGCGCGTCATCGGTCGCGACCGTCTGAGGCAGTTGCATGACGCCGTGGCGTTGCGCGACGGCGTGTTGGTTGTTGACGAGGCGTTCGCGGAGGTCACGCCGGAAGCCAGCGTAGCTGGGCTCGCTGGCGGCGAGCTGCAGCGGCTGGTAGCGCTGCGGTCGTTTGGCAAGTTCTACGGGCTGGCGGGCCTCCGGTTGGGATTTGTGATCGGCAGCCCTGCTGTTGCCATGCGTCTGCGCGCGTTGATTGGTGACTGGCCGGTGTCGGTGGATGCGCTCGCCGCGGGGCTCGCCGCGTACGCCGATCCTGCCTGGGCGGATCGGATGCGTGGCCAACTTGCCGCCGCCGCTCGGCGACTCGACAAATTGCTCACTCGGCATGACTTCGAAGTGGTGGGTGGCACCTCACTGTATCGGTTGGTGCGGGCCGCTGACGCGCCGGCCCGGTTTGAGCGGCTCGCGGCGGCGGGGATTTTGACGCGGCCGTTCCAGCATGATTCGCGGCTGTTGCGGTTTGGATTGCCCGGGTCGCCGGAGGCCTGGCGGCGGTTGAGTGACGCACTCGCCGCTTTCCACGGCTAGGTAACAGGAAGCTCATGCTCAGAGAATGGGTCGCCTCTCATGCGGCGCTGGCGTTTTTGGCGCTCATTGCGGAGGCGTTGCTCGGTTATCCCGCGTGGTTGCATGCCCGGATTCCGCATCCCGTGGTTTGGGCGGGGAGTCTCATCGATGCGTTCGAGCGTTGGTGGAACCGGCCGCAGTATTCATTTGCCAGGCGGCGACTGTTGGGGTGCGTTGCGACGGTTTTGATGATTTGTGCGGCACTGGCTTTGGGGGCGGCCGTCGAGTTCGGAGTGTTTTTTGCAGTTCCGACGACTGTCCTATGGGGTAATATCGTCTCGATCGTCATTCTCGTACTCGTTGCGACCGTAGGGCTCGCGCAGCGCAGCCTGTTTGTTCACGTAAAAGATGTACTGCTTGCCCTTCGCGCCGGTGATCTGGAGGCTGCGCGAGAGCGGGTTTCTCATATCGTGGGTCGCGACACCCGCCAATTGAATGCCAGTGGCGTGTCAGCCGCCGCGCTGGAGAGTCTTGCGGAAAGCTTCAATGACGGGATTGTGGCGCCGGCCTTCTGGCTCGTTTTTGGCGGTCTACCGGGATTGTTTGCCTACAAAGTCCTGAATACCGCCGACAGCCTCATCGGGCACAAGGAAGAGCGCTGGCGGGCGTTTGGTTGGGCCGCCGCACGAGCTGATGATGTTGCCAATCTCATACCAGCGCGCATTGCAGGAACGCTCTTGGTATTCGCTGGCTGGGGTGGACTTCTCGTGATGTTCAAGGATGCGTCCAAACACGCATCACCCAACGCCGGCTGGCCCGAGGCGGCCATGGCGGGTGCTCTGGGTGTCAGACTCGGAGGTCCCACGAGTTACGACGGTGTCGTGCATGAAAGGCCGGTGTTTGGATCAGGCCCGGCTCCCGGCGTGGCGGATCTTGGTCGCGGATTGAGACTCTATGCGGTTGCCTGTGTGCTTCTTTGGGTCCTGACGGGTGGTACGTCGCTAGCCCTCGCCTTTTTCCCAGTGTTATGCGCGTAGCTGCATTGATGATCCAGGGTTGCGGATCGGATGTGGGCAAGTCAGTGCTCGTCGCCGGCCTGTGCCGCTTGTTTACCAACCGCGGCATCACCGTTCGCCCGTTCAAGTCGCAGAACATGTCCAACAACGCGGCCGTGACCGCGGGTGGCGGCGAAATTGGCCGGGCACAGGCCCTGCAAGCCCGTGCCTGCCGCACGAAGCCAACCGTCGACATGAACCCGGTGCTGTTGAAGCCCCAAAGCGATGTGGGGGCTCAGCTCATTGTTCGCGGCAGAATGTCCGGTAACTTTGATGCGAGCGCGCATGGCCGCGATAAGCGCGCGCTGCTCGAAGTAGCTGTCGAGAGTTACCACCGGCTGGCTCAGGAAGCGCAGTTGGTGATTGTGGAAGGCGCGGGCAGCCCTGCCGAGACCAACCTTCGCAAGCACGACATTGCCAACATGGGCTTCGCGCAAGCGGTCGGTTTGCCTGCGATTCTCGTGGGAGATATCAATCGCGGCCACGTAATTGCGTCTTTGGTGGGGGCCCATGCGGTGCTGGACGCGGCGGACCGCGCGCTGATACGAGGCTTCATTGTTAACAAGTTTCGGGGCAATCCCCGACTGTTTGACGATGGGGTGCAACGGGTCGTTGAGCATACGGGCTGGCCTTCCATCGGCGTCGTCCCCTGGCTACGGGCTGCTGGCCGATTGCCGTCGGAGGATGGGGTGCAGTTGGAGGACATCAATACACGTCGGGCTTCCGGAGCGCGCGTCAAAATTGTGGTTCCCCAGCTCTCGCGAATCGCCAACTTTGATGACTTCGATCCGTTGCGTGCGGAGCCGGAGATTGAGCTGGTGTTCGTGCCGCCCGGGCGGCCACTGCCTCGGGATGCGGCGCTCATTGTGATTCCAGGCACCAAGTCGACAATTGCTGATATGGAGTTCATGCGGGCACAGGGATGGGATGTGGACGTGTTTTCCCATGTACGCCATGGCGGGCGCGTGTTGGGCATTTGTGGCGGATATCAAATGTTGGGGCGAAGCATCAGCGATCCCAGTGGAATTGAGGGTCCACCGCGGACAGTGCCGGGCCTCGGGTTGCTGGATGTTGAGACGGTCATGACGGGGGATAAGACGCTGCGGGAGGTGGCTGGGGCGCTGGTGTCGGCGGGTGCAGCTTCCTTTGCCGGTTACGAAATGCACATTGGCTCAACCACTGGGGCGGGCATCGAACGTCCGTTCTTGCAATTTACCGATGGTTCAATCGACGGCGCGGTATCAGCCGATGGCCGTATCGCCGGTTGCTACGTGCATGGCCTCTTTGGTGAAACGCAGGCTCGTGCGGCACTCGTGTCCGCTATTGGCGCGGCACCGAGCCAAGACGATCACAACGCGCGTGTGGATGCTGCGCTTGACGAGATTGCTGCAGAGTTGGAGGGGTGCCTGGACATCTCGGCGCTGACCGCGATTGCGGGGCTGCGGGCGTAAGGGCGAGCCTGCCGCCGTGCGTTGCCTGATCAATCGGCGCGTGTTGGTACAAACACGGGCGGCAATTCATTCGATTCCCGCGCGGCCTCCTGTCGCAGCCAAGACAGGAAGTTGGCAACGGCGGCAGTCAGTCGCCGGTGAGTCGGATAAACCGCATAGTAACCATAACGAGCCTTGACCGCGGGCCCCGCGAGTCGAACCAACCTGCCTTCGCGTATATACGGTTCGACAATGCGAGAGCGCGCGAGAATAGCCCCGATGCCGAGCACAGCGGCCTGCATCGCGTCGGTCGAATCAGTGAAGCTGTGCATCTCCGGCAAACGCACGCCTCTCACCCCCGCTGAACGAAACCACTCGCGCCATCCTTGATGCGCGAGGTCAGTTACCAGTGGGAGGTTGGCAACATGCGCAGCTTCGGTGACTGCATTTAACCCCTTCATTGTGGGTGCAGCGGCAGGGAACAGGTATTCGTCCATGATATGGTCGGCAGTCAACCCAGACCACGAACCTGCTCCGTGGCGTATGGCCAGGTCGGGTCCCGTGTGATCAAAACGGGTGATTGCGATACCCGTTTCGAAGCTCACACGAATGCGGGGATAGGCGGCCATAAAGCGGGAGAGACGGGGAAGCAGCCAGCAATAGGTGAGGGAGTGGAGCGCGGACACACGAACCCGAGTGGCCCTGTGTGCTTCGCTGTTCAGTGCGCCTGCTACGGCGTCCAGGTCGGTCAATGCGACGTTCGCGGCGTCCGCCAGGGAGCGACCTTCGTCGGTGAGGGCGACGCCACGCGCGTGACGTTGGAAGAGCTTCACGCCGAGGGTCGCTTCCAATCCGCGCACGTGATGGCTCACGGCACTGGCAGTGAGGCCGAGCTCTTCGGCAGCGTTTGCGAAGTTCTGGTGCCTGGCGGCAACCGCGAAGACGCCGAAGGCAGGCAGGGCGGTAGGGCGGAGAGTCATCGTAAGGGTTACAGCGACGCTGTGAGTGCGAGACACAAGCCAGATTTGTGGCTGCCTCTCATCCTACGCTCTTGCTCAAAGCCTAGGAATACGGAGAATTAGCACCCAGATCCCCTCGACCCTCAAATGAGTTTCATCATGTCCACGGCACAGTCGCCTGCGGTTCCAATGGCGGGTTCCAGTGACGATCCGACGGCAGCCAGTGCATGGCTCACGCCGGCCGAGCTGATGCTGCTGGGTGCCATTTGGGGCGCCTCGTTCTTGTTTCAGCGCATAGCCGCTAAGGATTTCGGCTCGTTTGCTCTGGTCGAGGTACGGCTGTTCCTGGGCTCGCTGGTTCTGATGCCGTTTCTGTGGCGTGCGCGGAGTCTCTTCAATCTGCGTCTTTGGCTCCGGCTTGCGGGTATCGGCATCATCAACTCGGCGATCCCGTTCGTACTGTTTGCGTGGGGCGCTCAACGTGCGCCTGCAGGTATCGGCGCTATTGCCAATGCAACTGCCGTCATGTTCACAGCGCTGGTCGCACTGATTTTCTTCGGCGAGTCTATATCCACGCGGCGCGCGATGGGGCTGCTTGCTGGCTTTGTCGGCGTTGCGGTTCTGGCAAGCGGAAAAACGAATGGAGTCAGCGTTTGGCCGGCCGCGTTGGCCGGAACGTGTGCCTCCCTTCTCTACGGAATTGGCGGGAATCTCATCAAGCGCCAATTAGTTGGTTTGCCAGCGGCTGCTGTGGCCGCTGCTACGTTGTTTTGTGCGTCTGTGTTTAATGCACCCCTCGCACTCGCTACCTGGCCCTCGACACCGATTCCCGCTCTGTCGTGGCTGTGCGGAGTATTGCTGGGCATCGTATGCACCGGAATCGCATACGCTCTCTACTATCGACTGATCAACCGTATTGGAGCCCCCAGGGCTTCGACCGTGACGTACCTCGTACCGCTGTTCGGCGTGCTTTGGGCGTACCTCGCGCTCGGTGAGCCGCTTACGTTGACTATGGCAGCGGCCAGTGTGCTGATTCTGGGCGGCGTTGCCCTGAATCAGCAGTGGAGCAGTCTCAAGAGGTCGGTCGCACCGGCAAGATAGCCGGGCAGCTATTATGCCGCGATGCAGCATTTTTTCGGTAATATAGACTTGAACAAATCGCCTGGGTGGATAAACTCTTTGTTATGCCAAAGAGTCCACAGGCCCTTCTGGTACTCCCCCCCGCGGCTACTCAGGCATTGCGGGCATTGGGAGAAAATCTCGCCATAGCGCGAATTCGGCGCCATGAATCCCAGCGTGCTTGGGCGAAGCGCTTGGGTGTTTCGGTTCCCACTTTGATTCGGCTCGAACGCGGCGATCCAGGCGTCGGTGCGGGTATCTATGCGACCGCGCTTTGGCTGATGGGCCGCGTCAGTGCGCTACCCGAGCTGGCGGCCCCGGGGCAGGACCAGGGAGCGCTGGAGGCCAATGTTCGTGAGGCAGTCCGGCGACGCGCGGTGCGGTCTGCAGCTTCTGCTGAAGCGAGATTGACACGCAAGAAGGCTGACAGATGAGCAGTGTCCGCGGGCCAGCCAACTACCAGCCTACTGACACCCTCTACCTCTGGTACCTCGGGCAACCGTCTCGGCCAATCCGCGTCGGTGTGATCAACCTCGTTCGCTCGATGCAGGGCGTGTCGCTCCGCTACGCGGACGATTGGGTCAGAAATGGCTTCCCACTCAGCGAGGACCTTCCTCTCATTGGTCAGGAGTTTCTCCCCACCGACCGAGGTACCGCCGCCGGTGCAGTGGATGACGCGCGCCCAGACAGATGGGGCGAGCGGGTCATTCGCTTCATTGACAAACCGAAGCGCCTGTCATTGTTGGAATTCCTGTTCTTCGCAGGTGACGATCGATTTGGGGCGCTCGGCGTATCAACTTCTCCAACGGAGTATCTGCCGCGGCGACTGGGGGCGTTGCCAGCGCTTGCCGACGCTGACGAGATTCAAGAGCTCATTCGCAAGGTTCAGAACAACGAAGCGGTTCCCCAAGCTCAGGAGCGCTTGATCTCCCCGGGCGCAACCATGGGCGGTGCACGTCCGAAAGCGCTGGTCAACATCGCCGGGGAGCAATGGGTAATCAAGTTTGCTGACGGTGATCCCGCCGACACGCCATTGATTGAACATGCCGCAATGACGCTGGCGCAAAAGGCCTCGATCCGGGTGGCCGAAACTCAGCCCGTGCGACTGATCCATGGCCATGCCGTGGCTATAAAACGCTTCGATCGCGCCGGTAACCGACGGTTGCACTGTCTCTCGGCGCGCGTTGCACTGCAAGCGGCGGCGGAGGGGTTTGGTTACCCCGAGTTGGCTCAACTTCTGCGCCGACGAGGGGTGATTGAAGGCGATCTCTACGCGGCGAACATGCGAGAACTGTTTCGGCGCATGGTCTTCAACATCCTGATTGACAACACCGATGATCACGAAAAGAACCATGCGCTGCTAGTGACCGATTCTCAGCAGTACGAGCTTTCACCCGCCTATGACGTTCTACCCTCCGGCCAAGCACTCGGATTCCAACAGATGCGTGTGGGTGACCAGGAGGCGGACTCAACATTGGTCAATGCGCTGTCAATGTCTCGCATGTTCTCGTTGACAAAAGACCAGGCTATGAACGAGGTACAGGCAGTTGCCCGCACAGTGGATGGCTGGAAGGACCACTTTGCCAGTTGCGGTGTGACTACCGGCGACATCGACCTCTACGCCCAACATCTGGATCGGCCCTTTTTGAAGGACCAGCGGGACGATATCAGACAGTGAAGGTCCTTCGCGTATAAAGTATTCTCATCCCATTCGAATCAATTGGGGGCGAGCCAACGTGGGAAATATCTTCGCAGTGCCTGTCTGGACCGGACTGGCCCTGGTGGCAGTGGTGATCGGTGCTTCTGGCTGTCAGCAGCACAAAGAAGACGCCAATGCCCGTTTTCAAGCGATTTACACCACAGAGTGGAAATGGCGCCAGGAGCAGTTCCCGGACGGCGAGGACTCCCAGAAGCCGATCGCGGACCATTTGCCGAAGATGGATCCGGCCTCTCAGGACGCGCGCCTCAAATACTGGGAAGACGTGATGTCCAAGCTTGAAGCGATTCCCCGCGCCGAGTTGTCACCCGAGCAGCAGATCAACTACGACATCTACCGGCCGCAGATCCAGGTTCTGATCACGAATCAGCGCTATCGCGACTTCGAGATGCCGGCGAATGCCGACACCACATTCTGGACGGATCTCGGGTACACCGCGCGCCGGCCCTTCCGCACGCTGCAGGACTACAAGAACTGGCTCGCGCAGATGAAGGACATTCCGCGCTACTACCATGAACAAATGGATGAGATGCGCGCGGGCCTGAAACGCGGCTTCACACCTCCGAAGGTGACCATGGAGGGGCGAGATGCATCCATCACCGCCGTGACGGACGCGAAGCCCGAAGACAGTTTGTTTTATACCCCCTTCAAGGACATGCCGGGCATCACTTCCGCGGATCAGGCGGAGCTGCGCGCGCAGGCGGTTTCAACGATTCGGGATGTTGTGCAGCCTGTGTATGTCGAGCTGTTGAAATTCGTGCGGACGGAGTACGTCCCGGGGTGTCGTACAACGTTGGCGGCGAAGGATCTGCCGGATGGCGCGAACTTCTACAAAGCGAAGATCCTCGAGTTCACCACTCTCAACATGGATCCCGCGGAAATTCACTCCCTGGGCGAGTCCGAGGTCGAGCGGCTGCACAACGAGATGGTGGCCGTCATGAAGGAAACGGGCTTCAAAGGGGACTTCCCCGCGTTCTTGAAGTTCCTGCGTGCCGACCCGCAGTTCTATGCGAAAAGCGCCGATGAGCTGTTGATGCGGGCGTCCTGGATTGCCAAGAAGTTTGATAGCAAGGCTTCGCGCTTCTTTGGCTACCTGCCCCGGGCGCGCTTCGCGATTGTTCCGGTGCCCGATGACCTGGCGCCGTTTTACACGGCAGGTCGCGGTGGACCGGGGGTCTACCTGGTCAACACCTATAACCTGCCGAGCCGGCCGTTGTACAACCTGACGGCGCTGACGTTGCATGAGTCTGCGCCGGGGCATGCGTTTCAAATGCCGGTTGCGATGGAGCACACGAATCAGCCGGAATTTCGCCAGCACACTTATATCTCCGCGTTTGGCGAAGGATGGGCGCTGTACTGCGAGCAGTTGGGCGTCGAGATGAGCATGTACGAAACTCCGTACGATCGTTTCGGGATGTTGGGGTATCAGATCTGGCGGGCGGCGCGGCTCGTCGTGGATACGGGTGTGCATTCGCAGGGCTGGACGCGAGAGCGCGCCATTGCCTATTTGCACGACTACACGGCGCTGCCGGAGCATGAGATCGAGACCGAAGTGGATCGCTACATCGCCTGGCCGGGGCAGGCGCTGTCGTATTACCTGGGCGAGCGGGAAATCCTGGCCGATCGGGCCAAGGCGGAGAAGGCGCTGGGTGCGAACTTCAACATCCGGGCGTTCAATGACACTGTGCTGGAGTTGGGGTCGGTGCCGCTGCCGGTGTTGAGAGCGCGGATTGATAAGTTCATTGCCGAGGGGGGCAAGGGCCCCTATCCCGACATGGAATAAGCAGATTTCCTACCGTGCCCTGGGCTGCGGTGTGAGGGCGTGGCGCAGTGCGTCGCGGAGGCGGTTAGAGCGACAGCTCGCCGCGCCGGATCGCTTCGGCGACCGCTTCCGCGCGAGTGGCTGCGTTCAACTTGTCAAAGACCGCTGCGAGATGGAACTTCACAGTGTTGGCGGAGACCGATAGAACGCGCGCAATGCCTTTGTTGGATGTGCCGCTGGCGACGAGGCTGAGTATCTCGCGCTCGCGCGAAGTCAGTGGGCGACCTGTTCGTAGTGAGGGCGCGGGTGCGTCAACCGTAGGAGTTGGCGGTTCCGCGACGGAGTTCGCCGGGGCGGGGGTGAACCGGTCCCGGTTTGCTGAGAGCAGGAGCGCGCGAGCGCTGGGTTCCAACACTATCAGACCCGCGTCTACGGCCGCGAGTGCTGCTGCGAGCGACGATCCGGGGATGTCCGATTGAAGAGCGGCACGGGCGCCCATGGCGAGCGCTTCGCCCTCGGCTTCGAGGGCGCTCGACTCCAGCAGCACGAGGGGTAGGGCGCCGGCGTTCACCGCAATGCGCAGAAACGCTTGCGGGTCGGGCCACGTGCCCCCAACGATTACCAATGTCTCCTTGGAATCGCGCAGGAGATCAGTGAGCGCGTTGGGCAGTTCAGCTACTTCCAGATCGTCATAGCCCGCGGCCAGCAGTCGCTCTAGGACGCGATTGCGGAAGGACTCATCCGAGGTAGCAAGAATTGCACTCACGGCACGACCGTGGGGGCGACTGGGCGGTTCCGCAAGGCCCCGCACCGTCAGTGACCCGCCAGGGCGGTGGAGCGCAGACCCGCAGCGGCAGTGGACTGCAGACCCGAGCCACCAGCGCAGCCCAGACTCGCAGCGGCGGTGGACTGCAGACCCACGCCGCCAGCGGTGCGCCGACCTGCAGCAGCAGCGATCAGGCGCCGGTGAGTACTCAATGCCGCGGTCTCTCCCCGATTTGCACGTTGATGGTCAACGGCTTACCGCCGCGGAGGACTTCGAGGACGATGGTTTGTCCTGGGTTGGCGCTGGCGATTCGGCGAGCCATATCGTTCACGCTTTCGGCGGGTTGGCCGTCCAGCGTCAGCAGCAGGTCGCCGAGTTCGATGTGCGCCTGCTCGGCGGGTGAGCCGGCGTCGATTCCGCCGACGGCGGCGATTCCGCGCGCTTTGCGTCCGAGCTTGGTGCGAGTGTCGTCGTCCAGCCAAAGCGGCTGGAGGCGGATGCCGAGGTAGGGTTTCGGCAGATGGCCGAACTGGTCGACTTTAGCTACGACGGTTTCGATCGTCGCAGTCGGGATACCGAGGACGCGGTGGTAGGGGCCGGGAACGGCCATCGCGACTATGTTACCGCTCGTGTCAATGACGGCGGCGCCTTCGAACGAGGGGTCGAAGCCGACATCCAACTCGATCCGCTGGTCGATCTTGCCGCCGCGCCGCGAGTTCCAGGCGGGGCCGGCGAGTTGCACGCTGCCCCAGATGGCGATGGGGCCGCGGAGGCTGCGACCAACAACCGCTATAGCCTCGCCGACGCGGAGCAGTGTCGCCCCCGCGAACGGTGCGGCAGCAGAGCCGCCGCCAACGTCGCCCGCCGATCCAACACGCAATATCGCAATATCAGTCGTCAAGTCAGTAGCGACGACATCGCCTTCCAACTCACTGTCCCCGTGGAATCGCACATCAACGTGCTCCGCGCCGCCGATCGCTTCCGCGGCGGTTATGACCAGGTTGTCGCGCCAACGGATACCGGAGAGAACGCGCCGGCGGCCCAGGATGATTGCGGCCGCCTTGGGCACCGCGTGTAACACGAGCGCCGCGCGCTCGTCGGAATATTGTTTCAACAGTGAATTCGCCGCCATGTGAGCAGTCCGCCAGGAGAATGTGTTGGAGCCAGATTGGCCCCCGGGGCCGGCGGGTGGCACTCCCCGAATGGGTGAAGTGGCGGGGCCGGACGTATGGGTGGGCGGCCGCCGCGGGTCGGCCAACGGAGCCTGGCGCCGGCTCGCGTGATGACGGTTGGCCGCGATTCGAACCCTGGCGCCGGCTCGCGAGATGAGCCTGAGCCACGATTCGAACCCTGGTGCAAGAGCCAGATTCACAAAGACTTTGGCCGCGCAAATGGCAAGGACCCGCGCGGCGCGATGACTTAGACTTCGCGCTTCCGACACACCCGGTGGGATTACGAATGCAGCAATCAGAAGGGCTCGCTCGCAGCCTGCAAAGCAGACACATCCAGCTCATTGCGCTCGGAGGCACCATTGGCGTAGGGCTGTTCCTGGGTTCGGCCAACGCCATTCACAAGGCAGGGCCCGGGCTGCTGCTCAGCTATGCCATCGGCGGTATCGCCATCTTCTTCATTATGAGAGCCCTGGGCGAGCTGCTCATCTACCGGCCCGTGGCAGGCTCATTCGCCAGTTACGCCGAAGAATTCGTTGGGCCGTTCTCGGGCTTTGTGACCGGCTGGTCCTATTGGTTCATGTGGGTGGTCACGGCCATGGCCGAGTTGACCGCTGTCGGCATCTATGTGCGCTTCTGGTTGCCGGACGTGCCGCAGTGGCTGCCGGGCCTCGTGGCCCTGGGTCTCCTTTACGGTACCAACCTGTTGGCGGTCCGTGTGTATGGTGAGTTGGAGTTCTGGTTCGCGCTATTGAAGGTCGTGACCATTCTGCTGCTGATTGTGTCCGGCCTGGCTGTCATCTTCTTCCACATCGGTGACCTCGGGCAGACGGCGAGCTTCTCCAATCTCTGGAGCCACCAGGGCTTCATGCCCTTCGGGTTTCTGCCCGTACTGGGGACGCTGCAGATTGTCATGTTCGCCTACCAGGGCGTGGAGTTGATCGGAGTGACCGCCGGGGAGACCGCCAATCCCGAGGTCAATCTGCCGCGCGCCACCAACAGCATCATCTTTCGCATACTGCTGTTCTACATCGGTGCCCTGGTGGTCATCATGTCCCTGGTACCCTGGGATCAGCTCGATCCGAAGATGAGCCCGTTCGTGATGATGTTCCAGAAGATCGGGGTGCCGGCCGCGGCCACTATCATCAACATCGTGGTCATCACCGCCGCCGCATCCTCGTGCAACGGCGGAATCTTCAGTACGGGCCGCATGTTGTATTCACTCAGCCTGCGCGGGCAGGCGCCGAAACTGTTCGGTCGATTGAGTGAGCGAAAAGTGCCCGCGGCGGGAGTTCATGTCTCGGCGCTCGTGATGTTGATTGGCGTCGCGCTCAACTACGTTGTGCCGGAGAATGTCTTCGCCTGGGTCACCAGTATTTCGCTCATTGGCACGCTGTGGACCTGGATCATCATCCTGTACGCCCACACGCAGTATCGCCGCGCCGTGGCTGAAGGGCGCGCCAAAGGCGTCGGCTTCCGCATGCCCGGGGCGCCCGTCGTCAACTGGCTCGTGATCCTCTTTCTGTTGGTTGTGGCTGCGATGTTCTGGCGGGATCCGGACACGCGGGTGGCTTTGTATGTCGCTCCCTTCTGGTTCGGGCTACTGGCCATTGCCTACTACTCCGGGGCCCGGCAGCGATAGCCACTCGAAAGCGCAAGAACCGTCGCAAACGTAGCAGCCGTTTCTGGCCCGCCGCCGCCCTGCGCAAGCGTTGGTGGCGGGCGTTCGACCGTGCGCCGCGTACAGCACAGCTAATTGTGTTGCTGGTGTTCGCGGCGACGGTGTCACTGACCATCAACTGGATCTACCAGGTCATCCGCAAGCCATCGGAGTTGTTCTTTCCGGTCAGCAATACGTTGAATAAGACGCCTGCGGAGACGTGGCGGCAATACAGCTCGGCCTTTGAAAAGTACTCCACGAGCGTCATGACGCCAGAGCTGCTGGCGGCACTGGCCCAGGTGGAAGGCTCCGGAAATCCGGTTGCGCGTACCTATTGGCGCTGGTCGTGGACGATCCATCCGTTTGGAGTCTATCGGCCCGCGTCGAGCGCGGTGGGCATGTACCAGATTACCGATGGCACCTTCGAGGAAGCGAAGAAGTATTGTATCCGCGACCACGTGGTCGTCGAGGACGGACCCTGGGAGGACTGGCGGTCATGTTGGTTCAACAACATGTATATCCGGGTGATTCCCAGCCACTCCATTGAGCTCACCTCGGCTTATCTCGATCGCGCCGTGGTGCGCACGTTGGAACGCCATCGCGTCTCGAATGCAACACTGCGCCAGAAGAGAGAGCTGGCGGCCGTGATCCACCTATGCGGAGGGGGAGCTGGAGATGTATTCGCCCGGCATCGTTTCAGGCTGAACGATGGGCAGCGCTGCGGCGATCACGAGGTGCGCGTATATGTCGCGCGCGTCAATGTGATGGAGAATGTCTTCAGCCGTTTGGCGGCCCGCAGCGATTCGAGCCCACAGGACCCATGAGCCGCGAGGCGATAGGGCCTGCGTGACGATAGAGTCCGCGTGACAATAGGGCCCGCGTGACAATAGGGCCCGCGGGGCGATAGGACCCGCGTGACGACTACTGTGCCTCGTGCGCCCCGGCTTTTGACACCGCCGCCGCAATCTGCTCACTGAGCTGCCCCAGTGCCTGACTCATGGCCCCAGGAATCGTGCCGGAGCCATTGCATCCATCCTGCGCGGTAGCTTTGGCTTCCTCATCGCCATGCAGGCTGCGCGAATCCGACTGCTTCAAGGTCCACGACGCCCGCAAAGTGACCGTGCACGAGGGATCGCCGTAGAACTCCGAGATATCCACCGCCAGCGACTGCCGCTTCTCGCCGATCGCCGGCTCGTTTGGATTGGCAACCGCACCTGGAGGCAGCCGTGCGGCCAGGTCGTTGGATAAAACGCGCCGGATCGTCTCATCCAAGGGCGCCGCCCACCGGTCGTTTTCCACGATCTGTAGCTGCGTGGGTCCCACGCGCCGGACAATCTGCGAGCGGTCGAGCTCGGTGGGAATGGTTACGCGATCGAGGCGAACGGGTATCGTATTTTCCGGAACCGTCAGTCGGCTGGAAGCGGGCATCTCGGTCAAGGTGTAGTAGTGCATGGGAGGGCTGGACGCGCACGCAGCCAACAGCGCTCCCGCAAAAGCAACCGAAAGCAACTTCACTTGTTGTCTCCCTTGCGTCCGCGCAGTAATGCTTCCGGATGGCGGTCGAGGTAGTCGGCCAGTCCGCGCACGGAGCGCGCGGCTTCCGTCAGCTCGCGCATCATGCGGGGCAGGTCGGTTCCGGACGGCGCGGTATTACCCGCAAGGCCCTGAATCGTGTTCAGCGTACTCTGCGCGGAATCCGCCGTATCGCGCAGGCTCTTGATCAACGACTTGATGTCGGGCTCGATATCCTGTGTGACCTTATCGAGCCTGGTCAGTGTCTCATCCAACGACTGCAACGCGTGGCCGATTTGCGGCCCCGACGTGGCACGGTCGATGTTCCTGAGAACGTTCTGCAGATCCTGCAACACGGACGTGAAGTCACCCGCCGTAGTAGTCGGCATCATCACCGAATCGCCCTCGCGCTCCAGGTGACCCCTGGGTGCGTTCGAGATCATCTCCAGCCCCACGAGCTTCGTTCCGGTGAGCAGGCTCGCCGAGGACACCTGGGCACGCATCCCGTCGCCAACGAGCTTTTCGATCCACAGTTGCACGGCGTCATGTTGGTTGGCGCCGTCGGCACGCGGGAGGTTCAGTATCTCGACGCGCTCGGGATCGACGTAGAACGTTGTCCGTGTGACGAGGGTGTGCTTGCGCTCGTCGTAGGCCAGATGCGCCTCAGTCACCTCACCCACTTCAATTCCCTGCAGCTCCACCGCAGTTCCAACGTCGAGGCCCCGTTGATTACCGAGGAAATCCGCGACGTAGGTCAGTGTGGGGCCCTGCGGAGCACGATCTGCCGCTCGACGGTTATCGTACAAGCCAAATACGGCTCCTTCGGGGCTGGGCGGCTTATTCAGTGCTTCCGTGGGCGTCGCGAAGGCGATACCCCCGGACAGCAATTGCTCCCAGGAGTTCGCCCTGATCCGCAGACCCTGCGAGCCCAATGTGAGATCCACTCCGCCCGCATTCCAGAAGCGCGTTTCCGGGTGAATCAGGTCCTCATGCGGCGAACGAATGAAGGCTGTTACCTGGACGCCCTTGTTGTTGCTGCGCAGTTGATAGTCTTCCACCTCTCCGACCGTGATCCCATTGAATGAAATGGGGGAGCCGCGTGTGAGTGAGCCCAGATCGTTGGCCAGCAGCGTAAACGAACGTCCCTTGGTATCGGGTGCCAGCGCCGGCGGCTCATCGAGGCCCACGAAGTCCCGCTTGGATTCGTCGCTCGGCTTACCCGGATACATCTCAATGTACGACCCGGAGACGAGAGTCGAGAGGCCGGAAATGCCGCCCACGCCTACGTGCGGCGCAATGATTGCGAAGCGGGTGTTGGGGGTGAGGTGGCCCTTGGCCTGGCGTGTCATGCGCGCGTGCACGATTACGTGCGACATGTCGGGTGTCAGCTCCAGCGATTCAACAGTTCCCAGATCGACATTACGGTGCTGGATCTTCGTCTGTCCGGCTTCCAGGCCGTCGACATTGCGGAATGAGATGGTGATTTCGGGCCCGCGGTCGGCCAGGTTGCGCCACGCCAGCCAGATGACAATGGCCGCGGCTCCGAGGGGAAACAGCCAGACCCAGTTGAAGCGTTGCGCGCGCACAGTGGCGCGCGGCTCGGGTTCGCGCCCGCCGTTGCCACCTTCGGGTCGGGTTTGTTCGGTCGTCTCAGTCATTCACGCTCCGTAACGGTTCCCGCGACCGCATCCCACATCAACCGCGAGTCGAACACCGCGGTCGCCAGCATCGTGATGATCACCACCGCCGCAAAGGCCACCAGTCCGGGGCCCGAGTGCACGGCGGTGAGGGCGCCGAACTGCAGGACCGCCACCAGCATAGCCACCGAAAAGATGTCGATGTTGGACCAGCGGCCGATGGTGTCGATGGTCCGGTAGAGCTGCGTGCGGCTGACCAGGAAGCGGCTGGATTTCAGCCGCGTGGCCAGCAGCATCCACGTGAGCCCGAACAGCTTGACGAGCGGCAGGACGATACTGGCCATGAACACAATGACGGCCAGGGGTACCAGGTCGTTGTGGACGAGCTCGATGACACCACTCAGGATGGTGTTGTGTTCCTGGCGGCCGAACTGCACGGTCGTCAACACAGGCAGGGTGTTTGCCGGTATGTACAGCAGGTAGCCGGCAACTACATAGGCCACCGTGCGTTGGATCGAAGCCGGCTTGCGGACGTGCAGCGTGGCGCCGCAACGGGGGCAGGGCTTGCCGTCATTGCCGATATCGACAATGAGGTCGCAGATGATGCAGGCGACGGTCTCGTCGCGGCGCGGCGCCCGCATCGGGTCGCGCCTTTGGGGCCGGAGCGTTTCCCACACCGTGCGCTCGTCCAACTGGATGAGAGCAATCAACACCATGATGCCCGCCGCAACCAACGCCCAGCCGCCGACTTCCACCGTGACGTTGGATACCGCCTTGATCCGGCTGTAGGAAACAAAGCTGCCGACGAGAAAGACTTCAATCATCACCCAGGGGCGCAGGTGCTTGGCCCAGCGGAAGGCGGTTCCAACCTGCCAGCCGGTCTGCCAATGCAGGTTGCCCAGAACCCAGATGAGCAGCCCCAGGAACGCGTAGGGCAGGGCGATGGCAAAGACGCCGATCAGCACCCCCAACGAGGCAAAGCCATCGTTCCACATCGCGGCAGCGGTCGAGGGCAGCCAGGCCTCCCGGTCCGCACCGTGGGTGGTGACCAGAAGCAGGGGGGCAATGGTGGCCGGCACCAGCAGCAGCAGGGCGGCCACGGACAGAGCCAGGGGGGCGCCAATCCGTCCCGTGGCGGCACCGGCCAGGACCTTCAGGCAACGTGCACACTCCGCTTTCTGACCTCGAGCGGGGGGCGGCAGAAGCTGCATGAGTCCGCAATCCGGGCACGCGATGCGTTCGACGGCCGAGGGCGAGGTCGAATGGTTCAAAGAACGGCCGGGTCGGTTTCTGAGAACATCACCCCGATTATAACGCCTGTATACTCGGCGGTATCCCCCTCAGAAAGAATCAACGTGCTCACGTCCGAAGTCTCGGTGTCTCAGAAGATCGCACGCTACGGGCTGATCGTGGCGCTGATGCTGCTGGGCGGCTGGATGCTGCAGCATTTTCTGGCGGCCCTGTGCTGGGCCATCGTCCTGGCGATCGGCACGTCCAAGTTGTACGACCGATGGCTCCGCAATTTCCGCGGTAAGCATCGGGATGTCTGGGCGGCATTGACTTTTACGACCATCGTTGGATTGGTACTGATAGTGCCGCTCGTCTACGGCGGAATCATTGCGGTACGCGAGGCGATCGCGCTGGTGCGGACATTGCTGGACAGCTCGAAAGGACCCCCCGGCCTGCCGGACTGGGTGCAACAACTGCCGTGGCTGGGCGACTGGCTCAATGGCATCTGGGCGGACAAAATGGCCGCGGTCGCCGCGCACGGGGCGGGCGAACGGAGCGCCGAGCATGCCGGTATCGCGACTGCTACTGTCCAGGCCAGGCCTGCCATCGTTCAATGGACGCGGCTGGTCGGCGTGCAGTTGCTGAGGCGCCTGAGCACCCTCGTCTTCACGCTGCTCACCCTGTACTTCGTGTATCTCAATCGCGACTCACTCGAGCGCGACGTGCCCCGTGTTGGCCGGCGCTTGTTTGGACCAACAGTCGAAGACCTGATGACCCGGGCGACGGAAGCGATTCGCGCCACCGTCGACGGGATCGTGCTGGTGGCGGTCGCCGAAGGCGCCATCATGGCCGGTGTGTATGCCATTGCCGGTGCACCCCATCCCATTCTCTTCGGTGCCATTACCGGGATCTTTGCCATGATCCCGTTCGCGGCTCCGGTCGTGTTTGGTGCCGTGGCGTTGTTGTTGGCCAGCCAGGACGCGGTGGGCGCGGGAATCGGCGTGCTGATTTCCGGTGGCGTGGTGTTGTTTATTGCCGATCACTTCGTGCGCCCCGTCATCATCGGGGAGGGTGCGAAGCTGCCGTTTCTGTGGGTCCTGTTGGGAATCCTGGGCGGTGTCGAGTCTTTCGGCCTCGTGGGGATTTTCCTGGGGCCCGCGCTCATGGCAGCGCTCGTGGCCGTGTGGCGCAGTTGGGTGAGCGAGGCACCCCCGGCCGAGGCGCCGCCGTCCGCCTAGGTCGCGTCCCGCCGCGCCGGCGTGCGTTCCTGCTCCTGCAGTACCCGCCACAAGATCTTGCCGCTGGCCGACTTCGGCAGGGCCGCCACAAACTCCCAGAATCGCGGCACTTTGTAGGCGGCCATGTTGGCCCGTGCCCACTCCGTCAATTGCTCAGGTGTTATTTTGCCGCGGGCTTCCGTGCGCAGCACAACAACCGCCTTGACGGTCTCACCGCGGCGCTCATCCGGCTTGGCAATGACGGCGACTTCCTGGATGGCCGGATGGGCATACAACTGGGCCTCCACTTCCGCGGGCCAGACCTTGAAACCGGCGGCATTGATCATGCGTTTCAACCGGTCGACAAAAAAGAAATAGCCGTCCGCATCAATGTAGCCCAGATCGCCAGTGCGGAAGAACCGCTTGCCATTCAGGTCAAAGAAGCATTCCGCGTTCGCATCGTCCCTGTGCCAGTAGCCATCGAACACCTGGGGGCCCATGGTGACAATCTCACCCACCGCGCCCGGCTCGAGCTCCACGAGTGTCTGGGGATCCACAATCCGCGAGTCGGTGTCGAAAATCGGCAGGCCCAGGCACTGGGGCTTGGGGCGATCGGGCGGGTTGATGTGCGAGGGCGCCATGGTCTCCGACAGGCCATAGCCTTCAATGTAAGTGAGGCCGCACAGTGTCTCGAGCTTTTGGGCAATGGCCTTCGGCATGGCGGCCCCGCCGCCGCCGACACTCTTCAGACTGGACAGATCGTACTGAGGAAGGTTCGGGCTCGACAGCAGGTCCACAATGATGGTGGGCACCGTGGTCCAACAGCTCACACGGTAGCGACCGATCAGTTTCGCGGCCACATCGCGATCCCAGCGTGGCAACAACACGATGGTGGCCCCAACGTACAGCGATGTGTTCATGCTGTTTTGCATGCCGGTAACATGAAACAGCGGCAGGACGGCCAACACGACCTCCTCGGAGTATTTGTCGTGCCAGCGGGAGAGCGCGACCGCGGTGTGCATCACACTGCGATGCCTGTGAATGCACCCCTTGGGTTTTCCGGTCGTCCCCGAAGTGTAGGGCATGACACACAGATCGTCGGCGGTCCCGATGTGCGGTTCAGGTTCCAACTGCAGCGCGAGCACTTCGGTCCAAGGTGTGGTCGTTGCGCTCGCGGTGCTCAGTGCCGGCGCTTGCAGAAAGTCCGGCACAGCGAGATCCGTAGCTGCCGTGAGATAGTCGGAGTAACAGGCAACGACGGTGTGTTGCAGCAGGGTGCCCAGCGACTTGGTGTGGACGAGCAGCTCCTGTGCGGTGATCAATATCCGGGCGCCGCAATCGGTCATGATGTGAGTCAGCTCCGAGGCGGTGCTCATGGAGTTGACGGGGACTACCATGGCTTCGGCGCGCAGGATGGCGTAGAACCCGATAATGAATTGCGGACTGTTGTGCAGAAACAGCGCTACGCGATCGCCGCGCCGGATACCGCAGCGCTGCTGCAGGAAGCCCGCCAGGTGCTCGGCGCTGCGCCGCAACTGGGAATAGGACAGGATGGTGTCGTAGAAGACAATCGCGGCCTTGCGCGGGTAGCGGGCCGCCGCGACTTCAATGTTGTACCAGAGCGAGGTGTCAGGCAGCTCCAGGTGTTGGGGCGCGTGCTTCGGCCAATGCGTTAGATTGGGCGTACTCATGCAAGACCTCCGGCTGCGCGTTGTGCTTGCGCCCACGCGGCTTCAGCCATGCACTGTGCCGCGACACCCCGCAATAGGGCGGCGCGGCGGAACATCCCGAAGGCCATGTAGAAATCGAAGTGTTCCACAGCGGCCCGACCGGTGCGTTCGCAATAGGCGCGCACATAGGCACTTTCAGTTGGGATGCCCGGGCCTGTCAACTCAGGAGCCACGCGCCACGGCATGCAGTGGTACACAAAATCCGCCAGCGGGTCACCGAGTGTCGCCAGCTCCCAGTCCAATACCGCGAGAATGCGTGGCTCGCGCGGATGGAAAATGACGTTGTCGAGCCGGTAGTTGCCGTGAGCGATGCGGCACGGCTGCTGCGCCGGAGTGTGTTGGGGCAGCCAGGCAATGAGTTGCTCCATTGCCTCGATCCGCTGCGCTTCGCAGGCGCGATACTGCCGGGTCCACCGCGCTACCTGGCGGCCCACATAGCCGCCGGGCTTGCCGAAATCGCCCAGGCCGGCCCGCTCCGGGTCGACACTGTGCAGTGCCGCGATTACCCGATTCAACGCGGCATAGATGGCCTTTCGCTCATCGGGGGCGAGCGATTCGAGCCGCACATCCTCGAAAACACGTCCTTCAATGTACTCCATCACATAGAAGGGTGTCCCGATGACGGTTGAATCATCGCAGTAACACAACGTCCGGGGCACAGGCACCTCGGTGGGCAGCAAGGCGCGCATCACCCGGAACTCCCGCTCAACCGCATTTGCCGAAGGCAGCACACAGGGCGGCTTTCTTCGCAACACGTAACGCTCGTGGCTGGTTTCGAGCAGGTAGGTGCGATTGGCTTGGCCGTGCACGAAGGGCCGTGCACAAATGGGCCCCCGGAAACCGGCGATGACGTCGGTGAGATAGCTGTCGAGTGCGGCGACATCCAGGGGGAGGGAGGGTTCCCGGGTGTTCATTATTCTCCCACGAGCAGCAGGTCCCCAGCATAGCGCCCCGTTACTTGAAGAATTGCCAAGCAGTGTCTGGTGCGTAACATCAACATGCTGGACCCGCGGCCGTCTGAACCGTGATTGGGAACCCCTTCTGACGTAAACTGGCCTCGTGTATTCGATTTTCGACGATGCGGTCCGACGTGCGCGGGCCTACCTGGACAATCTCGGCCAGAAGCCACGCGCCCGGCCTGCGGCGGCTGCGCGTGACTTGCGCGATCTCGATGATGGTGTTCCCGCCGAGGCCAGCGATCCGGCGGTCACCCTGGAGCTGCTCGCGCGGTTGGGCACCCCAGGCGTGTCGCACATCGGAGTCGTGGCGCTGCGGTGGCTGGTGGACCTGCTGGAGCTGCCAACGGGCACCGGCGCTGTTTTCGTGCATGGCGCGACGGCGGCGAATTTCACGGCTCTCGCCGCGGCGCGCAATTCAGTGCTTGCGCGAGTTGGCTGGAATGTTGAAGAAAATGGCGTGTCCGGTGCGCCCGCTATCACAATCATCACCGGGCATGAGGCTCACCCATCGCTCACTACGTCATTGCGCATGCTGGGACTGGGGTCCGCCCGCATCGTGAAAGTGTCGAGTGACGATCAGGGACGGATGCGCCCGTCGGGACTGCCACTCATTTCGGGTCCGACGATCCTGTGTGTGCAGGCGGGCAATCTGAATTCCGGCTCGTTCGATGATTTCGGGGCCATTATTCCGCGCACCCGGGCACTCGGTGCCTGGATTCATGTGGAAGGCACCTTTGGACTGTGGGCGAAGGCTTCACCGTTGCTTCGGCCGCTGGCGCGCGGGCTCGAGCAGGCCGACTCCTGGGCTACGGATGCGCGCGAATGGCTCGACGTGCCTTACGACAGCGGGTTGACCTTCGTTCGCGATCCCAACACGCTGCAAGCGGCGACCGCCGTCACCGGGTCCGAAAGCCCGGTGCGTGGTGTTGAGTTGTGGGCTGCGTTGCGCTCGCTGGGCCGGTCGGGGCTCGCCGAGTTGTTTGAACGCAATTGCCGTCAGGCGCGCCGGTTCGCGCGGGACCTGCGCAGTGCCGGGCATGAGATCCTGAATGAAGTGGTGTTGAATCGGGTGGTCGTTGCCGTCGGCGATGCGGCCCGGACCCGGCGCCTGGCCGCGGCCTTGCAGAAGGAAGGCATCGACTGGTGCGAGTACACTGAGTGGCGAGGACGAATCGCCCTGAAAATCACCGTGCGGTCGTGGGCTCTGAGCGACGACGATGTTGAGCGCAGCGTGCAGGCAATCCTGCGCGCCGCAGCGGCTACTTAGCCGGGGGAGCTTCGGCGGAGGACACGTGATTCAAGGCAATCACCCAGTGGCCGTTCACTTTGCGCATCAGCCGGGTGTTGATTCCGTACTGCGGATGCTCCGGGCGGATGAGCTGGTACTGACTGATCAATTGCGCCGCATCGGGCGCGAGCATTTCGATCTGGATGTCGTGGAAGGTCAGCGTGCCGCGCGAATCGGCGGAGCCGCCGTAGTCGCGGATGTAGTGATCGAGCGTGCCCTGCCATCCCTGTTGGAACCGGCCGCCTGACACGAACACCACGCCCGGATTCTTGAAGCCCTGCATGTAACCCCGGAAATCGCCCCGGTTCCAGGCGTCCTGCATGCCGGAGATGACCTGCAGGATCGCCTTCTTTTCCACCTCGGCCGAGTGGGCTGTGAGCGTCGATGGGCACGATGCCGATTGTGACACCGTGCCCACCAGAGCCAGCAGCACCAGCGCCCCCGCCGAGCGCAACATTATTTGCCGGGCCCCTTGACGACTTGGCCACCCTTCATCACAAACGCCACCGCCTGCAATACCTTCACGTCGGCCAGCGGGTCGCTGGTCACACCCACCAGATCCCCATACCGTCCGACCGCGATGGCTCCGACATCCGTGGAACGGCCCAGCGCTTCGCCCGCGGTTACGGTCGCAGCCTGAATCGCCTGCATCGGCGTCATTCCCCATTGCACCATGGTGGCGAACTGATGGGCGTTGTCGCCGTTGGGATAGACGCCGGCATCGGTCCCGAAGATCATTTTTACGCCGGCCTTGTTGGCGGCCTGGAAGGTCTGGCGTTGCTTGAGGCCGATGACGCGCTCCTTCTCCAGCGATTCCTTGAAGGTGCCGTTCTTTTCACCTTCCGACATGATGTAGTCGTCGTTGTAGATGTCCATGTCGAAGTAAGTGCCGTGTTGCTTTGCCAGCGTGAACGCCTCGGCATCCGCCAGGCTGCAGTGCTCGATGGTATCCGCGCCTGCGCGGATCGCATCCTTGATACCCGATGTGCCATGAGCGTGTACGGCGACCCTGAGTCCCAACATGTGAGCCTCGTCCACGAGCGCCTTCATTTCCTCGAGGCTATATTGCTGGCCGCCGGCAGTATCGGTCTTGGACAGCACGCCGCCGGTGGCGCAGAACTTGATGACCTCCGCGCCGTATTTGCGCAGCTTGCGCACGGTGGCCCGGATCGCTTCCGGTCCGTCCGCGACAGCCGGGGCGGGGACCGTGACGGACGGAGGGAACTCCGTGGAGTCGCAATGACCCCCGGTCGCGCCAATGGCATACGTGGCTGGAACGATCCGCGGCCCCGGAATGTAACCGTTGTCGATGCCCTGTTTGATCGCTACGTCATCGAAGTTGGCCGAGCCGACATTCCGGATGGTCGTAAAGCCCGCTTCCACGGTCTTCTTTGCATTCGCCACGCCGACCACCGTCCAGAAGTTGTCGGTGAATTCCAGGCCCTTGTAGCCGCTGTAGCGCGGATCGCCGGTGATGTGCGTGTGCATATCAATGAAGCCCGGCAGCAGCGTCATGCCCGGCAGGTCGACCTTGCGGGCGCCCGCGGGAATGTTGCCCCCTCGAGATCCAACAGCCGTGATGCGGCCGTCCGTGATGGTTATTTGCGGATGATCGACCACCTTTCCTGCAATGACATCGACCATGTGATCCGCCGTGACCACGACGGTGTCGGCCCAGGCGGTACTCGCCAGGGTGAAGGTCAGAGCTGCGAGTACCCAACGATGTTGCTTCATTTCAGTGATGTCCCCCTGGACCATGCACGTGTCCGTGCGCAAGTTCTTCTTCAGTGGCGTCCCGTACGTCGACGAGATCGATATCGAAATTCAGGTTCTGACCGGCCAGCGGATGATTGCCGTCGATGGTGACCATGTCGCCGGTGACGGCGGTTACGGTCACGGCGCGCGGCCCCTGTTGCGTCTGGGCGTGCAAGCGCATTCCGACAGTGATCTTGTTGATTCCCTTCAAGGCGCGCCGGGGCACCTTCTGGATGAGCTCGTTGCTGCGCTCGCCATAACCGTCCGCCGGCGTGACTTTGACAGTCAGTTTCTCGCCCGCGCTCTTGCCTTCCAGCTCGCGCTCGAGACCGGGAACCAGGTTGCCGTGGCCGTGCAGATAGGCCAGCGGCTCACCGGGAGCGGAGCTGTCGATGACCTCGCCCGCATCATCCTTCAGGCTGTAGTTGAACGTGACAACAGAGTCTTTTTTGATGCTCACGGTATCGATCCCATGTAGTGCCGGTCGGGTATGATCGGGCGCACGAAGGATAGCAGGACTCGTCACATGCCCGAAAACCCCTTCTCGCATCCCAGTACTCTGCCGTACCAGATGCCGCCCTTCGACCGGGTGGGCAACGCGGATTACCGCCCGGGGTTCGAGGCAGGCATGCGCCAGCAGCGCGAGGAAGTGCGCCAGATCGTGGAGAACGCGGCTGCCGCGGACTTCCAGAACACCCTGCTGGCCCTGGAACGCTCCGGCCTGATGCTGAATCGCGTTTCCAGCGTGTTTTTCAACCTGAACGCCTCCAATACGGATGCGGAAATGCAGGCCATCGACTCCGAGATCGCCCCGAAGCTGCAGGCTCACGAGGATGCGATCTTCCTCGATGCGGCGCTGTTTGCGCGGGTTGCCGCGGTCTACCAGCGGCGCGCCACGTTGAATCTGGACCCGGAATCCCGGCAGCTTCTCGACCGCTACTACATTGAGTTCGTGCGCGCGGGCGCCCGCCTGGGCGATGCGGACAAGGCGCGCCTGCGTGACATCAATGGGGAGCTGTCGTCACTCACGACCCTGTTCAAGCAGAATGTGTTGAAGGCAACGAAAAGCGGGGCGGTCATTGTCGACAATGTCGCCGAGCTGGATGGAATGTCAGCCGTGCAGATCGGGGCTGCGGCCGCCGCCGCTGAGGCCCGGGGCCTGTCCGGCAAATGGGTCATTGCATTACAGAATACGACCAATCAGCCGCCTTTGGCCCAGCTAAAGAACCGCGCCTTGCGCGAGCGCATCTACCGGGCTTCGCGGGCCCGCTGTAACGGTTCGGACGCGGAGTGCGACAACACAGCGGTTATCGCGAAAATCGTGCGGCTGCGCGCCGAGCGCGCGGCGCTGCTGGGTTATGCCAACCACGCCGCCTACCAACTCGAGGACGAGTCCGCCGGCACGCCGGCCGCTGTCCACAAGATTCTGAGCGAGCTCGCGCCCGTCGCCCTGGCGCGTGCCCGGCAGGATGCGGCCGACATGCAGAAGCTGATCGATGCGGAGGCGGCCGCGAATCACACCGCGTCGTTCGAGCTGCAGCCCTGGGACTGGGCGTTCTACTCGGATGAGCTGCGCAGGGCGCGTTTCGACTTCGACCAGGCGCAGGTGAAGCCGTATTTCGAGCTCGAGCATGTCTTGCGCGACGGCGTGTTCTACTCGGCCCGCGAGCTCTATGGCCTCGAGTTCCGCGAGCGCCACGACCTGCCGGGCTATCACCCCGACGTCCGCGTGTTTGAAGTGTTCGATGCCGACGGCGCGCCGCTGGCCCTGTTTGTCGGCGATTACTTCGCACGCGACAACAAGCAGGGCGGTGCGTGGATGAACAACTTCGTGCGCCAGTCGAAGCTGTTCGGCATGAAGCCGGTGGTGGCGAACAATACCAACATCCCCAAGCCGCAGCCGGGCCAGCCGACCCTGCTGACCTTTGAGGAAGTCATCACCCTGTTCCACGAGTTCGGGCACGCCATTCACGGGATCCTGTCGAATGTGCAGTACGCGATGCTCTCGGGTACCTCACTGCCGCGCGATTTTGTGGAGTACCCGTCCCAGTACAACGAGATGTGGGCGCGGGAACCGGCGGTGCTCGCTCACTACGCGCGCCACTACCAGACCGGCGCGCCCATGCCGCCGGAATTGCTGGCCAAAGTGCTCGCGGCCCAGAAATTCGACCAGGGATATGCGACGACGGAGTATCTCGCTGCCGCACTGCTCGATCAGTCGTGGCATCGGATCAAAGTGGATGAAGCGCCGGCGGCTGCCGATGTCGCGCAGTTCGAAGCGGCGGCGCTGCGCGCGAACGGAGTTGATTATCCGGTGATTCCGCCGCGTTATCACTCGAGCTACTTCATGCATGTTTTTGCAGGCGGGTACTCCGCGGGTTATTACGCGTACCTGTGGAGCGAGGTGCTGGCTCGGGACACGGGTCAATGGATGCAGGCGCGCGGCGGACTGACTCGGGCCAACGGCGATCGCCTGAGAGAGAAAGTGTTGTCACGGGGCCGCAGCGATGATCCGCAGACGATGTTCCGGAATTTCTACGGCGGCCCGCCCGAGATCGGCCCGCTGTTGGAATATCGCGGGCTCACGGCTTCAGCCGCGACAGGCTGATCGCGGCGGCGAATAGAGCGAAGGCCACCGCACACCACAGGATGAGGTTCGAGCCGGTGGCCGGATAGGCTCGGAACAGGATGGCGACCCCGGCGGCGCCGAGGGTCTGTCCCAACAATCGCGCTGTTCCCAACATACCGCCCGCGGCGCCGCTGCGCGCTCGCGGGGCCGCGGCCATCAGGGTCCTGTTGTTGGGCGCCTGGAAAAATCCGAATCCCAACCCGCACAGTGCCATGCGCCAGATGAAGTCGGCCGCGGAGCCGCCCTGCGGAAACAGCGCCAGCAGCGCCAGGCCCGCGGCCATGCACAGCATTCCCGCGCTGCCGAGAATGCCGGCTGGGTAGCGATCGGCGAGCCTTCCGGCGATGGGGGCGGCAATGGCCACGGCCACCGGCCACGGAGTCATGAGAAGACCGGTCTCCACCGCGCTGCGTCCCAGGCGTTGGATCTCGAACGGCAATGCCACGAGCCCGGCCATTTGCGCCATGAATGAGGCGACCGAAGTCGCAATGGACAGTGAGAACAAGCGGATCCGCAACAGATCGAAGGGAATGATGGGAGAGGGCCGGTCGAGCTCGTGGCGCACCAGTATGTAGGCCAACACCGCACCGGCTCCGAGTTGCAGGAAGGCAAGCGGTGCCGCCGAGTCGTGAGCGAGTGCCTGCAGCCCGCCCACGAGGAACAGGAAGGTGCCGGCATTCAAGGCCGCACCCACGTAGTTGAGGGGCCGCCGCACGCGGGGTGTCTGCGGCTGGGCCTTCATGGCAATGACAAAGGCCGCCAGCCCGATCGGGCCGTTGATTCCAAAGAGCCACGGCCAGGGAGCGACCGCCAACACGGCCGAGGCTATCGTGGGTCCGATGGCGGCGGATATGGCCACCGCGAATGCATTGATGCCGATCGCGCGGCCCAACATCGCGTGGGGATACGTAAAGCGCACCAGGGCCGCATTGACACTCATGATGCCGGCGGCACCGAGACCCTGCACCACCCGGGCGATACTCAATGCGAGCAGCGAATTCGACCAGGCACAGGCCAGGGAACCCAGGGTGAAGACGACCATCCCGGCCTGGGATACCCGGCGGAAGCCCACGACTTCGCCCAGGGAGGCAAACGGCAGAATCGCCGCCAGGATGGCCATCTGATAGGCATTGATGACCCAGATGGACGCGGCCTTGGTGACGTGGAAATCGCTCGCAATCGAGGGTAGGGCGATGTTCGCGATGCTGCTGTCGAGCACCGACATCACTATGGCCATGATGGTCGCCGCCTGCGCCCAGTAACGCCGGGGAACGGGCAATCCGTCCGGAAAATCTCCGGCAGCCGCGCGATCCGGGCTTGAAGGTGGCGGGGCCGCTCCCATCTACTCAACTCGCATGCGAATCAATCGGCGTTTCATGTATTTCATAGCGCTTCTGGGACTGCTCCACGCGTACATTGGCTGGCGTGTGGTGCCCGATCTCGGTGCATCCTTTGGTATTGCCGGCGCCGGCGTGGTGGCGGGGTCGTTTGCAATGATGCTGCTGGCAATACTGGCTCGTGGACGGCTGCCGCGATTGCAGGCGGCGCGCCTCGCGGGCCCTGGCCTGTTCATGGCAGGCTTCTTTTCCTCATTGCTGGTTCTCACGTTGCTGCGCGATCTGCTGTTGCTCGTGGGTTTCGTGACGCTCTCGCCGGCTCACGAATATACACTGCGTTCGATAACCGCATTTTCCGTGGTAGTGCTGGGGGTTATTGCGACCGCGGTTGGATTCGCGGCAGCCCGCCGGCGTGCGCGGATTGTCAACGTGGATGTCCCGATCCTGAATCTGCCGGCCGCGCTGCACGGATTTTCCATCGCGCAAATCAGCGATGTGCACGTCGGCAGCGCGATTCGCAGAGAGTATGTTGATGCCATCGTGGACGCCGTGAATGGGCTGCATCCGGATGTCATCGCCGTCACAGGCGATGTTGTCGATGGCCCCGTTGGCGAGCTCGGCAGTCATACCGCGCCCCTGGCGCGCCTGACGGCGCGTCATGGGGCTTTTCTCGTCACGGGTAATCATGAGTATTACTCCGGCGCGGCTCCATGGATTGCGGAGTTCCGGCGACTCGGGCTGAAGGTGCTGCTCAATGAGCACGAAGTGCTGACACATGAGGGCGCGCCGCTGGTCATTGCCGGCGTAACGGACTACAGCGCCCATCATTTCAACCCCCGGGAGAAAAGCGATCCGGCCGCGGCGCTGGCGGGAGCGCCGGCCAATGTGGGCGCACGAATTCTCCTGGCGCATCAGCCGCGTTCCGCGGCGGAAGCCGCTACCGCCGGCTATGACCTGCAGTTGTCAGGTCACACCCATGGCGGACAGTTCTGGCCCTGGAATCTGTTTGTGCGCTTCCAGCAGCCGTTTACGGCGGGACTGCACCGGCTCAACCAACTCTGGGTGTATGTGAGCCGGGGAACGGGTTACTGGGGACCGCCCAACCGGTTCGGTGCTCCGTCGGAAATTACCCGCCTACGGCTGGTGCCAGCCACCTCCTAGCGCTTGGATCATTGCGACGCTCGCCTGCAGCCGCGATGACAGCACATTCAACGCCGTCTCTTCGGCATTCAGGCGTGTCGTTTGCGCGGTGATCACGCTGCTGTAGGGAACAGTGCCGGCCTTGTACTGATTCAAGGTCAGTGTTTCCGCTTCCCGGGCTGCTTTCACAGCCGCATCCTCGATGACCGCACGCTGCTCGAGCACACGCAACGTGGTGATGTCATCCTCCACCTGTTGCAATGCGGACAGCACGGTTTGACGGTAGTTGTCGACCGATATGTCGTGGGCAGCGCGCGCCTGTGCAACCTGGGCACGCCGCAACCCGCCATCGAACACTGACAATGCCAATGTCGGGCCAAACGCCCAGACATTGTTCGCCGTACGGATCAGGTGGCTGATCGTGTTGCCCCGATAGTCGTCGGAACCAGTGATATCCAGGCTCGGAAACCACGCGGCAATGGCTACGCCGATTTGTGCGTTGGTGGCGGCAACCTGCCGCTCCGCCTGGGCGATGTCAGGACGACGCTCGAGGAGAGCGGATGGCACACCCGCCGGGACGGTGGGCACGTCCGTTCGCATTGCCGTGGTCGCGACCGAGAAGTTGGCTGGCTGCTGTCCTACCAACACCGCGATCGAATGTTCCAGCAGGGCGCGCTGCAGCGGCGCGTTGGTCTGCTCGGCCTGGCTGGACAGCAGTTGTGTCTGGGCGCTGACGACATCCGCCTTGGCGGCGACACCCACCCGATAGCGGTTCTCGGTAATCTTCAAGGACTGCTGCTCGGCGGCGACGATGTCGTCCAGAATGATCTGCAACTGATCCTGCGCGCGCAATTCGAAGTAAGCGGTGGCGAGTGCGGCCTGAGCAGACAGGCGTGCGTTGGCAAGCGCCGCTTCGTTCGCCTGCATGGACGCCCGATTGCCCTCCGCCTGGCGGCGGATTCGGCCCCACAAGTCGATTTCCCAATCTCCCGAGGCACCCAGGTCGTTGACGGTGGCGGTGGTGGTGGTGCCGTTGGCGTGTCCCGTAACCGTTCGCGTGCGGCTGCCATTCAGGTTGATCTGCGGCCAGAACGTCGACTGTGCCTGCCTCAGCAATGCACGCGACTCCTCCACCGCCGCCGCGGCGGCCAGGATATTCTGGTTCGAGATGTTGACCTGCTCTTCCAGGCCGTTCAGCACCTCATCGTGGTAGATCTCCCACCATTTGCCCTTGTCGAGGGCATCACCGGGCTCACTGGGCTTCCAGCCGTTCTGCTCCTTGTAAGCGGCCGACAAGTCCATGGCGGGACGTTTGTGGTTGGGTCCCACGGCACAGGCAGTCAGCAACGCACAGCTCGCCGCAACGAGCACTCCCGAAAATCCGCGCATCATAGGCTCGCTTCCAGCAGCCGGGTCTGCTTGTATCGATTCTTGCGTCCCCAGCGATGGACATACAGGTAAACAACAGGCGTGGTGTACAACGTCAGCAACTGGCTGACCACGAGTCCACCGACAATGGATACTCCCAACGGCCGGCGCATCTCGGTGCCGTCACCGTAGGCAACGGCTAGCGGCAGGGCGCCGGCGATGGCTGCGAGAGTTGTCATCATGATCGGCCGGAAGCGCAAGGAACAGGCGCGTGCAATCGCTTCGCGCGGTGTCAGCGACAAGGTGCGCTCGGCGTCGAGCGCGAAGTCGACCATCATGATGGCGTTTTTCTTGACGATGCCAATCAACAATAGAATCCCGAGGAAGGCGATCAGGCTGAGCTCCATGTCGGTCGCCAGCAGGGCTAACAGTGCGCCTACGCCCGCGGACGGCAGCGTGGACAGAATGGTAACCGGATGGGAATAGCTCTCGTACAGCATGCCCAATACCACGTAGATTGCCATGAGCGCCGCCAGCAACAGCAGCGGCTGTGCGCTGGCGTTCTGTTGGAACAGGCGAACCGTACCGTAAGGAGTGCCGTGAATGCTGGTCGGCATGTGGATTTCGTTGATGGTGCGCTCGATGGCATTGACCCCGGTCTGATCCGTCTCGCCTTCGGCCAGGTTGTACGAAATCGAGGTGGAGACCGAGGTACCCGTGTGATTCACGGTGGTCTGTGTGGTTCCTTCAACGAAATGACTGAAGGCGGTGAAGGGTATGACCGTCTCCTTGCTGACACTGACCGCCGAACCGGTCGACGTGTTGCCGCGGCCCGCGTTGGCCAGCGAGTTGGATGCCAGGTTGCGGGCCAGATCGGAAGCGACCGCGCCGGCGTTGTTGGTCGTCGTTGCCTTGGCGGCCGCGTTTCTGGTCGCACTGACTGAGGTGGTGCCTGCCACGGCCTGGGTGAGTTGCGTTCCGCTCGCCGACCCGCCGGACGTACTCACATACAGTGATTTGAGTGTGTCGGGGTTTTGCCAGTATTCGGGCGCCACCTCCATGATCACGTGATACTGCTGGGGACTGAACGGGTTGTAGATTGTGGAGACCTGCGCCTGTGCAAACGCATCGCCCAGGGTATTGTCGATCTGGCTGGCAGTGAGCCCGAGACGGGACGCCGCATCGCGGTCGACAATCAGGTCGGCTTCCAGCCCGCCCGGCTGCGCGTCGGTGTCGACGTCCGTCACTTCCTTCACATTCTGAAGTGCAATGCGCAGCTTCTGCGCCCAATCGCGCAGCTCATTCACATCATCGCCCATCAAGGTGTATTGATTCGAGGAGTTGGCGGAACGGCCGCCGCCACCGCCGAAATCCTGGGCGGCCTGCAGGAAGGTCTGTACGCCGGCGACCCGGGCCAACTTCGGCCGCAGCCGGTTGATGACGCCGTCCGCGGAAGCATCACGCCGCGCCAGTGGCTTCAAGGTCAGGCTGACACTGGCGCTCGCGCCACCGCCACCGCCGGGCCCGAAGCCGCCGCCGCCCACTGAGCCGGTGACACTTTGCACGGCCGGATCGTCCTGCAGGATCTGCGCTACTTCCTGCAACTTGGCTTTCATCAATTGAAACGAGGCATCGGCATCGCCGCGGATACCGCCCCATATCTGGCCTGTGTCCTGGTGCGGCATGAAGCCCTTGGGGATCACGACGTACAGATAGACATTCAGAGCTACCGTGGCCAGCAGGAAAATCATCATCAGTCGCGGATGATCGAGCGACCAGGCCAGGGTGCGTTCGTAACCTTCGCGCAGATTCTTGAAGTGCCGTTCGAACCAGACAGCCAATCGGTTGGGCTTGCGATCGCGATCGCGTCCCAGCAGGCGAGCGCACATCATTGGTGTCGTGGTCAGTGAAATGACCAGCGAGATCAAAATGGCGACCGACAGGGTGACCGTGAATTCACGGAACAGCTTGCCGACAATACCGCCGGCGAGCTGGAAAGGGATGAACACCGCAATCAGCGACAGGCTCATGGAAACCACGGTGAAGCCGACTTCCTTCGCGCCACGCAAAGCCGCCTGCATTCGACTCATGCCTGCCTCAATGTGGCGCGTGGTGTTTTCCATCACGACGATCGCATCGTCCACTACAAAGCCGGTGGCGATGGTGAGGGCCATCAGGGAAAAGTTGTCGAGCGTGTAATCCAGGAGATACATCGCCGCGAATGTGCCGATCAGTGCGACTGGAACCACCACGGCGGGAATCAGGGCGGCGCGATAGCTGTGCAGGAAAAGGTAGACGACGAAGATGACCATTGCGACCGCTATCAGCAGGGTTTGCTCCACCTGGCGCAAGGAGGCGCGGATGGTGACCGAGCGGTCGAAGGTCACTACGAGGTCGATCTTGGGGTCGATCTCCGCTCGAAGCTGCGGCAGCTCGGCTTTGACGGCGTCCACTACTTCAATGATGTTGGCGCCGGGCTGCTGGTAGACCTGCACGGACACGGCCGGCTTGCCGTTGTAGACGCCGTAGGTGCGAATGTTCTCCGTGGCGCCATCCTGCATGTCAGTGACGGTGGCTACATCACCCAGCCGGACGGTGTTGCCGTTCCGGTTGGCGATGATCAGGTTGCGGTAAGGTTCCGCAGCGCGCGCGTTGTCATTTGTGTAGATCTGGTAGTGCAGGTTGTTGGATTCGATGGCGCCTTTGGGGGCGTTGGCGTTGGCGTTCGAGATGGCTGCGCGGATGTCCTGCAAGCCGATGCCATACTTCGACACGGCCAGGGGATTGATCTCCACTCGTACGGCCGGCAGCGCGGAGCCACTTACATTGATGCCTCCGACTCCGTTGATCTGCGACAGCCGCTGGGAAATGACGGCGTCGGCGGCATCATAGATCTGACCTTGCGTCAGCACATCCGAGGTCATCGCGATCGACATCACCGGAAACAACGAGCTGTTGAGCTTCCGGTAGCTCGGATTGCGCGTGAGGGCGGATGGCAGGTCGGCATGGGCCGCGACGATGGCAGCCTGCACATCCCGCGCCGCTCCGTCGATGTCGCGATCGATCCCGAAAGCGAGCTGAATGTTGGTATTGCCCACGCTGCTGCGCGAGGTCATATCATCCACATCGGCAATGGCACCGAGGTGGCGCTCGAGCGGCGTCGCGACCGAGCTCGCCATCACCTCGGGACTCGCGCCCGGCAAAGAGGCACTGACGAAAATTGCCGGCGCTTCGATTTTAGGCAGCGGTGCCACTGGCAACAGCCCGAAAGCAACGACTCCGCACAGAGCGACCCCGAGCGTCAACAGGACTGTTGCCACGGGTCTCGCAATGAAAGGCGCGGAAATGTTCACGCCGGATCGTCCGCCAGCTCGCCTTCGGCGCTGGGCCGGAACCGCTTGGCGAGGCGATCGAACGCCAGATAGATGACGGGCGTCGTAAACAGAGTGAGGACCTGGCTCACGAGCAGTCCGCCCACAATGCTGACACCCAGCGGGTGCCGCAGCTCCGAGCCGGTGCCCGTGCCGAACATCAAGGGCAACGCACCGAAGATCGCGGCCACCGTGGTCATGAGAATCGGCCGAAAGCGCAGCAGGCAGGCCTGATGGATGGCTTCCCGGGGACTCAGCCCCTGGGTGCGCTCGGCATCGATGGCGAAGTCGATCATGAGAATCGCATTCTTCTTCACAATGCCAATGAGCAGGATGATGCCAATCAACGCAATGATGGTCAGGTCATCACCCGCCAGCATCAACGCGAGCAACGCACCGATGCCCGCCGACGGCAGGGTGGACAGAATGGTGACCGGGTGTATGAAACTTTCGTACAGCACGCCGAGCACGATGTACATGACCAGCACCGCCGCCAGCAGCAGCAGCAATTCGTTGCTCAGGTTGCTGCGAAAGGCCAGCGCCGCACCCTGGAAGGTCGTGTGAATGCTCGCCGGAACCTTCTCATCCTTCTCCGCCTGTTCGATCGCATCGACCGCGGACCCGAGCGAGGCTCCCGGCGCGAGGTTGAAGGACACCGTGGCGGCCGGAAACTGCGCCAGGTGGTTGATCAACAGGGGGCGGGACTCGACACTGACTTTGGCAATTGCCGACAGGGGTACCTGTCCGCCGCCCGCCGAGGGCACGTAAATGGAGGACAGCGTGTCGACCGACTGGTAGGACTCGGGATCGGCTTCCAGGATCACCCGGTATTGGTTCGACTGGGTGAAAATGGTCGAGACGATTCTCTGTCCGAACGCATCGTACAGCGCATTGTCGACGGTACCCACACTGATCCCCAGCCGCGCGGCACTGTCCCTGTCAATGGTGACCTGCACCGCAAGTCCGTTGTCTTCCTGGTTGCTGACCACATCCGAAAGCTGGGGTAGCTGCTTCAAGCGGGCGACGAGCTTCGGAGTCCAGGAGGACAATGCGGCCGCGTCGGCACTCTCCAGCGTGAAGTTGTATTGCGTGCGGCTGACCGTGTTGTCGAGAGTCAAATCCTGTACGGGCTGCATGTACAGCGTGATACCCGGAACCACATTGGCGGTCTCGCCGCGCAATCTGCGGATGATCTGCGTCGCGGTCGCCGAACGCGAGTCACGGGGTTTCAGGTTGATCAGGAAGCGGCCGCTGTTCAATGTGACATTGTTGCCGTCCACACCAATGAACGATGACAGGCTCGCGACATCCGGGTCTTGCAGAATCGCGCGCGCCAGGGCCTGCTGGCGCTCGGCCATGGCGGCATAAGAAATACCTTCGGTGGCATCCGATACGCCCTGGATGAGGCCCGTGTCCTGGTCCGGAAAGAAGCCCTTGGGAATCCCGATGTACAGGCCGGCCGTGACAACGAGGGTCGCGATGGCAACCCACAGTGTCAGCTTCTGGTGATTGAGTACCCACGTGAGCTTGCCGCCGTACCAGGCCACCATCTGTCCGAACCAACCTGACTCGTTGTCTTCGTGCTGCTTCCCGGGCCGATGCTGCAACAGGTTCGCACACATCATCGGCACGAGCGTCAGGGACACGACCGCGGAAATCAGGATGGTGACCGCCAGCGTTACCGCGAATTCACGGAACAGGCGCCCGACCACGTCCTGCATGAACAGCAGGGGAATCAACACGGCAATCAGGGAGACGGTGAGGGAAATGATGGTAAAGCCGATCTGGCCGGCGCCCTTCAGGGCCGCCTGCAACGGGCGCTCGCCCCGCTCAATGTAGCGCGAGATGTTTTCGATCATCACAATCGCATCGTCGACCACGAAACCGGTCGCGATGGTGAGCGCCATGAAGGACAGATTGTTGAGACTGAAATCCGCCAGGTACATGATCGCAAAGGTGCCGATCAGGGAGAGCGGTACGGACAGGCTCGGAATCAGGGTGGCGCGTACATCCCGCAGGAACAGGTAGATGACGAGCACCACCAGTACCACCGCCAGGATCATCTCGAACTTCACATCCTTGATGGAAGCGCGGATGGTGGTCGTGCGGTCGGTGAGGATGGCGACATCCACTCCCGGAGGAAGAGCGGCTCGAAGCTGGGGCAGCAGTTCGTGAATGCGGTCCACCACCGCGACGACGTTCGCTCCCGGCTGCCGCTGCACGTTCAGGATCAGGGCCGGGGTGTTGTTCATCCAGCCGCCGAGCTTGGCATTCTCGGCACCGGCCACGAGCGTGGCCACATCCTTCATGCGGACGGGTGAGCCGTTGCGATAGGCGACAATGATATTGCCGTACTCCTCGGCGCTTCGGATCTGATCGTTGGTGTTGATTGTGTAGGCGCGGGCCGGGCCATCCAGCGTCCCCTTGGGTCCGTTCTGATTGGCAACATTGATGGTCGTGCGCAGGTCATCGAGGTTGAGGCCGTAGGCGGCGAGGGCGCGGGGATTTACTACAACCCTGACGGCGGGCCGCTGGCCGCCGCTGATGCTCACCACGCCGACGCCTTTCAACTGGGAGATCTTCTGGGCAACGCGCGTGTCCGCCATGTCCTGCACTTCGGTCAACGGCATCACGGCCGAAGTGATGCCCAATGTCAGCACGGGCGCATCGGCGGGATTGACCTTCGCATAGATGGGTGGTGCGGGAAGATCCTGTGGCAGCAGGTTTTGTCCGGCGCTGATGGCTGCCTGGACTTCCTGCTCGGCGACATCGATCGGCAGCGACAGGTTGAATTGCAAGGTAATGACCGAGGCCCCCGCCGAGCTCGTCGAGGACATCTGGTTGAGGCCGGGCATCTGGCCGAACTGCTTTTCCAGCGGCGCCGTGATGGCCGAGGTGACCACTTCGGGGCTCGCGCCCGGATAGAACGTCTGGACCTGGATGGTCGGATAGGCGACTTCCGGCAGGGCCGACAAGGGCAACTGCAGGTAGGCAATCAGGCCCACGACCAGGATGGCCACCATCAACAAGGTAGTGGCGACCGGCCGGAGTATGAAAAGGCGCGACGGGTTCATTGTGAGGCGGGCGGCTGCTGTCCCCGGTTCTTATGCTGGCCGTTCCCCTTGCCGATGCCGCGTTTGTGGGCCTGCTGAGGCGCTGCCGTCGTAGGATGTTGAGTCGTGTTGGCCGGAAGCAGGATCGACGCGCCATCACGGAGGCGGTCGCCGCCCTCGGTGACCACGATATCTCCGGCCTCCAGGCCTTTCGTTACGGCAACCCGTTCACCGTCGATGACCCCCAGGGTGACAGGGCGGACGGCCACGGTGTTTTCCGTCGTGTTGACGAGATAGACGAAAGTGCTGGCGACGCCATTGGGGGCGCCCCGATGCACGGCCGAGCTAGGCATCACGGTCTGGTCGTGCAACACATTGACGATGAGTTGGATATTCACGAACTGATTGGGAAAGAGGCGTCCATCCTCGTTGGCAAACAACGCACGCAGCTTGATCGTGCCGGTGGTGGTGTCGATCTGGCTGTCGACGGCCTTCACCTGGCCCGTGCCTATCTGGGTGCTGTTACCCCGGTCGAACGCCTCCGCCGTCAATGTGCCGCCTGACCGGAGTTGGTCCATCAGGGCGTTCACGTTGTCTTCGGGGATGGCGAAAATCGCGGAAATCGGTTGCAGCTCGGTCACGACGACCAGGCCGTTGGTGTCACCGGGCGTCACATAGTTCCCCTGGTCGACCTGGCGCAGGCCGACGCGGCCAGAGACCGGCGAGACAATGTGGGTGTAGTCCAGGTTGATCTGCGCGGTCCGCACCGCCGCCTGGTCGGACTCGAGCTGCCCGCCGTATTGATCCACCAGGGCGCGCTGGGTGTCGAGCTGCTGCTGCGCCACGGAGTCTTCCTTGATCAGTTCCTCGAAGCGCTTCAGATCGAGGCGGGCATCCGCCAGCAGCGCCTGGTCCTTGCGCAGATTGCCCTTGGCCTGCTCGAGGGCCGCCTGGTAGGGACGCGGATCGATTTCGGCCAGAAACTGCCCGGCCTTCACGAGCTGGCCTTCCTGGAAGGCCAGCTTCGTGAGAATACCGCTCACCTGTGGACGCACGGTGACGGTCGCCAGAGGTGTAATGGTTCCCAGCGCCGGGATCCGGACCTCGATATCACCGGAGGCAACGTTTGCCACTGTCACCGCGACGGCACTGTTGGGCCCCGCCCCGCCGCCACGGCCGCGGCCGCCTCCGCCGCTAAGGGAGGAAGCGCCCCCGCGGCCTCGGCCACCGGGTCCCCCGCCTTCCATGGCAGCCAGCTCCTGCTGGTGCTTGTGGTGCCTCAGCACGAGGAGGACCACCACTGCAAATGCGATGACGACGAAGATGACTGCGCGATATCGGCGGAAGAACGACTGCGGCGGCTGCGCCGGGTCGTTAGTCTGATTCTCTTGTTCGTTTACCACTGATCCACCAGCTTGCGACTCCCCAAACCTTAGCCTGCGACGTTGACTGTGCAACCAGGGGTGAAGTTTCCCGAGATTCGTACTTCAGACACTGTAAGCAAGTGTTGCTTCGCAGAGTCGGAAGTGCTTGACATACAAGGGGTAATGTGCCGGAACGCCGGCCGGTGTTGCAATAGCGGGCGGCTATACTGCGCGAAATGCGCAGCTCCGCCACGGTCCGCCCCGCCACTTCCCACGAAAACAATTGGCTCTGGCTCACCGCCCTGGGCATTGTCTACGGCGATCTCGGCACCAGCCCCCTATACACCCTGCAGACAGTGGTGCAGGCCATGGGTGGCCATTTCACTTCCTCGAGTGCCTTGGGAATTCTTTCGCTCATATTCTGGACACTGGTCATCACCGTCTCGGTGAAATATTGCGTCTTTGTCATGCGCGCCGACAACCACGGTGCGGGTGGAATCATGGCGCTCATGTCCCTCGTTGGGGCCAATAGCTTCAGGCACGGCGCGCGCGTCCTCACGGTGATGGGATTACTCGGAGCCGCGCTGATCTATGGCGACGGCGTCATCACGCCCGCCATTTCGGTCTTGAGCGCTGTCGAGGGCGTCAACGTCGTCACGGACGCATTCAAACCTTTCGTCATGCCAATTGCGGTCCTGATTCTCATGGTGCTGTTTGCAGCGCAGCGGTTCGGAACCGAAAGAATCGGCAGTGCGTTCGGACCCATCATGCTGCTGTGGTTCGCTGTGATTGCCGCGCTCGGGGTGAGTGGAATCGTTCGCAATCCTCACGTGCTCGTCGCAGTGAATCCCGTCCACGCCGTCGAATTCCTGGCGCACGAGCGGACCGCGGGCTTCCTGGTGTTGGGAGGGGTATTCCTGTGTATTACCGGAGCGGAGGCACTGTACGCCGACATGGGCCACTTGGGCCGTGGACCCATACGCGGCTCCTGGTATTGGGTGGTGCTTCCGGCGCTGCTGCTGAGCTATGCGGGACAGACGGCGCTGCTGATCGAGAAGCAGACCATCACGGGCAATCCTTTCTTCCAGCTTGCGCCGTCTTGGGCGGTCTATCCTCTCGTGGTCCTGGCGACGCTGGCGACTGTAATTGCCAGTCAGGCCATTATCACCGGCTCCTTCTCCATGACGCGGCAGGCCATGCAACTCGGATGGCTGCCGGGGGTCAACATCCGGCAGACCTCCGATGAGGTCTATGGGCAGATCTACGTACCCGCGGTGAACTGGATGATGATGATTGTCACTGTGGCCATTGCGGTCGCTTTCGGCAGCTCCGACAAGCTGGCGGGTGCGTATGGGACGGCGGTGTCCACCACGATGTTGGTGACGACCTGCCTCTTGTACGCGGCCATGCGCAGGACCTGGCGGTGGTCGGCGGCTGTGTCCCTGGGGGTTGCCGGCGTGTTTCTGCTTGTGGACCTGGCGTTCTTCTGTGCCAATCTTCTGAAGATTGCGGACGGCGGCTGGTTGCCGCTGACCCTCGGCGCCGGTGTCTTCTTCATCATGAGTACCTGGCGATCCGGCGTGGACTGCGTGCATGATGCACTGGCCGGGACCGAGGAGGACTCGCGTCAATTCCTGGAAGAGCTGGCTTCCGGCAAGATTCCGCGGGTGGCCGGCACTGGAATATTCCTGACGAAATCGCCGCGAACGATTCCACCTCTGATGATCTTCCACGTCCAACACATGGGCTCGCTGCACGAGCGTGTTGTGACGCTTACGGTCGAATTCAAAGAGACCCCTCGTGTTGATCCTGCGCAACGCTGCGATGCGGAGCACATCACCGACGGGATCTGGCACGCGGTCGCGCGCTTCGGCTTCATGGAAATCCCGGATCTGTGCCGCGCCCTGACCAACTTGAAGCACCTGGACCCGAAGCTTGATACGGACGGCGGCGTCTATTTCGCGGCGCGCGATCTCATTGTGCGCAAGCCCGGTCACGGACGCCTGTCCCACTGGCGCCTGCCGGTGTTTGCTTTTCTGTATCGCAATGCCGTGAAGGTGGTGGACCGGTTCCGCCTGCCGTCGCGCAACGTTGTGGAAGTGGCGCGCAAAATCGAGGTTTGAACGGTATGGATAAGCGGTTGCCGGCGGTTTTCCTGTTTGCCGTGAGCGCCTGCGTTTTCGCGGCGCAGACTCCGGAGGCGCCGTTCCTGCAGGAAAACGCGGCGGCCATGACGAAGATGATGGCGGCCATGACGGTGGCACCGAGCGGCGATGTTGACAGGGACTTTGTCGCGACTATGGTGCCGCATCATCAGGGCGCCATTGAAATGGCGCAGGCGGAGTTGCGGTATGGACACAATGAGCAGTTGCGGCGCATGGCACAGGAGATCATTGTGAATCAGACACAGGAGATCGCGGCGATGCGGCTCGCGATCGGTGAGCCCGCGAAATGAGATGGGGGCGCATGAGCCTCGGGCGTTTGTGCCCCACGCGCGTGAGTGCCGCGCGCATGAAAGCGGCGCGCATCCATGAGGGGCTCATGGGCCTCGGGCGGCGCATGGCCAAGGCGCTGAGCCCGAGGGGGCGTGCGCGGCTGGCGCTGTGGGCCTGCGCCTGTTTGCCGGCCGCGGCTCTCTTACCGGCCATCGCGGCCTTCGCCGGCCAGGTCCCGGGGCCGGTGGCGGCGCCTGAAATCCCCATCACCCATCGCGACCGGGTGTATGCGGCCGAGCAGTTTTCCAACACGGTATCGGTGACCGATGCCGCCGACAACACCTTGCTCGGCGTGATCCGCCTGGGCGAGCCGACGCCCGGCAACTTGAGTCCTTTGTACCGGGGTCAGTTGCTCGTGCATGGACTGGGATTTTCTCCAGACCATCGAACGCTCGCGGTCGTGTCGATCGGCTCCAACTCCGTGACATTCATTGACACCGCCAGCAATGAAATCGTGCACACGACCTATGTGGGCCGCTCGCCGCACGAAGCGTTCTTCACACCCAACGGCGCGGAAGTCTGGGTGACGATACGCGGCGAGAACTACATCTCCGTCATCGATCCCAACACCTACGCGGAGCGCATGCGCATCACGGTGCCTGGAGGCCCGGGAATGCAGATTTTCTCGCCCGACGGCAAGTACGGTTATGTGTGCTCATCCTTCAATCCCGAGACGGTGGTCATTTCCGTGGCGGATCACCAGATTGTCGGCCGCGTGGCCCAGGCGAGCTCGTTCTGTCCCGATATTGCCGCGACGCCGGATGGCAAGCAGGTGTGGTTGACTTTGAAGGACTCCGGCAAGACCGAAGTGTTCGATGCCCGGCCGCCGTTTTCAGTCCTGCGGGTGATGGATACGGGGCCCATTACCAACCACGTCAACTTTGCCCGGACCAACAAGCAGATCTTCGCCTACGTGACGGTCGGCGGACTGAATGTTGTGAAGGTTTTCAAGGTATCCGACGGAACGCAGGTGGCGACCGTTCCCACGGGCAAGCTGCCGCACGGCCTCTGGCCGTCCGGCGATGGCAAACGGATGTACGTCGGAATCGAGAATGGCGACAGTTTGACCGCCATTGATACCACCACGAACAAAGTGATTGCCGACGTGCCGATCGGGCAGGCGCCCCAGGCAGTCGTCTATGTTCCGGCTGCCGTCACCGAGGGCAATGGGACCGGCGGGCTGCAACCGCTCGGCATTGCGGGCGAAGCCGCTCATCTCACCCTGGCGCCGCCGGGCTCGGGTGGGCAGGGGAGCAGCTCGTCCGCGCCGACGAGCGTGTCGCTGTTCGATCAGGGGCTGTTGCAGGTGCTACAGGTGTCGGCGACAGGGCTGCAGCCGAAGCAACCTTATTTGCTGGCTTTGGCGGATAAGCCGGATGGCACCGGAGCGCTTCAGCCGCTGGCGTCGTTTTCCACCAATTCCACGGGCGCCGCCATTGTGAATGCCATCGGGCCCATTCGGCAGATTGTGGAAGTCAAGGCTTCGACGATGCGGCGCTACCTGGTGATCACGGCGGGATCGGCAATGCACCCGGGGGAAATAATGCAGGTTCAAATGCCGTAGTCGACGTGTGACGTCGGCATGCTTGACGTTGGTATGGGTGCTGTCGGGATGTTCGCCGCAGGGTATTTGCCGATGGCATATTTGACGATCCGGCGGGTGGCGGATGGCTCATGGGCCGCCGGATCGCCTGGCGGACGCTGTCAGCCTCTCCGCTCTGCCTTCTTCTCCCGCTTCGCGGCGCGCTTCTCGTCCGGCGTCCGCGTGGGTTTCTTCTTCTGTTCCTTCTTCTTGTCCATGCCTTTGCTCATAGAGTCTCTCCACGGCCTGCGGCCGAACTTTCAACGGGGTCGAGGCGACCCCGTTCATATAGCGCTCAAGTTAAGATCAATTCCGCGTCAGGGGAATCCCGTGACGCTTGATCTTACGATACAACGTGTTGCGGCTGATGCCCAACTGCGTCGCGACGTGACTCATGACCCAGTCGTTCTTCTCTATGACCCGCAGGAGCGCTTCTCGTTCGGCGTGTTCCAGTGAGATGTCCGGCTCGGCGGCGCTTGCTGTCTGCCGACCGGGTTGGCAGATTTCCGCGGGCAGGTCACTGAGCCGGACGACACTGTTCTCGCAAATGGCCAGCGCGGTCCGCAGTGTGTTGCGCAGCTCCCTGATGTTGCCCGGCCACGCGTACGCAGCGAGGCGGTCCAGCGCGGCTCCTTCGATGGAGGCCGTCGCCCCGGCGGCGATTTCACTGGCCATGCACTTGCGGATGAGGCTTTCCTTGTCCCGGCGGCAGGCCAATGCAGGCAACTCGAGTGTGATTCCATTCAAGCGGTAGTACAGGTCCTCTCTAAACATACCGCGGGTGAGCAGCTCGCGCAGATTCCGGTGTGAAGCGCAGATGACCCGCAGGTCGAGCTTGACGGCAGTCTCGCTGCCCAAAGGCGTGACTTCCTGTTCTTCCAGGACGCGCAGCAACCGGGTCTGCAACGACAGGGGCATGTCTCCGATCTCATCGAGGAACAAGGTCCCGCCCGACGACTGGGCAATCCGGCCGCGCATTCCCTCGCGGCGCGCTCCCGTGAATGCGCCCGCCGTGTAGCCGAACAACTCGCTCTCAATGAGGGACTCGGGAATCGCCGCGCAGTTGACGGCCACAAACGCCCGGCGGGCGCGATTGCTGGCGAGATGGATACCTTTGGCGAATGCTTCCTTGCCCGAACCCGTCGGCCCGCGAATGAGCACCGACACCGCGCAATCAGCCACCCGCTGGGCATTGCGCATATTCCGCAGCATCACCGGATCGTCGCCGGCGAGATCCTGCAGCGTCAGGACGGCATCCGACCTGGCCCCGGCCACGCGCACGAGAGCCCGGCCGGAAACACCCGATACCGCACGCGAATGACTGTTGTGTTGGGCGAGACTGGCGAAATAGCGCCGGCCGTGCAAGTTATCGCGCAGTTCATACATGGCCCGGCGGCTGGTGGATGAGCCCGCCACCAACTCAGCGAAGGTGGCATCGAAGATATCGGCAATGGATCGGCCGACAATGTCCTGGTGACTCTTGGCACCGAGGAGGCGCAACCCGGTCATGTCCGTGGCCACGACAATACCTTCTGTGGACACCGCCATGGCACCGTCGTGCAACAGGTCGACGAACTCGGGGCGATGGTGAAAACGCAACAGCGCATCGCCCTGGTGGCGCCGTAGAAACAGGCATTTCTCTATGAGCCGGGCGGATGCATTGACGAGCGCGACCGTATGCATCTGTGATTCGCGGCCGCCTTCGGCACTCACGCTGGAGGCGTCGAGTACGGCGACCACCCGGCCGTAGGGATCATGAATCGGTGCTGCCGAACAGGACAGACCGATGTGACGCGAGCGGAAATGATCCGACTGGTGAATCGTGATGGGCCGCGATTCGGCGGCGCACGTGCCGATGCCGTTGGTGCCTTCGCGCTGCTCACTCCACTCGGCGCCGACGATCAACCCGGCCTGGATGAACATCCGCCGTAGTGTTGGATCGATCTTCTCGCACAGAATGACACCGGAGGTGTCCGCCAGCAGCAGGGCATAACCCGATCCGGAAATCTGCTCATAGAGTGAGTCCATTTCCGCGCGCGCGATCTGCACGAGCTCTTCATGCTCGGCTTGCAGGTCCTTGATCCGGGTTTGATCGACGACGGTGGGTTGGTAGTCCCCGGCCGGATCGAGATTGAAGTCGTTGAGGCAACGGCGCCACGAGCTGCCGACCGTGGGCGCCAACGAAGCCGCAATGAGCTCAGCGGATGAGCCGCAACCGGCGACACGAATGACGAGATCGGCATGGGGCAGGGGCTCCGAGGGTACGGGATTGGACAATCCTGTATTGCGTCGATCGGCTCTCATGCTGATGACCCCCCCGAACCAATAAAGCTACGCGGGTTGGCATCTGTGTCAAGGGGGCGGTGACATATATACCGGATATGACACAGAGGGTTGGCATCGGTTCTGGCACGGAGGCCGCCGCAGGGGGAGTAGACCGTGGGCGGGGTGCTGGTATGGCCTTTGCTTTGAACCTGGCGCACCCGCCAGAAGGAGACAGACACATGAGCAGCCCCAGCCCCATCCAAGCCCGGGTCCCGGAGCCCGACATTCAGCACAGCACCTCTTTCAACAAGCACCTGAAGGGAGTTGAGCGCACCCTGCCGTTGCGCTCGCGCTATGCGAATTTCATTGGCGGCAAGTGGGTCGCTGCCGCGAAAGGGGGTTACTTCGACAATGTGTCACCGACCACCGGCCAGGTGATCTGCCAGATACCGCGTTCCCAGGCGGAGGATGTCGAGCGGGCTCTCGATGCGGCGCATGCCGCCGCCGATGGCTGGGCAAAGACTGCGGTGGCGGCTCGCGCGCGTGCGCTCAACCTGATCGCCGATCGCATGGAGCAGTATCTGCCGTTCCTGGCGGCGGTTGAAACTTATGACAACGGCAAACCGATTCGCGAGACCACGGCCGCCGACATTCCGCTGGCAATCGATCATTTCCGTTATTTCGCCAGTTGCGTGCGCGCCCAGGAAGGCTCGATCGGCGAGATCGACGCTGACACGGTCGCCTATCATTACCACGAGCCGTTGGGCGTGGTCGGTCAGATCATTCCCTGGAATTTTCCGATCCTGATGGCGGCCTGGAAGCTCGCTCCGGCCCTGGCGGCGGGCAATGCCGTGATCCTGAAGCCGGCGGAACAAACACCCCTGTCGATTCTCGTGTGGGCTGAGCTGATCCAGGACCTGTTGCCGCCCGGGGTGCTCAACATTGTGAACGGTTTCGGTCTCGAGGCCGGCAAGCCGCTGGCTTCCAATCCGCGTATCAACAAGGTTGCGTTCACCGGCGAGACCACTACCGGCCGGTTGATCATGCAGTACGCGTCCGAGAACATCATCCCGGTGACGCTGGAGCTGGGCGGCAAGTCTCCCAACATCTTCTGCGCCGACGTGCTGAGCGAGGATGATTCGTTTGTGGACAAGGCGCTGGAAGGCTTTGCGATGTTCGCCCTCAACCAGGGCGAGGTGTGCACCTGTCCGTCGCGCGCGCTGGTGCAGAAGTCCATTTATGACAGGTTCATGGAGAAGGCGGTGGCGCGGGTCGAGGCCATCAAACAGGGCGATCCGTATGAAATGAGCACGCAGATCGGTGCGCAGGCCTCCAACGACCAGTTCGAGAAGATATTGTCGTACCTGGATATCGGACGCAAGGAAGGCGCGAAAGTGCTGGCCGGTGGCTGCGCCAACAAGCTGTCCGGCGACCTGGCGGGCGGCTACTACATCAAGCCTACGATCTTCGAGGGGCACAACAAGATGCGGGTGTTCCAGGAGGAAATTTTCGGGCCCGTGGTGTCGGTGACAACATTCGATACTCCTGAGCAGGCCTTGGAGATTGCCAACGACACGCTGTATGGGCTGGGGGCCGGCGTCTGGACCCGTAACATCAACCAGGCGTATCGCTTCGGCCGGGGCATCAAGGCAGGCCGTGTCTGGACGAACTGCTATCACGCCTATCCGGCGCATGCGGCTTTCGGTGGCTACAAGAAATCAGGCATCGGCCGCGAGACGCACAAGATGATGCTGGATCACTACCAGCAGACCAAGAATGTGCTGGTCAGCTATGGCGAGAAGGCGTTGGGCTTCTTCTGATGACTGACGACTCGAACGGCAACGTGGTTGAGTTCGATCCGGGCCGTGTCGGGGTCACCGATGCGGCCCGCAGGCTCATTGAGCAGCTCAGGCGCGAACACGGCCCGTTGATGTTTCACCAGTCGGGGGGCTGCTGCGATGGCAGCGCCCCGATGTGCTTTCCGGTGGGGGAATTCAAGCTGGGCAGCGTCGATGTCAAGGTGGGGGAGATCGCGGGTTGTGAATTCTGGATGGACCGCGAGCAGTTCAGGCGCTGGGCGCACACGCGCTGGACTGTTGATGTCGTGCCGGGCCGCGGCGCCAGTTTCTCGGTGGAGGCACCGACCAACATGCGGTTTCTGATCCGTTCGTCTATGTGCGCACTGCCGTAGGCTCTCCCAGGGCGCACTCCAGTTCGTTGCGGTTCCAACCGGCGGTCGCGGCCGCGGCGCTGTAGGTGTCCTGCAGAAACGCCAGCAGCATCGCATCCGGATCGGCGGCGGTGCGGACTTCATCGTACGGCAGTATGAACTCACCCAGTGAGTCGTTGAAGGCGCCCACTTTGACAGGGTGGGATTTGAACTGCGCCGGAGTGGGGTACGCGTACGAATAGAACGCGGCGTAGTCGATTCCACCGCCGCCGGGCCAGAACCCCGCGCTGCTCACTTCATGTGAGTAGGCTTCCTGCATGACCGCGGCGTCCAGTCCAGGCGCCTTGCCGGTGAACCTGGGTGCTTTGCGGCCCGAGAAGCGCGTCACCGCCAGATCGAAGCTGCCCCAGAAAAAGTGCACCGGGCTCGCTTTGCCAATGAAGCCCGTGCGGAAATGCTTGAAGACCCGATCGATCTGCACGAGCGCCTTCCAGAAGCGCTGCGCGTATTCACTGTCATAGGCGTCGTGTTGCCGGTCTTCGCTGAAGCGGATGGCATTGGGAATCTCAGCCGGCAGCTCTTTGATGGTGACGGGCACATTCAGCAGTTGCAGCGCTGTCATCACCTCAGCGTAGAAGTCCGCAACGGTTCGCGGCCGCAGCGGGATCTTGCGGGTGCCGCCGTCGCTGACGGAAATGACGAGTTGCTGCGCCAGAAAGTCGAATTCGATTTCGAAAGTGCGGTTTCCGTGAGGGATGGGCGATGTCGTGAGGCCTCGGGAAGTGACGTACAGCGTCGCATGCCAACTGTGGTTGAGCCATGGAGTGAGTGTCACACGGACCTTGCCGACGACCTGGGTCCACAGTTGCAAGGTCGCCTGCGTGTCACGCCATGCGGCATAGGGAAGCTCGGGCCAGACTGTTGTCATGGAGTCACTCTGAATGGGTAGACGAGGCCGATTGTGAGCATGTTACGCTAATCGAAAATCCGTGCGGAGGCGTGCTTTTATGGCTGATTCAGCCGCGAAATCCGGGACATTCCGCGTGGCAGCGGACCTGGAAGTGCATCGCCTGGGCTTCGGATCCATGCGCTTGACGGGCGATGGTGTCTGGGGCCCGCCGGCCGATCGCGCCGAAGCGCTCCGGACACTAAAGCGGGTCCCCGAGCTCGGGATCAATTTCATTGACACCGCCGATTCGTACGGTCCCGATGTAGCGGAAGAGTTGATACGCGAGGCCTTGCATCCCTACAAGGGCGTCTTCGTGGCCACCAAGGCGGGACTTGCGCGCACCGGCCCTGACCAGTGGACGCCGCTCGGCCGCGCCGAATACCTGATTCAACAGGCTTACACCAGTTGCAAACGGCTGGGTGTGGAGCGAATCGATCTGTGGCAGTTGCATCGCATCGACCCGAAGGTGCCGCGCGATGAGCAATTCGAGGCGGTGAAGAGGCTGCTGGACAGTGGAGTCATTCGTCATGCCGGCCTGAGCGAAGTCTCGGTCGCGGACATCAAAGCCGCCGCGAAGATTTTCAAGGTCTCTACCGTGCAGAACCGTTACAACCTGGTGGATCGCGGCAGCGAGGACGTGTTGGATTACTGCACGCAGCATGGAATTGGCTTCATCCCGTGGTTCCCACTCGCCTCCGGCGATCTCGCCACCCCCGGTTCGGTGCTCGATGGAATGGCGAAGAAGTATCACGCGGTGCCCAGCCAGGTGGCGTTGGCGTGGATGTTGAAGCGCAGTCCGGTCATGCTGCCCATTCCGGGGACTTCCAAGGTGAAGCACCTCGAGGAGAACGTGGCGGGCGCCGGCATCGTGCTGTCGGATGAAGACTTCGAGACGCTGGATCAGGCGGGCAAGAAGGCGCGTTAGGGGCGGCGGCAGTGATAAGCTCACGTCACCATGAAACTGTACTCTTGGAATGTCAACGGCATTCGCGCCGTTCTGAAGAAAGGCCTGTTCACCCCGTTTGTTGAGGCTCACGGCCCCGACGTACTGTGTCTGCAGGAAACGAAGGCCGAACGCGGCCAGATTGAGATCGAGCTACCCGGCTACCACGAGTTCTGGCACTCCGCAGTGAAGAAGGGGTACTCGGGTACAGCCATCTTTACGAAGGAAAAGCCGATTGAGGTCATCAACGGCTTTCCCAGCGAATTTGCCAAGCGCTACAAGTTTGCCGATGAGCTGAAGCGCGATAGCGCCGAGGAAGGCCGCGTCATCACGGCCGAGCTGAAGAATATCTATGTGGTGACGGTGTACACGCCCAATGCCAAGGATGACCTCAGTCGTCTGAAGTTGCGCCACGCCCATTGGGACCCGGCATTCCTCGCGTACGTGCGGCAGCTCGAGAAAAAGAAGCCGGTCGTGTTCTGTGGCGATCTGAATGTAGCCCACACCGAAAACGATCTCGCCAACCCGAAGCCGAACAAAGGCAAGAAAGGCTTCACGACTGAAGAGCGCGAGGGCTTCCAGAACATGCTGGACGCCGGATTCGTGGATACCTTCCGGCTGTTCAAGCAGGGCAATGGGCACTACTCCTGGTGGAGTCACTTCGCCAATTCCCGGGCGCGCAATGTGGGGTGGAGAATCGACTATTTCCTGACATCGGCTGCCTTGAAGGCGAAGGTCAAGGATGCGCGGATTCATGCTGACATCATGGGAAGCGATCACTGTCCGGTCAGTGTGACTATCGGGTGAAGTGGAACCTGACACGGCCGTTGAAGGTGTTGGGGCCCGGGCTCGTGACGGGTGCGGCAGATGATGATCCGAGCGGTATCGCAACCTACTCGCAGGCCGGAGCGCAGTTCGGATTCCAACTCGGCTGGACGCTGCTGCTCACGTATCCGTTGATGGTGGCCATACAGGCCATCAGCGCGCGGATCGGCCGCACGACGGGGAAGGGGATCGCCGGGGTCTTGCGCGAGCATTATCCCAAGTGGCTGCTGTATGTCATTGTGGCGCTTCTGTTTACTGCCAACACTCTGAATATCGGCGCGGATCTCGGCGCGATGGCGCAGTCGAGCCGGCTGTTGTTGCCGCAGTTGCCCGGTTGGGTTTATGTCGTGATATTCGCCTTCATTTGCACGCTGGGGCAGATACTTCTTCAGCACAAGCGGTATGTTTCCTTGCTGAAGTGGCTGACACTGTCGTTGTTCGCCTACTTTGCCACCGTGTGTGTCGTGCATGTCCCGTGGCTCGAGTTTGCCAAGGGAATGCTCTGGCCCCGACTGTCGCTCAATCGGGAGTTCTGGCTCACTGTGGTCGCGATCCTCGGGACCACCATCAGCCCCTACCTGTTCTTCTGGCAGGCGGCGCAGGAAGTCGAGGACACCAAGGCCGAGCCGTGCGACCGGCCCCTGCGTGAGGACCCGGCCGAAGGACCCAATGCACTGGCCCGCATCAAGTTGGACACCTTGGTGGGAATGGGGTTTTCCAATCTCGTGGCTCTCGCCATTCTCGTGACGGCCGCAGCTACCCTGCACCAGGCGGGAGTCACCGACATCGACAGCGCCGCTCGAGCTGCACAGGCACTGCAGCCGCTGGCGGGCAATTTTGCCGCAATTGTGTTTTCAATCGGAATTATCGGCACCGGCCTGCTGTCTATTCCCGTGCTGGCCGGCTCCGCTGCCTATGCGTTAGGAGAAGCCCGGAGGTGGCCGGTAGGGCTGGCCCGCAAGCCGCTGCATGCGAAGGCTTTCTATGGCGCGATCACTGTGGCGACATTGCTCGGCGCCGTGGCCAATGTTTTCGCGTTGAATCCAGTGAAGGCCCTGGTGTGGGCGGCAGTGCTGAACGGGATAGTGGCAGTTCCGGTGATGGTCTTGCTGATGTTGCTGACGAGCAGTGCGGCAGTCATGGGGCAGTTCAAAATTTCCGGCCGCTTGCGGGCGCTGGGTTGGGCCGGAACGGGTGTGATGGCGGTGGCGTCGGGTGCCTTCATTCTGGCGACCGTCTGGGGTGGGAAGTAAGATCGCGATCAGGAGGCTTCATCATGCGAAAAACCGCACTCGTTCTGGGTCTGGCTGCCGCCTGCATGTCGGGCGCCTGGGCAGGGGATGGCGTCGTCCACCTCAACGGTCCGGCGGATCTGGCCCAGCTACGCGATACGAACTTCCGACACTATCAGCAGGCGTTGAAAATCATGGGCGCCGCCAACCAGTTATGCCGGCCCCACGCCGCGGAAGTCGAGCACACCGACGCGAAGGACGTTTCCTGCGCACAGATGCTGCTGCGGACCAGCAATCCCGCGAAGCGCGATCTGCGTTTCCGACTAGATGACACGACCTACATAGCACTCGTCGCGTTGACGGACGATCCGCCCAGGCTGGTAGCCGCGCTTTCGCGGTAATCACTTCTCAGGCTGGGGGCTCAATCGGCTCCACATGCGCTCGAGCTGATCTTCGGGCATGGTGGTGACGGGGATTGACGCTCGCGCGGTATCCTCGTCGATGATGTGGTTGATTCGAAGGACCGCCAGCGCTCCGACCAGACGGCCGTAGTAAAGGGATCTGCCGAGCGGCGTTGAATACTTCGAAACCCGCGTCGATTGGCCGTCGAGGCCGGTGATCGTGGCTTCGGAGAGCTCCCAACTGGTGGCGATCCGTCGTGCCACGCTTGCTGAATGGGCATCGAGCAGGGAGGACATGACGCCCGCGTCAGGCCGCAATTTCGGGTGTTTCGCATATTGATCGACGCTGACGCGAAACACGACGACCCCCGCGAGGCCCATGACGAGGCTCAATAGTTCAGCCGCTGCGGGGTCGGATTTCTCGACGAGGAAGTTGTAGGGTACCGAGGCGTTCGCCGCACGAAACGTATGCTCCCAGGCAACTTCCGGGAAGCGCGGGAAGTCAGCGCCGCCAATCCGGAATATCGGTTGCATCAGCGCGGCAGTGACGAGCGACCTGATGCCGTCTGTGCCCAACAGCACGACCGCACGTTCGACACTCTCCACCGGTTCCGGGGTGACCCGGTAGAACGAGCTGTTGGCAATCTTCAGCAGATTGCCAACAAGGGATGGGTCGCGAGCAATCAATGCCGCGAGGTCACGCCGCGAAAAGCTGTCGTCGCTCGATGCGCTGAGAACGCGCGGCAACATGTTTGGGCGGCGGGGTGCGTACTTCTCCTGTGTGGCGTCTTCCTGCAGTGCGGCCGCTGTTGCGTCCATCACCTCTTGATGACCCGCGGTAACCGATGACGCGGGGCGTGCCTTGCCCAGCGCCAGGTCATAGAGTTTGCCGAAGACTTCGGCAGGCTCCAGCTTTCGCGGACCTTCCACTGGGGCGTCGAAATGCAGGTCCGCTGCGCTGAACGACATGGTCGCTGAAGCCGGGTCGGCGGGTGCCTGTGGGGCAGCTCCAGGGGAAGCGGGTGTTGGCGCCGGCGGAGTTTCGCTGACGGCCGCGCGCCCGAACCGGAAGTACAGCATTGTGGCCACGAGGGCAACCGCCGCTACGACAACAATGACCAACAACAACTGTCCCATATCCGTAACTTACCGCTAAGCGGCCGCCGTGGCGCACTTTTGTTCACAGAACGGCTAGAATCCGGGCGAACATGAGGTGGAAGGCGACGTTAACGGCCCTGGTTCCGGCCTTTGCGCTGTTGGGACCGTGCATGGCCGGGCCCCCCAGCCAGTTCGGAGTCGATGCGCCGGAGCTCGCGCACCTGGGCGCTTCGGCTGTAGGAGTCCGAACGCTCGCCCTGGTCCAGCGCAAGCAGGAAGACGTGCTGTCGTTCAACCCGGCGAACCGCTCATTCCAGAAGAGCGATCGCGCGTTGACCGTTGACCTCTGGTACCCCGCCGCCGTTCCTGATGGTGCCCAACGCGAGTCCTATACTGCGAGCCTTCCTTCCGAGCCGCCTGCTCCCCCCGTGAGCTTTACCGTCCCGGGAATTGCCGTCCGGGATGCGCCTGCGGCCGGAAAGGCTCACCCGTTGGTAGTTGTTTCGCACGGCTACAGCAATTCGCCGGCTGCCATGACATGGCTGACCGAGAACCTCGCTTCGAAGGGCTACGTGGTTGCGGCGATTCGACACGACGACCCGCCCATCACCGACAAGTCCCGGTTTGCTCAACTCCTTGCGCGGCGTCCGCTCGACGTGGCGTATGTGACTCGATCTCTCAAAGATATTCTTGCGCGTGAGAAGCTCATTGATCCCTCGCGAGTCGCCCTTGTTGGTTACTCAATGGGCGGCTACGGGGTATTGACTGCCGCCGGCGCGACGCTCGATCCAACATCGCCCTTGATGACGATGGTGCCGGGCGCGTTTCTCAACCAGTATGCACGTGGTGGTTCCAAACACGATGCTGTTACCGTTGAAGGTGTGCGTGCGGTGGTTGCGCTTGCACCTGCCGGTGGAGGAAACCTGGCCGCGTGGGGAGCTGAGGGCCTTCGCGGGATCCATGCGCCACTGTTGCTCATCTCGGGAAACAGGGATCGCACGGTCGACTACGCAACAGGCGCGCACGCAATCTTTGAAGGCGCGACGAATGCCGATCGATACCTTTTGACCTTCAAGGAGGGGGGACACTCAATCGGCTTGAATCCGGTACCCGATGCGATGCGCACTCGTCTGTGGGACCAGGATTGGTTCGCGGACCCGGTGTGGCGCAAGGACCGGATCAATGCCATCAACGTCCATTTCATCACGGCCTTCCTGGACCGGTATGTCCGCGACGATGTCAGTCGTGACAGCTATCTGAATGTCAGCGGGACCGACTCGGATGCCGGCCAGTGGCCGGCCGAGAGCACCTCTGCCTACGCCGCTGTCAGTCCGGGCGCGAATGGCATTTCGGTCTGGAAGGGCTTCCAGCGAAATCACGCGGCCGGTCTCGAATTGCTGCAGGCAAAGGCGGCAGCGCACGCGAATTAGATCAGCAGGCCGGACAGGTTGATGTGGGTGTCGGGAAAGCCGGCAAGCGGGGTGAGCGCCGGGTCCTCGACGACCTGTACATCCGTGTATTTGCCGTCCACCAGCCCGCGGAACAAGCGCAGGCAGCGGCTCTCGAGGTCGACGATCCACACCTCCGGAACATCATGGGCCGCATACAACGGCACCTTGATGTCGTGATCGTAGGAGAAGCTGGTGTCGCTGACTTCCACCACCAGCAGGGTGTCGCTGCCGGTGGGGAATTTCGTGGAGTGGTAGTCGCGTCCCGGCTTCAGGACAATGACGTCGGGCTGAGCCTCGGTGATGTTGCTCAAGCGGAACACGCGTTGAATGTTGATGACGGCGCGGCCGGCCAACGCGCTCGCCAGGGCCAACTGCAGCCTTTCCACCACGTTGCCATGTTGAGTTCCCATGGGCGCCATGTGAATGATCTCGCCCTCAATCAGCTCGACGGCCGGTTCCCCGTTCAGCAGGCCGATTTCGGCCATCCAGTTGTATTCTTCCGTGGTAAAGCGATGCCGATGCGGCCAGGTTTTGCTGTTGCCCGTGCTCACTGTTTTCCCCGTAGCGGATCCTGACGTCTGCGCGGCACTCTAGTCGCCCGGGCGCAGCAGGTAAACACGTCGCCGGCGAGCGACGCTGTATGTTGGGTTGCCATGTTTGAATTGCGCGCGCCGCGGCTGCGGATTGGTTACACTGTCGATATGACCAGCGATGAAGTCGAGCGGATTGAAACCAAGATTGCGTTCCTCGAGAGCGCCAACGTCGAGCTCAGCGATGTCGTCTATCGGCAGCAGCAGGAGATAGCCGCGTTGCGTGCCCAACTCGACGTGCTCGCGCAACGCATCTCTGCCGCACAGACTCCGTACACCCCGCGGACTCCGGAAGAAGAGCGGCCGCCGCATTACTGATCGCCCGCGCCACCAGGGCGCAGATGACCGCCTGGTGGTCATCTAGGGGTGCAATATGTTAAGCCGTAATCCGCGCGGGCCGGCCGCGGGCCGGCGACGGGCGCTCCGCCGGCGCTAGACGAGCTGAATGGTCCGCAGCAGCAGTTGCGTCCGATCCGCGCAAGGCCCCACCAGCACCTCTATTTGCCCAGGTTCGAATACCGGGGTGAGGTCGAGCCCCAGGAACCGCAACTCGGTGCCCGGCACGCTCAGGCGCACGGTCCTGGTTTCTCCCGGCCGCAAGGTGACTTTGCCAACCCCTTTCAGCTCGAGCACCGGACGGGTCACCGTCGCCACCTTGTCGTGAATAAACAGAAACACGGTTTCCTCGGCGGCGGCAGCGCCCTCGTTGCTGACGTCCACGCGCACATCGAGCGTGTCCTTTTCCGCCAGCTCGTCGGATGCAACAACGAGGTTGGATAACACGAAGTGCCCGTAGGTCAAGCCGTGACCAAATGGATAGAGCGGCTCGTTGCTCACGTCCATGTACCGGCTGGTGAAGTGGTCCTTCGGGTTGTATGGCCGGCCGGTGGGACGCTCGCCGTAGAACACGGGAATCTGGCCGATGGCGCGCGGCCAGCTCATGGGGGTGCGGCCGCTCGGCGATATCTTGCCGGACACAACATCCGCAATGGCATTGCCGGCCTCGTTACCCAGGAACCACGCCGCCAGGATTGCATCGGCGGCGTCGGCAAGCCAGGGAATGACCAGCGGGCGTCCCGAAAACAACACGACAACGACCCGCAGACCCCGGGCGTGAGCCCGCTCGAATACGGCTTCCGCGAGGGCGCGTTGCAAGGGCGGCACTTCGGGAAATGCCCGGCTCGCCGCCTCGCCACTCATGTCGGCTTTTTCGCCGATGCACAACACGACAGCATCGGCGTCGTTGCACAGATCGACAGCGGCAGCGATCCCGGTTGCATCGCCACCGGCAAATGCAACGCCATCGGCGTGCACGATGTCAGTTCCGGACAACGCAGCACGCAACCCGGCCAGTACACTGATCCGGTCTTCAGGCCTGCCCGCGGCCCCCCAGCAGCCCCCCATTTCAACAGCAGCATCCCCGAGCGGACCGATCACACACAAGCGCCGCAGCCGGCCGCGCAGGGGCAGTGTTTCACGGTCGTTCTTCAACATGACGATCGAGCGGGCGCCGACGGATCGGCACAGCTCGCGCCGGTGCGTCAGGACAGCAGGCGCTTCCTGCCTTGATCCGCGCCGGTATGGGTCATCAAACAACCCCAGGCGTTCCTTCAAGCGCAACACACGCAATACAGACTCGTCGATCTGGGCCATCGTGACGAGCCCGCGTTCGAGCGCAACGGGCAACCCGTTGCGGTAAGCATCGGACATCATGTCAATGTCGACACTGGCATTGAGGGCCAGAGCTGCCGCCTGGGGCAGGTCTGCGGCAATGCGGTGATGCAACAGCTCGGCAATGGCGTTGTAATCGCTGACAATGACGCCCTGGAACCCGAGTTGGTCGCGCAGATGATGGCGCAACAGCTTCTTGTTGGCCGTCATGGGAACACCATCCAGATCCGTAAACGCAGGCATGATCGTAGCCACACCCGCCGCCACCGCCGCATCAAAAGGAGGCACATGGACCTCCATCAGCGTGCGCTCCGAGATATCCACCTGCGCGTACTCACGCCCGGCAAGTACCGGCGCATACGCGCAATAGTGCTTCGCACACGCAGCCAGCGATTCCGGCGCTGACAGGTCAGTGCCTTCGTATCCCTTGACCTTGGCGCGTGCCATTTGCACCGCAACCCAGGTGTCCTCGCCAGACCCTTCGGCGGTGCGTCCCCAGCGGATGTCGCGGGAAACGTCCAGCATGGGTGAAAAAGTCAGGGCAAGACCGTCAGCCGCGCCTTCTCTCGCTGCTTCCCGCGCTGTCGCCTCCCAGGTTTGCGGATCAAACAGCGCGGCCTCGCCCAGCGGAATGGGAAACAACGTGCGGTGCCCGTGAATGATGTCGAGGCCAATCAGCAGCGGAATTTTCAACCGCGAATGCTCAATGGCGAGCTGCTGCATCTCCCGTACCGGACCGGGCCCCACGAGGTTGAGAAGATTGCCAATGGCGCCGCTTTTGATGGCCTCGGTCGAGTCACCCGCAATGACGGGACCCGTGACGGCATATCCCGCGGCCGTCATGGTGAGCTGCCCCAGCTTCTCCGCCAGGGTCATCTGAGAGAGCAGTTTCTCGGCCCGATTCATCGAAACCCGTCCGCAAAAAAACATATGGTCGCGGAAACAGGGCAAAATCGCGAGTCGAATCCGCTCGTGCGGGTCCGTAAAGGAGAGCTAATGGAAGCCGCAGCGCTGGCGAAACTGCCCGATGAGCAATTGCTCGAGGTCGTGCAACGCCAGACCTTCAAGTTTTTCTGGGATGGGGGGCATCCGGTCAGCGGCCTCGCGCCTGACAGGTGTACTACGCGCGCAGATGCAGCGGACGACAAGTCCGCCATCGGTGGGTCCGGCTTCGGCATCATGGCTATTGTCGTGGCGGCCGAGCGTGGTTGGGTCACGCGCGATGCCGCGGTTGAGCGCATCAACCGAATGCTCGATTTGCTCACTGCCGCAACCTGCTATCACGGCGCCTACGCACACTTCATCAACGGGCGAACCGCTGCCACGATTCCGTTCTATCGGAAAGACGATGGTGGCGACCTGGTAGAGACGGCGTTCCTGTGCATGGGCCTTCTGTGTGCGCGGCAGTATTTCAATGGGGACACTCGAGCTGAACAGTCCCTGCGCGGGCGAGCCACCTGGTTGTGGGAAGAGGTCGAATGGGACTGGTACACGCAGGGAGGGCGCCGCGTCCTGTACTGGCATTGGAGCCCCAACAACGGCTGGGCCATGGATCACGAGATCCGCGGTTGGAATGAATGCCTGATCACCTACGTGTTGGCCGCGGGCGCACCTCGATACCCCATCAGTCCAACCGTCTACCAGCGCGGCTACGCCTCGGGTAACGGATTTCTGAACGGCAAGCGCTACTACGACATCGAGTTGCCACTCGGCATGGCGTATGGGGGGCCGCTCTTCTTTGCGCACTATTCCTTCTGCGGACTCGACCCGCGCGGACTCAAAGACAAATACGCCGACTATTGGGAGCTCAACCGGCGGCATGTCGCCATCAACCGGGCGCATTGCCTGGCCAACCCCTACAACTTCAAAGGCTATGGCCCCGACTGTTGGGGTCTGACGGCAAGCGACGACCCGGACGGGTACTCGGCGCATGCACCTGACAATGACAACGGCACCATCTCGCCGACGGCAGCACTTTCCAGTCTTCCGTATGCTCCCCTTGAAGTCATGAGTACCCTGCGTCACTTCCTGAGCGAGCACGGTGAGAAGCTTTGGGGCCGCTACGGTTTTGCGGATGCCTTCTGCGAGCAGCGCAACTGGTATGCCGATACGTACATTGCCATCGACCAGGGACCCATTGTCGTCATGATGGAAAATTACCGTACCGGCCTGCTGTGGAAGCTGTTCATGAGCATTCCCGAAGTGCAGACCGGGCTGCGGCGGCTGAGTTTCTCGAGCCCGCACCTGGGATGAAACGCGCGTTCGAACAGTGGCTCGAGCAACAATACCGGCGCTCGGCCGCCGCAATGCTGGCGGCCGTGTCGCCCGTGGGGCTGGTCAAAGCGCGGCCGGGGTTCGGCCACACCATTCACCCGGTGAAAGGCGCCATCATTGCCTCGCCGGTGCTGGCTGACTGGAACCCGGAGCCGGACTATTTCTTTCACTGGTTCCGGGATTCCGCGGTGGTGATGGATGCCATCCGCCTGTTGTTCGAGGCCGGCGATCTGGGCAGCGAGGCGCTCGCTCATTTCGGTGACTTTGTGCGTTTCAGTCTCGACCTGCAGGCGCTCGATGGGCGCAAGGTGATCGCGACGACCGCGTGGCGCGAGAATGTCATTGCCGACTTCATCAAGTTCCTGCGCAAGGATGACGAGCTGGGTGCCGTGCATGGCGACTCGATCGTCGCCGAGACCCGCGTCAATCCGGATGGCACGCTCGATATTTCGAGCTGGACGCGGCCCCAACATGACGGCGCGCCCCTGCGGGCACTTTCCGTGTTGAGATGGAGCCGCGTGCATGGATTCGATGCCGAGCTGCGCTCGCTGGTATCGAGGTTGGTCCGCTCGGACCTTGCATTTACGTTTGCTCACTGGCGCGAGCCCTCGTATGACATCTGGGAGGAGGAGAGCGGCCAGCACTACTACACGCTGTGTGTTTCCGCCGCAGCACTGCGCGAAGGGGCTGACTGGCTCGCGGACGGCGGTGATCTCGAGCTGGCGGGGACCTATCGCGCCGAGGCGGAGGCCATTCACCGCAGCCTCGATGGCTTCTGGCTGCCGGACGAGCGGCACTATCGATCGCGCATCCTGGCATCCGGCATAAGGTCGGTGAAGGAGCTGGATATTGCGGTCATCCTGGCGGCGATCCATGCGTTGGGAGGCGCGTCTACGCATACTGTTCGGGATCCGCAAATGCAGGCCACGCTGCAGCGGCTGGAAGAGCTGTTCGACTCGCTCTATCCCATCAACCGCAATCGCCCCGCGCATGCGGGGCCGGCCATGGGGCGTTATAAAGGCGATGTCTACTTCTCCGGCGGCGCGTATTATTTCTCGACGCTGGGAGCGGCGGAGTTCTGCTTTCTGGCCGCGGCTCACAGCCCGCAAGGCACAGACTGGGTCAGAAGAGGGGATGCGTTCCTGGAGACCGTCCGTCAATACACGCCCGAGAATGGGGAGTTGTCCGAACAGTTCGACCAGCGCACGGGCGCACAGACCTCCGCTCGGCATCTGGCCTGGAGCTACGCGGCATTCATCTCCTGCCTGGCCGCCCGGCGCGCGGTTGTAGGGTGACGAGCAGCCCACAAAAAGGCGCGATGGACGCTGCGGCCAAGAAGGCCGCGGCCGAGAAGGCGGCATCCGGTCTCGGCCAACAGATGGGCATGATGTTCCGGGCCCTGCGCGGCTCGCCGGTTGCGCGCACGCTCGTAGCGCTCGGCGTGACCGTCGTGGCGGTGATTGTTGCCACCGCCTACGGCCAGATTCAACTCAACAGTTGGAACAAGCCTTTCTACGACGCGCTGTCGCGGCGCGATCTGCACGACTTCATGTACCAGTTGGGCGTGTTCTTCGTGATTGCCACGGCGATATTGATTTTAAACGTGGCGCAGCGCTGGCTGGTCGAGATGTTGAAGCTCAAGTTGCGGCAGGGCATCGTGCACGACCTGCTGCGCGACTGGATGTTGCCGCGCCGGGCGTTCTGGCTGGCGAATGCCGGCGGTCCGATGGGTGTCAATCCCGATCAACGCATGCACGAGGACGCCCGCAAGTTGTGCGAGCTGTCGGCCGACCTCGGTACCGGACTGCTGCAGGCGGGTATTCTGTTCGGTATTTTCGCGGGTGTGTTGTGGACGCTGTCGAACGGATTCACGGTCCGTTTTCACGACCGCGACTACGAGATTCCGGGTTTCATGTTGTGGGCGGCCGTGACGTATGCGGCCCTCGGCTCGCTGCTGAGCTACTGGGTGGGCAAGAGCCTCATCTGGCGCAATTCCGACCGTTACGCGCGCGAGGCGGATCTGCGTTTCTCGCTGGTGAGAATCAATGAGCATCTCGATGGAATCTCCCTGGCGGCGGGCGAGGAGGACGAGCGCCGGCGGGTTGAAATGCACCTGGACAATGTCCTGCGGGCCACGCGGCGCCTGGTGCGAGGACTCACGAATCTAACCTGGGTCACCGCCGGCTTTGGCTGGATTACCATCGTGGCACCGATCCTGGTGGCCGCGCCGTTGTACTTTTCCGGCAAGATCTCCTTTGGCGGCCTGATGCAGGCGGCCGCGGCGTTCACGCAGGCGCAGTCCTCCTTGCGCTGGTTTGTCGACAATTTCAGTATCATTGCGGACTGGCGCGCGACGCTGCAAAGAGTCGCGAGCTTCCGCTACGCTCTGTCTACAACAGAGGACATGAGCGAGCTCGACAGTCGCATCACCTACGTTGAGGGAGAGCCGGGGACCATCACAATAAACGATCTGCAGATCGTTTCCCCGAGCGGTTCGGACATGCTCAAAGAGACCCGGGTGGTCGTCAAGGCAGGCGAGCGAGTGCTCATTGTCGGCGCGCCGGGGACCGGCAAAACATTGCTGTTCCGCGCCCTGGCGGGCCTCTGGCCCTGGGGCGGCGGCAGCATCGCGCGACCGAAAGACGAAGAAATGCTTTATCTGCCGACTGGAACCCCGTACCTGCCGCGCGGCTCGCTCAAGGAGGTATTGGCGTATCCGCTGGAAGTGGACCGGTTCCCCGACGAAGGCTTCACACGCTCGCTGCAGCGGTTGGGGCTCGAACGGCTGGTACCGCTTCTGAACGAGACGCGGCGCTGGGACCGTGAGTTGAGTCAGGATGAGCAACTGGGTCTCGCCCTGGCGAGAATTGTCATGCAGGCGCCGCCCTGGCTGCTGATAGATGACATGTTGGGTGGGCTCGACGATCAGGCCATGGAGCGAGTGGTCGACATATTTTCCCATGAGCTCGAACATACGAGCATCATTCATATCGGCCGCGCGGCCCAGGCGCGCGATCCCATGTTCAATCGGGTCCTGCATCTGGTCCCCGCGCCGGTGGCGCTCCGTGCCATTCCCGGAGGGCAGGCCGAGTGAAGGCGTTCCTTCTCCTCATGGTGTGTCTGCTGGGAGCGCCGGTGGTGCTCGCGCAGAACTTCGACTTCAAGCCCCCCGCATCCGCGAACGACCCCACTGTTCCGAAAGTCATGCGCGACCTGGCCGAGCGGATTCTGCCGGTGTACCAGGAGAACGATCAGGATCGGTACCTGCACAACGTCTCGGGCTTGCAGCTCGTGGCGGGCAACTACACCGCGGCCTGGCAGACCCGCATGCAACTACGGGAGCGGCGCAAGAACGCCGACTCCCACAAGCCCGTGAGCAGGTCGGTTGTTTATGACATCTATGCCTACGCCCGCTCCCGCGAGGCCGAGGACAAGGGGCCGTTCACCAAATCCTACGGTGTTGCCTACCGCGCGATCGTCTCACCGTTGAGTGGCACAGACGCATTCCTGTTGTCCGACTATCTGAACGCATCCGTGGCGCCATTCAGGGATGCCGTGCAACGCGCGTTTGATCAGTGGCGCCCGAAGGGCAGCATTCCGCAGGCCGACGCCATCGATCTGGTGTGGACGTACCTGCAGTTCGATGCATATCGGAGCTTTCATCCGCTGGTGGCCGCGTTGGAAGACGAGGACGACAGCCGGCGCTACGTCACCGATTGGGATGTGCTCATCCAGACACCGGACGGCGCGAATATTTCAGCGGTGGTGGTCCGGCCCAAGGACGATACGAAGCCGCTGCCTAGCCTGCTGGAATTCACCATCTATGTTGATTCGCACACCTTCGCCAAGGAATGTGCGGCCCGTGGCTATGTGGGAATCGTGGCCTTCACGCGCGGTGAACGGCGCAGCCGCGGACCGGTGACGCCGTTCAAGTTCGATGGTGCCGATGCCCGCGTCGTCATCAACTGGATTGCGAAGCAACCCTGGAGCGATGGCCGTGTGGGCATGTACGGCGGCAACTACAGCGCCTTCACCGAGTGGGCCGCCACGACCAAGCACCTGCCTGCGGCTCTCAAGGCCATTGCAACCAACTCGGCGTACGCGCCGGGCATCGACTTCCCCATGACGGGCAACATCGTGCGCAATGCCGCTTATCGCTGGTCCGGTTGCGTGGCCAACCTGGAAGGGTTCGATGAGAAAACCTGCAGCGACGAGCAGAAGTGGCGCCAGGTCGACGAGGACTGGTACACGAGCGGCAAGCCGTATCGTGACCTCGATCGTGCCGTTGCGCACAACACGATATTCCACTACTGGCTGGATCATCCCAGCTACGACCGCTTCTGGCAGAAGATGATCCCGTACAAGGAGCAGTTCCGTCACATCAAGATCCCGGTGCTGGCCACCACCGGCTACTATGCGAACGGCGAGGTGGGTACGCTTTACTACTTCACCGAGCACCTCAAACACGACCCGCACGCGAATCATACGCTGCTGATCGGACCCTATGACGATGGAGCCATGCAACATGGCGCGCCTGCGAACCTGCGGGGCTACCAGCTCGACCCCGCGGCGCTCATTGACCTGCGCGAGTTGCGTTATCAATGGTTCGATCACATCTTCAAGGGCGCCGAGAAGCCCGCGGTGCTGGCCGACCGGGTCAACTTCCAGGTGATGGGCGGCAACGAGTGGCAGCATGCGCCGTCCATCGAGGCGATGGGCAAGGGCAACCTGAAGTACTACCTGGATGCCAAGCCGGCGACCGGCGGTGAAACGCGGCGCCTGACTACGAAGAAGATGTCGGACACCACTTTCGTGCCGCACACGGTGGATCTGGCGGATCGCAGCGATGCGGTCTTGCCGCCGCCCAACGGAATCGTCAGCCGGGCGCTGCAGTTGCGCAATGCCGTGGTGTTTGTGAGCGAGCCGTTGAAGCACAGCCAGGAGTTCAGCGGGTTGTTCTCCGGCAAGCTGGACTTCACGGTCAACAAGCAGGACGTCGATCTGACCATCAGCATTTTCGAGCTGCTGCCCAGCGGGGAGTATGTGCAGCTCCAGGATCCGGTGTATGAGATCCGGGCGAGCTATGTGCATGACCGGGTCATCCGGCGCTTGTTACGGGCGGGCGAGCGTCAGCAGCTCACGTTCAAGAGCGACCGGCTCACCAGCCGCAAGCTCGAGGCCGGCAGCCGGGTTGTGGTGGTGCTGGGTGTGAACAAGCGGCCGGACAGGCAGATCAACTACGGCACGGATGGCGCGGTGAACGAAGAGTCGGTGGAGGACGGGCGGGTACCGGTGAAGATCCGTTGGTACAGCGATAGTTATATTGAGTTGCCCATCAGGCGCTGACCATCTCATGGATCCCGCAACCGACTACCGCGAGCGTCTGACTGCTCGCGAATCCGACGTAAAGACCCTTGACGCCACGCTCTCCCGCTTTGGCAGCGCTCGCCTGACGTTGGCCGTGATTATCGTGGTCGCCGCTTGGTTCTCGCTTGGCAGGCATTCTTTCCAGGCGCTTTGGTTACTCCTGGGTGTTGCGGCATTCGCAGTGTTGGTGATCGCCCACCAGAGCGCTCGCAGAGCAAGAGCACGTGCCGAGCGGGCGGCAGACTTTTATAGAAAGGGGTTGGCGAGGATTGAGGACCGGTGGCAGGGGAGCGGACAGCGGGGTGAGCGCTATGACGACCCGCACCACGTGTATGGATCCGACCTGGATTTGTTCGGCAAGGGAGGGTTGTTCGAGCTTCTGTGTACGGTTCGCACGCGCATGGGTGAAGAGCGGCTGGCTCAGTGGCTGAAAGCACCGGCTCCCCTCAGTGAGATTCGCGAGCGGCATGCCTGCGTTCATGATCTGAAGGATCGCACCGATTTGCGGGAGGATCTGGCGGTCCTCGGCGAGCACTCGAATGTCGGCATTCACCCGGCCGCGCTGCTGCAGTGGGCGGAAACCCCGAATCGGCTGGTTGCCCGCTGGATGGTCTGGGTGGGCGTGTTGCTTCCGGTTGTGGCGATTCTCGGCACCGTTTACTGGAGTGTGACGGGAGTCGGCACGCCGCTGTTCATTACCCTGGTGGTTGAGGCGGTGGTCCTGTCCGTTCTGCGCAAGAACGTGGACGAAGTGCTCAACGGCAGCGAAACGGCCTTCGAAGACCTGCGCTTGTTCGCGGCCCTGCTCTTGCGCGTGGAGCGGGAAACGTTCGCGGCGCCGGCCTTGCGGAAATTGCTGGAGCGGTTGAGCTCGCATGCCCGCAAACCTTCGCAGACCATCGCCAGCCTGAGCACGATTGTCAGTTTCGCGGGGTCGCGGCGCAACCAGGCGATCACGCTGTTTGCCATCCCTGCGATGTATCCCCTCAATGTCGCGCTGGTGGCCGAGAGATGGCGCAGGAGGCACGGCCGCGTCGTGCGCCACTGGGCCGAAACCATTGGCGAGCTCGAAGCGCTGCTGTCCTTGGCAGCCTATACGCACGAGCACCCCGCCGATCCCTTTCCGGAGTTCATTGACGGGCCCGCTGGTTTCGCCGCTGAGGATCTGGCACATCCGCTGATTCCCGCAGCGCGGGTCGTGCGCAACAACGTCAACATCACGGGGAGGACCCGTATACTACTCGTCAGCGGATCCAACATGTCCGGCAAGAGCACACTGCTGCGTACAGTCGGCATCAACACGGTGCTGGCAATGGCGGGTGCACCGGTACGGGCGCGCTCCTTGCGCCTCACGGAGCTGCAGATTGGCGCCAGCATCCGGATAAACGACTCGCTGCATGAAGGCAGCTCGCGGTTCTACGCCGAAATTACGCGGTTGCGGCAACTGTTCGATGCGGTAGGTGGCAGCCGCCCGTTGTTGTTCCTGCTGGATGAGTTGCTCCAGGGCACGAATTCCTGGGACCGGCGCAGCGGCGCGGAAGGCATTGTGCGTGCCTTCGCGGCGCGCGGCGCCATCGGCTTGATCAGCACTCACGATCTTGCATTGACCGATATATCCGGATTGCCGGAGGGTGCCCTGGTGAATGTGCATTTTCAGGACGAGCTGCAGAATGGCCGCATGTTGTTTGACTTCAAGCTGCACGACGGCGTAGTCACGCGCAGCAATGCCATGGAGCTCATGCGCTCCATCGGGTTGGAAGTATGATCGCGACCCTCCTGGCGGCGCTGGCCGACCTGATTGTTTTCCTCTTTGCCCTCCATGGTGGGCTGCGGCTGGTCGATGCGCACCTGTTGAGTTGCGGTGTTGCCTTCCTGCTGCTGTACGTCCTGAAAGTACGGTCGCCCGCCGTGGCGGCGGGGCGGGGTGGCGACCTGCGTTTACATGTCCATTTGCTCGTGGTGAGCGCGGTCGCGATATTCCTGCGCGGCGCTGTGCTCGGATTGTTGACCCACGTGTGGGGCTGGTCCCCACAGGCCGGCATCGTGTTCGCCATTCTCGTCACACTGGCCGTTGCGCTGCCGGGATACCGGTTCTCACTGGCCACTACGAGCTGGAGAATCGGCGACGCGGGTGTGGTCTTTGGATTTGTGGCGGTTGGTTTCCTGTTGCGGCTGCTGTACATCGGGCAGTTGGAGCTGCTTCCGGAGGACTCGTATTACTGGAACTACTCGCAACATCTCGACCTGGGCTACCTGGATCATCCGCCCATGGTTGCGTGGCTCATCTGGGTGGGCACGCATGTGTTCGGCGGGGCTGAATTCGGCGTGCGCATCGGTGCTGTGTGTTGTGCCGCCGTGGCCATGTTCTTTTCGTACCGGCTGACGCGCAACCTGTTCGGGGATGAGTGCGCCCGGGTCGCGTTGGTGTTGTTGCAGGTGCTGCCGTTCTTCTTCCTGGCGGGCTTGCTGATGACACCGGATGCCCCGTTGACCGCCGCCTGGTCGGCGACACTTTATTTTCTGGAACGGTCGTTGCTGGGCGGGCAGCCGCGCGCCTGGTTGTTTGCGGGAGTCAGCATCGGCCTGGGCCTCATTTCGAAGTACACCATCGGCATGCTGGTGCCGGTGGCGTTTCTGTTCGTGCTGCTGGACCCGCAGTCACGCCGTTGGCTGCTGCGTTGGCAGCCATATGCGGCCCTGCTGATTGCCTCGTTGATTTTCTCGCCCGTGATCATCTGGAACGCGCAGCATGAATGGGCTTCGTTCGCCTTCCAGACGTCCCGCCGGCTTGCGGAACGACCGCGCTTTTCCTTCCATCGGCTGCTGATATCGGCCCTGGTTCTTCTGACACCGACCGGATTCGTGACGGCGTTCGCTTCGCGCCTCAGCCGCCGCCCCCAGTCGCGAGCCTGGTTGTTTCTGCAGCTCGCGGTCCTGGTGCCCTTGTCGGTGTTTGTGGTGTTCAGCATCCGCCACGATGTGAAAATCGATTGGACGGGCGCGCTCTGGCTGGGCGCGGTTCCGGCGCTCGCCGCTGCCATTGTCGAATTCGGCAAGCCGGGCGTGAGCCGGTTCCGGGCGTGGCTGCACAGCGCCTGGACCCCCACTGCGGTGATCATGATGCTGCTGCTGGGAACGGGCTTGCACTATCTCGCGTTGGGTTTGCCGGGAGTGGGCTACAGCGACCACCTCGAGCTGGTGCCGGTAGGCTGGCGGGATCTGGGCCGCCAGGTCCAGGCTATTGCCGGCGGTCTGCGCCGGGAAACCGGCCTGGAGCCGGTCATTGTGGGCATGGACCGCTACGAGCTGGCGAGCCAGTTGACGTTCTACGCACCGGACCACGCCCGCTCGGTGGCGGAGACTTCCAGCCGGAACCTGTTCGGTGTCCAGGGTCTAATGTATGCAAGGTGGGCGTCTTCGCTCGTGATCGGGGAGCGTCCCTTGTTGCTTCTGGCCTGGGATCCCCGTGACCTGGCGGACGAGCTCACCGTGCCGTATGCCAGCAGCGTGGGGCCGATTCAGACCGGTTACCTTTCGCGCGATGGCATCGCCATCCGCGATTTTCACTACCGGATTGTGAAAGGCTATCGAAAGCCCCCCGGCGCGGCGGCGGGGAACGACTGATTAGGTAAACCGCCCCTGAAGCTGCGCGTTTCTATCAGGGTGGTAGTCTAAACAGTGTGTGTTGCAGGTGCGTTCCAGGTGATCGCCCGAGGTTTTTCGCCATGATCAAGCAGGCCATTCAGAAGACATTAACGTGCGCTGTCGCGGTTTCGGCCACTCTGGGGCTGGGTGCGTGTACCACGCTGCGCGTGACGTCGGACGTCAACCAGCCCTTGGCCAGCACCGTTCGCTGCCAGTCGTTCGATTGGGCTGGTTCCTTCCATGGCAGCAGTGATTCCCTGCGCAGCACGATCGCCAACCCCGTCAACGAGGCGCGGCTGCGCGCGGCCATTTCCGCCAATCTGAGCACCGTGGGTGTTCATCAGGCCACTGAAAATGCCGATTGCCTGGTGGGCTATGGCATTGGTCAGCGCAATGTGGTGGACGGCTATCCCGGCTTCTACGGTGGCTACGGCTGGGGATATGGCTGGGGCTGGCGCCACGGCGGCTGGGGTGGGTACGGTGCATGGGGCTGGGACTACCCGTATGCCTACCAGGAGGGAATCATTGGCGTGGATATCTACGACGGCAAAACCAAACAGGCCATCTGGCATGCCTCCGTGGACCAGAACCTGAACGGCGTGACCGGCGACAAGGCTGACAAGAAGATCAAGGACGCGGTAGCGGCGATCTTCTCCAAGTACCCGAAGACTTGAGGCCGCCGGCACGGCGCGGCGGTCGGATCCGCGCCAGGGACCGATAACGCCCCCGGATCAACTCCGGGGGCGTCACAACTCGAGGGATTCACCCTGCCAGTGAGGAATCGCTGAGTACGAGCCCTTTCGACTTGCCTTTGGCCACCGACACGCTCGTGACGCCTACCATGCCGGGCAACTGGGCCGCGTCGACTTTCATCGGGCCAGGCCCGGCGCCGACTCCCGCAACGGGCTGCGGATAGGACGTCGAACGGGCCGTGTGGAATGTGATGTTGCCTTCGACCTTCTGCACGATCTGGTGGATGTGGCCGTTCAGCACGGTCACCGAACCGAAGCGTTTCAACTGGCTCATCAGTTGGTCGGCGTCCCCGGTGCCCCAGCCCCAAGGCTCATAGATCGTCCACAGCGGCATGTGGGCGAACACAACAATGGGCGTGCTGCTGGAGCGTCCCTTCAGATCCTGAGTCACCCAGGCGAGCTGATCCGGCCCCAGGGTTCCCAATCCGCCGGCCTTGAACTCCAATACGTTGATGAGGGCGATGAAGTGCACGCCGGCGTGATCGAAACTGTAGTACCCCTTGTTGTTGGATGCCTTGCCGAAGCGCTTGAAATACTCCGTCACGCCGGGATCGCTGGTGTCGTGCTCGCCCGGAACTGTGTGCAGCTCCGTGGTCCGCAACCGCGACAGAAGCTGTTGTGCCGTGTCGAATTCAGCGGGCTTTGACAGGTGGGTGATGTCGCCGGTATGGATGATCAGGGCCGGCTGGTCCGGCATGGCGTTGACCAGGTCGATGCTCTTGGTGAGCGTTCCGGGGACGTCCGGGTTGGCGTCCTTGTTGAAGCCGATGTGGGTGTCGCTGATCTGTACAAACAAAGGTTTGCCCAGCGAGGCCACTTTCCCCTTGTCGGTGCCGGCGGCGACGGCAAGGTCGATGGGCGTGAAGATGCCTCCCGACAACGCAAACAGAGTACCGGCACTGCCGAATGCCATGCACTTCAATGCGTTGCGGCGGGACGTGGTCCTGGGATCGTGCGACACGATGAATCTCCTGTTGAGGGGTCTGGAGGAGAAGACTGGGACCTTTGCGGGTTTATTCCCGGGGCGGCTTCGCGCCGCCCGGCAGCAGCCGATTCAACCGTAGGCGCGATTCTTCCACTGGCTGCCGCGGCCGAACCAATGCTTCACCGCGGATCCCACGGTCGCCGCCATGTAAAACAATGCTATCAACGGCAACGCCGCAGCCCACAGCGGACTGCGCTCGTAGCGCAGCAAAGTGGGTACATAGCTCGCAGCGGCGAGCACACACGCTGCGGCGCCACTCGCGCGGATCCATCCGGTTCCAAACACGAGCGCGCCGACCGGTACGAGCCACACGATGGTGAGACCGACCAGTGTCAGCAGCAGGAGCGGCGCCGAGTAGCGAAGCTGTGTGAAGGCAGTGCGCGCTATCATGTTCCAGATATCCGCGAAATGCGGATAGGGGCGCACAGAGCGCGCCAGGCCCGAATGACCGAGATAGATGGGCCCGACGCCTTTGATGGCTTTGGCCAGTGTGCAGTCGTCAATCAAGGCTGACTTGATGGCTTCGATGCCGCCGATGCCGGCCAGCGAATCGCTTCGAACCAACACGGTACCGCCCGCCGCGCCGGCCACCTTTGCGCGCGGATTGTTGACACTGGCGAACGGATAGAGCATCTGGAAGAAGTACACGAATGCCGGCACGAGCGCCCGCTCCGCCAGGCTCGTGCAGTTCAAACGCACCATCTCGCTCACCAACTCGACACGCGGCGCATCCAACCGCGCCACCAGTGTTGAGAGGTGTCTCGGGTCGTGGACGATGTCGGCGTCGGTAAACAACAAGACAGGCGCGCTGCTCGCCGCAACACCTTGCGACAGCGCCCACAGCTTGCCTGACCAACCTGCCGGCTTCGGCTGCCCGTGCAGGATCTGCAACCGGGGCGCGGTTCCGGCCGCGGCGGCCGTGCCGTCAGTTGAGTTGTCGTCGACGAGAATCACGCGAAAATTCCCGGCATAGTCCTGCGCGAGCAGCGATGCGATGACCGGACCGATGGTTGCCACTTCATCGCGCGCGGGCACGATCACGTCAATGTCGGGAAGCGCGGCCGTGGCGGCCCCGGTCTCAGGCCGCAGCTCGGGGCTCGAGGACCAGAACCGGCCGTGTAGAAAAACGAGGTATAACCAGATAACGAGCGAGAGCAGGGCGATCATGGCCGCACGATATCACCGACATGCGTTATGTGGGATACTCGCAAAGTCCGGTTCGGTGGCCGCATGGATCCCCTGAAAGATCTGTTGCAAAAAGCGCATGAAGGTAACGAAACCGCCCGTGCGCAACTGTTTGCCGTAGCCTATGACGAGCTACGCTCGCGCGCACGCGCCCAACTCCAGGGCGGCGGCCGCAATACCCTGCTGGACACAACCGTTCTCGTCCACGAGAGCTACATGCGTTACCTGCAGGCCGGCCACCTGTCGAACGCGGAGCGGGGCTACTTCTTCTCCTACGCGGCGCATGTCATGCGTTCAGTGATCGTTGACTTTGCACGGCAGCGCCAGGCGCAGCGCCGTGGCGGCGATGCCGTGCACTTGCCGCTCACCACGCAGTTTGCCGAGAACCTCAGTGTCAATGAAGACCAGGTTGTCAGAATCAGCGACGCGCTCGATGAGTTGCAGAAAGTGGATGAGCGCCTGGCGCGAGTCGTGGAAATGCGCTACTTCGCGGGCATGACTGAAAGCGAGGTAGCCGCGGCAATGGGCGTTACCGAGCGCACCGTGCGTCGTGACTGGCAGAAGGCGCGGCTACTGCTCGCAGAATCCTTGCGCTGAGACGTACGTCACATTTTCCGGTGCTACAAACGGCTACAGATCCGCGGTTCCCGCTTGGCCGTTTTTGACCACACGGGAGCGCTTTTTAGATGCTCCCTCCTGTCCTCTTTGCCACAAATTGAGCGTCTGCATAACCGAGCACGATTGAGCCGATCGGGCAGGGGCGGGCATGCTGATCAATCCACAACACTGGGCGATTCTGTCGCGCCTGCTCGATGAGGCGCTCGAGTTGCCCGTGGAGGCCCGTGAGCGCTGGCTCGAGTCCCTGCCGCCCGCGGATCGGCCCTATAGAGAAGAGTTGCGGACCTTGCTGCGGCATGGGCCCGCCGGCGACACCGGTGATTTCCTCGACATCCTGCCGAATCTGAAGAATGCGGTAGACCATGCGCGAGCGGCGGTGAACGCCCGGCCGCTGCGGCCCGGAACAGCCGTTGGTCCGTATGTGATCGAGCGGGAAATCGGCAGCGGCGGCATGGGCGCGGTGTGGGTGGCGCGGCGCCGGGATGGCCTGATCAAGCGGCCCGTGGCCTTGAAGTTGCCGCATCCCGGCCCGGTCGGCCGCAATCTCGCCGAGCGCTTTGCCAGCGAGCGCGACATCCTCGCCGAGTTGTCTCATCCCAACATCGCGCGGCTCTACGACGCGGGATTCGCGGAGGACGGGCAGCCCTTTCTCGCGCTGGAGTATGTTGCCGGCGCACCGCTCATCGAATATAGCGATCAGCAGCGGCTCGATGTCGCGCAGCGTTTGCGTCTGTTCCAACAGGTGCTGCGCGCCGTGCAGTACGCGCACAGCAACCTCGTGATCCATCGAGACATAAAGCCGTCCAATGTCATTGTCGGGAACGACCGTCGCGCCATGTTGCTCGATTTCGGAATTGCGCACCTGATCGCCATCGAGCCGCGCGATGACGGCGGCCGCGCGCTCGCCGGACAGGCCGGCGGCGCGTTGACGCCGGACTACGCCTCGCCGGAACAGATTGCCGGACAGCCGGTGACGACGGCTTCGGACATTTATTCTCTTGGCGTACTGTTGTTTGAATTGTTGACCGGGGAGCGCCCGTATTCGGCCGCCGGACTGACACGCAGCCAGTTCGAACAGGCCATTCTCAGTCGGCCTGCGCGCAGTCCCAGCCAGGCGCTGCGCGAGTCGCCAATGGCGCAGGCGGCTGCCAATGCTCGCGGATGTACGGCCCGCAACCTGGCGGCACAACTCAGCGGCGATCTTGACGTAATCACATTGAAGGCTCTGCGCAAGGCGCCCGGCGAGCGTTATGCAACAGCCGATGCGTTGTCCGCCGACATCGAGTGCTTTCTCGAAGGCGAGCCGATTGCCGCGCGCCGCAGTAACCGGTGGTATCGCGGCCGAAAGTTTATTGCGCGCCACAAACCAGCCGTCGTGGGGGCGGCCGCGGCCTTGCTGGCCATTATTGCCACGGCTGCGATTGCCACCTACGAGGCCCATGTCGCGGCCGGCCACGCGCTCATGGCCGCCGCCGAACGGGACCGGGCGCTTGCGCTGTCCTCTCGTAACGAGGCGATCGCCGATTTTTTAAATGTGCTCATCACTGAATCGGCGGGCACGGAACGGACACTCACCAGCGGTGAGATGTTGGCTCGTAGCGAAGCCGTGGTGAGCGCCGAGTTCCGCGGGAATACGGAGCAGCGCACGGCAGTCTTGGATCTGGTCGGGGTGTACTACCGGACCATGGGCGATGAAAAGAGGGCTTTGCGGTTGTTACAGGAAGCGTTCGAGACCATTGCCAGCTCGCCGGATGCCGATCTGCGCCGCAAGGTGATCTGTGATCTCGGCTCGACCCTGGGCAATCTGGGCAATCTCGCCGACGCGCGCCGGATGTTGGCGCAGGTGATCGACGATCCGCAGGCCACGCCGCGCCAGGTGGCTGAGTGTTTGACTTATCGTTCCACGGTCGCGCAGTTGGAAAGCGACCCGCCGGGCGCGATTCGCTACGCCCGCGAGGCACTCGAGCGGCTGCGGGCAGCGCCCAGCGCCTCGGCGGCCATGGAGGCGGGCATTCTCGGTGCGATCGCCGATGCGGAGCGCTTTTCCGGCCACATTGCCGCGGCGGAAGACTATTTCCGGCAGTCGCTGCAACAATATTCCCGTTCCGGCCGCGAGTACGGACCCGATGCGACCTTGATTCGCAACAACCTGGCGCTCGCCTACGATGCCACCGGCAATCCCAAACACGCCCTGCAGCTTTTCAACGAGATCCTGGACTCGGCGGCGCGCCACCAGGCGGGTGCGTTGCCCATCGCCATGGTGGCCAATCGCGCCCGCACCCTGGAGCTGATCGGCCGCTTTGACGAAGCGAAGTCAGGTTATGACCACTGCATCGAGTTGAGTGTGCGCGGCGAGCAGCCGATCATGCGGCTGCTGTGCCTCGCCGGCATGGCGTGGCTGTTGCGCGAGACCGGCGATATCAAGGCCGCGGAGCATTATCTGCGCGAGGCCGGCGAGTTGGCCCGCACCGCCACCCCTGCCGCCGGTCCGCACCAGACGCTGCTGAAGATTGCCCGGGGCCGCATTGCGCTGGCCAACAATCAACTGAGCACCGCCCGCACCTGCCTGGATGCGGCGCTCGCGGAAGGGAACACAGTCTTCTTCCAGATGACCGCCCTGATACCCCGCTCCGAGTTGAATCTCAGAGAGGGACAGTTGGTCGAAGCGGAGGCGGATGCGCGCAAGGCGCTGTCTCTCGCCCAAAGCGCGCAGGGCGGCGTGCCCCGTTCCTATCGGACCGGGCTCGCGTGGTTCGCGCTGGGCAAGGTACTGGCGAAACGGGGTGACGCGGCGGCTGCGCGGCAGGCGTGGCTCGCGGCGGTCGACCACTTGTCCAACACGGTCGATCCGGATCACCCGCTGTTGCTGCTGGCGCGACAACTGCTACAGGGTTGGAAAGTCTCATGATGGTTGAGGAAGATGTAATGAATACGCTGATGAACGCGGAGCTGCACACGGCACTCGGGAGCGCATTCTCCGCCACCTTGCTGGGAGTCGCGGTAAGCGACCTGGAGCGTTTCGCGGTGCTGGGTGACCGGCTGCTCGAGGAATTGCGCAAGCGCGGTGTTGGTGTGTACCGGGAGCCGGAGCTCGCCCTGCTGTCCGGGGAGCCCGGATTATGAACCAGGTTGCCGAACGGGCCGCTTGCGTCGATCACCAGCAACTGTTTGTCAGTCTGTACGATGAGCTGCGCCGGCTGGCGCAACGCAAGCTGCGCCAGGGAGGCGCGGCCAACTCCATGGGGGCGACCACCCTGCTGCACGAGGTGTACTTGACAGTGCACGCCCGTGACGGCGTGGTATTTCCGGACAACGCGCGCTTTCTCGCCTACGCATCGCGAGCCATGCGCGGCCTCATCATCGACTACGCGCGCAGCCGCCAGGCCCTCAAGCGCGGCGCGGGCTTTGAGATCACCTCGCTCCCCACGGAAATTCCCGAACAGGTGGCCGACTCCAGCGAGTTGCAGCGCCTGAGCGATGCCGTGGACCGGCTGGCCGCCGCTGACTCGCGCCTCGCCGAAGTGGTGGACCTCAAGTATTTTGGCGGCTTCTCCTTCGCCGAGATTGCCGCCATGTGGGACATGTCGGAGCGCACGGTGCAGCGCGATTGGGAGAAGGCGCGCATATTTCTGCACAAATGCCTGTCGGGCGCGGAGATGTCAGCCTAGTGTCAGCTCGAGAATGCAGTAGCCGCTGGCGGTCCCCATAGCAACACCCGAGCGTGGGCGGACCCCGGCACGTCGCTGCGCCGGAGCGCGCCAAATGAGGTGAGCGCGGACGTTCTGTCCTCGACCTCGGCCAACAATCCACGGCTGGCCAGAACGCGCAGCAGTCGGTGCAGTGCCGGTGGATTCGTGTCGGTTGCCTGCGCAAATCCTGCCCCAGTGATCGGAAAGCCAATCGCTAAAACCGGCATGGCGGCGGCGCGTGCGGGGGGTGGGGTGGGACGGGGGCGGGAACTGCGGGAGCGCGGCATCGTGTCGGAATAAAACGGATCAATTCGATGTCTTGTTGGTGATAGCTCCATGAGGACGATATGGCACGGCCCAATTCTTTGCAGTCAAAGATTGAAAAGCGCATCACGGAGAGCCGCGAATACGTTTTTCTCACGCGTGAATTCACTGACTTGAGCGGACGGCGCCAGGTTTTGCGCGCGTTGCGCAAAATTGTCGCGGAGGGCCGGCTCGTGCGATTGGGCTGCGGCGTATACGGTTTGGCGACGGCGGCGGGCTCGACTGAGCGGCCGACGCTGCATCATCCCGACGGTTTTGCCGGCGCCGCCCGGACCGCGCTGACGAAGCTGGGTGTCGAGTGGGAGCCGACTGAAGGCGAGCGAACTGCTGAGCAGCCACAGCCCGTGGCCGCTGTTCGGATCAAGCGCCGCTTTTCCCGCAGGTTGAGCTTCGGTCAGACCGAGCTCGTGGTGGAGCGCTGAGGCTCAGGCGAGAATCGGCTGGGGGCCTGTGCTTGCGGTCGAATTCAACTGATCGACCGTAAGCAGCACATCGGGCAACGACTGGGCAAGGATCGCCCGGCCCGACATCCGCAACGGGTGGCGCCCACCTAACAGTATCGGCAGCAACCCCGCGCTTTCGGCGCCCTCAACATCCCAAACGGGGTTGTCTCCGACAAACGCCGCATCCTTCGCGTGGACGCCGATCATTTCCAGTGCCCGGCGAAAGGGGGCGGGATGTGGCTTGCGCCAGCCCACGTCCCGGCAGAACACAACTGCATCGACGGCACTGAGCAGGTCGTGACGTGCCAGCTCGGATCGCCAGGTCCGCCCCGGACTGCCCCAGGGCGTATTGGACACAATGGCGGTTTTCACACCGCGGCGCTTCAGCGCCGCGAGCACCGGCAGGGCATCGTGACTGACCTGCGCGGTGGCGAAAACGGGCTCCAGGAATGCCTGTGCCAGGCGCTCCACCCAACGGCAATCCCGGGTCGGCTCGTACTGAGCGAACAGCACTCGCAGCCGCTCTTCCAGGGGCCAGACCGCCAGATCGGCCCGCTCCTGGTTCAGCTCGAGCGCCTGGTGCAGCAGCTCAGTCTGCGCTTCGCCGATCGGGGGTGGCACATCCAGGGCCCGCAGGCAGGCATCCACCGAGCGGCGCAGAATGGACATGAATTCCTGCGGCGGGTAATAGGAAACCAGCGTTTCGCCCAGGTCAAAAAGCACGGCGCGAATCGGCATTGACGCTCCACTCCCTGTGTTGCCGGTCCCATGCAAACTGTCAGGGGACGAATTGTAGCGGTTCGGCGACTTGGCTTTTCTATAGAATTCGCCGGATGCGCATCTCAATCCTTGCCACGCTCGTTCTGTTCCCGGTGCTCCTGTCGGGCGCCGAGCCCGCCAAACCTGTCAAACCCGCCCATGTGTCGGTGCTGACGGGTGACCAGGTAATCAAGATCCTGGATGACACGGTCGACTGGTATCGCACCCTCGGCGCCCAGCAGCAGTCGGCGACGCAGCCGAGCGACCTGCTCATTCTGTATGCCAACCAACAGACCGCCGACAAGGTGATCGGGCTCGCGTTCGAGCTGGCCCGGGCGAATGCCGAGTTGTTGAGCAGTGAGGCGGAGACGGCGGACAGCACCGCGGATTCGTCGCAGACCTTGAGCGACCAACAGAAGCGGCTGGATGCCGAGCGCAAGGCGATTGAAGATGAGATCGCGGCCGGCCGGAAGCAGGCCGGCGGCAAACCTGACATGCAGGAGAAGCTGTCGGAGTTGCAGGGCGAGCTCGACATGATGAACGCTCGCAAAAACCTGCTCGACACCATGACGCAGTTCGTCAATGAGAGCGATGTGAAGCGGGCCGGTGCGAGCGCATTGAAGGCGCATATTGATGCGATCGCCGTTTCCATTCCCGCAGCTCGAGCCCCGGGCACCGCGCCCGCTGCCACCGCCGCGCCATCGGCCGCGGCGCCCGCCGAGCCCATCGCAACTGCGAACGCCAGTTCCGACCGGATCGGCATCTGGGAGTTGGGGACCAACGTGCTGCGGCTGGCAAAGAAGATGCGGACCATCGACGCCATTGATGAGCGCACGGCGGCGTTGGAAGCGACATTCGGCACAATCCGCAGCAAGCCCCTGGAGCAGCTCAGGCAATATGCGACCCAGAGCGATGCCCTGGCGGCGCAGGCGGACAATGCCAACAGTGCGACCCTGAAGGGCGTGCGCGACCAGTTCGACACGCTTGCGTGGTTGTTCCAACAGACCTCGGCGGTATTGATTCCTCTCAGCAAGGAAGGTGTACTGCTGAAGCAGTACCGTCACAACCTGAGCAACTGGCGCGACGCCATCAAACATCAGTATCACGACGCGCTCGCGGCTCTCGGTGTGCGGTTGGGTGTGCTGGCGGCAATGCTGGCGGTGGTATTCGCGGGCGCCGAGCTTTGGCGGCGGGCGGTGATGCGCTACGCCCATGAGACACGCCGGCGCAACCAGTTGTTGATGGTCCGCAAGGTGACCACGTGGGTGCTGGTGTTAGTGATTGTGGCGCTCACCTTCGTGACCGAGCTGAGCTCATTCGCCACTTTCGCCGGCCTGATCACGGCCGGTGTCGCCGTCGCCATGCAAAGTGTGCTGGTGTCCATTGTGGGTTACTTCTTCCTCATTGGAAAATACGGCATCCGCGTCGGCGACCGGGTGCAGATCGGCACCGTGACCGGTGAGGTCATTGATCTCGGGTTGGTGCGAATGCACCTGATGGAGCTGAGCTCACAGGGAGCGCTCGGTGCCACCGGGCGGGTGGTGGCGTTCGCCAACTCGATTGTGTTCCAGGCTTCCGGCGGCCTGTTCAAACAGATCTCGGGCGTGAATTTCGTCTGGCACGAGTCGACCTTGGCTCTGCCGGCGGGTGCCGACTATGCGGTCCTCAAGGAGAAGTTATATGACGCCGTCAACGGTGTCGTGAAGCAGTATCATGACGAGATTGTGCGCCAGACGAAGGAAATTCTGCGCACGGCCTCCTCGAGTGCCGCGGGCGTTGCATCGGCGAACCCGCAGGTGCAGTTGCGCTTTTCAGCAACCGCCGTGGATGCGGTGGTGCGCTATCCGGTCGAGATTCAACACGCCGCCGAGATTGATGAGAAGGTGTCTGAGGCGATGATCGCCGCCATTCGCGGCGCGTAGCCGCGCAGGGTTCGCGGCTTCTCTATTGCCTCGGCCGTTCGCGCCGGCTGAGTATCCACAGCGCTCCCGGCAACGCCGTGAAGTCGGCCAGCAACGCCAGAACAAATGCGGTGGAGGTCACGATGCCGAACTGGCGCATGGGCGGCAGGTCGGAAAACGACAACGCGAGGAAGCCGCTCGCGTTGATGAGAGTCGCAAACACGATCGGCCGCCCGGCAATCAACATGGCATGTTGCAAGGCGCCGGCGGTCTGGAGGCCGGCATTGCGGCCTTCCTGGAAGTGGTAGAAAAAATGCACCTGGTCGTTTTCAGTCGCGCCGAGGACCGTCGAGCCGATGAGAATTGTAGCGATGTTGAGTGGGATCCCCGTCAGGCGCATCACGAGAAACACACTCAAAATCGCGAACAGCGACGGAATCATGGTCATCACGCGGGCGGAGGGACTACGGAATACGAACAGGAATGCACAGAAGATGATGCTCGCCGTGAGCGCGAAGCTTTCAGTCAAAGTGGGCAGCAACCGTTCGGTGATGGCAGTGGCGAGCACGCTCTTGCCCACCAACATCCCGTTGGCATCCCGTAGGGCGGGGTTGAGCGTTTTTGTCTCGTTCCAGGTCTGCTGCACGAATTTCTTCATGGCCCCGGTACGACCGAACAGCTCGGCCCGGCCCCGCACCGTCAGGCGCACGCTCGCCAGGTTCGCGATATCCACATACTCGCGGGCGCTCTCCACCGTGAGCAGGATCTGTTCCAGGTCGGCGGCCAGCGGCGTCCAGGAGGCGGCATCGGCAGGCAACTGGTCGTTTCCCGCTTCAACGTAGCGCGCCCAACGCAGCACGGAGGTAGGGCCCTCGACTGCGGTGATCCGGGGGTCGGCTTGGAGCTGTTGGGTGAACCGATCGATGGCGCGCAGGAATTCCGGGTCGAGGGCTTTGCCCGGCGGCGTCTTGATCCACAGATCGACCACATCCAGTCCGTTGAATTCCTGGAAGCGCCGCGTGTCCTGGGCTACGCGTTCGGCGGGGTTGACGTAGGTCAGAGCGTCGGTTTCCAGTGCCAATGGTGCGAGTCTCCCTGGAATACCGAACAATGCAGCGGCACCGGCTGCCATCAACGCGATGGCTGCGATGATCAGGGCCCAGCTATAGCGCCGCGTAAATGGGAGCAGTGCTTCGACGAAACGCGCGTATCGTCGTCCGACGCGGATGCCTTCGGTGCGCCGGGGTGCTTTGAATAGTGACTGGAGGGCTGGGAAGAGGGTGAAGCAGCCGACCCAGGAAATTACCAGACCGCATGCGGTCCAAACACCCATTTCGCGGACAGGTCGAATCTCCGACACTGCGAGTGCGGCGAAGCCTACCGCTGTAGCAAACATCGACGCAGTGGATGGCAGGAATTTATTGGCGAGCGCTCGTGCGTGATGTTCGAGCAAGGTCGGGGCGTCGTCGGGCTCCATGTATCTCGAGTGGAGATAGACGAGTGTCGCTGTCGTCGTAACCATCACGGTCAGAGGCACCAACGTGGAGACCACCGTATTGGACCACCCGAAGATGGCAGCGATTCCTACGCCGATCGCCACCACAGAGCCGAGGGTGAGGATGATTGCTCCCAAGGCGCGAAAGGAACGGTAGACGATGAATACCAGCGCAACCAGAAAGATGCCGAACAGCGGCATGAACTTCTTGGTGGCCACACCTGTTTGTTTCTCCAGCCACGCATTCAGCCAGGGTGAGCCCACGCGACGCACTGTGGTAAACGGGCCGTTGGATTTCTCTTGCGGGAGGACCAACGCGTCTATCTGGGCCAATGCGGCGTTACGCTCTTCTGGAGAGTTCACACGCAGCTCCAGGCCAATTCCAATGTAGCTATCGCCCAGCAGTCCGGCCCGCTTGAACAGAGGCGTGCCGGTTGCAAAGGATCGCAGGCGCAGGGTCTCCGCGTCGCTGAGCTCGTCTTTTGGATTTGTACGCCGGAAGAAGTCGAGCAGGGTGTGCGTTTTCACCCCATTGATTTTCGCGATCCGCTGTTCGAGTTGATCCGCAGTGCGCAGCGCCGCGGGGGAGAGTGGGTCTGGCCCCTCGAGCATGATCAGCGCCTGCTCCCCCTCAGGAAACAGGCGATCGAATTCGATGGTCGCCTGAGCGGTCGCGTCGCCGGCTACGACCAGACGGTCAATGGCAGGGTCATTGGGTATCCGCGTGGCGCCGTAAATGCCCGCCAGGGTCAGAAGAACGAACAGGCAGACGATCCGGCCGCGCATTTGCAATACGCGTCGGAAAAATTCGAGGACCTTGGGCGAGTCGTGCACATTCATTGCCTCATCGAGCACTCGGGCGCGCCCTTAAAAACCAAATTGGCCGACCGCATGGGCCCTCGGCGCGGGGGGATGATAGCCTAAAGACATGAGCATTCTATTAGCGGCTGCTGCTTCGACTTTGGTGTTCTGCGCTCCCGGGTATCCCGGTGCGGCAGCGGATGCACAACCCTTTGTGGATGAATTCGCCAAGGCGGCCGTAACGGCCGCAGGCTGGCCCGACGGTAGTCTTTCCGCCGTTTACGATCCGACGGAGCAGGGCGGACTGGCGAAGCTTGGTCAGGCCGATGCGGTCCTCGCGTTCGTCCCTTACCCGTTTTACGTCGAGCATGCGATTGAGCTCCATCTGTCGCCTCTGGTACAGGCGGACGTTATCGGCGTCGGCACGAAGGAGAAGTGGACGCTTGTCGCCAAGACGGGTCGTGTGACAGCGGCTACCTCGTTGCCCGGATACACGATCGTAAGCGTCGCGGGGTACTCGCCGAATTTCGTTTTGCATTCGGCGCTGTCAGCATGGCAGGTGCCTGCGGGCGTCAAAGTCGAGCCGGTGGGGCAGATCCTCAGTGCCCTGCGGCGAGTGGCGTCTGGTGACCAGGTCGCGGCGTTGCTGGATCAGACACAGGCGTCGGCGCTTCCAACGTTACCTTTCGCTGGTGACCTCAAGGCGGTCGTTCAGTCTCCTGAGCTTCCTGTTGCCATTGTCGCGGTGGTCGACAACCGGCTGCCGGCCGCGCGCGCCAAGGCGTTTCAGGCGGGGCTGTTGAAGTTGGGAAAGGGAGGTGCGGGGGCTGATAGTTTGACGGCATTGAAGTTGGCTGGGTTTGTGATGCCGGCGTTGCCCGCTGACGCTCCGCAAGTAAGCGAAGGAAAGGCGCCTGCCACTAAGTCGGGTGCAGGCAAGGCGCCCGCGACCAAGCCGGCGTCTGGGAAACCGCCGGCAGCCAAGTCGCCTGGTCAGCCGAAGCCGTGATTGTGTGGCGCTTGCCATGGGTTGGCGTGGGCGGGCGCAACGGCGACGTTCGGCTGTTGGCGCCATTCGCTTTGGCGGTTGTTGCTTTGGCGGGGTGCGCTTCACTCTCCCGGCATCCAACGGCTGCGGGTGTCGCTAGCGGCACGGGGGGTGCGGCGGGAGCTGAGGCAAACGCGGGCGCGGTCGCGCAATACGCCGCAATCATCAAGGCCAACTCTGACCGCAGCGATCACGAATCAGACGGCAAGGTACGTGCTGACCTGGCCGCACGCTCGACGGGTGCCGCCGACGCCTGTTTGGCATTGGATGCCCGGGCCGCTGCGTGTCAATACGGCAAGGCTCTGGCGACGGGGTTGGAAGCGCGTGCGCATCCTACCTCAGCCGTCGGCTTGCTCAACAGCATGCTGCAAAACTTGAGCGCCGCCGAATCCGCTGATCCCAACTACGACAAGGCTGGCCCTTCACGTGTCCGCGCGTTGGTGTTGATACGCGCGCCGGGGTGGCCGATTGGGCCGGGCGACGTCGATGCCGGTCTCACCGCTGCGCGCAAGGCGGTTTCCCTGCAGCCGGAATATCCGCCAAATGTGCTCGCGCTCGCCGAAGCGCTGTTAAAGAACGGCGACGGGAAGGGGGCACGTGAGAGTTACCATCACGCGCTCGATTTGGCACAGGCTTTACCTGCGGGGCCCGAGCGCGATGGCTGGGTTCATGATGCGCAGGATGGGTTGGCCCGCGCGAGTAGATCGTGACGCGTTAGAGGCTCCGCGAAATCAACTCCTTCATGATCTCATTGGTGCCGCCGTAGATCCGTTGCACTCGCGAATCCGCAAACAGCCGGCACACCAGGTATTCGTTCATGTACCCGTATCCGCCGTGCAACTGAACACACTCGTCCAATACCTTCTGCTGTGTGTCCGTGATCCACCATTTGGCCATCGCGGCGGTTTCGGTATCGAGAGTCCCCTTCAGCCGCTTCTCAATACAGTCGTCAATAAACACACGCGCAATACGCACGAGAGAGGCCATCTCGGCCAACTTGAACTTGGTGTTCTGGAAGTCGCTGACGGCCTGCCCGAACGCCTTGCGTGACTTCGTGTAGGCGATGGTTGCATCGAGCCCGCCTTCCATCGCCGCGACACCGGCTAACGCAACAATCAACCGCTCGTAAGGCAGGTCGGCCATCAGTTGATGCATGCCTTTGCCTTCCTCGCCACCCAACAGGCAATCCGCAGGCACGCGGACGTCGTCGAAGAACAACTCGGCGGTGTCCTGGGCCTGCATGCCCATCTTGTCCAGCACGCGACCGACGCGATAACCGGCCAAGCCTTCGGTCTCGACCATGATCAGCGACATGCCGCCTTTGGGTACTTCGGGATTGGTCTTGACGAGTAGCATCAATAACGTCGCGGAGCCGCCGTTGGTGATGAAGATCTTCGAGCCGTTGATTCGATAGACATCACCTTCGCGCACAGCGCGCGTGCGAACACCGCGCAAGTCCGATCCTGCAGCAGGTTCGGTCATTGCGATAGCGCCGATCAGGTCGCCTGAGGCGAGGCGTGGAAGCCAACGTTGCTTTTGTGCCTCGGAACCGTGGTTGAGCACATAGTGAGCGCAGATGCTATGCACACCTTGCCCAAATCCACTGATGCCGCGGCGGCCAATTTCTTCGTATAACACGGCCTCGTGTCTGAAGTCGCCACCCACTCCGCCGTATCGGTCGGGAATGTCGAGGCACAGCAACCCTGTTTGGCCGAGAAGTTTCCAGGTGTCGCGATCGACGTGGTGCTGCGCTCGCCATCGCGCGTCGTGAGGAAGCATTTCGGTTTCGACGAATCGCGCGACGGTATCGCGGAACGCGGTCAGATCGTCGTCCATCCACGTCGAGGTATGCTGCAGCGGCATCGAGGCGTCTCACTAAGGGTGAGAGGGGAGCTTACCATTGCGGTCAGCCCCATTGCGCCCGAGCTTGGCTCAAGCGGCGCGCCGCTGTTCCGCCGCGTTTGCGAGCTGATACCGCGAAATCAGAGCGTCCAGGGCCTGCATCTGGTCGACAATCGCACGACTGGCTGCCGCAGCCTCTTCCACGAGCGCCGCATTCTGCTGCGTCGCCTCGTCCATCTGCGTCACCGCGCGGTTGACCTGCTCGATGCCGGTAGATTGCTCGCGGCTGGCCGCGGCGATCTCTGCAACAATGTCGGTGACTTTTTTGACGGCGGTGACGATCTCCTGCAGAGCCCGGCCCGACTCGTCCACCAGGCGCGTACCTTCGGTTACCCGCTTCACGCTTTCCTGGATCAAGGATTTGATTTCCTTCGCCGCCACCGCACTTCGACCGGCCAGGGTGCGCACCTCGTTGGCGACCACGGCAAAACCGCGGCCCTGGTCTCCGGCCCGCGCCGCCTCCACCGCCGCATTGAGCGCGAGCAGGTTGGTCTGGAAGGCGATTTCGTCAATGACGCCGGTTATGGCCGCAATCTGCGTGGACGCATGATTGATGGTTGACATCGCGTCGACGGCGTCGCCGACCACTGAGCCCCCTCGTTCAGCCTGGGCCTGGGCCGCGATGGCAAGGTTGTTGGCCATGCTGGCGTTTTCGGCTGTCTGCCGCACCGTGGTGGCCATTTCTTCCATGGAGGACGCCGTTTCCTCGAGGCTCGCCGCCTGCTCGGAGGTGCGTTGCGACAGGTTGGAGTTGCCCTGGGACATTTCCTCCAGCCCCTTGCGCACCTGCCCGGCGGTCGAATGAACCTGGTGTATGAGCGAGCTCAATTCATCAATCAGCGAATTGACGCCATTGGAGAGCGCGGCTACTTCACCGGATTTGCTGGCAGAATGGATTCGCCCGGTCAGGTCGCCTCGGGCGGCCGCGCCGACCACTGCCTTCGTTTCCTCAACGGCAATGCGCAACTGCTGCGAGAAACCAACCTGGTCGGTGATATCCGTAGCATACTTGATGACATGAAGCGGTTTGCCGGCCGCATCCAGGATCGGATTGTAGCTGGCCTGCAGGCACACCTTGCGGCCCCCTCTGGCAATCCGCTCGTACTGTCCGGCGTCGAATTCACCGCGAGCGAGTTTTGCCCACATGTCCCTGTATTGGGGACTGGTGCGCTCTTCCGGCGAGACAAACATGCTGTGATGTTTGCCCCGGACTTCCTCCAGGGAGTAGCCCATCGTGCGCAGGAAGTTGTCGTTCGCTGTGCGGACGGTGCCGTCCAGCTCAAACGTAATGACAGCCTGCGCCCTGTTGATGGCAGTGACCTGCCCGAGGCTGTTTGCACGTCGCAACATCATGGGGGTGATGTCAGTTGCGTACTCGACTACTTTGAACGGCTGTCCCACTGGACCGCAGACGGGAATGTACGTGGCCTGCAGCCAGATATCGCGCCCGTCCTTGGCGACGCGCTTGTATTCGCCGGCATCGATCTCACCGCGGCGCAGCTTGCTCCAGAAGTTGCGATAGTCGGCGCTGTCGCGGTGCCCCGCTTCAACAAACCTGTCGTGGTGTTTGCCGCGGATTTCGCCCAGCGTAAATCCGAGCGCGGTGAGGAAATGCGCGTTTGCTGTGCGGACGGTGCCATCCATGTTGTATTGAGCGACCGCCTGCAACTGGTTGGTGGCGCCCGCACGAGCTTCGAGGTCCGCCAGGCGCCGGGAGCCCACCACGGTAACCCCGCAAGCCCAGCCGATAATTCGCAACGGATTGAACCACATAACAATCAAAACCTGTGACGCGTCGCACCAATGAAGTATCGGTCAGCGCAGCCCGGTGTCACTGGGAAGCAGTTCTCAATCTTGTCAACATAATATTTCGGTTACGTCACGACCCGCGGCGGTGACGGCTCGGTAACATTCAAACGCCTGATTTACGTGGAATCTGCATATGAAATCCCGCTATTGGCGGGATTTGCCCACGGCAACCGAGAATCCCGGCCGCATGCAATCCGACCCTCATTCCAGAGCGCGCCACAACCGGCATCGAATCGAGTGGCCGACGCTGGGCGTTGCGCTGGTAATCTACGGCGGATTCCTGTTGGTCACGTTGCTCTTTGCCGATCTGCCCCTGTTCGTGGCGGCACCCTTGTTGAGTGTTTTGCTGACCTGGTACGGCTCACTTCAACACGAGACGATTCACGGCCATCCCACGCCCGATCGGCGCTTCAATGAGATGCTGGGCTCGTTGCCCTTGTCGCTTTGGATCCCATACACCGTGTACCGTGAAACCCATCTCCGCCATCATCGCCACGGTGGGCGGCGCCTGACCCAGGTTGCCTACGATCCCGAGTCATTCTATCTACCAACCGGTGAGCTATCCCGGTTCGGCCATCTGCGCCGTTGGATCTATCGCGCCAACTGCACGTTGGCGGGCCGCCTCATACTCGGACCCGCATTGGCAGTGACGTCATTCTGGTCCGGAGAGCTCCGTCGCGTCCGGTCCGGGGACAGGCGGCGGCTGCGAATCTGGGCGCGGCATTCTGTTGGGGTTTGCTTTGTGCTGGCTTGGACTGTCGGCGTGTGCCACATATCGTTGTGGGTGTACCTGGTTTTGATTGTGTATCCCAGCGTATCGTTGAACCATGTGCGGTCATTCGCTGAGCACGTTGCAGATTCCGATCCCCGGTTGCGAACACGGGTCGTGGAGGCGCATCCTTTCTGGGCGTTACTATTTCTGAACAACAATCTGCACATTGCCCATCATGCGAAACCGAAGATGGCCTGGTTCCAGTTGCCGCACGCCTGGCACCAGATGCGCGCGCCCGCGCTGGAGCGTGGGCTGGTGTTTGCGGGTGGGTATCGAGAAGTGATGCGGAAGTATCTTCTTCGTCCGTACATCCGCCTGGACCACGATGGGGGCTGACTGGGTAGCGTCGCTGCCCATGTACGATTTCCCGGAGTTGGGGGAGGCGCATGATGAGTTCTGGGATGCCGTCTCGGGGCGCCTGCGTGCAGCGGGGCTGAAGGGTACACCTCGCACGCTCACGCGGGATGTTCGGCCTGCCGAGGTTTGGGCTGATCCCTCCCTGCTGTTCGCGCAGGGGTGTGAGTATCCGTTAGCTAAATCGTTTGCCGGCCGCGTGAGAGTCGTTGCGCATCCGGTTTATTCGGCTGTGGGGTGTGAGGGCACGCGGTATCGAAGCGCTATTGTGGTGCGGCGGGGTCGCGGCCCCCAGGCTGGGGGCTTTCCGCGCTCGGGCGTTGGTGGCGGTCAGTTGGCGCTCGCTGAGCTCCAGGGTCAGCGGTGTGTTGTCAACGAGCTCGATTCCAACAGCGGCATGAACCTCTTGCGCGCCGCCATCGCTCCGCTGTCGAATGGCGAGCCGTTTTTTGCGTCTGTCGTGGTGAGCGGCTCACATCTGCACAGTGTCGAGATGGTCGTCTCTGGTCAGGCGGACGTGGCTTCCATCGACTGCGTCAGTTTTGCCCACTTCCAACAGCTTTATCCTGCGCTCGCTGGAGAGTTGCGGGTGTTGGGATGGACCGCCGCGACGCCCAGTTTGCCGTACATCACCGCGCGTTCCACGAGCGACTCAACGGTTGAGGCGCTGCGTGCCGCGCTTGCCGATGTGTGTGCCGACGAAAATCTGGCACCTGTCCGGGCGAAGCTGCTGTTACACGGCGTTGATTTGGATCCGGTGGACGGTTTTGGAGAGGTACTGGCATTGGAGCGCCGAGCGGTGCTTGCGGGCTATCCGATTCTGCGGTGAGCGCCGGCTATCGAAAGGCCCAGTTGACGCACGTTCGCCCCGATTGCCACTATTGCTGATGGCAACCACTCCCACCGATCTCCCGATCCACCATTTTCACGGCCGCGATGGCTTGCAGCTCGCCTATCGCGAGATGGGCGAGGGGCGGCCGCTCGTTCTCATTCATGGATTTTTTTCCACCGCGACAGTTAACTGGGTGCGGTATGGGCACGCAGCGAAGCTCGCTGCGCTCGGATATCGCGTCGTGATGCCGGACTTGCGTGGACATGGGGATAGCGCGAAGCCTCACGATGCCGCCGCGTATCCGCCGGACGTACTGGCAGACGATGGGTTCGCACTCGTCGAGCATCTCGGTCTCGAGGACTACGACCTTGGTGGCTATTCCCTGGGAGGTCGAACGACGGTTCGAATGTTGGCGCGCGGCGCGACGCCAGGGCGCGCGATAGTTGCGGGTGCGGGCTGGGATGGCATCGTCAACACCGCGGGTCGCGGGGAGCACTTCCGTAACATCCTCACGAACCTTGGCACGTTTTCACGTGGCTCCGCCGAGTGGATGGCCGAAGCGTTTCTCAAAACCGTTGGCGGTGATCCCGTAGCACTGCTCCACGTCCTGGATACATTCGTCGACACACCACGCGAAGAACTAGAGCAGATTCAGACCTCCACGCTGGTGCTGTTGGGCACGGAAGATGACGATACTGGATCGGGTGAGGATCTAGCGGCAGCGCTACCTCACGGAAAGTTTGTCAGTATGCCCGGGAATCATATGAGCGCGGTGACCAAACCCGATTTGGGTTCGGCCATGGCTGCGTTTCTCGGCGGGGCGCTACAACGCTTCCGCTGACGCTGGATTCCGGCCTTGGGAACCACCACAGTTCCCCAAGTCCCCACAGGAGCCCGACATGATTCGCTTATTGCGACTTTGGCGCCTAGGAGCCGCGGACCTGCGGGTGCTGTGGTTCGCCCTTCGACATCCCCAACGGCCGATCTGGCTTTGGCCGGCCGCCATTGTCCTCGCCTTGTACGCCCTCGAACCGCTCAATTTCGCGATTCCGGCACTGGGTGTGGTGGATGACCTCGTCCTGCTGCCGCTCGTGCTGCACGTGTTGGTGGGGTTCCTGCCGCTGGGGATTCGGGTGGAATCCGCCGTGCGGCGCGGCTAGATCGTCCCCCAAATTCCCGTACGGGCAAGCTCCGGCGCGAAGCCGACACTGCCGTCGCTACGAAACGGCAACGCTCCGACCAGCCGCACGGTCCCCTCAACCGTAAACCGTAACAATCGCTGCGCACCCGAAAACGATTGCACTTCGTCCCCCTCCCAAATCACACCGGCACGAGTGCTGAGCAGCAGCACATCGCCGCTGACGAAATCGGGAAACAACAGTCCGGCGCGCGGGTTCACCTGCAGGTTGCCGATGGTGTTGAAAAAGAAATTCCCAATGAAGTCGGGGGCAGTCAGTGTTGAATCATTGTCGACCCGCACGAAACCGGGGCGGCCGCCGCGGTGGGACACATCGGCGCCATAGCTTTCGCCGTCCTCGCGGTGAGGGTTGGATGTGGCGATGAAGAAGGTATCGGCGCGGGTGATGAGCGACACGTCGTCGTCGGACAGCCGATTGCTTTTGACCGCGCGCGGTAAAGGGGCGCGCTCAACCCAGTGAAGGTACCGGCTCTGTATGTACTGCGGGCAATTCCCGTAACTCTGCGTTACGGCTACGCTCCAACCACGCGTGTCATGCGTCTCTACAGTTCCATTGAGTCGATTCCTCCGGCGAGTCGGCAATTCGATTCCCAGCAGGGCCAGCGGCGCACCCAAAGCCAGATTGGCTGCGAGCGGGTCCTGTGGATGCGGTGTTGCCTCAACGCGCAGGTGTTTTGGATCAGGTGAGTACGCAAAGCCCGGCGAGCCGGCCACGATGGATGCCCAAGGTTGGCCGGCCGCATCGATACTTCCAACTACTACAAACGGCAGTTGTGGGAAGAACTCCCGATGTTGCGGGATGAGATGGTCGCGGATGGAGCGCCGCGCAGGGGCAGTGAGCACCTTTCTGCGCCCAAACCGCTCCTGGAGGGCGAGCTCCGCCGCATGGAAGGGTGATGCATCCGATGTCATGGCGCCTTCTCAATAACCAACGGTGAAGCGCTGTCGGATATGCTCCGGCCGCTCAGCCTCGTTGAGCATGGCAATTGCGAAATCTTCGAAAGAGACCCAGCTCTTGCCGTCGGCTGCCGTGAGCAGTGAGTCGTGCCCGAGTCGAAATACCCCGGTTCGTTTCCCGGCGGTGAACGAGGCCGACGGACTGAGCATCGTCCAGTCGAGATCGTCGGCCTGGCGCAGGGCTGCCAGGAATGTTTTGCCCGCAAGCGATTCCTCACGATAAAGCGCGGGGAAACCAGGCGAGTCCACGAGGGCCAGTCCGGGCGCGACTTCCAGGCTGCCGGCTCCGCCGACGACGAGGTAACGTTTGACACCGGATCGGCGCACGGCCCCGAGCAAATTCCCCGGTTTGACCAGCCGAAAGGGTGTAGCGCTCATGACAACATCGTGTCCCTCCAGTGATCGCGCGAGTTGTTCAGGATCGCTGGCGTCGGCAGCCGCGCAGGCCAGGTTCTCATCCGGCGGCAGCCGCGACGCATTCCGCGCAACGGCCGTAACCTGGTGACCTCGACTCAGGGCCTCATCAACTAGCCGCGAGCCCACGTTGCCGGTAGCGCCAATGATCGCAATTTTCATCCGTTTCTCCCGAGTAACCGCTGCTCACGATAGTCCTGCCGCTGCGTCCGGATAAGATGGATAATCCAGCCTTCACAGTCCTATAGAAGCGGACAATCGAATGAGCACGACTCTGGCGGCGACCAATCTGAATCGTTTCGTGGTCTTTGTGGCGGTGGTGGAAATGGGGTCGCTGACCGCGGCGGCGGCGCGGCTCGGCATCGCCAAGACAGCCGTCAGCACCCACATGCAACGCCTGGAGGCGGAGGTCGGCGCGAGCTTGTTGATTCGCACGACCCGTAAGCTGTCACTGACCGAGACGGGCGAGCGATTCTACGAGTCCTGTCGCGCAATCGTCCGCGATGCGGAGTTGGCCGTGCAGGCGGCGGGCCGGAGCGCCACGGAGTTGTCGGGGACATTGCGGATTACGGCGCCGGTTGACTATGGCGCGAGTGTCGTCGCGCCTGTGGCAACGCGGCTGCAGTTGCGGCATCCCGGGTTGCGCATTGAGCTGTTGAGCGGCGATCGGCTGTTTGATCTGGTGGGGGAGGGGATCGATGTTGCGATTCGATTGGGAAGGCTGGTGGACTCGCGGCTGCAGGCTGTGCGCATCACGTCGTTTGATCAATGGCTGGTGGCGCATCCGGATGCGGTGGGAAAATCAACTCCCACTCAGCCGGGTGAGGTGGCGAACCTGCCATTCGCTGTGCTGTCCGTCATGCCGCATCCGCTGACCTGGCACTTCACCGGGGCACGTGGCGTGAAGAAGGTGGTTCAGTTTCAGTCGACTATCATTGCCAACACGGCGCTGGCCACCCGGGCGATGGCGCTGGCGGGATGCGCGACCGTGTTGCCGGAGTTTGTTGTGCGGGGGGATGTCGAGGCGGGGCGGTTGGTGAGGCTGCTGCCGAAGTGGAGTTTGCCGAGTGGCGCGGTGAACGCGGTATTCCCCGCGAGCCGCTACCGGCCGCAGAAGGTCCGCGCCTTCGTGGCGGCAATGCGCGAGCATGTGGGCGCGGGTGGCTGAGCTGCCGGGGGCGCACGCGGGCGTCAAACCGCTGAACCGTCATCTAAAAATAGGTCCGCACCACCGACACAACATCATAGGCATCATTCACAACAAACAAATGCTCCCACCGGTCGAATGTAGTGCAGGGATGGGAAATACCGACCGCGATACGATCGCCGACGCTCAAATTCAGTCCATGGAATTTCAAGTAGCCGTGATGGTCATTCAGCTTGACAAGCTCCGCCTTGCCGCGAATGCTGACCGGCGATCCGTTGGCCCCGCCCGGCAGGTGCAGCAACGGCACCGGCAGCCCCAGGTCGAATGACACATCCCGTTTACCCAGGGCCATGATGGCCAACCCGGGTTCCGGCAAAGACTGCACGGTCGTCCAGAGCTCCAGTGCCGGCTCGAAACTCTGTTGAACAAACACGCTGTCGGTCCCGGCGCTGCGCTCGCGCAGCCGGTCGACGGCCGTCGCGTAAAAGCCGTGGTCGTGTGTGATGTAGCACCCCGAGCGCAGCACAACCCGGGTTGGCCGCGACAGTCGGATTGTCTCGAGTGCCTTCACCACCTGGTCGAAGTGCGCCGAGCCGCCCGCCGTCAGAATGACTTCGTCGACTCCAAAGGTGCCGGCCGTGTCGCATTTGCGGGCCACCTCGGCCACCTGTTGCATGAAAGAGGTGACATTTGTCTCGGCCTCGCGCGGGCTGCCGGCAAAAATTCCCTCGAACGCCTCGATGCCTGCCAGCCGTAAGGAACCGCCGGCACTCATTTCGCCGATTTCCGTGGCCACTGTCACTGCGCCGTCAAGGGTTCTCAGGCCCGTGCGGCCGCCCATTGCACCCACTTCCAGCAGCAGGTTGACCGGCCGGCTGCGAGGCAGCCCCGCCAGGACCTCGAAGTAGCCACGTGCGCCGGCAACAGAGTCCACGATCCCGTAAAACTCAAAGCCGGGATCCTCGGCCAGTTGCCGGGCGACAAACCGGACGGAATCCGCATCGAGCAGTTGATTCGCCATGACGATCCGGGGCACTCCGAATCGCCTGTAGAGCCGCAAGTGAGCCGCGGTAGCGCATGTCATTCCCCACGCACCCGCCGCAAGTTGCATATCGAACAACTGCGGAGCCATGGTGGTCTTGCCGTGGGGCGCCAGCTCGACATTGGACGACTGCGTGTACCGGCGCATGAGCTCGATGTTGCCGCGTATTGCGCTTTGGCGCAGCACCGCCACGGGCGCTGGAAATGCGTGCCGCAGCACGTTCAGGCCTCGCTTCGGCACATCGGCAATGCTTACACCGTCCAGGGCGTCGGGGATGCCCTTCGATGCAGATGACAATTTGTGTCCTGTCAGCGCCGTTAGATCCAACACGGAGTGCCTTTTGTCCGGGGGTTTGCGACGATACTGAGGGATGCGCACGGCGATGACAACCGCGTACACTAAGAACCACCATGCTGAGCAGTGAAACGGTGCCGGCACAGGCCGGCCGCTATCGCTGGATGATCTGCGCGCTGCTGTTTGCGGCAACCGCCATCAACTATATCGACCGGCAAACCATCGGCGTTCTCAAGCCCACCTTGCAGGCCGAGCTGAACTGGTCGGAAGTCGCCTACGCGGACATTGTCTTCTGGTTCCAATGCGCCTACGCCATCGGTTATCTCGGATTCGGCCCCCTCATCGACCGGATTGGTGCCCGGTTGGGTTATGCGATCGCCTTTTCGGCGTGGACGCTTTCGCACATTGCCCATGGGTTCGTGCATACCGTCACGCAGTTCGCGATCGCGCGCTTTACGTTGGGCCTCGGTGAGTCGGGCAGCTTTCCTGCCAGCCTGAAAGCGACCTCGGAGTGGTTCCCACAGAAGGAGAGGGCGCTGGCGGTGGGCGTTTTCAATGCCGGGTCCAACGTCGGCGCGATTGTCACCCCGCTGGTCGTTCCGGCGATTACTTTGGCGTGGGGATGGCGCGCCGCGTTTGTCGCGACGGGAGTGGCCACCTTCGTATGGTTGATCGCGTGGCTTGCGATGTATCGCAGCCCGTGGGTCCACAAGAAGGTGTCGCCCGCGGAGCTGGCCTACATTCAGTCCGAAGAGAGCGTTGTTCCCGCAAGCTCAACTTCGGTGTCCTGGTTGAAGCTGCTGCGGCTGCGTGAAACCTGGGCTTACGCGTTGGGCAAGTTTCTCACCGATCCCATCTGGTGGCTGTACCTGTTCTGGCTGCCGGACTTTCTCAGCAAGCGCTACCACCTCGACCTGAAGTCATTCGGTCCGCCCCTGGTGGCCATCTACCTGTTGTCGGATTTCGGCTCGGTGATCGGCGGCTGGGTCTCATCGAAGCTGATGAAATCCGGGCGTTCGGCCAACGCCGCACGCAAGATCACCATGTCAGTATGTGCAGTGGCGGTGATTCCCATCGTGGCCGCGCAGTTTGTCGCGCAGTTGTGGTTTGCGGTGGCCATTATCGGCCTGGCGACGGCGGCTCATCAGGCCTGGTCGGCCAACCTCATGACCTTGCCCTCCGACCTGTTTCCGCGGGTGGCGGTTGGTTCGGTCGTGGGAGTCGGCGGAATGGCCGGGGCGGTCGGGGGAATGCTGATGTCGAAGTACAACGGTTACATACTGGAGGTATTTGGCAGCTATCAGCCGATCTTCGCGCTTGCCGGTGGCGCCTATATTGTCGGAATGGTAGTGATTCACTCGCTGAGCCCACGGCTCATGCGCGTAGCGGAAACGGCTGTTACCTAGCCGCCGGTGCGGTGCGCTATCTGGGAATCGAAGAACGTACGCTGTTGTTGCGGTACCAGCGATAACCTTCGGCACCCACTATGCCGATCGCGAACGCGGCGCAGACGCACCCGAGAACGAGCGGATGCTCTGACTCAACAATAGCCGCGACAACGGATGCGCCGGCCAGCATGATCGTGGCGATGATCTTGAACGCAGCAAACACAGCTCACACCTTCGTTTGACTCAATCTTCAACGCATGAACCGTAATGGACCTGGCGGCCGCGGGGCCGTGATCCGTATCACGAATGGGTGGGGCGAACGCTTGAATACCGGGCAAAAACCCTAATTCTGTGCAGCCTGCCGCCCCATTCCCATTGCTGAGGACGAAATGAGCGCCCGGATCAAGATCGATTTTGTGTCGGATGTCTCCTGCCCCTGGTGTGTCATCGGGCTCAAGTCCCTGCAGGCCGCTTTGGGGCGTCTCGACGGCCGGGTGAGCGCCGATATCCACTTTCAGCCCTTCGAGCTCAACCCGCAGATGGCACCGGAAGGCGAGGACCTGATGGAGCACGTCACCGCGAAGTACGGCTCGACCCAGGAGCAGGTGCTGCGCAACCGGGAGGTGATAGCGTCCCGCGGCGCGCAACTCGGTTTTACATTTGATATGGCCAGGCGCGATCGGATCTACAACACGTTCAACGCACATCGGCTGTTGCATTGGGCCGAGGTCGAAGGCGGCGGCAAGCAGGTGGCCTTGAAGGAAGCATTGTTCGCGGCGTATTTCACCGAGGGCCGTAACCCGAGCGACTCTGAGGTATTGGTTAATGTGGCGGCGAGCGTGGGGCTCGATCCCGAGCGTGCCCGCGCCATTGTGGCATCCGATGAATATGCCGCAGAGGTTCGTGCCCGCGAGCAACTTTATCTGCGCAGTGGGATTCATTCAGTTCCGGCTGTTATCCTGAATGACGAGTATCTGGTCCAGGGCGGTCAGCCAGTGGAGGCATTTGAGCAGGCCCTGGCGCAGGTGGCTGCCGGAAAGTAATCCGACTTGGACCTCCTGGCGGCGGGGGCCACCGCCGTAAAGTGCGGCTTTGAGCGCCCGGAGGGGCTATGACGTTCAGTCGAGCGGACGTCGCAATCGTGGGTGGTGGCATCATGGGATCGGCGTTGGCCTACTGGCTGACGCGGCTCGATCCGAGTGTGTCGGTCGTGGTTATTGAGCGGGATCCCACCTACTCGGAGGCGTCTTCCGCATTGTCCGCTGCTTCCATCCGGCAGCAATTCACGACCCCCATCAATATCCGGATTTCCCAGGCCAGCATCGGCTTCATGCGCCAGGCGGATGAGTTGCTCGAGGTGGCGGGAGCCCATGTCGATATTGGTTTGAAGGAACGCGGCTACCTGTATCTTGCGCAATCTTCGGGTCTCGCCTCACTGCGTCGGGCTCACGCGATTCAACGTGAGTTGGGCGCCGATGTGGCGTTGCTCGGCGCTGCCGAGCTGGCTGCGCGCTTTTCCTGGCTGCATACGGCCGATCTGTCGGCCGGCTCTCTCGGACTCAGCGGCGAGGGATGGTTTGATGGCTATGCGCTTCTGGCTGCCTTCAAGAACCGGGCACGATCGCAAGGTGTGACTTACCTGCGCGGTGAAGTGTGCGGCATGGGCGCAAACAGGGGGCGCATCGAGAGTGTCGGCCTTGCCGACGGCACGGCGATCGCGAGCCGCTATGTGGTGAATGCGGCGGGTCCGTGGGCGCGTTCGGTTGCGAAGTTGGCCGGGTTCGATCTGCCCGTTGCGGCACGCAGGCGCACGGTGTATGTCATTTCGTGTCCCACCCGGCTCGAGCCTTTCCCGCTGCTGATCGACCCGTCGGGTTTCTGGATTCGCCCGGAAGGGCCTCACTACATCGCCGGCATGCCGCCCGATGCCGATCCCGACGACGCGCCCCTCGATCCGGACTACCAGTCATTCGAGTCGGTGTTGTGGCCCGCGCTGGCGCAGCGCATTCCCGCGTTCGAAGCGGCCAGGCTGGAGCGCGCCTGGGCCGGCTACTACGAAATGAACCTGTTCGATCACAACGGGATCGTGGGGTTTCACCCGCGGATTGCCAACCTGCTCATGCTCAATGGCTTCTCGGGGCACGGGATACAACAGGCGCCGGTGGTGGCTCGCGGCGTCGCGGAGTTGATTTGTCACGGGCGGTTCGTAACTCTGGACCTGTCGGACCTGTCGTATGAGCGGCTGGTTGCGAACCGTCCGCTGCTCGAGGCGAATGTCATTTGAGCGGTACGGCTGCGCCTGGAGAGTTCCGATTTGCGCCAGTTCGGGCGACCACCTTGGCCAACCGCTCGTTGTCCACTCCCTGCAACTTGCGCGCATGGGCCATGGCAGGGTCATCAGTCGCTGCCAGCGGTTCTATGATGGCCAGTGCATCCCGCAGCTTCAGCTCGGCCTCCTGAAAGTGCTCCAGCGAGGCCAGCGTGGCACTCACCTCGCTCAACGCGAACGCCGCGTTGAAGCGCGCCTCGGTGTCTTTCGCGTCGGCATCAAACAGGGATCGCAGAGTATTTGAGGCTTCGGTCTGTTTCGACAAAGCATCCTGCGCCGCACCGCGCTTCGACAACACGGTGGCCATGCCGAGCAACGCGTAAGCTTCGAGGGTTCGCAGCTCGGCGTTGGTGGGGTCCGCAACTGCAAGTGTGTGTGCGAACTGCTGTTGCTTGGTATGTAACGCAAATGCGTCGCTGTAGCGTTCGATGCCGATGAGAATTTCGCCCATTCGGCCGTACGCGACCGCGGCATTGTGGCGGCTTCGGGCATCCTTCGGGTCGGTGTCGACGAGACTTTCAAATAGCGCCGTGCCTTGATTCATCAACAATAGGCCGCGCTCGGTCTCGCCGGACTGAGCGATCTGCCAGCCGAGGGACACGTACACGCTGCCGAGGTTGCGCCGATCCTGAAGTGTCGAGCCCGGCTGATCCGCCAACTCCTCGGCGAGAGCGAGCGCACGGCGGGAGGTAGCGATGGCGCCCGCGGAGTCGCCTGAACCGGCCATGACTTCTCCCAACTTTCCGTAGGTCCGCAACAATTCGCGCCGCACCTCCGGCTCAGGCGGCAGGGCCTGACGGATGTCCAGCGCCTTGTGGAAGCTCGCGATGGCGCCGGCGGAGTCGCCGAGATTCGCCTGCCGATAGCCTCCCTGCACGTCCGCGACTTTCTCATAGGCCGTCGCGAGCTCGCGCCGAATGGTCACGTCACCGCCGGATTCAGCAGCGAGCCCGTCGAGATACTTCAATGAGTTGAGGACCAACAGGTGGCGCGCCGGCGTGGAACCCGGCAGGTTCTGAATCGACTCGTACAGATCGAACATGAAGGTACTGGCGAGCTTGCGCACATCGGCGAAGTGGCGCTCCGCCCGGGCGCGCTCCTGCCGCGCAACGTGCGCTTCCCAGCTCGCGGCAACCACACCGCCAATCAGGCACAACACAAACGCGCTCAGGATTGCGATGCCCGTGCCATGGCGGCCGCAGAACATCCTGAACCGGTACGCAAAGGAGGCGGGCCGGCATGAGACGGGAAAACCGTGCTGTTGGCGCTCGATATCCAGCTTGAATTGTTCGACGGACGGGTAGCGGGCCGACGGGTCGTGCTGCAGCGCCATTTGCACAATGGTGCCCAGGTCACCCGCTATCGGCGTGCCTCCTGGCGGCAGCTCATCAGTCAGGAGCCGGTGCAACACAACACCCAGGGAATACACATCACTGGCGGTAGAAATGACATCGCCGCGCAACTGTTCGGGGCTGGCGTACTCGGGCGTGAATGCCACCAGGCCCTGCGGATTGTGCACCGAGCCCGAATTGACCAGCTCGGAGACCCCGAAATCCAGAAGTCTGACCGATCCCTCGTCAGTGACCAGGATGTTGCCGCATTTGAGGTCCGCGTGGACCATGAGGTGTTGGTGGACGTATTGAACGGCGGAACAAAGCTGTTGAAACAGCTCCACGCGCTGGCGTTCCGACAGGTGCTGCTCGTGACAATACTGGTCGATCGGCCGGCCCTTGATGAAATCCATGACGAGGTAGGGGAGGCCCTCGTTCGTGGTGCCGCCGTCGAGGATGCGAGCGATGTTGGGATGATCGAGGCTGGCCAGCATGCGCTTTTCGGACTTGAATCGCTCGATCAGGAACTGCGTTTCATAGCCCGCGCGCAAAATCTTGACGGCCACTTCCTTGTGATACTCATCATCGGCGCGCACGGCCCGGAACACATCGCTCATGCCGCCGCTGCCCAGCGTCCCGACAATGCGGTAAGCACCGATGCGGCGGCCGATCCAATCCGGTGCCGGCGGTGATTCCAGGCGCGCCGCGGCCGGCCGTTCAATGAAATCACCGCTGTCTGCGTGTGCCTCCAACAGCGACTCCACCTCGGCGCGCAGGGCCGAATCATTGGCACAGGCCCGATCGAGGAAGGCACCAAGCTGTGCCCGATCCTGTTCCAACGCGGTGGTAAATACTTCTTTGACGCGCAGCCAGCGATCGTTGCCCACGTCAGCGTCCCTTGGAAAGCTCACGTTTCAACCATGCCCGCGCGAGCGTCCACTCGCGTTTCACGGTTGCTTCCGAGATGTCGAGAGCCTGGGCGGTCTCTTCAATGGTCAAACCACCGAAGTAGCGCATCTGGACAATTTCTACCTGCCGGTCATCGATGGCAGCCAACCGGGTCAGCGCCGCATCGATTGCGGTGATGTCCTCGTCGGGGTCGGCGCTCTCGGCCACCAACTCCAAACCCTCGGGGATTTCTTCGAGGCTCTCCACCGGTTGACCGCCGCCCCGTTTGGAGGAAAGGCGTGCGCGGGCGTGATCGACGAGGATCCGGCGCATGAGAGTGGAGGCAAGCGCGAAGAAATGCCCCCGGCTGCGCCAGTCAACGGACTGCTGGTTGATCAGCCGGACAAATGCTTCGTGCACCAGGGCGGTCCGTTGAATGGTGTGGTTGGCGCGCTCGCGCCGCAAATGGCGCTGGGCCAGGGACCGCAGTTCCCGGTAGAGCAGGGCAGTGAGCTCGCCGAGGGCCGCCTCATTGCCGCCGCTCCACTGCACCAGCAGCCGGGTCACGGGGCGGTCCTGCGTATCCGGGGTACTCATAATTTTTATGAGCCGGATCTTAGCGCATTTGCGCGTTCTCCCCTGTATCAACCACTTGCAGGAGCGTCCGATGAAGATCCCGTCTGCCACCACTGCGGCCGTCATCACCCTGGCAGCCATCGCTGTCGCCGCGGTTACCGTGTCCATCGCGGGCCCGGCGGGGCCGGCTGGGTCGCACGCCCCGCAGGATGGATCAATCTCGCACGGCCGCTACCTCGTTACCATAACGGGCTGCCACGATTGTCACACACCGGGCCATGCACAGAACGGGGGGCACGCGCCTCCGGCCAACTGGCTGACGGGGTCGGCCGTCGGCTTTCAGGGGCCCTGGGGCGTTTCTTATCCCGCGAACCTGCGCTTGACCGTGCAATCCATGACTGAAGCCCAGTGGCTCGTCTACGCGCGCGCCGAACGCCGGCCGCCAATGCCCTGGTTCAGCCTGCGTGAGATGAGCGATCAGGACCTGATTGATATCTACCGTTACATCCGCTCCCTCGGCCCGGCGGGCGTGCCGGCTCCGGCGCCAGTGGTTCCCGGCGGCAAGGTGAGCACGCCGTATATTGATTTCGTGCCACACAACTGACAAATGGCAGAATAGCCTCCCATGGGAGGGAGGCATTCAGTCGCGGGGCTGTTGATCGGCCTGGGCGTTGTTGGCACAGCCTGGGTCGGCCCGGCTGCGGCCGCCGATGCCTGGAGGTCGCGGGTTGCCTCCAGGCTGCTGGCTGTCTATGACGCGCCCCCCGCGAGCCGATCGGCATCGCCAGTGGCGCGATTCAACGCCCGGGGCTGGGTGCAGGCCGACGTTCATTACGACTGTTCCGCTGTCGCTGAATCCCAGATTGAGACCCACCTGTCCGTCAGTACGTCGATCAAACTTGCCCGCTACTGTGTGATCGAGGGCTGGGTCGCGCCGGATCGACTCGCGCAGATTGCCACGGTGACTGGTGTCAATCGTGTGTCCTTGCCGTCCTACGCTATCTTTCCGTCAATCAAGGCGACACCCGCGGCAAGCCCGGCCGCCACGGCCATCAACGCGAATGGCGTGACCATCATGCACGCCGATGAGTTTGTTGCGACGACCGGCCTGAACGGCACGGGCGTCCAAGTGGGCGTGCAGTCAGCCGGCATCTCCAATATCAAACTCATCCAGGGACGCGGCGAGCTGCCCGCTGTCCAGGTGGTGAATCCCGCGCACGGCGGGACCGCTCCGTCGGGTGACGAAGGCACCGCCTTGCTGGAAGAAATCCATGCGGTGGCCCCAGGCGCGTCGTTGACCTACTGTGGACCGGCTACGTACGTCGAATACACATCCTGCCTGAGCCAGATGATTTCGGCGGGCGCCACCATCCTCGTGGATGACATTATTTTTCCGCAGCAGGACCTGTTGTCTTCCGACAGCTCCGAGGTTCAGGCAGTCGAGCAACTACTGACACAAAATCCATCCGTGGTGTTGTTCACGGCTGCCGGCAACTACAACGGCAGCTATTGGGAAGGCAGCTACACCCCGGTGCCGCTGTCGACGCTGGGCCAGCAGCCCCTCACCTGTGGCACACAGACAGACAACTACGTGGCGCATTTCGGTGGAGATCCCAACGAAGTCCTGACCCTGTCGCAGGCGGCGAATGTCCCGGTTGCCTTCTCCTGGGCCGACCCGCCCAATCAGAACAGCAGCAAATTCGATTTGATCTGGATCGATACAGCCAGCAACACACAGGGCTGCCTGTCGGCAGGGTCCGCCAGCGACAACCTGATCTCACAGAACGTGTCCTTCACGGGCGCCTCCTACAAGCTGTACATAGCGACGCCGGACAACTCCGCGCAGGGAAAGTTTCTGAAGCTGTGGATTGGCGGTGACGGGCTCACTTCCTTGTCCAAGTCCACGACCGGCAGCGTTGTTACGCCCCAGGCATTCGCAAGCGGTGTGGTCTCGGTCGGCGCGGTCAACGGTTCGGACGGCGTCGGCAACAAGATCGAGTCCTTCAGCAGTCTGGGGCCGGCAACGCTCACCTTCCCCACTCAGTCGCAGATCCAGGCGCCCGTGCTGGTGGCGCCCGATGGCATCAAGGTCGATGCGGCAGGCACTTACTTTGCGGGCAGTCTGTTTCCAGACGGCAACTTCTATGGCACGTCCGCGGCAGCGCCGAATGCCGCGGCCGTCGCGGCGCTGATTCGTGCGGGCTATCCCGCGTTCAATGCATCTCAACTCGTCAACGTGTTGACCAAGGGAGCCGTTCCACTCGGCAGCGTGGTTCCCGACGGCACTTTCGGTTTCGGCCGGATCGATGCGATCAGCGCGTTGAACGTTGCGATCTCAATCGCAGGTAACCCGGCGGCCCCGCCTGCCAACTCAACACCCACTCCGCCGCCGGCGCCCCCTGCGGCCCCGCCCCCCAGCTCGGGAGGAGGGGGTGGTGGTTCGATGAACGGCTGGACACTCGCACTGTTGCTCCTGCTGACGCTCACGCCTAAATCATGCCTGCGCGCTTTACTGCGTGGTAGCGGTTGACGAGTTGGATACCGAGCTGGTCCGGCTCGGCATCGATGCTCAGAGGACCGCGGTCCGCCAGCCTGTTGAATGCATCGCGCCGCGACTGTTCGTACAAATGCGCGCTGGCAATGTCCAACATGGCATCCGCGGTGTTCATGGGTTGTGACATCAACTGCCCGACGATACGTTCGCGCAGGCTCGCGAGCATGACGAGATGGCGCGACCGCAGCAGGCGCAGCGCGTAACCCAGTTCACTGCTGTCCTCGTCACGGAAGTTTGTGATGATGATGACGAGTGCGCGCTTGTGATAGCGCTTCAACAGGTTGAGGGCGGCAGAGACGTAGTCGGAATGGGTGGGTGTGGGTTGGACCCCATACAGTTCGCTCATCAAAGCGTTCAGAGTGTGCACGCCCTTTTCCGGGGCGAAGGACTTCTGCGCGCCCGGCGGCGTACCGAACGTCAAGGCACCGACCGCATCGCCCTGGTGCAGGGCCACGTATGACAGCAGCATGACTGCATTCAACACCTGGTCGAAGTGCGAAGTGCCGACGCCATCCTGCCTGTCATCGGCGCGCATGCGCCGGCCGCAATCGATCAGCAGCAGGATGCACTGGTCGCGCTCGTCCTGAAATTCTCGAATGATGGGCAGTCCGCGCCGCAGGGTGGCCTTCCAGTCGATATGGCGCACGGGATCTCCGTACCGGTATTCCGCGAGCTGCTTGAAGTCGGTTCCTTCGCCGCGTTGCTGATACGTTTTGATGCCGATTTCCTGCAGGCGCCGGTCGCCGGCGAGCCAGGCGTAGCGTGCGATCTGGGCGAAGTCGGGATAGACGCGCCGCGCCTGGGCCGGGCCGAGCCGTTCCAACAGCTCACACCAACCCCATCGCGATTGTAGCCGCAACTGTGCCGCGCCGAAAAGCGCTTCGCCGCGCCGGGTCGGTGTGACCTCGTAGGTGACCTCGATCCGCTTGCCGGGTAACAGCTCCAAGGCTGCGGGCAGACCCTCGAAGTGGAAGCTGGGATCGACGTCGTCATGCACCTGGCCTTGCCACTTGAAGGGGCCTTCGACTTCGAAACTCAAGGAGACAGGTCGCCGGGCACCCAAGGCAAAGGCCGGGGGCGCATTGCGCGACAAACGTACAACGGAGCTTCGCCACGCACGCCTGGAAGTCAGGTAGTCCGCGCAGGTAACGACCCCCAACAGAGCGAGCCCGGCGAGGGTTGGTAGGGCAACGTCCGTGACTTCGACTCCTGCGACCAAGGCTGCGAGCGCGGCCAGTGCGATGCAGGCCAGAACGATGAACACGCGTTGCGAAGGGATGAGCTTCATCGATACTCAGGCACGCGGAGCCGGAACGTTCTCAACAACAGCGGCCAGCAGGTCGTTGGGTTTGCGCCCCTCCAACATGGCTTCCGGCGCCAGTGCGATCCGATGTCGCAATGCCGGCAGCGCTATTTTCTTGATGTCATCGGGTACCACATAGTTGCGGCCTTGCATGATTGAGTAGGCCCGGGCACCTCTAACGAGCGCCAGCGCACCGCGCGAGCCGGCTCCCATTGCAAATCCGGCCCACTCGCGGGTCGCGCGCGTCAACCGCACGGCGTAGTCGATCACCTGCTCGTCGACTTTCTGGTGGGCAATGATCTGTTGCAGGCTGAGGACCGCTCGTTCGTTGAGCACGGGTTTGACTTCCGACAGGGGCAGCTCATTGCCGGCCTGATTGGCCGTCGCGCGCACCACCACGCCCACTTCCTCGGCGAGCGAGGGATAGCCGATTTCGACTTTGAACAGGAACCGGTCCAACTGTGCTTCGGGCAGCGGATAGGTGCCTTCGGTTTCGACCGGATTCTGGGTGGCCAGCACCATGAAAGGCTTCGGTAACGGGATGCTCTGGCCTTCCAGGGTTACCTGGTACTCCTGCATGACTTCCAACAGCGCGCTTTGGGTCTTGGCCGGCGCGCGGTTGATTTCATCGCCCAGTAGTATGTGGGTGAAGACGGGGCCGCGCACGATCCGCAGCTCGTGTGAGGTTGGATCGAGCACGGCGTGGCCAATGATGTCCGAGGGCATCATGTCGGGTGTGAACTGCACGCGCCCGTGTGCCAGGGAAAGTGCTTGTGCCAGCGCTCGCACCAGCAGGGTCTTGCCGAGTCCGGGTACGCCCTCGATGAGTACGTGTCCCGAGGCGGCAAGGCAGATGACCACCTGCTCGATGACATCCGCCTGTCCGACCACAGCCTGACCGATCGCCGCTTTCAGGCGTTCGAGCAGCTCGGCGGCCCGGGTGATTGTACTGGCTTCAATTTCCATGTCGGGGCCTCATGTGCTTCAGCAGAATGCGGCGGCGTGCCGCCTCGAGCAGCTCCAGGTCGGCGCGCATATGCTCCGCTCGACCGGGGCCGGAAAGTTGGAGAGCCGCGGCGAGCGAGCTCGATTCGAAACCGGTCGCCTTCTCCAGGGCCTGCATGCGTTCGGCTCCGGGAAGCGTCTCGTAAGAGTTGATGTAGCGGGCGGCAACCTCATTCAAGGCGCGCGCGGTGGCGGCATGCAGGGCCGCGCCACTTCCGATCCGCAGCGTGAATCGGCCGGTGCCGCGAATCTGTTCCGCCAGCGAGCGGCGTGCGGTCTGCGTGGCCGGAGCCATGGGTCCGAAGCGCACACTGCCGCGCCAGATCGCCAATACCAATCCAGCCACGAGCACACAGATCACCGGCCAACCCAGCTCCCAAGCCAGTTCCAACAGCGAATCCTGGTCGGATTCCGCAAAGAAGTGAACGATATCGCCGCGGCGCAGTTGAGTGGCCGCGACAAACAGCATGCCGTTGTCATCGGCAAACAGAGTGCGGCCGGTGAAGGGAGCCCCGGTGAGCACCGTGACGCTACCACGTCCGATTCGTACCCGGGCGGCGTCGAGATCGGAATTCTCATCGCGCAGCGCCCACTCGAGCTTGCGTGTGGACTCGAGCGCCTGGATCGACTGCGTCCCGCACCCGATGTAGGAATCGTGCGTGCCTGCTTCAATCAGCTTCTTGCAATCCTCGAATCGCGTGGGTTTCTTTTTTGGCGTGTGGCGTGCCGCACGGCTGATGCCGCTCCATTTCTCGAAGACTTCCGTCGAGCCAATCAACGTCCCATCGACCACCAGCCGCCCGCCGGATTCGACCCAGCGCTCGAACTGCTCGCGCCGGTCCGTCATGAGGTCCCAATTCAACATCGAAACAAACGCCACGCCCTGGGCCGGGGGCAGCTTGAAGCGGCGCGCCCACCAGGGGCGGGCGCCGAGTGCCGCCGCGAATTTTTCCCGGATGTAGAACGGGTTGACGGCCGCCTCGCCCTTGGGAGGCAGCGAAACCTTTTCATCGGTCCAGTAGGTGTTGCGCGCCACCCAGGTCACCAGGCCTGCCAGCCCGAGGGCCACAATCAGCCAGACCAGGTATTCGCGCTTCATGGCGCTGGATCCAACGCGGGGGCGAACTCATCGCACAGCACGTAGATGGCCTCGGCCTCAGGCTGTTGGCCGCCGTACACTGCGTGCTGCCAGATCCGGATGAGCCGGCTCACGTAGTCCTGCTTCTCGTCGCGAAGCCGCGTGGCCGTCAGTTGCAGAGTATCGCCTTCGGTACTCGAGTCGCGGATCGGCACGTTGTGGACGTGCACGAGACGCGAAAGCAAGCCACGGTACAGAAGCGACAGGGAGGCGCGGTGATCGCCGCTGTCCCAAAGCTCACGCGCGGCGGCGCCGATATTGTCGGGCAAGCTCTCCGGGCGGATATCCAGGTCCTGGACGTGGGTCGGGATGGCCATCCGCCGCGGGCCCATGGTCGGCGAGCGTTCCTTCAACAGGCGCAGCACAAACACAACCAACAGTCCGGCCACCAGCGCCACTGCCACCCAGACGACCACGCGCGCCGATTGTGCAAACCAGCTCATGAGCTCCACCAGCCATTGCAGGGAGCCGGTGGGCCGGTCGGGCTCGGGATCGGATGTCCGCACCCATTTGAGAGTGCGGATGGTTTTTTCCGGCGCGAGGTTCGGGTCGGTTTTGACGGCCTCGAGAGCGTGTTGGATGTCAGCGCGGCTCGGTGCTTGCCCCACGGGCGCTGCCCGGATCGGAAGCACTGTCAGCAGCAGGAGCACTGCGATGGCTTTAAGTCTGGAACGCACGACGCAATTCCTGCTCGATATCCCACGCTTCCAATTGCGCGCGCCGGTTCAAATACAGGGCAAAGCCCGCCGCCACATAGAATGGTTCGAGAAACAGCACCACGAGCGCATAGGCGATTGTAGCGGGGAGCTCGAAGTCGGCAAACACACCGGCCTGGAAGCGAATCGGGTCACCCGGCTCGAACCAGAAGATCAAAGACACGAGCGCGATGGCCAGGAGCGCCTCCGCCGTACCGAAAGCGAATGTAACCAGGTTGGCCGGCGTTGTTCGGCCGCGTCGAATCTGCAACACCCGCTTGCGGGACGCCAGGAACGGCAGGCCTTCGAGCTGATACACGGACTGCGTGAATGACCGCCAGGGCGACAAGCGCCGCGTTGTCAAGGTCAGGAAAAGCTGACTCCACCAGACTTGCCGCTGCGCGCGCAACAGATCGGACACGCTGCTCGGCTGCCCGAACGCGGCCCGCGACAGGACAAACAGAACAGTCCGGTCGAGCCACGGTTTAGCCCACCAGATCAGTAGCGCCGGCAGCCAGGAGGCAATCTCGAATGTGGCCAGGGAGAGTGCCACGACCGGCAGAGCGACCAGCCAGTAGCACCGATATACGTCGCGAGCCGCGCTTTGACACAAGCGCACACCCAGGTCCGCGGCCTGCAGCGGCGAGCGCGGTCGCATCCGCAATGCCAGCGAGTCAACTTGCACTGCGGCCCTGGAAAGTGAGGTAGCCAAGAACCGCGATCCAACAACCGGCCGCCACGGTGTATTTGACCGCGTGAGGCAGCCAGGAGGCGGATGACCAGAATGCTTCGAGGGCGGCTGCGGCGAGCAGCATGACGGCGGCACCTGCCACCACGGGAGCACAGTTGCGGGTGGCTTCCACGAGGCTTTGCATCCGGGTCAGGCGGCCCGGCATGACGAGTGCGTGCCCGATCTTGAGGCCGGCGGCACCGCTGAGAACAATGGCGGTCAGCTCGAAGGCGGAGTGGGTGACCACAAACGACCAGAAGGTCGGTCCGTGGCCGCGCATGGTGAGATAGCCGGCCACCGCGCCGAACAGCGCGCCGTTGTAAATGAGATAGAACAGGGTGCCGATCCCGGCAAACAGGCCGCCGGCGAAGCATTGGAAGGCGATGCCGATGTTGTGGCGGATGTAGAAACCAAACATGGCCCAGTCGCCCTGGGCGGCCCGGCCGACCGCTGTCGCCGAATCCGAATACATCTGGTCGAACATGGCGGCCGTGCGTGCATCGACCACGGACAGGATCAAGTCCGGGCGTCGATAGACGAGCCAGCCGATGATGAGGGTCGGGATGTACAACAGCGCCGCCGACAGCCACACATACCGCGCATCGGCCCGGACCGTGCGCGGAAAATCCTCCGCCAGAAAGCGCCTCACGCTGGCTACGCCGAATTCGCGCCGCTGGTAGATAACCTGGTGGGCGTTCGCCGTGAGGCGCTCGAGCTGGTCCAACATGTAGGCGGGGTAGGATCGGGCCCTCGCAAGCGCAAGATGCTCGCAGGCCCGCCGATACAACAGCGCGACTCGTTCTCCCTGCACTGCGGGTGCGTTCTTCGGCGCCCGTTTACGCTGCAGGAGCCGATCCAAAGCGCTCTCCAGCTCATTCCATTCAGCCTGGTAGCGTTCCTCGAATTGCAGCGGTGTCATGATCGGCGCCCCATCAGCCACTGCGCTACGCCGAGCACCCGGTGTGTTACCGCATTTCCGGCGTGGCCCTGGTCACCCGACACCGACGCTGCGAGTGCAGCCAGCTCATTCAGTCGTTCTCCAGTCAGAGTGGGTGCGCGCGCCGCCAGTGCAACCAATGCCGCCTGGTCGCGCGGCGGAAGCGACCTGACCGGTGCAACGGGCTCGACCTGGTCCAATGTGACGCGGGGAGCAGGATGGGGTTCGTGTACCACCAGTGTGGCCGCGGCAAGATCACCCAGCCGCTTGCAATCCTTGCGCAACAACAGGCTGACAATCGCGATGCCGTAACCGAACGGGAAGAAGTCCGCGACGCGCAACAGGTTGCGTGCGAAGGAGGCGGCCGGCGTGACCGGCAGGCCGTTGTCCATGACGACTTTCAGGCCGAACATCTTCTTGCCGGGCGTGGCCCCGGAACGCCCGAGCTCGAAGGCGATGGGATAGAACCATTCCAGCGCAAACAGGAACACCAGCCAGAATGCCATGCCGACGCCGCCCAGCAGGCCGGCCACAATGGCAACGCCGAACATGGCTACCAGGCGGATGATCCAATCGAGCAGAAACGCAAAAAAGCGCGCGGGCAGCCCGGCCGGATGCAACTCGAGCACAATCCCTTCCGGCGTTTCCGCCGCAGTGACCGTATCCAGCACCGTCGTTGCGGCTTCAGGCCTTGATTACAATCGTATCGGCGAACTTGTCGTGCAGGCACTGGCGGGGCTGGCCGAAAATCAGCAGGCAATCCACCAGCCCGAAGGCGGAGCCGACCACGGGAATCAAACCCAACACGGCGCCGATCGCATTGCGCAGCCAGAAAATCCGCCCGAGCGAGGCCGGGGAGCCGTCGCTGCGCACGACTTTGATACCCGTGATTTTCTTGCCAATGCTCTGACCGTTGCGTGAGACGAACGTCACATTCAGCCAGATGAAGGCGATCAGGCCCAGCAGCGGCAGTACCGTCCAGGCACCCATCAGGGCGGCGAAGTTGAAATGGCCATTCAGGAAGGGTTTCTGGCCGCTCCACAGTACGCTGAAGGCCATAGGCAGGTAGATCATGACGGCCATGATGATGCCATCCAGCAACACGGTCCCCAGCCTGAGGCCGCGCCCGGCGAGCTCGCCGTTATTGGGGGCATCTACATCCTGTACTGCGGCTCGCGGCGGGGCATACGGATTTGTCGTATTCATACCTGAAACCCTCCCGTTGTTGTATGCGATCCTGAGCTTTTTACCTGCTTTCGCGGGTTTTGTCCTTTGACGAAGCCAATCCTGTGCGGTTGATCCCGGTGTGGGCCGAGCGGGCCAGCAATACACCGACCAGTGCGAGCGCAAAGCCGCCGAACTGGATGGGCGACAAGGTCTCATTGAACAGTAGATACGCCTGGATTGCCGCCAGTGGGGGTGCCAGCAGCACCAGGGCGGTCACTTTGGTTGCTTCCCCATGGCGCATCATCCACATGAGCAGCGTCGTGCCGATGACCGAAGGCACCAGCACAGCCCACACGAGTGCCGCCCACAGGATCGGTGTGTTATCCCATTGCGGTGTCCCGACAAACACGAAGGCGAGTGCCGCGGTCGCTACACCCCCAACATTCTGTACACAGGCGGCGCTGCGCAGATCCACTCGCGGCAGCCACTTCTGCACCAACGCCCCGGCAGTGATGGCAACGACACTGAGGAGCGCGCTGAATACGCTCAATGCGGTGATCGAGCCGGTCCCGGCCGCGGCCAGCTTCGGAGCCAGCACGCACGCCACGCCCGCGAATCCAACCAACAATCCAATCCAGGTACCGGCCCCGAGTTGGGTGCGCGTGGCGGCGACTAGATAGAGCGCCGTGAACAGGGGCTGGAGCGCACCCAGGAGTGCCATGATGCCTGCCGGCATCCCATGGCTGATAGACCAGTAGCTGGCGCAAAGGTACATGCCCTGCATGAGTACGCCGGCCATCAGGTGAGTCGGCCAGCCTCTGCCGCGCGGCCAGGCCGCGCCGGCTGCCAGGGCGGCTACTGCCATCACGAGTGCGGTCAATGTGAACCGGACCAGCAGATATAGTTGCAGGTCCGCGTGGGGTGTCACCGCTTTGCCGACAATGAAACCGGTGGACCAGATCAGCACAAAGATGACAGGAATCAGAAATCTCAGCATAGTGACGAGTATGACATCGTCCCCCCATGCTTCCCCTGTGCAGGTCGAGTGGGTTGAAGGTACCCAATTCGATGCCGGCCGCCCCGATGGCCCCAAGGTCAGAATTGACGGCGACGCCCGGACCGGCCCCGGTCCGTTCGATATGCTTTTGGCGGCGATTGCTGCGTGTGCGGCGACCGATGTGGTTGAGATCATGCGCAAGCAGCGGACACCGCTCAGCGCGATGAGCGTTCGCGTCGAGGCGACCCGCGTCGACGCGATACCCCGGCGGCTCGCTTCGGCGGTTTTGCATTTCTCCCTGCGGGGAGCCGGCATCACCCCCGACAAGGCCGCGCGTGCAGTCGAGCTGTCCGTAACGAAATACTGTAGCGTGCGCTCCTCGCTGATTGCCGATGCGCCGGTTACCTGGACGATTGAGATTGTATGAAAACGTGGTTGAGTAGCTCGCTGCTGAGTGTTGCGATTGCGTCGCTGCCTGCCTGGGGCACGACGTATGAGTTACCCACGGATGGTTCGTCAGTTGTCGGGAGCGACGAGCGGATCAAGTCGACCTATCACGATACGCTTCTCGACATTGCCCGCCGTTACAGCCTGGGATACGAGGAAATCATCCGCGCCAACCCGGGCGTGGATATGTGGCTGCCCGGTGAAGGCACTGACATCCTGCTACCGGGACGCCGAATCCTGCCGCCCGGGCCGCGCGCGGGCCTCGTCGTAAATCTCCCCGAACATCGCCTGTACTACTACCCGAAGGCAAAGAAGGGGCAGCACCAAGTTGTTATCACCTATCCGGTGAGCATCGGCAAAATGGACTGGAAGTCTCCATTGGGCGAGACGGCAGTGGTTGCGAAGCAGAAGCATCCGAGCTGGTATCCGCCGGAATCGATTCGCAAGGAACATGCGCGCAACGGTGATCCCATTCCCAAGGTAGTGCCGCCGGGACCGAACAATCCCCTGGGCGATTACAAGATGCGCCTCGGAGTCGGGGATGGCACCTACGAAATTCATGGAACCAACAATCCCATGGCGGTCGGCATGGCCATCACCCACGGCTGCATTCGCATGTATCCGGAGGACGTTGCGGCCTTGTTTCCCAAGGTTCCCGTGGGCACCAAGGTGTGGTTGATCAACGACCCTGTGAAAGTGACCTTCGTGGGGGGTGACCTGCTCATGGAGGCACATCCGCCGGTCGACGGGCAGGGCCAGACCCTTGCACCCAATCTCGATCTGCTGGCCAAACAACTCGATCACGCGTTGGGCAGCACTGTGGCGGCCATTCACTGGGACTTTGCGCGCGAGGCCCTCCAGAAGGCTGATGGCATGCCCACGGTTGTCGGTGTCGAGGCGGATCTGGACACAGCTCCCGCCAAGACTGCCGCCGCGGGCACCTGAGCGGCGGACGCATCCAAACCTGCAGTCCGCGCCGTACCGGTGGCATGAAATATCTGTTGATTGCGGCTGTGGCCCTGACGCTCGGTGCACTGGCGGGCTGTAGTGGCTTCAGCTACTTCGTCGCGAACGCACCGGCGGCGTTCGGCTCGTTTCACCGTACCCGCAACCTGGCTTACGGCAGGGAGGCGCGGCAGCGCCTGGATGTCTATGCGCCACAGGACACGGCAACTCACCCGATTGTGGTGTTCTTCCATGGCGGCTCCTGGACAACGGGCGAGAAATCCCAGTACGAGTTCATGGGTGCAGCACTGGCGACCCGGGGCTACATCACTGTAGTTCCCAACTACCGCCTGTACCCGGAGGCGCGCTTTCCCACCTTCGTTGAGGACAGTGCCCGAGTGGTTGCCTGGGTCCGAGAACATGCGCACGAGCTGAGGGGGGATGCCGACCAGATCGTGCTGATGGGGCATTCAGCCGGAGCGCACATGGCTGCCATGCTCGCATTGAATTCGGACTATATCGAGCGCGCCGGCGTGCCGCAGCACTCCATTGTCGGGCTCGTGGGTCTATCCGGCCCGTATGCGCTCGATCCCAACAGCGACACGTTACGGACGATTTTCGCGGCTCCGTACACTGCCGCTGATTGGCGGCCTGTGAATTTCGTGACGGACCGGGCACCCCCGGCCTTGCTGTTGCATGGGCTCGCCGATGACGTAGTTTCCCCGACTCACACCGAGAAGTTGCGCGATGCGCTGTTGTCGCACAACGCACGTGTCGAGACGCACTTTTATCCCGGCCGCGGTCATGCCGATACGGCTGCCTCATTTACCCTGATCGCCCGTTTTCGCACGACGGCGTTGCAAGACACATTGGCATTTCTCGGCCGTGTGACGCACTGAAACACGCTGGAGGACTCACCTTGGCTATCACTCTGTACGGAATCAAGAACTGCGACACCATGAAGAAGGCGCGCACGTGGCTCGACAGCCATGGCGTTCAATATGAGTTTCATGACTACAAGGCTGCGGGAATCGGGGCGGACGTGCTGACTCGTTGGGCCGCTGAAGTCGGCTGGGAAGTACTGCTCAACCGGGCAGGGACCACATTCCGCAAACTGCCCGATGCGCAGAAGAGCGGCTTGAACGAACGCAAGGCCATCGGCCTGATGGTGGCGCAACCCTCCATGATCAAGCGGCCCGTGCTCGCGAACGGCAAGAAGTTGCTGGTGGGATTCGATCCCGCCGCTTACAAAAAAGAGCTAACGAAAGGGTAACGGCAACTCGTCGTACTGGGGGAGGCCGTCGGTGATCTGGTACCACGGCGCCTTGGAGCCCACATAGATGTGATGGTCGGGGAGGCGGCTCGGTGTCCCGCTGAGCACTCCCAGGCTGACATGGACGTACTGGCGGCCGCGAACCGCGGCAAACAGGAAGGCATAGCAACGGCCGCAGCGTGCGCCGTAGCCATCCGAACATTCACCTTCGATCAACAGGTACTTGTTGCCGGCGTTGATTTGCAACTTCTCGATGCCTGTGCCGCCTATGGCGGCGAAGGCGGAACCGGTTCGGGCACGGCAGCGCGAGCAATGGCAGTAGTAAGCGTAGTCGAACGTATTCTCCAGGGTGAAGCTGACTTCACCGCACGAACAGCGGCCATGGAGAATTGTGCCGAGCTCTGCGTTGGCCAGGGACTCAGCGGCCCGGTCGAGCGCATCCGTACGTGCCGGGATGTCAGGTCTGAAGAAGTCCGACCGCGTCGTTACCAGGCCGCCCAGGTACATGCCACCCAGCGTGAGCGGCACGTCGGGACGGATCAGGCCGTTGGAGCCGAAATTGTTCGCCGCGTTACTGCTGTATTTGCTGCCGGGGGCGGACGACGTGAGGTATGAGCGAAGGTCGACAACCTGCTCGAAGTTGTTATCGTCAATGCGGAAGCGGCCCCACGCCAGGGAGTTCATGTCGGCGCCCGCTGCGCGCTTCGAGTCCATGGTCGTGATGGCGTCAGCGACCTCGTTGGCGAACTGCCCGACATTCGCTTCTTCGAACGCTGCCCGCAGCAGCGTCAGTTCCTGAGGGGACAGGTCCTCATTGCCCTGAGCGAACACGAGAGAGCCGTTGGATACCGAGAAGCGCCAGTCTTTGGCTTGCAGTTGCGGCGGCAGTCGGGCGAGTGCTTGTTGGTACGCAGATTTCAGCGTTGCCGACATCAATAACAGGGTGTTGGTCAGTGCTTCGGCGGATTTCTCCGAATGGCCGGCGTCTGCCAGGGCGCTTTGGAGTTGGGTGTAAGCCTTCACGCCGCTTTGTGCGAGGAGGCTGGGGGAGGGGTGTGCACCGCCGGAGCTGTGGTAGACGTCGGTGGCTGTGGCGCCTGAGGAGCTCAGCCCGCCGGGTGAGCGCGTTCCTGCACCACCGATTCCGCCGCCGGCCGCGCTGCCGACTCCCCCCGACCCCACGCCGCCGCCGGCCGCGCTGCCGATTCCGCCCGACCCCTCGGTGCCGCCGACTCGGCCGGGCCCCGCGCTGCCGCCAACCCCACCGCCGCCGGCTCCGCCCGGCCCCCCGCTGCCGCCGCCCGACCCGCGCGGCACACCGGCTCGACCGGACCCGAGACTCGATGCTGCGTCCGCCGCCGCTCGGGCCGCCGCCAGTTTCGTGGCTGCTGCAGCGGCCGCGCCGAGCGAGCCTTCCGCCGCGGCGCCCGAGGACGCTCCGCCTTGCCCTAGTGCGTTCGCCAGCGCAGACGCCGCTGCTGCTTTGGCCGCCGCGGCCGTAGCCGGATCAAGGTGTCCATTGGCGGCTTCCGCTTCTGCCAAAGCTGCCGCCGCCGCAGCAGCCGCTGCTGCGCCGGCAGAGCCGGCCGCCCCCGCGCCGCCGCCAGCCAAGGTGCCGGCGCCGCCCACTCCCGCCAATACGGTTCCGCCTGCGTTCATCGGACGATTCGGGAACAGCGCGTTCGCCTGCATCTCCTGATTCAACGCACTGAGAAGCGAGCCAATTTCCACCAGGCACCCTCGAAAGCGAATTGCCACAGCCGGTATCGGCCATCGGAGGGTTTCCTTGAGGGAGGTGGGCGGCTAATAGAAATGCACACCCCGCCGCAGCACCAATTGAAACACCAGCAACAGCACCACCAGCGCCCCAGCCAGTCGAGCAATCGGCACAGCGCCCACCTGTCCGCGCGCTTTGACATCGGTTACGAACCACGCGCCGGCCTGCATCCATACAACGCCGATGACGGTGACGACGAGCGGCACCATGACAACCTCGATCCACTCGCGCGGCACGCGAAAGGGAATGATCAAACCGATGGCAATTACGCTGGGCAGTGTTGCCATTCGCAAGACAAAGCCGGCGCGCGCGGCGCCACCGGCAATTTCGCCGGGCGTGTCCGCAAGAGCGAGCAGCGGGCGAGTCAGCAGGATCGCGGTAATCGGCATGGCAACGAGCGCCGCGATAGCGGCTGCGGTCTTGATTGGCGCGCTGAGGCTGAAATAGTCCATGGCCATTCCAACATCGTTGGCCGGAATGAATGCGCCCAGCACTACTTGTGGCAATGACTGAAAGAACCCGTTGTAGGCCATCCAGATCAGAAACAGGCGCGCCGTGGAGCTTTGACCCCAGCCGCGCCGCAGCAGTACAGCGCAGAGCAACGCGGTGATGAAAGTCGCCAGCGCGCCGGTGCCTTGAAACAGCTTCGCCAGCGGGTTGTTGCCCTCCCAGGTGTGGTTGTTATGGAAAAGTGTAGGTCGCAAGCCGGGAGTGAAGGCCTTGGGCAGGACCAGGAACAATTCCTGGATGAAGAACACGAGATTGAACGCGAGGGCGTAGAGCAGCGCTGAGGCGAGCGATCGTTTCCAGTTCCAGGGGGTCATCCGGCCATTGTGCACGCTGTGGCGACCGTAGATCTCCGCGACAGCGCGAACGCCCGCTGCGACGGGACGACCTTTTTGGAGAAATATTCTCTTGATATAGACAGAATTGCTGGGCACTATTCCTGTGGGCGGAGACAGCGCCTCGGCCTGAGCAGCGAGTAGATAAATAGATGTATGACTTCATTGTGATCGGCGCGGGAATGGTCGGGGCGTCGGTTGCGTATGAGCTCGCCTCCACGTCCCGCGTCTGCGTCATCGAGGGCGAGGACCGGCCGGGATTTCACGCTACAGCCCGTTCGGCGGCCTTGTTCGCACCCACCTATGGCGGCCGCGAGATTCGCGCCCTCACCCGGGCGAGCCGGTCCTTTTTCGACCAGCCGCCGGCCGGATTCACCGAGCACGCACTGTTGCGGGATCGAGGTTGCCTGTACATCGCCCGGCCCGACCAGCTCGATCATCTGGATTACATGGTCACATCCATTCGCGACTCCGGCGGAAGGGTTGTGATGCTCGACAAGCACGCCGCCGCGAAGCGAGTGCCCCTGTTGCGCGAAGGTTATGTGGCGGCGGCTGCCTTCGACGCTGATGCAATGGATATCGAAGTGGAGTCGCTCCACCAGGGATTTCTGCGTGGCGGGCGGGCTGCCGGCGCCGTGTTGATGACGCGAAGTTGGGTTGCCGAGCCGAAGCGGCACAACGGGGTGTGGTCGATTCAGTTGAGTGACGGGCAGAGCGTCAGCGCGCCCGTTCTCATCAACGCGGCGGGTGCCTGGGCCGATACGGTTGCCGAGCGCTGCGGAGCTGCCCGACTCGGTCTGCAGCCGTTGCGCCGAACCGCCCTGCTGGTGGATGTCCCGGCCAATGTAGATTTCAACAACTGGCCCGCCGTCATTGATGCCGATGAAATGTTCTATTTCAAGCCGGAGGCGGGCAAGCTGTTGTTATCGCCCGCGGATGAGACACCCGATGTGCCTCGCGACGCCTACCCGGATGATCTGGATGTTGCCATCGCGGTGGATCGCGTGCAGGGCGCGCTCGAATTGGAGGTCACGCGAGTCAGCCACAGTTGGGCCGGGTTGCGGACCTTCGCGCCGGATCGGGCGCCGGTAGTCGGTTTCGATGCGCGCGTGAAGGGTTTTTTCTGGTGCGCGGGCCAGGGCGGTTACGGTATCCAGACCGCACCGGCCATGGGACGAACTGCCGCGGCCGTGGCACGGGGAGAGAGCGTGCCGGCGGATGTGATGGCGGAAGGACTGACGGCAGCGGATCTCTCGCCGCTGCGGTTTCCTTTGGTCGAGGAGCATTCATGAACATTGTGACACGCGTTCTGATCGGTTTCCTGTGCTTCACGCCGCTGGCGGGGGCGGCGGCTGACAATGTCAACTTCCAGTGGGGTGTCAAGATCCCGATGCGCGATGGCGTGAAGTTGAATGCAACCGTGTATACGCCGGCCCAAAAGGAGCCGGCGCCGTGCGTCTTTACTCTCACTCCCTACATTTCACAGAGTTACCACGACCGCGGGATGTACTTCGCATCCCACGGCTATCCATTCCTGACAATCGATGTGCGCGGGCGCGGCAATTCCGAGGGTGAGTATCACCCCTTGATTCAGGAGGCCAAGGACGGCTACGACATCGTGGAGTGGCTGGCGAAACAGCCGTATTGCAACGGCAAGGTGACGATGTGGGGCGGCTCGTACGCGGGCTACGATCAGTGGGCGACCGCGAAGGAGTTTCCTCCGCACCTCGCCACAATCGTGCCTGTAGCGTCTCCGTACGCCGGGGTCGACTTTCCGATGAGCTACAGCGTGTTCGCGCCCTACGACCTGCAGTGGCTGCTCTTCACTTCCGGCCGCGCCTCGCAGGATCACATTTTCGGCGACGACGCGTTCTGGTTGGGAAATTTCCGCCGTTGGTTCGAGTCCGGCCGCCCCTTCAAGGAGCTGGATACGCTGGTGGGCGCCCCCTCGTCCATATTCCAGGAGTGGGTTGCCCATCCGCATGCCGATAGCTACTGGGACCAGTACAACCCGACCTCGGAGCAGTACTCGAAGCTGTCGATTCCCATTCTGACCATCACCGCCAGCCACGACGACGATCAACCAGGCGCTCTCACGCACTATCGCGAATACATGAAGAATGCCTCACCTGAGGGGCGCGCGCGACATTACCTGGTGATCGGCCCGTGGGATCACGCCGGCACGCGCACTCCAAACGCGAAAGTGGGCGGACTGACATTCGGGCCCGCGAGCCTGGTTGATCTGCCGAAGCTGCATCTCGATTGGTACCGCTGGACGATGCAGGGCGGGTCCAAGCCTGAGTTCCTGAAGAACTACGTCGCGTACTACGTCATGTTTGCAGACAAGTGGCGCTATGCCGACAGCCTTGCGGCCGTGACCCGGGAAGAACGCGCTTTGCACCTGGGCTCGAGCGCCAATGCGAATGATGTGTTGCATTCCGGTTCCTTGAGCACCGATGCGAAAAAGGGCCAGCCGGACCATTATGTCTACGATCCCCGCGATACCAGCCTCGCGGAGTTGGAAACCCAGCTCGATCCCGCCAGCCTGGTCGATCAGACACTGCTGTACGCCCGCGGTGACAAGCAGCTCGTCTACCACAGCGCGGCGTTCGATCGGGACACCGAGGTCAGCGGCTTCTTCCGGCTCTCCGCCTGGATTGCCATAGACCAACCTGACACGACTTTCAGGGCGGATGTCTACGAGATCCGCCAGGACGGCAGCAGCATTGCGCTCGCATCGCAGGTCCTCCAGGCCCGCTACCGCCAGAGCCTGCGCGAGCCGCAACTCGTCAAAACCAAGGCACCGCTGCGCTACGAATTCGACCACTTCCCGTTCGTTTCGCAGGAAGTCAAAAAGGGCAGCCGCCTGCGGCTGGTGATTGCGCCTGTGAATTCAATCCAGAGCGAGAAGAACTACAACAGTGGCGGGGTGGTTGCGGAGGAGTCGATGAAGGACGCACGCCCGGTGAATGTGCAGTTGTTTCATGATCCCCAGCATCAGAGCACGTTGTACGTGCCGATGGGTGCCGGCGGCGGCTGACAATGGTCCTGGGCGCGGCGGTGTACAATCGCCGCGCCATGCCGCAGCAACTCATACTGGACCCCATCGGCTATCTACGCAGCCCGTTGGCGGATAAATTCGAGGCAGCCCGCCAACCCAGTGCCGCCGCCGGCACTGCGGCCCAAATCGAATTGCTCCCGGGCCGCCACTTCGAGTTTGCGCTGGCAGACCTGGGCCAATGGGAGCTGCTCTGGATCATTTTCTGGTTTCACCTGAACGAGGGATGGCGACCGAAGGTGCTTCCCCCGCGCAGCACGTCAGGTCGCAAGGGCGTTTTCGCTACGCGCTCGCCCCATCGGCCCAACCCGATCGGGTTGTCTGTCGTACGCCTGGAGCGCATAGACGGTCTCACCCTGCATATCCGCGACTCGGACATCCTCGACGGCACACCGATTCTCGACATCAAACCTTACATCGCATACTCGGATGCGCATCCGGAGGCGGGCAGTGGCTGGCTCGAGAACGCCGATCCGCTCCAGGCGTATGCCGTTCGCTTCGAGCCATTGGCGGATGAGCAGGCAAGTTGGGTGGAGACCCACACCGGGCTCGCGCTTCGCGAGCGCATACAATCAACACTGACTTTGGGACCCGAGCCTCATCCGTATCGACGGATTCGTAACCTGGGCGAGTGGATGCAACTCGCGGTCAAGGAGTGGCGTGTGCGGTTCACGGTGGCCGGCCGGGATGTGCACGTGCACGAGATCTATTCCGGGTTTAAGGCTGCTCAACTTGCGAACGGCGACGAGCCGCGACAGCCACATCGCGATTTCAATGCACGCTGGCCTCGTTAGACCTGGACGGTCTTGCCTGATTGCCGCTTCGGCTGTGCCTGTTGCGGTTGAGGTTGCTGCTGCTGCTGCTGTTGCTGTTGCAATTCCTGTTGCTTCTTCTTCGCCATGTGATGACCGACCGCACAACCGGCCGCGGCGCCCAGCACTGCGTGATGGCCGGCAACGTGGCCCGCCACGGCACCCACTGCCGCGCCTTTGAGGCACCCTTTTGCCGCGGCGACTTGCGCGCCGGCGAGAAGGGCAACTCCGAGCACGGAGATCGCGAATGTCTGCACTCTATTTGACGACATGGGGCCCTCCAGGAAGGCAGTGTCTGCGGCTTTGATGTTCCTCTGGTGCGGCACTGGGAGCAAGGCGGCTAACGGCCTGTCCGCCGCAGATCTGCGTCGCCATGGCGTACTATTGGAGTACTTGCCGCGCTATAGCTGCGGCGCAGGAGGGTGCGCGTGGTTGTCGAGGTTCGCGATGTTCTGCCTGGAGATTTCCAGGCATGGAAGCCGTTGTGGGACGGCTACAATGCCTTCTACGGCCGGCACGGTGCGACGGCGCTGCCGCCGGAAGTGACGCAAATGACCTGGTCGAGATTTTTTGACGCCTATGAGCCGGTCCATGCTCTGGTGGCGCAGGATGGCGAAAAGCTGGTTGGGCTCGCCCACTATCTGTTTCATCGAAGCACGACCCAGATCGCGCCGACGTGTTATCTGCAGGACCTGTTCACGTTGCAGGAAACGCGCGGCCGAGGTGTCGGTCGCGCGCTCATTGCCGCGGTGTATGAACGGGCCACTGCCGCGAAGTCGGGCCGGGTGTATTGGCAGACCCACGAATCGAATACAACCGCCATGGGCTTGTACGACAAGGTCGCCGAGCGCTCGGGATTCGTGGTCTACCGGAAACTGCTCTGAGTCAACTCCCCGGGATGATCCGCAGGTCGCGCACCACGCCGCCCTTCAATGCCGCGAGCGCTTGTTGGTAGGCAGGGCTGTCGTAGACGGCGAGCGCCGTTTCGACCGAGTCGAATTCAATGATGACGGTGCGCTCCATCAGGCCTGCCTCAAACACCCGGGATGGCATGCCACGGCACAGGTAGCGGCCGCCACCGGCCTCGATGGCGGGAGCGGCAATTTTTGCATAGGCGGCGAGCTTGTCCGGATCGATAATTTCGCGGTAGAAGCTGATCCAATACGCTTTGGGCACGAGACAATCCTCTAGTGGGAAACCGAAGCCGTCAGTCCCTCGATTTTTAAGGGCGGCAGTGAATCGGCCGGTTTGAAACCAAACACCTGGCCGTAGAAAGACAACTCTGCCTGCAATGCACGAGTGGTATTTTCCGGCTTGCGAAAGCCGTGCGACTCGCCGGGGAACAGCAGGTACGCGACCGGCACGCCACGCTTACGGAGAGCGTCGACAATCTTCTCCGACTGGTTGGGCGGCACCACGGGGTCGTCAGCTCCCTGCAACACAATGAGGGGGACCTTGAATCCCTCCAGATGGTTCAGAGGCGAGCGGCTCTCATAGACGGACTTCGCGGCCGGATACGGCCCGATCAGGGAATCCAGGTAGCGGCTTTCAAACTTGTGTGTGTCCTGGGCAAGGGCCGTCATATCGGAGATGCCGTAGTAGTCGGCGCCTGCCTTGAACACATCGCTGCTGCTGAGCGCGTTGAGAACGGTGTAGCCTCCGGCGCTGCCGCCGCTGATAGCAGTGCGAGCAGGGTCCGCCGCGCCGGTTTTGACGAGATAGCGCACGGCGGCGATGGAGTCTTCAACGTCGACGACACCCCAGGTACCGTTGAGTTGCCGGCGGAATGCCCGCCCGTAACCAGAGCTGCCGCGGTGATTGACGTCGACCACGGCAAATCCGCGACTCGTCCAGAACTGAATTCGCGCCGCGAATGCCGGGGTGGCCTGCGACGTCGGGCCGCCATGCACGAAAGTCAACAACGGCGGCAGGGTGCCTGCGGGCGCCACGAAACCGGCATTGCGTGGTGGATAGTACAACGCATGAGCCACCTGACCGTTGGCCGCCGGGTAATCGATCGCCTTGGCAAACGAGATGGAGTCCTTGGGTAGCGGCGTCGTGCCGGAGCTGCGTATCAGGATCGCACTCGGGCGTTCAACATCGATCCGCATGATGGCCGGTGGCGCATCTGAAGAGCCAACCAGCGCCGCGATGTGCCCGGAGTCAACCTTGACGAGGTGCGAAAACTCAACATACGGAAGGTCGAGTATGCGCGCCTTGCCATGCTGCAGGTCGATGACAGCGAGGTGATCGCGGCCGCGCTCCGAGAAGGTTGCGACGGCCTGTCCGTTCCCCATCAACACATAGTTTGCCTGCCCCAGGTTCCACAGTGGGCTCGCGAATTCCGCATCGCGTTTCCACACCGCCCGCGTCTCGGCTCCCTTGTGTGCGTACAGGTTCCAATAGCCGCTGCGGTCGGATATGAAGTACAGGGTGCCGTCGGCATCCCATTGCGGCTCGAGGACGGATTCCGCGGTTCCCCCGGCCAGGGTCGTGAGGTCGCGCAAGCCGTTGCTGCCGATTTCGGCCACATGCAGCTCGGTGCCATCCCACGGCATGTTGGGATGATTCCACGCAATGAATGCGAGCCGCTTGCCGTCGGGGCTCAACCTGGGGTAGGCAACAAAGTCAGTTCCCGAGTACAGCACTTCGCCTGCGCCACCGGCCGGCAACGGAATCCGCACAATGGAGTTGCGAACTTCCTTGGGATTACTGTGATCTTCACGGACACAGATCAAGGCGGTTGAGTCGGCAGTCGCCACGCAATCGGCGTATCGATATCCGGCCGGTGTCAATGCAGCATCGGAGCCGAGCGCATACAGGCGCTGATCGGTGAAGTTGCTGTAGTAAACCTTCCCGCCGGCGGTCACGAACGGCGCTCCGCCGTATTCATGTACGCGCGAGCGGACATTGACTCCCTCGGGACTGATTCGAGCTCCGCCCGCGACTCCCGCGGTGCTGAAGAGCGCCGAGATTCCCCCCGCCGCGGGAATTGTCTCAACCCAATATAGGTGTCCGTCGGCGCTGCGCAGATCACCCATCGCGACGCGGCCGCCGCTGAGCACTTCCGCTCGTAACGGCGATTCCCAGGAACCATACGGAGCAGCCACCGGAGCCGCGCGGGCGCCACTCATGACGGACGCCGCCACGGCGATTCCATAAACCGCAGCCCGGAAAAATGCATGACTTGCCATCGACTAACCTCGCGCATTGCTGCAAAGATACCACTGTCAGTGTGCAACCGTTTCACGGGAGACCCCATGTCGAACGAGAGAGTGGCCGTCGTTACCGGAGCCGCCCAGGGCGTAGGCCTGGTGACTGCCGTGACACTGGCAGAACGAGGTTACCGGATTGTTCTCACGGATATCCAGAACCTGGACAGCGCGGTGGCGAAGCTGAGCGCCCGAGGCTTCAGAGTCGCCGCTTGCGTGGGCGACATTGCGTCGGAAGCGTTTGTGCGGGAACTTGCTCAGCGCATCGAGCGCGACCATGGCGGCGCCGACGTTCTAGTCAACAATGCGGGCATCAGCATGATCTGTCCCGCGGAGGACACGAGCGCCGAGCAGTGGCAGAAAGTCATGAACGTCAATCTGCTCGGGCCGTTCCTGCTCAGCAAGCATCTGGGCGCGCCGATGTTGGCGCGGCGTTCAGGAAGCATCATCAATGTGGCCTCCGTGGCCGGGTTGTCGGGCATCGGTCATCGCAGCGCCTACAATGCATCCAAACATGGGTTGATTGGATTGACGCGCACGCTCGCGGCCGAGTGGGGCGGTCGTGGAGTTCGTGTCAACGCCGTGTGCCCAGGCTGGATCAAAACCGAGATGGATGTGGCCGACCAGTCGAGCGGCGCTTATTCCGATGCGGATATCCAGAACCGGGTGCCCATGGGGCGTTTCGCAGCGCCACAGGATGTCGCGAATGCCATTGCGTTTCTGGCCGACCCCGCGCTCAGTAGTTTCATCAGCGGCGTGAGCCTGCCGGTCGATGGCGGTTGGACGGCGGATGGAAGTTGGGACGCCTTGCGAATCAAGACGCGCCCTTCATAGCCCGCTTGCCAATCAATAAGTATCGGCTTATATTTAAGCCATGGTGGAAATGGATCTGTTCCGGGCGCTGGCCGACCCGACTCGCCGTGCCGTCTTTGAGCGCTTGTCGTGCGGTGAAATGAATGTCACCGAGCTCAAGGCGGGCTTCAAAGTGTCGCAGCCGGCGATTTCACAGCACCTGGCGGCACTGAAGGGAGCGGGCCTGGTATCCGAACGCCGCGAAGGACGACACGCGTATTACCGCTCGGACCCCCAGGGGCTCGCGCCGCTGGCTGACTGGGTAGAACGCTACCGCCGGCACGTATGGCCCGAGCGGATCGAGAAACTGAAACATGTCCTGAAGGATATGGACCGATGAAACAGACTGTTGCCAATGACAATGCGGTGGTCTTTGAATGTGAGTTGCCCGAACCGCGGGCCAAGGTATGGCGGGCGTTGACGGAGCGGGAGCTGTTGGCCGCGTGGTTGCTGCCGGCGCCTGTGGAGTGCGAGGTCCTCGAAACCGAGCCCGGCCGCCGGTTGCGCTGGCGCCAGCTCGAGACCGCGGACGCGGTATCGCCGCGCCATTTCATCGAGTCGGTAGTTAGTTTCGAGCTGGCTGACACACAGAATGGCGGCACGCATCTGCGCGTAGTACACGATGGATTCACCACTGTGACGCGTTGCTCCACGGTCGTGGCATTCCGGCCGCGAGCAAAGGCCGCCGTCACACCCACTTCGGCCGTCCTGTGTTGCTCATTGCGCAGGGCCGCCTGAATGAATGCCAATCTCGTCCCCATGGTCATTGAGCAGTCGGCGCGCGGCGAACGCTCATTCGATATCTTTTCGCGACTGTTGCGCGAGCGCATAGTGTTCCTGAACGGCCCGATCGACGACAACGTCGCGGCGCTCGTCAATGCGCAGTTGTTGTTTCTCGAAGCCGAGAATGTGCAGAAGCCGATTGCCATGTACATCAACTCGCCCGGTGGCGTAGTGACGAGCGGGCTCGCCATTTATGACACCATGCAATGGATCAAGTGTCCGGTCGCCACCGTTTGCGTGGGTACCGCCTACTCAATGGGTTCATTCCTGCTGATGGCCGGCGCGGCAGGTAAGCGGATCGCTCTGCCCAACGCCAGCATCATGGCCCATCAACCTTCAGGTGGCTTCCAGGGCGTTGTGTCGGATATCCAGCGCCACGCGGAAGACATCATCAAAACGAAGCGGCGCCTGAACGAGATTTATGCCCGGCATTGCGGGCGCACCTATGAAGAGGTCGAGCGGACGCTGGATCGCGATCACTTCATGACGGCGGCCGAGGCGAAGGAGTGGGGCGTGATCGACCACGTGTACACTTCGCGCGAAGCCATGCTGGAGTTCTGACGGCTCAGGGCACTGACGGCTGGCTCAGGCGGCGAGCGCTACATGACCCACTCCGGCGCTGCGCTTCCCAGTGTCGCGGCGGGTCGTTCCCAGCGCATCACTGTTTCGCCGATCTGCACGGGCGGTCGCAGCCGTCGGGCCGGCCCCAACGCAGTCAATTCCGGCTCATCATTCCAATCAGCTTCCGTAGCGGATACTACACTCGAGATGGGCGCCGCCGGCCGGCGGCTGACCAGCAGCTCAGCCGTGCCAGCGAGGGAAGCTCGGGCGCGAAATCCGCTGTTGGTCGAGAGACCGCGAATGACGGCAGCCGCCATCAGGTAGCCGGTGGCGTGGTCGAGCGCCTGAACCGGAAGGGGAGTTGGGCGATCTTTCCCGAGGACCCGCATGCCCTCGTCCGCAATTCCCGCGCTCATTTGAACGAGACTGTCGAATCCGCGCCGCTTCATCCAGGGGCCACTCCAACCATAGGCATTCAAACACACATCCACGAGCCCCGGCCGGATCGCGCGCCGCTCGGCGGGTCCCAGACCGAGGTTCGCCAGCGCATCGGCACGGTAGCCGTGAACCAGGACGTGTGCCTGACTCAAGAGTTGATTGAAGCGTGCCCGATGGGTTGCGTCGCGCAGATCGAGGCGCGCACATCGCTTGCCCAACGTCACCTCGAGCACAACACCGGGCTCGTCCCATGTGGGAGAGTCAATGCGTAGCACCTGGGCGCCGAAGCCGGCGAGAAACCGGGTTGCAACCGGACCCGCGAGCACCCGAGTCAGATCGAGCACTCTCAGCCCCTGGAGGGGGCGGCTCGGTGTGGGCGACCATGCCAGGTCGTTGCGATCCAGCGAGGTTTCAATAGATCCGGGGAGACTCTGGCTCTGCGCGTGCTGTTTCCAGGAGTCGAGCGAGCGCATGGTCGCCGCGCACCCGCCAGCCTGAATGACGGCATTTTCCAGCTCATCCGCGCGCCAGCCGGAAACTATCTGCGCAACCTTTTCCTTGTCGCCGGGAGCACCCAGTACCCGTAGTGCCGCTTCCCGGTGGTGCGGAGCATTGGTATGAAGCCGAATCCAACCGTCGGCTGTGCGGTAGTCGCCGGCTACGGGGTCCCACGGGCCGGGCATTGTCCAGCCCTCCGGCCGGATCGACCACGCGTACCACATTGATGCGAGCCGACTGCTCACAATCACGCGTGGTAAATCTCCGAACCTTGCACCCATCAGCTCGGCCATTGCAGCGCCGGCTGCTCCGATGGCCGCGGCGGCAAAATCCGCGACTGCAAACACGGACGGCAGATCGCCTGTGCCCACGAAGCTCACCCGGTCGAGCACTTCCGCGGAGCCGCCCAATCCATGCCACATTGCCGCCAGAAACTCACGCTTCATGATCGCTTCGCTCCCTCGAGACGCTGAAATGATTTTACACTGCAATCCATGACCATCCATGACGATGACCTGCAGAAATTTGAATCCCAAGGCGCGGCTGCGCTGCCCGCGGCGACCCACCAGGGTTACGTTGAAAACGATGGCGCTCGAATCTGGTATTCCACTTACGGCGCGGGTGAACCGGTCATTCTCCTGCACGGTGGCTTGGGCAACGGCGGCAACTGGGGCTACCAGGTTCCCGCGCTGATTGAGTCCGGTCATCGTGTCGTTCTCGTAGACAGTCGTGGACATGGGCGGAGCACTCGCGACTCGCGGCCCTATACGTACGAGTTGATGGCATCCGATGTGCTGGCCGTGATGGACGCGGTGAATGTGCCAAAGGCCGCCGCTGTTGGATGGAGCGACGGCGCCTGCATTGCGTTGATCCTTGCCATGCGCGCCCCCGCCCGTATCAACCGCGTCTTCTTCTTCGCATGCAACATGGATCCCAGCGGCACAAAGGAGATTGAGTGGCCCAATCCGGTCATCGACCGGTGTTCGAGCCGTCACCGCAAGGACTACGCGCAGCTTTCCGCCACGCCAGGACAGTTCGACGACTTCTTCGCCGCGGTTGGCTCGATGATGAAAACCGAGCCCAACTACTCCGCGCAGCAATTGGCGCAGATCCGGGTGCCCGTGTCAGTCGTCATCAGTGAGCGTGACGAATTCATTCGCCTGGAGCACGCGGAGTATCTCGCTCGCACCATCCCAGGCGCTCGCCTCGTGCTGTTGTCCGGTGTTACTCACTTCGCTCCCCTGCAGCGCCCCGAGCAATTCAACAGTGTGTTGGCAACTTTCCTCGCTGCCCGCTAGTTGAAATTTCGTTAAGCGAAAACCAACCTCCGGCGCGCGGTTCGCTTGACCGCACGCGCAGTCCAAGCTCACACTAGTTTCGTTTTCCGACTTTAATTTCGCTATTCGAAAACTGGGACAGGGGGCTCGAGTGAAGATCGGCCGGCAGGAAAATCACAGCTCAGCCATTTCGACCTCGAACGAAGCCACGATCCTGGTTCGCGGGCGGGATCTGAGCCGGGAGCTGATTGGCTCAATCAACTTCACGGACCACTTCTGGCTGTTGGTGACGGGAGCTCTGCCGACCGAGGGACAGCGGCGCGTTCTGGATGCGACGTTGGTTGCCATCGCCGAGCACGGTCTCGTTCCAAGTGTGCAGGTGTCGCGCATGACCCTCGCCGCAGCCCCTGAAGCGCTGCAAGGCGCGGTGGCGGCGGGTCTGTTGGGCTGTGGCTCGGTGGTGTTGGGCTCATCCGAGGCCGCGGGTCAGTTCTATGCGGAAATCGGCAAAAGAGCCGCGGGAGCAGCGAACCCCGAAGGCGCCATCGCCGAAGTTGTGCGCGAGTACCGGCAGGCGAAGCGCGCGATTCCGGGCTATGGACATCCGCTGCACAAAGGTGGCGACCCACGGGCCGTACGCCTGTTCGAGGTTGCAAGCGAAGCGGGTGTTGCGGGCCGCCACATGCAGATTGCAACCACGGTCGAACGGTTGTTGCCCGAGCTGCTCGGCCGCCCATTGGCCCTCAATGTGTCGGGAGCCATCCCGTCCGTGCTCCTGGACGCGGGTTATCCGCTTCTCGCCCTGAAGGGCGTGCCCCTGCTGGCGCGCACCGCGGGGCTCATTGCACATCTTCTGGAAGAACAACAACGTGCCATCGGGTTTGTCATGTCGCATGCGGCCGCGCGCGCAATTGACTACGACGGTGAGGTGCCACCTGGATTCAAACCGAGCGAGGACGCCTGAGCATGAATAAAGCGCTCGCAGGCGTTCGCGTGGTGGAGCAGGGGACCTTCATTACGGGGCCTTGTTGCGGAATGATGCTGGCTGACCTCGGCGCGGATGTCATCAAGATAGAAAGCCCGGACGGGGACCCGTACCGCGCCTACCAGGGAGGGCAGTATTCACCGCACTTTCAGGCCTACAACCGCAACAAGCGCAGCCTGATGCTGGATATGAAGCTCGGCACCGACCGTTCGCTGTTCGACGGGCTGATTCGCGCAGCGGATGTCTATATCCAGAATTTCCGCCCGGGTACCGCGGAGCGGCTGGGTGCCGGCGCCGGGCGGCTGCTGCAACTCAACTCGCGGCTGGTGTGTTGCTCCATCAGCGGTTTCGGCGCGAGCGGCCCCTATGTGGATCGCCCGAGTTATGACTCGGTAGCGCAGGCCCTCAGTGGCTTCCTGAGTGTGGTGGTTGACTATCAGCGGCCACAGTTTCTCGGCCCGGCGCTCGCGGATGCGATCACCGGAATTTATGCCTCGCAGGGTATTCTCGGCGCGCTGGTGCAAAGAGGCCGCACCGGCCGCGGCTGTCATGTTGAAGTCTCGATGCTCGAGGCCATGACTCATTTTGCGGTGGAACCGTTTGCCGCCTGGTTCGCGTTGGGACAGACACCCACGTCCGCGGATCGCCCCCGGCTTGCCCAGGCCTACATCCTGAACACAGCGGATGAGCGGCTGCTGGCCATCCACCTGTCGTCACTCGAGAAGTTCTGGGAAGGCCTCGTGAGCGCGCTGGATGCCCCGGAGCTGGCGACCGACCCGAGATTCAACCCGCGCGAACGCAGGATTGCCGAGTATGAAACGTTGCGCGTGGAGCTGAACAAGCGCTTCTCGCGCAAGCCGCTCGCTCATTGGATGCAGCGGTTGCAAGCCGCGGATGTTCCGTACGCGCCGGTCAATCGCCTCGATGATGTTGTGAACGACCCTCAGGTTGCGCACCTGGGGATCGTCGTACCGGTGGACTCGCCGCAGACCGCTACGCAGGCCGTGCGTCCGCCTGTGCAGTTTGACGGTGAGCGGGCTCAGTCAGTGGCGGCCGCGCCTCTCCTGGATCAACACGGGACGATGATCCGGGCCGCGCTGAGCAAGAGTGGGGTGTGGCCCGAGGCTGTGCGCAGAGTCGAATAAAAAGCGGATTTCAAGGGGGATGTCATATGCTCAATCCGATGCGCCGAATCCTGTCAGCCGCGGCTGCTGGGTTGGGAGTCGTCCTGTTTGCGCAGTCCGTGTGGGCGCAAACACAGCCGGCGTCACTGGAGGAAGTTGTCGTCACCGCCCGCCGGCGTGACGAGTCGTTCCAGAACGTACCCATCACCGTCAATGTCTTCACGGCCCAGCAAATTCAGTCGGCTGGGATAGAAAGCCCGCGTGACTTCGTTGCCATGGTGCCGAACATGACCATGGTCGAGGTGCAGAACGTCGGCAATTCCTTCATCACCGTCCGCGGCATCTCGCAAGCCCGCAACAGCGAGCCTTCGGTTGCCGTGCTGGTGGACGGCGTGTTGGAAACCAACCCCTATCAGTTCAACCAGGAACTGAACGATATTCAGCAGATCGAAGTCCTCAAGGGACCGCAGGGCGCCCTGTACGGACGCAATGCGATCGGCGGTGCCATCATCATTCATACCGTCGATCCCGCGGATCACTTCGAGGGTACCGGCAAAGTAGGTATCGGTAACGGCATTTCCGAACGGGCCCAGGTCGCCGTCAGCGGTCCGATCGATTCGGCCGGCACGTTGCGCTATCGCGCCTCGCTCAACTTCTACAACACCGACGGCTATCTGCAGAATACCTACCTCGACAAAAAGGCCGATCCGTATCGTGATTATTCCGGGCGCCTGCGCTTGTTGTGGCGTCCGGGCGATGAGTGGACAGCCGATCTGCGTGTTTTCCGCGATCGCGTGGAAACGACGGCCTACTATTACATTATTCCGCGTGACGACGAGGCCAACGTCTTCAGTACCTTCACGACGCTCCCGAACGCCAACAATGTCACGAGCCCGATCCAGGATAACAACCTCGGCGTCGACTACCGTGATGTACTCGACACTGCCTTGAAGCTGGACTACAAGGCCGGCGCCGGCACGTTCACGTCAGTGACAGATTACAACAGCACGCGGGAAATCGACACCGGCGATGCCTATGATTTTCGCCCGGTGAAGAGCTCAATTGCCTACAACGTCTTCTTTGCCGGCATACCGGCCGGGCTGGGCGGACCGCTCGATGAAAGCCAATCCCAATTCATTGACGTGAAGACCTGGAGCCAGGAGCTACGCTTCACCGCCGACAAGGTCGGTCCATTTTCCTGGATGGCCGGCCTGTACTATGTGCACACGGAGCGTTTCATCTCCACCGACAATCTCGTGGACCGGGGAGGTGGCGTGCCGCGAGTTTATCGCAACCCGATCGTCGACCCGTCCAACCCCTTCGCGGACGGCACCAACGTGACGTTCCTCTCCGACTCACAGAACAATGATGCGTGGGCCGTGTTCGGCGATGCGACCTATGACATCACGAGCCGGCTCGAGCTCGATGCGGCCATCCGCTACGATGAGGACTCGAGGCAGAACAGGACGGATACGCCCACGAAGTTCCTGCCCGACCCCACGGCTTTCAATGGCGAGGTCCGCAAGCACACCTTCAGCGAGACTCAACCGAAGGGGACCCTGCGTTACAAGGCGGCCGACAATCTCACGGTTTATGGTGGCTGGAGCCGCGGCTTCCGCAGCGGTGGATTCAATCAAACCGGTGTCGGAGCCATTGCCCAGGCGGCCGGCAATCTCGGTGTGCACGATCTGTTCAATGCGGAGGTGGCCGATACCTGGGAGCTGGGCGCGAAGAGCCAGTTCCTGCAGCGGCGCTTGAATGCCAATCTGTCCGTGTTCCATACGAAGTCGCGCAACGGTTATTTCTTCTACTTCGATGCGACAACCTCCACTCAGAACCTCGGCAATCTCGATGCCACCTACAAGGGCGTCGAGCTGGAGCTGACGGCTCGGGCCACGGACCACCTCGACTTGTATGCCAACTTCGGCTACACCGATGGCAAGATCACCGGCATGGAGGATCCCAAGGTCGTGGGCAACAAGCCGCCCCTGTTGACCAAAAACACCGTCGGCGCGGGCTTCCAGTACCGCCAGCGGCTGGTGGAGGGCATCAACGGCACGTTGCGCCTGGACTTCCAGGAGATCGGCCGCACCTGGTGGGATCCCTACAATGTCACTTCGCGCGATCCAGTGAACCTGCTCGACCTGAGGGCGGGCTTTGAAGGCGACCGCTGGACCGTCACGGCGTGGTCGAAGAATCTGACCAACAAGATCTACAATGCCGAATTCTCCGCGGGCGGCTTTCTGTGGCGCGCCTTGCCGAGGCGCTACGGCGTTGATTTCACCTACAAGTTCTAGGATGCGAGAGGAGTCCTTCCATGGCCGAATCACCGAGTGTTCCAGTCAGGTTGCATCACAACGCCTATGTCACGCGCGACCAGGAAAAGACCCGGCAGTTCTATGAGGAGGTCATCGGACTGCCGCTCGTGGCGACATGGTGCGAATCGGACGAGCTGTTCGGGAAAGTGCGTACGTACTGCCACACCTTCTACGAAATGGGAGATGGCGGAGCGCTGGCCTTCTTCCAGTTCGAGAATCCAGCGGACCAGGAAGAGTTTGGCCCAAAAATGCCGGCGTCGCCGTTTCATCACATCGCACTCAAGGTGAGCGCCGCCACCCAAGAGGCCATTGAGAAACGCATTGCCGCGGCCGGAATTCAACCACCGGACACGTTTGTGCTGGAGCACGGCTATTGCCGCTCCGTGTATGTAACCGATCCCAATGGGTTGATTCTCGAGTTCACACTCGATCATCCGGAGGCGGACCAGATTGCACGCGATCGCCGCGCGGATGCTCATGCTGCGTTGAAGCGCTGGCTGGCCGGCAATCACACCTCGAACAACACGTATCGCTGAATACGCTGTGCGTGAGTTTGATGAGAAGAGCATTACCGGGGCCGTCCTCGAGCGGCTCGCGGACTGCAACGATCCGCGATTCAAACAGGTGATGAGCTCGCTGGTGACACATCTGCACGACTTCGTGCGGGAGGTGCGGCTCACCGAGGCGGAATGGATGACAGCCATTCAGTTCCTCACCGACGTGGGCCGGACATGTACTGAAAAGCGTCAGGAATTCATTCTCCTGTCCGATACGCTCGGTGTATCGGTGCTGGTAATTACGCTCAATCATCCTACCGACCGCGGAAGCGCCGATTCGAGCGGGTGCGCGCCCCGATGGCGAGCCGATGGACACGCCGTTCTACACGGTTGAGTACGACTTCAGGCTGCGCCCAGAAGAAAGTATCACGGGGTAATACCTGGGGGCTAATCCTTAGCTACTTCACGCGCCTCAGTAGCGTCAACGGCTACCGCCTGCGACGCTCGGTTCATGAATGTAGGCACCGAGCTCGAGAGTCATCTGCGTGTTGGCGACATTGTGTTTACACGCATTGGCGGTCCTCCCTTTCGGCAAATTGCCGACGCGACACGCACGTGGACCAACCACGTTGGCATCGTCGTGGGTTTCAACTGCTTCGGTGCCATCGTGGCCGAGAGTAGGGTCCCACTCTCACGCCGAACGCGGTTCAGTAGCTTTGTGCGCCGCTCTGTGCAGGGACGCGTCGCGGTACTCAGGCTGCCGCGTACATTGACCGACGAAGAAGTTGGCAGGTTGCGGCGTTCAATGAAGCGTCGTCTCGGACGATTCTACGACACGGGTTTCAACCTGCACTCACGGCGGCAGTTCTGTTCCCGGTTTGTGCGCGAAGTACTGCAGGAGTCCACCGGAGAGGTCATTGGCGAAGTGCAGACCTTCCGGGAGCTTCTGGAGCGCAATCGTGGGACGGACCTCCGGCTGTGGAACCTGTGGTACTTCGGCCGGATTCCGTGGGATCGCGCCACGGTCACGCCAGGTAGCCTCTATACCTCTCGTTCGTTGCAGGTTGTGTTCGATGGCACAGTCACACAATGCTCTCGGGGCACGAGCTCTGGCGGCGCCGGCGGCGACGAGCCATAGTGACTACCGCCAGCCCCTGACGGAGAATATTTTCCGCCACATGTCGGGTTGCACTGTGCCCGTGCGTCCTTTTGGGCACCTGCGCCAATTCACAAGGTGATCGCCATGATCTATGTCGAAGGGTTTATTGCCGCCGTCCCAGCCGCGAACAAGGCCGCATATATAGAGCACGCGACCAAGGCCTCGTCCTTGCTCAAGGAATTCGGCGTACGCCGCATGTTCGAGAGCTGGGGTGACGATGTGCCGGACGGCAAGGTCACGGATTTCAGGAAGTCGGTTCAGGCGAAAGACGGCGAAGTGGTCGTCTTCTCGTGGTTTGAATACCCGTCGCGGCAAGTGCGCGACGCGGCTAACGAAAAGATGTCCAAGGACCCGCGCATGGCCGATATGGGGAGCTCCATGCCATTTGATGGTCAGCGCATGATTTTCTCCGGTTTCGAGTCTCTCCTGGATGAGGGGCCGAGAGGCAGGACGGGCTATGTGGATGGCTTTGTTGTGCCGGTGCTGACATCCAAAAAAGAAGCCTATCGTCAGTTTGCGGGCCGGCACGCGCCTATGTTCATTGAGTATGGGGCCCTTCGTGTCGTAGAGGCCTGGGGCGACGATGTCCGCGACGGAAAAGTCACCGACTTCAAGAAAGCCGTGCAAGCCACCGGCGCTGAGAACGTCGTCTACTCCTGGATCGAATGGTCTTCAAAAGCCGCTCGCGATGCAGGGTGGCAGAAAGTGATGGCCGATGAGCGAATGAAGCCTGACCATGCCAACACTCCTCCGTTTGACGGAAAGCGCATGTTCTATGGTGGCTTCAGCTCGATCCTGGACGTCTAGTCAAAAACAACTCCGCTGTACGCGGGAGAGGTATGCTGAGGCGATGGCGCCTTCCCCGACGTACACGGAATACCTTCCGCCGGCCGATCTGGCGCCGTGGGTGGCGTGCCTGTGGCGGATCGCCGGCCGTGCCGTCGACGTGCGCCATCGGGTGCTGCCCGACGGGTGCGCCGATCTTCTCTTTGACTTGGAGCAAGCACGAGGTCAAGGTGGAGCGTCGAGTGACTTGATCGGCCCCATGAGCACGGCTCGAGTGGTCGAGCTCGGCGGCGCGGTTGATCTGCTCGGGGTGCGACTGCGCCCCGGTGCGATTGCCGCCTTTGGCGCAGTACGTGCGGATGAGCTTCTCGATGCTGTTATTCCTGCCGCGGTGAGTGTTTCGGCCGCGCAGCTTGCCGAATCCGCCGACGATGCCCGGTGGCTCTTGATAGATGCGTTGCGCCGGAAAGCGGCTTCGCTGGATCAGCCCGATGCCCTGGTACGTCACGCACTGGCTCAGTGGGTGCGGGCGGACACGCAGGATTTTCCTTCAGTCTCGGTCTTGACTCGCGATCTTGGCCTCAGCGAGCGCGCGTTCGAACGCCGATTTGTCGCTAACGTGGGCCTCACGCCGGTGGCGTATCGCAGACTGGCACGCCTTCGCTCCGTTTTGCGACTGTATGCTCGAGGTTCCCGCGGCTGGGCGTCGATTGCAGCGCTGACCGGATTCAGCGATCAGGCGCATCTGGTCCGCGACTGCCGCGCTTTCACGGGTCTCACGCCGACCGAATGGGCCGCCAGTCAGATGCCGGGCGCCGGATTTCTTCAAGATGGGGTGGTCACGACGGTCTAAGGTCGGCTCTTCCCGCGCTTGCCACCGGAGATACCCGTGCCCTTGTTGAACAAAGCTACTCCCGTCCTCGTAGTCGACCGCATCGAACCGGTTCTGCCTTTCTGGAAGAAGGTCGGCCTGACACCCAGTACCGAAGTTCCCGGCGCCAACGGCCAACTGGCCTTTGTGATTCTGACCGCCGCCGGCATCGAGATCATGTATCAGACGGCCGCGAGCGTGCAGGAGGACCTCGTGAAGTCCGCGACCATCAAGGACGCGTTCCGCGCAGTGCCTCAACAAACGACGCTGTTTGTCGAGGTGAGCCGCCTGGCTGATGTTGCAACCCGCCTCGACGGCGAGTTGGTTGTCATGCCAAAGCGAAAGACGTTTTACGGCAGTACGGAAATCGGCTACGCCGATCCCGCCGGTAATATTGTTGTGTTTGCAGAGCACTCCACCTGATTCAGGAGGCCGACGCGATCCGAATGACATCCGCCAGCGTCCGGCACTGCAGCTTCTCCATCATCCGCGCCTTGTAAACCTCGACCGTACGCGGGCTGATGGAGAGCTGCTCCGCGATTTCCCGATGTTGCGACCCCTGCGCGAGCAGCATCAGAACTTCGCGCTCGCGGGGCGTCAGGCGCTCGAGTCGTTGGGAAATGTTCCGGCGCTGCGTGCGGGCCGCATGCTGCTCGGCGTCGATGCGAATCGCATTCTGCAGCACGTCAATGAGCACATCGTCATCGACGGGCTTCTCCAGGAAATCGACCGCGCCGTTCTTCAGCGCCATCCGGGTGTTGACGACATCGCCGTGGGCAGTGAGAACGACGACCGGCAATGTGATCTCGCGCTCGCGCAGAATTGACTGCAGCTCGAGGCCACTGGTGCCCGGCATCTGCAGATCGGTCAGCAGGCATCCGCGCCATTCGGGGTCGTACACCGTCAGGAAATCATCGGCCGAAGCGAACACCGACGCCCGCAAACCTTTCAAGGAAATCAGAAGGCTCAAGGCGTCGCGGACGGGTGCGTCGTCATCGACAACAAAGACGGTGGGATCACTCATGGGCGTTGGCCTGTTCCGATCCAATGGGTAAGCGGACAATGAAAGCGGCGCCGCCGTGACGGCTCTTGTCGAAAGACAGCTCGCCACCGCCGGCGCGCAGCAGCGAGCGACTGATGGCGAGGCCCAGCCCCATACCGTCGGGCTTGCTCGTCATGAAAGGTTCAAACAGCCGATCAGCAATGTCCTCCGCAAGTCCGGGTCCCGAGTCCTCGACCCGCAGCAGGATGGAGTTGCCAACCTGGTTGCCTGCCACTTCTATCAGTCGCCTGTCGGCAGGTACATGCATCACGGCATCGATGGCGTTGGACAGCAGATTGTGCAGCACTATTTCAATCTGAGTTGCATCCGCCGACACGCGCGGCAGAGAGACATCCACACGGGTCACGAGACGTGCCCCCGCACGCTGCAGGCGGTCGCGAAATGATACCGAAGCCGCCTCGCACAGGCTGCTGAGATTGACGGGCCGGCGCTTGCCGGCATTGCCCTGATAGAAGTTGCGCAGCCGGCGCAAAACCTCCGACGCGCGGATCGCTTCCTGCACGGCCTTTTTCAGCGTCTCTGCGAGCCGTTCGTCACCGGTCCGGCCGGCAGTCGCCATGATCTCCGAGGCGCGCAGGTAGGAAACGAGAGCGGTAATGGGCTGATTGAGCTCGTGAGCCAGGGCGGAAGCAAGCTCGCCGGCGACCGCGAACCGCATGGCGCGGGCGAGAGCCGTATCGCGCTCGCGCAAGCGGGCTTCCGCTCGCTGGCGGTCGGTTGCGGCTGCGGCCCGCTCGGTGACCACCGCGCCGAGCAGGAACGCCGTCAGGCTCAAAGTCAACATGAGGAATTGCAGGTCGAGCAGCGGAGGCGCGTTGCTTTGCTCCTGCGCGCCCACAATCAGCCCGATCTGAATCAGGAGTGTGGACAATATCGAGCCCGCCACTCCCCAGCGCAACGCGATCCAGATGACGGGCACAAACAACGGATAAAACAAATGTAGCTGGTTGGTCGCGGAGAGACCGAACGCAATCCAGAGTGTCAGCAGCAATGCCAGTAGCTGGGCGAGGCCTTCCCAGATCCGGCGGCGCAACAGCCGCAATCCCGCCGCCCATTCGTGCCCGTAAATCAGCACGGGCGTCAGTGTCAGGATGCCGGTCAGATCCCCGATCCACAAGGACGGCAGGGAGTTGGGAGAATGAGCACGGGCCAACAGGCCCGCGGCAATAAACAGCGCGACGTAACCTGCTGCAATGAGCAGCGTGCCGGCAGCCGTCACGCCGGCAAACTTCGCTGCGGAACGCGAGTCCCTGATGGGAGTAGCGAGACCCAGCCTGCGCAGGACTGTCGCGAGCACGCCGTAGCCGGCGGCAACCCAAACCGCGTAACCCAACACCAGTCCGGAGACCGGGGAGCCCTGTCGTACCAGCACTTCGGACATGAGCACCGCCAGCGCTGTGATCGGCAACCATCGTGGACCGAACAGCAGGAGTACTGCCAGCGTCAGACCCGCCTGGGGATTCCAAGGGGTGATGCCAAGTTTCAGGACGGGCTGCACATAGCTCGTCCAGTCCAGCATCACAAACAGCGCGAGGTAGGCGCACGCTGCGGCCAGCTCGCGTCGATGCCAACGGGGCAGAATCGGAGTATTGGCAATCACACTGACACAATAACCCAAAGCGGGCGCCGTCAGTGTCCGCTGCAGTGCTTCAGTTCACGGCACTCGAGCGGATGGGGGAGGCCGCTTGCGCAAACGACCCCTCGGGGACCACAAAAACGTCGCACCAGGCTTCGTTGAGCACCTCGTTAGCAACGCTCCCCAACAGGGCGCGCCGCAGCGGCCCACGGCCACGGGTGCCCATTACGAGCAGATCCGGCTCTTGCAGGTCGATGGCGCTGAGGATCGCGCGCGCCGGGGTAGCGTCGTCAATCTGGATTCCGTAGCGGGCAAAATCGACACTGGCCCGCCTGAGCAGCGATCGGATACTGACGGTCGCGTGTGAGTTCCACAGACTCTTATAGTGGAGACTCATTCCCTGTCCGACATCTCCATGCTCGACCAACCCCATGTACGGCGTATCGAATGCATGCAACACACTCACATCGGCCTGCGGCTCGACCATCATCGCTTCGGCCGCACGAATTGCCGCACTGGCTATCGGCGAAACATCCAGCGCCATGAGCACGCGCATATAGCTGTGATGCGCGGTCTCACGCACAATCAAAACAGGGCAGGTTCTCGCGGCCAACAATCGGGTCGCCACGGTGCCGGCAAAATTCTCCGTGAGAGAGTCCGGAAAAGGGCGGCGACCATGCGGACCGAGAACGAGCAGATCAACTGTGTTGGCCGCGGCCACTTCGAGAATGACGCGTGCCGGCTGGCCCGTGCTGACCAGGGTGTTGGGTTTGGTGACGTCCATCCAGATCGGATCGTTTACCAGTTCAGCCATCCGTTCCTGTGCTGCACGGGCGCGGCCCGAAGCCGTAGGGTCCCACGGGTCCACGGGCACCACGTGCACTAGAGTCACGTTCGCGCCGAGGCTGCGCGCCAGAATGGCGGTGCGTGCCATTGCAGGCCGGCTTTTAGGCAAAAAATCGGTAGCGGCCAGGATGTGGGGCTGGGTCATTCCTGCATTCCTTGACGAGTTGCGGGTGTGCCTGGAATGTAGGCGAGCGCAGCCCCAGCCCACAATTCGGCCGAACCCGTACGTGCAGAAACCGGCGTCGATATGGTCGAATAGCACCTCAACGACCAGGAGTCAGGAATGTCCACCGACCGCTTTCCAATTGATTTGAACGGCCTGAAGCCGCTGAAGCTCGACCCAGGCAAGCCGTCCCTGACCGACGATGAGCGCGCGACTCTGCGGCAAAACATCCAATTGGCTCGTGACACCATTGTGTTCTTCACGGCCTTGGCCGGTGCCAAGGGTCTCTCCGGCCATACCGGCGGTGCCTACGATACGGTCCCGGAGCTCATGATCGTCCGGGCGTTCATGGCCAACGGCGCGCCCATCGTGCCGGTTTTCTACGATGAGGCGGGCCACCGCGTCGCCACGCAGTACCTCCTGAGCGTGCTGAACGGCGCCATGCCGGCGGAAAAGCTGCTGCACTACCGGGAGTTCGGCAGTGGCCTGCCCGGTCATCCGGAGAAGTTTTTGACCCCGGGCGTGGAGTTCAGCTCGGGCCGTTTGGGCCATCTGTGGGCGTTCGTCAATGGGGTGGCCATGGCCAATCCCGGCAAGGCCGTGGTGATGCTGGGGTCCGATGGCAGCGAGATGGAAGGTGACAACGCGGAAGCGGCTCGCCTGGCCGTCGCCCTGAAGCTCAATGTCAAAGTGCTGGTCGATGACAACAACGTCACGATCGCAGGACACCCGCAGGAATACATGCCCGGATACGACCTGACACGGACTCTTTCCGGTTACGGTGTGCTGACTGAGACAACTCTCGGTGAAGATCTCGACGCGTTGTATGTGGACCTGTGCCGAGTATTCGGCGAAGACAGGCCGCATGCCCTGGTGATCAAGCGGCCCATGGCGCCGGGAATCGAGGGCGCGGAGGGTAAGCCGAAGGCACATGACGTGCTCGAAGTCGAGACCGCCATCGCCTATCTGCGCAAGCGCGGCGGCTATGCTGAGGCGATCGCCATGTTGGAGGCCGCAAAGCCTGCGAAGAGTCCCCTGACTTTCAAGGGATCCTCGGGTGTCGGCAAGAACCGTGACGACTTCGGCAAGCTCGTCAACGAGATCCTGGACGGCATGGACGAGAAGACCCGCGTGGCGAGCGTGCGGGTGTTCGATAACGATCTGGAAGGCTCGTGCGGCCTGCACCATATCCGCAAGAAGCACCCTGAAGTATTCGTGCGTGGCGGCATCATGGAGCGCGGCAACTATTCCGCGGCCGCGGGGTTCGGTGCGAGCAAAGGCAAGCAGGGTATCTATGCCACCTTCAGTGCGTTCCTGGAGATGTGCATCAGTGAAATCACCATGGCGCGCCTCAACTTTGCCAACGTGCTGGCGCACTTCTCGCACAGCGGTGTCGATGACATGGCGGACAACACCTGTCATTTCGGCATCAACAGCATGTTTGCCGACGGCGGTGTGACTCCGGGGCACGGTGAGGATACGACGCGATTGTATTTTCCCGCGGACCAACATCAGTTTGCGGCGTGTGTGAGGCGGATTTTCAATGACCCGGGACTGCGCTTCCTGTTCACCACCCGTGCAACGGTGCCTGACATTCTCGGCGAGGACGGTAAGCCGTTCTATCAGGGCAGAGCATTCGAGCCCGGCAAGGATGACCTGGTGCGTGAGGCGCCCGCCGGTAGTGGTTATGTGGTTGCCGTCGGCGAAACGGTGTACCGCGCTCTCGATGCGGTGATTACGCTGCGGGAGCGGGGTTTGCAGGTCAATCTCGTCAACAAGTCCACGGTCAACGTAGCCGATCCGGCGATGATGCAGAAGTTGGCGGCCGCGCCGTTCGTTCTCGTGGTGGAAGGTTGGAATGCCAAAACGGGCCTCGGCAGCCGCTTTGGCAGCTACCTCCTGCAGGCCGGCTTCAAGGGGAAGTACCACCATATCGGCACCCACAAGGAAGGCTGCGGCGGGTTGTGGCAGCAGATGGGTTATCAGGGTCTGGATCCGAAAGGCATTGCGGCCGCCATTGAGGCGCTGTCAACTCCTTGACCGGAAAGGGAAAATAGTTACACCCACTTGGCCGCCGGAAACGCTCTAAAGTCCTGAAGAACCAGCGTTGACCGGACCTTCGATTTGCCGACCGCGGAAGGAAAAGGCTTTGTGGCTGAGATCGCCGCCCGTTACGGGCGGCGGCTGCGGCGCTTTCTGTCTGTGCGCTTGCGCAATGTTCACGACGTCCCGGACGTCGCGCAGGAAGTGTTTCTGAGGCTGCTTCGGGTACAGCAGCAGGATGCCATTAGAAATCCGGAGGCGTATCTCTTCACGGTTGCCAGTCATGTCCTGCACCAGCACGCGCTGCGTCGGTCGTCGGACCCGGTGTCTATCGACATCACAGACGCGCAGGACGAAATGGCCTTCTCGGGTGCCGAAGATCCGGAAGCCAAGGCGGATGCCGCGGGCAAGATGGAGCTGCTGGAGCGCGCACTCGGCCAGTTGCCGCCTCGGGTCGCGGCGGCGCTCGTGATGCATCGTGTGCTCGGTTTCACGGTGCCGGAAATTGCCGACCAACTCGGCGTCTCGCGCGACAGCGTGAAGAAATATTTGATGCGTGCCGCTCATCACTGCAGGAAGGGCCGGACGGGCCGGGCATTGTCGGAATGAGCAATGTGATGGAAAGTCGATTATCAAAGAGCGTGAAAGGCGAGCTCGTTGCCGCCGAAGCCTCCCAGTGGTTCATCGAGTTCCGCACGGGTGAAATGAGCCTGGCGGATCGCTCGCGCTTCTATGAATGGCTGCGGCGTTCGCCGGAGCACATCCAGGCCTATCTCGAGATTGCGGAAGGGTGGGCCGAATTACCGACATCGGACCCCGGGCATCGAATCGACATTCAACACCTCATTGCACGCGCGCGGGACAGCCGCGACGAGAATGTTGTGCCGCTTTCATTGCAGGCGACCGCAGCCCCGCGCCGAACGAGTACCTTGCGGATGGCCGTTGCGGCTTGCGTGGCCGGTGTGGCTTTGATCCTTGGCGCGGTTGTGTGGGGATTCCTGTATAGAGCCAACACCTACAGCACCGGCATCGGGGAGCAACGAACCGTACGTCTGCAGGATGGATCGACCATCGAGTTGAATGCCCTCTCGAGCGTACGGGTTCGACTCTCGTCGGGTGCCCGCGAAGTGGATTTGAGGGATGGTCAGGCGTTGTTTCGGGTCGCGAAGGACCCTGACCGCCCGTTTCTCGTTCACAGCGGCGCGACCACCGTACGCGCGGTCGGGACGGAGTTTGATGTATATCGCAAGCGCTCCGGTACGATAGTTACCGTTGTTGAAGGGCGCGTAGCGGTGGCGGAGGTCGGTGACAGGCCTCAGCTCGTGTACCTGGCTGCCGGCGACCAGGTCGTGGTGCCCCCTCAACCCAAGGTCCAACAAAGCCCGCCGAAACATGCTGATGTGGCGGTTGCGACGGCGTGGGTGCAGAAACGGCTGATTTTTGAAGGAACCCCGCTCGCCGAAGTCGCTGATGAGTATAACCGGTACAACACGCGGCGGCTCGTCATTGTCGGCGCGGAGCTGCGCTCGATCGGGATCAGCGGGATCTACTCATCGACCGATCCCGATTCCCTGCTGGGTTTCCTGCGCGCCCAGCCGAACATTGTGTTGACCGAGAGCGACCACGAAATCGAGGTTCGCCTGCGGGACCGCAACTAAGCAGTACCCACTTTTCTTTTGCAAACGCTCTATTGCCACATGAAGCGGCCGCGCTGGGCGGCCGATATTACAAACCTCGTGTGGGGCAAGAGGGCGTGGATGCGTGCATTGATAGTGGCTGCTGCGATCAGTTTTTCGCTGGGGGGCTTGTCGCTTGCGCAGGATGCAGGCGCGGCAATGAGGAAACACACCGACATCGCGCCCCAGCCATTGGGTCCGGCCTTGAAGGCATTCGCGCAGAGCCGTGACCTGCAGGTGTTGTATTTCTCCGGCCTGGTCAACAACCTGCAGACCGCGGGAGCGGCCGGCGAGCTGACTGCCGATGAGGCACTGACACGCCTGCTGAGCGGGACAGGGCTCACGTATCGATTCATCGACCAGGGCGCAGTGACGATTGTGCGGCAGGACCCGAGCGCCGGAGCGGATGAAAATGTGGGCGCGGGCACCAATGCGGGTGCTGGTGCCGGCGGACACAGTACCGACGCTGGAACGGGCGCGGCTGCCAGCGCGCCGACTGCTGGTACAGGTGCTGCTGCCGGGGACACGCATGCGGTGCTCGAGGAAGTAGTTGTAACTGCCCAGAAGCGCACTGAGCGGCTCCAGGACGTGCCGGTGCCGGTCTCCGCTATCAACACCGACTCTCTCATTCAACAGAACCAGGTGCGCATACAGGACTATGCAAGCCGCGTCCCGGGTTTGAATGTCGCCCCGCAACCCGCGTTTGGTCAGCTCCTGTCAATTCGCGGCATCACCACCGGCCCAGGTGAAAATCCCAGTGTTGGGATCACGGTGGACGATATACCGTTCGGTTCGTCAACCTACATCGGCTACGGCGCCGTCGTGCCGGATCTGGATCCGGCGGATCTCGCCAGGATCGAAGTCCTGCGCGGTCCCCAGGGAGCGCTCTATGGTGCCAGCAGCCTGGGTGGTCTGATCAAGTTTGTGACGCTGGACCCTGCCACGAGTGAGCTGGCAGGCCACGTTGAAGCCGGTGCCAGCGGTGTTCACAACGGACCGGATGCGGGGTATTCGTTTCGCGGCGCGGTCAATGTGCCCCTGTCCAGTGAGTTGGCTGTGCGCGCGAGCGCATTTACACGCCGCGATCCGGGCTTCATCGATAACACTACGACGCATCGGGATGGGGTCAACAATCAACGCGTCAGTGGCGGCCGGCTTTCCGGTCTGTGGCGCCCCACCGAAGACCTGTCAGTCAAGCTCAGCGCGTTGTATCAGGACTTCAGGTCCGATGGCACGGCCGACGTCAGTCCAGGATCCGCGGGGTTGCAACAGTCATGGGCCCTCGGTACGGGACCGAGCGACGGCAAGATCCAGGCCTACAGCGCGACCGTGAATGCCAAGCTCGGCGCCGGCATCGAGCTCGTATCCCTCAGCGGCTATAACATTCGGCAAGCGCAAACATCGGTCGACGTGAGCTCGGTGTACGGTCCGCTGGCTGAGATGGCGTACAATGTTGGCACAACAGGCCTGATCAGCGCGAGCAGAACCAACAAGTTCTCGCAAGAGGTACGCCTCTCTGTGCCGTTCGGCACCCGCCTCGATTGGCTGCTGGGTGGGTTCTACACCCATGAAGACTCGACGGTGGTGCAGGACATCAACGTGATCACGCCTGCATCCGGGGAAGTGGTTGCGAACGGATTGCGAACGGCCACGCCGAGCGTCTATGCGGAATATGCGGCATTCACTGATCTGACCTGGCATGTCAGCAGCCAGTTTGATGTGCAGGCCGGTGGGCGCTGGAGCTCGATTGATCAATCGCTGCAGAACACGCTGTTGGCGCCGCTGCTGGGTGTTCCGGCGGCCCAGGTGGGCGCGAGAACTCATTCGTCGGCCAAGCCGGTCACCTACCTGTTGACCCCGCGGTTCAAACTGTCGCCCGAGCTCATGGCCTATGCGCGTATTGCCTCAGGCTATCGGCCGGGCGGCTCCAATGGGCCGCTGTGCCAGGTGTTCAACTTCTCGTGCGAGTACTCGCCGGACAAGACCTACAACTACGAGCTCGGGGCCAAGGGCGACTTCCTGAACCGGTTGTTGTCCTATGACGTGTCGCTGTATCGTATCGATTGGAAGAACATCCAGCTTCACGCCATGGTCCCACCGGGTATCGGCTACCTGACCAATGCCAGTGCGGCGAAGAGCCAGGGTGTCGAGTTTTCGCTCGAGACGCGGCCCCTTCGTGGACTGACCGCGAGCGCCTGGGCAGTTTGGAATACGGCCGAATTGACCCAGTCGCTGCCGTCAATTTCGGTTGCGCAGGGTGGCTCGGGCGACCGCTTGCCCTATAGCAGCCGTTTTTCGGGTCATTTTTCGCTGAGCCAGGAATTTCCGCTGACGCGTGAGTTGACTGGTTTGGCGGGCGCCTCGATTTCCTACGTGGGCAGCCGGCTGGGCGCCTTCTCCGGATCCGGCTCAGCACCGGGACCGAGAGAGTATCTGCCGGCCTATGCCCAGGCCGATGCCTATGTCGGTGTCAGGTATGGGACGTGGACATTCAATGGGTATGTGAATAATGCGTTTGATAAGCGCGGCGTACTCGAGCGGGGAGTGGATTTGCTACCCGTTGCGACGTTGTACATCCAACCGCGGACAGTTGGGATCTCTGTTGGCAGAGATTTTTAGGAATCCAGCCCGTTCGGCAGTGGGGCGCCGGCCGGACATACTACGATGCCGGCGGCGCGCCGCCTTCCTCGATGCGCCGCCGCCGGAATGCCTCCAGGGCGTCTGAGATCGCCGGGTCGATAGGGGGCGGCGTAAACGTATCGAGCGTTGAGCGCCAGATGGCGGCTGCCCGCTCAGTCGCGGTCTTTCCACCGTCCTGACTCCAGGTGCCGTAGTTGCGCCAGTCAGAGACCAGCGGTGAGTAGAAGGCGTCCCTGTATCGTGCCATGGTGTGTTGGGTCGCAAAGAAGTGACCGCCGGGTCCGGCCTCGGCAATGGCGTCGACTCCGAAATCCTCCTCAGTCGCGCCGACAGGCTGCAACATCTCCGCCAGCATCTGCAGTTGCTCAATGTCCAGAATGAACTTCTCGTAGCTGGCGGACAAACCGCCCTCGAGCCAACCGGCCGCGTGCAACACGAAGTTCGCGCCACCGGAGAGGGCACCCCAGAGACTGATCTGCGATTCGTATGCCCCTTGCGCGTCGGGTGCATTGGAAGCTGTGGCATTGGACGATCGCCAGGGCAGACCCACGAAACGCGCCATCTGCCCGGCGCCGACTTGCGCCTTGAAGTACTCGGGCGTGCCGAACGCTGGCGATCCCGACTTCATGTCGACGTTGGATGTGAAGCTTCCATAGACGACCGGTGCACCCGGTCGGGTGATCTGTGCGAGGACCAGCCCTCCGAGCATTTCGGCATGCGCGAGTGTAAGCGCGCCGGCGATCGTAATCGGTGCCATCGCTCCAGCGAGCGTGAATGGCGTGATCATTTGCACCTGGCCGGCGAGGGCGAAGTCCATAATTCCGTCGGCCATCGGTGTATCGAGGACGCGCGGCGAATTTGTATTGATAATGGTGTAAGTACAAGGCGTGTTGCGAAATGCGTCATCTGACAGGCCGGAGGCAATCCGCACCTGCTCGAGGCAGTCTGCCACCTGGGCGCGCCCGCGGCAGTAGGTGTGTGGAATCTTGTCGGACAATGTCAGTTGCGCGTGGAGCATTTCGAGCTGCCGGCATGCAACTGGGATGTCCTGTGGCTCGGTTACGGCGCCGAGTATGTGTATCACTTCGAACGCCTGGCAAAGACGAACACCGTTCGCGTAGTCGGCGAGTGTTCCTGTCCGTCGCCCACCGACGGAGTCCATTATGTGCGGCGGACCGGAGACTGGAGCGAAGGTCAGCGAATTAGCGTCGAGTGTGACGTTACGGACAGGGTTGCGGGAGTGGAGCTTGATCTCGCGGGGCGCGCGCGCCAGGGACTCCATGACGAGGCCGCGATCAATCCGCACTGTTTCAGTAGATTCGTCAACGGTCGCTCCCGCTGAACGAAAGCGGGTACGTGCGTCCGAAGATAGAACTTTGAGACCCTGTTTCTCGAGAATCCCAAGCGCCGCGCTATGCAGCGCTTCAACGCGGTCGTCCGAGAACACTCGAAGTGGCTGAAATGGATTTCTAAGTGTCCGGTAGCGCTGGCTGCGGTTGTCCGCGGTTGTTGCAGTTAACGGCGCCGTTGGTTTACGCCGCGTGCGCCGCATGCTCTCGCGATTCTCTGCTTCCATAGGTCTTCATCCTCCGCCGCCGCTCACAAATGCTGAGCGTAACGTGAGAGCTGCTGCTCTTCGATGCGAAGATCTACACGCCCTCAAAGAAAATCTGTGGCAATGGCGGCCGCTACGCCAGCGCGGCCAATGCGGCGGCCGCAGCGAGCTTGTGAATGGCTTGCCACGGTGGCCCGATCGATTTCCCCATCGCGCTGAGGATCGATTCGATGTCTTTGCCGCCGCCCGCAGCCTCAGCTCTCTCAAACACACTCTCGCGGTCGTACCAGCGCACAGCCCATCCGCGCGCCTCCGCCGCGTGCGCCAGTGCTTCTCGATACATTATTGAGTCGGCGACGTTTGCGGCGCGGGTGTCCCTGATCCGCTCTTCAGTCGTTTTTGGAAGCGGTGGGCAGACGCGGATCGCGATGGCCTTTATTTGCGCGGACACCCCCGAAGCCAGATTCTCCAGGCTCTGACTTGCCCCCTTCGCGGCGGCCGCGTGCACGCGTTCGACCAGCGCAATGGCATCGGGCAGCGAAATTTTCTTCGCCCAGGCGCTATTGGCATAGCGGCCAATCGCCCACGAGCCTTCGTGGTGATACGGGTGGGTGGGTAGATTCTGAGTGAGGTCAATGCGCCGGCGATCGAGGAGCTCGCCGCTGGGCCCGACAGTGATCAGCACCGCTGAGTTACCGTGCTCCGCGACCCCGACGATGGCTCCGTGATTCACCCGCGCTTTCACCACTGACTCCCATTGCGGTGTTCCCCAACGACAGCCAGGGCGCCGCGAGTGCCGATGCCTCAGCATGTCACAATAGTGCGCGATGCACTATGCCCCCGCTACCGATGCCGATTGCGACGGTGGCGGCCGCCAGACTCGATTGACGGCGGAGTACGCCGGGGGCGTCCCACCTGTGATGATGTTGGTTGCCGTCGGCTATGTGCGTCGAGCTGGCGACGTGTCTTTTCGATTTCTTTGGCCAGCGCCCCTTCCTCCGGCAACGTAGTGCGATACTCTGCAGCAAGAACCTTATTTGGAAGCCCATCGAGCGCGTACTTTGCTATCGCGTGATCTTTTTCCGCACAAAGTATTAGTCCCACCGGGGGATTCTCGCCCGGCAACGTCCAATGGGTGCGCGCGTAGTTCAAATAGAGATGCATTTGACCAGCATCCGCGTGGGTGAGTTTGCCTAATTTCAAATCGATAACGACGAGACATCGGAGCCGACGATGAAAGAACATCAGGTCGACTCGATACCATTCATCCCCCACGCGTAGTCGATACTGGCGTCCGACGAATGTAAAATCGCCACCGAGTTCGAGAAGAAAAGATTGCAGCTTTTCGATCAACGCCGCTTCGAGCTCGGTTTCTGAATACTCATCTCTTAGCCCCAGGAACTCCAACAGGTATGGGTTCTTGATCTCATCATCGGGTGTCATCGGATCCCCGGACACCGATTCGGCGCCTGCCGTCAGCATTTTCGCTTTGTCACGGGAAAGTCCCGTGCGCTCGTAGAACTGGGATTGAATCTGGCGGTCGAGCTGGCGAATCGTCCATCCCCCGCGCAGTGCCTCTCTCTCGTAAAATGCCCTGGCGGCGGGGTTCCTCACAGAAAGAAGCCGCGTGTAGTGTGACCACGGAAGTGGAAAGCGTGAATGGACGGTTTCGGTCGGGATGGCTTCTGATTTCGCAGACGGTGTCTGCGGAAATGATGGGATGGGCCATCCCAGATAAAAGGCTCGCATTTGTTCGAGGTTGCGCTCGGAGAACCCTCGGCCGAATCGTTTTGAAAGGTCACGCGCCAGTCGCCTGAGCACCTTGCCGCCGTAGGCGGCCCGCAGTTCGCCACCCTGTTCGTGCTCCACGATTCGCTGACCTATCAGCCAGTAAGCTGCCGTCATGACCCGGTTTACCGATCTAACTGCGCTGCTGCGCGCGCCTTCGATCGCAGCGGCAATATCGACTAGCAGGCCGTTATAGGCAGCAGCCAGGCCTCGTGTCAAACCAACACCATGATAATGCACTGCCTGCCTGCAAAATTGCCGGCACTAGAGTTCCTTCATTGAACTGGCTGCCTTATCGCGGATCACGACCTGCAGTGCAACGGACGAAAGTCGTTACTGCGAGTGAAATCGCCGAGAAAGGTGCCCAATTGCGGGCATCTTGGGAAGCGCTAGAAGTCGGCCACCGCACTGAGAGTATAGTTGATGCGGGCAAGCACGTTCACGAGGTTGGGGCCTGGAGGGCCGGCGGCGGTGTAGCCGGCGTTGTCGGTGATGGCGTGCGAGTTGAACAAGTTGTTGATTCCAAGCGTCAGGCGCAGGTTCTCAAAGGCGGCCAGGCCGGATATGTTGCGGGTGGCCGTCGCGTTGGTATAGGAATACGCCTTCACCTTGTAGAGGTTGCCGTCGGCACTGCCATTCTTCCCCTGGTATTCACGGCCGACAAATTTCGTCAACAGGCTCGCGCTCCAGGGGCCGTGGGTATACATCAATCCAGCGAGGCCGGTATGGTCCGGCGTGAAGGGGATCGTATCCCCGGCTCGTTGAATTGCGGAAGTCATCCCTGACTGCCGATAAGTTGCACGAATCAAGCTCGCGTTCGCTACGGCAGTCAATCCAGCGCCCAGAGCGACATGTCCTTCCGCTTCGAGGCCTTTGTAGAGCACGTCGCCGGAGTTGACGAACAGGGTGTTACCGTTTTCGACGATTGTCGCGACATAGTTGTTGAGTTTGATGGCGTACGCGTCGAGGCCGATTCCATATGCGGCCGACTGGTGGACGATGCCAAGCTGGTAGGCGAGGGTGGTTTCGGGATCGGCCTGGTTTCCTGCGGCGGGATGCGCTGTGTAAAAGAACGCCTGGCTGGGCACCAGCGAGCCCTTTGAGACCTGTGCGAGCACGTTGGTATTCTCCGCCAGGCGATACGTAGCATCGATGCTGGGGAGAGTGCTACGCACGGTCCGCGACTGCGTTCCCGGAGGGCCGGCCAGGAAATTCTGGATGACGGAGGCATCGAGGTTGCGTTTGACGTCTCGATATCGAACCCCAAGCCTGACCTTCAGCGGCTCAAAAGGCTGCCAAACATACTCCGCATACGGCTGTACCGAATCCAAATGGCTGTCGAAATTGAAGTAAACAGGGGAGTGCGCGGCTTTGTTGACGTTGTAGAGCGCTCCCGCGTTCAGATCCACACCGACGCGCGATTCGGTCTGCCAACTGTGTTCGGCCCAGACTCCCAGCAAGAATGTCCCGTAGTTGCCGGAATATCCGATACGCACGTCGTTGCCGATTACGCGGTAGGATTCGTTCGTCAGACGGCCGGCAATATCTTTCGGGGGAATGCCTGCGAACCCTGAGCCGATGGGGGAAGATGTCTGGTCACCCTTGAGGCTGTAGCCATTGTTACGGTAGGAGTAGGTGTAGAGCTTGTCCTCCAGCGACCACGCGCCGGTAAGCTGTGCCTCGAGCTTCAGGTAGCCGAAGTCGGTGCTGCGCACTGTTGAAGAGTACCGATAGTAGTTTGGGCTCGCGGGATCGTTACTGAATCCAGTGGACGAACCGATCTCAGTCAGGTCGGCCGTGGTGAGACTTCCCGGGTTGTAGAACCGATACCTGTCATAGGTGTAAAGGGCGGTCAGGCGGCCCACGTCGCCGAGCACAGTCACCGTCTTGAGAAAGATGTCGTCCTTGTAGCCGGCGGACCATGTCATCGCGCCATCCGACTCGCTGTGCTCGGCGGTCGCAATCACGCCGGTCTGACCCGACTCCCTCGGCTGCGCGGTGTTGAGCGTTGACCCGATCAGGAATGTATTGAATGAGCCGTAGGTAGCGAACGTCCGGACGCGTGCCACTTCCGGAATCATTTCCGAATAGACGTTGAGCGAGCCACCGAAAGAGGCATAACCCAGATCGGTTGCACCTCCGGGACTGCGATCAACCACGACCTGCTGCAGCACCGACGTCGGGAAGTAGGAAGTCGAGTGGTGTCCGAAGGTGTCTGGATCGGCGAACGGAATGCCGTCCATGGTGACGTTGAACTGTCCGTCTGTGAAACCGCGCAGGCTCAGGTTCTTGGCTGCGTCGAAGCCAGGCCCATTCGGCGCGGTGCTCACAAAGCTGGGCGTGAAGTTCGCGACCGTACCGAAGTCGCCGACGGGAGAGGCGATTTGGCGAATCACGGTCTCATCCACAACGGACTGAGGCGAGCCTTTGTCAGTAACCGCCGCGCTGGGTACGGGGCCATCTTTTTGTCCCTGTATCAGAACGGTGGAGAATGTCTCCAAAGAAGTGTCAGGATCCTCGGGTGCCTCGGTCGCAATAGCGTTTCCGGCCCACATGCAGAGAGTCAATAACCACAGTTGCTTCATGGCAATCGAGGTTACTGACGCAACATGTCGATTCCGAGAAAATGGCCGCGAGTCTTGGCGCGTCGTGTCGCGCGCCTGTCATGTCTACGACAAGCACCTCCACAACCGCCTGAGTCGACAGGGAGTCAAGTTGCGGGGGTGATCACCATCGCCAGCCGACGCTTCAGCTCGATCTCGCCTTTCGCGGTCAGCTTGACCAAACGCGGCGCCCACGCCTTTTTGAGCCAACCTAACTCAAACATCCGCGCCAGCAATGCGGAGCCCAGGGCGCCGGCGATATGGTAGCGGCGTTCGGTCCAGTCGAGGCATTGGGGCGCAAACAAACGCTTCCGGCCTTCCAGCACTTGCCAGTCAATGCCGATTTCCTGCAACCAGGTTGCGCCGCTTGCGGTCAACTCAAAGTCCCGGCCCTCGACCTTCACATAGTTCCGACGCTGCAGCGCCAATGCCAGCTCCACTCCCAACCTGCCGGCCAGGTGGTCGTAACAGGTACGGGCAAAGCCCCATGGATTGGCCAACAAAGTGCGCTCGCTACGCGACAGAACGGTGAGGCTCTGGGACGCCACTCCCAGCGCCTCCACGGCGTGTGCCATGCCCGGAGTTGCTATCCGGTAGTACTTGTTTCGTCCCTCGCTTTTGGCCACGAGGATGCCCGAGCGAACCAGTTTCGCCAGGTGCATGCTGGCCGAGGCCGCGGACAGATCCGCCAGCCGCGCCAGCTCGCTGGCAGGCCGCGCGCTGCCGTCCATGAGGCTCACCACCATCCTGGCCCGCGACCGGTCGGCAAGCTGCGCCGCCAAATCCGCCAGTTTCGTTGCGTCATCCATAGTTCAATCTTAGTTGAACTAAAACCGGCGGAGCAACTGCTAGATTCAGCGCGCAGTGACAATCAGCAAAGGTAGAGCCATGCCACAACGTGGTGGAACTTTCGCAGCTTTCTTGTTAGCCATGACGGTCATGACAGGCACGTGCTGCGCGAAGCAGCGAGTGACCTCCATCAAAATAGCCGCCTTCGGCGCGTTGACCGGCCCGGTGCAGTCTTTCGGGATCAACAGCCGCGCGGCGTTACTTGCAGCGGCCCAACGCATCGATCGGGATGGAGGTGTGAAGTTGGCAGACGGTTCGGTCGGACATTTCGACATCTCCTACACCGACGATCATTGCAACGCTGACGACGCCATCGCCTTTCTGAAGCAGGCAGCGGCTGCTGACACCTTGGTGGCAATCGGTCCGAGCTGCTCGTCGGTAGCGGAACCGCTCTATGGGACGCTCCAACACAAGGTGGACGATAACAATGACCCTGGCTTGCGGATACCGGTATTTACCGATGGTGCGACCAAAGCGAATCTGGCCCGCCTATCGGAATGGGCATTCCGCAATTCTCCCAATGAAGGCGATATGTACGAGTCACTTTGGGCGTGGGTGCGGCAGCAGTATCCCGGGGTCCGAACTGTGTACACCGCGGAGGAGTCGGACTTTGCCCATTCGCATTCAACATTGCAGAACATCATCAGCAAGAAAGCCATCGCGAGCGGACTTCAGGTACTGGGCAATACCGGCTGGTCCATTAACGATACGGCCTTTGAGGCGCCGGCGAAGGCGATCGGCAACTCTCACGCGGACGTTGTGGTGATCTCCGCTCATGCCCGGACAACCTGCGGTGTTCTCACGCAATTGGCTCAGCAGAATATTCACCCTAAGCTGCTCATCGGCTTGACCAGCGCGTCAACACCCGAGACGTTGTCTCTTTGCGGGCCGGCGGCGGACGGGTTGGTTATTCCCACGAGTTTCGTTGCCAATACTCCAGAGAGACAAAGGCAAGCACATGAGGTCGAGGCAATGGGTGGCATCGCCGATCTGCATAGCATGGCTGGCTGGGAGATCTTGTTCACGCTGCAGCAAGCCATCGAACAGAGCGGGATTGTACCGGGGCCACAGACAGTGGCGTCAGATCGGCGGAAGCTCCGGGATACCCTGGCGCACCTTCAAACCATGAACGGCGTCATGGGCACGATCAATCGAACACCGCAGCGCGAGTCACTCAAGCCTTTCGTGCTGGTTCGTGCGGAACACGGAGCCTGGAAAGTCATCTCATCGAGTACGTCGGCGCAAGACGTTCACGGCCAAACTGCGGGTGAGGAACATTTCCTGATCCCCTTCGAGGCAGGCGGCCTGCGGCTCTTTCTGCGTCATCTTCCGCCGTTGCACGGTTCAACGGCTGGCACGAAGTCGGTTCTCTTCGTACATGGCGCGACGTTTCCGTCGGCGCTGGCGGCCGCATATCCCTTCGGGGGGCATTCGTGGATGGAAGATCTGGCGCGAGCCGGGATCGACTCGTGGGCGCTCGATTTCATGGGTTATGGCGGCTCGGATCGCTATCCGCCGATGAGCGATCCCGCGGCGACGGGTGCTCCGCTACTGCGCACGGAAGAGGCCTCCAGGCAGATTGAGGCGGCCATGCGTTTCATCCGGGACAAACAGCACATGCAGAAGTTGTCCATCATTGCGCATTCCTGGGGAACCTTGCCGAGCGGCTTGCTCGCGACACGACACCCCGATCTGCTGGATCGGCTCGTGTTGTTTGGGCCTGTAGCGTTGCGACACGAGCATCCTGACGACGATTCGGCCAACAAACCTGCGCCGGCCTGGAATGTTACGGTGGAGGCCCAGCGCAAACGCTTTTACGGATACGTTCCGCGAGGCGAGGCGCCGGTCCTGGCCGCCTCCGATATGGCGTTGTGGGGACCTGCGTATCTGGCGAGTGATCCAAACAGCGGCCAACGTACTCCGCCCAGTGTTCGTGTGCCTTACGGACCGTTGGCAGACCTCGACAGAGCCTGGAGCGGACATTTTCCCTACGACCCCTCCCGGATACGGGTTCCAGTCCTGATCATTCGCGGCGAGTGGGATGATGTGACTACCAACAAGGATGCCCATTGGTTGTATGAAAGTCTGCGTAACGCCCCTGTCAAACGTGACGTTGTCATCAGCCGCGGCACACATGTAATGCACCTGGAGGCCAGTCGCTTTCAGCTCTATCGGGAAGTGCAGACCTTTGTTGAGGGTGCGGATGCGCCCTGACTTCAGCCGCTTTCATCCAGGCGATCATGGGTTCGATCGACAAGACAACGGGTTGCAATCGCGCTCACGACACCACAGGCTGCCAGGTACGCCGCCACTGAGAAACCTGTATGGTAGCGAGCCAACAGGGCAGTGGCGATGAGGGGAGCAGGGCCACCGGAGAACAAAGACGCGATGTGATAGCCGAGCGAGGCCCCCGAATAGCGCAGACGCGCGTCGAAACTTTCGGCAATGAGCGCAGCTTGTGGCCCGTACATCATGTCGTGCGGGACGAAGGAGATCGCGATCACTACAAACATCACAGCGGGCGCTCGCGTATCGAGCGCGGCAAAGTAGACGAACCCAAACATCGCCGTAAGCAAAATCCCCAGCAGGTAGGTTCGTTTGCGGCCGAAACGATCCGAGACAAACCCGAACAAAGGGTTGGTAATGCAGGAGAGCATCGAGGCAGTCAGCAACGCGATGAGCAGGAAGTCGCGCGAGGCTCCGAGGACGGTCGTGCCGTAGGAGAAAATGAATGCGCTGAACACATAGAAAACAGCCTGCTGGCCGGTTCGGGCCAGTGCCGACAGGAGAATTTCGCGGGAGTGCTTGCGCAGGACTTCGAGGACGGGTTGGGGCGAGAGCTTCCGATCGGCGGCCAAGGCAGCGAAGGTGGGCGTTTCGAGCACTCCCAGCCGTATATAAAGACCTATCGCGATGAGGCTGATACTCAGGAAAAACGGGAGCCTCCAACCCCATTCGAAGAAAGCGTCACCCGATATCCGGCTCGACAGGAGTACGGCCAGATTGGCCAGGACCAGCCCGAGCGGCACGCCCATCTGCGGCCAGGAGGTGACCAGCCCGCGATTCGGCCGGCCCCGGGTCCATTCCATCGCCAGCAGAACGGAACCACCCCATTCCCCACCAACGCCAATGCCCTGAATCAGGCGCAGCGCGGTCAAAATGATTGCTCCCCAGACTCCAGCGTGGGCGTAAGTGGGTACGAAGCCCACGAGGAAAGTCGCCGCTCCCATGAGTCCCAAGGTGACAATGAGCGTCGTCTTGCGGCCGACACGGTCGCCAAAATGTCCGAACAGGGCGGCGCCAATTGGCCGGGCGATAAAGCCGACCAGATAGACCGAAAACGCCTGCAGCGTGCCGGTCAGAGGGTTGGATTGCGGGAAAAACAGCTTCGGAAACACCAGTCCCGTGACGATGCTGTAGAGGAAGAAGTCGTACCACTCGATGGTCGTGCCAATTGTGCTGGCAACGACGGCTTTACGAAGCTGCAAGCGCTGCTGTGAATCGGAGAGCGGGATCTGATTGAGGGACATGGTCGCCGGTCCGGAGCCTTCTTATGCGTTTTGAGCGCCACCGAGCGCGCAGATGATATCCTGTCGGACCGATGTCGTAGAATTCATCTGGAGCCCGGAGAGTTGTTGACATGAACAAGGTTCGAGCGAGTGCACGCGAGGCGCTCGAGGGGATTCGGGACGGCGCAACCATCGCAGCGGGGGGATTCGGTCTGTGCGGAATTCCCGAACTGTGCATCCAGGCGCTCCGTGAGTTGAACGTTCGCGGCCTGACGGTCGCTTCCAATAATTGCGGCGTTGATGACTTCGGTCTGGGCATCCTGCTCGCGAACCGGCAGATCAAAAAAATGATCTCCAGCTACGTGGGCGAGAACAAGGAATTCGAGCGGCAGTACCTCTCAGGCGAGCTGGAAGTGGAGCTCACGCCGCAAGGGACGCTCGCAGAACGCTTGCGCGCCGGGGGCGCCGGCATCCCGGCATTCTTTACTGCGACTGGAGTGGGCACCCTCGTCGCCAATGGCAAGGAAGTTCGCGATTTCGATGGCCGCAGTTATGTGATGGAGCGTGGCATCCGTACCGATTGGGCGATCGTGAAGGCCTGGCGGGGCGACCGTATGGGGAACCTTCAGTACCGGCTGACGGCCCGCAACTTCAACCCCCTGTGTGCCATGGCGGGACGGGTAACGGTGGCCGAAGTCGAGGAGCTCGTCGAGGTTGGCGAGATCCATCCCGAGCAGGTCGACACACCCTCCGTCTATGTCCATCATGTTGTAGTTGGCCCGCACGAGAAGCGGATCGAGCGCAAAACCAACCGACCGTTGGTTGTCGGCTGAAGAGGAAAACAACATGCTGACGCGTGAAGACTTGGCAAAGCGGGCCGCCCGGGAACTGGCCGATGGCCAGTACGTCAACCTGGGAATAGGCATCCCCACCCTGGTCGCGAACTACATCCCGAGCGGCGTTTCGGTGGTACTGCAGAGTGAGAACGGCCTTCTGGGGGTCGGTCCCTTCCCCTATGAATTGGAAGAGGACGCCGACCTGATCAACGCCGGCAAACAAACCATCACCATGACGCAGGGAGCGGCGATATTCGACAGTGCGGACAGTTTCGCCATGATTCGTGGCGGCCACATCGACGTCGCCATTCTGGGTGCGATGGAGGTCAGTGCCTCCGGTGACATCGCCAACTGGATGATCCCTGGGAAAATGGTCAAGGGCATGGGCGGCGCGATGGACCTGGTCTCGGGAGCGCGCCGCATTGTCGTCGTCATGGAGCATTCCTCCAAGGCCGGCGAATCCAAGATCAAGAACAAGTGCTCGCTGCCCATTACCGGCCTGGGCGTGGTCAGCCGGATCATTACCGAGCTCGGCGTGATCGATGTGACGCCCACGGGCCTCGAGCTGATCGAACGCGCGCCCGGCGTGGCGGTCGACTACATTGTGCAGCGAACCGAGGCGCCGCTGCGTATCAAGGCCAACGTGCCCGAAATGAAGCTCTGAGCGTCGCGCCCACCACCGCACGGCGCGCCGAAAGGCGGCTCACCGGGTCCTTCCTGCGGCGCCAGCCAGCCGCAAGTCCTTGATCCCGCTCGGAGCCGCGCAGAATTGCGTTGCCGGGGCGGGGGCCGTTCAGTACACTGCGCGGCCCTGCTCCTGCGCCGCCTTCCCGGGCTCGCCCAGGGGCCGGGTTGACCATCTCGGGGTGTAGCTCAGCCTGGTAGAGCACTACGTTCGGGACGTAGGTGTCGCAGGTTCAAATCCTGTCACCCCGACCATCTGTTCCATTGTCCATTCCGGGTACTCAGGTGAGAGCTGCCGTTCATGGATGCGATGAGCGAGCTCTATTCCCACAAAATGGGGATGGCCGCATTCCGATATGACTTGAACCCGGTCATCCAGGCGCAGTGTCGTTTGATGGCTCGGGGGTCCTGCTCGACCAGGTTATTCAGATACTGACTGATCCTAACTCGCACGGTACAGCCGCTCCGGCCCATTCAACTAAAGAACGTAAGTACCTGCAAAACCCGCATACCCAATGTCTCGATTTGCCGGCGGCACCGAGCCGGGCGTAGGGTGCTCCAATGGCGCCTCAACCACCCCAATCAGCCGCAATCGACCCTGCCGCGCCTGACCGGGAGTCGCTGCGGCACCTGGCCGATCAGTTCGGCACAGTATTGCGCCAGTTCTTCATGCGACGCGTGCACGAACGCGAAGAAGTCGATGACCTCGTGCAGGAAGTCTATATCCGGCTCTTGAAGCGGGGGCGGGTTGAGGAAGTGGAGGATCTTCGCGGGTACCTGTTTGAGACTGCGGCCAGCGTCGTGACGGATCGCGCGAGAAAACGGCGTTCCCACCGGACTGAGGTTCATGAATCCTTCGATCCTGCAGAGCACTCACGTGAGGAATTTTCTGCCGACCGCGTTTTAATAGGTGAGGAGACGCTGACACGTGCTTCCCGGGCACTGCTGGAGTTGCCCGAGCGAGCGCGCACGATCTTCATTCTGAGGCGACTGGAAGGGCTGCGTTACCAGGACATCGCCCAACGGCTCGGAATCTCACTGAGTCTCGTGGAAAAGCAAATGGCCAAGGCAGTGGCGTACCTGAATCAACGGATGAACGACGAATGAGCACGAGTGCAATTTCCGACCGCGAGCTGGCGGCGATGACCGTCAGTGAAGCGGCTGCGTATTGGTTCGTTCGGCGCGACAGCGCAAGCATGGCCGCGGATGATGAGCTCCGATTCCGGGAGTGGCTGGGGGCCTCAGCTACCAACAGATCGGCGTACGAGCAGACCGAGTCGATGTGGTCAGGGTTCGTGGATGCGGCTGATGAAGGAGAGCTGCGTGCATTGCGAGTCGCGGCACTGGCCGCAACTCGGGCGCCTCGCATCTGGCCTCGGGCGGTGGCGTTGGCTGCGACGGTGCTATTGTCCATCGCGCTTGCCGCTTTCATAGGTTACCGGGTGAGCCAGCCTCATAGCTCGGGATCCATTGCTACCAGCACATCCCGCTACGCGACTGCGCACAATCAACGATCGACCATAACCCTGTCTGACGGTACGGTTGTTTCAATGAATCTCGACACGGTACTGGATGCAGACTTCGCCTCCGGAAGGCGTCTGGTTCACCTCGTGCGGGGGCAAGCCTACTTCGATGTGGCAAAGGACGAGGCACGTCCTTTTATCGTGGCGGCCGGCGATGAGCAGATTCAGGCCCTCGGTACGCAGTTTGACGTCCGCCTGGAATCCAATCGCATCGAAGTTGTGTTGGTTGAAGGACGGGTGCGTGTAGACCCGGGAGCCGGAACAGCGACCGATACGAAATCGCTGCAGCGCCGGCCCTTGGAGATGATACCCGGGCAACGCATGGTGGTCACGCCAGGAGCCGCTGCAAAGCTGACAAACACCAACGCCGTCAAGGCGACGAGCTGGCGCGAAGGCTGGATCACCTTCGAGGACGAGACGCTCGAAAACGCAATTGCTGAGCTCAACCGCTACTCCGAACAGCCACTCGTAGCAGAGGGTGAGGATTTGAAGCGTCTGCGCCTGAGCGGTGTGTTTCGCATCGGGCAACCCGAACGTTTCGGCACCCTCATCGGCGAAATCCTCCCGGTTGCGGTCGTGCAGGTGCCCGGAGGCGAAACTCGTTTGATTGCCAATTCCGGGCACAAAATGGAGCGGCGCCCGTAGCGATCGACTATGAGGGTTTTGAGCCCTCTTGCGTTTCCTTGTGATGAGCTGAGCAAAAATGCCACCACAGGGGTCACGATCGATGTCTCGAAGCGGAAAGCTGCGATCCATTCTGTTTTTGACAATGACCGGCGCCGCGGCCACGTGTTTTGCACAATCCACGGCTCCGCACGTCAATCTCAACCTTCCGGCGCAGAGCTTGTCGGCCTCACTGACACAGTTTGGGCACGACGCCGGTGTTGAAATCGAATTCACACCCAAGTCCGTACAAGGAAAGACGGCGCCGGCCCTGAAGGGGGATCTCGACCGGGACCAGGCATTGAAACGCCTGCTCCAAGGCTCCGGCCTCACATACCGAGTCACCGCGCAAGGTGCGATCATCGTCGAACCCCTTCGGGTGGAGGCACCCGCCTCACCGGGCCTTACAAACGCGCTCGACTCGCCCGCACCCCATGAGGGTGAGGCCGATAGTAGCAACGGGCCTACATCCGGCGAGGGCCGTGAGGAAGATCGGACGAACCTTCAAGAGGTCCTGGTGACCGGGCGCTACCAGTTTCTGGCTGCCGATACCCAGGGCACCACCAATCTGCCGCTGCCCATTGAGCAGGTGCCGCAATCGATCAGTTTGGTCAGTGGCGATTTCATCAAGGCGGCCGATCTCAACACGCTCGGCGCGATCGCCTCCTACACCCCCGGCGCCATCGATGCCGGAAATCCCGAGAACAATGGCTCGGTCATCAAAATCCGCGGCTTCTCGGCCGGGCGGGCGATCGATGGCATCGACGCGATTTCAACATTCACTTCGTACGAGCCTGAATTTGCCATTGTCGATCGGCTGGAGATCGTAGAAGGACCTTCATCAGTCGTATACGGCATATCCAGCCCTGGAGGGTTGGTCAACTATGTGACCAAGAGCGCTACACACCTGACACCGAGCTATCTGTCTGCACAAGTGTCTTCTTGGAGAGGTATCCGCGTGGAAGGCCAGATTGCGAAGCCGCTCGACTCACAAGAGCGCGTGCGCGGCATAGGCATCGCGGTTTGGGATCAGGGCAACAGCTTCATTGACGATCTGCATCACAGGAAGTCGGTGCTGTACGGCGGCCTGAATGTGGACTTCACCGATTCGGTGAGTGGCTACATACACGGAGGATATCAGAGGTTTACGCGACCGTCCTTCGACGGTGTCCCGACAGAGGCGGACGGCACGCCTGCGCCGGTGCCACGGTCATTCTTTCTCGGCTCGAAGGATATCGAGTTGAAGACCTCGGTTTACTTCGGATCAGGCGAGCTCACCTGGCGTCCGAGCTCTGTTCTCGAGTTCAGCCTCAAGGGAAACTACGAGCGTTCGAGCCTCACCGGCGGCAATGACTATGCCTTTGACCTCGCTGACAGTGGCGATGTGACCTTCCAGGTTACAAAATTCAGCGGGCCTCAGGTTACAGAGAATTATGGCATCGGGGCTTCCTCAATCTATCGGCTGGATGCAACCGGCTTGAAGGACAGTTTCATATCGATAGCCGCTCTCTATCAGGACAGCAAGCAAAGCACCGCCGTCCTGTTCCCGGGGACCTCGGGTACGCTCAACATCTTCGACAGTCGCGAAGCAATCACGCAGGCGTTCAACAGCCTGCTCGGGAGCGGTCCGGTATTCCCGTATGATTCGGATATAGATACGCACACCTTTACGGTGTCAGCACAATCGGTCACCCGTTTTTTTGAGCGTTTGTCGGTTCTGGCAGGCGCTTCGTACTCGAAACCCAAAGTGTCCACGCTGACCAATGAGGTGGTGCAGGACTACAATTTTGACGGACAAGTCAGCTACCGCGCCGGATTGGTTTACGAGATTCTTCCGCGGACCAACGCCTACATCTCGTACAGCGAATCGTTCAATCCCCAGCCTTTGCTGACGATTGCGCAGACTCCGCTGCCGCCGCTGGTCGGCAAGCAATATGAAGCCGGAATCAAAGTTCGCACCCTGAACGCCCGGTTGCTGCTCAGTGGTGCCCTGTACCGGATCACCGAGCGTAACCTGGCAACTTACGATCAGTCGCTCAACGGCGCGGACTTCTACAAGGCGGTTGGCGAGGTGCGACACAATGGCCTCGAGATCAAGGCGCTGGGCGAGCTCACGCCCGATTGGCAGATCAACACAGGCTATGCCTACCTTGATCCGAAAGTTACGCGCGACGCCGACCCCTCGGTCGAGGGGCAAACCGAGCTGTATCTTCCGAAGCACACCTTCAGCCTGTACTCCACTTACAGGCTGCCGGCGGCAACCGTGGCCGGTCTTTCATTGGGCGGCGGGGTGAGGTTCATCGACTCGGTGGCCACCTCTTACGACGGTTCCACCCGGCAAATTCCGAGCTACACGCTCGTTGATCTCTCGGCGTCCTATGAAAGGGGGCCCTGGTATACTCAGCTCAGTCTGAGCAACGTGCTGAACAAGCGCTACTACATCAACAACTATCAGACCTTGTTCTACGGCAATGTACCGGGAAGCCCCACGAGTGCGTCGCTCACCCTCCGTAGGCAGTTCTGATGTCTACCCGTCGGGAATTCATCAAGCACACGGCGGGTGTCGTCGTTGCCGCAGTGCCGGCTGCGCGGTCCGGGCCTGGCCTCGAAGTCCCGCAGACCGGGCGCGACTACCCACAGCGACTCGAAGCCTCCAGGTTGGCCACCGGCGTCACCGGGGCATCGTTTGCCTACTGGGACGGAAGAGTGTTGCACACCGCCACAGCGGGATTGCGCAACAGCGTGACGGGCGATCCGGTCACTGTCGACACAGTGATGCATGTTGGCTCCATCACAAAGGTCATGAATGCGGCCCTGCTGATGCAACTGGTGGATGAAGGCAGGGTGGCACTCGAAGACCCCGTGAGAAAGCATTTACCTGAGCTGCGCCTACGCGACAAACAGGCGTTGGAGCGCATGACCTGCGGGATGCTTCTGAACCATACGAGCGGTATCAACTGCGATTGGCTGCCCGAGTACGGGCCCGACCAGGAACGGATTGTTGATTCGATCGGACGGTGCGCCGATCTGGACCAACTGTTTCCGCCCGGTGAGGAAACTTCCTATTGCAACATGGCGACCGTGATAGCCGGATACATGGTGCAGAAGTTGCGCAGCAAAAGCTGGTACACACTGATCAAGTCCCGAATCTACGAGCCGCTCGGGATGGGGCACGCGTTAGTTGACCCGCTCGAGGTGCCGCGCTTTCGCGCGAGTGTGGGCGACCTCACCGATCGCGTTACGGGAAAGCTCGTGCAATCGACGCGCCCCTTTCTTGCTCCCAGCTTCGCCCCGGCCGGCTCCACGCAGATGACCACGGCCACTGATCTGATTGCTTTTGCGCGCGCGCTCATGAATGGCGGTGTTGGTAACTGCAATGCGCGCATTCTATCTGCGGCGTCCGCCAAAAGAATGAGCGAGCCGACCGCCGAATTCGTGCCCGTCGGCGCGAACGCACTCAAAGTCGGGCTGGGGTGGATGATCTCGCCGGGGGGCCTGCTCAGCCATGCCGGCGGAGGGCCAGGTATACGGTCTCATTTATTTGCGCACCCCGAGAGCGGCCGCGCCGCAGCGTTGCTCACCAACTGCGACCGGGGTGACGAGCTCAAGAAGGCATTCCTGGATCCTATCCTGGAGGCCTGGACCGGAATTCGATCCGCGCCGCCTCACCCGCGACCCGGGTCCGTAGACCCCAGGCCCTACGTGGGGATTTACGAGAGCAATATCGATCGCTACATCGTTTCGGCCCGTGAAGGCGGGCTGGCTCTGCGCACGCGCGACAAGATAGATACCTTTGACAATTTCGTCGATCAGGACAGTGCGGCTACTGAGTTGGTGTCCGTCGGCAACGACACATTTGCGGGGAAGGATACCACCCCTGGTGGCAGCGACATGATGGTGCGCTTTATCCGGCCAGGGCCCGATGGGCGGATGAGATTCGTCTCGAGTTGGGAACGCTTGATGGCACGTGTGAAGTCGTAATGGATCGGCGCGAGTTTGTACGTAGCTCGCTTGCCCTGGGTGCAGCAGGCGCCATGCAGGCGGGCCGGACACAACCCCAGACAAGCAGTGACGATGCCGTTGCGGCGCTGCAGCGTTCCACCCTCGTTGTCAACGGTCTGGACCCTTCCGATCTGAGTGAGGCGTATTTGACTCTGCTCAAAGCCGGCGGCGTGAGTTGTTGGCACCACAGTGTCGGGGACGACATGGGCAGCTTCGCAGCGCTGTTCAAATTCTTCGATGAGCACACAGCGCAGATCGCGCCGGCCGGCAGTGTCAGGGAGATCAGGAAGCTACGGGAGCAGCAGTTGATCTCTCACGTGGCGGGTTGGCAATCGGCAGATGCCCTGATCGTGGCGGGTGACCCTCAGCCGCAGAATCTACGTGCCTACCGGCAGCTCGGCTTGCGAATCTGCGGAATTGCCTACAACACTGCAAACGACTTTGGAGGTGGTTGCCTCGATGCTCAGGTGGGTCTGACGCGAGCAGGACGGCGACTGGTCGAGGAAGTTCACCGGGCTAGCATGGTACTCGACGTCGGGGGCCACACCGGCGAGCAGACCTCATTTGATGCGATCGCGATCTCAGCCGGCGTACCCGTCATCTGCAGCCATACCAACGTTCGTGCGTTGAATGACAATCCACGCTGCTCTTCCGATCGTTTGCTGGAAGCGATTGCGCGCACGGGGGGCGTAATCGGACTATCGGCTTTCAACGATTTCCATGCTCGCAAGTCCAGCGACAGCGGCGTAGTACGAACGCCGCAGGTGGATCTCGCCCGCCACTTGGATCAGTACGACTATCTCAAACGGTTGATTGGCGTGGAACACATCGGCCTGGGTCCGGATTTCATTGAAGGGCGCAACAACCCGGGGCCGCTGTCACCGGCAGACCGGCTCGTGATGGCGCCTGAGGCCTACAGTCAGCAGATGCCGTGGTTCTACGTAAAGGGCTTCGAGAATATCGGCAACCTGCCGAATCTCACACGAGGCCTGCTGGAACGAGGCTGGTCCGCGGCGCAGGTGCGCCAGGTGCTGGGTGAAAACTGGCTGCGTGTGTACGAACGAGTTTGGGGCGCTTGAGCGTAATGGACGAGGCGCGAACTCCTGAGGCCGCCGTGGGCGCTTCTATTGTCAATGCGGCCGCAACGGGTCTGCCGGCCCGGCAGATTCTTGCAGTCGCTCTGGGCAACGCCGTCGAATTCTATGATTTCGTTACCTATGCATTCTTCGCCGCGCAGATCGGCCGCGCATTCTTTCCTTCCGACGAGCCTGAAGTCAGCCTGCTGGCTTCCCTTGCCACCTTCGGAGTGGGATTTCTGACCCGGCCGCTGGGGGCTGTGGTGCTGGGGCGCTACGGGGATCGAGCCGGCCGCAAACCGGCCATGCTCGTATCATTCAGCTTGATCGCAGTCGCGGTGGTTGGGCTGCCGCTCGTGCCGTCGTATGCCACGATCGGAATTGCCGCGCCGATCCTCGCGGTGATGTTTCGTCTGATACAGGGTTTCGCGCTGGGTGGGGAAGTGGGTCCAAGCACCGCCTTTCTGATGGAGGCCGCACCGCCTGGGCGGCGCGGGTTTTACATTTCGCTTCAGGCAACGAGTGCCGATGTTGCGGTGTTGGTTGCCGGTGCCGTGGGAGTCGGACTATCGAGGGTGCTGGACAACGCCGCGCTGGACAGTTGGGGATGGCGCGTAGCGCTGTTAGCGGGTGCCGTCATCATTCCGGTGGGACTCGTTCTGCGGCGCATGCTCCACGAAACCCTGGAGCTGGTGGGTACGCGCGACCCAAACCCCGCCTTCGCAAGTTATATCCGTGTCGCAGCAGCCGGCTTTGCGCTGATTGCCTCAGCCACCACGACGAACTATCTGCTCGACTACATGACTACGTACGCCAATTCAACTCTCGGCATGAGGTCGGGGGTTGCATTCGCTGCGACTGCGATGGTGGGTCTTTGCGGAGTGGTCTGCGATCCGCTGGGGGGATGGCTGTCGGATCGCTTTGGGCGCAAGCCCATCATGGTGATTCCCTGGCTGTGCCTGGCTCTGCTCGTGTTTCCCTGTTTCGCGTTGATTGAGCGCGAGCGTACGACCGGTGCACTGCTACTGGCGTGCGCGGTGCTGGCTAGCACCTCGACTCTGTCCACCTCGGTGTCGCTGGTTGCAGTAACGGAGGCGCTGCCGCATCGCGTCAGATCGGGAGCTCTCTCCATCATCTATGCGTTGGCGATTTCGGTGTTCGGCGGCTCTACGCAATTCCTGGTGGCGTGGGTCACCCGGCTCACCGGAAATCCGCTCACGCCCGCCTGGTACATGATGGGGGGTGTTGCTGTGGGTCTGATGGCCATGCAGCTCATGCCGGAAACGGCACCCATCAAAGTTGGAGCAAAAAGCCCGGCCTGAGGATCTGAATGCGCGACTATCTGAAGTTCTACATTGATGGGGTTTGGGTTGAGCCGGCGAAGCCTCGGACACTTGCTGTGATCAACCCCGCCACTGGGCAGGAAGCGGGTCGGATATCTGTGGCTGGCGCCGCTGAGGTCGACCTGGCGGTCCGAGCGGCACGCCGGGCATTCGGCGAATGGTCCCTCACCAGCCGCCAGGCACGCATCGGCGCCCTCGAGCGAATCATCGCCGAGTATCGACGCCGGTCTGACGAAATCGCGGACGCAATCACGGAAGAGATGGGCGCTCCCGTGGCTCTGGCCCGCAATGCGCAGACCCGAAGTGGGCTTGCGCATCTGGAAACGGCCGTGGCGGTATTGAAGAATTTCGTTTTCGAGGAGACGCGCGGTACCACGCGAATCCTGAAGGAGCCGATCGGAGTGTGTGGCCTGATTACTCCGTGGAACTGGCCAATGAATCAGCTCGCCTGCAAGGTTGCACCGGCCCTTGCGACAGGTTGCACGGTTGTGTTGAAACCCTCCGAAGTCGCGCCATTCTCAGCGTACTTGTTCGCTGAGATCGTGCATGCCGCCGGACTTCCCGAGGGCGTCTTCAATCTCGTCAATGGGGACGGTGTCACGACCGGCGCCGCGATCTCCTCGCATCCGCAGGTGGACATGATTTCATTCACCGGCTCCACGCGCGCCGGTATCGAGATCGCGAAAGCGGCCGCGCCAACCGTGAAACGAGTTGCGCAGGAATTGGGCGGCAAGTCGCCAACCATTATCCTGGAAGACGCCGACCTGGAAGTGGCGGTCACGGCCAGCGTCAGAAACGTCATGGGGAACTCTGGACAGTCCTGCAATGCCGCCACGCGGATGTTGGTGCACTCAAAATACAGGGACGAGGCCATTGCTATTGCGAAGACGGTCGCCGAGTCCATTCAAGTGGGCGATCCGGCGAGCGGTGCAAACATGGGCCCGGTAGCTTCCGCAACTCAGTGGCAGAAGATCCAGGATTTGATCAGGAGCGGAATCGACGAAGGCGCGACACTCGTTACGGGCGGCGAGGGCCATCCACCCGGTCTGGACACCGGCTATTACGTCAAGCCCACCGTCTTTGCTCACGTGAAAAACACTATGAGAATTGCACGGGAGGAAATCTTCGGGCCCGTACTTTCAATCCTCACCTACGACTGCATGGAGCAGGCAGTCGAGATCGCCAATGACACCGAGTACGGATTGGCCGCCTACATCTGGGGATCCAGTCCCACCGGAATCCATAGGATTGCCGCCCGACTGCGCGCAGGCCGAGTCGGAATCAATGGTGCGGGGGGCGATTTATTCGCGCCCTTCGGAGGGTACAAAAGAAGCGGCAACGGTCGAGAGTGGGGCGAATACGGCTTTGCCGAGTTTCTCGAGATCAAAGCCGTTTTGGGATACGCCGAGTAGGGATGAAGGGCATTTTCGGATTCTCGGCGCACTCCACCCTGCCGCGCTGCGATCAATATCGATAAGTGGCCGTGAGCCCCGCGGTGCGCGGCCGGAGTGTCGAGTACGTGAACAGCGGCGAACCGTTGTTGTGGCGGACGTAGAGCTCCGGATTCCGGTCGGTCACATTGTTGACAAACAGCGAAACGTCGAATCGATTGAATGTGAGTCCGGCGCGGACATCGAGCTGACTCATTGCATCATTCGGATGGTAGTCCGGATCGGAATTGTGTGTTGTGTCTGCAAGTCCGAGGACGTTGTGATTGCGGCTATTATATTTTTCCTGAATTCGCAGGTAGCCATTCCAGTTGCGGGCGATGGGAAAGCCGTACTGAGTAAAGCCAAACAATGTCCAGGGTGTCTGTCCCAGGGTCTCGCCTTCGACGATCACGAGCTGCCCGGCCGGATTGATTGTATCGGTAGTGAACTTGGCATTGGTGTGGCCGACGGTAATACCGGCGGTCCAGGCTTTCATGATCTGGACGTTGATGCTCAGATCGAAGCCATCGCTGCGCGCGCGCCCGGCGTTGCCGGTATATCCATATCCGCAAATGAATGACAGGGTCTGCTGAATGTCTTTCCAGTCGATATGGTAGATGCTGGCATCGATCTGCAGCCGGCCGCCGGCGGGCCGACTCTTTGCGCCGAGCTCATAGCTCATTGTCGTGTCGGATTTGTACGTTGGGCTCGCTGCCAGGACCGCATCTGCGCCGCAATAGCTGGGAATTCCGGAATTCACGCCGCCGATGCGATAGCCTTTGGCGATGGAGCCGTAAATCATGTTGTGTTCGTCAGGCTGCCAGCTCAGGCCGACTTTCGGGGTGACCGGATGATCCTTCTGTGTTCCTGATGTGCCCGTCGGTACATCGGCGACGGGGCCTTCGGGGCCGTTCTCGACGATCGCGTACTTCACTTCGGTGAGAGCGGCTCGCAGACCCAAAGTCAGGGTCCACTTGTCGGCGAATAGATAGTCCACATTACCGTAGAGGGCGTATTGAGTCTCTGTACTGCGCTCATCTCCGGTATATTCATAAATGCCATCGAGCAGCGGACCGCCGAAGTCATCGACGAACGAATCGCCCGTGACCTGCTCGTAGAGCGCGGGGAATGCCGTTGCAGGCTGCGCCAGCGAGTCGTGCAATTTGGATTGTGAGAAAAAGATGCCGCCGAGCCACTTCAGGCGCGCGTCCGCGCTCGTATTTTGCAGGCGCAATTCCTGCGTGAGAACACTCTGACTGGCATGACTCGAGGAGGCCACGTAGTACAGGCCGCCATCCGGAGATTGCGGAAAAACGTAGTCGTTGCCAAGAACGGCCGCCGTATCCGTGTTCGTTGAATCCTCCACACTGATATTGTTGCGGTGAAAGTAGGATGAGATTGACGTAAATGTGACTGAGGGCCGGATCGCTTCCACTTTCAGTGACGCCAGCGTGGTTGAATCATCGCTGGGCTGTCTCAGTTGGTAACCGTTGGTATAGGGTGTCGCGCTGTTCTGATAGGGAGCTGTGGCCGGATTATCCTGCAAACGCCAGGCTGTCGATGAGTCATGGGAATACAGCTCCTGAAACTGAAGCGAGGGTGTAATACTGACTCCCGAAATCGGCGCGTAGGTCAGCGCGACCCGTGCAACCTTGGAGTTGCTCCAATCGCTATTGGGCAGGTTCTCCTGGGTTTCCCAGGCAACTCGATTCATGTAGCCGCCGTCGTGACGGTCCCACACACTTGCCCGGAACCCGAGCACGCCGTCGAGCAACGGACCACCGAAAGCGGCTCCCAGCTCGCCGCTAGGCCCGCCGCGATGGGTGCCGCTGACTTCGGCGCGACTGTATCCTGAGAACTCATTCAGGCCAGGCTGGGCCGTTACGAAGCGCACCACGCCGCCTTCAGCTCCCGCGCCGAAGAGGGTGCCCTGTGGCCCGCGCAGCACTTCCACGCGATCGAGGTCGAAAACTTCCGGAAACGAGGTTCCTGCCACGTTGACAGAGTTGTTGCGGGCCTGAATGGCGGTATCGTCGATATAGACACCGGTCGTCGCGGCGCCCGCATCGGAGTCGATACCGCGTATGGAGATCCGGATCCCGGGACCATTGCCAGGGCTTCGCCCGATGTCAACACCGGGCGTCTGGCTCACAATGTCCTGGATGTTTCTGACGCCTTGCGAATCCAACGCGTCCCGCGTCAATGCCACTAGGCTGATGGGGACTTTGCTGAGCGGGTCGGCGCGCTTCGTCGCGGTGACGACAATTTCCGCCAGAGTGTCTGATCCCGCCTCGTCCGCGCAAGCCAGTGTGGGCGCCAATAGTGCCAGAAAGGCAGGGCCGAACCACAAAAACGCTGAACCCTGGACCCGCCGGACGATGTTCATACGTAACCTCTTGTCGTTGATCGATCAATATCTGAGCCACTTAGATCACAGACTGGACGAATTCTAAGTACATCCAGACGAATGCTTCAGGTACAGAACGGCATGGCGCGGTCCATCTGAAGGTTTTAGAAATACTGGTATTTGGCTGTAAATGCCGCAGGGCCCCTCCTGCGTTGAGGCCGGAAATTATCAGCCGTCGGGTTGTTCGTCAACAACTGTGATCGCAGATATTGACAGACGATCGAGGTATGACATGATGCTGGTTAATTGCAGTGAACGAGTTAGTCTCTCAATCCGGCGGGCCGTTTGATGACAACAGTAGATCTGCGACGTGTGCTTGCCCTTGCCGCTGTGTCAACCGCGCTGTGTGGCGGGATTGCAGCGTCTCAGACGGTTGGGACCGCTTCCGACATCGACAGCGTGGGACCCGCCGCCGACGTCACGATCTACCGTGATGCCAAGGGAGTACCCCATGTCTTCGCCGAGAGCTCAGCGGAGGTGATGTTCGGTCTGGGATACGCATTGGCGCGCGATCGGCTGGCGCAGATGGAGCTGTCGCGCCGGGGTGCTCTCGGTCAGCGGGCGGAGCTGGTGGGCAGCTCCGCGGTCGCTTCCGACATCATCGCTCGAGACCGGGCGTTGCCGAAGCAGGAGTTGCTGCGCATGTATGCAGCCATCCCCGCGGAGCATCAGAGGATGATGCAGGGCCTGGTGGATGGCATCAACCGCCGAATCGAGGAAATCGCGCGAGACCCACAACACGATACTCCTTATGAGTTCGTGCAGTGGGGCATCCGTCCGCAGCCCTGGTCGTTGTTGGATTTTCTCAGTGTGGTGGCCGCTACGCCGCATGATCGGGAAGGCTACGAACTGCAGAACCTGGCATTCCTGCAGGCAATGGTCGCCAGGTATGGGCAAAAAGTCGGCCGCACCATCTTCGATGATGTGGTCCCGCTCAGCGATCCTGACTCGCCGACCACGATTCCGGCGGGGGAGGATCTCGCGCCGGCGCAGCCGATGCCGCAGCCGCACCCCTATCCTCTATCCGCAAGCACGGCGGGCGTGGCGGTAAGAGTCGCGTCCGTGCCCAGAACAGAGGCGAGTCGCTGCCTCGTCATCGGCCCAACTCGCTCGGCGAGCGGCCACGTCCTCATGCTGGAAGCGACCGCCGATGGCCCGGAATCCCACTTGCATGGCGGCGGCTTCGATACCGCAGGCTTCAGTACTCCCGGTTGGGGGCCACCCATCATGGGACGGTCGCTGGATCACGGCTGGCTTTTAACTTCCGGAAATGCGGATACAACCACCACCTACGCGGAGCAGCTCAACCCGAAGGATCGATATCGGTACCGATACAAGGGAGCCTGGCTGCGTATGGAAACCCGCAAAGAAACGATCCGGGTCAAGGGCGCCGCCCCCGTTACGCATGAGGTCGCTTGGACCGTTCACGGCCCCATCGTCAGTTGGGACGTTGCACGGCAAACCGCCTTTTCGGAGCGGTACGCGGTCCGCGGCAAGGAGCTGGACAATTGGGTTGCGATTGTCGAGCTGGCCCGTGCCCGGAATCTCCAGGAATTCCAGGACAAGGGAGTGTCCAAGCTGGCCTGGAATCTCGGTGTGTGCTACGGCAATGCCGACGGGCAATTCGGTTTCTGGGAAGCCGGTCTGATTCCCAAACGCTCGCCCAACGCGGACTCCCGCCTGCCTACACCGGGAACTGGTGAATACGAATGGGACGGTTTTCTCTCGGTCAACGAGCGTCCCCACATGCTCAATCCAAAGCAAGGATTCATACACACCTGGAACAGCAAGGCGACGAGGTGGAGTCCCGAGGGCGATGATGCTCGCATCGGTAAGGCATTCCGCACGTATCTGGGAACCGAATTGGCTGCCGCGGGCCACGCGCTGACATTGTTGGATATGCGGGAAATCAATCGCAAAATCTTCAATGGACTGGGCGCGCGCGATCACACAAACACCTCGCCGGCCTTCTTCGCGCCGTATATCCGCGCCGCAGTCGCCGGAACGGACGACGCCGAGGTCAAACGCGCGGCTGAGCTGATGTTATCGTTCAACGGTCTTTACGAGGACCTCGATCGGGACGGGCAGTACGATAATCCGGGTCTGACGATCTTTCGGACCTGGCTGCAGGTCGCGCCGGGAGTGATTTTTGGTCCGTCAATCGGCGATTGGTGGTGGAAGATCGACGCCGACCGCTATCACAAGTATCAGACCAGCCTGTTGCTGCGCGCTGTGCAAGGGGAGGCGGCCGGCCTGCCGCTGCAATTCGACTATTTCAAGGGCCAGGATCGCAACGCAGTATTGGTTCAGACGCTGCGTCAAACTATCGACACTCTGAAGCCCGCATTCACCGGCAAGGACATGTCGCAATGGCGGTTGCCGATCTTCTGGAAATATTACAACGCGGCGCTGCAGACGCCCGAACGTCCCGCACTGCCGGGCGGCGAGTCTGTGAGCACCCGTACATTCGCGGTACTGGGGCTCGGCCCGGCGGTTGTACGGCACAATGGGGGTGAAGGTTGGGTGGGCCTCATGGAGATCGACCCCAATCAACCCGCGCTGTATTCAGTCGTCGAGGCGGGCGGACAGAACCTGTTCATTGATCCGAGTGGCAAGGGCAACCCGAACCTGTCCGACCAGGTGCAGATGCATACTGAGAACGAGCTGAAGCGAATCGACATGTCGCCTGAGTCGGTAAAAAGCGCGGCCGTCGCAACACGGCACCTGACCTATGCTGCCACTCGGCGCAGCACAGCTCACCCGACCAACTGAGATACCCTATGCTGTCGCGGCTGCGGATCATTGCTGCACTTCTGACTCTCTTGCGGCTACAGGTTGCGGCAGCGGCGGCGCCTCAGGATTTTCTGCTGGGTGGCACCGACATCCTCCGTGAGGTGACCGCCGGCAAGTTGTTGGGAGTGGAACGAGGTGGGGTCGATCTCTTTCTCAACATCCCATACGCCGCCGCGCCTGTGGGATCTTTGCGATTCCGGCCGCCGCAGAGCGCTTCGCCTTGGCAAGGGGTACGGAATGCCCAGGCGCGCGGACCCGCATGTCCGCAAGTGCTCGATGCCTACGACAGCTCCGAAGACGGCGATGTGATCCAGTGTGAGGATTGCCTGACTCTCAATGTCTGGACGCCCCAGTCGGCTACAGGTCCATTGCCGGTCATGGTCTTCATTCACGGTGGCTCGCTCTTCGAAGGCAGCGCCGCGGACTCCTTCTATGAGGGAAGCGAGCTCGCGCGGCGCGGCAAGGTCGTCGTGGTCACTCTGCAGTACCGGCTGGGTGCCCTCGGGTTTGCGTACCTGGGGCGTCTCGGCGGGCCGAAGTACGTACAAAGCGGCAACAACGGCATCCTGGATCAAATTGCCGCGCTCGCGTGGATCCAACACAACATCGCCCGATTCGGGGGTGACCCGGGCAACGTGACCCTGTTCGGCGAGTCATCCGGCGGCGCGAGCATTCGCGCTCTGTTGGTCGCTGCCGGCGCGCGCGGGCTGTTTCACAAAGTTATCATCCAAAGCGGCGATACCGGGCCGCTGCTGTCAGTCGATAAAGCAGCGGCGCTCGCCGGTCAGCTCATGAAGCTCGCGGCCGTGAAGACAGTCACGGAGCTGCGCAACCTGCCGGTAGCGAAGTTACTCGCGGCACAGCGGCGGCTGTTCGAAGATCCGCGCTATCACGCCACGTTCGGCCTGGTAAACGATGGGACCCTGTTCAAGGGGCCTATCGTCGAAGCATTTCACGCGGATCCCGCGGCTGCCGTACCGATGTTGATCGGCACCAATGCTGAGGAGATGCGCTACTTTATCGCCATGTACGGACTGCCGCTCGATGAGCAATCTGCCACGGCGATGGCGCACAACCTGGTGGCCTTCCTCGGACTCGACCGGGTCGGAAAAGCCGATGAGGCTCGGGCGATTGTCGAGCACTACAGGCACGGCGCCCCCAACGACGCGACGGCCTTTGAGACGCTGCTTTCGGACGCGCTCCTTCGCCTACCCTCGATCCGCCTCGCGGAAGAGAACAGCCGGCGCCAACCCACCTATTTCTACTCTTTCGCATACCGCTCGCCCGCGCCAGGACCGACGGGACTGGCTTATGGAGCAATGCATGGCATTGAGCTCCCTTTCGTATTCCACGTGACGACGCCGTTGTCCTACGCCTACGTGGGCCCCAAAGGCACATGGGAGCGCCTCGCAGATCGAGTCGTGGCGGCATGGAGCGCCTTCGCCAGGACGGGAAACCCCAACAACCCGGAGCTTCCAAGCTGGCCGAAGTATGACTCCGGCACGCGCGCGACCATGGAGTTGAATCAACGTAGTTGTGTGCTATTGGATCCCTTTGCCGAAGAGCGCGTTGCGTGGGACCGGGTGCCTTCTGCGGTTTTCGAGGATGAGCAGTCCATCCGCCTCGCTGAGTTGGTAAGGGACCAGGTGACGGCGCCCTGATTACTGTGATCGCAGAATAGGCTCATGTCCCCGGTTTCCACTTCCTTCTCTACCGCGCCCAACCGCGCCGCACCCTGCTGCAACTCATCGAAACTCTGTGGCTGCAGTTCGGGCCCTACATGGGAGTACTGAGGACACGCAGAGTGCTCTGAAAATCTGAGATCACAGAACTTGACTGCTGTCGATCCGAGCTGGTAGTTTTTATGCGTCGCGGCCGAGAGGGGCACTACAACAATGCAAACGACCAAGTTGGTCAGCGCCGCCTGCGCGCTGGCGCTCGCCGGCGGTCTGGCGCAGGGTGCCACGATCGATCGGTTTCCAACGCCGTTGCCTGTCGATACCGGTCTGACTGTACGCAAGTTGCCTGCGGAGTATCCGAAGGGATGGGCGTTCCTTGCGTATTCGAACGACAAGTTCGAGTTGCGTGATGTGGGCAGCGACGAGCGTGCGGTCGAAGGGCATCTGCCGGGCCACGAGTCCGCGACTTTGCTGGTGAGCAACAAGCGCCCGGAGCTCTATGTGGCCGACACTGTGTGGGCGCGTGGCAATCGCGGGCCCAGAACGGATTTCATCACGATCTACGACAAGCAGACGCTCCTGCCTGTTGGTGAAGTCGTGTTGCCCAAGGCGAAGCGGGCTCTCGTAGTGCCCATGCAGGGGATGTTCAGTTTCGCTGCCGACGAGCAGTTGGCTACGGTGTTCAACTTTACTCCAGCCGCCTCCGTAACCGTGGTGGACCTGGTACGGCGCAAGGTGCTCAGCGAGGTTGCAATTCCCGGCTGCACACTGGCATTCCCCAGCGGACCCCGCGGCTTTGCCACATTGTGCGGGAACGGAACGTTGCTGAACGTGCAGTTGGATGCAAAGGGCAGCCTCGCCAGTCAGACGGAATCTGCGCCCTTCAACCTGCTGGATGAGGACCCGTTGTTCACGACGTCGGCCGTGGCCAACGGTATCCGCTACTTCCCCAGTTTTTTCGGGCGCATTCAGCCGTTGGATCTACGTGGGGCGGAGGCGAAGATCCTACCCGATTGGTCACTGGTGAGCCCGGAGGAGGCTGCGGCCAATTGGCGCCCCAGTGGAAACCAGCTCATCACGAGCGGGGATGATGGGCGGTTGTATGTGATCATGCAGCCCAACGCTCATGAGGGAACGCACAAGGATGCGGGGACTGAGGTGTGGGTTTTCGATCCTGCCTCCCGCACACGCGTGGCGAGAATACGGCTCGTCCGACCCGCGTCATCGATCGAAGTTACTCATGATCGTGAGCCGCTATTGCTGGTCGCATCCAGGGAAAAGCTGGATGTGTATGAGCTGCCGCACGGCAGTTTCGTGCGCAGTCTGGACATGACCGGGGGACACAGGAGCGTTCTGATCGAGGCCGTTCGGTAGGCGAGAACCACGAGGTGAGCATGAATCGTGTCAAAAGGTTTGATGTCATGACCGAGCGGCTTTCCCGGGCACTGGCGGGCCGGACATCACGCCGTGGATTGTTGAATATCGTGGGCGGCGTGTTGGTGGGCACTAGCGGCCTGCCGCTGCTGCCAGTAGCCCGTGGAAGCGACAAAGGCGCGGATACCCCCGGCCCTTCCGGCACGCACAGTGAGCACAGTACGGGGAATCCTCAGGATCCAGGCGATCCGACAAGCTGTGACTATTGGCGCTACTGCGCCATCGACGGCGCCTTGTGTAGCTGTTGTGGTGGAAGCGTCAATTCCTGTCCGCCCGGAACTGAAATGTCGCCGGTCACGTGGATCGGCACCTGCCGAAATCCCGCCGATGACCGTCACTACATCATTTCCTACAATGACTGCTGCGGTGGAGCTGCGTGCGGTCGCTGCGGCTGCCACAAGAACGAGGGCGATCGACCTATCGTCCGGCCGCAAAACAACAACGAGATCACCTGGTGCTTCGGCACGCAGAGCCAGGCTTATAGCTGCTCCACGGCTCGCAATCTGGGTGTCGCCCTCAACGACGCTTGAGAGGACACTGGAGGCTGGTCAGCCAAACCATTGGCAGGCGGCTCGAGCCGCTTGCTCACAATCAGGAATGGCGGCGCCCGCAGCGGCCCAGGCAACAACGCCGTCGGGACGCACGAGCACCGCGCTCAGGCCGAGGCGATCCTTGACTTCGCCTGCCACATAGCTCAATTGATTGCCCCAGCGGCCTGCGAGCGCTCTGAGCTCAGGCCGAGCGTCAAAGTCCAACAGCAAGCCTTTCCCGTGCTGGAGGAACGCAGCGAGTCTTGCGCCATTGACCAACTCAAAATCGGGAGCACTACGGCCCTCCAGCGGATGCCCGCCAAGATCATAGCGAACGGAAATGCCCCACACGCGCTCGGCAAAATAGGTCGCGCCGTCGCGCGTGTCGATGAGACCACGAATGACAGCTTCGAGCGCGCGGGTGCTTGGCGTCGGCCGCATGAGCGCCACTTGGGCGCGCGACCAGTCGAGGATCTGCGCTCCTACCGGATGTCGTTCGCTCGAATAGCTATTGAGCAGGCCTGCCGGGGCAGTGCCTCGGATGGTAGAAGCCAGCTTCCAGCCAAGGTTCATCGCGTCACCCAGCCCGAGGTTGAGACCCTGGCCACCCAAAGGGGAATGAATGTGCGCGGCATCGCCGGCCAGTAGCACTCGCGCGTTGCTATAGGTGGTCGCCTGATAGGCGCGATCCGTCCAGGTTGTGGCGAGGCCGAGGGCGTTCAATGTGACATCGGTGCCCGTAACGCGGCGCAACACCGACTGGACATGCTCGAGACTGATCGGTTGGGTTCGGTGGAAAGCACCGCCGTCGTAATCGACCATTGCGATGGTCCCGGGTTTCGAATAGGTATACATGCCCGCCGCTGTGTAGTGGCGGCCGGGCGCGAGACCATTCGGATCGGCCAACTCAACTTCAACGGAGTAGCCGGTAAATTCGGGATCGGTGCCGGCGAAGGTAAAATCGCCGGCTTTACGAACAGCGCTGCGGGCGCCGTCACAACCAACGAGCCAGCGTGCGCGAAAAGCAGCGCCGCCGGCGAAAATCCGCACTTCTTCGTCCGACTGACTGAAGCCTGCCACGCCGATGCCGCGCCTGATCTGCACCCCCATCGCGCTGGCCCGAGCCGCCAACACGGATTCGAGGTGCTCCATCTCGACCGCGATGGGGGTGATGGCTGCACTCGGCAGCCTGTAGCGCCACTTCGAGGTGTCGATGGTGTCTTGGTAGAATTGAATGCCGGCGAAATGGCCCCCGGGGCGACGCGGCTGATTCATCCAATGCGGGAGAGTCGACGCGCTGCTGGCGGAATCTCGCGTACGCTGCCATGTAGAGATGTCGTTCAGCAGCCCGCGCCGGTCGAAGGCCTCGATGGTGGGTACGGAAAGACCACGCAGGCCGAATGGAAGGCGCTTCAGCGGGGAGCGAAAGTCCTCGGCTTGCTCGAGCACCAACACCGAGAGATTGGCCAGCCGTAGCTCGCACGCAAGAAACAATCCGACGGGGCCTGCGCCGGCTATCACAACATCATGCAGCAAAAAAAGAGTCTCCACAAATGTTCGCACTGGGTGCGATTTTATATTACACTCGGTGTAATATTTCAAGAGCGCAGCAGGAAACGACTCGGATGAGTGCGGCGTCGGAAAAGCCAGAGGGCCTCAGGGAACGCAAGCGGCGCGAGACAGCGGAGCGGCTCATCGAAAGCGGCCTGAAACTGTTTGTGAAAAACGGCTACGAGGGTACGACCCTCGAGGCCATTGCTCAGGCGGCCGGCATTTCGCGCCGCACATTCTTCTACTATTTCGGTTCCAAGGAGGACATCCTGTTGGTCGCGCACGATCGCGGATTCCGCCATGCGTTGCGGCCCGCACTGCTCAACGAGTCCCCCGGGCAGACTCCTGTGGTTGCAGTCCGCGAGTGTTTGATCAAGCTCGCGTCGCGCTATGAGACAAAGGAATCCATCGTCTATGACCACCTGATGCAATCAACTGAAGCACTTCGCGCACGCAAGGAAGCCGGTTTCGTCGAGGCAGAGCAGATCCTGTTGGACGCAATGTGTGAACTTTGGCCGGCACCGGCACGGCGGGACGGGCTGCGCTTGGTCGCGATGGTGGCCATGGGTACGCTGCGTCTGGCGCTGGACCAGTGGAGGCAGGCTGATGCAGCCCACCCATTGCGGTACTATATCCGTCGAGGTTTTGCCCTGTTGGCAAAGCAGTTCTGACGATGTGGACACGGCTGTTCGTGGGCGGGGGCTTGCGGTCGGGATCGAGCTCGTCCTGGACCGTAAGACACGCGAACCCGTACCGGTGACGACAACCGCCAAAACCATCTACCGCTCTTATCAACTGGGGGCTGCGTTTCTGTATGTCGGTTTACGCGGCAATGTGCTCGAATTTACTCCGCCGCTCACGTTGACTGAGGAAGAGGCGAAGGAAGGAGCGGCGATAGTTGGCGAGGCCCTGAGAGATGTCACCAGAGGCGTTGTGTCGGATGCTGACGTCGCGCCGTATATGATGTGGTGATGGAGCACCGGGATCTCGAGATCCCGGTGCGCCGGCACGATCGATCAGGAAGTCGTCGTCGAAATCACCGCTGATTTTGCGCTCTCGCCCCCATCAGCCGCAACACTGGTCATCGCGAAGTACCACGTGCCGCTGGGCAGACTATCGATCACGTACCTCGTGAGGCCTGGGTTGCTGACCTTGATGACCTGCGTGAGCGCATCGGGGCTGGTGCCGTAGTAGACGTTATATCCGCTCAGATTCATCAGCACCGATCCATCGCTGTTCGTGACGGGTGGCGTCCAGCTCAGCTCCGCATTGCGGGCCGTAGTCTCTTTGACCGAAATCCAGAAGGCAGCCATGGCGACACGGCTCTTCCCGTCGCTCACCGAAATCTGGATGTTGGCGTATACGCCGGCATCCGTGTTGGCAGGAATTCCGGACAATTTGCCCGTGGCCGTATTGAACGCGGCCCACCGGGGTTTATTGACGATGCTGAAGGTCAGAGTGTTCTTATCGCGATCGGAAGCCGTGGGTACAAAGCTATAGATGCTTCCCGCATCAACTACTGCCGGAGCATGGCCGGAGATGGTCGGCGCAGTGTTGGCGGGCGGCGACGGGTTGGCCACGGTGATCGAGAACACAGGAGTGGTCACGTATCCGTACCAGTCGGTGAGCCGAATGCTGATATCTCTGTAGGTACCGACATCACGGCGAGACGGCCTCCCTGACAGCCGGCCCGTTGTGCCGTCGAATGTCGCCCAGGCGGGCTTGTTATAGATGTTGAACTTGATGCGGCTCTTGACCGTGTCGTGTGCCGTGGGTTGAAACAAGTAGGAGTTACCGACCGTCACAGATGACGCAGGCTGACCACTGATGGTCAGCGTCTTGCTGGCAGCGGACGCCGGTGAAGACACCGACAGCAGCGACCCTCCTAACACACAGAAAATTGCAGCGCGAGCGAACCTACCGGCACAGGAAATGCCCATCTTCATTGATACCACCTCGTGTTGTAGAACCGCACAAGGTGGCGAAATGCCCGATGACGACAGCTTTCATTGCGAAGGTCTGCCGGCAACCCCGCTATCTCTGACCGATCAGGTCAGAGACCGGAGGCTTTGCGTCCCCGCCTTGCGACGGGTTTGCCCTTGTGATGCGAGTACTCTACTGGGAGCGCGCAGAGGGTGACAGTAGCGCCCTCTCATCTGTTCGGTGCACTATTGTGAGCGTGCAAGCAGTCCCGGCCCGGTGCACCTGCACAATGCGACCGACTACTGCTCCTCAGGCCCACCTGCTTTCCAGGCGAATCCATTGCCTGCGGTTACGATATGACCGAGGCCTGGGTACGGGAAGTGAGGTGAAAACACCAACTCCTGGTCGTGGGCGAGGCGCTGCAGGGTGGTCTGGCGTGTCTGCTTGGCGATGGCGGGGTCCTTGTCGAATCCCATGGTCCAATCAGGTTTGGCCAGTGAGACGATGGAGCTGTGAGCCATGTCGCCAATGTCCAGTAGACGAGCGCCCTTTGAGGATATCTCGTAGCCGACGTGACCTGCAGTGTGTCCATCGAGGGCCACCGAAGTGATACCGGGCGCGATCGTTGCACCTGGCTCAAACGTCTTCACATGAGAGGCAATGGCCTTTATGAGTTCCGCAGGGGCGCTCTTCTGGTACGCCGCCCACTCTGCCTTCGCCATCCGAATGGTTGCTTTCGGATACACCAGATGGTGGTTCGCATCCAACAGTCCACCAGTGTGATCGCCGTGCGAGTGCGTAATCAGTACATCCGTTATCGCCTTCGGAGAGACCGCAACTTCTGCGAGACTTCCTGTCACGTTTCCGTGGTTGTCAGCGCTGAAGCCGCTGTCGATGAGCACGAGACGCGCCCCCGTGCGGACCAGTAGCGCGTCAACACTCAGTGTAAGCCGATCTGTCGGGGCGCCAGCGGATCGCAGGAGATCGCTGACTGCACCGGGTCCGGAATCGACACCGAATACCTTACCGTCATTGGGTAACACGACTTGGGCGCTGCGCACCACCGTGAGTTTGAGCGCCCCTAAGCGAAAGGGGTGAGCAGCCGGCCGAACGGATGCCGGTCCGAATCCATCAGCGGCAAAAGCGCTTGCAGAAAGGGTGATACCAGCCAAAGCCAACCGCCAGGGTACTCGATGCATCGTCCGCTCCCAATTTAAAAGCGTGGATAGTACCGCAGGTTCATGCGCACTCGTCAGTTTGAATAGGGGCCGGAACGGGAACGCGGTAGGGACGATCGCGACTGTCCACGGTCATGCGTGTACTGCTGCCTTCAGCACTTTAAAAATCCGCTCGTCACTGCACTGGGCAACATTGAAGCGCAGAAAGCTGCTCGCCGTGTACGAAAGGCTGAAGGCGTTGCCGGGAGCAAGAACCACATTGGCCGCCAAGGCTCGGTGAGTCACATCCGTTGCATCGATCCAAATGCGGTTGCGATCTTGAGGTCGACCAGTCCTTCTATCCAGGCGCGCGGGGCAGCAATGTATCCGCTGCGCACGGACGCCGACAGCGTCTTCGAGAAGCTGCCGATGTGCACCACGCGATTCAGCCCATCAAATGCCGCGAGCCGTGCGGCCGGGGTATTTTCGAAGTCGGCAAAAATGTCGTCTTCAATGACGGTCAATCCCGCCTGGTCGGCGAGCTTCAGCACGCGGTGTGCGGTGACTGGCGAGAGCACCGCGCCAGTAGGATTGTGGACGGCGGAGTTTGTAATGTAGAGCCGGGGCTGATGGTCACTCAGTGCTTGCGCAAACGATTCGACGTTGGGCCCGTTGGGTGTATAGGGAACACCAACGACCTTGGCGCGGTGAGCGCGCAACAATGCGTGGAAGTTGAAATAACAGGGATCATCCACCAGCACCGTGTCACCCGGCTCCAGCAGGAAGCGGCAAAGCAGATCGATCGCCTGTGTACCGGACTCCATCAGCATGATCTGTTCTGGCGATGCATCGATACCCCGCTCGCTCATGCGTCGCGCAAGCAGTTGTCTCAGTGGAAGCAACCCGAGCGGTGTTCCATAGTCAGTCAGCGTCGCTTCGTCAGCGCGCGCCAATGCGCGTAACGAGCGACGCAGACTGGTCTCAGGCATCCAGGATGCCGGTAGCCAGCCGCAGCCCGGCTTCAAGACCTCCGCGCCGGCATCGAGCGACTGACGCGAGATCCACAGAGGATCGATGGCACGATCGAGCTTCGGGCCAATGTCGGCCAGCGATAGGGGCGCGAGTGGCGCTACGACGTAGAAGCCCGCGCCGGGCCGGGAACGAATAGCTCCTTCGGCGGCCAACCTCTCATACGCTTCAACGACGGTGGACTTGGAAACCCGCAGGGTCTGGGCCAGCGCGCGGATGGACGGCAGTTGTGCCCCAGGCGTCAGCGCGCGGCTGGCGATTCGTTGCTTGACCGCTGCGATGACTTTGTCGATCAGGGTGCCGTGCGGCCCATCGAGCGTGTGTGCTTCCACCGTACTGCCTCATTGACCAGAACAGTTCCGTCAAATTGTACTGCACCGTCTCTGGGCCGGCACGCCCGGCCCGCACAGAATCGCCGCCAATCAATCGGCGGACGCGTTTGTGTGGACAGGACGGCAAAGGGCTGGATCAATGGGTTTCTGGGGGTGTTGATATTCAGCGGCTCGCTGCCTGCGACCCGCGCGGCAGTGATGGATTTCGATCCCGTCTTCCTGACGGTCGCGCGCGCGGTGATTGCCGCACTGCTCGGTCTCGCGCTGCTATGGCTGTTTCGGCCGAATCGACCGGCGCGCGGCGATTTGCTGTCGCTCGCAATAGTGGCCTGCGGTGTTGTGATCGGCTTTCCTTTGTTGACGGCTCTGGCGCTACAGCACATCACTGCAGCTCATTCCATCGTCTTTATCGGCCTGTTGCCCCTCGCCACCGCAACGTTTGCGGTGCTGCGGGGAGGTGAGAACCCGCGACCCGCCTTCTGGATATTCTCGTCTCTGGGTAGTGCGCTCGTGGTCGGTTTCGCCTTTAGAACAGGCTTGTCCGCCGCGCCGCTGGGCGATGTGCTGATGTTGGCCGCCGTCATCCTGTGCGGGCTCGGCTATGCCGAAGGGGCCAGGTTGTCCCGCAGGCTCGGTGGCTGGCAAGTGATCTCATGGGCACTCGTGTTGTCGCTGCCATTCATGGCGTTGCTGCTGCTGGCGACGGCTCCTTCGAGCTTCGCCACGGTCGGCGTGCCCGCATGGATCGGACTGGCTTACGTATCCGTATTCAGCATGCTGATTGGTTTCATCTTCTGGTACCGCGGCCTGGCGCAGGGCGGTATCGCGGCCGTGGGTCAGTTACAACTGCTGCAGCCCTTCTTCGGCCTCGCCCTGTCCGCAACGCTCCTCGGCGAACAGGTGAGCGTCACCATGCTGGCAGTGACCGTTGCGGTGGTGGTTTGCGTGATGTGCGCGAAAAAGGTCGCGGCGCCAGCACCCGCGGCGACCAGGGCTTTCCCACAAGAAAAACTATATCGGCCGTAAGGATGTGTGTTTGTTCCGCGCCGCCGGCGCCTGCATAGTCTCATCCACAACTGAAGGAGATGCGCCCATGAACACTTTCCTGGAATTCGCAATCGTCGCAGCGTGGATCTGGATTTCAGTCGGAGCCGTGGCCCGGGTATACAACGAGCGCCGCCGGTGGCAGCGCGAGCATCCGGTGCCGGTCGCCGAAGGTAATCTACACCATCAGTGTGCTGGCCGGGCGCGCGCAAGCTGAAAATTCCAGGGTTCCCCAGTCCCGCAACAGCTCCCCGACCAGCAGGTCTTTCAGCAGAGCGGTCTGCAGCACAGACTGGATCAAATCTGTGTGCGCTTCAGTTTCAACCTGCACGCTCACTTGCAATGTGCCCGCTTCGTATTGCAGGTCCACATCAACATGATGATGGTGAATATTGGACAGGTTCAGGGCCGACATGATGACGCCGGCAACGCATGTACCCAACACCCCGAGATCCTGCTCACGCTGATCGGGCTTCCTGCGCCACCACTGGATCCTTTGATAGACACCGCCAGGCCCGAATCGCACCCGCCAGGAACCGCGGGAGTGGATCTGAATGATGGCTCGCATGCTGGAGCTTCGGCAGCGTGAGCGTGCAGGGCCCATGGAGTCACTCGCCCGGCTCGCCGTCACCGCGCAGCCGGTAGCGCAACTTGGATCGAGTCAGTCCCAAGCGGCGCGCCGCCTCCGACACGTTCCCATTGCAGGCCGCCAATGCCTCCCGGATCGCGAGCGCTTCCATTTGTGGCAACGACAGCCGCGCGCAGATTTCGCCGATTTTATCGCTGTCCTGTTCGCCAACCTGGCGTTCGGCGAGTGTGCCGTTCGCCGTAGGTGTGAGAAAGGTCTTGCGCAAGTGGTTGGCACCCCGGAACAGGTGCAAAGTGTCAATCGGCTCATGATCGGGCGTGAGAATAGCGGCCCGCTCGATCATGTTCTCGAGCTCGCGCACATTGCCGGGGAACTCATACAACAGCAACGCGTCCACGGCTGACACCGTAAAGCCGCTGATATTCCGGCCGGTCTTGCGATTGAACCGGTCGAGAAACATTTGAATGAGGGGCGGAATATCATCGAGCCGATTGCGCAGCGGCGGAATCAGGATGGGAAATACATTCAGGCGGTGCAACAGGTCGAGGCGAAACCGTTGCTGCTCCACTTCCGCCTCGAGGTCGAGATTGGTGGCGCAGACCAGGCGCACATCCACTTTGCGTGTCGTGGTGCCCCCGACCCGATTGAATCGACCTTCCTGAATCACCCGCAGCAGCTTTGCCTGGGCGACCATGCTCAGGGTGCCGATTTCATCCAGAAAAAGGGTGCTGCCATCAGCCGCCTCGAACCAGCCGGGCCGCGGCTGATTGGCTCCTGTATAGGCGCCGCGTTCAACTCCGAAAAGCTCGGCGTCGATCAGACTTTCAGGTATGGCCGCGCAGTTGACACTGAACAGGGGTTTGCCGGCGCGCGGGCTCGCCTCGTGCAGCGCGCGTGCGAAGACTTCCTTGCCGACACCGGTTTCACCTTGTAGCAGCACGGTGGTATCCATCGGAGCCACCCGTTTCAACAAGTACCATGCGCCGAGAAAACCGGGCGACGCACCCACGACCCCATCGGGTGTGTCAGCCAGGCCTCTGACGACGGCTTTGGCCGCCGATGAGTGCAGATCCACCCGGGAAATGACTGCTTCGGAATTCAGTGGCCACGCTTCGGCCGGCCGTCCCACGATCCGACAGTTGGAATCGCCGCACGCAACACATTCAATCTCCCTGAACTCAATCGGCCGTTGCATGACCGTGCTCGTATAACCCGAGGCATAGCCGATTTCCATCCAGCAAACCGGCTGTGAGCTGCCGCCGAAACACGACAAATGGCACTCCGCCTCGGCTGAATTACGCCAGATGAGCTCGCTGTAGTAGCGTCCCGATTCAATGTCGGCCTCGATTACCGTGGGCTCTACGTAAACCTCGCCACGCATGGCATGCAATTGCGGTCCGACGAGGAAAGCATCTATCTGCGGCTGGTCAATACGCACCTTGGAAGCGAGCAAGGCCTCCCGGGCACCGGCGGCGTGCCCCATCCGAAACAGAATATCGCGCGCCTTTCGGGGACCGACGGTTTCCACCAGCTCACGCCGGAGCGTGATCAGAGTGGCGAGATTCAGCAGCACGACCCGCTGGTCGTCGAGCCAGATCTGACCTTCATGCGGCACAAACCGCAGTCGCGCTGTCAGATCCGATATGTCGGGCCGGGGTCTGCCCGGTGACGGACTGTGCTCGCGCTGTTGGGCCTCCGCGGCATCTTCACTCAGCGAGAATGTCGTGAAACGCGACGCCATGCCCGATCCTCGCTATTGACGACGATACCCAACTTGGCCGATTGGAACGGAATTTTCCGCATGAGGGGTTCGATAGTCACCACCCGTCACCGAGCGGCGAGCGGGGCCCTCAACCACTGTTGCCGAGGGACGTCCCCCCTTCGCGGAGGGTGTACCTGAGTTGCTGAGATCCTAGGCTGCTTTCGATCCCGTGCAAGGCATCTGTCGATGGACATGGTGAAGCTAGCCGATCGTTACTTTGACTCGTGGAACAGTCATCACACCGGCTCGGTCCTGAAGGTCTTTGGACCCGGCGGCACATTGTGTGGGCCTCTCGCTCTTCACGGCGTGACGGGATCGGAGCTGGCGAGTTATGCAAATCGCTTGTGGCGAGCCTTCCCCGACTTCTTTGTGCAGGCGGAGCAACCGGTGTTCTGTTCGAAGCGGGTCTATGTGGAATGGATACTGCGCGGCACTCACGAAGGCGAGCTGTTCGGTTGGTCCGCCACAGGCCGTCCGGTCGCGCTCAAAGGAGTCGACGTGATTGATTGCCGCATTCCGCGCCGGCTCATGGTCCGCAGTTTCTATGATGCGTTGGAGCTGTGGCGGCAGATCCAGTCGCCTGAGAGCACCGCCGCGGCCTCTCCCACATTGCCCCCTGGAGACATCTGAGATGTTCGTAAAAAACGCCTGGTACTGCGCTGGTTGGGACTACGACGTAACCCAAGCCAAGGCTTCGATCGTCGCGCGCAAGATCGCCGGCGAGCGAATCGTGCTGTTCAGAAAGCCGGACGGCGGGGTGGTTGCGCTGGAGGATCGCTGCGCTCATCGGCAGGCCGCGCTGTCGCGCGGGCGCAAGGAAGGCACCGGCCTGCGCTGTATGTATCACGGCCTCAAGTTCAATGAGCACGGCAAATGCGACGAGATTCCCGGGCAGGCTGTCATTCCCGAGCGTGCTTGCGTTCGCGCCTACCCTGTCATTGAGAAGGACAACTGGATCTGGGTGTGGCTCGGCGACCCGAAACTGGCCGACCCGGGACTGATCTGCTTTTCCGTGGGACCGAGCCATCCGGGTTGGCACATCAAGACCTCCAAAATGCATGTCAAAGCCAACTACCGCCTGGAGATCGCCAACCTGGCTGATCTCGGTCATCTTGCCTGGGTGCATGAGAACACGGTGGGCGGCAGCCGCAAATACTGCGAAATGAAACCGAAGCACACACTGCGTGCGCGCGGCATGGACACGCAATACTGGTTGCGTTCAATTCCGCCCACCGCGGCGGTTGCACACCTGTTTCCACCCGACATGCGGGTGGATCTGTCCTTTGACATCCAGCATACGATCCCCTGCAACTGGATCATGCACTTCAGGGTATTCGCCGCGGGGACCGCGACCGAGGGGGAATCCAACGGCCAGCTTCTTCTCGATTCCTATACGTGCCAGGCAGTGACCCCCCGCGACGAAGACTCCGTGGATTACTACTATGCGTGGGGTCCGAGCAATGCGACCGATGCCCCCGGTCTCGCCGACATGTTGAAGGATACCCTGGACATTGCCTTTCGCGAGGATGCGGACGTATTGGAGGCACAGCACATCAGGATGCAAGAGCAGCCGGATCGAAAAATGCTCGACATCGGCCTGGATGCGGGGCCCGGCAAGATGTTGTGGTTGCTCGACAAAATGCTCAAGGAAGAGGCGGCAGCCGCGACCCCGGCCGGTGCGTTGGTGTAACCACCGAGCCGGGCGATGGGCGACAATCAGGATCATGTGACCCAAACTCTGGATGTTTCCCGCGTCCGCGACGTCGCTGACGGTATTGTGCAACTCGAGCTGCGCGATCCGGCAGGGCAGTCCCTGCCGCGATTCGATCCTGGGTCACACCTGGAGGTTTACCTTCCGGATGACAGGGTGCGGCACTACTCGCTTTGCAACGACTCACGCGAATCGCACCGTTACTGCATAGCGGTCGCCCTTGCGCCCAACAGTCGGGGCGGGTCCCGGTATGTACATGAGAATATCCGGGCCGGAGATACGCTCACCGTCAGTCTTCCCAGGAACAATTTCCGACTCCTGCCCGATGCGCGCAGCTATTGTTTCATTGCGGGAGGGATCGGCATCACGCCGATCCTGTGCATGGTGCGCTGGTGCGTACAGCACGGCAAGCGTTGGAAATTGATCTATTGCGCGCGATCCCGAGCCCACGCGGCCTTCTTTGATGAGCTGCGCGGGCTCGGCACTGCCGGCGATGAGCTGCGGTTTCACTTCGACGCCGAGCAGGGCGGGCAGGTCCTCGACACCGCCTCAGCTACCGTCGGTCTCGCCCCAAACACTCACATCTACTGCTGCGGACCGGCGTCGCTGATGAACGCCGTTCTGGAGTCTCGCGGTGCGCGCTCCGCCGAGCTGTACCACTTCGAGTGGTTCGCTCCGCGAACGGTGGCGCCCGCTGTCAACAGGGAGTTTACGGTCATCTTGCGCGGCAGCGGTCAGCGGCTGCGCGTGCCGGGCGACCGCAGTATCCTGAGCGTGCTCGCGGAACGCGGCGTGAGTGTTCCATTTTCGTGCCGGGAAGGAATCTGTGGCACATGTGAAACCGCCGTCCTGAGCGGCGTACCGGACCATCGCGACAGCGTGCTGACACCGGAGCAACAAAAAGCCAACAGCTCGATGATGATCTGCGTATCTCGCGCGCACTCGGATACGCTCGAATTGGACCTGTGAGCCTGTGTCAGGCCACCAACCCGTTCTGGCGGGCGACTTTCACTGCGTGAAAGCGCCGGTGGACGCGCAGTTTGGAGAAAATGCGCTTCCAGTACCACTTGACCGTACTCTCGGTCAGTCCGAGCGCTCCGGCGATTTCCTTGTTCTCCAGGTTCTCCGCGGTCAGGCGCAGAATCTCCAACTCCCGCGCCGACAGCGACTCAAACGTGTCCAGGCCCGGATCCGGCTCAGTGCGCACGGCCTTCGCTTCCGGCAGCGGGCCGCCAAAATGTTCCAGCAGGGATTCTACGTATCCGCGGGAAAGGCCTGAGCTTTCGAGCGGACGCTGCAACAGATCGCGAAGCAACTGTGCGAGCACCGGACCCTCATCGACCAGGGTGCGTATGAAGCCGCCGGGCGCGGCCAGTTTGAGCGTCTCCAACAGGTAGCGCGTTGCGATCTGTTTGTCACCAGCCCGAGCACAAAGTTTAACCAGCAAGGCGCCCACTCGTACCGCGGATCGATAGCAGTGACGATCTCGGGTAAAGACAAACCACTTGCGCATGAGCGCAATAGCCTCGCTGCCTCGACCCGTCTCGGCGACCACCAAGGCGTGGCAAGTTGCGAACAGCTCGTCGGTCGTCGAGGCATTGGGACCAGGGGACCAACCTCGACACCACTCCTGCATTTCGCCCGCCTGGGTTACCCGTACCGCCTCTTTGACGTTGCCGCCGGCGATGAGGTGGCGAACTCGCTCCAACAAGAGGTGTGCATGCAGCCGCTTGAATTGATAGCGCGCCGCAATGTGGCTACCCGCATCCAGTGCCGTCTCCATCGCCGAGCGATCGAGGCGTGCTCGTGCCACTCGCGCCTCGGTCGTGAACCTGGCAACTGCATGGTCAACAAAACCGAATTCCGCGGAGGTCGCCCGATATTGATCCAGGAGCTGCGCGGCCGCTTCGGTGGCGCCGCGCTCGTACAAGAGCTCCGCGAGCAACATCGCGGGCATTGAAGCCAGCTCGGAACCGGCGCCGTGCAGGGTTTGTGCCGTCGCCAGGGCGCGTTCGTAGAGCTCTTTGGCGCGATCCAGGTCGCCCCGCATGTAGAAAGTCTCGCCGCTCGCCGTGTCATGAAATATCGTGCCGTAGAGCGCCGACGCATCGACAAACAGCCGGCGCAGGTATTCGGCCGTCTGGGCCGTGCCCTCACAGGAGTAGTGCTCGCGATTGCACATCATGAGGCTGGTGCCGACGGAGGCTTCCATGAACAGGTCGTCGCTGCTGTTGGATCGTTGCCACGCGAGGCACAACTGCAAGGCGGTCGCGTAGTCGTCCGTGAACATCGCCAGCATCAGTTCCCGGTGAGCCAGTTTGTCAAACAGGAAGTCAATCGCGCGACGTTGGCTGCCTTGCAAGGAATCCGCTCTGCGCTGCGACAACACGTCGCGAACATTTTCGAGAACTCTGCGCGCCAGATCGAAGCGCCACTGAATCTCATAGTTCCACGCCAGCTCGAGCTGCAGGCGGGGCAGGCCATTCAATAGCTCCGGCGGCAGCCGGGCCGAATACATCTGCAGTGTGGATGTCTGCCCGGTGGCGAAAAGCGCGGTACTGGCGTCATCGAGCAGGGCCGCGGCCCTGGCGAGATCGCCGGAGGCAAACGCGTGTTCGATGGCCTCGGTCGTGAAGTCGTTCGCTGCCAGCCATGCGCAGGCGCGGCGGTGATATTCCGCCAACTCCTCCGGACTGCGGTCGGCCAGCACCTTGCGCAGAAACTCCGAAAACAGATGGTGGTATCGATACCAGTGGCGGTCGCTGCCCAGGGAGAATATGAACAGGTTGGCGCTCTCCAGCCGGTCGAGCAATTCGCGGCTGTCCTTGCGGCGCAGCACCGCATTGCACAGCCCGCAGTTGAACCGTTTCAACATAGAGGTTCCCAGCAGGAACTGCTGGATTTCGGCGGGCTGGCGTTCGAACACTTCTTCACTGAGAAAATCGCTGATGCTGCGATGCTCGCCCGTGAAGGCGCGCACCAGGCTGCTGACATCGTCGGAGCCACGTAACGCAATGGCAATCATCTGCAGGCTCGCGATCCAACCCTCGGTACCCGCGCGCAGCGAGGTGATAGAGTCATTCGCCAGGGAAATTCGCGCTACCTGGGAAAAGAACGCGGAAATCTCGGCTTCCGAAAACACCAGGTCGGCCGCTTCCAACTCGTTGACCTGTCCGAGGGCGCGCAGGCGCCCGAGCGGCAAAGCGTCGTGTGAGCGCGCACCTATCAACAGATGCACGTGCGGCAGGGGCGCGAGCAGCAGCGAGTTGAGGAAATCCAGCGTTTCCGGATCTTCGAGAAGGTGGTAGTCATCCAACACCAGAAAGAAATCGCTCGTCAGCCCCGCGAGCTCGTTCAGCAGGCTGGTTTTGAGCGTCTGCGCCGGTAATCCGGCGCGCGCGCCGAGCAGAATGGCGGTGGCGCCGCCAAAGGACAGTCCGGTGCGGCGGCCTGCTTCAATGAGATAGGACAGAAAGCGGGCGAGGTCGTTGTCGTCGCGCTCCACGCTCAACCAGCCGACGCGCCGGTCCTGTGCGGCCAGCAACGCGAACGCCTGTGCCAGGACGGTTGTTTTGCCGTAGCCCGCAGGCGCCGTGACCAGGCACAGCCGCTCCTGCAAAATCCGCTCTATCCGCGCCAGGAGCCTGTGTCGATCCACGAGCCCGGTCAACTGGCTCGGCGGTATCAACTTGGTGGTCAGTATTGGGAAGCCGGTTTGCTGCGACCACATCGCGGATTACGCCTTGTTTGAACGATGCCGCGGCTTCTGCAGTCCTTTGTCGGTGAAAATATCCTCGCGTCGAGCCAGCTCGAAGCGGGTGCGCCGTATGTGCTCATGCAGGACGTGAGCGGCGCCCTCGCAGTCGCCGCGACGCAAGGCATCGATGATGAGCCGATGCTCCGCATGAATGATCCAGCTTCCCTCCTGTCCCTGCAGCTTGATGAAAGCGCGGCGGTAGTGCTGTGTGCTGTTCCAGAATCGCTCGGTCATTTGATACAACTGGTGCATGCCGGCGGGCCGATAGCTCGCCAGATGAAACTCGCGATCCAGTCGCAGGAAGGTTTCGCTGTCGGCGGTGGCCGCCATCGCCGTGACCAGTTGCTGCAGATGGTCGATGTCCGCCGGCTGCATGTTCCGTGCGGCCTGCAGCAGAGCCAGGGGCTCGAGCCGTTCGCGGATCTGGTACACCTCCAAACATTCGGCCCGATCGAGCTTGGCCACCCAGGCGCCGCTGTTGCGTTTGAGCACCACCAGGCCGTCACTTTCCAACCGGTTCAACGCCTCGCGCACCGGCAGGCGGCTCACGCAGAAACGCAGGGCCAGCTCATCCTGACCGATGCGGCTGCCGGGCGGCAGTTGTCCCGACAGAATCAACTCTCGGATGGAGGCGGTCACCCGATCGCTGCTGCGTGTTGATTCCGGGTGTTCGGAACCAGGTGCGGCAAGCCGTTCGGCTGAGGTGCTGATGCGTTTCTCCTGCTGGCAATCTGGCTGCATGGTGGAGCCGAGCGCTTTAAATGTCCACGTCGACCATCACGTCAAATTCCCGGACTGGCCGGATGCCACAAGCGCAGCGGCGAATCCGCTTCATATCCCTTGCCGCGCGGAAAGCTCACCAGCTCGAGCTGCATACCCCACGGACTCAGGAAATAGATCCAGGTCTGACCGGCGCTCGGGCCTGACGTTCGGTGAGTTGGCGTGCCGAGTACGGGCAGGCCGCACTGGGTCAGATAGCTCAGCGCCCGATCGAAATCATCAACATAGAACGCCAGATGGTGTCCACCGACGTCGCAGTTGCGTGGCGGCGCGAGCCTCAATTGCGGCCCCTGGTACTCGAATATCTCGAAATTCGGGCCGAACCCGCAGCGGAAGAAACGCAACTCCCGGATGGCTGCGCGCGCCGGGACATTCAGATGGCGAGTCATCCAGTCGCCGGCAGGATCCGCGATAGGCCCGAGTGAGTACACCCACTGGCAGCCGATCACCTCCACAAAAAAGCTCGTCGCCTGCTCCAGGTCCGGAACCGTGAAACCAATGTGCTCTACGCCGCGCAGACTCGGAAGTGCCATTGAAGGGCTCTGTGGATCCAATGTGTGCCATTATAGGGTCAAAATGCCTCAATAGAAGCATTAAAATGAACTGATTGGATCCAATCAAATTGACAGAGGCTGGAACGGCGTGCTTCCATCCGAACGCCCGAAGCCTGAACGGTGTCCTGCGCATGCCCACTGAGACTCCCCTTTTGCCCGTCACGCATTGGCTGGAGCTGGGCACGGAATCCCGAGATTGGGACCGTGCCGAGCCGGCGCTTTTGCAGGCCTTTCTGACCCACATGATCCTGATCCGCGTCTTTGAGGAAAAAGTGTTGGAGCTGGCCGGCCAGGGACTGGTGCACGGACCGGCGCACTCCGCCATCGGCCAGGAAGCGGCGGCCGTGGGTTGTGTCATGGCGCTGCGAACCAGCGACCAGATCAACGGCTCGCATCGCGCGCATCACCAGTTTCTGGCGAAGGCGTTTCATTTTCTGCGGCCGCAGGGAATCCGCCTCGCCCCCGAGATCGATGCCGGCATTCGCGAGGTGTGCCATCGGGCCTTGTCCGAAATCCTCGGGCTGGCACAGGGCTACTGCAAGGGACGCGGCGGGTCGATGCATCTGCGCTGGCTGCAGTCAGGCAACCTCGGAACCAACGCGATCGTCGGGGGCGGAGTTCCCATGGCCGCCGGCTCGGCCTGGGCGCACCAGCGATCCAACACCGGAGATGCCACCTTCACATTCTTCGGCGATGGCGCCATCAACATCGGCTCGGTGTTGGAAACCATGAACATGGCCGCCGCCTGGAAGTTGCCGCTGTGCTTTTTCATCGAGAACAACCGCTATGCGGTGTCGACCGCCATTGAGGAGGTGACGGCCGAGCCGAGACTGTCATCACGCGGACTGGCGTTCGGGATCGCTGCCTGGAAAGTGGACGGCATGGATCCGCTGGCCGTCCATCTGGCCACGGCTCAGGCGCTCGAGCACATGCGCTCGGGCAACGGCCCGACTCTCATCGAGGCGGATGTGTACCGTTATTTCCATCAGAACGGACCGTTGCCGGGCAGTGCTTTCGGCTACCGCACGAAGGCGGAGGAGCAGGTCTGGCGCGGTCGGGATCCCATTGAACGGGTCATTGCGGAGATGAGCGCGCGCGGGCTGCTCGACGCCGCGGCTGCCAGGCAGTTCACCGAATGCGCGCGAAGACTCATGAACGACATCGCCGCGCAGTTGGTTGAGACGGAAATGGGCAAGAAGCGGATCATTCCCGCGCTGTGGCCGTCCGCTGATTTTGTGGATTTCGGCATCCGCGGCGATCTGTCGGAATTCGCCGCGGTGCGCCACCTCGAAGCGGAGCAGGTTGCCGGTGAGCAGGTTGAAGCGAAGTTTATTGAGGCCGTGGCGGATGTCATGCAGCGGCGCATGGCGCAGGATCCGCGCATTGTTGTGATGGGCGAAGATGTCCATCGACTGAAGGGCGGTACGAACGGCGCCACCCGCGGCCTGTCCGCGGCTTTTCCCGACCGGGTTCTGGGCACGCCCATCGCCGAGAATGCCTTCGTGGGACTCGCCGGCGGAATTGCGCTCGACGGCCGGTATATTCCGGTCGTTGAGTTCATGTACCCGGATTTTGTCTGGGTCGCCGCCGACCAGGTCTTCAATCAGATTGCCAAGGCGCGTCACATGTTCGGCGGGGACAGTGACATGCCCCTGGTGTTGCGCATGAAGGTGGCGATGGGGACGGGATACGGTTCCCAACACTCAATGGACCCGGCCGGGATTTTTGCCACTTCAGTCGGTTGGCGCATCGTCGCCCCGTCCACCCCATTCGACTATATCGGCCTGATGAACAGCGCGCTGTTGTGTCGCGACCCGGTGTTGGTCATTGAGCATGTCGAGCTGTATTCGCAGAAGGGCCGCATCCCGGCGCAGGATCGCGATTATTTCATTCCACTGGGCAAGGCCAAGCTCGTGCGCCGCGGCAACAAGATGACTGTCCTCACCTATCTTTCCATGGTGCAGCGGGTCATCGAAGTGGCGCAGCGCATCGGTGTCGATGCCGACATTATCGATCTGCGCAGCCTGGACCGGGCCGGCATTGATTGGCAGTTGATTGAGTCTTCCATCCGCCGAACCGGCAACGTGCTGATAGTCGAGCAGGGTTCCGCCGGCCCGTCCTACGGCGGCTGGCTCGCTGCCGAGGTTCAAAGTCATTGCTTCGACTATCTGGACCAACCGGTGCGACGGGTGCATGGCACGGAAGCTGCCCCGAGTATTTCCAAAGTGCTGGAAGCGGCGGCCTGTGCGGGGGCCGCTGACATTGAAAGAGGCCTGCGCCAGGTCGTCGCCGATCAGGGGTTGTCATTGTCATGAGCGCAAACATTGCGGGTTCCGTGCAGTTGGAGGTCCTCATGCCGGCTCTGTCAGCCGGGATGGAGGAAGGCAAGATCGCGCGTTGGTTGAAGGAGCCGGGCGATTCCGTCGTCTGCGGAGAGGTCATTGCGGAAGTTGAAACCGACAAGGCGGTGACCGACCTGCCGGCCCCGGCCGACGGGACGTTGCACGCCATTTTGATTCGCGACGGCGAGACGGTGAGCATAAACAGTGCAATCGCCGTGTTGCTGGTGGCAGCCGACGCGGAAGAGGCCGCGGCGGCCGTTCTCGGCGAGCGAACTCTCGCTTCACCGCTGGCACGCCAACTAGCCGAGAAGGCTGGTGTCGATCTTCGCGAGATTGAAGGTAGCGGCCCGGGCGGACGGGTAGTGCGTGTTGATGTTGAGCGCGCTCACGCAGCGTCGGCACCGCCAGTACCTGCCATCGAGCCGGAACCGGAGCACGCACTGTCACGCCTGATTCCGAATTCGACTATCCGCCGCACCATTGCCCGGCGGCTGTCGCAGGCCAAGGCCAGCATTCCGCATTTTTATCTACAGGTGGATTGCGAAATCGACGCCTTGTTGGAGCTGCGCAGCGAGCTCAACAGCCGTCCCGGTGTCGAGAAGCTCTCCATCAACGATTTTGTGGTCAAGGCCGCCGCCGATGCGCTGCGAGAGGTCCCGGACGTCAACGCAGCGTGGTCGGATGAGGCCATTCGCGTCTTTGAGCGGGTCGATGTTGCCGTCGCTGTTTCAACTGACGGAGGTTTGGTGACACCGATCATCCGGGAGGCGGATGCCAAATCGCTGTTCGATATTTCCCGCGAGGCGCGCCAATTGGCGCAGCGCGCCCGTCAGAACAGGTTGCGTCCCGACGAATATCAGGGAGGTGGGTTGACAGTCTCCAACCTCGGGATGTTCGCGGTGCAGTCTTTTTTCGCGATCATCAATCCGCCGCAGAGTTGTATCCTGGCGGCAGGGGCGGTGACTCGCCGCCCGGTCGTGCGCGGAGCAACGTGTGTGCCTGCTGCGGTCATGAGTTGTACGCTGTCGGTCGATCATCGCAGCGTCGACGGCGTTCTGGGTGCCCGTTATCTCGCTTCATTCAAGCGGCGGCTCGAGGAGCCACGGGCAACCTTCATCCAACCCTAGAGGAAAGCAAGAATGAGTATCTCAAAAGCGTTGTTGGGCGCCGGCCTGGCGCTCGGCTTGCAGGCATCCGGGGCCTGGTCGGCCGAATCGGTCGCTCCCAAGTTCAGCCAGGTGCTTCCCAACGTACCGGGCAAGTCCCTCATTGCCGTCGAAGTTTCTTTTCCGCCCGGTACCGTGGCGGCGCCCCATCATCATCCCAAGTCTGCGGCGCTGTACGTGTATGTGCTTTCGGGAACCATCCGCAGCCAGGTCGAGGGTGAACCGGCACACACCTTCCACGTTGGCGAGAGCTGGTTTGAGGCCCCGGGGGCTCATCACATTCTCGCGGAAAACCCGAGCAAGACCCAGGCTGCCAAAATACTGGCCGTTTTCGTCGTCGACAGCGATGAGAAGGCGCTCGTTACGCCCGATGCCCCAACTGCGGGTAAGTAAAAGCCGCCCCTCCCGCAAGCAGCGCGAGACCACCACCCCCCCACCGCGGGGGGTTCGGTGAAAAGCAAAGCGCCCTAGGATCTGGTGCATTACACAGGGGCGCGTGATGAAGGTCGGTTTCATCGGACTGGGGAGAATGGGGCTGGGAATGGCGGACCGGTTGTTGGCGGCCGGTCATGATGTCGGGATCTACAATCGGACCGGTTCAAAATGCGACCCCCTGGTCGCACGCGGTGCCCTGCGGATGCCTTCAATCGCCGCTGCCGCGAAACACGGTGCGATCCTCATCACCATGCTCGAAAATGATGCTGCTCTCGATGCGGTGGCGTCGGAGCCGAACGGCATCATGAGCTCGCTCGGGCCGAAGGCGATCCATGTGGCGATGGGTACGCATAGCGTCGCCTCAGTACAACGGCTCGCTGACGCCCACACCGAGGCTGATCAAAGTTTCGTCAGTGCACCGGTCCTCGGCCGACCTGCTGCTGCCCGTGACGGGCAACTAGGCATCATTGTCGCGGGCTCCCCGTCTGCAGTGGAGGCTTGCCGGCCGCTGTTCGCCGCCATGGGTCGACGAACCTTCGATGCCGGCCCGAGTCCTGTCAGTGCCGCGGCAGCCAAGATTGTAAACAACCTGCTGTTGGCCTGTTCGATTGAAGCGATGGGTGAAGGGTTTGCGTTGGGGCGCAAGTGTGGCCTGGCCCCCGGCGTGCTCTTCGATGTGCTGACAGAAGGACTGTTCAGTGGGCCGGCACACAAGATCTACGGGCGAATCATTGCGGAGAGTGATTTCTTCGCAGTAGCCGGTTTCACGGCCACTACCGGCTTGAAGGACGTGACGTTGGCACTGGCGGCGGCCCGGGGTGCCGAAGTCCCGCTGCCGAGCGTGGAGGTGTGTCGCGAGCGTCTCGAGGGCGCAATCAGCCGGGGCAATGGCGACCGCGACTGGTCTGTGATGGCGCTCGAGCAGGCGCAGCTCAGTGGCCTCACCTGATGAGTGACGAAAGGGGAATCATCGACATGAATACAACTTCGGCGCCGCCAGAAGCCCGCGCCGCTCTTGCAACGCTCCTGCCGCGCGAAATGACTGAGCTGCGCTGGCGCCCGTTGATGACGTTCTTCCTGGACATCAAGCCGCCCTTCAACCTGGGCAAGACTCCGGTCGCGGATCGAAGAATCGCCGAGTTACCCGGTGGCTACTTCGAGGGCGAGCGGCTGCGCGGCAGGATTCGCACCAGCGGCAGCGATTGGCAGACCGTGCGCGAAGACTCCACCTGGATGATCAACGTACGCACGCTGTTGGAAACGGATGACGGTGCGCTCATCGGCATGAGCTACCAGGGTCTGCGCCATGGTTCGCCGGAGATCCTGCAGGCGCTCGGCCGCGGCGAAGCGGTGAGCCCGTTGGCCTACTACATGCGCGTCTGCGTTGTTTTCGAAACCTCATCCGAACGATACGCTTGGTTGAACCGGGCGGTCTCAGTCGCACACGGCCATCGATTGCGCGCGGGCGCCATCTACAACGTATTCGAGATCACATGATGTTGCGTAAACTTCCCGCTTTCGCGGCTGCGTGGATGCTGGTGGCCGGCTCCTGCCAATCAGCATCGGCTACCAACGCCGACGAGGTCGAAGATCCTGCCTACGCCGCCGAGGGTGAGCACCTCGGGGAATTAGCGGCAGCCGCATTGGTCGGTCAACCCGCGCCCGCTGTGACGGTCACAACCATTGACGGCGAGAAGATCGACCTCGCGAAGCTGTATGGTCAAAAGCCCGTTTATCTGAAGTTCTGGGCGACCTGGTGTGTGCCGTGCCGCCAGCAGATGCCTGGATTTGAAAAAATCTACGAAACGGTGGGCCAGCAGATGCAGGTCATCGCCGTCAACATCGGATTCAACGACGATGAGGCGGCGGTGCGCGCCTACCGGAAAAAGATGGGGCTGAAAATGCCCATTGTCATGGACGACGGGTCACTGGGGGCGCTGTTCAACCTGCGGGTCACTCCCCAACATGTTTTGATCGGACGGGATGGCCGCTTCGCCTACGCCGGTCATCTGGCCGATGCGCGTCTCGATGCCGCCGTCCAGAAAGTGCTCGCCCAGCCTGTCACCCAGGTTGCGGTGTCGAAACTGTCCAATCCCGCCGCCGGCAAGGTCTACAAAGTGGGTGACCGGGTGGCCGATCTCGCGGTAACCACCAACAAAGGCGTCAAAATTCCCCTGGGCGCTGCCCGCGGGCTTCGCGGCGTGGTCTTTTTCTCCACCTGGTGCGAATCCTATCTCGCGACCAGCCGCCCGAAGTCCTCTCAGGCCTGCAAGCGGGTACGCGAGAAGGTTGACGCGCTCGCAGCGTCTGAGCTGGGCAAAGTCCGTTGGGTGGGTGTCGCGGGCGGGCCCTGGTCTACCGCGGATGATCTGGCGGACTATCAATTGACCAACAAGATTCGGATTCCACTCGCGCTCGATCCTTCCGGCTCCCTATTCAGAGCCTTTGGTGTGCGCGACATACCGACAATCGCACTGATTGATCCCGCCGGCCGAGTGGTACGGATGCTCGGGCCGGACGAGACTGACATCGCGGCTGCTGTCAGGGCTGCCGCTACGCAGACCTCCAAATGAGATTACCGTTTGCTCAATTCTGTGCGTACTGTGTGTTTGCGCTGGTGGCGCTCTTCGGCGCGTTGGGTTGTAACGCCCAATCCATAGGGAGCGGCAGCTCGCACATTCACGCGACATTGGTGCCCGAGTCGACTACTCCAGCCGCGGGTAGCTCGACGACGGTAGCTATCCTCATGGAGCCGCAACCCGGGTGGCATGGGTATTGGCACACACCTGGGGACAGCGGCCTCACACAAAAGCTGACCTGGACGTTGCCGAATGGCGTCACAGCGGATGATCCATCCTATCCGGTCCCCGAGACGCTGCTGATCGATGGCCTGATGAACCACGTGTATGGCGCCCCCTATGCGCTGTTGGTTCGACTCGAGCTCGCGCCTGGCTTACCCAAGGCCAGCGAGTTGCCACTGCGGTTGAAGCTCAACTACCTGGCTTGCACGGCAACCTCTTGCGTGCCGGAAACTGCCGTCGTTACATCTTCAATGACCGTGGGAGATGGCGCTGCCGATGCAGGGTCCGCTGAGAGATTTGCTGCGTGGCGCCGTGCGCTGCCTCAGCCGCTGAACGCACAAGGGTCTTTCACCGTACAACAGGGTCGGTTCCGCCTGATTGTGCCCTGGGCGGCCGACCGAAGACTCGACAATCCCCACCTGTTTGTAGACGCCAGTGGAGTCGTGGCATTTGCCGCACCCCAGCGCTTTTCTCGAACAGGCGATCAGCTTGTCGTCGAGACGAGTGCTGCCGGCGAGCCGGTCAACGCCGCGGCGGCAATCAAGGTTGTCATAGGTTCCAAGGCAGGTGAGGGAGTCACTTTCACTGCCGTACGTTCTGCCGCGACCGCCGGCACCGCCGCCTCGGTTCCGTCTGCCAGTCACGGATCATTGGCTACGATCTCGCTCACTCTGGTCGCCTTCGCGGGTGCCGTGTTGGGCGGGTTGATTCTCAACATCATGCCTTGCGTCTTTCCGATTCTGAGCCTGAAGGCGTTGAGCCTGGCCCGGAGCGCGGAAGAAAGCGGTGCGGCTGCATCCGCAAAGACGGAGGCACTGGCCTACACCGCGGGTGTGATCGTGGTGTGCATGGTCCTGGGCGCCCTGATTCTCGCATTGCGTGCTGCCGGCTCCCAGGTCGGGTGGGCATTCCAACTGCAAAAGCCCGCCGTGATTTATGTGCTGATCCTCTTGACCAGCGCAATCGGATTCAACCTGGCCGGGCTCTTTGAGCTGAGCTCCGTGACGGTGGGTTCCGACCTGGCATCGAAATCAGGATCGACCGGCGCATTCTGGACCGGTGCGTTGGCCGCATTCGTGGCCACTCCCTGCACGGGCCCTTTCATGGCGGCAGCCCTGGGCGCCGCGTTGGTGTTGCCATGGGTCGCCGCGCTCTTCATTTTCTTCGGTCTAGGATTGGGCCTGGCGCTGCCGTTCCTGGCCATCGGTTTCGTTCCCGCCGTACGGCGCAGGCTGCCGAAACCCGGCGCCTGGATGGGAACGCTTCGGCGCATCCTGGCCGTCCCCATGTTTTTCACGGTCCTGGGCCTCACCTGGGTGATCGGGCATCAGTCGGGAAGCGACGCCGTCGTCATCTCGCTGGCAGCGATGTTAATTCTCACGCTGGGCCTGTGGGCGACCGGTCTTCGCCAACATGCCTTCGAGGATCGCGCTTGGCTGCCTGCGGCACTGGCTCTGATGCTGGCGCTGCCGGGCATCGAGTTGCTTCCGGCCCTGGCCACGCCCACACAGACAGCCGAGGCGCACAGCGAACAGTTCAGCGACAGCCGGCTGGCTGCCCTGCGTGCTGCCGGCAAGCCCGTGTTTCTGTACCTGACGGCGGATTGGTGTTTGACCTGCAAAGTCAATGAGATGACGGCCATCCACAGGCCCCAGACCCAGGAGGCCTTTGCCAAAGCCGGTGTAGTGACCATGATCGGCAATTGGACGAACGGCGATGCTGCGATCGGCGCCTTTCTCGAGCAGCACGGCCGGTCCGGCGTGCCTATGTATCTGTGGTATGCGCCCGGTAAAGAGGCGCAGGTCCTTCCGCAAATTCTCACATCGCCCCTGCTGGTGAACCTGACACACCAGTAGCCGCACACGTGCTCTCACATCCAATCACTTCCCGGGTTTGCCAATGTCCGCACCGCTCTACACACGCATGTTGATTCTGGGCTCAGGCCCGGCAGGCCTGTCGGCCGCCATCTATGGCGCCCGGGCAGGGCTCGCTCCCATCGTAGTACAGGGCATTCAACCCGGCGGTCAGCTCATGACGACCACGGACGTGGAGAATTACCCGGGCTATCGCGAGGTCATACAGGGACCCTGGCTCATGGAGGAAATGAAGGCGCAGGCCGAGCACGTCGGCGCGAAAATAATCTGGGACAGCATCACCGAAGTGGATCTGTCACAACGGCCGTTCAGGCTGCTCGGCGATGGCGGCAAGGTCTATGCGTGCGATGTATTGGTCATTGCAACGGGTGCGCAGGCTCGGTGGCTGGGACTGGAAAGCGAAACACTGCTGCGCGGCAAGGGCGTCTCCGCTTGCGCAACCTGCGACGGATTCTTCTTTCGCGGCAAGAAGGTCGCTGTCATAGGCGGCGGCAACACGGCCGTGGAAGAGGCCATTTTTCTCACCAATCATAGTGATGATGTCACGCTCATACATCGGCGCGAGCAACTGCGTGCCGAACAGATTCTGCAGCAGCGGTTGTTCGCCAACCGGAAAATCAAAGTCATGTGGAATACGGTGGTCGAGCGCTTTGTCGCCGGCGACGATCCGCAGGGACTGATCGGCATCGACCTGAGTGACACCGTGACGGGGGCCGCGTCACATCTGTTGGTGGATGGTTGCTTTGTGGCCATCGGTCACGCGCCGGCCACGGAGTTGTTCCGGCACGAGAGCCGCCTGGAGCTCGATGCCGAGGGCTATATCAAGGTGCAAGGAGGTACGACCCAAACCAGTATTCGCGGCGTGTTTGCCTGCGGTGACGTCATGGACAGGATCTATCGCCAAGCCGTCACGGCCGCCGGCACCGGCTGCATGGCCGCGCTCGATGCGCAGAAATTCCTCGCTGCCGAAGGATTCACGTCTTGATGTTGGTCACATACGCCACCGGCTGCGGCCGTTTTGGTCAAAGGCGACCGCTATGAAGTGACAGAGAGGTCGCAGCGGCCCCCGCCGCGGCCCTGAGGAGTTGGCACGCCTCATGCTAACAACAATAGCGTTCACAGCAGACTCTGGCTGACTAACGAATCGAGGGGGCTTCATGAAGTGTTTTGGGGTTGCTGCACTTGCAGCCATGTTGTCATCGTCAGATCTCATGGCGCAGACCGCCGCTGATTCACCGGCGGCTGACTCATCCGCGCTGGCTGAAGTGGTTGTCTCCGTTCAGCGGCGTTCGGAAAGCCTGCAGCATGTGCCTGTTGCCGTTGAAGCATTCACGGCGGAGCAACTCCATACGAGTGTCATGACGACGGTGACGGATCTCGGAGCCGTCACCCCCGGACTGATACCGACCGCGCAATTCGGCTATTTCCAGCCTCACTTGCGCGGCATTGGAACCACGGCGCCGAGTGCGTCGGTGGAAAATCCGGTGGCCGTGTACGTTGACGGGATCTACTACGGTTCACAGGGCGCCAGCATTTTTTCTCTCGAGGGCATCGATCACATAGAAGTGGACAAGGGTCCCCAGGGCACGCTGTTTGGACGAAATGCCACCGGTGGGTTGATTCAAATTGTGACCCGGGACCCGGATCAGGCATTCGGCGGGTCGGCCAGCCTCACCGGCGGCAACTACGGAACCTTCGGGGGCAGTGCCTATGTAACCGGAGGTCTCACCTCCCAACTGGCCAGCAACCTGTCGGTCTACTTCCAGAATCAATCTACCGGCTTCGGGCGCAATGCGTTCACCGGGTTGGGCGTGAACAAAGCCGAGGACTTTGCCATCCGGGTGAAGAACAAATTCACGCCCACGGATGTGGACGTGATCATGCTCACGGCGGACTACGAGCAGGACCACAGTTCTCCGGTCCTGATTCCCGCGCCGGGCACCACCCCGGTGGGTGGCGTGCCCTACACAGGATCGCCGTGGAGTGCGGATGGCTACTACCAGCCTCTGGTCGATGAGAAGGAGGGCGCGGTCTCACTGAAGATCAGCCACGATTTTGGCGGTGCGAGCCTCGAAAGCACCAGCGCGTATTTGCAGAGCCGGCTGTACTCGGCGCTCGACGGCACCTTCGTCACCGATCCCAACTTTGCCTTGAATATCATTCTGTGGGACCTCAATCGCCAGGTCACCCAGGAGTTCGATCTGCGCTCCGCGCCCGGAAGCTCAATAACCTGGACCACGGGCGTCTACTTCTACCAGGCGACCGCCGAATATTCGCCCATCTATCTCGAGGGCGGCTACATCAACCCTTTGACGAATTTCTACACGTACTCGCGTGCGAAGAACTATTCGCTGGCCGCGTTCGGGCAGGCCACGAAGGAGCTGTTCGCCGGTACCAACCTGACGCTGGGCGTCCGGGAGACGTACGAAGACAAGAAGTTTTCAAATCTGCAAAGCGGACTCTATCCCGACAACTCGCTGGTCATCTTCGGTACCGGTGCGGCACATCAAAGCTCGAACGAACCCACGTGGCGTATTTCACTCGATCGGCAAATGACGCCGGATATTCTGCTCTATGTCTCCTACAACCGGGGATACAAGACGGGCGGCTACAACGATGAATACCTGCCCGTAGCTCCTTACAAACCGGAGACGCTGGATGCGTTTGAGATCGGCGCCAAGTCGGATCTTCTCGACCACCATCTGCGTTTTGACCTGGCGGCCTTCTACTACAACTACCGCAATCTGCAGACGGTCGGATATCCGGCCGGCACAGAGCTGGTGTACAGCGCGCCCCGGGCATACATCTCCGGCGTTGACATCGATTTCCAGTTTGCGCCGGTCAAGAACTTCACGGTGTCCGGAGGTGTTGAGATTCTGCGCGCGAACTACGCCGATTTTCCCGGCGCACAGCTCTCCGAGCCTGCGCCCGGCGGTGGCTCGATTCTTTCCACGTTTGACGCCCATGGCAACAGGCTGCCGTTGGCAGCGAAGTGGACTGCGAATATCTCACCGGTCTACACGATTCCTCTTGCAGACAAGGGCACCGCCACGCTCGCGGCGACTTACAGCTACAACTCGGGATTCTTTTACGAGCCGGACAATCGCTTCCGGCAGGGCGGCTACCCGTTACTGAATGCCTCCGCGACTTGGACTTCTGCAACGGATGCCTATAGCGCGCGCGTCTGGGGAAAGAATCTGACGCAGAAGGCTTACACGACCGCGATGTACGCTCAGGGCAACGCGGACTACGCGCAATACGCGGCGCCGCGGACTTTCGGTTTGACCGTAACGCGCAAGTTCTGAATGAACCCCCGGGCCCGCAGTCACAGGTCAGCCGGATTGGCGGCTCTCGACAGTCTCGACCGGCAGGTCGATATTCGTCCGGTTTTGCGCGCCTGGGACTCGCGATTGCGGCGCTTCGGCTATGTCCAAGTGAGCGAAGCCAGCCTGTGGATGCTGAGCCAAGGCAGCGCGCCCGCCGTGCGGCATCGGATGTGGGTGCGCATGGCCGGGCCGCCCGGGCAGCAGATTGTGCTGTTTGATTTCCAGCGCGCCGATTCGGACTCGAAGTTGCAGCACCTGTTGCAAGGGGTGGCTGGGTATCTGCAGTCAAATGGCGCTACCTGTTACGAGCGGGTTGCCGCGGAGCTCGGCCTCGTGCCGTTGGGGTGTTTCAACGAATGCAGAGTACGCATCCGCCGGGCACTCCAGCACCTTCCCACCTCACTGCGTGAAGCCAGATCCGCGGCGTCCGGGGCCATCTGTCTGATTGATGCGCTTTATGCCGTCGAGCGCGAGGCACAGCTTCTCGAGCCGCGGCAGCGCGTTGCGCTTCGCAAGCGTAGAGCGCGGCCCGCGCTCGCCCGGTTGCATGACTGGATGTCGCAGCGCTTGCAGCCCGGAGTCGATGTGCTGGCGCAGGCATTCAATCACTGTCTGAGCCAGTGGCCCAGTCTGATCCGCTACCTGCAGGACGGATCCGTGCAGATCGACAACAGCGCGGTCGAAGCGGCGATCGGCTCGGTCAGCGCCGGGCACGGCAAATGGCTGTTTGCCGAGTCGGATCGCGATGCGGCCAATGCAGCGGCGCTGTACAGCCTGATTGCGACGGCGACAGTCAACAAGATGGAGCCACAAAGCTACTTGCGCTGGCTTTTCAATGAGCTGCCAGCCGCGCGATCCGATCGACAGAGCATGGGAGAATGAAGATGTTCATGAATCGCAGGTTGGTCCGAGTCAGTGCCGCCGTCCTGATGGGTGCCGTGGTGAGTTTCATCTCGCCCAAGCTGCCGGCGGCCGTGACCTCCGCCGATGTCGACTATTCGTTTTTCCCATACAAGAAGGACGGCTTTCCAAAGGCCGAGGGCGTGCATCCCGGTACGCGTATCTCGGCGGACAACGTCGATACGTTCAAAGCGGTGTTGGATCCGGGTACATACCAGATCATCAAGCGGGGGTGGTACTCCCTCAATGTCGCAGAATCCGAAGACTTCGTGCTGCATCCGGACTACGTGGAGCAGTCGCGGCACAACACCGATGTGCGGATCGAAAACGGCAATCTGACGCACTACACGAACGGCCGGCCTTTCCCATTCGAGCCTGACGAGAAGGATCCGAACGCGGCGCAGAAGCTCGTCTGGAATTTCGAGTATGGCCGGATCTGGGGCGACCTGGGCTGCCTCGATCCCTGGTACTGGCATTACAACAACATCAAATCGGACAAGAACGAACGCATCATCAAGTTCGACAAGGCGTGCTTTGCGCGGTATGCGTTTCGCTCGGTGGATCCTCCGAAGCCAGAGTGGGCCGCCAATCCGGAAGGGGTTTATCGCGGCATCTATATCCGAATTGAAGAGCCTTTCGATCTGAAGGATACGCAGCTACTCATTCACAAATACAAGGATGACACCAAGCAGCTTGATGGCTGGATCTATCTGGGTTTCCAGAAGCGCGTGCGCCGCTTCGCCACCGGCCAGATGACGGATGCCTTCCTGGGAAGCGATCTGATGATCGAGGATTTCGAAGGCTACGAGGGGAAGGTGGCCGACTACACATGGAGCTACCAGGGCGAAGCGACTCTGCTGATGCCGATGTGGAATCACAACAAGGTGATTGCTGCACAGAAGAACGATACCTATACAAATCCCGCCGACCACTGGCGGTATGTGAACTTCACCGGCCGTGGCAAGTGCTTCCCGGACGCGCCCTGGCAGTTGCGCAAGGTGTATGTCGTCGAAGGCAAGCCGAAGGATCCCAACCATCCGATCTCCAAGCGGGTCCTGTACTTTGATGCCCAGATCAACGAGATCCCCGTGTCGCTCATTTATGACCGCAAGGGCAACTGGTGGAAGTGGTTCCACATCGGATGGCCGAATGTCGAGGACACGCTGCCCATCAACAAGGGGAAGGGTGCTGACACGGGTGATACGGCAAGTCTCGTAGATGTGCAGTCAGAACACTGCACGGCCTTCTACTTTCACGGGCGCGTAGACAGCGGGCTGGGGACACCCGCGTTGTTCGACGTACAAAACATGCGGTCTTCGGGTCGTTAGTTCGATCGCCGCAAAAAAGGGGGGAATAAGATGAAGAATGCTATCTGGGCGGTGTTGTCGGCGATGACCGCGGTGGTCCCATCCGCGTGGGCGCAAGGTGGCGAGCCGCTCGAGCTTCATGGATATTTTTCAGACGCGACCTATTTCCGTGTTGACGGCACGGGTCTGTCGAAGGAGCGTTTGCGCGCGCTGACGGACTTTGCAAAGGACTTCGGTGCCGCGGGAGCATTTTCCTCGATCAAGATCTCGGGGGTGGTCCGAATCAGTTACGACGCTGAGTACGCGTTGAACGATGATCACTGGGGAGACCGTGCCGGTGGCAGTGTTCAGTTGGGCAACTCGGGTGGTCCGAGCGCAATCGTGCTGCAGGATGGGACCCATTCAGCCTCTCTGCCCTGGGGCCAGGGATGGGGCAGCGCGGTGCGGCCGCTGCCGGGCAGTTTTGGATTCAACACGGCGCTCAACCCCAACAGCGGGCTGACTCGTTTCAACCGGGGGTTGACCGGCGGGACGCCGGGTTTCGGCGGGTTGCAGTTTGCGTATCCTTCCGCACCCTGCAACCAGGACCGGCGCGGCTGCATTCCCGGGTACCTGGACAGCACTCAGACACAGCTCGAGTTTCCGGAATTCAATCACCGCCAGGATTGGCTGCGGGAGTTGTATGCAGATCTGGTGCTGCCACTGGGCAATGGTGTACGGCTCACGACGCGCATCGGACGGCAACAGGTGGTGTGGGGCCGCACGGATCTGTTCCGGGTTCTGGATGTCATCAATCCCGTGGATTATTCCATTCAGAATATCTATGAGCCTCTGAACGACAGCCGCCTGCCCACCGGTATTGTCAACAGCGAGTTGCAGTTGGGCGCCAGGGGCCCGTTTCAGTCCCTCAATGTGCAGCTCATCTGGCAGTTCGAGCAGTTCCGGCCCGACCTCATTGGCCAGGGCGGCCAACCCTACGCGATCGCCGGAGTCGGCAACCTTTTCCGGGCCCTGAGTACCTGTTGGAATTATGGCTGCACGGTGGGCAATTTTGCGCCCAACAATCTGACGCCGTTGACCGGCCTGCCCAGCACCGGCAGCCTGGCAATCGATTTCGGCCCGCATGTGCTGGGGATCCGGCAGGCGGACCTGCCGGCCTGGTCCTTGAATCATTCGCCGGTCGGTCTGCGACTGGAAGGTGAGGCCGGTGGTTTCGGCTTCTCGCTGAATGGCTTGTATTCGTATGCCCAGTTGCCGGTGCTGCATGGCGGAGTACCGGCACTCAATCCGTTCCTGCCGCCCGGCGGCGGCAATCAACCGGTCCCGGTTCCCTATCTACCGGCATTCGACATCGTGTTTCCGCGTGTCGTTACGTTGGGAGGTTCCGTCGACACCTACGTGGATAGTCTGAAATCGGCGTTCCGTCTGGAAGTTGCACATACTCACGGCGAGGAGTTCGCCGATACGCTGCAACCGAATCTGTACAGGGAATCGGGCGTCGTGCGCTGGGTGTTGGGTTGGGATCGCCCGACCTGGATTCCCTTCCTGAATGCCAATCGCACCTTCCTCGTCTCCGCCCAGGTGTTCGGTCAGCACATTCTGCGGCACGAGCTGATTGAAACGCCCCTGGGACCGGCGGGCATGCCGGACTGGAAGGACAACTTCATCGGCACCTTGCTGATTCAAGGCAACTACCTGAGTGACCGCCTCACTCCCCAGATCATTACCGCCTATGACACGCGAGGTCAGGGCGGGGCGGTTGCGCCGAGCGTGACCTGGCTTGCCAGCAACCACATCGAGTTGAATCTGGGCGGCAATTTCAAGTGGGGGCGCGCGGACAAGCAGTTCGATGATCTGCGCGCCGCCAATCAGTTCCCGCCGTTTACCGGACCGGTGGGGGCGGTCGGGCAGTCGCAGGCACGGACCGAGAGCATTGCCCCGCTCGGCGCCTTCCGTTCCGGCGTGATCGGGGAGGCCTTTCGAGAGAATGAAGTGCAATTCAATGCCCGCTACAAGTTTTGAAATGTCCCGCGCCGTTCCGGGTGTTGCGGTCAGCGCCCTGGTTGCGATCGGCTGCTGCGCATTGAGCGGATGTCAGCCGCCGCTTACTCTGGCTGATGTCGAGGCGGCTGAGGCGAGTCCGGTCCGGCGCACCGATGAGTTTCAATCAGCAGCTCGCCACGGCCGAACACTCGTAGTGGTCGGAGCCCATGGACTCGTTGTTGTGTCGCAAGACAGCGGCACTCACTGGCAGCGGGCCACGCTACCAGGCTGGCCTGCGCTGATTGCAGTGGCCGACTGCGGAGTGAACACCTTCGCCGCCATCTCGTATGAGGGCTCACTCTGGCTGTCTGTTGATGATGCCAGGACCTGGAGCCCGCGGCCGTTGGGTGCTAATGCGAGGCCGCAGGCGATCACTTGCGACGCATCGGGCCGGATCTGGGTAGTTGGCGAGTCGGCCACGCTGCTGTCGAGTGGCGATCGTGGGAATCACTGGCAACGCACCACCCTCGACCAACAGGACCTGTTCTTGACGACCATCCAGTTCGTTGATGGACTCCACGGTTATATCACTGGAGAGTTCGGCACAGTCCTCGGCAGCAGCGACGCGGGAGCCAGTTGGCAGAAGCTGCCTTCACTCCCGGGCGACATCTACCCCGAGGCGGCGCACTTTTCTGATATGGAGCATGGGTGGGCCGTGGGGTTGAACGGATCGATTGTCGAGACTACGGACGCAGCACGGCATTGGGCCGCCGCCGAGGCACACACCACGAGTCCGTTGTACGGTATCGCGAGCGACGGCGGCGTTGCATATGCGGTCGGAGGCGATGGCGCGATTCTTCAACAGACTGCTCGCGGCTGGAGTGTGTTGCCTGACTCGCGCAAAACGCATTCATATCTGAGGGTAATCCTGCGGACCGAGGAGGGCGGGTACGTCGTAGCCGGCGGCGCCGGTACGTTGTTTACGCTGGCTGGAACGCCATGAGAAATCCAATGGATGAGACGAACCACAAGGGCTTCTTTCCCTGGCTGGCCAATCGCCTGTTCGACAACCGCATCAAGGTCCTGGCTGGAATTGTGCTGATGACCGGCTGGTTCGGGTTGCAGATTCCCGCTGTGAAGATGCTATCAGAGTTCGCGGACCTGCTGCCCCAGCGCCATCCTTACATACAGCTTCACAATCGGATCCGGGATACCTTCGGCGGAGCCAACATCATAGACCTGATGGTCCAGGTCGATCAGGGCACCATTTTCACGAATGACACCCTCGCGCGCATCCATCGTCTCACATTGGCGATGGACAACCTGGATGGTGTCAATCACAACCTCGTGAGCAGCGTGACCCACCGGGCGACGCGCCGCATCTGGTTGGAAAGCGACGGTACCATCAAGTCGGCTCCGTACTACGAACCCGGCCGAACCTACACCGATGCCGAGCTGCGCACCATTGAAAGTCACGTGCTCGCCGATGCCCAGGTCTATGGCCTGCTGGTGTCGCCGGACCGCAAGGCGGCCATCATCAAGGGCACTTTGCTCGAAAGGAAGATCGACTACGCGCAGGTTTTCGCGGAAGTCCAGAACATGCGCGCCACGGAAACGGCTCCGGGCATCAGGATCTATGCAACCGGGCATCCGGTGCTCGTTGGCTGGGTGAGCTCCTACAGCGGTCAGATTCTGCAGATATTTCTCTACACGGTTTTGATAGTGCTGGCCGTGCTGGTCCTTTACATGCGCCGCCTGTACGGCATCGTCCTGCCGTTGGTCGGTATGGCATTGACCAGTATCTGGGGCGTGGGATTCATGGGAGTCGCCGGATTCAATCTGGACCCGCTGATGCTGGTGGTGCCTTTTCTGATCTCGGCACGCTCGCTGTCGCACGGCATCCAGAAAGTTGAGCGATATTACTTGGAGCTCGAGCTGACGGGCGATCGTCTGCGGGCCGCGCGCAATACATTCGATTCACTGTTCAGGCCCGGTGCATTGGCCATTGTGGCGGATGCATCCGCCCTGTTTCTGATCGGCCTGGGTTCGGTGCCGGTCAACAACAAGATGGCCATTTACGCCTCCTTCTGGGCGCTCTCAATGATTGTGACGGTGCTGGTGACACTGCCGATGTTGCTGGCCCTGCTGCCGCAGCCGCGCGATCACCGGATCCAGAAAACCTTCATCCGCGATCTGTTTCCGAAGTTGGCCGCGGTGACAGCAACTCCGCTGCGCTCACGGCTGGCGCTGTATGCGACGGCTGCCGTCGTCGTCGTGGCCACCGGTCTCAGCTCACGCGTGCGGGTCGGAGAGCCCGAACCGGGTTCGCCGCTGTTGTATCGTAGTCACGACTACAATGTGTCATCCAATGCGGTCAACAGCACTTTTCCGGGCTCGGAAGAGCTGTTTGTCATAGCGCGAACCGACACCAAGGGTGGAATCAAGAACAGCGAGGTCCTCAAGGGACTGGACGACTTCCAGAGCTACATGATGCAGGACTCTTCCTTGGGTGGCAGCCGAGGTGTCAACAACCTCGTGGCGCACGTTGGCATGATGCTGCGGTACGACGATCCCAGATGGCGGGTCATTCCCGCCAACGGTCAGGAGATCGGTGGGATCATGTATACGTACATGATGTCTTCCCCTACGCCGGCGACCCTTTCACAGTACGTGGACACGGACGACCGCCTGGCAAATATGGTGTTTTATTACAAGGATCACACCGGCGAGACCATCCGGCGAGCGTTATACATGGTCAACCATTGGGCCGACACCGTAGGTTCCAGGATCAACGGGCTGCATCTCGACCTGGCGGGTGGTCCAGTGGGTGTGGAGGCTGCCATCAACGAGGAGGCGTTTCGCACCAACCTCATCGTGGTACCCGCCGTTCTGGCCATCATTTTCATCTTCACGTGGGGATTTTACCGCTCGACGCACGCGGCTTTCATGATGTTGATGTCCATGCTGTTTGCCACGGTTACGACTTATGCGTGCATGGGGATACTCGGTATGGGTTTGAACGTCAACACTGTGCCGATGATTGCGGTAGGTATCGGGCTCGGTGTCGACTACTCCATCTACATGATGGACCGGATCAAGGAGGAGATGAGCTCGGGAGTGCAGTTGCAAGAGGCGGTCAGACGCTCGGTAGCGACGACGGGCGTGGCGATTGCGCTCACTGCGAGCACTCTCATCGGCGGAATTGTGATGTGGGTCTTCGAATCCGACCTGCGGTTTCAGGCCGACTCCGCGCGGCTCCTGATCATCATGCTGCTGATCAATGCAGTGAGTGCGATGTTCTTCGTCCCTGCCTGGGTTGACGTGTTCCGGCCGAGGTTTATTGTGGCGACCCGTGACGCTTCTGCTGTGGTGCGCGCCCACGCGGAGCTGGCACGCGGGTAGCTATATCGCGGCGGCTTGCCGCGCCTTGGCGCTGCGCCAGGCGATCCGGTCGAGCAGATCGATCATCTCGCCCAAGGGGCCGGTCCGGATACCCGAGGCAATCAAAACGAAGCGCGATTTCCGATCGGCAAAGGGCCAGCGGTCGAGCCAGGTCATGTTATGGAGAAGATGTTGCGCGCCATGAATGACAGCGGGCCCGTTGGCTTCGCCCTCGACATTGACGATCGCTTTGAACCGCAGCAGGTTCGGGCCCAGGTTCTGCTCGATGCCCTGCAGCAGTAACTGCAGTGCCAGTCGTGGCAGGGGATCTTCGCGCACGAAGGAGTAGCTGGCGACCTGCAGATGATTGCTGGCGAAATGGTGATGATTGCCAGCCGGCGAGTGCTCGGAGTCTTCAGTTGGGACAGCGCCGAGCCAGACAGTCGCCTCGCTGGAGCCGCGCCCAGGGTCGTGCCCCCGCCAGCGGAACAGCGCCTCCCAGTCGAGGCTGCCGGATTCGGCCGTGTGGATGCCGGCCCTGGGATTGAGGGTGCGTAACAGGCTACGCAGTTGGGTCAGAAGCTGGGGTCGTTGCGCTGCGCCTGCCATATCGAGCTTGGTCAGCACCAGGTGATCGGCAAGTGCGATCTGCCGCACAGCTTCATCGTGTCGGTCGAGCGTTGAACGGCAGTTGACCGAATCGATCAGGGTGATGGTCGCAGTGAGCTCGAATAGGCCCGACAGCAACGGATCCGACAGGAATGCCTGAATCAGGGAGGTCGGATCCGCGAGGCCCGAGGTCTCGATCAGGACGCGGTCAAACGGTGGGATCTCGTTGGCCTCGCGCCGGTGATACAGGCGATTCATCTCGCCCAGCAGATCGCCGAAGACGGTACAGCAGAGGCAACCGTTCTCCAACACGAGAATGTTGTCGCTGCTGTGCGCAACGAGCTTGTGATCCAGGCCGACCTCGCCAAACTCGTTTACAACAACCAAGGCGCCGCGCATGGCGGGCGCGCGCAGCGCGCGATTCAGCAGAGTGGTTTTGCCACTGCCGAGGAAGCCGGTGATGAGTGACACCGGCGTCCGGGGCGCGTGCGCGCGCTTTGGCGCGACGGCGTTCAAAAGATTTCGCAGCCGGGAAGACCGCACGAAATCAGGCGGTCGGACGGAAAGTGGGTGATGATGTTGCAACCGTCGCGTGTAACCACCACTTCCTCCTCGATTCGCGCGGCACCGGATCCGTCGGCTGCGCCTTTCCAGGTTTCCAGCGCAAACACCATACCCTCCTGCAGCGGGGTGGTCTGCCCACGATAGCGCTTCGAGATGATCGGGCGCTCCCACAGCGACAAGCCGATGCCATGTCCGTACTGCAATAGAAACGCCTCCGCTTCGTCCTTGTAGCCGAATTCGGTCGCATCGGGCCAAACGGAAGCGATCTCATCGAGAGTCACGCCCGGTTTCACCTTGTCAATGGAGTCGCTGATCCATTTGGAGGCGGTCTCGTACGCATCGATCTGGTGCTTGTTGGGTTCGCCGCAGATGAAGGTACGGTAATAGCAGGTCCGGTAGCCGTTGAACGAGTGCATGACATCGAGAAACACCATGTCGCCGGGCTGGATGATGCGATCGGAGAAAGTGTGAGAGTGCGGCCGTCCCCGCGGGCCGGAAACTGAATTCACGCATTCGACCCGCTCGGAGCCCATGCGGAACAATTTGTCATTGGCAATCGCAACGAGCTCGTTTTCCCGCGTGCCCGGCCGGATGGCGCGGGCAATGTCGACGTAGGCAGCATCGACGAGCGCAGCCGCGAGCTTCAGCAGCTCAATCTCATCCGGTGTCTTGATCTGACGCGCATCCAACAGGGCTTGCTGTCCATCGACCACCTCGATGCCTGCCGCTTCCAGGGCGCGCAACATCGGCAGCTCCATGATGTCGATGCCGATGGGTTTATTCTCGATGCCGCGATCCACGAGCGCCTTGCGAATCTGGCGGGCGAAGTCATCCTGCACCTTCATCCAGGGCGGTAAGCCACCCTGCATCGTGGAAATGGGTGCCGCCACATTGTCCGCAATCCAGGGGGAGGAGAGGCGCTTTGCCGGGGCAGCCGGATCCCAAAGGAGGGGAGCGCCCTCCACTCCACACAGGGCATAGCGCATGAATTTGTCGCGGGCCCATTCGCCGATGTGGGTGCCCGTGACGTACCGGATGTTATCAAAATTGAAACAGACGACGGCGCCCAGGCCTGCGGCCCGGATTGAGTCCTGCGCCCGCCGCAGCCGCTCCTTGAGCAGCCGATCGTAGTCGATACCTCGTTCCCAGTCCTTTGCCTGAGTGCCATACGACGCTGTGGCGTGCGGACGATTGTATTTCACGTTGGTTCCGTCCCTTCGAGCAGACCGGCGGAGCGGACGTAACGGCCGTCCTCATACAGAAGCGGTTCGATTCGATCGGCCAATTGTACCCATTCGACTGCGCCGATGAAAATACTGTGGGTCCCGAATGGGACCACCTGTTCGGTTCGGCAAAAGAGGTTGGCTTGTGCCGTTTCGAGATAGGGCAGGCCGCCATCGGACTGAGACCAGCTCCCGGCCGTAAACCGGTCCATTCCCTTCAGCTTGCCGCTGAAAGCCTGCGAAACAGCCTCCTGGCCGACACGCAGCATATTCACGCAGAAGCGCTTGCTGGAAATGAGTGGACTGTGAATGGCGGAGGTGCCGTTGATACACACCAGAATGGCGGGCGGCTCTGCGCAGACGGAAGTAACGGCTGTCGCCGTCATACCGAACCAGGCATCGCCGTGTGCGCAACTGATGACGCTGACAGTCGTCGTCAGGCGGCGCATTGCGCCCCGGAAATCCGGATTATGGGTTATGGTTGTCATAGAGTTGGATTGGAAAAGTGAGAATGGTTACGCCGGCGGCGGCATAGTTGGGCACATCGGCGCTCGCTGCCTGACCCTCGGCGGAGGCGAGCGCCCGCTGCAGGGCGGATTCGTCATCGAAATCGCATTCGACGACGGCGAAATACTCGGTATCCGGAGTGCTCGCCGCCGTGGGGATCGCCACGTCAAATCCGACCCGCAGCGCCTTCAGGCCCGGAAATTTCGCCACCAGGGGCAAATGCACTCCGAGCAGATGATCCTTGAACTTCTGCGGCTGCTCGGGTCGATGGTAGAGGGCAATGAGCTTGTGCATGATGGCGACCGGTGCTGCGAGCGATCAATAGGGTTGAACGAATTCGGACACCCCGAACAGTGAGCGGCCGTAGATCAATGTGGCCATCTCCGGCAGTACGAATGCGTGCCGGCTGGCAATTTCACTGTCCCGCCAGATGCGCTGCAGGGGATTGACCTGCGCGAAGGAGCCGGCGCCATTCACACTCAACAGCTTATTGATGGATTCCCGGCAGAGCTTGGCCGCTTGTCCCGTATCCATGCGTACGCGGGCGCGCACCCGCGGATCCAGCTTCCTATGTTGAGCTGCTGCGATATCAATGTCCGCGCACGCTCGTGCAACCAACAAGTGAGCCTGGTCGGCGAGCGATGCTGCGTTGGCAAACTCGATCTGGTGGGCTGGAGAGTTGCGAGCTTCGGCGAATACGGTGTACGCCACGGACTTCGTCGCGCCTTTCTGCGTTGTTATATCGATAGCGGCCCGCGCGAGTCCCAATTGCACCGCCACGAGGATGATCTCCGCGACGGGAATGAAGGATGCGTAGTCGTTGGCCTCGTCGGACGGTTTCCGAGCGTAATCTTCGGCTCCCATTGCATTGAAGTTCTGTACGCGGTGCTCGGGGATGAACACATTGTCGGCAACCAGGGTATTGCTGCCGGAGGCGCTCATTCCCGCCACATACCAGGTGTCTTTGATCTTCAAATCGGAAAACGGCACCAACGCCAGGCCGGGAATCGGCGAGCCGTCCGGGTTCTGACCCAGGGTAACTCCCAGCGTCGCCCATTGAGCATGCGCTGATCCGGAGGCGTAGCCCCACTCACCGGTAACACGCAGTCCGCCAGCCACTCTCTCGCTGCGGGTTGGCGGAGTGAAGATGCCGCAGACCCGTGCGTCGCGTTGTTTGCCAAATACGTCTGCTTGCGCTTCTTCGCCGAAGAGTGTTGCGAACCAGGTGCATACATTGAGCAACGCGGTGGCCCATCCCGTACCGCCGTCGGCACGGCCTACTTCGGCGACGGTCTCAATGAATGTGCGGAAATTGCCACCCAGGCCGCCGAGGCGCCGCGGGACCGAAATGTGGAACAGCCGCTGGGCGTGAATAGCCTCGATGACATCTTCACTCACGCGGCGCTGTTCTTCGGATGCTTTCGCGCGCGAGCGGATCAGCGCTTGAATGCCTTGTGCTCGCGCGACAATGCCGAGATCCGGAGCGGGCGCTCCGAAGAACGCATCGAGCGCGCCTGGTGCGGCTGGCTGAGTCGACGCGGGAACTGGTGTCAGGACGGCTGATGGCGGCATGTTTGAGCTTCCTTTGGCGCTGCGTTTTTTGCATTGGATGAAGATGTGCCCGGCAGGAAGCCCATTGCATCAAGCGTGCCACGGGTTCCCGCGCTCCAATTCCGCCTCGCGCGCAGCGGTATTTGACAATTGGCAGCCGTTTCGCGCACGGGACGCGGATGACCGGCCCATCGGGCGGCTGTCGTTAGCCAACCGGCTGGTCAAAAGTGGCCAGCAGCAGCCAGGGATGTTCTCGATGCCTGCGACGGCGCACCGCGGGTTGGTCTTGACTCGACTTCAACGACGCTGCATGGTGCAACATCAAAGTTGGATTCGGGACGACCGATGCAATTTGACTGGAGCGGTCCGTTGACGCCGTTGCGCATTCTGTGCGGCGTTACGTTCGTGCCCCACATAGCGGCCAAACTGTTTGCCCGGCCATTGACTCTGGGATTTTTCAAAGCGGCCGGGTTCAGGCCTGCGGCCGCCTTTCTGGCGGTGGCGCTCGCGGTTGAAGTCGGGCTCGCGACCTGTCTGACACTGGGGCTTTGGGTGCGGTACGCCGCACTGGCCGCTTTTGTATTCATGTCCGTCGCGGCGGCCTCCGTGTTCAAGGTTTCACGAGGCCGGTGGTTGTGGAACACAGGGGGCTGCGAATATTGCGTGTTCCTCGCCTGCGCCTGCCTGTTGGTATTTATTTATGCATGAGTGGGAGAGCGCCCCGGTATGAGTGGCAGAATCGACTATTCGTTGCTCGCGCCTGCCGGCGTCAAAGCGCTGGGCGGTGTCCACGAGTACATTTCACAGTGTGGATTGCCCGCGGTGTTGGTTGATCTCGTTTACCTTCGAGTGTCGCAAATAAACGGTTGCGCCTACTGTATCGACCTGCATTCGCGCGATCTGTCGAAGAAGGGGGTGAAGCTCGAGAAGCTCATGCTGTTGCCGGTATGGCGGGAAGCCCCGGGATTGTTTGATGCGCGGGAGCGGGGAGCGCTCTCCTGGGCAGAGACGGTGACGCGGGTCAGTGAAAACGGCGTGGGTGATGCGGACTACCAAGCGGCGGGGACGCTTTTCACCGAAAAGGAGCTGGTTGATCTGACCATTGCCATCGGGCTCATGAACGCCTACAACCGTCTGGCCATCAGTTTTCGGAGCCTTTGAAGCCACAATGAGCCGTCCACTGCCATTGAAAGATCCTACCCTGCTGCGTTCCCAGGCATTCATTCAGGGCGAATGGATGGATGCGGCTGATTACGCAACCCATGATGTGTACAACCCGGCAACCCGCGAAAAGCTGGGCGCGGTGCCGGATATGGGTGTCAATGAAACCCGGCGCGCCATCGAGGCCGCTCGAGCTGCCTTCCCGTCCTGGTCTGCCAGGACGGCGAAGGATCGAGGCGTCATTCTGAGGAAGTGGGCCGATCTGATGATGGCCAATCAGGACGACTTGGCCACCCTCATGACGGCCGAGCAGGGAAAACCGCTGGCGGAGTCGAAGGGTGAGATTGCCTATGCTGCCTCCTTCATAGACTGGTTTGCGGAAGAAGGTAAGCGTTTGTACGGCGACGTCATTCCAACACCTCAGTCTGACAAACGGTTGCTGGTGTTACGTCAGCCTATCGGTGTGGTTGCCGCAGTGACACCGTGGAATTTTCCGGCAGCGATGATCACCCGCAAGGCCGGCCCCGCTCTCGCTGCCGGCTGCACATTCGTATGCAGACCCTCGCAGTTGACGCCTTTTTCGGCACTGGCAATGGCCGAGCTGGGTCGCCGCGCTGGTATTCCCGCGGGTGTGTTGAATATGGTCACGGGACGCGACTCCGCCGCGATTGGTGGCGAAATGACCTCCAACCCCACTGTGCGCAAGATCACGTTCACCGGCTCTACCGGCATCGGCAAAAAGTTGATGGCGCAGTCCGCCGGGACACTGAAGAAACTGTCGCTCGAGTTGGGGGGCAATGCACCGTTCATAGTGTTTGATGACGCTGATTTGGACGCTGCGGTCGCGGGCGCCATCACCAGCAAATATCGAAACACGGGCCAAACTTGTGTCTGCGCCAATCGGTTGCTCGTACAGAGCTCCGTTTACGAAGCCTTCACCGACAAGCTCATAGCGGCCGTTGCCAAGTTGCGTGTAGGGGATGGACTGAAGGCAGTCACCGATCAGGGTCCGCTCATTGACGCCAAAGCGCTCGCCAAGGTCGAGCAGCATGTTGCAGACGCCGTGGAGAAGGGAGCCCGTGTTGCCATTGGCGGCAAACGCCATAGCCTGGGTGGAACCTTCTATGAGCCGACCGTCCTCACCGGTGTTACCAGCGACATGCTCGTGGCACGCGAGGAAACCTTCGGGCCGGTGGCGCCGCTGTTTCGATTTTCGACCGAAGCGGACGCGGTGCGGATGGCCAATGACACTGAATTCGGGCTGGCGTCCTATTTCTATACTCGCGATCTCGCCCGCTCCTGGCGGGTGGCGGAGGCACTGGAATACGGCATCGTTGGGCTCAATACCGGATTGATCTCGAACGAGGTGGCCCCTTTCGGCGGTATCAAGGAATCCGGCTTCGGCCGCGAAGGCTCGAAATACGGCATCCTGGACTACACTGAGGTCAAATATCTGTGCATGGGAGGCCTCCTGTGAGACGGGACCCCTGAATATCCCGTCATTATTGTTACTCTCATTGCCTCAGTCGCCCGGTATCAAATGGTTCCCACGTCAATCAACGATTGGGAGTAATGCCGATGATTACCGTCTCTGCCTTCAGCCACGTCCCGGATATCGCCAAGGGCCTGGTTCGCGATTTGCGCGTGCGTTGGGCGCTCGAGGAAGCCCGGCTTCCTTACAAGGTCCGACTGCTCGCGCAAGGCGACCAGGACGAGCCCGAATACCGGGCGTTGCAGCCGTTTGGGCAAGTACCCATTTTCGAGGAAAACGGCCTCGTACTGTTTGAGTCGGGCGCCATTGTTCTGCATATCGCAGAGCGCTCGGAGGTGCTTCTGCCAACGGAACCCACCGCTCGCGCCAACGCGGTCCAGTGGCTGGTTGCGGCGCTCAACTCCGTGGAGCCCTCGGTTTGGAATGTCTTTGTTATCAACAACATCTATCCGAAGGAGGAGTGGGCCCGACTGCGCCTGCCGAGCGCCATCGAATTCATGAACAAGAAGCTCAATGCGCTGGCCAAGAGGATTGGCAACAAGGCGTTCCTGGATGGCGACCGCTTCACCGCCGGCGATCTGATGATGGCGACAGTGTTGCGGTTCCATTCAGACACGTCGAAGCTCGACCCGCGTCTGGTCGGATATCTGGACCGCTGCACCTCGCGACCTGCCTTCAAACGTGCGTTGGACGCGCAGCTCGCGGACTTCAGAAGCGCCGCTGCGTGAACCAGTAGTTGGCCGCGATCCCAACAGTTCGAGGCCGGTATGTCAGTTCAGTAAACAGGGTGCCAGCGGGCGTGTCCTGGTAACTCAACTGCAAGGACGTTGTAGCAGTCAGGTAGGGTCGCTCAGGTGGTGTGCGCGACCGCAAACCGCGCCAACGCCGCCAACCCCGTCCTGTAGGGCGTATCGGGCAACGCATCCAACGCCTTCAGTGCGCGTTCCGACTCGCTCTGGGCGAGACGCGCGGCGTACTCGAGTCCACCTGTGGACTCAATCGCCGCCACAATGGGTTCCAACTGAGCCAGGCCGCCATTCTCAATGGCCAAACGAATGGCGGCCTTCTGCGCTTCGTCACCATGTCGCAATGCGTGAATCAGCGGCAGCGTGGGCTTGCCTTCCGCGAGGTCATCGCCGAGATTCTTGCCGCGCTCGGCCGGGTTGGAGCGATAGTCGAGCACATCGTCCATCAACTGGTACGCAGTCCCCACGTGTTTACCGTAGGCGGCCAATGCCTGGACGACATTGTTAGGACCCCCAGCCAACACCGCGGCCACTTCCGCACCCGCCTGAAACAACTTGGCGGTCTTGCGGTGAATGACCTCGAGGTAGCGCTGTTCGGTGGTGTCAGGGTCGTGTGCATTCATGAGCTGCAGCACTTCGCCTTCAGCAATCACATTGGTCGCCTCAGCCATGATTTCCATCACGCGCTGATTTGTGAGGGCGGCCATCATCTGGAACGCACGCGAGTAGACGAAGTCGCCGACGAGAACACTTGCCTGGTTGCCAAACACCTCGTTGGCGGTGTCACGTCCACGCCGCATGGACGAACCGTCCACGACGTCATCGTGCAAAAGCGTTGCGGTATGAATGAACTCAATGAACGCAGCCGCTTCCACCACGGCGTGCCCATCGTTCCCGCACGCCCGGCCCGCCAGGACCACCAGCAGGGGTCTCAGGCGCTTACCGCCACCGGCAATGATGTGGTCTGCGACCTGGTCGACCAGGGGAACGGCGCTCTTGAGCCGGGCACGGATGACGCGGTTTACGCCTTCGAGGTCCGATCGGACCAGCGCCCGGATTTCTTCGAGGGTCATTGTTCCTGGGAACAGAGTGTCACGGGCGGCATTCATGATGAGCCCCACATCCTAGCCGACGCAGGGGCTGGGGAGAATGGCGAAGGTGCCAAGAGTGCGCAGCTAAGTGCTGGTGTAAGCTGGGGAAACGGGCGTTTGACCAGCGGGGACTGCGCCAGTAGAATGCGCGGCCTTCTTTAGACCCCATTCCAGTCCCCAAATCACTATGTACGCAGTCATCGCCACCGGCGGAAAGCAGTATCGTGTCTCCAAGGACGGCCTTCTCCGAGTAGAGAAGCTCGACGCCGAGCCGGGCGCCACCGTGGAATTCGGTGAGGTGTTGCTCGTAGGCGAGGGCGCCGAAGTGAAGCTCGGCAAGCCCCTCCTGAAGGGTGGCAAGGTCGTCGCAACCGTGGTCCGCCACGGCAAGGGCGCCAAGGTCAGTATCGTCAAGTTCCGCCGCCGCAAGCACTACCTGCGCCAGGGGAACCACCGGCAGCCTTTCACTGAAGTGAGGGTCATGGACATCAGCGCGGGCTGAAGCGTCGCCGGCTCTTATTCAAGCTTTCGTAGGATTGATTACTCATGGCACATAAAAAAGCAGGCGGCAGTACCCGCAACGGTCGTGACTCCCATGCCAAGCGGTTGGGCGTCAAGCGTTTTGGCGGCCAGCAGGTGCTGGCGGGCAACATCCTGATTCGCCAGCGCGGCACGCCGGTTCGCGCCGGTGCGAATGTGGGAATGGGCGTGGACCACACCCTGTTCGCGAAGGTCTCGGGGACGGTGAAGTTCTCGAAGCGCGGCGCGCAGCAGCACACGTATGTTCATGTGGTGCCCGAGGCAGCGGCAGCCGAGACGCATTAAAGTCTCTACGGCGCGCTCGCCGCAGCGATCTTCAAGACCCCGGCGAATGCCGGGGTTTTTGTTTTGATTTCAGTAAGCTGGCAACCATGAAATTCGTCGACGAGGCAAGGCTCAGAGTCCAAGCCGGCAACGGAGGCCGGGGCAGCACCAGTTTTCGCCGAGAGAAGTTCGTACCACTGGGTGGACCCGACGGTGGCGACGGCGGAGACGGCGGAAATGTGTACCTACGCGCTGTTTCGGGCATCAACACCCTGGCCGACTTCCGCATCGAAAAGACGTACAAGGCCCAGCACGGCGAAAACGGCTCCAGCAACGATTGCTTCGGGAAGGGTGGGGATGACACCTATGTCCCTGTGCCGATCGGGACAATTGTTAAGGACTCCGAAACTCAAGAGGCGCTGGGCGACCTGATCCGGCACGGGGACACGCTGCTGGTCGCCCGCGGCGGCAAAGGCGGCTGGGGCAACCAGAAATTCAAATCGAGCACGAACCGCTCGCCCCGTCAGTTCGGGCCCGGTCTGCCGGGTGAAAAGCGCACCCTGGAACTGGAAATGAAGGTCATTGCGGACGTGGGTCTGCTTGGCCTGCCGAATGCGGGCAAGTCCACGCTGATTCGAGCCGTTTCAGCCGCGCGGCCGAAGGTCGCGGACTACCCGTTCACGACGCTCTATCCGAACCTGGGGGTGGTGGACGTCGGTCAGCACCGCAGCTTCGTTATGGCGGACATTCCCGGTCTGATTGAAGGGGCTGCGGAAGGCGCGGGTCTAGGTATCCGCTTCCTGAAACACCTGCAGCGGACCAAAGTTCTACTGCACCTGGTGGATATTGCTCCCTTGGATCCTGACGCCGACCCTGTGAAGGACGCGCGCGCGATTGTGGCGGAGCTGAAGAAATTCGATAAGGAGCTGGCGGCGAAGCCGCGCTGGCTGGTGCTGAACAAGCGCGACCTGATGCCCGATGAAGAGGCCGAAAAGCGGGCGCGCCAGATTGTTCGCAGCCTGCGCTTCCGCGGGCCGCACTACCTGATTTCCGGCGCTACAGGCCGGGGGACGAAGGATCTGGCCGAAGCCGTTATGGGCTTTTTGGAGGAGCAGCGGGAGCGCGAGTCCCGCGCTCACGAATCGCCTGCAGAAGAAACTCACGACGCGCAGCCGGCTTCAACTTGAAGCCGCGGGGGACGTCGGGAACTGCATTTTTGACGGCAATCCTGCCGTCCTTGACGATGGCGTTCATCGCGGCCTCACTGCATGGCGCGGATACGAGCAGCCAGTCTGCTCTTGTGTCGCGCCGCCTTGTTGCGGTGGATGATCTGCTTGTTCACCAGAGTGTCAATAACCGGAACCGCTGCCTTATAGGAGGCCGTGGCCGTTTCCTTGCTTCCACCGGAAATGGCTGCCGTAACGCTGCGGACTGCAGTGCGCATGCGTGAGCGCAGTGCAATGTTACGGGCGCGATGCTTTTCAGCCTGGCGAGCAGCCTTCTCGGCGGACTTGGTATTGGCCACGAAATCTCCGTCTGGAATGGAAACGATCCCCGGACATCGCGGGGGGCGGTAGTCTGCTGATACGACCTGCGCTTGTCAACGCGGTATACTTTGGCGCTTTACCGTCAATGACTTAAGCCACTATGGAGCTCATTCGCGGTCCCTCGAACCTGCGCGACCGCCATTGGGGCTGCGTCGTGACGATAGGTACTTTCGACGGGATTCATCTCGGGCATCAGGCCCTGCTGAAGCGCTTATGTGAACACGCGGCGCGGGAGTCCCGTCCGGCCATGGTCCTCACCTTTGAGCCCATGCCGCGCGAGTATTTGAAGCCCGACAGTCCGCCCGCGCGACTGACGTCCTGGCGCGAACGCTGGCACATCCTGGGCGACTGCGGCGTCGACTATATGTGTGTGCTGCGTTTCGACGAGCGGTTGCGTAACCTGTCAGGGAAGGATTTCGCGACGCTGCTGGCGCAGCAACTGCACGCGCACCAGATTGTTGTCGGCCACGACTTCCGATTCGGACGCAATGGCGAGGCAACTGCTGATAGTTTGGCGGCACACGGAGCGGCGCTTGGATTCGCGGTCGATGTCGTCGAGCCGATCCTGCTCGGCGGTGCGCGCATCAGTAGTAGTGGCATACGTGAGGCTTTGTCGCGAAGCGACTTTGCCCTGGCGACCGCCTGGTTGGGGCGCCCGTATTCAATGACTGGGCGGGTAGTCCAGGGCAATCAACTCGGCCGCAAGTTGGGCTTCCCGACCGCGAACCTGCGGACGGGCCGCAGGCGCGTACCGGTGGCGGGTATTTTCGCCATTCGTGTGCATGGCGTTGCCGCTGAGCCCCTGCCTGGCGTTGCAAGCCTGGGGACGCGCCCCACCATTGATGGAGGTGGCGAGATGTTGCTGGAAGCACATGTGTTCGATTTTACGGGCAACCTGTATGGGCGTGAAATCGAAGTGGAGTTCGTATCGAAGCTGCGCGACGAGGTGCACTTTGCAAGCCTCGATGCGCTGGTTGTTCAAATGGATAGAGATGCTCAAGATGCGCGCCGGATTTTAGACGCGTGACATTCTCGACGGCGCGGAACGCGCCGCCTCATGATCGGGGTCGCTTCGACCCCGTTGAACCCCCGGCCGCAGGCCGTGAGAATTTACTAAATGGCTGACGACACAGAGAACCGCTACAAATCGACTATCAACCTGCCCCAGACGGACTTTCCCATGAAGGCCAACCTGGCGCAGCGCGAACCCGCGCAAGTCAAGGCATGGGACGACCAGCGTGTTTACGCGAAACAGCGTGAGATGGCGCGCGGCCGTCCGCGTTTCGTCCTGCACGATGGCCCGCCCTACGCCAACGGCGAAATTCATATCGGCCATGCGGTCAACAAGGTCCTGAAGGACATCATCGTCAAGTCGCGCTCGCTCGACGGCTTCGATTCTCCCTACATCCCGGGTTGGGACTGTCACGGCCTGCCGATTGAGCTGCAGGTTGAAAAAAAACACGGCCGCCCGGGCGGCAAGCTCGATGCGAGCGCGTTCCGCAGCGCCTGCCGCGCGTACGCGCAGGAGCAGATCGAGCTGCAGCGCAAGGATTTCAAGCGGCTGGGTGTGTTGGGTGACTGGGACAATCCCTACCGGACCATGGATCCGCACTACGAAGGCCAACAATTGCGGGCCTTCGGCAAGATCATCGCCAACGGACACCTTTATAAGGGCGTGAAGCCCGTGCACTGGTGTCTCAAGTGCCGTTCGGCGCTGGCCGAAGCGGAAGTGGAGTACGAAGAGCACACCTCTCAGGCCATCGACGTCTATTTCCGGGTTTTTGACAACGTCGACCTGGAGAAGCGGGTTGATTTGAGCGCCGGTAAGTTGGGCAGCTCACCCGCCGAGCTGGTCATCTGGACCACGACGCCCTGGACGCTTCCGGCCAACCAGGCGGTCGCCCTGGGGCCTGAGCTGCGTTACGTTCTCGTCGAGGCCTCGAAGGAGGGCGAGCTCCATCGACTGATCGTGGCCAGCGACCTGCTCGATGCGTGTCTGCAGCGCTACCAGATGACGCACAAGGAAACCCTGGCGGAATTTGCCGGGGTGCGGTTGGAGGGACTGAAACTCCAGCACCCCTTCCAGGATCGGCAGGTGCCGGTCATTGTCGGCGACCATGTCACGCTCGAGGCAGGTACCGGAGCGGTACACACAGCGCCGGGCCATGGCCTGGATGACTTCATTGTGGGTCGCAAGTACGGGCTGCCGGTTGCAAACCCGGTCGGAAACGACGGCCGCTTCCTGCCCGACACGCCGTTGTTCGCGGGGCTCGAAGTCGAAGAGGCGGTCCATCCGATCATCGACGTGTTGAAGGAGCGTGGACGGCTCGCGCATCACGAGTCCTATCGGCACAGCTATCCGCATTGCTGGCGTCACAAGACGCCGCTGATCTTCCGTGCGACACCCCAATGGTTCATCAGCATGGAGCAGAACCAACTTCGCGCTCATACCCTGCGTGACATCAAGAAGGTGCAGTGGACACCGGCATGGGGCGAGCAACGCATCACAGGCATGATCGAAAATCGGCCTGACTGGTGCATCTCGCGCCAGCGTACGTGGGGTGTGCCGATCCCGCTGTTTGTGCACAAACAAACCGGCGCTTTGCACCCGCGCACGCAGGAGCTGATAGAGGCTGCCGCCTCGCGCGTCGACAAGGCCGGAATCGATGCGTGGTTCTCGCTCGACCCGGCCGAGTTGTTGCATGCGGAGGCCGACGACTATGACAAGGTCACCGATGTCATGGACGTGTGGGCCGATTCCGGCATGTCGTTCGAGTGCGTGGGAGCGCAACGGCCCGAAGTGAAGGCGCCGGTTGATTTGTATCTCGAGGGTTCCGATCAGCATCGCGGCTGGTTCCACAGCTCGATCCTGATGTCGGAGGCTCTCTACGAGCGCGCTCCCTACAAGGCGGTGCTCACTCACGGTTTCACCGTGGATGAGAAGGGCCGCAAGATGTCGAAGTCCCTGAAGAATGTCATCGCCCCGCAGAAGGTGACTGACAGCCTGGGGGCGGATGTGCTGCGCCTGTGGGTGGCCGCGACGGATTACGCCAATGAAATCGCCGTGTCGGATGAAATTCTCAAGCGCATGGCCGAGTCATATCGCCGCATGCGCAACACGGTGCGCTTCCTGCTCGGCAACCTGGATGGCTTCGACCCGAAGCGCGATTCAGTGGCGCCCGAGCAGATGGTGGCGCTCGATCGTTGGGCGCTGGCGCGCACCCGCGAGCTGCAGGCCGACATCCTGGAGGCTTACCGGCAGTTCCAGTTCCATGTCATCTACCAGAAGATCCACAATTTCTGCATCGTGGACCTGGGCGGGTTGTACCTCGATGTGTTGAAAGACCGGATGTACACCACTCCGAAGCACGGTCAGGCGCGCAAGTCCGCGCAGACCGCCGTGTATCACATCGCTGAGAGCATGGTGCGCTGGCTCGCCCCGATCCTGTCGTTCACTGCCGAGGAGATCTGGCGGTTCCTGCCGGGTGAGCGGCCGGACTCTGTGTTCCTGAGCACCTGGCACCACACGCCGGAAGTTCCACGGGACAACATCGACTGGCCGGTGTTGATTCATCTGCGCGGGGACGTCACGCGTGAGCTGGAGAAGATCCGCAACGAAGGCGCGATCGGCTCGCCGCTCGATGCTGAAGTCGATGTGTATTGCGAGCCGGGCGATTTCGCGCGCTTCAATGCGCTCGGGAACGAGCTGCGCTTCCTCTTGATCACCTCCGAAGTGCGGGTTCACAAGGTCGACAAGTTGCCTGAAGGCACAGTGCATACGACTCATGGCCAGTTGCATGGAGCTCAGGCGCCGCGAGTATCCTTCACGGTGAAGCCAACATCGGCGGTCAAGTGTGTGCGTTGCTGGCAGCGCCGCCCTGATGTGGGCTCCAACTCGGCGCATCCGGAAATTTGTGGTCGGTGTGTTACGAACGTCGACGGGCCGGGTGAAGTCCGGCAGTTCGCATGAGCGACACCCGGGACGCTGATTTTGGCGCGGGCGCGGGCCGAAGCGGCTGGATCTGGCTCCCGCTGTCGCTGCTCATGATCGGTATCGATCAGGCCTCAAAGCTCTGGATCGTCCACCACTTCGCCGAGTACGAGCGCCTGCACGTTCTGCCCGTGCTGGATATCACGCTCTGGTACAACAAGGGCGCGGCCTTCAGCTTCCTGGATGACCAGAACGGGTGGCAGCGGTGGTTGTTCTCGGGCCTGGCCGTGGTCGTGGGTATTGGGCTCGTGGTCTGGCTGAAGCGCCTGAACGGGCGCGCCCAGTGGCTGCTGTCCTGCGCACTGTCACTGATCCTGGCCGGGGCCATTGGCAATGTGATCGACCGGCTGCGAATCGGCCACGTGGTCGATTTCATTCTGTGTCACTGGGATAATCATTATTTCCCGGCATTCAATGTGGCGGATTCGGCCATTACTGTCGGGGCCGTGTTTCTGCTGTTCGACGCCTGGCGGGAGAGCCGCGGCGCAAAGAGGGCGAGTGTATGAAAGTTCTTTTGGCCAACCCACGTGGATTCTGTGCGGGAGTGGATCGCGCGATCGATATCGTCGAGCGCGCCATCGAGCTGTTTGGACGGCCGATCTATGTTCGTCACGAAGTCGTGCACAACACTCACGTGGTGGACCGGTTGCGGGGGCTCGGCGCTGTGTTCGTCGAGGAGCTGCAGGAGGTGCCCGCCGGTGCCACGGTTATCTTTTCCGCACACGGCGTATCGAGCGCGGTCGAGGCGGAAGCGAAGACGCGCGGCCTCACCGTGTTTGATGCAACGTGCCCGCTGGTGACGAAAGTTCACATGGAAGTGCAGCGTTACGCCCGCGAAGGCCGCGATGTCATCCTGATCGGCCACGCCGGTCATCCCGAGATCGAAGGCACCATGGGCCGATTCGACGCATCCCACGGCGGCAAAATTCATCTCATCCAGAGTGTGGAGGACGTGGAGCAATTCGAGGCGCGCGATCCAACCAATCTCGCGTTTGTGACGCAGACGACGTTGTCGATGGATGATACGAGCGCGATCGTTGCGGCCCTGCGGCGCAAGTTTCCGGTGCTGGCCACACCTCGCAAGGAAGACATCTGCTATGCCACGCAGAATCGCCAGGATGCGGTGAAGAAGCTCCTGGAGAAGTGCGACGTGATTGTGGTGGTGGGCTCGCGCACCAGCTCCAACTCAAATCGCCTGCGTGAGCTCGCGGACCGCGCCGGTGTCAACGGATACCTGGTGGATGGCCCGGATGACATGAAGCGCGAGTGGTTTGAAGGCAAGGCGGCCGTTGGTGTCACCGCCGGCGCGTCTGCTCCGGAGCTGCTGGTGCAACAGGTTGTGGAACGCCTGGGAAGCTGGGGTGCGGAAGTGCCTCAGGAAGTGGTGGGGCGCGAAGAGAAGGTGTTTTTCGCGTTGCCGCGCGAGTTGCGGAAGGCCGTCGTGGAGAAGGCGGCGTCCTAGCGCCGCGCCGCCGACGACATCGATCCGCCCGCTGGCGGCCGGCGGCGCGCGAATCTAGCGCCGCGCGCCCATCGTCTATGAACGGCGTGCGCCGTATACCGACTTCTTCAACTTCCAGCGCTTGTGCGACCACGGCCAATCCGGTGGCGCATCGCGGATCTGCTGTTCCACCCGGCGCGCGTAACGCTCTGTCAGCTCGCCGGGCGCGAGCTTCTCACCGAGCTGCGCGAGCGGCTCGAACGCCATTTCGTAGTAGCCGCGCGCCACGCGCCGCATGACAATGAAAAACACCGGCAGCTTCGTCACCCGCGCGATTTCTTCCGGGCCCATGTAGAACGCCGTATCGCGGTTGAGAAACTTCGTCCAGTGCTTGTGCTCGCTGGTGGTCGGCTCCTGGTCCGCGACCATCGCAATGGCGCGCGCAATGCCGCGCCGCTTGATGATGTCCGGCAGCAGCTCCTTGGCCGGAATCAGCCGGCAGCCGAAGCGGCTGCGCACCGTTTTCATTTCGCGCTCGGCCCAGGGATCCACCAGCGGCTTGTAGGCCGCATCCACGGGGTATGCCAACTCGAGGGAAAATCCGAGCAGCATCCATTCCCAATTACACTGATGTGCCGCAACGCACAACACCGACTTTCCCTGCGAGAGCAACTGCCGCGGCACATCCATATTCACTATCCGCACCCGCTTGCGGATCTCCTCAGGCGGCATGCTGGCCGACTTGACGATCTCTACGAACATGTCGGCAAAGCCGGCGTAATAGCGGCGCATGACCTCCTGCAGCGCCTTTTCCTCCATCTCGGGAAAAGCCAGCTTCAAATGGCCGTGCACCAGCTCCTTGCGGTACGGAACGACCTTCCAGGCGAGCCAGCCGACGAGGGAGGAAAAGGCGTACAGCAGGGGCAGGGGCACAGCGGCCAACATGCGTACCCACCACGCCGAGCGGCGCGGCGGGCCTTCATCGGCGGGCGCTGAATTGGAGGCGGGCGGGGCGACCCCGCCGTCTGGCGTTGGCACTGTCGGCTTGAACCTCAGCCGGCAGGATGAGGTTCCGATGCCGGCCTTTCAATGGTGTGAGTGGTGAGCACACGGCCGAACTTGGGTCCGAGCCAGCGCTCAATGTCGTCGATCAGTGTAAAGGCTGCGGGCACGATCACCAACGTCAATGCGGTCGAAGTGATCAGCCCGCCAATCACGGCAATGGCCATCGGGCCGCGGAAGGCGTTGTCACCACCGAGTCCAATGGCAACGGGCAGCATGCCGGCGACCATGGCGACCGTGGTCATCACGATCGGGCGCGCACGTTTGTGACCGGCTTCGAGCAGGGCGGTCCAGCGGTCGGTGCCGAGGCGCATTTCCTCGATCGCGAAGTCGACCAGCAGAATCGAGTTCTTGGCCACGATGCCCATGAGCATCAGGAAGCCGATCAGCACACCCAGTGACAACGAGTGCTTCGTCAGCATCAAGGCCAGCGCCGCCCCGCCGAGGGACAGCGGCAGCGACGATAGAATCGTAACCGGCTGCAGCACGCGCGCGAACAAGAGCACCAGCACAGCAAACACCATCAGGATGCCGGTGATGATGGCGATGGTGAAGTTGGTGAACAGCTCGGCCATGATCTCTGCGTCGCCGACATCGACGAGCCGCACCCCGGTGGGCAGGTGCTGCAGGGTCGGCAACTGATGAATCTTCTTCAATGCGGTACCCAGCTCTGTGCCCTGTGTCAGGTCTGCCTCGAGTGAGATACGGCGACTCTGGTTGTAACGGCGTACCTTGGTGGGCCCCTCGCCGAAGCTGATATCGGCCACGGCCTTCAGGGGTACGGCACCGCCGGTCGCGGTGGGGACCGGGAGATTCTCCAACGTGGTCAGGTCGCGCCGGCTCGATTCGAGCAGGCTGACCCGGATGGGCACCTGCCGATCCGACAGCGAGAACTTGGCGCTGTTCTGATCGATGTCGCCGAGGGTCGCAATGCGGATTGTCTCGCTGATGCTGGACACCGTAACGCCCAACTGGGCGGCCAGGTCGAAGCGGGGCTTGATCAGGATCTCGGGACGCTGCATGTCACCGTTGATGCGCGCATCGCGCAGCTCCGGCATGGCGCGCATCTCGTCGACCACTTTCTCCGCGGTGTGTTGGGTCAGTTCCGGATCATCGCCCGTGATGTAGATGTTGACGTCGCGTCCGCTGCCGCCGCCACCGCCTTGCTTATTGAAGTGGATCTGCGCGTCCGGCAGCGTCCGCAGCTCCTTCATCACGCGATCTTCCCACTCTTTCTGGGTAACCTTGCGCTGGTTGCGGGGCACGAGTTGGATATACAACTGCGCCGTGCGGATCTCGCTCGAGTCGTCCTCGCCGATCGACTCCACGATGCTCATGACTTCCGGCTGACGCGCGACGATCTTGTAAGCTGCGGCCGAGGCGGCAGCCGTTTCCTCGAGGCGTACGCCCGTGGGTAACTCGACGGAGAGGTTGGGCGCGCCGAAGTCTGAATCCGGGACGAACGAGGTGGGAATCATCATCAGGCCCGTGATCGACAGGATAAAGAACACCGTGCCGGCGCCGATGGTCTTCCAGCGATTGTGCAGGCACCAGTTCAGGGTCCGCATGTAACCGGCCATGATCGGACCATCCGAGTGGTCTGCGACCTTTTCAGATTTGAGTGTGTAGGCCGCGATTACCGGTGTGATGAGTCGCGCCACCAGCAGTGAGAAAAACACGGCCGCGGCGACTGTCAGACCGAACTGAATGAAATACTGTCCCGAGATGCCAGGCATGAAGCTGACAGGCAGAAACACCGCCATGATGGTGCACGAGGTGGCAACCACGGCCAGACCGATCTGGTCGGCGGCATCCAGTGCCGCCTGGAAGCCGCTCTTGCCCATGCGCATGTGGCGCACGATGTTCTCGATTTCCACAATGGCGTCATCGACCAGGACACCGGCCACCAGCGACAGGGCCAGCAGGCTGATGCCATTCAGCGAGAACCCCATCCACTGCATGAAGGCGAAAGTCGGAATCGCGGACAGCGGAATCGCGAGGGCGGAGATAGCCGTGGCTCGCCCGTCCCGAAGAAAAACCCACACTACAATCACCGCCAGGATCGAGCCTTCAATGAAGGCCATCAGGGCCGAGTGATACTGTTCCTTGGTGTAGTCGACCGTGTTGAAAACCTTGTCGAGCTTCACACGGGGATTTTCTTTCTGGACCTTGTCCAACTCCTTTTCAACCGCGGCCATCACGGTGACGTCGGATGCGCCTTTCGCCTTCGCGACGGAGAAGGTCGTTGCATCGCGTCCGTTGAGGCGCGAAATGCTGCGGATCTCGCCAACGCCGTCTTTGACGGTGGCAATGTCCTTCAGTCGCGCAAAGCGGTTGCCGGCGCCGGGTAATGCAATCTGTGTATCGCCGAGCGCGAGAGCTGTCCGTGCCCCACCGAGAACGCGGATGGACTGCTCGCCGCCGCCGAGTTGGGCGCGGCCGCCCGGAGAATCCATGTTCAACGTGCGCAGTTGCTGATTCACATCAACCGCGGTGATACCCAGCGCCTGCATGCGTGCCGGATCCAACTCGATGCGGATCTCACGATTTACACCGCCGCCGCGGCCCACCTGGGCCACGCCGGGAACGGACAGCAGACGTTTGGTGATCGTGTTATCTACAAACCAGGACAGTTCCTGCTCGCTCTCCTCCGTCGTTGACACGGCGTAGTAGGCGATCGGGCCGCCGTCCACGTCCACGCGCTGCACGATCGGCTCCTGAATTCCGTTGGGGAGCTGGCTGCGAACCTTGGCAACGGCATCACGCACGTCGGCCACGGCCCGATCGATGGGCGTGCCGATCTGAAACTCAATAAAGCTCTTGGCGGTGCTTTCCAGCGCCACCGAGGTGATGTTGTGAATGTTGCCAACACCCGCGACCGAGCCTTCGATCTTCTGGAGGATCTGGGTCTCGATCTCCTGGGGCGCCGCTCCCGGCTGCGACACGGTGACTTCCACGAGCGGAAACGCGACGTCCGGATTGAGCGTGATCGGCAATCGGACGAACGCCACAATCCCCATGAACAACAGCACGACGAACAGCACCACCGGAGAGACGGGGTGCCGGATTGCCCATGCTGAGATGTTTTTCATGACGCGTTCGCCGCGGGTGTCGCCGGCGGCGCGGCGATCGAGACCTTCTCACCGGCGCGCAGGAAACCTGCCGCGGTGGTCACAATCCGCTCGTGACCTGTCAGGCCGCTGGTGATGATGATACCCGCGGAGACGGTGCCGCCAACCTGTACGTCGCGTCGCTCAACACGATTGTCGTTGTCGATCACGAAAACATACGGGCCCTTGCTGTCGGACAACACGGCTGTCTGGGGCAGGATCGGGCGCTCGGCCTTGGCCACCGACACCGCGCCGCGCGCAAAGGCGCCCGGCCGCAGGGAAGGGTCGGATTTCAGCGCAATCCGGATGTCGCCGAGGCGTGACTGCGGATCGATCACCGCGCCGAGCAGCCGCACGTGCCCTTCGAAGGGCTGGGTGGAGCCCACGAGGTAGATCGCAGCCGGTTGGCCTACTGTGAGTACAGCCAGGTCCTGCTCAGCCACCTGGCCGCGCATTTCAATCTCACCGCCACTGGCTAACCTGAACAGCGCTTCGCCACCGGGGCTGGCTGTCTGACCAACCTCGGCGCGCCGTGTCAGAACGATACCGTCCGTCGGCGCAACGACCCGGGTCCGCGCCAGGCGCGCCTGTGCCTCCGCCAACATGGCATCGGCCACTTTCACGTTGGCCGCGTCGGTCACTGACAGCGCGCGGCGTTTCTCGATTTCCTCAGCGGACAGCGCACCCGCGGACTCAACTGCCGCGGCGCGTCGATATTCGGCGGCTGACAGATTCGCCTGGGCTTTCGCCTGTTCCAACGAGGCGGCCAGCCGGTTGACCTGCGGCTGCCACACGGATTCATCGATTTTGGCCAGGAGCTGACCGCGTTTGACATGGTCGCCAGCCTCCACATAAACGCCGATGATCCGTCCCGCATCGCCTTCGATACCGATCGGCATGTCATAACGCGCGGAAATGGTGCCGGTGAACGTCACTGTAGATGTCACTGATGTGACACCCGGCGACGTCACGCTGACCAACGGAATCGAGCGTTGAGTTGCAAGGGTTACCAACGCAGGGTCCGCTGTATGACCCCGCCAAAGGATATAGGCCACCGCCGCGACTATTGCGGCTGCGACGCCCATGGCGATCCATTTGCCACGGCTGGTGCTGCCGCCCTCGGAGTCCGCTGGAAGCGGCGAAATGGGGCTCGCAACCTGCTCATGCGGCACCGGCTCACGGCCGATCCAGCGGACCGGCTCGGGGTGTCCGGAGGGAGGATGGAGCTTGTGTTCGGCGTTCGCGCCCACGGGTAGATTCCTTGTGAAGGGCTGATCCGCACCTGCGGCAGCCTGTCGAGGTTGGAAGCACTTCGACGGAAGAAAGTTTAACGTCCCGAATGAAATTTAAGATCCACGAAACGCCCAGCGGACCGGCTGGGGCGGCGGGACGATGCCAACGCCGGGGCGTTCATGGGCCGGGAAAACCCGGCCCCACCGCGGCATTCTACCCTTTCAAGTAAAAAATTGTGCGATTTCAATCACATGTGAAATCGGTAGCGGTTTCTCGCAAGCTCGCTCAGCGCTGCCGTAGCCATTCGCCGAGGACACTCAAGCCCGCCTGCACGTGTGAGCGCCCAAACCCGATCCGCAGCCGGTCGGCAGGTACTGCGCACAGGTCGGAGCGAAAAATACTCGCGGGCAGGAACAACACACCGGTCTCTTCAACCAACCGGCGCGTGAACTCTTCAACACCGTCCTGGCCCTTGTAGCGGATGAAGGCGACACAACCGCCATCGGCTTCCTGCCAGTCGAACCGGTCCCGATGGTTTTCGAACAGGCGGGAATAGGCCGCGATGTTCACGCGTACGATGGCGCGATTGCGCGCCAGGATGCGCTCGCGCGATTTGAGCGCAATCCGTGCGAGGACTTCGGAAGGGGCGGAGTTGCAGATGGACAGAAAGTGCTTGTAGCGCTCCAGCCGCACCAGGGTTTCGCGGTCCTTGCAGGCGAGCCAGCCGATGCGCAGCCCGGCGAGACCGTACGCCTTCGACATGACATTGAGCGAGATCGCACGTTCGTACACATCGACTGCCTGCGGCAGGCGCAGCGACTCGTCCCGTTCAATCAAGCGGTAAACCTCATCGCTGAACAGCCAGATCCCGCGCTCGCGACACAGCCGCACGAGTCCCTGCAACGTTTCGCGGGGGATGATTTTTCCCGTCGGGTTGTTGGGAAAGTTGATGGAAATGAGCTTTGTGTCCGGCCGCAGCGCCGCCTGCACGCGCTCCAGGTCCAGATCCCAGTTCCGTTCAGGATCGAGCGGAACTCCCGTCACGGCGCAGATGCTGAGCGGGATCGTCTCCGCCGCCTGGTAGTTCGGTGTCACCACGATGGCGTGATCGGCGGGTGCCAGGAGCACCTTCATGGCGGTGTAGATGGCTTCCTCGGCGCCTGCGAAGCACAGGATGTGCTCGGGTCCGGCGGTGTCGTAGGTTTGAGCGATGGCCTCGCGCAGCAGCGGCGCGCCGAACGTCTCCGTATAGCCCAGCGACAGGTTCTCGAAGGCCGCGCGGTCCTCGGGGCTCGCCAGCTCCAACAGGGACTTTTGCGAAATCGTCTCGGCATCGGAGCCGCCCAGGTTGTAGCGGGCGGTGAACTCCCAGCGCGAGAAGAAAACCTCGAGGCTGAAATCCCGCAGCGGCTGTGTCATGTTGGAGTCCCGGTATTCTACGGACGGTCAATTTAATACAAAATGTGGAGCGCGATGGGACCCGAAAACACCTCCGCACTTCAGTTGGTCCTCAGTGCCGATCCAGCGCTGGTAGCGATCGTCGGGCTGTCCTTGCAGGTGACTTTGAGCGCCACCCTGTTTGCGGGGCTGGTGGGCGCGCCGGCCGGGGCATTTATTGCCCTGCACCGCTTCGCGGGCCGGGAGGCGATCATCATTGCACTCAACGCATTGATGGGCTTGCCACCGGTGGTGGTCGGCCTGGGTACCTACCTGGCACTGTCGCGCTCCGGTCCCCTGGGATCATGGGGGCTGCTGTTCACGCCCACGGCCATGATCGTCGCGCAGACGATCCTGGTCGCTCCCATCATTGCGGCCCTGACCCGCCAGATAATCGAAGACCTTTGGACGGAATACCGGGAAGAGTTCGCAGCGATGCAAGTCGAACCGTTGCAACGCGTGTTTGCTCTCATCCGCGACGCCCGATTTTCGCTGGTCACTGCCTTGCTGGCGGGATTCGGTCGGGCTGCCGCGGAGGTTGGGGCCATCATGATTGTGGGTGGCAACATCGACGGCTTCACTCGCACCATGACGACCACGATCGCGCTGGAAACCTCCAAAGGAAATCTCTCACTGGCAATCGGATTGGGAATCGTCCTGATGGCCATTGTTGTGTCGATCAGCGCGTTGGCGTGGTGGCTGCGGCGGATCGGGGAGCGCGTTGGAGGATGAGCTCACCCCGGGTTATCGGGTGCATGCCACTTGCGTTCGAGGCAGTCCAACTGGGCGCCGGGGATGTTGCGATCTTGCGCGGGCTGTCCGTCGAGATCGCCGCGGGCCCTCCCACCGTGTTGATTGGGCCCAACGGTTCCGGAAAAACAACCTTCTTGCGTGTTGCGATGGGCCTCGTCGCGCCCGCGGGTGGCCGTATCGCCTGGGGGCCGGAAAAAAGCGCCGCGGCGCCGCGCAGGGCGATCGTGTTTCAGCGGCCTGTGATGCTTCGCCGCAGCGTCCTGGGCAATCTGCTCTTTGCTCTCAGGGCTGCCCACGTCGAAAAACAACAACGCGAACGCAGAGCCGCGGAGCTTTTGACGCTGGTCGGGTTAGAGGGCTTCGTACACCGGCCCGCGCGCCGTCTGTCCGGTGGCGAGCAGCAGCGATTGGCTCTCGCACGAGCGCTGGCGCGGGACCCCGAAGTGCTGTTCCTCGATGAGCCCACAGCGAGTCTCGATCCGGCTGCGACAAAGGCCATTGAAGACATTGTTCGCACGCTCGCCGCCAAGGGGATCAAGATCGTCATGGCGACTCATGATCTGGGCGAAGCCAGGCGCCTGGCCGGGGAGGTCGTTCTCCTGCATCGCGGTGCCGTTGTTGAGATTGGGCCCGCTGACAGTTTCTTTGCTGGACCCAAAACCGATTACGGCCGGCGTTTTATTGCGGGTGAGTTGTTGACGTAGGGGAATTGCATGAACGCACCAGCCAGGCTCGTTCGTACCGTAGCGGCGCTATGGGTCGCATTGATTGCAGCGGGCGTCGGACCCCCTCCAACGTTCGCGCAAGAGCCTTCGATTGTCGTTGCGTCAACGACTTCGACACAGGATTCCGGGCTGTTCGAGTATCTGCTGCCCCTGGTCAAACAAAAGACCGGCATTACCGTGAAGGTGGTCGCCCAAGGAACCGGCCAGGCACTCGATACGGCTCGCCGCGGTGATGCTGACGTTGTTTTCGTCCACGCCAGGGAGGCTGAGCTGAAGTTCGTAGCCGAAGGTGAAGGCGTTGCGCGCTATCCCGTCATGTACAACGACTTTGTGCTGATCGGTCCCGCGAGCGATCCCGCGAGAGTCGCGGGACTGACGGATGTTGAAGTGGCGCTGCGTCGGATCAAGGACAAGGGCGCGCCTTTTGTGTCGCGAGGCGACCGTTCTGGAACCCATCTGGCCGAACTGTCGCTGTGGACAGAGGCGGGCATCAACATCGAACAGGACAGAGGCGCCTGGTACAAATCGATCGGTCAAGGCATGGGCGCGGCGCTCAATTTCGCTGCATCGAGCAATGCCTACCTGCTCTCGGATCGCGGCACCTGGATCCACTTCAAGAACAAAGGCGAGCTGCGCATCCTCGTCCAGGGGGATCGGCATCTGTTCAATCAGTACGGCGTGATCCTCGTCAACCCGAAAAAGCACCCGAACGTGCGGGCGGCACTGGGTCAGCGGTTCATTGATTTTCTGATTTCACCGGCCGGCCAGGACGCTATCGCCCGTTACCGGGTGGACGGACAGCAGTTGTTTTATCCGGACGCGCGCCAACCAGGGGTTTGACCGGTTAGGGTGGAGGGTTTTTATCCGCCACGCCTAAGACACGCAGGTCGCGCAGCGCCGAGAAATCACGATCGTGAGTGACCAAAGCATCTGCACCCACTGCAAGTGCGCCGGCAGCTTGCACCGCATCCGCAAGTTTCAATTTGAACGCGGCCCGCAGACGAGCGGCGCTTGCCGCGATTTCTGAATCCAGGCTCAGCGGTCCCATTCATCTCGGAGATCGCGAAGAGTCGTTCGAGTATCGTGGTCATGGAGCTTCTGCCAGTTCTCCAGTTCTTGTCGCGTGATGCCGAGTCCGCCAATTCGTGAGCTATCCAGGTTTTCCACCTCGGCGAGCACGTCTGCGAGAAACTTCTCGCGGTGAACCGTCTCGATACTGGACGGAATATTCGCGAGGACCCATTCTGATATTCGAGTCGGAGGCACCTGCTGCCGGACCAGGTCCGAGACCAGTGCACGCCTCTGTTGTCGGTAAAGCGCGGCGATCTCATCGAAGCCGGTCGCCATTACGTTCGTGTCGTAACGCTGGCAGGTTCGGCGATAGGACCACGCGTAAACTTCGGCCAGGGGCCCTGCTTCTCGCAACTCGTACATTGCGATTGTTGCCTCGAGATACTGAGCCTGGTCGATATCTACGAACGATTGGGGCACGTAGTCGCCGCGGATCAGTGGAATGATGGAAGCCAGCCGCGCTGTTCTTTTGTTGACATCGACGAACGCCTGCAGGTACGAAAGGTGCGCCAATAGAAAGAAACTCTGCTCAAAAGGATCTGCGATTGCGCGTGCCTTCTCGAGCAGCCGGAGCAACTGCAACCTCAAGCGCTCTTTGCCTTCCAAGGGTGTATATGTCGTGCCGCTCACGAGCACGCTGTCCTCGCGGATCTGTCCGGCGGCGCCCGCCGCAACGAGACTGTCCGCGAGGAGGTAATGCAATGTTCTAATCGTTTCTTCATCCGCGGTCAGTGTGTTGATATGTTGGACGAGATAGCGGATCGCTTCCTTGTGATTCAGGATCATGATGCGCTCGGCATTGGGCTTGCCGGGAGCCGCTGCGCCCAGTAGTACGAGCCGCTCAGTGTCTGCAAGGCTGTAGGTGTTGCCCTCGAGCCGGGATGAGTTGAAACTGAAGTCGATCAGTAATCGGTCGTAGATCTTCTGAATGTACGTGCCTGCCTTGGCGAAGAGCGGTGAACGCTTTCCGAGCGAATGTAGCTCGCGCCGCGTCGATTCCGCCAGATATGCACTTTTGTTAGGTTCGTATTCTTCCAGCCACTCTTCGGAGTAGGTAACTGGAGAGCGCGTATAAATTGGAGCTTTGATTCGCTCGATGAGGATCGCGTTCGCCGGTGAGAAGGTGAGGCCGTGATGGGGATGCGTCTTCTGGGCAGGCGATGTTGGTGGCGGTTCGGCGTTCGCAGTTGCAGTGGGTTGCCATTGATAGCGCGTAGCCTTCCTGTTGCCGCGGCGCTCGAGAGCACCTTCCAACACCAGTTCATTCAGCCAGCGGCGCAGCGTTCGATCAGGAAGGGACACAGCAGATTTGATCTCGGCTGCGGAGAGCCAGATCGACGGACGAGATTTCAAATAGCGGAAGAGCGTTATTTTATCGGCCATTTATCGGCCAATCTATCGGCCAACTGCCTCAAAGGCAAGCTTATCGGCCATTTATCGGCCAGATTGTGCGATCCAATAACTGAGCGGTTCCGCGACAGTGCGCTCGTGAGCGTGGTCTGAACGGAGAGGAGCATTCGGCGAAAGTATGCCGACTCACGGAATCGAACCGTGGACCCCATCATTACGAATGATGTGCTCTACCAGCTGAGCTAAGTCGGCACCGAATTCCCAATTTTAGCGGGTCGTCCCCGGGTCTGCTACAGAACCTTCCGCAACCAGGTGGCGATATCGGCAATTTCCTGGGGGCACACGGAGTGCGGCATGGTATAGGCGTGCCATTCGACCGGATACCCGCCGGCTTCCAGCAACTGCTTAGCTTCAGTTCCGCGACGGAAATCCACCACCGGATCCTGGGTGCCATGGGCCAGGAAAACCGGAGTCTGGTAGTTCACCCGCGTGCGCTCGGCCGGCAGCAGGTCCTCGAGGAGCAGGTAGCAGGACAGCGCCATGATACCTGCGAGCTTTTCCGGGTAGCGCGGGCCGGAAAACAGGGAAATGGCGCCCCCTTGCGAGAAGCCGCCCAGGACGATGCGGCTCGTGGCAATGCCGCGCTGGTTTTCGCGCTGGATCAGGGCCCGGACTTCGCCATCGGAAGCGCGAATTCCAGCTTCATCGTGCGGGAAGCCCCGTCCGAAGCCGAGAATGTCGTACCAGGCCCGCATCGACATTCCATTGTTGATGGTGACCGAGCGGACAGGGGCGTGTGGAAACACAAAGCGGAGGGAACGTTCGTGCGCCTCCACGAGCTGCGGGACAATCGGGGCGAAATCGTGGCCGTCGGCGCCCAGGCCGTGCAGCCAGAGGACCGTACCGGTCGGGTTGCGCCCGGTTTCAATCTCGACCGCTTCGAGCAAGGCTAGGACTTCTTGCGCAGCCGGATGACGAGGTCGATCCCGGCGACTTCAGTGCCCGGCGGCGGCGCCGGCAACTTGCTGAATTCAACCTCGGGAACGGGAACGTCAATGAGCGCCCCGGTCGCCACATCGTGGAAGTGGTAGTGGGCGTCAACGTTGGAATCAAACCAGGCGCGCGAACCGTCAACCGACAACTGACGGATCAGGCCATGGGCCGCAAACAAGTTGAGGGTGTTATACACGGTTGCCTTGGAAACCCGGGCACCCGAGGAACGCAGGCTCGCCAGAATCTGCTCGGCCGACAGGTGTTGCGGGGCGGCCAACAACAGCAGGGCGATCTGGACCCGCTGAGCCGTGGGCCGGATGCCGCACTCGGACAGGCGTTGCTCGGTCGGTTTCGCGTGCATGCGAGGCAGGATACTCCAGCCCCCATCAGGCGGCTAGACACCGTCCTGGTGCCCGGACCCGCCCGCATGCGGCCTGATACGTGCCCAGGTGGCCTGATACGTGCTCAGGCGGCCAGTTTGTCCTCCAGGTGCCGTGCCAGCTCGGCAATGGTCGGAAAGTCGAACAACTCGGTGAGGTCCACGAGGCCCGGGTACTGGCGGTCGATCTGCTCGTGAATTTCAATGAGTTTCAACGAGCTGGCACCGATCTCGAACAGGTTGTCCTCGACGTCCACCCGCTTGCCCGGCAGGGCCGCTTCCACAATGAGGCGCAGGCTGGCTTCAATCTCGTTCTGGGCGGATGACTGCGGGCCGCGCTGCGCCTCGCGCAGGGTGGCGAGCTGCGCCAGTTCCGCGGCGAATTCACCCTCCACGTAGCCTTCTTCCAACAGGTGACGTTGAATCTTGCCGCTGGTGGTTTTCGGAATCCGCTTGACGGGCACGACTTCCGCCACTTCCAGCCCAACCTGCTCGTTGATGAGCCGGCTCACTTCGGTGGCAATGGGCAGGAATTCCTCCATGCCGCCCCGGTGCAGCACAAACACAACGAGTTGTTCCGTCTGGGTGCCCTTCGGCCGGGCCCCCGCGGCCACCACCTTGCCGAGCTCCAACCCCGGAACGCGCTGGGCAATGGCCTCGAGGTCGTGCGGATAGTAATTCTGGCCGTTGACGAAAATGATCTCCTTGAAGCGGCCGGTGATGTACAGGTCGCCGCCGACCATCACACCGAGATCGCCGGTCTTCAGCCACTGGTCGGCCGTGAAGGATTCCGCATTGGCCTGCGGGTTTTCGTAGTAACCGTGCGTGACGTTCGCGCCGCTGATGTGTACGTGGCCGATGCGGTCCTCGGGCAGCGGCTGATCGTCATCGCCGGCGATCCGCACGCGGCTGTGGGGAATCGCCTGTCCTTCTGATACAAACTCGACGGCATCCTTGTCAGTGCCGGCAAGGCGGACGATCTCTTCACCAACACCCATCTTGTGGCGGTTGAGGATGAGCGTCTTCAGCGGCGAGTTGAGGGGCGGGAAGGCGACCGCGAGTGAGGCTTCCGCCAGGCCATAGACTGGGAACATGGTGTTGCGTGCGAGCTTCGCGGGAGCGAGACGGTCGAGGAATTCGTTTGCCAGCGGCACGGAGATCGGTTCGGCGCCGTTGAAAATGACGCGCACGCAGGCCAAGTCGAGACTGTCGACCGGGCGATCGCCCAACACCTTCAGATAGTGCCGGTAGCCGAAGTTCGGCGAGCACAGGATGGTCGCGCGGATGCGGCTCGCCAGGGTCAGCCACAACAACGGACGGCGCACAAACAGGTCGGTCGGCATCAGGTAGTTGTGGCAGCGCTCTGCGAACATCATGATGTGAAAGCCGATCAGCCCCATGTCGTGTGTGAGCGGCATCCAGGAAAGTGTTCGGTCCGCATCGTTCAAGCCGGCGGCCGCGGTCGTGCCGTGACAGTTGGCAATCAGGTTGCCGTGCGTCAGCACCACGCCTTTGGGCTCGCTGGTGGAGCCCGATGAGAACTGGATGAAGGCGGGGTCCGCTGGCGTTGCCTTGTAGGGTTTACCCGCCTTGGAGATGTCATCCAGGTCATCGGTCAGAAACGCACGCGCGCGCAGTTCATTGAATGCGTCGGCTTCACCAGCCTGGCTGGCGAACGAGCCGATGCGATCCAGTAGCTTGCGCTCGGAGTAGATAAACGGCTTACCGAGCTTGCGGGCGATGCGCAGCAGCTTGTGCCGATGCTCGTCGCTGATGCCCGGCGCCACCGGCACGGGAATGATGCCACCCAGAATGCCGGCCCAGTAGGCGTCCAGGAACTGCTCGTTGTTGGCCAACAGCAGGATCAGCTTGTCGCCCCGTTTCGCACCCATGCGCTGCAGGTGATACAGGATCCCGAGCGCCCGCTCATACAACTCGCCGTATGGGACCTCGCGCGCGTCATTTTCGCCTTCGAGGTAGGTAACGCTGCGCTGGGCAGTGCGGTTGTCTTCAATCAGTTCGGTCAGCGTCGTGGCTTTAAACATCAGCGGCGTTCCAGCCTCATGTACAGTGGGTTACGGGTGCGCAGATTGATCTGCGCTTCGAGCTCCAGCGGTTTGTTGTCTTCGGCATAAACCAACCGGTAGCGGCGCGCCATCTTGTAGAGATGCATCAGCATCTCGTACAACGCGAGCGTCTCGCCGATGCAATGGCGCGGGCCGGCCGCGAATGGCATGTACGCAAAGCGCGGTCGCTCGGCCTCGTGCTCCGGCGCAAAGCGCTCGGGCCAGAAAATGTCGGGATCCTTCCAGTAGCGTGGATGCCGGTGCAACAGGTACAACGGCAACAACACATCGGTGCCGGCGGCGATGGCATAACCGCCCAGCACATCCGCTTCGATCGTCCGGCGCGACAACAGCCAGCCCGGCGGATACAAACGCAGCGCCTCGTCGATGACCTGCCGTGTATACACCAGGCTTTCCATTTGTTCGAGGCTCGGCGCAGTCATCACGGGCGCGGCATCGATCTCGGCATGCAGGCGCGACTCCACTTCGGGGTACTGAGAAATCAGGTACCACGTCCAGTTGAGCCCGCTCGCTGTGGTCTCATGACCGGCGACCACCAGTGTCATGATCTCGTCAATGAGCATCCGCTCGCTCATGGGTTCGCCGGATTCCTTGTCGCGCGCCGTCATGAGCATGCCTACAAAGTCGAAATGCTCTTCGTGGTTGGCGCGGCGCCGGGCAATGACGGCGGCGACCAGCTTGGTCAGGGAGCGGAACTTGAAGGCAAACTGCAGGTTGCGCGCCTGGTCCTTGGTGACGAGCGCAAAGCTTGCCGCCAGCTCGGGCAGGTCGCGGCCAAAGATCGAGCGCAGCACGATCTCGAGTGTCAGCTCGCTCATCTCGTCGGTGATATTCAATGGCTCACCGCACGCGGCGAAACCGTCCCAGCGCTCTGTGAACTGCTCGTTGACCGCCTCCAGCGTCTGCGCGAATCCAGTCACCACGCGCCGGTGGAAGTACGGCTGCATCATGTAGCGCTGACTGCGCCAGAGATCACCCTCGCTGGTCATCAGTCCCTTGCCCAGGAGAATCTTGACGCGGTCGAGACCAGCGCCCTTGGTATAATTGCGGTGATTGGAGACCAGCACCCGCTTGACGTCGTCCGGATGGTGAATGACGTAGGAGTACGATTTGCGCCCCGGCGCAAACACCCGGTAGGTGTCGCCCAGACGCGCAAAGAGCTGCGTCATGCGCTCCAGGGAATCGTCCGTGGCGCCTATGTCGAACTGAAGCTCAGCCTCGGGCGGTTGTTTTGATTCTGACTCGGTAGCGGTCATGCAGGCGGCGATGCGCAAAATAGCAATTCTAGCTCACTGGTATCGGCCTGGTGCATGGCTCGAACGGGGCACCGCGGCACGCTCGATCGTATGACCGACCCAGAGCCCGACGACGGCCTCCGTAATAGCTTCTACCGCAAGACTACACGCTCCAGCCGCCGGATGACCCCCGCACGGCGTCTGCTGTACAAGCTGGCGGTTCCGCTGGGGCTGGGGATCATCAAATCGTGGCTCGCGACCTGCCGCGTCGTGCGGGTCGTCGGTGTTGAGAACCTGGAGGCGGCCCTGGCCAAGGCGCCATCGCTGGTGCCGTGTTACTGGCACCAGCACCAGTTGTTCTGTGCCCGCTATCTGCTCGAACAACGCTCGCGTGGGCTCGCGGTCGGCTGGCTGATCAGCCCGTCGGTGGACGGGGAGCTCGGGGCGATGATGGTCCGTCGAATCGGCGGGGGTGTGATCCGCGGGTCATCGAGTCACACGGGGGCGCGCTCTTTGCGGGACTACTATCAGGCGCTCGTGAAAGAGAATCTCTCGCCGGTGATAACACCCGACGGCCCCCGTGGGCCGCGCTTCAAGTTCAAGCCGGGCGCCATCCTACTCGCGCAGATGTCAGGTCGTCCGATGTTGCCCATGGCGTATGCGGCGTCCCGCGCATGGCTCGTCAAATGGGACAAGTTCGTCATCCCTGTGCCTTTCTCTCGGGTTGTCATCGCTATCGGTGCGCCTCAGTATGTTCCGCGCGTGACGGACGCTGTGGGGATGGAGAAGTTGCAAACGGACATGGAGGTTCGATTGAAAGAACTGTATGCAGTGGCTTCGGACTCATTGCATGGGAAGTCACGTTGATCGCTGACAATAGTCCCGCTACCGCCGCCACACGCCCGCCGCTCGTCATGCGCTTCGGTGCTTTTGGCGACATGGTGTTGCTCACCATCCTGTTGCGACATCTGTACGAGCGATTCGGACAACCCGTCGATGTCATTTCTTCCGGCCCGTGGACGCCGCCGTTGCTCCAAGGTCAACCCTGGATGGGGCGCCTGTTTGTCATTCGCAGTCGTCGCAAGCCGTATCTGTTTGCGCGGGACCAATGGCAACTGGTGTCGTGGTTGCGCGAACGCGGCGCCAGCCCTACCTGGTACTGCGATCGGGACCTGGGCATCAGTCTTCTCAATCGCGGCGGTATTCCGAACGACTACATTTGTGACATGCGCTCCTTCAATTGGCGGCCCGACGAAGGCTTTGCCGACCGCTACATCCGCATGGGCAATGAAGGCCCGGCGGCATTTCAAGGATTGCTGCCGCCGGCGCGTCCGGCAAGCTCACGCGCTGCTCATCTGGTTCTCTCCGACGCGGCTCGTTCCTCTGCTAAGGAATGGCTGGCGCAGCGTGGGCTCGCTGACCGGCCTTACATCGTGGTCCATCCGGGCAGCAGGCACATCGCTCGTCGGACATTCCGTTCACGAGCGGGCGCCGAGAAGTATTGGCCCGAGGATCGCTGGGATCGGGTGCTCCGCTCGCTCACGGACCTTCGGCCCGACTATGTCCTTCTTTTGACCGGCACACGCGCGGAACGGAAGTTCAATGACGCCATTGTGGCTCGCTCGGGTCTCACCCAGGTTAAGAACGTCGCGGACGAGCTTGCGATTCCCACGCTCTTGCCTGTACTGGAGCGTGCTCACAGCATGATCTCCGTGGATACCGGCCCCGCTCACGCCGCTGCGGCGCTGGGTACGCCGACAGTCGCGCTGTTCGGACCTGCGAGCACGACTTTGTTCCGCCCGGGCGGAGCCACCACACCTGCGGTAGCGGTATCCGGCCTCGAAAATGGAGTTCAGACCATCCTGGGAATCATGCCCGAAGCCGTGATGACGGCCTGGTCGGAATTGGTTCGTAGTACCGAAACTCTCCCTGACCCTACGCGAGCCGCCGTTAAGTAAAGTCCTTAACTTGTGGTCGAACAGTAAGTTAGCTTGTGTTCTTGCGTTAGTATGCGAGAATCGCGTGCAACTAGTTATAAAACCGTAGAGCGATTCGAGCGCGAACCCCGACAGCGTCACAGCGTGCGGAGCGCCGGTCGGATACTCTGCGGTAGGTTTTTGGGAGGTCTCCCTTTCAATGTCGTCTCTGCCGCCGGATAAACCAGCGGAGTTCACGGCTTCCGACATTTTATCGGCGGACGCGTGGACGGGGCGCGCTCCCCGTCCGGTACTGGGACTCGATGTGGCGTGTACGAAAATCGCCGTCGATTTCCAGAACATGCGCCGCGATCAAATCGACGACACCATTCGACGCAATCTCGAGCTTCTTCGCGAGGCTACGGCGACCGATTGCGCGTTCCTGATTTCGCTGCGCCCGGATGAGCTGGTCATTGAAGATGTGCAGCTTGCCCGAAGTGCGTTTGCCCAGTGCCGCCCTGAAGGGCTGCGCGAGGTGGCGCTCGACTCGTTCCCGTGGCTGAAGGCGCGGCTGGATCACTTGCGGTTGTCGGAGCTACGTGACACCAGCACGCCGCGCCGTGAGCAGACGGCCGAAGCCCACAAATTTGCGGACCTGCAGATCGGATCGTCACTGCTCGTGAGTCTGCGAGTGCAGGGCAAGCCTGCCGCGATCCTGGGTCTCGCCCACACCATGCCGCGTGGTGCCTGGGACGTGAATCTGCAGTTATTGATGAAGCTGATCGGCACGAGCCTCGCGACCGGCCTCGAGCGGATTCGCATTGAGGCGCGTCTGGCCAAGCTGGAAGAGCGCACGAACCTGTCTCAGGCGTCCGCCAACGACGGCCTGTGGGACTTCGACGTCGAGAACAACGAGGTCTACTTCTCGCCACGCTGGAAGGCGATGCTTGGCTACGCCGATGATGACATGCGCGGATCACCAGACTGGCGCAGCCTCGTTCACCCGGACGACCTTTCGCGCGTGCAGGCTGCGATCCGTGACCACGTAGCGGGCAAAACCACTACGTTTGAGAGCACTCACCGAATGCGTCATCGCAATGGCGAGTGGCGATGGGTCAGCAGTCGGGCGACGGCTCGCGTGGACAAGCACGGGCGCCTGCTGCGGCTCGTTGGCGTCGAGCTCGATATCACCGAGCGTAAGATTTACGAGGAAGCGCTGTTCCGTGAGAAGGAGAGCGCGCAGATTACACTCCAGTCGATTGGCGACGGCGTCATCACCACGGATGCCCAGTCCACCATCGACTACATCAACCCGGTTGCGGAAGAGCTGACGGGTTGGCGTCTGGAAGATGCGATGGGAAGACCCGTCGAAGAGATCTTCCGGGCATTCCATGAAGAGACCTGCGAGCCGCTCGAGAACCCGTTGAGCGTCGCGATCCGCCGTATTCGGCCGATTAAATCAGTCCGTCCCATGCTGCTCATTCGTCGCGATGGCAATGAGCTGTACGTCGAGAGCACCGCTGCTCCCATCCGCGACGGAGCGGGTCATGTGGCCGGTGGCGTTCTCGTGTTCCATGATGTCAGTGAATCGCGCGAGCTGAATCGCCGGCTGTCCTATCACGCCAGCCATGACTTGCTGACCGGCCTCGTCAACCGACGTGAGTTCGAGAGTCGGTTGGAACGTGCGCTCAAGAGCGCGAAGGCTCGCGAAGCATCGTATGCGCTTTGCTACCTCGACATCGATCAATTCAAGATCGTCAACGACACCTGCGGTCATAGCGCGGGTGATGCGCTCCTGGGTCAGGTTGGCGCGCTGCTGAAGTCCAAAGTTCGTTGGCGCGACACGCTGTCCCGACTCGGTGGTGACGAGTTTGGCATTCTGCTCGAGAGCTGCTCGCTCGATGAAGCGATGCGCACGGCAGAGACTCTTCGCGAGGGTGTGCGCGGGTTTAGATTCACGTGGGAAGACCGCGTGTTCCGACTCGGCGCCAGCATCGGCGTGGTTCCGATTACGGCGGATAACGAAGATGTGGCCTCAATTCTCTCCGCGGCCGACAGTGCATGTCAGGCGGCGAAAGAGGGTGGCCGCAACCGGGTTCACAGCTTTGCCGAGAATGACATCGAGTTGATGCGCCGGCGTCGCGAGATGCAGTGGGCTGCTCGTATCAATGCCGCTCTCGAAGAGGGCCGGTTCGAGTTGTTCCGCATGGCTATCCAACCGCTGCAGCGGGTCGATCATGGTGCCCACTACGAGCTGCTGTTGCGGTTGAAGGACGAGGCGGGCCGTATTGTGGCTCCCAATGATTTCATTGCCGCCGCCGAACGCTACGGAATTACTCCTGCGATCGATCGCTGGGTGATCGAGAATGCATTCCGTTGGCTGGTCTCGGAGGCCGATGAGCGTCAGAGTCTGGGGATGTGCTCCATCAACTTGTCGGGCCAGAGCTTAGGCGACGACAAGTTCCTGCCCTTTGTCATTGACCAGTTCCATCGCTGCGGATTGGACGCCTCGAAGATCTGCTTCGAGATTACTGAGACCGCCGCCGTGGCCAGCTTCTCGCAGGCCAACCGGTTCATCCAGGCCCTCAAGGAGCTCGGCTGCAAATTCGCGCTCGATGACTTCGGCACCGGCCTGTCGTCGTTCGGTTACCTCAAGCACTTCCCTGTGGATTTCCTCAAGATCGACGGCAGCTTTGTGCGTGAGATCCTGCGGGATCCCATCGATCGCGAGATGGTGCGGTCGATCAATGAGATCGGGCATCTCACGGGCAAACAGACGATTGCCGAGTTTGCCGAGAATGCCGAGATCATTCAGATGCTGACGAGCCTGGGCGTTGATTACGCACAGGGGTATGGGGTGGCGCAGCCTCAGCGGGTTCTGAAGTCGCAGGTTGCTTAAGAGACGAATTCCAGCCGCATCGACAGGTCCACGGCTTTCACATGTTTGGTGATGCTGCCGACCGAGATGTAATCAACCCCCGTTTCCGCGATTGTTCTCACCGTCTCCAAGGTGACGCTCCCTGAAGCTTCCACCATCACCGGGCGCCCCTTCGATTTGTTGATGTCCACCGCGGTCTTCATATCCGCCAGACTGAACTCATCGAGCATGATGATGTCCGGCGCGGCGCGCAGCGCTTCTTCAAACTCCGCCAGGGTCTCGACTTCAACTTCGACCTTGCGTTTGCCGGCCGCGCGCCGGCCCGCGGCAATGGCCCCCGACAGCGACCCCGCCGCGGCGATGTGGTTTTCCTTGATCAGCACCTGGTCGAACAAGCCGATGCGGAGATTCTGTGCGCCTCCGCAGACGACAGCGTATTTCTGCGCCGTCCGCAGACCCGGAAGCGTTTTCCTCGTGTCGAGGATTGTGCAATCTGTTCCAGCGATGGCATCGACGTAACGCCGGGCTGCCGTCGCGGTGGCGGACAACAACTGCAGGAAGTTGAGGGCGGTTCTTTCACCCGTCAGTACGGGCCGCGCCAACCCTGCAACTTCGAATAAAGTTTGGTTGGGGGTGATCCGATCGCCGTCATTGGCGTGCCAGGTCAACCGGACTTCGGGGTCGAGCTGGCGGAACGTCTCTGTCACCCACGGCCGGCCGGCCATGACCGCCGCTTCTCGGGTGATTACTTTGCCAGTGACGTGCTGAGTAGCCGGGACCAGTTCGGCGGTGACGTCGCCGGAGCCAATGTCTTCAGCCAGTGCTGTGGCGATCTGCTGGGAGAGGTCGGTCGGGAGTGTGGGCATCCGCGTAGATTAGCGCGGTGCCCCCACTGGGGATAGCGTCCCCAAGCGGGGATAGCGCCCGCGCTGCCCTAGAATGGCAGGCCGTGCGTCGCCGAGCCCATGCACAGGATGAGCGGAATCGACAGCGCGAAATTCGTTCGTGAAGCCAGCGAAGCCACCTTGCGCGCTTTGGCCTTCTCTTCGTCGGTCGCAGCGACCAGTCCCAGAATTTTCTTCTGATTGGGCCAAATCAGGACCCACACATTGAAGAGCATGATGGTCCCGAGCCACATGCCCAGGCCGATAATCAACCCATATCGGTCGTGCCCGCCGCCCCCGAGCGTCAGCGCATTCATGAACTGATGACCATAGGCCAGATACCAGAAGCCGGTGAACCAGGTCGCCACCGCACCCCAACGAAACCAGAGCAGGGCGCGCGGTGCGATGTACTTCGTGACCCCGGCTCCGCCTGGGCCGCCCTTATCGGCTGCCGCTGCGGCCAGGCCGGGTACCTGCACCACATTGAAGTAATAGAGCAGGCCGATCCACATGATTCCGGAGAGAATGTGTATCCAGCGTGCAAGGCTCGGCTCATTGAAGTGGAGTCCCGCCGACCCCATCTCGGCTATGCCGACGATGATCAGCAATGCCAGAATTACGCCTGTAACGATTGCGCCTTTGACGGACGTGAGCGGATTCATGACAGCTCCCTCGCGGTGGCAGATGAATGCACTTATTCTTGGTCTCAGCAGTATGCCAGAACTGAAGAGTAATTCGGGACCCGCCTCGCCCTGCACCAAGGTCTGTACACTGGACGGCCAAGGCTTCTGTGCTGGATGCTTGCGGACCGGCGCGGAAATTGGCCGCTGGTTGTCGATGAGCGCCACCGAGCAGTGGCAATTGATAGATGAATTGAAGGTGCGGCGCGCGTGGCGCGATGCCCAGATTGGTTAGCCAGGAGTCAAGCGATGGACGTTGTCGAGAAGATCAAATCGGAGCTCAACTCGAGCCCCGTGGTGCTGTTCATGAAGGGGACACCCGATTTTCCCCAGTGCGGATTCTCGGCCCAGACCGTCGCCGCCCTGCGTGCCGTGGGCGCGGACTTCAAGCACATCAATATTTTTGAAGAGCCCGAAATGCGCGAAGCGCTCAAGCGCTACTCGAACTGGCCCACCTACCCACAGCTTTATGTTAACGGTGAGCTGCTCGGCGGCTGCGATATCGCGCTCGAGATGTATCGCAGCGGCGAGCTGAAGAAGGTGTTGTCAGAGGCTGGCGCCGTAGCCGCCTAGTTTATTGGCGCGGCACTGGCCGCGCCCTGGTTCTATTGGCGCGGCACTGGCCGCGCGGAACCCGGGTTCTTGTCCACTCGCAGCGGCCGCTAGTCTTCCGGCGCGCCCTCATCTGTTGCAGGTGGGGCGGTTGCGCTGATCCATCCCATTGCCCGCGCCCGATTCTGCGCATCCTGGAAGCTATTGCTCAGCCGGTTGCAGATGAGGCAAAACATGTCGGCTGTCTTTTCAGCATCGTAGGATGCTGAATGCGCGTTGCTGGGATCCCATTGCAGGCCCGCGACAGCAAGCGCCTTCGCAAGCACCGTCTGTCCCAACGCGGCGCCCGCCAGCGTTGCAGTGTCAAAGCACGAAAACGGATGGAACGGGTTCCTCTTCACGTCGGCGCGTGTGACCGCTGCATTTAGAAATCCAAGATCAAACGCCGCGTTGTGACCAACAAGAATCGCGCGGCGGCAGTTGTAACTGTGTATGGCGTGGCGGATCTCACGGAAAATTCGGCCCAGCGCATCCTTCTCCGGCAGCGCGGGGCGCAGCGGGTGGAAAGGATCGATACCCGTAATCGCCAATGCGGCGGGATCCAGCCGCGCGCCTTCAAATGGTTTGACATGAAAGCTGTGCGTCGCGCCGCGTTTCAACGTGCCGTCTGGTTCGATGTCAATGAGCACGGCCGCGATCTCGAGCAGTGCGTCCGTGGAGGAGTGAAAGCCGCCGGTTTCAACGTCGATCACGACGGGCAGGAAGCCGCGGAATCGGCGTGACATGAGGGCGGCAACGGTGGGTGCCGTTGGTATCGGCGCGGCGGTCTCGACCACAACGGTCGTCGTCTCAACCACCAGGGCTGATTCCGGCCCTGATGCGGATGCGCATGCGGTCGCCGTCTTCTCCACGGCGACGATTGAATCAGCGTCGCTCATTGACACTCTCTCATTGCGCGACGCGCCAAAGTACCTTTTCTCCAGCGCGCAGGGGCACCAGCTCATCCGACCCGAACCGGTACGAAGCCGGCACATCCCAGGATTCCTTCGTTAGGGTGACTGTGCCTTCGTTATATGGCAAGCCATAAAACGCGGCGCCGTGTTCGGATGCAAATCCATTGAGCTGTGCCAGTGCGCCGGCCGCTTCAAATGCTTCCGCGTAGAGCTCTATTGCGGCATGCGCCGAATAGATTCCCGCGCAACCGCAGAAGGCTTCCTTGGTGTGTCGAGCGTGGGGCGCGCTGTCCGTTCCCAGGAAAAAACGGGGGTCACCGCTCGCGATTGCCTCCAGCAGCGCGCGGCGGTCGGTTTCCGTTTTCAGCACCGGCAGACAGTAATGATGCGGGCGAATGCCGCCGGTAAACAATGCATTGCGGTTCATGAGCAGGTGTTGCGGAGTGATGGTCGCAGCCACGCCCTTGCGCGCTCCACGCACGAATTCAACTGCCTCCCGCGTCGTTATGTGCTCAAACACCACGCGAAGATTGGGATACCGTTCAATCACCGGTGCCAACACGGCGCCAATGAAGCGTGCCTCGCGGTCAAACACATCGATGTTCGGGTCCGTGACTTCGCCATGAACCTGCAGGACGACACCGAGCTCAGCCATGCGCGCCAGCACCGAGTCGACTCTGCGGATGTCGGTGACACCCGAATCGGAGTTCGTGGTGGCGCCGGCCGGGTAGAGCTTGAACCCATGGACCGCGCCGCTGGCCCGAGCCTTTTCCACTTCGGTGGGATCGGTGCGGTCAGTCAGATACAACGTCATCAGGGGCTCGAATTTGGAGCCTGACGGCAGAGCCTCGATGATCCGCCGCTTGTAAGCCAGTGCCTGTCCCGTCGTCGTGACGGGCGGTTTCAGGTTGGGCATGACAATCGCGCGCGCAAACTGCGCTGCCGTATGAGGCAGCACCGCACGCAAGGCGTCACCATCGCGCAGATGCAGGTGCCAGTCGTCGGGCCGCCGGATGGTCAGCGAAGTCACTTACGCAGCCCTGCGGCACCGAGAATGTTGTGCTTCAAAATCAACTCGAGGGCGTACCGCACCCCGAAACCCGTAATTTCGGTGTTGACATGACCGAGCCCGCCGGTCCGCGTGGCGGCAGCCAGATCCACGTGCGCCCAGGCAATGTCCTCGGCAACGAAGCGATTCAGGAAACGGGTAGCCAGGATGTGGTCGCCCTTGCTTTCCACACTGCACTGCGCAACGTCGGCGACTTTGCTCTCGATGTCGCTGTCGAAATCGCTGTCCAGTGGGAAATTCCAGACCCGCTCGCCGCTGGAGCGTCCCGCTTCGACCAACAGCGGCGCGAGCGCCTCGCGGTTCGTGAGCACCGCGCTCATTCGCTCCGTCAGTGAATAGACGGCGGCGCCCGTCAAGGTCGCGAAATCGATCATGAAGCGCGGTTGAGTTTTGCAGGCGAGGGCGAGCGTATCGGCCAACACCATGCGGCCTTCCGCATCAGTGTGAATGACCTGGATCGTGACACCGTTGGATGCCGTGACCACTTCCTGTGGCCGGTAGGCCGTGGGTCCGATCTGGTTCTCGGTTATCGCCAGCCACGCATCGACCGCAATCGGCGCTTCCAACTCGACGAGAGCGAGCAGGGTGGCCAACGCCACAGCGCTACCTGACATGTCGGTATGCATGTCGAGCATCGATCGATGCGGCTTCAGGTTGACACCGCCCGTGTCAAACAGGATGCCCTTGCCAACGAGGGCGATATCAGGCTTGCTCGCTTTGCTGCCCTTGTTGCTTCCCTTGGGCCGGTAGGTCAGATGCGCTATGCCGGCGTCACGAGTTGCGTTGGCGGCCGCTACAGCCAGGAACGCGTTGGCTCCCGCTCGTTTGAGGGACTGCTCGTCGTGCCAGTTGAATCCGAGCTTGTGACTGCGCGCCAGCTTCGCAATGGTGTCGCGATACGACCGCGAGTCGAGCAGGTTAGGGGGCAAGGCGGTCAGCCAGCGGACGAGGTTGGTTCCCCGGGCTGTTGCCGTCGCCTGCGGCAGGTCCAAGGCGCTCTCGCCAGACAGAATGAAGCGCTCGATTCCAGGCTCGTTGTCTGACTTGGAACGATACGCGGGCATCTGGAATGCCGCCGCGAATCCGGCTGCCAGCAGCGCTTCTGCCGAAGCGGCGCCCGCCAGGGACATCAGGCCCACGTCGCGCGGATTGCGCGCTGAGACCTCTTTGAACATGCGTCCCGCGAGTGACAGCCTCTCGAAAGTGCTGGCCTCCGCCCCAATGTATCCGAGCACGGCAAGTGTCTGCCGGCGATTGGAGAGGACGGTGGTACGGACGGTACCTTTGGAAGGTTTTTGTCGCTCGTTCAGCTCCTGCCAGCGCTCGCTCTCCGGGAGCTGGTCGAAGACGGAAGCGGCGGGCGCATCTGGGACAATTATGAGCAGCGCGTCCATTTCCGCAGGGTCCGCTGAGGCCGTCTGTACGACCTTAGGAATTTCGGACGCTGGAAGTAGGGACGACGCCCCTGAACGCCTTGTATGGCTGCCTGTGCGGCGCTTTGAACGCCCCCGAGAATTCGCTCTGCTCGCACTCACACCCATATACCCCAGACTGAACCTTGCTTGACCATCGCGAGTGAAAACCGGATCATTGCGCCGCTTGTGTAGGCGCGAATTTCTCTCGCATACGTACGTTGCTGCCGGCGCATCTTATTCTATTTTCCACATTTTATTTTTGTCCCAGGAGCGGCCAACCCGCTGCCCCGGTAAGCAAGCCCGCGACACTCTCCGAGGCCTCCACCCTCATATGTCGCGCGAAGCAGCACAGTAGGCTCGAGCAAACCGTATGACTGATATTCCAAAGCTGGACGATCTCGACCCCGTTGAAACTCAGGAGTGGCTCGAGTCCATTGACTCGCTACTGAAGACACATGGCGCAGAACGCGCGCACTTCATCCTGGAACGGCTCATCGACTACACGCGGCGCAGCGGCGCATACCTGCCGTTCAAGCCGAACACTGCGTACGTCAACAGCATTCCCACCGGACGCGAACCGGAGTATCCGGGCAACCGCGCCCTGGAGCGTCGTATCGAGGCGTATTTCCGCTGGAATGCGATGGCGATGGTCGTGCAAGCCAATCGTGTCTCATCCGAATACGGCGGACACCTGTCGAGCTATGCCTCGTCCGCGACTTTGTATGAAGTGGGTTTCAATCACTTCTGGCGCGCGCAGTCCGACAAGCATCCGGGTGACATGGTCTTCATGCAGGGCCATTCGTCCCCGGGTATTTATGCGCGTGCCTACCTCGAAGGCCGTTTGACCGAAGAGCAGTTGCGCCACTTCCGCCAGGAAGCCGGGGCGCCGGGAATTGGACTGTCCTCGTATCCGCACCCGTGGCTGATGCCCGATTTCTGGCAGTTCCCCACCGTGTCCATGGGACTCGGTCCGATGATGGCCATTTTCCAGGCGCGCTTCATTCGCTACCTGGAGCATCGCGGCCTGGCGAAACCGTCGGATCAGAAGGTGTGGGCCTTTCTCGGCGACGGCGAGATGGACGAGCCGGAGTCGATGGGCGCGCTCACCATGCCGGTG
>JAFEDS010000016.1 GCA_018241505.1 Pseudomonadota bacterium | reverse complement strand
TCCCATGGTTAGAGGGAAACGACAGCGGCGGCGACGCCGTGTTGAAAACGAGAGGCAAATTCCTTTGTTTGCAGGATAGCCAACCGGCGTCGATTGTATGACACTAACTCCATGGTCGCTGTCTCACTCATCTCAGCTCGGGTCACCGCCGCAAGGAAAGCGCAGTTCGCGGCGCTCGCACACCAACAAGGTCTCACTGAGTCCGCGCTGTTGAAACGCCTGGTCAACGCCGCTCTGATAGCTTCCGAAGTCGTCCAGTTAGATGTGATCGAACCTGTTGAACGAGCGGCGGCCACAGGAAAAATATCTGTGCGGCTGAATCCGGACGACCTGCTGTTACTTCGGGAGCGTGCCGATGCTCGCTGCGTTCCCACAGCAACCTATGTGTCATTCCTGATTCGGTCGCACCTTCGATCTCTTGCGCCGTTGCTCCCAAACGAGCTAGCGGTCCTGAAGGCAAGCATTGCTGAGCTGGGAGCAATCGGACGGAACATGAATCAAATCGCGCACGCCCTGAACCGTGGCGAGCATCCCCATGGGCCGAATATCGGCGACTTGCGGGCGGTAATGCGTGCACTCGCCGCCCTCCGCGACTCGTTCAAAGCGGTGATTGTCGCCAACCTGACGGGCTGGAATCTCGGCCATGAGAAGAATCGTTGATCTACGACTTGACGAAGAGCCACTGCTCGACCTCAAGGCCTATGGAAGTCCTTCCCGCGTCATAACCCCGACCAAGCGCTTGCACATCGCCTTGACCGTCCATCGCGCACCGGAGGTCATGGTCAAAGTATCCGGCGGCGCGAGGACGACGACGGGAGTCGGGCTGCACATGGCGTACGTTGGGCGTGATGGCGACTTAGGGGTGGAGATGGATTCCGGCGTGCGCGTCGATGGAAAAGGGTTTGAGAAGCAAGTTATCAGCGATTGGGATCTCGACCTTGAGGCGCAGGATTTACGATCTCCTTCTCCCGATCTGAGGCGCAAGCCGGTGAAGCTCGTTCACAACCTGATTTTCTCAATGCCACCTGGAACATCACCGGGCGCAGTGTTGAAGGCCGTGAAGAAGCTGGCCGCGAACGAATGGGCACTCAAGCATCGCTACGCAATGGTCCTGCACACAGACGAGAGGCACCCGCATGTGCACGTGGTACTGAAGGCAATGGGTGAGCGGGGTGAGCGACTGAACATCCGCAAGGCGACACTCCGTTCATGGCGCGCACAGTTTGCCGAGAACCTCAGGGAGCTCGGCGTCACTGCGAACGCGACCGAACGTGCGGTCCGGGGTGAATCCCGATCCCGCAAACGCGATGCGATCTACCGGGCGAATCGTCGTGGGGATTCCACCCACATGGAGCAAAGGCACGCGCAGGTTGGCGGGGAGTTGCGCACCGGCGGTCTGAAAATGGAGAAAGGGAGGGGCGTGCTGTTGAGAACTCGGGCGGAGGTCCGTGAAGGATGGCGCCGCCTTGGCGTGATGCTCGAAGCCCAGGGCGACCGCGAACTCTCGGATGCTGTTCGCGCATTCGAGTCGAGAATGCCGGTGCCCAGGACGGAAAGGGAATTGCTTGCTAAGGAAATGCTGGAAAGGAGTAGGGCGCGGGCAGCAAAGGAAATGGATCCTCCCACGCGATAACTTCCGGCCGTCGATGCGGACGCCGACACAACCAATCGCCCTAGCGGTCCGCAAGCCTCGCGAATGATTGCGGACTTCCACGGACGAGCGAGAATCCGTCAGCGTTCGAGACTATGTACCTCAAGATGGAGTTGTGTTGAAAGACCCTTCAATTCGAGGGTGGTCGCGGACATCCAGCCAAGACATATTTCGGGAGGGGAGGCGAACCCGCTAAATCAACTCCCGAGGAACCTCGACTATGGAAACCAAGGCTACCCACCAACGTGAGCTGCCGCTCGAGAATCCGCAGCGTGCCCCACCGGTGACACCGCAACGAATCTTGCGACTTCGCGATGTGATGGCCCTTACCGGGCTTTCCAGATCATCCATCTACCAATATCAGGCGCAGAACCGCTTTCCTAAGAGCATCAAGGTGGGTGATCGCACCGTCGGCTGGATCGAGGAAGAAGTGCTGCAGTGGATCGCAGGCAGAATCAAGGCGAGCCGGCCCGGAAGTGGCATGACCGTCGGTACTTGACCTGCATCGTTTCAGAAGGCCCGGACTGCGCGGACGAAATATCTCGCCCGCGCAGTCTGGATTGTTATTGACTTACCTCATATGAGTCTGCCGGCAACAGTCTGTCTTATTAGCTCAGTCTCCGGATGTTTGATAGCAAGTTCCAATAGGCTGCTCGCATGTTTCTCCATGCAGCCATCTCCCACGCCCGCAAAGCGAGAGAAAGCCAGGAGCGACGTGGCAATCCCAAACGCATGCGAAGACAGAGTGCACTGAAAGCCGTCTCTGTCGTCTTGAACCGGAATGTCCTCGATGTCTGGTGCCATATATAGGCCGTGTCCTGAGAACTCGTAGTATCTCCATCGTACGCGGCTGATCTTGATGCGCCGACATAGCCGTGAAGCCTGCATGTGTACGGCACACTCGATAAGCGGCGACATCGTGCCGAAATGGCGATCAAGAACCTCTTGCTCGTCCCTGGCCGCGATGGCCAGAACGACAATCCCTGAAGTCTCTATTGGATCTGTCATGACCGCACCTCCCCGTGCAGGCGTGCCACCGCCTGAATGAACAGCGCGACGGGGTCCATCCGGAGCCCTTGAGCGAGCTGAAGGATTACAAAGAACGTCGGTGAACGGCGTCCCCGTTCCAACATGCTGGGATAAGTCCGGTCGAAGTCCCCTCGTTCGGCTAGGTCTTCCTGGCTAAGTCCTCTCTCCGTGCGGGCTGCCTTGAGAGCAAGCCCGAAGGCGCGGGCGGATTGGATGCGCAGACAAGCCGTGGTGGACCCTCCTTGGACATTGGGGGCGGGTGGATGGCGGGTAGAATGAAATCGCAGTGAAGAACCCATGGTTCGCGTACCTCTAGTACGTAGGCTGTGGTAGCCGTCCGCCGTGGTTGCACCCATGGCGGGCGGCGCTTCGGATCAGCCCGATTGCGACCGGGGTATTCTTCGAGGTATCGTCAGAGCGTAATGACCGAGAAATCCTTTATTTCCCGATACTTACCGGCAAACCTGGGCTCCTACACGGCCCACCAATTTCCCGTTTGCAGGCTGCGTCGATGTCCATCGAGGTCTGCTGTCCCTGAAGTTCCGCGAGTTGCGCCCCACGGGCGAGCGTGGGCTGCTCATGTTGGCTACGCCCGCTGGCTGGTGGATGGCATTGACCGTGGCGCAAAACCGCGTGCGGAGCCGGACGCTAAAACAAACACCTTTTTTAGCCGTTGCTGACGCATGGCTGTTGACGATGTTGGGACTCCTGGGCTTCGTACGACTGTTGTTAGAGAAGTGTTGAGTTGATCAAACCATTCAGTCACCGCGGCTCCAAATTCGATGAATTCGCTATTTGCCGCACGGGTTCTCTTGATATTTCAGTGCCTGCGGTGCTACGGAGATTGGATTTACAAGCATTTGAGCCTATAGTCTTGTCACAATTCAAAAAGCGGTCCAACAAAGGAACCGCAGTCGCTTTTAAATGCAGTGCGCTGCGTGAGCGCGCGAAGGGGGGCGAATTGATGTGAGTGAGCCGGGACTGACCCCGGTATTTTTCTGCGCGACAGCGCCCGCAATCCAAGATCAAAGAGAGAGGTTTCAAGCGCGAGTCGAATCACCCAGTCGACGGTGCCGCTCAAATTCATGGAACGAAAATTGCGCGTTGAATCAAATGCACAGACGCAGTTGAATAGTCCCATCCGGTATTCCCGCCAATGGGCGAACACACCTTCTACCTTTTTGCGTATTGAGTTCCCGGTTGAGGCCGCCGAATGTCAGACGTAAAGGGAAACGGAAAGTGGCAACAGTTTATATTCTCATTGATCGCGCAGTTGGTTTTGCCGCTCATGCCGATCTTTATTGAGTGGTGTGTTACTGGCGGGGTTGACGAAAAGACTCTGGCCATATCTGCGAGTATGTACTGCATATCCATTGGGGTTGCGACCAAAAACCTGGCGCTGCTGGGGATCAGCATTGTGGTCGCTATGTTGTTTTCTGCTGTGTTTGGCTCCTTGGCGGCGGGGAACGTTCCGCATTTCTATGTGCGAATCTTCTCGATAATTACGATAGTTGCGTTTATGGCGATACATGCCATTGAAAGGTACAAGCGGCACATACAGGCCGGTGAGCTCTTCTTCCTGGTAGGTGACAGTGGTACCTAGCACAGAGGTGTTGGTTAGTGTTGTCGCCGCCGGCATCAGCCTGTTGGCGGCACTGAGGAGCGCCGTGTCCCTGGTCAGGCAGAAAGCTCAGATGAAGCGCAACTATCAGAGCTTGCTTTCGGGCTACGCGACGTATTTGGGCAATCCTCTGCCGACCTTTGCGCGCGATTCTGGCAGTGCTCAGACTGTTTTGGGAGATATTCTGACACAGACTTCGTCCTGGATATCGACCGCGGTTGGGGCGCGCGTGAATGCCTATCTTTTGTTGCTCACATCCGGCGCAGAATACGACAGCGCAAACGGCCAGGTGTATGCGGTTGCATTCGCAAGCGACAAGGAATCTCGTGAGCGCCGCAATTTGTTGGCGGCGAGATATCCGATGAACCAGGATGAGGTTGCTCGCTTTACGGGTCCGGATCCGTTCATATATATAAGCGATGTCCATGAGGCTGGCCAACTCGATCTGGCTGGAGCACGCGATCCCGAAAAAAAATATCGCAGCGTGTTGATGATTCCCGTCTTGGGGCCACCCAAGGAAGAACGAGGCAGCATCGTTCTCGGGGTGCTTCGCTTCGAGAGCGCGAAGAAGGATGCATTCTCCGTTGACGCAATTGAATATGCTCAACCGATAGCGCGGATGATCGGAAGCGTGCTGTCGCGAATGCTGGCGGGAAATCAATCATTCAACGAGGAATTGCCGGCTCCCACCAGAAAGGCCGTTGGCTCCTAGGATAGCGCTGTCCGTCCCCCTTACCGGTAACCTGGCTGCGTCACTTGAGCTTCAGGGTGGCTCGGCTTACCATCCGGGCTCAAAGCCCATACTTGGCCTTGCAGGTCACGCGCGATCGAGACTGCCCAAAGCCGTTGATGAAAGCCGCTCACCCACTGTCGAACTTCGTGACGCTCGAGACCGACAGCATCGAGGTCGTACGCGATGCCATGACGCGTGCCTATTGCCGGCATCGGGTTCACACCGAGCATTGGCAGCCCAAGATCGCGGCTCGCCATCACGAGGTCACACTCTCCACGCTCTCGCTTCACTACCTGACGTACGGAATGGAAATCACCGTCTGTGCGAGTGAGCTGCCGGATTTCTTCCTGTTGGACTTGCCCCTCAGCGGTCACTGTTCCTATCGTGTCGGCTCCCGCGAATTTACCAGCGGCGAAGGACTCGGCTGTGTCGTTTCTCCGGGCCTGACCCTGCAAACCAAGTGGTCATGTGATACCGCCCTCATGGCGGTCAAAGTGCCGCGCGCCGTACTCGAACGCCACCTTGCGGATACCCTCGAGTGCACGATCACCGAGCCGTTGCGTTTTGAGCCGGAATTTGACTATTCATTCGGGGCGCGCGCGAGCTTGCGCGCCCTGGTCGACTTTCTTGTGTTGGAGTTGGACCGGCACGACGCCATGAGGCACACACCGCTGTGGTGCGCCCAAATGGAGCGGGCGGTGGCGATGGGGCTGCTGACCACGCAGCGGCACAACTACACAGAGGCTTTGGAGGCGCAGGTCACCAATCCCGGGCCGCGCTATCTGTTACGGGCCGAGGCGTTCATTCGGGCCAACCTGAGCAACGAGGTAGGGATCGCCGAGATTGCCACGGCGGCCGGGGTACCGGAGCGGACCTTGTTTGCCGCGTACCGTAAACACAAGGGCCTGTCTCCCATTGCGCATTATCGCGCCTTGCGCTTGCAGGCGGCTCGCGACAATCTCGTGCGGCCCGAGCCCGCGGATACGGTTGCCAGCATCGCGTGCCGCTGGGGTTTCTATCACCTGGGGCACTTCTCGCGGGATTATTATCGCCGCTTCGGCGAAAGACCCTCGGAAACCCTCAAGGCACACTGCTGACAGCGACGCGGGCCGGATGACGCGCTGAGGTTGCACTTTCCGGACGAGCGCTGCAGTTCTCGGATATACGGACCCCGCTCGCCTCAGCATCATCTGCTGATGAGGCAAGCAGGCGAATCACCTCTTTTTCCCGCCATCAGTGTTTATGCCGGCGCCTTGCTGCTGGGTCTGACTCTCGTCAGTTTCCCGGGCAGCAGTGCGTATTTGCGTGAGAGCCGGGGGATTTCCGACCTGGCTTACGGTTCGATCTACCTGTCGCAGCTCATGACTTCCATTGCCGGCGCGCTGCTCGGCGGTGCTGCCGTTCAACGCATCGGGCTGCGCGCCATGTATCTCATCGCCCTGATCTTTTTCGCGCTGTCACAGGCTCTGCTGGCGCTCAGCTCGACCGTCCCGGCCAACTTCACTTTGCCCGTGTTGATGGGCGCCACCGGTTGCTTCGGATTTGCATTTGGCTTCGGCGGCGGGCCTTTGAATGCGTTTCTGCCGCTGCTGTTTCCGCGCCGGGCGAACACGGCCATTGTGGCTCTGCACATGACCGCCGGTGCCGGCCTGACCCTCGGTCCATTTGTCATTGCGACACTGACAGCCTGGCAGCACTGGTTGTTGGCTCCGGTGGGACTGTGCGCCGTGGCGCTGCTCCTGTTCGCCTTCAGCGCCGGCGCGCGGCTGCCTGCCGCGCCCACTTTCGGAAATCCGTCATTGTGGCCGGCGCCGGGCCGCAGCGCCTTTTTCTGGACGGCCCTGTTGATGGCGGTGCTCTATTCCATCGCCGAAGGCATGTTTTCCAACTGGGCCATTCTGTACGTGAGTGAAGAAAAGCAGCTTCCGCAGGCGGCACTTTGGGTGTTGACCTGTTTTTGGGGTGCGCTGACGTTCGGCCGGTTGCTCACATCGCTGGCGGTACTGCACTTCAAACCCATGGTTCTGATCACTATCCTGCCGCTGCTGATTACCGCCGCGTTTGTCGGCGTCTCGAACATACAAACGTACTCCAGCGCGCTGCTCGGCTTCGCTTTCGCCGGGCTCGCGTGTTCCGGTTTCTTCCCCTTGCTCGTGGGCACTGCCGCGGCTCCCTTCCCCCACGAGGTTTCCTGGATTGCCTCGATGCTGACCGCCGGCATGATGCTGGGTGTCGGAATTGGTTCCTACGCGATTGGCGCACTGCGCGATGCTCTATCCATTGCGGTGCTATATCGCTATTCCATTATCTATCCATTGATGTTGCTCGCGTTGCTGATCTTGTTGCGAGCGCTGACGCGAAACGCGCCCGCGGGCAGCGCGATTGCCGGCAGAAGTTGAGCTTTCCGGTATTTATCGCGCAGTTGTGCATTCCTCGGATACTTCCGGCAGCCGCTGGATTTCGCGGGACCGATTGCGCCGACAAGATCGCTCCCAGTCGTGCGACCCGCGTCGCGTCTGTGAGCGCCCATCATGTCGGAGCAACCTTCTGTCCCGCCGAACTCCCTGGTCAGTGTGTTGAGGCGGCCTGGCCCTTTGCTGACTTGTTATCTGCCGATCGGCGATCCCCTCGTGGGAAGCTATCTGCTGGATGCGTACGCGGAGGGCGGTGTCAACATTCTGGAGCTCGGGATGCCGAGCGGAGACCCGCGTCTCGATGGCCCCGACATTGCCGACTCGATGGCTCGCGCCATGCAGTCGGGGACCGACATTCCGGTTCGCTTCAGGGAGATGAGCCGTGCCGTGCGTGCCCGCGCTCCGCAGATCGGGACTGTTTGCATGACGTATGCGGATTCCGCGGTCCTTGCGCACAGCTCCTCCGAGACGTTCGAGTTTGTGGATGCAACGCTGATCCTGGGTCTCGATGCCGGCATTCCGGGAATTGCGCTGCCGCCGGGTACACGCCGTGTTGCATTTGTTCCGAAGCATTTCAGTGAACGGGATATTGAACGCGCCCGGCGGTGCGACTCCTACGTGATGCTGCAAGCCACCGATGGACTCACCGGGCCCCGCGCAGATCTGGATCCCACGAATGCTGAGCGGATCCAACGACTTCGGGACGCGGGCGTCCAGCAGCGCATCCTGCTCGGATTCGGTATCAGTACGCCCGGGCAGGCCCGCGCCGCCATCGAATTGGGGGCCGATGGTGTAATCATCGGGTCCGTGTGTGTCCGCAAGGCGATCGAGGGAGAGCGGGCGATACGCGCCTTTGTTCGTGATGTGAGAGCGGCGATCGATGCCTGAATACATTGTGGGAGTCGATATCGGCACGACCGCGGTCAAGGGCGCGCTGTTTGATTCGGGCGGTGTGTGTATCCGTGAAAGGCGGGTGACCTATCCGACAACGCGTCATTCGGCCACGGAAGTGATCCAGAATCCGGATGACTGGTTGCAGGCGACTCAACAAATTCTGCAGTACGTCTGCGACTCGGTGCCGCCGGCAGCCATCGCGGGAATCTGTCTGTGCGGCCAGACAAATACTCACGCTTTTGTCGATGCCGAAGGTAAGCCGGTGTTTCCCGCTATCACCTGGCAGGATACGCGATGTGACCCCCAGGCCCGTCGGCTGGATGCGCAGCTAACCGATGAGCAGCGGCGCCGCTGGTGGGGGTCGGACGTGCATATTGCCGCAAGCCATACGATCAGCCGCATGGCATGGCTGGCCGAGCAACATCCGGATCTCTGGCGCCGGGTCGCCTGTGTTCTGACGCCCAAGGACTACTGCCTGTTGCACCTGACCGGTCAGCGGGTCAGTGATGCGCTGAGCTGTTTCGACCTGGTTGATCTGAAAGGCCTTTACATTGCGGATCTGATCGACCAGGTCCACGGCGCGCACGAACGCTTGCCTCCGTTGCTGGAGCTCACTGCCACCGCCGGTACCTACACGCGACAGAGTTTGACAAACGCGCGCACGCCGATGATGACCGGGACGATGGACGGGTGGGCCAGCATGTTCGGCACCGGTGTGGCAGGGCCCGGCGAGGGGGCATATCTGAGCGGCACCAGCGAAATCGTCATCTTGTGCTCAGACCGGCGTATGAACACACCCGGCATCGTCAGCTTCATGCCTGTCAACGGTTGGCACGTGCACGCGGGCCCGACCCAGAGTGGAGCCGACTCCTTGCGCTGGTTCGCGGATATTTTGGGCCGTCCCATCGAAGCGCTGCTTGCCCTTGCCGCCGGTGTCGATCGGGCCAGGGCGCGAGTGCTCTTTTTGCCGCATTTGCAGGGCGAGCGCGCACCGCTGTGGGATAGCAACAGCCGTGGCGCCTTTCTTGGCTTGACAGGCAGCATGGGCGCCGCCGACTTCTCCTTGGGGGTGCTGGAAGGGGTGGCCCTGTCGGCCAAGTTGCTGTTCGATGAAGCTGTGAAGGCCGCATCGCACGACTACAGCCGGCTGTTTTTGGCTGGTGGTGGGGCTCAGTCCGATCTGTGGTGTCAGATACGGGCGGATGTCCTCGGAGTCGAGCTGCAACGCGCCGCATACCTCGACGCAGGCGTTCTTGGCGCCGCCATCATTGCCGCCGTGGGCACGGGAGTCTATTCCGACCTCTCGGCGGCGATCCGGAGCATGACCCGGGCGGAGGTGAGCTTTTCTCCTGACCCGCGCCACGCGGATCGCTACGCAGAAGCCCTGGAGCTCTACAAAAGCGCGTACCGGGGTCTGCGCGACATCAACCGCCGTTTGGCCTGACCTCTGCGCATTGGGCAACCTGCACTATTTGTACAGACGCTGCGGCTTTTGTGTTGAGGGCGCCTGTTTCGTGGAGACACACTCCGATCAGCTCATCACCTGAGGCGGAGTATGCGAAAGATCGGAATCGTGGGAGCGGGCCAATCCGGGTTGCAATTGGCCATCGGGCTGCGCAAGGCAGGCTATGAGGTCGTACTGCTCTCTGCCCAGACACCGCAGCAGATCCGTGACGGGCGGGTGACCTCGAGTCAGTGCATGTTCAGTACGGCTCTACGCCTGGAACGCGAGGTGGGTATCAATCAATGGAACCAGACATGTCCCACGGTCGATGGCATTGAGTTCGCCATCGTCGGTCCGGACGGTGCGCGCGCAGTCCGTTGGTCGGCGCGCCTGGATTCAGCCGCTATGTCCGTCGACCAACGTGTAAAGATGCCCGTTCTGCTGGAGCAACTGCAGGAGCTGGGCGGCGAGGTGCGGTTGGTGGAGGCGAAGCTCGATGACCTGGAGGCGCTCACCCGGGAGTGTGCTCTGGTGGTCGTGGCTGCCGGTAAGGGTGCCATCGCCAATATCTTTGCGCGCGATGCGGCCCGTTCGGAGTTTGATCGCCCCATGCGGGCCCTGGGCCTCACCTACGTGCACGGTCTGCGGCCACGTCCCGACCATTCAGCGGTGTGTTTCAATGTCATTCCCGGGGTAGGGGAATATTTCGTGTTCCCTGCGCTCACTGTCACGGGCCCCTGCGAAATCATGGTGTTTGAAGGGGTGCCGGGGGGGCCGATGGATTGTTGGACCGGCGTGACCAGTCCCGAGCAACACCTGAATGCCTCGCTCGGGATTCTATCGACATTCGTTCCGTGGGAGCTCGAGCGCGCCCGAAATGTGCAATTGACGGACCCGAAGGGGATTCTCAGCGGACGATTCGCCCCGACCGTGAGACGGCCGATTGCGCGCTTACCCTCCGGTGCTCTCGTGCTCGGCATGGCGGATGTCGTGTGTCTGAACGATCCCATCACCGGGCAAGGCTCAAACAACGCCAGCAAATGCGCGGCCGCCTACCTGGAGCGGATTCTCCGCCACGGCCACGAAGTATTTGATGGTAACTGGATGGAGCAGACGTTCGAGGAATACTGGAGCTACGCGCGTTTTGTCACGCAATGGACCAATGCGATGCTGCGGCCGCCCCCGGCGCATGTTGCAGCGCTGCTGGGCGCCGCTGCGAACCGCCCCGATATCGCATCCTGGTTCACCAACGCGTTTGATGATCCGCGCCGCTTCTTTCCCCGTTTTAGTGATCCGCAGGCGGCTGAAGAGTTTCTCGCCTCAGCGGAGCATTGAGTGCACGCGCCCGTTACGGAGAAGCTGAACCAACGCGATCTGCGCGATGCGCTCGGTACCTTCGCCACCGGTATCATTGTTGTCACGGCCTCGTACGAGGGCTCGCAGCACGGTATGACCGCGAACTCGTTTACGTCCGTCTCACTGGATCCACCGCTGGTGTTGATCTGCATCGACAATAACGCGCGCATGGCACACCTGCTCGAGCGCGGCATGGAGTTCGGTCTGAGTATCTTGTCGGTGACCCAGGAGAGGATCTCCCGGCATTTTGCCGGGCGCCCCCAGGAGGGACTGGCAATCGACTTTGCGTGGCGTGCCGGCATTCCCCTGATTGCGGGGGCTCACGCTCACTTCCGCTGTCAACTCGCTGATTCGCACGTGGTCGGTGATCACACCATCTTCATCGCGGAGGTGAAGGAGCTCGAGCGCTACGACGCGGCGCCCCTGGTCTTTCATCGCGGTCAATACTGCTCGCTCCTGGATGTGCGATGACTGCTTTTGACGTGGTCATTGTGGGCAGCGGTATCAACTCTCTCGTATGCGGAGCAATGCTGGCTCGCCGCAATCAGCGGGTATGCATTCTGGAGCGCAATTCGGTGCTCGGCGGATGTATTCGGACCGAGGAGCTCACCGTTCCCGGATTCAAACACGACACGCTCTCCACCCTATATCCGCTGTTCGTGACAGCCCCACACTATGCACAGTTGGCGCAGTCGCTGGCTCATTACGGGGTGCGCTTCGAGAACAGCGCTACCCCGACGGGTGTACTGAGACCCGATGGCAGCCACCTCGTATTCCACCGCGATCGCGAACGCAATATCGCAGCCCTCGATGCCATTGAGCCCGGCGCGGGCTCTGCGTTTGCTCGGGCAATGGCGGGCATCCAACGCGATAGCGCACTCACCTTCGGCCTGCTGGGAGGGGAGCCCCGCAGTACGGCAACTTTGCGGCTTCTGGGCCACCATGTCTGGCGGGAAGGCCTCGACGGCCTCTCGACCTACTTTGCCGATGGAACGCGAAGTTGTCGAACATGGCTGGAGCGCACGTTTCATTCGGAAACGATCCGTGCACTGTTCGCGCCCTGGGTGCTGCATGTGGGCTTGTCACCCGAGAGCGCACTCTCAGGTCTGATGTGTCGGTTGATTATGTTGACACTCGAGCAGGCCGGCAGTCCGATGGTGGCTGGAGGCAGTTTCACGCTGGTGCAAGCGTTTGAGAAACTAATCCGTGATGCTGGCGGAGAGCTGCATACGCAATCGGACGTTGAGTCGGTCCTCGTCAGCAAGAAATCAGCTCGTGGGGTGCGTCTTGCTGACGGCCGCGAGATTGCGGCACGCACGGCAGTCGTGTGCAACACAACACCCACGCAACTTTACGGCCGCTTGCTCAGTCGGGCGCCAGTGCGCCCGGATTTGCTCGAGAGTGCGAAAAACTATCGCTACGGACGGGCCGAGATGCAGATTCACCTCGCCCTGGACGAGCCGCCGCAGTGGTTGGTTCCCGAGCTGGGTAAGATTGCGATGTTACATCTGACCGACGGCCTGGACGGCGTTTCTCGCGCGGTCAATGAGGCGGAACGCGGCCTTCTGCCGGCCGAAGCCACGATTGTCGTCTGTCAGCCGGTAGCCGTCGATGCGAGTCGCGCGCCGCGTGGCCGCAGCATTCTGTGGATTCAATTGCAGGAGCTGCCGCGCAACATTCGGGGCGATGCCTGCCAGCGCCTGCAGTGCCCGGCCGATGGGCTGTGGACCTCATCCTTGGCGGAAGCCTACGCGGACCGTATCGTTGAGCGCTTGTGCGCTCAAATCGCAAACTTGCGCCGCAGTATCGTGGGCCGTCGGGTGTTGGGGCCACACGATCTCGAACGGCTCAACATCAACCTGGTCGGAGGAGATCCGTACTCCGGCGCGTGTGACCTCGATCAATTCCTGTTGTGGCGGCCATCATCTGCAGCTCGTGGACATGCGACCTGCATCGAGCGCCTCTTTCATATCGGCGCCTCCACACATCCAGGTCCCGGACTCGGCGGCATGTCCGGATTCCTCGCGGCGCAGGCGATCGCGTGAACGGCAACGGGAGACTCTCATGACAGGCATCAAAGACAAGGTCGCCATCGTCACCGGCGGTGCAGCCAGTATCGGGCTGGCTATTACTGAGGCTTTTCACGCCGCCGGTGCGCGTGTCATTGTGGCGGCGCGCTCCAGGGAGAAGGGCGAGCAGGTTGCGGAGCGACTCGGTGCGACAGTCATCTATGAGCAGGTTGATATCACGCGCGATGAGGATCTGTCGCGCCTGATCGCGAGAACGCTGCAGTCCTTTGGCCGGCTGGACTTCATAGTCAACAATGCCTGCTCGTATCTCGACCAGGGACGTTGCTCGAGCCGGCAGGACTGGCTCGCGACTCTGGAAACCAACGTGGTCAGTGGCGCGCGGCTGGTTGAGCTTGCCAGCCGTGAGCTGGCGAAGAACCGGGGCGCGGTCGTCAATCTCTCCAGTATCAGCGCGTACGTGGGGCAATCCGGCCGCTGGACCTATCCGGTCTCCAAGGCGGCCATTCTGCAATTGACCCGGCTGCAGGCCATGGACTATGCGCGGGAGGGCATCCGGGTCAACTCACTGATCGCAGGCTGGACGCAGAGCGATCCCATTGCGGCCTTGTCGCAGGGGGATTGGCACAAGGCGGATCGCGTCGCGGCCGAGTTCCATCTGCTCGGGCGGCTTGCGCGCGCACAGGAAATTGCCGATGGAGTGCTGTTTCTGTGTTCAGAGCAGGCGAGCTTCATCACCGGCGGAGAGCTCAAGGTGGAGGGCGGGTATCTGGCCATGGGGCCCGAACAGGCGGGGCAGGCGATTGCCAAACTCACCGGAGGCCAGGCGAGTGTGCTGTAGATTCAAAGCAACACGGCGGCTGCGGAGTTTGGAGGATCGCTGCAGACAAGGGATATCAACCAGCGGCCCGCGGCTGTTAGCTTGAGCCTGTGATAACAACATTCCGGGGAGACCTATGACCGTCGCATCCGCTGTCCGTGGCGCACTGGCAACAGGAGCCACCTTGGTTCTGTATCTGGCCCAGCCGCAACCGGCTCGCGCGCAGACCGCCGGTGCGCAGGACGGCGCCCCCGTACTCGAGGAAATTACGGTCAGTGCCCGCAAAGTCACTGAGAAGCTGCAGGATGTGCCCATTTCCATTACGGCGCTGACTGCCAACGACATTGAAGCTCATGGCGCTCAGAACCTGTCCGGCATCGCCCGCCTGACGCCCAACCTGACTGTCGATTCGACGGCCGCGGTCTCCGGTTCTTCGGTGGCCTCGACCATTTTCATTCGCGGCATCGGTCAGACCGATTTCACACTCAATTCCGATCCTGGAGTGGGTGTCTACATTGATGGCGTGTATCTCGCACGCTCGGTGGGCAGCCTGCTGGACCTGGTCGACATACAGAGCGTGGAGGTCCTCCGCGGTCCACAGGGCACTCTGTTCGGCAAGAACACTGTCGGCGGTGCGCTCAACGTAACGTCGCGTCCGCCCCAGGCCCAAGGGGGAGGCGAGATCGAGTTTGAAGCCGGAAACTTTGCGCGTCACAATGTCAAAGCGCGAGTGGACGCCCCGATCAGCGATACGCTTTTGACCTCGCTCAGCTTCGCCGCACTCAATGAGGACGGCTACCAGCGCCGTATTCTGCAGCCGGATTCACCGGAACTCGGCAACGTCGATCGCGTGGTTGCACGGGGACGAGCGTTGTGGACACCGACATCTGAGTTTACTGTCGACTACATCATGGACTACTCGCGCGGCCGCGAGCAGTCGGTGCCTCAGTCAGTGCTCACGATTGTTCCGACTACGGGAGCCCCGTTTTTGCCCGCCGCCGCCGGTTTGATACCGGGGACTAGCTCGACGCTGCGCCCGCAGTTCGCTGGACAGTTCTCGAGCGCGGATCTCTTTAACGGCACGTTCATATCCAAAGACCCTGATTCGACGTACTACGGCGGTCCGTCACGGTCGGACTTCAACATCTGGGGCAACTCCCTGACGCTGGCGTACGACCTCGGTGGCGTTCAGTTGAAGAGCATCACCGCATTTCGCCGTCTGACGAGCAACTTCGCGCGCGACTCCCTATCCTCGCCGTTCCTGGTCGCGGATACCTACGACAACTACCTCGACAAGCAGTGGTCGCAGGAATTCCAGCTCAGCGGCAGGCTACCTGACAATTGGGGCAACTATGTCGCCGGTGTGTACTACCTCGGTGAAACCGGCTTCGACAGTAACCTCGTGGCGACCTCCATTGGTAATCTGCTGAGTGGTGGAGCGGTTGATGATCGCAACCTGTCGGCTTTTGCGCAGACCAACGTGAATCTGTCCGAGAAGCTCGGGGCAACTGCGGGTGTGCGCTACACGAACGAGCGTAAAGAGTTTTCCCCAGGCTACGAGGGAGCTCCGCAAACATTCCAGAGCAGCGCGAATGGATTGGGGCTGGGGCTGCCGCCGGTGGTGCCGCTGGTGGTCCCGGGCAATTACAGTACGACCACCGGTCACGTGGATTTCACGGTGTCGCTGCAGTATCACCTCACGGATGGCCTGATGAGCTACGTGTCGTACTCAACAGGTTTCAAATCAGGTGGTTTCAGTCAGCGCATCGGCCCGAGCGCTCAGTCGCCGCTGGCGGCGCCGCCCAGTTTCCGGCCGGAGACGGTGGGTGTCGCAGAGTTGGGTCTGAAATGGCTGGGGCTCGGCAATCGGCTGCGCTTGAATGGCGATGTGTTCCATACCAATTACAAGGATATGCAGATCACACCGATTTTCGAGGGCATCGGCCCCGTCACTCGCAACGCGGGAAATGCCGAGATCATCGGTGGCGAGCTGGATTTCGCATTCGCTCCGGAACGTCATTGGGACTTCAGCGGCGGCCTGGGGTTTCTGACGACCCGTTACAAGTCGCTGACTCCGGAGACTCTGGCCGACCTGAACCTGGATGGCACCCCCGTCCTGACACTGCACTCGCGCCTGGCCAAGTCGCCCCACACCTCGGCCAACCTGACGGCGGCGCATCATTGGGATCTGCCGCAGAACAATCAACTGACGCTCAGCGTCGATGGCAGCTACACCTCGAAGTTGTTCAATGACGTCCTGAATTCAACGGAGTTGGAGCGTCCGAATCTGTTCCTCCTCGGCGGCTCGTTGACATTCAACACTGCCGACAAGAAGTGGCTGGTGAGCGCCCGCGGTACCAATCTGACGGATAAACGCTACATCATTGCGGGCAATGCGGAGCGCTACGCGGCCAACATTGGCTACACGCAGGCCACCTACGCGCGCGGGCGCGAATACTGGCTGGAAATCAAGCGGTCATTCTGACCGATGGATGGCTGCTTTGCGCACTAATTATCGGTAAATCAGAGGCTTGGGCGCGCCTGGCAAGGGCAATCAAGGCCGCGGCGCGCGCAAGCAAGAACCGCCCCCCCGAGGTAACCTACATTGGAGGTACCCCACGGGTCTTTCGGGTGGTCGAAACAATGATTAGTGAAGCTGAGCTGGAAGCCCTTTCCTACCCCGGCGCACCGCGAATGGTGACGACATCGGTCCCCGGTCCCCGGTCGCAGGAGTCCCTGCGGCGCTCACTCGATGTCGAGTCGATGGCACGGGGCGGCGGTGACTTCCCACTCGTGTTCGATCAGGGATTTGGCGTCACCGTGAAAGACCCCGACGGCAATCTCTACATTGATATCTCCGCGGGCGTCGGTGTTAATAGCGTTGGTCGCTGCCATCCTCGAGTTGTCGAAGCGATCCAGGCACAGTCGCAACGGTTGATGCACGCGTCCGATATCAGCAACTCGAAACGCGTGGAGCTTGCCGCGACCCTGGCAGAGGTCATGCCGGAGGGACTTCGGGGCAACTGCATCAGCTACTTCACCCAAAGTGGCAGCGATGCGCTCGAAGCGGCAATCAAGTTTGCCAAGAGGGTCACCGGCCGCCAGCAGATCCTGGCATTTCACGGCGCTTACCATGGCGTTTGGAACGCGTCGAATGCGCTCACCACCGGCAATCAGTATCGCTCAGGCTACGGGCCGTTCATGCCCGGAGTCATTCACGCTCCCTATCCCTACGCGTATCGATTTCCCTTTGACACAACAACCAAGAGCGCCGAGCGAATCGCGGGTGAGTACGTCAACTACCTGCTGAATACGCGCTATACGGGGGCAGACGATGTTGCTGCCGTCATCGTCGAGCCGGTTCAGGGGGAGGGCGGTTATGTCGCGCCGGCTCCCGAGTTTCTGCAGCTCTTGCGCAAGGCTTGCGACGAGTCCGGTGCGCTTCTCGTAGTGGACGAGGTGCAAGCGGGCGCGGGCCGCACTGGAAAGATGTGGGCGGTCGAGCACTCCGGTGTCCGGCCGGATATGTTGACGTTCGGCAAGGGGATGGGCGGCGACTTGCCGATGGCGGGGGTCGCTCTGCGCACCGATCTCGCAAGACAGATCCCGCCGGGATCGCAACCCGGGACATTCGCTGCAAATGCGCTGTCGGCGGCGGTGTGTCTCACCAATATCGCGTTACTACGCGATCCAAAGCTCGAGCTTCTCGACCGCGCCCGCCAGCTCGGCGAAGAGACCCTGGAGCGGGTGCGGGCCCGCAACCATCCGCGCATTGGTGAGGTCCGTGGCCGCGGGCTCATGATTGGGATCGAGTTGGTGGAGGACAGGGATTCTCGCACACCCCTCGCGGCAGAGAAGATTGGACGAATCGTTGTCGAGTCCCTGCGGCGCGGCGTGATCATGGTTCCCTGTGGCCGCAATGGCAATGTGTTACGGCTCATGCCGTCCCTGACGATTCCGCGTGCCTACCTGTTCTCGGCGCTCGAGATCCTCCTGAGCGTGTTGGATACAGTGTGAGCCGTATCGCTCAGGGCGCGCTCGGTTTCCCAACCGCGCTCGCCACGTCGGTCGGCCTCATCATGGCCAGCCCGGTCATTCTCACAGTGACCAGTGGCTTTGGCATGGGAGGTGGCACGTTTGTAGCCGCCATGTGCATCGCGTTTGTCGTCATGCAGGCACAGGCGACTTCGTTTGCGGAAGCAGCTTCCATCCTGCCGACAACCGGCTCCGTCTACGACTACATCTCCTGCGGGCTCGGACGCTTCTGCGCGATTACCGGGACGATTTCCGCTTACCTGCTCGTGCACGTTTTTGCCGGAACCGCAGAAACAGTGCTGAGCGGCATCATGGCGCTCGTCAACTTCGACACACTGAATGCGGCTCTCGAGCGCAGCGGCACCTCGTGGCTGGTGGGAGTCGGCATGGTGATGGTGTTTGCAGTTACCAACGCCCTCGGTATCCGCGTCTACGGCAAGATCGAGATCGTCCTGACCGTCGGCATGTGGTCCACTTTGATGATCTTTGGCATCCTGGGGCTGCTGCACGCACCGGCGGTGCCGCTGACGAGTCTTTTCGGCTCTTCGACTATCGGCTCGGGCTCAACAGCGGTGTTGTCGCTGGTGGGCATGGCGATGTTCATGTTTGTCGGTTTCGAATTTGTCACTCCGCTGGCAACGGAGCTGCGGAAACCGGCAACTCAGATTCCGCGGGCGATGCAACTCGGGCTGTGGGCTGTAGCCACCTGCATGTTGATCTTTGGGACGGCGATGCGCCGCCAGGTACCCAACTTACCGTTGGACGCCGCCGGCATTACCCATCTCCTCGACACACCCATGGCCATTCCGAAATTCGCGGAAGCGGTCCTCGGACCGGCAGGCCGTGTGTGGCTCGGCATTGGCCTGTTGTTCGCGGGTGCTGCGACTATCAATACGCTGATGGCCGGCCTACCTCGTATCTTGTACGGAATGGCCCTCGATGGCGCCCTGCCCAAGGCCTTTGCATACCTGCATCCGCGGTTCAAGACTCCGCTGGTGGGTATCGCATTTTCCGCCGCGATTCCCTGTGTCCATGCGTGGCTGATTCACGGTGACCTCGACAGGCTCGCGAATCTGGTGCTCGCCGCGGTCTGCGCCTGGGGTGTGGCCTACATCCTCGTAACTTTGTCTGTGGTCTCCCTGAGGTTGCGGCGACCGGACTTGCCGCGGCCTTACCGGGCGCGCTGGTTCCCGCTGCCGCAAATTGTATCCATGGTGGGAATCGTCGTCGCGCTCGCATACATCGCTCCATCAGGCACCCGACGCAGCGCTGTCTATATTCCGTTCGGCTTGATGTTGGCGGGGACCGCGGTGTATGCGTTTGTCTGGACGCGCTTCGTGCAACACTCACCGTTGTTCGCGCCGGCCTCCGTGGAACAGATTCTCGACGAAGAGCAACTCTCTCAGAGCGTCAGCGCCGAGCGCACGGCGGTACGCGCCAGCTTGGGCGGGTGACCATAGGCCTTGCGATAGGCCCGCGAAAAATGCGCGCCGTCTTTGAATCCGCAACTCAAGGCAATCTCGAGAATGGGCACGCGGGAATTGCCGCTGGCCAGCATCTTGCGCGCCTGCTCCAGGCGCCGCTGCCACACCAGGGCGGCGGGCGCGCAACCCGTCGGTGCTGCCAGACGATACAGGCGGCGCAACGAAATATTGAAATGGCTCGCGATACCCGCCGGTGTCAGATCCGGCTCATGAGCCCGGATATCAACGTATTCCACAATCTCCCGTAGCGAGGGAATACTGTTTGACTCACTAGTACACTGACGTGGCTCCCCCTCCGTGCCGAGGGCTGCGGCGAGGGCTTGTAGTGTCACTCCAGTCAGATCAACTCCCTGGAGGGAGGAGGCATTGCGTACTAGGGAAGTGAGCAAATCCGACAGAATGGCACCGGCTCCGCGCCGGCCCCCGATCACGGCTGCCAAGGGTAATGCCTGCCGGCCGAAGCGCTCCTGCATCAACTGCGCTGGGAAATGAAAAGAGTACTGGTGGAAGTCCGTTCCCACTTCGAATACAGAAGCAAACCTCGAGTCTATGAGAGTGCAATCGCCTGCCTCGAGGGCCGCCTCATTCCCGCGCTGACGCATTCTTGCTGAGCCTGCCGCTTGCAGGACCAGGAAGTAGTGATCGCCCCGGTAGCGGCCTTCACCGCGATCGCGAATTACCGCGCCGTGCGAAAATCTAACGTCGGCAAAGTGCAGCGACCCGGCGGTCCGGGTCGCGATGTTGCCGCGAAACTCCCACCAGCGATCGCAGGCAATCCGATAGGCACCGCAGATGCGGCTCAGGGCCTCATTGGAGGTTTCGTAATCGCAGCCGTTCGGCCCGGACCTGTGCATTGCTGCAATATCTCCAATAGTCGACCTTATACTCGATTCAATTCGAGTATACTCGATCCACTCTGCCTCGCAAACGGGTTACGGGGGGAGGGCGGGAGATCGATCCGGTATGTTGGGGACCAGGCGCGGGACAATGCACGCCCGCGGCATAGAGCGGCGCAAGCGGCTCCTCGCGGCGGCGCGTGCCATGCTCTCCGAGCGGGAGCTCGATGACATCAGTCTGGGTGATGTCGCCGTACGTGCCGGCGTGCCCAAGGGCTCCGCCTATCACTTCTACGATGACATCGGGGATCTGTATGCCAACCTGCTGGTGTCATTGCAGACGGAGCTGCTCGAGGATCAAAGACGCCCCATCCGTGCTCGCGTCCGCGGCTGGCAGGACGTCGTCGCCATTTTGACGAGGCGCGGTATGGACTACTACAACCGCAATCCGGCGGCGCGGCAGTTGCAGATTGGGCCCAAGACCCCACCCGAGCTCAAGCGCCGCGATCGGCACAGCGATGCGGCGATCGGCCGGCTAATCGCTCAGCACCTGGAGGTCTGGTTCGAGCTGCCGGCGATTCCCAATCTCTCCGCCGTATTCTTCCGGGCGGTGGAGATCGCCGATCTCATGTTTTCTCTGTCGGTCCTGGACAACGCGACCGTCACCGTCGAGATGTGTGCGGAGGCCGAGCGCGCCATGACGGCGTATCTACAAACCTATCTCACGGCGACGTTGCCATCGAGGCGTACGCGGATCGAACGTCGATAGTCATTGGGCGTCCGTCCGATCCAGCGCCGAAAGGCCCGATTGAACGCGCTCTCATCCGAATATCCCAGGAGGTAGGTGACCTCAGCCAGCGACCGCTCGGTGGTCGCCAACAAGCGCAACGCCAGCTCGCGGCGCACTTTGTCCAACAACTCGTTGAACTTCAGCTCGCGCGCCAACAACTGGCTCTGCAAAGTCCCCGACGAGACATTGAGCATGCGCGCAATCTGCTCCAGACGCGGCGGTCCCGTTGACAGACTCTCCGCGATGGCGGCCTCAACCTTCTGTGCCAGTGAGTTCTCCAGCCGGGTTTGTTCCTGCAACAGCCGAAGATTGCGCTCGATGATATCGAACAGGCGCTTGTCGGATGAGCGGATCGGTGCATCCAGGACACGCCGCGGCAGGGTGATCTGATTGGTCGCGGCGCCAAAGGTCAAAGGGCAGCCAAAGACCCGTTGATATTCGCCGAGCAGCGCGGTGGAAGGCTGTGGATGTTGCAACTGTACCGCTACCGGGGTCCAGTCCGGGTCCAACACTTTGCGCAGGAAGAACAGGGTGAACGCAGTGGACATGTCGCAGTCGTGGCGCGACAGGGGCAGGTCGGGGGCATTCACCCGATACCACATGTGGGCGTAATTACGCTCCAGCAGCAGTTGCCCCTCATCGCCGTCCTGGAACACGGCGCCATAGCGCATCAACACTCGCAGGGCGGCACCCACATCCTTGGAAGACAGCAGCGCGAAACCCAGTACACCGAGATCGGCAAAATCGAATCGTTCATAGACATGCAGGCCCAGATGAGGGTCGTGTGCGTGCCGGGCCGCTGCATCGAGCAGCTCGAAGAAATCGTGAAGCGGTACGCGAAGCTGACCGTCGTCAACCGCAGCCGCTGTAAGGCCAATGCGGGCATACAGCGGCGCCGGATCGTGCCCACGACGCGACAAATGCAGCCCGACCGCACCCACGTAGCTGATGTGGATGGTCAGCGTTCTCGAGCCTGGCAGATCATGAGTTGACATCAGATGGCGTATTTAGCCGAGCGCCTGTCAATGCCACTGGACTGAAAGCCAATATAGTCGTCGGCAGCAGCGCGGGCAACGATTCCCATAACCAGGCAAGCCACTTGTTGTTAGGTCGCGCTCGAAGTTTTCGACGCAAGGGGGGTACATGCGTATAAACAAAACCAACTGGCTGGGCTCATTGACCGCAGGGTGCATGGCCCTGGGCGTATGTTGCACTGCAGCATCCGCCGATGGGACTACAGCCCAGCCGGCGGCTGCCGACAGTTCGCCGGGGGCTCTCGAGGAGGTCATTGTCACTTCGCAGCGCCGCGCCGAGCGGCTCCAGGATGTCCCCATCAGCGTGAGCGCCTTCAGTCCGGAGAAGCTCGATGCCCAGGGACTTCGCGACATCGACGATCTGACACTGTTCTCGCCGGGCGTATCCTTTGTGCGCATGGGCCTGACCGCAGCGTCGAACTACAATGACGAGAATTCGGACATCGCCTTCCGCGGTATCGACTCGAACGCGGGTACCTCGACCACGGCCATTTATGTCGATGACACGCCCATTCAAGGCCGGCACATAGGCTTCGGCACAGTGATTCCCTTTCCCGTGCTGTTCGACCTGGAGCGAGTTGAGGTACTGCGCGGTCCCCAGGGCACCTTGTTTGGTGCCAGCGCCGAAGGCGGTGCCCTGCGCTTCATCACACCTCAGCCGAGCCTGAACACCTATAGCGGCTACATGCGCGGCGAGCTCGCCACCACCGATCACGGGGGCCAAAGTTATGAGGCCGGTGTCGGTATCGGCGGCCCGGTCATTGATGGCAAGCTTGGGTTTCGCATGAGCGCGCAGTATCGTCAGGACGGTGGCTACGTGGATCGCGCCGACTACCGTACGGGAGTTGTTTCCCAGCCGAATGCCAACTGGCAGTACACCGCCTCGCTGCGCCTGGCCTTCAAGTGGGCGGTTACTGACAACCTGAGCATCACACCGTCGGTTTATCTGCAGCGCCTGCACTTGAACGACACGGGCTCATACTGGCCCCAGTTGTCCGACCCGGGTGCCGAGCGCTTTCTGAACGGCAACGCCCAGCGCAATCCCAGTACCGATCCGTTTACTCTGAGCGCAGTCAAGCTCGATTGGGACCTGGGTCCGGTGCAGTTGATCGGCAATGTCTCGTACTTCTCACGCCGCCAGTGGGACGTTCCGGACTACACACAGTTTGATCGCGCCAACTACGGCTTGTCGCCCTACGCCGCCTATGGGGTATTCGCCGAGTCCTTCTTCCACGACAACCAGGACAACACCGTCGCGGAAGTCAGGCTTCAGTCCAAAGACAGCGAGGGACCGCTGAGCTGGACCGGCGGCGTGTATTACGCGCATCTCAATGAAAACGAATTGCAGGACATCTACGATCCCCACCTGAACGACGAATTCAACCAGGCGTATCCGCAGTTCGCACCTTACTGCACGGATGCCGCGCCTTGCCCGAACGGCCTCATTGCCAAACAGCCGGTATTCCGGATCATTGACAAACAGATTGCGGGGTATGGTGAGGCTACAGTGAAGCTCGGACATGGATTCAGTGTCACCGGCGGGGTGCGTGTCGAGCATGCCAGTTATAACGGGTTGTATGAGCAATATGGGCCGTTCCTCGGCCCCGCGTTTGGGCCGACGACACCGCTGGTATCCGCCGGCGCGGATTCTGCTACACCGATTACCCCGCGCGCGGTGATCAACTACAAACCCAATCGCGACACGATGTTTTACGCGAGCGCCGCCAAGGGCTATCGCGAGGGCGGCATCAACAACGGCTTGGGGGTGACCTGCATCTCGCAAGAGCAGCAACTCGGGCTGGGGCGATCGCCGGGCACGTATCGGCCGGACAGTTTGTGGAGCTACGAGCTCGGTGCCAAAATCACGACCCTGGACTACCGCATGCAGATCAACGCCAGCCTGTTCTATATTGACTGGAAAGACATTCAACAGAATTTGTACCTCACGAGCTGCGGCCAGCAATTCGTGGCCAATCTCGGCAAGGCCAACAGCAAAGGCGGTGACATCGATATTCAGTATCGTCCCGTGGACAAGCTGTCACTGCAGTTGCAAGCCGCCTACACGAACGCTCAGTACACCCAAACGGTGTGCTTTGGCGGTTGCGCCCCCGGAGGCAATCTCGTGACCAAAGGCGATCGGCTGCCGAGTGCCCCCTGGACCGTGACGGTCTCGAGTGAGTATCAATTGCCCGTATGGACGGCAAGGGCTCCCTATGTGCGGCTCGACTATCACGTGACCACGGACCCCTCCGGCAAGCTGTCCATACAGAATCCGGCCAACGGGGCGGCGGATGCGACCTTGCCCGACATACCCGGGTTCTCGACACTCGGTCTGCGTGCCGGCTTGCGGTTCGATGGGTTCGATGTCTCGGTGTTCGGGCAGAACCTGACCAACTCGCACCCGCTGTTGGTTCGATCTCGCGACACAACCGGCTCGCCACTGTACTTCGATCGCTCGATACGGCCGCTCACGGTCGGCGCGACCGCCACGTACCGGTTCTGAATGTGCAGCAAACGGTATTGAGCGAAGGGCCGGAAGCGGCCCCGCAGCTTCGCAGAGAGCTGACCTATGTCGACCTGCTGATCTACGGTCTTGCGTACGTCTCGCCCTTTGCGCCGCTGCAGACGATCGGCTTTGTCTGGAATGCCGCCAATGGACTGATCCTGCTCGCCTATGTGCTGGGCGCGGTCTGTATGTATTTCACGGCTAAAAGCTATGCCGTAATGACCGAAACCGTCACGTCCGCTGGATCGGTATACGGCTTCGCACGCTACGCCCTGGGACCGTTTGCAGGATTCATGGCAGGCTGGATGGTGTTACTCGATTACCTCCTCATCCCGTCCTACATCTACGTGTTGATGGCTGTAGCAATCAGCGCCCTCTTGCCGCAAGTCGATCGCGCCATCTGGATCATCCTGCTGGGCACGGTAACGCTCAGCATCAACTGGTTCGGCGTTACGGTTACCTCCCGCGTCAATCTGGTCTCGGTGACCCTGCAGATATTCTTCATTGGCGGATTGCTGATTCTGTCGTGGATGGCCCTGCACAGGGGCCTGGGCAATGGTGGGCTGACGCTGCGGCCGCTGTACGCTCCCGGGCTCTTTCATCCCAGTGGTATTTTCGCGGCAACTTCGATCTGTGTGATGTCCTTCCTCGGGTTCGATGCCATCTCGACACTGGGTGAGGAGGTCAAAGGCAACGACAAGCGCGTCATGGGCCGCGCCATTATTGGCGTGCTGGTGCTGTCGGCGATGTTGTTTGCGTTGATGGCGTGGATATTGGGCAATCTCATGAGCGGATTCGCTTTCAAGGATGCGGCGGCGGCCAGTTACGACCTGACGGCGTGGGCCATTGGACCGTGGGCTGGCGCATTGCTCGCCTGGGTTACGGCCACCTTGGTTGGCTTCACAAACGCACTACCCATGCAAGTCGGCGTCGCTCGCGTGTTGTTCGCCATGGGCCGGGACCGACAACTACCTCGCTCGCTCTCGGCGCTGCATCCCAAATACGGAACCCCGTACATCGGGATGCTGGTTACCACGGCCATATCGCTGACAGTCGCGCTGGCCATGCGCTACGCAATGGATGAGCTGGTCTCACTGGTCAACTTCGGTGCGCTGACCGCATTTCTGCTGCTGCATATCTCTGTCATCACCTTGTTTTGGGTCCGGCGGCGCTCCGGCCAATGGCTGGTGCACCTGGTGGTGCCCCTGTTGGGCATCGCCGTGGTGCTGGCGGTGATGTCCGGTATGAGCCCGCTGGCCATGACGCTCGGCCTCGTATGGCTTGCGGTCGGTCTGGTCTACGGCCTGGCACTGCGGCAGCGGAACCGAAACGAACTCTCGATCTGAGGTCACAGGAATGTCGACACCCCGACCCCGTGCGCGCGATATTGGGCTGCCGCTATCGGGGACGCCCGGACCCTACAATGCGATCACCGACGTGCCCGGCGTCGAAGTGGGGTACTCAACCATAAAGTCCCTGGCCGCGAGTCCGGGCGATCGACAGATTTACACCGGTGTTACGGCCGTGTTGCCCCGTGGACATGCCACTAAACCCACTCCCGTTTGGGCCGGACAATTTGACTTCAACGGCAATGGAGAGATGACCGGCAGTCATTGGATCGCCGACGCGGGCTATTTCACCGGCCCGGTCTGTCTGACCAACACTCACTCAGTCGGTATGGTCCACCACGCCGTTGTCGGCTGGATGGTCGAGCACTACGCTGAATATTTCCGCAAACACTACGCTTGGGCGATGCCGGTCGTGGCAGAGACCTACGACGGGATGGTGAACGATATCTGCGGCCGGCACGTGCGGGAACATCACGTGTTGGAGGCCATTCGCGGTGCCCGTAGCGGCTTACTTGCGGAAGGTAACGTGGGAGGAGGCGCAGGTAACTCGACATACGAATTCAAAGGAGGAACGGGGACCAGCTCACGGCGCGTCAAAATTGAGTCCCATGAGTACACGGTAGGGGTTCTCGTCCAGTCCAACTTCGGTATTCGGGAGGAGCTACGCATTCTCGGCGTGCCTGTCGGGTGGTATCTGACCGAAGACCGGGTGATTTCCGAATGCGCAGGGCGCGAGCAAGGGTCGATTATTGTATTGATCGCTACCGATGCTCCCCTGAGCTCGACCCAGTTGCGTAGAGTGGCCAAACGGGGGGCTCTCGGGATAGGCCGCACCGGTACCAGCGGAGGTCACTACTCCGGCGATCTGATGTTGGCGTTCTCGGTGGCGAACGAAACCTACCTGCCGGCAATAGGCGAGCATCAGCCGCACAGCTTCCGCGTTGAGTGGCTGAACGATGCCCACCTCGACGAGATCTATCGTGCAACCGTCGACTGCGTAGAAGAGTCGGTGTTGAATGCAATGATTGCGGCGGAGTCCGTTCCCACCCTCAAACCCGCCGGCCGGACACTCGAGGCCATCAATCACACACAATTGATGGCGATCATGCGGCTATACGGGCGTGCCAAGGTCGATCAGGGGTGATAGTTCGGGCTGAGAGTCTTTTTCTCGGTCGCAATCTTCAGCAGCGTTGGGTAGAACTGCACAAACGTCGTATTCACCGCGCCGTGCTGTTGATGGCAGGAGTAGCAGTCGGCGCCTGATGGAATCTGTACAGCGGGCTCGCTGCCGTTGAATGCGAAGAATGCCCAGCCGCCCGCAAAGCGCGCCGAGTCCTTGATGTGCACCTCGAGCCCCATGGAATCGCCCGACTGGAACCTGCCGTGCTCGTTGATGGAGCCTTTCTCAGTGGCGGCGCGGACCTCCATGACCAGGCGGGTCTTTTCCGGCCACGTGCCGGTCTTGACGAACTCCCGGTAGGACGACGGATCGACAAAGACATTGTCGAACATCGAATGGCCCATCAGACCTCCGAGCTTCCGGTAGCTCATGTCGAGGCTCGAGGACAGGAAAATCCACTCGCGGTAATCCGCCGGCGGCTTCAGTTTGCCATCCTGGGTATAGTTGGGGTCATCCGCGCCCGCGCCGCTGGCGGCTGCGGAAACCAACAACAGAATCGCGGCGGAACGAAACCTCATGATGACTCTCCTGGCGAGCGGGCTGTCAGGAAGCGCTCGCGATAGTTACTGGGTGCAACACCGAAACGGCGCCGGAAGCGCCGGCGGAAAACATCGGCACTGGCGAAACCCACCGAGGCAGCGATGCTGTCGACCGTTCGGCCCGGAGCCGTCAGTCGTTCCCGGGCTTCGGTCAGACGCAGCCCGTCCACGAATTGGGCGGGAGTGCAGCCGAAAGTGTCGTGAAACCGGCGGCTGAAATGTCGCGGGCTCAGCCGGGCCCGCTCGGCGAGTGTCGCTATGGACAGATCGTGTTCCAGGTGCGCGCAAATCCAGGCAACCAGGTCGGCAAACCGATCGGCGGCATGCACCTGAAATCGCAGGGGCTCGGAGAATTGTTCCTGGCCACCGGGCCGCTTCAAGTACACAACCAACTCGCGCGCCACCGCGAGGGCCACCCTCGGACCGAGATCCTCTTCAACGAGCGCGAGCGCCAGATCGATACCGGCGGTGACGCCGCCGGAGGTGTAGTACCGGCCGTCCTTGATAAACAGCGCCTTCGAGTCGACCGCGAGGCGTGGAAAGCGCTCGGACAGGTCTCCGGCAAAGCGCCAGTGGGTTGTGACTCGCCGTCCATCGAGCAACCCGGTCGGCGCGAGGCCATACACTCCCGTACATACGCAGGCAACCCGTCGGATTCGAGGCGCGCGACTGCGCAACCAGCTCGAAACAGCCGCGTTCGTTGCGGATTCGCGTAGTCCCCAGCCGCCCGGTACAACGAGAGTGTCGAGGGCCGGAGCATCCGCCAAACGGCAGTCTGGTACAAAGCGAACGCCGGATTCGGCAATGAATGGCGCGTCGGAGAGTCCAATCAGGTACGTGCGATAGTGTCCCTTGGACTCCCCGCGGGTGAAGTCGGGGCGCCCGGCATTGGCGAAGACCTCAGTCGGACCGACCACGTCCACTGCGTTCACTCCATTGAATCCGAGCACGCCTACGCGCTTTGTACCCTTCATCATCATGTACCCCGACAGACTAAGGCGTGGGCTACAGTAGCGGAAAGGTCGCGCATCCGACCAATTCGGCCATGCGTTGGTAACGGAAAAGCGGAGCCCGAACGTTTAATGGTTGAACGGCTTCGGGCATGGACATGCAAGACCTGAACGATCTTTACGTATTTTCGCAAGTAGTTGAACACAATGGGTTCACCGGGGCGGCCAAAGCCCTTGGCGTAGCCCGCTCCAGCATCTGCCGCCGTGTCAGTGCTCTCGAGGAGCGCCTGGGTATCCGCCTGGTCCAGCGCACAACTCGTCACTTCGCCGTCACCGACCTGGGAATGGAATTCCATGGCTACTGCGTCCGCATGGTCGCGGAAGCGAAGGCCGCCTATGAGCGTGTCGCGTGCGCTCGTGCCGCTCCGTCTGGAACGATCCGTGTGAGCTGTCCTGCGATGATTGCGCAGTTGGTGGTAGGCCCCCTGATTCCGCGCTTCGTGGAGCAGAACCCCCAAGTCCGCATTGCCATTGCGGCAACCGACCGCGAGGTCGATCTGGAGGAAAACTTCGACCTGTGTATCCGGGTCCGGCAGGTGCCCACCGAAGACTCCGGCCTGATCATGCGTTCATTGGGAATCATCCAGCAGGTCCTGGTGGCCAGCCGTGCGTTCCTGGACCGCCACGGCCGCCCGACCTCGCCGGCCGATGTGTCGCGCATGAAGACGTTGGCTTACGGCTCCGTGCAAGGGCCTCATGTGTGGAAACTCGTGGATCCTGACGAGAACGAGCTTCAGATTCGTCACGAGCCCACTTTGATCGCGGATGACATGGTTGTTGTACGCCAGGCCGCGGAGGGTGGACTGGGAATCGCGCAGCTTCCTCTTGCTGTGTGTGTCAATGAGATCCGTCAGGGCGGCCTGGAGATTGTTTTACCCGACTACCTCGCTCCGCTGCACGAGGTTCAAGTCGTTTTCCCGTCCCGCAGGGGCATGCTGCCCGCGGTACGTTCGTTCATTGATTTCCTGGGCGCGAATTGCGTCAGTGAAGTCCCGGAACGGCAGATCAAGCGGCATACGGGGCGGGGAAGCCGGGAAAACGTACGGTTCTGGACCAGCCGTGAGCCGTTGCACCGGTTGCTGGCCCCTACTCAATCCGGCACAACGGACTCCCGGCGCGCCATCCGCGTCGCGTAAGGGTGCCCGAGCACGTAGTCGAGGTGTTCGGCTGAATACAGCGCGCGAATAAAGGACCTCGGCCCGCTGAGCACCGCTTTCCAACTTTCAAAACCCTGTACCTCTATGATATTCCGCGGGCTGCGCCCCCCGGTGCCTGGCCGCCCGGCCGGCGCGCCGATCGAGGGAATCAGCCCGTACTGACGCAACAGCTCACAGTAGCCATGTGTCAGGTAATGGGCTGCGCAAGTTGAGTGATGAATGCACCCCGCCGCCGGTCGATGTGACCGCACTGCCGAATGCAACGCGATTCGAGTCAATCGACTCGTGATCTGCAGGGAAGCGGCGTATCCAATCACCTCACGCGACCAGGCATCGATGACTACCGCGACATACACCAGGTTGGTGCGAATGCGCGCATACGCCAAATCGGTCACCCACACCTGACAGGGCCCGGTGAGGCGTGTGCTGTCGTGCAAGTTCGCGGTTGGCGCGCGCGCGTGCCAGTTTCTGACGCTGCCGTCCGGAGGGCGGGACGGTTGCCCGCTCAGTCCGTGCAAGTGCATCAGCCGCGCGATTCGTTTCCGATTGACATGCAGTCCTTCCGACTGCAGATGCGCAGTCATCCGCCGGTAGCCATCCCGTGGATGCAACTCACGCAACTCGTGCAAGCGCAGAACGATCTTCTGCTCCAGCTCAATCGCCGTGACCGAGCGGTGCGACTGATAGTAGTAAGTCGACCGCGCCAGGCCGATGGCCTCGCAGGTGGCTCTGACGCTGTCGGGTTTCATTGCCGCGGCGGCTGCCGCGGACCCAAATACAATACCGGAGTCCGCGTATTGTTGCATTTGAGGTCCTCCATGACCTTGCTTGCCGCCATGATCCTTGGCGGCCCGAGGACCGGTCAAGTCCCGCCGCGGAAGGCGGGTCAGTTGAACGCCAGGCGGGCGATGCCTTCACCCGACAGTTCTTCGCACTGGTAGTAAACCAGGTTCGCAATGAACTCGAGCTGCAATTGCGCGGCGTAGTCGAGCGCGGTGGGCACACTCCGTGTCAGTACAATGGAGCCGCCGTCCAGGGGCCGTTCCATCGACAGCACTTCCTGGTCCCGATCCAGGGCAACCCAGGTTCGCAGGCGCCAGCCGCGATTGTGGAAATCGACATACGCCGCGTCCTTCTGGCGCACCAGCTCGGATGAGGGCCGTTCCGAGCGGGCGGGCGAGCGCAGTGCGATCTTCAAGTGCCGGGAGGTGTTGTCCACCGGATCACTCACGCGTACCACGCCAACTCCAGCAACCATTTGCGAATCGCCGTCGCGGGGCGGTTCGCTCATTACGAGCTCGCCCGTAGCGTCGGCGCGCGGTTTGCACTGGCAGTCGCCGCCGTTGAGGAAGCTGCATGTGTCCGCTGAGGTCTCGCCGGTCAACACAAACCGCTGGCGCGTTGCCTCCAGCAGGGGGCCGACCATCTTGTCATAGTATGCATGGCGCAGTTGTTGCACCTCACGCGAGAAGTCGTCCCAGGCCAGCGGCAGGGGGATCGCTGCGAGCAAAGGCTGAACCGCCGACACTGTGGGCATGAGCTGCCTCAGCAACTCCATGCCATGCAGTTGCGCCGTGTTGGTTGGATCGTTGGACAGTACGTCAATCGGGACGGCGTAGTTGGGCTCGCCATTCAACGACACGCCCTGGACGATGCCGATGACCTGACCCGATTCATTGATGACGGGACCGCCACCAGCCGCGCCCCACACGGGTCCCGAAAAGCGCAGCCACTCGGATGTCAACGCTGTGTAACTGCCGCGCTCGGTAGTGACCGCACCATTCAGCCGCCAGCCGCTGAAATAAAGGTGACCCGGGGCCCGCCCGTTGCTTTGTACCTCCAGTGGCCTGACGCGGGGCGGATGCTTCAAGGTGAAAATAACGTAGTCGTGTTGTTCCGAATACTGCAGGATGTCGGCAATCGGGTATTCAACATGCCGCGCATCCACCACCAGCGGATGACCGAAACGGCTACCGGCGGCGGAATCCAACAGGTGGGCGGTGGTGACGAACCGGTTGGCACCGATGGCGAACGCGGTTCCCACCAGTCCCTTGGCACCGTTGAACGCCCCTGGCGCATACAGCTCGAAAGTGGCGGACCGAACCGTAGTGTCGGTCCCGAAATCCAGTCCCCAAGCCGGCGCCGACCCGACCCACGCCAGCACTGCCCCGATCCGCACCGTCTTCCAGTCCATGAGACGCGCCTCCCTGCGAAGCCGGGGACCGTACGCTCGCCATTCGAGCGATTCCAGCGTGAACGGAGCGATGCGTAACCATTTGAATTACAGGAGTTACGCGCCGCAACAAAGTGACAGGGATTGGGTTGTTTAAAAAATCTCCGGCACCACCATTTCCGCCGGCACCGCCTGCCGCGAGTAATGCTCGTGCCGTTCCCGGGCCGGTAACACGATCGGTGCCTTGGGAGTCTCCGTGTATTCGAACTGCTGCAGCAGGTGATAGATCATGTTGAGTCGCGCGCGCTTCTTGTCCACGGCGTGCACCACCCACCAGCGCGCCTCGGGGATGTGCGTGCGTTCCAACATGATTTCCTTGGCGCGCGTGTAGTCCTCCCAGCGGCGCCGCGACTCCAGGTCCATCGGGCTCAACTTCCACTGTTTGAGCGGGTCGTTGATGCGGCCCAGGAAGCGGACATGTTGTTCTTCGTCCGTGATGGAGAACCAGTACTTCAGTAGCTTGATGCCCGAGCGCCCGAGCATCCGTTCAAACTCGGGGACGGAGCGGAAGAACTCTTCGACTTCCTCTTCGGTGCAGAAGCCCATCACGCGCTCGACGCCGGCGCGGTTGTACCAACTCCGGTCAAACAGAACGATTTCGCCGGCCGCGGGCAGGTGGGCGGCATAGCGTTGGAAATACCATTGAGTCCGCTCGCGGTCGTTGGGAGCAGGGAGCGCGACGACGCGGCAGACGCGAGGGTTCAGGCGCTGGGTGAGCCGCTTGATGGCACCGCCTTTGCCGGCAGCGTCCCGTCCCTCGAATAGAATGACGACCTTCTGCCGGGTGGCGACCACCCAGTCCTGCAGCTTCACCAGCTCGCTCTGCAGCCGGAACAGCTCCTGGAAATAGAAGTGCCGGGCGGCACGCTCGTCGTCGGTACGGATTTGCGCAGGGCCATCCCGGTCCTCGATTTCCAGCTCGAGCTCCTCATCGTAACCATCGATGAGGTCGCGGCTGAGGCGCCGCATGAGTTCTTCGTGGTCCAGAGGCGGGGTGGTGGAATCGGTCACTGCGCAGCTCCTGTTGGGAATGGCCCCACGGCCAAACCCTAGTCCACAGTGACTTTATGTCAGATTTATGAAGCCGCCCGCAATGAGAATTCCACCGGGACAATGGCGGCGGCTGCCCGCGCAATGCCGCCATCGATATACGGCTTGAACACGGCCCGTGTCACAGCCGCCCGGGCGGCTTCGTCGAGCCGCGGGTGGCCGCTCGATTTATAGATCTCGACCGCTTTTGCGTGCCCCCGCTCGTCAATGAGAACCCGCAACATGACGAGTCCCTGTTCGCGAATCCGTCGCGATTCGGGCGGGTAGCGCGGCGCGGGTTGCACCAGGTATGCGACATCCGATATTTCCGGAATGGTCGCGCTTCCCGACGCAGGAGCTGAAGGCGGCGGGGGTGGCGGAGTATCCGCGGCGCTGGCGGCAATCGCCGTGCTGCCAGGCTCAATCTCAACGACCACATCGGGTGGCGGTATCAACACCTGATGCACGGGTGTGAGGACCGGTTGGTCGACCGGAGGCCGTTCGGCGCGTTTTTCCTCCTGTTGGAGGAAGGTAACGGACACCGGTGGGGCAATGGGCGATGTTCTGATCACACCGGCACTCGCCAGCACCGCAACGAGTGCCACATGGGCTACCAGGATTCCCGCGCCGACCGTACCGCGACTCGCAACTGTTTCAGCGACGCTCATGGGTTCGACTCTAACTGGCTCGCAATGGGATTGCAAATGAGAATGATTCGTATTAGCGTAACTGCCACCGGGGGAGCAACAACACGAGGTCATTTACGGGTCTATGGGCAATCAGTCGCGTGGTTTCCTGGCTCTAGCAGCCATCGGTACGAGTCTGTCCGCCGTCGCCGCGGAGGATGAGAAGGTTACGGAGCTCGGCAAGATCGACGTCGATGCACAGGCGGGCGCCTATAAGGCCGAAGTACCGTCATCGCCGAAATACACCGAGCTGCTGCGCGATACGGCGCAGACCATCACGGTGATCCCGGCGGATCTGATCCAACAACAAGGAGGTCTCCTGTTGCGCGACGTCCTGCGCCAGAACGTGCCGGGCATCACTTTCGGGGCCGGGGAGGGCGGCAGTTACGGCGACAGCATCAACATCCGCGGGTTCACGGCGACCAACGACATTGCGGTAGACGGTGTGCGCCAAAGTGCGAATACCACGCACACTGACCCATTCAACACACAATCGATCGAGGTCGTTCAGGGTACGAGCTCCGTCTACTCCGGTGTTGGCGCGTTGGGCGGCACAATCAACCTGGTGTCGAAGCTGCCTACGGCTTCCGACTATGCAGCCATCAGTGTCGGCGGGGGCACCGCCGACTACTTGCGTGGTGCGGCTGATGTGAATCGCATGGTCGGCGATCCCGACCAGGGTATGGCGGCACGGCTCAATGTCATGGGGCACCGGAACATGGTGGCTGATCGGGATGTGACCAGCTATACGCGTTGGGGTGTTGCGCCGTCATTTACGTGGGGACTGAATACGCCCACTCGTCTCACGCTGGCGTATGTTCATGAGCACGATCGCAACCTCCCGGAATACGGAATACCGCTGCGCAACTTTCAACCCGTGCCGGGCGTGAATCGCAGCAACTACTATGGCTTCAGCAATGTTGACGTCGAGCGCATCGACAGCGACGCTGTCACGGCGATCTTCACTCATGATTTCGGGGCGACGGCCACCATCCGGAACCTGACGCGATGGGAAAACTATGACCGTTACAGCATCACCGACGCTCCGGAGGGACGAATCTGTCTCGTGCCCGGCGACTACCCGCTGGGAACGAACCTTCGGGTGCCTGGTGCCACTTTGCGTTGCGGGGCGGCGGGTGCCAATCCGCTCGAAGGCGTCGGCGGGGTGACGTATACGCCAGGTGGGCCGATTGGCAACCTGAGAGACACCAACAACCGGATCATCGCGAATCAGACCGATTTCACCGTCCGATTCAACACGGGGCTCGTGTCGCACGCCCTGGTGGTCGGTGTAGCATTGTCCCGCGAAGCCTATTCGCAAAACACCGGCAACGAGTACCGCAACGCCAACGGCACGACCTACCTGCTCAATCCCGAGAGCCTGTACGACCCGCAGCATACCTTCACGCAGCCGATCAATCTCAAGATCGCCGGCCATGCCAATTCAGTGGTGCAGAATCAGGCGCTGTACGCGTTTGACACGTTGAAATTCAACGATCAGTGGAGTGTAGGTTTCGGCGCGCGCTACGAGCACAATAAGGCGCGGTATGAAAGCTGGACGGCGACGCCGGCTGCCAGCTTGAAGGTGCCGCTGGGCCCGCTCGTTCCCGCCGCGACCAATCCCCTAGTGAATGACGACAACCTCCTTTCGTATAGAGGCGCGGTGGTCTATAAGCCGGTTGAACCCGGCAGCATCTACTTTGCGTATGGCAACTCGAAGCTGCCTTCGACTTCGACCGTGAACGGCAGTTGCACGACGAACTGCAATGTAGATCCGCAGAACGCAGTGACGTACGAGCTGGGCGCGAAGTGGGACTTGTTTGGCGGCGCAACTGCTGTCACGGGCGCGGTGTTCCGAACGGATCGCAAGAACTACCTGGTGGCATCAGGCGATCCCACCGTGCCGACCCAGCAGCTCGATGGCAAGGCGCGTGTCGATGGGGTGCAGATTGGAATGGCGGGGAATATTACGCGCGACTGGGCCGTCTTCACTAACTACGCGCACCTGCGCAGCAAAGTACTGCAAAGTGTTTCTGACTTTACCATCGCAACCACGGGCATTGACGCTCAGGCCGGCAACGCCTTGGCGAATACACCGCAGGACTCAGCCAACCTGTGGACGACCTACAACCTGCACCGTGGCCTCCTGGTGGGTTACGGTTTGAACTATACGTCGTGGGTGTGGGCCACCGCGAACGATGCGACCGCGACGGCCATCTACAATCGCAGAACAATACCGGGTTTTGTCGTGCACAACCTCATGGCGGCATACAACGTAAACCGGCATGTCAATTTGCAACTGAATGTCAGCAACCTGTTTGACAAGGAATACTTCACGCAATTGCGCTCTGTGTCCACGACCAGCGGCTGGGTGAATCCGGGCGCCGGACGCACCGCCACGCTCGCCGCGAATGTAACTTTCTGAGCATGCTGTTGCACGTCCCCCGGGTGTTGGATGCCGCGCAGGTGGCCGATTTTCGCAAGCGGTTGGCAACCGCCGGCTGGACCGATGGCCGGATCACGGCGGGATTTCAGTCGGCGCGTGCCAAGAACAATCTGCAGCTACCGGAAAGCGATCCGGTCGCGCGCGAGCTCAGTGCCGCTGTTCGCAAGGCTCTGGATCGCAGCCCGCTGTTTTTTGCGGCGGCGCTGCCACGCCACGTTTTCACGCCGCTTTTCAACCGCTACAAGGAGGGGAGCGGCTTCGGCGATCACGTGGACAATGCCATTCGCTACGAACAGGCGGGACAACCCGTGCGAACGGACCTGTCAGCCACGTTGTTTCTGTCGGCGCCGGAGGAATACGACGGTGGTGAGCTGGCGATCGGCACTACTTGCGGGACGCAGCGGATCAAGCTGCCTGCCGGTGACCTGGTGTTGTATTCCGCAACGACTGTTCACCGGGTGGAAGCGATTACCCGCGGCGAGCGCCTCGCGTCATTCTTCTGGATCCAGAGCCTGGTGCGCGACGATGGCGGGCGCTCCTTGTTGTTTGATCTCGATGTGGCCATTCAAAAGCTCAACCAGGATCACGCCGGGCATGCGTCGGCGGTGAAGCTGGTGGGCGTTTATCACAATCTGCTGAGAAGGTGGTCGGAACTGTGAACCTGCGGACGCACCGGCTCATTCGCCAATTGCACCTGTGGATTGGGGCCTGGGGTGCCATTGCGGCAATCCTGTTTGGTATCAGCGGCTTCATGCAGAATCATCGCGGCATCATGCAACTGCCTCAGGGCGACTCCACGGAAATTTCCCGCGCCGAGTTGGACGTGCCCGAGTTTGCGCGTACCTCACGCGAGGCGCTGCGTGCCTGGCTGCACGATGCACACCATATTGATGTTGAGAGTCAGCGCGGCGGACGTGGGGGCGCCAACGCCAAGCGTTGGATGTTCAACGGGGGCAACGCGCGGATGGTCACTCAGGTTGAATACAGCGAAGGCGGGTCGACCGCCACCGTTCGGAAATCGCAGAACAGTCCGCTGGCGGTACTCGAGCGCCTGCACAAGGGCGTGGGTGGCGGTGCGGCCTGGATCCTGCTAACCGACAGTTTCGCGATCGCCATGGTGGCCCTCGGAATCAGCGGCCTGATTCTGTGGGCACGGGGCCGCAACGCGAAGCAGATGGCATTCAGCATCGTGGGCATCGCGGCCATTGTGTTGTTGGTTATCGGGGGCAGCGCGGTTGTGTGATCGCGCGCGATGAGCTCGCGAATCTCAGCGTGCCAGACGCACGAGGCGTGCTACTGCGTCGGGATCAATCTTCTGGCTCTCCTGGAACATGCCATACAGAGTTGCCACGAGCATGGAGCGCTTGGCAGAGGAGAGCGTGAGGTTGTCCTTGTTGATTTCGCTCTCGACGGCGTCGGTGATGGACTCCAACAAGGTAACACTGAGCGGACCGTTGTGGGATGGTGGGGGCGGAGTGTGGACCACCTCGCGCCGGCCGCGCCCGGTCACCAACCACTCGATACTCGTTTGCGTCTGCTCGCACAGGGTGCGCAGGTCGGTGACGTTGGGTTCCGACTCGCCGCGCAGCCATTTGCGCACGGCGCCTTCCGAGCGCTCAATGGTTTTGGCAATGGAGTTGGCACTGCCATAGGCATCGATGACCTGACGCAGGCGCAGGGCGAACCCGCCCGTTACTTGCCTCTCGCGCCGATCGGTCATCGATGTGTCCCTTTGGGTCGCGCAGCCAGAGCACCAATCTAGCGCCGCTGCGCAGCTTCACCAAACGTCATCACTTTCATGGCACCGCTCGTACAGATGTGTGCCTTCAGTGAGCCTCCTGGGCCGTTGAAATCAGCCAGGCCAGGCCCACCATGACCGCGAGCGCGACACCCTGCTGCGCCCGCGTCCATTGGGCCACCGTCCCATCCAGGGCGGCAATGCCGATGGCCGTCGCAACGAACCAGATGCCGCTTTGGAGCGCGACGGCGTTCAGCCCCATCGCCTGCATGAAACGAACGGCACCTATATAGAGGGAAATGCCGGCAAGGAACGCGAGCAGTGACTGGCCTACGGCCGTCCAGTCCAGAGCGCCGCCAGGCCACGCCCGGCCGGCGTAAACAAAGCCCCGAGCGTCCATGACGCCGGATGTAATCGTAAGCAGCGAAACCAGAAACGCGATTAGAAGAGACTTCATGTGGTTGCTTGCGCGGCATCGGCCGCACGGGCCCCGGGTTCCTTTTCCGTGGTCGGAGCATACGCTGCTCGCGTCCGACGCGCCGCAGGCGCCCCTCAACCGCTATAATGGCGGGTCTGCCTGCGCGCGTTCTTCGCGTGCTGCTCGGGCGAAAGTGGCGGAACTGGTAGACGCACTGGATTTAGGTTCCAGCGGGGTAACCCGTGCGGGTTCGAGTCCCGCCTTTCGCATGTATTACTGAGGTTGAGGAATCGTCATGCAAGTATCACTGACCACCACGAGTGGTCTGGAGCGGCGCCTGGAAGTGGCCGTGCCTGAGACTGAGGTCAAGGGCGAGATTGAACAGCGGCTCAAGCACATCTCTCGGACGGCGCGGCTGAAGGGTTTTCGCCCCGGTAAAGCCCCCCTCACCGTGGTGCGCAAGCAGTTCGGCGAGCAGGTCCACGCGGAGGTCGTACAGGACCTCATGCGCAGCTCGTTCACCCAGGCCCTGACCCAGGAGAAGCTGACGCCTGCTGGGGGCTCCCGAATTGAGCCTATTGCCATCGGGCCGGGAGATGGCCTCAAGTACGCCGCCATTTTCGAAGTGCTGCCGGAATTTCAGGTCAAGCCGTTCGACGCGCTGGCCATTGAGCGGCCGACATCGTCGGTAACTGACGAAGACATCGACGCGATGATCGAGAGCATGCGGCGGCAGCGCCCCGTGTTCACGGCAGTTGAGCGACCGGCGCAGGACACAGATCGGGTGACGATCGATTTCGACGGCAAGATCGACGGGCAGCCGTTCGAAGGCGGTGAGGGGCGTGATGTGCCCGTCGTTATCGGCTCGCGCCAGTCGCTTCCGGACCTCGAGGCAGCCCTCAAGGGTGTAACCGCGGGTGAGAAAAAGGCGGTATCCCTTTCATTCCCGGCGGACAGCCCCAACAAGCAGATTGCGGGCAAGACGGGCGAGCTCGAGGTCACCGTAAAGCAGGTGGAACAGCACAGCCTTCCGGAAGTGGACGACGAGTTCTGCCGCGCGTACGGTGTAGAAGAGGGTGGGCTCCAGGCGCTGCGCGACGAGGTTCGAAAGAGCATGGAGCGCGAGCTGGGAGAGGTCATTCGCAACCGCGTCCGCGGGCAGGTGATGGACGCGCTCTATCGGGAGAACACCTTCGAAGTGCCTCGCTCAATGGTTGATGAGCAGGTGCAGCGTTTACAGGTAGATGCCGCGCGTCGGATCGGCGCGAAGGACGCTAGCCAGGTCCCCCCGCGAGAGGTTTTTGAGGATCAGGCACGACGCCGTGCCGCCCTGGGTTTGTTGATGGGCCAGATTGTGCAAGCGCAAAGCATCAAGGTCGATCGGGAGTCGGTTCAGACTCACCTGAATGACCTGGTTGCCCAGTATCCGAATCCGGACGAGGCTCGGCGTGCGTATCTCCAGAATGCCGATGCCATGCGCCAGGTGGAATCCGTCGTACTCGAGAATCAAGTCGTGGACTGGATCGTGGACCACGCGCAGGTTACGGACAAACCTATGACCTTCAAAGACCTGACCGGATTCGGGCAGAACATTGAATCGACACAGTGAGACACAGACATGATCGAGCGGGCACTGAATCTCGTTCCCATGGTCGTCGAACAGACGGCCCGCGGCGAACGGGCGTATGACATCTATTCCCGCCTCCTGAAGGAGCGCGTGGTGTTCGTGGTCGGTCCCGTGGACGACTACATGGCCAATATTGTGGTGGCACAGCTTCTGTTCCTGGAATCGGAGAACCCCGACAAGGACATCTCGCTGTACATCAATTCACCCGGTGGCGTCGTGACCGCGGGCTTGGCCATTTACGACACCATGCAGTTCATCAAGCCGGACGTGGGCACCATCTGCATTGGCCAGGCGGCCAGCATGGGCGCGGTCCTGCTTGCTGCGGGTGCTGCGGGCAAGCGTTTTTGCCTGCCGCACGCGCGGGTGATGATCCACCAGCCGCTCGGCGGCTTCCAGGGGCAGGCGGCGGACATGGAAATCCACGCCAAGGAAATGCTCGAGACGCGTGACCGGCTCAACAAAATCCTGGCCAAGCACACCGGCCAGAGCGTCGATCGCATAAAACAGGACACGGATCGCGACCGGTTCATGGATTGGAACGAGGCTGTGAAGTACGGTCTGGTGGACCGCGTGCTGGAGAAGCGGGGCGAGGTCATCGCGACCCCCGGCAAGTAATCCGCTCCGGATGGGTGGGATGCCCCCACCCATCCGGATAATGTGAAGTCGGCTTGCCGCGCACCAGATTGAAGGAAAATGTAAAGGTTGCACCCACGACAGTGAATCCGGTCATACAATCCTCGACGACACAAGGGCTTAGCGGTGCGCCAGCGCTTTGCTTCACGGCTTCGGGCCGTGCTATAACGAAATTGAGCTGCGCGCTCATGAGGACTTTCGATGAGTGAAGATTCCCGCGGCCGCCACGACGACGGAAAACTTCTGTACTGCTCCTTTTGCGGGAAAAGCCAGCACGAAGTTCGGAAGTTGATTGCCGGCCCCTCTGTATTCGTTTGCGACGAATGTGTCGAGCTGTGCAATGACATCATTCGCGAGGAGCTCGAAGACCGCGCCGAGCGCGCCCGCGACAAGCTCCCCAAGCCCCACGAGATCAAGAAAGTTCTCGACGAGTATGTCATCGGCCAGGAACGCGCCAAGAAGGTGTTGTCCGTGGCCGTCTACAACCATTACAAGCGCCTGCAGACCCGCACGGGTGGCGCGCGCTCCAAGGACGATGTCGAGATCGCCAAGAGCAATATCCTGCTGATCGGCCCGACGGGCTGCGGCAAGACGCTGCTCGCCGAAACACTCGCTCGCCTGCTCAACGTACCCTTCACGATTGCCGATGCAACCACCCTGACTGAGGCGGGTTATGTTGGTGAGGACGTTGAGAACATCATTCAGAAGCTGCTGCAGAAGTGCGATTACGACGTCGAGAAGGCGCAGACCGGTATTGTCTACATTGACGAAATCGACAAGATCTCGCGCAAATCCGACAACCCGTCCATCACCCGCGATGTATCGGGTGAAGGCGTGCAGCAGGCCCTGCTGAAGCTCATCGAGGGCACCATCGCCTCGGTGCCACCGCAGGGTGGCCGCAAGCACCCGCAGCAGGAATTCCTGCAGGTCGACACTTCCAACATCCTGTTCATCTGCGGCGGAGCCTTTGCCGGTCTCGAGAAGATCATTATCAACCGCACCCAGAAGGGCGGGATCGGTTTCACTTCCGAAGTGCGGGACATGAGCACGCGACCGCACGGCAGCGACGTATTCCACGACGTGGAACCCGAGGACCTGATCAAGTACGGCCTGATCCCCGAGTTCGTGGGCCGCTTGCCGGTCGTCGCCACCCTGGACGAGCTGGACGAGATCGCGTTGATTTCCATTCTCACCGAGCCCAAGAACGCGCTGACGAAGCAGTACCGGCGCTTGTTCGAGATGGAAGGCGCCGAGCTCGAGTTCCGGGATGAGGCACTGCGGGCGGTGGCCAGCCGGGCAATGCAGCGCAAAACGGGCGCACGCGGTTTGCGGACAATTCTCGAAACCGTGCTGCTCGACACAATGTATGAGCTGCCTTCGATGCGTAATGTGTCAAAGGTAGTGATTGACGAGACAGTCATTGAGGGCCAGACCAAACCCTACGTGGTGTACGGCACCGACGACGGCAGGCTTGCCAGCGTCGACGAGCCCCGCCGGGCGTCCGGAACCAACCATCACTGACCGTTCCTTCCGTTCAGGGACCCCTGCGGCGCTGTTAAGGAACAGCGCCGCATGCTCTTTGGGCCCATTTCCCGTTAAACTCCAAATGAGTACGCCGGCACCCGTTCGCACCGGGGCCGTGTCCCATCTTCATCGAGGGCTCGAGCGTGTCTGAAGCACCCACTGTAAATCCAACCTCGACCGGCATCGAAAACGTACCGGTGCTGCCGCTCCGGGATGTCGTCGTTTATCCCCACATGGTGATCCCGCTGTTTGTCGGCCGCGAGAAGTCGATACAGGCGTTGGACGTAGCCATGCGCACCGATAAGCGCATCATGCTCGTGGCGCAGAAGCAGGCCGACGTCGATGATCCGAAGGCGGACGATCTCTACCGCATCGGTACCGTCGCAACGATCCTCCAGCTTCTGAAGCTACCCGATGGCACCGTGAAGGTGCTCGTCGAAGGTGTCGACCGCGCTCGTATCGAAAAGCTGCACGCGGGCGAACACTATTCCTCGGATGTGACGCTGCTGCCCGACCAGGAAGCGTACGACGAACGCGAGATGGACGTGCTCGCGCGTTCGGTCATTTCGCAGTTCGAGCAGTACGTCAAGCTCAACAAGAAGGTTCCGCCCGAGGTGCTGACTGCGCTGGCCGGAATCGAACACGCCGGACGCCTGGCTGACACCGTCGCCGCGCACATGTCGCTGAAGCTCGCCGAGAAGCAGAAGGTTCTCGAGATCCTGGATGTCAGGAAGCGCTTGGAGCACATACTCGTCGCCATTGAGGGCGAGATGGATGTGCTGCAGATCGAGAAGCGCATCCGCGGCCGCGTCAAGGCGCAGATGGAGAAGTCGCAGCGCGAGTACTACCTGAATGAGCAGATGAAGGCCATTCAGAAAGAGCTCGGCGAAATGGACGAGGGCGGCAACGAGATTACCGAGCTCGAGCAGAAGATCGCCAAGGCCGGCATGCCGAAAGAGGCGCGCGAGAAGGCCACGGGCGAGCTCAACAAGTTGAAGATGATGTCGCCGATGTCCGCGGAAGCGACTGTTGTCCGTAACTACATCGACTGGCTGGTCAAGGTGCCGTGGAAGAAGCGCACCAAGATCATCAAGGACATCGCCCGCGCCGAGAAGGTGTTGGATGAGGATCACTTTGGCCTGGAGAAGGTCAAGGAACGCATCATCGAGTATCTCGCCGTGCAACAGCGGGTCGACAAGTTGCGTGGCCCGATCCTGTGCCTGGTGGGACCGCCAGGCGTGGGCAAGACTTCGCTCGGCCAGAGCATTGCGCGCTCCACCAACCGCAAGTTCGTGCGCATGTCGTTGGGCGGCGTGCGCGACGAGGCCGAGATCCGCGGCCATCGCCGTACCTACATCGGCTCGATGCCCGGCAAGATCGTGCAGAACATGTCGAAGGCGGGCGTGCACAATCCGCTGTTCCTGCTGGATGAAGTCGACAAGATGTCCATGGACTTCCGCGGCGATCCGTCCTCGGCGCTGCTCGAGGTGCTGGATCCCGAACAGAACACCTCGTTCAACGATCACTACCTCGAGGTCGATCTGGACCTGTCGGAAGTGATGTTTGTCTGCACGGCGAACAGCCTGAACATTCCGGCACCGTTGCTGGATCGCATGGAAGTCATCCGTCTGCCCGGTTACACGGAAGACGAGAAGATGAACATCGCACGGCGCTACCTCGTGCCGAAGCAGATGAAGAACAACGGCCTGAAGGAAGATGAGCTGAAGGTTACGGATGCGGCCCTGTTGGATATCGTGCGTTACTACACGCGCGAGGCCGGCGTCCGCAACCTCGAGCGGGAAGTGGCGAAGATCTGCCGCAAGGCGGTCAAGCAGATGCTCCTTCACAAGAAAGAGCAGAAGTCCGTGGCCGTCAACCCGAAGAATCTCGACAAGTTCCTGGGCGTGAAACGCTACCGCTACGGCAAGGCCGAGGATCTGAACCGTGTTGGTCAGGTCACCGGGCTCGCGTGGACGGAAGTCGGCGGCGAGCTGCTGACCATTGAAGCGGCCGTGGTGCCCGGCAAAGGCAAGCTGCAACACACCGGCCAGTTGGGCGAGGTGATGCAGGAGTCCATCCAGGCGGCCATGACCGTGGTTCGCAGCCGCGCATCCATCCTCGGCTTGGAGCAGGAGTTCTACCAGAAGCTGGATGTCCACCTGCATATCCCGGAAGGCGCCACTCCGAAGGACGGTCCGAGTGCCGGTATCGGAATGTGCACGGCACTGGTGTCGGCGCTGACGAAGATTCCAGTGCGCTCGGATGTCGCCATGACGGGCGAAATCACCCTGCGTGGTGAAGTTCTTCCCATCGGCGGCCTCAAGGAGAAGTTGCTGGCGGCCCATCGGGGTGGGATCAAGACGGTCCTGATTCCGGATGAGAACCAGAAGGATCTCGTGGAGATTCCCGACAACATCAAGGGGAATCTGGAGATCAAGCCGGTCAAGTGGATTGATGAGGTGCTGACGGTGGCGCTGACCACTCAGCCGGGAATCGCGGCGGTGGAACCGCCGGCGCCTGCGGCTGCTCCGGCCGATGACAAGCGGCCTGCGCGTCGCAATGGGCGACGGAGTGTGAAGCAGCCGGTTCCGGCACATTGAGCGAAAGTTGAGCGGAGGGTACGGTTCGCGTACCCTTCGCTGCCTCCTGCCCCGCACTGCGCGCTTAGCTCAGCTGGTAGAGCGTCGCCCTTACAAGGCGAATGTCGGCGGTTCGATCCCGTCAGCGCGCACCAAAAATCAAGCGCCTATGTGGGTTAAAAGTGGGTGTGCCCACTTTGTGCCCACTCGTGGCGTTGCAGACTGCGCAAGAGCGCTTTGCGTAAAGCGCCGCCGCGACCGTGCGTCAACACAGCCGCACCGGCTGACCACACCACCCCCTCTGGCCCTCAGTCGTGTTGGGAAGACGATGCCGGCACAGCCGCGAGTGAAGCCGTGGAGGATGCGAGCAAGTCGGCAGACCTGACCGATATCAGCGCCATGTGTTGGTGCGGCTAAGCGAAATGATGTGCGAATGGGAGGCAGCATGAGCTTAGTACTTGGCTCTTTCGCTGGTGCTAAGTACTATGCTAAGTACTATGCTAAGTACTAAGCCACCAGGGTCTGGTTCGAGGTGCTTCTCGTGACGGACGAGGAACTTCAAGAGCATATAGCCCTACTGCGGCGGATGCGCACCGACTTCAGGCACGTGGAGGCGAAGCTGGCATGGGGAGGACTACCCACGCGTCTGTGGGAGACTCTCTCGGCTTTTGCGAACACATCCGGTGGCGGAGTAATCATTCTCGGGCTCGATGAAGGACACAATTTCGAGGTGGTCGGTGTCGAGAATCCTCGCAAGACTCTTCAAGACCTGGCGAGCATGACCGCTGAGATGGAGCCGCGCCTCACACCTGTCATCGACATCAAGGAGATCGACGGCCGAGCACTTGTCGTTGCCGAAGTTCCCGAGATGCTTCCAAGCCAGAAACCATGCTACTACCGGCCTGCAGGCCACTCCAACGGCGCATTTGTGCGAGTTGCCGATGGTGATCGCAAGCTGAATAGCTACGAGGTGCAGCTAATGCTCTCCTCACGCGGACAGCCTGTCGACGATCAAGGGGCCGTCCCGAACGCGGGACCTAAGGACCTCGACCAAGCTTCTCTAACAGCATTTCTGAAACACGTGAGAGAGCGCCGTCCTCGGTTTCGTGCGGCCGCGGACCAGCGAATCCTCCGGTCGCTCAAAGTTCTGGTGCCTCACCCTGATGATAGTAACCGCTTCGTGCCATCGGTCGCGGGGTTGCTTGTCTTCGGTCGGGAGCCGCAATCTTTCTTCCCGCAGTTCTCGGTACTCGTAACTGCGTATCCTGGCCGCGAGATCGGTGAGCCAGGGCCGCATGCTGAGCGGATGCTTGACGATGCGCGCATCGATGGCTCGATCGGCCGCATGCTTGCCGAGACGTTGGTTGTGATCGCGCGGAACTTGCGTCAACCACGCATCGCCACAGGCCCTACCCGCCGTGGCGCTTTAGAAATTCCTGTGGCAGCGTTGAGCGAAGCTGTTGTCAACGCGCTCGCACACCGGGACCTTTCGCCGCAGTCGCGTGGTACCGCAGTACAGGTCCAACTTTTCCTCGATCGATTGATCATCACCAACCCTGGCGGACTTTTCGGGCCTGTCTCAGTCGATACATTAGGGTCAGCTGGGGTTACCAGTGCACGCAACGCAACCTTGATGCAACTGTTAGAAGATGCCGTGACGCCCCGAACCGGTGAAGCCATCGTTGAGCACCGCGGGACGGGTATCCCTGTGATGATCCAGGCATTGCGTGCGGCCGACATGAGTCCGCCCCGATTTGAAGACGGAGTCAGCACCTTCTGTGTGACGTTTCCACGGCACTCCCTTGTCGACCCCCAGACTCTGAATTGGCTTGCTGGATTGGGGGATACGGCTCGCGGACTTTCGCGTGATCAACGTAATGCGTTGGTGCTCATGAAAGCGGGGGAGGCTATGAGCAACGTACGCTATCGACAGATCAGCGATGCGGACAGTCGCGTAGCCACGCGAGAACTCGCCGACCTCGTAAACCGTGGACTCGCCGAGGTCGTCGGTGGAGGTCGATACACAGAGTACGTTCTCGCGAGTCTCGTAGGGCAGGCTGACACAAAGCCCGGTGAGCGATCGGAGCGAGGTGAGAGAGCAGATCGGCGTCCTGAGATACGGCAATTACTCGCAGGGCGTGGCGAAATGTCACGCGCCGCTTTGCAGGCCGAATTGGGTCTGGGGCAGTCGATTGTCAGCCGCTGGCTCAGGCGGATGTTGAAGGACCGTGAGATCGAACTCACCACTAGTAGCGAGAGGTCGCCCGGAGCTAAGTACCGACTGCATTCGAGCAAATCAGGCTGACTGTGAAGATAGAGTCGAACGGCGGATGATCTGTGAGCCGGGAATGTAGCGGCGCCTCCCGTCGGTGATGGAGAGGCTGCCGCGATTCGCGCACCATGGGGGCTTACTTCTATAGCATCAAGGTGCCGAGTGAACGCAATGTCGCACCACCAAATCCACTGGGCGAAAGCGGGTTGAAGGCTGTAGATTTCTCAGCTCAACTGGGAGCCCTGACACAACGTGACGGGAAGGTAATGGTGATGCGACTCATGGCTGCCGTGCTCGTGGCGCTGGGTGCGGTTTCGAACGCAAGTGCTGAGGAATATTCAAAGTCATACGTCGTGACCGGACGGCCGCAGGTGCACGTTCATGTCGATGACAGCAGCGTCCACGTGATTGCCTCGGACACGCAAAATGTTGAGTTCAATGTGAAACGCGCCGGTTCATCGGTCGCTCTCAATCTCGGCGGCGGATTGAAAATAGAATCCCACCAGGACGGTGACCGCGTGGAGCTCACCGTGCTGCACAAACCCGGTATTGCCCTTGGTTTCAATGACAAGAGGCTCGTCACCGAAGTTCGCATGCCGCGGGAAGGCAATCTGAGGGTTGAATCCGTCGACGGTTCGATCACGGTCGATTCCCTGACAGGGGACGTTCAGTTGCACAGCACGGATGGCGCCGTGACGATTGCGCACTTCGATGGTAGATGCGATGCGTCGAGCACCGATGGATCGCTGCGCGCGCAAGGTCGATTCGATGCGCTGAATCTCCAGACCACTGACGGAAGCGTGGTTGCCAAGATCGCCGACGGCTCGAAGATGAGCTCCCCCTGGAGCATCCGTTCGGTCGATGGCAGTCTCGAGGTATCACTTCCCCGGGACTTCCAGGCCAACATTCATGCCACCACCGTCGATGGAAGCATCAAACTCGGCCTGCCCGTGACTGTTCAGGGTGATGTGAGTAAATCCGAGGTCAACGGAGCATTGAATGGCGGTGGACAGGAGCTGACGCTCGCGACTACGGATGGGTCTATTCGGTTGAACTGAAGGGCTCGTGAGCGCGGGCCGTAACCGTGACCTGAGGTTCCGACTGCGAACTCGAGCGGTCTGTTGGTGCTTCACGACTCGGCAGTAACTTCGCAGTTTCCAAATCGGCACTCAGGCCACGTTTGAACTTAGCCCCGGCCTTCGATCCTGTCAGCGCGCACCGAACTCTTGCCTCTGCGCCGCGGTAAAACTGAATCAATGAATACGTCGTCCTTTGGGATTTTGTAACCGCGATAAGGAACTGCGAAGCCGAGAAAAAACCCAAACACTTTGTCCCTGGTAAGGTCAATTGGGGCGAATGCCTCGGGCAATAATTGAGTGGCTGCGCCGAGGCTGATCATTCCCGAAGAAACGAAGGCGGCTGCGACGAGCTCCGAACAAAAGTAGACACCTCTTTCGCTGCGTACGACGTATCTACCATCCCGGTAGGCGAGATATCGTTCCATCGCTGTTGCCGGGGTTGTCTCTCTACGCAGTTCGCATCTTCGCAGCCCGATCTCATTGAAAGGCTTGCCGATGGCTTTTCGTGCAAAGGATTTCAGCGCGTCAATTCGCTCTGGCGGCCAGGGTTCAATGCAACGAAATACGGCAATGTGGCTGAAGCCTGCCGCGAATCCTTGGAAGTCGATTTTCCGGACCGTGGGAGGGGTCGCTTCCAATATGCGATTTCTCCCGATGAAAATGCCCGCATGCGAATAGCCGCTAGCCAACGCTCCTCCGTGTGAGCGCGTGGAGGAATCAAATCCGTACAGTACGTCGCCTGGTTTTAGATCTTTCCGGTTGACGAGAGCGTGGGCCATGGTAAAGACGGGCGGTCGCGCTATTTTCAAGTTACTATAAAAACGGTTGTTATTGCAAAACTCGCGGATGGTCGCGCTGCTCATTCGGCAGCTATTGTGTGGTGCAGCTTCCGCGAATTGATCACGGCTGTACAATGTTGGATTGCCGGCGTGCATTTGAATGCGGACACGTGAGCGTATGTCAGAGGATCCAGTCGCAGTCTCCCAGTCCCAGGCCAGGCGCATCTGGCTGCGCGCTCAGAAGCTCGATACGGTGGCGCCTTTTGGCAGCGGTCCCGGCGCGATTCCCGCGGCCGTCCGGCAGCTCGGCTATGTACAGATCGATACCATCCATGTCATCGAACGCTGCCACCACCATATTCTCTTTACGCGGATTCCCGATTATCGCCGCGAGCACCTGCACCAGGCGCAATCAGCCGACAAGACCCTGTTTGAATACTGGACGCATGCGCTCAGCTTTCTGCCCATAGAAGATTTCCGTTTCTATGTCCGCGATATGCGCACCTACTGGTCGCGCCGCGCGGTCTGGTTCACCAACGTCAAGGACAACGAAGTTCGCCGCGTGATGACCCGGATCCGCAAGGGCGGTGCGCTCACCATTCGTGATATCGAGGATGACGTGCTGGTGGAGAAGGATCACGCCTGGGCGAGCCGCAAACCTTCCAAGCGCGCGCTGCAATTGGCCTTCTTCAAAGGGCTGGTGACTGTCAGCCAGCGCGCCGGCATGTTGAAAACCTACGAGCTGACAGCGCGGCACTTCGGTTGGCAGCGCTTGCCGGCGGCCGCGAGTGCCGGCGAAGTGGCCGAGTACCTCGTGGATCGTGCATTGCGCGCTCAAGGTATCGTCAGTCTCGAATCCATCTGTTACCTGAATCCGTCCGGCAAACCTGCAATCAAACGAGTCATCGAGCGGCGAGTACGTCGCAAGGAGCTGATTCCGGTCGCGCTGGCGGGGGCGGGGAAGTGGCAGCACTGGGCACAGCCCGAGATGCTCGAACAGCGCTTGGAAGACAGCCCCGATCTCGTTCACATCCTGTCGCCGTTTGATCCGTTGGTCAATCAACGCAAGCGCTCATTGTTGATATTGGACTATGAGCACCGCTTCGAGGCCTACGTGCCCAAGGCGAAGCGCGTGTTTGGTTATTTCGCCTGCCCGGTGTTGTGTGGCGATGAGATTGTGGCTGCGATCGATCTGAAGACGGATCGCGAGCGGCGCAAACTGCTCATCCAGAAATGGACCTGGGTGGGCCGGGGATCAGCCCGGGCTCACAAAAAGAGGATCGAGTCGGCGTTGGGTGCGTTTGAACGCTTCCAGCTCGAGCGGCTACCCGCCTGACAGTTCTTCTCAGTTCCCGAGACCAACGCCATACCCGGGGAACGCGCGGTGTGTCATATTTGCCGCCAACATCCGGGGGCAAAGGTGGATTGACAGTGGTGCGCAAAGTTCTGGTGGCGGGCCTCGCGTCCGCGGTCTTCGCAATGGCGGCGCTGACTGCCGCGCCGTCAATGGCGGCAGGTTCTCACTCCGATCTCGTCGAGTTTGAGCTGATGACCTGGCCGGAAGTCAGGGACGCGCTGGCCGCCGGCAAGACGACGGCGCTGATCTACACGGGTGGCGTTGAAGAGCGTGGGCCTCAGAATGCCAACGGGGGTCACAACCTGATGGCACGGGGAACTGTCAAAGCCATTGCCATTCGCCTGGGCAATGCCATCGCCATGCCCGTGTTGCCATTGACCCCGAACAACGCGAGCGCGGAGTTTCCCGGCACCATCGGCCTCACCAACGAGCTGTTGGAAGCGGTGTTGGAGCGATTCGTTGAACAGTCGGTCACGACCGGATTCAAGAACGTGGTGATCATGGGCGATCACGGCGGTGGCCAGGGCCCCGGCGAGCAGAATGTGTATGCCCGGGTGGCGAAAAAAATGGATGGAGAGTACGGCCCGAAGGGAATTCACGTCTTCTACTGCGATCAGGTCTATACCCCGGCCAACGATGCGTTCAACAAGACTCTCGAGGAACGGGGTTATCCGAAGAGCCTGCACGGCGGCATTCCGGATACAGCACTCATGATGTATCTGGATAAGGACGGAACCTACGTGCGTAAGGACAAGCTCTCCGAAGCGGTCGGCATTCCTGTGGGGCCGGATGGAAAGCCGGACGCCGCGGCGCCGGGGGCTGTGAAAAACGGGATTATTGGCGATGGCCGCCGCTCGAGCGCCAAGCTGGGGAAAGAAGCCTTTGATATCAAGGTTGATTACGCGGTCAAGCAGATCCGGACATTCATACCGCCCAAGGGCTGAAGGGGGGCGGGGCAGCATCCGCCTGATTCAGGTATATTGAGCCAGCCATGAACCGCCTCGTACGGACCATTGCATGCATTACCTACCCGGCTTTCGCTGAAAGCCGGGTCGACGTTGCGTGCGGTGTTCCCAGTTCCAGTACGAGGTTGCAGGTTCATGACTGTCACAGAATTATCCCCTGAAACATCAGCGCTTTACCGCCTGAGGGTCACGGCTGAGGCCGACCTTGGGGCGCTGTCGCGCGTCCTCGAGCGATTCCAGAATCTGAATGTGGTGCCCCGCCGCGTGGTAGCGGAAATGGGCATTGGGGACATCCTCTATATCCAAGTGGATGTCTCAGGGATGCCAGAGGAACGTATCTCGCTGATCACCGCGAAGCTGAACCAGGCGTTGAGTATTCGCGATGCCTATTGGCATGCCGTCTAAATGGACGCGGTCCTATCCCTAGGAGGGAATGGTCGGGGGGAGCCCAGATGCGCCGTGGCATATTGGGCCGGCCGGCGCTTGCGCGCTAGTTGTCGACTGGCTGAGCCTGCTGCGATTCCAAGGCTTGGGCTTGTGGCGGTGGTTGCGGCGACATCGGCGCTGGATCGGGAGGGGCCGGGTCGCGGTCGGCGGGGGTGTCCGAGGCAGCGGGGTCCTGTGCTTCGAGGTCCCCTGTCGGGGCGGGCGGTGCCTCACTTTCCGTTGGCGCTGCCTGCTGTGTTGGTTGCTGTGTTTCGGGCTGCCACGGGAAGGCCTTGTGCGGCAGCGGTTGATTGAGCGACGCGATGATCGGCAGCTTCGCAGGCTTCGCGGCTTTGTCGGTGTGGGCCATGAAGAAAGTCAGTACTGCCAAAGTGATCACGGCGAAAACACCAGAGCCTACGAACAGTGCGGCCCGCTGGATTCCTGTCGGTAAGCGGCCCAATTGAGCGAATGGGCGTTGGGTTGTAAAGCGTCTGGCGATCTCAGCTAATGACTGGTTGCTGATGACCGGTTCGCGTTTGCTGACGCTGCGGTTGGCTGCATCGCGCTTGTCGGTGATGCGTTTGTCGGCGTTGGAGTTGGCTGTGTTGCGATCTGCGGCGTCGCGATTGGCCGCGTTGCGCCGAGCACGTGCGCGTTTGAAGGCCTCGCTTTCGGGAATGCGCGCCGGGGGTGTTGCTGCGTCGCGTACATCGTGTGCGGCGGCGTATCGCGCGGCGGCGCGCATGCCGGGCGTTGCCTCGTGAAGCGGCGTAGGCGGCTGCTGTTGCGGCACCGGCCATTGCTGTTGCTGCGTGGGTCGGTGCTGTTGGGGTGCGGGTTCCTGCTGTTGAGATGCGGAGAGCACCTCGAGCTCCCACGTGTCCTCTAAAACAACATGCCGAATGGGCGGAGGCGGCGAAGTAGGCGGCGCCGGGTGCCGCTCTGCCAGTGGCGCGGATCCCTGCGCGGAGGACGCCTGCAACGCGGACGCCAGCGCTGCGGACAAGGGCCCCGGTGCGGGCACCGCACCTGCTGCGGGCAGCGCCCCTGGCGCCTGCCCATCACAAGCCCCCTGAGCCAAGGCGATAGCTGCCCAAAGCTTCCGGAAGTTGATCGGGTATGGGAGCGTGCGAAATAGGCCGAAGAACCCCAATTCACCCTTGAGCAGCTCGAGTGTGGCGGGGCGGGCGGCGAAGATTCGAAGGGTGTTGGGCGAGTTGACGACGACGTGGCTCAGTACCTCGAGCCCCGGCCCGTCCGCCAGTGTCTCGCAGGCGATGATGAGATCGAAGTCGGAATTCGCGAGGAGGACTAAGCAATCGGCTTTGCTCGCGGCGGTGCATAACTGCAGGTCGCTCGCGAACGTACCGGCGGCTTTGGCCAGTACTTCAGCATTTCGACCTACTACGAGAACCCGCATTCGCTACCAATTGCTCCAGCTTGACCCAGGATTTTGACGCTTTAGCGGCCAAAATGGCAGAAATCTTTAGCGGCGGCCCACCTCAACCCCGCGCCATCCGCCACCCAGTGCCTTGAACACAGCGATCTGATCCTGAATCAGCGCCGTATCCGAGATAGCGACCGCGGCGTCGGCGGCGACGAGTGCTTGCTCCGTGGTCAGCAGGTCCAGATTGCTGAGGGAGCCGGCAAGAAACTGGTTGTGGGCCATATCGAAGGCCTGGTGAGCCTTTTGTTGCGCATCGGACAAGGCTTGCCGGCGCTCCAGCTCCGAGCCGTAGGTCGATAGCGATTGTTCGGTCTCTTTCAGGGCCTTAAGGACGACCGAGTCGAAGTTCGCCAACGCCGCGGCGGCGCTGGCTTTTGCAGCGCGGACCCGGGCACGGGGACCCGCCATGTTCGGAAACGTCCAACTGACGCTGGGTCCGATACCCCAGATGACCGAATCGGGCGCCGTGAACTCATTGATGTCCGCCGTGACAGTGCCGTACAGGGCTTTCAGGGTGATCCTCGGATACAGGTCCGCGGTGGCTATGCCGATGCGGGCCGTCGCGGAGGCCATTCTCCGATCAGCTTGGCGGACGTCCGGGCGCCGCTTGAGCAGGCCGGTCCCGTCACCCACAGGCACAAGATCTGAAAGGTGAGGCGGGAGGACGCACGGATTGACCTCAGTGGGTGCCATCGAAGGGGCCCGCCCGAGCAAGGCCGCTAGCTGGAAGACCGCCGCACGGCGCTGGCCTTCCAACGGCGGAATGCTCGCCCTCACTTGCGCAACAAGCTGCTGAGCACGCACCACATCGAACTGCGAGCCGGCGCCGGCCTCGTTCCGATGAACGGTGATATCTGCCTCACGGCTGACGATATCGAGCGACCGCTTCGCAACCTCAATCTGCTCCCCAAAAGCGCAGATCTGCGCGTACGACCGCGCAGTCTCCGCAGCCACGGTGATCTTTACGCTGTCATGAACGGCGGCAACGGCTTCCGCGTCCGCACGGGCAGATTCCACCGACCTGCGAACCCGACCAAGGTAGTCGAGCTCGTATCCGAGGCTGAGGGCGGCCTCATGAATCCAGATGGTCTGGGGCCGCCGGCCAGTCAGTTCGAGAATCTCGTCCGTCAGCCCGTCGCGACCGCGGGTTGAGCCGATTTCGGCCTTCGTCTGGGGGAGAAAGGCGTCGCGCGCAATGTCGAGCGCCGCGCTCGCGGCTTGCAGGTTGGCCTCCGCAGCCTTCAGGTCTGTGTTGGCTTTGAAGGCTTCATCCAACAACCGGTCGAGTGTTGGATCGTGATAGAGGCGCCACCAGTCATCAGGGGGTTCGGCGGAAGTCTCTGCCGACGGTGAAACCGACACCAGCGGACCGGCCGCTCCCGGTGTTGGAGGGGCTGGATGATAGTTGGGACCGAGGGTGCAACCCGCCACGGCGCCCAGCACCGTCGTCAGGGCGGCCAGCACGGGCGCGAGCAGACCGCCCGATATGCAGGCCCTCATAGCGGCGTCTCCGGGCGGCGGGCAAATATGGGCACGTGCGAGGCAGGCCCCGGTGGGGCTGCGCGCCTCGTAACAATAAAGATGACTGTCAGTGCGGTGGCCGCGGCGATGACCACAAATGCATCGATGATTCCCTGCGTGATGGCGGAACCATGGACTACGTTGTTGAGGACCGCGGCTCCGCGTGTTGTGGCGGACAGTGGATCCCCGGCGCGAGCCGTGGCCGCACCGTACGCTTGCATGCGCTGGATTACCGATCCGTCGCCGACCTGGATGTGTTGTCCCAGGTGGTTCGAGGCCACCTGGCCGCGCACTCGCACAAACGTTTGAATGAACGCACTGCCGATCTCGCCGCCAAACAGACGGGCAGTCTGGATGGCGGCCCCGAAGCTCAAGGCAACCTGCGGGCGCAGGTGCAGGACCGCGAAAAAAATCGTGCCCGACAGGGCGAAGCTCTGTCCAACGGCCTGGAGGATTGCCGACGGCAGGAATTGATCCGAACCCCACAGCGGTGTGAGACCGTATGCCACCATCAGGCATGCGACGCAGATGCACATGAAACCAAACACCGCGACCATGCGGGGATCGGCGCGCCGCAGGGTAAAGCCCGCGAGAAAACAAATGAGCAATTGGGGAGCCGCAATCCACGCCAGCGTATCGCCGACCTCGAGGGCACGAAACCCGCGGACGGTCTGTAAGAACTGCGGTATGACGAGAGCCGTGGACAGAATGGTCAGGCGCAGGAATGACACGAGCAGCAACATTCGCGGCATGGGCGGCTCAAACACCACTCGCAGGTCGACAGCCGGGAACGGGCAGCGCCATTCGTGTACGAAAAAAAGCAACAACAACATAAAGCCGGCGGCCAGCAGGCCCAGGACGAGGGTTGAATTGAGCCAGTCGAGCCGGTTGCCCTGGTCGAGCGCGGCATAAATGAGCGCGAAGCCGCAGCCGCCGTACAGGAATCCAAAAATATCGGCGCGCGGGCGGTTGGGATTGACGGGTTCCGGTTTCACTCCGAAGTACAGGCAGGCCACCATGATCAGCGCGAACGGAATGTTCTGCCAGAAGATGAAGCGCCAGGACAGGTGGTCGGTGTACCAACCTTCGAGCGACGCCGAGACATTCAACGACACTTCGAGGTTGAGTGCATACACCGCGACGCCGTATGCCCAGGCCTTCGGTGGCGTATTGCGCAGCACGAAGCTCAAGGTCAGGGGGATGAAGAAACCGGATGCGAGGCCGCCCACGAACTGGAATACCAACAAGGTCTGCAGGTTGGGGGAGAAGGGCTCCAGCAGGGAAATGACGGCGAAAGCCGCGGCCGCTTCCATCAACACCTTGCGCGTGCCGTAGATCGCGCCGAGCCAGATGGCCACGAGCGTGATCAGCATCTGGGCGACCGTCTGCGCGGTGGAAATCCAGGCGCCCTCATCAAAGCCGGCGTGGACGGCACCGCGGATGTCAGCGAGGCCCAGGGTTGAAAGGCGCGTGTTGAGGGTTGAAATGAATGTACCCATCAGCACGGCGGTGAGTCCGAGCCACGGGAATGACGTGGCGGGCGGCGTGATGGGTCGCGAGGGCGCGAGTGTCGCCGGAGCCGCCGCCGCTGGAGTAGCTGCTGCCGCTGGAGGCGCCGCTGCTGCCCCCGCTGGCCCCGCTGGGCCCGGTGCATTCATGAACGCTGACCCGACTTGGTATCGACCGTCGCCACCACTGACATTCCGGGTCGCAACTTGTCCTTCAAGCCGTCGGCATCGTCGATGACAATCTTGACGGCAACACGTTGCACCACTTTGGTGAAATTGCCGGTGGCATTGTCGGGCGGCAACAGTGCGAACTGCGAGCCGGCCCCGGGGGCGAAGGCGATGACGTGTCCATGCAGGGTCCGCCCCGGAAACGTATCCACGCGGATATCGGCTTTCTCGCCAATCGACATGTGCGTCAATTGGGTTTCCTTGAAGTTGGCGACCACCCAGACATTCGGCAGGGGCGTCAATGAGGTGACCTGGCCGCCCACACCCACCCACTGACCCGGTTTCACCTGGCGCTGGCCGATGACACCGTCCTGCGGGGCCACGATGCGCGTGTAGCCCAAGTTGATTCTGGCAAGAGCGAGGTTGGCCTTTTGAGCGGCAAGCGCCGCTTCGGCCTGGGCCTGTTGGGCGGCCAGAACCGTCAGTTGGCGGCCGGCGGCACTCGCCTGGGCACGCGACTGCTCGAGTTGGGCGGCAAGCTGGGCTTTGACCGTTTGCAGCTTTTCAGCCGCCTCGGTTGAAGACGATCCTGTCTTGAACAGCAGGGCCTGTCGAGCGAGATCGCGTTTGTTCTGTTCCGCATTGGCAGCCACGGCGGCGACGCTGGCCCGGGCGGCCTGGACGTTGGCTGTCTGCAGTTCCTGCTGTGCCTTCAAGGCCTCGATTTGTGCCGCGGCAGCCGCGACACTGGCGGTGAGTTGATCCACGGTGGCACGGTAGTCGTCGTCGACAATCTCGGCGATCAACTGACCCTGTTGGACGCGGTCGTAGTCCTGGATGGGCATGGCGCGCACGTACCCGGAAACCTTTGCGGCGATCGGGGTCAAGTCGGATTGCAGGTAGGCATCGTCCGTCGATTGCCGGCGCGAATTGGATTCCCAGCGGCTCCAGCGTGTGGTGATGAGCACGAGCACGCCCACTGCGAGCAGAAAGACGATTGCCCGCCAGATCCAGTCGGGTGGCGTGCGCCAATTGAAGGCGGATGGGGTATCCGTCATCGAGCTCTCCCTTGAAGCCTCTACGCCCCCGCGGCGTCACAGTGTAGCCAAGCGGGAGACAGCTCGCGATTGTGCCCCGATGATCCTGGGGGTGTATTGAATAGAATCGCTGCGACAGCGGTGTTAAGGATGGATTCCCAGCGCAGCGAGAAGCTGTAGCAAGCCGCCGCCCCAATCGACGACACCCGGAACATTCGCGATGGCAAGCGCCAGTGCAAACGCCAGGAAGGGCAGGGCAATGAACATGAACAAGGGTGTCGAAAAGCGGCGGCGTGCCTTCCTGTTGCACAGTATGCTGCTCAACACTTCATCCCGCTCCAGGCTGGTGGCGACCAGGCCGCAGGACACTCCGAGCGCCACCAGCAGCCCGAGATTGAGTATCACCAACTGGTCCGCCTCGATGGGAAACAACCAGACCGTCGCGACACTGGCGAGTGCGCACGAGACTCCACCGACCACAAACCATCGGTATAGCGAGATTTCCACGGCAAGCAAGGTGAAAGCCGCGATGCGGTGACTGCTGTCGTCCTGGCAGTCGTACAGCCATTCCTTCAGCTCCCGGATCCAATGATCGCATTGGTCACTTTCCAGCAGCGTGCGGGCATGCTCCCCGCCGCTGGCAGCCAGGGCGACCACAGGAGTGGTTGCAAAGATGCGGGGTGTTTGCGGTCCCGGCGGCCAAAGCGTCGTGGTTGGAGTAGTTTGAGCGCGAGCCATCGAGAAGAACCGGGATATGGAGCGCACCCGCCGGGCTGAGCCAATGGCCGAGCAAGCCAACAGTGCCGCGGAAAACGAGGTGGCGACAATGGCGAACAACGCCGCATGGGAAGCAAACGTCCCAAAGAGGGTGAGCCGCACTTCGCGATACACGATGGCTCGCAGGACGACCAACGCAATTACGCTCGACGCCAGCGCCAACAGTCCATAAGGGTTGAGCGCGGGCAAGCCGCGCCGATGGCGCTTTGCGCCGGCCCCATTCTTGTTGGCAGGCCTGGCCAACTCTTCCGCGCCGCGCAGCACGTTGGAGTTGCGGTTCACGATTCCCGCTCCGCTGCTGAGTATGATCGAGGCGTGCAGCAGGGCGAGAGTGGCCAGGCCGATGACCAGGAAGAGCGCCATTCCGGACTGGGGATCCACGGCGAGCTCGATCAGTTCCGCAATGTCCACGATGTCTTTGTAGGTTGCGTGGCTGCTGCCGAGCCACAACAGCGGCGCGCACGCCAGAATCACCGCTGACAATGCCAGTGCGGCCGGGGCCACGGCACTGCGGGAGTTGAATTGTTGCGCGGCCCGCCGCACCCGGCGCAGCGCCTTGATCCAGAAATACAGCCCGACGAATCCCCCCAACAGCGCGATCACCAGCCAGAATGGGATCGCATTGTCCGGGTCGAACTGGTTGACATAGTAGCCGCCCAGGGTCAGCAGGGCCGCGCACAGCAGGCAGATTCCCAGCGAAAAGGTGTCTGCAAACGACAGGTGTGCCGGCTTGATCGGCACCTCGCGCCTGCGCGGCAGCACCAGGGGCGAGATCCACAGCCACGCCGCCGTGAGACACAACATCGGGGCGCTGGCCTCGATGATTTCGAATCGCGTCGAGTCGATGTTGGCCGCGGCTGTGATGGACGCCCGGGTGTGGCGAGCGGAACCGGTGACATAACCGGTGCTGACTTTATGAAACCCTGTCAGCGTTACAACCTGGAGGGTGGCGCGCCGGCTGCGTGGCTCAAAGCTGCCGTCGAACAGACAGGGCGCATTACCGGCAACAGAGCCCGAGGCCAATCCCGCGACGGCATCGGAGAGCAGCGCCTGCACATCACTCGACCACGATGAAATGGGATTCCAGCGCGAATGCGCGTCCTGGTCATCCGGGGTCGATTCGCAGCCATAGACACGCGACCGGCCCGTGAGCTCGGCGGATGCAAACGACAAAGCGCTGCGGCTCGCGTGCAGGAAGTCCGGATGTGCCAGCAGATTGTCCGCTTCCAGGTCGATGAGCAGTGCACCGGGAAGGCGGGCTCTGACTTCATCGAACAGAAACAGCCGGTCGCGGACATCGGTCGCCACGACGATGACAATCTGCGGAACGGGAGCCAAGTCCTTCAGCGCGTCCAAGCCTCGTTCGAGCGCGAGCTCCGCACTCACAGAAGTCAGGCCCGATTGCCGGCTCTCGGGGAACTCACTGCCATTCTCGGTTCCCAACTGCAGCGGCAGATGGTCGGTCGGGGTGTGCAGTTTGAGGTTCAAGGGGCTGTTGGCATCGTCGTCGGCGCGCGCCTGCAGCAGGCCGTAACGCACATCGGCGATATTCGCGGGAAAATACAGGTACACGGCCGAATCGCACAAGGCTTCGGCGAACAGGCGGTAGCGATCATCGCTGTCCGCGGACTGCAGGTCGCCGAGACACACGCCGCTGCCAAACGTGGATGCTTCCGCGAGGATGGCCACTCTGTTTTTCAAATGGGCCACCTGTTGTTTGAGATCCCTGCGAGTGTCGACGGCGGCGGGCGCCCACTGCGTCAGTGAAGCGACGAGCCTGGCCAGGTGCGCGAGCTTGCGGTTGTTCTCGAGCGCGAGACTGGTGAACTGCAGGTTGGGGTAACGGGCATTGGCCCGGAAGTTGGAGCTGTCACTGGTCGAGCTGGAAATGGCGCAAATCCGTGAGATGCGCGTCTGCGTGGCATCCAGCCGTTCTGACAGGGCGCCGAGTGAGTCGACCGAACCTGAAAAGGAGGGGCCCAGTACGACGAGCGCGGAAGCAAACTCCGCCTCGTACAGACCTGGAAATGTGAGCAGGCCCACTGCAGGAAGCTGCTGCGAGTGGGTCGTGAAATGCACCGCCGGCGGCTTCGGGCACTTCAGCTCGTCTGGCGGCGACTCGCCGGCAGGGGCCGGTGACAACTGTGAGGCAATCCGACTGACTACACACTGGAATGAATGCGCATCGATACCCGTTGTCGAAACGTCAGGGACAATGTAAAGCGCGCGAAAGCGGCTGCGGCGTCGCGTTTGATCCGTGGAGGGTGTTGTGCACTCCCCGGGCCTGGCACGAGATTGCTGCGATGTATCATCGGCACGCCACGCGTCACATCGAAACAACATGAGCCCGTACTTGGGCGACTCGGACGGGCCGGTGTTTGCGGCGGTATCGGTTTCTTCGGCGGGTGCATCGCCGTACCAGGGCAGGTAGAAGCGGTCGAGAACGTAGCCGTTCTTCAGCATGCCCAGCTCGATGGCGACGAGTCCCAGGTCGTACGGCCGTTGGTATCGGGCGACGCGCGGGTCCGGAACGACCACCACACCCAGGTCGATTTCGGCTGCTTCCGGCAGGAGCGTGGCCAGACTGACCGCGGGATTCAGTTGTTGGCGTTGCACCAGGCCCGGTTTGCGGGTTGCGGGCGTTAGCGCTTTCGGTACAGCTTGGTCCGCCGCGCGGACTGCCGACAATAGTGTCGGGCCAATGAGTAGCGCGCACAGAATTGTGCGGGTCAGTTGCGCAGCCCACTTCTTCATGATGTTGGTCCGCTTGCCCCCTCCCTTGACAACAGACTGTCCGCAAGTGGCCGGATATCGCGCTGCTGCACCGCGAATATTTGCTGTATTGTCCTAACGATGAATCAACCGCTCACTCAGAACGCCGACGTCCGCTTCCTGGGCAAGATCCTCGGCGACGTCATCCGCGCCCACGGCGGCGATGCACTATTTCAGCGCATCGAGGCCATCCGCGCCGGCTCCGTGGACCGCTATCGTGGCATCTCAAAACCGCGGGGTCTGGATGCCGGCCTGGAGTCCCTGACGCTCGACGAGACCGTCGCATTCGCACGCAGCTTCATGCTTTTTTCGATGCTGGCGAACCTTGCGGAAGACCGCCAGGGTGTGACAGCCGAGAAGGAGAGCACTCTCCCCGCCACGCTGGATTACCTGAAGACGCAGGGTGTGGATGCTGAGAAGGCGAGTGACCTTCTGGACCGGGCATTGATTGTTCCAGTGCTCACGGCGCATCCCACGGAGGTCATGCGCAAAAGCATGATCGACCATCGTAATCGCATCTTTGATCTGATGCGGTTGCGGGATGCCGGCCGTACCGAGACTGCGGATGGCGAGCTGATTGACGAGGCTATTGCGAGGCAGGTGGCGTTGCTTTGGCAGACGCGCGCGCTGCGGCGCGAACGGCTGTACGTATCCGACGAGGTCGATATTGCGCTCGCTTATCTGCGCGAGGTTTTTTTGCCGGTGATTCCGGCGCTATATGCGCGATGGGAGCGGTCTCTGGGGCGTCGACCCGCCAGTTTCCTTCGCCCGGGGAGCTGGATCGGTGGTGATCGCGATGGCAATCCGCATGTCACGGCCGACTCCCTGAAAGTCACCTTGAGTCGGTCGTCGCAAGCGTTGCTGGCCAACTATCTCGCGCAATTGCACGCCTTGGGTGCCGAGCTCTCCATCTCGAATGAGCAGGCAGAAGTCTCACGCGAGTTGAACGAGTTGGCTGAGCGCGGCGGCGATAATCACGCGGTCCGCGCCGACGAGCCCTACAGAAGGGCAATCACCGGGATTTATGCGCGACTCGCGGAAACCTACAAGAAGATCACCGGCCAGGTACCGGCCAGGCCTGCGTTGGTCCCGGCTGAAGCCTATGCCGATGCCAGGACACTGCGCGACGATCTGCAGATCCTCGAAAAATCCTTGCAAAGCCAGGGCAATGAATCGAGCGCCCTAACCCGGCTCATTCGCGCTGTCGAGACGTTTGGTTTTCATCTGGCGACGTTGGATCTGAGACAGAACTCGGATGTCCACGCGCGCGTAGTCGCCGAGCTGTTGAAGGTAGCCGGCGTTGCGGCCGATTACGAGCAGATGAACGAAGCCACTCGCATCGGGCTGCTCCGGCAGGAGCTGTCGAGTGAGCGTCTACTGGCCAGCCCGTTCGCAACCTACAGCCCCGAAACCGACTCGGAGCTGGCGATCGTGCGGGCCGCGGCCGAGGCTCACAGGATTTACGGGCCGGAATGCATCACCACCTACATCATCTCCAAATGCGACAGCGTTTCGGACCTGCTGGAGGTCAACATCCTGCTGAAGGAGGCGGGGTTGTACCGCGCAGGGCACGCGGCCATCATGGCCGTTCCGCTGTTTGAAACCATCGGTGACCTGCGGAATTCCTCCACGGTCATGACGACATGGCTGGCGCTGCCCGAAGTCGCTGCGATCACGAAGAGCCGCGGTTTCCAGGAGGTCATGGTCGGATACTCCGACTCCAACAAGGATGGCGGCTATCTGACCTCCGTCTGGAGCCTGCAACAGGCAACCACGGCGCTGGCCGAAGTGTTCCGCAAGGCGCAGACAGTCATGCAGGTTTTTCACGGACGCGGCGGCGCGGTGGGGCGTGGTGGCGGCTCGTCTTTCGATGCCATTCGAGCCCAGCCGTACGGGACTGTGAAAGGCCGGATCCGTATTACCGAACAGGGCGAAATCATCGCCGCGAAGTACGGTACCCGAGAGAGTGCCGCGGTCAATCTCGAGTCGATCACGGCCGCGACGCTGTTGACTTCACTGGAAAACGCGCAGCTTTCAACGGCCGATCGATCCCGCTTCGCGGGCGCAATGAACACGCTGTCCAAGGACGCGTTCCACGCCTACCGCAAGCTCGTGTACGAAACGGAAGGTTTCCCGCGGTTCTTCCGCCAGATGACTCCGCTGGTAGAGATCGCGGAGTTGAAAATCGGCTCGCGTCCCGCATCCCGAACCAGCTCGGAACGAATTGAGGATCTGCGCGCCATTCCGTGGGTATTCAGTTGGGCGCAGGCGCGTGTCATGTTGCCGGGATGGTACGGAGTAGGGCAGGCTCTCAAATCCTTCCCCGATCCAGCGCTGCTGCAGGAGATGCTGGCGGCGTGGCCCTTTTTCCGCGCGACCGTGGACAACCTGGAAATGGTGCTCTCCAAGTCGGATATGGGGATTGCGGCCCTGTATGCGATGTTAGTTGAGGACCGGACGCTCGCCGGCGCGATTTTCGGCCACATCCGCGACACGTGGACGGTGACCGTGGAATCGTTGCTGACCGTGACCGGTCAAACGCGGCTGTTGGAGAGACATCCGGCACTGGATGCCTCGATCCGGTTGCGGTTGCCCTACATCGAGCCGCTCAACCTGCTGCAGGTGGAAATGCTGAAGCGGCATCGCGCGGGAGAGAAGGATCCGCGGGTGCGTGAGGGCATCCAGTTGTCCATCAACGCGATTGCGACCGCCCTGAGAAATAGTGGATAACCCGGCACCCTCAGCCGAGAAAGTCACCGTAGCGGTCGACGTGAGTCGCCAGATCCAATGTATGTTGGCGGGTCAAACGCTCCGCCAGCTCCGTATCGCGCTTCTCCAATGCTTCGATGATCTTCAGATGATCGATGATGGAGCGGGACGCGCGGTCCTGCTGTGAGATGGTCGCCCGCCGGATGGCACGCACGTGGAGCAACAGGTTGCGGGTCGCATCAATGATGGTCTGCGAGCCACCGAGGCGGATGACCTCGGTATGGAATGCAATGTTGGCATCCGAGTATTCATCGAGATGCTCATTGGGCGGCGAGCTCTGGAACTCAGCGAACAAATGCCGCAACTTGGCAATCTCCGCATCGGGCGCGTGCAAAGTCGCAAGCCGTGCGGCCATGGACTCGAGCGCGGCCCACATCTGGATCATCTCAATGATCTGGCGCTTGGACTTGCGGATGATGTAGATCCCGCGACGCGGGATGGTGCGGACGAAGCCTTCCTGCTCGAGGAGGGACAAGGCCTCCCGAATGGGAGTTCGGCTGACCCCCAGGGCCGTAATCAACTGCCGCTCATCGAGCCGCAGCTCCTGGTTCGGGTTGTAGATGTCCGTGTCCGCAATGGCTGCCTTGATCAGCGAGTAGGCCTGATCGCGAAGGCTGGTTGCGTTGAGCGGCGCGAGCGCCAGGGGTGTGGAGACGCTGGCGCGCTGTATCAGGTTTTCAGTCGTGCTCATTCTGCCAAGGCCATGGTTCGTCCTACTGGCGGGAGTCCCGCACGGGTGCCATTCGTAAGTGTCTCCTGAACGCGTAGGCCTTGGAAGCGGCCATGACGCTCAGCATGAGCCAGCAATGCATCGGGCAGAGCGGCGTACAGACAGACCGACAATCCCGTCAGAGCGGCCACACCGCCCGCAATAAGAGCAATTGAACCAATAGCTTGCATCGAAACTGCTGACCCTCGCCGTGGTTTGTACTAGATATATTAGATTATACGGCAAACACGGGACACTCGGCGAGCCGTTTGGCCGAAAATTCGCATTTCGACACGCTTTTTCCGCTGCAGATGCGCTGCCCATCTATACAGCTTTAAAAAATATGATATACCAGCCCGATAGGGCAGGACCGCTAGTGAAAAAAGCGAGGGGGACCGGACCATGAATGCGCATTCGGATGGGGATCGCGGAGCATTCGGGAATCCATGGCTGCAATTGATCATTGGCGTCATCTGCATGGCCAGCGTAGCGAATCTCCAGTATGGCTGGACATTGTTCGTCAACCCGATTGATGACAAGTATCACTGGGGGCGCACGGCCATCCAGGTGGCTTTCACATTGTTTGTGCTCGTTGAGACCTGGCTGATTCCCGTTGAGGGCTACCTGGTCGACCGGTTCGGGCCTCGTTGGGTGGTCATGGGCGGCTCCTTCCTGGTGGCCATCGCCTGGTCTATCAATTCCGTCGCCAGCTCGCTTCCGGTGTTGTATGTCGCAGCCGCCATCGGTGGTGTCGGCACGGGCTGTGTGTATGGGACGTGCGTTGGAAATGCGCTGAAGTGGTTTCCCGGCCGGCGCGGCCTGGCCGCCGGTATCACCGCGTCGGGCTTTGGCGCGGGCGCGGCGATCACCATCGGGCCGATCGCCACCATGATCGAGGCATCCGGTTACGAGCACGCCTTCCTGATGTTTGGTCTCATCCAGGGCGGCATCGTGTTCGTCATGTCCTGGGCACTGGAAGTGGCACCGGCCTCGCTGCAGTCAGCCAAAGTCAAAGCCAATCAAACCACCTACGGTTACACGCCCGCCGAAGTGCTGCGCAGCCCCTGTTTCTGGGTGATGTATTTGATGTTTGTGCTGATTGCCGCGGGTGGTCTCACCATGGCGGCCTCGATGGCGCCGATTGCCAAGGACTTCAAGATCGAGAATGAGTTGGTTGAGTTGTTCGGCGTTTCGATGCCGGCGGTCGTGTTTGCTCTGAAACTCAACAGGATATTCGATGGCGTCGGGCGCCCGTTCTTCGGCTGGGTTTCCGATCAGATCGGCCGTGAGTACACCATGGCCATCGCCTTCATTCTCGGTGCTGCCTCGCTCTACGTACTCAGCCAGTCGGGCACCAACCCCGCGGTGTTTGTTCTGGTCACGGCGTTTTACTTCGGTGTTTACGGCGAGATCTTCAGCCTGTTCCCGGCCACCCAGGGCGACACCTTCGGTGCCAAATATGCCGCATCGAATGCCGGCATGCTCTACACCGCCAAAGGCTCGGGAGCCCTGCTCGTCCCCGTGGCCGCGGCCCTTGCCAAGACCAATGGTTGGAATACCGTTTTTATGATCGCCATGAGCTTCAACCTGCTGGCCGCCGTCCTGGCGCTGTTGGTTCTGAAGCCGCTGCGGGCACGTCACTTTGCCGCCAGCAAGGCCAGCTTCGCGCCCGGTGCGCCCGCTGTAGGCGATCGCCGGACCACGTGAGGAGCTAAGGAACCATGGCAAGCGTCAACCCAGTGCCCACCCTAATCAAGTCCACGACCGCCGAAGACACTTTGCAAAAAAAGAGTCGGGAAGCGGGTGTCGCTTCGGGCGGCCATCTCGTGGCCAAGGCACTGAAGAACGAAGGAGTCGACACGATCTTCACGCTGTGCGGCGGCCACATCATTGACATCTACGATGGGTGTGTGGATGAAGGCATCCGCATCATCGACGTACGCCATGAGCAGGTTGCGGCTCACGCCGCCGATGGTTATGCGCGGCAGACCGGCAAGCTGGGTTGTGTAGTGACCACGGCGGGCCCCGGTTGTACCAATGCCGTGACCGGCATTGCGACCGCGTTTCGTTCCGAAAGCCCGATCCTGCATATTGGCGGGCAGGGTGCGTTGACTCAACACAAGATGGGCTCGCTGCAGGACTTGCCGCACGTCGACATGATGAGCCCGATTACCAAGTTCGCCGCGAGCGTGCCGAGCACTGAGCGCGTTGCCGACATGGTGAGCATGGCCGCGCGCGAGGCCTTCAACGGCGCACCGGGTCCGGCGTACCTGGAAATTCCCCGGGATGTTCTGGATCGTGAGGTCGATTTGACCAAGGCGGTCATTCCGAAGCCCGGTCACTATCGCGCTTCCAGCCGATCCATTGGCGACCCCGCGGATATCCAGAAGCTGGCGGACATTCTTGTCAACTCCGAGCGGCCCGCGATTCTCTACGGACAACAGGTGTGGACTGCACGGGGCCAGGAAGAGGCCATCGCATTGCTGCGCGGCTTGGACATTCCCGGCTACTTCAACGGCGGCAGCCGCGGCTTGTTGCCGCCCGGGGATCCGCATCATTTCGATCGTACCCGTGGCAACGCATTCGCCGAGGCGGATGTCATTCTGATTGTCGGTACACCGTTTGACTTCCGGATGGGATACGGCAAACGCATCAGCAACGAGCTGACGCTGGTCCAGATTGACATGGACTACCGCACTGTCGGCAAGAACCGGGATATCAGCCTCGGCCTCGTGGGTCACCCGGGAGCCATTCTCGGTGCCGTGCTACAGGCGGCTTCGGGGCGCATCAAGCAGGACAAGCGCCAACTGCGTCAACAGTGGATGAAGAAGCTGGCGGATGCAGAAGCAGTGGCAACCGAGAAGCTGCTGCCGCTGTTCAAGTCGAACAGCACGCCGATCCATCCTTACCGCGTTGCGTACGAGCTGAACGAATTCCTCGCCGACAACACCATTTACATCGGTGATGGTGGCGATGTGGTGACGATTTCGGCCCAGGCGGTGCGGCCACGGGGTCCGGGGCAGTGGATGGACCCGGGTGCGCTGGGTTCGCTCGGTGTGGGTACGGGATTCGCCATTGCCGCAGGGCTCGCCAATCCCAACAAGGAGGTGCTCTGTTACTACGGCGACGGCTCGTTCGGCATGACGGCCTTTGATATGGAGACGGCCAACCGCTTTGGGGTGCCCTATATTGCGGTGATTGGCAACAACTCGGCCATGAACCAGATCCGCTACGGCCAGCTCGCGAAGTACGGCGATCAGCGGGGCAATGTGGGGAACCTGCTGGGCGATGTGCCGTTTGGAAAATTCGCGGAAATGTTGGGCGGGCATGGCGAGGAAGTTCGCGATCCCGCGCAAATCGCGCCCGCCCTGCAACGGGCTCGCGAGTCTGTGCACCGTCTGGGAAAATCGGCGGTGGTCAATATCTGGGTGGATCCGCGCGAGTATGCGCCGGGTACCAAGAACCAGACTATGTACAAGTGACGGAGTCAGTATGGGCAAGGCACTCGACGGTGTTCGCATTCTCGATTTCACCCACGTGCAGTCAGGGCCGACCTGCACTCAGCTTTTGGCGTGGTTTGGCGCCGACGTCATCAAGGTTGAGCGCGCCGGCGCGGGTGATGTCACGCGCGAACAGCTTCGCGACGTGCCCGATGCCGACAGTCTCTATTTCACGATGCTCAATCACAACAAGCGCTCGATCACGCTCGACACCAAGAGCGCGGCCGGCAAGGAAGTGCTCGAAAGGCTGATCAAGCGCTGTGACGTGCTGGTGGAGAACTTTGCACCCGGGGCTCTCGATCGGATGGGTTTCACGTGGCAGCGGATCCAGTCGCTCAATCCGAAAATGATTGTGGCTTCAGTGAAGGGGTTTGGACCGGGACCCTACGAGGAATGCAAGGTTTACGAGAATGTGGCTCAGTGTGCCGGCGGTGCCGCATCGACGACCGGCTTCGACGACGGTCCTCCGCTCGTCACCGGCGCCCAGATCGGCGACAGCGGCACTGGCCTGCATCTGGCGCTCGGAATCGTGGCGGCGCTGTACCAGCGCAACACGACGGGCCGGGGACAGAGAGTGCTCGCCGCGATGCAGGACGGCGTGTTGAACCTGTGCCGCGTGAAGTTGCGCGATCAACAGCGACTCGAGCGCACCGGCGTCATGAAGGAATATCCCCAGTATCCCGATGGCAAATTCGGCGAGGCGGTGCCCCGGGCGGCCAACGCCTCCGGTGGCGGGCAGCCCGGCTCCATCCTCAAATGCAAAGGTTGGGAAACCGACCCCAATGCCTACTTGTATTTCATCTGCCAGGCGCCGGTGTGGAAGGAGATCTGCAAAGTCATCGGCAAGGAACACTGGGTGAGCGATCCCGACTACTCCACACCCAACGCGCGCCTGCCCCGGTTGAAGCAGGTGTTTGAAGCCATTGAGCAGTGGACCATGACCAAAACCAAGCTCGAGGCCATGGCCATCCTGAATGAGCACGACATTCCGTGCGGTCCGATCCTGTCCATGAAAGAGCTTGCCTATGAGCCCTCGTTGCGGGCCACGGGCACGATTGTGGAAGTGGATCATCCCAAGCGCGGCAAGTATCTGACCGTGGGTAACCCCATCAAGCTGAGTGACAGCGTCACCGAAGTGAAGCGCTCCCCGCTGTTGGGTGAGCACACGGAAGAGGTGTTGGGTGAGCTCGGCTATGGGGCTCAGGACATTGCGGCTTTGAGGAGCGGCAAAGTGATTTAGTGACGACGCAGCCAGCAAAAACCACGCTTTTTGCTGGCGTAAAAGAACCCGGGCTCCGCGCGGCCAGTGCCGCGCCCATCAAGGAGCGGACCGCCATATGTCCGCACCAGGGAGAAGTTATGTCTACAGAAAAGAGTGTTGTTCGTCGTATTCTCGAGGCTGCCCGCGCGGCGGGTCGCGAAGCGCTCACGGCCCCCGAGGCACGCGGTATTTGCGAGGCCTACGGCATCAACATTCCCCAGGAAGGCGTCGCCACCACCGGCGCGGAAGCGGTGCAGCTCGCGAGCAACATCGGCTTCCCCGTGGTCATGAAAATTGTCTCACCCCAGATTCTACACAAAACCGAGGCGGGCGGGGTGCTCGTGGGCGTCAGGTCCGCTGACGAGGTTGCCAACGGCTTTGCGACGATTGTCGAGAGCGCCCGCAAGTACGACCCGAAGGCTGAAGTCCAGGGCGTACAGATTCAACAGATGTTGACGGGTGGCCATGAGGTCATCATTGGCGCCGTGACCGATCCTGCATTCGGCAAGCTGGTTGCCTTCGGCATGGGCGGTGTGCTCGTGGAAGTGTTGAAGGACATTACATTCCGCCTGGCGCCGGCGACAGCAGAGGACGCGCTGTCCATGTTGGATGGCATCCAGGCCGCTGAGATCCTGCGGGGTGTACGCGGCGCGAAGCCCGTTGACCGTGAGGCACTGGCTTCCATGATTCAACGAGTCTCCACACTCGTTGCCGACTTTCCCGAAATCGCGGAGCTCGATCTCAATCCCGTCTTTGCAACTGACCGGGGTGCGACGGCCGCCGACGTACGCGTCGTTCTCAACTTCAATCCGGCACCGGCACGTTATCGTCCCGAACAGAAGCGGATTGTCGAGCAGATGAACCGCATCATGCGGCCTAAAGCCGTGGCGGTCATCGGTGCTTCGGCGGAAACAGGCAAGATTGGCAACTCCGTGATGAAGAACCTCATCAACGGCGGTTATCAGGGCACCATCTACCCGATTCACCCGAGCGCCGACAGCATCCTGGGCAAGAAGGCCTACAAGAGCGTCAAGGACGTGCCGGAGGAGATCGATGTGGCCGTGTTTGCCATTCCGGCCAAATTCGTGCCCCAGGCGCTCATGGAAGTAGGGGAGAAGAAGATTCCCGGCGCCGTGCTGATCCCGTCGGGATTCGCGGAGACCGGTAACGTCAAGGGTCAGCAGGAGCTGATTGAGATCGGGCGCAAATATGGTGTGCGCTTGATGGGTCCCAACATTTACGGTTTCTACTACACGCCCGCAAACCTGTGCGCCACGTTCTGCACGGCATATGACGTCAAAGGCAAGGCAGCGCTGTCATCCCAGTCGGGTGGCATTGGCATGGCCATCATCGGCTTCTCGCGATCCGCGAAAATGGGCGTGTCGGCCATTGTGGGACTGGGCAACAAATCCGACATTGACGAAGACGATCTGCTGACGTTCTTTGAGCAGGACGACAACACACAGATCATTGCGCAGCACTGCGAAGACCTGAAGGACGGCCGCGGCTTCGCGGAAGTTGCGAAACGAGTCTCCAGGAAGAAGCCCGTGGTGGTGCTGAAGGCGGGGCGGACGAGCATGGGCGCGCGCGCTGCCAGCTCTCATACCGGTGCTTTGGCCGGAAATGACAAGATTTATGAAGATGTTTTCAAACAGTCGGGCGTCATTCGCGCGCGCTCGCTGCGAGATCTGCTGGAGTTTGCCCGGGGAATCCCGGTGCTCCCCACTCCCAAAGGCAACAACGTCGTCATCATTACCGGTGCCGGTGGTTCGGGCGTTCTGCTGTCGGATGCCTGCGTGGACAACGGTCTGTCTCTCATGGCGATGCCGCAGGATCTGGATGCGGCGTTCAGGAAGTTCATTCCCCCGTTTGGGGCTGCTGGAAATCCGGTGGACATTACCGGAGGCGAGCCGCCAACCACCTATCAGAACACCGTGCGCCTCGGTCTCGAGGATCCGCGCATTCACGCGCTCATTCTCGGCTATTGGCACACAATCATCACGCCTCCGATGGTGTTTGCGCGCCTGATGGTCGAGGTCGTGGACCAGATGCGCGCCAAGGGGATCGAAAAGCCTGTGGTGGCCTCTCTTGCAGGCGACGTCGAGGTCGAGGAAGCCGCCGAGTATCTGTATCAACATGGAATACCGGCGTACGCCTACTCGACGGAGATTCCCGTGGCCGTGTTGGGCGCCAAATACAAGTGGGCCCGGGGGGCCGGTCTGATCCCATCAGGCTAGAAAATCAACTATAGTGGCCTCGGTGTCACTGAGTTGATGGGCGTCCCATGAGAATTGCAGTGGTGGGTGTCGGCGCTATTGGCGGCTACGTCGGCATCCGGCTCGCCCTGGCGGGTGAGGATGTCACATTCATTGCGCGAGGCGCCAATTTGCAGGCTTTGCGCAGCAATGGACTGCGCCTGGTCGGTGCGGACGGCAGAGAAGAGTCTGTGCCGCAGGTGAATGCAACATCTGACTATGCCGAAGCGGGACCGCAGGACCTCGTGATTCTGGCCATGAAGGCACATCAGGTGGCGGCGGTTGCCGCGGATGTACCGAAATTGTTCGGGCCTGACACAGTGGTTGTTCCCATGCAGAACGGTATTCCGTATTGGTACTTTCACCGCCATGGCGGCGCTCTGGCCGGTACCCAGGTAAAGAGTGTCGATCCAACAGGCGTCATTGGCGCGAACGTTCCCGGTGAGCGGGTCATTGGATGTGTCGTGTATCCGGCCACCGAGCTCCTGTCGCATGGGGTCGTCAAGCATGTCGAAGGCACCCGATTTCCGGTGGGCGAGCTCGACGGCATCACTACCGAGCGGGTCACACGGGTTGCGGACAGTCTGACGCGGGCGGGATTGAAGTCACCGGTGCTGGAGGATATTCGCGCCGAGATCTGGTTGAAGCTCTGGGGCAACATGACTTTCAACCCCATCAGCGCACTGTCGCGCGCCACCCTGGCTGGGATCTGCCAATACCCGCCTACCCGGGAGCTCGCTGCCGCGATGATGACGGAGGCGCAAACGATTGCGCACAAGCTCGGGATCACGTTCCGGGTGCCACTGGAGAAGCGAATTGCCGGCGCGGAGAAGGTGGGGCACCACAAGACCTCGATGCTGCAGGACGTCGAGGCGGGCCGCGATCTCGAGATTGATGCCTTGCTGGGCGCGGTCGTGGAATTGGCCCGGTTGACGGACACGGCCACACCGCACCTGGATACTGTGTATGCCCTGACCAGGCTGCTGGCCAGGAACCTGCAGGAAAGCAGGGTGTCTGGCTAACTGACCAGGTGTTGCGGTTTGCCGGCGCACCAGGCTTCGATGTTGTCTATGAGCTGATCGGCCAGGAATTGCATCGCACCGTCTGATGCCCATGCGACGTGCGGGGTGAGAATAAAATTGGGGCGCCGGACATCCAACAACGGATGGCCGTCGCGCGGCGGTTCCACGGTGAGCACATCGAATCCGGCGCCCGCAATCAACCCCTCGTCGAGCGCCTGGATCAACGCCGCTTCATCGACCAACCCGCCGCGTGCGGTGTTGACCAGCAGCGCATTGCGCTTCATTTTGCGAAAAGCGCTCATGTCGATCAGGTTGCGGGTCGTGGCTGTCAGCGGCATATGAAGCGAAATCACGTCGGATTGGGCGAGCACCTGTTCCAACGGAGTGAAGGTCACACCCTCAGCCTTTGGCGGCGCGTGATCGGCAAATAACACGCGCATGCCGAAGGCACGGCCGATTGCCGCGGTACCCTGGCCGATCGCCCCTTCGCCGATGATGCCCAGCGTAGAGCCGTGCAGGTCGCCGATGTCGTGGGTGAAGAAGCAAAACTGGTCGGACTTCTGCCAGACCCCTTTTTCAACATCCTGCCGGTAGGCCAGGATGTTTCTGCGCAACGCCAGGATCAGCGCGAATGTGTGTTCCGGCACGGTGTGGATGGCGTAGTTGCGGATGTTCGCAACGGCAATGCCGTGCTCCTTGCAATACGGCACATCAACAACGTCGTAGCCGGTTGCCGCGACCGCAATCATCTTCAGCTTCGGCAACTGCTTCAACGTGTCGGCACGCAGCGGCACCTTGTTGATAATCGCGACGGTCGCGTCCTTCAGACGCGGCACGATTTCCTCGACAGAGGTCTTTGCGAACTCAATGTAGTCCGTGGCGCACGAGGGCTTACGGACCTTCGCCTTGAGAGAATCGCGGTCGAGGAAAACGACTCGCTGCGTCATGCTGCTTTACTTGCCTTCGCGCCGGCCGCGTTCGCCGGCGCATGGTTACGCCAGAATTTCTGGGCGGCGGCCACGCCGCTGCCCGGCTCGACTTTGACACCTACATCGAGCATTGCCATTTCGGCACCGGCGATCGCGCCGAGCAACATCAGCTCGTTCAGATCGCCCAGGTGGCCGATGCGGAACAGTTTACCAGCGACTTTCGACAATCCCGCACCCAGCGCAAGGTTATAGCGCTTGAATGCCCTGGAGATCACTTCGGCGCCATTGATACCGTCGGGGACCATGATTGCGGATACGGTATCGGAGTACCACCTCGGTTCCGTGGCACACAGCTTCAATCCCCATCCTTCGAACACCGCTGCCCGCACGCCACGAGCGAGATGAGCATGCCGCGCGAATATATTCTCGAGGCCTTCCTCGGCGATCAAGGCAAGCGATTCCTTCAGTCCGTACATCATCGGCACTGAAGGCGTGTAGGGGAAAAACCCTTGCGCGTTGGCGTTCACCATAGCGGCGTAGTCGAAATAACAGCGCGGGGCTTTGGCGGTCTTCGACGCCTCCAGCGCCTTCTGGCTGACGCAAGTGACCCCCAGCCCTGCAGGTAACATCAGGCCTTTCTGCGAGCCGCTGACGCATACATCGACGCCCCATTCGTCCATACGGAAGTCGATACTGGCGAGGGCACTGACGGAGTCCACAAACAGCAGGGCAGGGTGCTTCGCGCTATCCAGAGCCTTGCGGATGGCTGCCACGTCGCTGGTGACGCCCGTAGCTGTCTCGTTTTGGCACACCAACACCGCTTTGATTTTGTGCTGTTTGTCGGCGGCCAGTGAGGTTAGGTATCGTTCCGGTGGCGCGCCTTCGCCCCAGGGCGTTTCGAGGACCTCGACCTCGAATCCCAGGCGCTGGCACATATCCACCCACAGGTGGCTGAACTGGCCGAAGCGTGCAACGAGCACCTTGTCTCCCAAATTCAGGCAGTTCGTCAGGGCGGCTTCCCAGCAGCCAGTTCCCGACGACGGGAACAGGATGGGTGTAGCGGCCGTGGTTTTGAAGACGGGCTTGAGCCCGGCCAGGACTGTCCGGGTCAGCTCGGGAAAAATCGGCGACCGGTGATCCTCCATCGGAACCGCCATTGCGCGCAGCACGCGATCAGGGACATTCGTCGGTCCGGGAACGAACAGGAAGTTGCGGCCAGCCATAGTAAATCCCCCATGTAAGCGCTCTCATACTGAACATATATTAGATATCAGTATGAGTACATATAATTGGAGCGGGGAGTGACGCTGCGATGCGGGATGCATCGCCAGCGGTACACAATGTGCGGAGGCTCGGAGCGAGTTATGAGGGAATCACCATGACGACTGCCTATATCACCCATACCGATTGCCTGAAACACGAAATGGGTGTGGGTCACCCGGAATGTCCGGATCGCCTGAGGGCGGTCAACGACCACATGAAGTCGTCCGGCCTGCTGGAGCAACTGCGGGTCCTCGAGGCGCCCCTGGCCGCGCCCGAGGATCTGAAGCGTGTGCACGCCGAAGCCTACGTCGACCTGATTTTCGAGCACGCTCCGACAGAAGGGTACGTGCAGTTGGATCCCGACACCTCCATGAATCCTTACACGCTGTCCGCCGCGAGGCGGGCCGCAGGCGCCGGTGTCATGGCGGTCGATGAGGTCATGTCGGGACGCGCAGCCAATGCGTTTTGCGCGGTCCGGCCGTGTGGTCATCACGCTACGACCGGCCGCCCGATGGGCTTTTGCCTTTTCAACAACATTGGTGTTGCCGCGGCGTTCGCCATACAGAAGATGGGTGTGAAGCGAGTGGCCATAGTCGATTTTGATGTGCACCACGGCAACGGCACCGAGGACATGTTCAGCAAGCCGCAGTGGCAGGACAAGGTCCTGATGGTCAGCTTCTTTCAGCATCCGTTCTATCCGGGGAGCGGCACGCAGCATCCGGCTCCCAACATGATCAATGTCCCGTTTTCCGCGGGCAGCGACGGCAGGGCAGTTCGCAAGGCGTTTGAGAACGACTGGGCGCCGGCGCTGGAAAAGTTCAAACCGGAGCTGGTGTTGATTTCAGCGGGGTTCGACGCGCACCGCGAGGACACTCTGGGCGGGCTCGCGCTCGTGGAGTCGGACTACGAGTTCATGACGCGCGAGCTGATGGCGGTTGCGGCGAAGCATGCAAATCACCGCATCGTGTCGATGTTGGAGGGGGGTTACAACCTGTCGGCCCTGGGCCGAAGCGCGGTGGCGCATGTACGGAGTCTGGCAGCCGACTCGCGCCCCGCCTAACCGCAGCGCCCCGAGAGTCTACTTCGCAGCCGTCGCGGCAGGCTGCGCCGACGTCGGCGCGGCGACGACCTGCTTCATGGCCGCGAGCGGCAGCTCATCGAGCTCGTTGCCCCCTTGTGCGACGTAGTCGAGAATTCGCTGGCGCATGCGGCGCGTCCAGAACTTGTTGATGTGATTGGAAATACCATCCAGCGCCACCTTGCGGTCGGGCTCGGCGCGGAAGAAGTTGCCAATGTCGTTCGCCATCCGGACGATCTGCTCGGGGCCTTCGCTGCTGCTCATTTGACTGACGCCGTCTCCGCTGCTTTCAACAGGCTTTCCTGCTGCCCGGAGAAATCGCGGAACCGCTTCTGCCACTCCGAGGGCTGGCTGACTCGTGTCGCCTGTACTGCCGTGACCTTGTACTCGGGACAGTTGGTTGCCCAATCCGAGTTGTCCGTGGTGATGACATTCGCACCCGAGTCAGGGAAGTGGAAGGTTGTGTATACGACGCCGGGCTGAACCCGGTCAGTCACCTTCGCACGCAGCACAGTCTCGCCGGCGCGGCTACGAACGCCGACCCAGTCGTCGTTCGCAATTCCGCGCTCCTCGGCGTCGTGAGGATGCATCTCGATGCGATCTTCATCGTGCCACACGTTGTTGTCGGTACGGCGTGTCTGTGCACCTACGTTGTACTGACTCAGAATACGGCCTGTGGTCAGGATCAACGGGAACTTCGCGTTGACCTTCTCACGCGTCGGAACGTATTCCGTGACCAGGAAGCGGCCCTTGCCACGCACGAACTGATCGACGTGCATGGTCGGTGTTCCGTTTGGATGCTCATCGTTGCACGGCCACTGGATGCTGCCCATCTCGTCGATTCGCTTGTAGCTGACGCGCGTGAATGTCGGCGTCAGCAGCGCGATCTCGTCCATGATCTCGGACGGATGCTTGTAGTTCATGGGATAGCCCATTGCGTTCGACAGCAATTGGGTGATCTCCCAGTCCGCATATCCCGCCTTCGGTCGCATGACCTTGCGGACGCGCGAGATTCGACGTTCCGCATTGATGAACGTTCCGTCCTTCTCCAGGAAGGAGGAGCCCGGCAGAAACACGTGAGCGAATTTCGCCGTCTCGTTCAGAAACAAGTCCTGCACTACGATGCATTCCATCGAAGTCAGCGCGGCGGTGACGTGTTGTGTGTTGGGGTCCGACTGCGCGATATCCTCGCCTTCGAGGTACAGGCCCTTGAACTCGCCGTCCAATGCCGCTTCAAACATGTTCGGGATGCGCAGGCCGGGCTCCTGCTGCAGAGTCACACCCCAGTTGGTTTCAAACAGGTGGCGAACGTTGTCGTCCGACACGTGCCGATAGCCGGGGAACTCGTGTGGAAAAGAGCCCATGTCGCATGAGCCCTGCACATTGTTCTGACCGCGCAGAGGATTGATCCCAACACCTTCGCGGCCGACATTACCCGTGGCCATTGCCAGGTTGGCGATACCCATGACCGCCGTTGATCCCTGGCTGTGTTCCGTGACGCCCAGGCCGTAGTAGATGGCGCCGTTGCCGGCGGTGGCGTACAGCCGCGCGGCCGCACGAACCTCCGACGCCGGCACACCGGTGACAGATTCCATTGCCTCGGGAGAGTTGCGCTCCTGCGCAACGAACGCACGCCATTTGTCGAAGGCGTCCTTTTCGCAGCGCTCGCGGACGTATTCCTCTTTCACCAGGCCTTCGGTGACGATCACGTGCGCCATGCTGTTGAGCAGGGCGACGTTGGTTCCCGGGAACAGCTTCAGGTGGTGCCTGGCTTCAATATGGGGGCTGCGGACCAGATCGATGCGGCGGGGGTCCGCTACAATCAGCTTCGCTCCCTGGCGCAGGCGCCGCTTCATGACGGAACCAAACACCGGGTGGCCGTCGGTCGGGTTGGCGCCGATGACGAAGATCACATCGGATTGCATGACCGAGTCGAAGTCCTGGGTGCCGGCCGACTCACCGATGGTTGACTTCAGGCCATAACCGGTGGGCGAGTGGCAGACGCGCGCGCAGGTATCGACGTTGTTGTTGCCGAAGCCGGCGCGAATCAGCTTCTGGACGAGATAGGTTTCTTCGTTGCTGCAGCGGGATGAGGTGATGCCGCCGATGGAGTCGCGGCCGTACTTCGCCTGGATGCGCTTGAACTCGCCGGCCGCGTAGCCGATGGCTTCCTGCCAGGAAACCTCGCGCCATGGATCGCTGATGTTGGCCCGGATCATGGGCTTCAGGATGCGATCCTTGTGAGTGGCGTAGCCGATCGCGAACCGCCCTTTCACACAGGAGTGGCCGTGGTTGGCATGGCCGTCCTTGTTGGGAACCATACGCACGACTTCCTCGCCCTTCATTTCGGCGCGGAACGAACAGCCGACACCGCAGTAGGCGCAGGTCGTTACAACACTGTGCTCGGGCTGGCCCTTGTCGATGATGCTCTTCTCGGTCAGGGTCGCGGTCGGACAAGCCTGCACGCAGGCACCGCACGACACGCACTCGGAGTCCATGAACGAGTCGTTCTGGCTCGGCGAGACTTTCGAGTCAAAGCCGCGGCCCTGGATGGTGAGCGCAAAGGTACCCTGTTGCTCTTCGCAAGCGCGCACGCAACGGGAGCAGACGATGCACTTGCTCGCATCGTAGGTGAAGTAAGGATTGCTGGTGTCCTTGCCGAGGCTGAGGTGATTCTCACCCTGATAGCCGTACCGCACTTCGCGCAAACCAACAGCACCCGCCATATCCTGCAATTCGCAGTGACCGTTGGCGGGGCAGGTAAGGCAGTCGAGGGGGTGATCGGAGATGTACAACTCCATCACGCCACGGCGGACGTCGGCAATCTTCGAATTCTGGGTCGTGACCTTCATGCCCTGGCTGACCAGGGTGGTGCACGAGGCGGGCAGGCCCTTCATGCCCTCGATCTGTACGAGGCAGAGGCGGCACGAGCCGAACGCTTCGAGCTGCTCGGTGGCACACAACTTCGGAATCTTCGTACCCGCCAGCGCGGCAGCGCGCATGACGGACGTGCCGGCGGGCACCGTCACTTCCTGACCATCGATGGTCAGTGTGACGAGCTTTTCGCTCACACGTGCAGGGGTACCCAGATCCTGTTCGTCGATCGATATCATGCCTGTCCCACCCTGGCACTCTGATATATCAAATATATTAACTCAGAAGTGTGCCAACTCAAACCGTTACCAACCATGGGCGGGATATGATGCGCGCCGGCCAACCGCACGCGACTCAATTTCAGCCACCATGATCTCCACCGTGTGGCCCTTATTGCTGGGCATGGGCGTCCTTATGCTGGGCGCCGGCCTGCAGGGCACGCTACTCGGCCTCCGTGCCACGCTCGAAGGAATTCCGGCACCTGTCACTGGTGCCATCATGTCCTGTTACTACGTAGGGTACCTATTGGGTACCTTCGGCGCACCCCGATTGGTGCGCAAAGTGGGGCATATCCGGGTATTTGCGGCCCTCGCGGCAGTCGCCTCGGCCACCATCCTGGTGCAGGGTTCATTCGTAAATGCCCCTCTCTGGGCCGTTATGCGATTGGTCTCGGGCGTGTGCTTTGCGGGCATTTATGTGGTGGCCGAAAGCTGGCTCAACGCCGGAGCAAGTCGTTCCAATCGTGGAACACTGCTCGCCACGTACATGCTCGTACTCTATGTAGGTCTGGGGTCTGCGCAATTTCTGCTCAATCTGGCCGATCCCAGCACTGCCACACCCTTCATGCTGGTCTCGGTGCTGATCTCGCTGGCGATGATCCCGATCGTCCTGTCTTCGCACCATTCACCCGAGACGCATGTGCCGATGAAGGTGCGGTACCGGGACCTTTATAAGAATTCGCCCCTGGGTGTGGTCGCAGTGACGGTGTCCGGAATGATCAGCTCAACGATCTTCGCGATGGGACCTGTCTATGCGCGCCTGAGCGGCCTCGATACCGCGGGCGTTGCCGAGTTCATGGCGGTCAGTATTCTCTGCGGAACACTGACTCAGTACCCCATGGGCCGACTATCGGATCGCATGGACCGTCGGACCGTGATCGCCATCGTCTGTACGATTGCGACGTTCTCCGCGGGCAGCATAGTAGTCTTCCCGCATATGCCTCATTTCCTGTTCCTGACGATGGCGGGAGCGTTCAGTGCGTTCGTGTTGACGTTGTATTCCCTGGCGGTTTCCCACGTGAACGACAAGCTGGAGCCCGGACAAATGATTGCCGCGAGCAGTGCGTTGTTGTCATTGAATGGAACGGCGGCGGCGATTGCGCCGATACTGGCCGGCAGTCTGATGGCCGCGTTTGGGCCGCAGTCGTACTTTGAGACGCTCGCCATTCTGACGGGCGCCCTGACGATTTATGACCTGTGGCGCAAGTTGCGTCGCAGTGCCACTCCGGCGGCGCAGAAGGGGCCGTTTATTACCGCCCAGCCGCAGGGGATGACGGGGCAGATTGTGCAGGGGGCCGAGCTCCAAAAATAATTGCGACTTTTTCCGCCGAGCGGTGTTCTACGTACAAACGCAAGTACGCCAGTGGAAAACCAGGCCGAATTCGCGACATTTATGCATTCCTATCAGGACATGGTCTTCTCGACTGCCGTGCGCCTCACGGGCAACGATGCGCAGGCGGAAGACATCGCGCAGGAGGTTTTCATCAAGGCGTATGAAAACTTTCCCACTCTGCGCACCAGTCCAACCGCTGGCGGCTGGCTCAAGACAGTGACCACCCGGCTGACTCTGAATCACCTGTCGCGTTATCGCCGGCGTTGGCGCTTCTTCTCGGAGATGCGCACCGAGGATGATGCGGAAGTTGAGTTCCCCGTGCCGGATACCTTGCTTTCGGACCTCGACGCGAGCCAGCGCCACGAGAGAGTGGAGCGTGCTTTGCGCGAGTTGCCTGAGCACTATCGCGTGCCGCTGGTGTTGTATCACTTCGAGGAGCTGTCTTACGACGAGATCGCGGAGCAACTGCGGATTTCGTTGCCGAAGGTGAAGACGGATATTCAGCGTGGCCGGGCGGCTATGGCGAAGTTGCTGCAGCGGGCGGGTGGGGTATGAGTGACCCACGCGGCCGGTTGCCGGGCGAACGCGGTGGAGCGGGCCGCGATTTGGCCGCCGAGGTGGGCCGCGACGAAGGCGGCGCGTTAGGGCGCGGCGAGCGGGCCGCGTTGGATGGCGAGGGCGCTGGAGCGGGCCGCGAGGAAGGCGGCGGGTTGGCACAGCTCATTGGTGGGTTGGCGCGGTCGCAGCCGCCGCGGCGGGCGCCTGCTTCCCTGGAGGCGCGCGTATTTGCACGAATTGCGGCGCGGCCTTGGTGGAGCAAGGGCTTCGCTCATTGGCCGGTGTTGGCCCGCGCTGCGTTCCTGGTTGCTTCCTTCGGCTTTATCAAACTGACTCTGGTCGGTGTGATGTGGGCGGTCGAGTTCGTTCGAACTTCCGATGTCGCCGCTGTGGATACATTGCACCGAACCAGCGATGCGGTGTCTGCCACGGTGTCACTTGGCAGCCAGGTTCTCAAATTGATTCCCCCGGGATGGCTCTATATAGGAGCTGGTGTGGGCTTCGTGCTGTATGCCGTGCTCTTTGGTTTGGGCACGCTTGCCTACCGCACACTGTACGTACAACGATGAACATCAACTTTTTCAAATCATTGCGGTGTTGGGCGGCCTTGTTTACGTGCTGCTTGCTGCTGACCACAGCGCACGCACAGGACTCTGCGACACCCTCGAAGGACACTGCGGCGGCGCCGTCGACGGCAGATGGTCAGACAGCGTCGGCGGACGATGGCAAGACAACGACGTTTGATTCCGCATCGAAGGATGATTCGTCGAGCGATGACGATGAGGATGTTTCCGCGCACCACCATCATAGGCATCACAGCGATAGTGACGATGTCGTTTCGATCGGGCGCCGTGCCGAGTTGCGCGCCGGCGAGCACGCCGACAGCGTGGTGGCGGTTTTCGGATCCGCGACTAGCGCGGGTGATGTCGAAGATGCTGTCGTCTCGGTGCTCGGTGCCACTCGTATAACCGGTGGCAAGGTCAACAACTCCGCTGTTGCTGTGATGGGCAGCGCCTATATCAACGGCGAGGTGAATGGAGACGTTGTCGCTGTGATGGGCAACGTGGAGCTCGGGCCCGAGGCCAAAGTCCATGGCAATGTTGTTGTGGTGGGGGGAGAGCTCAAGAAGGATCCCAATGCCGTGATTGATGGTCACGTGCAGCATGTGTTCGGTGTCGACTGGGCGGATTTCGAATGGCTGCGCCCATGGATGGAGCGCTGTCTGTTGTATGGCAGGCCACTTGCGTTCGGGCCAGGTCTAGGATGGGCATGGGGAATTGCGCTGGGACTACTGGCGCTTTATGCGTTTATGGCCTTCCTGTTTCGGGGGGCGGTGGATAAGTGTGTCCATACTCTCGAGACGGACGCGGGCCACTCCATCCTGGCCGCGCTGCTCCTCACGCTCGGTATCCCAGTTCTGTTTGTGCTGCTGTTTATTACCGTGTTGGGAATCGCTGCCGTACCGTTCCTGGCAATCGCCGTGCTGTGCGCGGCGGTATTCGGGAAGATTGTCGTTTTGGCCACCATCGGGAAGCGCTGCACGCCATCGCTGGCCAACGACCCCGCGACTCACACCGTCGTTGGCGTCATTGTGGGTGGGTTGATTCTGATGCTGATCTACACCATTCCGGTGGTGGGGTTTGTTATCTACAAGTTGTTGGAGTTGTTGGGGTTGGGGGTGGTTGTTTATACGCTGCTGCTGAGTGTGCGAGCGGGGCGGTTGGCGCGCTCGGGTGGAGGCCCGGGGTCGGCGGGCGGCGGTGGCGGCGGTGGCACTCCGGGGCTTGGCGGAGGCGTTGGAATGGGGCGCGCCGGCACCAGCGCGCCGGGTGGCGCTGCGATGGGTGGCCGGCCGACCGGAGGCGCGGCGACAGCCTATGGTGCGGCGGACGGCGGGACGGGCGGCACGGCGATGGGCGGGGGGGCGAGCGAAGGCGCGGCGGCGAGTGGACAAGGTGGCGGGGCGGTCGGCTCGAATGCCACGGTCTCGCGCGCGTCGGAGTTTGGCGATTTCACGGCCGACGGGCCGCCGCCGGGTGCCACGGCGCGTGGGTTTGCGGCCGGCATAGAAGAAGGCGCGACGGATTTCTATGCGTCGGGGCCAACCAGCACAGGAGTAAACGACATGGGCGGCGACAGTATGAGCGCAGGTGCTGCTGGCGTCGGTGCTGCGGGCGCAGGTGCCCCAAGTGCAAGTGCCGCGGACGCAAATACCCCGGGCGGCACCCCGTTGGGCGGGGGAGCGCCGCCGCACGCGCCCTCGGGCGCCGCTGGTGCGGGAACAAGTGGCCAACCGCCGCTGAATGTGTCAGCGCTACCCCGTGCCGGCTTCGGCATCCGCATGGGCGCGCTTCTGCTGGATCTCATACTGATAGGCATCATCGCGCATCAAATCCCTGATTTTGGCGATGTGCACTTGATTGCTCTGGCGGCCTACGGTGCCGTCATGTGGAAGCTGAAAGGCTCCACCATCGGCGGCATCATCTGCGGCTTGCAGGTGGCGCGTGTTGATGGCCGTCCGGTCGACTGGCCAACGGCCATAGTCCGAGCGCTGGGTTGCTTTCTATCCCTGGCGGTGGTCGGACTCGGCTTTATCTGGATTGCCATTGACCACGACCATCAGGCCTGGCACGACAAGATCGCCGGCACGGTTGTGGTGCGCGCGCCCAAGGGCACGTCGCTGCTGTAGCAGGCGAGCGGCCCCCAACCCACCCAACATACACAACACCAACCCGTCGAGTGCGCCGCCGCCACCACCGCCACCGCTGGAAGCGGCCGGCGGATTGCTTGCGGGCTGGGCCGGCGGCGCGCTCAATTTCAACGCGGAAAAGGTCGCATCCGCCTGGATGAATCCATAACCCGTATTGACGTCGGGAGACGGGGTGGCCATCGGCAATGCCGACGCTTGCATTGCCCCGTAAATCTGCGCCGGCGTCAATGTGGAGTCGGCCTGCAGCAAGAGGGCTGCAATGGCAGCGGCGTGCGGGGCCGCCGCGGACGTACCGAAGAAGTTGGGATAACTCGTGTTGTTGGCACACTGGCTGACGCTACTCATATCACCGGTGGCCTTGTAACCCAGGAAAGTATCATTGCCGCCGTCGGGAGCCACGAAGTTGGGCTTCTGGCGCATGATGGGCGTCTGCAGCTTGGTGCCGGTTTTGTCGAACAGAATCGGTGTGCCGCCCTGCGAGGAAAAGCTCTCGAGAACCGCGGTGGTTACTCCACAGCCCGGTGTTTTGTAGAAAGCGGCCGCGCCCACGGCTGCCGCGCCGGCCGCACCGGGATGCCCCTGCAAGGTGGGGTTTTTTGCATAGTTGCCGTGAATGACCGTGCTCAGCCCGTTGCCTTCAACGGCTAGCTTGATGCGGCCCGGGGGCGCGGTTCCATCCGCCAGGCCAACTGTGATTTGCACTGTTTCGAGCGCGGTGTATCCGGTCGAGTTAGCCGGATTGTTGATAATGAGGACCTGTACCGGGTCCTGGCCGGTGGAATTGGGGCCTGTGCAAGCTGAGCTTCCGCTGTACCCAATGATCGGATCTGTTCCGGTGGTGGCGATGCACAGATCCAGGTGGCTGCTTGCCCCGGGGCTGCCTGGAGCTCCGGTGACATATGGCTGGTCCCACTCCAGGACCACCGCCACGAGGTATCCCGGACGCAGTGCCGGAATGTCGACCGACAGAGATGTTGTGTTGGTCGCGCCGGAGTTGTCGAAATTCAGAAGGTATTCGCCCGTTGTGGGCGCTGTGTTGGATAGAGTAGTGAAGCTCGGCGACGTATTGTCATAGGCGTTTGTGCCCTCATTGGCCGCGGAGGAAAAATACGCGACACCCTTCGCGGCCACGGCATCGATCGCCTGGGCTATCTGGCCGTCCTGGAAGAACGGCTCATCGAAGTATCCAACATCGTCGACTATCACCTTGGCGCCGGCTGTTTGCAGGGCGCCGATGCCGGCGGCGAAATCGGCTTCGCTGTTCTCCGCTGTGTAAAAAGACAGGCCTGCCGATGGTGCTACATCATGAACAATCTGCATGATGGCCCGGCCTTCATCCCCGAAAGGTAGTCGAGAGGGCGCGCCGTAGTCCATGCACGGCGCTTCCCCCAGGACCTGCACGCCAGTTGGCAGATCGCCGCTGTTCACATCATCGGTCGCGGTTGCCGTGAAGCCATTCGGGGCGTATCCACCAAACCCCGAAGCGGGCACATTGTTCTTCGCGTAGGTGGGGTAGCAGTTGTAGCTGTCCGATAGAACACCGACCGTAATCCCTGCGCCCGTCAAAGTCGGATACGTGGTTCGAAGCGAGCTGCTGTGCTGGGCAAAGTCGCCTTGCGTGGTCACGGCGCCACTGCGCGTGCGGGACATCGCCGCACGAATCGAATGCAACTCCGTGAGAGCGGCCGCTGCCTCGATCTGACTCACCGGCAACCATCCTCCCACGTCATTTGAATACACCGCGGGCCTCTGCAGCCCGAGCTGAATCAACTGACGCTCGAGCTGTTGGGGATCGCCGCGCGTGATGGCATCAACGGACACGAGCGGTGTTGCATCGGATGTCCGTTGTATGAACTTCGCCCCCGGGTTCAGCATGAGAAGATCGCTGGCGCTCGGTTGAACGCTGCTAACCTTCATGTGCTGAGCAACTTCCGCGAGCGCGGAATCCATCTTCCGGGCGTTGGGGCTGAGGCTTTGTTGCGAGGGCCGCCCGCCGGAGAAGTGCAGGTGGGGTCGGATGGGCGCCGGACTATCGGCGGTTGCCGCGGCGCAGAGGAGTAAGAGCGTGGTCGCCAGATGGTGTGACTTCATCCATGCCTTTACGCTCGCCGCGCGAGCTTTTCGATGAGCTCACGATACTCGTCCAGCCCTGGTATCTTCAACCCTACAACCTTGCCCTGATCGTCCCAACGCCGCAGACGAACAGCCTCCTTGTAAAAGGGTTCTGTTTCGAATTGTAACACTTCGTTCCCGTTCATCGGCCCGCCTTGCAGATTCAACGTGAGCACGGACGCCTGACTCAACATGGCGACATAGTTCCGGTCGGTTGCGCACAGATAACGTTTGGCGGGAACGTGAAGGCGTACCGGCCCTGAGACTTCCGGCGGCAGGCGCTGCTCCAACCAGCGGGCGCCGATTTCCTCATGGTGAGCATCCGTCTTCCAATCATTGAGATCGTCGGGCACGGCTTCGACCAGGTGACCGATATCGTGCAGGAGCGCGGCAACAACCAACTCGGGAGGCGCCGATTCCTCGCGGGCGAACCACGCCGCCTGCAACGCATGCTCGGTCATCGTAATCCGTTCACCGAAATAGGCGCTCGACCCGCGCTGCTCGAAGAGCTTGCACACCTCGTCCGCGAGACTCATAGGTAGCCTCTCATTGCGCTGGCTGTTGAATAGCTGCCGCCCGGTAGCGCAGGGCGTACAACACACCGGAAGCTACCGCGGATAGCGCGGTGACACCGGCGAGAGCCACGAACACGCCTTGCCAGCCATACGCGCTGGAAATCTGACTGACGCTCGTTCCCGCGAGGATGCCGCCCAGATAGCCGATGCCATCGATCAGTCCGGATGCCAGGGCGCTTCCCTGTTTGCCGCCAAAGTCGAGTGCAAACGCGCCGCCCAGATACGAGTACGGTCCGAGAACACAGAAAGCCACGCCCCCAATGGCCAACAGGGGCATGAGCGTCCTGCCGGCTTCGGAAGGCACCGACATGAGGGCAACGAGTGCCAACGTAGCGATACTCAAGCCGATGAACATCAGGAGCGCACGCCCGTTCATACCGAGACGGTCACTGAGCCAGCCGGTCAGCAGCACTGAAATCGCTCCCACGCCCGGAAAAATCGCGCTCGTGCTGCCGGCGTCCCCGGGGCTGTATCCCAGGAAGGCATGCAGGTACTCGGGGGTCCAGTTATTGAAGGTCTCGCGGACGATGGTCAGGGTAAAGGACAGCAGGCACACCAGTTGGAACGCAGGACTACGGAACAGCGGCCTGACGAGCGCCGAGATGCTGGCGGGCGGCGATTCGGACTTCGAATACAGATTGAGAGGGTTGGCCTGGGCTTCCTCGAAGCCCAGCGCGGTGCGCGATTCCCGCAGGAACAGGAAATTAATGGTCAGGCAGGCGCCGGCGACCCCCGCGGCGAAATAGAAGAGGGTGCGCCAGGGGAATCCATGGTGCAGCAGCGAGCCCATCAACTGACGGGCTGCGGCATCTCCCACCAGGAAGCTGACGCTGAGGATGCCGATCACCGTGCCGTAGGAGGAGAAATTGAACCATCTCGACGAAAGCTTGATCAATCCCGCCCACGACAGCGACTGGGTGATGCGGTTGCCGAACCAGGCCAGTGTGAACAGGGGGATCAGGCCGGTGGAAGCAAACAACACGGTGAACAGTACCGCGCCGGCCAGCCCGATCAGAAAGTTGATGCGGCCGCCCCAGTAGTCGCCCAGGCCCCCCAGAAACAGCTTGCCCAACGCATATCCAAAGGTGCCCACGGAGGTGATCGTTCCGACCCACCACAGGGCGTCCTTCTGACTCAGCCCGCGGCCCTTCAATTCTTCAATAATGAGGGGCGTGGCCACGGACAGGTCGGCCCGGCAGAAGTACAGGCTGGCGTAGCCGACAAAAAGCAGCGCCACAATGGCAATCTGACGCCGACGCAAGGATGGGCTTGGCATAGACTATCCTTACATGAATCTATGGGATGTCGCGACCTGATCCCGGTTACAGCCCCTCAGAATGCCGCCGCCGCCGACGCCGCCCGGGCGGCCCGCAGCCCGGTCGTCCTGCTGTTGGCAGCGGTACTGTTTCTCAACTATGTCGATCGCGGCGCCTTGCCGACCGCCGCCCATCACATCCAGGAGGATCTTCACCTCACGTTCTCGCAAGTCGGGATGTTGAGCTCCGCATTCTTCTGGACCTACGCGCTGGTCCAGATCCCGACGGGCTGGTTGGCGGAGCGCTATGGCGCGCATCGCGTCCTGGCCTGTGGATTGGCAACCTGGGCGCTGGCGACAATGTTGGTGGGTGTCGTGTCGGGTTTTGTGTTGCTTGTGATTCTGCGCCTGCTGCTCGGCGTGGGAGAGAGTGTCGGGTTTCCGAGCACTTCGAAAATTCTGGCCACCACAGTTCCCAGTCAAAGCCTGGCTACTGCCAACGGCATCATTGCCTTCGCTTACCTGATGGGCCCTGTGGTGGGAACCTTTGCCGGTGGGGTGTTGATGACTCACTTCGGCTGGCGCGCCATGTTTGTTATTTTTGGCGCGGCCTCACTCGTTTGGTTATGGCCGTGGTCGCGCGTGCGGGTCCAACACCGGGCCGAAGATGCGCACGCCACTGAAATTGCCACCACGGCCATGATCCTGCGGCAGCGCTCGCTCTGGGGTACCGGTCTAGGCCATTTTTCCAGCAACTACACTTTCTATTTCATGTTGTCCTGGCTGCCGCTGTACCTGGTGCACGAGCGCGGCTTTTCCGACACCGACATGACCCGCTTTGCCAGTGCCGCCTATTTCGTCAACGCGGCCTGCGCCATTGGCGGTGGATGGGCGCTCGATCGCTACATTGGCCGGGGTGGCTCGACCAACCGGGGCTACAAGTGGGTGCTGGGTGGCAGCCATCTCGGATTCATTGTCTGCATGTTGTGCATGGCGCTGGGGCCGCGTCCCGTGGCCCTGGCTGCGATTTTTGTCTACCAGGCGGTGTGCGGACTGCAGTCTCCGGGCGTATTCGCGGTGTCACAGATCCTGGCCGGTCCCGCCGCGGCCGGCCGTTGGGTGGGAATACAGAACACCATCGGCAACCTGGCCGGCATTGTGGCGCCCGCGCTGACCGGGTTCGTCGTGGACTGGACCGGTCACTTCCAACTGGCGTTCATAGTGGCGGCCGCCGTCGGCGTGGTCGGATTTGCCGGTTACGTGTTTATGATCCCGAAGGTCGCCGAGTTGGATTGGGAGGCTCAGACAGCCGGCCGTTCCTCAATGGCATCCACGCGGCTCGGATAGAACGCCACGTAGTCCTTGATCTGCGCAACGGCCGGATAGGGGTTCTCGTAGCTCCACACCGCATTGACGGATTTCTCGCCGCCGCTGGGAACACTGTAGTAGGACGCATCGCCCTTATAGGGGCAGTGGCTGCTGTGATCGGTCCGCTGCAGCAGCTTCATGTCCACATCCTTACGGGGAATGTAGTAGACGGGAGGGTACGCTGCCTCCTGAAGGGTCAACGCTTCACGTGTATCCGCAATCAACGCTCCAGCCGCTTTCACCAACACCCGCTGACGATTGGGTGTAATGGTGATGGGATGATCGGGGCCCGGGGTCTTCATGGTGTGCCTCATTTGGGAGCGATGCCCAGCGCCGTCTCAATCTGCGCCGGCTGATAGATGTTCCCACCTTTGAAAACGAGCGTGGCGTTGTGAATGTCCTCAATGCGTGCGGTGGGATCGCCGTCGATCAGCACCATGTCGGCCAGTTTGCCAGCAGCAATCGTACCGCGCTCGCGGTCCGCACCCACAACCTGGGCTGACGTCAGGGTGGCCATTCTGAGCACCTGCGCCGGTGGAATGCCCGCACGGGCGTACAACTCCAGCTCGTGCAGGAGCGTATACCCCGACAGCGCGTCCGTCCCGGGCACGATGGTGATTCCGGCGTCCGAGAGCATTTTCAACAGGCGCAGCATTGCCGGGAATGCCTCTTTATAGGCAGCCTCCTGGTCCTTTGGCACGGCCAGCGCACCAGAAAGCTGATTGCGCCGCACCTGGGCCGGAAAGCGCGGCACGATTTTCTCGAGCCCCAATGGCGGGCCGGCCGGATCGCCCGAGAACATACTTTCGAAAATGCTCAGGGTGGGATCGAGCACGGTGTGATGGACTTTCAGGAAGCGGACGAACGCCTGAACCTTGGGATTATCCGGGCCCAGCTCATGTGCGTGCTCGCCTACGGCAGTGAACCGAGCGGTGCCTCGGGTATCCTTCACCTGGTCAAACAGAAAATTCAATACAATGAAGTTCAGGTGCTGGAGCTCATCCGCACCGGCCTCCACAAACATCTGTGCCGACATGAAAGCAGGTACGTGGCCGCTTACGCGCAGCCCGCGAGCGTGGGCCGCATCCGCTATGAGTGGCACGAGCTCGGGTTTGACGGAGGAGTAGATTTTGATCTGTCCATAGCCGTGATCGGCGTACCAGGCCACATCCTTCAGCGCTTCCGCGGGTGTATCAACTCGCATGCGTGTGGGACCCGCCAGGGGGCCGGTGCCGTCGATGATGCCTGCTTTGAACACGCGTGGGCCCAACTCCGTGCCCGCGTCGTATCGGGCTACGCGGGCCGGAAACTCGTCCAGGTCATTCGCCATGTCCCGGGCGCTGGTGATGCCGTTCGCGAGATCGAGTGGCCCATCGTTGCCGGAGAAGTGTTGATGGTTGTCCCACAGCCCCGGCATCAGGAACCTGCCGTGAGCATCAATGACCTCCGCGCCCTGGGCCGCCTTCATCGCGGTGTCGGGGCTCACACGAACAATGTGGCCGGTGCGTACCAACACGCTCGTCCCGGGTGTGACTGACAGATCCCGGGGGTCGAACACACGGGCGTTACGGATGAGCAGGTCGCCTGTCGGAATGTGGGTGAGTTGTTTTGCCAGATTGGCCGCCCAGGCGGTGTCGGCCTTGCTCTGTTCGGTAGTCAGTTTTCCGACGGTCGCAACCCGGGCGGTCGGAACCACGGAGACCCAGCCCGAAATCGAGGCACCCATGTTGCCATCGTGGTCGAGCCAGATGGGTGTTGGACTAAAGTCCAGACCCGTAATGTGATACAGCGTCAGCTCGCCGCTGGTTCCAACCGCCGTAATGTGTGCTTCACCGGCGGGCAAGAGTGGAAGGGCGTGATGGGGAGACTTCAACAGCGCGCGAGCCAGGACGCCCATGAATTCCGGTGGCGGGTTGGCAGGAATGTAGAAGCTTTCGCCCTTCACCGCGATTTCGCCCTGCTCGGATCGGCTGTGCCATTTGGCTTTGCCACCGGAGAGGTTGAACGTCTCGGAGACGGGGGATTTCATGTAGTCGTTGCCGCTCCCGGAATACTCGATCGGGACGCCTGCGGCATCGAGCTTCCAGGTGGCAATGATGTGATCGCCCCGGCCGCGATCATTGAAAGAAAACTCGGCTCGCGCTGAATCAGGACCCTGCGGCGCCACGGTCTGGGAGCCCTGGTTGATGCCTTGAATCAGGATCTGGTCCTTGCGCTCGGCAGTGGCCAACAGCAGTGCTACCAGCAATGTATTCATCCAAGAATCCTCGAGAGGAGTGAAAATTCATGAAAATCATGAACGTCAGGCCGCGAACCCGCATGCTAGCATCCGCGCCCGCGTGCCGTCGGAGTGTCCGCTGTCAATGAAAAAACGCGCAATTGCGCTGGTTCTGTGCGCCACGGGAGGCCCGGCGTTGGCCATCGCCGCCGCGGAGTCAGACTCGCCGACGCTCCACGAAGTCGTCGTCACGGCAACCCGAATCGCGGTTGATCCCTTCAACATTCCGGCTGCCATCAGCAGCGTGTCGGCCGAGCAGCTCCGCAACGACGCGCTCGGTGTGAACCTCGCTGACGACGTGTCCAGCGTCCCTGGATTGCTGGCCCGCAACCGGAATAACTACGCGCAGGATCAGCAGGTATCCATTCGCGGTATCGGCGCCAACTCGGCATTCGGTATTCGCGGTGTGCGCGTCTATCAGGATGGCATCCCGGCTACGGGCCCGGACGGGCAGGGGCAGGTATCCCAATTCAACCTGGATTCCGCCTCGCGAGTGGAAATTCTGCGCGGGCCTTTCTCCGCCCTGTACGGAAACTCCGCGGGCGGCGTCATTCAACTCTTCACGGCCACGGGTAGTGGGCCGTTGCGGCTGCGGAGCGCCGTTGCGTATGGCAGTTTTGACAACCTGCGTGCCAGCCTGAACGCGCTGGGCGCCATCGGGGCGCTGGGTTACAACCTCGACTACTCGCATTTCCAGGTGGCTGGCTTTCGCGAGCACAGTGCCGCGAAAAATGATTCATTCAATGGCAAGGTGGACTACTCGTTCAACGATGCCAACCACCTGGCCCTCATTGCCAATGTCGTGGCCAGACCGAATGCGCAGGACCCCCTGGGTCTGACGCCCCAGGAGTTTGCCGCTGACCCGGAGTCCACCGATCCCGCGGCGACTCGGTTCAACACGCGCAAGAGCTTGCAGCAGCAACAGGTCGGGTTGGTGTACGACCTGACCCTCAATGAGCAGCAGTCCGTGCGGTTGCTGGGGTATGGTGGGCATCGCATCGTTCAGCAGTTCCTGTCGATTCCGTCCGCCTCCCAGGGGGCGCCGGGAAGTGCCGGCGGGGTCGTGGCTTTGAACCGGCAGTATGGAGGTGGCGACGCCCGCTGGTCCTGGAAGGGCGATATGTTCGACCGGCCCATGAGCTGGGTGGTGGGTGTCAGCTACGACAATCAGAATGAGCTGCGCCGCGGCTACAATAACTTCGTTGGCGCGACGCTCGGCGTCCAGGGTGCCATGCGCCGCAACGAAAACAACATCGTGCACAACATCGACGAGTATGCCCAGGGGACCTGGGATTTCGCCAGCATGTGGTCGGCCATGGTGGGTGTACGCCACAGCGATGTGAACTTTACTTCGAACGATCACTACATTACCGCCACCAACAAGGACGACAGCGGCGAGATCACTTACGGTGCGACCTCCCCCGTGGCCGGCCTGGTGTTCAAGCCGGCGGATTGGTTGCGCCTGTATGCCTCGTTCGGACAGGGTTTTCAGACGCCGCTGGGTTCCGAGTTGGCTTATCGCCCCGATGGCACTTCCGGCTTGAATCTCGACCTGCGGCCGGCTCGCAGCAACAACACCGAGCTCGGCGTCAAGATTGCTATCGATCCGGACATCACGGCGGAGTTTGCGGTGTTCCAGGCGCTCACGCGCCAGGAGATTGTTGTCGACACCAATATCGGCGGCCGTTCAACCTTTCAGAACAGTGGCCGCACCCGGCGGCAGGGCGCTGAGTATTCTCTCAACTATCGGCTGGCGCCCGACTGGCGTCTGCAGCTTGCCTACACGTACGTCGATGCTCACTACAGCGATGCGTATCTGACCTGCGTGGCGGCGCCGTGTGCGAAACCAACTGTATTGGTAACTGCAGGCAATCGGTTGCCCGGTGTGCCCAAGAACAATGTGTATGCGCAGCTTCGCTGGGGCGCAGAAACCGGCTGGCATGCCAGCGCGAGCGCACAATACGTCAGTAATGTGGCCGTAAATGACGTCAACAGCGTATACGCCCCCGCGTATGCCGTGGCAGGGTTGGACGGTGGCTATGGGATCGAGTTGCGGCAATTCAGGTTCAACGCATTTCTGCGCCTGAACAATCTTCTCAACCGCCGTTACGTCGGGTCCGTCATCGTGGATGACGGCAACAGCCGGTACTTCGAACCGGGTCCGGGATTCAACGTCCTGGGCGGATTCAGTGTGACAATGAAGTAGCGGACAGCTTCACGCCCGACATGCGCTCGCATTCGGCGAGGAACCGGTCCTGGACTGCCGTGACCGAGGCTTCCGGGTTCGGTTTACGCGGCTTCTTATGATAGAAGTACCCACCGGTGACCTTCGCCTCCGGATCGTTGCTGACGGCGAGCCATACCTGTGTTTTCGGCCCAGCCGCGAGGTCGTCGGGCGCACCCGGTCCTCCCATCCTGGTGGCCACCCAACCTGGTTCCACGGCGTTGGAAAGCACTCCCGGCCATAGCCGGGCCACAGCGAAGGCGAGGAAGACATCCAGCAGTTTGGATTCGGCGTAGGCGCTGGAGCCGTTCCATGAGCGCTTCTTCCACTCGAGGTCATCCAGGTTCGCATGCGCGCCGTGGTGCATCCCGGAGCTGAGATAGACGAGTCGGGCAGGCTTCTTGATCAGCGCCGTCAGGATGTACGGTGCAAGGGCATTTACTGCAAACACGAGTGGCAGGCCGTCGACGCTTGCGATCCGGCGATTCTCGCGGTAACCGATTCCCGCGTTGTGGATGACGGCGTCAAACTGACCGAGCCGGTTGATCTCGTCAGCCACGGAGTAGGTCTGTTCGATACTCGACAAATCGCCAACGACGACAGCTTCAGCGTCGGGGTTTTTTGCAAGAGCCACATCCGCTCTTTGCGGATTGCGGGCGTGCAGGACCACACGGTGTCCTGCGGCAACCAGAAGCTCAGCCGCCATCTGTCCCAGGCCGTCGGCTGAGCCGGTGATAAACACTCGTGCCATGGCCAATGAAGTTACTGGGGACCCGGCGGTCGCGCAAGGCCATGAACGGCCGCTCCACCAGGTAGTAGAGCAGGGCTCCGATGACGATCGCGGTGGCCAGGATGATGCACGCCAGCGCGAACGGCGGTAGCTGCAAAGGTTTGAGGTTACGCGCCAGGATCATTTGCACCGCCTTGTGCGACAGGTAGGTGGAGTAGGACCACAGCGCGATGTGATAGGCCCCCGGGATGCGGATACGGGAAAGCCAGGAGTTGGGACTCAATGCCGCAATGACCAGCAGCGCGAATGCCATGGCATTGAGTGAGTAACCCGCGGCCGTCATGAAGAACGTGTAGCCGTAGCCGTCGATGTTATAGAACCGATCCACGCAGTACAGCATCGTTGCGACCGCTGCGGCACCGATCAACGTCCAGAAGTGTCCCCAACGTGTGATGCGTTGCCAGAGCGGCCGGTGGAAGTTCTTCAACATCGCGGTCGCGACGCCCGGCAAGAATTCATCAAATCGACACAGAGTTGAATAGTAGATGTGGGGATAGTAGCCGGGTTTGTCGGGACCGTAGGTGTTCCACAGAAGCGAGCGGGAGACGACACCGACCAGCAACAACGCCAGGACCAGTGTCCATCCCTGGCTGCGGTTACAGGAGAAGCGCGCTCCCGCAACCAGCAGCAGAGGCAGGATGAGATAGAACTGTTCTTCAATACAGAGAGACCATGCGTGGGAAAACGCCGTACCGCCATGCAGTCCCAGGTTCTGGGTGAAAGTCAGGAATCGCCACAGGGGTGGCGGTGTGTTGCCTCCCATGAAGGCGGGAAACAGGAAGTACAGGCTGAGGACCACCCAGAAGGCCGGCAGTGTGCGGAACGCGCGTCGGGCATAAAACAGGCGGGGCGAGAGTGTCGCGCCGCGGGCGAGTCCGGCGAAAAGCTGATTCGCGATCAGGTAGCCGCTCAGGACGAAGAACAGGTCGACACCCGTCCAGCCCACGACGCTGCCCCATCCGAAGGTCGGTTCGGAGCTGACAAACGCCATGTAGTGGTTCATGAACACCAGGGCAATGGCCGCCGCGCGCAGCGTGTCGAGTCCATTCGCCCGGGTACTGATAGGAGAGGACAATGCGCTTTGGAAAGTTGACTTCGGCCGTTGCGGCACTGGGATCCATGGTAACACTTTCCTGTGTGACAACGCCGGCATTCGCGTGGGGCGACGAAGGTCACGAAGTGGCGGCACTGATTGCCAAACACTACCTGGATCCGGCGGTGGCGACCAAGGTCAACACCCTGCTGGCGAGCGACACCACGCAGCTCACGACGACTACGAACATCGACTCGGAGGCAACCTGGGCGGATCACTACCGGGCGAAGAACACCGCCAATTACAACCAGACCCACAACTGGCATTTTGTTGACCTGCAGATCTCCGGGCCACCCGATCTGAAGGCAGCCTGCTTCGGCGAGCCACCGTTGAATGGTGCGACGGCGTTCAACGGTCCGCCCAATGATTGTGTGGTGGACAAGATCAATGAGTTTGTTGCCGAGTTGCGCGATCCCGCAACCAATCCGCAGGAGCGCCTGTTCGCATTGCAGTTCATTCTTCACTTCGTTGGCGACCTGCACCAACCGCTGCACTCCAGCGACGCCAACGACAGGGGCGGCAACGATAAGAAAGTGCGGGCCGTGCCGGCTTTGCCCAAGAGCGCGGGCAAGAGCTCGGGCGAGTTGCACGGTTTCTGGGACACTCAGTTTGTCGCTGTGCAGGGTAAGAGTGCGACGACGGTTGCCAATAAGCTGATCAAAAAGATCACGGCCGCGAAGCGTCGGCAGTGGTCGGCCGGCACAGCCAACGATTGGGCGATCGAGACCTATTCAGTTTCCAAGGTAAACATCTATGGGCCGCTGCCGGCCGCCGGGGCGAACGGCATTTACACGCTGCCGGCGCCATACGTCAAAAATGCCAAGAGTGTCGTCGCCGACCAGTTGAGCAAGGCGGGTGTGAGGCTCGCGTTTGTGCTGAACGACGCCCTTAAGTAGAGTTCGGGGCTGTGACCCAGCCCCCCAATAAATCCCGAAGCGCCATCGTCCTTCTCAGCGGAGGACTCGACTCGACCACGACCCTCGCAATTGCCCGGTCCGAGGGTTTCGAGCCCTATGCCATGTCCTTCCGCTACGGACAGAGGCATGTGGTCGAGCTGGAATTCGCCCGGCGCATTGCCGAGCGCATGGCGGTACGCAAGCACGTCATTGTTGATATCGACTTGCGCCAGTTTGGTGGCTCGGCGCTCACTGCCGACATCGATGTGCCCAAGGGGCGCTCCACGGAGGCAATGTCGACGGGAATACCGATCACGTATGTACCGGCCCGCAACACTATTTTCCTGTCATTCGCGCTGGGCTGGGCGGAAACGCTCGGCGCCCAGGATATTTTCATTGGCGTGAACGCTCTCGACTACAGCGGCTATCCCGACTGTCGTCCGGAGTTCATCGCCGCGTACGAGCGCATGGCCAACCTGGCCACCCGCGCGGGGGTGGAGGGCAGTCAGCGGTTGAAAATACATACACCGCTGATAGAGCTCAGCAAGGCGCAGATTATTGCGCGTGGGCTCGCATTGGGTGTCGACTTCGGATTGACGAGTAGTTGCTACGACCCGGATTCGAATGGGGTGCCGTGCGGGTTGTGTGACTCTTGTACGTTGCGCGCGAAAGGGTTCGCCGAGCTCGGGGCGCCGGACCCGCTGGCGGCGCGCATTCTCACCGGCCCATTGAAGTGAGCTACGCGGTCAAGGAGATCTTTTACACCTTGCAAGGCGAGGGCGCTCACGCGGGCCGCCCGGCGGTGTTTTTGCGCTTTGCAGGGTGCAACCTGTGGACCGGCCTCGAGCGTGATCGCGACAAAGGCCCCGGCGGCTGCTCACGCTGGTGCGACACCGACTTTGTGGGTGGCACGAAGTTTGGTAGCGCCGGCGAGCTGTTTGCGGCGGTCGCCCGGCATTGGCCCGATTCTTCAGTGCCGCCGTTTGTGGTGTGCACGGGCGGGGAGCCGCTGCTGCAACTCGATACGGAATTGCTGAGTGCGTTCAATCGTGCCGGCTGGTTTGTGTCTGTGGAGACGAACGGCACGGTGGATCCGCCCGCTGGGAAGTTGTGGCTCACCGTGAGCCCCAAGGCGGGCAGTGAGTTGCGGCTGTTGAAAGGCAACGAGTTGAAACTGGTGTTTCCGCAAGTAGGCGCCGAACCGGAGCGCTTTCAGGGGCTCGAGTTCGAGCATTTCTTTCTGCAGCCCCTGGATTCCTCCGCCAAGGCGGAAAATACCCAGCGGGCGCTGGCGTATTGCCTGGCTCACCCGCAATGGCGTTTGAGCTTACAGACGCACAAGATTCTGGATATACGTTAAGAGTGTAGGTCGTCGATCCAGCGAACGAGCTCGGGTACTTCGACGGGCTCGATGTCGAGATTGACCACGAGCCCCTGCTGACCGCTGCGTGTCAGTACGCAATGCAGTGTCAGATCTTCGCTGGCGTTGATTTCCTGGTGGGGCACATACGGCGGAACGTAAATGAAGTCGCCCGGGCCGGCCTCCGCGACGAACTCCAACCGGTCACCCCATCGCAGTCGTGCCACGCCATTGACTACATAGATGACGCTTTCCAGGTCGCCATGGTGGTGAGCGCCCGTTTTGGCCTTGGGCTCAATGGTCACCGTGCCGGCCCAGATTTTGGTTGCGCCGGTGAGCTCGGTAGTGACCGCGGCCCTACGTTGCATGCCCAGAGTCTGGGCAGTGCGGGCGTCCAGCTCGTTGTTCCTGACTACGCGGATGCCGTCATTTCTCCAGCGCATGGCGAGCCCTTATGGAGACCAGTGCAATGAGCGTCACTATACCGGCACCGGCGAGATAGTAGCCAACGTAGGGTAAGCCGTAGGTGTTTCCCAAATACGTCGCGAAGTACGGCGTCAGGGAACCGCCCACGATGCCCGCCAGGTTGAATGTCACCGAGGCACCAGTGAACCGGATTGCCGTCGGAAATAATTCAGCCAGTGCTGTTCCAAGGGGCCCATAGGTCAGCCCCATCGCGGCGAGTCCGAGGCACAGGAATGACAGGGCGCCGCCCGTTGTTCCCGAACCCAGCAGGGATGCGAAGACAAATCCGAACACAATTATGAGTACGGTCGCGCCGATCAGTACTTCCAGCCGGCCGATGCGGTCGGCCAGCCAGGCCGACAGAGGGATCGTTGCGGCGAAGAACAGCATGCCGATCATTTGCCAGATCAGAAAATCCGCCTGGGGATATCCGAGTCGCGACGTCCCCCAACTCAGCGCGAAAGCCGTCATCAGATAGAAGACGACGAAGGTCGCTGTTGCACCAAACATCCCGAGTATCAGTGTGACTGGATGCTCGCGGATGACTGCAAGCATGGGAACCCGGACGCGCTCATGTCTTGCCATCGCGCGTTTGAACGCCGGAGTTTCAGTCAGGCGCAACCTGATATACAGCCCGAAGAAGACGAGTAGCGCGCTGGCGAGGAAGGGTACTCGCCAACCCCAACTCAGGAGTTGCTCACTGGTCAGTCCTGTCTTCAGCCATAGAAATGTCGCGGACGAAAGGATGAACCCGACCGGTGCCCCGAGCTGTGGAAACATTCCATAGAGCGCTTGTTTGCCGGGTGGCGCATTTTCCGTGGCCAGCAACACCGCGCCACCCCATTCACCTCCGAGGCCGAGCCCTTGTCCCAACCTCAGTAGCGCGAGCAATAAGGGAGCTACCACTCCGATCTGGGTGTAGGTCGGCAGGAGCCCGATGCCGACGGTTGACAGTCCCATCGTGAGGAGCGCTGCAACGAGAGTCGCTTTGCGGCCGATGCGGTCACCGAAATGACCAAAGATGGCCGAACCGACGGGCCGGGCGAAGAAGGCCAGCGCGAAGGTTGCGAATGATTGCAGCGTTGCGGCGTTGGCATCGCTCGACGGGAAAAACAGCTTGGGGAACAGCAGTACCGCGGCTGTTGCGTAGATGTAGAAGTCAAAGAACTCGATAGTGGTGCCAATGAGGCTGGCGAATAAGATTCGCGCGGGCGAGTTCCTGGGTTGAATGGCCTCTGGCGTTGCGGCCAGAGGCCCTAGGTCGGCGTCAGTCATAGCCTTCTAGCGTAGCTGCTGCCGGCGCCGGTCGCCAGCGCGTGCCAGGTGGCTGTGGGCTATGGCGTTAAGAATCGCTTCGCTTCGCCGGTTGATCGCGGTGCTCGCCCGGGTTGGCCATTTCGCATTTCTCCGGCTTGTACGGAGTGCCGACATCCAATGCTTTCACAATGGCTTCGATACGTTTGACGTTCGCGTACCGGTCGGTGATCAACAAGGTATTAGAGCAGCCTGCTGCTGCGAGCTGTGCGTACTGCGGCAGCAAAGGACGCAGTATGGGGACCAGGAAGCCGGCGGGGCCGTTCACGACTGGGATTGTGTAGTTGACGACCTGGGCGTCGGGATATGTTTGACCCTTTGCGAGCATTTGTTGAGGTACCTGCCGCGCGTTGGCGTCCGGCAGCACCATTACATAGCCGCTGCTTTCGAACGTGACGTAGCCATGCAGCTCCAGGATTGTGAGCAGCTCGTTGTAGGTAACTTGTGTGGGGTCCTCGCCGACGAGGTGGACTCGAGCCTGCACGCGAGGGTCAATGACAAACTTGCGGTGGGTCTGGTTGGCGACCGAAGTGATGATTTTTTCGATGGGTATGCCGGTGTCGGGTTCGGACGATGAGCTGACATCGGCGGCTGCTACGCTGCTGACACACATTAATGGCAGGAGTATGGCGACGATCTTCATGGTTTAATTCCGTGGTGGCATGATGGCAAAACGAGCTTGCAAATCGGATCCCATAAACCAGAGGGAACTGGTGATATAGGACGAAGTAGGGCCCCAGGTAGAGCCGTTCGTGTACAGATACAGCGCGCGGGAGCCCGGGTAGGTGTCGTTGGCAATCGCCTGCAGGGAGGGTTCGATACCTCCAATCGGGATGTCCACGAGGGAGTTTATGGATGAACTGCCGAGTCCGTAGGGCGTTACGCCGACGGCGTTGGGCTTGGTTTGCAGTATCAGCGCAATGTCACGAGGGTTTGCCACTTCGGTGTAAATGCCGTCTGTGCGCACGTCGGGGCAATCCTTCGTTGCAGCCATTGACGGCAATGAACGGCAACCCGTTTCCAGCAGTATTTCGCGCAGAGCGAGTCCGATGGCCGATGAGCGGCTCGGGCCGATGACCTCAATCGGTTCTCGTTCCAACGCACCGTTGATTTCGCTCCATACGGTGTTTGGGTTTGGTATGAGCTTGTCAGGGTGCGCCGGGTCGGGAACCTTGGATGCCAACGCAAGAAATATCTCAGCGGGCGTCAGACTGAACGCGCCGTAGAGCTTGCTCCGCGCCAGTACCAGGACCTGGTAACCAACGGGGTTTTCATTGAACGGGCCGGAAGCTCGCGAGCATTTTTCAGATTCGGATTGGCCCATCCGCCGGGTAACCAGGGCGATAGAGGGCCGCGTCTTCGGTTGCTCGGATTTACCAGCTTCCGGCCGGGTGCACAATTGCGTGAGCGCGTCGGCCACGTTTTGGGTGGCCACTGCCTTGATGCCATGGCCGCGATTGGGGAAATACGTCTCTGTGAGATAGGACAGGTACGGCTGGAGTGACGTTGTAGTGACGGCGATATAGTTTGTCCCGGTCTCCTTGGCCGGCCCGGCTTCTGACCGATTGGCTGAATTGACGCTGGGTGTTGGTTTGGAAGCCGCGACGACCGCCTGTTTCTGGAGCGCATGTTCCGGCTCTGCTGTCATGGGGCTATCGGGCTCGCCGCGATTGAGGATCATCAACGTAATCGCGAACACACTGCCGCTCACCAGCAGCAGTGTCGCGAGCATCCTGAACCTGCCGAGCCGCGAAGCTGGTTTTGGCGGCGGTGGCTGCAGGTCCAGGCGCGACTTCAGTCGCGCCAGAAAGTCGGGCGGTGGCTCGACTCGGATACGGTGTAGGAAATCATCGTTCATTGCTGCACTCCGGATCACCATCGACTGCGCAGCGTCTGGACGACGCGATGCAGGATGGTTCCGACATTCGACTCGCTCAGCCCGGTGAGTTGAGCGATGAGGCGGTTGTTGATGGCGGCGCCGTACTTCAGCGCTATCAGTTCGCGTTCGCGATCGGGCAGGTCCCTGGTGAGGCTCGCCAATCTCGCCAGGTCGGATTCGCGCTCGAGATCCTCATCGGGGCTGCTGCCTGCGGCTACGTTGAGAGCCACATCGATGGGGAGGTGGGCTTTTTGGGACTGTAGGAAATCGATCCGGACGTTTTGCGCGATTTTGAACAACCAGGTGGAGAACCCGGCCAGATCGTGTCGGTAGCTTCCGCGCGATCGCCAGGCTTTTTCAAAGGTGCGTGCTGTGAGGTCTTCGGCGTCGGCCGTGCGCCCCAGGCGAAAGCGGAAGTAGTTGTAGACGCGCGGAGCCTGGTCGGCGTACACCGCGTCCCAATCCAGATCCTCTGGGCTACTTGCGTCCACGATTGCCTGCTCGGGGGTCATGGGCATATATACCGGCGCCCCCGCCAAGTATCACATGCATGGTTGAAAAGGGTCTGAAAACTCATTTATTTCAATGAGTTGATTCAAGGGGGCTGCCTTCGGTCCGATGGGCAAATGCAATCTTTGCGGACGCGCAATCGTTTCTAGTCTTGGTACCATTCCGTACATGGAATCAAAGGTTGCCAAAATAGCCCGCCGGGCATTGTTGTCCGATGCGAAACGGCTGACCCCCGAGCAGCGGCTCAAAGCGTTTGTCGTGCATTGTCAGCTCATGATGAAGCTGCACGCCGAAGGCCAGAGGATTCGATCGGCACGGAAGGACCGGTGAAGTGAGAGCGACGGGACCCGGTAAATCTGCTGACGCGGCAAACGCATTGAACATTGCAGAACAGTCGCTCGATGTCCGTCTGATCGCCAGACTTGCACAGCGTTACGGTCGCGATGCCGTCATCAACCTCGAGAAGTTACTGAGCGAGAAAAAATGAGTTTTGCCACTGCTGATCTGGTTGATGCCCATGCGGACGTGGTTCGTAGCTGCGAAGTGCAATTTCGGCAATATGGGGGTCGCGTTCGATTTGCCGGTCCTGTTCGTACGATCAAGTGCTTCGAAGACAATGGCTTGATCAAGCAGACATTGGGTACGCCCGGAAATGGCAGCGTATTGGTTGTCGACGGCGGCGCCTCGCTGCGTTCCGCACTCGTCGGTGACATGATCGCCGGGTCGGCACAGAAGAATGGATGGGCCGGGATCGTGATTTGGGGTGTCGTGCGGGACACCGTGGCGTTAGCCGACATCGACATCGGCATCAAGGCGTTGGGGTCCAATCCTTGGAAGAGCGTCAAGAATGGCGTGGGACAGGTGGATGTGCCTGTCAACTTTGGTGGGGTGGAGTTTCGGCCCGGTGCGTGGGTGTACAGCGATGAGGATGGGATCCTCGTCAGCCCGAGAGAGTTGCTGTAGCTGAAGAAAATCAAAGCGAAACTCAAGCTCTTCTCGAGTTGTTTCAGTCGGTGACACGCTGATGCACCCGTGTGGTGCAGATATACTGCCCCCACAGAAACATCACCTGGGGGCTGCTAATTGTGAACAGGCTGGGGCCGGAATTACTGCTGACAACCTTGATCGCTGCCACTACCTTGCCGCTCATCGCAAACGCAGAAGCGAAAAACGGCACCGTCACGCCACGTGACGTTCCTTATCCGGGAACGCTGACAGTACGAGTCGATGCTACCGACCTGGCACGGCGGATTTTCCGCGTGCATCAGACGATTCCCGTCAAAGCGGGCAGCCTGGTTTTGCAGTTCCCCGAGTGGGTACCCGGTAGCCATTCGCCGCGCGGTCCCATCGATCAAATGGCCGGCCTCGTTGTCCAGGGCAATGGCAAACGCCTCGAATGGACTCGGGACCCTCTTGATGTGTACTCGTTCCACTTGCAAGTGCCAGGGGGCGTGAAGGAGCTGGAAGTTGACTTGCAATTTCTGTCTCCCACCACCGACCAGGGCCGCACGGTGATGACGCCGCAGATCCTGGGGGTGCAATGGCTCAACATGATGGTCTATCCCGCCGGTTACTACATGCGGGGCATCAAGGTTGATCCGACTATCATGTTGCCTCCCGGGTGGAAGTTTGCGACGGCACTCGATGGTGCGCAGCGCGAGGGTGACGTGGTGCACTTCGCTACCACATCGCTCAACTCGCTGTTCGACTCCCCTCTGGTGGCGGGCATGTACTCCAAAGTCGTTGACCTCGGCACGGTGGGAAATGCTCCGGTGCGACTGGATGTCTTTGCCGACACTGCCGATGAGTTGAATTCAACGCCGGAACAAATCGCTGCACACCACAAGCTCGTGGCTGAAGCGGGCACGCTGTTCAATTCACACCATTTCGATCATTACGATTTCCTGTTTTCCATCAGCGATCACTTCGGCACCATCGGACTCGAGCACCATCGCTCCAGCGAGGACGGTGTCAAGGCAGGTTACTTCAAAGACTACGGGAAGTCAGAGCCCGAACACGAGTTGCTGCCGCACGAGATGACGCACTCCTGGAATGGCAAGTTCAGGCGGCCGGCGGATTTGTGGACACCGACGTTGAACGTTCCGATGGCTGACTCCCTGCTGTGGGTTTATGAGGGCCAGACACAGTATTGGGGATATGTCTTGTCAGCACGATCCGGACTCATGAGCCAGGAAGCCGTGCGCGGCAACCTTGCCAATGTGGCCGCGGAGCTCCAGGATCTGCGCGCGGGCCGCTCCTGGCGCAATCTTCAGGACACGGACAATCAGCCCATTATGCTCGCCCGGCGCGCGCAGTCCTGGGTTTCCTATCAGCGCACCGAAGACTATTACATCGAAGGTGCCCTGATCTGGTTGGACGTGGACACACGCCTGCGCGAGATGAGCAACGGCAAGGTGTCTCTGGATGATTTCGCGAAGAATTTCTTCGGCGTCAATGATGGCAGCTACGTTACGCTGACGTACAAGTTCGAGGACATCGTCAAGGTCCTCAATCAACTGGTCCCGAATGACTGGGCCACTTTCCTGCGCTCACGCCTGGATACGCACGGACCGGGCGCACCTCTGCAAGGGATAGAGCGTTCCGGATGGCGCCTGGTTTACCGTGACAAGCCGTCGGCCTATCTCAAAGAGGTCGAAGAGCTGTATAAACACACCAACCTAACCTATTCGTTGGGAATCTCGCTCGACCATGACGCAAAGTTGAGTCAGGTTGTCTGGGACAGCCCTGCCTACAAGGCCGGATTGACCACCGGAACCACTCTGATCGCGGTCAATGGCGTGGCCTACAAGAAGGAGCTGCTGGACCAGGCGCTCATTGACGCACGCGATCATCATCAGCCAATCCAGCTATTGGTCCGCAACATGGACAACTTCCGCACCGTCTCCATCGATTACACCGGCGGGCCACGTTATCCGGATCTGGAGCGCATTCAAGGAACGCCTGACCGGCTGGCGGATATTTTCAAATCCCGGACCCCTTGAAGGTGAGCCTTGCGGGTCACGTTCGATACCAACACACTCGATCCCGTCACTCAGCCGGAGTTGGCTGGCGCGATGCGGGACGAGTGCACCGCCATCCATGAGTCCCTGAAGTCAAAGCGACTTCAGGGGTTCTTCTGCGAAACGGTGGTCACTGTCGAAGGTGGCGTCGGGAGCCACCGCTCCGAGGTGGAGGAGGAGAGAGTTGCGCGGGTCAAGCGGGCGTTGGATCTCGGAATGCGGATTCTCAATGTGCCGCGCAACGGCTGCGTCCGGATTGACGACTCGAGTGGCGAGCTCTACGCGATGGATGCGGACGAAGGGGCTCTTGCGGCGCGTCTCGAGAGGTTTGAATCGATAGCGGCGGCGATCGAGGCCAGGGGCTTGGGGTACGCCCACATGTTGAAGGTGGCTCGCTTTTCTCCGAGCGACATGAAGAAGGTCGCACGCGCTGTCGCGGAGTGGGCCGACGGCGACAGCCTCGCTGCTCATCACGGTTACGCGAACGATCTGTTTTGCACTGAAGATCGGGCCGTCAAGGCGGGACGCGATTCAGTCATGCATCCGGCCCAGCGTGGCTGGCTCAAGCGTGCTTACGGGGTGGAGTTCGTGAGCATTGCGGAGCTGGCTGCGGCCGTTCGGTAGCCGCGCGCCGCTCGAGGGCCGCGCCCCGGCCCCGGCCCCGCCTCGCCCCGCCGACCGCCGGGCTGCCGGGTCGCCGGCTGCCAAAAATATTTCCTCGCGGATGTAGAGAGCGGGTATTCGGCTCCGACTTCCCTTCAGAACGTCCCAATTCGGGATGCCGGAACTGAAGGACAATTTCATGACCACCGCCATACTGACCTCTGCCGTGGGTTGCTGTATCGAACCGTGTTCGGCGTGTTCGGTTGCTACCTCACCGCCCGGCTTGCGCCTCGGCGGCGCATGACACATTCACTGGCTCTGGCCGGTATTGGCTTTGTCATTGGTGTCGTAGGGGCCGTGGCGACCTGGGGTATCTGGCAGTCGTGGTACTCACTCGCAATAATCGCGGTCACGCTGCCTAGCGGCTGGCTGGGCGCGCTGATTGCGCAAACCCGCAGCGGCCGCCGATAAACGAGAGGACTGAAGCAAATGAAATTCATGCTGATGATGAACACGCCGCGCGGCTCGGGCGACTACCAGATCAACAAGTGGCACCCGGAGGCGTTCAAGGCGCACATGCGGTTCATGCACGATCTGAACCGCGATCTGGTGAAATCCGGAGAGTTTGTGGAGGCCCAAGGGCTGACACCGCCGGGGATGGCGCAGATTGTGCGCTGTGGGCCGGGGGGTGCGCCCGTGGTGTCCGATGGACCCTTTGCGGAGAGCAAGGAATTCCTGGCGGGCTTCTGGATCATTTCCGTGGAGAAGGTTGAGCGCGCTCACGAGATCGCCGCCAGGGCCTCTTCAGCGCCCGGTCCCGACGGCAAGCCGCTCGTCATTCCTATCGAGCTTCGCCGCGTCATGGACGGACTGCCTGACGGGGAATGAGCGGCGCACACACGGCGAGCGTCGAATACCTGTTGCGTGAGCTGACGCCACAGGTACTAGGCGCGCTGTCCCGGCGTTATCGCGACTTTGGCGCGGCCGAAGATGCAGTCCAGGAGGCGCTCCTGGAGGCTGCCCTGCATTGGCCAACCGAGGGAGTGCCGGAGAATCCCGGCGGGTGGCTGTACAAGACGGCCTTTCGGCGCCTCACTGACCATCGCCGCAGCGATGTCGCGCGTCGCCGGCGCGAGGAGCAGGTCGCGAATGAGGAACCGCTCGTGACAGGCGACGAAGTTGAGTTGGAGGTCGAGCAGGATGACGCACTGGTGTTGCTGTTCATGTGCTCGCATCCGTCGCTGACAGCTACGTCGGCCATAGCGTTGACTCTGCGGGCTGTGGGCGGGCTCAGCACCAGAGAAATCGGGGCCGCCTTTTTCGTGCCGGAAGCTACCATGGCCCAGCGGATCAGCCGCGCCAAGCAACTCATCAAACAGTCGAATGTTCCGTTCAGCTTGCCTTCGGATCAGGAGCGCTCCCAACGGCTCGATGCCGTGATGCACGTTCTCTACCTGATCTTCAACGAAGGGTATGCCAGCTCTTCGGGTAGCGAGCTGCAGCGCGTGGATCTGTCGAGCGAAGCTATTCGACTCGCCCGCTTGTTGATGGCTGCAACAGTGAATATGCCCGAGGTTGCCGGCCTGCTGTCCTTGATGTTGCTAACCGACGCGCGCCGGGCGGCCCGCTCGGGGCCGGCCGGAGAGTTGATTCCCCTGGACGAGCAGGATCGAGGCTCCTGGGACCGGGCGGTCATCCAGGAGGGCACTGAGTTGGTATGGAATGCCATGAAGCAAGGCCGTGTCGGTCCGTACCAGCTTCAGGCCGCCATAGCAGCGCTCCACGATGAGGCCGCATCGATGGAGGAGACCGACTGGGCCCAGATCCATGCACTTTATGAGTTGTTGGAGCGCATGAGCAACAATCCGATGGTCGCACTGAATCGTGCGGTGGCGGCTGCCATGGTCGAAGGGCCGGATGCGGGACTGCGACTGGTCGATACGATCGCGCAGGACCCGAAGCTCCAGGGGCACTATCGCGTCGATGCCGTGCGAGCCCATTTGTATGAGCGCGCAGGCGATCAGGCGCTCGCGCTGGAACACTACCAACGGGCCGCTGAGCGGACCGCGAGCTTGCCGGAAAGGAACTATCTGTTGGGTAAGGCTGCGCGTCTGGCATCGCGCTAGAGTCAGGCTGGCGACACCGTTCGGCCATCATAGTCGGGCGACTTCGCGCGTTCGCTTCGCACGTACTCATCAAAAGCGGGGCCGGATGCTGCCTTCTCGAGCGTGCGCGATTCGCGGTCGAGACGTTGAATTGCGTGGAGCCTGTCGGCATTTCCCAGCTTCGCGCGATCTACTGCGCTTCTCAGCACGCGGATGGTTTCGTCGTAGACCCGCAGTGGTACGGGGAACGGGTGGCCGTCCTTTCCTCCATGCGCCATAGAAAAGCGCGCTGGATCCGAGAATCGCGATGGCGTTCCGTGAACAACTTCTGCGACGAGGGCTAATGATGCCACTGTGCGTGCGCCGACGCCGGGCGAGAGCAGTAGATCGGTGAAGTCTTTCGGCCCACGGTCGGCCGCTGCCGCGAGGACCCCGTGCAAACGTCGCAGGACGACATCTGATGCTCGGACGTCGTGATGCGCTGGCATGTGGAGGTGGGGTAACGGAGGCGTATCTTTTGCTGGTGGCGGTGGCGCGGGCTCCAGCTCCAGTTCTGGAAAGAGACTTAGGGCCGTACTGGTTTGCCCGAGCGCGCGCCTGTTTATGCTTGGGTGGCGGCCCGTGGTGATGTTAGTGCTATCTCGCAGCCGCTTTAGAACAGAAATCGTCAGGTCCGGTCCGTGATCGAGCAACTCCAGGCCGGCGGCTCGATTGCGCGCGGCCCTCGCGTCCGCCAGGTTGACGATAACACCCTTGTTTTTTCCTTCAATCGCGGTGTGCGGAGAGTCCAGAAAGCTCTGCAGGTCCTCCGACAGCCAGTGATACCGCCGAGCCTCGCCACGGGCGTCGCTCATGCCTTGCTGTACAACGCACCATTTCGCATCATCAGTAACGATGAAAGAATGCAGGTACAGGTCAAACCCGTCCTGAACTGCCGCACTGTCAACCTTCGCTACGAGACGGCTGACCCGCACGAGCGGCGACGCATCCAGCCCCGTGCGTTCGCCGACCTGTATGAGCTCGTCTGGTGTTCGTCGAGAATGTTTCCCACGTCCGCCGCAAACATACAGACCAAGCTCGCTCTGAATAGGCGAGAGGCCACGCTTCAGCGCGCCAATGACGCTCGTCGTAATTCCCGACGAATGCCAGTCCATCCCCATTACAGCGCCAAACGACTGGAACCAAAAGGGGTGTGCCAGCCGGCGAAGCAACTCGTCACGGCCGTAGTGGTGAACAATCGCCTCGACGACAACGCGCCCAAGAGACGCCATTCTCGTGACGAGCCAAGGCGGCACAAATCCACCGTGGAGCGGAAGGTCAGCGCTACCGGTTCGATTGCCCATCGTGTGAGTATGAGTTACTTGAGTGCCGCGCGTGAAGCGGCGATCACGGCTTTCGTCAGTCGCGCCAAGATCGGCATCTGCAGGCGTGTATGCTGCCAGAACAGCGGCACTGTTAGTTGCTTTCCCGGCACTAGCTCTGCGAGCGTACCGGCGCGGAGATGCGATGCCACCATGGCATGAGGATTCATCCCCCATGCGATTCCCGCCACGCTTGCGTCGGTAAACGCCTGTGTCGAGGCCATCCAGTGGGAGGGAATGTCCACGTCGCGCCGGCAAACGCTCCGTACCCACCGCGCTTGCAGTTGGTCCTTGCGGTCGAATCTCAGGCTCGGCGCCGCGGCCAGGGATGTTGCCGTCACCCCGTCGGGAAAGTATTTGTCTATGAAACTGGGACTGGCCACGGCGCAATATTTCAACTTTCCGAGCGGAATGCTTTCGCATCCTTGGACCGGTTGCGGATCGGATGTAACCGCAGCCAACACGTCACCGGTGCGCAGCCATTCCTGCGTGTGCTCCTGGTCATCAATGGCCACATCCAGCAACGTCCGGTCCGTGTCCATGAAGCTGGCCATTGCCTGAATAAACCAGGTGCCCATGCTGTCGGCATTCACCGCAACACGGATGGTTACTCGCTCATTCGTCGCCTCGGCGGGTCCCAGCCGCGGCAGGGCACCGCGCAACTCGTGCTCCAACATTCCAACCTGCTCAACATGTCGGCAGATCAGCCTCCCCATCTCAGTGGCAGTGCAGGGCTGCCCGCGGACAATCAGAACGCCACCCACACGCTCTTCCAACTGTTTGACCCGTTGCGATACCGCAGAGGGAGTGACATTGAGCGCGCGCGCAGCGCGATCGAAGCTGCCTTCTCGCACAACAACCGCGACGGCTGACATGGAAGCGTAGTCGAGCATCTTTAGCTGTCCTTAACCAGGTCCAGAAAGTTTAACTGGATTTAAGGTGGGCAGGGCGGCAAGCTTTGTTCATGCCAATCTCAGCCTTCACCACCGGATTCGCCGTCTGCGCGACGTTAATTGTCGCGATCGGGGCTCAAAACGCTTTCGTCCTGCGCCAGGGACTGCGGCGCGAACACGTGCTTCTGATCGTCGCGTTCTGTGCGGTAGCGGACCTTCTTTTAATTAGCGCGGGTGTCGCCGGCGTCTCCAGGGTGCTCGGTGAAGCACCCCGACTGACGTTCTTCCTGACCGCGGCAGGTACCCTTTTCCTTGGCTGGTACGGCGCTCGTGCGCTCGCGCGTGGCCGCCGCGCCAGCTCGATGGACGTCGCCGCGGACGGCGCGCGCCGCATCTCTGTTCGGAACGCAGTTGCGCAGGTTGCGGCGTTCACCTTCCTCAACCCTCACGTGTACCTTGATACCGTGCTACTTATGGGCTCGATAGGCGCCCGGCAGCCGACCGACGCGCGCCTCTGGTTCGTCGGTGGCGCTGCCGCAGCCAGCGGGGCGTGGTTCAGCACCTTGGGCTTCGGGGCGCGGCTACTGCGCCCGGTGTTTCGCACGGCACGGGCGTGGCAGGTGCTCGATTCGATAATCGGGGTCACGATGCTGGTCCTAGCGGGCACGCTGCTGGTGACGCTGTTCTGAGGCTAAGTTCATGAATGGCTTGGCAAGAGCAGGGGCGCGTGTGGTGGCATGTGCGTGGCGGGCACCGGCTGCGAAATAGCTTGAAGCCTCGTTCGCCAATCGGCTAGGATTCGCCCCCCTCTAGCCGGAGCGGTAGTTCAGCTGGTTAGAATACCGGCCTGTCACGCCGGGGGTCGCGGGTTCGAGTCCCGTCCGCTCCGCCAGTTATTAGCTTTAAATCAGTCGCTTACGTAAACGGCCATCCTCCTGGTTGCTAATTAGTGGCAAATCCCATCCATCGTGTATCCATCGGCTCTGGCCGGGGCCGTTCACTTTCCTGACTCTCATCCGTGGCATCTACCGATCTTCTCCTCGTACATTTGCTCGTGATACTGACTGAAAATACTTAGCGCATTGAGTAATTGCGGATGCGTGCCCGCCGATCGTCATTACCCAGTTCTGATGCGATCAATGTACTCTGAAGCATGGTTCTGGATTCGACTTCAGAGTAAACTTCAGAGCTATGAATCTCAATGAGCTTCTCAAGCAACCTGAAGGGAAGACGCTTGAATTCAAGCGTGATTTAACCTCTCCGGAAGGCGCGTTGCGAACCATCGTCGCGTTCGCAAACACTGCTGGGGGCACTCTGCTGGTAGGCGTTGAAGACCGCACTCGACACGTTCGGGGCGTGGCGGATCCCCTTGGCGCCGAAGAGCGTTTGGCAAACCTTCTCAGCGACAACGTGTTGCCGCGCCTAGTACCGGAACTCGAAGTCTTGCCCTGGAGGCGAACTAACGTATTGGCTGTACAGGTTTACCCTAGCTACAGTCGTCCACATTACCTCAAGAGTGCGGGGGCGGAGCGAGGCGTCTACGTTCGCGTCGGATCGTCAAATCGTCAGGCGGATAAAGAGCTCATTGCGGAGCTGCGACGTTTCGCTTCTGGGGAAAGTTACGATGAAGAGCCGCTGGTGGATCTCGACTCTGAAGCAATTGACTTCAGAGCTGCTTCAGAGTTGTTCGCACCCAAGCGGAAGCTGAAAAGAGGTGACCTGGACACGTTGCGTGTCATGACAAAACACCAAGGGCGTAAAGTCCCGACCGTTGGTGGCTTGCTGCTCTTTGGGCGCGACCGCGAGCAGCGTTTTCCTGATGCCTGGATCCAGGCGGGTCGCTTCGATGGAATCGAAAAGGTGCGCCTGATCGATACATTGAACATACACAGTTCGTTACCCGAGGCTGTAGAGGAGGCAATTGGCTTCGTTCAGAAGCACGATCTGCATGGAATTGATATCCGCGGTGCACGCAACACCGACACGTGGACTCTCCCGCCCGCCGCTGTACGTGAGGCAATCGTCAACGCTGCCGTCCATGCGGATTATTCCCAGAAGGGAGCGCCAATCCGCATAGCGTTTTTTGACGACCGTTTGGAGGTCGAGAATCCTGGGATGTTGCCGTTTGGCCTAACGGTTCAAGATCTGCACGACGGCGTTTCGAGGCTCCGAAATCGCGTAGTTGGGCGAGTGTTCCGCGAGCTTGGCTACGTCGAGCAATGGGGTAGCGGGATCAGGAAAATGATTGCTGCCTGTCGTGATGCAGGTGTTGCGGAGCCACGTCTGGAAGAGATAGGTACACGCTTTCGTGTCACCATCCGTAGAGGCACAGCAGCCCGGCGGCCTTTATTGGACGACATCGATCTCGCTATTGTTGCCGCTCTTTCTTCCGGTACAGGCTTATCGACTAATGAGATCGCAGCGCAAGTCGGTCGGACACCTCGCGCTACGAGAACTCGACTACTGGCACTTGTCGGCCGTGGGGTGGTGCAGGAAATCGGATCGAGTCTGCAGGATCCAAAGCGTCGCTACTTCCTGGTTCCTTCGCCCCCGGAGACCAACTCGTAGGCGGTGTGGTACCCACGAGGGGTGCTCCTCGCACGTACAGTCGATGTGAATCACGCTTGGTCAGCAGTTGGCTTCTACGAAGTTAGTCTCACCGGTGCTGGTTCACAAACACCGACATGCCATTTTTCTTGATGAATCCGGATGCTGTCATCCCTGTAGTACCGGCAGACCTTGTTTTTGACGGGCATGGCGATCAGGAAGACCGGTCCCCCCGGGCACGCATATTCTTCGCGTCGCGCCCAGGGCTCGCAGCGTTCCGGGGGGACCACCTGATAGGACATCACGTGCGATTGCAGGTACGGACGCGCGAGAGACACGGTCCCGATCTCAGGACGCATGCGCTGTACGGCAGCGCTTGCCGCATCGAATTCTGCTGTACAGGCCCCATCAGTAAAGAACGGTGGCAACCCCAAAGCGATTGCACCGACCACGAGCAATGCAGTGACGATCCGCGACATTGTTGTTGTTGTCCTTCCTAGAGTGCGCAAGCCTACTGGCACATCAACTCTGTACGCAAGACCTCCCGTGCAACGTCTATGAAAACCCGTAACTTGGGTGCGTCGGCAGCCCGGCGGGGAAAATAGAGAAACAATCCCGGCTCATCGATGGCCGACTCCGGCAGCACCGAACGCAACTTGCCGTCGCGCATCTCCCCGCGCGCCAGAGGCTCAAACAGGTAGGCAATGCCCACCCCGGCCAATGCCAGCTCCTTGGCATAAAGAGGATCGGTGACCAAAGTCGAGCCGGACACTCGAACGGACACTTCCTGGCCCGCGTCGCGCAGATCCCACGCATAGACAGCGCCCGATGACAGCAGCCGATAGCCGATACAGTTGTGTTGACTCAAGTCGGCAACGCGCGCCGGCTCGCCTCTGGCCGCCAGATAGTCAGGCGCCGCCACCATGACCGCCTTGAATGGCGGCGTGAGGCGGACGGCAATCATGTCCTTGTCAATCATTTCCCCGAGACGAATGCCCGCATCAAAGCCGGCCGCCACAATATCGGTCAGTGCGGCGTCCGTTGTGACTTCAACCACCAGTTGCGGATGACGTCGGGACAGCGTGGTAATCACGGACGTGAGTCCCATCGGGAGCGCGACGGTTGGGACATTTAGACGCAACGAGCCCGAGATTTGTCCCTGCTCGGACTGTACTTGTTCGAGCGCAGCCTGAATCTCCTGAAATGCTGCCGCGATGGAATCGTTGAGTCTTCGACCCGCCTCCGTCATGGCAACACTGCGGGTGGTCCTGGCAAACAAGGGAGACCCCAAACGCATTTCGATCACTCGGATCGCATGACTCACCGCCGAAGGACTCATATCGAGCTCATTCGCGGCCGCTGCAAAGCCGCCGCGGCGGGCTACGGCCAGGAATACCGGCAGATGCGGAAGGAGCTCGCGCCACATTCATGCACCAAATCGCATAACTAATTCTAATTATCCTATATTATCATCTAGTCCCAGAGGCCTCATGCTCTCTCCAGTCCGGCGCAACGCCGTTACCGAGTGAGTGAAGAGTCATGTCCACCCCAAAAACCTGGTTCATTACGGGCGCGTCATCCGGCTTCGGTTCCGCCTTTGCCAATTACGCCCTCCACAGCGGCTATAACGTAGTCGCCACCGCTCGTAATCCCGAACGGCTCAAAGACCTGATTGCGCAGGCGCCGGACCGGGTGCTCGCCCTCCAGCTCGACGTCAATCGATCGCAGGATGCGCAAGCTGCAGTTGCAGTTGCGGCTGCTGTTGCGCGCTTCGGCCGGATAGACGTGCTCATCAACAATGCCGGCTATGGTGTTGTAGGTGCCGCCGAGGAGACCCCGGAGAATGAGCTGCGGGCGCTTCTGGAAACCAACTTCTTCGGGGCGGTCGCTGTCATCAAGGCAGCGCTGCCGGTGCTGAGGGCGCAGCAAGGCGGCGCCATCGTCAACATTTCCAGCCTCGGCGGACAATTGTCCTTCGCCGGCTTCAGCGCGTATTCCGCGTCGAAATTCGCATTGGAGGGCTTCTCGGAAGCGCTTGCCCAGGAAGTGGCCGGATTCGGTGTGAAAGTGCTGATTGTCGAGCCCGGTAATTTTCGCACCAACCTGCTGGGCTCAGGCACCCGGGAAATGCCTGCAATGGAGGTCTACCGGCAGGCCGTAGGGGGAACCCGTGAGTTCGCCCGCAACATGCATGGTGCCCAGCTCGGCGATCCGACCAAGGCAGCAGCGGCAATCGACCGCGCCCTTGCGTCGGAGCGAACCCCATTGCGGTTGCAACTGGGTGAAGACGCCATCGAAGCGATTCGCGACCACGCAACCCAGCTTTTGCAGGATCTCGAGCAATGGGCACCCGTAGGGAGCGACACGCGGATCGAGGGAGCCACAGCCAGCGCCCGACCGCTCACATCGCACTGACTGCAAAGCTCCAGAATGCACGTTCGTCATGCGAGGTGTGTCTGTCGATCTGTCTTACGCTCACTGGCCTCGAGCTGGCTCGCGAGTTGTCAGGCATGACGGGAGCTCGAATGGCAGCGACGCGTCTTCGCCAATGCGGACGAGCTGGTTGTATTTCGCCATGCGCTCGGAGGTGCGAACCGATCCAATCTTGATTTGTCCAGCGCCCGTACCCACCGCCAGGTCGGCGATGAACGTGTCTTCGGTTTCACCGGAGCGCGCCGAGACGACGGTCGCGAACCCCCCGCGCCGCGCTTCAGCCATTGCTTCGAGCGTTCCGGACAGAGTGCCATTCTGATTGAGCTTGATCAGCACGGCGTTGGCAGCCCGCAGGCGGACTCCCTGGGCAATGCGGGAGACGTTCGTCGCGAACAAATCGTCTCCTACGATCTGCGTTGCGGGCAAGGCGGAAGTCAGTTTCGTCCAGTTGTCCCAGTCATCTTCGTGCAGCGCATCCTCGATCGAGATGATTGGATATCGGCGTCGCCAATCCAACACGGCGGAAATCATTTCGGCGCTCGACAGACGCCGTCCTTCGTTGCGTAATTCGTATCCGTCCGCAGCGTAAAGCTCGCTGGCTGCCACATCGAGCGCGACCGCTATTTCGAGTCCCGGTTCGAATCCGGCGGTGCGAATCGCTGCCACCAGCAGATCCAACGCCTTCCCGGTACTTTTACAGCCGGGACTGAGCCCTCCTTCGTCCGCGAGAAGCGTCGGCAGGCCGCGCTCGCGCATGACCTGGTCGGCTGCGTGCCTGACCCCGAGCACCATCCGCATTGCTTGGGTGAAATCTTTCGCGCCAACGGGAATGACGAGGAAATCCTGCAAATCCATGCTGCGGGCGGCGTGCGCTCCGCCGCTCAGAATGTTGACCATCGGCAGCGGCAGCGAAGGACTGGCGTTTCCCGCGAGCAAGGCGACGTAGCGATATAAAGGCATGGCTCGAGCGGCAGCGGCTGCGCGGCAGATTGCCAGCGAGGTAGGCAGAACGGCGTTGCTTCCGAGACGATTGAAATGTTTGGTTCCGTCGAGATCGCGGAGAAATGTATCCAACGCTGACTGGTCGAGCGCGTTCTTGTTGATCAGGTTGCGCGCAATTTCGCCGTTCACGTGATCGACGGCTTTCTGCACTCCGCGGCCCTCGTGAACGGAAGGATCGCCATCACGCAGTTCATGGGCTTCGTGGCGGCCAGTCGACGCACCTGAAGGTGCTGCCGCGCGCCCGACTGCACCGCAACGCAGAATGACTTCGACCTCTACGGTCGGCCGCCCGCGCGAGTCGAACACGGACCTGCCCTGCAACGATGCGACCCTCGTGTCAGTAGAACAGCTCATTTCAAATCCTATCCCGGCGTGTCCAAGGCGAATTGGGCGAATGTTGTCGGCTGCAGAATCAGTTCAGTGGCAAATCGCTTGACCTCATCCGCATTGAGGTCGGAGAGATAGTCGACGGGTGAATCGCCCTCGAGACGCGCGAGTATCAGGCAGCCCAACTGGCGGACGAAATGCCGATCGAGAACGGGGCGTCCTTCCCGGCGATAGGCAGTCAGAAACGCGAGAATGCTGGACAGAAGCGGCGGCGCGGATGCGGCTCGGCGAAACAACTTCAGCAACGGGTGAGCCAGGCAAAAGGCGATGTCAAAACGGGGGTCGCCCCAATGTGCTACTTCGCAATCGAGGATCACCATGTCGTGCCCATCGACGAGCAAATTCTTCGGACTGTAGTCGCCGTGGACCAATGCGTTCCGGGTTATGAGAAGCTCTTGCACAGTATGCGCGACGTTTGGCGCCAGAGCGGGATTCCGCTGCGCGATCCGCTCGAAAAAAGGCCGGATACGCAGTTCGACGAAGGGCGCTGTGTTTGCGAACTGTGCCGGGAGACTCGGATCGTCGGACGACCGGCCGTGCAATTGCCCCAGTAAACGGCCTGCCGCCACGGCGTTGTCGATGTCGACATTGCCGCGAAGCAACTCCCGCTTCCAGTTGCGGAAGCGCGGTTCAATCAGTTCCATCGCGAATTGATGTGACGCTTCATCGACCCATAACACTCTCGGCGCATGCGCCTGACCGAGCAGCATGGCTATCGCCCGAAGTCCCTGCACCTCGATCGACGAACGCGCCGGATCGGAAAGCCATTCTGCTTCGACCCTGAGCTTGCCGAGCGCACGTTTGACGACTTGCTTGCCCTGTGGCGTGGAAACGATTCGGATGTCGCTGGAAACGCCGCCGTCGAGCGATATCTCGTGAACAGCATTTCCACAACCCTCGTCCGGGCCGAGCAGCCCGGACGAGGGTCGGGAATCCAAGGTTCGATCAGGCATGCTCAGTAGAAGCCGATTGTCGGAGCGGCCGTCGCCGATACGGGATTACCAAAATAGTCCTGGCCGCCGTTATTCGAAATGACGGCGCCGGCGCCGATGGCGGGTGAGCCCGCGCCCACCTGATATCCCGACACCGATCCGATGCCGTACGGCGCGGTCGACGCAGGCGACACGAACAGTGGATTGGCGATGATCTTGTGGGCATCAGCGGGCTCGCCCGAGGGGTGGTTACCGAAAAGCAGGTTGTTGGAGAAGGCGACGTACGGACCGGCCGGATTGGTATATTTGCCGGTGCCGAAGTTCGCGATGATGTTGTTGTCGAAATTCCAGACATTGCCGTTCAAGCCATAGGGGAAGCAGCCGTCGCAAAAGATCGGGTTGGCGGGCAATCCCGCGGCGATGTATATCGTGTTGTTGTAGATATTGACGGTGCCAACGGTCCCATATTCAGATGTGAACACGCCCTTCACGCCACTATAGCCATCGTTGACGCTGAGGTTGTAGCGCACGGTGAGGTTGGTTCCGCCCACGATCGGCTGCCCCTCCATCAACATGAAGCCGCCCTGGTTGTCGTGGCTGTAGTTGTATTGAACGATGGTGTTGTCCGAGTAAAAATCGTTGTCAAAGGCCTGGCCATCGACCCCGGCCGCGCTCAGAACGCCATAAACTTCGTTGTACTGCATCGTTACGCCAATTGTTTTCATGGCCCAGATGCCACCCGATGAAGCCTGGCTCGATCCGGCCAGTGTCACCAGGCCGGCTGCGCCGACGATGTTGTGATCTATGAGGCTGTTTCGTGCTCCAGAGATGGTAATTCCATCACCATCGACGTTGTATACCTCGTTCCCGTGAATCGTGACGTTGTTGCTCAAGGCAGCCGGGGCAAGAACGACATAGCTGAGCCCCGCCGAATTGTCCCAAAAGACAACGCCTTCGCGCCCCACATTGCTCACTGTGTTGTCGAGAATCTGTACGTTGTTGTAGCTTTCGTTTCCTACAGCCAGAGCGTCGGAAAATGCAACGTTCGATGCGTCGTCCACGACAATGATTCCTCCGTTGGCGTGTGGATCGTCACCGCTGCAGGCGAAACAACCATTGACGTCGTGCACGTAATTGTTCTGGATCGTGATGTCGGACAGAACCCCGGCGCTTTCGTTGTCGATAAAGATGCCGCTGCGGTTGATCCCTGTGCCGCCGCCGAGGAAGCCGCCGCTCAGAGTGCCGACGTTGGGCACCCCAGAGTCGTTGACGACCTCGAGTCCATCGATAGTCCAGCCGCCCTGGTTGTACAGATAGACGGCGCCGCCGCTACTGAGCGAGCTGCCGTCGATGATCGGCTTTGCGCCGCCGCCATAACTCGAAATGACGATGGGCGCTGCTGAGGTGCCGGATCCCAGAGGATGAAGCTGCCCTGACCAGCTTTGGCCGGTATGAAACAGAATCTGGTCGCCCGCGAGAAATGTCGTCGCGTTCACCCTGGTCAGTGATTGCCACGCGGTTGCCGTGCTCGTGCCGGCGGCGCCGTCGGAGCCGTTGACGGAGTCAATGTAGTAGGTGGCTGCATCGACCGTTGTCGCACAACAGCCTGCGATCAGGCCCAAGACCAATAGATGCACTCGTAAGCGGTTTGCGGAAATGAAATTCTGATTGAACATAGTTCCCTCTGCTGCGTAGTTGGTTTCGATCAGACACTCCGGCTTGCGCATTGTTGTGAGGACGAAACTATGCCCGCTACGCTTGTATTAGCCGACGAGAAGTACGTTTTTTTCGCATCCGCAACTCCTCGGCTTACCTGGGTGAAGTCAAACCGATACCGCAGGCGCATCAACTAAGAGCTATTGGTCGGAACGAGCCGTGCCTACCATCTGTCCGAAAGCGGAGGGGCCCATGGGCGGCAGATTGGCGGGAAACACGTGCTTGGTGACGGGAGCGGGGCAGGGCATCGGCCGCGCTATCGTCGACCGGTTCTGCGCCGAGGGCGCGACGGTGATTGCGAGCGACATCAGCGATGAACACTTCACCGATTTGCCGCACGATGCGACCGCTGTGAGGCTGGATGCGAGCGATGCGAAAGCAGCGAGGGCGGTCGCGGCGCGGTATCCGCGCATCGACGTTCTGGTCAACTGCGCGGGCTATGTCGCGGTCGGCGACATCTTCGAGTGCGACGAGGCGGATTTCGCGCGCAGCCTTCGGATCAACGTCGAATCCGTCTACGTCATGATCAAGGCAGTCCTGCCCGGCATGCGCGAAAGGCGCAGCGGTTCGATCATCAATATCGCCTCCGTCGTGTCGACGACCGCGGCGGCGCGCCGGCGTTTCGTGTATTCGGCGACAAAGGGTGCGGTCATCGCGATGACACGCGCCGTTGCGCTTGATTTCGTCGGCGAGGGCGTGCGCTGCAATTCGATCAGTCCCGGTACGGTCGATACACCTTCGCTCGGCGAGCGCATCGCGGCGGCGGCCGATCCGGTGCAGATGCGGGTCGACATGATTGCGCGCCAGCCGATGGGGCGGCTCGGTACGCCCGCGGAAATCGCGGCCGTGGCTACGCTTCTCGCTTCCGACGAGAGCGCGTTCATGACCGGGACCGACATCGTGATCGACGGAGGTTTCTCGCTTTGAAGGGCATGGCATGAAATTGTTGCGATACGGGCCGATCGGCCAGGAGCGGCCGGCCCTCATGGACGCTTCCGGAACCGTGCGGGACGTTGCCGCGGTTGTGCCGGATTTTCGTGCCTCGAATTTCATGGTCGCGATCGCTGAACTGCGCGGGGTAGCAGCCGAATCACTGCCGCGCGTCGACGGCGGCGAGCGTATCGGGCCACCGCTCCAGGGTGTTGGCAAGATCGTCTGCGTCGGTCTCAATTATGTCGATCACGCTCGCGAGACGGGTCAGCCGGCGCCGCAAGAACCCGTACTGTTTCTCAAGGCGACCTCGTCGATCGTTGGGCCGAACGACGCCATCGTGCTGCCGCCGGGAGCGCAGAAAGGTGATTGGGAGGTCGAGCTCGGCGTCGTGATCGGCATGGAGGCCCGCTACATTTCGCTGGAGCGCGCGTTGGACCACGTCGCGGGTTATTGCATCATCGACGATGTCTCCGAGCGCAGCTACCAGATCGAGCGCGGCGGCCAGTGGGACAAGGGCAAGGGCTGTGACACGTTCTGTCCGATGGGACCGTACCTGGTGACTGCGGACGAGGTCGCGGATTTTCGCTCGTTGCGCTTGGAATGCCGGGTCAACGGTCGGGTGGTTCAGTCTGGCAACACGCGAGACATGATCTTCGACGTGCCGTTTCTCGTGCACTACATCAGCCAGTTCATGAGCCTGCAGCCGGGCGACGTGATCAGCACGGGCACCCCGCACGGTGTAGGCATGGGAATGAAACCGCCGCAGTGGCTGCGGGAAGGCGATGTCGTTGAACTGGCTATCGACGGCCTGGGCGCGCAGCGCCAGCGCGTCGGACGCTACCGGATTTGAGGGCACGGATGAGCGCAGACAATCGTTGGGCGGTGGTCACCGGGGGCACGTCGGGCATCGGCCGGGAGATCGCGACGGCATTGGCTCGCGACGGGTGGGACATAGCTGTGAGCTATCTCGACGAGGACGGCCAACCCGAGCAACTGGCGCGGGACATCGCGGCGGCCGGCCGCCGCGCGTTCGTCGCCGCATGCGATGCTGGCGTTGCGCAACAGATTGATACTTTCTTTGACGACGCGGCGCGCTATTTCGATTCCGCGCCGCGGCTGTTGGTCAACAACGCCGGCGTGCAGACCTGGAGCCCGCTACTCCATCTGGCCGAAGCCGACTGGGACCGTGTCATCCGCACCAACCTGAAGGGGTGTTTTCTCAACACCCAGAAGGCGGCGCGCCTGATGATCGCCGCCGGGCGCGGCGGCTGCATCGTCAACATCGGCTCCGGATGCAGCAAGATCGCGTTTCCCAATCTGGTCGATTACTCGGCGTCGAAGGCGGGTGTCGACCAGCTCACGCGCAGCGCGGCGATGGAGCTTGGACCGCACCGGATTACGGTGAACTGCGTGGCGCCGGGCGCGATAGAGATCGCGCGCACGCGCCAGGAGTCGCCCGACTACGGCAGCACCTGGTCGCGGATTACACCGCTGCGCCGAGTCGGTACGCCCACCGACGTCGCCAACGCAGTGCTGTTTCTGTGCAGCGAACGGGCGAGTTTCATCACTGGCCAGACGCTGGGCGTCGACGGCGGCATATTTACCCAGCCGAATTGGCCCTATTAGTTAATTGGCGCGCAATTTTTCGCGCTCATTAACTATGAAAGGTGGTCGCGTTCTGCTTCATGCGCAGATGCTGCTCGCGGTACTGGCTCGGATTCATTCCCTTCAGGGCGAGGAACTGGCGGTTGAAATTGGCGATGTTATTGTAGCCGCAGTTCATGGCGATGTTGGTGATGCAGTCGTTGCCTTCGGTCATTTCGCGGCACACTTCGTTGATGCGCAGGATGTTGACGAAGCCGACGAAGGTCTGGCCGGTGGCACGGCGGAAGAATCGGCTGAAAGCCGGCGGCGTGAGCCCGACGAGACGAGCGACATCCGCCTGATTGATCTCGCTGCTCAGGTTCTGGCGCACGTGGCGATGGATCATCTCGATGCGATGCCGGTTCAGTTCGGTGATGTCGTTGGTGATGTGGTAGTCGGCGCTGGCGAGATAGCGCACATCGTGTTCGGTCTCCGCCAGCACGCGCAGAATGTCGAGCAGGCCGATCAGCCGTGCGATGCCCTTTCTTTCGAACAGCGAGCGCATCTGCGCCTGCACCTGCTCGGCCGTTTCGCCTTCGATGTGCAGGCCACACTTGGAGGCGCGGAACAGGCGCTTGATCTGCTCGAATTCCGGCAGGTCGAGGAAATCGTGGCCGAACATCTCCGGCCGGAACTGCACGACGGCGGCCTCGGGCGGGTGTCCGCCGACCTCGGCATCGCTGTGCCAGCAATGCGGCATGTTGGGTCCGGTCAGGACGAGGTCGCCAGGATGGTAGGACTCGATGTTGTCGCCGACGAATCGGGTGCCGTGGCCCCGCACGACCCAGATCAGCTCGAATTCCGGATGGTAGTGCCAAGTATGGTTTTCGGCGAAGCTGCGACACGTGTACCACAAGCAGCGGAACGAGCTTGCGGCATCGGCCTGCACCGTTTCGAATCTCGGCTCCATTGCCCCCCCTCTCGATCTGCAGCAGCGACCCGAATCCCTTCGGTTGCGCCAGTTGTGAAATCATATTGCGTTACGCAATTTAAAAAAGGCAAGTGCGGATCGCCTCATCGTCCCGCATCTTGTCGACAATGCGCGGTCCGGTCCGGTCCGGTCCGGCCCGGTAGGCGGCCTGCGCGCGCCGATCGCCGCGGACGATTAAGTCTGTATACGAACCTGGCAAATTGACGCATAGCCGCTCTTCGCCGGCGCATGCCCTAATGAGAGCCGCCCGGGTCGGGTGCGATCGGTGCAGAGCGGGCCGTTGGCGAAAGCGGTCCGAAAAACTTAAAGAAACCAGGGGATGATGATGCGGGACACAGGTCCGATTCGGTTTTCCAAACTTTCCATCGCCATTCGCCGTGGCCTGCTCGCCGCGCTCATCCTGCCCGCGTACTCCTGGGCCGGCGACCCGGCTGAAGCGGACGCGCAGGCGACGCCTCCCGCGGCCAATTCCCAGTCAGGCGACAGGGCGAGTGCGTCGGAGGAGAGCAACAGGCCATCACTTCTGGAGACGGTGCAGGTGATTGGCTATCGCACGAGCGCGGCGACGAGCGCGACGGGCGTAGTGACCGAAATCATCAACACGCCCATTTCGATTTCGGCGATCAACTCGCAGTTTCTCGAGGACACGGGCTCCTCGCAGATCATGGAGGTGATCGGCTCGCTGACGGGCGTCACCGGACAGAGCAACAGTGGCGAGACAATGACCAACTTTGCCGTGCGCGGTTTCCAGATTACGCCGCAGGTGGACGGCTTCGATTCACTCAGCTACGTCGGGGGACTCGGCTCCACGGTTGGGGTGGATCGTATCGAGGTGATCAAGGGTCCTTCCGCGGTCTTCAATGGCAACGTTCCGCCTGGCGGAGAGATCAACATCATCTACAAGAAGCCTTCGTTCAACTCGAGCACCTACGCTCAGGGCGAGGTGGGAAGCTGGTCGTATCGCAGTGGCGAGCTTTTCTCGACCGGCCCCATCGTCGCCGACAAGCTGGCCTATCTGGTCGACTTGTACGCGAAGAACGCTGACGGCTGGGTCGACTGGACCGGGCAGAAGGAACGCACCGCGATCCTCGGTCTCACCTATCGGCCCATCGACGGCCTGAGCATCAACGCCAATTACCGCTATTCTGACCACAAGGACCAGTTCTCGACGCTGCCGGTAAGCTATCCAGGATTCATCGGCTCGGGTGCTCCCCCGAGCGCCGATCTCACTACCTGGGTTGCGCAGAACATCGGTCCGAACGTGCCGCCACAGCAGATCACCGTGCAGCAATACCTGCCGGGCGGGTCACGCTACAATGTCCTCGGCCCGCAGAACTTCAACAACGAAAGAAGCAAGTTCTGGAGCACGGAAACGAGCTACACCGTCAACGACCACGTGCAGATCCGCGACAATTTCGCCCACGTCGACTATAACTGGAACTTCCTGACCATGTTTCTGAGCGGGGCCCTGGTGATCGGCCCGGACGGGCGGGTCAGCACGAGTCCGTTCTCCTCCGGTGTGGAAAGGGCGATCCAGGAAGGCAGCGGCTGGGAGAACAAGCTCGAGACCGCCCTCTACTTCGACACCGGCCCGATCAGTCATTCGATGTTGGTCGGCTACCAGGTCTCCTACTCCCGCTTGGATCTCTTCCAGGGATGGCTCGGTCCCAGTCCTGTCGGCGCCGGCGGTCAGCCGTGGAGCTTCTTCACCGACGGCCCGATCAAGCTGCAGGACGAATTCAACGCTGTGCTCCAGTTTTTTCCGACGCCGAACGTCCTCAACATGAAGGACACGGGCCATCAGAATACCCGCGCCTACTACGTCGCGGAGCAGATGTCGATGTTCGACGACCGCCTGCACGCGCTGCTCGGTGTGCGCTACACGAAGACCGAGAACGAAATCCTCCCCGGCCGGCAGTTCGCCTCCAGCGCCACGACACCGCAGATTGGCATTCTGGGTAAGCCGTTTTCGCCGGACTCGTTCTGGGCCAACACGGCGTTCTTCGCGAACTACTCGAAGTCATTTACGCCGAATGGCTTCGTGCAACCGGGCACCGAACAGGCCCTGCCGCCGCAGAAAGGCACGGGCAAGGAGATCGGCGTGAAGACGGCGTGGCTCAACGGCGCCGTCACGAGCACTGTGTCGTTCTTTCGCGATGACCTGAGCAATATCGCGACAGCCGACTATTCCCACGCGGACGGCTCGATCATTTCCTATAACCTGGGCGGCGTGGGGCGGGCGCAGGGCTGGGAGGCGGAGGTCACCTGGCTGCCGACCGCGAACCTGCAGCTTTCCGCCAACTTTACTGACTTGCCCGTGGCGAAGTACCTGGATTTCCCGGGCACCCCTCAGGAAATCGGCCGCCGCTTCGGATCGACCCCGCGCCAGGCCGGTAACCTGACCGCGAAATATACTTTTGCAGGAGGGCTGCTGGACGGCGTCTACCTCGGCGGCTGGATACACGCGCAGTCCGAGACGCGCGGCGTGCTGGGCGGCGACTGGCACTATGACGTACGCATTCCGGGTTTGACCCAGGCTAGCGCGTTCGTCGGTTATGCTACTGGCCATTTCGACGTGCACGCCAACATCGATAACCTGACCAATCGCAGCGGCTTTGTGATGAACAATGCATTTCTGCCGCAGTCGCCACGCTCGTACCTCTTGACGGTGAAATACAGCCTGTGAGATGGGCCTCGTCGAATCGGACCGGCAGACAGTGAATCAAACACGGCGGGGCTTTCTCCATCAACTGGGGCTGACTGCGTTCGCCACGGGCCTCGATCAGCAGATCCCCGGTGTAGCCCACGCGCGGGCTGATCGCGGGCCCGAAGCGCTGGGCGTTTCCTCGGTGGCTGTCCATGCGTTTCTTGATGCTGTCGCGGCCAGCCCTCATGAGATGCACAGCCTGATCATCGCGCACAAAGGGCTTGCTGCCGCGTCCGGCTGGTGGGCGCCATACCGTGCAAACGCGCCGCATCGGCTGTATTCGCTCAGCAAGAGCTTCACTTGCACGGCGGTCGGGTTCGCGATTGCCGAGGGCAGGCTCAGGCTCACCGACAAGGTCGTCGATTTCTTTCCCGGACAGGCGCCGAAGCAGATCGGCGAGAACCTAACCGCATTGCGCGTCGAGCATCTTCTGACCATGTCGGTCGGTCAGGAGAACGACACCACACCCGTCGTTACGCGCGAGCAGGACTGGGTGCGGACCTTTCTAGCGCTGCCGATCCGCTTCCCGCCTGGCAGCGTCTTCCTCTACAACAGTGCCGCCACCTACATGCTGTCCGCGATTGTGCAAACGGTGACCGGAGCGAAGGTCGTCGACTATCTGCGGCCACGTTTCTTCGATCCGCTCGGCCTCCCGAAGATGGTCTGGTCAGAGTGCCCACGCGGTATCAACTGCGGGGGCTGGGGTCTCAGTGCAACGACCGACACTCTGTCGAAGTTCGGCCAGTTTTATCTCCAGAAGGGTCGTTGGAACGGTCGGCAGTTGCTGCCGGCGGCGTGGATCGAGGAGGCAACGAGCTTCAAGATCCAACAGCCACCCGCGCCGAGTCAGGACCTGGCCCAACTCAGGAAGGACAGCGACTGGCACCAGGGCTACGGCTATCAGTTCTGGCGCTGCCGGCACGAAGGCTTCCGCGGCGACGGCGCGTTCGGGCAATATTGCATCGTGTTGCCGGAGCTTGAAACCGTCGTGGCGATCACGAGCCGCACGCTCGACATGCAGGGCCTGCTCAACCTGGTCTGGGATCATCTGCTGCCCGGCCTACATGACAAGGCGCTGCCTGCGGATCCCGCATCGTCGCAGAGGCTGAGTACACAGTTATCCTCCCTGAGTCTGAAACCACCTGAAGGCGCGCGCAGTTCGCCCCGCCAGGCGCAGCGCGCGGAATACGCCATCAACCCCAATTCTCTTGGCATCGACGAATTGATCCTCGCGTTCGAGGCCGATGCATGTCGAATCGAATTCCGTATCGGCCAATGTGTATATGCCGTCACGTGCGGCATCGGCCGCTGGCACGACGGCGAAACCGAGCTCCCGGGCACACCGCCCGAGTTTACCGAGCTCATCGGGACCTACGTAAATCCGAAGGGCCCGGCGAAACTCGCCGCAGCCGGTGCTTGGAAAGATGTCGATACCTTCCAGATGCAGTGGCGCTACTACGAAACGCCGCATCTCGACAACGTGACCTTGCGCTTTGACGCGGACAAAATAGAGGTGGCCTTTCTCAACAGCCTCACTCAGATGGCCGCGACCGTGCATCCCGAAACCAGACCCACGCTGAAAGGCAGCAAGAGAACCTGACGATGCCGTTTGTCGATGCCGAAGCGGTTGCACGAAACGAATACGATGTCATCGTCGTCGGCTCGGGAGCCGGCGGTGGCCAGATGGCCTACACGCTGACGATGGAAGGCGCTCGCGTGCTCATGCTCGAAGCGGGTAGGAAGTACGATCCCGCCACCGAGACGGCGATGTTTCAGACTCCCGACATGGCGCCGCTGCGCGGCACCGACACGCCAGAGAAGCCATTCGGCTTCTATGACGCAACGGTGGATGGCGGTTGGCAGGTGCCCGGCGAGCCGTACACGCTGGCGAAGGGCGCCCGCTTTAGCTGGTGGCGCGCACGGATGCTCGGTGGCCGGACCAACCACTGGGGCCGCATCTCACTACGCAACGGTCCCTACGACTTCAAGCCATACAGCCGCGATGGCCTCGGCTTCGACTGGCCGATTGCGTACGAGGATATGGCGACGTATTACGACAAGGTCGAGATGCTTGTCGGCGTCTACGGTTCCAACGAAGGGCTGGAGAACACGCCAAACTCGCCGGACGGTTGCTTGCTGCCGGCACCGAAGCCGATTGTCAGCGATCTGCTTGTCCAGAAGCACTCCGCCAAGCTGGGCTTTCCGACGATCCCTTGCCATCGCGCCGTGCTCACAGCGCCGTTGGATTGGAAGAACGCACCGGCCAAGCTGCACCCGGGCAACACAGCGGCGCAGGAGATTATCGCGCGCGACATGCGTCGCCGCTCGCCATGTCTGTGGGCGACGCCATGTGGCAACGGCTGCTCGATTCGGGCCAACTACCAGTCAACGACCGTACATCTACCACCAGCACTGGAGACCGGTAAGCTCGACATCGTCACCGATGCGATGGTCGCGGAAATAATGTTGGCAAAGGACGGTCGCGCCTCAGGCGTGCGCTTCGTCGACCGCCACTCGGGCCGATCCAGGCATGCCACCGCACGCGTGGTGGTGCTCGCGGCGAGCGCATTCGAGACGGTGCGCATCCTGCTCAATTCGAAGTCGGCGCAATTTCCGCATGGCCTCGCCAACTCCAGTGGCAAGGTTGGCAAATACCTGATGGACACCGTCGGCGCTGATCTTCAAGGGCAGATTCCGCTGCTCGAAAGCCTGCCGCCGCATAACGAGGAGGGCGTCTCCGGCCTGCATATGTACGTGCCGTGGTGGGGCTACGAGGCGCAGAAAGCTGGCAACCTCGGGTTCGCTCGCGGCTATCACATCGAGTTCGTCGGCGGACGCCGGATGCCGGATTACTACACGACGGCGGGCTTCGAGTGGCTTACCGGCGGCAGCTACGGCGCAAACCTCAAGGAAGACGCACGGCGCTACTACGGTTCGATGATTTCCTTCGCAGGGCGCGGCGAGATGATTCCGAACGAGCACTCCTACTGCGAGATTGACCCGCATGTGAAGGACAAGTGGGGCATCCCCGTGCTGCGTTTCCACTGGAAATGGTCGGAGCACGAGACACGCCAGGCCGCACACATGCAGAAGACGTTCGCCGAGTTGATCGAGTCGATGGGTGGCCGCGTGCGCACGTTGCCCGAATCGGACGGTGCCAAGGCCATCGCCCCAGGGGGCAGCATCATCCACGAACTCGGCGGCGCTCGGATGGGCGATGATCCGCGGCATTCGGTCCTCAATAAATGGTGCCAAGCCTGGGACGTGAAGAACCTGTTCCTTGCCGACGGTTCGTCGTTTCCGTCGAATGCGGACAAGAACCCAACGTTGACGATCATGGCCAACGCATGGCGGGTGGCCGACCACATTCTCGACCGCATGCGCCGTAAGGAGCTCTGATGGACAGGCGCACGAGCCTGCGATGGATGCTGATGGTTGCGACGAGCCTGCCGCTCAGGTCGCTGGGACTGACGCCTGTTGGTTCTGCGGCCAATGCGGTCGAAGCCAAGCCCTATGGCTCCGATCCGAAGCTGATCGATCCGTATCATCCCGGTGAGCTATGGCCGTTGACGTTGACGCCCGCCCAGCGTCAGCTCGCGACGGTGTTGTGCGACACGATCATTCCGGCCGACGCAAGCTCGCCGAGCGCTTCGGTGGTTGGCGTGGTCGATTTCGTCGACGAATGGATCAGCGCGCCGTACCCGCGCCAGCGCGAGGACCGCGCGACGGTGCTCGACGGCTTCGCCTGGTTCGATGCCGAGGCACAGCGCCGCCATGTCAAATTCGCAACCGATCTCAGCATGGAGCAACTGCACGGCATCTGTGACGATGTCTGCTATCTGCCCAAAGCCAAGCCTGAATTCCGAGCCGGGGCCCGGTTCTTCGCTCGTTACCGCGATTTGACCATGGGAGGTTTCTATACGACTCCGCAGGGCCGCCAGGATCTGCAATACATTGGCAACGTGCCGTTGCCGAGGTTTGACGGCCCTCCCCTGGAAGTACTGAAAAAAGTAGGCCTCGCATGAGTAAACCTGTTCGCTTTTCGCGTCGGTGCTGGCTGAAGGCGCTCGGCAGCGCGGCAGTTGCGACGGCGGCCGCATGCCAGTGGCCGGTGTTGGCTGCGGCGAGCGAGCTCTCCGCCAAGCGGCCGCGGCTGAAATGGGTGCCCGGCCTGCAGTTGTATACATTGGGACTCGAGGACGGCGACGACCTCGGTGCCGTGTTCAAGGCGCTCGCGGTCATCGGATATCGCGAGGTTGAATTTCCCGGTAACTACGGCAGACCTGGGGCGGAACTGCGCAAGCTGCTCGACGCCGCCCACCTCGCCGCACCCGCCGTGCATGCGGCGCCGCGCACGATGAAGGGAATGTGGAGCTTCGACGATCTGCCGAAGTTTGCCAACGACCTCGAGAAGCTCGGCGCGAAGTACGCTGTCGTGCCAATTCCATACATGCCGGACCGCATCAACGACGTGCTGCAACACCCGCCCGCGGGTTTCAACGAGGCGGCGGTGTCGAAACTGTTCTCGACACTCGAGGCCGACGACTGGAAGCGCACCGCTGACTTCCTCAACGAGAAGGGAACCGCGCTCGGCAAGCTCGGCGTGCGTCTGGCCTATCACAACCACGGCATGGAGTTTGCTCCGCTTTCGGGCGATACGAACGGGTATCACATCCTCGTTGAACGCACCGATCCGCAAGTGCTCGATTTCGAGCTGGATATCGGCTGGGCCGTCTCGGCGAAGCAGGATCCGGGTGCGTTGTTCAAGCTGCTCGGCGAGCGCCTCAAGCTGCTGCATCTCAAGGATACCAAGCGCCCCGGCAACGCGGTGATGGAGTTGGCTTCGACCGATATCGGCACTGGCATCGTCAAATGGAACGAGGTGGTCGAGCTGATGCGCGATAGTCAGGTCGAGCACGCGTTCGTCGAACAGGAAACACCGTTTCCGACCACGCCGATGGATGCGGTAAAAAATGACTATCGCTTTCTCACGTCCCTGTTTGCCGGAGAAAAATCTTGATGCGTTCCGTTCTGACAATGGCGTGTGCGCTTGCCCTCGCGCCGCTCGGCGGGTGCCGATCTCACAATGAATCGGCGAAAACGCCCGTGGCGACTGCGACCGATGAGCCGGGCACAATCGTCGAAGTGAAGCCGTACGCAGACATCGATCAGTCAATCCGCGACATCGGTGCCGAAGCACTGCGCGTGCGTTATCGATCCACTTCGAGCAACGGCCAGCACACCGTCGTCACCGGAGCCTTATTCATCCCGGCCGGCACGCCGCCCGCCGGCGGCTGGCCGGTGCTCGCGCACGCGCACGGCACCACGGGTATCAACAATGATTGCGGCCCATCGAGTTCGCCGAACCTGTTCGGGATGGTGGTGATGGTGGTCGGATATCTAAAGGCCGGCTATGCCGTCGCGTTCACCGACTACCAAGGACTCGGCGGCGGCGGCATGCATGTCTATCTCGACAACAAGGCCGAGGGCTACAACGTCATCGATTCCGTGCGCGCGCTGCGTAACGCGAAGCCTGGCGTGATTTCCAACCGATGGGTGACCGTCGGTGGCTCGCAGGGTGGCGGGGCGTCGTGGGCCGCGGCAGAGCAGGCCTCGGTGTATGCGCCTGAGCTTCATCTCGCCGGCGCCGTCAACGAAGTGCCGGCAGCGAACATTTCAGGCTATCCGCAAATGGCTGAAGACGAAGCGATGACACCGGTGCAGAGCGCAGCATACACGGCGGTCCTGATCACCCAGGCGCGGGCGCATCCGGATCTCGACCTGAGTCAATATCTTCGCGGCTCGGTGAAGGCGAACTTGGACGCGCTCGGAAGTTGTAAGGACCTGGAAGCGCGCAATCGTGCGGTGCTGCAGATCAAGCCGGACGAGTTGAAGCCGTCTACGCACGAGGCGACACTGAAGCTTCAGGGCCTGCTGCAGGCGATGGCCGTACCCCAGCACAAGGCCGATGCGCCGATGCTCGTCATCTACGCCGGGAAAGACGAATACATCAATGCAGGGTGGACGAAGAAAGCCATCGAAGACGCCTGCAAACTCGGCACAAAGATTGAGATTGACTTGCAGGAGGACAAGAGCCACGGCACCTTCGACGGGTCGCATACGCTCGATTGGCTGCACGACCGGTTGGCAGGAAAGCCACTCGACAAGTCGTGCTGAATGACGGTTTCCTCACTGACTTCAGCGAGACCAATTCGATGACATCAAGAACACGCCTGGTACTGCGCAGAGGCCCGCTCATGGCGCTGCTCGTCGCCGCCTTCGGCGTCCACGCTGAAGACGAAAAATTTCCAACCGGCTACACCGACACGCCCCAGCTCCCGAACAGCCCGTGGCGTGTGCATGACGACAATCGGCCGCGTCCGCGCGTGGTCACGCCGGGCAAGGCCGATCAACCCGCCGCAGCCCCGTCCGATGCCGTCGTCCTGTTCGACGGCAAGAATCTCGACGCGTGGCAATCGGAGAACGGTGGACCAGCGCGGTGGAAGGTCGAGAATGGCTATGCTGAAGTCGTCGGCGGTAGTGGCGACATCGTTACGAAGCAGAAGTTTGGCGACTGCCAATTGCATGTCGAGTTCCGCGAACCGTTACCGCCGACCGGCAATAGTCAGGGGCGCGGCAACAGCGGTGTGTTCCTCGCGGGTCTCTATGAAATCCAGGTACTCGATAGCTACGACAATTTGACCTACGCCGACGGGCAGGCCGGGGCTGTCTATGGGCAGTCTCCGCCGCGGGTCAATGCGTCGCGGCCACCTGGCGAATGGCAGACATACGACATTGTCTACACGACCGCGCATTTCGCGAATGGGAAACAGTCTGTGCCTGGCTACGTAACCGTCTTCCACAACGGCGTGCTCGTGCAGAACCACACTGAGCTGCTCGGCGCAACGGTGCACCACGCGCTGCCAAGAGCGGTCATTCATGAAGTTGACATGCCGCTGAAGCTGCAGGATCACCATATGCCGGTCCGCTTCCGCAATATCTGGATTCGTCCGCTTGGGGACAAGTGACCGAAACTGACTGCCGTGGAAAACCCGAAGCTGTTTGGGTAGCGAAACATCATGCCGCGAAAACTACACATGGGATTGGTCGGCGGCGGCCCCGGTTCATTCATTGGACGAATCCACCGCATCGCGGCGGAACTGGATGGCGAAGCCAAACTCGTCTGCGGTGCGTTCAGCAGCGACGCGCAGCGTTCGCGCGAGGCGGGCGCGGCCTACCAAGTTGATCCGGCGCGTGCGTATCCGAGCTACGCAAAGATGTTCGAGGCGGAGCTCGCGCTGCCGGCGGATCGGCGCATGGACTTCGTCGCCGTCGTTACGCCAAATCACGTGCACTACGAGCCGGCGCGGCTCGCGCTGGAACACGGTTTCCACGTTGTTGTCGACAAGCCGCTGTGTTTTTCGCTCAACGAGGCGCGCGATCTGCAGGCGGCGGTCGAGCGTACGGGCGGTGTTCTCGCCGTCACCTATACCTACAGCGGCTATCCGCTCATCAAGGAAGCGCGCGCGCTCATCCAAGGCGGGCGCATCGGCGGGGTGCGCAAGATTTACGTCGAATATCCGCAGGGCTGGCTCGCGACGGATCTCGAAGGCGGCGGGCAGAAGCAAGCGAGCTGGCGCACGGATCCCACGCGCTCGGGTGCGGGCGGCGCGATCGGCGACATCGGCACGCATGCGGCGCACCTGGCCGAATACGTCAGTGGCCTGCGCATCACGCAGATAGCTGCGATGTTGAATACTTTCGTACCGGGGCGCCAGCTCGACGACGACGCTTCGATGCTGCTGCGCTTCGACAACGGCGCGAGCGGCGTGCTTGTGGCGACGCAGGTCGCTGCCGGCGAGGAAAACAATCTCTCGCTGAGAATCTATGGTGAGTTGGGATCGATCGAGTGGCGGCATGCCGACCCTAACTCGCTCGTACTACGGTCACTCAATGCGCCGCTGCAGATCCTGCGTACGGGCTCACCCTATCTTGGCGAAGCTGCGACGCGCAGCACACGCACGCCACCGGGACATCCCGAAGGCTATGTTGAGGCGTTTGCGAACATTTACGCCGCGTTCTATCGCAGCGTGCGCGCCCATGCCGACGGCGCAAAATTCGATCCACGCTCCTACGACTTTCCTGGCATCAACGACGGAGTGCGCGGCATGGCGTTTATCGAGGCGGCAATCCGCTCGGCGTGGTCGCAACAGAAGTGGACGGAGTTTGTATGAGGACGATCAAAGGGCCAGCGATTTTTCTCGCCCAGTTCATGGGCGACAAGCCGCCGTTCGACACCCTCGAAGGTATCTGTAAGTGGATGGCTCAGCTCGGCTACAACGGCGTGCAGATTCCGAGCTGGGACGAGCGCTGCATCGACCTCCGCAAGGCGGCGGAGAGCAAGACCTATTGCGAGGAGCTCAAGGGCCGCGTCGAAGGCTGTGGCGTCCGGATAACCGAGTTGTCCACGCACCTGCAAGGGCAGCTTGTCGCGGTACACCCGGCCTACGATTTGTTGTTCGACGGCTTCGCGCCAGAACCGATGCGCGGCAATCCAGAGAAGCGCACTGCGTGGGCGGTCGACCAGCTCCAGCTCGCGGCACAGGCCAGCCGTAATCTCGGCCTGGTCGCGCACGCGACGTTCTCAGGCGCGCTGCAGTGGCATACCTTCTATCCGTGGCCGCCGCGTCCGGCCGGGCTCGTCGCGGACGGTTTCGCCGAACTCGCGCGGCGTTGGGTGCCGATCCTCGATGCCTTCGATGACGCGGGCGTTGACGTCTGCTACGAAATCCATCCCGGCGAAGACCTGCACGACGGCGTCACGTTCGAGCGTTTCCTCGCTGCGACTGGACATCATCGACGTTGCCGCATGCTCTACGACCCGAGCCATCTCGTTTTGCAGCAGCTCGACTATCTTCAATACGTCGACTACTACCACGAGTTCATCCGAATCTTCCACGTAAAAGACGCCGAGTTCCGCCCGTCGGGGAAGTCGGGCGTCTACGGCGGCTACCAGGACTGGGTTGACCGGCCCGGACGCTTCCGCTCACTCGGCGACGGCCAGGTAGATTTCACTGGCATCTTCTCCAAGCTCGCGCAGTACGACTATCCGGGCTGGGCGGTCGTGGAGTGGGAGTGCGCGCTGAAGCATCCCGAGGACGGTGCACGCGAAGGCGCGCCGTTCGTTGCCAAACACATCATCCACGTCACCGAACATGGCTTCGACAATTTCGCCGGGCGCGGTGCGGACCACGCATTCAACTCGAAAGTGTTGGGAATTTTGTAGAGCCGCAGGCGCCGGCAGGGAGAATACATGGCACTCCGTTATGCGCTCGAGGGGAGCGAGACGTACCATTTGCGCGGGCGATTCTAACCAATGTTAGAGCGCCGGGAATCCGGTAGGCGGTACGCGGTGGTGAGTCGCTTGCTCGTAGGCATATGCGATCTGATAGATCGTTGCTTCGTCATACGCCCGACCGAGTAATTGCAATCCCACGGGCAGGTTTCCCTTGGAGTAGCCCATAGGTACTGTCAATGCCGGCAAGCCAGTCGGAGGAGCGACACGTTGGGAGTTATCGCCGCTGTAGTCTTCGACAGCCCGTGAGCGCAGGGCGGGCGGCGACGACCAGCTCGGATAGGCGAGCACCGCCACCTTGGCAGCCTCCATGGCGGCGATCACGTCGTGACGGAATGCAACCCGCGCAGGTGAGGAGGCGAAATCAGGACAGGCGGCTGCCTGGGGCTGTTCAGACCCACGCATGAAAAACTCGAACTGTTCCTTGGACTCTGGCGCGTAGCGTCCTTGTCGAAATACCTCGGCGACATCGTGGATGGGTGCCGAGTCACCCAAGCTCGCCAGGTAGTTGTTCACGTCAGTCCGAAACCCTGGGCAATAAAGACCACCCTCCCGGTTCAGGTCGGGAATCGTCACATCCTCGACTATGATCGCGCCGGCTGCGCGCAAATCACTCAACGCCTGCTCGAATGTGAGTCCGATGTCCCGAGTCATCTCCTTGGGATCGGCAAGAGCGCGCAAAATGCCGATCCGCACACCGCGCAAGGTCGCAGTCCGCAACCCCTTCGTATAGTCGATCTGCTTACCCTCGGGTGTACGAGCGATGACACTCAACACTCGGGCATTATCTTCGACAGTGCGCGTCATAGGTCCGGCAACGTCGTAGTCTGCTAGCAGCGGCACGATGCCCTGAAGATCAACCAGCCCCAGGGTAGAGCGCATCCCTACGAGCGCCAGGTGTGACGAAGGGCCGCGAATGGAATTTCCTGTGTCCGTGCCCAGACCGACGAGGGCCAGGCTGGCAGCGACCGACGAAGCCGTGCCACCGGATGAGCCTGCCGGCACCCGTTCGAGCGCATAGGCGTTGGCCGTTTCGCCCGCAGTGGAGCTGATGGTACGCCGTGGCGAGAACGCCCACTCTGCCATGTTGGATTTGGCAATGATGATGGCTCCAGCGCTCCGCAGGCGTTGCACGACCACTGAATCAGGCGGCCGGTTTTCTTTGAGAGCGATGGATCCCGCCGTGGTGGGCATGCCAGCAGTGTCCATGTTGTCTTTGACAACAACGGGCACACAAAACAGAGGCGGCATAGACCGTCCATGGCCGAGCGAGCGATCCTCCTTCTGAGCCTCCAACAATGCCTGGGACGAGATAGTGGTGATCGCGTTCAGGGCGCGCGGTTTGTCATACGCTTTGATCCGCTCCAGGTACGCCCCTACAACATCACTGCAGCGTAACTCTCGAGACGCAATTCGAGCCTGGATATCGCCAATGGTGCCCTCGACGACGGCCTCGGCAGCGGGATTTCTGGCTGGAGCTGCCCAACCGGACGAGACAGTTGCGCATGCCGCCACAGCTAACACCCAGCCGGCTGTCGGCCAGCGCGTTGACATTCGGGCGGCTGGCTTTAGGGGGGCCGTCACGCGGTTCAATGGATGCATTGGGTCTACTCCGCCGCCGTTAGCGGCATCCCGACAGTTCGATGCTGCGCCGCAGAATATACCATTGGCCCGGCAGCTCGAGTTCGACAGGTTCGGCGCCCGATGAAGGCTCTGAGGCACGCACATGACGACAGGATAGTGACGATGAACGGGCTGCGACCAGGTTGCAGCCTTGTAAAAAGGTGACAGAGGCGAGTCACCAATTGGCGCCGAAGGACTGGGCGCAGGTGTTCTAAATCGCCGTTGACCCGTTGTGAGATAGGAGGCCTGCGGCCACTCGGTGCCTGATCGCCTCATTCCGTAGCTCCTGTTTCGAGGCATCGATCTGTTGTAGTCTCAAGCGCAGGGGTATCGAAGGAAATTACGCCATCCGATCTTCGGGCTTGATCACGGGAGCCGTCCTCGGGCTAGTCGGCTGTTCGCCTGACTCTGGGTTGCCGACGGCTCCATCGTCGCGAGTGTCCCCGGCGGTCCAGACATCCGCCGCGATTGCCAGCGCAACGACACAGTCGTATCGCCTTACCGCCACCATCCAGGACCTGATGGATGGAATCATTGATCCGTCGGCTGACGTTTTGTGGGATTCGGTTGCCTACATCGCGACAAAACGGGGAGTTGAGGATCGGCAGCCGCGCACGGACGAGGAGTGGCAGAGGGTTCGCTACAATGCCATCACGTTGATTGAGGCTGCCAACCTGTTGAGCATGCCAGGGCGTACCGTCGCGGCCGCCCGCGCCTCGGCGCCAGGGAGTCCCATACCTGCACCCGGCGAACTGAGTACTGGCGAGATTCAACAGCGAATCGAGACTACTCACGACACCTTCATTCAGTTCGCGCGCAACCTCCAGGCTGCAGCGGCGCAGGCACTCGCGGCAATTGACGAGAGAAATCCCCAAGGGCTGATGGAAGCCGGTGGGGTAGTCGATCGCGCTTGCGAGGCCTGTCACCTGACTTACTGGTACCCGAATCAAACCCGCCCCGGTAACTGATCATGGCGGCTCAGTTTCTGGATTCGTTCTGTAATTGGCTCGCCGCGACGCCTGTCAGTCAGACGATTCAAACGATTGACTGGATCGTTCCGGCCGTTCAGACGATTCACATTCTGGGCGTCGCGGCAGTGATGAGCTCAGCGCTGATGATCAACCTGCGCTTGCTGGGAGTCCGCAGCTACGATCAGTCGGTAGCTCGCGTTGCAGCCCGATTTCTACCCTTCATTTGGTGGCCGTTACTGATGCTGCTGGCAACGGGAACTATTCTCATCGTGGCCGAGCCTGCTCGAGCACTGCAAAACCCGGTATTCCTGTTGAAGATGGGGCTGCTGATCGCCGCCACAGGCGTGACTTTGGCTTGTCAACTGCCCGTCCGCAGTAACGCAGCGTTCTGGGAGCAGTCGGCCGGCAGAAGGCGGGCAGGGCGCCTGATCGCTTTAACGTCGATCCCGCTGTGGATCGCTATAATCTGCGCAGGCCGATGGATCGCCTACGTTCAGGGAAGCTGACTCGTTGGAACCATTTCTCCAAAGCCTGCAGAACAGTGGCCTCGCGACTGCGATTCGCGAGGGCGAGAGCCTGTTCCCCTGGATAGAATGCGCGCACGTGCTCGCACTGAGCCTGGTCTTAGGGTCAATCGCGATTGTGGACCTGCGCCTTCTCGGCATGGCCTCCCGCGATCGCACTGTTGCTCAAACGATGGCCGCCGTCCTTCCGGTTACCTGGACTGCATTCGTGTTCGTTGTGCTGACGGGTGGACTCATGTTCATATCCAATGCGACGGTGTACGCGCACAACTTTTACTTTCAGTTCAAGATGGCGTTGATAGCGCTGGCAGGCATGAACATGACTTTATTTCACCTATTTTTGAGTCGTGGTATGGATGGCTGGCAGACGCCGGCGTTGACTCCGCTACGCGCTCGGTTCGTTGGCGCGTTATCGCTGTGTCTGTGGATAGCTATAGCTGCGTTCGGCAGATGGATCGGCTTCACGCTCAACGCGCCGACCTAGAGGTTCAAGAATGCAAGGCTCGATTCGCAAATCGACGTGGATGGTCGGCGTCGCAACCGCTGCCGCTATGAGTGCAGCCGCTGCGGCATTCGGTGGCGGCGACCCGGAAATCAACCTGGCACCGCAGCCATCTGAGTGGGCGGCGCTTGCTCATTTGCCTGATTGGAGTGGTGTTTGGACTCCCACCCTGAAGGATCAGGATGCGCGTATGAAGTCGAATCCGATTCCGTGGAATGCGGCCGCGGCCGCGCAAATTGCTAAGCTGGTGGCAGCGGAAAAAGCAGGCAATCCGAAGGGTCTGTTCGTGAACTGTCTGCCCGAGTCCATGCCGAGCTGGATGCTCATCACCCACAACGCCGTGGAGTTTTTATTTACGCCCGGCCGAGTCACTCTCCTCGGCGAGTCGGATGGCAATCGGTTGCGCCGGATTTACACCGATGGACGACCGCATCCAGCGGACCCGGATCCTACGTTCCACGGTCACTCGATCGGCCATTGGGAGGACAAGACCCTCGTGGTCGACACCGTCGGGGTGCTTCCTGAGACTTACATCGCCTCCAGCGAGGCTGTTGGTTTACCCAACAACGGCGATATGCACATCGTCGAGCGCATCCACCTGGTCGGACCTGACACCCTGAACGATGACCTGGAGATTAGCGCGCCGCACGTGCTGACTCGCACCTGGAAGACCAAGCTGATCCTGTTTCGTCAGCGAGCGAAAAAATACGACATCGTTGAAGGCGTATGCCTGCAGGGCAATTATTCTGAGGGCAAGGACGCCGCCGGCAATGCTGTGTTCGTGCCCGCTTTGCAATCGGAAGGTGGCAACACGCTCCCTGAAGACAAGTGAACCTGGAAGGGCTGCATGAAATTGAAACTACTGTGCTGTGTGTGTGTACTGGCGGCCGCGCTGGCGCCACCGGGTTTGGCGCATCATTCGTTCGCCATGTTCGACTTCAACAACTCGACAACGTTCAGCGCGACAGTCACCGAATTCCGGTGGACGAACCCGCATGTGGTTCTGTTGGTGGAGGTGTCCCCGAAACCGGGTACGCCGGTGCAGATCTGGTCGATGGAGCTCACGAGCCCCGGCAACCTCACGCGGATGGGCTGGTCGCGCAAGTCATTCAAACCGGGTGACCGGATCGAGTTGCAGTTCTATCCGCTGCGCGACGGCAAGCACGGTGGTGCGTTCAACTCGGCCAAGTTCCTGGCTACGGGTCAGGTACTCACGTCGAGCTTGCGGGACGCGGAAAAACCGGGCCTGAAGTAGCTCGGCGGGATGATTCCGGTGAGCTAATCAGCTTCCCGTCGAATGCAGTTTCTCTATTCGCTGGGCCGCGCGGACGAGCCGCTCAACGCCATCACGGACGGCGGGAATACCGAGGCCACCAAACCGCAGCAACAAGCCATCGTTACCGGCGGCCCCGTGGCGATAGGAGCTGAGCAAGTGTAGGGCTAGACCACAGGTGAGTCCCGGGGAACACAAGGGATTTGATCTCCAGGTAAATCAGTAAGTTATTGGTTTATGAGAGCTGGTTCTTCGAGCCCCGTCCGCTCCCGCCGCCGTCGGGCCCCGCCGTGGCGCCCGCACTCCGCACGTACTTGGTTACCATTGCCAATACACGCATGTAGGGGTGGTAGAAGGCAAATGGACAAAGTCATTTGGGGAATTCTCAGTACCGCGAACATCGGCATCAAGCGCGTGATCCCGGCAATTCTTTCGGGCCAGCGCGGTGTCGTCGCGGCTATCGCATCCCGAGACGCAGAGCGGGCCCGCACTGTCGCCGCACGCTTCGGCATTGAGCGCAGCTACAGCAGCTATGACGCGCTGCTGGAGGACCCGCAGATCGAGGCGATTTACAACCCGTTACCCAACCATCTGCATGTCGAGTGGACGGTCAAAGCGCTCGACGCTGGGAAGCACGTGCTGTGCGAAAAGCCGATCGGCCTCAATGCGCAGGAAGCGCAGGCCATCATTGCCGCCCGCGACCGAAGCGGCAAGCGGGTCATCGAGGCTTTCATGGTGCGCTTCCACCCGCAATGGCATCGCGTCCGTACACTCGTGCGCAGCGGACGAATCGGCACGGTTAGGGCGTTGCAATCGGCCTTTACGTTTCCAGTCGCCAACCCGCAGAACGTACGTAATCGTCTCGAGTACGGAGGCGGTGCCCTCTACGATGTCGGTTGTTATCCGATCGTCACGGCCCGCTACCTGTTTGGCACTGAGCCAGTGCGCGTCATCGCCCTCATCGACCGGGATCCGACATTTGGAGTCGACCGGGTGACGAGCGGCCTCGTGGCCTTTGCTGGGGGTGAGCAGCTCGTGCTCACGAGCTCGTTGCAGCTTGCCCTCTATCAGAGGGTGGTCGTGCTCGGTTCTCGCGGCCGAATCGAAATACCCATCCCGTTCACGCCACCCAAAGAGCACGCCTGCCGGATTGTCATCGATTCGGGTGACAGCCTCGATGGCAGCTCGAGCGTCGTCGAGGAGTTCGCAGCAGTCGACCAGTATCAACTGCAATGCGACCTCGCAGCCGCCTCATTTCGCAACGAAGTCACGCAGGAGTTTCCCATTGAGGATGCGATCGCCAACATGCGGGTCATTGACGCGCTGTATCGATCGGCAGCTTCGGGCCGATGGGAAGCACCGTGAGACACGGTGCGATCAAAGAGCCCACTAGTCCAGCCGTGCGGCCGCGCGCCATACCCTTGTGGTTGATGGGAATGACAAATGCGCCGTTTGGCATGTACGGCGGTATCCTCGTCATCTCCATCCCGCAACTACTGAACGCCCGGCACGTACCCGAGGCAACTATCTCAGCGATGACCGCGGTCACGATTTCGCCGGGCTTTTGGTCCATCGTTGCAAGCCCGATGCTCGACGTGCACTTCAGTCGACGCTGGTATTCGGTAGTGACTGCCGTATTTGCCGCCGTGCTCCTGTTCTTCGGGATGCTGAGTCTCGACAACATCCCCCTCGCCGAAGCGCTGTTGGTAACAGGTTTCTTTTCCGCGAATCTCTACCAAAGCGCGCTCGGTGGCTGGCTTTCCAGCATTGTTTCACCCGACGAACGCAACGCGCTCAGCGCGTGGGTCACTATCGCCAACATCAGCGGTGGTGGGGCAATGGCAGTCGTCGCAGGGGAAGTTGCGCTCCGCTTCAGTCCACTCGCGGCTGCGGCGATTCTCACAGCCGTCCTGCTGTTGCCGTTAACGGTGTTTCCCTGGATGCAGGCACCGGAAGCCGATCGGCGCCTGGCGAGCGAAAGCTTCCGAGAGTTCTTTGGCGACGTCGTCGGCGTGGTGCGGCGACCGCAGGTATTGATCGCGCTGGCAATGTTCATACTGCCTGCGTCGTCGTTCGCGCTTGTCAATTTGCTCGGCGGACTTGGAAGCGACTTCGGCGCCTCAGCTCGTTTCGTCGGCGCAGTAGGTGGCGCGGGCGTGCTGTTGGCGGGCGTCGCGGGCTGCCTGATTTTCCCCATGATCGCCAATCTCTTGCCATTGCAATATCTCTACCTGTCAATCGGAATCGTCGGTGCCGGGTTCTCGCTTGCGCTGATGCTGTTCCCTCGCACGCCGCTGCTCTTTGCTGTCGCACTGATTGGCGAGAACGTGTTCCAGTCTGCCGCTATAAGCACGGCAATCGCGATCGCGTTCGAGACGATTGGTCAACGCAACCCACTCGCTGCTACAACGTTCAGCGTGATGGTTTCAGTTATGAATATCCCCAACACGTACATGGTCGTCGTTGACGGCCGAGGCTACGGGTGGCGCGGAGTTAACGGTAGTCTCCTCGTAGATGCCGGCCTGGGTGTTGTTGCGTGTGTCCTGCTGACGATTCTTCTCCGCAATCGGCGCACAACCGTCCAGTGAAAACTCGAGCTCCCAAGCGCGATAGAAACCCGCCTGGGCGAGCGCCCTCGCGGGCATTCGTCGCCGGCCGCTCGCACGATGCTGTCCTGCAGCTCCTGGCTCGACGGGATGAGCGCATCGCTCGGCGTGCTCTCGACAGCTCTCGACCTGTCGTCTGGATTAGCGGAATCGCCGGTACTGGCAAGACGCGTCTGCTCCAGACTCTGCGGGGACGGATGGCCGGGCAGGGCAGAATGCGGGCCGCACTGTTGGATGATCCTGACAGTCATTCCCTCGAATCGATCGAGCCGGGAGCGGGCCCGCGAAAAGTCGTCGTCGCCAGCCGTTCCACCGGCGCGGCTGCCGCGGTGCTCCACAAACCCCGCATGTACGGGCTCGTCGAGCTGATCGGCGACGATGAGTTGTTTGTGTCCGCTCAGGACCTCGGCGCGAAGGTCGATCCGCAGATTCTCGCTGCGACGGGCGGCTGGCCGGTTCTGATCGACGCCTTCATCAGCGACCGGGTGGACGAGACGATTCAGGAGCTACCGGCGTTCCTCCATCGGGAAGTATTACCCACTCTGCCATCCAACGTCGTTGCCGCCCTGTTTGTGTCACTGGCCGAGCCGTTGGGAGCGGGCGCTGTGCGCGAGCTGTTTGGCGCAAAGACACCTTCGTGTCCGCTTCTGCGGCAAACCGGGGCCGGGCTGGTTCTGACTTCGGCGTGGGTGGCCGCGGCGCTGCAGGAATTGCAGAAAACACCGGCGCTCCTCGGAAGACCTCTGTTGGATCGCGTAGCTGACATTCATGCTCGCCACGGTCGCCCGGCCAGGACTCTTCCCGCACTGTTGGCAATGGGCCAGGCCGCTCAGGCGCTCGCCGTTTTCGAGCGCGCAGGTGGGGCGTTCTTCGGTTATCTGCATGGCTTTCAGCCGCTGCAGGCCATTCTGGATGGCTTCGGCCGGGAGTGGGAGGATCGCACCGAGTCATTGCTGTTTGCTCGGATCTGGTGCCTGATCAAACAAGGACGGCCGCGCGACGCGCTGCTGCGCCTCGAAGCGCGCTATCCCGGATTGCCCGTGGACCTGCGCCGCGTGCGGCTTTCTCATCGGCCCTACGCACATCTGGCACGACTGGACATAAGTGAAGACATAGAAGAGCCGCCGGCCGCGCAGATCGTGATGAGTTGGAGCCGAGTCGAGGCACTCCTTCCGGCAGACGATTTCCTGGCTCGCGGCCTGGTTTACAACACGATGGCAATCGCCTTCTTGCGCTCCGGCCAACTGCTGCAGGCGCGGCGTCTGGCGCACGAGGCGCTGGATGCTTACGAGCGCGGACACTCTCCCTATCTTGCGCACTTCATGCTGGTGCATCTGGCAGACATCGCGCTTCGGCAGAGTAGGCTCCGCGATGCGACCGAACACCTGCGGCGCGCGGGTGAGTTGCTCACAGCATCCGGTCTCACCTATAACACCGAGCCTTTGATCATAGGTTTCTTTATGGCGCGGCTTGCGTACGAGGCAGGTCGTTTCGAGGATTGTCCAGCCGAGATCGAGCCTACACTGCAGGCTTTGCTGCAAGGAGATAGCTGGCCCGGCCTCATTCTCACAATCGCGGCGCACATCGCATTCGCGGCTTTCTGGAGGGAAGGTCTACGCTCGGCCCTGGAGGCAGTGGAGCAATGTGTTCTGACGCTCGGACGCCGTCACGGCGCCACTCCGGATCGAGGGCTGGCGATTGTGCGCGTGAGGCTGTATCAGATTGCGCGGCGGCATGCTGAAGCGGCTGCGCGCCTCGATGAGCTCGATCTGGAGCCCCACCAACAGCTTTCTGCCCAAGGCGAAGTGGACGAGCAACTCGTTCGCCTACGGTGCGAGATCGCGCGGCCGCATACTGCCGCCAACACCGGGATCGTGATTGCCAGGTTGTTGAAGTCTCTCGCGCAGCAGCCCGCTCTCGAAACGAGACACCGCATCTCGCTCGGAATTCTGCAGGCGACGCTCCACCATCGGGCAGGCGAGCACGCCTTGGCAGGAAGGCAGCTCAGGCGGGCGTTGCGCGCGGCCGAGTCGGAAGGGCTGCTAGGCGTGCTGGTCGAAGAGGGTGAATTCCTCGAGCGTCTACTTCCCTTGCTCATAGCCGATCCCGGGCCGGGCAATGACGGCCTCGCTATCTTTGCAAAGCGCGTCATTCAGTTGTTGCGAAATCTTCCCGCTACGTCGCTCCATTCCAAACACACTGCAGGGGTATCCCGCCAAGAACATCGCGTGCTGACATATCTGACAGACGGCTACACGAACAAAGAGATTGCGCGGGCTCTGGTGCTGAGTGAAAGCGCAGTGAAATTTCATCTGCGCAATTTGTTTCGCAAATTACAGGTTTCCTCCCGTGGGGCGCTGGCCGAGGCGGCCAGGAGACGCGGCATGACGACCTGACCGGTTTAGCTAAAAACCTATCCATGCATAGCTCGTAGGATCGCTCGTATCGGGAGCCTGCGGTGGCCTCCCTGTAAAACACTACGCATCCGGGGGCTCATGTATCGAATCGGCGTCGACGTCGGCGGCACTAATACGGACGCCGTTGTCATGGTCGGTCGCGACATTCTCGCCGCCGTAAAAGTGCCTACTTCGCCCGACGTGACGACCGGGCTCATGGCGGCGCTGCACCAGGTGCGCCAGAGCGCGAGTGTTGCCGCGGACACTATCGGAATGGTGGTGATCGGCACGACCCACTTCACGAACGCCGTCATCGAGAGGCGCCACCTTTCTCCCACCGCGATCGTGCGCCTGTGCCTGCCCGCGGCTCAGTGCCTTGCGCCGATGGTGGACTGGCCGAAAGATCTGCGGAGTGCCATCGGCGATTACATCTATCTGGCTTCCGGGGGGATGGAGTTCGACGGATCGCCCATTGCGCCGCTCGATCCGGCCGAGATTTCCCGCATCGGTGCCGACATCCGTGCCAAGGGTTTGACGTCGATCGCCGTTTGCGGAGTCTTCTCGCCCATCAGCGATGCATCCGAGCGCCAGGCGGCGGAACTGCTCCGCAAGGCGTGCCCTGAGGCGGGCATCTCCATTTCATCCTCGATCGGCCAACTCGGGTTCCTGGAGCGCGAGAGCGCGACGATTCTGAACGCCTCGTTGTTGGTCCTGGCCAGTCGGACCGTTCGGGCCCTCCAGGACGGTCTGGCCGCGTGCGGGCTGCAGTGTCCGCTGTTTCTGAGCCAGAACGACGGCACCTTGATGGAAGCTGACCGGGCGCAGCGCTTCCCGGTGCTCAGCTTTGCCAGCGGACCGACTAACTCCATGCGCGGCGCAGCCTTCCTATCCGGCCACCGGAACGCCATCGTGTTGGATGTCGGCGGCACTACGACCGATGTCGGCCTGCTGCAGAACGGATTTCCCCGTCAAGCCTCCACCACCGTGGATATCGGTGGGGTCAGAACAAACTTTCGGATGCCAGATGTGTTCAGCATCGGGCTGGGAGGAGGATCCGTCGTGCGCGCCCGCGGTGGATTGCCCGAGGTAGGCCCACAGAGTGTTGGCTATGAGATTGCGCGCCGGGCTCGCATCTTCGGCGGCGATGTACTGACGGCGACTGATATCGTGGTCGCAGCAGGACGAGCTGTTGTCGGAGAGCCGGGCCGCGTTGCAAGTATCGATGTGGAGCTCGTTTCGGGTGCGATCCGGGTCATGCACGAGAGGCTCGAGCGCGCCGTGGACAGCAGTCGCGTGTCTGCGGACCCGATTCCGATCATTGCGGTCGGCGGCGGCAGCATCCTGGTTCCGGAAAATCTGGGTGGCACGGCCGTCATCCGCCCCCCTCACTTCGAGGTCGCGAATGCGATCGGCGCGGCTATAGCGCAGATCGGCAGCGAGATCGATCGGGTCGTTGCGCTCGAAGGCAGCTCCCGGGCAGCCGCCCTCGCGAGCGCGGAAGAAGAAGCCCGTCGCAAGGCGCTCAGTTTCGGAGCCGTGCCGGAATCACTCGTCGTGACCGAACGGGAGGATGTCCCCCTCGCTTACCTCAAAGGCGACGCGACGCGGGTGCGCGTCAAAGTCGTCGGCGATCTGAAGGTCTGAAGGCCCATGCGATATCTGACAGAAGCTGACATCGAGGCCCTCGAGATCGGAGCCGCCATTCTCGGCACCGGAGGGGGCGGAAATCCCTACATTGGCAAGTTGCGAACGCTCCAGGAGCTGCGCAGGGAACGTCCGATCCGCCTCATCAGCCTCGATGAGTTGAGTGATGACGCTCTCGTAGCAACCATTGGAGGTATCGGCGCGCCCGTTATTTCGGTCGAAAAGCTCGAGCACGGGGAAGAAGGTTGCTGGGCGGTAAGGGCGTTGGAGGAGCAGCTCGGCCGCAAGATCGACGCCCTGGTGGCGGCCGAAATCGGCGGCGGCAACTCCATGATGCCGATGATTACCGCCGCGCAATTGGGCATCGGTGTCGTCGACGGCGACGGGATGGGCCGGGCCTTCCCTGAGATGCAGATGACAACCTTCAGCATCTACGGACATCGCTCGGTTCCCGCTGCCCTCGCCGACGAGCGCGGCAACGTCGTTCTCTTCAAACACACCATGACGGAAGAGTGGTTCGAGAAGCTGGCGCGCGCCACGACGGTCGCCATGGGGGGCTCCACGGTCGGGGTCGAAGCACCTATGTCAGGGCGCTACGTGAAGCGCGCGGCCGTGCCAGGCACGGTCACGCAGGCAATCACGCTCGGCAACATCGTTCTGCAAGCCAATCGCAAGCATGCCGATCCGATTCCTCTCATCTGTAGTCAGGAAGGTGGCGTGCACTTGATGGACGGCAAGATCGTCGATCTGAAGCGCCATCTGCGCGGTGGCTTCTCAGTGGGCGAGATCGTCCTCGAGGGCATCCAATCCTCTTCGGGGCGGCGGGGCTCCATTGTGTTCCAGAACGAGTTTCTGCTGCTCGAGTTGGATGGCCTCGTTCGCGTGTCTGTCCCCGACTTGGTCGTATTGCTCGACGTGGACTCGGGACACGCTATCACCACAGACGTGTTGCGCTATGGCCAGCGAGTTGCGGTCCTGGGCCTCCCGTGTCATCCCCTGCTGCGCACACCAGAAGCCCTGAAGGTCGTCGGCCCCGCGGCATTCCAACTTCACGACGTCGAATTCAAGCCGCTCCGAGCGACTTAAGGATCCGCCCATGCTGCAATTCTGCCTCAAGCATCTGGCCATCGGCTCCTGTCTGGCGGGCCTGTGCGGCAGCGCCTTCGCCGCTGATGTCGACACAGGTGGCGATGAGCTCACCGAGATCGTGGTCACAGCGCAGAAGACCAGCGAGGTGGCCAGTAAGATCCCAATCAGTATTTCCGCAGTTTCGGCCGCGCAGCTATCAGAAGAGCACATCACCGACTATTCAGATCTGTCGCGCGCGGTTCCGAACGTGTCGTTCACGAACTTCGGCGGCACCGGGCAGTCCAACATCGAGATCCGCGGGATCAGCTCGCAGGCGGGGTCGGCGACCACAGGCATCTATCTGGATGACGTGCCGATCAACATCCCGAATATCTACGCGGCCGGCGCCACGGAGCCCCGGTTCTTCGACATAGACCGTGTGGAAGTTCTGCGAGGTCCACAGGGTACACTCTACGGCGCCGGCTCCATGGGTGGCACAATTCACTTTGTCAGTGTCCGGCCGGACTTGAACAACTTCTCCGGCTCCGTGCATTCGACCGTCGGCGGTACTCAGGGCGGCGGCCTGGACTACGAGGCTGACAGTGTCGCCAACCTGATGCTATCGAAAGGGCATGCAGCCCTCCGGCTGGGCGCGCTCTATGATCGCGAGAGTGGCTGGATCGACCGGGTGGATCCCAATGGCAGTATTGTGGCCCACAACATCAATCATCAGGATACCTCTGTCGTCCGAGCGACACTCGAGCTGCATCCGACCGATGCTCTGACAATTACACCTGCCGCGTTTGTGCAGAGGGTCACCACCGGCGGCCAGGACCTGTTCGGACTGAGTCTGCCGCAATTTCAATCCCCCACACTGTTGGCCGAAACCAATCGCGACGAGTACGCGATCACCGGTGTCACCGTGCAATACGACTTCGGCTGGTCGGACCTGACATCCGTGTCCGGTTACTTCTGGCGCAACGACCATCGACTGATCGATGGCACCTTCTATGACAGTGTCTTTCTGGGCTCCTTGCTCCAACAGCAGTTTGGCTACGGCGGCGATACAGTCGCGGCCCTCGCCGCCCCCTCGAAGTTCTACACGAACGTCAACCAGCTTCACCAGGAGATCCGCCTGGCGTCCAACCCTTCGGGGCCGGATGACCGGTGGAGCTGGATCACCGGGCTCTTCTACTCGCGCACCCGCACGCAGCTTCTGGACGATGAGCACATCCCGGGCCTGAGCGCCACGTTCCAGTCTGTGTATGGCGACACACCGCTGAACCTTCTGGGCGCCTCGTTTCCGGACGATCTGATCTACTACGCATTCAGCGAGTTCGTGAATACCCAGTACGCAGGGTTCGGTCAGGCGACCTACCGCGTTACGCCGAATCTCAAGGTCACTGCCGGCGTGCGTTACGAGCAGGCAAACGAAGATCTGTCTTTCGACACGGCTGGCTATTTTGGGGGCGGGACCCCATCGTTCTCTGGATCGGCCAAAGGCCACGCAACCACACCCAAGGTGGCTCTCTCCTATGAGCTCACGCCCACCGGCATGGTCTACGCATCGGCAGCCGAAGGTTTTCGTGACGGCGGCGTCAACCGCCCGGTTCCTATTCCGCTCTGCAGCGCGGACCTGGCGAACCTGGGCCTGACTCAGGCACCCGGTTCATACAAATCGGACAAATTGTGGAGCTACGAGCTGGGTGCCAAGGGACGTGCCCTGCAGGACTCGCTGTCGATCTCAGCAGCCTTGTTCGATATCCGCTGGACCAACATCCAGACCGACATCATCCTCCCTACATGCTCATTCGACATCAAGGACAACATCGGCAGCGCCGAGAGCCGCGGTGTCGAGCTGGAGCTGACGCAGCGTCTGCTGGATCATCTGAGCATTTCGTTGGGTGGCAACTACACCTCCGCGAAGATCACGAGCCCTGTCACTGTGCTGGGCGTGCAGCGCGGCGACCGTGTACCAGGAGTACCCGACTATTCGGTCGCGACGGCGCTTGAATATACCCATACGCTGACTGCCATTGGAGCCAAGGGCCTGTTGCGCACCAATGCACAATGGATCGGATCCAGCCAGGGTATCATTCAACATGGGGACCCGGACTTTGAGCGGCCGAGCTACTTCGTCATGGGAGCCAGCGGCGGCCTGCGATGGCCGCAATGTGAGATCTCACTGTTCGTTACGAACCTCCTGGGCCAGCGCAAGGTCATCCAGCGCCCCAATATCGCTTCAGTGGAATACGGTGTGACGGTTCGCCCGCGGACATTCGGCATCGGCGGCTCGTATTCGTTCTAACTGTTGCGAGGGGGGCGGATCTGAGCGTGTGGCGCAAGGCGTTGCGGCGGCTCGATGCCGCGGCGGATGTGGATTCCACTGCACCGGTGCCTCTGGATCGGTCGGTGCCCGCCTATCGTGTCTGCGCTGTGATGATCGGCGTGGCATTTACTCTCACCGGACTCTACACCGGGTCCGAGCTGGCTATGAATCTGGGGTTGGCAGTCGGGATCCGAGCTGCGATTCTGGGAAGCATCGTCTTGACAGTCATGTCCGTGCCGGCGGCGATGGTGGGCGCTCGTACACGCCTTTCTACCTACATGATAGTCGCTCACGTGTTCGGTAAGGGCGGCGCGAAGCTGGTCAATTGCGTCCTCGCCATCGTGCTGTTGGGTTGGTATGCCGTCACCGCGGAGCTGTTCGGGCGAACTTTCTATTTGACCGCGGCCGAGTATCTTCCGGCCAACGCTCCCGAGTGGGTGTACACCATTGCGAGTAGTGCGCTCGTAGTCGCAACAACGGTTTTTGGATTCCGTGCCATCAATCGGCTGTCGCTTGCCGCGGCGCCGCTGCTCATCTCCCTCACGGTCTACGTCGCGTATCGTGCGCTGGCCCACCGCCCGTGGAGTGTTTTGCTGGCGATACAGGGCAACCATCTTGATTCCTCGACCGGGGTGTCCGCCGTGATCGGAGGGTGGATCGTGAGTGTAGTTCTAATGCCCGATATCACCCGATATTCACGCTCCACGTTCGAGTGCGCAGTCATCAGTCTTGTGGGAAATGGCGTCGGCGCCGCGGGCGCGCTGATCCTTGCCATGATCCCGGCGCTCGCATTCGGGGAAATTGACCCCGTGAAATACATGGCCGTGCTGGGACTCGTCGGGGTCGCGTTCATCACTCTGGTGGCCTCCACCTGGACCGTTAACGCGATCAACCTTTACTCCACAGGACTCGTCTCGTCCGCCGTAGTGCAGCGAGTCAGCTACGGCCGCCTGGTGATTTGGGCCGGTGTCATCGGCACGGCCTGCGCACTCGCGAGAGTCGCCGATCGGCTGATTGACTTTTTGGTGCTGCTCGGACTGGTCGTGCCCCCCATAGCCGCCGTCTACCTGACTGATTTCTTCGTGTTGCGTCATCAGAATTATTCCGACACAAGCGAGAGCGCGAAGAACAATGTCAATGGTATCGCCGCCTGCGCCGCGGGTGCGACCGTTGGAATAACCATGTACTACACTAATACCTCCTTCACCGGCGTGCCGACGATCGAAGCGTTCCTGTCCGGCGGTTTGGTGTACTGGCTGGCCGAGTGTGTCCGATCTGCGTCGCACCGGGACAGGACATGGCGGCCAGTTGGCTAGCGTTGGCTGCGTAATTAAATGTAGATATCATGTATCCGTAATAGGTGATTTCTGCGCTCGGGGAATGGATCCACATGATCTTGAAGAGCCAAGTCGAGTGGGCGCTGCATTGCTGCGCCATTCTCGCCGGCCTGCCTGAGGGGCGGTATCTGTCGACCAAGGCACTCGCGGAATTGCACGGGCTTCCGAAGGAGTATCTCTCCAAGGGGCTGCAGAGCTTGTCTCAGGCGGGGCTCGTTCATTCAACCCTGGGGCCGTCCGGCGGATACCGCCTCGCAAAGCCGTCGGCACAAATGACCTTTCTGGATATCGTGGAGGCCGTAGAAGGTAAATCGCGGACCTTCGTCTGCGCCAACATCCGCGCCAACAACCCCTGCCGTCCGAAGAGCCATTGTGACAGCAGCCCCTGTGCCATCGCTCGCATCATGTGGGAGGCCGACGAAGTCTGGCGCCAGAAGCTGCGCAGCGTCACGCTGGCGGATCTTGTAGTGCTTCTGACGCGGGAAACGCCTCCGACACTCTGGAAGAAAACTTTCGAATGGGTCCTCAACCGGGCTGGATGAACGCAACGGATCATTTTCGGGAAGTGTTCGCGAACCATTGGTCGAAGTTAATGCGCCCGATGCGCGGATTTTGGTCGGAGACGAGCGAACCGTCCTCCAGTTGGGTCCCGAAGTACCTGGCATTGGAATCAGCGATGACGGTGCGGGCGTCTCCGATGGCCCTGAGGTAACGGGCGACGAAATCGCAAAGACGCTCTCGCTCTGGACCGGAAATTTCGATCAGGCCATTGATCGGCGCCGCAAGAGCGGCCGCCGTCACGAAATCGGCGACATCATCGGATGCGATCGGCTGGAGGTACCCGGTTGGCAGGCGGATCGTTTCGCCGACCGTATTCGTCTGGGCAATGCCGCCCAGGAATTCCATGAACTGCGTGGAGCGCACGATCGTATAGGGAATGCCGGATTCCCGAATGATCTTTTCCTGTGCGACCTTGGCTCGAAGATAGCCGCTGTCCGGCAGCCGATCCGTGCCGACGATAGAAAGTGCGACGTGGTGTTTCACGTGGGCTCGCTTTTCCGCGGCAGTCAGGTTTTTGCCCGACGTCCGGAAGAACTCGAGCACAGGCTCGTCCTCGAAGGAGGGGGAGTTGGCGAGGTCGATCACCACCTCGGCACCTTCGAGTGCCGCGTCCAGGCCTTCGCCGGTGATGGTATTGACTCCGGTATTCGGCGCGGCGGCAACCACCTCGTGCCCCTTCTTGCGCAGGCGGCCCGCGGTCTTGGAACCAATCAGGCCGGTTCCGCCAATAATCACTATTTTCATAAGCTGTTCTCCGCTGATGGACCCAACGAGCGCTCAGTAATCACTGTACGCCGATGCAAAGCGCCTGGGGTATGGCCGCCGTGCGGCGGGTAACCAGCCAATTAAGGATGTTTTACATCCACGAGGATGTATAATATCCTTAATTGGTCGCGAGTAAAGACCCTGCAACTGAGTCGCCCATGACCATCAAGATCCTGCTGCAAACGACCATTGTCTCAACGCCGGACGACTGGTCCATTGCTCGCTTCGAGTTGCTCGCGAAGTTTTTCCGCCAGCAGCAGGATGCGTCCGGAAAGCCTTTGTTAGCTGTTGCGGCCCGTGATCGGGCGTCGCTGGCGGCTCCAGATCCGGTTCTCTCGACACTCGATCGAAGCGACTTCGATGAGATGTGGCTGTTTGCCGTGGATACGGGAAGCGGTCTCAGGTCGGAGGAGTGCGCGGCGATTGGCGAGTTTCGCAGACGCGGCGGGGGCCTGTTGGTGACTCGGGACCACATGGATTTGGGCAGTTCAGTGTGCAACTTGAACGGTGTCGGAGCCGCCCATCACTTCCACACGAAAAATCTGGATCCAGTCTTTCCGTTGCAGAGAGACGATCCGTATACGACACAGATCGATTGGCCGAACTTCCATTCCGGTGCCAACGGCGATTTCCAGCAGGTTGAGGTTGTGGGCGCCGTTCACCCTGTCCTCGTTGATCCGTCCTCGCCGACAGGCGCACTGAGATTCCTGCCGAGTCATCCGCACGAGGGTGCAGTGAGTGCGCCGGAAAGACTGGATGCGCGCGTCATCGCCCGAGGAAAGAGCAAGGTTACGGGCCGGTCGTTCAATCTAGCGGTGGCATTCGAAGGCTCATCCGGCGAGGGGCGCGCTATCGCCGAGAGCAGCTTCCATCACTTTACCGATTACAACTGGGATCCGCGCAGAGGGTGTCCGACGTTTGTCACGGAGCCTGCGGGAGATGCGATGTTGCGCGAGCCCGAAGCTCTTGCTTCAGTGCATCGTTATGTCCTCAATGTCGCGATATGGCTTGCCGGCGCTCGCAAGCAATGAAAAGTCAACACTCGCACGATTTTGGACTTCTCTTCATAGTCACTAACAGTGGTGTAATCATGTCAAAGCTCAGGAGTCTTGGAATAGCACTGGTTCTTGCGTTCGGCGCACAACATACGTCGCCTGCAGTTGGAGCGACGCCTGCGTCCGAAGTGCGATCGGCGGTGGTGGCCCCACTCATGCTCAAGGAGCTGGCGGATGTACCAGGGAAGGAACTGGTGATGATCACCGTCACATATCCCCCAGGCGCAGTGGACCCGGTCCACCGTCACGATGCGCACGCCCTCGTTTACGTGCTGGAGGGCTCGATTGTCATGGGAGTCAGGGGCGGTAAGGAGGTCACGTTGACGGCAGGGCAGACTTTCTATGAAGGTCCCAATGATGTGCACACCGTCGGTCGCAACGCGAGCGCCACGAAGCCGGCGAAGTTCCTCGTGGTCTTGTTGAAGAAGAAGGGGGCCGAGCTGGTGTTACCCGCGGACTAGCCCGTTCGGGTTCCTTTCGTGGATGGTATCAATGCCGCTGATGCAGCCACGTGCGCAGCGGCGCATCGAGCCGCATCGCTTTTGCAAGACGGTCAATCTTCCGTAGATTCAGGCTATCGAGATTGATGTCAATGGGTGGAAATGACATACCGCTTCGCGGGGATTCAGATAAATAAAGCCAGTGCAGCAGCGCTGCTTCGGAAGTCGCGCGGCGATATGTGACGTTGGATGCCAGCCGATCTGCTTCTTGGCCCGCCTCCAATATCGACTCGGGCATTCCGCGGAACAGGAAGGTTCCGCCTGTTGTGTCGAGGCGCCCCAGCGAGGGTGTCGTATAGCGTTTCGCGAGCGGCACGATCGCGGTTACCCACGCAGTGAAGTTGTTCCACACGCCAGAGTCACCCAGTACCGTTTGCAGTGAAACTATCGCCCCTGGACGCAACCACACCGCCGCCTCCGCGAGTCGCGCCGGCGGACTGATCAGGTTATTGAGATACAGTCCTCTTACCACTCGTTGCAATCGATTTGCGCTGACGGCTTCCTGGATCCATCGTTCCACGGTTGGCTCGGAAACTCCAGGACGCACGTCATTGGCTAACCGGACTATTGACAATTTATCGAGAACGCGCAACGCGTTTGGATCGGCCAACACCAGTTCGAGCTGTGTTGTCCAATGAAGGGATTTCATGTCTGCGCGTTGGCGTCCGGCTGCCGGAGCAGGCACTGTTCGATTGCGTTGAGGAGCCGAAGCTTCATGGCAAGGTATTCCTCCTCGTCGATGTTGGCCTGCGTCTCCCGCGGCAGTGCAGGAAGGACCTGATCCCGAAACAGTGCCCAGCCCATCAAGTCGAGTTTCGTGCTGATGAGGCCGGTAAGTTTCGCCTGGCCCCCAAACTGCTGAATCACCGGTGGACTGGGACAGATGCCCCGGGATAGCAACAGTTCCAGATCGTAGATGTCACGCGGGGCGGTACGACGCTCATCGAGGAGTGCTGCGACCTTGTTATCCGCAAGCGCCTGCTCGTCGTAGACGCTTACATAGACACGAGGCAAAGTGCGATCCGCTATCTGGATGGGGACCTTCAGCACATGAGAGAGATCTGGCGCGCGTCGACGAGATACCTCCACGGTGAGGTGTAGGTGAGGATCGTGGTCGAAATCGAGATCCTGTGTGTAGCGCGCACTCGTTGTCAGTAGCCACGGCTCACTCTATTAAGATCAATAGCATCATTATATGATGCTAATAATCTTAATCAAGATGCGCGAGACCCAGGGTGACCCTCTTTTTGAATCAGTAAGCTCTGATTATATTGGGAGTAGTAATTGAGTTCGAAGTTACTGATGCAGCCGTGAGCAAGTGAGATCATGGCCCCTCAGGCAACGCCGGCGCGGTTTCGGCGGTCTTGGACAGCGCGAGCGCCGTCTCGTAGTTGAATACGTCCATCTTGTTCAGAAAGTTGCCACCGAGCATCCCGGCGGCATCCGACGACGAGTAGTTGTTACCTACCAAAAACTCGATTTTCCGAAAGGACGTGTTGAACGCGTCGAATGTGTCCGCTGTGGCAACCTGCATCGTCCATGACGGGTGTTTCCACCTGCCCGATTTTGCATCGAACTGCAAATCCGGTCGCCGGAATGGGCAACGACACAACCGCCAGCACGAGAACGATCGCTACAGTGTCAACTTCTATGTCCACAATGTGGGTGACAAGAGAGTGTATCTAAAATAGGCTTCCATACACGCGCCTCGACACAGGGGCGGTGTACGGCATTGATGGTTATCTGCTCTTGTTCGAGGTGGGCCGGCATTCGATCGCCTGGTGGAGGCGTGCCTGGAGTAGAGGGGCCGCGATCGTTTACGATGGGGGTTTGCGTTGGGGACTACGTATGCGCCGCCAGGTTCAGCTCATCGGCATTCCTTCCGATAGCAACTCGTCCTTTCTCAGAGGTGCGGCTCGTGCTCCCGCGCAGATCCGTGCGGCACTGGCCAGCACGCATGGTAACAGCGCCGCTGAAAACGGCCTCGAAATTGGCTCTGAGTTGCATATCCAGGATATGGGGGATCTTGCGATAACCGAAACGCCGCAAGACGACGCAGTCATTTCGGCTGCCATTCTCGCCGCCGTGAAGGCCGGTGCGCTGCCGATCTCCATCGGTGGCGACCATTGGGTTACCTGTCCGATTGTGCAATCGCTGGCGAAGCTTCATGGGCCCTTATCCATCCTTCACATCGATGCACACCCCGATCTTTATGACCATCTGGATCACAACAGGCGCAGTCATGCATCGCCTTTTGCCCGGATCTTGGAGAGCGGCTCTGCCCGGCGCCTGGTGCAGATTGGTGTACGGACCGTCAATCGCCATCAGCGTGAGCAGGCGCAGCGTTTCCAGGTCGTCGAGCAGATACCCGCCCGTCGCTTCTCACCCGCTCTCGTTCCAGTGCTGCAAGGACCACTCTATATCTCGATTGATCTGGATGGCATTGATCCAAGCGAGGCGCCGGGCGTTGCTCATCACGAGCCGGGCGGCTTGACAGTCCGCGAGGTTTTGGATGCTCTTGATCGTCAGACGGCGTGGGTTGCCGGCGCCGATGTGGTCGAATTAAACCCCGACCGCGACGTCGACGGCGTGACGGCGGTGCTCGCGGCGAAACTGGTGCGGGAGCTCGCTGCCATGACGGGCGCTGCCTGAAATGCGAGCAATAGGACCGGCCCGGTGAGCAATCCGATCACTCGAATGTTGGGTATCCGCTATCCGATCATGCAAGGTGGAATGCAATGGGTTGGAACGGCCGAGTTGGTTTCCGCGGTGTCCAACGCGGGAGGGTTGGGTACGCTGACCGCTTTGACCCAGCCGAGCCCCCAGGCGTTGGGCTCGGAGATCGCCAGATGCCGCTCAATGACGCCGCATCCTTTCGAGGTGAATCTGAACTTCCTGCCGCGCGCGCATTGCGCATCCCGATCATAGCCTCGGGAGGTTTGGCTGACGGGCGTGGCATGGCTGCCGCGCTTGCGCTGGGCGCCCAGGGTATCAACATGGGGACACGGTTTGTTTGCACGCAGGAGGCCCCTGTACACGGGGACATCAAGAACCTGATAGCGGGTGGAACAGAGCGCGACACACTGCTCCCTCTCGTAGCAGGTTCGCGCGGGCGCGTAACATTGCAGACCGGCGAATCCAGCCACGGCCTCATTTGGGCGCGCCTGGCAGCGGGCCTCATTGACGACATTCCAACCTGCTCGGAGCTCATCAGCCGCATGGTCAAAGAATGCTCTGAGCGTTTGCAGATCGCCCAGCGCCTCAGGTCAATGTAGGCAATGGACTATCGGCCGCGTCGAAATACATCAGGCCTTCACACCCCACCTTCGTAGCGCGTCTTTTCCGTCGCCTCCTGCAGCTATGGCGCCGGGAGTTCGCGAAAGCCGTGGGGCCGGAGAGGGCTGAGTAAGGCCGTGCCTCTCCGCGTAGGTGCCGCGCTGAACGAAGTGCGGATGAGAAAAGGATTCCGCGGCAGTCAGTACAGGTGCGACGCAAGCATCGCTGCCTTCCAGCAGCTCGCACCATTCGTCGCGGGACTTCGTGGCAAACAGCCTCTCGAGGGCTTCGCGGCGGCTCGGCCAATGGGCTGTTTCATATTGGCCCTCGAGAAGCCCGGCAGGCGCTCCCACGCGCTCAATCAACTCACGATAGAACTTCGGCTCCAGGGCTCCCACGCACAGATCGCGGGCATCGGCGCAGGTATAACAGCCGTAGAAGGGCGCAGCCCCACCCAACAGGCTGCGATCGCGATCGAGCGAGCCTCTCGGGTCGGTGATCATTCCGGTGAACATGCCCATCATGGAGGCAACCCCGTCCACAATGGCAGCGTCAATGACCTGTCCTGATCCGGATCGCTCCCGCTCCCATAGGGCCGCGAGAATTCCAAATGCGAGAAACAGGGCACCGCCACCCAGATCGCCCACGAGATTGAGAGGCGGGCTCGGTGGACCGCCCGGCCGGCCGAGAGCGGCCAACGCTCCGGTCAGCGCGATATAGTTGATGTCGTGACCCGCGCTCTTTGCCAGGGGGCCTGTTTGTCCCCATCCGGTCATGCGCCCGTAGATGAGGCGCGGATTGCGCGCCAACAGGGTGTCCGGCCCCAATCCCAGCCGCTCCATGACTCCCGGCCGGAATCCCTCGATGAGGACGTCGGCTTTCTCGGCGGCAAGCCGACACAGGTCGCGCCCTTCAGCTTCATGCAAGTCGACTTCGATTACGTATCGTCCCCGGTCCACTGTGGTGTTCGGCCAGCCATTGCCTCCAGGCCGGTCGAGGCGCACGACCTCGGCGCCCATGTCCGCCAACAGCATGGCGCAACAAGGCCCTGGGCCGATTCCTGTCAGCTCGAGTACTCTCAGGCCGCGCAAGGGGCCACTGTGCTCATCGGCGGTTGTCATGTCTGCACCCGATGTTGTTGAGCGCGAACATAGTCATGCCCTCGCGCCAGGAACGTCTCGCGATGCGAGATACGTGAGTCGGGATCGAACCACCATACGTCTGAAAAGCGAACTGTACGCGCATCCCCGGAGGCGCCTGCACCGCTGAACTGCCCCAAAACAAACACGACATGGGGCGCCGCTGTCCAAAGCTCCTCAATCCGGTGGACACCCCGGATCTGTCGCTGTACACAAAAGAAATCGCGGATCTCATGGGCGCCCCGGTAAGTCACGCCGGCGCGGTCATAGGTCGCTTGCGGCGAAAACCGGGCCAGAACCCAATCGACATCGTTTGCGTCGATCCGCTGATAGTACTCGCGAACGATCGTTGTCAGCGCACGCATGCTCGAGCCTGCGCCGTGCCAAAACGCTCTTCCGCAATCCGGTCCGCCACTGCTCCGGTACCTGTGCCGAGCGCGCGCGAACGCTCCATTACCTCGACGAATGTCTCGGGCAGCGCCTCAATATGCTTTCTGACCGCCTCCTGGGAGCCGTTACAACGTTGATAGTGAACGTCGATGATGCCGCCCGCATTGGCAAGATAGTCCGGGCAATACACAATCCCTGCCTCGAGGAGCCGTTGATCATCCTCCTTTTGCGCCAATTGATTGTTGGCTCCCCCAACGACCACCTTCGCGCGCAACTCGCCAATGGTTCGAGCAGACAGAACCCCGCCCAGTGCACAAGGGGAATAAACGTCGGCTTCGATGCGATGGATGGTATCGCTATCCACAATGTGAGCGCCGGTGGTGGCCGCGACACCGGCAGCTTTCTCAGCGTCTGTATCCGAGATGGAGAGTACGGCCCCGCTATCCCGTAATAGATGGGCCAACCGCGAGCCAACATTCCCGACGCCTTGGATGGCGATGTGCAGACCCTGCAGGTCCGAGCGGCCGAGGCGATATCGAACGGCCACCTTCAGGCATTGAAATACCCCATAGGCCGTCGACTCCGAGGCATTGCCCGCGCCCGCCAGCGCGCCCGCGGTAAACCTCGTGCGCTCGCTCATGGTGCGCACGTCTTCGAGCGATGTGCCGGAATCAAAAGAGGTGATGAAGCGGCCCTGAAGGCTTTCGACGAATTCGCCCATGGCGTGCATTAGAGCCGAGGTTTTTTCGACTGCGGGATTGCCCATGATGACAGCCTTCCCACCCCCATACGGAATCCCCGCGATTGCGGCCTTGTAGGTCATTCCTCGCGAGAGCCTCAGTACATCGGTTATTGCGGCTTCCGCATCTGGAAATTTCAGCATGCGGCAGCCGCCAATGGCCGGCCCGAGCCGTGTGTTATGAATGGCGATGATGGCGGTCAGGCCAACATGGGGTTGTTGCCGCGATGTGATCAGTTCGTGGCCGTCGAAATCAGGGTAGTGGGTATACACGATGAAGCCGCATCACTTGCGCCAGTCACAAACGATACCCGCTGCGGCGGGTAATAGCTTTACGACTATGTCCTCAAATGGCTTTATTCAGGTAATTATATTTCCTCGTGAGGCACATCTATTGATACGATATTACCCGATGTTACCGCGCCCCGCGACCTGCGGGGAAAGGCTCTTGTCCATGCCACTCGACTCAATCGATCGGCGGATTCTCGAACTGCTGCAGGAAAATGGCTCACTCTCCGTGAGCGAGCTGGCCGATTGCCTCGGCATGACGCCGCCGCCGTGCTGGCGCCGGGTCCGCCGGTTGAAAGAGGCGAAGATCCTCCAGCGTCAGGTCTGGTTGGTTGACGCCAAGGCCGTCGGATTGAACGTTACGATTTATGCCTCCGTGAAACTCGAGACCCATGACAGCCAGGCCACGGCCGCTTTCCGGCGGCGCGTACAGACTCTGCCGGAGGTGCTGGAATGTTACATTCTCCTGGGAAGTCCTGATGCGCTGCTCAAGATCGTCGTCTCCGACATGAGCTCCTACGAGAAGTTCTTCTATTCCCGCCTGTCGCAGATCCCCGGTGTGCGCGAGGTCAGCTCTAGTGTGGTTATGAGCGAAGTGAAGAAGACCACGCATATTCCACTGAGCGGCGCTTAAGCCGGCGCATAGGCCGGTGGACCAGCAGTTGAGCCCGCGGGCGCTGACGCCCGATGAGCTGTTCCATGTCTCGGTCCTCGAAACTTTAGAGATTCTCGTCTGCTCATGTAGCCTCCTTTGTTGGACCCATCCGTCTGTGATTGTTGGATGTTTTCAATAGACCATGTCGGATAACAATGGTCGTCAGGGGTTGGAGACTTCAATCGCAGAGGACGACACATGAGATCGAGCCGTAGCCGATTCCTGGCGCTGTTGACTCTAATCCTAGGTCTCGCGGCAGCGGCCGGCGCCGTGGAGGGCGACGTAGCGGCGCACTATCTCAAGAATGAATACGACATAGAAATGCGTGACGGCGTTCACCTCCACACGATCGTATATACACCCAAGGATTCCTCACGACGCTATCCCATTCTCCTGCGCCGTACACCCTACTCGGTGAAACCCTATGGGCCCGGCCGCTTCCATGATCCCAAGGATCTCGCGCCGAGTGAAGAATTCGTAACGTCGGGTTATATCTTCGTTCTGCAGGACGTGCGCGGGCGCTTCAAGTCGGAAGGGAAGTGGGACAACTATCGATTGCGACGGCATGGGCGTAGCGGGATCGACGAGTCCACCGATACTTACGACACCATCGAGTGGCTCCTTCATCATATCAAAGGGCATAACGGCCGCGTAGGACAGTGGGGCATATCGCATGACGGTTGGATGACTGTTCAGAGCGTGATGAATCCGCATCCCGCCCTGAAGGCGGCATCCCCTCAGGCGACGACGGCGGATGCGTTCTTCGGCGATGACTTCCACGACAACGGCGCATTTATGACGCAGATTCTCGAGTGGATCTACTACATGAGTGAATCCAGCAACGCCCGCGGCGAGCGCGCCGAGTTGCCGACTCCGGACCTGCACTACACCACGCCGTGGGACTACGACTTCTTCCTGCACGCCGGCCCTACGGACCAGATCAACACCAAATACTTTGGCGGCCGCCTCGAGAAGCAGTGGGACGAGGCCATTCAACATCCGGACTACGACGACTACTGGCGCGAACGGAACGCACTCGAACCGCTCGGGAACGTGCGCGTGCCGGTGTTGAACGTGCTGGGCTGGTACGACACGTTCGACGCCTACGGCAGCATGGCGACGTATCTCGAGATCAAAAAACGAAATCCGCGTAGCGTCAACACCGTCGTTGCCGGACCGTGGCGTCACGGCGGCTGGCTCAGAGACGACGGAGCCTCGCTGGGCGATGTGAAATTTGGTGCGCGCACCTCCGATTACTACCAGAAGGAGGTGGTGTTCCCATTTTTCCAATATTACATGAAGGATGAGGGCAACTGGTCGAGCCCCGAAGCCGTGATGTTTGAGACCGGGCGAAATGCCTGGCATCGCTTCGATCAATGGCCTCCCAAGGGCGTGACGCACGAGTCTGTCTACCTGCGTGCGAACGGCGCGCTCTCGATGCAGAAGCCGACGGAAACAGATCCAACCGCGTGCGACCAGTACGTGAGCGATCCCGGCAAGCCTGTACCCTATTCAACTCACATCTCGATGGAAAACGGCAACACCTGGCGCATCGAGGATCAGCGCCTCATATCGATCCGGCCGGACGTGCTGAGGTACCAGAGTGAACCGCTGACCGAGGATCTCACGATTGCCGGAGCGAGCGAGGTCGAGCTCTTCGCATCGACGACGGGCACGGATTCCGATTGGGTCGTGAAGCTGATCGACATCTACCCGCCGGATGCAGCCGAATTGCCGGGCTACCAGCGACCCGTCGGCATGCGCCTCGTACGCGGCCGCTATCGCGAGAGCTTCTCGAAGCCCGCACCGCTCGAGCCCGGCGAGGTGACGGCGTATCACATCGAACTGCTCGACAAGCTGCATACATTCGGGAAAGGCCACCGCATCGGCATCCAAGTTCAGAGCTCGTTTTTCCCTTTCATCGATCGCAATCCGCAGACGTTCGTGAACATCTACCGCGCGAAGCCAACGGACTACGTCCCGGCCACGCAGCGTGTGTGCCACTATGCGAAAGCGGCTTCGCGGATCGTTCTGCCGGTCATCGAGCTGGCTCGAACGCGATAGTATTCTGTACAAGCACGAATGCGGCGCCGTGGCGCAGCCGCTAGCCTCCTTTCAGGAGGTGTACCCATGTCCGACAGCAGAACCCACGGCGCGATCGAGCACGCAGGCGGTCTCGATCCCGAGATCTGCGTGTTTGTCCAGCGCATGTCGCAAGGTTGGAGCGAGCATCCGCCGCTCAACCAAGTGTCCTTTCCGGAGGCGCGACGTATTGCAGAGCAGGTCCGCGCTCCCTGGACGAAAGGCGGTCCGCCGATGGCTCACAGGACGGAGAAGAGCGTGCCGCTCGCACACGGAGCTGTTCGCATCCGGATCCTCAATCCCGGCGAGGGTGGCACCCGTCCCGCGCTGATTTACCTGCACGGCGGTGGCTGGACGATCTTCAGCATCGAAACCCATGATCGGCTCATGCGGGAGTATGCCGCGCGGGCGAACCTGGTTGTGGTGGCAGTCGACTACTCGTTGTCCCCTGAAAGCAGGTTTCCGCGCGCGATCGAGGAGACCGTCGCTGTTGTCGACTGGGTACAAACGCATGGGTCGGAACACGGGATCGATGGACGGCGCATCGCCATTGGCGGCGATTCGGCCGGCGCGGCCATGACAATCGCCGCGTGTTTGAAGTTGCGTGACGCTGGCGAACCACGTGCGGTGAAGGCGATGCTGTTGAATTACGGTGCTTTTGACGCGACTTGCGCTACCGAGTCCTACCGGCGTTACGGCCAAGGCGGCTATATGTGGGGCAGCGGTGAGATGGCGGCGTTCTGGAACAACTATCTGGGTGATCCATCTCTGGAAACCAATCCGCTGGCTTGCCCTATCCACGCTGATGTGCGCGGGTTGCCTCCTGCGTTTCTTGCGATTCCGGAATGCGACGTGATGTATGACGAGTGCATTCAGATGGGCAATAAGTTGCGGCGCGCGCGCGTTGCCGCCCAATCGGTGATCTATCCAGAGACTACGCACAGCTTCCTCGAGGCTGTCTCGATCGCGCGCATCGCCAATCGAGCGTTCGATGAGGCGTCAGGTTGGTTGTCTGACATGTTGCGAGGAGGAATGATTCCGTGATAGTCGTGGATTCCTGCCTGAACCAATCCGGGAGATGGCCCCATCATGACTTATGGGAGCTGGTGTCGGGTTCGCCGGTCTGCGTTCCTTGCGAAAAATAGTGACTCGGGGTCGTGCCAAACGCACGCCGAAACATCGCTGTAAAGGAGCTCGGGCTGTTATAGCCCACTTCCAGCGCAACTCTGGTGACGGGATGTCCGATAGCCAGGCGTGACAGTGCTTCGAGCAGGCGCATGTGCTGACGCCAGGTCACAAAGCTCATGCCCGTCTCTTGCCGAAACAGTCTCGTCAGCGTGCGGCGGCTCATGCCTGCTGCGCGCGCCCATTCCTCCAGAGTCCCTGCGCGAACCGGGTCCTTGAACATCGCCCGGCAGACGCGTGCGAGCCGTTCGTCTTGCGGAATCGGCGCATGCAGCGGTACTGACGGCATGGTGGCGATCTCTTCCAGAATCAGTGCCATGATGTGCCCGCTGCGGCCTTCGAGGGCATATTCAACCGGCAGGTTCACGGCTTCGAGAATCAGCGCCCGCAACAGGTCCGAGACCTCGATGACGCGGCAAGTGGTTGGCAGCGAAGGGTGCGCATCCGGTTCGATGTACAAAGTGCGTAGCGACACTCGAGCGCGGTAATACACTTCGTGCTCGATACCGCTCGGCAGCCAGACAGCGCGCTGCGGGGGCACAACAAAGCCGCTGTTGTCTGTAACGACGGACATCACTCCGGAGCATGCATACAGGAGCTGCGCACGCCGATGATGATGGCGCGCGTCGTAGCCTGCGGGGTACTCGTCCGCCATGGCGGCAACAGGGCGCGGGACGTGCTGATAGTCGGTCGACTTCTTCAGGTGGTTCATTTCGCCCGTCTCGCTGCGCTGCAGTAGCCCAACACTCGATGCTTTGCCAAAGGATATCGGATTGCCCATGCAGTGTGCGCCCCCCGACGCCTCGTGGCCCGAATCGATCAAAGAATGTGCCGATGCGAGCAGAAGCTCTGCCGCCAGCTTGCTAGCGTTGTGGTCGCGGGTTGTGTCGTTGCGATACTCGCCGTTGCATGACAATTTGATTCGAAGGGGGTGCGATGAATATTTCACGTGTCGTGTTTGCAGGCATCAGCCTTGCGCTATCCGTCCTGACTGCGCATTCGCAAACCGGCGTATCCGGGGAAGGGCGGACCTCCGCGAATGACCAGGGCTCAGTGCCACCTGAGGAAGCGTCCGCGCAGGTCGTCGTTCAGGGCTTTCGAGCCGAAACGGCCACTAAGACCGACACCGCGTTGGCTCAGATCCCGCAGGCGATCAGCATCGTTACGGCAGATGAGCTCGAAGGCCGGGGGGCGATCGGGCTGCAGGAGGGGTTGCGTTACCTGGCGGGACTGCGCACTGAGCCTAACGGTACCGATTCCCGCTTCGATTATTTTCTATCGCGCGGATTCTCGGCGACCCGCTACCTCGATGGTTTGATACGAATAGACGGCTATGAGACGGTGCGTACTGACATCTACTCGTTGGATCATGTTGAGGTGCTGAGGGGGCCGTCTTCAGTGTTGTACGGTCAGGGTACGGCCGGCGGCATCGTGAACGCAATCAGCAAGCGGCCCGACGGGCAGGCGCGGATCGAAGTGGGGGCTGAGTACGGCAGCTTTAACCGCAAGCAGCTCGAGTTCGATGCCAAGGGTCCTCTGACGGATTCCGGCAGTCTGTCCGGGCGCTTGATTGGCCTATACCGTAACTCCGGTAGCCAGTTCCAATTCGGCCGCGACGATCGCGTGTTGTTGACGCCCTCGCTGCGCTTTCAGCCGGACGATGGCACGGATTTGCTGATCAGTGCCCAGTATCAGAAGGATCGGCAGGGCTCGTGGTGGCCCTACGTGCCGGTGTCAGCATCGTTGCTGGCTCCGCCCGGCCGTCGGCTGCCGGACAATGTCTTTCTAGGGGAGCCGGGGCTGAATCACTACGATCGCGAAGAGTACTACGCGCAAGCCCTGCTGCAGCATCGCTTCAACAACTGGTTGAGCTATGGCGGCGGTGTACGCTTCACTCACGCGTACGCCAACGATGCAGGCATCTACCCCGATATCTGGAATGGCTATGTGAATCCATTCCTGGATGCGAATCTGACTACCATACCGCGCTACCGCTATGACCAGCGCGCCTACACTAATTCCCTGGCCAGCGATAACCGGTTGCAAGCCGAGTTTGGCACCGGTCCTGTCGAGCACACCGTGCTGGTGGGGGCGGACTACTCCAGAACAGTGTTGGATTCCGCCAGTGTCTACCTGACGGGAGCCCCGCCGATAGACATCTATGCGCCCACCTACGGCAATATTCTCCCTGCCCAGCTCGACCCTTACGTGAAGCAACACTCGAGCCAGCTCGGGGTCTACGTGCAGGATCAGATTCTGGTCCGTAACATCCTGGCGCTGTTGGTCGGAGCGCGGCATGATCGGGCCAGCGAAACGACGCTGGGCAGCGAGTCGCAGGTCAATCGGGTAACCACCACCAGGGCCGGTCTGTCGCTCGAAGTCTTCGAGAACGTGACGCCCTACATGAGCTACTCAAAATCGTTCATTCCCACAGTGGGGCTGAATTTCTTCAATCAACCTTTCAAGCCGCAGTTCGGCATTCAATATGAGGCCGGCGTGAAATGGCAGCCTGATTCGCACACGTTGCTGACCCTCGCCCTTTTTAATCTCACCGGTACAAACCTGCCGGAGACCGATCCTTCCAACGGCCAGAATACCTTGCAGGTGGGCTCGGTACGTTCGCGAGGTGGCGAGGTGGAGATTGTCCGCAGGTTGCCGGACAACTACAGCGTCAGTCTGTCGGTCAGCCATCTCAAGATGCGAACCATCAGCAGCGACAACCCAATGCAGAACGGACAGCCCATCTCTGGAGTGCCGGCGAACGAGGCGTCGGTGTGGGGTGAAAAGACGTTTCCGCTCGGTGCACAAATGTCGATGCATATGGGGCTAGGGGTGCGCTACGTCGGGGCGTCGGAGGAGGCGGACTCGATGCAAGGAAGCATTGTCAGTCTCGTGACGCCGGGATTTACACTCGTGGATGGGATGTTGGGGATTGACAGGGACCCTTGGAAATTGACGCTCAAAGTGACCAACCTGTTGGACAAGAGATACTACGCCTTGTGCTCGCCGCAGACTGCCTGTGGCATCGGCTATCGGCGCAATATCATTGGTCAATGGACTTATCGCTTTCAGCCGGGGATGAAGTGAAGTGGCGCTGGCCTCGATCACAGCACACTCCCCGGGCTCACACGGGATGATCCAGCCACCACCCGTTGCCAACGAGATTGTTCGGGCCTACGTCCCTGGCTCGCCGGAGCGCAGTTCGCTGCAGAGACGGCTTGCGGCGCTCGCTGCCGAAGTGACCGATATACCTCTGGTCATAGACGGCAAGGAGGTACGCTCGGACGGCATCATGCGCGCATGCATGCCGCATGATCATGCACGGCAGATCGGAGTCATACACGTCGCGGGGCCCTCGGAGGTTCGCATGGCTGTCGATGCAGCGAACCGTGCTGCAAGCGACTGGGCGAGAACTCCGTATGAGGAGCGGGCTGCTGTCTTTCTGCGTGCGGCGGATCTCCTGGCCGGACCCTGGCGCGACACGCTCAACGCAGCCACGATGCTCGGTCAGTCGAAGACGGTGCATCAGGCTGAGATCGACGCCGCGGCGGAGCTGGTTGACTTCTTGCGCTTCAATGTTCACTACATGATGCGCATCTACCGTGAGCAACCGATTTCACCCTCCGGTGTTTGGAATCGGGTCGACTACCGCCCCTTGGAAGGATTTGTCCTGGCGGTCACGCCATTCAACTTTACAGCCATCGCCGGCAATCTACCGGCCGCACCCGCCCTGCTGGGCAACACGGTCGTATGGAAACCGGCCCCCACGGCTGCATTGTCCGCGCACTTTTTCATGCAGATCCTGCGGGCGGCGGGTCTTCCAGATGGCGTCATCAACCTGGTGCACGGCGATGGCGCGAAAGTTGTGCCGCCTGCGTTGGTCGAGCCCTCGCTTGGCGGGGTGCATTTCACAGGCTCAACAGCAGTTTTCAACGAGATACATAGGAGCGTGGCGGGGAACATCGATCGGTATAACGGTTACCCGCGAATCGTCGGAGAGACAGGCGGCAAGAATTTCATTGTCGCCCACCCCAGCGCGGATCTCGACGCGCTTGCGACGGCCATCATCCGCGGGGGGTTCGAGTATCAGGGTCAAAAGTGCTCGGCGGCGTCGCGGGTTTTTGTTCCCCGATCGATATGGCCGAAGCTGCGTGCTGCTCTGTGTGACCAGATCGCCACCATCAAGGTCGGCGATGTGGCCGATCTCTCGAATTTCATGGGCGCTGTCATCGACGCGCGGGCCTTCCGCCGGCACGAAGCGGCTATCGTGGCGGCGAGCCGCGCTGCAGATACCCGCTTGGTTGCGGGTGGCGGGACCGATGACCGCAAAGGATTTTTCGTCCAGCCGACCCTGTTCGAAACCGGATCGTGGAGCTCGCCACTGCTGCGGGATGAGTTGTTTGGCCCCATTGTGACGGCCTGCCTCTATGAGGATGCGGACTTCGGGCCAACGCTCGGCGCGATAGATCAATCGAGCCGCTACGGTCTGACCGGTGCCGTGTTTGCCCGGGATCGCGCCGCCATCGCGTTGGCGCTCTCGGTCCTGCGCAATGCCGCAGGCAACTTCTATATCAACGACAAGCCGACGGGAGCCGTCGTGGGCCAGCAGCCCTTCGGGGGATCACGTGCGTCCGGCACCAACGATAAGGCGGGGTCGCTCTGGAATCTCATCCGCTGGGTGTCGCCGCGTGCGATCAAGGAGACTTTTGTGCCGCCGGTCGACTATCGCTATCCCTTCATGGACTAACGCTATGCGAGTGGCCCGCTACAACCTGATGTGGTTCGCGCTTCTTCTCGTCCTCGGCACACCCGCTCTGGCAGCGGAATTCGATCTGCAAGTGCACTACGACAAGATCGAGCAACACGTCGCGATGCGCGACGGTGTCAAGTTGTACACCGCTATCTACAGCCCAAAGGACCACTCGCGCCAGTATCCCATCCTGCTTCAGCGCACGCCGTACTCGGCCGGACCGTACGGCGCAAATAATTACCGCGCCGTCGCGGACATGGCGCCGAGCCCGGCATTTCTGCAGGCCGGTTACATCTTTGTGTTTCAGGATGTTCGCGGCACTTACCAGTCCGAAGGCGAGTGGGAGAACCTGCGTCCGCCGCGCACCGATCGGCACGCTACCGATGAAAGCACGGATACGTGGGACACCATCGAATGGCTCGTGAAGCACGTTCCGAATCACAACGGTCGCGTCGGGCAGTGGGGCATTTCGCATCCCGGCTGGTATACGGTGATGGGGATGGTCGATTCGCATCCCGCATTGAAGGCGGTCTCGCCGCAGGGCACGACCTTCGATGCGTTCGTTGGCGATGACGATCATCACAATGGCGCGTTCGTGTTGTCGGGCGTCGAGTGGTGGCGTCGCATCGGCATTCGCACGGGGCATCGCCGTGCCGGCATCGGCAATGCGCAACCACCCAACATCGATTTCGGTCAGCCGTGGGACTATGACTTCTTTCTGAACGCCGGACCGACGGATGAGCTGAACGATCGTTATTTCGGCGGCGATATGGCGCCGGGTTGGAAGAATATTCTCGAGCATCCCGATTACGATGCGTACTGGGAGCGCCTCAGCGTCCGCCGTTCTTTGAAGCATATCAAGGTGGCCGTACTGAACGTCATGGGCTGGTTCGACTCGACCGATCCCTACGGCACCCTCGCTACCTACCAGGCTATCGAGGAAGAGAACCCACGAAACCGGAGCACGCTCGTCGTGGGGCCCTGGGCCCACAGCGGTTGGCAAGAGACGGATGGCTCGCGCGTCGGAGACATCCTGTTCGGTTCGAAGACCGCGGAGCATTTCCAAGAGGCCGTCCAGTTGCCGTTCTTCGAGTACTACCTGAAAGGCAACGGCTCGCCGCCGCGGGCCGAAGCCATCGTCTTCGAGACCGGAACGAATCGCTGGCACGAGCTGGATGAGTGGCCGCCGGCGGGCAAGGTGGTGAAGCCGCTGTACTTCCGTGCCGACGGTCGTCTGGAATTCAATGCACCGACGGACGAAGGGGCTGACGCGCATGACAGTTACGTGAGCGATCCCGCGCGCCCCGTTCCATACACCTCGAAGATTCTTCGAGAGAGCGACGATGTCTTCCTGTTGGGAGATCAGCGCTTCGCGTACACGCGCCCGGACGTGCTCACGTATCAGACAGCGCCATTGAGCGAAGACCTCACGCTGGCCGGGCCCATTGGCATTGATCTGTTCGTGTCGAGCACAGGTACGGACGCGGATTGGGTCGTGAAGCTGGTCGACGTCTATCCGGGTGATACGCCGGACAACGAGCCGAACCCGCAAGGTACCCGTATGGGTGGCTACCAGGCGCTCATTGGAATGGAAGTGATGCGAGCAAAGTATCGCGAAAGTTTCGCGAAGCCCGTGCTGCTCGTTCCCGGGCAGATCACGCGGATCCGGTTCGAGATTCGCGACAAGTTTCATACGTTCAGGCGGGGCCACCGGCTGATGGTGCAGGTACAGAGCAGCTTCTTCCCGGTGTTCGATCGCAATCCGCAGACGTTCACGAACATCTATCGCGCCAAGCCGGCGGAGTTTCAGAAGGCGATGCAGTCGGTGTATCGGTCCGCGTCCTCGCCTTCGCGCCTCATTCTTCCTGTGCTGCCCCAAGCGTCGCGCTGAGAAGCAGTGTTGACATCCACAGGCGACGAACCAACGCGAAAATACCCTAGTGCGCTCATCGAAAATTCTCGAGCTGTAATCCCGTCGCCGTAGCGGTAATGTGCCGCGATGGTTGAGAGCCTGGATACCTGGTTCAAGCGCGAGGTGCTCGCTCACGAGGCCTCGTTGCTGCGGTATCTTTTGCGCGTATGGCCGCGAAAGCATGAAATCGACGACCTGCGCCAGGAGGCTTACGCCCGTGTCTACCAGGCCGCCCGCACCGTGCGACCGACCTCGCCCCGTGCTTTCCTTCTCAGCACCGCGCATCACCTGATCACGGATCGGGTGCGGCGCGAGCGCATCGTATCCATCGAGGCGGTTGGGGATTTGGAAGCTCTGGACGTCTCAGTAGATGAGATCAGCGCGGAGCAACGGGTGAGCGCCCGTCAGGAGTTGAAGCGGCTCGCGGCAGCGTTGGACCGGCTCCCACCCCGGTGCCGCATGGTGATTTGGTTGCGGCGTGTAGAGGGCCTGTCGCAGAAGGAAGTGGCCGAGCAAATGGGTGTGAGCGTGAAGGCGGTCGAGCAGCAGGTGTCCAAGGGCGGACGTCTCTTGGCGAAGTACATGCTGGATGAGGATATTCAGCGGGGTAGGGAGCAGCAGGTGTCGATTGAGCATGAGGACGATTGCGAGCATGGACAGCCCTAGAAACATCGACCAGATCGCGGGTGACTGGCTCGCGCGCCGTGATTCCGGTGACTGGAGCGGCGCGGACCAGATGCGACTCGAGGAGTGGCTCGAGGAGTCTGTCCTGCATCGTGTTACCTATTTGCGCCTGGAGCATGTTTGGGAGCGCTCACAGCGGTTACGAGCGTTGGGGACCGGGAAGCCCGATGGAGGACCGCCGCCGCCGGGAGCCTGGGTCTTCTCACCTTTCTTTGACCCGCACCCCGCTCAGGCAGCAGTGCGAAATCCTGACCACTTCAAGCCCGCAGTGAGCCGGCGTCCTTCGCGGATACTTTGGGCAGGTGGATCCGCAGCCGCGTGTGTGTTGCTTGCAGTGCTGCTGGCCGTGTCCTGGAATCTCGGATCGCGGGGAGCCTCCTACCGCACGCCGGTAGGGGGAATCGCGTTGATTCCGCTGGCGGATGGCTCGAAGGTCACTCTCAATACCGACAGCCGGATTCATGTTTCGGTCACGGATCACGAGCGCCGCGTCGAGTTGGAGCAGGGCGAGGCCTACTTTGAGGTGGCACAGGACACGCGGCGTCCCTTTGTGGTGCGCGCGGGAGACAAGCGTGTGATTGCGGTGGGCACCCGATTTTCGGTGCGTCGGAATGGGGATGATGTCGATGTGATCGTCACCGAGGGACGTGTTCGTCTCGAAGGGGCTCCCGTAGCGCAACTGCAGAAGTCCGCGCCTGAGTTGCTTTCCGCCGGCATGGTGGCCCGGGCCGGCGATTCCGGGGTGCTCCTCGAGAATGGAACTCCCACCGAAGCCGAGGAAAGTTTGAGCTGGCGCGAGGGCGTCCTGGTCTTTCGGGAGATGACGCTTGCGCAAGCGGTCGCGGAGTTCAACAGGTATAACACGCGAAAAATCGTCATCGCCGATCCTCATGCTGCGGACTTCCGGGTGGCGGGCAGCTTCCGCGCGGACAATGTCGATGCCTTCCTGCGTTTGATCGAGCGCGGCTACCCGTTACGAGTCGAGCGGCACGAGGATCGATACATCTTGCAGGCGCGCTGACGTTGGGTTTTTCCCCCGTTGATCGTCTTCAGTGCATAACACGAGACAACTAGACACACTCCGGGGGAGGGGCGATGCTCCAGTCTGTGACATTTCGATCCGCATTGGTCGTGGCTGCTTGCGCGCTCTGGCTATCGGCGCATGCCATGGCTGACGATGCCAAACATGCCATCGACATCCCATCCGGTGAGCTGGGAGCCGCCCTGGATCTGCTCGCGAAGCAGGCGCGCGTGGATATCATTTATCGTCCGGAGCAGGCGCAAGGGCTCGAGACGCGGGGCGTGAAGGGCGACCTGTCCACCAGCGAAGCCGCCGCGAAACTGTTGGAAGGCACCTCTCTAGTCCTGTCCACGGATGCGTCCGGCGCCATCATGGTCGCAGCTCCTCTGCGGCGCGGCGGCGCAACCGCGAATCCAACTAGTACGACGCAGAAGGCCAAGGGGTCCTTCTGGGGCCGATTTCACCTGGCTGAGGCAGGCGAGGCAATTTCTACGGGACCTGCTGCCCTAGAGTACAGCGACGGTGAGCGCAAGAAGGAGGTTGTCGAGGAGGTCATCGTCACCGGTACTCGCACCAGCGGAATGGCGGTCATGGATAGTCCCGCCCCGGTGCAAATCCTCAGCGCCGAAGCGCTCCGCGCAGCCTCCGGCAATGGCGATCTCATGTCCACCCTGGCGCAGATCGTCCCCTCCTTGACCATGCAGGCGTTCGGCTACGACATGGCCGAGCAGACCTTGCTTGCCAAGCTCCGCGGGTTGAGTCCGAATCATGTGCTGGTGCTGGTCGATGGTAAGCGCCGGCATACGACCGCCAATCTCGCTGTGGATGGCGGATCGCCCTACCAGGGGGGCGCCGGCGTCGATTTGAATTTTCTCCCCGTGGATGCGATCGATCACATCGAAGTGTTGACCGACGGGGCCGCCGCCCAGTACGGCACGGATGCGATTGCCGGTGTCATCAACATCATCCTGAAGAAGAGCTCATCCGGAGGAAGCGTCAACGCCTCAGCGGGTCAGTACGGCAACTCTCAGGGCAGGACCTATGATGCCAGCTTGAATTCGGGGTTCGAGCCGGGCAACGGGGCGTATTTGAACGTGACCGGTGAGATCCGGCGGCACGCCCACAGCAATGTGAGCGGGCCCGATCAGCGGCTGGTCAATCCGGACAACCTGGCCACCTATCCGAATTCAAACATGGTGAACGCGCCGGGCTACCCGAATCTGAACCAGGGGTTGGGCGACGGCCAGACCCTGAACCGGCAAGCGCTCGTGAACTCCGGTGTAACCTTCGGCAATGGCACTCAGGTGTATTTCTCCGGCACGTTTGCTCACAAGAACGCCGAGGCCTACCAGAACTACCGACTGCCCTCCAAGGCGCACTATATCGATCCCGTCAGCGGGCAGACGGTGTATCCGTACCCGTTCGGCTTCAGTCCTTTGGAAGCTACCTCAGAGGACGATTTCCAAACCAATTTGGGAATCAAGGGAACTACCGGCACGTGGAACTGGGATGTGACGACCGGCTATGGCGGGGACAAGGTTTCCCTGTCCACCTTGCATACGTATAACACCGGCTACTCGAGCCTGTACAACGTCCCATCTCCGACGGATATCTACGACGGCCGTCTGCAGGCGAACCAATGGACGACGACTGCCGATTTCAATCGAGATATCGATCTGGGCTGGGCGGGTCCGCTGAACGTCGCGTTCGGCGCCGAATATCGACACGAGACCTACGGCATCCATGCGGGTGCGCCCATTTCCTATTTGGCCGGAGGCGCTTCGGGTTATCCGGGCTTCACGCCGAGCGATGCCGGCTCACACAGTCGCAACAACGAAGCGGTATATCTGGATCTGGCCGCCCATCCGATCGAGCCGCTGCGGCTCGATGCCGCGGTGCGTACCGAGCACTACAGCGACTTCGGTCATGCGACTGTAGGCAAGCTGACGGGGCGATACGACTTTACTCCCGCATTCGCCCTGCGCGGCACTGTCAGCAACGGATTCCGGGCTCCGACGCTGGCGGAGGAGTACTACACATCCACAGTGGTCAACACGACGACCGCCTTTGTGCAGTTAGCTCCAGATTCCCCGGGCGGACGCCTTCTGGGACTCGGGAATGGTTTGCAGGCCGAGCATTCGGTCAACTTCAGTCTCGGTATGGTATGGCGGCCGACGCCACGGATGAGTGCGACCCTGGATCTGTATCAGATCACGGTTACCAACCGCATCGTCGGCAGTGGTCAGATCATCGGATCTGCCGGGGGCACCATCTACTCGCCGATTGTGAATGACGCCATTATCGCCAGCGGGAATCCCATCGATCCCAGCGTGGTGGCCAGCGGCACTACCGGCATCAACATCTTCGCAAACGGCATTGATACGCGTACTCGGGGAGCCGACCTGGTGTTCACCTTCCCGGTGGACTATTCATTCGGCAAGGTGACATGGTCAGCGAGCGCCACCTATAACAATACTACCGTGACCAAATACGCGACTACGCCGAACTCGTTGGCTGGAGGTAATCCACCTATCGATGAGCTATACGATCCGACTGCCTACTCGGACCTGACGACCGCCACCCCCAAATACACCGTGAACCTGGGTGCCCTGTTTACCGTAGAACGCTTCTCCGCCAATCTGTTGGAGAAGATCTATGGGCCTTCATCCGATTATGAGTCCGATGACGGCGACAATGGGCAGGGAGGGCCTTTCCCGGCGTGCACTGCGCGTGGCGGTCTGTTTATCTGCCCCGGGGGACTGGACTATTACCGGAATGAGATTCCGGTGACGGCAATCACCAACCTGGATCTGTCATATCAGTTCTCGGAGCACCTCCGGTTCAGCATCGGGGCCCTGAACTTGTTCAACAAGTTGCCTCCCCATCTGAACGCCACGATTCTGGCGCACGAAAGCAGCTTCTACTACGGCGATAGCAACAGCGTCATCCAGTACCCGATATTTTCGCCCTACGGAATCAATGGTGGTTTCTATTACGTCAGGATCGGCGCGACGTTTTAGGAACCGGGTAGGGCGGCACTCCGGAAAAGGAGTGCCGCCCGCGAGCTTTGCGATCTATGCACTTTCGAGGAGATCATGCGATGAATCACAGGAGTCTGTTGGCTTCACTGCTTGCGATGAGCTTGTCGACCGCAGCGTTGGCCTCTGGGAATTCCCCAGCGCAGTCCGCGCAAAAGCCGCCATTGACCATCGATAAACCCTCGCTGCACGTGGGGGAGATCACCGCATTCGCGGAGTTGGTGGGAATCGGGCAGAAGAAGCTTGCCTTCAGTGATGTGCTGTCGCCGGTGGAGATGGATGAGATCCTGCCGGAGGCGGCGCGTATCGCAAAGGAAAGCCATGTGCTGCTCTATCGAGAACCGGACCTGATTGTGACTGACCTCTTTCCGGCGGATGTCGCCAAGGGCAAAGAGGTGCTCTTGATTTACAAGGGAGCCACGTTGGATGAATACAAAGCGCTGAAGCAGGACAAGGCGGCGCTGGTGAAGGCGGGTAAATACACCGGCAAGGCGCGGGAGGAGATTGCCCGCCGTTTGGGCAAATTGCTGAGCTATCCCGACTCGGGGATCGAGACGCTGCTCAAGAAGGACCAACTGCGCGAGTAGGATTCAGAGAAAATCCGTGATCTGTGGCAGCAAAAAGGTGCTTTTCACTCATTGCCCCCATGTCGCGACCCCTTTTCGCTACGTTGGCAATGCCGGCATGCCTACCATGCACCGCCGTGCCATTGCTAACGAGTCCAAACGGGGAGGCACTCGTGAGACTTTTGCGCCTGACAGTCCTGTTGTTCGCCGTCGCGCTCGCTGATGCCGCGGCCGCCAACGTCGACCCGCAGCACAAGATCGATCAATACGTCGCGGGCCGCATGCGGCAAGGCCAAATTCCGGGCGTCCAGGTTGGAATCTATCGGCAGGGAAAGGTGGTTTTCGCCAAGGGCTATGGAGTAGCAAACCTCGAGTTGGGCGTACCGGTGCGGACGGACATGGTGTTTCAGTCCGGCTCGGTGGGCAAGCAGTTCACGGCGACCGGTGTCATGTTGCTCGTGCAGGAGGGGCGCGTGGGCCTGGAAGACAGCATCACGCGGTACTTCCCGGACGCGCCGCCGAGCTGGCAGCCCATCAAGGTGAAGAGCCTGCTGTCGCATACTTCAGGTCTCGGCCAGTATTCGAACCATGAGCGGACGCGGCCATTCGGTCCTTTTGACCTGCAACATGAGGTGACCGAGGCGGAAGCGCTCGCGAGGATCGAGGCCATGCGCATCGATTTCCCGGTCGGGGAGCGGTGGCTCTACTGCGATACGAACTATGTCCTGCTGGGCATGCTGATTCACAAAGTCAGCGGCGAGCCGTGGGGTGAGTTTCTCGCGCAGCGCATTTTCAAACCGTTGGGAATGGCGGCGACACGCATCATCAGCGATGCCGAGATCATTCCCAATCGAGCCGCGGGCTATAAGCTCGAGGAGGGAGTTCTGCGCAATCAGCGGTGGGTTGCGCCATTTTACAACTCCACCGGCGACGGCGCGATGTATTTCAACGTTCTGGATCTCGCCAAGTGGGATGCTGCACTGTACACGCAGACTCTGTTGAGCCAATCCAACCTCGAGCGGATGTGGACGCCCTTTGCATTGAACAATGGCGAGCGCAACATCGGGAACTATGGGTTCGGTTGGTTTATCCGTTCAATTCGCGGCCACAGGGTGATTGAACACGGCGGCGGTTGGCAGGGTTTCACCGCTCACATCGCGCGCTACGTCGATGATGGAACCACCGTGGTGGTGCTGACTAACATGTCATCCGGTGATGCGTCCGAAATGGCCCACGCCATTGCGGGCTTGTACGATCCGGCGCTCACACCCGATGCGGACACCGACGCGCCGCCTGCGTGGTTGCAGGACTACGATACTGAGTAGCTCGATGCAACCTGGCGGCTCACGGGGGGGTCTTGGCGAATGCAGCCATCAACCGATGAGTCTGCGGGCGCAATACGCGGCGCGATACCGGCCACGTGTGGTAGTCAATCTCGAGCTCCAGCAACGGGGCTACGATCTCGTGGTAGTGCTGGGCGCTGCGAGCGTAGATCTGCAGCACGTAGTCGTGCGAGCCAAACAGAGCATCCGCGGCCACGACGTAGGGACTCTGGCTGATCAATGCTTCCATCTTCGCGGCGAGAGTGGCGGAGTAGGATTTCGCGCTTATGGTGACATAGTACAAGCTCATTCCAGTGAGTTGCTCGACATCGACATCCGCGTGGTATCCGAGGATCGCCGCGTCGGCCTCGAGCTTCTCCAGCCGCGCGCTGCAGGGTGTCTGGGAAAGGCCCACCAACTTGGACAGCTCGGTGATCGTTTGCCGGCCGCGCTCGCACAGCGCCGCGAGAATGCGCATATCGAATCGGTCCACTCGGCCATCTCGGGTACGTTTTGCCATGAGAAGTGATCGTCCGGACTGCAAGTGTGGTGAGTCTAGCCTCGAGGGGCGAAGGTAGAAAAGTCATGGCGTTCCGTCACATCTTCGTATTGTGCTATATCGCAAGTGCCGCCGCGTTCGGACAGGATGATCGTGAGAGCGACGCTGTTCTGAACACGCCCCGACCGGGCATTGCGTCAGTGCAGATTCCGTTTGCCGCTCTGCACCCGCAAGCGAGCTGGAAGATTGGTGGCGAGTTGGCGTATTGGGTGCTGCCGACACCGGAAGCCGTCTGGGTGGTGAGCGCCAAGCCCTACGCGGTGAGGCGTATCGACCCGAAAACCGCAAAGGTCGTTGCAACGATTGCGCTGCCCGGCGAGGTTTGCTCAAAGCCAGAGTTCGCCTTCGGCACCTTGTGGGTGCCGGTATGTTCCAAAATGCCCGTCCTACTGCGAATCGATCCGCGCACCAACCAGATCGGTGGGAAGGTGAGCGTCGGGTGGATCGCCCCGGACGGCGATCTTACTTCGAGCGCGGATAGCCTCTGGATGGTGACCGGAAACGATGGGACCCTCAGCAGGATCAATCCTGACACTGGTGCTGTACGGCAGCGTGTTCACGTGCCACGCGGCTCATTCAATCCCCTCTACAGCGACGGCGTCGTTTGGATCACCAGCGCCGATAAGAGCGTCCTGACCGCGATCGATGCAAGCTCCGGGGAGGTGCTGGGCTCGGTTCCAGTCGGGCTCAAACCGCGTTTCTTGACCGCGGGCGGCGGTTCCATCTGGACGCTCAATCAAGGCGACGGCAGCGTGAGCCGCATCGACGCAAAGTCCAGAAAGGTGATTGCGACCATTGCAGCGGGCCTGCAGGGAGAGGGCGGTGAGATCTGTTACGGTGCCAACACTATCTGGGCAACCGTGTTTACGCTGCCCTTGACGCGCATCGACCCGTCCACGAACAAGACGGTGCGGCAGTGGAAAGGTCCGGGAGGAGATTCATTGGGGTGCGACGCGGATGCTGTGTGGCTCATGGATTACATTCGCGGGACCGTCTGGCGCCTCCCATACCCATCGGTCGCAAAGCCGTGATCCGGGCGCTCGTCTGTGTGTTCGCGACACTCGGGTGTGTGGTGTTCTCATGCGAGAGGGCGTACGCACATGAAGGGGCTGCTGCCGATCAGGTGACGAGCCAGTCGGCGACTATCCAACAGGGCGGCTTGTTGTTTCGTTCCAACTGCTCCATTTGCCACGGAGCGAATGCCCGCGGCGGCGGCAAGGGGCCTGACCTCACGACCGGCCGGTGGGTTCATGGCGGGAGCGATGCCGATATTTTCCACACGATCGCCCAGGGCGTGCCCGGCACCGCCATGCCGGCCAACGACCTCGAGGAGGCTGAAATTCGGGCGATTGTGTCCTACCTACGCTCGCTCGCCCCAGACAGGCATGCCGTGGGATCGGGTGATCCCGTCAAAGGGGCGAGGATCTTCTTCGGCAGCGGCGGTTGCAACGCGTGCCACATGGTAACAGGAAAGGGAGGTGTACTCGGGCCTGACTTGTCCGACGTGGGGGCCTCGCGCGCGGCGTCCTATCTGGTGGAATCGATTCGCGAGCCGGACAAGGAATTGACCGAAGGAATGGCCGACCCGAACGATCTATACAACGTACCGCTTCGCTACGACACGGTCACCGTCATTCTGGCGGACGGGCGGAGTTTGGTCGGTGTGGCCAAGAACGAGGATACCTTCTCGATACAACTGATGGATACGGGTGGAACCGTGCACTTGCTTTTGAAGAGAGACCTCGAGAGTGTGAGGCATGAGCCTCGCTCACTGATGCCGCCCTATCCGCCGAGCCGTCTCGGCGCGCGGGACCTGGCGGATCTGGTTTCCTATCTGGAGGGGTTGCGCGGCCGATGAGAACAACTATGAAATCGCGTTCGCGGCTGTTAGGAATGGTGTTGTGCGCCTGGATGAGCGCGCACGCCCAGGTCAGTTACGAACGCCTCGTGAATGCCGAGCGGGAGCCCGAGAACTGGCTTACTTACTCGGGTGACTATCGTGGCTGGCGGCACAGTGGTCTCAGCCAGATCAATACGCGCAATGTCGCCAATCTCAGTCTCCAGTGGGCCTTTCAGGTCGATGATCTCGGGTCGTTCGAGACGACACCCCTTGTGGTGGATGGGGTGTTATACGGTACTGGACAGAGCAACCGCGCATTTGCGTTGGATGCCCGCACCGGCAGGGCAATCTGGCGCTATCGGCGTAGTCTGCCGGACAAGCTGCCATTGTGCTGCGGGAGAGTTAATCGCGGCTTCGCGCTGTTGGGCAACAAGTTGTTCATGGCGACGCTGGATGCGCACGTGATTGCGCTTGATACCCGGACCGGCAATCTCCTGTGGGATGTCAAGGCGGCGGACTCGAGCCAGGGTTATAGTTTTACGACCGCCCCGCTGGTGATCAAGAACGCGGTGATTGTCGGCGTTTCGGGCGGAGAGTATGGAGTTCGCGGCTTCATCGACGCCTACGATGTGAACTCTGGGCAACGTTTGTGGCGCTTCCAGACAATAGCGGGTGCGCAGTCATCGGGGCAGGGGACCTGGACGGGGGACTCTTGGAAAACCGGCGGAGTGCCGGCGTGGCTCACGGGATCCTATGACCCGGAGCTCAACCTGTTGTACTGGCCGACGGGGAATCCCGCTCCGAGCGGTTACGGCGGTGAGCGCGATGGGGACAATCTCTACAGCAACTCCATGCTGGCGCTCAACCCTGACAATGGCAAACTGGTCTGGCATTTTCAGTTCACGCCACACGACCTGTACGACTACGATGCTACGCAGGTTCCTGTTCTGCTCGAGGGTTCCTGGCAGGGGCAGCCACGCAAGCTTCTGGTGCAGGCCAATCGGAATGGCTTTTTGTATGTGCTCGATCGAACCGATGGCCGGTTTCTCGGTGCCCAACCCTTTGGGCATGTAACGTGGGCCACCTCCATTGCACCCAGCGGCCGGCCGGTGTTGAATCCACAGATCAAGTTGGGTGCTGGCGGGACCCTCGTCTGTCCTGGCGCGCCGGGTCTGACCAACTGGTATTCACCTTCCTATGATCCGGAAACGAGGTTGCTGTATGTCGCGACATCCAATGAGTGCGACTTGTTCAGCAGCGTGCGCGAGCCCTATCGTGCGGGGCACGTCTTTGTCGGAGGTCAATACGGCCCAGATCCGCAGAGCCGGCCGGGAGGCGCGCTGAAGGCGTTGGATCCACTGACAGGGGCACAGAAGTGGGAGTTCAAATATTTCAGCGCTCCCAATGCCGGGGCGCTGTCAACCGCCGGTGGAGTTGTTTTCGCTGGTGAGTCGGATGGTAACTTCATCGCCTTGGATGCGAGTAGTGGCCAGGATCTGTGGCACGTGCAGCTCGGTGCGGCGCTGTATTCCACGGCGATGACTTACCAGCTCGATGGGCGACAGTATGTGGTCATTCCTGCCGGGTCGACTCTGTTCGCATTTGCGGTCACACGACCTCGAGTTGGCTGACTCGCTCCTTTCGATATCGCGAGGGAGTGGTACCGTAGGCGGCTCGAAACGCGCGTGTCAGATGCGCCTGGTCGTAGAAGCCGGAGTCCTGGCCGATAGCCTTGAGGGGTAATTGGCCGTCGACGAGTAGCTGGCGGGCGCGCTCCACTCGGGCACGCAGGCGATATTGTTGGGGCGTCAGGCCGGTTGTGTGTTTGAAAGCGCGCAGCAGTCGACCCGGAGCGACCTTCACTGCCGCCGCTAGATCTTGCAGGTCACGGTCTTCGCTCAGGTTCTGGTGTAACCATTGCGTCGCACGCAGAAGTAGGCCGGCTGTCAGTCCGGCGGTAGGACAGGCGGCCGTCGAGCGCTCGTCACACACCCGCGTCTCAGTGCCCTGCAACTCAATCAAGGCCGAGAGCGCCAAGTCGCGAGCCTTCAGCTCCCGGTAGGCGCGGGTGAACTGCGGCAGACAGGTCGGCTGCATCAATTCGACGAGGGTGCGGCGCATGTGGGCCGTCAGTCGGATGCGTTTGAACTCTCTGGGGATCGGCTGCCCGGTCAGGAAAGCGCGAATCGGCTCAGGGGTTTCGTCCGGAGTCAGCCCGAGCTCGCGTAGGAAGAACTCCGGGTCACAATGTAGCGTAACAGAGCGCTCCGCGAGCTCGCATGTCAGCCGCTCATAATGTAACTCGCGGGGCGAATAGACACTGGCGGAGCAATGCTCGCCCAGCATGGGCTCTACGCCGTCGTCAAAGCATAGCAGGCTGCACCCGCTGAGCTTGAAGCGCAGTTCCAGCGTCACCACCTGGAACAGGTGGGACTGGTCACCGACACGGCGCAGGATGGGATGCGGATCCATTGAGGTCAGACCGTACAAAAACCGCTGAGGGCCGATACAAGACTGACGAGCACGTTCGCGGAATCCTCACCCCTTTCGAAAAATCGTAAGGGTTGGCAATGAAACAGGTCTCGCGAATTCCCCTCGTTCAGCATTCATTGACAGTAGGCGTCACTGCGGCAGGCCTCGCCTTCGGCGCCATGCCGGCTCTCGGCCAGCAGTCCGACCAGGCGCAGCCGGCGTTGGAGGAAATCGTCGTCACGGCTCAGCGCCGCGAAGAAAAGTTGAATACCGTGCCGATCAGTGTGTCAGCACTGAGTGAGGCGCACCTGGAACAGATGGGAGCCAAGGATATCGGGGGATTTGCGCGCGACGTGCCGGGTCTGAGCGTGCAGCCTGCGACCAACGGGGGTGCGCCGGCGATTGCCATCCGCGGCATTTCTTCTGCGGCCGGGGATGCGACAGTGGGTATATACATCGACGACACCCCTGTGCAGGCGCCGAAATCGAGCTTCTCAGCCGATCCGATGCCCAAATTGTTCGATATTGATCGCGTCGAGGTCTTGCGCGGACCGCAGGGCACGTTGTTCGGATCGAGCTCCGAAGGGGGCACCATCCGCTACATTACCCCCACCCCCAGCCTGACCGAGTTCAGTGGCAAAGTACGCAGCGAAGTCGGATTCACTGAGAGTGGGGCGCCGAGCTATGAAGTGGGTGCGGCAGCCGGCGGACCTGCGATAGAGGGAGCTCTCGGCCTGCGCGGATCGGTCTACTACCGCCGCGATGGGGGTTACATCGATCGGGTGTCGCGGCTCACGGGCGATGTCATCGACTCCAATGTGAACCGCTCCGACTCGGTGTCGCTGCGGCTAGCTGCCAACCTGACCTTACCCGGGGGGCTTCAAATCCTGCCTGCCGTCTACTATCAGCGGCGCCACAGCGAGGCCCTGCCACTGACCTATTCGACATTGGGACCTTTTCAGCAGGCCAACACAGTGCCTTCACCGGGAGATGACCGGTTCGTATTGCCGAGCCTGACAGTTAACTATGACGTCGGCAGCGCGCGCTTGACTTCGGTCACATCCTACTTCGACCGACGCGATGTCGAGCAGTTCGATTACTCCCTGATCACCATGGACACGTTTTTCCATACGGCCATTCTCCCGGGGTTCGAGAGCTATCAATCGACCAGCCGCACCCGCACGTCGCAGCAGAATTTCACCCAGGAGCTGCGCGTGAGCTCAGCCGCCGGTGCAAGTCCGTTCAACTATACGGTGGGTGCGTTTTATCAACACGCGCTGACCCGCTTCGCCCAGCAGGTGGCCGAGCCCGGCCTCGAGACTGTGTCGGAGACCTTGTTTGGCGCGCCGCTGGCAGCCGTAGCCGGCATTGGCCTGCTGCCCGGCGGGCTTTCCTATGAACAGAGCTCCTATGCTGTGGAAGAACAAACGGCCGGATTTGGCGAGCTGAGCTACAACCTCACCTCGCACCTGAAACTAGCTGGTGGCGTGCGCGTCGCGCACATCAAGGTCAGCAGTCAGTTCAATGCGGACGGCCTGTACAACGGTGGCCCTACGACACCGGATCTCCTCGGTGTGCAAACCTCATCTGAGACCCCGGTCAATCCAAAAGGCACGATCTCCTATCAATTCGACGATAGCAACCTGGCTTACATCACTGCGTCGCGCGGCTTTCGCTCGGGCGGACCGAATACACCGGTTCCGGTGGGTCGGTGCGGCGCGGACCTGGCCGCGCAGGGAACCACCCCTGAGCAGTTGCGGAAATTCGAATCGGACAGTGTCTGGAACTACGAGGTGGGGGCAAAGACCCTCACGCTGGACCGGCGGCTGGCCTTGAACGCCAGCGTGTTCTACATCGACTGGCGCAACATTCAACAGGCTCTTGCCCTGCCGCTCTGCGGCTTCGGGTATGTCGCCAACCTGGGTCATGCCACGAGCAAGGGCTTTGACTTCCAAGGCCAATACAAGCTCGTCGAAGGACTCACGCTCGGAGCCAATGTCGGCTATTCGCATTCTGTGTTGAAAGACAACGTGTATGCGGGGTTGAACGCCATTACCGGCGAGCGAGCCCTGATCACGCGCGAGGGCGATGCCACTTTGCTGAGCCCGCAGTGGACTTCAAACGTTACCTTGACGTACGAACACGCCCTGGCGGCTGGGTACTCCGGTTACCTTCGCACCGATCTGCAGCATTCGAGTGCCTTTCGCCGGACTACATCGGAAGGGACGGCCGGTTTTGATCCGGCGCTGTATGCGGGCCCCGCCTACAATTTCCTGACTCTGCGCAGCGGCGTTGTTCACGGCTCCCTCGATCTATCGTTCTTCGTGGACAATGTCACTAACGCACGGCCGGTCCTGTATGCCAGCTACGGTCTGGACTCGATCTCGCGACAGATCCAACAGCAGACGACGTTGAGACCGCGGAGCTTTGGCATTGATGCCGGGTACCGGTTTTAGCTTCAGCGGGCAGGCACTCGCAACAACACCGTGGGAGCAATCGCGGCGGCGGCGATTGCTTCCCGTGAGAACGGCAACCGGATCCATTGTGCACGTGAATAGGCCCAGGTCTGGTCGGCATAGAACGGGGATTGCGGCTCCGGTGACTGGGAGCTGGCGAGGATGGCATCTGCGACCGGTCCGGCGGCATCAAACGTGACCACCTGGATGTAGGAATTGGAAGGCTGTATGGGGTCGGTGTAACCGACTTTGGGCACCAGCGTGGCGTGCAATGCGCTGTAGGTTGAGCCGCCCGGGAGCGGGATTCGGTCCCCTGCGCGCACGACGAATTGCACGTCGCCCAGCTTCGCATCAAGAGGAATCGACGCCTGATCCAATTTGGCCACCGCTTTTGCCAGTGCTGCAAATACTCCGAGATCGTCTGCGTTGAAATCGCTGGGGGTGTGCACGGGATCGGCACTGTCGAAGTGGATGCGCCAGGCCTGAGCCGTCGTGCCGAGGTCTTCGCTGCCCGGGCGTTTGAGCTGATCCACAAACTCTGAGAACAGGTGGGCTCCCCTGCTGTCCAGGGTGTAGTGCCGGTCCCACTTCGCCAGAGCCGCACAGCCGCGCTGAACATCGGTGGCCGCCTGTTGCTGACAGGCGGTCAGCAGGTTGTCCAATACCAACTCCGCTTGCAGCGAGCGGCCGGAAAATAGGATGCGTTCGAGAGCGGCGGGGGACATTCGGCTGCCGGGCAGTCCGTCCCGGCCCGCCAAACGGTCGCTGACTTGGATCTGACCTTGGCGGGTTCGCAGACTCTGGGGCACGCGCTCCGGGCCGATGACGGGAGAGAAGCCTTCCAATGGCGATACGGCGTTGGTGAGCCAGTGGCTACCGTTTGAGTTGGCCACGAAGTCGGTTCGGGTGAGGCAAGGGCGGGGCAGCGTCTTGCGAATCGGGGCACTGCAAGAGCTGCGCGATCCGTCGAGGACGGCGAAAAACCTCGACATTCCGGAAGGGTCCTTCACACTGCAGTCGCGAATCCGGGCGGCGTTGAAATTGGGTGCGGTCGACAGATCCGCGTAGAAGGCGCTTCCCTTGCTATCCGTGGCAATGGTGTTGACCCACGGCAACCCCATTGTGTGGTGCAGAGTCCTCTGCAGCGCCGCCACATCGGCGCTCCGGCCGATCTCCCACCATTGCCGCAGCGTCCGATCGTTGGACTGGTTGGTGTCGGTCAACGCGTAGGCGTGCTCCCGGGTCCATTGCATGCCGGGTCCGGATAGAACGGGACCGAAGGCGGTCATCCAGAAGTCGTGCGTGCGTGGCTCGATCTTGCCCGACGGAGTGCGCACGTCGATGGTGACTCGTTGGCGTGTCATTGCGACGGATCGGTCGTCCACCCGGTAGTGGGTTGGATCGTTTGGATCGAGGGACAACCGATAGAGCACGCCTCGCTCATCCGTGGAGACGGTGTGTGTCCAGGCCATTGAGTGATTGAATCCCACGACCACGAGTGGGATACCCTGCAGAACAATTCCCATGACGTCATATTCGCCTGGAATCGTGAGATGTACCTCAACAAAACGGTTCGGCCCGTCCCAAAAAAAGTGTGGGTTCCCGAGCAGCAGCCCGGTATGGTTCTCGGTGGTGTCCTTGCCGAACGCGTAGGCGTTGCTGCCTGCAAGAGAAGGTTCTGGAGCCGCGGTTGGTACCTGCGTGGTCGGCGGGTCGCCGGGGGGTGCCGCGTCGTACAACTGTTGTAGCACCAGGCCGGAGCTCAACAGCATGGAAAGTCCAGCGATCCTGCGCTGAATGTCATCCACAGTAATCGGCCGCGCGGCCGCGCGGCAAGCTCCTGACTCGGGCTCATGGGCAGCGAGGTAGCGATTGAAACCGGCGGCGTAACCCGACAGCAATTCACGCATCTGGGGCGGGAGGTCCCGATCAGCCCGCGCGAGCGTTTTCGCGTCAATCATCAATCGCATGGCGAAGTCGCTGGCCGCGTTGTTGATCGGGCGCCGGCCAAGGAGATAGTTGATGTCAGCCTGATCCTCTCCGTAGAGCACTGCGCGCTCGCCACTGTAGGTGGCAAACATGGACGCCATCCCACACAGGTCGTTCTGCGCCATTGCATATCCATAGCCGTAGCCCAGTCCGCGATAGTCCGAGGCCTGGATGTGAGGTATCCCGTGTTCGGTGAGAGTGATGGAAACCGTCCGATCTCGCGCGAGCGCATGGGTCGACGCGAGTGTTGTGAGTGCCGCTACGATCGTCCGAACGCGAAAAGACGCCATCTGTGCTCCTATCCAGCCCGCTTTACGCCACTTTTCCTCAGGACGAGGTGGTAGCGAATTTCCTCAGTTGATCGGGTGAATCCACTGAGGAAAAGCGGACCGTGCTCGTCTCTTTTGGACACAGCGGGGTGGAGAACGAGGTTACTGTGCTGAGACGGGCCGTTTTGATGCTGCTAGCGTGGTGTGGCGTGAGTCATGCTTCGCCGACTCCCAGTGTCCTGGAAAGCGCTGACCTCGGGGCCTGGCTCGACGGATTCATGCCCTTTGCGCTTCAAAGAGCCGACATCGCAGGCGCTGTGGTTGTTGTCGTGAAGGAAGGGCAGACGCTGTTCGAGAAGGGGTACGGACGTGCGGATGTGAAAACCGGCCGGCCGGTCGATCCACAGACCACTGTCTTGCGGCCCGGCTCGGTGTCCAAATTGTTTACGTGGACCGCGGTCATGCAATTGGCCGAGCAGGGTAAGCTCGGCCTGGATCGCGATGTCAATGCCTACCTGGATTTTCAGATTCCACCGGCTTTCGGGCGGCCGATTACCCTTCGGCAGCTTCTGACTCATACCGCCGGGTTCGAGGATCGTTTCAAAAATGTGCTGGTGAAGGACCGGGCGTCGCTGTTGCCTCTGGATGACTATGTACGGCGCGCACTGCCGCCGCGGCTGTTTCCTCCGGGCACTGTCGTCGCGTACTCAAACTATGGAGCCACACTGGCCGGCTATATCGTGCAGCGCGTTTCCGGACAGAGCTATTCAACCTACATCGCCAGGCATATCTTTGCTCCGCTCGAGATGAACCATTCAACTTTCGAGCAACCGGTGCCCGCCGCCGTTGGCCTCGCACCGCAAGGTTATGTCTTGGCGTCCGAGCCGCCGGCGCCCTTTGAGTTTATTGGCACCATTCCAGCGGGAGCTTTGTCCACCACCGCGGCCGACATGGCCCATTTCATGATTGCTCACCTGCAAAATGGACGATTTCTGAACGCGCAGATTTTGCAGGCGCCTACCGCAGTACTGATGCACGCCCCGGCGTTTCGATCGGCGCCGGCTCTGCAATCCATGTCTTTGGGCTTCTACGGTGAAGATCGCAATGGTCATCGGGTCATCGGGCACGCAGGGGACCTCATCAGCTTCCACGCGGATCTGCATCTGTTGCTCGACGATCATGTCGGCGTGTTTGTAGGTCTCAACAGTCTGGGCAAGGAGGTCGCCAGCTCGGCGGTGCGGCTGGCGCTGTTCAACGGCTTCATGGATCGCTATTTTCCTGCGCCCGCCAGCGCGCCGAAAGTCCTTCCGACTGCCTCGGAGCATGGCAGACAGTTGGTCGGGGAATATGAGCCCAGCCGCCGCGGGCAAAGCACCTTCATCTCATTGGGCAATCTGTTGGGCGTTGGCACACTGACCCAGAGGGATGACGGCACGATCGCTCTGTCGACGCTCCTGGGATTCAACGGGCAGCCCAAACACTGGCAGGAAGTTGCGCCCTACGTGTGGCGTGAGGTGAATGGAACAGCGCGGCTGGAAGCCGTCATGGATGGGACGCGGGTGCGCTATTTGTCCAGCGATGATTTGCCACCGGTGGCGGTTTGGCAGCCCGTGCCGACGGGTTCGCGGTCGAGTTGGAACGTGCCGTTGCTCGCCGGCACCTTGGGTGTGTTTGCCATAACGTTGATTGCGTGGCCGATTGCCACACGCGTGCGGCGCCATTATCGCCAGCCTCCCGCCGGACGCGTGCATATGCTGGTACGTGGGGTGGTGGTTTTGAATCTGGTATTTTTGGCGGGGTGGCTGATCTTTCTGCTGGTGGCGAGTACGCATCTCGCATTGCTGGCAGACGCCAATGATTGGATACTGAGGCTGCTGCAGATTGCCGGGGCGGCGGGAATCGTCGGCCTGGTCCCGGTGATTGTGAACAGCGCGCGGGCATGGAGCGATCCGAGCCGGGGAATCGGGGCCAAGATCGGCAATACCTGCCTGGCGCTGGCATGTCTGGCGACCCTCTGGTTTGCCATCGGCTTTCACCTGCTGAGTTTCAACCTGGAATATTGAGCCTGCGCTGGGCGGGATGAGGAAAATCGGACCTCCCTCGTCTAGAGGAAGCAGGGAGTCGGACGTCTGGGAGCGAATTTGCGGGGTTTGCCAAAGAACGCGATCGAATGGCATGCGCTACTGAAGCGCGTCAGGCGCGTTACGAACCAGTCACTGGAGGCCGAAGATGTCTTGCATACCGCCATTCTGCGGATGCAGGAATATAGCCAGCGCCACGCCGTCCAAAATCCATCTGCCTTTGTTGTGGAAGTCGCCCGCAATCTGTCCATTGACGATGCCCGCCAGCGGCTCTCCCGTCGAGAGTTGATGGTTGAAGGTGCCAATCTGGAGGACATTGCGGACGGAAAGGCTATTCAGGACGAGGTGCTGGCGGCGCGCGCGCGGCTGGAGCGGGTGAGAGTCGCACTGGGCACCCTATCGCCGCGCACTCGCACCATCTTCCTCATGCATCGGATCGACGGCATGAAGTATCGGGAAATTGCTGCACATTTTGGCATTACCATGAGTGCCGTCGAGAAGCACGTCGCAAGAGCCGTTATCACGCTGTCAGAATTTGATGGAGACGGCTGACATGGCACGGGGACTGGATAGTGAAGTCAGGGTTCAGGCGGCGGTGTGGCTGGCGCGGCTTCGCTCGGAAGCGCGCACAGTGGCAGACGAGGCGGGCCTGAAGGCATGGCTGGGAGAGAAGCCGGCGCATCGCGAGGCTTTTGAAGCGGTGTCAGCCGTCTTCGAGGCCGCGGGCGTGGTCGGAGCCGATTTCGATCGCTCGGGGGCTGATATTGAGCGCGAACCCCGCATCAGTCTGGGACGCAGGGCGGCTGTCGCGTCAGCCGCCTTGGCCTGCCTCATTGCCGTGGGCTGGGGCTGGTGGCATTCGAATGAAGGTCTGGTTCGTGGAGAGATCGGGCAGCCCCGAAATCTCGTTCTGCAGGACGGTTCCCAGGTGGCGCTCGATACCAACAGCTCGATCAGGGTCGAGGAATCCGACTCCCGCCGGCTCGTACACCTTCTGGCCGGACGAGCGCGATTCCAGGTGGCACGGGATCCGGCGCGGCCCTTCATTGTGCTTGCGGGTGATCAGCAAGTGATTGCGCTCGGCACGGTGTTTACGGTTACGGCCGAGGCGGATCAGACATCCATCGTTCTCGAGAACGGCCAGGTGATGGTCCGATCCGATCTACAGGGGGCGAGGGCGGTGACGACAGGCGATGAGCGCGTTCTGACGCCTGGCGACCGCCTCGTATTCCGTTCTCACGCTGTGACACCCGAACAGGATCGTCCCGACCTCGCCCGGCTGGATGCCTGGCGTCGCGGTCGTGCCGTCTTTGAGGATGTGCCGTTGGAATATGCCGTGCGGGAAATAAACCGGTATAACCGCCGCACGATTGAGTTGACGGACAGCGCCGCCGCGGCCTTGCACCTCAGCGGTACCTACCGAACGGACGATCCTGACGCCTTCGCACACTCGCTGGCCGAACTGCTGCCGGTTGAAGTCAGATCCGCCGGTGATCGGATTGTTATCAGCTCAAGGCGTTCCGGGCCCTGAAAGCCTGGCGTGCATGGATGGGTTGCGTGGCGTTGACTTCGTCAGGCGCGGCGCTGGCTCAGCTTCCTGCCTCGATCACCATTGCATCGCAACCCATGGCGGCTGCCCTGCAGAGTGTTGCCCGCCAGACGGGGGTCGACATCCTGTTTGCTCCAGCGGCTTTGCAGGGGTTGCGCTCTCACCCTGTACGAGCGGCTGCGAGCGCTCGAGAGGCTGTGGAGACCATCATCTCTGGATCCGACCTGGAAGTAGTACCGGCAACCCACGGCGCACTGATCGTCCGCGTGCGTCAGAAAGCGGCGGATCCCATTCCGAAGCCGGCAAGTCAGTTTATCGAGCCACCACCCGACAATGCAGCCAATCAACTCGACACAGTGCAGGTACAGGACGTCGTCGTCACGGCCAACAAGCGAGCGCAGCTCCTGAGCGATGTGCCTGAGGCGGTGACCTCGATCAGCGGGGCCGAGTTGCGCCGTACGCAGGCGCGGCGTTTCGAGGACTATCTGACCAAAGTGCCCGGTCTCAACTTCGTCTCGAGTGGAGAGGGCACCACACAGCTTTTTATCCGCGGAGTCACCGCAGGCGCTGCACAGTTGAGCTCAACTGTGGCTGTGTACGTCGACGATACGCCTTACGGATCTTCGACGGTCTACGCGGGAGGTGCTACCGGCGTACCTGATCTGGACCCGAGCGACATCGATCATATCGAGGTTCTCAAGGGCCCCCAAGGAACTCTGTATGGTGCCGACGCGCTGGGCGGCGTGTTGAAGTTTGTTACGACTCAACCAAACATGCAGGCATTTTCCGGTCACATGGAAGGGGGAGGTGCTACCGTTGAAGGCGGCGGCAACGGGTACAATGCCAGTGGCGCTGCCAACCTTCCGCTCATCGCCGGTGAGCTCGCCGTGCGGCTGAGTGGGTTCTACCGACAGGATCCGGGCTTCATCGACGATCCGGGGCGCGGGCTGACGGACATCAATCGGTCGCTCGTCTACGGCGGCCGATTCGCTCTCGGCTGGACTCCCGCCGGTTGGGCCAAAGTCAGTTTGACGGCGCTTCTGCAGAATACCCGAGCACGCAACCCGTCGGCTGAAGACGTGACCGTGCCGAACCTCGCGCCACTCAAAAGCGATCGGGAGCAGACCCGGCTCTTCGACAGTCCCAAGGATTACGCTTATCGGCTCTATAGCGCACAGGTTGACCTGGACCTGGCTTACGCCGCCCTCATATCGGTCACGAGCTACTCAACATTCGGCCTGCGGCGCGTCGATGAATTGCTGACCTATGAGAATGAATTCGGCGTGCCGTTCCGCGTCCATCAGCCGGTCGATGAAAACAAGTTGACTCAGGAAATTCGACTGCAATCCGCAGCCGGGGCACCGTTCGAATGGCGTGTTGGCGCATTCTTCTCTCACGAGCATAGCCAACAGAGGCAGTACATCAACTCGCTGATACCGATCACGTTACAGCCCACGGGGTCCACACTAGCCGATGTCGCCGCCCCGGACCGCTACACCGAAATCGCAGGCTTCGGCGATTTCACCTATCAAGTAAACGATCGTTTCGATGTCACAGTGGGCGGGCGCTACAGCCACAACAATCAGCACCTCGAGGAATCTGGCACGCTCCAAGGGATGACCTTCTCTGCCGTGCGCTCCACTTCGGACAACAGTGCGACCTGGTTGTTCAACCCGCGATACAAACTGTCAGCCGAGTGGATGCTGTACGCGCGAGCAGCGAGCGCCTACCGCCCGGGCGGACCCACGACGGTCATACCCATTGTGATAGTGCCTGAGGCTACTTACGATCCTGATCATCTGATTGACTACGAGATGGGTGTGAAGGGTAGCTGGTGGGATCGGCGCCTGAGGGTTGAAGCGGATCTGTTCTACATCGACTGGCGCAAGATCCAGCTCAATGAGAGTGTGTCCGGATTGAGCTATATCGCCAACGGCGGTAAGGCCCGAAGCCGGGGTTTCGAGGCCTCGTTGTCCTATAATCCTCTTTCAGGCTTGGTGTTGACGGCTAATGCCGCGCACACCGATGCAGCCCTGAGCCAGGATGCATTGGGCGTGGGCGGGCGTGATGGCGATCCGTTGGCCGCGGTTCCGAAGTGGACTGTGTCGTTCGATGCGAGCTACGAGTGGCGGTTGAATCGCGACTGGAGCGCCCTTGTGGGAGGAAGCTTTCGGTACGTCGGCAACCGCTTGTCCGATTTTGCAGTTGAAGCCGATACTCTACTGCCGGCGGATCGCTACACGCTCGGATCTTATCGCGTGGGTGATGTGCGGTCAGGGGTTGCTCGCGACAACTGGCGTGTGACCCTGTATGTGAAGAATGTGAGCGATGACCGCGGCGTTCTTCTGATCGCGCCAGAGACTGCGTTTGCGAACGGCAATCCCTACGTTGCGTCCATTATCCAACCGCGCACGTTCGGTCTCGATTTGTCGATGCAGTTTTGACTGGTGGAGTGGCGCTGAGGCGGCAAGGTGGAGGCGGCGTTGTTCCGGCAGGAGTTTGTGGGTCTCTATGAGAAATGAGATGATGCTGCGAGCCCATACCTATTAGAAGCTCCAGCCGGTTATGGTAAATCACGCATGGAGCGCGGTTCGATAAGAAGAAGACCTGAAGGGAGCACTGGGAACCATGAGGCTTTTCGTTGCCATGGCAATGGCAGCTCTAGTTGCGCACGCCGCCGGCGCAGCGACCAACAGTTGGACAAGCATCGGCCCTTACGGGGGCGAGGTACTGAGGATCGCTTACAACCGGGCTTCGCCGTCCCTTGTCTATCTCACGTCAGTGGCTGGGTTCAGCCGTTCAACCGACGGTGGGATGAGCTGGCAGATGGTGTTTACCGATTCAATGAATTCACCGGTCGACCTGACGGTCGACCCTTCCAACCCCTACCGTTTGTACGTGGTCTTCGTGAACCCGCCGTTTCTGATGACGAGCTCGGATGCCGGCCGAACCTTGACACCCGTAGCCAACTTTCCGGTCAATCTGGTGAATCCCTACCAGGTTCAGGTCGGTGCCGACGGCCAGACCCTGTATGTCACGGCCGGAAACCGGATTGTCTGTAGCACCGATCGGGGTCAAAGCTGGTCCGAGCGAACGGTCGTCGATCTCGATACGTCACGGCGGGTGCTGAAACTCATTATCGATCCTGCCGACTCAAATACGCTGTATGCGGGCGTCTACGCGGATAGCGGCTCGAACGGTATCTACGTTACCCACGACGGCGCGCGCACCTGGACTCAGTCGTTCTGGTCGACGAACGATCAACACTACGCGAAGGACATTGCGATCAGTTCCCTGGATTCCGGCACTGTCTGGATGGCTGCCTATGATGGCATTTGGGTATCGCACGACCGCGCAGTCACTTGGGCCCGAAGTAATTTCGCTGCATATCCAGGCTATGGCGCCAGCGCAGTTGCGATTGATCCGCGCAATCCCGCCATCATTTATGGAGCCGGCCCGTTCGGATTGATCAAGAAGTCGATGGATGGTGGATCGACCTGGACGGATGTCACTGGAAACAACTTCGTCGAGCAGCCATGGACGCTGGCAGTTCACCCAGCCAGCAGTGGCGCTGTCCTGGTCGGTGGCTTGGGCGGCGTATGGGGGACCACGAACGACGGTCTCAGTTGGTCGTCCCAGGTCCAGGGACTCGTGGCGCAGGACGTACTGCGCTTCTCGGCGAGTGCCGCGACGGACCGTATCTATTTCAACACCAACAGCAGTTTCGTGGGCTTTGTTGCAGGTGGGGCTTCGAGCGCCACCAGCATCAATGAGGATGCGATACATCAACTGGCTGCTCTCAACATCTCGTACGCCGGGTCAGCGGCGTATCAGGTGAGCTCGGTCATGAGCCAGCCGGGTCCCACGGGTAACCTGTATGTTTCGCTGTTCAACGGTCTGGCAATTTCACCGGACGGTGGCAACTCCTGGTCGCTGAAATCGGTGGCTCCTCCCCCCGGCTCCCAGCAGTTGCAGCAGATGGTCACCTGGCCCGGGTTGCCGCAGACCATTCTTGCCGCTGGTAACACGGCGGTCTATCGCTCCGCGGACGGCGGCAATCTATGGTCTGCCGTCTCTGGACTTCCGTCCGGCACGACATTTGGGGGCATTCTCACCGCGCCCTCGGACAGCACCGTTGCGTACGGTGTTCCTTACAATTTCGGCGCCAACCCGGGTTCTTACGGCCTCTATCACACCCGCGACTCGGGAATGACGTGGGCACCTGTTGGCAGTGGCGCCCCGACCAAAATCTACCCGTCCGCGATTGATCCGAAGGATGCGCTGACTCTCTATGCAACCAACGATTCTGATTTCCTGAAGACTACGGACGGCGGAGCGTCGTTCAAAGCGTTGAATTGGGACAAGACATTGCAGGGGCTCCCGTACGCCGTCGCAATTGATCCCGTGAACACCCGCATCCTGTATGCCGCGTCGGTCATCCGTATCAGTCGGTCGGTGGATGGCGGTTCGAGCTGGCAGGTGCTGCCTGGAGCTCCCGCCGCACCCACGGGGTCCTACTGGATCGCATCCGATGTCATCGTAGATCCGAACCGGCCGAGCGACTTGCTGGTCGGGACTGGGAGGAACGGCATCTTCAAAATGACGGTTGCGCCCGATCTTGCGCTGGGTCTGCAGGCGAGCGGTTCGCTGGTATTCGGAATTCCCTTCACCTATCAATACAAAGCTGTCAATAAGGGGCCGTACGACGCGACGGCTGTGCATGTCGCGGTCAGTCTGCCGGGAGTGATTCAGAATCCGGCCGTTTCCTCGACCGACGGAAGCTGCACGGTCACCAATGGAACGGCGGACTGCCTCGTACCGGTGCTCCGAACAAGTGCGTCATTCACAGCTACAGTGTCCGCGGTCGCACCCACGGTTCCTTCGGTGCTGCAGATTTCCGGCCGAGTGTCGGGCGACCAGCCGGACTCGGACGGGACCAACAATGTGATCCTGACGCAGACTCAGGTCACGGATGGCGCGGATCTGTCTGTCACCGCAACCGCACCTGCGACCGCTCAGGCCGGATCGCCGGTAGACCTCGTGTTCAGGGTGAGCAACTCAGGGCCGGGATCGGCATCTGGTGTGGTTTTGACCTATCAGGCAGCTTCAGGCACGACGGTGAGCGGCGCGTCCGCCACCGCGGGCAACTGCACAGTCTCCAATACCGGACTAGTGTCCTGCAGCCTGGGAAGTTTGCCGCTGAGCACGGAAGTCACTATAACGGTGACTGCTGCTGCGGCGTCGGCCGGTACTTTGACCTCAACGGCAACCGTCACTTCTGCCACCGCGGACCCTGTGACTGCCAATGGCAGCGCATCGAGCAGCACCGCCATATCTGACAACAGCGGCAGCAGTGGGAGTGGCAGCGGGGGTTCCGACAGTGGCAGCAAAGGTGGCGGCGGGGGCGGTGCGATTTCCCTGGATTGGATTGTGGCGCTGTCGCTGATGTTGCTTTGGCAGAGGCGGCATCGACCGAATCGTTAAACTTGCGCTGATAGCGCCGCAATCAGCCACTCGGACTTCCCGTTCGTGTGCACACTGTTGACCGACAGCGGGCACAGGTTGCGGACCGATTGAATCTCATACAGGTGCCCCGTGAAAGTGGTTACTGCCGCGGCGCCTGTGATCCCGGGGAGCGAATGGACATCCCGTGCTCGTACAATCCGGCCTTCGGCAGCCCAGTACGCGACTGGGCGAGTGGGAGGCCCATCGTGCGCGCTCGAATTACCGCACGCCGGAAGAGTAAAGAAGGTGCACGGCCTCAAAGAGGTGTCCCGCGGGGCGATTCGTGCGTCTTACACTCTCCAGTGATGCAGCCAGACCTTCAATCCGACCCCTTGCAGTTCAGTCGCCGCTGGCGGCCGGCGCTCATGTCCTTCTTCCTGCGCCGGGTACGCCATCACCAGGAGGCCGAAGACCTCACGCAGGAGGTCTTTGCCCGGTTGATCTGCAGGGAGTCGGCCCAGGCACCGCTGGGCGATGCCTACATATTCCAGATCGCGGCGAATCTGCTGCGCGATGGTGCCAGGCGTTGGAAGGTACGTGAAGAGTATCGCCTCATGAGCTCGGGGCTGGAGGATTCAACACCTGACAGCCTGGATCCTGCGCGGATTGTCACCGGCCGGGCCGCGCTGTCCTCTATCGTCGCGGCGCTGGAGACGCTTCCGGAGCGGACCCGTACCATCTTCGTGCTGTATCGGCTGGAGGGAGTGAGCATGGATGTGATCGCCAACAGCTTTGGCATTTCAAAGAGCGCCGTCAAAAAGCACGTGATGCGCGCGATGGCGAGCCTGATCGCCCGCAAGAGAGAATCCGAATGACGGATTTACACCAACAGCGGCATTCCGGATCGGTGGACGAGCAGGCTGCGGACTGGTGTTTGCGGTTGGCCGAGGCGCATCTGCAGCCGGCCGAGTGGGACGAGCTCGAATGCTGGATGGCGGACCCGCGCCACCGGAAGGCGCTCGAAGAGGCGGTGACTGTCTGGCGATCCGTGGAGGACGCCGCGGAGCAACCGGAGCTGATTCAACTCCGATCCCGGGCGCTCGAGAGCTTGCGGCGTGTCAATCGGCGTCGCTGGACCGATCGGATCACTCCGGGGTGGCGCTGGGCAGGCGCGCTCGCCTGCCTGCTGATCCTCGGCCTGTTGGGTGTGTTTTTGCACGTACACCGATCGCCCGATTGGGTCTTCGAGACGGGTATTGCGGAGCGCCGCAGTGTACGGCTGGCCGATGGCTCCCAATTGTCGCTCGATGCCGCCTCACGGGTGGAGATTCGCTTCCTGCCTCAGCAACGCGACCTGCGCCTGATCTCGGGTCGGGCGCGCTTCGACGTCGCCAAAGATCCATTGCGGCCCTTCAATGTCACCGTGGGCGACAAAGTGGTCGTGGCGGTGGGGACTTCATTCAGTGTTGAGTTGGTCCAGCAGCGGCTGCACGTGGTGTTGTATGAGGGGCGCGTCCTGGTGGTGCAGAAGTCGCACCCGGCCTCGCCGGCGTCACTTTCCGAGACCGAGCTGTCTCCCGGCCACGAGTTATGGTCGCCGGTGGGCGGTGCCGTCGCAACCGTCGCCCCGGCGGATCTGCCGCGCTCCGAGTCATGGGAGGCAGGACAGTTGAGTTTCATAAACGAGCCCCTGAGTCGGGCGGTTGAGCGTATCAATCGTTACTCGCAGACGAAGCTCAGGGTCACCGATACGACTGCGGCTGCCATTACCATAAACGGTGTCTATAACACCGGCGACACGGCGGCGTTCATCGAAGGATTGCGTGTTCTGAGCCCGGTTCGCATCACGGCAGCGCCCGGACAAGTTCTGATTTCCGCGGCGCCCGAAGCTCAGAAATAGTCCCGGACACGTGTCCCGTCGCGACCGTCGCGCGTCTTACTGGGAAACGCAGCCGCGCGGCTCGAGGGGCAGGAGATGTTTTGCAGATTACTTTACACCGCCATGGTGTTGGCATTCGGGCTACCGGGGATCGTGCTCGCACAGGAGCAGACTTTTACATTCGACATTCCCTCCCAGTCGCTCGGCGCGGCGTTACGCGATTTCGCGCGCGAGTCCCGCCAGCAGGTTGCTTTCGATGAGAAGGTAGTCGCGGGCAAAAGCGCGAGCGAGCTCAAGGGCACCTTTACACCGCGGGCGGCGCTGGGGTTGCTGCTGACCGGAACGGGTCTGACTTTTCAGGAGGGTGCATCCGGAGTTTTTATTGTGAAGGACCGCAACACCCCGGCCACCGGGTCCGCATCACGCACTCGGTTGGACCAACCCCAACCCGCTCTGTCCGATACCCGCAGCGATGGCTCCAGCACTGGCCTTGCCAATGCAGCGCAGCTCGAGGAAGTCATTGTGACCGCGCAGAAGCGCGCGGAGCGCCTGCAGGATGTACCGGTGCCGGTCACATCGATCGCCGCCGCCTCGCTCATTGACAGCAATCAGGTGCGTCTGCAGGACTATTTCACCCGGGTGCCGGGTTTGAGCGTCACTCCCGGTGATTCCAATGGCGCTCCGATCATCACTATACGGGGAGTAGCGACCGGGACACTCGGCAATCCTACGGTTGGAATCGTGGTTGATGATGTGCCGTTGGGCTCCTCCGGGTCCATTGGGTTGCAGGTGCCCGATATCGATCCGAGTGACCTGGCCAGCATCGAAGTCCTGCGCGGACCGCAAGGCACGCTCTATGGCGCGAGCAGCATCGGCGGCCTCATCAAGTATGTGACCGTCGATCCGAGCACCACCACAGTCAACGGAACGGTTCAGGGTAGCGTACTCGGGATACACAACGGAGACGGTGCGGGCTACAGCCTGCGCGGCGCTGTGAACATCCCATTGGGCGACACTCTTGGCGTCAGAGCCAGTGCATTTGTGCGCCGTGACCCAGGTTATATTGACGATCCCGCTCTCGGCGCGCGTGGAGTCAATCGCATCAGCGATGCCGGCGGTCGTATTGCCGCGCTTTGGAAGCCTACGGATGAGCTTTCCGTCCGACTGAGTGCAGTCCTGCAACACCAGACTGCGTTCGGGTCATCGAATGCGTTCACGCAACCGGGCCTGGGTGATCTGCAACAAAATGCGCTGGCGGGAACCGGCTACTTCGACGAGCACCTGCAGGTGTACACGGCTGTTGTCAAAGCGCAGCTCGGCCGTTTCGACCTGGTGTCAGTGAGTGGCTACAACATCCACACCGTGTCGGATGTGATCGACTACAGCCCGATATTCGGCGACCTGTTCCAGTCGCTCTACAGCCTGTCCGGCGCGCCCTTGCACGAGACCCTCAAAACCTCCAAGTTCACCGAAGAGCTGCGTCTGACCACACAGTTCGGCACTCACTTCGACTGGCTGCTCGGCGTGTTTTATAACCATGAGAGCTCGCCCAACACGCAGGCCTTGCAGGTCACCGATCCGGCGACGGGCGCGGTTGCCGACACGTTCCTGTTCGACAGCGCGCCGCAGTTTTTCCAGGAGTACGCGCTGTTCACAGACCTGACGTGGCATCTCAACGACCGTTTTGACGTTCAGTTCGGCGGCCGCGAGAGCCAGAACCGGCAGCACTCTCTCGTCGAGTATCGAGGACCGTATGCGGAGCTGTTCCTGGGTGCCAACCCCACGATCTATCCGGCGATCCACACCCAGGCCAATTCGTTCACGTACCTGGTGACGCCGCGATTCAAACTGTCGCCGGATTCGATGCTGTATGCGCGTCTGGCCTCCGGCTATCGGCCCGGCGGACCTAATGTCAACGCGGCGGCGTTTGGGCTGCCGGCCGGCTACGGTGCTGACAAAACACACAACTATGAGCTCGGGGTCAAAGGCGATGTCGCGAACCGGACCTTCTCGTATGACGCATCCCTGTATCTCATTGACTGGAAGGATATTCAACTGATTCTGGTCGACCCGAGCAGTGGCGCGGGGTACTACACGAATGCCGGTTCGGCGAAGAGCCAGGGTATCGAGTTGTCACTGGAGTCACGGCCTCTGCGCGGTCTCACTATCTCGACCTGGGCTGCCTATAACGACGCACATCTGACTCGCGGCTTCCCGGCCGATAGCACCGCGGTCGGGGGTGACGGCGACCGTCTGCCACTGAGCAGCCGGTTCTCGGGCAATTTTTCGGTGGAGCAGCGGTTTCCCATTGCCGGCGATCTGCAGGGGCTGGTGGGTGGTTCGGTCAGCTATGTTGGCGACCGCAAGGGGGTCTTCACGAGCTCCACCGAGCGGCAGGACCTTCCATCCTATGCACGGACCGACCTGCGGCTCGGCTTGAGCCTGTCAAACATGACCGCCAGTCTGTTCGTCAACAACGTAACGGATCGGCGTGCGGCGCTCAATGGAGGCATTGGCACGACGTTGCCTTTTGCGTTCAATTACATCCAGCCTCGGACCATTGGGCTGTCATTGACGGAGTCTTTCTGATCTTCGTCCGGACCTTCGTGGGCGCGCTCGTCCTCGCGTTTCTGGCCGCACCGTCGTTTGGGAAGGGCGCGCTCGTGCAGCCACCGACACAGAGCCGGGTGCGCTCCGTGACCCTGGATCGATCAGAGCAATGGACTCAGCGTTCCAAAGGCGGGCGGGTGTTCGAGATTTCCGTGGCAATGCCTTCGCGACCGCCGCCGCCGGCGGGATATCCTGTGTTCTATGTGCTCGACCCTGACAGTGCCTTCGAAACACTGACGCAGACGACGCGCGCGCAGGAGAATTTGCTGGGGCCTGTCGTCATTGTAGGAGTCGGCTATCCCAGCTCCGCCGAAACTGCCAACCGCCGCTTCGATCTGACATTGCCGGCCGATATCTCCCGATTGCCGCCGGCAGGGCCGGGTGGGTGGGGACCGGTAGGGGGTGCGGAAGCGTTTTATCATTTCCTCGCGGACGAGCTGAAGCCGGCCGTTCAGGCTCGCGCCAAAATCGATCCGGCGCGACAGGCCTTGTTCGGACACTCTCTGGGCGGGTTGTTTGCCCTGCACGTCCTGTTCAGTCATCCCGAAGCATTTTCGACATATGTGGCCGGTAGCCCGTCGATCTGGTGGGGCGATTGTGCCGTGCTGCAGGAATTGCCCCTGTTCATCCAACATCAAAGCCGCGACGTTACGCACCGGAGGCTTCTTCTCACCGTCGGCGCGCTGGAACGTACGATCAATCCGGAAGAGCGGCGTGCCGCTGAGGCCATGAAGCTGCCACGCTATGACGCGGAGGTTCAGCGCATGAATATGGTGGGGAATGTGGAAGAGCTGGCGAAGCGGCTGGGGGCGCTTCAGCCGCAAGGGCTGGATTTGCAGTGGGTTGTGTTTCCCGAGGAAACGCACAATTCGGTGATCCCCGCCTACTTGGCGCGCGGGGCGCGCTTTGCGTTGAGTGGGTGGTAAGAATTCACTCACTTCAGATGGATCCGCACCTCATCACCCACACGTTCGATGCTGATTCCAGGATCCTGTTCGAGGTAATGTAACAGCGATTGCGGCTGGTCGGCGCTGAACACCCCGGTCAGGTGTTTGCCCGCCGCCAGCGACTCGTCGGCGCGTAGCAATATTGCGTTGTATCGATTGAATTCGGCCATGACCTCGCCGAGGCTCGCGTTCTCGAACACCAGGCGACGCTCCCGCCAGGCAACAGCATTGCGCACATCCTGTGTCTCGCGTCGCAGATCGCGGCTTTGATCCACTCGCGCCTGCTCGCCGGCCTGCACCATTCCGACGACACTCGGATTTTCAGCCGGTACCACCTGCACGGCGCCTTCAATCACCGCAACGGTGGTCTCGCCACTGTGATCATACACGTTGAATTGAGTTCCCACGGCCCGGATCCTGGCGTGGCGCGTCTGCACGACAAAAGGACGAGAGCTCTCGTGCGCGACTGCGAACAGAGCTTCACCTTCCAGAAGATCCACCTGTCGATTTTGCTCGCTGAAACGAACGGCGATCCTCGAGTGTGTGTTCATGGTCACGACCGTACCGTCGGTCAGTCGTATCGTTCGCTGCTCACCGGTGGCGGTCCGGTACACTTTCGACGCGCTCCAGCTATGCCAGCCAAAGAAGGCGCAGCACAGCAACACTACCGACAGGGCCAGAGGCATCACCCACCGCCGGGGGCGGGCGGCCAGTTGGTTTGCGCGGTTACCTGCGAGGAACGCAAGATTGGGGCGCAGGGGAACTGCCGCAGAGCGGCCCGTCAGAAAGAGCTTCTCGACGTCGAGCCGCCGCTCGCGATCGAACGCGTCGAGCACGTGTGACAGGTCGGCCACCCCAAGGAAGGCTTTCACGTGATCGGCCGATTGCATCAGCCACGCGAAGAATTCACCTTGTTCGCGAGCGCTCAGGGCTCGCTCCCGATCCTCGAGCCGAACCACCCACTCGGCTGCCTTCAGGTCCGTTGCATTCACGGGTCGCTCAAACATCCCAGTTGGCCTTTTTCACGTGCGCCATGGCCCGAGTGAGATACTTACGCACCGTGTGCGTGGAGATGCCCAATTGCCGGCCGATTTCGGAGTAGGGCAGACCGTCTCGCTTCCAGAGAATCAGGGCCGCCCCATACAGTGGAGGAAGTTGTTTCAAGACACTCAGTATCCTTTGTTCCGCGTCGAGATTCGAGAGAGTGTCATCCGTCCATTGCGCCGCGGCAGCCTCGTCCTGGACGGATTTCAAAGTTGCCACATCCAGTGGCACGCCTGCGCGCCGTTCACGCGCGTAGAAACGATTCATCACGTGCCAGGCAATTTTGTAGAGGAAGGCTTGCGGCTCGCGGAGGGTTTCCCTCGGGGGGTAGCGCAGCAGCTCCAGGTACACCTCCTGGACCAGATCGTCGGAAGTCTCTGAGCGCCGCGAGAGGCGCCGGAAGAATTGCCGAAGCTCACCGTTATAGCGCGAATAGGCCTCCTCGATCGCCCGAGGAGGCAGGGGGTGTTCAGGTGCGCTGTCGTCGGTGCTCACTACAAATACAGCCTCTCTATGGGAGTAAGGGTACGGCAGGCCGTTTTTTTGGGTATGCGGGGTGAAAATATTTGCGGCTCGTACGCAAAAATCCGCTCCCAGTTCCCCTTACCCGAAAAGCCAATCAAGATGCGATCGGGGGAATGCATGTCAAGACTGAGCTCTTTTCACGCCACGGTGTTGGCGATTGCCCTGTGCGCCGGGCCGTCGTGGGCGGCGACCCAGGTGGGCGCCAAACCGGTGGCCCTGGATATCGCAGCGCAGCCGGTCGGACTGGCGCTGACGGAATTCGGCAAACAGACCGGCTTGCATGTGGTCGTGGATTCCGACCTTGCCAAAGGAGTCACCTCTTCGGGAGTTCACGGACACTTTACACCCTCTGACGCGCTAGGTCGTTTGCTCGCGAGCACCGGTCTCGAGTTCCGGTTTGTAGATGAGAACACGGTGGCTGTGGTGGCTCCCGCGCACGGCCAGTCCCCCGCTGCGACACAAACGCTCGGAACAACGTCGAGCTACAACGACACCCAAACTTCTGCCGGGGCGAAAGAGATGGGCGGCAACTCTGCTCCCCCTGAAAACTCCAACGCGCGCACGCAGAAGGGCCAGACAACGGGCAGTCAGGCGACGCCCGCTCCCGGGAAACCCGCTTTGGAAGCCATTGGCCTGGATGAGGTCGTGGTCACGGCGCAGAAGCGCTCCGAGAACATTCAGGACGTGCCATCGTCGGTCAGTGTCGTCAACAAGGATTTGCTCGACAACCTGCACGTCACGCAACTGGCCGATGTCGGGGCCTACGTTCCGGGCCTCCAGGTAGTATCCGCCGGTACTCCGGGGCAGACCACTGTAATCATCCGCGGTGTCGCTCCCCTGGGATCGGGGGCCACCGTTGGAACTTATATCAACGACACCCCGGTGGGCGGCAGCTCGGGCTACTCGCGCAACACTAACTTCGCGTTGGATCTGTTGCCCTATGATGTGGAGCGCATGGAGGTTCTGCGGGGCCCGCAAGGAACTCTGTATGGCGCGAGCACCATGGGTGGCCTGCTCAAATACATCCTGACAGAGCCGGACACCAAGCAGTTGCACGTGCGTGTCGGAGCCGATGGCTTCGGTATCAACGGGGCAGGCACGATCGGTGGCGGCGCGCGCGCGATGATCAACGCACCGCTGGTCCAGGATCGGCTGGCCATGGTTGCAAGCTACGCCGTGGAGCAGACTCCCGGATACATTGACAGTGCGCAAACCGGTGCGCGCGATCAGAACAGCGTCAAGCAACAAAGCGGGCGCCTGTCATTCCTGTGGCAGCCTGCCGAGAAACTTTCCGTCACACTGGGCGCGTTGTACCAGCGGATCGATGCGAACGGCTCCGCGGAGATTGCTCTCACACCAACGAAGCCGATTCCCCTGCCGGTCGCAGGCGACCTGAAGGACAACAACTACTTCGAGCAACCGTTCTACAAACGCATCTCCTATCAGTCCCTCACGGTCAACTGGGATCTGGATTGGGCCGACTTCGTGTCGGCCTCCAGTTATGCCGATACGCTCACGACACAGACTCAGGACGTGACCCGAACGTATGGCCAGTTGTACCCCTTGTTTGGCGAGCCCGCCGGGCTTTCCGCCTTCCTCATCCAGTTGGGTCTGCGCAAATACACACAGGAATTCAGGCTCACCTCCCCGAGCGGGAGTCGACTGGAGTGGCTCGCGGGCGTGTTCTATACACACGAGGACAGTGCCAATAAACAGCTTCTTACCGCACAACAGTTGAACGGAGCTTCCCTCGTCAGCCTGGATCCGCTCTTCATCGGGTCGATACCCTCGACCTACAAGGAATATGCCGGGTTCGGCGACTTGACGTTTCATTTCACGGATCGCTTCGATGTCGGCGGCGGGGTTCGGTACGCGAAGAACCTGCAGACCTTCCGGCAGACTTCATCCGGTTCCATTGTCGCACCGGCCGACAACCCCGGATCGTCCAGCGAGGGCGTGTGGACTTACAGCGGTACGTCGAGCTTCCACTTTTCCAAGGACAGCATGCTCTATGCGCGAGTCGCCAGTGGGTATCAGCCCGGCGGCCCAAACGTCGTACTGCCGGATGTGCCGCCCAGCTATCAGTCGAGCACTCTCACCAACTATGAGGCGGGCCTCAAATCGCAGTTCATGGAGCGACGCGCGTTGCTCGACATCGCGGCCTTCCGCATCAACTGGAGCAACGTTCAAATCAGCGCCACCAACACTGAAGGGTTCTCTTTCTTCACGAATGGCGGCACGGCGCGAAGTCAGGGTGTAGAAGCGAACAGCTCGTTGCGGGTTACGGACCGGCTCACACTGTCGGCCACGGGCGCCTACGACGAAGCGACGCTCACGGCGAATGCCCCTTCGGTGGGCGGCCTTTCGGGTGATCGTTTGACCAATATCCCCAAATGGAGCGGCTCGCTTCGAGGCGACTACACACAACCTGTCTTTGGCGACTGGCAAGTCCGCGCCGGTGCCGGGCTCAGAATGGTGGGGGAGCGGTTGTCGGCCGTGGCTCACAGCAAATACTCGTTCCGGCTGCCGGGTTATTCGGCGGTCGATCTGAACACTGATCTATCCAACGATCGCTGGACGGTACGTCTGTTCGTCAAGAACGTCGGGGACAAGCGAGCGTATCTGGGCTACTCGGTCCTGACTGACGGATTGACGGGCCAGACCAGTCAGCTCCTCGGAGCGCCGCTTCAACCTCGCACCGTCGGCATTTCAGTGGATGCTTCGTTTTGATTTCCTCTGGAAGGCGGTCATTGCTGAAAGCCGCTGCCGCCACCGCAGCCTTACCGGGGCTTCTGAAGATGCCGTCGCTTGCCGCATCGGCTGCTGCCGGCGCTCCAGTGATAGTGGACCGGGCGCAGCAATTCGACTTCGTGTCCACCTCAAACGGACGCCCGTATCGCATCTTCGTCGCCAAGCCGGCGCAGGAGGCGCCCAAGGGCGGATATCCGGTGTTGTATGTACTGGATGGTAATGCGTACTTCAGCACTGCGGCCGCGACCGCGGCTCTGCAGTCCTACTCTCCCGGCGTGGGACCGGTGTTGGTAGTCGGCATCGGCTATGCGACCGGCGACCGAATGGAAATTGAGCGGCGACGGGCATTCGATCTCACGCTACCCGCGCCGAGCGACGTCGGGATGCTCATGCCGGGGATGACACCCAAGGATTTTGGTGGTCTCCATGCCTTCCTTCAGGTGATTGCGAAGGAGATAGAACCGCTCGTGGCGTCGATGGCACCGATCAATCCGGCCAGGACGGGCATTTTTGGCCATTCGTTCGGCGGTCTCGCGGTGCTGCAAACCCTCTTTCAGCAACCCAACTCCTTCCGGGCCTACATTGCCGCGAGTCCGTCGATCTTCTGGAATGATCGGGCGGTGTTGAAGGGCGAGGCTGCGTTCACCCGGCAGGTCGCAGAGCGCAAGATCGCTCCCCGGGTGCTCATCACCGTAGGTGGCCAGGAGTCCGCGTTGTGGAAGGCATTGCCGCCCGGAAATCCCTTCACCCTCGACCAGGTCAACGCCCTGGTTCAATCGTTGCGCATGGTGGACAACGCGCGTGACCTTGCCGGTCGACTCGCCGCCGTCAAGGGTGCGCCTGACTACCAGGCAGTTGGAATCGTCTACCCGGATGACGGTCATCTCTCCGAGCCACCTGCGGCCTTGAGCCGCGCTGTTCGTTTCGTGCTCGGCCCGGGTTTGTGAGCCAGTGGCGTGCGTGGTGGACGGTCGCGCTCTTCTGTGTCGCTGGGGTATTGTCATTTACGGATCGGCAGATTTTGAGCCTGTTGGTCGATCCTATTCGCGTGGACCTGCGGATCAGCGATATTCAAATCAGTCTGCTGCAGGGCCTCGCCTTTGCGGCGGTCTACGGCTTTGCCGGATTGCCGTTCGGGCGACTGGCGGATACCTTTCCCCGGCGCACTGTCACCGTGGTGGGCGTGTTGATATGGACGGTGTCCACGGTTGCCTGCGGGTTTGCGAATTCATTTGGCGCTCTGTTCGCGGCACGACTCTGTGTTGGAGTGGGGGAGGCCGCATTGGCACCCGCGGCGATGTCGATCATCGCTGACAGCTTTCCGCCGTATCGTCGCGGAACTGCTACTGGGTTGTTTTTGATGGGTATGGTGGCAGGTCAAGGTGTGGCCCTCGCGGTCGGCGGCGCCTTGCTCGCCAGCGTGCAGAGTGGACTCCTTGGTCATATCCCGCTGTTGAGTCCCGTTGCACCGTGGCGAGTGGTTCTGCTCCTGCTCGGGCCGCCGGGAATTCTCATCGCATTGCTGCTACTGACAGTCCGCGAGCCGCGCCGCTCGAACGCAGGCAGCCAACGGGCTGACGGCACTTTGAGCTTGCGTGACGCGCTCAGGACTCTCGTTCAACGACGTGTAATTGTTCTGCCGCTACTGGGCGCCATGGCGTTGATGTCGGCCGGCGATTTTGCACTGCTCAACTGGATACCTACGGTACTTTCACGCATTTTCAATGTGGGTCCGGCGGCGATCGCCGCGTTTTACGGGGGCGCGGTCATTGCTACCGGCCTCATCGGCTCGTTGGCCGGTGGTTTTGTCTCAGATCGCCTCGCTCGTTCGGGCGGCCTGGCAGCGCGGGCCAAAGTGGCCGCCGTCGGCGCCATGCTCGCACTGCCAGGTGCGTTGATATGGGCCGCCCCCAGTCCGGGTTGGATCGTCGCGGCGTTCTGTGTTTGGAATACGCTGTCGTCTGCGACCGCGACCGTCGGAATCACGGCCATGCAGGAGGCCGTGCCGAGTGCCGTCCGCGGCGTCAGCATCGCGTCGATATCGTTCGGGAACATGTTGGTCGGTCTCGGGCTGGGAACTCTGGCGACTGCATTGCTGACGGATGCGGTGTTTGAAGACCCACTGGCCGTGGGAAAGTCAGTCACCCTGGTTGCCGTAGGGGCCGGTAGCCTCGGCATCGTGTTCTATCGGCTGGCAGCAGCGCGGATGGAGCTCGAGAAGTGAGGGATGTCATGGAGCCGCCTGTGCCGCCCCGCAACTTCACACTCGAATGGGTTGCCGTCCCGATGCGCGACGGCGTGACACTTTGCACCGCTGTTTTGCACCCGACCGAGACTACAGATCGATTGCCGGTACTGCTCTACCGCACGCCGTACAAAATCGAGCTGGATTCATCCATCAGAGATATCCGCGAACTGCGGGGCCCTGCGGGACGAGAGCTCGCGACAGACTATATTCAGGTTCTGCAGCAGGTCAGAGGCCGATGCGGCTCGCAGGGACGTCTGACTTTGCGCCAGCCGTTGCGCGGGCCGTTCAATACCGGTCTCACGGATGAGAGTACTGATAGCTATGACACGGTCGAGTGGATCGTGACAAATATCGAGCGCAGCAACGGTCGAGTGGGCATATTGGGCGGATCCTACAGCGCGTGGGTGGCACTCACTGCCTCAGTAGACCCGCATCCTGCACTTCGCGCCGTCATCGCGACAGCCCCGGAAATCGACTGTTGGAAGGGGGATGACGATTTTCACAACGGCGCATTCCGCCTCGGCAATTCATTCGAATATGTTTATGGGATGGAGACGGACCCCGGCGGCACCTTCACTCATTTTCCCTATCAGAGTCCTGATTTGTATGACTGGTGGCTCGCGCGGGGTAGCGCGGTCAATGTTGCCGCGCATTTCGAACCAACGAGCTACTTTCACCGTCTCATCGAGCATCCGGCTTACGATGCCTTCTGGAGTGAACAGGCGCTGGATCGTCGCCTTGCGCGCAGCCCGGCTCGCCCTGTTCCTACCATGATCGTCCAATGTCTGTTCGACTCCTACGATCCCTACGGCGCGCCTGCAGTCTTTGCGGCGACTCGGGCCCGTGACATCCATCGTGAAGATGTGTTCGTTGCCGGGCCGTGGGACCACGGACAGAACAATCGCGACGCGGGTGAGCGACTCGGCCCATTCCAGTGGAACGCGCCAACCGCCGAATTCTGGCGCCGTGATATTGCGCGGCCGTTTCTCGATCGGCATCTGCGCGATCCGGCGCCGCGCGATGCCAGCGTCCCGCCCGCCCAGACACAGCGAATACACATTTTCGATACGGGGCTTGGACGTTGGGCGCAGGATGAGGTCTTCGCTGCGTCTCGGCACACGCCGCTGTTTGTGGCGCCGGCACACCAGCTCGAATGGCAAGCGCCGTCGGACCGGGGGCAGTACGAGTACATTTCCGACCCTGCCAACCCGGTGCCGTTCCGTGCACCCCCGATCGCTCCATTCTATCGATCCTCCTCCGGCGGCTTCCCGGCAATCGGTGGTCCAACACCCGGATTTGGCGAATGGCTCCTGGATGATCAGCGCTTCGCTGACGGTCGACCTGACGTTCTCAGCCTGGTCACTCAGCCACTGGAGCGGCCATTGACGGTTCGCGGACGTCCGACAGCCGTGTTGCGCGCAGTCAGTAGTGCCGATGACTGCGACTGGGTCGTGAAGTTGATTGATGCCTATCCGGACGAGGACCTTCAGTCGCCGCCGCTCTCAGGTTATCAGCTTCTGGTCGCAAGCGAGATGCTGCGAGGCCGTTACCGGAACAACCTGCAATATCCAACGCCAATACCCATCGCTATGGCTTGTGAGTACCGTTTTGAGCTCAGCTATGCCGCGCACACGTTTCGTCCTGGCCATCGCCTCATGATCCACATTCAGTCGAGTTGGTTTCCGCTCTACGATCGAAATCCGCAGCGTTACGTGTCTATCATGTCCGCGGTCCCGCAAGACTATGAGCGCGCCACACAGCAGATCCTGTTCGGTCCGCAGGGGACGTACCTGCTGTTGCCTGAGCTGGATGTCGGCCCTGGGTTCGGAGAATCGCCATGAGAAGATCAACAATGCCGAATGCAGGGTTCGTTTCCGTGCTGTGTCTTCTGTGTGGATTCTGTGAGCTTGCCGGGGCACTACCGTCTGAAACGTTCAGCCCGCGAGATGTCTTCGATCTCCAGGTCGCCAGCGACCCTCGTATCCGACCTGACGGCGGCGCAATTGCGTATGTCCGCGTTGCTTACAGCGTACTGACCGATAGGGGAGAGCGTTCGATATGGCTCATCGATCCCGCCACCGGCAAGCAGGCACCGCTGGTCGATGGGCCTTCGGCGGTGAGCCCCCGCTGGTCTGCCGACGGAACTCGCCTGGCCTATATTTCAACGCCGCCCTCCGGTGCTCCAGCGCAGCTATACGTCCGGTGGATGGAGCACGGCGTTGTTTCCAAGATCGCCAATCTGCCCGCGGCTCCGGGCGATATCGCCTGGTCGCCGGACGGGCATCAGATTGCTTTCACAATGGCGTCACCCGTCGCCCCGCTGACCTTGGGTCCTCCCCTCGTCAAGCCCCCCGGCGCTACGTGGGCCGATCCCATCAAGGTTATCGGTGACGTGATTTATCGCAGCGACTCCGGCGGATACCTGCCCCGAGGCTTCCGGCACATCTGGGTTGTCTCAGCCGACGGCGGGGCTCCACGGCAGCTCACCTTTGGTGACTTCAATGATGGTCACAATCTTTCCTGGATGCCCGACGGGCAGTCCATTCTCTTCAGTGGCAATCGGGCCGAGGGTTGGGAGCGACAGCCTCTTCAATCCAATGTCTATCGGCTGAGTGTCGCGGACGGCGTGCTTACCCAGCTAACGCATGCCAACGGTCCCTCCGTATGGCCGGTCGCATCGCCGGACGGGCGCTACATCGCGTATCTCGGATATATCGATGAGCACCGGCCCCACCAGGATACCGAGCTTTACATCATGGACCGCGATGGAGGACACGCGCATTCGTTGACTGCCACTCTCGATCGGCCTGTTGATGCTCCGCAGTGGTCCGCCGACGGGCGCAACGTCTACGTTGTTTATATTGACAGGGGCGTTCAAAAGATTGCCCGAATATCGCTGACCGGCCGCGTCAACGAAGTTGCTCGCGATCTTTCCTACGAAGGATTGGATTTGCCCTACGCGGTCGGCGGGGCTTTCTCAGTGGCTAAAAACGCAGCGGTCGCCTTTGCGCGCGGGAATGTGGGCTATCCATCCGAAATAGTCGTGTCCTCGAAGGGCTCTGAGCACCGGTTGACGCATCTCAACGCGGAGTTGCTCGAAAACAAGGCACTTGCCACCGCAACGCATCTTCAGGTGCCCTCGAAGTTCGATGCCCAACCCATCGACGCCTGGATCATGACGCCGCCCCGGATTGCGCCGGGACAAAAATTTCCGCTCATCCTGGAGATCCATGGCGGTCCTTACGCGAGTTACGGGGAGCTGTGGTCCACGGAATTCCAGTTGTATGCGGCGGCGGGCTTTGTTGTCGTTTACTGCAACCCGCGTGGGTCTGACTCCTACGGAGACGAGTTTGCTTCCGGCATTGCCCATGATTTCCCCGGTCACGATTATGACGATCTGATGAGCGTGGTCGATGCGGCGGCAGCGAAAGACTTCGTTGACGCCAACAACCTGTTTGTCACGGGCGGCTCGGGCGGTGGGTTGTTGACAGCGTGGATTGTCGGCAAAAACAGCCGCTTTCGTGCGGCGGTCGTCCAAAGACCGGTAATCAATTGGACCAGTCTGTCGCTGACCTCGGATCAGTACACTTTCATGGGGCCCTATTGGCTCGGCAAGCTGCCGTGGGAGGATCCGGACGCATATTGGCGACATTCGCCTCTGTCGCTGGTGGGCGCAGTGACGACACCGACTCTGGTGTTAGTCGGAGAGGAGGACCATCGGACCCCTCCGGCAGAAGCCGAACAATACTACCAGGCTCTGCAGCTTCGAGGTATTCCAACAGCGCTCATAAGGGTTCCGGGCGCCTCGCACGGAAGTCTGGCATCGCGGCCGTCGCATCTGGCGCAGGAAGTGGCAGCGATTCTCGCCTGGTTCAACCGCTTCAAGGATTGATTTGCTCTATGAGACGACGGACCTGTTGTTCCTTGGATTTGTTTCTTGTGTTGACGTCTCTTCCCCATTCGAGCTTCTCCGGATCGTTGTTGCGCGCAGCTTCACCCAGCAAGTCCAGCGCAAAGCGTTTTTGCTCGAGATATTCCAGCAGTGCAGTTCGCAAGGGTACAAAGCGCGAGCTGTCGGGTAGCTTGGTGTCGGCAATCTGGTTCTCGGCTTTTTCCCACTTGTAAAGAACGTTGCTGCGGACACGCCGCCCCCATTCCTCCCGGGTTATCTCGTTCGAGGATACTAGTTGATCGAGTCTACTTTGGTAGTCGAGGGCGTCCCGCTCCGCCGCGACAAATAGCTTGTACTGCTGCCTGAACTTGCGATCCGCAATGGTTGTCGGATCTGGATGGCGGTATGGCCACCACAGAGTGCCTAGGATGATCATGCTCAAAAGTATGCCGAGGCTGAGTCGCGGCAAAGGGTCCTGGCGTGAATCCTGATCCAGAGGTCGCGCCAACACGAATCCCATCGCAATACCGCTCACCAGTCCGCCGATGTGAGCGGCATTGTCGATACCCGCATGAGCAGCGCCGTTGACCAGATTGTATGCGATGAATACAAGCGCGCTGTTGCGATGAGTCGCGGCGATGCTGGGAGGGATCCGAGTCCGGGGGTTTACCATGAACGCCAGCAACCCGCCCAACACGCCGAAGATCGCTCCGGATGCGCCCGCGCTATTGATATCAGGGTGCCAATAGAGGCTGGCGAAACTGCCGCACAGACCTGCGAAGAGATATAACACCAGGAAATAGGCGGAGCCGAACAGTCGCTCCGTGAGCGGTCCAATGGACCAAAGCGCCCACATGTTGAGGGCTATATGCAGCACACCAAAGTGCAGAAAACTGGATGACAGCAATCGCCACCATTCCCCTTCCAGTGTGCGCGGGCCATAATTTGTCCCCCAGTTCACGAGGACGGCTCCGTTTGCCTGAAACAGCCCACCGCCGGCGAATGCGGTAACAGTGAACATTGCGATGTTGGCGATCAACAGTGCGAGCACCACTGGCGTGCCGGTGGGGAGTGTTGCCAATGCAGCGTTGAATGACGTGTGCTCGGCAAGTTGTCTATCAAACTCTGCAGTGTGCTCCTGCGGAAGTTTGTCCACCAGTTGCTCAGCCGACGCTGAGTCTTTCAACCACAGGCGCAAAATCCTGGTTGCTCCTGCCATACGGACGTGGCACTGAATGAGGGTTTGTTCGCGGACCACATTCGATATGTCCGCGCGCCCGAATGCTGTTTCATAGGGGGCGGCGAACCAGAAGGGTCGGGGTCTGCGGCCCCGAAGGATAATCCGGTCGCCTTCGAAGCTGATGGTCCCTTCGCCTGCCAGCTTCCAATACGGTTGAGGATGAGATGGCAATCGGGCCCAGACGGTCGGGTTGGTAAAATAGACGGTTAGGGTGCTCGTACTGGAGTCGCTGACGCTGCGCTGCTCCGTCGCAAGGGAATCGAAGTCCATTTGCGGACCCTTTTTATTTTCTTGGCAACTTATTGCGCCGATCGCCATCGCCGCGAGCAATGTTCGGCGATGTTAACGGAGCGATCAAACAATTTCCACAAACTCTCCGTTGCCACTCGGCCAATGGCTAGTGGTGCAAAGCGGTGCCGGATTCGGGTGCCCCGACGGGATTGGGGTCGCTCGAGCCCGGTGGTGTCGTATTCCGGAGGCGCTTTGCGATTGGCAAATCAAAGGCCACCGTGGAGCTGTCATGAAGCTAAGGATTGTGCTTGGTGTTCTGTACCTGTCGTCCGCAGCGGCAATTGCGGTTGCTCAGGATTCATCCACGGAAGCTGCAGCAGCAGTCGAGCAAACGCTGAGCGCGCGCTCGCCTCTCCTGATCCAGGCGGGTTCGAACCTGCTGCTGAAGAGCGTTACTGATGACAACTATGCCATCTATCAGGACGGCCGGACCGTCTATGCACAGAAGCTTGTCCCCGGCGCGCGCCGTCACGTAATTGCTGAAGTACAGAACAACGACCTCTCGGACGTCCAGACGATCGGAAAGGTGGCACTTGTCTTCAGCGATCCGCAGCGCAACTTCCCGGGATTCGGCGTCAGCCCGCTGTTCGTCTGGACTGCGGCGGGTGGCGCGCACCGCATCTCCGATGCTGCGACGGATGGGCTGGTGGCTGTCGATGTCAGCCCTGACAACCAGTGGGTGCTGTACCAGACCAATGTCACGGGCGCGGGCGGTCTAGTCGGTGACCTCGCGATCGTCGATGTGTTGGGCAAGCACCAGCAGACATTGCTGAAGCAGATTCCGCTCGACTTCCCCTCCGGTCTGTGCCGCCCGCTCGCGGCGTTCGTCGGGCCGCCGGGGCAGGCGGTACCCGCGGCGGTATACTGCGCAGGCACGGACACGACTGCGACGCTGTCGCGCTGGGTGCATGGCCGTCGGGTCGACTTGATCAACGACATTAAGACGCCGCTGCCGTTCGCTCTCGAGACGAATCCGCAGGAGACGGAGTTCTTCGTGCGCCTGCACGCGACCGGTGATCCCGTCATTGTCACCGATCGGGGCTCGGTTCGGACTGTCGACCAGGTGGGCGACCCCCGGAAGTTCCCGAGAGGGTTTCTGACGGACCGTGGCGCGGCGGTCTATACGGCGCAGCCGTCAGCAGCGGGGCCGGTCGAATTGAGGCTGGCGGCGCGCGGCCAGGCGCCCATCACGGTAGCAAGCCAATTCGCCTTCCCCTATGTGCGTCTGTTTCACTTGGGAAGCTACCCTAAGATCCGGACGCCTTCGCCTGACGGCAGGCTCGTGTTGTATGCGACGAGCTTCGATCCGGTCACATTCGCCTCCGATCTCAACCTACTCGATTTGCACACCGGCTCGACGACGGTCGTGGACAGTCAGCAGCAAAACTTCGCCGGCGTCGAGACGTTCACGGCGGATTCCAGGTACGGCATGTACTCCTCGATCGCGGGCGCGCTGTTGGTCACCGACCGGTTCGGTGCGGCTCGGCAGATCAATGAGGACAACACCGTATTCCGCTTCCAGGCAGCAACCGGCAGCGTGGTGGCATTCAACGATCACATGGTGTTCAACAGTGCTCCCGCTGACAGTTTTGAGCTGTCCACGGGCGACCTGCGTGTGGTCGACGCTGGGCGGCCGAACACGCTGCCGAGACTGGTGGCGCCTCAAGTGCATTTGCAGTATTTCGCAAGCTACGGTGGGCGTGGGGTTGTCTTCACTAGCGATGCGGCTGCGAGGCCGGGCTTGTACCTCGCCAGCTCTCGGCCTTGATGCAGAGCCTCGCTGCGCGGAACGTGACCGGCAGCCTTCGGATCGTTAACTACGTCACACTTTGCCCAGATTAAGTTCATTGAATATGTTTACTGTGTGACTGGATGCGTGGGACTAAGGTCTTGTGTTGTGCAGACTTCCGCGCACAACGACATCCTGAGGTTCCGCAGTGCTTCGACATCGTCTGAGCGCATTCCTCGCGCTGATAGCGCTGACTGGCTGCGATGACGGTGGCAGTGGCGGCACGACAGGGCAGACCTATAGTCTCAAGGCCACTGTGAGTGGGCTGAGCAGCGATGGGCTGACATTGAACGTGAATGGCAGCACGGTGCCGGTCGGCAACGGTGCTTCAACAATATACCTGTCATCGAATCTCTCGTCCGGCGCACAATACACAATAACTGTAGCCACACAACCCACTGGACAAACCTGCTCGGTTGCAGGCGGCAGCGGCAGCATCACGTCAGCCAATGTCGCAAACGTCGTGGTGACCTGCTCCGCGCAGGCATACGATCTGGGAGGCACTATCATCGGCCTCAACGGCGCTGGATTGGTGTTGTCAAATGGCGCCGATACCCTCGCGATTCCGGCCGGGGCAACATCGTTCACGATGCCAACCAAGGTTGCATACAACAGCTCCTACGCGGTTGCAATCAGCCGGCAGCCGGCCGGAATCACTTGTGCGGTAGCTCAGGGCTCCGGAACGATGCCGGCCGCTGCGTCAAGCAGCGTTGTTCTCACTTGCTCAGATCAGCCTTTTACAGTGGGCGGTTCGATTGCAGGGTTGGGTGCGAACGCAGGCCTGGTGTTAGCCAATGGCAATGACACACTGACTGTGGCTGCCAACGCTGCGAGTTTTGTCATGCCAGGGTCGGTCCCGTTCGGCAGCAGCTACTCTGTGACCGTCCAGAGCAACCCTCCGGGATTGAGCTGCTCGGCTTACAATGGCAGCGGCAGCGTTGGTGCAGACAATGTCACGGATGTTGCGATCACCTGCTCAAATCGCTCATTCACCGTGGGTGGATCAATCACCGGTCTAAACGCGGCCGGCCTCGTGCTGGCCAATGGAAGTGACACTCTGTCGGTGCTTGCGGGTGCGAGCGGTTTCACGATGATGCAGCCCGTCTCTTACACCGGATCTTACTCCATCGGCGTGCAGGCGAATCCTACGGGGGAGACCTGTACTGTCTCTGGTGGCGCCGGGATTATGGGAACCAACGCGGTAAATAGCGTTGTGGTCACGTGTTCACCCAATACCCACACCGTTGGCGGAACGATCAGCGGTCTAGGAGCCAACACCGGCCTCGTGCTGCTCAACAACAGCGGCGATCCCACTCCGATCAGCGCGAACGCCACGTCTTTCACGATGAACACCGGCGTCGGCTCAGGATCCGCATACAGCATTACCGTCGGTACTCAGCCGTATGGCATCGCTCTGTCGTGCAGCGTGGCTAGTGGGAGCGGGACTGCCAATGCCGATGTAAACTCGGTCTCTATCACGTGCGGCAGTGTGTCGAGTCTGACGGCAACGCCGATTGTGGACTATCTCAGCATTCCGCTCAGTGCGGCCGTCGATGCTCATGGCAATCTGTTTATTGCCGATTATGGGTCGACGTACATCAGCGAGTACGCCCTGAATAGCGGGGTCTATTCCTCGAAGGCAATCAGGCTCCTGCCCGGCGTGCGGGCGGGGGGTGTCAGGCTCGATACGGCGGGTAACCTTTTTGTAGGCAATTGGGCTAATGGCGGTGAAATCCTGAAGCTGCCGTTCACCAATGGCAGCTACGGCGCGACTTCCAGTCAGGTTGCCGGCGGCCTCGGGTATCCAGCGGGACTGAGCGTCGGTGCCAGCGGCAATGTGTTTGCGTCCATCACCAACAGTACGACAGTCGTCGAGATCATCAATACCGCGGGCACTTATGGCGCGCCCTTTCAGGTCGGTCCTGGGTTCAGTTTCCCCAACGGTACGGCACTCGACGCGAGCGGTAACTTGTATGTTGCCGATAACGCTCACGGCTACGTAGACGAAGTCGCCAACAGCAATGGAAGTTACAGCGCGAGCTCTACGGCAGTGGGGTCCGGATTCAACAATCCCAATGCGGTGGTCGTCGATGCGGGCGGCAACGTGTTTGTTGCGCCGAAAAACGAGAATGTCATCAAAAAGGTACCGTTCAGCGCGGGTAGTTTTGGCACCCCGGTCGCGATCGGCTCCGGGTTCAGCCTGCCTTGGGATCTGGTTCTGGATGCAACCGGCAATATCATTGTGACCGATCGCTCGAACCGGGTCATCAAGCTGATTCCTTTCGACAACGGCAACTATACCCAGGCGCCCGTTACGCTCGGCTCGGGTCTGAAGGGCCCGACGGGTGCCGCAGTCGATCGCAATGGCAATCTGTTCATTGCCGATACCGGAAACAACCGTGTGGTGGAGTTTTTGTACAACAACGGCAGCTACGGCGGTGCACCGGTGGTGATTGCCGCGGGATTTAACAACCCAATGGGCGTCGCTTTGGATGCGAGCGGCAATTTGTTCGTAGCGGACGCCAACAACAACGCCATCAAGGAGTTTGTTTTGAGCAACGGCAGTTACAGCGCGACGGCTGTCCTGCTGGGGTCGGGATTCAACCGGCCGTCGGGCATCGCCGTCGACGCCGGCGGGAATGTGTTCGTCGCCGACACTCTCAACGGTCAAATCAAGAAAATTGCGTTCAGTAACGGCAGCTACGCTGCAACGCCCATTACGGTGGCATCGGGAATAACCCGGCCGGTTACGGTTGCGGTGGATTCGAGCGGCAATGTCTTCACTGTCAATGGTCCCACCATCGGTACCCAGACGGTGAAAGAGGTTGTATTCAGCAACGGCGTTTACAGCTCCACGCTCGTGAGCCTCGGTACCAGCCCGAGCAGAATACCGAACATAGCTCTGGACAGGCTGGGGAACATTTTCCTGACTGCTCAAGCCACCAGTGCAGTCACCGAGATTGCCTACAGCAATGGCGCCTATGCTCCAAGCCAAACCACCGTGAAGTCAGGATTCAGCTCACTGAGCTACTTGGCGCTGGATGCAAACGGACGAGTGTACGCAGGTGACGGGCTCAGCCTGCAGCAACTAACCCCCTAGCCCGACGAGTTCGCATCCCTAGCTGAGCAAGTTACGCACGATTTCGCCGTCCTTCATTACCAAAGGCATGGCGGCCGGCCCGCGGGTCATGACACTGATATCGCGCAGAGGGTCGCCATCCACGGCGACCAGATCGGCACGCGCACCAGGGGCGATGCAGCCCAGATCCCCCGTGCGCTGCAGCAAGCTCGCGTTGATCGAAGTTGCCTGACGCAGGATTTCGATCGGAGTAAACACATCGCTGCGCAAGGCAAACTCCGTGAGATTGCGGGTATACAGCGGGCCAATGAGATCCGTACCAAAACCGACGGAAACTCCGGCATCGCGTAGGATCGCCAGGCCGCCCTTTGTCAGGGCGGCAACCGAGGCGAGCTTTGCGCAGCTTGCCTTCGGCAATCCAAGCTCAGCGCCGTAGAGTGACAAGGATTCGACCACCGCCAGCGTCGGCACGGCAAAGGTGCCCATCTTTTTCATCAACTGGGCTGTCGGTGCGTCCACGAGGGTTGCATGTTCGATTGAGCGCACACCCAGTTCCGTACACAGTTTGATCGCCGCATTGGGAATGCAATGAGCTGCGGCATAACTGCCGTGGCGGGCGGTCTCAGCAACAATGGCCTCGATTTCCTGCGGCGAGTATTGCATCGAATCAAGCGGGTCGGCCGGGGATGCAACGCCGCCCGAGGCAACGAATTTGATATGGCTCGCGCCCCGACGCAGCTCTTCTCGCACGGCCTTGATTACTTCATCGACGCCGTCGGCGATGACGCTCATTCGCTGATCCGTGAGCCCGCAACCACACGGCATGCAGCTCGGATCATGTTCATGGCCGGGCCGCCAGTCAGCATGTCCACCCGTCTGCGACAGGATGCGCCCGCCATAAACCAGGCGTGACCCCGTCAACAATCCGTCCTTCAGCGCATGCGCCAGCCCGGCATCGCCGCCGCCCACATCGCGTACCGTGGTGAATCCCGTGTCCAGCATGTGCTTGAGCAGGCGCGCGCCGTAGTGGGCCACATAAGAAAATGGCCGCCGCATGTTTTGTGTCAGGTTGAGCTCGGCGGCATAGACATGGACGTGCGCGTCAATCAGCCCCGGCAAGAGGACTCGTCCGCGGAGATCGATCTGCATGTGCGCGTTGGCTTTCAATTGCCGTCCGAGATCGACAATTCGATCGGCTTCGACCACCAGGTCGAAGCCCTCCAGGAGCTCAGCGCTGTGCCCGTCGAAAACCCTGGCGTTCCTGATGAGTTTGATCATGAGGCGCATGCTAGGAGAAAAGGCTGGAACCTGTCAAATAGGTCACCTCAAAACGCGTGCCGATGCGTTGAACAAATTCTGCGAAAATCACCTGATTTGATTTACCGATTATTCAAACTGGGATAACCTATCGAATAGGTTGGAGTCACTCCATGGGAGCGTGCCGCGCGATGATTGATCCAGACACACGGCCCGCGTTGAGCGAGGACACCGTCTCCTCTCGAGTCGTGCGGTACCTCGTAGAGACGATCAGCGCGCGTCGATTGCGACCAGGCGATGCCCTCGACAGCGAAGTGCAACTCTCGCGCGAGCTCGGCGTAAGCCGAGGAAGTGTGCGCGAGGCTTACCGGATTCTTGCGGCGCTCGGTGTGCTCGAAATCGGCAATGGGCGATGCCCTCGCGTGCACGCGGTCAATCCGATTGCGCTGGCGCAGATTTTCGGACATGCGCTAAAGATTGCGCAGGCGACACTACTGCACGTCCAGGAGTTTCGCCGCGGTATAGAAATTCACGCTGCGCAGCTTGCCGCCCGCTTCGCGACCGAGGAGCAGCGGCATCGCTTGCGCATGCTGGTGGCCGAGATGCGCGGCGCGGTCGATGACAATGAGCGCCGCCGCGCCGCTGACATGAACATTCATATCACCATCGCCGAGGCCAGCAACAACCCACTCAACTCGCTGGTCCTGTCGGCACTCGATTCAGCTATCGCGGAGTCGCTCCGGAACGACTACACCGATAGCCGCAGCGAGGTTGAGATCATCCGAATCATCGATGCGCACGAAGCGATCGTCGAGCGGATTTGTGCGCGGGATCCGGTCGGCGCCGGAGCAGCCATGGCGTGCCATTTTGATCTGTCAATCAATTCGTTATTTCGGGCGGCCTGTTCAGGTACGCCTGACAGTGAGACCCCGCCTAGCAAAGGTACTGTGTATGGCCGATGTCGTCAGTGAGTTACGCCAACAAGTGGGCGTGGAAACGATCCTCGATACCGCGTCGCTCAGCATGCGCGCGCGGAACTATTGGGACTCGACCCCTTTGGAAGCGCTGGCGCTCGCTCGCCCGCGAACAACCGAAGAGCTGAGCCGCATCCTGAGTGTTTGCCACGCCCACGGGCAAACGGTCGTCGCACACGGTGGCCTCACGGGTGTCTGCGATGGTGATCGCTCGACAGCAGGGGATGTCATTGTCTCCCTGGAGCGCATGAACTCTATCGAGGAGATCGATGTGGTCGGCCGCACGGTGACGGTGCAATCGGGCTGCCGTCTCCAACATCTTCAGCAGGCGGTCGAGCAACTCGGACTGTTCCTGCCGCTCGACCTCGGCGCGCGCGGCTCTTGCACGCTCGGTGGCAACGTGGCGACGAATGCGGGTGGGTTAAACGTCATCCGGTTCGGGATGACGCGCGGCATGGTCCTTGGACTCGAGGCTGTGCTCCCGGACGGCACGGTCATCTCTTCGATGAACCGCCTCCTGAAGAACAACTCCGGCTACGATCTCAAGCAACTATTCATTGGCAGTGAGGGCACGCTCGGCATTGTTACGCGCGTTGTCCTGGCCCTCAAAGAGCGCTTGCCGAGCACGAATACAGCCCTGGTCACAATCGATCGTGCCGAACATCTTGCGACGCTGCTCCGCGAGATGGACCGGCGCCTGGGCGGAACAGTCTCATCCTTTGAGGCGATGTGGGGCGACTACTACCGGGAAGTCACCGCACCCGGCGGACATCACTCGCCGCTCGGCCGGCAGCATTCCTTCTATGTCATCGTGGAGGCGCGAGGACCGGATCCGGTGGAAGACGAACATCGTTTCCAGGCAGCCGTCGAAGCCGCTCTGCAGGGCGGCCTGATTGTCGATGCGGTTCTACCCAAGTCGGAAACAGAACGCGAGAGCATCTGGAAGATTCGGGAAAACTTCGAGGCACTGCGCCGTTACGAGCCGCTGTTCCTTTACGATGTTGGTGTGCCGCTGCGAAACATGCTCGAGTACGTCGAGGGTGTGAGAAGCGATCTGCAGGAGCGCTGGCCGAACAGCCGGCTCTTTGTGCTCGGGCACATCGGCGATGGCAATCTTCATTTCTTTGTGGCCCCTGAGGTCAAGGGTAACAACGTCAACGAGCTTCATGCGGCAAGCGATGAAATCGTTTATCGACCGCTCGCACACATCGGGGGAACGGTCTCTGCCGAGCATGGGATCGGGCTGGAAAAGAAGGCCTGGTTGTCGGTTTCGCGCTCACGCGCCGAGATCGAGCTCATGAAAACACTCAAGCGGGCGTTGGATCCCAAGTGCATTCTCAATCCGGGCAAGGTGATCGAGGTATAGCCGCAACCGGCCCTCTTTATCCCTTTTTCCGACTCCAACGCTCTAACGTTTTACGAAGTGGCCAGAAGCGGCGGGAGTCTTCTTTCATGTCAGCGACCCAGGATTCATTCGAACTGACCGAGACCCAGGCTTCATTTGGGGCACTCTTTCCGTCCACCCGCTATTTCGAGATTGACTCGAAGTCAGCCGGGGCCCGTTTCGGCGTCTGGGTCACGCCGCCGGCGCAATACGACGCCGACCAGACCCAGGCCTATCCGATCGTTTACCAAGTGGATGGGAATCTTTTCTTTCCGACTACGGCGCCGTTTCATCAGCCGGGACAAAGCGACGCCCTCTCGCCTCACATTCCCTTCATTCTGGTATCCGTCGGTTATTCCGAGCGTGAAAGTAGCGCATGGGTCTGGCTGCGCGTTCGTGATCTGCTCCCCCCGGAGGAACCGGTGCCGGAGGTCATGCTTCAGGCGGTTGAAATGAGTGTGAAGGCCGGCCTGCTGCCGCGGGACGAAGCCGATCGATATGTGGCGATGTTCGCGCACCCTGCGGGCGACAAGTTCCTCGACTTTCTGGAGAATGAGCTGCATCCGCGGCTGGCGCAAACCTTCCGGATCGACGCAAATGATGTCGGCCTGTGGGGCGTCTCTTACGGCGGCTTGTTTTCGGCCTATGTGGCGCTCACGCGATCGAGCTTGTTCAAGCGCATCGGCGCCAGCAGCCCAGGTATCGTCGGCGAAAACAGTCAGATCTTCCATATGTACCGTCAAGCGGTCGCTTCGAAGGATGACTATTCGGGACGCCAACTGCACATCACTCTGGGCGCGCGCGAACTTGCGGAATCCAGCGTCTACCAGTGGCTCACTGCCCGCGGCACCAGCGAACTGCTCGCTCAGACGAGTCAGCATCCCTTGCCCGGACTTCGAGTATCCACCGAGATCATCCCTATGGAAACTCACATGACCGGAGCGGTGCCAGCGTGGTTCAGCTTCCTGCGCGCCTGTTACCGAGGCGGTCCGGCAGGCCGGTGTTGATGCTGGTCACTGGCTGCAAACGAGAAACACGCCGGTTTGTGCTTTGAGTTTGTTGAGCTGCGCATCGCGCTCGGCGTGCGGCAATGCGCAAATGCGATCGATTTTCTGTAGTGCTATTTGCGTCGTCTTGCCGGGATCCGCGCCGCTTCGTGGGGCGGCTGTGCCGCAGCCGCTCAGCACGAGGCTGCCAGCCAGGATGAACGCGGTCATCGCAGATATGCGCATGAGCCCTTCCGCTGCCTGTGTCCGCCATTATCTATTTTCCCTCGCCGGCCGCTCTAATACATTTGACTGCCGCCTGTGGGGAAAGCCGTAGGTACACCGGAGCCGCATTGAAGATCGACGAGAGAAAGGCGTTTGTCAACGAGATCGCGACGAGGTATGGGAGGCGACTGCGCCGTTACCTCAGCTCGCGCCTGCGCAACAACTCTCCTGATGTGTCGGATCTGGAGCAAGAGGTGTTTCTGCGCATTCTGCGGGTCGGGCCCGACTCGATCCGCAATCCGGCCGCCTATGTCATGACGGTCGCGGGCCACGTCTTGCATCAGCATATCTTGCGCAGCGCCGCCATGCCTGAATCCCTGGAAGCGCTGGGTGAAATGGTCGATCGGCAGACGGCCGGCCACCCCGACCCTTCCGCGCAGGTGGATGCGCAGCAGCGTCTGCAAGCGCTCGATCGAACATTGCAAAGCCTGCCGCCGCATGTCCATGCGACATTGGTGATGCGCCTGCAGTACGGCATGAAGTTGGGCGAGATCGCCGAGAAGCTCGGCGTGTCGACACACAGTGTGAAAAAGTATTTCGCAAGGGCCTTGTCTCTGTGCGATGAGCAGAAGAAGTTGGAGGGCTAGGAGACGCTCCATGCAGAAGAGCCGCAACAAGCAAGTTTACGAGGAGGCCTCCGAGTGGGTCGTTGAGTTGCACCTGGGCGAGATGGATGCGGCCGCGCGTGAGCGGTTGGACGCCTGGTTTCGCCGTTCCCCGGAGCATATCCGAGCCTTTTTGCAGATCTCCTGCCTGTGCGAGGAGCTCGAGGATTCGAAGCTCGATCTGGGCTATAACCTCGATGCTCTGATCGCCCGCGCGCGCGCCAGTACGAAGGTCATCACGCTGGCGGGTGAAAGCGGTGCCTCGAGCCGTCAAGCACCTGTCCCGTCAGCTCGCGTGAATGTTAGTACAGTGCGCGTCGGAATCGCGCGGCTATCGAGATTGGTTTCCTGGCGGTCGGCGGTACTGGCCTCGTTGTTGCTGGCCTGCTCAGGTCTCGGACTCGTTGGGCTGAATGCCTATCGGCATACACACTTTGCCACAGGTACGGGCGAACAGCGGATCGCGCATCTCGCGGATGGCTCAATCATTGAGCTCAACTCCGAGTCGCGCGTGCGGATCCGATTCTCGGAGCGCGAGCGCGAAGTGGAGTTGGTCGAGGGCCAGGCGTTGTTCAAGGTCGCCAAGGATCTTACCCGGCCGTTCGTGGTGCAAAGTGCTGGCACACGCGTGCGCGCGGTGGGTACGCAGTTTGACGTGTACCGAAAGGCTTCTGGCACGCAGGTCACGGTTCTGGAGGGCCGGGTAGCCGTCTTTGCCCAGGAAGCATTGCCGCCAGCGCAACTCACGGCTGACCGCTCCACAAGCGAAGCCGGCTCCCCGTCGGTGTTGGTTTCCACTGGCGAGCAAGTCACTGTGACAGATCAGGAGGTTCCGAGGCCGCGCCCCGCTGACGTGCGGGCGGCGACAGCGTGGACCCAACGGGAGCTGGTTTTCGAGATGACACCTCTGGCCGAAGTCGCGCAGGAGTTCAATCGCTACAACAGGCGCAAGTTGGTTATCAGCGATCCCATCGTGGCGACGTTTCATGTGACCGGAGTCTTCCCGTCTGCGGATCCGGGCTTGCTGCTGCGTTTCCTGCGGGCTCAGCAGGGCATCCATGTGGTGGAGGCGGGAGGGGAAATCCGCATTTCCAGGAAGTGAACGTCGCTGCCACCCGGCTCGTTGTCTTGTTACAACGAGAATTCCCGGCCCATCTTTATCCCTTTTTTCGACCCCAGCGCTCTAACGCTTCAGCGACTGACCAGACATCGGGGCTGGCAGTAATAACAAGCAGTCTCGTAAGAGGCGTTGGAGGGGCGGTGCGAGTAGCAGTTTTTGTGGCGGTAGTGTGCCTGTCGGCGGTGGGTCTGTGTGCCGGGCAGGATGTACAGGCCTCGATCCGGAAATCCACGAATATTCCCGCGCAGGAGTTGGTGCCGGCCCTGAAGACGTTGGCACGCGAGCGGGGTCTGCATGTCGTATTCCTCGCGGAGGTCGTGGGGACTGCGCGCACACAGGGAGCTGTGGGAGACCTCACCACGACGGAAGCACTGACGAGGTTGTTGGAAGGAACGAGTCTGGGGTATTCATACCTGGACGACAAGACGGTGACGATCGTACCTGTCAGTTCCAACAGTAAATCGGACGGGCAGGACCCTTCGGACTATGTCGGGAGCTATTCTCAGGGAAACCGGATACTGACAACCAGAATTGCCAGTGCCGCGGATGTGCCGGTCACAAACAGCCCTGTGGACTCCAACTCGAGGGAGGAAGGGACAGCAGGCGTGCTGCTCGAGGAGGTTGTCGTCACTGCTCGCAAAACGGCGGAACGGCTCATCGACACGCCGCAATCGGTCACCGCATTGACTGGAGCGGATCTGCAGAGGCTGAATGCGCTGCGGTTCCGTGATTTCGCCAACACAGTTCCCGCACTGACTTTTACTAGCGTAGGAGAGGGTCAAACACAGATAACCCTGCGCGGTGTCACCAGCGGTGCCGATATCAGCCCCACCGTAGGCGTCTATGTCGACGACGTCCCCTACGGCGGCTCAACGGTATACTCCAGCTCATCCGTCCTTGCGCTCGATCTCGGCCTTTTCGATTTGCAGCGAATCGAGATTCTGCGCGGACCGCAGGGAACACTCTACGGTGCCAGTACGATGGGTGGCCTCATCAAATATGTGACCCAAGCTCCATCCACGGCGGGTGTTCACGGAGGAATGCAGGCGGGCGTTGCGGATACGTGGGGCGGTGGTATCGGATACAACGGTGCAGCCGCCGTGAACGTTCCGCTGGCTCCGGACAAGGCTGCTCTGAGAGCCAGCGGCTACTTTTCACGCGATGGCGGTTTGTATGACAACCTAGCCATGGGGCAGCCGGACGTCGATCGATCCAATACTTATGGTGGCAGGCTCGATCTGCTCCTGACGCCGATTGACGGACTGTCGGTGCGCCTGGGCGGCTTCCTCCAGGACATTCACCGCAAAGGAGCGGCTACCGCCGACTTTACCTCGAGCGGGCAGCCGATCGCCGGATCGTACGACCAGTCCAGGTTGTATCCGGAACCATTCGATCAGAAGTTTCGCCTGGGCAGCGCGACTGTCACCTATGACTTTGGGGCCGCCCAACTGACCTCCATCACGAGCTACCAGACGGTGGAGACTTTCTACCGCAATGATCTTTCGGCAGTCTATGGGCCGCTGCTCGGGGCCTTCGGTGTCGTGCGCGCCGCGATCGATCAAACTCCGGCGACACATAAGTTCACGCAAGAGGTTCGCCTGGGCTCGACAGGCGAGCATACGCTGCGGTGGCTGATCGGCGGGTTTTATACGGGTGAGTCCACCTCATTCGGCAGTAACGTGGTGGTGGCCGATGGAACGGGCCGCCCTCTGCCCTTGGTCCTGGCGAATGCCAACGTGCCGAGCCACTACGCGGAGCTGGCCGGCTTCGGCAACCTATCCTGGCGGATCACCGATGCGCTCGAGGTCTCTGGTGGTGCGCGCGTGGCACATAACAATCAGCGCTTCGAACAAATCGGGACCGGCCTGCTGGTAGGCAGCCTGCCATTGGCACGATCGAAGGACACCGTCGAAACCTACCTGGCGGATGCCCGGTACAAGATCAACGAACACAACAACGTCTACGCACGGTTCGCTACGGGATACCGCCCCGGCGGGCCTAACACGTTGGTGGTCGATCCCACGACGGGGGAACGGCTCAATAAACCCACGTTTGACTCGGATAGCCTGAAGAGTTATGAGATCGGTGCGAAGGGTGAAAGCGACGAGCGCGTGTTCGGCTACGAGGTATCGGGTTATCGCATCAATTGGTCGGATATCCAGTTGCGGACGGTCGTTGGGCCCGCTTCGGTCATCGCAAACGGCCGGCGTGCGCGGATCAACGGTGCCGAGCTGACTTTTACAGCGCGCCCGGTGCGCGATTTGACACTGACGAGTGGCTTCGCCTATCAGGACGCTCGGTTGGTCGACGCAAGCACGGCGTTGGGAGGGCAAGCTGGGGAGCGACTGCCCAACGTGCCGCGCTTCACAGAGTCGGTGACTGCTGATTATCGGTATACCGCCTCGCAACTGCAGCCCAGTGTCGGCGCCTCGTTGCGGTTCAACTCGGACCGGACTACTTCCTACTCGCAGAATTTGACTATTCCTCAATATATGTTGCCGAGCTACACGAGCTTCGATCTGCGCAGTGGCGTCATGCTGGGAAGTTGGGCCTTACAGGCCTATGTTCACAACTTGTTCGACAGGGCAGGTCAGCTATCCGCCTCGGCGACCTACGCGTCCCTGGGCGGACCGGTTCAGGTGGGCCTGCTCGAACGCCGTACCGTCGGGCTGAGCGTGACAACGGAGTTCTGACTCATCCGCAGCGAGAGGGGAGACGAGCGGGTTGGCTCTCCTGTAGAATCAGTAAGTGACTGATTTCTATGGCCAGGTTGATGAATGACAAAGCATCGCATCTACTCAATGAGTTTTGCCAGGGTGTATCCGCTCCTGGTGGCCAAGGCGCAGAAGAAGGGGCGTACGCAGGCTGAAGTCGACGAAGTCATTCGCTGGCTCACCGGGTACTCCCAGAAGGCACTCGAAGGTCAACTCCAGAAACAGACCAACTACGAGGACTTCTTCGCCCAGGCGCCTCGAATGAATCCATCGAGAGCCTTGATCACCGGAGTCGTCTGCGGCGTCAGAATCGAGAGCATCGAAGAGCCTGTCATGCGGGAAATCCGCTACCTGGACAAGATGGTCGATGAGCTCGCCAAGGGGAAGGCCATGGACAAGGTTCTTCGGAAATAGAATCACAGCTTCGCGGCAGGGGAAATTTCCTCATGGCCTGGGTATTCGTTTTTCGCCGTAACTGCTCTTTACTCTGGAGGGGTACGTAGGTAACGGGGGCGCATTTGAGCTCGAGCGAAAAGCAGGCATTTGTTGCTGACCTGGAACGGCAGCACGGGCAACGCTTGCGGCGGTTTCTGGCCTCGCGGCTGCGGCAGGGTGCCGTGGATGTGGAGGATCTGGTTCAGGAAGTGTTCTTGCGGATGCTGCGCATTGATCGGCACGAGACGATCCGCAGCTCCGAGTCGTACCTGTACATGGTCGCCTTCCACGTGCTCCATCAGCACCTGTTGCGCAGGGCGGCGGCGCCTGAGGCCGTGGAGATCACGGCCCTGATCAACGAAATGGAGTCGTCCCCGGCTGAAGACCCTTGCGTACAGGCGCAGATGCAACAGCAGTTGCAGGCGCTGCAGGGCGCTTTGAGCCAGTTGTCGCCCAAAGCCCGGGCGGTGTTGCTTCTGCACCGCCGCGATGGCTATTCGCTCGAGGAAATCGGTGCGCGGCTCGGGTTTTCGCGTGCCAACGCGGCCAAATACCTGACCAAGGCTCTGCTTCATTGCCGGCAGTACCTGAAGGACCGGAAGTAGTGTCGAGCATGAATACTCAGATCTACGAAGAGGCCACCGAGTGGCTGGTCAAACATCGCGACGGTGGACTGGGACCTGCCGAAAAAGAACGGTTCGACGCTTGGTTACGCGAGTCTCCGCAGCACGTACGCGCTTACCTGGAAATGTCCGCCATCTGGGAGGACGTTCCCGCCCTCGGGCCTGACTGGAACCCGGAGGCGGAGCAACTATTGGACGACGCACGCAGTGAGGTCAACATCAGCTCTTTGGTGGGCAAAGGCCGGTCCGACAGGAAAGCGGTGCAGGCGCGGTTGTCGCCGTCGCGGGAGGGCGGCGACAGGCGCGCGAGCCGGTGGAGAGCCCCGGCGCTCGCCGCGATGTTGGTGATCGCCGTGGGGTCAGTGGCGACGTGGTACACGTTTTTCCGCAACACGTACTCCACTGATATAGGCGAGCAGCGATCGATCATTCTGGCCGACGGCTCGACACTCGACCTGAATTCACGCTCGCGGGTTCGGGTTCGCTACAGCGAAAAGCAACGGGACCTGGATCTTGTCGAGGGGCAGGCACTGTTCCGCGTCGCTCACAACGCGGCCCGTCCGTTTGTCGTTCACAGCGGGGCGACCCGGGTGCTCGCGGTCGGCACGCAATTCGATGTTTACCGCAAGGGCGCGGCCACAGTTGTTACGGTTGTCGAGGGAAGAGTGGAGGTCTCCGCCGATAGGTCTGCGGCCGGCCCGAGTGGGGCGGCGGCAACCCTACCGCCCACCGAAGAATCGAGCAGCACGGGCGCGAATGGGATTCTGCTGGCTGCCGGGGAGCAACTGAGCGTTCCTGCGGGAAACTCGGCGAGCGAGCAAACAGCGGCTGCGGCTGTGCACGCGGCCAATGTTGCAACGGCAACCGCATGGACACAGCACAATCTGGTGTTTGATTCCTCGCCCCTCACTGAAGTGGCGGATGAGTTCAATCGATATAACAAGCGGCGGCTCGTCATCACCGCCCTGGACGTGGGTAACATGCGTATCAGCGGCCGGTTTTCATCCGCGGACCCGACGTTGTTCCTGAAGTTTCTGCGCGCGCAGCCGGAGCTGAGAGTCGAAGAGACGGACAGCGAGATTCGCATCGGCAAGCGATGACGGTGGCCCGCGGCGCGGCGGGTTGTGCGCGCAGGAAAAAAATAATTCGGCGGTCGAGGTATTCACTATTGGCACGCAACCGCTCTTTAACAGCATGAGGTCGTCGCCTCGTACGACGATCCGGATGGATAGCCTGTTAAAAGGTGGGGGAGTCCTGATGCGTGCAACTGTTGCGCTGGCCCTGGCGTGCCTGAGTTTGGTCGGCATAACTCATGCGGACGACGGTCTGGCTGCGATCCGCCGGCCAGTTGATATCGCGCCGCAGGAACTGGCGCCGGCCCTGAAGATGCTGGCAAGAGACCGCGATGTTCAACTCGTCTATCGCAGCGATCTGGTCAAAGATCAGTACACTGGCGGGGCTGCAGGCGATCTCACTTTTGAGGAAGCACTGAAGCAGCTTTTGCGCGGGACCGGTCTCACATTCGAGTATCTGGACCGCAACGCCATTACGATCGTCCCGCTGAGCTTGCAGAGCTCCCCGCCGGTTCCGGAGGCGGGAACTGCGCCGCGCAGCAGCGGCCAGCCCGAACCGCGCGCTGCCAATGATGTATCCCGCGGCATTCTCGAAGAAGTCGTGGTCACTGCTGAGAAGCGCGTTCAGAACATCCAGACGGTACCGACTTCCGTCAGCGCTGTGCAGGGTGCAAAGCTGCTCGATCTGGGCATGAGCCGCCTGGCTGACTACTCGCAGTACGTGCCCGGGCTGAACATCCAGGACGGCGGGTCGCCGGGCCAGACATCGGTCACTCTTCGCGGTATCGGTGTGTTGGGCTCCGGGTCGCTCGTCAGCTACTACATCGACGACGCGCCGCTGGGATCGAGCTCCAATTACGCCGTGGCCGCTTTGTTTGCGCTCGATCTGATGCCCTACGATCTGGACCGCCTGGAGGTCCTGAGGGGGCCGCAAGGCACACTGTACGGCGGCGGAGCCATGGGCGGCTTGATCAAGTACGTGCTGAAACCGGCCAATACCAACACTTACAGTGCGGAGGCGGGCGGTGAGGTCAGTCATACTCAGGAAGGCGGTGGCGCCGGCTACGCGGTCCGCGCCGCGGGCAATATGCCACTCATCCAGGACCAATTGGGCATTCGGGTCAGCCTCTACGATCGCCGCTATCAAGGTTTTACCGATGATGTGTTTGTCCGCGATCCAGACAGCAACACCGCCAGGGAGTATGGCGGGCGTGCGGCTGCGAGTTGGAATCCTCTGGATGGCCTGCGCATCAATTTGAGCGGGCTGTGGAACCGCACGCAGTCGGACGACGACGCCATCGTGACTCTGGGGAATGTCAGCACTTACGAGGACCAGGGCGCGCGGTTTTTCCGCGGTCAGCCCGTATTCGGCCGATTGAGCGGCTCCCATCCTTTCGAGCAGCCGTTTTCCAAGAAGCTCGACTACTATGAGGGGACGATCAACTATGACGCGCCGCTGGGCATCACTGTTACAGCGGCTTCGAGCTGGTCGAGAACGGCCACCGTTCGAGTTCAGGACACGACCAGTTCCTACGGGGAGTTTCCCCTGGCCCTGGGCGAGGCGGCGGGCGGCTACAGCAATTACCTGCTGGATTTGAATTTGCGGAAGTTTACGCAGGAGTTACGTGCGGCTTCGGCAACGGGAGGCAGGCTGGAATGGCTCATCGGCGGCTTTTACACAGATGAGAAGAACAGTAACTACCAGCTCGCCAGCGTCTATGACAGCAGCTACCAACCTATCAACAACCCCGTGTTCACCCCATTCTTCTTCTACGGAAAGTTGCCCAGTACGTACAAGGAGCATGCCGCCTTCGGCGACCTGACCCTCAATGTCACTTCCCAGTTCGATGTTACGGGCGGCGTACGGTATGCCCACAACAGCCAGGAGTTCCGGCAGATAACCGACGGCTTCGTGCTCGGAGGATTTACCGATCAGCCGGGCCATTCCTCGGAAGGCGTCACTACGTGGTCCGGCTCGAGCCGGTATCGATTCACGCGCGAAGTCATGCTCTACGCCAAGGTCGCGACCGGATATCGTCCGGGCGGGCCGAATCTGGCAATCGCCGGAGCGAAGCCGACCGTCGATTCAGATACGCTGATGAGTTATGAAGCGGGCTTGAAGTCGACTTTCCTCGATGGCCGGGTGCTGTTCAACATCACCGGTTACTACATTGACTGGAAAGGGATTCAACTGCAGGTGGTGAATGCCGCGTGCAGTTGTTCCTATCTGGCCAATGCCGGCAATGCCTACAGTCGCGGACTCGAGCTGGAGGGGGATTGGCGGCCGACACGAGGACTTCGGCTGGGCTACAACGCCGCTTACAACAAAGGGCGCCTCACCAGCCTCCTGGACGGGGCACCGCCGTTCCGGCTGGGACCCCAGCTCCCCGGAGTGCCGGTGTGGTCGGCCGGTCTGAATGCCGACTATTCCTGGTCCCTCACTCAACGGCTGAAAGCCAACGTGGGTGCCGGCATTCGCTATGTAGGTGAAGAGAATGTCGGTGCGGTATCCGCGGATCCTGCGTCGCCGAATGCCAAACAACCTGCCTACACCGTCGGCGATGCGCGCATGGGACTGTGGTTCGAGCGTTACAAACTCAACTTTTTCATCCGCAACCTGACCAACCGCATCGTTTACCTGTCGCAAGCGCCTCAGCAGAGCGCCTTGACCGGCCTGATAGGCAGTGTCGATGCGGTTCCTCTGCAGCCGCGAGTCTTCGGCGCTTCCGTTGATGTGGAATTCTAAATGAAACACCTGATTTTCAGGGCGCTCGCCGGGCTGGGATGTGGGGTGTTGATGATTGCCGCGTCGACTGTGGCTCCCAATCCTTCCTGGCGTGTGTATGCCTCCCCCCAGCGCCTCGTGCGCCTGCCCGACGGGCGCGCCATGAATATCTACTGCATCGGTAGCGGCAGTCCCACTGTATTGCTGGATGCGGGGCTGGGTGATTCGGCAGTGATATGGCGAAAGGTCCACTCGCGCCTGGCCGAACGTACGCGAGTGTGTGCCTTTGATCGCGCGGGATCGGGTTTCAGCGATCCCGGCCCGTTGCCGCGGGACGCGGTGCATATCGCACAGGACATGAAGGCTTTGTTTGAGGCTGCGGGCCTGAAGCCACCCTACGTGTTGGTGGGACATTCGCTCGGGGGTCTAAACGTGCGCTATTACGCCGATCTGCACTTGAAGGAGATCGTGGGGATGGTGCTCGTAGAACCGGCGACTGAGCATCAGGACAAGCGCATCGGGCGGTCGCTGCCCCGGATTGCCGCGCTGTTTGATCAACAGCGCGCAATTCTCCAGGGGTGCCTCGATAGACTCGAGGGTAAGGGTAAACCGGGCAACCAGCTCGATGAGATGTGTAAGGATCAGCCGGCGGCCGATCTTCCGCCCGCCGCAAACGCCGCGGCGGCTGCCCTGAACGGCAAATCGGAGCACCTGCGGTCGGAGCTGTCGGAGTTTGATGGGATCATGGGGCCGAGCTCGGATCAGGCCGCTGCTGCGCGCCGCTCCTATGGCTCAATTCCGTTGGTGGTGCTGACGGCCGCAGAGCCCAGAATACCCGGTTTGTCTGCGACCGAGCGCGACACCTTGCTTGGGATCATCAAGCAGATGCATGGGGAGCTGGCAGCGCTGTCCACACGCGGCGTTGATCTTATCGTTCCCGGCAGTAGCCATTACGTCCAGATCGATGCGCCCCAGGCGGTGATAGATGCCGTTTCTCAAGTGCTATCCCAGGTGGCAAACTCGGAGAGATGAAACAACTCACCGGCTTCTTGTCACTATCCCTGGCAACCTCTCTCGCCATCGCGCAGGCACTCGCTCCCATTTCGAAGCAACGGCTGCGAGAGGACGTCCGCGTCCTGTCTGCCGACGAATTCCAGGGGAGGGGGCCGGGTCAAGCCGGCGACGCCAAGACGGTCGAATATCTGGCAAAGCAATTCGCAGCCGCGGGACTGCAGCCCGGCGGCAGCGACGGCTCCTGGTTTCAGGAGGTCCCTTTGCGGGTTTTCGAGCGCCAGCCGGCAGTCGGCATCACATTGAAGACCCGGGGCGGCGGCGCCAGGAGCCTCACGGCCGGGAAGGACATAACCCTCTCTTCCCACAACACCGGCCACAACCAGGTCATCGATGCGCCCATTGTTTTCATAGGGTATGGCATCAAGGCACCGGACAAGGGCTGGGACAATTTTGCCGGGGTCGATTTGCACGGCAAGGTTGCCCTGGTCCTGGCCAACGATCCTGACTTCGAGGCCACGCCGGATAGTCCCGCCTATGGCAAGTTCGACGGCAAGGCCATGGTCTACGGCGGTCGCTTTGGCGCGAAGGTCGCGGCCGCCCAGGCAGCGGGCGCCGCCGCGGTGCTGGTGATCCACGAAGATGCTGCCGCGAGCTATCCCTGGCGCCAGGTCGCCAACGGCGACCGCATCGCCAGCATGGAGATCACCTCTACGCCGACTCAGGCCACCGCAACCACCGCGGCCACCCCCGCCGCGCCAGCCAACCCGGCCAACGGCGCTGGGGTGTCCTCCGCGATCAGCGGCTGGTTGCAGTGGCAGGTGGCGAGCGAGTTGCTCGCCAGCGCTGGCTTTGATCTTCAGCAGTTGAAGATCGAAGCGCGCAAGCCTGAGTTTCATTGGCGGAACTTGGATGGTGCCTTCTTCTCCGCAGAGTTCACCATGAGCTCTCATGACATCGTCAGCCGCAACGTGGTGGCTCGCCTGCCCGGAGGCAAACGCCCGGAGGAATTCGTCCTCTATGGCGCGCACTGGGACGCGAACGGCAAAGGTGCGCCCGATGAGAGCGGTGATGACATCCGCAACGGCGCCGTCGACAACGCGACTGGCACCGCCGAGCTGCTCGAAGTGGCGCGTACTTTCTCTCGAGGCAGGAGGCCCGATCGCACGCTGATCTTTATTGCTTACGCCGCGGAGGAGAAAGGGCTCCTAGGGTCCGAGTACTACGCAGGTCATCCGCTCTACCCCTTGGAGCACACGGCGGCGGTGATCAACTTGGACCCGCATGTGATGCTCGGCAAGGCGCGCGACATCGAGCTGGTGGGGGCCGGCCGCACGGACCTGGAAGACGCGCTTGCTCGAGCCGCTGCTGCCGAAGGAATGCGCTTGGAGATCGAACCGCATCCGGAGGCGGGTTGGTACTTTCGTTCCGATCACTATTCGTTCGCAAAGCGCGGCGTGCCTTCCTTGAGCTTCCGCGTCGGCCGGGATCTCTTCGTCGGCGGCCTTGCGGCCGGTACCGCCCGATCCGAGGACTACAACGTCAATCGATATCACCAGCCCAAGGATGAATTCGATCCCAAGTGGACCTTCGAGGGCACTGCACAGGAAACCGCCGTTGCCGTGCGCATCGGCGCGGAGATTGCCAACTCGAGCCATTGGCCCGCTTGGAAGCCGGGGGCGGAATTCCTGGGCATTCGCGCAGGCAGTGACAATCAGCGCCGTTAGGGAGCTGGACTGCCTGCCGCCGGCTCCCGCAGCGCTTGCTCATTCCTGGTCAGTTTGTTTCGAGAAGCGCCGGCAGTGCTGCTTCCGGTTTCAATCCAAGCAGTTCGAAAGCAGCCAACACTGAATGGTGCTCCTCTTGCGGAATGTCGAGATCATCCGGATCCGGGTGCCAGCCTTTCGCAGTAGCGTACAGATCCGCCAGGGCCAGCGCGGGGGGCAGGGCGCGCAGTGCGAATATGCGCTTTTGCTCGGAAGTGTCGATCAGCGGATGGGTCTTTCGGAGCCACGAGAGCGGTCGGCCTCGGATATCAAAACCGTGCATCGAGACGTAGCTGGGGCGGGATAGAACCGCGACCGACAGTTGCGCGGGAATCTGAGTGATCCATCCGCTCGCATGCAACACCGATTCACCACACAGAACGGCGCTGGGGTATTCGAACAGCAGAGCAGCAACTCGCAAAGTGCTGTCCACCTCCGGTGACCGTAGCTTGTTGAAATAGATCCTGGCGCGATCACCGGCTGGCTCGATGAGCCCTTTCTCCTTCCACCGACGCAAGCAGACGGCCGCGACCTCGTTGGAAAAACCGTTGAGCTTGCAGAAACCGGAAAATGTGAATGCCTCGGGCATTTCCCGCAGGCGCTCGAGGGCGCTAGTCATGAGGAATCCTGCTCAGGGTGCCGTCCGTGACTTTCTTCTCAATGACATCAGCAACTGTTTGAAGTGCATGTCTCGCGTAACGAACCATTTCGGTGGTGACTCGCGGGTGCATCTTTTGCCAAAGTGCGGGAGGGATCCACCGCTTCAGATCCGGATCGGCTTTCTTCACCAACTCATCGGCGTCGCTTTCCAGAAACCTCCGTAAAGCCAGCGCGGGGGAAAGTCCATCGACCGTCTGATATGCGGAGACGTTGTGAAGGAACTGGAGCGTGATCGCAGAGACGTCGAGTTTCGCGTCCGTTTGTGTTCCGATCCACCACAGATCGTAGATGTCACGCCACTTCAGATAGGGTCGGGTGGCAAACGCGGTCAGTTTGTCGCAGTAGGCGGTCTCCAGAGTTGCCGCCGGAACCGGGTTGGAAATTCGGGAAACCATCTGGCCTGGCTGAATCGGCGAGCGAAGTGCTACCGGGTAGCCGGCCAGATACTGGGGAGTTACCCGCCAGAATTCCACCTTGACCAGAGATTCCCCCATGTAGTCTGGATGGGACACGCGCAGTTCATAAGCGATCATCCGCTCGTCCAGGCGCGTCTTGCCCTTCAGTTCAACTGAAAAGCGCGGATCGTCCGCGCGGAATGCTTCGGCAACTTTTTCTCCCGCTTTCTTTACGATTGAGTGAATTTGTCCGGCATCTCGCGCGAGTAGGAAGTCCAAGTCCTCGGAGAAACGGGGGGAGCGCCAAGAGAAATGCAGGGAGGTGCCCCCATGGAAGGCAATGTGCTCGTATTGCACTCCAGGGTCTGCCATCAGGGCATTCAGAAAGAAATACTGGGCTGAAGCAGCCCATTGAGCGGCGAGTTGAGTGTGTAAATGGCCGGAAGATATCATCAATGTAGATTAACAGAAATGTTAATCTATATGGTAAACAAGGTATCTGGCGATGATTGTTAAGCGTCCGCGACGGGTTCGCGCTAACTAAGCTATTGAATTTACTCAGTTTGACGTTTCTGTAGTGCGTCCAGGCAACTCGTTCGGATCTGCACGGCTTTCGCATGCGCAAATGCTCATGCCCGGCGCGCTCTGCGACAACTTCTGAGGTGTGGTTCTTTTCGGGAGCTTCAGAATAGATGACGCCAGACTCGTCGCGATTTGCTTGCAGCAGTTGGACTAACATCGACACTTCTCCCCTGTGAAGTTCACGTCATAGGCCCGCGCGACGCCGGGAAAATTCATCGCGTGCAGCACCGCAGTTGGGCGAGTGGCGCAGGAACAGGGACATCTCGTCGCAGTTGTCGCTTACGAGAGACGTGTTCCAATGGAGACATATTGCACGTTCATGCGTGTGATGGCTTACTCCGCGCCCAATGGCAAGCCTGCTTCAACATAACACGCGCGAGTCCGGACTCGCAGTTTTGAAGAGCAATGGGTGTCATCTCCAGCAGCGTTTTGTTCAAGAGTAGTTTTAGGGGAGATGTGGTGAGGAATTATCTTTGTGCGCTCACTGTCACAGCGCTGGGCTGCTTCTGTGGAAATGTGGCGCTTGCCGCGTCAGCGACTTTTTCGAGCAGTCCCAATCCGGCAGCAACGGGTCAAACCATTACCGTCACCGCCAAGATTTCTCCCGGCGTCGCGGCCAGTAACGCAAGACTCACTCTCTGGTTGTACAACGCCAGCAACAACGCGTATGTCGGTCAGGTGTCAGCTACAGGATTGAGCTACGCGGTCAATCAAACTACAACGACCACCATCGCCGTGCCATCCAAGCCGGCCGGCAGTTATTACTTCAATCCTACCGTCTATACTTCGGGTGGCGCCAAGTTGTGGGGTGCTACTCACGCTGCTACTTTCACTGTTGGTGGATCAGGCACTGGCGGCACCGCAGGGTCGTGCACGTTCAACGGCAAGAGCATCGCCAACGGATCATCCGTGACGGCCTATCTCGCTTCGAGCGTACCGTCAGGCCAGACCTGCAAGACCCAGGCGCGTACCTGCTCCAATGGCACCCTCAGCGGTACTTACGCTTACGCAAGCTGCTCGGTTCAGGTCGCTTCAGGCAGCCATTCCATGAAATGGAATCCGGGGCACTACCTGGCCACGAACGCCATTCTGGGTCCAGGCGGTTCGTTCACTGCCCAGGCGCCGGGTACCTGGAATGAATTCGTGGCTGAAATGAGCCAGCTCAACAATCACGATAACGTGGTCGGCTACAGTGCCTATATCTATTGGTCGGCGCTGGAGCCCGCGCAAGACAAATATGACTTCTCGCAAGTTGCGGCCTTGCTGAATTACCTCAAGACGCACTTCAACAAACCCAAGCACCTGGTGCTGGTGGTGATGCCGGGAAAGAATTCCACCACCGATGCCAGAGGGGCAATACCGAAATATATCGCGAACAGCCCCATGTATGGCCCGAGCCCGATTGCCGGAAGTTATGGCTGGTGGGGCGGTAAGGGCAATGGCGTCACGGCGGTGGCCGCTTTACACCGGCCTGCTGTCATGGAACGGTGGATCAAGCTGCATGAGAAGCTCGGCGCGGCTTTCAACGGCGATCCCTATTTCGAAGCCATCATGTTCGCGGAAAGCTCGTGGGTTATCGGCGCCTCCATGAGCAATGGCGCGCCGGATTTCAATGGCGCTACGAACCTCGTCAATTGGGAAAACCTGGTTGCCGCCACAGCAACAGCGTTTCCGAATACCAACGTCATCGTGGAAAACACGTGGCTCGATACGCCAGTGCGCACACAGCAGCTCGAGCGGTTCATGATCGAGCGTCACGTCGTGCCGGGCACGATGGATACCTATGGCCAGACCTGGATCGATCAACACGGTGGCGCCCTCAATAACTGGGGCCTGATGGAGTATGCCGGCAAAGCCATCGGCACCCAGTATCCTGCGCTCGGACCGGACATGCGTTCCAGGATCCATTCCATGGTCTTCATTGAGGCACCTAACCTGGGCGTCTATGTGTCAGGCAAGGGCTACACCCCGGCGGATATCTGCGTGGCTCTCAATCGATCCTATGCTTCGAGCCATGCGTTCTGGACTTACCTGGGTAATAACAACACAACGCGGCCGTGGGCCAATTGGTCGAACGTTCTGGCGACCATCAATTCATGCCCGTTGACCAACAGCGGTTATCCGCTGATTTACCCGTAACGGCGAGCTGAGTCAGCTTCAAGGTTTGCTCGGATAGGGCTGTGCCGGCGGCAATTCGCCGGGACGGCCCTTGATCCGGTCCAACAAGGTGCTGATGGCGGTTTCCAGTTGCGGGTCCTGACCGGTGGTCAGGGCTCGCTGGTCGTAGTCGACTTCGATGTCGGGCGAGACACCCTGGCCCTCGACGATCCACTCGCCCTGTTTACCGGCCAATGCGAACTGCGGGACGGCGACGCTTCCTCCATCCAGTAGCGGTCCTGTATCGCCGGTCCCAATGACGCCGCCCCACGTCCGCTTGCCAATCAGGGTCTGTCCGGCCTGTTTCCACGTCCACGCAATGGTATCGCCGTCGGATTGCGTATATTCATTCGCGAGCATGACCATCTCGCCGGTGAACACCTGTGAGTATCTGCCCCATGGATAGGTTTGGGGTGCGCGGATGCCGGTGATATAACCCAGGCTGTAGTGAGGGCGCAGGAGCCTCTCGAGAATCATCCGCGAGACGCTGCCCCCCGTGTTGCCGCGAACATCGATCACCAGTCCATCTCGCCTGATTTGTCCGTAGTACTGGCGGATGAATTCACGTAAACCCTGAGCCCCCATATCGGGAATGTAGACGTAACCCAGTCGTCCGCCTGATCTTTGCTCCACGTACTCACGGTTGTGGGATACGCGCTCCAGGTAAATCAACGGCACGTCACTCTCGAGAGCCTGCACCATGATCTTGCGCGCGCCGGCCAGCGTCGGGCGGTCACTCACCAGAAGCTCAACTGTCTTGTCAGCCTGGCCGCGCAGAGTGTCATAAGGTGAATGCTCCCGCCCCACCGGTTGCCCGTTGACAGCCAACAGGTAGGTGCCAGGTCTGACACTCGCACCGACTTCGGTCAAGGGTGAGCGGAAACGGGGATCGGCGTTGTCACCCTGAAAGATGTGCGTGATGCGGATACGGCCCGCCTCATCCAGCTCCAGGCGCGCCCCGAGCGTCGCGGCGGCCGTCTCCTTGTGCTTTCTCGGCCCCCCTCGATCCACATACGCGTGGCTCACATTGAGCTCGCCAATCATCTCACCCAGGAGGTAATCCAAATCGTCCCGGTCGGCCAGCGCGGGCAGCAGCCGCTGGTAGTGTTTGCGGATACTGTCCCAGTCATGACCGTGCATGTTGGTTGCATAGAAGTAGTCCCGATAGCGGCGCCACACCTCGGCAAAGACCTCCGCCCATTCTTCCCGCGGCACACTGCTCACGCGCAGGTCCTCCAGAGACACCCCCTGGGGCGGACGGTCATGGGTGAACACTCTATATTTGCGGTTCGAATCCCTGACGAGCACCTCACGTTCGGTGTCAGCCGCATACGCCTGAACGTCTTGCGCGATTTCCCGCTCCGCGCGTGTGTCCAGCTTGAATTCAAACAGGTGGGCATCCTGGTCCTCGTTGCGCCCAAAGACCGAAGCGCCGCGCTTCCTGTAGATCAGCGCGCCCTTGCGTACCGCCAAGTCGCTTAGATTGTCGAATTGCACGGGTACCTTGATCAAACGGTCACCTAGACCCGCAAAGTCGATCTTTGTCTGCACGGACCCCGCCGGTTGCCCGGCCGGCGGCGGCACCGCTCCATCCCGTGGGGTAAACGGGTTGTTTGAAGCGGCGGTCAAAGCCACCGCGTAGATGCCCGTCTGCCGAGTCACGGCAAAATTCCACTCAATCTCCGGGACCTGCGGCTCGAAGCCATGATCGGCCAGGAAGTACAACAGGCCACCGTCCGGGGACCATTGCGGGTTGAACGAATTCGCCAGTTCGGTGGTGATGGTATGGTTGCTGCCGTCTGCTGAGTCCCAGATCTTGATCACCGCGTAATTCGTGTCCTGAAGCTGCGAATACGCAATAAAGCGGCTGTCGGCAGACCACGAATAGTCCTTAACGAACCAGGCTCCGGTTCCACCTACCATCTTCACGGCTCCGGTGTCGACTCGGACATCGAGCAGGTCGCCGTCCTTGTCTGACATCACAATGTTGTGACCGTCGGGGGCCCAGACCGGATGGTAAAACCGAGTGCGATGTCCGCGGGTGACCTGTCTCGGGCCCTGTATTCCGTCTGCCGATGTAACCCACAACTCTTCCTCGCCGCTCGCGTCCGAAATAAAGGCGATGGCATCGCTCTGCGGCGACCATGTGGCGTCGCGCTCGTGCGCGGAAGCGCTGTGAGTGACATTTCTGATGACACCCTCGCGTACCGGCAGCACAAAAATATCGCCTCTCGCAACAAACAGAGCGTGCTCGCCGTTCGGAGCCAGGTCGAAAGACTCTACTTGCGCGTCGATGGTATGTGTTTGCGGCAGTCCGGGAGCGTCGACGTGAGGCAGCACAATCGTCAGCGCATGATCGAGCTTCGCAGTCGAGTCATACACGTGCAGGGTCCCCTCGACCTCGTAGACGATCTGCCCGGCCTTGTCACCGCTTGCCCACTTCGCGTCCGTATCTTCGTAGTGAGTCAATTGGTGCGCGCTATCCGTCGCCTGATCGTAGGCGTATAGATTCGAGCGGCCATTGCGGTCGGAGACAAAGAAGATCCCATTGTCATTCCATATGGGGTCCCGATCCGTGAACTTGTCGTGGGTGATGTTGTGAATCGTGCGGTTGGACAGATCGAGGGTCCACAGATCCTGTGCCCACCCGCCCGAATAGCGTTTCCAGGTTCTGAAATCGCGTGCGAGAGGCGAGTAGAGAATTTGCTTTCCGTCGGGCGAATAGACCCCGGCGCCTGCGCGAAGCATTGGCAGCGCGGCCGCATTCCCACCTGCTGCCGGCACGAGATAAAGCTTCGACTCCGGCAACTGCGCACTGTCCCGGTAAGAGCGAAACAGGACGGCCTTCCCATCGGGCGTCCAGCCGTAGACCTGGTTGTCCGTACCCCATCTTGGAGACAGGCGACCTCGCGATGGATAGCTCGTGAGCTGGCGTGGGATCCCCCCGCTCGTCGCGATTGTGTAGACCTGATAGTCGCCATCGCGCTCGCCCGTGAATGCCAGTGTTCTGCAATCCGGTGAGAACTTGGGAAAGCGCGTCATCTCGAAATCGCTCGTCAAGCGCGTCGCGGCCCCTCCCGCGCTCGAGACCATCCAAATGTCGCTGCCGAATGTGAAGGCCACCTGACTGTGACAGATATCAGGAAAGCGCAAATATTCCTGAGCCCGAGCCGGTTGAGACTGCGCAATGCCTACCAGGCCCGCCGCGGCAGCGCAGGCCGCGGCGGCACAGGGAGCCGGCAACATTTCAGAATTTCATCCCAACACGGCCAAAGAAGGTTCTACCGGCGAAGTCATACAGGTTACCGGGTACCGAGCCGATGCGGTAGGTGAACGCGTCCGCACCCTCCACCGGCGGTTGTTTGTCAAACAGGTTCTTGATGCCCAACTGCACAAACGCATTCTCGCTGAATTGCCACTTGGCACTGGCGTAGTGAAGCGTGTATGCAGGTGTGCTCAGCAGCTCGCGGACTACTTGCGGATCATTCGAGTTTCCGTACTGGTGCCGTCCCGCGTACGAACCGTAGTAGTTGGAGATGTTGATTTGTTGTGCCTCGTAATACGGCAGGTCGTTCGTGGGCCCTATGTAGTTGATCCCATAATTGAAGGTGAGGCTCCGCAACGTGTAGGTGAGCTCCGCCAGGCCGGTGGCCTTGGGATTGCCGCTGAGTCCATTGTCATCCTCGGGCGGGGTGCTGGGCTCCCGTACCAGCTCATTGGTGAGCGTACGGCTCCACTGCGAACGCAAGCCCAAATGTCCTACCGGGAGATTGACATCGTACTTGACGCTCAGATCGATACCGCGCCGCCGGTCCGCAGCGACGTTCACGAGTCGATTATCCACATTGGTGATCAAATGAGTGAGCGGATCGCGCGTGATTTTGTCGCAAAACGCCGCGTTTCCCTGGGCGAGCCCGTAGCATTGCGAGACGATGCTGTTCACGCCGTAGGTCGCGACCTCGTTGCGCACGTTGATGGCGTAGTAGTCGATCGCTATTTGCAGATCCGCGAAAGCCGGTTTGAAAACAACCCCGTAGGTGAGATTGGTGGAGGTCTCCGCCTTCAGGCTGCCGGCTCCGCCGCCCTCCGTTGCGACAATGCTCGTCGTCGACGGCGCGTAATCGGGGGGGAGGCCCAAGGCGGCACAGTTCTTTTGCACTATGGCACTGGAGTTCTGCCCGTAGCGCACGCATGGGTCGAAATAGGGAAAGAAGCTGGTCTGGTTGGCAAGGAACAGCTCGTAGAGCGTGGGAGCGCGGAAGGAGGTGCCGTAGGTACCCCGGAAGCTGACACTTGGAATCACTTCCCAGTTGAGGCCCAGCTTGTGAGTCTCGCTCGATCCGTAGCTGCGATAGTCCGTGTAGCGCCCGGAGGCTGACAGAGTCAATCGGTGAATCAACGGCAAGTCGGCCAACAGCGGTATGCCGACCTCACCGTATACTTCTCTGACAGTGTCGCTTCCTTTGGTAGCGCCAGCGGTTGAGAACGCGAAGTAGTTGTGAGCCTGTGCGTTTGGGCCTGGCTCATCATCGAGGTCCTCGAATCGCATTGAGTAGCCGAGAGCCGCATCGATCGAGCCGGCGGGTAGCCGCAGGAATGAGCCTCTCACCAACCCTTCGAGAACCTCCTGCGTGTAGGTGGTGTGACCCCACTCCGACCCTTCCAGAAAGTTGCGTTGCGCAGGCGTCCAGTTCTGATTGACCAGGAACTGAGGGTCCAACCAGGGAATCGAGACACAGGGTGTCGGACCGGAGACGGTGATGAGAGAAGGATCGCAGGCGACGCCCGGACCTGAGGCGGCGTTGAGGCGGTCCTGGTAGAAGAAGTTTTGCGCGTACTTGCCGTAGGAGCGGCCATACTGCGCGGAGATATCCCATGAGCCGTCGCGCAGAAAGTCGCCCAATGTAAAGTTGCCGCGCAGCCCAGCCGACACCTGCGTGTAGCGGACGTCTTGTGTGAACTGCACCGGCATATTCATCTGAGGAGAGACATTGCCGTTGGAAGTCCCACCACTGGCGTTGATCAATCCGGCAGAGACGGTGTTGTTCGGATTGGTGGCATCGAGCACGGGGTATAGGAACATCCACGAGGCCGACGAGGAGGTACGCTGGTTCAACAACGCATCCCCATACAGCTCAATGTTGTCAGTCAGCTTGTAAGCCCCGGAGCTATAAATGCTGAGCCGCCGCAGCGGTGAGATGACATCCGCATTCTGATAGGCCGGGGAGTCCATCGTGCCATAGGGATAGGTATCCGGATAACCGGCCCGACCCGCTCGGACCCATTGCGGCAATGCGCCGCGCAGGGTCAGTGCAGCCGCCGGATAAGGCCCGCCGCTCAACGTGGGATCGTACTGAAACCAGCCCCCGTAAAAGGACTGATCGAAAAACACACCCGTCGGGTTCAGGTTGCGGCACTTGAATTGCCCGCTCGGATCGCGCAGATCGACCCGCTGTCCGCTCGCGGCATCAAATACATAGTCGTGGGCGCAGGCAGTCTCCGGACGTTGCCGCACTTCCAGCGCATCCTGCTCGTTATATTCGGCTGCCACATTGAAGAAGCCCCGCTCCAGCTTCTTCCCCCAGAACACGGATGCCTGCTCAAAACGACCGCCACCATGCTGCGGATCGCTGCCGAAGACATTCACCTCAAACCCATCCCCTCGCTTGGTGATGATGTTGACCACACCGGCAACCGCATCCGAGCCATAGACCGAAGAGGCGCCATCCGTGAGCACTTCCACGCGCTCGATGATCGAGGAGGGCAACACGTTCAAGTCCACGGGACCGACCTGGCTGCCCACACCCGCCGGGGTCAGGCGCCGCCCATCCAGCAAGGTCAGTGTTCGGGTCGCCCCCAGATTGCGCAACGCAATCGAGTTGATGTTGGTGCCGCCGACCGACACCGCGCCGCCTGCACCGCTGGCCGAGAGCAGGTTGTTGATCTGTTGTGTGCCTGAAGCCGCGGGCGACAGTGCCACAATCCCCTGTGCGCCCACGATCCCCGCGCTCGATGCTTCATCTACCGTCACTACCTGGATCGGCGTCGAGGCTGTGTACTCAGGCCGCAGGTGTGAACCTGTGACCACCACTTCCTGCAGTGCCAGTGTGTCGTCCGGCAGAGCTTGCGTCGGTGAGTCAGCAGCCGACACTTTCGCTTCCGCGGGCTCTGCTGCGGTCGCGGGTGACTGCAGGCACAGACCCGCTATCAACCCGCAAGCCACGGCAATACCAAGCCGGCACGAATCCTGATCTACGCGCATGGTGTGACTCCCCTATCGGGCTGAAAGCCCTGTTGTCGTGTCAGCTACTTCGACGACGGGGAAGCAGAAAACCACAGCGGCAGAGCGTTTCGCCTCAGAGCCGGGGGGAGAGATGGATTTCAGAATCGCCGGGATAGTCGGCTTTGATGGGAAAATACAATGTCAGGGCTTCAATGAAAGGGGCGGCTTCGCCTGCATTGAACACGCCGCTGACGGTTACCGACCTGATGTTGGGATCAATTGTGATGCGCTGGCGTGAGTAGCGGTTGAAGCGCTCCACCGCACTGCCGAGCGGCTCGTTCTCGAAGAAGAACTTGCCGGCCTGCCAGGCATTCGCCCGGTCCAAATCCACTTGCGACGAGAGTACGGTTGCTCCGTCCTTTTGAATGGCGATTCTCTGGCCCGGATACAGATCCACAGTATGAGCATGCGGCGAGGCAGTCCCCAACTCTTTGGCTTCGACACCGGCAACGACGACTCGTCCTTCCATCAACGTCACGAGCACGCTACCCGAAACGAGCTCGACGTCGAATTGGGTTCCCACGGCCGTGACAACCTGACTTCCCGCCTGCACACGAAAAGGTCGCAGCGGGTCTTTGGCAACCCCAAAACGCGCCTGGCCTTGCTCCAGGACAACGGTCCGAGCCTTTTCCGTGAGCGTTACACGCAGACGGCTTCGGGCGTCGAGAGTAATGGTGGAGCCGTCCTGAAGCAGAACGCTGCGGCGTTCGCCAAGATCGGTGGAATACACCTTTGATGCGGGCAGGTTACCGAACATTACCGCAACGATGAGAGATAACATCAGGCACGCGGCCGCGGTCCACAGAATCGAGCGCCGCTGTCTCCATGAGGCGCGAAAAGCGGGAACCGACCATCTGTTGCGCGCCGCTCTACGGGAGTTCTCCAATGCATCGCGCCGAGCAACCATGATCTCAGGTGCGGACGCAAGCTCGCCCATGCCGTGCCAAACCGCGCTCACACGCTGAAAAGCGACAATGTTGCGCGAATCACCCTGCAGCCACTGATGGAACTCCGAGAGGAGCTCCTCCGAGGCGCTGTCGCTCTGCAGGCGCACATACCACTCGGCGGCCACGTCCGAGCGGCTTCGACCTGCCGGCATGCTGTTGTGTCCCTCAGTCATCGCCGTATATCCGTCGGGTCAAGTGTGACAGCGCCTTGGCTACCTGCTTCTCAACTGCGCTCTCCGAGATGCCGTAGAGATTGCCGATCTCCCGCATCTTGAGATTCTCCAGCCTGCACAGGTAAAACATCGCGCGAGTCCGTTCATCCAGATCTTCGAGCGCCTGGAGTACCTGGGAAGCGACAGCTCACCTAATACGACGCGCTCGGGAGACAGATCCACAATGAACGCGTCCGCAAATTCTGTCGTTTCCTCAGTGGGTAACGGCACCTCGACACCGCGCCTGCGAGCCCGACGCGCCCGATCGCGAAGTAAGTTAACAGCGATCCGGAACACGAGGGCATCGGGATTGCGGATAACTTGCGTGCCAATGCTTCGTGCGACACGCTCGAAAACATCCTGCACCAAGTCCTGGGCCTCGGACGCGCTCCTCACGCGTCGCGCGAAGTAGGCCAGCAGAGGGAGACGGAATCGCCCGTGCAATTCCGCAAGCTCCTGGGCTCGGGTCAGCGGTGCACTCTCAGAATTCGCGGACATTGGACGAGAATGCGCCCTTCGCCAGGGAAGGACAAGGAATTGCCGGTACATGCTCACCGCTTGCGAAAATCCTCCCTGGCCGCTGAGGATTGGGCCCGGTCGGGCGTCGTAGTAGGGTTGAGGTCAGAATCTCATCCGCGCTTGTACAAACACAGTCCGCCCGGCGAAATCATACAGGTTGCTGGGAACTGACCCGATCCGATAGGTCACTGTATTGAATCCGTCGACCGGGGGCTGCTTGTCGAGCAGGTTCTTGATACCCACCTGCACAAACCCCTGTTTGTCAAACTGCCATTTGGCGCTGACATGGTGGATCACGTATGCAGGCGTGCGCAGCAGCTCACGTACGGTCAGCGGATCGTCGGGGTTTCCGTACTGTGTGAGGCCAGCGTACCCTCCGTAGTACTTGAAGATGTCACCCGTCGGCGCGTAAAAGGGGGCATCGTTCGTTGGCCCTATATAGTTGAATCCATAGTAGAATTTCCAACGTCCGGCGGCGAGCGTCGACTCAAACAGGCCGGTGGTCTTGGGGTTTCCGCTGAGCCCATTGTCGTCCTCCGGCTTGGAGGTGGTATCTCGTACCACCTCATTTGTCAGGGTATGTGTCCACCTCGACTCCAAGGTGACGTGTCCTAACCGCACGTCCGTTTCATATCGGGCAGTCAAGTCAATTCCGCGTCTCCTGTCCTGTGCAATGTTGAGGAGCTGATTGTCGACGGCGATAATTGCGTGGCTGAGCGGGTCGCGCGTTATCTTGTCACAGAACGAGCCGCTCCCCTGAGGGAGCCCATAGCATTGCAGGATGATGCTGTCCACGCCGTACGTGGCGATTTCGTTGCGCACATTAATGGCGTAATAGTCGAGCGCTACCTGCAGATCGGCGAAGGTTGGCCTGAAAACAACGCCGTAGGTCAGATTGGTGGATGTCTCAGCTTTCAACTGACCTGCACCGCCTCCTTCCGTGCCGAGTATGCCGGTGGAGGATGTGGGTGGTACGTAATCCGGGGCCAGACCCTGTGCCGCACAGTTCTGCCTCACAATGGCGCTCGAGCTCTGACCGTAACGTACGCATGGATCAAAATACGAGTAGAAGCTGGTCTGATCGCCCAAGAACAGCTCGTAGAGCGTGGGAGCACGGAAGGAGGTGCCGTAGGTGCCGCGTAAACTGACGCTTGGAGTCACCTCCCAGTTGAGACCCAGTTTGTGAGTCTCGCCCGAGCCGTAGCTTCGATAATCCGTGTATCGCCCCGATGCTGACAGAGCCAAGCGGTGAATCAATGGAAGATCGGCCAACAGGGGTATACCTGTCTCGACATACACTTCTCTGACGGTGTCGTTGCCTCGAGTAACACCTGCCGTGGACTGTTCGAAGTAGTTGTGCCTCTGCGCGTTGAGTCCCGGCACGTCATCTAGATCGTCGAATCTCAGCGAAAATCCGAGAGCCGCATCAATCGAGCCGGCCGGCAACGGCAGGAGGGCGCCCTTGACCAGGCCCTCGAGGCTCGCCAGCGCATACGTGGTGTGACCCCACTCCCACCCTTGCAGGAAGTTGCGTTGTGCAGCGGTCCAGTTCTGATTGACCAGGAACTGAGGATCCAGCCATGGAATCGATGCGCACGGCGTCGGGCCGGAGACAGTGATGAGCGCAGGATTACAGGCGGCGCCCGCACCGGTGGCAGCGTTGAGCCGGTCCTGATAGAAAAAGTCTTGCGCGTACTTGCCGTAGGAACGGCCGTATTGAAGCGTCAGCTCCCAGGATCCGTCGTGGAGTAAGCGCCCCAGGTCCAACGCTCCTCGGGCACCGATGCTCGCTTGTGCGTAGCGAACGCTTTGAACCGACTCGAACGGCATATTCATCTGTGGAAGGACGTTGCCATTGGACTGCCCACCGCTGGCGCCGATCAGTCCGGCAGACACCGTGTTGTTGGGATTGGCGGCATCGAGCACGGGGTACAGAAACATCCACGAGGTCGCCGAGGAAGTGCGCTGGTTGAACAACGCGTTCCCGTACAGCTCGATGTCATCGGTGAGCTTGTAAGCTGCGGAGCTGTAAAGGCTCAGCCGCCGCAGCGGTGAGATTACATCCGCATTCTGATAGGCCGAAGAGTTTTCGTTGGCGTAAGGATAGGTATCCGGGTAGCCCGGCCGGGCCGCCCACACCCATTGCGGCAACGCCCCGCGCAAGCTCAGTCCCGCCGCCGGATACCGCCCTGCGCTCAACATCGGATCGTATTGAAACCAACCAAAATAGTAGGACTGATCGAAGAACACGCCCGTCGGGTTCAGATTGCGGCACTTGAATTGCCCGCTGGGATCGCGCAAATCGAGCCGCTGTCCATTGGAGGGATCGAACACGTAGTTCTGGGCGCAGGCGGTTTGTGGCCGTTGCCGCACCTCTAGCGCATCCTGCTCGTTGTATTCGGCTGCCACATTGATGAAGCCCCGATCGAGCTCCCGCCCCCAGAACAGCGAGGCCTGCTCGTAGCGGCCACCACCGTGCTGCGAATCGGCGCCGAAGACATTGAGCTCCAACCCCTGTGCGGCCCGCTTGGTGATGATGTTGACGACACCCGCCACCGCATCCGAGCCATAGATCGAGGAAGCCCCATCGGTCAGCACTTCCACTCGGTCAATAATCGATGAGGGCAATACGTTCAAGTCCACGGGACCGACCTGACTGCCCACACCCGCCGGAGTCAGGCGGCGCCCATCCAGCAAGGTCAGTGTCCGGGTTGCCCCCAGGTTGCGTAGTGCTATCGAGTTGATATTCGTGCCACCGAGCGAGACCGCGCCTCCCGCACCGCTGGCGGCCAGCAGGTTGTTCACCTGTTGCGTGCCCGAAGCCGCGGGCGACAACGCTACGATCCCCTGTGCGCCCACGATCCCCGCGCTCGATGCCTCATCCACCGTCACGACCTGGATCGGCGTCGAAGCTGTGTATTGCGACCGCAAATGCGAACCGGTCACAACGACCTCGTCCTTGATGAGACCCGCCGTGGCCGCGACTTTGTCCACAGGGTTTGTGATCGGAGGGCCCTTAGCGGAGTCAGGTGCTGCCGAAGGCAGCGTTGGAGCCTGTTCGGTACTCTGCGTCGAATTCTGTTTGGGTGCGTTCGCGCTCGCGGCGCGGACCAGTATTACGCCCCCCGGCGAACGATCGGCCCGGAGCCCCGTCCCTTTCAGGAGCACGGCAACGGCATTGTCAGTTGTGTAGTCGCCCTTGACGCTGCTGCTGCGCCGGCCAGCAACCACACTGGGAGAAAACAGGATCTGCTCATCGGCCGCGGCCGCCAAGGCTTTCAAAGCCGAGCCCAGATCCTGGGCGGGGATGTCCAGGCTATGCAAACCCGCAGCGCAAGCCGACTGTGGATCAAAGACAGCGCACGCGGCAACGCCGCAGAGTGCTATTGCGAGGATCCGGGGTAGATTGTTGCTTATTCGCCGCGAATTCTGCCGCTCCAACACCGAATGAGCTGACTGTGTCGGTTATGCGGTTATACGACGACTAACGGATCGAACGCAACCATGCGCGCATACCCGAGGCTCGATTTAACTACGACGCTCGACTTTGAAAGATCCACAGTTATTTCCTCCATGTTTTTCTATCAGCATTCGACCGCGTTGACGGCGAGCCCCCCCAGGCTGGTTTCCTTGTATTTCGATTGCATGTCCCTGCCAGTCTGACGCATCGTTTCAATCACGGCATCGAGTGACACGATGTGACTGCCATCGCCATGCAGTGCCAGGTGCGCGGCATTGATGGCCTTTACGGCGCCCATCGTGTTGCGCTCGATGCAAGGTATTTGCACCAGACCTCCCACCGGGTCGCAAGTGAGCCCGAGGTTATGTTCCATGCCAATCTCGGCAGCATTCTCGATTTGCCGATTATCCCCGCCCAGTACGGCAGCAAGACCTGCTGCAGCCATGGAGCAGGCCACGCCAATCTCACCCTGGCAACCCATCTCAGCGGCCGAGATGGAGGCGCGAGTCTTGTACAGAAAACCGACCGCCGCTGCCGTTGCCAACAGGCAGCGCGAGCCTCGAGCCGTCGCCCCTGGCACAAACGTCTCGTAGTACTTGAGAATGGCTGGAATCACACCGGCAGCTCCGTTCGTCGGCGCCGTCACCACGCGCCCTCCTGCTGCGTTCTCTTCATTTACGCACAAGGCGTACAGGCTTACCCAATCGAACACGTGAGACGGATCGCTGTGCGAACCGCGCGCTAACAATCGTTGGTGCAATGAATTGGCCCGCCGGCGGACTGCCAAACCGCCCGGAAGCTCTCCCTCGGCCCGGGAACCCCGCTCGATGCAATCGAGCATCGCCTGTCGGACTCGATCGAGGAATGCGTTGGTTGCCTCGCGGGGACGGCGCGCGTCCTCGTTCAGCAACACAATCTCGCCGATCTTCAGCCCAGTGCGACGGCCACACTCGAGAAGTTCCGCCGCGGAGTGAAATGGCAAGGGAACCTCAACCGAAGAGGCGGTGGCGGGTGTTTGGCCCTCGAGAACAATCGCGCCTCCTCCGATTGAAAAGCAAGTCTGCGGAAAGGCACTCCCATCCGCGTAGCGCGCAGTCAGGCGCAGGGCGTTGGCATGGCCTGGCAGAAACTCCCCCATCCTGAAGTGAAGGTGCTTGCTCTCGATGAAGGCCAGCGGATGGCGGCCACCCAACTTCAACGTACCACTGGAGCGGACCGCTGCGAGGAAACCCTGAACCTCTGCCGGATCAACTTCCTCGGGCAACCATCCTGATAAACCCAGGATGACTGCAACGTCTGTTCCGTGTCCTTTGCCAGTCAGCGCGAGCGAGCCGAACAGCTCACATTGCACATTGACCGGCAAGCCCTGACTGAGGGCCGCCAGCGCGAATTTCACCGCGGCGCGCATGGGGCCTACTGTATGTGAGCTCGACGGACCGATCCCGATCGTGAACAGATCGGTGACGCTGAGTGAGGAAGATCTTTGATCGAAACTGACAGACATAGGTACACCTTTCGGCCGGCTAGCCAGCCAGTTGCTGTACCCCTCTGTCTTTTTTGCCTGAGATTGTTATCCCGTCGGCGGGCGCTGACGCGCCACTTTCCAGAAGTGATTTGCTGAGTGGTCCTTTTGCCTGAGAGTTTCCGGGGTGGTTGCTCCTTCGGCGCCGGACGATCCGGTCTCTTCCGCTCAACGTGTTAATAATCGCCGGTGCCCGGCGGCGTGTCAATTGTCCAAGAATCAGTTCCCGGCGGTGGAGTTGCGGAAATATTGGGGACCGTTGTCCGGTCGATTGGTGCGATCTGTTCGTTCCCTGATGGTCCTACCTGACTTGGAGAACATTCATGCAATCGCGTTTCATCGCTACGTTGATAGTGTCGTTGGTATCTACCTCGGCGTTCGCGGCCCTACCGAACGGCACGCAGGCGCCCAACTTTGAAGTTGAAGCCTCGCTGGGCGGAAAAACCTTCTCATTCTCTCTCGCGAATGCACTTCGCCACGGGCCCGTGGTGCTGTATTTCTATCCCGCCGCTTTCACGGAGGGTTGCACAGTCGAAGCGCACGAATTTGCGCAGGCGACGGATAAATTCAAAAAACTGGGGGCGACGGTGATCGGCGTATCACATGACTCGATAGAGACACTTCAGAAGTTCTCCGTCAGCGAGTGCCGCAACAAGTTTGCGGTCGCTTCGGATGGCGATGGCGTCGTCATGAAAGCATATGACGCCGTGTTGCCTGCCAAACCCGACTTCGCGAACCGTACGTCCTACGTCATCGCCCCAACGGGTGAGATCCTGTATTCATACACAGACCTCGCAGCGACCAAGCACGTTGAGAACACGATGGCTGTCGTGAAAAAGTGGCGGAGCGAGCACTGAAGCCGTGCCAGGGGCGGTCGATTTCGATGCTCACGACAGAGCGCGTTGCTCAAAAGGTACGGGCCTCGCTGAACGCGACCGCCCCTTCTGCTCAAAGCTCATATCGTTAGAACCCGGAAGTCTAATTCGGCCCTTCAAGGGGCCTATCATTCTGTTACTTGTCTGTCATTCCCGGACAGGGGCACGGCGGACGGCTCGGTGCCGCCCAATTCCCATTCAAGCGACGGAAATCATCGAAGTGGCTAGCTGGAAAGAACGCCTCGCGGATCGCACGCCAATGGATCTCGCGCGTGAAATTGACCTCTATGAGGGCCAGATCGAGCTCAAAAAGCAGGGCAAGATCGAGGACAAGCTGTTCGGTGAGGCTCGCCTGCGCCGGGGGGCTTATGGCCAGCGTTACGATAATGGGCAGCGCCACGACGGCATTTCTCATCGCGGCCTGCCGTTCCCGACCGCGGCCACCAAGGGTACGGAGACGGTCTGGGATGCGCCCGGCATGCAGCGCATCAAGATTCCGTTCGGTGGGCTGAATGCGCAGCAGATGGATGTTTTAGCCGATGTGGCCGAGGAGTACTCCGATGCCATTTGCCACATCACGACCCGGCAGGATGTGCAGCTCCACTACGTTCACATCGAAGACACGCCGGATTTGATGCGCCGGTTGGCGGCTGTCGGTATTACTACCCGCGAAGCCTGCGGGAATACGGTGCGAAACGTGACGGCTTGTTCGATCGCGGGTGTCTGCCGTTGTGAGGCTTTCGACACCACGCCGTATGCCAAAGCCATGGCCTATCATCTCCTGGGCCATCCGGACACCCAGGACATGGGGCGCAAATTCAAGGTCGCCTTCTCCGGCTGCAAGTCATCCAGTTGTGGCCTCACAAACATCCACGATCTGGGATTTATTGCCAAGACCTGGCAGTCCAACGGCATTACCCATCGCGGCTTCCAGGTAACCATTGGGGGCGGTCTGGGCGCTGTTCCTTACGATGCGCAACTTTTCGACGCCACGGTGCCGGAAGAGGAGATCCTGCCGCTTGCGCAGGCCGCTTGCCGTGTGTTTGCGCGTCTTGGCGAGAAGCGTAACCGCGGACGGGCGCGCCTGAAATTCCTGGTCGAGAAACTCGGTCTCGAAGAGTTCCGCCGCCTCGTGCTCGAGGAGCGCAAAATCCTGCCGCGCGATCCTCGTTGGACAGACTATCTGAAGGATGTCGAGCGCTATCACGAGACCCCGGCCAAGCCGTCGTCGCCACTCAGCCAGGTTGGCATCAACCCTGCGTTCGAGGCATGGCGCGCCACCAACGTCTACCAGCAAAGACAAGCCGGTTATGTCGTGGTCACCATCACCTTGCCGCTCGGCGACATCACATCGTGGCAGCTACGCCAACTCGCCGATGTCGCGCGCCGCTTTGTAGGCGACAACATACGGACAACCGTCGAGCAGAATCTCATTCTGCGCTGGGTCTCCGAAGCTGACTTGCCGGCCCTGTTTGCTGAGCTCGAGCGGCTGGACCTGGCCCTGGGCGGCGCCGGGAAGATCGAGGATGTGGTGTCGTGTCCGGGCACCGATACCTGCAAGCTGGGAATCGCGGCCTCGCGTGGCCTGGCAGCAGAGCTCCACGAGCAGTTTGTGGAGCGGCAAAAGAATGGCGCCATCGACCCGGCCGTGCGTGACCTGCATATCAAGATGTCCGGTTGCTTCAACTCCTGTGGCCAACACCATTTGGCCGATATCGGCTTTTACGGTGTCTCGCGCAAGGTGGGCGGCGCCACTGTGCCGCATTTCCGTGTACTCATGGGCGGTGAGTGGGAGAACAACGGTGCAACCTACGGGCTGACCATTGGGGCCGTGCCGTCCAAACGCATTCCCGAGTTCATTGATCATGTAACTCAACGCTACGTGTCGGGTCGCCAGCCCGGCGAGCGCTTCAAGGATTTTGTCGGACGTATCGGCAAAAAGGCTCTCAAAGAGATGGTGGATGCCTTCTCCGCGGTTCCGCCCTACGCTGTGGATCGGACACTGTATTCCGATTGGCGTGACCCACGCGAGTTCACGATCTCGGACATCACTACGGGTGAATGTGCGGGCGAAGTGGTCCCGCAGATTGAATTCGACCTGCAGGCGGCCGAGCAGCGCAATTTCGAGGCCCAGATTCATCTCGAGCAGAACGACATTGAGACGGCGGATCGAGCGGCTCATCAATCCATGCTCATTGCCGCCAAGGGTCTGGTTCGAACCGAGCTTTGGGATCTCGGCGATGATCCGGACCGGATTGTCGCGGAGTTCAAAAAGCGCTTCTATGACACGCAACTGTTTCAATCGCCCGAGGCCGGCCAGTATGCCGGCGGCAAGTTCGCCCTGTTTCTGCTCAATCGTCATGCCGACCATGACCGCGTCTATACGCCGGAAAAGGCCCGGCATCTGGTGGAAGAAGCGCAACTCTTTATCGAGGCGGTTTACGCTTACTACCAGCGTATGAGCGAACAACAGGCCAAGGCGCGGGCGCAGGCGAAGTCCGGTGGCAAGGTGACCGGGCCGGCCGAAGCGGTGGCCTGACGATGATGGATCTCCACAAGTTCGGTTTTAAGTTCTTCGCTGCGGAAGCGGACGAGCTCGACATCCTCGAGCTGATCCCTCTCTATCATCGTTGGATCCAACAGAATGCCCTGCCGGATCTGCTGATCGATGTGGCGGACTACAGTCATGTACCGGCCGGCCCTGGTGTCATGCTCATTGCTCACGAGGGGAACTATGCCCTGGATGAGGGGGGTCACGGACGCGGTGTTGTTTACTACAGCAAGCGCCGCCTGAGCGATGAGCTGTCAGCACGCCTTTGCCTGGTCGCAAGCAAGGCGCTCAGGGCCGCGAAGCTCATGTGCGAAGACGCGGAGCTCGGGGGCGCAGTCAATGTGCCCGGCAATCGCCTCGAGTTCTTCGCCAATGACCGGTTCACCGCTCCTAACACGGATGCGGCGTATGCGCAGCTCGAACCGGCGCTGAAGACCTTCCTGGACCGGCTCTACGCCGGTGCCCCTTACACAATGACGCGCGAGGCTGACTCCAAGGAGCGTCTATCGGTACGAGTAGACACCCCGAGCCAGGTGCCCCTCGATACGCTGTTGGCGCGAATTGCCTAGCCCGTGTGGCGCTGAATAAACAGCGTGACTGCCTCAGGGCGCTGGTGAGCTTCGAAGGCAGCCTGACAGAACTGCAGTTATCGTTCCGAGATGTGCCCTATGACTACGAGGGTGAGGTCGTCACATTGACTTGCGCGCACCTCGCTCGAGGTGTACGGCGTTACTTGGACAACGAAGTCTCGGCCTCCGATCTGCAAGCGTGGGCCGACATGATCGAAGGCAGGCCGGGAATCGAGTACGAATCCAGCCGGAAGGACATTCTGGATCGGGTGCTTTGTCAGCTCTCGATGCCCTATCTCAACGAGCCGATCAGTCCGCAGCTTTGTTGGTGCATTCTCAAGGTGCTGCGGGCTCCGGAGTAGGGCGATCGCATGTTCCTAAGATCGTAGGAATTACACCACGGATAAGGGCTGATGAGCCTTAATTCCTAAGTTCATAGGAATAATCTCGACACAGGAATCTCGCCGGGGTATAGTTCCTATGAACGTAGGAATTTATCTATGCGAATACCCGTTAAATCAGCGGCTGATGTGGGCATGGCTGTACGAGCGGTTCGTCGTCATAGTGGCGTGAGGATCGACGACTTGGCGGCCACCACCGGTGTGAGTAAGCAATTCACACAGGACGTCGAGCATGGCAAGCCGACCGTGCAATTCGACCGCGTGCTCAAGGTGCTGACCGAGCTGGGAATCCCACTGTCACTGGACATCCCGGACGAGGCTGCGCGAGAACTGGAACATGTGCGCGCCGGAATTGGCTTGCAGGGCACCTATCAGCGCCGACGTACCAAGAAGCGTCCTTAGCCAACATGCGCAAGCTCATCGCGTATCTGAATGGACAGGTGGTGGGCACGATCGCCGAAGGAAATGATCTGTGGACCTTCGAGTACGACGCCGAGTGGGTTGGTCGCCCCGACAGCTTTGATCTCTCTCCGGCACTCCCGCGCTCAAAGTTGCACTTTGAGGACGGCGGGAGCGAGCGTCCTATCCAGTGGTACTTTGACAATCTTCTGCCTGAAGAGCAGATGCGGGAAGTTGTCAGCAAGCAAGCTAACATCAAGGGCGACGATGCCTTCGCGCTGCTCGAATATCTGGGCGCCGAGTCTGCTGGCTCACTCGTACTCCTGCCGCCGGGCCAGGACCTTCCCCAGAAAGGTGGGCTGCGACCGTTGTCTGACGCTGAGCTTGCAGGACGCATTCGGAACCTGCCGCGCGTACCTCTGAGCAGCGGTGCTCCGAAACGCATGTCGGTGGCGGGAGCTCAGAACAAACTCTGGGTTGTCTACCGCAAGGGCGAGTTGTTCGAGCCGGAGGGCAGCGAGCCATCCACTCATATCCTGAAGCCGAATCACGTCGGCGATGATTTTCCGGCCTCGGTGATCAACGAATACTTCACCATGAGCCTGGCTCGGGAGTTGGGTTTACCGATTCCGCCGATCTTCCGACATTACACACCGGAACCCGTCTACATCGTTCAGCGCTTCGACCGTATCGTGACCGAAGTGGGCCCTACACAACGGCGTCACATTATTGACGCCTGCCAGTTGCTGAATAAATCGCGCACCTTCAAGTACAGGACCGCGACTTTGCAGACACTGGCTGAGATCACTGAGCTCTGCCGCAATCGGGCCATCACCCGACTGAGTCTGTACCGTTGGCTGGTGTTAAATCTGCTCATTGCGAACACGGACAATCACCTGAAGAACCTGTCATTCCTCGTCAGCGCAGAAGGTATCGACCTCGCGCCGGCGTACGATCTGGTGAGCACCGGCACCTATCACGCGCGCGCGTTCGCAAATGAGCGTGCCAACTGGCCCGTAGTCGACCTGGCGATTGAATTGCCTGGCGCAACCACGCTGGGCGGCGTGAACCGCGAATCCGTGCTGAGAGCCGGTGAGGTGTTAGGTTTGCCACGACGAATCGGCACGCGCGAGCTGGATCGGCTGGTTCGGGATTTGCCGTTGGCAGCGGAGAAGATCCAGGATCGGATCGAAACAGAAAATGCTGACTATCCCGCGGCGGTTGGCGTTTTTCTAGGAGGTGAACGGAGGATCGTCGCCACCATCAAGCACCTGATCGTGAGGGAAATGGTCGAGCGGCTCGCGCCGGCTCAGTAGGCTGATCCGGCGGCAAATTCGGGTAAGCTCAGAACTTGAATGTCACGCTCGCCCCCCAGGTCCTGGGACGCGTCACAAACCGGAACCTCCCATAGTACGGATAGGCCTGCACGTTAGTGCCACCGGAATACCCGATGGCATCGGTAAAGTTCTCGACAAACACACTGTAAGCAAAAGAACCACCCGTATCGAGCGTCGCGCGCGCATTCCCGACAAAGCTCGATGGAATCTCCCAGTTGTACACGCTCGTCGGCACAATGTTGGCCGACTCAGCCGTGCGGTACGCCCCATCCGCGTGCAGTGTGAGAGACGAGTTTCCGAGCACCGGAACCGGCACTGTATGCTCTACTGAGGCCGTGAACGAGCTCTTGGGCACGCCAGGCAGCCGGGTACCTGCCGCGATAGGCCCCCCAAACAACGGGGCTGTTTGGCCGTCCCCTCCCAGTGACGGGATCGTCGCGTACGAAGGATAGTCGTTCAACTGAAAGGTCTTCTGCACGGTCGCGTCGGTGTAGGCGTATCCCAACGATACCCGCGTGCGGCGTCCCAACTGAGCTTGCAAATCAACTTCCGCGCCCTGCGATCGCGCCGTGCTGCCATTGTAGGTGAGCGGAAGCCCGCTCAAATTGACTCCATCAAACTGAAAGTTGTTCAGATTGACCCGATAGACATCGACCGTGTAACTGAGGGCGCGGTCGAAGAGGGCACCCTTGATGCCGAGCTCATAGTTCTTGGCCAGGTCGGGCTCAAAGGTCAGATACGCCGGCAGGGATGCATAAGTACCGGCAATCGGCACTGCGTTGGCACCACCGCGCCGGAAACCTTCCGAATACGTCAGATATACCTTGGTGTCCCTGTTCAGATCATACGAGGTGTTCCACTTCCACACGTGCCGATGAATACTCTGCGTGCCGTGAGTACTCGTCACCCCTTGCGGATCTTCCTGATCACTGGCGCAAACAGCTCCGCAGAACGGCAACCGCGACAACGTATCGGTCTTGAAAGACTGGCTGAAATAGCGAACCCCGCCGGTGATTTGCCACGCCGACGTCAGGTGCGCGGTCAGTTCCCCAAACAAGGCGCGGTCCTGGAAGAGGGTATTGCGATTGTAGTCCCAGATGATATCGCCGTCAGCGGACGGGTTGGGCATGCCAATGGCAGCATTGTAGGCCGCAATACCGGGCATCAATTGCAACCAGCCGGCTTTGGCGGGTTGCCGGTTGTAGTAGCCGCCAACCACGTAGTCGAAGAAGCTTCCCGCTTTGGATACCAGGCGCAATTCCTGCACGAACGCGCGATTCTCGGCGGGTACGTACGCCGGTGTGACGATCCGAGGATAGCCGTTGTATGGGAAGAACAAGTTGTAGTTGACGGTGGCCGGGTTGTCGATCAGCCCCGTCCAATCACTCACGCCCACACTGTTATCCGAGTAATACGATGTGGCGGAGGTGACCGTGGCAAACCCGACGTCAGCCGTCGCAACCAGGTCAAACAGATTGGTATTATCCTTGTAAGGCGATTCAATGAACGCGGCAGAGGTATAGCGATCGCCCGGGTTCATGTTGAACGCCGCATTGGGCCACTGGGCCGGATTATCGGCGCCCGGAGGCGCCGCCGCGTTGGGCGCGGTCAGGTCCAACCGCCCACCCGCATAGCCGGGGCTCGAATACTGAGTATTGGCCGCGTAGATGTACTGGTGCAGGTATTCAGCCTGGATGTCAATCTTGTCATTCGGTGCCCAACGCAGGGCCGCGCGTGCGAACCACTGCGACGCCGTGTTGGTATTCGATCGGGACGGCCCGATCACGGGGCCGCTGGTCAGGTCGCCTGGGATGCTGGGGATCGGCACAGCGAACTGACCGTTTCCCTCGCGGACGACCAGATTGTTGTTGGTGATGAAGCCGCCGTCGTGCTCGACGCCCGCGACCATGCGCACGGCCAGTGTGTCAGATAGCGGCACGTTGAGGATCGCGCGGGCCTCGCGATTCCAGTTATTGAACTGGGATGCCTTCTCAATAGCGCTGCCTTCAACCTGTGCTTCACCTGAGACGCGATCGAATTGCGGCCGGACGGGGATGAAGCGGATCGTCCCGGCCTCGGCGCCGGAACCGTACAGGGTACCCTGGGGCCCGCGAAGGACTTCGACGTGATCGATGTCGTACAAGGGCATGGGAAAGAAAATGGGTGTCTCGCCCCAGTAGGTTGACACCGAGTTGACTGTCTGGCCCGGCGTCTCCGTGGTCGCCTGCCCACCCCCGGGGCTGTTTGTGCGCAAACCTCGCAGTGTCAGGTTATTGGTTTGCCCGCGGGCGCCGGCGCCTTCATCCACTGTCGTCAGGCCTGGAACCAGCCGAGTCAGGTCGTTGATGGAAGTAGCGCCCGCCTCTTGAATGGCGCCTTGGCCCACAGCGCTGATATTGTACGGAACGTCCTGCACTGACTGAGTTCGACGCTGCGCAGTAACCACGATCTCCTGCGGCGCTGGAGCCGATTCCTCCGGTGACGGTGAGACCTGGGCTTCCGCTGCCACAGCACTGAGCATCCACAACGGCGCGCTCCGTCGCAAAATCGCCTGTACGGTGGCAGTCGTCTTATTTGTCACTGTTTTACCCCAAGTGTTGTTGTAGCGCGCGAACGGAGCGGAAAGAGCGTAAGCAGTGCGAGCAGCACGCCGCCCGCACCAAAAATCTGCACCGGCACAAATCCGTAGTGTTCAACCAGCGAGCCGCCGAGATACGGACCCACCGTGAATCCCAGATACCAGGCCGTGGACATGCTGATGGTTGCGATGCCTCGACTATCGGCGGCGGCAATCACTGCAAACTGGAGGGTGGCAAATGCCAGCCAGGTGAATGTGAATACCGCGAGCGCCCAGAAGAAGATCGTCGGGTTCGAAGATCGCATGGCCCACACAGATGCCGCGGACAGCAATGCGCACACGGTGAGCGGTATGAAAGTCCCAAGGTGCCGACTCGGAAACAAAGTGGCGGCAGCCCCCAGGATGCCGGCCACTTCGCAACCCGAAATGGCGAAGTTGACATCCTGCTCCGACAGGCCCGAGGCGAGCCCCATGCGCCCCATGAACGTCCATACCGCGCCGGCGCCAATCACATAGACCACAATGCCGGCCACAGCCACCCAAACAGAAGCGGCTGTTTTGGCAGCGCCCACTGTATTGACGGCAACGGGGTTCCGCTGGGCACTATGTCGAGGCAACCACCAGGCCAGAGGAATAGCCAACGCGGTGGCCGCCGCGAGAAACACGAACGAACTGGCCCAGCCCCAGCGCGCCGCCAGGTGGGGGAGCGCAGTAACACCAATCAACCCGGACGCCATTTGCCCCAAGCAGAACGAGGCAAAGTTGCGCTGCGCATTGCCATACGAATACAGCGCATAACAGGCGGCGAGGATGACCCCACTAGCCAACCCTCCGGCAAAGCGAAACGCATTGACTTGGAACTCGCCCCCACCGAGCCCACAGCCGATGTCGGCAACAACCAGCGCAATGACTCCGCCGAGAGTGGTCGACATCAATGATCGGCGTTGAACCAGCGGGATTCCCACCAGCGAACCAAGGGTGATCCCCGCAACGTCGGCGGCCGCGAACACCCCGAGCGCGCGATCGTTCCACGCGAGTCCGTGCGCCAGCACGTTGACGAGCGCAGGCAGCGTGTTGACAACCAACAGAGCGGCAACACCCGCGTATACGGCCGCAGCCACATCAAACCACGCCTGCCGTTGAATACCGCTCACCTCGGCGGCAGTCACGTTCATTCGAACACAATTCGCGGCATGTAGAACGACACCACCCAGTTCGGCCGATCCACAATCTCACTGATACGCAAATCACCGCACACACTGCAGAGCATGTAGGCCTCCGGTGCACTCAGGTGTTGCGTCTTACCCAGCAGGTCAATCATTCCCCGCACGGAGTTCCTGGACGCCTCCATCAGGTCCGGGCCAATGCCTGTGGTGACGTCGTAGCCTTTACCATCAAGGTGCCTGGTTACGGGGCGGGGGCAGTAGTAACGGGGGAAAGGCAAGTTGCCTCCCTTGACCAGCTCGAGCCGGGCCTGCACGCTCATGGGCGACTCGATTGCTGTGCCGCACACTTCGCCGTCACCTTGGGCAGCATGAGGGTCACCGATCGAATACAACGCTCCCTTTACCTGCACGGGCAGGTAAAGCTCGGTCCCCTCGCTGATGTCGCGAATATCCATGTTGCCGCCCGTCGCGTAGGGCGGGATGGTGCTGTGACTGCCGGCCTCTTTCGGTGCAACACCGGTGGTGCCACAGAAGGGTTTGAGCGGGACGCGCGCCCACTTGCCGAAAGCCGCGGGCGTGCTGAAACTGCGGTCGTATTTCCAGATGTGCAGCGCCGGCTCAGGGAAATCCTGAGCCAGCAAGCCGAAGTTGGGAATCACGCCCGTCCAGGCCCACCCGGAGGGCTCGAATCCCAACAGGGTGACTTTCAGTGTGTCCCCCGGCTCTGCGCCATCGACGTAGACGGGACCCGCGATGGGATTGACCCGCCCGAAATCGATGTGCGCGAGGGTTTCGACCGTCGATTCGGGAGTGAGTTGCCCGCACATGGCGTCAATGTCGCGGAAAGTGACGGTATCCCCAGGGGCGACCGTCAGCGCCGGCTCGCGGGAATTGTCCCACGAGAGGTGCTGATGTTCGCGGTGGATCGTATGGGCCTTCGAGTTGTGATTCATGTCATTATCCCCGTGAGTCACGTAGTTGTTTATCACAGGGTATCTGAAGGGTTTTTAGGCGATCGGTTCCAGGATGTAGGGATTTGGATGAGTTGTATCCCCCGACCGTGAACACACCCGTGTGAGGCTTGCGCAAGCGGGCTGCGGCACGGTACTCGTTGCTCAGTAACGGCCGGCTTCACGGAGTTCTGCATGCCCACCCTGAAACTCAAAGATCTCGAGCTTCGATACCTGCAACACGGCACCGGCCCGGACATTGTCTGGCTGCCCGGAGGCGATGAGGTCGCGGAGGCCTGGGACAACCAGTTCGAGACCTTCGGGCCGTCTTTTCGCAACACCTCGATGGATCCGCGCGGTGCCGGCCAGACGGTAGTCCACAAGCGGCCGCCGTGGACCATCGAGGATATGGCGGATGATTGTGCGGACCTGGTGCGCGCCCGGTGCAAACCGCCCGTCGTATTGATCGGGCTGTCGATGGGCTCGCTCATCACCCTGCAGTTCGCGATCAAGTACCCCGAGTTGGTGCGGTTGGCCATCCCGATGGGGACTGCCGCGAAAGCAACTGGTTTCTCGCGCGATTGGATGATTGCGGAGGTCGAGTTCCGCAAGTCCGGCGGCCGTTTGCCGCCCGATTTCGCGGTAACCCACTACGCGGCGTTTTCATACCCGTCCGAGGTGTTGGGAGACGATGCACTGTGGCAGAAAATCCGCGACCGGGTGGGGGTCAACTACGGTCACAGGGACGGTGACCTGTTGACCGCTCAATGGCAGGCCTGCATTGATTTCGACGTAGTCGATCAGTTGCCGGGATGTCGAGTGCCCATCGACGTGATCGGCTTCAGCGAGGATTGCCAGTGCCCGGCCCCGATGGGTCAGCGTGTTGCCAAGCTGGCTCCCAACGCCCGCTTCCACATGTTACAGGGTCTGGGGCACGTGTCGTGTGAGATTCACAAACCCGAGGTGGTCAACAACAAGATCTGGGAGATCCTGCGCCACCACAATATCGCCTGAGATATTCAGGTCCGCATACGATCCCCACTGGGGTCGTATGCGGGCTGCCTCAGGATACGACCCGCGCATGGCTTACCCAGCACTGTAACGGTGAGACGTGGTTCCTCGAGTGGAACAGCCGAATCCAGGTAACCCATGGCAAGACTCTGTCCCACCCGATGGCCGAAGCCACCCGAGGTCACATACCCAACGAGCCGCCCCTCCAACTCGATAGGCTCATAACCCGTGGCTTCCGCGTCGTCAACATCGACGGCCAATGTGACCAGGCGCCGCGACGGCGGTTGCTCGCGATCGCGCAGTGCGGCCTCGCTGCCGATGAAGTCGCTCCGACTGTAATCGATAAAACGCCCGAGCCCCGCCATCGCGGGCGTATAGTCCCGGGAAAACTCCCGCGACCAGATGCCGAAGCTCTTCTCCAGGCGCATCGCGTTCAGAGCATACAGGCCCACGTGTCGGGAGCCGGGCAACAGTAGCTCGAGCAGTGTCTGCTGATAGGCAGCCGGTACATAGATCTCGTACCCCAGTTCACCGCTGACTGACAGCCGCGCGACCAGCGCAGGCGCGAAGCCAACATCGGTTTGAGACACGTGCATGAATGGCATATCCCGCAGTCCGGGCGCCACGCGCGCCACAATCTCCCGCGCTCCAGGCCCAAGAACTGCGATTCCACTCCAGGCGTCGCTGATGTTACGTACGGTGTTGCCCGTATGCTGCGCGAACCAGCGCATGTGCCATGCTTGCAGGTAGCCGGAACCGGTCACCAGGAATGAGTCCTCGCTCAAGCGCATTGTGGTGAGATCGCCCATCAGGCGTCCGGTGGGCGCCAGCATGGGTGTGACCCGAACCCGCCCCACGTCGGGGAGCCTCCCGGCCAGCAACCGCCGCAACGCGGCCTGCGCCTCGGGCCCGCTGAACGAATACTTGGCAAACGAGGTGATATCGAGCACCCCGGTGCCGGACTGCACCGCCTGACATTCGGTACGAACACAATCAAACGCGTTGGACCGGCGCAGGCTCGGGATTTCTGGCGCGCCGAAGAACAGGGGGACTTCGAGTCCGTAGCTCACGCCGAACACACCATTTGCCGCACGCAGTGTGGCATGCACAGGGGAGGTCTTCGCGGGGCGTCCCGCAGGCCAGTATTCGTTCGGATAGGCAATCTGGAAGCGCCGCGAGTAAAACTCGCGCGTGCGTGCAACTGTATAGCTTCGGGTGGTATAGGGACCGAAGCGTGCGGCGTCCATGGCAAAAATATCCCCATCCGGCTCGCCGCGAGTGATCCACTGAGCCAACGCAAGGCCTACACCGCCTCCCTGGGCAAACCCTGCCATCACCCCACACGCCAGCCAATAGTTCCGCAATCCGGGCGCGGGTCCCACCAAAGGGTTGCCATCCGGAGAAAATGTAAACGGTCCGTTGACGATCCGCCGGATCCCGGCATCGGCGAGGGTGGGGAAGCGCTGGAAGCCTTTCTCGAGCGCCTCGGTCAAACGATCGAGCTGCGGGGCGAGAAGCTCGTTCTCGCCATAATCCCAGGATGTGCCGTTGACCGCCCACGGCGTTGCTTCGCTTTCGTACACGCCCAGCAATACGCCCTTGCGCTCCTGGCGCAGGTAGATCTCCCCATCGAGATCCAACACCAGGGGAATCTCGCCCTCGAGTTGTTTCAGAGGCTCGAGATCCTCGGTCAACAGGTAGTGGTGCTCCATGGCGACAATAGGCAGATCGAGACCCACCATCTGGCCGACCTGGCGTGCCCAGAGGCCGCCGGCGTTGACCACGTGCTCGGCTTCGATCGTGCCGCCATCGGTCACGACCAACCAGGTTCCTTGGGACGTCGGCCGGACCTCCAGGACGCGCGTGTGGCGATAGATTTCGGCTCCAGCCTTGCGCGCACACATGGCATAGGCATGCGTGGTGCCCGATGGATCGAGGTGGCCTTCCATCGGGTCATAGATGGCGCCCAGCACACCCGAGGTATCCATCAGCGGGCACAACTCGCGAATCTGTTCCGGACCGATCAGCTCGGTGTGCAATCCGAGCACCTTGTGCCGCGCCCAATCGGAGCGCAGAAAATCCCAGCGATCACGGGTGGCGGCCACATTCAGGCCACCGGTCACATGCAGGCCGATATTTTGGCCTGACTCCCGCTCAATCTCCTTATATAGTGAGATCGTATAGGCCTGCAGGCGTGCGACGCCGGGGTCGCTGTTGAGTGCGTGGAAGCCGCCGGCGGCATGCCAGCTCGATCCGGCGGTGAGCTCCTTGCGTTCGCAGAGCACAACGTCGCGCCAGCCGAGCTTGGTGAGGTGGTACAACACGCTGCACCCGACTACGCCTCCGCCGATAACAACGACCTGTGCCTGCTCTTTCATCCACTGGTTCCCCGTGCTGCTTGCTGGTACATCATATGGAGGGCGGTGCCCCCCGAGCAGGGGCGTTCTTTGCGGCGCGGATGTCTTTGTTAGGAATTTGGGTCAAACCTCATGAACGATAAAAAAGAAGCCAAAGGCGGGCTGTTCCGCGCGGCGCTGGCGGGGAGGGGTCATACGCTGGCGGAGGCGTTCGCCAATCTCGAGCAGGCGCCCGGCATCCAAAAGCTGTGGCGGCACCCGCACCAGCATCTGCTCGGCGCGCGCATCATGTTGGACGAAGAGGAGGGCGAGGGTTACTGGGAGTTGACCCAGATTGGCAATGACGTCTACGTGATTGTGGAAAACTTCGCATATCGCGATCCGCGTGCCGAGCTGATTCCGGGCGACGGCATGATCCAGTTCTATTTCAAGCTGTCGGGCGATTTGACATTGGGCGTCAGCCGCACTGAACCGTTGCGGCTCAATCGGCCCAGCCTGCTGGTTTACAACCAACCGCCTGGTGTTGACCTCGATGAGTGGACCGCTCCGGGCGCACGCGAGCGCTGTGTTGCCATCACCGTGCGGACCGGGTATCTGACGGATAATTTCATCGACTCCAGTCTGACAACGCCCCGGAATCTGACGTCGCTGGTGTCCGGCGTTCCCGGTGAATTCAAGTACCGCCAGTTGCCACTCACCGTTCCGATGTTCGATTGCGCCAAGCGACTCGTCGAAAATCCGCATACCGGTACGCTCGGTCTCATCTACACGCAGGCGTTGACGCAGGAGCTGTTGTGCATGGCCGTCGCCGCATTCGGCTCCCTGACGGAGACGCCGACCCATGAGTTCAGTGAGCGGGATTTGCGCTGCTTGCAGAAAGCCCGTGCCGTGTTGATGAAGCAGTTTGCGCCTGCCCCCACGATCCGGCAGGTGGCACGGGCGGCGGGCATGAACGATACGTACCTGAAGCGCAGTTTCAAGGCCGTCTATGGCGTCACCCTGTTCGATTTTTCAGTTCGCTGCCGGATGCAACATGCGCTGATGTTGTTGCGCGAGCAGCGGATGACCGTGGCGCAGGTGGCGCAAGCCGTTGGCTACAGCCACCAGACCTCGTTCGCAACGGCCTTCCGCCGGCATTTCGGAATGCGGCCCAAAGAGCTGCGCACCCCACGGCGGGACACCTGAGGGTTTCGGGCACGTGATCTAGGAAGTCCGACGTCATCGATTGCCTGGATGGCAGCCTGCCCAAGAGCGGCGTACTCTAGGCCCATGATCAACCGCCAGCGTATCTTGAACCTGTTGGCAGGCTGCCAGCCTGGTCGTTCCCTGCCGCAGGCTTTCTATAACGATCCCGAGGTCTACGAGTTTGATGTCGCGACGATTCTGACTCGCAGTTGGTTCATGCTCGGATTCACCGCGGAGCTGGCCGGCCCGGGATCTTACATATCAGTGACCATCGGGCCGCATCCGATATTGGCCGTTCGCGGCCGGGATGGTCGGATTCGAGCGTTTCACAACACGTGCCGGCATCGCGGCGCGCAGATTTGTCCTGAAGGCTCGGGCAGTTCTCCCCGAATCGTCTGTCCCTATCACCGCTGGACTTACGATCTCGATGGGCGTTTGATGGCGGCGACACGCATGCCCGCAACGTTCGAGGCGAGCAGCCATGGTTTGATCGCCTTGCGCACGGAGATTCTTTCCGGTTGCATCTATGTGGCGCTGTCTGATGCCGCGCCGGATTTCGAACCCTTCCGGGCCGCCGCTCAACCGCATCTGGATACCTATCGCCTGGCGGACACGAAGCTGGCGTTCGAAAGTGTGTTGACCGAGAAGGCCAACTGGAAGCTCGTCATGGAGAATGCACGGGAGTGCTACCACTGCCTGACTGGCCACCCCGATCTCAAAATATCCTTCCCGATGGTGTTCGAAGGTGGTTTGACACCGGTTGGTTCGGACCCCGCGGTGTTTGAAAATCTGCTGCGCAGTCGCGGCTTATCTGCCGATACGCAAGCCGGCTCGTGGTGGCACGTCGGCCGCTATCCACTCAACCCGGGCATCGAAACCGTGTCAATGGATGGCCGTCCGGTGGTGAGCACACCCCTCATGGACACTGGCGGCCACCCACTCGGCGGCTTCCGCTGGGCAACCGATCCCAACACGTTCTGTCACGCTTTCAGCGACTATGTGTTCATGTTCAGTGCCCTTCCTGTTGGTCCTGAAGAAACGCGCGTGATTTCAAAATGGCTCGTGTCGAGCCAGGCGCGCGAAGGCATAGACTATGACCTCGAGAAGCTGACAACGGTGTGGACTAAAACCAATCTCCAGGATCGCGCGCTCGCGGAGAACAACCAGCGGGGCGTCAACGGACGCGGCTACCGTCCCGGCCCGTACGCGCCAGGGGCGGAGGAGTTGGTTATTCGGTTCAACGACTGGTACCGCGCCACGGCCCGCGACGCTGCTAACGCACTGTAGTTCTGTGGCTTCGATGGCTTCACACCGGTTGTCCGGCCGGGCAACGGCAGTGCTGCGGTGGCGCAGGAACAAGGGTTGCTGACAGTTGATCGGAGTTGCTGCAGTCGAGTCATGGGCGCCCAGTGCCTCCGGACGTTGACGAGTCCTCCCGATGGGTCGACCATGAATCGCAAGACTGTTCTGATCTCAGGTGCGGGGATCGCCGGGCCGACGCTGGCGTTTTGGCTCGAGGCGGCTGACTTCGCTCCGACCTTGATCGAAGAGGCACCGGCCTTACGTACTGCGGGCTATGTGATCGACTTTTGGGGCCTCGGCTATGAAATCGCCACGCGCATGGGTCTCGAAGAACGCATCCAGCGGGTCGGCTATCACATGCGCGAACTGCGCATCGTTGACTACCGGGGCAAGCGCTTAGCCGGCTTCGGGACCAAAATCTTTGGCGAGCTGACCGGCGGGCATTTTGTAACGCTGGGTCGCAGTGATCTTTCTCGGCTGCTGTACGAAACGATCCAACAGAGCGTCGAGACGGTGTTCGGAGACGAGATAGTTGGTTTGGAGGACTGCGCTGATAGCGTGCGCGTGTGCTTCGCGCGCGGAGACGAACGCCAATTCGATCTGGTGATCGGCGCTGATGGTTTACACTCAAAAGTGCGTGAACTTGCCTTTGGTCCGCAGGACCACTTCGAAAAGCAGCTCGGCTATACGGTCGCCGCATTCGAGGTTCGCGGCTATCGTCCGCGGAATGAAGAGGTCTATGTAATTTACGGCGAACCTGGGCGGATGCTGGCGCGATTCGCGCTCCACGATGATCGGACGCTGTTCTTGTTCGTGTTTACCACTCCGATCGAAGCGGCGCCGCAGCCGCTCGACACGCGGGCACAAAAGCAGATCTTGCGAGAGAGGTTCGGCCGCGAGGATAAATGGGAATGCCGGCGCATTCTCGATGAGTTGGACAGCGCGCAGGAGCTTTATTTTGACCTTGTCAGTCAGATCCGGATGCCGAGCTGGTCGCGTGGTCGCGTTGCACTCGTTGGGGATGCGGCGTTCTGTGTATCATTGTTAGCCGGCCAGGGCTCGGCGTTGGCAATGACGTCGGCTTACGTGCTGGCGGGCGAGCTGACTCGCGCCGGTGGCCGGCACGAAGAGGCATTTGCTAAATACGACGCGCTCCTGCGCTCATATGTACTGGCGAAACAGCGGGCTGCCGAAGGTTTCGCCAATGCCTTTGCCCCCAAGACCCGCTTCGGACTATTCTTTCGCAACCAAGTCATCAAAGTGGCCGCTATTCCGGGACTGGCAAGGTACGCACTCGGCAGAGGGATCATCGATACTCTGCGTCTCCCAGACTATCGGTGGCCGTGCCCGCGGACAGTTCGGACGTAAGTGCTGTACGCGGCTCGTGTAATGGACATGATCAGTGTCGGGTACTACGTCGGCCGTAGCGGTGAAAAGTGGACGTGGCTGAGCTTCCACGCATCCCCTTTGCGGACCCAAACATCCGTCTCGAAGTACCGCTCGTCGGTAGTCGTGCCGCTCGGCTGATGCGTGCGAATTTCAATCTGGTAGCTGGCAATCGCTGTATCCGTTGATGGCGTGACGCGGATGACCATGTCGGACAGCTTGACCGACTCGAGTGGCTTGGTCTTGATTTCCTCGGTCCACATCTTCCGGTATGCGGGCACCGTGGTGCGCGTATTCGCGAAGATCAGAACCGCATCGTCGGCGTAGTAGCTGAAGTACTTGGGCAGGTTGTTCGCGGCGTAGGCGTCGTTGCAATCCTTTTCGAGGCGAGCGACTTCCTGTTCGATGTTAGCGGCGGGGGCAGCTTGGGCGGCCGGCATGCAACCGAGCGCGGCAAGACAACATGCAATATTGGAGAACAGACGGGCCACGATTGAGATCCTCAGGTAGTTAGTCTCGAGGGGTATTCTACCGCTGGCGCTGCGGATGTTCGCGTCGAGCATTGCGGGAGACAGCACCCCACTGGCGGGGGGTGTTCGAATCCCGTCCATTGTGCCATATTAATCAATTACTTGTCGGTCCGCTTGCAAACCAGTGAACGAGCCCAGCGATCATCTCAAGCGTACGAAGCGTTGGGATCTCGGAGCCAAATCGAGGCGGTTGTTGCTGCAAGTAGGCTTGCCGTGGGCGGCGGCGCTGCTCGTTGGCTTGGTTTCGGTGTTGTACGCGGACTGGAGCAAGCGGGCTTCCGATGCGTTCATCGGTTTGATCGCCGGCCGCGCCTGGCTCGCGTTTGTCATTACGCCGAGCCTCACCGTTCTTGCTCTGTTTCTAACGCGACGCTGGTTCACCGGCAGCGAAGGCAGCGGCATCCCGCAAGTGATCGCGGCGCTGCATGCGCGGCGGGCGGAAGAGGAAGATACACTGATGCGACGCCTGTTCGGACTGCGCGTCGTGGCGGGCAAGATCGGAATTTCGCTGATCGGTTTGCTGGGCGGCCTGACGATTGGGCGAGAGGGACCGACGGTGCACATTGGCGCTGCCATTATGGCGGAGTTCCGCCGCTTCTATCCGCACCGCCACCCACAACTCGAGCGGCGCCTATTGCTGGCTGGCGCGGCGGCAGGACTGTCGGCAGCCTTCAATACACCGCTCGCCGGAATCATCTTTGCGATCGAAGAGCTGGCCAGAAATTTCGAAAGCCGCACGAACGGAACCATGATCACCGCAGTGGTGTTTGCTGGCCTGACCTCCCTTGCGCTTGCCGGTAACTATCTCTACTTCGGCGAGATCAGTGTGCCACCGAACCTCGGCGTGGCATTTATTTTGCCCGTGGTTCTGTCGGGTGCGCTCGCCGGCCTTTTGGGTACAGCCTTCAATCTCGCTCTCTTGCGATGGAAGAAGTGGATGCCGGATTGGCTGATCGCGCTGCGCGGACGTCACCCGTTGGTGTACGCCCTCGCCGTCGGATTGGTAATTGCGGCAATTGGCTTTCTCACGCATGGCGCGACCTGGGGCAGCGGATATGACCAGGCGCGCGAACTGCTCACCGACGCGCATTCCATCTCGCCAACGTATTCAATCGCCAAGTGGGGCGCCATGGTGGCGACCTATATGGTTGGAATTCCGGGCGGTCTCTTCTCGCCTTCGCTATCCATTGGCGCAGGTCTTGCGCAATGGGTGCACGCGGTGTTTCCCTGGGCCCCCATGGGAGCGGTGATCGCTGTATGTATGACGGGCTACCTTGCGGCGGTGACACAATCGCCTATCACGTCCTTTGTCATCGTTCTGGAGATGACGAACGGCGGCAGCATGGTGATCCCTATGATGGCAACGGCACTTGTATCCTCACGCATCTCGGCACTTTTCACGCCGCCTCTCTATGAGGCGCTCGCGCAAAGTAACTACTTCCACATCGCGGCGCTGCCGGCCGGTGGTTTTCTGCAAAAGAAGCCGGTACCGCCCCCGGGTGCGTGACGAGTTGTCCGGTCAGTAGCTTTTCACCGGGGAAACGATTTAAGATCAATAGGATACGCATTCAGTGAGGCCCGCGCGCCATGAGCGATCCCAGGTTGCGAGTCGGAAATCGACGGTCCGTCTACTCACGGTGTTGTGTTGTTCTGGCGCTTCTCGCGACAGGCTTCGTGCCGACGGCGAACGTCGCTGCGGCGCCTGCCGCGGCACCGACCCCAGCCGTGAACCCCGGATATTTTGGCGCGTTGCGCTGGCGGAGCATCGGGCCCTATCGGGGCGGCCGTGCGCTCGCTGTGACCGGTGTTCCCGGCAGCGCCAGCACCTTTTATTTCGGAGCGGTGGCGGGCGGAGTGTGGCAGACCACGGATGGGGGCGGGACCTGGAAACCTCTGACTGACGACACGCCTATATCTTCAGTGGGCGCAATCGCAGTCGCGCCTTCCAATCACGACATCATTTATGTTGGTACCGGCGAGGCCGCGCCTCGCGGTGACATTACTTACGGCGACGGTGTTTACAAGTCGACTGATGGGGGTAAGACCTGGAACCATGTAGGTCTCGAGGACACCCGCCAGATCGGCGCTCTCATAGTCGACCCGGACAATCCGGACATCGTCCTGGTCGCGGCGCTCGGCCATGCCTTCGGCCCGAACGCCGACAGGGGACTGTTCCGCACGACCGACGGCGGCAAATCCTGGACGAAGGTGCTTTATCGTGACCCGCAGACCGGGGCGATCGACGTCAGTTTCGATCCGCACAATTCAAAGATCGTCTACGCGGCGTTATGGCAGGCACGCCGGCAGCCGTGGAACTTTTCGAGCGGTGGTGCCGGCAGCGGGCTGTATCGGTCCGCGGATGGCGGCCTAACCTGGAAGCAGCTCAGCGGCAATGGGCTGCCAGCAGGTATTCTGGGACGCATCCACGTGAGCGTCTCGGGGGCCGACTCCAAGCGCGTCTACGCGATGATCGAGGCGGCGGAAGGTGGTCTCTTCCGTTCGGATGACGGCGGCGGGCATTGGCAGCGCATCAACGATGACGGGCGCCTGAGCCAACGCGCCTGGTACTTCTCGACCATTCTGGCCGATCCCAAGGACGTCGACACCGTGTATGCGGAGAATACCGGTCTGTTCCGCTCCACGGATGGAGGCAAGAGCTTCGAGCTACTGCCGGCACGCCACGGCGATCATCACGGGATCTGGATCGATCCCACCAACACCGAGCGGATCATCGAAGCCAGCGATGGCGGCGCTTCGATCTCCTTTGACAAGGGCAAGTCCTGGAGCACGGTGTACAACCAACCGACCGCCCAGTTCTATCATGTCTCGGTCGACAACCGCTTTCCTTACTCCGTGTACGGTGCCCAGCAGGACAATTCGAGTGTTGCTATCGCCAGCATGGATGACCAGGGCGCGATCCTGGCGCGCGACTGGTATGACGTGGGGGGTGGCGAAGCCGGTTTTGTGCTCGCCGATCCGCGCAATGCCGATATCGTCTACGGCACGAACGAGAATTTCATCAGCCGCTTCAACAAGCAGACAATGCAGTTGCAAGTCATCTCGGCGTGGCCGGTCGATGTGTCGGGGCACGCGGCCGGGGAGCTCGAGCATCGCTTCAACTGGACATCGCCGCTGGCCCTGTCGCCATTCGATCCGGACACGCTGTACTACGGCATGGAGCGTCTCTACAAAACGACCGACGATGGCATGAGTTGGAATGCCATCAGCCCCGATTTGACACGCAATGACAAGTCGAAGCAGGGGCCTTCCGGCGGGCCGATCACGAAGGACATTACCAGTGTCGAATACTACGACACGATTTTTGCCATCGCCGAGTCGCCTCGCGCCAAGGGAATGATCTGGGTCGGCACCGATGACGGGCAGATCCAGCTTACGCACGATGGCGGCGGAAGTTGGGTGAATGTGACACCGCGGGAAATGCCCGCCTGGAGCACGATCAGCATGATCGAGCCCTCACGATACGACGCGAACACTGCTTACGTGGCGGTGGATCGTCACAAGCTGGATGACATCATGCCGTGTGCCTTCGCCACTGAGGATGGCGGAAAGACCTGGAAGCGTATCGATGCCGGTTTGCCTGCGGGAGCGTTCGTTCACGCCCTACGCGAGGATTCCGTCGTGCGCGGTCTTCTCTACGCCGCGACGGAAACCGGTGTTTTCGTGTCATTCGACTCGGGAGCCCATTGGCAGAGTCTGCAACTGAATCTGCCGCGCAGTCCGGTTCACGATCTCGTCGTGAAGAACGACGATCTGGTGATCGCCACGCATGGACGCTCGTTCTGGATTCTGGATGATGTAACACCGCTGCGGCAGGCCCAGGCCGCGGCGGCGGCATCGAATGTCTACTTGTACAAACCCGAAGTGGGGTATCGCCTGTACTATCCGGATCAGGTCGATGCTCGCCCGCCCGCCGGTCAGAACCCACCTCCCGGGGCGCTCATTGACTACTATTTGGCATCCGTGCCCGCCGGCCCGCTCACACTCGACATCGTCGATTCCAGTGGCAAGACCGTGCGCCATCTGACGAGTGTCGAGCCGGAGCAGGCCGAGCAGCCTCCTGAATGGCCCGACGAGGTGCATCCCGCAACAACCCTGCCGGTAACTCCCGGTATGAATCGCTTTGTCTGGAACCTGCGATACGACGATCCGGTTCAGATTCCGGGTGCATTCTATGCCGGTCTGCCGCCTCGCGGCCCGATAGTGTTACCCGGCGACTATACTCTCCAGCTCAAATACAACGGCGAGACTCACACGGCGCCTCTCACGATCCGCGCCGATCCGCGCGTCAAGCAATCCCTGGCGGGACTGGAGAAGAAGTTCGCCTTATCCATGCAGGTCTATCACGACCAGGATGCGTTGCATCGGGCCGTGAATGACATCCGCCAGTTCAAAGGAGACGTTGAGACGATTCAGAAGGAAACCGCGAGCAGCGGGCGCTCCGCGGCACTGACATCCGAGGGCAAGTCCCTGGTGCGGCAGGCCTCCGCGATTGAAGGGATTCTGATGCAAGTGAACATCAAGGGTTCCGAGGCCAATCTCAACTATCCGGGCATGCTGAATGAGCAGATCTATTCCTTCGCGGGCCTGCTGGACGATGCGGATACCGCGCCCAACGCCCAGGAGATCGAGACTTACGCCGGTTTCCACAACAAACTCGCGGCTCAGCTCGCCGACTGGTCCGCACTCGAGACAAAGAAGATCGCCGCCTTCTGTGCGCACTATCACGCAACGAGTCAGAACGCGAAATCAGTGACAAGCTGTCACTAGCCGTGCTTCATCCGTGAATCCATAGAAGGTTGACCACCCACCAGGTCGCAGCGGCGATCAGCGCTGCGGCCGGGATGGTAATGACCCACGCGACGACAATGCCTTGCGCGACTCCCCAGCGGACTGCTGAGACTCGCTGCGTTGCTCCCACTCCGATGATTGCGCCTGTGATGGTGTGGGTGGTCGATACGGGCACCCCCAGGGTCGAAGCCAGAAATAACGTCAGGGCGCCCCCGGTTTCGGCGGCAAATCCACCGACGGGTTTGAGCTTGGTAATCCGCTGCCCCATGGTCTTCACGATCCGCCAGCCGCCCAGCAATGTGCCGAGCGCCATCGCGCTGTAACAACTTATAACAACCCATAACGGCAATTGATCGGGCGATGTGACCCGGGCGGAAATCAGTATCAGCCAGATGAGGCCCATGGTCTTCTGCGCATCGTTACTTCCATGGCCGATGCTGTAGAGCGCCGAAGACACGAGCTGCAGCCGGCGGAACCACAAATCAACTATGTAGGGCGAGCGCCGGAAGAACAACCATGACACCGCGACCAGGATCAGTCCTCCCAGCAGCAGGCCGAGCAGCGGCGAGAGTACGATGAATATCAGTGTCTTGGAGATTCCCGCCAACACCAGGGGGGCCATGCCCGCCTTGGCGACTCCCGCGCCCACCATGCCGCCAATGAGCGCATGGGAGGAGCTGGTCGGCAGCCCGTAATACCAGGTGATCAGGTCCCAAAGAATCGCGCCGGCCAGCGCGCTGGATATGACAGCCGCATCCACATACTCGGGGGCCAGAATCCCCTTGCCGACGGTCGCGGCGACATGAAGCTTGAAGATGGCGAAGGCCACGAAGTTGAAGAGTGCTGCCCAGGCGACTGCCTGGTACGGCCGCAGCACACCCGTTGAAACAACGGTGGCAATTGAATTGGCCGCGTCGTGAAAGCCATTCAGAAAGTCGAATGTGAGAGCGAGCCCAATGAGTATCACGAGCGCGGGGAAGCTGATCGAGATGTCCATGCTCAGTTGTTCCGCCGGGACGTGAGGTCAGGCATTTTCCAGGACGACGCCTTCGATGATATTGGCGACGTCCTCACACCGATCGGTCGCGGACTCGAGCAACTGATAGACCGTCTCCAGCTTCATGAGCTGTCGCACATCGCTTTCTTCACGGAACAGCTTTGAAAGCGCCGTACGCATCAGGCGGTCGGCTTCGGATTCCAGGTGGTCGATCTCATTGCACAGTTTGAGCGTCTGACTGGATTGCGACATATCAGAAAGCAAAGCCACCGCTTTCTGCATCCTCGAGCAGCAGGTGTGAACCAGGTCCGCGAGCTCACAGGCCTCCGGAGTGAGGTTGTGAATGTCGTACAACTGGAACGACTCCGCCGTGTCCTGGATCAGATCCAGCACATCGTCCATCCGCGAGATCAGGCGGTGGATGTCTTCCCGGTCAAGGGGAGTGACGAAGGTCCGGTGCAGCAGCGCAACCGTCTCATGCGTGATGCTGTCCGCCCGGTTCTCAATCTCGAGGATCTGGTTGATACGCTCCTCGCGCTTGTGCTCCTCGCGATTGAAGCCTCGCAGCAGCTCGGCGAGTACGGCACTCCCGGCGACTACCAACTGCGCATGCTGATTGAAAAGCTCGAAAAACTTGGGTTCACGTGGCATCAGCCTGGATAGAAATTGCACCCTGCGACCCTCCACCGTCCATGGTGGAGTATAACGCAAGGACTACATCTGCACCTGCAGTCCCATGCCCACCTGGCGCATGTCAGGCGCGAAATGGTCGTATTCCTGGTTGATGAAGAAAAGAGTCACACGGGCGTTGAATCCCTTGATGAGATAATTGAGGTCCAACTCCGTCGTCGGCTCCTTGATTTCGCCACTGACAATCGAGAAGCGGGTCTCACCGTATTTGCCCAGGAACTGCACTTTCCCCATCCCGACGGGCTGCGGCAACAGATAGGCACCCAGCAGGTACCAGCCGTGGCTCTCCGTGGACGCGGCAGCACCTGGCGCGGGATAACCTCCCAGACGGTCGTACCTGGCGTACTCGGACTCGACGGTGACGACTCCGGCATTGCCCAGTTTCTTCTCGAGCAGGAAGTCCGCCGAAGCGGCGTTCTTGCCTGCTGAATTCTGCGCGGCCACACCTACTGCGAGCACATCCTTGTCACCATAGTAGGTGCCATTCAGATAGTAACCCGTCTCCGGGTCCCAGAAGTCGAGCTGCGCACGGCCCGCCCACAATACATCTGACGAACCCTTCGGTAGACCCGGCTGGCCAAACGCGCCGGCCGACACCTTCAGGATGCCGAACTGACCCCAATACAACACGCCATTGTCGCGCCCAGCCGCCTCGAACGGATAACCGTCCTGTACACCATCTCGGAATGTGCCCCAGTTGCTCGCATAGTACGGACCGTAGAGGTTCGCCCGATCGCTCGGCGGCAGAAATCGTCCAGCCCAGATATTCACCTTGTCACCGAACGAGAACATGGCTGCCGCGTCGATGATGTCCACATCCTTGCTCGACCCGTTGTATTCCGTGTTGAACATGAATTTGATGTCATCGGTAACAGTACCGTTCAGATAGATACGCGCGCTGTCCAGTGAGAAATCACTGCTGTTGCTGTGTACACCGTCATCGTAACGGGTCTGCGCAAAGGACGTGCGAAGGCCGGCGCCGATGGTAACCGGCGGTAACGTCACATCCGCCATTGCGGCACTCAGGGGTGCGGCCAGCGCTGTGGCGACGGCCAGCGGCAGTCGGATTCGGGAAGAATTAACACTCATGAATTAGAAGCCTCCACCAACGTGCTGACCTCATCAGCCGCCAGCACATGATTGACGTCCAGCAAAATGACGAATCGATCATTGATCTTTCCCATGCCTCGCATGAAATCGGTGCGGATCTTGGCACCGAGGGTGGGCGGGGGCTCGATCCCGGACGCCGGGATGTCCACTACGGCGCTGACCGCATCGACCAACAGGCCGATGACCGTACGCTCTGCGTTCACTTCGACCTCGATGATGACAATGCAGGTGCGTTTGCTGACTTCAGCCGCTTTCATCCCGAAGCGCACGTGCAGATCCAGGACCGGCACAGCGGCGCCACGCAAATTGATTACGCCTCGGATATAGGCCGGCATCATCGGCACGGCGCGCACTCCCTCGTATTCAATGATCTCCTTGATGGAGAGGATGCCGATGGCGTATGCGTCGCCACCCAACACGAACGTTAGATACTGCCCCAGCTCCGCCCCTGCGGCCGCGGTGGCCGCCGGGGGAGTGGGGTACCCTGAATTCATCAATTCCATCGCACTGACTCTCCGCGTTATTGGAATTTGACGAAGTTGGCTTCATCCGGGTCACTGGCAGCGGTGGCGAGGTTGCCCACAACCTGGCCGGCGCCGAATTTGCGCGGCGCGTTGTGGCTTGCCGACCTGCGGCGGGCGCCGTTCTCAGGCACCGCGCCGGCGTTCGGGCTACCGGTAACCTTGAAGAAGGCCATGGTCTGCTGAAGTTGCGAGGCCTGGCTGCTCATCTCCTGAGCGGTAGCCGCGAGCTGCTCCGAGGCAGCCGCGTTCTGCTGTGTCGTCTGACTGAGCTGACCAACGGCCGCGTTGATCTGTGCAACACCCGTGGACTGCTCCTGCGATGCTGCCGAGATTTCCTGTACCAGTTCCGAGGTCTTTTTGATACTCGGCACCATCTCGTCCAGCAGCGTGCCGGCCTTTTCAGCCAGCTCGACGCTACCGGCCGCGACCGTGCCAATTTCCTGTGCCGCAACCTGGCTGCGCTCGGCAAGCTTGCGGACCTCCGCGGCTACGACCGCGAAGCCCTTTCCATGCTCGCCCGCGCGCGCCGCTTCGATGGCGGCGTTCAGGGCGAGCAGGTTGGTTTGGTACGCGATGTCGTCGATGATGCTGATCTTCTGTGCGATCTGGGTCATGGCGGTAACAGTCGCCTCGACAGCATCGCCGCCTTCCGTAGCCTCACTCGCAGCCTTGGTGGCCATTCCATCAGTGACCTTCGCGTTCTCGGTGTTCTGGGCGATCGAAGCGGTCATCTCCTCGAGCGAAGCACTCGTCTCTTCCACTCCGGCGGCCTGCTCACTGGAGGCCTGGGAGAGCGTCTGAGCTGTGCTGCTCACTTGAACTGATGCGGACGTCAATGCGCTGGCGGCAGCGTTGACGTCGCTGATGATCATCGAGAGCTTCAGCACCGTGTTGTTGGCGGAGTCCTTCATTTCTCCGAAGGCGCCCTGGTAGTCCTTGTCGATAGTGTTGGTCAGATCGCCTTCCGAGAGCGCACGCATGACGCGGGCGACGTCCTGAATGCTCGCGCCTGTGGTCGCGGCGAGCTGATTCAGACCCTCGGCCATGTCCTTCTGGAAGCCCGCCAGCCCGGCCACATCCACGCGCGCGGTGAAGTCACCCCGATTGGCCGCTTCGACCAGCCGGCGCTGCCCGGAGATCACCTGCTGGAGCTTGCCGATCATGTTCTTCACGGCGAACAACATGCTGTTGTGATCGTTCTTGTCAGTTGAGATTTCGACATCCAGGTCGCCATCGGCAATGCGCTGGATGATTCCGGCCGCATGACGGGGCTCGGCACCGAGCTGGGCGATGATGCTGCGATAAGCGATGTAGAGCGGTCCGCACAATCCGATCAAGGTCACGACGAGCAGACCGAGGGTCAGGTTCATGGCCCTCTCGCGCTTCGTGCTGGCGACAACGACAGCCTGGCTGGTGCGCTGGTCGAGTAACACGAGGAACTCGTCCAGCGGCTTCATGATCTCACCTTTGAACTTATGGTAAGTGGCGTCGTGAACCAGGTCGCGCGCCATCTTCAGGTCCGGCGGACCCTTGCGTGTGAAGGCGCCCTTGTCGTCCTGGAACAGGCCCTTGACCGCGTTCATGGCAATCGTCTCGCGCTTCACGAGACCGTCGGAGTTGTTCTGGGCCTCCTGGATCTTGCCGAACTCCTCGGCAGTGAACCCGGCGCGCTTCATCAGTTCCGCCAGTGCGATCGTTTCACCGTCCGGCCGCGGCTTTTCCTGTCCGGCGGCGACAAAGTCCCAATAGATGCGCTCGTAGTTCTGGGGGCGCGGCTTCTTGCCGTTACGGATATCAATAATGTCGAAGTACTGCTTCTCGAATTTCTCGTCGCCCGTCACTACGTACGTCCTTGCCAGGCGTGTCAGGTCGTCGGAGCTGCGCCGAAGCTCATCGGCCAGCAGATATGACTGATAGCGCGAGCTTCGAACCGCATCGGCTTCGAGGGACGCACTGCGCAGCCACAGAGCGGAAGTTGCCAGGAGCGCGAGCAAAACTGCACACGCACACGCGTTGATAAGGAATAGGCGTTTTACGCTAAGGTTCATTGCATTCTCATCGGCAGTAGGTTAACGAGCGAAACGTCGGTCAGCGGCTGCGCGATTCGAGCTCGCACTTGCGCTGTTTCGACGGGGCGCTATCCCACAAGAAAGTGAAGTTCAGGACTGCCGACTAAATGCCGGATTGACACGCGTGACGTGAGAAGTATTCGAGAGTCTTGCCGTTGCTGCAGCGCAGGGATGTTAGGTAGCGGGTCTGTCCTAACATAGATTTAGTATGCTGCGGCGCATTAGCCGCGCATCTCACCAGTAGTCCACCGCAAAAGTAACAACAGCACGCCTCGGTTGTTCAGGCTGCAATTGCGCGACATTGGAGACGTGTAACCCCCGGCTGTCGCCCACGTTGTAAATGTCCAGGCGAATCGACCAGGGAAATGAGGTATTCCCACTGTAGTAACGCGCGCCGACATTAAGGGTATTTAACGGAGGCAAGCGGCTCGTACCGCCGCTGGTGACATTGCGAGCGGACAGCCATTTCCATTGAACTGAGGCGCCCCAACCGTGCCACCTTTCCGGCGCGGCGTCCACGTTCACATTCAGGGTAGTGGGCACCGGGCCTAATGGGACTTCAGATACCGTGCCTCGTTCGGTCGTGCGTGCGTCGCGCGGCTGAAGCAACACAGCACCGGCGACTACTGTAATGCCCTGGTTCGCATACGAAGCGGATGACTCGATGCCCCGATGCGTCAATTCGCCGATCGCCCCGTACAGGCCGGACTCATTCAGATTGTAGTAGGGCTTGCGAATTTCGAAGGCGCCCACCAGCCATTGCCAACTCTTGGCCGGCATCAGACGCACGCCGAGGTCCGTCTGTCGAGTACCGGAGGCGGCGAGCAACTCACCCTTGTTGACGGCGGAGGCAGGCGCCAAAGGCGAGTCTTCAACTCCTTGCACCTCACTGGCGTAGAGCAGCATGCTGGAAGACAGATCGATCGTAGTACGAGCTGTGACGAGCCAGCGCGACTTCAACGTTGCCGGGCTAGCGAGGTTCACCTGCTCAACGGTGCGGTGATAGTTGTCCCGCAACAGGCCGAGAGTGAGTGCAGCGCGACCGGGACGCTTGATCTCGTAAGCCACTCCCCAGTCTTCCTGGCGGACTCGGTCATGGCTCACCGGATCGAACGCATTGACGGGATTGGGTATGGGCACAGCCGCGAACAGCGATGCGGGCCCGAGATCCAGGACTCGATCACCGCCGAATTGCACGTGGGTCGAACGTGCGCGAATGGAAAGGGCAACCCGGTGCGAAAAAACGCTGCCGTGAAACTGCCGTACTGCCCGGATCTCGCCGGACCACGCTTGGGAGTGCAGGCCAGGAGCCTGGTCCAGCACAACCGCCACTTTCGCGTTCGGTCCCAGGAAATACAAGGGGCTCGAGTTGGACGGATCACGTTCATCGGAGCGGAAAATGCCACCGGTCAGTGCCCACTGATCTGCATGCACGGCGCGCGCAACCAGCCCCGTGTTGATGTGGCGCCAGCCGTAATTGGTTCTGTCGGAGGTGGACAGATCGTGGAAGCCGAACTCCGGGGGCCTCGAATTGCTGTCTGTATAGACGAGCGGATATAGATTCTGCTCACCCCCGTCGGCCACCGCCATGAACGGAGTCACTTCGACAGAGTCGGATGGTTTCCAGCGTCCCACCGCGGATCGGGCCAAACCATGCGCTCGAGTTGAATAGTCGTAGTCGTTGTTGTGAAAGTATGCCGCACACAGATCGACCGCGAGAGTGCCGTGAGCCGCTGGCAATTGCGCTTCGAGCGTGGCGGTTTCCCCCTCAATGTCCCCGGAGGTAGCCAACGCACTCACAATTTTCTTCTGCCCGGGGGTCCGCAAGGTCATATCCACCACTCCCGTGGGCGCCGGGAAGATGAAAGGGTCGGCACCGAAGCCGACATGCATGGTCGTCTCGCGGATCAGACACGAATTGATGAAGGGATCGACCTGCGCGATATACAGGCCATCGAGCCGCAGATTGCCCGCAAGCTGGGGATTGAATCCACGGGCGTCGCCGGGTGAGTAGAGTCCGATCGACTGTTGATCGACTTGCGTACCAAATGCATCCTGCGCTTCAGTGATGGCATTGTCGGCAGCTCGCTGTGCAGAAGCCCACGCAGGCAGAGCAATGCACACGATCACAGCGGTCACGCGCAGAGCGGTCAGAGGCGTTGGTCTTCCATCCGTTGATTGACCCATGTATCTGTCGCCACGAAGATGCCGGGCCGCACTGTAACCGGGCCCATGCGCCTGACGCACCGTGTCGCCGGCCCGCCGGTTGCGGCCGCAACGAAGATCGGCAACTGGATGCTGGCGGACGAGACTCGGCACGCGCTATGGTCAACGACTGGCCCAACCAATGGGGGCCAAAGCAGTGGAGTGACCCAATGGGCGGTTCCGCGGGCGAGGTCCTTTGGGTGGCGCTCAAACTGGGCCTTACCTCCTTTGGGGGGCCCATTGCCCATCTCGGCTATTTCGAACGCACCTATGTGCGGCAGCGGCGCTGGCTGAGCGTTGAACAGTACGGCGGACTCATTTCGCTATGCCAACTTCTACCGGGTCCGACCAGCAGTCAGGTTGGCTTTTTGATTGGGCTGCACCGCGCCGGCTGGTTGGGGGCCCTCGCGGCCTGGGTTGGATTTACGCTGCCGTCCGCTCTGCTGATGTATGCGTTTGCGCTTTTCGCGCCGGCGAAGCCGGGTCCCCTCATGCAGGCTGTCCTCCATGGCCTGATGCTGACCGCCGTGGTCGTTGTCGCACAAGCCGTCTGGAGCATGTCGCGCTCGCTCGCGCCCGATTTGCCGCGCCGTATGATCGCGGTTGCGGCCTGCGTGCCACTTTTGTGTTTCCACAGCGGCCTCGCACAGTTCCTGACACTGATCGGCGGGGCCATCGCCGGCGTTTTCCTGTGTCGGTCCACTTCTCGTACAGCCCCGAAGCTGCCGGCTGGACTACATGCCCGCGTGGCGTGGACGGCCTTGGGGGTTTTTATTGCGCTGCTCGCCGGTCTGTCGAGCAGTCCTCTTTTTCAAACACAGGGGCCAGTGGCACTGGCCAACATCTTTTATCGCTCGGGTGCGTTTGTTTTCGGGGGCGGCCACGTGGTTCTGCCACTCCTGCAGCAAGCTCTCGTGCCCGCGGGCTGGCTGTCTGACGAGCGCTTTCTTGCCGGCTACGGCTTTGCGCAGGCGATGCCGGGCCCGCTCTTTACCCTTGCGGCCTATCTCGGTGCGGCGAGCGCGCCGTCACACGAGTCCTTGCTCTGGGCGGCCATCGCGTTGGTCGCCATATTCCTGCCGGGTCTGTTGCTCGCCACCTCAGGTCTATCGCTGCTGGGTCGAATATCCGACAAAAACACCGCCAACGCCGTTCTGGCCGGAGTCAATGCGGCGGTCGTGGGCCTGCTGGCGGCTGCACTCTACAATCCTGTCTGGGTCAGCGCGGTGCGGTCGGCTGTTGATATTGCGATCGTTGTGGTCGCGTTCGTTCTGCTACAGAGACTCAGGACCCCGCCCATTCTGATTGCGGCGCTGTGTGTCGGTGCGAGTCTGGCGGGTTCTTAGCCGCTCATCGAGACGGCTGAAGGCCTGTGTCGCCCCATCGAGCGCGCGCTGCAGGTCAGTGTGTGAATACCAACGCCCGCGGACGACAACACCGGCAATGCCACGCACATTGGCGATATGCATGAGCGGATTTCGCTCCAGCAGCACCAGGTCAGCTCGTTTGCCCGGTTCAACCGTGCCGAGGTCTGTTTGCATGCGTAAGGCCACTGCGGCGTTCAGAGTGGCCATGCGAAGCACATCCGCCGCCGAAATACCGAGCCCGGCAATTTCCTGCATTTCCTCGGGGACCGAGAAGCCGGCGACGGTCCCGGAGATGTTGCAGTCGGTGCCAATGACCAGCGGCACCCCGGCGCGCTGGAATGCAAGCACCAGCTTCTTCATGAATTCGAACTGCCGGGTCAGGGCGGCACGGACCGAAGGTGCCTGGAAGCGCTCCGAGCGATACGGATTGCGCTCTGGGAGCCAGGCATGAAAGACGAGGGGGTCGGCGTATCGGATCTCCGGCGCTGCGAGCACCTCTCTCAGATCCTTCACAGACCGCAGGACGTTCTTGAACACGGTCAGGGTCGGCGTGACGCCGATACCTGACTCCTTTACCTCTTTGGTGATGCGTGCGATGTCGGCATCGCTGAAGTCGTGTGAGTAGGCCACAAACTCTTCGGCATGCGTAACATGGTCCTGCATGCCATGCAGCGCGTGTTCGAGTGGCAGCGTTCGCGGGAGATGGCCATCCACTCTCATTCCATATGAATGTGCACGAGTGACGATTGCATCGTAGGCCGGGGCGCCGAGCCGATCGTAGACCTTGATGAAATCGTAACCCGCCGCGTGCATCTCATCGACAACCGCCAACCCCTCGGCGGCTGACCCTACGATGCGCGGATACGGTCCGCTCGGTGGATTTCCGTCGAGCCGGGGAGAGCCGACGACCAGTTGGGGCCCGACCTGCGCACCTTGCGAGATCGCGTCGCGCAGGGCCAGCATCCCTTCGTCTCCATGCATGACTTGAAGTGTGGTCACGCCGTTGTATAGGAATGCCGCGAGATGATGAATGGAGAGGATGTCTTCATCCGACAGCGTCAGCAGCGGCGATTTCTCGCGTGCCTCGATCCGGCTGTTGAGGTGCGCATGCATGTCGGTGAAACCGGGGGCAAGAAATCGGCCGCGACCATCGATGACCTGTGCGGACTTCGGCTCGTAAGCTTCCGCCGCTGTAGGGATGATCGCCACGATGTGTGAGTCAGCAATTCGCACCGTTCGGTGGGTAGCGACGGTGCCCGTCTTTACATCAATTACAGAGACATCACGAATGACGAGAGGGGCAGAGGGCGACGCCACGGCTGCGCCGACGATCGTCTGCAGTACCCCGAAGCACGTAACGGGAAACCATCGCTTCATTATCGTTTATCCGAAAAGAACGCCCACGGCCAGAATACCCCATATACGAAGCTTGAACACTTGCCTACAGCTCTGGAATGGCTTATAAACGATTAACGATAATTAGTTGTCCAGGGGGATGCGACCATGCGAGCCGCATACGCGACGAGTCTGCACAGTGCCCAATTCCGTTCAGCCGCCCCAATCCTGTCCGCCGTTGCGTGCCTCGGCCTGCTGTTGACCGGGCCCGCTTCGGCACAAGTCGCCGCCAGCGCTGAAGGCACGGACAGTGCCGCGAAATCGGCTACTGAGATCGAACAGGTCGTTGTGACCGGATCGCACATCCGTTCCACGTCCACCAAGCTCGAAAGCATCAGCCCCATCACCTCTACCGGCATTGAAGAGATCCGCACCACCGGAGCCATCAACGTGGAGGCCGTCCTGCGCGATCTTCCCGAGGCCTTTCCAGGACGTGGGGCGACGACAAATAACAACGGCAACGGCGACACCTCCGCCAACCTGCGCAATCTCGGGCCGCAGCGCACCCTCGTGCTGATTGATGGCAAGCGAAGTGTTTCATCCGACAGCAAGGGCAACGTCGACCTCGACATCATTCCGACCGGAATGATCGATCGCGTCGACGTGGTAACCGGCGGCGCGTCTGCGGTGTACGGCGCTGACGCTGTCGCGGGTGTTGTGAACATTCTCCTGAAGAAGAACTTCAAGGGATTTCAGGCGGATGCGCAGTACGGTGCGTACAGCCCCGGCGACGGCCGCAGTTTCGATTCCAGCCTGCTCGCGGGCGCGGACTTCGCGAACGGGCAGGGTAATCTCACGGCCTTTGCCGGGTTCACCCAGCGCGATCCCGTGTATCGCCGCGATCGCGATTGGGCGTCACCCCAATTGATATCAAACGGTACCTCCCTGGTGCCCTTCGGCAGCGGGACGATCCCGGCCGGCCGCGTGACCGACTCCGGCACGATGTTCAATGGAAACCGCGAGCTCGTACCTTACGACGGCAGCGTTTATGACTCTTCGCGGACCCAGTACCTCGTCGTCCCACAACAGCGCATTTCACTGGGACTCATGGGTCACTACGATGCCGCGCCGTGGGCCAGCGTGTATTTCCGCGGCACCTACTCCGAGAACAAGGTCGACCGGCAGGTGTCCGACGGTGCGGGATTTCTGGATACCGTCTCAGTCAACTACGGTAACCCGTTGTTGTCGAACCAGGAACGGTCGGTTCTCTTCGGCAACGGCACCTTCACCGCGAATGACACAACGGACTTCACCCTGCGTAAGTCAATCCTCGCCAACGGCAACATCGGCGAGCACAACGTCTACGACACCTTGCAGTTTATCTCCGGTCTGACTGGCGCGCTCGGGTCTCACTTCAGCTACGACGTGTCAACTCAGTACGGTGAGACGCGATGGCAGCAGGAGTTGGTGGGCGACATTTCGCCGGGCCGCTTCCGGCAGGGCTTGCTCGTCAATCCGGACGGCACGTGTATCGACCCATCCAACGGCTGCGTGCCGATCGACATCTTTACCGCGGCGAGCGGCGCCATTACGCCGGAACAGGTGCGCTTCTTTCAGTTGACGCAGCGCGCCGGTTCCACCACGACGCAGGTTGTGACTACAGGTTCGGTGTTCGGCGATCTGGGTGGGATCGGGGTCAAGAGTCCCTTGGCCGACAGCGCCGTCGGCGTGGCGCTCGGCGGCGAATATCGTCGCGAAACATCGAAGTACACGCCGGATGACGCGCTCAGCGTCGGCGACAACGTGGTGTACGGATCGATTCCGGCTCTCAGCGGCGCCTACCACGTGTCCGAAGTATTCATGGAGGCGCGCATTCCGCTCGTCGAGAGCAAACCCTGGATCGAGTCGCTCGAGCTGGAAGGCGGCTATCGCAGTTCGCACTACAACCTTGCGGGCCGTGCCAACACGTACAAGTACGGCGGTAGTTGGCGCCCGGTGCGCGATATTCGCTTTCGAGGTGCCTTTGAGCGTGCCGTGCGTGCCCCGAACATCGGGGAGTTGTTTACCGCGGCCCAGCCGCAGTCAGCGAATGGAGTGGATCCCTGCTTTTCCAACGGAACGAGCGGTCCAACGGCTTCTGCCTCGCTGTGCCAAAGCACCGGTGTTCCCGCTGCGGCATACGGCAATGCGAACCTTCAATGCCCGAGCGGTACTTGCCGAGTGTTCACCGGCGGCAATCCGTTGCTTGGACTGGAAGTGTCTGACTCAAAGACAGTAGGGATTGCGCTGACACCGAGGTTTACCCCAGGCCTCTCGCTCTCACTCGACTATTACGACATCAAAGTGAAGGGTGCCATCTCGACTCTGGGAACAGATGCACAACCGATACTCGACGGCTGCTACGGAACCGGTGCCGGTGAGAATCCAACTCAGGACCCCAACAATATATTCTGCCGCAGCATCCGTCGCAGCGCGGCCGGCGATGTGTACACCGGGGGGCATAACGGCTCGGTGGGGTACATTTCGCTGTTGAATGAGAACATAGGGTTCATCCGGGTTTCGGGTATCGACTATGCACTCGACTATGTCGCAGGTCCGATCTCGCTCAGCTCGAAGGCTGCCTATGTGGGCACGTACACGACGCAGGCCAATGAGACGCTGCCTGAATATTATTGTGCGGGCACTTACGGTCTGACCTGTGGCCAGCCCGTTCCGCACTGGCGGGCATCAACACGCCTGACGTGGTCTCCCATCTCGTCGCTGCCACTGTCCCTGCGCTGGCGCTACGTTGGCAGCGTGGTCCTGGACGAGGATCGCATCTCGGGCAAGGTGACGGATCCGCCGGACCACCAGATCGGTGCACGCTCGTACTTCGACTTTAGCGGCTCGTGGCAGATCGATTCTCATTTCGGCGCGCGCATCGGCATCAACAACCTGTTCGACAAATCGCCCCCACAGGTGTCGCGGAACATTGCGTCCGCCTTTATTTTTGGCTTCGCGAACACGTTTCCGGGTACCTATGACATTGGACGGCAGTTCTTTGCCGGTGCGACGTACCAGTTCTGAGGGAAGATGGGCATGGAGGAGGACGCATTCACTGACAAGTCGGCGCAGTACCTGCGCGAGGTCGAGTCGAGCATGCAGGGGTGGTCGCCGCCTGCACTGGCCTCGCGGGTCATGAGCCTGGTGAGCCGGCACGAGCAGTGGCGCGGCCGGGAATGTTTGAACATGAACCCGGCGGAGGGGCTCATGTCCGAGCGCAGTCTGCGGCTGCTCGCCAGTGACATGGCAACCCGTGTGACCGAAGGCTTGCCGGGCGACAAGGAGTTTCCCCACTACCGCCAGAATGAGCTCATTGACGAAATCGAGGCCATGATTATCGCGCTCGCGCGCCGGCAGTTCGGCGCCCGGTTCTGCGAGTGGCGGCCAACCAGCACCTCGATGGCGAATGCCGCGGTGTTTTTTGCGTTACTCGAGCAGGGGGATACGCTGCTGGCGCAGGATCTCGATGCCGGGGGAAACTATGCCTACCAGCCGAGCGGGCCGGCCGGCCTCGTAACGAATCGAGTGGTGAGCATTCCCCCATCGGGGGACACATTCGAAATCGACCCCGCTGCAGTCGACCGCATCGCCCAGCGTGTACAACCGAAGATGATTGTCATCGGCGGCGGCAAGGTGTTGTTTCCGTATCCATTGCGTGAGTTGCGCGCCGTCGCCGATCGGGTCGGTGCGATTCTCGTGTATGACGCAGCGCACGTCGGATTGTTGATTTCCGCGGGCGACTTTCAGCGCCCCCTGGAAGAGGGGGCGCATGTTGTTACCGTCAGTACCCACAAGATCATGGGCGGCCCGGTGGGTGGGCTCATCCTAAGCAATGATTCGAAGATTGCGGCGCGAATCACGCGTCTGATGTTTCCGGGATTTGTGCAGACACGCGATCAAAACAAGCTCGCCGCTCTGGCGATGACCCTGGCCGAGCTGGAGAGCTGTGGCGCCGAGCTTGCGCAGCGGATGGTCGGGAATGCTCAGGCGCTGGCGGCATACTTAGATGACGCGGGCTTTACGGTCCTGGGCCGGCGGGGTGAGCGAACCGCGACTCATCAGGTGTTTTTAAAGCTCGGAGCCCACGCCGCCAACTTCGAGTGGCGATGTCAGAATGCGAACATTCTCATTCCGGATTGCGCGTTGAGTGGCGATGTTGCCGCTGGGCGGCGCAGTGGCGCGCGCCTGGGGACACATGAGATTTCGCGATTGGGTATGGGAGAACCCGAGATGCGCCAAATCGCCAACTTGATCCGGCAGGCCTCGCTGGACGCGGACGGGACTGCCGCGGCAGGCCTCGCGGCGGAAGTACGCGCCTTGAGGACCCGTTTTCCAAACGTGCACTACAGCCTGGACGCGGTGGAGTTGCCCGACCCGGTGTTGTGAGCGCGGATCGCTGGATGCGTTCGAACCACCGACTGCGTCCGAATCACCGTCAGGAAGCCGAGCCTGCCTGGCGTGTCCGCCGCGGGGTCGCTGATTCTTTGCCGGCGTCCGCTTCGACTCGTCTCAGATGGGTTGTCAACAGCTCGCGTGCGCTGTTGATGTGACGTGCAAGCACCGCTTCCGCCTTCGCAAGATTGCGCGTTTTGGCAGCTTGCAGAAGCTCGCGGTGCTCGTGGCGGGAATCTTCCTCGTAGCGGCGTGCCAGCGCGGGTTTTTTCCGGATGAAGTCCACCCACAGCCGCGTGAGGTTGCCGTAAATGTTCTGCAGGATGTCACGCGACAGCTTGCGCTCGGCGCTCGCATAGAAAATAGCGTGAAACTTCTTGTGCGACTCGCCCAGGAAGAACGCCGTTTCCGGATCTTCCTCCATGGACACGAGCAGCGCTTCGGCTTCCGCGAGCTGCTCGGCGCTGAGAGCGGGAAGATTGTGCCGCAGACCGATCAGCTCAACGGCCAGGCGGATATCGTACATTTCCTCAACCTGGTCGACGGTCAGTGTCGAGACAAACGTACCGCGATTGCGGATTGAAGTGACGAGCGCCTGGGCTTCGAGCCGGCGCAAGGCTTCGCGCACGGAGCTCTGACTCACATCAAAGCGGGCCGCGATATGGTCCTGCAGAAGTGGCTGTCCGGGCAGGATCTCGCCGCGCAGAATTTCTCTGCGCAAGGTGTCTGCAACGAATTCCGATGCGCTCAGTCGCGAAGTGTCGGCGACCTTCATGTTCGCCCCAGGAAATAATCGATAATCGACTGGGTCATTCTGGCACAGGCCTCGATGGTTTGTCGATTTCGGCAGCCAGGCGGGCCAATACCGCGCCGAGCTCATCGACACTGTCCTCAGTCGTTGCCCACGAGCACATGAAGCGCACGGATGCTTCCGCCAGTCGATGTGTCACCCAACCGAGCTGAGTCAGGTGCCGATGTGTGGCGGTATCCATGCGCACAAAGATCGCATTCGTTTCTACCGGATAGACGATCTCGAATGGCATGAGCGTCGCAAGACGGCGGGTCATGGCGTTCGCGTGCGCGGCAAGCTCGATCCAACGCCCGGAGCTCAACAGGCCGAGCCACGGCGCGCTCAGAAATCGACTCTTCGAGATCACTTGCCCGGCCTGTTTCAGCCTGACGTCGAAGCGATGGGCGATGCGCGGCTCGAAGATGACGATGGCCTCGCTCGCAGGCATGCCTGCCTTCGTGCCACCAATCACCAGCACATCGACGCCCCGTTGCCGAAGCGAGCGGGGATCGAATCCCGCGGCAACGGCGTTGACGAGCCGCGCGCCGTCCACATGAACCGCAAGCCCGCGCGCCTTGCTTACTTCAACCAATGAGCGCAGCTCGTCCTCCCGATACAACGTCCCCAGCTCGGTCGCATTGGCAATGGAAAGCACGGCGGGTGGTTGCCGACTCGGATCTTCCGGCACGCGCAGGGCGGCTTCGAGTGCGGCCGTGGAGATCTTGCCATCGTTCCCATCCAGTGCACGGATCGATAGTCCGTGCCCGAACGCATTGGGTGCTCCCGCTTCCGAATGAATCGTATGAGCATATCGGTGCGCGAGCACAGTCTCGAAAGAACGGCACATCGCGCCGATTGACACGGCATTGGCCGCCGTACCGCAGCTTACGAAGTGAACGGGTGCATCGGCATCCAGCCAGGTGCGGACCAGGTCTGCCGCGCGCGCCGTAGTCCGATCCGCGCCATAAGCCGCCTCGAAGCCGGTGTTGGCTTCAATGAGCGCGCGCATGGCCTCCGGTGCTATTCCTGCCGTGTTGTCCGAGGCGAAGTCGTTTCGCAACCGTGTACTCATGGATGTCGAATCAACTCCGCGCGTCCGTACGGCTCGTGCAGGTGGCCTTTGATCCAATCGATTTGCAGGCGCAGATAACCGTCCGCCGCCCGGGTGTTGTGTCGCTTGCCATCCGGTCCCGTGTTGAATTCGTAGATGCCGTGATCGGTATCGGGGAATATCGCGATATCAATCGGCCGATGCTCGCGCTGCAGCGTTTTGAGCCGCTCAATGCTCGGTGCGCTGGGTGCAACCGAGTCGGCCGCGCCCATGATCCACAACTGCGGCACCTTTACCGAGCGCAGCACGCGCATCGCGTCATAGTTCCAGATTACACCCGGGCTTTCGCGCTTGGCCCGTTCGATATCGCCCTGGAGCACAACGCCCGAGTATTGGCCGTCGATTTTATCGAGCCAGGGCTCGCCGGCGAACTTCCTTTTGAGCGCATTGACCGCATCGAGTCCGTGGCGATAGTTGCTCAACATGAACCGCCCGGTTGCGCTGGTGACCTGGGCGGCCTGGGCCAATTCGGCGGCGCCGAAGCCGTCTTGTTTGAGTTGGTATGCGACCTGCCAGACGTCCTGATCCACAGGTGAGCCGGCGACACCGAAACCCACGACCACGAAATCCACCGGCACCTGGGTTGCGGCCAGCGGTGCGATCCAGCCGCCCTGGCTGAAACCGGCGACGCCGAGGCGGCTGATCCGCCGCTCGCCGAGGCGTCGCACCGTACGAACAGCCGCATCGACATCCTGCGCCAGGATCTCGAAATTCTGCGTGAACTCACCCGTCGAGGCGCCGGTACCGCGTTTGTCGAACACGAAGGCGCCGACGCCTTCGGCCGGTAGCAGCCACTGCCATACCACGGAATCGATCGAGGCCGTTGCCCCGGAACCGTGCACAAAAACCAGCGTCGGCGCTGCCTGTTGCCCGGCCGGCCGGACCCATCGGCCTTTCAGCCGCACATCGCCGGATGAAAAGGTCGTGTCTTCGACCTCGAGCGGTACCTTGTGCCAGTGTCCGCCGGGTCCGTTCTGCAGCTCGAAGTCAATTGAAGCGGCTCCGCAAGCTTCCAGCCGGGCGCGTGCCACGACCGGCTGCGAGTCACTCAGGCCGGGACCCGCGGTGTAGGTCACCCCATCGGGTTGCCTGCGCAACAGCCCGGTTCTTCCATCCAGCAAAAAGAAGCGCAACGAGTCGTCCGCCGTAGCTTGCAGGGACAGGACTCGTCCGTCGGTATCCTTGTAGGCGCCTACAAAACAACGGGGCGATTCGTTGGCGAACGCCGCGTTCGCCGCCAGCCAGAACAGGCTGCCCATCAGCAAGGTGCACAGTCTCATGGGGTCTCCTGGGTACAGATTATCGTTAATATATACCACGCTTTCTGCATGAAAAACGTCTTGAATGGCGTATAAATTCCTGAGATGCTTGTTAAAACGATTAACGATTATATGGAGCGGCGCCATGCAGATTGAATTCGGATCCGATTCACTGGAGTCCGCGGCTCACGATGCCGCCGGAGCGCTGTTCTTTCACGAAGGGCAAGTGGATGTCTCCACTCTGGAAGGCCCGGCTCGCGGCGCCGTCCAGCGCGCGCTGGAGACAGCTCGTTTCAAGGGCGCACAGGGAGAGGTCCTCGAAATCCTGGCACCGGCGGGCATCAAAGCAGCGCGTATCGTGCTGGTCGGCGTTGGCCCTCGGGGGGAAGACGAGGGGCTCGCATTGGAAAGCTTCGCCGGCTACGCAGTGAAGGCGTTGCTAACTTCCGGCGTGCGGAAGCTCGAGCTCTTTGTTGGGGATGCGAGTCCGGAGAATGCCGCGCGCGCGGCATTCGGCGCGCAACTCGCGGCGTACCGATTCGACCGGTATCGGACCACGGGCAAGCCTGAAAAGCAGCCCTCTATTCAGGTGGTGAAAGTGAACACCCGGGACCCCGGACGTGCCCGCGCTGCTCACACGGCGTGGGCATCGCTCGCGGATGCGATTGCATTCAGTCGCGACCTCATTTCAGAGCCCCCCAACATTTTGTACCCCGCTGAATTCGCGCGGCGCGTGCAGGCGTTGGAACGCCTGGGCTTGGTTGTCGAGGTCCTCGGTGAAAAGCAGTTGACGGAGCTCGGCATGAACGCGCTGCTGAGCGTAGGGCAGGGCAGCCGGCGTGAAAGCCAACTCTTGGTCGTGCGCTGGGACGGCGGCCCCGAAGGGCAGGCCCCGCTCGCATTCGTGGGCAAAGGCGTGTGCTTCGACTCCGGCGGACTGACCCTGAAGGCCGGCAAGAACATGGACAGCATGAAATGGGACATGGCGGGCGCGGCCGCCGTCGCGGGAGTCATGCATGCGCTTGCCGGGCGCCGTGCCCGCGTAAACGCGGTGGGAATTCTCGGGCTCGTAGAGAACATGCCGGATGGCCAGGCTCAGCGGCCAGCCGATGTGATCACCAGCATGTCGGGGCAGACGATCGAGATCATCAGCACCGATGCCGAGGGACGCGTGGTGCTCTCCGATGCGTTGTGGTATTGCCAGAATCGATTCGAGCCGCGCGTCATGGTGGACCTCGCGACACTGACCGGTGCTTCCCAGGTGGCGCTCGGGGTCGAGTATGCAGCGCTTTTCTCAAATACCGCCGCCATTGCGGCGAGCCTAGTGGAAGCCGGCAAGGCGGAGGATGAGCTGCTGTGGCAATTGCCGTTGTCGCGACGCCTCGAGAATCAACTCGACAGCACAGTCGCGGACCTGAAGAATTTGGGTGAGCCCGCGGGGGGCGCGATTGTTGCGGCGCTCTTTGTCCAGCGCTTTGTGAACGGGGTGCCGTGGGCTCACCTGGATATCACGCCGACCGTGTGGCCGAGTCCGTCAACATTTCCGACCGTTCCGGATGGCGCACGCGGCTTTGGCGTTCGGTTGCTCAATCGCTGGGTCGCGGACAACTACGAGGATTAGCGTGAATCAGCCCCGAATTGGCGGTCACCCCGCGGGGCTGCTGGTGGTCATCCTGACGGGCATGTGGGAAGTATTCGCGCTGTTCGGTATGCGATCCGTGCTCGTGTTCTACCTCACCCAGGATCTTGCATTCAGCCCGGTTTCGGCGATCCAGGTGTATTCGCTGTCGACGTCGGCCGCGATGGCCATGTCATTGGTGGGCGGAGTCGTTGCCGATCGTTGGTTGGGTGTTCAGCGCGCCGTGATCTGTGGCGCCCTTGGCATGGCCGCGGGCCATCTGCTGCTGGTGGTGCCTCAGTTGCTTTTCCCGGCGCTGGCGCTGCTCACCGTGTCGAATGGCTTGTTCAAACCCTCGCTCGTTGCGCAGATGAATCGTCTTTATGACACCAATGAACCTGCGCGCGATCGAGCCTTCACCCTCTACAAGGCCGGTTGCAACGGGGCGGCGATTTTTGCGCCGATTGTCACGGGGATTGTGGGAACGGCGTGGAGTTGGAGCGCGGCGCTCGCGCTCTGCGGCATCGGCATGGTCATTTCCTCGGTAATTTTCCTGGCTTGCCGCCGCTACCTGGTTGAAGCCGATTTCCGCGGCGCGGCGGGCATCGACCGGGGCTCGGCACCGCAGAATCGCGCCGCGCTCATCGCTCAACTGGCACTCGTGCTGTTGGGAGCCGTGCTGTTTTGGACAGCGCATGGCCAGCAGGGTGGGACCATTGCCTTATGGGCCGAGTCAGCCGTCGATCGGCGAATTACCGTCGGCGGCGCCGGGCTGTATATTCCGGCGGCCTGGTTTCAGTCGGTGAACCCGATCATCATTGTGTGTTGCACGCCGCTCATCAACTGGTGGTGGGCGCGGCGTGGTGGGGCGAGCGGCGCCGCAGGCGAGCTGCGTAAGTTGAGGACCGGAGCGATCCTGCTGACAGTGTCCTTTGTCATCGTCGCCATTGCCGCACAGATGTACACAACGCCAGTTCCATCGGCGTGGTTGTTCATTGCGCTGTTCTTTCTCACGGTGGGTGAGCTGTATTTCGATGCCATCGGGCAGGCGTTCCTGCTGAGATTCGCATCGGTCAGATCAATGACCATGTTTGTGAGCCTCTGGTTCGTGACTCTCGCGGCGGGCTTTGCGGGCGCGGGAGTGTTGGCTCAGCTTTGGGGCCGAGTACCCACGCCCTGGTATTTCGCGGGGGTCGCCGTGCTCGCTGCGGCTGCTGCTGTAGCCATCATCATCGCGGGTCGCAAACAAACTCTCGGAGCGCGGATGCCATGACGACGCTCGAGGCTGTGGCTCACGCCCTTGACGCGGCGGCCCAATGGCAGCGCGCCATCAACGCATTTATATCGATTGAGCGGGAGCGCGCCCTGGACGCTGCGCGTATTTTGGACGCAGCCGGGGGCGCGGGTCATATGGCGCTGGCGCACAAAGACATGTTTGATCGGCGCGGCCGGTCCAGCACTTGCGGATCGTGCTTCATCGAGCCGGTCGCCGACAGATCGGCGACGGTCATTGAGCGCCTGGAGCACGCCGGCGCGGTGGCCATCGGCACACTCAACATGGCGGAGTTCGCCCTCGGGCCCACCGGGCACAACGCAGTGTTCGGTCATTGCCGCAATCCCTGGGACCGTACGCGAATCAGTGGCGGATCGTCCAGCGGTCCAGCGGCAGCCGTGGCGGCGGGTATCGTGGCCGGAAGTCTGGGATCGGATACCGGGGGTTCGATTCGTATCCCGGCAGCTTGTTGTGGTGTCGTCGGCCTGAAACCGACGCAGGGGCGTGTCAGTGTTGCCGGCGTCATGCCGCTGGCTCCGTCGCTCGACTGTGTTGGGCCATTTGCGCGTAGCGCAGCCGAGTGCGAAACCCTGTTCCGCATGATTGCGGGGCCCGATCCGCGCGACCCTGCGAGTCAGCGCCAACCGGACATCGAGCCCGACGCTGCGGTGTCAATTGAGTCAGGGCGCCTGGCATTTCCGCGGGAGTCCTTGCTTCGCGATTGCGACAGCGAGGTCATCGGCGCGCTGGAGGAGGCCGTTCGGCACTTTGCTGCCTGCGGATCAGAGGTCGTGCCTGCTGTGCTGCCTGATATTCCCCGGCTCCATGAGCTGGCCAATGTGATCCAACAATCGGAGGCGGCCCATGTGCACGCAGTGCGTCTCGCGCAGAGCCCCGAGCTCTATACTCCGCACATTCGCGAACGGATCGAGCCGGGCCAACGGGTGACGGCAACGGCCTATCTCTCAGCGGCGGCTCAACGATCATCGCTGCAGAGCCAGTTTGTTGCCGAGACGCTAATCGACGCTCACGCGCTGGTGTTGCCGGTTATCGGTATGCCTGTACCAACAATTGATGAGACTGATGAGGCGGCACTCGGCGGTTCGTCCGAAATCGTTGGACGTATGACGCGCTGGACCCGTTGGGTGAACTATCTGGGTATGCCGGCTCTGTCGATTCCTTGTGGCCGCGATCGTCGGGGGCTTCCCGTAGGGTTGCAACTCATCGGCCGCCCATTTTCCGAGATAACGTTGCTCGCAATCGCGCGTGGCTTTCAGGCCTCGACCGATTGGCACGCCCGTCGTCCGCCCCTACCAGGAGTTCCGAGCAGTGCAGGTTGATGGTGTGATCTTCGCTCCGGGCCACGGCGCATTTTTCTACGACGATCAGGCCGCGATACGTGCGGGAGCGCTTCTCAATGGCTTTGCCTACCTTGGCCGGCCTGTCACTCCCGGCTTTCGGGCCATTAGGGCACCAGCTCGATCACTCGGCATTGGGCTCGTCCTCAACGATGGAGAGGTCGTGTGGGGCGACATGATGAGCGTGCAATACTCAGGCGCGAGCGGACGCGATCCCTTGTTCGATCCACCGTCCGCCGAGCAGATTGTTCGCGACTTGCTCTGGCCGCGCTTGAGCGGTCTTTGCTTGGAAGGTTTCCGCGAAGCGTGTGCGTCAGTCTTTGCCCCGACGGACGCTCAACCATACGTGCCCTTGGCTGTTCGCTATGGCGTGAGTCAAGCATTGCTGCGTGCTGTGAGCCACGCGCGCCGATGCACGATGGCCGAGCTGATCTGTAGCGAATATGGATTGCCCCTGGTCGCCCGCCGCGTCCCCATCTTCTCTCAGAGCGGGGACGCGCGCGAAATCAACGTCGACAAGATGATTCTGAAGCAGGTGGATGTCCTGCCGCACGGATTGATCAACGCCCCGGAGAAGTTTGGCACCGGCGGGGAGACGTTCCGGCAATTTGTCCTGTGGGTGGCCGAGCGAGTCCGCACTTTTGGCGCGCGGGACTACCGCCCCACGCTACACTTCGATGTCTATGGCTGGATGGGATTTGCATTCGATTGCAATGTGGCGCGGATTGCCGCGTTCATCGCAGAGCTGGGCGAGGCCGTTGCGCCCTTCAGGCTGCACATCGAATGCCCCGCGGACTTCGGTTCGCGGGCTGCGCAGATCGAGGGCTATGCCAGACTCGTGGAGGCGCTCGAGCACAGTGGCAGCGATGCGCTCATTGTGGTCGACGAGCGTTGCAATACACTCGCGGATGTACGCGAGTTCGCCGCTGCACGTGCAGGCCACATTGCGCAAATCAAGATGCCGGACGTCGGTGAGCTCGGGGATAGCATTGAGGCGGTGCTTGCGTGCCGAGGACATGGAATGGGCGCGTATGTCGGCGGCAGTTGCGCAGAGACGGATCTCTCCGCTCGCGCCTCCGTGCATGTTGCAGTTGCAACGCAGGCCGACATGATGCTCGCTAAACCTGGAATGGGGGTTGATGAGGGATTCTCGATCGTTAGCAATGAACAGAGCCGCCTGCTTCGGCAGTTGGAGTGGCAGGCCGGGCGGTCGCGAGCCGCGAGCGCATGAGAGACCTTGAAAACATCACTGTCGTCGCGCTGGAGCAGGCCGTCGCGGCGCCTTATGCATCGAGCCGGCTTGCCGATGCAGGTGCACGCGTAATCAAGGTAGAACGTGCGGGAGGCGACTTCGCGCGCAGCTATGATCGGCTCGTACTGGGACAGAGCGCCTATTTCGTATGGTTGAATCGCGGCAAGGAATCGGTGTGTCTCGATCTGGCGGCCGCTGCCGACCGCAAGGTGTTGGGATCGATGATCGCGCGTGCGGACGTGTTCTTGCAGAACCTGCGTCCGGGGAGGCTGGCGAAACTGGGCCTGGATTCCGCGTCACTGCGGCAGCGGTATTCCCGGCTCATCACTTGCGACATCAGCGGGTTTGGAAACACGGGTCCCCGCGCCGGATTGAAGGCGTACGATCTCATCGTCCAAGGTGAGACTGGCCTGTGTGCAATCACCGGAACTGCCGACGGCCCGGCGCGCATTGGCGTTTCAGTTTGCGATATTGCCGCCGGCATGACTGCCCACTCAGCGATTCTTCAGGCGCTGTTCGCACGGGAGCGCACGGGACGCGGCAAGTCGATCCAGGTGTCCCTGTTCGATAGCGTCGCGGACTGGATGAATGTTCCGCTGTTGCAGTATTTGTACGGGGACGTAGCCGTTCAGCGTGCTGGCGTCTCACACCCGACCATCGCTCCCTATGGCGCGTATCGGTGTCGGGACGGCAAACGAATCATTCTGTCGGTACAGAACGAGCGCGAGTGGTGCAAATTCTGCGAGGAATTTCTCGGCAGCGCGGAAGTTGCCGCGGACCTCCGCTTCGGAGATAACACCGCCCGCGTCGCGAATCGTGCTGCTTTGGATGAATTGACGGCAAGGGTCTTTGCCGGCCTGAGTGAATCCGGGGCGTGCGAGCGGTTGGAACGTGCGGGAATTGCCTATGGCCGCTTGAATGATCTTGCCGCGGCTGCGGAGCATCCGCACCTGCGCTTCGTGAGCGTTGAGACACCGGGCGGTGAAGTGAGGGTCGTGGCCCCCGCAGCCATTTTCGATTCAGCCGCGCCTCAGGCACGTCCCGTGCCGGAAGTGGATGAGCATGGCGCGGCGATTCGCGCCGAGTTTGGCGAGTGAATGGGCTCCGTTGCGCCCAACGATCGCGCGCCCAAGGGGCTGTGCCACTTGTGAGCTCGCCGGTCTCAGTCCGCCCGGTCGAGAATCGCCGCCAACAGTACTCGCGCGCCCGCGGCGACGTCCTCGCGGCTCGCGCTCTCGATTTCGTTATGGCTGATTCCGTTCTCGCAGGGAATGAAAATCATGCCGGTAGGTGCCACGCGGCTGATGTAGCAGGCATCGTGGCCTGCCCCGGAAATAATGTTCATGTGCGACAGTCCGAGTTGCTCTGCCGCGCGTCGCACGGAGCTGACGCACGCGGCGTCGAATGCAACAGCCGGCGAGTGCCAGATCTGCTGCAAGTCCAGGGCAAGTCCCAACTCATTGGCGGTAGCCGGCGCGAAAGCCCTCAATTCCCGATCCATTTGTGCGAGCACGCCATCTTCGGGGTGGCGGAAGTCGACTGTGAAGAACACTTCCCCCGGGATCGTGTTGCGCGAGTTGGGGCTGACATTCAGCAGGCCCACCGTCGCGCAGGCATAGGGCGGGTGAGCGAGTCCGATGCGATTGACCTCATTTACGATGCGGCTGGCACCTACGAGCGCGTCGCGTCGCCGGCTCATCGGTGTCGGTCCGGCGTGGGCCTCCTGACCGGTGAGTCGAATCTCGTACCAACGTTGACCCTGCGCACCGGTGACCACGCCGATGGTCTGTCGCTCCGCTTCGAGAATCGGTCCCTGCTCAATGTGCAATTCAAAAAATGCGCCCAGGCTGCGTTTTCCGACCGGGTCGTCGCCGGCGTATCCGATGCGAGCCAATTCCTGCGCCATGGTCGTTCCATTGAGGTCGGCACGCGAGAGACCGTATTCCAGGTCGAACACACCGGCAAAAACGCCGGATGCCACCATTGCCGGAGCAAACCGCGAGCCTTCTTCATTGGTCCAGACAACCACTTCAATGGGCGCCTGTGTTGGGTGGTCCGCATCATTCAATGCGCGGATGACCTCCAGGCCGGCCAACACCCCATAGACGCCATCGAAGCGCCCGCCGGTGGGCTGCGAGTCCAGGTGGCTGCCGGTGGCGATCGGCGGCCGCGCAGGCTCCGATCCCGCGCGACGTGCGAAAATGTTACCCATGCGATCCACTCGCACCGAGCAGCCCGCTTCGCGGCACCACTTGACGAACAGATCGCGCCCCTGGCGGTCGAGATCGGTCAGTGCGAGCCGGCAGACGCCGCCTTTGGACGTCGCGCCGATTTTCGCCATGTCCATGAGGCTGTCCCACAGCCGCTTCGAATTGATTTGCACTGTTGATTCCATCAGGAGATGCGCCATGTCATTACCCAGGAGAGGGGCGGCCGACGCGGGGCTGCAACTCGATTCCATCGATCTGCGGATCATCGAAGCGCTGCAACGTGAGGCGCGCCTGACCAACGTCGAGTTGGCCGAGCGGGTGCACTTGACACCGTCGCCGTGTCTCGCGCGCGTGCGTGCGCTCGAACGAAGCGGAGTGATCGATCGATACGTGGCGATTGCGGCGCCCCGTGCGCTCGGCCTGGCCGTGAGCGCGTTCATTCACATCACCCTGGACAGGCAGGTGGAGTGCTCGCTGGAGCGCTTTGAAACCGCCATCCGTGGACGGCCGGAAGTCCTGGAGTGCTACCTGATGACGGGCGATCAGGACTACATGTTGCGAGTTGTGGTGGCCGACGTTGAAGAGTTGCAGCGCTTCATTGTGAACGACCTGGCGAGAATTGCCGGAGTCGCCAACATCCGCTCGAGTGTCGCGCTCAAAAAGATCAAGTACGAGACGGCGTTGCCGCTTCCTCAGACGTTGGGATCGCATGCATCGAGAATAGCGCCGCGTGCCTGATAGAGGGTGCTGAGTTCGCGGCCTCGCGCAGCAGCCTGTGCCGCGCTCACTGTTGCCATGGAGGTCCGCCGTCAGTGTGCAGGCCGTATTGTTCGATAGCCCTCGCGACCGTGGTGGCTGGGACTCGCCCTGCGCGTGCGAGGCCATCGAGTGCGGCTATCACGACGGAATGGCGGTCCACCTCAAAGAACCGCCGCAGAGCCTGCCGCGTATCGCTGCGGCCGAAGCCGTCAGTCCCGAGTGCGATGTACTCGCCCTCGATGTATTGCGCAATGAGTTGAGGATACGCGCGCACATAGTCCGTCGCAGCAACGCACAGCGCTCCGGGGCGAAGCTGTGTTGCGATGTGACTCTGTCGAGAGGGTTGCAGCGGATGCAGCCGGTTCCAACGCCGAACTTCCTCGGCTTCGCGCGCAAGCTCGCAGAAGCTCGTGACACTGAAGACATCGCAGGGTGTCTGCCATTCATTCTCGAGCAGCTCGGCCGCGGCAAGCACTTCACGCAGGATGGCTCCAGAGCCCAACAGTTGAACCGCGCCGCCCGCGGTTACCTCACTACCATGGGGTCTGCACAGGTACATTCCCTTGATGATCGATGCCTCGATGCCCGGCGGCATGGACGGATGTGGATAGTTCTCGTTCATCATCGTGATGTAGTAGAACTCATCGACCTGCTGTTCGAGCATCCGCCTCATGCCATGATCCACAATAACTGCTACTTCGTACGCGAAGGTGGGATCATAGGCGCGGCAATTCGGCACAGTCGAGGCAATGAGCTGGCTCGTGCCGTCCTGATGTTGGAGTCCTTCACCACCGAGCGTAGTGCGGCCCGCAGTGGCGCCAAAGAGAAAGCCGCGCGCACGCTGATCCGCGGCGGCCCAGATCACATCGCCCACCCGCTGAAACCCGAACATCGAGTAGTAGATATAGATGGGCAGCATGGCAATGCCATGCGTGCTGTAGGATGTGGCGGCGGCGATCCACGATGACATGGCGCCGGCTTCCGTGATGCCTTCCTCCAGAAGCTGCCCATCGCTGGCCTCACGGTAATACAACATCGAGCCGGCATCTTCGGGTTGATAGAGCTGGCCGACGTGCGAATAGATACCGACCTGGCGGAACAGGTTGTCCATGCCGAACGTGCGCGCTTCATCGGCGACGATCGGGACGATCCGGGGCCCGAGCTGTTTGTCACGCAACAGGGTGCTGAGCATCCGGACTGCCGCCATGGTGGAAGACATCTGCTTTCCCTCGGCAGCGAGCGCGAAGCGCGCATATGAGTCCAGCGGGGGTATGGGCAGTGCCGGTGCGTTGCAACGGCGCACGGGAATGGGGCCGCCGAGTGCAGCACGTCTTTCCTTCAGGTAGCGCAGCTCAGGACTGTCGTCCGCGGGCTTGTAGAAGCGCAATGCCGCTACGTCCTCATCGGAAAGGGGCAGGTGAAAACGATCGCGGAATTCCTTCAGCGCTTCGATATCGAGCTTCTTCGCCTGGTGGGCGGTCATGCGCGACTCGCCTGCGCCGCCCATGCCAAAACCCTTCTTTGTCTTGGCCAGGATCACGGTTGGCTGTCCGTGATGGTCTTTTGCCGCCGCAAACGCCGCACACAGCTTACGCAGGTCGTGTCCGCCGCGACGTAACGCCGCAATCTCATCATCCGACATGTGCGCGATGAGAGATTGGATGCGGGGATCGTGTTTGAAGAAGTGCTCGATGTTGTAGGCGCCGTCGCGGGCGCCGAGATTCTGGTATGCGCCGTCTACCGTCATTGAGAGTTGGTGGAGCAGGGCGTTGTGAGTATCTCGCGCAAACAGCGGATCCCAGTCGGAGCTCCAGAGCACCTTGATGACGTTCCAACCGGCGCCCGCAAACAGTGACTCGAGCTCCTGGATGATCTGTCCGTTGCCACGGACCGGGCCGTCCAGCCTCTGCAGATTGCAGTTGATGATGAAGGTGAGATTGTCGAGCGCTTCGCGCGCCGCGAGGCTCAGCGCCGCGAGCGACTCCGGCTCGTCCATCTCGCCGTCACCGAATACGCCCCAGACGCGGCGCTGGCTCGTTTCCCCTAGCCCCCGGTGGGCCAGGTACCTCAGGAAGCGCGCCTGGTAGATTGCGTTCAGAGGACCGATTCCCATCGATCCGGTAGGGAATTGCCAGAACCGCGGCATCAGCCAGGGATGTGGATAGGAGCACAGGCCGGTTCCCGATACTTCCTGCCGGAAGTGATCCAGCTCGCGCTCTGTCAGGCGCCCTTCGAGAAAGGCCCGTGCATAAATGCCGGGCGCGGAATGCGGTTGATAGTAGACAAGGTCGCCACCGTGATCTTCGCCTGCGCCGGCAAAGAAATGATTGAACCCCACCTCGAATATCTCCGCGGCGGAGGCGTAGCTGGCAATGTGTCCCCCCAACTCTCCATAGGCGCGGTTCGCCCGCACGACCATGGCAAGTGCGTTCCAGCGCATGATCGCGGTCAGCCGGGTTTCGATCCGCAGATCGCCGGGGTAGGGGGCTTCGCGCTCCAGCGGAATAGTGTTCCGGTAGGCGGAATAACTGGTGCCGGCGGCGATCAGTCCCCGCTGCCGCGCATGCTCCTTCAGCCGGTCGAGGAGAAAGAGGGCACGCTGCGGATCGTGCCGGTAGAGAACAGAATCGAACGCGTCCAGCCATTCGCGTGTCTCGTCCGGATCGACGTCGGGCTCGCTTCGCATCGCAACGGGTGGCTGGCTCATGGTGAAGACACTGTAGGTGAGGGGCAAAGGCAGAGTTTGCCGTGTTCCCGAGCGCCCAATGTGTCAGGCCGCACAATGTGCTGCAAGCGGGTGGGCGCCCGGCTGATCGTGTCGGTCCCTGTGGCGCTGTGCCAGAATCCTCATTTCCGGATCATCAGCGGTTCACCCATGCCAAACCTGGAATGTCGGCCCCGGATTGAAGCCCTGCGCAATCAACAAATCCGGGAAGTCGCCAATATGGCGATGAGCGTCAAGGACGTCCTGCCGTTCTGGTTCGGCGAATCGCATCGCCCGACTCCCGAAGCCATCCGTGCCGCCGGTGCTGCCGCCCTCATGGGTGGCGCTACTTTTTACACTCCGACACTCGGGCTTCCTGCACTACGTGCGGAGTTGGCAGCCTATCTGTCCCGTATTCACCGCCCGATAGGACCTGAACGGGTAGCCATTACCAGCTCCGGCGTCTCCGCTCTCATGATCGCCATGCAGGCGTTGGTTGAGTCCGGCGACCGCGTGGTCGTTGTTACCCCGGTTTGGCCCAACCTGGTGGAGATACCCAAGATTCTCGGTGCCCGGGTAACGACCGTGCCCCTGCATTTCGGCACGACAGGCTGGGCACTCGACCTGAGTCAACTCGTGGACGCCATCCGGCCGGGCGTTACCGCGGTGCTCATCAACAGCCCGAACAACCCCACCGGTTGGACGCTGAGCCGGGCGGAACAGGAAGTGATCCTGGCGCGCTGCCGGGAGCTGGGTGTCTGGCTCATTGCCGATGATGTGTACGAGCGACTGTACTTCCAGGGCTCCTGCGCTCCCTCGTTCCTGGATCTGGTTGAGCCCACGGATCGGTTCATTGGTGCAAACTCTTTTTCCAAGGCCTGGCGCATGACCGGCTGGCGCGTCGGTTGGGCCGTCATGCCCGAGGCGCTCATCCCCGGCTGTTCCAAGCTCATTGAATACAACACCTCGTGCGTGCCCGGCTTCATCCAGGCGGCGGCGTGCGTGGCCCTGAAGGACTGCGAGGCCGACGTCGCCGCCATGGTCGATGAAGTCCGGTCCAATCAACAGCGGCTGTACGATTGCCTGGGTGCAGTTGATCGCATCGAGTTGGGCTCGCCAGCGCGCGGCGGAATGTACGCCTTTTTCCGGATCGAAGGCCTGTCCAACAGCCTGGATTTCTGCAAGCAACTCGTACGCGAGGCGCGCGTCGGGCTGGCGCCGGGTTCCGCCTTCGGCGACGAAGCGCCCGAGTTCCTGCGTTGGTGCATTGCCAGCGATCCGGCGAAGCTCGAGGAAGGACTGAGCCGCTTCGTACGCCACCTGTCGTGACCTTGGTCACTGGTCCCAGAGAGCGCGTCGCGCGGCTGATCGCGACCTCCAAATATCGGGCAATCGAGCTCATACCAAAAGACGAATCCACGAAGTTGCTTCGTGTCTATTTGTGTCTCGACACGCCGTCACTAGTTATTTCATTGCTTCGAGCGTATCCAACGGACACTGGGGAACATCGACCGAAGGCACTTGACTCTGTGCATATGCACACATATACTATCCCGCATGAAGAAGCTCACCCATCTGGAACTGTGCAACTGCTTCGCCGCCCGGCAGGCGGCGCGGCACTTGACCAAGGCGTATGAGCGGCATCTGGCGGGCGCGGACCTCACGAGCGCCCAGTTTTCCATCCTCGTCGCCTTGGATGAAGCGGGGCAGATGACCATGAATGAGCTGGCGAAGGCGCTGGTGATGGATCGCACCACGCTGTTACGGGCAATCAAGCCGCTGCAGCGGGATGAGCTGTTGATCAGCCGGCCCAGCGAGGATGATGTGCGTCGGCTGGTACTCTCGCTCTCCGCCGCCGGTGTGCGGCGGTTTAAGAAGGCACTCGTGCTGTGGTCCAAAGCCCAGCAGGAATTTGAAGCCACTATCGGTAGCGCCGAAGCCGCGCGCATGCGCCGCGAGCTGCTCGCGCTCGCTGCTGCCACCTGATCTCGATTTGAGTTGTTGGATACGTCGATTGATAACGCCTGTAGATGTGCATATACACACAAGATAAACCCAGGAGAACCCTCATGCGAACCCCAATTGCCTCGATTGCAGTAGTCTCAATAGCCCTGACTTTGGGCGCCGCCGGAGCTTTCGCCAGCGAGCCTGGAAATGACACGCGAGATTGGTCTGCTTCTATTGGGACCGGTCATGCCGTGAGCGCTGGTGCGACCTCGGCGACACCGGCAGGTACGCCGGCATCACCACACTGGAGCGCCGCAATCGGTACAGGACAGATCACCGCTGACTCAAATCGGAGCCTGTACGCCGCCACTGGTGTGCCGAAGCCACATGCACCGATTGCTCACTGGACGGCGAAGATAGGTTCAGCGCACGCTGCGGATTCAATCAGGCCCTCGGCCGGCGGTTTTTGAAACACTCTGCCTCGTAACTGCTTGCGCCTGATTCAACAACCACCCTTCAAATGCTGCCTTCGGCAACGGCCGGCTGTGTAGATATCCCTGCGACTCGTCACAGCCGGCACGGGCGAGGTACTCGAGCTGCTCGGCGCTCTCGACGCCTTCGGCGACGGTCCTCATGCCGAAGGCTTGCGCCAGTCCAATGATGCTTTTGACGAGCGTGCAGTTCTTGAGATCGGACGGCAGGCGCCGCGTAAAGCTCTGATCGATCTTCAGGGTGTCGATGGGCAGCTCTGACAGGCGCGCCAGGGACGAGAATCCTGTGCCGAAGTCGTCAATGGCCACACGCAATCCGGCTGCGCGCAGCACTCGCAGTGACTGTACACAGGATGAGGCGTCACCTGACAGCGCTCCTTCTGTGATCTCGACATCAATGCCCCAACTCCCCGATCCCGCCAGATCGCCCACTGCGTCGAGGATGTCGCGTGCGACTTGCCGTCGGCGTAGCTCCGACGGCGAAATATTCACGGCAACCCGCAAGGGCGGTAGGCCTTTGCTGCGCCATTCCCGACAATCGCAGACGGCTCGATTCAGGACCCAGGCACTGGTGGCCGGCATCAGGCCGGCGGACTCGAGCAGCGGCAGGAATTCAGCGGGCGAAATCAACCGCTGTTCGGAGTCCTGCCAGCGCAGCAGCGCTTCCACGCCGACAATCTGACCCGTGCCCGAGGTGACTTTCGGCTGGTAGTAGAGCCGGAATTCCCCGTTGTCCAACGCCACTCGCAGGCGGTGCTCCATGTCTACGCGGCGCGCCAGGTCGGAATTCATTTGCAGGCGGTGCCGCAGAAGCGGCTCTCTGCAGACCTTGGCTTCCTTCAAGGCAGATTCCGCGTTCTGTACCAGCTCGTTCGGCTCCCGGCCATCCTCAGGGAAGACGGCGAGCCCGCACCTGACCTCGGCGGCGATCTCGCGGCCGTCGACGTGAAATGGCCGAGCAAACAGCTCCCTGATGGTTGCCTGCGCCGCGGACAATTCCGCCTGCCCCTGGGCTTCGAGAGAGCGCACACACACAAATGACCCACCGCCCAGGTGCGCCAACAGTTCGCTGCCGTCGAATTGCTCCTTCAACCGGTCGCCAACCATCTGCAACAACCGATCGCCCGTGTGGCGCCCGAATGAATCGTTGACGACCGCCAGGTGCGTGATGTCAAACACGAGCACCAGCAGCCGCGCGCTGCCGCCATGGCTGTCAATCAGAAGGCGATCGAGCCGCTCGTAGAACAACTTCCGCCGGGGTAAGCCCGTGAGCGGCTCGAAATAGGAGAGAAACTCCACTTCCTGGTGCTTGTTCAGATACTGCAGCGCGAAGGACAGGTTGGCGCCCAGTTCCTCGAGCAGCAGCATCTGGTCGGGACCGAGGGGTTCCGTTTCGCGTGCACCAAACAGGAACGCACCGACCGGCGTGTCGTCCACTTTGAGAGGGATGCACGCGAGACTGTGGATGCCGGCATCCATCAAGTGATCGCGATGCTCGATGGTCAGATCGGAGTGCTCGATGCTTTCACACAGTACCGACTCGCCGGTCCGGATGACCCGGCCGATGACACTCGAGTCGCCGCTCTCACTCTCGGTCAGCTTGAATTGGGCATCGAACCGGATCAGGGCGGGGCACCCGGCCCATGCAATCGGCCGGGCAGTGCGGGTGGGCAGATTCTTGAGTGCGACCATCGCCAGCTCATAACCGCCCACCACGTGAGCCAGCCGGCAGGCTTCAGTGAGGACCTCTTCGCGATCCTGGATTCGCAGAAGCGCGGCGTTGATGCCTGAAAGCATTTGCAGGACGCGGGTGAGCCGGGAGACTTCGGCGGTACGGGATTCAACGCGTTGCGCGAGGTCGCGCTCCAACTCGCCGCGACGCCGTTTGAGCTCGAGATGAGCCCGCACCCGCGCCAGCAATTCCCGGGCAGAGAAGGGTTTCACCAGGTAGTCGTCGGCGCCTACGTCCAGGCCGGCTGCTGAAGCCTCGTCGCCGGCTCGTGCTGACAGCAAGATGATGGGAAGTTGGCGCGTACGCTCATCAGCCCGCAACTGCCGCAGAAGCCCGAAACCATCGAGCCGGGGCATCATCACATCCGACAGAATGAGATCAGGTAGCTTCGCTCGAGCCTCTTCCAACGCTGACTGACCGTCAAATACCGACAGCACCTCGTAGTGCGGTTCCAGAAGCCGCGCGAGGTAGCGATTCAGGTCAACGTTGTCGTCTGCCAACAGGATGCGTGGCCGGCGCACTCCTGACTCATTGTCGACGGGCTGCGCCGCCACATGCGACTCGGCCGGCAACCACGAGAGCACTTCCTCCACATACGCCCGGGACTCGCGGCTCGTTTTCAATACACAATCGACTTCAGCGACTTGCTCACGTGGCAAATGGGCGGTGCCGGCCGCGAGAGTGACAGTAAAGCGGCTGCCCCGGCCGGGTTCACTGTCAACTCGAATCCCACCGCCGTGCAACTCCACGAGCTCTCTGACCAGTGACAGTCCGATTCCGGTTCCTTCGAGGGTGCGGGAGGCCGCGCCCTTGACGCGATGGAATCGCTCGAACAAGCGCGGAATCTCAGCCGCGCTGATGCCAATACCCGTGTCTTCCACGGTCACTTCGGCCGCCGTACCGAGCCAGCGCGTCCGCACCGTGATACCGCCTTCAAAGGTATGTTTGAAAGCATTCGAAAGCAGGTTCAGAACGATTTTCTCCCACATATCCCGGTCCACATACATGGATTCAGGAAGGGGTGGGCAGTCGGTGGTCAAACTCAACCCGGCGCGCTGCAGGGCCGAATCGAAGTTACTGGCGATTTCAGCCGTCAACCGGCTCAGGTCCGTGGGTTGAAAGGTGCTCTGCAGCCGACCGGCCTCCAGCCGTGCGAATTCCAACAGACCGTTGACGAGCTTCAGCAGCCGCAAGCTGTTGCGATGCGCCAGCGTCAGCCGCTCGACTCGCGCGGGCTGCGGTGCTCGTGCCGATTCGGCAAGCTCGTCCTCGAGAGGACCCAACATGAGAGTGAGCGGTGTGCGGAACTCATGGCTGATGTTGTTGAAGAAGGCCGTCTTGGCGCTGTCGAGCTCGGCCAGTTTCGCGTTGGCTGCCCTTACCTCCAGCAGCGCGCCCGCCAGCTCGCGGCTGCGTTGGATGACCTCGCGTTCCATCGTGCGTTGCTTGTCACGCAGCTCGTCTCCCAGCTCGCTCGCACGCACCAACTCGGTAACGTCTTCCACCCGGTGCAGGATGTAGATGACCTCACCGGACGGTGAGAGGATGGGTAGGTTCTTCGGACTCCAGTATCTGACCTCAAACCCGCCATCGGGAGCTCGGATGTCATATTTTTGCACCGGCATGGTGTCCGGCTGCTTCGTTTGCAACACGCGTTCGAGCGATGCCCGCAGATTGCGCGTGCCGGTCGCGTCCGAGTCGTCCGGATTGTCTGGAAAGACCTCGAACAGACCCTTGCCGAGCGTTTCCGGGGTCGTGTGAGTGGCCCGCCAGCGGGCTTTGGTGGCGGCCACCATGGTGAAGCGGGGCGCATCGGGCAGCAGCACGAGCAGTACGTCCGGTGACTCCTCGAACAGGAGCTGGAAGTCGAAATCTGCGTGCATGTGCCCATTTGAGCCTTTTAGATCAATGAGATCCGTGATCTTCTGCGCAAATTAGGTCCGTGGGCACTCCGTCGGTGCCGTATGCTCACCGTTCCGAGACTTTAGTCTTATGGGGCGATTTGATGCGCTATCGGGAAGATCGACAGCAATCCGCTGAGATTCTGCGTCTCGCGGTCGCGGCCATGGGGAAGCAACCCGCCGCAGCGAATCCTACCCACTACGCCCTGTGGTACGAGCACTGTGCCGGCCTCAATCCCGGTCTGAGCCGAGTGCTCGAAGCGCGGCTTGCGGCGGGTTCGGCCTTGACGGATGAGGATGTCTGGCAACTTCATGGTGAGCACATCGCCGCCCGCGAGCATCGGCAATACGAAAACGTTCGTGCCGATCTGCACCGGATCCTGAAGGACACCGCTGACGAAACCAGGAAAGCCGAGGATCAGAGCTCTCGCATCGATGAAGCCCTCGCCAATCACCAGGAGCGCTTGAGCTCACCGGCCGACCCGGCAGCCGTCCAGCAAACCGTCGTCGACCTTCTCAGCGATACCGGCAGAATGCGCTCGGTAGCCGCCGAGCTGTCGGCCCGACTGCAGGCCAGTACGGAGGAAGTCAACTCTCTGACTCAAAGTTTGCAACGCGCGCAGAGCGAAGCGCTGCGCGATCCGCTGACGGACCTGCGCAATCGACGTGGATTCGAACAATCGGCCGCCGATCTGCAGATGCAACGCGGCAACCTCGAACACATCGCGCTGTTGATGATCGACATCGATCACTTCAAAGCAGTCAATGATACCCACGGGCACGTCCTGGGCGACAAAGTGCTCCGCGCGGTCGCGCACGTCTTGAAATCCAACATCAAGGGCCGCGATGTGGCCGCGCGTGTGGGCGGTGAGGAATTTGCGGTCCTCCTTCCCGATACGTCCGTTGCGGGCGCCGTGAGCCTCGCCAGGCAGATCTGTGCGTTGGTTTCTCACGGTCGCATCAAACGAGCCGCGGGTGAAGGGACCATCGGTCAGGTCACACTGTCCATTGGAGTCGCGGTGGCCGGAGCCGGCGAGTCATTGGAGACCTTGATGGAGCGGGCCGATGGGGCACTGTACGAGGCAAAACGCACCGGCCGTGCCCGAGTGAATGTCGCCGAGGGCGACCGGTCCTAGTCCCATTGCCCGATCTGCCTGTTACGGCACCAGCATCAATTTCCCCTGCGTGCCGCGTCCTTCAATATCCGAATGAGCCCGGTGAGCGTCGCCGAGCGCATAGGCTGCCGGCGCGCCTTGTTTGAGCCATCCTTGCTGAATCCCCTCAATCACGGCTCGGCTGCGAGCCTGCAACTGCTTCACATCCGCGATGTATCCGAAAATGGAGCCACCCGCGACCCGAAGCGCTTTGGGCACCAGGGAATGCGGGTCGATCTTGGGCGAAGGGCCGGACGCGGCTCCATAGCAAACCGCCGTCCCGCCCCGTGCGAGACTTTGAACACTGCGTTCAAACGTGTCATGACCCACGCCGTCGAACACAATGTCCACGCCGCGCTTGTTGGTCAGCGCGAGCACTTCGGTGAGAAAGTCGGATTTCGAATAGTCGATCACGTAATCAGCGCCCAGCGCGCGGACGCGTTCGGCCTTCTGTGAGCTAGATGTAGTTCCTACGACGGTCGCGCCGAGATGCTTTGCCCATTGCACCAGCAATTGCCCAACACCGCCGGCGGCGGAATGCACCAGGACCCAATCTCCGGCCGTCAGGGCGCGGTACTCGGCCATCAGGTACTGTGCGGTTACGCCCTGAAACAACAGTGCGTCACCCGCTTTGAATGAGTCGGGCAACGCGATCGCGTGACTTGCGGGAATGGCCAACATCTGTGAATACGAGCCCAAGGTGTCGATCCACGCGACCTGTTGCCCCACCCTCAGTTGCTTGACGTTCGATCCCACTGCAGTGATTGTTCCCATGCCCTCGAATCCCGGCGTGTAGGGCAGGGGTAGCTTGTAGATGCCTTTGCGCTGGTAGACGTCGACGTAATTGATACCTGCCGCGCTCACCTTGACCAGGACCTCATCCGCTCCCGCACGCGGCTCGGCTGCGTCCTCCAATTTCAATTGCCCAGGTCCTCCCACGTCCCTGATAACAACCTTCTGCATGATCGTGTACCTCGTAAAGTCTCGAAAGCGTGGGCGCCAATCTACGCTTTCGTGTGGCGCAATTGACCCGGTTGGGATACAAGTCATTCATGCAAAACACGCACGAATGGCTGGAAGGGGCTGCCGACTCGGTGGATTCCCACGCCAGCGCCGACTGGCTCCTGGTCGGAAAGCTGGCTCCTCCGGAACAGCGCATCAGCGTCGCATCGCGTGAAGCGCTGCTGAAGCGGCTGGATGAGAGCCTGAGTCGCGCACTGTCCATTATTGTGTCGCCACCCGGGTTCGGTAAAACCACGCTGCTGAGCGAATGGTGGCGCACGCTCGGGGTCAGGCCCGATTTGCATGCCTGCTGGCTCACCGTGGACGATCTGGATTCCGAGGTCAGCCGCTTTGTTGCCGGCATGATTCTCTCGATTGCCCGAGCCGGCGTCGACGTCGGGTCATTGGAAGTGGCTGCACGTCAATTGTCGATTGACTTGAATGTCCGGCCGATTGCGCTGGCACTGTTGGAAGCCATCCGGCGCTCCGGCCGGCGGGCAGTGCTCATTCTCGACGACTTCCACCGGGCCCGGTCGAAGGCCGTGGACGAGGTCATTGAGATGCTTCTCGAGCACAGCCATGGCGAGCTGCATCTGGTTGTGAGCGGGCGAACCCGCCCGACCTTCCACGTCTCGGCGTTTTTGGCCCGGGGTATGGTCATGCAGCTCGACGCGAGCGATCTGACACTGTCGCTGGATCAGGCGTCGCAAGTGGTGGGGCCCACTGTCTCGGCGGCCGATCTGGCCCTGTTGCATACGCGGACTGAGGGCTGGGCGGTGGCACTCCAGTTGGCACGGCTATGGCTCGAGCGTGGGCGTCACAAGCCCGATGCCCTGAAGGATTTCTCCGGGCGCACCACGGAGATGACCGACTATCTGGCTGAGCAGATCGTGGCGGACCTGCCCGAAAACCTGCGGGATTTTCTACTCGAGACCTCGATCCTGGAGCGCTTCGATGCAGCGCTGGCGGATGCGGTACGTGATCGCACTGACAGTGAAGAGCTTCTGGAGCAACTACGTCATTTCGACGCACTACTCGTGTCGCTCGATGACACGCGGGAATGGTTTCGCTACCACCATCTGTTCGCGGACTTCCTCTCACAGCGTCTGAAGCGCAGCTCGACCCAGAAGCTGGCTCTGCTGAGACGACGCGCGGCGAAAGCGCTCGCCGCGGTCGGTGATTTGCCGGAGGCCGTGCAGCACGCGGTCGCCGCAAATGACATCGCACTTGCCGTGGCACTGACGCAGCAGGCGGGCGGGTGGGAGCTGATTCTCTGGAAGGGAATCGGCTATGTACGCAGTCTCCTGAAATGCTTTACGGAGCTCACGATCCGTTCGGAAGTCACTTTGCAACTGACGCAAGCCTACCTGCACATCAAGCTGGCACGCTTCGATGCCGCCCGCGAACTGTTGGCGCTGACGGAAACGATGTTGGAGAGCGCACCGCCCCGCATCCGCCGTGACTATACGGTCGTGCAGGATCTGTGGACCGGATACATGGATCACATCAGCCGCCCGGATTGGCAACAGCAGGTAGACGTGCATATCCGTAGCCTCGACCCCGCCGACCATCTTGGACGGGGCACGCTATGCTGTGAGTTGGCGGTTGTTGCACTCGGGTGGGGTAGCGTCGATAAAGTGGAGGTCGAGAGCCGCCGCGCAATCCAGGAAATGCGCGCGTCCGGCAGTATTCTCGGTGTCAACTACGCCTTCATGCATCTGGCATTGGGTCAATTGCTTGCCGGGCGCCTGCGCGAGGCCGAGTTGTTGTATCGCGAAGCGCTCTCCATGGCGGAAGACAACTTCGGTGCCGACAGCGGACTGAAGGCACTGTGCAGTTTCTTCGTCGGCTACTGCTTGTATTTGAAGGGTGATCACGAACAGTCACAACCGCTCATCGAGTCCTGGGTCGAGACCACCGATGGTTGGCTCGATGTATTCGCAACGGCGTATGAGGTTACGGCGCGGCAGGCCTTCGAGCGCGGTGGCTTGAATGACGCCATTGAGATCCTGAGCGAGGCAAACCGGGTCGCCCAGGAGAGACGCCTGGATCGCCTCGTCAAGCTGGCGGCCGCCTGGCGCGTTGAATTCCTGACGCTCGCGCACCTGCACGCCGATGCCAAGCGCGAGGCGAATGTTGGAGGCGTGTTTGCCGCGGCAGAAACTCGTGGACCGCCCGATTTCGGCTGGCGAGCCCGTCTTGCGGCGACGCTTGCCATAGGACGCCTGTGGGCGGCCACAGGCTCGACAGCGCAAGCATTGCAACTCGTCGATGCCGCGCGCGCGGAGTTCCGTGCCGCGAAGCTGCTTCTTCCCGCTCGCCGTCTGGATGCCCTCAGCGTGGTGATCCTGAAACAACGCGGTGCGGACGAGGAAGCGTTGGTTCGTCTGCAGGACCTGTTGGAGTTCGTCGTGGCCGAAGGTGCCATCGGCATACTCCTGGAGCAGGGGCGCTTGCTCGAGGGGCTATTGAACATTGCCCAACGACGCAATCGCGAGCTCGTGCTGTCCGGTGCGCAGCGTGAAGTGATCGCGCAGGTTCTCGCCCGTTTGCAGCAAACCGCCCTCACGGACCAGGATGGCTTCAGCGGCCGCGAATTGGCGGTGCTGCGGGAGCTGTGTAACGGCCGCTCGAACAAGGCGATCGGTCAAGTGCTGGATCTGTCGGAAAACACAGTCAAATTTCACTTGAAGCGGATTTTCAAGAAGCTCGGGGCGGAGTCCCGGGCGGCCGCGATTTCCACGGCGCTGCACCGCAATCTCGTCGTGTCCGACGACATGGAGCGGCGCCGCTGACCGCCGCGCTACCCGATCGGGTAGTCCGCTTTCGTCCGGCAACCCGGGTCACCCGGCGCCGTAATTGACCCCCTGGTTTGCGACCCCCTAAGGTCGTGCGGCACCGTTAGTTGTTGCCAAGAGTGCTGCATGACCTCGAATTCCATTGTGCGAGTGGCCACGGACGTGGGAGGCACGTTCACTGATCTCGTCTATTTTCGGACTGACAAGGCCACTGGCGCGCAGGAGGTCGTTACCGCAAAGGCCGACACGACGCCACCCAACTTCGAGCGCGGCGTGCTCAACGTGATGAACAAGGGCGCGGTGGCAGTGGAGCAGGTGGATTTCGTTGCCCATGGAACGACGGTGGTCATCAATGCGCTGACCGAGCGCAAGGGTGCGAAGGTTGCTCTGGTGACTACCCGCGGGTTTCGGGATTCGATTGAGATTGCCCGCGGCAATCGGCCCGACTTCTTCAACCTGGCCTATCGCAAGCCCGTACCGTTTGTGCCGCGCTACTTGCGGCGCGAGGTTCCAGGACGGATGACTTACCTCGCTCAGGAGCGCGAGCCACTCGACCTCAGTGGCTTGCCGGCTATTGTCGACGACTTTCGCCGTGAGGGGGTTGAGGCGATTGCCGTGTGCCTGCTGCATTCCTACGCGAACCCCGATCACGAGTTGCGTACGGTGGCCGAGCTGCGCAAGCTCTGGCCGGAGATTCCGGTAGTTGCCTCTCATCAGATCACGCGCGAGTGGCGCGAATACGAGCGCACCAACACCGCGGTGCTCTCGGCCTATGTGCAACCCATTGCCGAGCGTTACCTGCGGGCTCTCGAGAAGGGCCTGAAGTCCCGCGGCTTCGCCGGCCAGTTGTACGTGATGCAATCCAACTGCGGCGTTGACACGATCGACCGCTCCAGTGCCGTGCCCATCACCATGGTTGAGTCCGGCCCCGCGAGCGGCTTTTGGGGCGCCGCGGAGCTGGGGCGCCTCATTGGGGTGCCGAACGTGCTGGCACTCGATATCGGCGGTACCACCGCCAAGTGCAGTCTCATTGAGCGCGGGCAGGTCCGGATCATGACGGACTACTGGATCGAGCGCAGTCAGCTCTCGGCCGGGTATCCCATCATGGTACCTGTCGTTGACCTGGTGGAAATCGGCAATGGCGGCGGCAGCATTGCCTGGATTGACGATTTCAACAAGCTCCACGTGGGTCCTCGCTCGGCCGGCGCGTCGCCTGGTCCGGCCGCGTACGGCCGCGGGGGCACGAGTGCGACGACAACCGATGCCAACATCGCCCTCGGCCGCATCAATCCGCATTTCTTTTGTGGAGGGACCCTCGAAGCCGATATGGGTGAGGTCGAACGCGCGTTGGATACGGTGGCGAAACCCCTCAACATGACCCGAGCCGAGGCCGCTCGAGGCATTGTTCGTATTGCGAACAGCAACATGGTCAATGCCCTGAAGCTGGTATCCATGAATCGCGGCCACGATCCGCGCGATTTTGCTCTGGTGGCCTTTGGGGGCGGTGGTCCGATGCACGCGGTGGCCCTGGCCACCGAATTGAGCATGTCGCACGTGATCGTGCCGCGTGGGGCGGATGTTTTCAGCGCCTGGGGCATGCTCATGAGTGAGCTGCGGCGCGACTACTTCGCGACGCGTTTGGTTTCGTTCAAGGCTGCGCAGCTCCACGTGATCAACCAGCTCTGCAACCGTGTGATCGCCGGAGTGTTGGAGCAGTTCGGTGCGGAACGGATCGCCATCGACCGGGTGCGATTCGAAGTGCTGGGCAAGTTCCGTTACGAGAACCAGGAACACCACGTCGAGATCGGGTTGCCCGACGGGATACTCGATGCGGCGGGTATGGAAGCGGTGAGCGCGGCGTTCCATGCCGCCTACGAGCGGGAATATACCTACCGCCTCGAAGCTCCCGTCGAGTTTGTTGGCCTCCACCTGATCGCACGGGCCGACATCGGCAAGCTCGAGCCGGCCAGGATGCCCGCGACAGGACGCAAAGTGACTGCAGCCCTCAAGGGCCGCCGCGAGGTCGACTACGCACTGGAGGGGGTGCACAGCGCGGATATTTACGACGGAGACTTGCTGGAGCCCGGCATGGAGCTCGCTGGACCCGCTGTGATCGAGACTCGCGGGACGACCGTGCTCGTGCATCCGCATAACAAGGTCCGCATGGACGACTACGGCAACATCCATATTCATCTCGAGGGCGTATGAGCGTGCACGATCCGATCACACTGGAGATCATCCAGAGCTCGTTGCAAGCCATCTCCGATGAAATGTTCGCAGCCCTGCGCAAGACTGCCATGAGCGCCATCATCTACGAGGTGCTCGATGCGGGCACCGGGATCACCGACGCAGCAGGAAACCTGGCATCCAGTGGCGCGGGTATTCCCGGGTTCGTCGGGGTGTTGGACAAGGCCGTGAAGCGGATCCTGGAGTTGCATGGCAATCCGGGCGACATCGAGCCGGGCGATGTATTCATCACGAATGACCCGTACTACGGCGGTGTGACTCACCTGAACGACATCATCCTGACGATGCCGGTATTCGCCGACAGCCAGTTGCTGGCGTGGACGGCCAACATTGCGCATTGGAACGACGTCGGCGGCATGGCCCCCGGGTCGATCTCAATGGAGGCTCGGGAGATCTATCAGGAAGGATTGCGGTTGCCCGGGGTGAAGTTGATTGCGCGCGGCGAGCCGGTGCGCCCGGTCATTGACATCATGACCGTGAATTCGCGCCTGCCCAAGTTTCTGCGTGGTGACTTGTGGGCCGGCGTCGCTGCTGTGCGAGTGGGCGCTCGCCGCATCGAGGACATTGTGCGCAAGTACGGCGCAGATACGTTCACTACCGCTTTGCGCAGCTTTCTGGACTACGGCGAGCAGGTGGTGTTGAAGGGGCTGGCGTCACTGCCCAAAGGCCGCTTCAGTATTGAGGAAGAGCAGGACGACGGGCTGATTTACAAAGCGGCCATCGAGATTACCGAGCAGCAGTTCATAGTCGACCTGCGAGACAATCCGCCGCAACAATCCGGGCCCGTGAACTGCAGCCGGGACGATTGCTTCGGTGCTTTGCAGTTGATTATCAAGAACATTGCCGATCCCTATGGGGTGGCGAACGGAGGCACGTTCCGGCCTCTGCGCATGCTCACGACACCCGGCACGGTATTCGATCCGCAAGAGCCGGCGGCCATGGGGGTTTACTACGAAGTTGGCATGCGCCTTTATGACATGTTGTGGCGATGCCTTGCGCCTCACTTGGGCGAGCGTTTGCCAAGCGGACACTTTGCAAGCATCTGCGGCACCATCATCGGGGGTGTGCATCCCGATACCGGGCAGCGCTTCACCATTATCGAGCCTGAAGTAGGAGGGTGGGGCGGGTCAGCTCGTGCCGACGGCAACAATGCGATGTTTTCGGCCGTTCACGGCGAGACCTACAACTGTCCGGCGGAGGTGGCGGAGGCGCGCTACGGGCTTTACGTGGACCGGCTCGCCTTGAGTGAGGATCCGGCGGGCGCCGGTGAGTTCCGGGGTGGCAAGGGTGTAATGCTCGACTACCGTGTCCGCAGCGACGGTTGCTTTCTCACGGCAGCCTATTCCCGCAACAAACACCTGCCCTGGGCCGCGCGAGGTGGCAGAGAGGGGTCTGCCAATCGGATCGAAGTCCTGCGTGCGAACGGAAGCAGAGAAGTGCATGCGGTCGTAAGCGGCTTGCCCCTCAACCGTGACGACGTGGTCAGGATCATCACCGCGACCGGCGGTGGCTACGGCGATCCTGGCAAGCGCGATCCGGCGGCCATCGCTGGCGATCTGCGCGATGGATATATCACGCCAGAACAGGCTGAACGTGATTACCACTATCCGCGGCGTGGCTGAGTTTGGTGCGAACTACTCGTTCGGGTGGTCCCGGTGTTGCGCCAATCCCACCGTTACCCCTCGACGTCGTTGACCCACGCCAGTCCCACTTCTACCTTCAATTGAAAGCAATAACTTCGCACGGGGCCCCATCACGATGAATGCGAACTTCAGGTCAACAATGGCTTTCGCCAGTGCGCTCGCTGCGCTCGTGAGCACGGCCAATGCTGCCGATGAAAACACTTCTACCACCGATCTGCAGGAGATCGTGGTCACGGCTCGGTTGAGGTCCGAGTCGCTTCAGGAAGTCCCCATGGCCGTGGATGCCTTCTCCGCCAAAACGCTGCAGGACGCAGGAGTCAAGGACTACGGCGACTTTGTCGCGCTGACTCCGAATGTATCGCTGGTAGAGGCTGAGAGCGTGGGGCAGTCGTTTCTCACCATCCGTGGTCTATCCGAGGTACGCAATGGGCAGGCGCCCGTTGCGTTTGTAGTTGACGGCGTGCAGGAATCGAGCAATCGCGCCTTTACCCAGACCATGTTTGACCTGGACTCAGTCCAGGTGCTGAAGGGACCGCAGGGCGCGCTCTATGGCCGCAATGCTTCCGGCGGTGCGATTGTCATTACGACCAAGCAGCCTACGAACCAGTATCAGGGCTATGTTTCCGCAACCGGCGGCTCGGGCGGCGATGCCGAAGCCCAGGGCGTCGTCAGCGGGCCGATCCTGCCGGATCAACTGTTGTTCCGTCTCGCCGGTGCCTTTGCCAGCCGCGATGGCTACTTTGACAACACTTACCTCGGCAAGAAAGCGGATCCGTACGAGGATGTGACGGTGCGCGGTCTGTTGAAGTGGATGCCAACAGAGGCCCTGACCGCCGATCTGCGCCTCAACTATTCGCATACCAACGGCTCGTCACTGAACTACGTTTTTCAAAGCACGCTGTTCGACCCGGCGCGTCCCTGCTTCGCCGACCCGAACAATCCGTTTGGCGGCCCGAATCCGGATCCGAACCTGGTGTCGCACAGCTTCTGCGCCAACAATCGCGGCCGCGACCAGCGCGACCTGCGGGAAGTCACCGGCAAGGTCGACTACAAGCTTCCGGGCGCGACCCTGACGGGCATCTTCTCCTACAACACCATCAAGGAATATACGGCGGGAGACCAGTTTCCCTACACTGCGAGCCGGGACATCTTCGGGACCGATGGTACGCAGACCCAGTTCTTCAACATCAAGAATACGAGCGCCGAAATGCGCCTGACTTCGGACACGAAGCAGGCGTTGCGATGGATGTTCGGCGCCTACTATCTGCGCACGAGCAACTTCACATCTTCCACTACCGGCTCGGACCTCGGCATGGGCATCGACCGGGTTGAATACGATCCCTTGTTCAACAGCCCCACCAACCCGACGCTGACCTGGTTCACCGATACGGATGTGGACAAGGTGTACGCCGGCTTCGGTAACGTCTCCTACGACGTCACCTCGCAATTGGAAGCGTCGCTCGCGCTGCGCTACGACAAGGACGAGGCCTCGCAGACAGTGGACAATCGTAACACCGGCGGTTTGCCTCCCGGTTGCCTGCCAGGTATTGGGGGCGCGTGCGAGCGCTCCACCACCTTCAGCCGGTGGCAACCCAAAGTGTCTCTGAAGTACCAGATAACGCCCGCTGCACAGGTCTATGCGTCCTGGGGCGAAGGCTTCCGAAGCGGTCTGTACAACCCGTATGGCACTTCGATCGTGGCGGCTCAGAACGGTTTGAACGGAATCAACGACGTTTTGCCGTCCGAGCTCACCTCGTCCTACGAGATCGGTTTCAAGAGCGAATGGCTCGATCACACCTTGCGGGTGAATGGCGCCGGCTTCTACACGAAGGTCAAGGGACAACAGTACTTCGTGTTTCTAGGCGGCATTGGTGCACAGATTCTCGTGAGCATCGACCAGGTGCGCATCGAGGGCGGCGAGCTCGAGGTGGTCTATTCACCCGTCCATGGCCTGGATCTGTACGCGTCCCTGGGCGTCAGCGCGAGCAAGATCGAGCGCTATAACCTGGACCCCACGGATGTAGGCAACTGGGCTCCCTATGTGCCACAGACCTCTGAAAATGCGGGAGCGCAGTATCGCTTCCCGATCAGCAGCTCCATACAGCTTCTGACCAGAGCGGATTTCATCGTCAAAGGCGCGCAGTATTGGGACCCTGAGAACACCGGTGCCCGAAGCGCCGTCGAGTTGCTGAATCTTCGCGCGGGCCTGGAGGACATTGGAGGGAAGTGGTCGCTCACGAGCACTGTTACGAACGCCACCAACAAGTCCTACAACGCGGAGTTCGTGCTCGGCGGTTTCGCTCAGCCCGCGCCGGGGCGCGAATGGACCGTCGAAGCACGCTATAACTTCTGACGGATGACGATGCGAATTCGTGCGGCAACCGACGTGGGAGGTACCTATACCGATCTCGTCTTCTACACGATCGACGGCTCCGGGCAGTGCGGGAACGTGCGCACCGCCAAAGTCGATACGACGCCGCCTCGCTTCGAGCAGGGAGTGATGGCGGCGCTCAGCAAGGGCGCGGTCTCCGGCGCGGCCTTGGAGTTCTTTGCTCACGGCGCGACGGTGGTCATCAACTCGATCACCGAACGAAAGGGCGCCCGCGTCGGGCTGATTTCCACTCGCGGCTTCCGGGATGTCCTGGAGATTGCCCGCGGCAACCGTCCCGATTTGTTCAACTTCAACTTCGAGAAGCCCAAGCCATTCGTGGAGCGGCACTTGCGCCTGGAGATGGCCGAGCGGTGCAACTACAAGGGCGAAATCGAGGCTCCCGCGGATCTGGCGGCCTTACCGGCGCTGCTGGAGCGATTCCGAGGCGAAGGGGTGGAAGCCATAGCAGTCTGCTTCCTCCATGCTTACCGCAATCCGGCCAATGAGATTGCCGTGGCCACTGCGATCCGGGCCGCCTGGCCGGAAGTCTCTGTCCTGGCCTCTCATGAACTGAGCCGGGAATGGCGCGAATACGAGCGTGCCAGCACTACGGTTCTTGCGGCGTACGTCCACCCTGTAACGCAGCGCTATATCAACTCCCTGGAGCAGGAATTGACTGGCGCCGGCTTCAAACAGCCGCCCTACATGATGTTGTCCAATGGAGGCATTGCTACGGTCGCCACCGCTAAGGCCAATCCGGTCGCCATGGTGGAATCGGGACCGGCCAGCGGCATTTTCGCCGGTGCCGAAATGGGTAAGCTCATCGGCGTGCCCAACCTGATTCTGCTCGATATCGGGGGTACCACCGCCAAGTGCGCTCTCGTTGAAAACGGCACCATCAAGATCTCAACCGACTATCACGTCGAGCGGACTGCCAAATCGCCGGGCTACCCGATCCAGACGGCGGTGTCGGAAATTGTCGAGATCGGCAACGGCGGCGGCAGCATTGCCTGGGTCGATGGTGGCGGCAAACTGCACGTGGGCCCGCAGAGCGCCGGCGCCTCGCCTGGCCCGGTGGCTTACGGACGCGGCGGAAAGCAGGTCACCACAACCGACGCGAATCTGCTCCTGGGCCGGATCGACCCGAAAAGCTTCGCGGGTGGCGAGATTACTCCGGACTGGAACGCCGTCACCCACGGCTTCGAAGCCCTCGGCCGCCAATTGGGAGTATCGGCCCTCGAGGCGGCCAGGGGCGTGGTTCGAATCGCCAATGCCAACATGACCAACGCCCTGCGCCTCGTTTCCACCAACAAGGGTTACGACCCGCGCGAATTCACTTTGATGGCATTTGGCGGAGGGGGCCCGATGCATGCGGTCGCACTCGCACGGGAGTTGAAAGTGCCGCGAGTGATTGTGCCAGTGCATTCTTCAGTGTTCTCAGCCTGGGGTATGTTGCTGACGGACCTGCGGCGCGACTATGTGAATACGCACCTTCTGCCGCTCGATGATGTCCGCGCGGCAGCGGTGGTGGCGCAGTTTCTCACCATGGAGAAGGGTGCGGCCGCCCCCGGCGTCGAGTTTGAGCACTTGTTGGACATGCGTTATCAAGGTCAAGAACATACGGTGAAGATTCCTGTTGTCTTGACCGATGGCCGGATTGACGTCGCGGCAGTCACGGACCTGTTCCATGCGACGCACGAGAAGCGCTTCACCTATCGCCTGCCCAACCCAGTGCAGATCGTGAATTTTCACCTGGTGGCTCGCACCCGGGTACCCAAACCCCCACTCCCCAAGGCGGCGGTCACAGGTCGCCCGTTGGCGGATGCCGGGTTGGGTTCGCGCCGGGTTGACTTTGATGTAGATGGAATAGTCGAGGCAAAGACTTACAACGGAACGTTGCTCGAACCTGGCATGCGACTTCGAGGTCCGGCGGTCATCCAGGAGCCTTCGGTCACGCTCGTCGTACCCCCGGGCGATCAGGTATCTGTGGATGAGTATGGAAACTACCACGTCGAGCTGGAGAGGCTGTCATGAACCAGGATCCGTTCACACTCGAGATTGTAAAGGACGCCCTGGTCGCGATCGGCCAGGAGATGTTCGACGCGATGATCCGGACCAGCATGAGCCCGATTGTGTACGAAACTACCGATTTCGCGGTCGGCGTGACCGATGCCACCGGCAATCTCATTGCCCAAGGCAATGGCGTCACCGCTTTCCTGGCAACCCTCGATACGGCGGTCCAGTCGGCACTGCGCCACCATCCTGAGCCCGCCGATCTGCAACCGGGCGACATTTTGATTGCCAACATTCCCTACGAGGGCGGCGGCACGCATCTGTCGGATGTCATCATCCTGGTGCCGGTATTTCACGGCTTGCGCCTGATTGCCTGGACGGTCAACAAAGCGCACTGGACCGAGGTGGGGGGAGCACAGGCCGGGTCGGTCTCGACCCAGTCGACGGAAATCTACCAGGAGGGCCTGCAGTTTCCGTTCGTGAAGCTTTACGAAGGCGGGCGGATCAACAAGGCCCTCGTGGCCATGATCCAGGCCAACGTACGTCTCCCCGAGAGCACGATCGGGGACATGTATGCCGGGGTAGCGGCGGCGAAGGTCGGTGCCCGTCGCCTGACCGACATGGTCGAGAAGTACGGTGTCGAGACAGTTGTTGACGCCATGTCGAGTTTGCTCGACTACGGTGAGCGGATGACGCTCGAGGAGCTAGCGAAGCTGCCAGCCGGCATCTACGAGGCCGACGATGTTGTTGAGAGTGATGGCCTGGGAAATGGTCCGTTCCGGATCAAGGTCACGATTACAGTCAAAGCCACTGCGATCGTGGTCGATTTCACGGGGACGGACTCTCAGGCGGCCGGCCCTATAAATTGCACTCTCACAGGGTTGGTCACCGGCGTTCGCTGCGTGTTCAAGTCGATCACGAACCCGGAGCTGCCGGCGAACGGCGGTTGCTTCCGGCCGTTGCAGGTAGTCTGCCCACCAGGCACCTTTATTTCAGCGCAATCGCCGGCACCCGTTTCGCTGTACTACGAGTCGCTGCTGGCGGCAATGGATGTCATGTGGAAGGCGTTGGCAGCCATTGTGCCGGATCGCCTACCTGCCGGGCATCAGCGGTCAGTGAATGCAACCTTCATTGTCGGTCAGCATCCGGATACCCAGGATCTCTTTGTCATGGGCGAACCCCTGGTCGGCGGGTGGGGCGCAACTCCCGATCGGGATGGCGATAGCGGTCAGTTCTGCTGTGCCAATGGTGAAACCTTCAACATTCCGGTGGAGTTGTTCGAGTCGCGGTACGGCCTCAAAGTTGAGCAGTACGCATTTCACAACGACTCGGGGGGTGCGGGGCAGTTCCGGGGCGGCAAAGGTGTGGTGCTCGACTATCGCGTGACCGCGGAAGAGGTCTATCTCACTTACGCAACGACCCGCTCGGCACGCCCTCCTTGGCCGCTGTCAGGCGGACAGCCCGGCTCCTTGAACAGTGTCAGTGTGCACCGCCATGACGGAACCGTGGAACAGTACGACATGTGCACGCGGGTTCGGGTGGCCAAGGGTGAGCTCATCCGCTTGACGACTGCTACAGGTGGTGGCTACGGAAAGCCAAACGCCAGGGCCCACGCTGACATTCTGCGTGATCTCAAGAACGGCTTCGTTACCGCGCAACAAGCCGCGTCCGACTATGGCTTCGCACAGTGGTGATGTGAGCGAGTCCACGGGATTCATTGCCGAGGGGTACGCCCGGCGCCTCATTCCGGACGCGCAACTCGGTGGCGCGCATCGAGTGTTTTTCATTGTGGCAGGGTCGCTGTGCGGACTACCCGGATACGTCCTTGCAGCGCAGGTCGTCAACGGAATGGGTTTGCATCGCGCGCTCTACGCTTTCGTAGCCGGCGGACTATTGTCCGGATTGCTGGGCGCGCTCAGTGCCTACAGCGGCGCCCGCACCCGCATGAATCTTGCGATGTTGGCGGACGAAGCGTTCGGACTGATCGGCGGTCGCATTGTTAAAACGGTGATTGCGCTGAGCCTGATTGGCTGGGTTGGCGTCATATTGAGCGTTCTCGGCGCGACCGCGGGCGCTGCCATCCATTCGATCTATGCAGTGACGTTCGACTCGGCCTGGATCGGAGTCATTGCCGCCATCGCGGTTACAGCCATCACGCTGCGTGGTGTGACGGGCCTCGAGCATATTGGCATGCTCATTGCGCCTTTGTTGCTGGCCTTGATTGCCTGGACGTTATACAAGGGATGCAATACACCCGCCGCCACTGTCAGTGTGCCGGGAAATCTGGGTTTTGGGGCGGCCGTGTCGGCGGTTGTCGGTGAGTATGTGGTGGGAATTGTCATTCAACCGGACTACGGGCGGTTCGTGCGGCGGCCCGCAGGGGCGGGAGTCGCAGCGGGGCTCGCGCTCGGTGTGGCGTTTCCTCTCATCCTGGCGCTTGCCGCAATCCCCACATTCAAGTGCGGTGCGCACGACCTCATTGCGGTCATGGTCGGCGTCGGAGTCGGACTGCCGGCGTTGGTTCTGTTGGTTCTCGGCGCGTGGATCGACGCCTCGGCGTGCCTCTACTCCGGTAGCTTGAGTCTGACCAATCAAGTGAAGCGTTTTCAGCTACCGTGGGTTACCGCGATCTCCGCGGCCGTCGGTGCCGCAATCGCAATCCTGCATGCCGAGCAGATTTTCATGCCCTTTCTGGCGTTGCTCGGAGTGGCCTTTCCCCCAGTGGCGGCGGTGAATATATTGCATACGCTGCGATCGTTGAGAACGGAGGTCACTGCGCAACCGCCGTCTCTTCGGCCTGTCGCCTTGCTCGCGTGGGCAGTGGGCTCCCTCACGGGCTATCTGACTTCGCATGAGTATTTTGATGTCACCGGCATCGCTTCGATTGATTCCGTTCTCGTCACTGCGGCCATCTGGCTGGCGGGCACAGCCCTGACTCGGCGCGCGCCGGCGGTGGCCTGAATGGGCGCTCCGCAAGATTTCGCCGTCGCGCCCGTTCCAGACGGCGCAACCGTGCGCGGCTTGCAGATCGCGATTGTCATCGCGGGGATCGGGGCAACCCTGCCCATGTTTACTCTCGGTACGCAAATTGTGGGATCGCTGGGTCTCGGTGTTGCGATTGGCATTGCCGTTACGGCGTGCGGACTGGTTGCTCTACTGGGAATGCTGACGTCCGTGGTCGGCGCGCGCTGCCGTTTGTCGACCTACCAGATTCTCGCGTTTTCGTTCGGTACCCGTGGGGCGCTGCTCATCAATCTGATGTTGGCGATCATGTTGATCGGATGGTTCGCCACGACAGCGGATATGCTCGGCGGCGCCGTACAGCACGCAGTATCCGGATTGTGGGGCCACGACTCCCCGAGGTGGATCTATACCCTTGCCGTTCTGACCTTGATGACGCTGACCGGAATCTTCGGCTTCCATGTCATGGCGCATTTTGCACGCATCACCGTCCCGCTGTTGGCCTTGCTGATGGGGTATGTCGTTTGGCTCGCGATTGCGCGGAACGGCCTTGCCCCGGCATTTGCGCGGGCAGGCGATCATTCACTTTCAGCGATTGACGCCTTTTCATCGGTCATTGGTGCGATTGTGTTAACTGCCGTGCTGGCGCCCGATCTGACCCGCTACGCCCGTGATGACCGGAATGCGCTGATATCGGTGTCAGGTGTTGCACTCGGATATCCCGCGGCGCTGCTGTTGGCCGCGATTCCAGCGGCAGTCTATGGGAAGCACGACATCATGGATGTGATGACGCTGTTGCAGATTCCAGGGATCGCAATCGTGATTCTCGTGATTTCCACCTGGACCAGCAATACGAGCAATCTCTACTCGGCGACGCTGACTCTCGCTACTCTCTTTCCTCGCGCGTCCACCCGGACGCTCGGGCTGTGGGGAGCTACCGTGGCTTTGGCCGCAGCCGTGGCGGGTATTGCCGAGTACTTTATTCCGCTGCTCATTGTGTTAGGGATATTGAGCGCGCCCCTGGCGGGAGTGTACGTGGTTGACTTCTTCCTGATCCGGCGCGCGTTGTATTCGGCCGATGAGCTGGCCAGGCTGCCATTGTTTCGCGGCGGGGCCCTCGCGGCCTGGGCCCTGGGCTCGGTCTGGGGGCTCGTATCGACCCATTCCGGTCATTCATTGACGCGGATTCCCGCCGCCGACTCCATTCTGATTGCGGCGGCCAGTCACGCGCTTCTGAATGCAACACGCCTGCGGCGCCAGAGGTTGCGTACACAAGGTCCATGAAGTCCGTTTTTGTCGAAGTGCTCACGCCTGAATTCACGTTCACCATCGAGGTCAATGCAGCGGCGGCCCCGATCAGCGGTGCATACTTCCTGGCGGATGTGGATGCGGGGCGTCTGGATGACACTGCGATCTTCCGGATCGTCAATCTCCATAACCAGCCGGATACGTTGCCAGCGAAGATCGAGGTACTGCAGATGGGGCTGATGGAGGCGGATACCACCATCCCGCCGGTAATTTCGCACGAGACGACGGGAGCCACCGGGTTGCTACATCGTCGCGGTACGGTATCGCTGGCGCGATATGCGCCGGGTGCTGTCTACCACAGCATCTTTGTATGCATGCGCGACGAACCGTCGCTGGATGAGGGTGGGGCGCGGAATCCTGATGGACTCGGGTTCGCGGCATTTGGGTCGGTAGTGCAGGGCTTCGAACATCTCCAGGGGCTGTTCGCGGTGAATGCGCGTTCTGCGGAGTATCCGGCTTCGCCGGTGCGATTGTTGCGAGTCAGGCGAGTGGGCTGACGACTTTGGCCATCGGTAGATTTGTAGCTCGGCTTGATCAGTTCGGCGCAGGCTACCGCCGGGCGGCCGCTTTCATGCTGCTTTCTTCCAGCCGCTTGACCTTAATCCGCTCTACCTTCACTTGCGCCAGGTCGTACTGCGCCTGCTGAACGAGCCAGCTCTCGGCGCTGCCACCGAAGGCCTTCGACAGTCGAACGGCCATCTCGGGGGAGATCCCCCTCCTGCCGTTCACGAGCTCGGAAAGCGCGACCCGGCTGACACCGAGAGCTCGTGCAGCCCTGGTAATCGTTAAACCCAACGGCTCGATGCATTCATCGAGAACGACACCACCCGGATGCGGCGGATTCTTCATCGGCATGGCTGCCTCCATTCAGTGGTAGTCCAGATAATCAACTTCTGATGCCTCGCCGTCCGCGAACTTGAAAACCACCCGCCAGTTGGCGCGCACTGTGACCGCCCAAAATCCCTTCAGGTCGCCGTGCAATGGATGCAGCCTGAATCCCGGCAAGTCCATATCGGAAGCCACACGCACCGCGTCGAGGCGCGCCAGGATGTTCCGCAGCTTCTTGACGTGCTCCGGATCGAGTCCGTGCGCATCGTCGTCCTCGAAAAAACGCCGCAAACCTTTGTGGCGTATCGAGCGGATCATGGATGAATGTAATGCGTAACGTTACGCATGTCAATTGAAAGCAGGTAACTCATTGGAGGGCCTTGCATTTGTGCTGGCTGTTACGGCAGTACGTATGGTCATTCTCACGCGAGCCGCTTTCAACCCCGCCAATCGGAGTTTTTTTGGCACATACTCATGAAATCAGCCCGGTTCTCAGATTGAGTGTCCGGGGGCGAACGCGCTGTTCGATGGACGCGGAATGAGACACTCGGCGACCTTGAGCGGTTCATCAGACGTCATTCACAGTTCTACGCCGCGCTAGCTGAGGGGAATTCTTCTTATGATGCCTGACAGCGTCTCTTCGCCAAGCGACAGATAGAGATGTTGCTCGGACAGTGTCAACGTGAACGCGGTGCGGCGCTGGAGTCGTTCGGCCAGGTTCGAGAGCCACTCGAAGTCCAGTGCATAGAGCTCTAGCGCATCGATACGATGAATCTTCTCTCCGCCGAGTCGTGCGGCCAGGTGGGCGGCATCTTTATGTGTATACACAGCGACGCGTCGAGCCGCCTTGCTCGCGCGATGCAGGCGTGGCGGTTCCGGAGCTCCGACGTCAATCCAAACCAGTAGTGCACCCGTCAAGTCACGTATCGCAATCGCCGGCTCGTCCGGCTCGGAGATCCCGTTCGTAAGGGCGATGCCTTCCGTGTACTCGAGGCAATAGGCCAGCACCCGAGTCAACATGCGCTCCGCCGTTTCGGACGGATGACGGGCCACGCGCAGGCTCAACGACTCGTAGACATTCCGATCGGAATTCGCGAGCTCAATGTCGAAGACGTAGATCGTGTCGCCGAGTGCCATGAATGCCTTCTCGTGTTCAGAAGTCGTGCCGTGTGTCAGTCGTCCCAGGCTGCATTCTGCAGCACCACGCGATATCCGTCGGGATCTTCAAATGTTCGCCCTTGTTTGTCCCAGTAGGGATTGAACGAGGGCACAGGCGAGTATCCGAGAGTGGTGAGGCGCTCTATCGCTGCAAGCCATTGGGCTTCATCGGGAAGATAGAACACCAACAAATTGTCGGCGGTTGGCGCCCGCCCGACCTGATGCCCGTGTGCGTGAGTAAATTCAAGGTGGTAGGGCGCGCCGGGCACACCGAACATGACGCCGTCGAATCCCGCGTGATTTTTGAAGCGGAACAGCTCCGTCAATCCCAGCCCCTCTCGATAGAATCTCTCAATCGCGCCGAGATCGTCTGTTGGACGTGCGACGCGCATTTTCGTTGTATGGATCATTCCTCTCTCCGCAACATATCTTCTGCACTCAGGCGCAGAACTTCACGGTTCTTGATCTGCTCGGCTGGCTTGCGATCTTTGATTACCGCGGAACCGGTGAACAGCGCAAAGTAGACTCGCCGTGTCCCCTTCAACTCGCGAACAATCAGATCGCGTCGGCGTTCCAGTAGCTCAAAATCCTGATGTGTCGCGGTGCCCCATTTACACTTTCCGAGTAGCACCTGACCTTTAGGGCCAATCGCCACCACGTCAATTTGATCCTGTTGATCATCGCTCCACCACTCTCCCACTCGATCGGGGAGGAAGGGCAGGTGGGGGTGCGTTGCGTGGGAGACAAATACTCGGCAGTTGTCTTCGAATACCGCTCCCATATATTCGCTGAGATGTGGAACCACATGGCGGTCCCAGAGTTGCATTGGCGTCAGCACCTCGACAGCTCCGGTTGCGCGCAGGGGCGCCACAAAGCGGTGCCAGAAGGCTAGATACGGGTCTGCAAGCCGGTACAGAGTTTTTTTGGGGTTACCGGGCGGCGATGCGGAAACTGGAATCACCTTGGTCACCAATTCCATTTGCTGCATCCAGTCCAACGGTCGGCTGACAGAGGCCGAGTTTTTACCGACTCGGCTCGTGATACGGCTCCAGCGGTGTTCACCGCCGGCGATTGCTGTAACTAGAGAGTAGTGGATTCCCCCTTCTCTTATGAACGCATCGAGCAGGTGTTCAGCTTCGTCGGCGAGACGGCCAGCGGGATTGAGCAGATGATCCGCTACATTTTGTGCCAGCGAACGGTCAGGATCAATCACTGCGAGCTGTCCGGGAAGGCCGCCGAAAATACCGTATGTCAGGAAGCGGTCGACTGCAGAATAGCCCGGAACGAACGCCGCAGCGTCCAGAGTAAGTTACGTACGTGTACCTTACTTTAGGGTAATCGATAGCACAACGGATAGAAGTCAGAACAAATAAGCTATTGATTTATAAGAGAAGTGGGCCGCGGTCAGTGACGCGCCCCTTGCCCATCGCCTTCAAGTCGCAGCCCGCGGCGCGCATGGATGTGACATTAGACACTTATCCCCCGGTTCGTTTCGGAACATCGTTCCCGTCGTGAAAGTGAATGATGTGTTTACAACCTAACCAATCGAGGTATTTGTCATGAAAAGACTCAGTATTGTCATGTCCATGGCCGCCGCTTTTGCGCTGCAGACGGTTGCATTCGCCGGCCCTCACTACAACGCGTTCGTCAGTGTCAGCAAGGGGTCGACCAGCAGCTCCGCGTACGGGTCGTTGAGCTCGGCGCGCTATTACTCCTCCGACAGCAACCAGTACATCGGCTGCAGCTCGGCGGCTGATCTGGTCAGCTCGATCTATATTTCGTGCACCGCACGCGATGCCCAGGGCAACTATCTGTACTGCTACTCGAACACCGCCGACGGTCAGGCGCGCCAGGCGGTTTCTTCCGTGAACAACACGAGCTCCGTCTACTTCCTGATGAACAACAGCACGGGAAAGTGCACGTACATCAGCATCAGCAACTTCTCATACAACCTGTAATGACCTGAAGGCAGTCAAATGAACAAGCTCATTGCAATCGGGATGTCAGTGTTTGGATTAGGCTTGGGCGGTTGGTCCGGGTATCAGCTCGGGTCCGCCGGCTCCGACGCGCCGTTGGCCAAAGCCGACACGCCTGCCCTGGCAAAACTCGTACCGGGCTTGTCGACGGGGCGCGCAGACGTCGATTCGGCGACGCTGCGCGCCCTGATCAGGGAAGAAATGACCGCCGTGCTGGCCAAACCTGGCAGCAGCCTTCCCACAGCGCCGCAGCCGGGAAAATCCGGCGGAGCGCCTGCAGCCTCAACGCCGGCGCAGGAAGCCGTTTCGCCGGAAGTGCAGGCACAGCGCCGCGAGGCCCTGGAGCAGGCGAGTGCGTTGGTGGCCCAGGGGACCTGGGGGAATGAGCAACGCATGAGCTTTCGGGAGAAGCTCGCCATGCTCGACCCGCAACAGCGCGATCAGGCGATGCAGCAGTTTGCTACAGCCATCAACAACGGTAGCCTGACCGTCACAACCGACGGACCGCCACTGTAACGGAGGTGGTAGCGGACCGGCGGACGGGGTACGTGCGTTTTGCTGAGTGCGGTTATATTGCAGCTACGCGCCACAGGCTCTCGCCTGAAAGGCTGATGCGCATACAGTGTCCGTTGACCGGATCACTGAAGCGAATCCACTCCGGGCTGTACTTTTCATCCCGGAGGTAGAAGACATCACCCTGGGCTTCGAGCGGGGTGGCACCGTCCAGCCAGAGCCTGCCTTTGCGCAGTACGATTCGAGTGCTGCCGATCCAGGGATTTTCCGACCAATAGTGACCCACATAACTGTTCCACTCGGCTGGAGTCGGGAATTCACGCGGTCCCTGGTACCGCTCACTGACGTACCAGTCGGTTCCCCAGGCGCTTTCCGTAATCGGGCTGTGCTCATTGTCGGGGTCCTGCCGCGTGAAGACCAACTTGAAATGACTGAAATCCGGGTGCGCCACCACGAACTGATCGGCCTCGCCGGCAGGTTGCAGGGCAATTCGCTCTTGCCCGCGTTTCCAATAGATGCGGTCCGCGTCCCGCTCAATAACCATCGATCCGCCGGCGGGGGCCCGGTACGTTCCGACGTAATCTGCGGCGTTTTCAGCGTCCCACGGCGACTCGACTGCCGGTGGTGCTGGAAGGGGCTTCTTCGAGCGCATGGCCCGCATCTGCTGGACAGCAACTGTCGTGACTGTGGTCGGGCGATAACCTTGCATCGCGTTGATTGAGGCGAACGCGCCTACACCCTCGTCCAAGTCAACGAGGATCGAGGACATGAACGACAACATACCGCCGGTGTGACGGATGACCTTGTGCCCATCCAGATGATCGACCGCGATACCGTAACCGTAGCTGGCGGTGGGCCCGAACTCTTCCGCCACCACGTGCGGCTTACAGAAGAGCTCAAAACTCTCTTTGGATACGAGTCTGCCCTTTGGGCCGACACCACCGTTGGCGAGCATCTGGACATACGCGCCCATGTCGTTCGCCGTCGATGCCACGCAGCCGGCACCACTGGTCTCGATGGTCCCTGGCGCCTCGCACATGCGGACGCTGCTCGCGTCCGGACGATCCGCGAAGAATGCTGCATAGCTTTTGACGAGGCGAGATCGCATGTCGAAGGTGATAACGGGCTCGGTCTGCACCATGCCCAAAGGCTCGAGGATGCGTGCGCGCAGCGCCTGGGGCAGCTCGCGTCCGTCGAGTGTCCAAATCAGATAACCGAGCAACTCGAACGCCATGTTGTTGTAGTGAAAGTGCGCGCCCGGAGCGTGAGCAGCCAGGTGTTTGACCGCCGGGTCTGACGGGAAGACCGAGGCGGTACCCGGAAGGCCGGAGGTGTGCGTGAGCAGATGATGCGAGGTGATCGGACCGAATCGCATGTCGACCCTGAACCACGGCAAGTAGTCCGTGATGGGTTTGTGCAGATCCAATTTCCCCTCGTCGTGCAATTGCAGGAGGCACAGGGCCATGAATGATTTGCTGATGGAGCCGATCTGAAAAAGATCGCTTGCTTTAACTGCCGCCTCTGCCTCGCGATCGCCTAGCCCGTAGGTCGCAACATGCCGTGCGCCTTGACGGTCGGCCAGCACCAAGGTCATTCCAGGAGCACTGCGCGCGCGCAGGTACTGCTCGGCGAATCGGTCGAGGTTCGCAGTCAGAGGGGCGTACGCGTCCGCAGGTCCTGTCGCGGATCTGGCTATGGAAAAGGCAGCCGACGTAGCGGCGAGACTCGTGAGCCCTGTTTGCAAAACCTGTCGACGATTCATGTGCATGACAACCCCTTTTTGCGGCGTTTGGGTACGCGGGCCGGATGATAACCGGTTCCGTTCCTTGTGATATGTACATCATAAATGCATTGTGTTATACAAGTAACCGAAGCGCTCGCAATAAGACTGAGGGGGACGATGATGACGATTCGCGCAAGCGTAACGAGCACAGTGCTTTTGACTGTCGCGATGATCATCAGTAGTGCCGATGCAAAGGCGCAGCAATCCAAGGCCGACTCAGCGGACGCCGGTCCGCCGGGTACAACACGTGCCGATACGTCGTCCGATACACTCTCAACAGTGGTAGTGACCGGCACGAGCATTCATACGGATACTTCGGTCTACCAGAGCGCGCCCGTGAAGGTCATCACCAGTGACGCGATCAAAAGCTCGGGCGCGGCGAATATCGAACAGTACTTTCAAACCCAGCCGGACTTCATTCTGTCCGGCCAGTCGAGCCATACCAATACCGACTCCTCCACCGGCCTGAACGGCACGGGGATTGGCGGCACGAACCTGAATTTGCGCGGGATCGGCCCGCAATACACGCTGATCCTGCTGAACGGCCGGCGGTTTCAGTCCGAAGATCCGGCCAATCTCGATCTGATTCCCCTCGACGCGATCGACCGAGTGGAAGTCCTGAAGAGCGGCGCATCCTCCGTTTATGGCTCGGACGCCGTCGCAGGCGTAGTCAACATCATCACCAAGCGCACCGCCGACGGGCTCAGTCTCGAGGGGCAGTATGGCCGAACCACCCAGGGCGGCAATCCGATCTCGCACGTATCCGCGAGCTGGGGCCAGTCTACTGACAAGTTGAATGTGTTTGTGACCGCGGAGTTTTACAGGCGCGGCGGACTCACCGCCGGCCAACGATCCGTGTCCTCGAATCCGGACCTGAGCCGTTTCAACCCGAATTTCGACTACCAGGTGTATCCGTACTCGACGCCGGCACAAATCATCCTGCCGGACGGAACCGGGCCGCTCGCACTCGACCAGACCCGCTTCTCCTGCGGAGGATTCAGCCGCAACCCCGCGGATTTCGTGGCCTTTGATCCGCACTTGTATGCCACGAGCTGTGGGGCGCGCCTCAACGAGCTCAAGAAATCGCTCATCAATTCCCAACGCAAAGGCACCGCGTTCGTCGCGGCCGACTACACGTTGCCAAACGGTGCCACGCTCTACGGCGATTTCGATTTCGCGCGCAGCTCGTCGCACAGCGTTGCCACCCTCTACGGCACGGACGGGTTCGGTGACCCCGCCTCGGATGTCCCGCTCAGTCCGATTCCCGCCAGCAACTACTGGAATCCCTTCGGCGTCGACCTGGTTGATGTCACATACGGACTGCCTGAACTGGGGCCGCAGACCCTGAACATCACCTCGACGGCCTGGCGCGCGAATCTCGGCATCAAGGGTGCATTGGGCAGGATTCAGTACGATGTTGGCGGGGTTTACTATCACAGCTACGCCAACGTCTTCCAAGGCGGCGTCTACAGCAACCAGGGCATTTATGACGCGGAGAGCCGACCCGGACCGGATGCTCTGAACATGTTCTGCAACGCCTGCAACACTCCAGCGCAACTGGCCGGGGTGGCGGCGACATCGAGCGTGCAGAATTGGGAGGACATGGCGCTCTTCAACGCCCATGCTTACGCGCCTGTCTACTCGCTCCCAACTGGTGACATCAATGCCGCACTAGGCGCTGAATACCAGCGCGATACGTACATCGTACAGCCTGATGCGTTCATGCTCGCACACGGTTTGAATGTGGACTACTCTTCGCCCGCCGATGCGGGAAGACGTTACATGGCAGTGTACGTCGAAGGACAGGTTCCGGTGTTTGGAAAGGACTTCACACTACCGGGCTTCGCTTCATTGGGCATCGACGCGGCCGCCAGGTATGAAAACATCCAGTCCGTCGGCTCTCGTACCGACCCAACCGTCAGTGTGCGTTGGGAGCCGATCGCGGATGTGGTTGCGTTTCGCGGATCCTACGGCACCTCCTTTCGGGCCCCGCCACTTACGGCAATCAACGCGCCGCAGACTTTGTCCGTGTTCGCGGGAACCGATCCCGCCACCGGACAACCTCAGTCCTACGTGGAGATCGGCGGAGGCAACAAGAACCTGAAGCCGGAAACAGCCTCCTATACGAGCTACGGACTCGTTCTGACGCCGCCGGTTCCCGGTCACCTGACGCTGCAGCTCGATCGCTGGTTTATCCGGCAAAAGCACATTGTCATCATCACAGACCCGCAGCTCGTCATCGACGGTATACAACCCGGCGGGACTTTCACCGCGCCAAACGGGGAGCCGGGCGTGTACTCGCTTTACATGAATGCCGAGGGACAACAGGTCAATGGAACGGACCTGAATCTCGACTACCGTTTTCACACGGACAGCGCCGGGTCCTTTGATTTCACCTTGGCCGGAACGTATTTGAACTCGTTCAAGGTCGACGCCGCGACGGGCGCCGGGTTCATACAGTATGCGGGTAATACGGCCCAGGCCGGATCGCTCACGGACCCGGCGGGGCTACCGAAGACGCGCTTCCTGTTCTCTGGAAATTGGGGGTACGGTGCGTTCAGTACGACGTACCTGCTTCATTACACGGGGTCATACACTGACCCAACGATCCCAGGTGGTGTTTCGGTGGACAAATACATCACCCACGATATTCAGTTCAACGTTGACTGCCACAAATTGGTTTCCTCCGGCTCCTGGCTGGCGCCGCTCGCATTCACGCTGGGTATAAACGACTTCACGGACGCCAAAACACCCATTTTCTACGGCGGAGTGCCGGGCAGCTTCCATAACATGGGTTATGATACGTCGATCGTGGATCCAGCGGGGCGCTCCTACTATGCAACGGTACACCTCTCGTTTCCCAGGCAGCGATAGCTCGATGTCGCTTTTGAGTCGACGCAATTTCGTCACCGGCACGGGTCTCGCTCTGCTGGGCGCGACTCGCTTTGCGCGGGGGGCGCTGAGTGTCGCCGGTCCGATGGACCCTGACACGATTGTGATCAACGCAAAGGTGTACACGGTCGATGTCAAACAACCCACTGCGCAGGCCTTTGCCGTGAAGGCAGGGCATTTCATGGCGGTGGGGTCCAACGAGGACATCCGCAAGCTCGCGGGCTCAGGCACCAAGGTGATCGATGCCGCCCGGATGACGGTGGTTCCCGGCTTCAATGACAGCCACAACCATGCACCGGGCAACGAGCTTCTGTATGAGGTGCTCGTGGGCAACCCGTACGAAGTCGAGTTCGTCACTATCGACAGCATCATCGATAAGCTCAGGGCTCGCGCCGCCGGCACCCCGAAAGACACCTGGGTGGATGGTTACTTCTTCGATGACACGAAGGTCAAGGGCAACCGCGCACTCACCCGTCAGGAGCTCGACAAGGTATCGAAGGACCTGCCGGTGAAGGTCATTCATCGGGGTGGCCACACTGCCTACTACAACTCCAAGGCGTTTGAGTTGGCCGGCGTGACGAAGGATACCCCCGATCCGACAGGCGGTACCTTCGATCACGACGCCAAAGGCGAGCTTTCCGGGCGCGTCACGGATCTGGCGCGCGATCGAATGGATGCGGTCGGCAAGCAGCGCGTCTACTCAGCGGAGGAGTCGATGCGGCGCGATCGAGACGGGCTCGCGTTCATTTCCAAGCAGTTTGTCCGTTACGGTCTGACGAGCGTGTGTCATGAGGAAGGCAATCTTCTGGCCCTGCAGGAGGTCCGCGCACGGGGCGATTTGCAACATCGTGTGAGCTATGAGGCCGCGGACGAAGAGCTCGAGACCCTGATCAAGGGCGGCATCGCAACCGGGTTGGGCGACGAATGGCTCAGGTTTGGTGCCACCTGCGAGCACACTGCCGACGGCTCGTTCTCCGAGCGCACCATGGCAATGAGCGTGCCGTACCCCGGCAGTAAAACCGGTTACAAGGGCAATGTGACAGAAAGCCAGGATGTGTTGAACGCCTGGTGCGAACGGGTACACCGCGCCGGCATTCAAATGAACTGCCATGCGAACGGCGATGTAGCCATCGACCACGTCCTGAGCGCTTACGAACGCACCTTGAAGCTCGTGCCCCGGCCGGATGCGCGGCCGAAGATTACGCACTGCACTTTGGTGAACGATGACCTGGTGAGGCGCATCAAAGCGCTGGGAGTGGTCCCAGCGATGTTCAACTCGTACGCCTACTACAACCCTGACAAGTTTCATTTCTACGGCGAAGAGCTGATGAAGCATTGCATGGCGTACCGCACGCTGCTCGATGCCGGCGTGCCGGTTGCGGCGGGCTCGGATTTCGATCCGGGGCCGTTCTCACCGCTCATGGCCATCCAGGGAATGGTCACTCGCACCGGCTGGAACGGCGAAAAGTGGGGTCTGAATCAACGTATCAGCGTGGCCGAGGCGCTGACGGTCAACACATTCAATGGCGCCTACGCGACCCGGGAAGAACACAGCAAAGGGTCGATCACACCCGGCAAGCTGGCTGACTACGTGGTACTGGCCGAAGACCCACACCAGGTGGATCCGGGCAAAATCAAAGACATCAAAATTGTCCGAACCGTTGTCGACGGTGTGACTCGTTATGAGGCCTGAAGAGGGCGCGAAGGGAACTGATGGCCGGATTGTTTGTACGAAAATCGATTGAAGCACTGCGCCGCACTGCCGCGGCGGACAACTGGAGCGATACGGCGGCGCAGCCCACGGGAGCTGCGAAGTTGCCCCAGACATTCGGGCTGGTGAGCCTGACTTGCTTCGGTGTCGGTGGCACGATTGGCGCCGGAATCTTTGTCCTCACGGGAGCGGTGGCGGCCGATCACGCAGGGCCGGCGGTGGTCCTGTCATTCATCCTGGCCAGCTTCGCGTGCGCATTGGCCGGTCTGTGCTATGCCGAGCTCGCGGCCATTGTGCCGGTGGCCGGCAGCGCATACACCTATGCGTATGCGACGCTCGGGGAACTGATTGCCTGGATCATCGGGTGGTGTCTCGTTCTGGAGTATTTGTTCGCCAGCGCCCTGGTGGCGATAGGATGGGCCGGGTACTTCAATTCCATGGCAGCCGAATTCGGCTTGCACATTCCATCCGCCTTCGCTCAGGCGCCGCTCGATGTCGGCGCGACAGGTCTCGTGGCCACAGGCGCCTTCTTCAACGCGCCCGCGGTGGCGATCGTCTGTATCTGCACATTCCTCCTGCTGGCGGGCACGCAAGCTTCCGCGCGAGTCAACAACATCATCGTCATTGTGAATGTAACGGCTATAGTCGTGGTGGGTGTCGCCGGCCTGTTGCATGCCGATCCGGCTCATTGGTCGCCATTCATTCCGGCAAATACGGGTCGCGCGGGGTCCTTCGGTGTCAGTGGGGTCCTGACCGGTGCGGCCATCGTTTTCTATGCCTACGTTGGTTTCGACGGGGTTTCCACCATGTCACAGGAAACACGCAATCCCCAGCGCACTGTTCCCCTGGCACTGTTGGCGGCGCTATGTATATGCACGTTGCTCTACGCGCTCATTGCTCTAATGGTGACCGGGTTGGCGGACTATCACACGCTCGCTGTCCCAGACCCCGTTTACGTTGCGCTGGCTGCGGCCGGACCGGCGCTGGCATGGGCGCGCTCGCTCGTCGGCGTGGTCATCATCGTGGGGCTCATTTCCGCATTGTTGGTGACACTCCTCGGACAGGTGCGCATCTTCTTTGCCATGGCTCGCGACGGTTTGTTGCCGAAGGCCTTCATGCGTATTCATCCGCGACTGCGCACGCCCTACATCGGCACCCTGGTTACGGGAGCGGTAGCGGCTTTCGTGGCAGGTGTTTTTCCATTGCGCCTGCTCGGTGAGCTGATTTCCATAGGTACATTGCTGGCGTTCGTAGTTGTTTGCATCGGGGTGCTCGTGCTGCGACAGCGCCGCCCCGAGCTGCCGCGTCCGTTTCGGGTCCCCGGCTATCCCTGGGTGCCGCTTGCGGGCGTCATCGTGTGTTTAGCTCTGATGGCGAACCTGCCTCTGGATACCTGGATTCGGCTCGCGGTGTGGCTCGCTCTCGGGCTGCTGACCTACGCCGGTTATGGATGGCGATACTCGTCTCTTCGTTGCAAGCAAGGTGAAATCTCATGAGCTCCGGGCCTCTGACATTGACAGTCTCAGTGGAGAAGTATCCGCTGAAAGAGCCGTTTCGCATTACCGACTACACCATGGAAGACACGGAGCTCGTCATCGTCACCCTGGAGCGAAACGGTCACCGAGGCCGGGGGGAGGCATCGGGCGTTTATTACCGGGTTGGTGACGACATCCCCGGCGTTGTCAGGCAGATCGAGGCGGTGCGTTCCCGAGTAGAAGCCGGCATCACTCGCCAGGCGCTTCAGGAGTTGCTGCCCACTGGCGGCGCACGCAATGCTCTCGATTGCGCGTTTTGGGATCTCGAAGCGAAGGAGACGGGACGCGCTGCGTGGCAGATTGCGGAGCTGGACCGGCCTCGCGCCTTACTCACAACATTCACGGTCGGAGCCAACAGCCCTGAGAAAATGGCCGCCGATGCCCGTGCCTACAGCCATGCAAAGGCCATCAAGCTCAAGTTGACCGGGGAGCCCGCGGACGCTGATCGCGTCCGCGCCGTGCGCGCGGCACGTCCGGATGTCTGGTTGGGAGTTGATGCGAACCAGGGCTTTACTCGTGAGTCCCTCGAGACCTTGATGCCCGTGCTCGTCGACACGCGTGTACAGCTCATTGAGCAGCCGTTCAGAGTCGGACAGGAAGCGCTGTTGGACGGGTTGCAGTCGCCCATTCCCGTGGCGGCCGATGAGAGCGCGCAGGGACTGGCCGACCTGCCAGGGCTGCTCGGTCGTTTTCAGGTCATCAACATCAAGCTCGACAAATGTGGCGGACTGACCGAAGGCCTGTCGCTGGCGCACGCTGCGCGGCGCCGGGGACTGAGTGTCATGGTGGGAAACATGGTGGGCACGTCCCTGGCGATGGCTCCCTCATACCTGGTCGGGCAGCTTTGCCATGTCGTCGATCTGGATGGACCCATCTTCCTGCGCAACGACCGTGTTCCTTCCGTTCGATATGAGAATGGCAACATCTACTGTCCCGACGCTGTATGGGGAGCTCCATGAGCTGGATACGAATCGCCTTGTTGGTCGGTTGTTGGTCGGTGGCAGGTGCCGCAACCGGCCCGGTGGTCATCGCAAACGCGCAGCTCGCGGACGGAACGGGCGCCGCCTTGCGCAAAGCGAACATCCGTGTCGAGGGCGATCGGATCACGGCGGTAGGGCAATTCGCGCCCACGGCCGCGGACCATGTCATCGATGCCGCGGGCCTCGTGCTGGCGCCGGGCTTCATTGACATACACAACCATTCAGATGGCGGCCTGGAGAAGCAGCCGCTGGCGCCGACTCAAATCTCACAGGGCATTACGACCATCATTCTCGGCCCCGACGGCAGCTCTCCCTGGCCGGTGGGCGCCTGGCTCGAGCAGCGCCGGCGCAATCCAGCTTCTCTCAACCTGGCGGTGATGGTCGGCCATGCCACCGTGCGCGAGCAGGTCATGGGCGCTGACTACAAGCGGACTGCACGGCCGGCCGAGATCGCCGCAATGGCCAAGCTGGTCGAGCAGGCGATGGGCGAGGGCGCGATCGGACTGTCGAGCGGGGTTGAATATGATGTAGCCAGCTACAGCAATACGGATGAGCTGGTGGCTGTGGCCGCCGCGGCAGCCAAGCACGGCGGCTTTTATATGACTCACATCCGCGACGAAGCCGACAAGAGCTTCGAAGCGTTGGATGAGGAAATTGCGATCGGCGAGCGCGCGCACATTCCCGTGGAGCACTCGCATATCAAGCTGGGTACCGTGAAGGTCTGGGGCAGGGCCCCGGCCTATATCCGTGTCATTGAAGCCGCGCGGCAACGAGGAGTGGATTTTCTGGCGGACTGCTATCCGTACAATGCCTGGAATTCAAACATCAAGGTCCTGGTGCCGGACAAGCAATACGAGAATCCCGCAAGCGTCGCGCGCGCGCTGGCGGATGTCGGCGGCGCAAACCACGTCACGATTGTCGGCTTTACGCCGGAGCCCAGCTATAACGGACACACCCTGGAGGATCTGGCGCACTCGGCGGGAGTCTCGCCCGTTGAGATGTTCATCCAAATCATTCGCAAGGGGGACGCTGCCGGCACCGAGGCTATTGTCATCTGCCAATCAATGACCGAACCGGACATCAAAGCGTTCTATCAACAACCCTGGGTCATGGTCGCGAGTGACGGGGGTATCGATGCGCAACACCCGCGTGGCGCGGGAACGTTTCCGCGGGTCCTCGGTCAGTACGTGCGCGAAAAGAAGTGGCTGGAGCTTCCAGAGGCCGTCCGTAAGATGACTTCCCTGCCCGCCAAGCGTCTCGGGTGGACTGATCGGGGTATCGTGCGTCCGGGCGCGATTGCTGACCTCGTGCTGTTCAACCCCAAAACTGTGCGCGACCGGGCGACCTTCCTGCATCCTGAAACAGTGTCGGAGGGCATCGAAACGGTGTTTGTGAATGGCGTGCAGGTCTGGAGCGGCGGCAAGCCGACCGGTGCTCGCCCGGGCCGGGTGCTACCCAAATAAGCGTACGCCAGGGCGCAGATGCTATTCTGTAGGGCATGACGAAGGTCCCACCGGCTGCATCCGCGCAAAAATATCGCTACCAGGCGGTGATAGAAAAGCGCCTGTCAGGGTTGAGCACGGCGGAGCAGGCCGTGGCTGCGCACCTCAGTGCTCACCCTGACCAGCTTCCCTTTGAAACCGCCGACTCCCTGGCCAAACGCCTCGGCGTGAGCTCAATGACCGTTGGCCGTACTCTGAAAGCGCTCGGCTATCGAGGGTTGGCGGATATTCGCGAGCAGATGCGGTCCGAGGTGTCGGATGCGGCTGCTCCCTGGGGTCACGGGGTGGCGGCAAATTCGCCCCCGATACTCAAGGATCTCGATCGCCGGCGAGCGCTCAAGGCGGAGCTGGAAGCCATCGAGGCGGTTCACGCCCTGGCGGAAACGCCTGCGTGGCAAGAAGCGGTGCAGCGGATCGCGCAGGCGGACCAGGTGTTTGTCGCAGGCTTTCAGACGGAATGCGGAATTGCCATCACCTTCGCGGATCAACTGGCGTACGTACGGCCGCGGGTCCGATACCTGTCGGTCGAAAACCGCGCCTTCGCGGATCTGCAGACCGAAGCCAACACCAATAGCTGCCTGCTGTTGGTGGACGTCCGCCGCTATTCGCGTTGGTTTCGGCTGTTGGGGGAAAAGGCGTCCGAGCTGGGTGTGCCGTTGGTCATCGCAACCGACGCCTACTGCACCTGGGCAGCCGGACTGACCCCCCATGTTCTGCAGGCACGCACTGACTCCGGCCGCTTCTGGGACAACAGCGCACCGGTCGTGAGCATGTTGAATCTTCTCACCGAGGACGTCATCGAGCATCTCGGGGACGCAGTCCACGCACAGCTCGAAGCGGTCTCGGAATTCGGCGCAACGTTCGTGGGTTTCGAACGCGTGCACCGGCAGCGGCGCTCCAAGAAAACACGCGGCTCGTAAGTGCCGGGCGCAGGAGCGCCGCGTTGCTCAGTTGGCAAGCAAGCGGTCCACCACGGCGTCGAGCGGCGTTTTCATGGGGTCGAAGGCTGGAACGCCTAAAATCGCGGCTCCCTCGGCCAGGACCTGATTGCGCCGGGCTGCATCGAGACCCGACGTGTTCATGCTGAGTCCCACCAGCCGCACCGCGGGATTGGTGAGACGTGCCTGCTGCAGGTAGATGTTGGCCGCCTCATCGAGCGGCCGAATGGGAAAGTCCGGGTAACCGTCGATGTGAGTGCGCTTGGGATCGTGACACAGCACCAGTGCGTCGGGCTGTGAGCCGTGGAGCAGACCCAACGTAACCGCCGCATACGCCGGATGAAACAGCGAGCCTTGGCCTTCGATCACATCCCAATGATCGGGCGCGGCTGACGGTGACAGCGCCTCCGCGGCACCCGCCACGAAATCGGCCACAATGGCATCCATCGCAATGCCCGAACCCGAGATCATGATTCCGGTCTGGCCCGTCGCCCGGAAATCCGCTGGGACTTTGCGAGCTTGCAATGCGCGGGTCAGAGCCAATGCGGTGTACTTCTTACCGAGCGCGCAGTCAGTACCGACCATTGCGACCCGTTTCCCGGTTCTTTTAGCCCCGGTTGCAACAGGGTAGCGCTCGCGCGGATGCCGTACGTCACGCAGCGCAACGCCGCTTGTTTGAGCGGCCTGTGCCAAGCCGGGTACGTCCGCCAAACGCGTATGCAATCCGCTCACAATATCCATCCCAGCACGCACCGCGGCGAACAAGGCGGGCTCCCAGCAGGGGGCGATTCGGCCACCAAAGGGGGCGACCCCAATGACCAGGGAGCGCGCGCCGGCAGCCGCAGCCTGCTCGGGCGTCATGTGAGGTAAGCCCAGGTCTACGGCCTTCTCGGTGACGCCGTGTTGCGCGAGACAGGACTCGCGGGCCCAGTCGCGAAGTCCGGCGCCGGTCTTGGCGTCCGATTCAATCTCTGCATCGCCGACGAAAATCAAGTAGGGTTTTCTGAGTTCAATCATGGGGACAGCCTGTTTCCGAACGCACGCACCATTGTGAATCTTTGTTATAGAATTAACAAGGTTTAATTTTGGTATAATGTCGCCCTACCCAGGAAAACCAACACTGCCATGACGCGAAACAAATCCAAGCAGCCCGGGGGCGGTTACCAGTACCAATTGCTCATACAAACACGCCTCCAGGAGCTGAGTACGTCGGAGCAGTCAGTCGCCGCGCACCTGGCCGCACACCCGGAGCAGTTACCGTTTGAGACCGCTGAGACGATCGCCAAGCGCCTGGGTGTGAGCGCCATGACCGTCGGACGGACATTGAAGGCTCTGGGTTATCGGGGTCTGGGGCAGCTTCGGGCTGAAATGCGTTTCGAGGTGCCCGATGGCGCCGGGCCCTGGGCGAGGCGTGGCACCTCACCGACCTTGCCGGCATTGAAAAGTCAGGAGCGCATTCGAAGTCTGAGGGCGGAGGTGGAAGCCGTGGAAGCCGTCTATGCGCTGTCGGAGACGCAAAGCTGGCGGGAGGCGGTCGAGAAAATTGCCGGCGCTCGCCAGGTGTTCGTTGTTGGAATGGTCGGCGAACGGGGTCTGGCCATTTCATTCGCGGATCACTTGGGTGACGTGCGGCCGGGCGTGCGCTATGTGTCAGTCGAGAATCGCGCCTTTTCCGATCTCAGAGCGGAGGCGGATGCGAACAGTTGTGTCGTTCTGATCGATACCCGGCGCTACTCGCGCTGGTTCCGGCTGTTGGCGCAAAGAAGCGCCGAGAAGGGCATTCCTGTGATGGTGGTCACTGACGCCTACTGCCGGTGGGCTGCGACACTCACCCCCTATGCCTTTCAGGCGCGCACCGATTCCGGACGGTTTTGGGACAATCACGCCCCCATCGCCAGCTTGTTGAACCTGTTCATTGAGGATGTCATCGATACGTTGGGAGATACGGTTCATCAGCAGCTCAATGCCGGTTCCGAGTTCAAGGCATTCTTCATGGGATTCGATCGGGAACAACGTGAGCGCAAGAAAGGCAAATCGTCAAAGGGTCGGCACTGAGCACTATTCGGTCCTGGCGTCGGTGATCAGCGCCATCGGCGCGGAGGATTTCGCCGCGATCAGCGCCGGTGCGCTGTGCTCGTTCCTGGGTTTTGAGCTGATGGCGGTGTTTGCTCATCAGCGCGCCGCGAAAGCCGCGGTGTTGTTCGACAACTTCGTGGGCGCGGAAGCCAGGCGCGGGATTGCCAATTACGCACAGTTTACTCACCGGGTGAACCCGATTCTCCAGGCGTGTGCCCTCGGCGTTCGCCGGGCGCGCGACTTTGCTTTGAGCCGCGGCGAAGCTCTGTCGATCGACTCACACGTGGAGTTGTCGCCCGACGAAGAGTTGGGGTTCAGGACCGTTGGCTGGCCGCGGCGGCAGGAGGAAATCGGCTTGTACCTGTCTTCGGGTACCGCGCTGATAGAGCTCAGTTTCTACCGGGCCCGCGGTCGACGTCCTGCACCGGATGACAAGCTGCTGGCACTTCAGGAGCTGGCTGCCCCGCTTACCGCGGCATTCGAACGGCATCGACAGCTCGTGTCCCCGCGGGATGCAGTCGGTCTCACGCCTCGTGAACGCGAGGTCTATCATCTGCTGCTGTTGGGATGCTCCTCCCTGGCGATCGCCCTGCGTCTCAACATCAGCCGTCATACCGTAAAGGATCACCGCAAACGCATCTTCCGCAAGTTGCGAGTTGCTTCGCTCGGGGAGTTGTTCGCGCTACAGCGCTCTGAGAAAATGTGAGGTCTCCCGCAGGCCGGCTTCGACGACATCCAAAGTGTTCGCGTAGCCGATGCGCACTGTGCCCTCGCGCTCGAAGGCGCTGCCGGGTGTGAAAAGCACACCGGCTTCCCGAACGAGCCGTACGCATAGCTCGCGCGACGGCATCTCGAAGTCGTACTTCAGCAAGGTGACTGTCCCTGCTCGCGGCTTTACGTAGCTGATGGCGTGCTCTGCCTGTACCCACCGATCGAGTGCCTGCAGGTTTTGGCGGACGATGCGTCTGCTGCGGGTGAGAATTTTGTCCTGGTGCTCGAGCGCCATGGAGGCCAGCAGATCGTCAATCATCCCGACACTGATGGTGTTGTAGTCGCGGTGGATTTCGGCCGCGCTCAGCACTTCGGCCGGGCCGCAGATCCAGCCCAGCCGGACGCCCGCCAGAGAGAAGGCTTTGGACATGCTGCCTACGCTGATGCCGCGGGGGTAGAGGTCCGTCACGGACGGCGTGAGCACGTCGTGCTCTTGCGCGGTGCCGCGATAAACCTCGTCGGCCAGAACATAGGCGCCCACGCGATCGGCGATGGCAATAATCTCCTTCAGGCAGGCTGCCTCCATCAGGGAGCCCGTTGGATTGTTCGGGTTGGTGAAGGCGATGAGCCGGGTGTTGGGCGTAACGAGCTTGCGTAGCTCCTCGAGATCCGGAAGGTAGCGATTCTCTTCGCGCAGCGGCAGACGGCGCACCTCGGCGCCCAGGCTGTCCGGTATCGAGTAGTGCTGCTGATAGGTGGGCACCACCGACACGACTTCATCGCCAGCACTGACCAAGGCGTGATACACGAGCGAGTTGGCGCCAATCGCGCCATGAGTGATCAGGATTTCATCGGCTCTTCGGGTCTGGAAGAGGCCGGCGACCGCGGCTCGCAAGCGGTCGCTTCCCTTGATTTCACCGTACGTCAGTTTGAGCGCCAGGACCTGGTCCAGGAAGGTGTCACGTTCGCCGGCGAGGGTGAGCAGCTCATTGACCGTCAGGGAAGCGACGCAAGTCTCGCCCAAGTTGTGGCGGCACTGAGTCTCAAACTCATTCATCCACTGCTCGACGGCGAACGGGGTGATTTTCATGCGCGGGGTACCTGTCTCAAGTGATTTGCATAACGTATCAGAATACTGGTATCTTGATAACAAATGACTGGCTGGGGGATATTATGAAGAATTGGCACGGCCTCGCACTGGCCACTGTGATGGCCTTATCCGGCGCGCACGCCGCCACGGTACCGACCCAAAAGATCGATCAGTACGTTGCCGCGCAGATGAAGGAGCAACACATCCCCGGCCTCGAAGTGGGGATTTATCGCAAAGGACAGGTCGTGCTGGCCAAGGGCTACGGTCTGGCGAGCGTCGAGCTGAATGTGCCGGTGCGGCCGGAAATGGTATTCCAGTCAGGTTCGATGGGTAAGCAATTCACCGCGACCGCGATCATGATGCTGGTGGAGGAGGGCAAGGTGAACCTGGAGGACAGTATCACCAAGTACTTTGACCACGCCCCCAAGAGCTGGCAGGCGATCAAGATCAAGAACCTGCTGTCGCACACCTCCGGTTTGGGTGAGTACGAAAGCGAAGAGCGCACCAGCCCTTTCGGGCTGTTCAATCTGCGGCAGGACCTGACCGAGGCTCAGATGCTCGAGCGCATGGAGACGATGACCATCGACTTCGCGCCGGGTGAGAAATGGCGTTACACCAATACCAACTACGTGTTGCTCGGGTTTGTCGTTCACAAGGTCACTGGACAGTTCTACGGTGATTTCCTGGCGCAACGGGTCTTCAAACCTCTGGGCATGACCGCGACGCGGATCATCAGCGACAGCGAAATCATCCCCAACCGGACTGTCGGCTACGAGCTCGAGAACGGGGTGCTGCACAATCAGGCGTGGGTGTCGCCGACATATAACTCAACTGCCGATGGCGCGATGTACTTCAATGTTCTGGATCTTGCAAAGTGGGACGGCGCGCTTTACGGCGAGCAGTTGTTGAAGCGCTCCAGTCTCGAGCGCATGTGGACCGTGTTTCCACTGAACGACGGCAAGGCCAACCCGGGCAACTACGGCTTTGGCTGGGATATCTATGCGATCCACGGGCACAAGATCATTGAGCATGGCGGGGCCTGGCAGGGTTTCAGAAGCCATATCGCGCGGTACGTCGATGACGGCCTCACAGTCGTGGTGTTGAGCAATGTCGGTCCGAGCAAACCAGGCAAAATCGCTCATGGGATCGCTGGCTTCTTTGATCCCGCGCTGACGCCAGACGTCGACCCAGACGACGAATAGCGAGCGTCAGATCTCAGGGTCGACGCCGTGCAAGGATCACGGCGTCGACACCAGTACCCGCGATGGCGCGCGGACGCTCTTCTGCGACTGCGACTTCCCAGCGGAGGGGATCGAGCGCACCGACCGCTGTTTCGACGGAGACTTGCACCTGACCAGCCGCAGCGGTAGCGGCTCCGGTCGCTGGATCAACCGGTCGGTGTCCGACCATGAGCAGCGTCCCTCCCACCGCGACGCCGCTCGCCATCCTTTGCACCATCTCCGCCACTGACCCAGCTACGTGAACGTGCAGGCAGGCCACCAGATCGAATTGGCCTTGCCCCGGGGTCCAGCTCGCCAGATCGCCTTCGATCCAGCTAATGCGCTGTGCGATGTCTGCCCCCGCTGCCTCGGCCATCGACTGTCCCTTTGCCAGAGCACTTGCCGAGAAATCGACCGCCGTGACCTGCCAGCCATGGGCAGCGAGCCAAACTGTTTCAGCGCCATGTCCACAGCCTGCATCGAGCGCGCGTCCAGGCAGAAGATTGCGAGCTTCGGCGACGAGATGTGCATTCGGCTGGCGCCGTGCAACCTTGTCAGGTTGCTCACGAAGCGTCTTCGACCAGAGCTGTTCCCAAAAGGATCGATCGTAGGTACGCTGGTTCATGTCAACGAACAGTGTACCCGATCTCACTCGGGATCCGTTCTGACCGTTGTACATGAACCCGGCCGAGTCCGGCTTTGCTAGGATCGCTTTCTCGCGACTCGAAGGAGCTGGACCCGTTGAATGGCCAGATCACACGCCGTGACTTTGTAAACGGCATCCTCGTCGGCGCCGGCAGCGGACTGATTCTCGACCCGGCGGCGGCTCGCCCAGCCCGTTCCGCCGACGCCGATCTGTTTACCGGTTACGGCGGAGTCGGCGATTACGCCAAAGCCAACGGCAACACCTGGCCTGTCATCCAGGCTGCTCATCGCATTCGCGATGGCGCCTATGACGCAGCGGCGCTCCAGGGCGCGCAGCCTTCCGGCCAGTTCGATCTCGTGGTTGTCGGGGGCGGAATTGCCGGACTGAGTGCCGCCTATTACTTCAAAAAGCTTGCGGGTCAGAACAGGCGCGTGCTGCTGCTGGAAAATCACGCCATGCTCGGCGGAGAAGCACGGCAAAACGAATTCCGCGTGGCGGGCGAGCGACTCTGGGGGCCGCAGGGCTCGAACGACTTCGGCGTCCCCGCACCGGGCAGCGGTTCGCGCGAGGATGCTTTCTTTACCGAATTCCAGATTCCGCGCGAGTATGCGTGGCAACACTGGGATGCCGACCTCAAACCGTTGCGTTTTGCACGCGACAATTATTCAAACATGGACGGTTTCCAGGAGTCGCAGGTCGATGTGGGTTATTTCTTCGGTACCGCGGCGGATGGCCGGCCCGATTGGCAGCGCAACATCTGGGCCCGAAATCTCGAAGGCACGCCATTTTCACAGGCGGCGCGCCGGGATCTACTGCGCTGGCGGGCCAACAACGGCCCCGTCAGCGAAACGGAGAGCCGCTATCTCGACACTCTGACTTACCAGGACTACCTCGAGAACGTTCGCGGCTACGATTCCGCGGTCACGCGCATGGCCGCGCCAATCGTTGCCCTTTTGAGCGGCGTTAGTATTGACGCCGCATGCGCACGCCTCGGTCGACAATTGGTCGAATCTCCCGACCGTCCAATGGCGTTGTCCTTTCCCGGGGGCAACTCACCCTTCCCGCGTGCCCTGTTGCGCGGCCTGATTCCCGAAGCACTGCCGGGGCGGGATTTCGACTCCCTGCAGTACGGTGCCGTGAGCTTTGCCGCCCTCGACCGCCAGGCGCAGTCCACGCGCATTCAACTCGGAGCGACCGCGATCCGAGTCGAACACCAAGGCCCAAACAGCGATGCGGTGCGGGTCATCTACGAGAAAGGAGGGAGGCTGTTCAAGGTTGAAGCGCGCACGGTGGTCATGGCCAGCGGTGGCTGGGTCAACAAGCATATTCTCGCCGATATGCCTTCCGACCTGCGCGCCGCCTACGATCAGTTCTTTTACGCGCCTGCATTGATTGTCAACGTAGCGCTGCGCCAGTGGCGTTTTCTCTACGACCTCGATATCACAGCGTGCCGTTGGTTCGATGACGCCGACGGCTTTGGTTACTGCTGCAATCTTCGCCAGACCATGGTTGGAGCCAAACAATATGCTCCGGCCTTGCACCCCGACAAACCCGCGGTGCTGTCCTTCTACCTGGGCCTGCCCGTGCCGGGAATGCCTGCGGCACAACAGGGCGCCGCCGCGCGAGCTGTTTTCCTTGCCACGCCGTACGCGGACTTCGAGAAACGCATCCGCAATCAAATGGCCCGGATGTTCGCAGCCCACGGTTTCCAGGCTGAGCGCGATATCGCAGCCATTGTGCTCAATCGGTGGGGCCACGCGAGACTGATTGAGCCGCCCGGCTTCCACTACGGTGTGCAGGGCAAGCCCAGTCCGCTCGAGCGCGTCCGGGCTGGATACGGGCGCATCGCTATCGGACACTCCGAGCTCAATGGAGGACAGCATTGGGGCTCGGCGCTCGAGTATGGCAAGAAGGCGGGCGAACGCGCCGCAAACATCCTTTGAGGCAGTGAGGCCTGCTTCCTTGCAGGACTACAGATCTGTAGTCAGATAACCAAACACAGTGCGCGGCCCTGCCCATTCGAAAAACCCGGGTGTGTACACGTTGGTCCAGCGATAGGAATTGGGGAGATTCTGCACCTGTACCCTGAGACTGCTGGGCCGACCGAGAATATCGAACTTCAGGCGCCCGCCGAGGTTCACTTCGGTGACGGACGGAGTGTAGATGTCGTTGCTGACGCTTGCCGGCGTGGCGCCGAAGTGGGTGGCAGAGACATCCAACGACAGGGCCGGCCAGAAGGGCAGCGTGTAGTTGGCATTCGCGACGTACTGCAGGCGCGTCTGTCCCACGGCAGTCGGTCCGACGCCCAGGGCGGCAAGATCGGCCCCGAGGATGCGCACCTTGCCGGAGAGAAGGCCGGCGTTGACATCCAGGTGTGGAAGGAGTTGTCCTGCAATGGAAACTTCGATGCCGCGCGCCTGTTGCACACCGAGCTCCCGGTCGAGGCCGCTCGTATCCAGGTTGAAATACGGCTTCTCCAGCTCGAACACACCGGCAATGAGCTTGAGGTGTTGAGTCAGAAGAAAGCGCAAGCCGGAATCAAACTGCCAGGTCCTCGACGCGGGCAGCACGGCCCCGTCATTGCTCGCGATGCTCGGCGCCACGCCGGAGTCTTCGACCCCCTGGGTGTAGCCTGCGAACAGCGACAGGCTCTTCGTCAGGACGACGGCTGAGTTGCCATAATCGCGCAGCGGATGGTCTGTGACCTTCGTCTGCGCCACGCCGGGAATGGTCACCGCTTTGCGGTAGTTCACTTCCTGGAGTCCCATCTGCAGTTCCGCCCGGCCGTTCCAATCGACGCGGTAGGCACCCCCGAGGGTCCATTGCTCCGTTCTGTCGAGCGTGCGCTCTGCAAACCTGAAGTTAGGCTCAGGTACCTGAACGTTGACGCCGATGGTGCTCTCGCCCAAATCCACCACATCGCCGCCGCCGTAGCGGGCGAGGCCATGACGGCCGCGTGCGACCATGATGAATTCATGTCGCCAAACTCCGCTCGTGACATGGGAAGTCAACCGCAACTCTCCGGAGGTTGAGGCCAGGCTCTGATTGGGATATCCGATGACCAGATGCTCCGCGCGTTTATCCGGCTGAATGTCCGTGTAGAGGTCGGCGAAAGTCTGCGGGTTGTGGGCGGCCGAGTGAAAGATGCCCGCGGCGAGCGACCAGGTCTGATTCAACTTCCAGGTGGCGAGCGCGCCTGCATTCTCGGTGAGCTTGCGCGCCTCGGCCCAATCCTGGCCCAGATAGCTGCGCGTGATGCTGGGCGGCTGGTACGCGCCTGCGGTGTAGTAGAGCGGAAATGTCTTGGCGCCCCGGGTTTGCTGCCAATCGAGCAGCACACGCACGGTGATCGCATCCGTAGGCGACCACTTTGGAGTCGCGCCGAGGCTCGTCACTGTGGATGTATACCCGGGATACGCGCCGTAGGGAGTCTGCGAGCTCACCTGATAGCTGATGCCGGCCGGTAAAACCAACTCCCGGCCCAGGAGCGGGATGCTCGAATCCAGGCTCAAACCCTTGCCCTGATAGGGGCCCGCGGTGGCGATGACAGTGGCGCTCGGCGCGCCATCGGCGGGACGGCGCAGAGTGTAGTCAACAATGCCGGTGGGCGCCGGGAAGGCATAGCCGATCTCCGTCACCCCGACGCGGATGGTCGAGCCCTCGATCACGCGATTCGACAGGCTTCCCTGTTGATCGAAGTACAGGCCTTCGATCCGCAGGTTTCCAGCGGTTCGCGGGCTGAAGCCGCGCACCTGGCCGGGACTGTACATGCCGATGGACTCGAGTCCCAGGGTGAGTCCGAAGGCATCGTCCGCTGATGTTACTGGATTGTCGGCGGCATGTTGTGCGCTGGCGTGCCTGCAGGGGAAGACGAGTGCACTGCACGCCAGCGCGATCCTGACTGCGGAATTAACGAGTCGCATCGGGGCGCTGCCGCTTCATGTGGTCTTCCGACAGCGTCTTCCAGGTCTCGCCGCCATCGCTCGAGTATTCGTCGCGAAACACGACGCTGTCCGGGCCGTTGGCGGTGAATGACCATCGATTCTGCGGACGGCCCAGATCAGATGTCTGCAGGACCATGCGGCCATCGAGAGTCGCGCCGCCGGTGAACTTCGCCGTCGAGGCATGTTCCGGGTCGATAAACACCATGGGCCAACTGCGAGTCTTCGAGTCAAAGTATTGGATAGCCGTGTAGACCTCGCGCTCCTGTCGACCCTCCGACGGTTCGACGATCCAAACAATCTCGGTGGCGCGACCAGCGAGCGCCCACGACATGATGAACTGCCCGATGCGGTGCTGTTCCCGCCCGTCTTTCAGGATGTCCTTGTACTCGACGTCCCAGGTGCCCACGAGTTGCTCGAGGACTTTCGCCTGATCACCCAAGGAGGCATGGGGCCCAGTGGCGGCCAGGGCGTTCATGATGTCGGTGGGCTGCTTGCTGTTGGGTGCGGCCTCTGCCTTGATGCTCCTGGTTGCGGTATGCGCCGCACCCATTACCGCGAGGCAGAGTAGGACGGGTAACCATGTAACCTGATGAGTCTTCATCTTCCTGACCTCACAAGTAGAGTTGATGTGGGTCAGTGTAGGCAGCCGCTCCCGGTCGGCTGAAGACCGCTCATTGCAGGTAGACGGCAGTTCGCTGCATTGTGGCGGGTAGCAGCTTATTTCAGCTCGTCAATCTCCCGCTGCAGACGTTTGGCCTGGAGACGGTTGTGGATAGTCATCACGACGCCCATTGCCGCCGTGATGCCGCACAGTACGAACGGAGCTGTCACGTGGGATGGGCCGCGGGATGCCAAGCAAGCCGTGAATACGAGCAAGCCCAGAACTAGCGGGCCTGTCACGAGTTGCCATGATCGCTCGAGCAGGTGCTTGCGCCGCGCGAGTTCCGCACGATGAAAGTCCAGGAGAGAAGACGCGACTCGATCGATCGACGGCAGTGATTGCGCCTTGTGCTTGCGGAGTTGAAACCCGGCGACGAGTGTCACCAAAATCATCGCCAGGCTGCCGATTCGCGTCAGCAGATCTACGGCAGTCCACAGAAAAGATCCGAAGCTGAGGACCACGAGTGCGCAGCCGAAATATTCGACGAAATCGCCCACTCGGGCCTGTCTCTGGAATTGAGCTGCTTTGAGCTCGAGCTGGCTGACGCTCATGGGGGGACTCTCCATTGGTGTTCCTTGCCAATGTTGTTTGATCGTGGCTTCAATCATTTGGAGGTCTCGTTTGCATGAAATACGGCGGCCAATAGTGCTTTGATGCGATGTATCTTGGTGGCTATATTGCCGGGCGCGAGTCCGACAATTGCCGCAATGGATGTGGCATCCAGATCCTCCAGGTAGAGCAGGATGATCTGGCGGTCCAACACCTGCAGACGCGCGATTAGCTTGCCCAGCCGCTGCATTACCCGGAGGCGGTCGGTAGTATTCTCAGTGTCATGCGTATCCGCGATCTCGCTCAGCTCGTCCAGGCTCAAAAGCTGCTCGCGGGCACGACGTTTATTGCGGGCTATATGCGTGTAGGCCGTGTTGTGGGCGACTCGGTAAACCCAGGTGCGGATTGAGCATTGGCCCTCGAAGATCTGCAGACTCCGCCATATCGCGAAATGGATCTCCTGCAGGAGATCCCTGCGCTTTTCCGGGTTCGCCTCGTAAGCACCTGCCAGGCGACCCAGAGCGGCGCCGTATTCGCGTGCGATATGCTCGTACGACGGACATACGTCCGCGGTGGATGCGGCGGTAGATTCCATTTCCATGGCGTCCCGGTACGAAGCCTCTCATGCTCGAGGTAGTCGCGGGAGACGGTACCGTCTTACGACGACTTGCCACCATCATTGGTGACCCGTGCCATCGCCCGGCTTCGGGTGAAGCGCGAAGGCTTTGTCGCTCCTTTAGAATCAGTAGGTTACTGGTTCCAAGAGCTTTTCCACTGCCGGCTTGTCGCGATCTTCCGGTTGCTCAATTCATTGAGTAAAATTACTCAACTTACTGAGTAATTTGAAGACCATGGATTTCGTTCGACCTCGAGCCGCGCGGTCCTCGCCCGGCGCCTTCGCGAGTCGCGCCGCTTAATTCAAGTGGTCACCGGACCCAGGCAAGTCGGGAAGACGACGCTGGTTCAGCAGGTGATCGAAAGTAATCGGTTGCGAGCTCGCTACGCAAGTGCGGATGAACCAACGTTACGAGGTGCAAGTTGGATCGAGCAGCAATGGGAGGCTGCTCGCATCTGCTCCGATGTTGATTTCTCGCGGGCTGACGGAAAGCCTGGCGGGCCGTTTTGAGCTTCTGCATCTGCCGCATTGGTCGTTCACCGAAATGCGTACGGCTTTCAGGTGGAGCCTGGATCAATACATTTTCTTTGGCGGATATCCTGGAGCCGCCGCGCTGATTAGAGATGAGCAGCGATGGCGCAGATATATCCTGGACTCTCTGATCGAAACAACCATTGCGCGCGACGTGCTGTTACAAACTCGCGTCGACAAGCCCGCGATGCTGCGCCGTCTGTTCGAGCTGGGTTGCCGCTATTCTGGTCAGATCTTGTCATATACAAAGATGCTCGGCCAATTGCAGGACGCCGGCAATGCCACGACATTGGCACATTACCTCGAATTGCTTGCTGGAGTTGGAATGGTGCGTGGCCTGCAGAAATTTGCAGGTGAAGTCGTGCGCCAGCGGGGGTCCAGTCCCAAACTGCAAGTCTTTAACACCGCGCTAGTGAGCGCCCAATCCAGTCATACCTTCAAGGAAGCGAAAGCCGACGGGGAATACTGGGGCCACTTGGTCGAATCAGCAGTCGGAGCCCATTTGGTGAATGCCGCAGCGTGTGGCGAGAGCGCAATCTACTATTGGCGGGAGCGCAACCTCGAGGTCGATTTCATCATCCAGAGCGGACAACTTCGAACAGCCATCGAAGTCAAAAGCGCGCGCGCTCGCGCTGCGCGTTCCGGCCTCGATAGTTTCAGTGAGGCCTTTGCGCCGCAACGCAAGTTGCTCATTGGGGCGGATGGCATCGCTCTTGAATCATTTCTTTCGCGACCGGTCGAGTTCTGGGTCCAGGGTCGGGCGTGAATGACTCAGAGTGTATGCATTCAGCTCAGCCAAGGCATGCTGGTGTCCGCCCACCAGGGCGAGAGCGCCACGACATAGACCAGATGCATGACGACGCCAATGGTCAGGCAGCCCCAGAGATAGACAGGATGCAACCGGTGGTTACGCAGTGTATCCGTGACCAGCAAGGCAACGAGCGCGACATCCAACGCCATCATAATGGCATGGGGCGATCCGATCCCCGGCAAGCGGCTCACCACCGAGGGCCACATGCATAGAGCTGTCAGGATCATGAAACGCTGATGGCGGTCGGGGCGGCGACGCCACAGGACGGCAAGCACGATGCACCCGAGAAAAAGGAGCATCTGAGTGCACTCCAATAGCATGATGCCCACCTTGACATGAGCCCATGGCTGGTGCGCCTGCACATCCCGGTGCGCCGCAAAGATGGTTGCCGTACACCCCATCGTCACCGTGATCAGTGCCCAGCCGCTGCCGAACCAACCGAGGCGCCGATGCCAGGCGACTCGCCGGAATTGCACCAAGGACGACTGGACGGCCAGCAACACCACCCAGCCACCCATGGCCATGCCATGCAGCACGAGTATCGATGGGACGCTGACCGGTGGCGGCTGGCCGACGCCGAGCAGGTAGGGTCCGCCAAAGGCAAACGTCACGAGGCAGAGGAACAGGGCGGCGACCGCCAGCGGCAGGCGGTTCGCGCGCGGGGATTGTGAAATTGCGGCGTCCATGCCCACTGATACCGGATCTCAGTCAAGAACCCGTCAACGAGGCATTAGAATGGACACTTCGAGCCTCTCTGGTGTGATGGATGCGACAAATTCGAGTCTACCTCTGCGTCTTGATTTTAGGTCTAGCCGTCTCTGTGGGCGCGCAGGCCAGTGTTTTCGACACAGCGGGCGAGGACCTGGAAGTCTCGCTGGTCACGTACGGCCCGGGCTCAATTTATTGGGAACGCTTCGGGCACGATGCCATTCGTCTCCACGATCGCGTTTCGGATCAGTCCGTGGACTTCAACTACGGGGTCTTCGATTTCGAAGACGGCGATTTTATGTGGAACTTCATGCGCGGCTACATGAGCTACATGATAGACGCCGAGCACAGCGATATCGCCCAACAGGACTACATTGATGCGGGACGTTCGGTATTGGAGCAGCGGCTCGGTCTGTCCGCTGCGCAAGCCGAGCAACTGCGCGCATTCCTCGTTTGGAATTTGCAGCCTGAGAATGTGAGCTACGCTTATGACTACCTGACCAACAATTGTGCGACACGCGTGCGCGATGCACTCGACTCGGTCGTCGCAGGGGCAATACGAACGGCTCTCATTGCTCGTCCGGCGCCAATGACCTATCGACAGCAGATCGATCGCCTCATGGCGCCGCAGCGCTGGTTGATGCTCGGGATGGACCTTGGACTCGGGCCTTCCGCGGACCGTCCCTTGAACGAATGGCAGGAGAGTTTCCTACCGATGGTGCTGGCGCGGGAGATACGGACCATACGCATCCCCGATGGGCGCGGGGGCACGCGGCCGCTTGTTGTGGGCGAGCGTCAAATTGCGCCAAATCGCCTGGTGCCCCCGAGTCCAAACCCTCCAGACCTCAATTGGCCTTTCGGCATTACGGGCCTGGCGCTCGCAATCGTGATGTTGGCCTCTCGAGTGAGGTATCCCTTCCTCTACTCCTCCTCGAGGGCGATATATCTTGTTCTCGCAGGCGTTGTGGGCACCATCCTTTTGGCGCTTTGGACGCTCACAATCCATCACGCGGCATGGGGCAACGCGAACCTGCTCGTGTTCAACCCGCTGGCCTTTCTCATCCTGGTAGCTGCATGGCGAGCGCGGCGTGGAGATAAGGCACTGCGCCTCGCGCGGACGCTAGCCGCAATTCAGGCCAGTGCCGCAATACTGGGCGTGGGGATGTATTTTCTCCTGGGTGCTCAGCAAAACCTCCCGTGGCTGCTGTTGGCGGCACCGCCGTGGCTGGCAATCGCCGCCGGGCTTTGGCAGGGGCTGCCCAAAAAATAATTTCGCATCGGGCGTACCGTATCGGGCGCGCTGCTCCGTCTACTCGTTCTAATCGACCGGGGAGGCGTGGCATGTACAGAAAGACAGCAACTTTTGCTTTGGTCTGGATGGCTTTCGCAACAATCCAGACGGCCAATGCGTCAGCACCAGCCTGTGGGCAGGCACAGGTGGAGAAGCTCTTGGGGGCACCGGCGCCGCCGGCCGCCAGTTCTGCGTATATCGTGCCCAAGGGGACGGTGTCGCCTTTCTATCAATGGGAAAGCAATAACGGCTATTGCGGCGAGGCATCGCTCATTTCGGCGGGCCTCAACAATGGGCAATGGCTGTCGCAATACAACCTGCGCCAGGTGTGCGGCACATTTTTCGGGCCGGAAACCAATGGCTATGGCGCGAGCCTCTTGCAAGCAGGAAATCCGCCCGGTCGCAATGCCAACTACAACGACCAGGTACTCCTGCAGACTCCCGGGCAGGGCCTCAGCGGCTCGTATGACTTCGGATTCGCGGCGCGGTGCGCGGCCAACGCCCGACTGCAATTGACGTCCTATCCCACGACTACCGGTTACCAGAGCGCCAACACCGGAACCGCGGGCTATCAGGATTTCATGAAGTGGATCAAGGCCCAGACCATTGCCGGCAAGCAGGTCACGCTCGGCGTGTTGTTCAATGGCTCGGATGACGATCAGTACGATCACATTGTGTCGGTCATCAAGATCGGGACCAATCACTCGCCCACCGATCCGAGCTACTACGCGGATGATGTGCTGTACTTCGATGATCACGGCCTCCATACCCTGACTCGCAACTCCAGTGGACAATGGGCCTGGACCAGCAATCCGGGCGTGCCCCCAGGGGCGGGATCCGATCCCAATGGTTGCACCCCCTACGTGTATGGCTACACGTTTGGATCGCTGGGGAAGTCCCGAACAGCCGCCAATGCGAACGGCGCGGGCGCCTATTCGGTGGTCATCCCGAAATCGTCCACGTCAGTGCTGACCGTGGCCGGCAATACGGGTAACAAGGGTACGAGCCTGGCCTCGGTACCCGGCCCGCACAATTTCGGATTCGCCGTTTCCGGCCCCGTCGACTCCCAGGGCGTGACACTCCCGGTCACTCTCAATCTGGTGCAAACACAGACCCTGGTCAACGGCAGTTGGCGCGTGAACCCCGCCGATACGAACTCAACCCCGGCTGTGGGTTACAACTATGAAAACCCGTATATCGGCGGTGCGCCAGGTACATGTGACGATGGTGACTGCGTCAGCAACGCACAGCCCGCGGCCATGCAGATGACGTTGCAGGCGACTGTCCGCGGCTTGACCGCCGGGACGCAATACAAGCTGTATGAGTACGATTTGCCGACGCTAACCGGTGCCAACACCGGCACGGCGGCTGCGCTCAATGTCCCCACTGCCAACTTCAACGCTAACAGCGCAATGGCGACTTCGGTCACGACGTTCACGGCTCAAGGGGCGACTTACACCACGCCGACGTTCAGCCGAACGTCCGACCAGGTCGTCGTGCTTCGTGCTGTGCCCTCGTCGGCACCTTAAACAACTCTGGAGAAACACTTGACCAATGCCGCTTCCGGCCACCGCGGGGGCTTCTCCCGCATCGTTTTGCTTGCTGCGATCTGCAGCACGTCAGTGCTCGCAGAAGAGCAGCAGGGGGCACCATCCACCTCTTTGGAGGAGGTGGTTGTTACCGCCAACAAGCGTGAGGAATCCATCCGGTTGGTTCCCTTGAGCCTGACGGCGATCAGCTCCGATGCGTTGGAGGTGAAGCACATCCAGTCTTTCCAGGATCTGTCGACCTCTGTGCCCAACTTGTCCTTCTCCTCGTTGGGGGGAGAGGGACTGTCCAATCTCGAGATCCGAGGAATCAGCTCCCAGGCCGGCACCGCGACTGTCGCTGTGTATCTGGATGACATCTCGCTCAGTGCCCGCAATCTGTACAGCGAAGGGGCCGCCGAGCCGCGCATTTTCGATCTGGACCGGGTAGAGGTACTGCGCGGGCCCCAGGGCACGCTCTATGGGGCCAGCTCACTGGGTGGCACGATTCGCTTTCTGACACGGCAGCCGACCTTGGGCAGGTACAGCACTGAGGCGTTTGCGGAAGGCAGCAACGTCAAAGGCGCATACAACTGGACGGCGCGCGGTATCGTCAACTTGCCTTTGGTAGAAGACCAGTTCGCGCTGCGCCTGGGTGTTGAATCGGGAACGAACGCGGGCTACATCAAGGCACTTCCACTCGATGCGGGGGACACGGCGACTCCGAACTCGAATCGAAGCGACTGGCTGGTCGCCCGGCCTTCGGTTCTCTACAAGGTGAACGATGCGCTGTCGATTCGGGCGTCGTACTTCTATCAGCGCTACCGAAGCAGCGACACGGACCTTGTGAATCTGGATGCGCCGGACTATGTGGTGACGAAGGGCCTGCGCGAGCCCTCCACGGATATGTTGAGCATTCCCAGCCTGACGGTCAATTGGGATGCCGGTATCGGTGATCTGACATCCGTGACCGGCTTCTTTCATCGCACCTTCGAGAGAACCAATGACGTGACGGCCGCCAATGCGCAGGGGCTCGCGCTGGGAAGCATCAGCGATCCGAAAGTCGCCAATGCGGTCTTCGGGCTGAAGTCGGCGAATTACCTCGATACCAGCATCAACCAGATTTCCGAAGAGCTGCGGCTCGCTTCCAAGGCCTACGCACCGGGTGAATTTCCACTCACCTGGCTGGTGGGCAGTTACTATTCCAACGAGCGCACCCGGCTGCACGATTCGCAGCCCATATTCGGTATCAACAGTGCATTCGCGCAATTCGGCCAGGACGCGCAGGATCCCAACGTGCTCAGCGGCGCGTTTCCCAATGACTTCACCAACGACTTGTCGTATCTGGCGCAGCGCAGTTACCGCACCGAGCAATACGCGGTGTTTGGAGAGGGAACGTACCACCCGATTGAGACGGTGCGCCTGACTGCCGGGCTGAGATACCTGTTGGCACGAGAACAGTTCAACAGTGCCGCGCAGGGCTACTATTCATCCTGTGACCCTTCGGTTGACGGGTCGGGATGCCCCATCACGGCCCATATCAGTGCCCGCTGGCATGCGGTTACTCCCAAGTTCGCATTCGGGTGGGACATCACTCCGCTCACGACGTTGTACTCCAACATAACGAAGGGATTTCGCCTGGGCAGCGAGAATCGCCCGGTCCCGCTGTACGGCGACCCCAACCAGGACCCCAACGCGCCGGGAGCGAATTCGACCCGTGCGGACCTGAAGCGCTTGGGCCTGACCAGCGCGCCCGCCAGCTATTCTCCCGACTCGCTGTGGAATTTCGAGGTGGGCACCAAGTCATTGTTCTGGGATCGCAGCCTGGCGCTCGATCTGAGCCTGTTCTATATCCGCTGGACCTCCATTCAGCAGACCATTGCGTTGCCGACGAGCGGCTATGATTTCGAGGCCAATGCCGGCGATGCCAGGAGCTACGGTGTTGAAATGGCCGTCAACTGGAAGGTCAACGCCAATCTGAGCCTGGATGCATCCGGTGGCTATACGAAGGCTACACTCGACAATGGCGTCATCATCAACGGGGTGCGGATCAATGACACCTCCCCCGGACAGGACATTGCCGGGGTTCCACGCTGGAGCGGACAACTCGGCGCGGAGGTGAGAGACTCCTTCCTGGGGGGCGAGATATTCGCCCGGGCGGATGGAAACTATGTCGGCAAGAGTCACGGCACTCTCGTAACGACCGATCCTGACTTCGACCGGCCGGGGTATGTGCTCGTCGGCGGGTCCCTGGGATATCGCCGTGATGCCTTCGATGTCAGCCTGTTCGCAAAGAACCTGGCGGACAATGAGAAGACCATTCAAAGGCCCAACATTCGCAACTCGGGTGTCAACCTGGCGTATCGCCTGGCTCCGCGCGTCATTGGTGTGAACGCGCGCGTGTCATTCTGATGGGATCGCGGTGCGCTGGCGTCTTCTGATAGTTCTTGCCGCCTTCGCGTGGCCTGCGATGGCGGCAGGAAGCCAGGTGCGCAACCTGGAAGTGTCCGTGGACGCGACGGATGTCCGACATCGGATCATGACCGTGCACGAGTCATTCGATGTCTCCGAACCCAACCGGCCTCTGATACTCGACTACCCACAGTGGATTCCAGGCGATCACGCGCCGACCGGTGCCTTTGAGCGCATCGGCGACCTCGTGGTGCGGGTCGATGGGGAGGTCGTTCGTTGGGTTCGCGATCCGGATAATCTGTTCGCCGTGCACATTCCAACGACGCGGGCCTCAAAGCACGTCGAACTGCAGTTTGTTTATTTGTCAGCGGACACTGAGTCCGGCGAAGCCGTCATGACGCGCAGCATTGTGGCGCTCAAGTGGCCGCTCGTGGTGTTTTATCCTCATGGGCGTAGGTTGACGGATATTACTATACGTCCGCACGTGCAACTGCCGCGCGGATGGGTTTGGGCGAGCTCGCTACCCGGTGCGCATGGTGAAGCCGCCAGTATTGATGGAAAGACGGTGTCGCTCGAGACGCTCATGGATTCGCCGGTCTATGCCGGTGCCCATGTGCGCCAGATCGATCTGTCCGCGGAATCGGGTCCCCGTGTGAGGCTCAGTATTTTCTCGGACCGCAGTGACGAGGAGGGCCCGCGCGACGGGCAGATCTATGCCTTGCGCAAGCTCGTGCGGGAAACGTATGAGCTGTTCGGTCAGAGCCCTTTCGCGCGCTACGAAATGTTGGTCACCCTGAGCGATGCGTTCGGCGAGAGTGGCCTCGAGCATCTGAGCTGCGGGGAGATTTTCCTGAAGCCGGGTCATTTCGCGGACTGGGAGAAAAGCTGGGACAGCCGCTACCTGATCGCTCACGAGTGGGTACACGCCTGGAATGGCAAGTACCGCACCCCGCGCGGCCTGGTCTCCACCGATCTCAACTCCACGTTGCACACGCAGATGTTGTGGGTGTACGAGGGACTCACGCAGTATTGGGCGAAGGTTCTGACCGTACGCTCCGGACTGTGGTCCGCGGACCAGGGATTGCAGGATTTCGCCGTCAATGTGGCGCAAGAGGCGCAGCGGCCCAGCCGGTTGTGGCGCCCATTGCTCGATGCCACCTACGATCCGATCATCAATCCGCAGAGTGAATCAAGATGGCGCAGTCTCCTTGGCTTGCAGGATTACTATGATGCCGGCGCGCTGCTGTGGCTGGACGTGGATTCGCAGATTCGCCGGCAGTCTGCCGGTCGACACAGTCTGGATGATCTGGCGAAGGCATTTTTCGCTCTGCCGGCTACCGGGGAAGCGACGTTGGGCCACGCGTTCGAGCAACGTGACTTGGTCGCGGCGTTGCAGAGACTGGCTCCGTATTCGTGGGAGTCGGTGTTGCACTCGTGGCTCGATGAGGTGAAGCCACGCGACTGGCAGAACATGCTTGCCGTGGGCGGCTACCGCCTCGAATACAACGACACTCCGGGTCGGACCTGTGCCGCTCCCGATGAACGTCGGGGCTTGATCTGCTTCGGCACCTCGATTGGAGCGACGCTCACGGCCGATGGACGAGTGGAGAGCGTTGAATGGAAGGGGCCCGCCTTTCGGGCGGGCTTGGGGCCCGGGATGCGGGTGTTGGGAGTGGACGGAAGCGCGTTTTCCATCGAGCAATTGCGTCAAAGCATTCGAGGAGCGCGAAGTGACTCCGCGACCCTTGATTTGACGGTCGAGGACGAATCCTATGTGGAGAAAATGAGTGTCGCGTATCACGGTGGTTTACGTTACCCACACCTGATCCGTGTCACGTATCCGGCTGTCTTCGACTCAATATTGGCGCCGCACGCCGCGGAGCACTAGCGGCGGTAGTGTAACTGTAGACTCAAGTAGCGGCCGACCGCGCCTGCCTGATCGAGTGACGGATTGTAGTTTTGTCCGCCGTAGGTCGCGGTATCCAGGGGCGCCAGCCGATTGAACGCATTGTTGAGGGTGACGGTGAGTTGTAGCTGCGATGACAAGCTGTAGCGGGCGAAGAAATCCGCAGTCGTGAATGAAGCCACATAGCAATGCGGATTGCCGGCCCAAAGCTGCAGGCATACACCCGGACCGGAGGTGGATTCGTCCACCGCCTTCACGGCGCTGTGGTAGTTCACGAAGCTTCCCAGGGAAAAATCCCTCTTTTCCCATTCGAGTTTGAAGGTTGCTCGCGTACGCGGTGTACCTACCGCGGCGCCTACTGCAGTAGGCCCCGCTGTGCCTGCGAAATTGTAGACGGCTCCCGCCACCTCCTGTCGTGAGCGCAGCAGCCAAGTCGATGCGGCACCGAGGGTGAGGGCGCCGGCGGAGCCAAATGACTGTTGGAATTGCCCATCCGCATCGAACCCCGCGGTCTGCGATGAGGAGGCGTTTTGATAAGGATCATCGTAATAGATGATGGGGCCGGGAAAACTCGTGCCGGGCTGCTGCGCGCCGCGCACCGGCGTGGCCTGCCCCAGCGGCTGCGCGATGATCTCGTTGTCCCGTTGGATGTGAAAGTAATCCAGGGAGAGGTGGTGCCCGGCCGCCGTCCACGCCGCGCCCACCGTATAACTTTGCGAAGTTTCCGGCCGCAGGCTCGGGTTGGTTCGACTCAGAACGGCGACCGTGGTCTGACCGCAGTCAGTGGGAAGCCGTGTAAACGGACAGCGCAATGGGTCGATGGGCGCGGTGGTGACGGTTCCCGTCGAGCCATCGCCATTTTCCGCCGGACCGGGAGCTCGAAATCCGCGGGCATAGGTGGCGCGAAGGGCCAGCGCCGGCAGCAGGCTCCATTTGAAACCCACTTTGGGTGTGAGAGAGGTGCCCGAATCATTGTAGTAGTCCACCCGGCCGGCGGCGTCCAGCTCCAACGCGGAAGTGATCGGGGCGGAGAGCTCCAGGTGGCCGGCCGAAACCGCCTGCGTGCCGCGGGCATACGAGCCTCCAGCGTTGATGATGTCTCCCGCGATGGCATAGGGCTGTCCCGGGTTGTTGGCAGTGAGATAGTGGAATTCGGCACCCAGCGCGACTCGCAAAGGCCCGCCTGCCAATGCCAACAGCGGCCGCGTGGCATTCATGCTGAGAAACGCCAGCGACGAGGTGGCTGTGTCGGAGGTTTCAGGGGCAAGCTGCGCATTCAGGCTCGCGGAGTTGAGGTAAGAGTTTGCGCCAATGCGGTACGTGTTGTTGGCAAGGGCTGCGCTCAGAGCACTGGCACGCACGAAGCCGCGGTAGGTGATCCGAGTGGCTGCCTTCACATATCCCAACGCCCCGGTCAAATCCCATTCGCCCGCGCTGCCGGTCAGATCGGCGACAACCCTGGCGACATCCGTGCGATAGAAACTGTGCTGCGGTCCGAGGTCTGTCAGCGACAGATACAACAGGGCCGGATTGTGGGCAAATTGGCCAAACGCTGCCCCATAGTAGGCGGCCGCCGCAGCGTAGTAGGGACTCGCCGGGTTGAACGGATTGTCCGGATGGGAGGGCCCCAGGAGGATGGGCGTCGTGGCCGGATTGCGCTGGTCCACGAGCTGTCCCGATGCCGCCCCCACCCAGGTGTTGGGAACGTGAGTCGGCGGATTATTGACCTGCTCGGCCCGTGAGTCGAACAACGAGGCCGTCAAGCTGGCTTGCCATTCATCATCGAGGCGCTGACTGTGTTTGACGGTCAGGGTGACCCCGGCGGTACGAGGCTGGATCTGGCGATAGGCGCTGGCGTCCCAGGTACAGCCACCCGAATAGTTCCGGTCCTGGGCGGCGCAGCCCGGCAGCAGGTAAAACGACCCGACCTGCGAGCCATTGCTCAGGGGCGCCACCATGCCCGGCGTCGTGAACGCGAAATTGTTGGGTGCCGGCTGCAGCACGATGCCCTGCCGCAGGTCACTGCCCCCGCGATTGCGCAGGTCCAGGTTATCGAGGTAGGAGCCACGGCTGTTCTGGCCGATCGCATCCTGATGCCGGTATTCAACGTTGATATAGGTGTTGTAACCGTCGTCGACCAGATCGCCGAAGCCGTAGGTGAAGGCCATACGCTCCTGGATGCCATCGCCCCGGGTGGAGATGCCTGCACCCACGGCGGTGTCCAGGCCGGTGAATGTCTTCTTGAGGAGAATGTTTACCACGCCGGCGATCGCGTCCGAGCCGTAGACCGATGAGGCGCCGTCCTTGAGAATTTCGACACGATCGACGAGGCTGAGCGGCAGCGAGGCGAGGTCGACGAACGGCCGCTGCCCGTCATCGGCAAGTGGGTACGGAGCCATCCTGTGTCCATCCACCAGTACAAGGGTGGCATCGACGGTCATTCCACGTAGCGACACCGCAGAAGCCCCGCCGGCGATGGCGCCGCTGAAGGCTTGGGGCAGAGTTCCGCTGTTGTCTGCCGGCAGCGCTCGGACCGCGTCAGCGAGACTCACGACATTGCGTTGTTCTATCTCACCCGCCGTGATGGTCTGAACGGGGGAGGGTGTCTCGAGATTGGTTCGCCGGATGTAGCTGCCCGTGATGGTGACTGTCTCGACGGGCACCGCCGCGGCAACAACTGGAGGTGGAGTGGTGTCGGCGCCGGGTTGACGAGGCGCCTGGCGGGGTCCTGCAGGCGGTTTGGTACGGGCTATCAGGTAGATGCCTGAAGGATCACGTCGCGCCGACAACCCGCTTCCCTGGAGCAGTCGTTCGAGAGCCTCGGTGACTGTAAATTCGCCGGCGAGCGGGCCCAACGACAGCCCCCGCAGGTCTTCCGAGGGCGACAGGGTTTGCACGCCCGACTGGGTGCTGAAGTCATGCAGGGCTTCTACGGCTTCTTCGCGGGGAATCGCGAAACGCCACGTCCGGGCAGTCGTGGCGGCACACGCCGCGGGTATCCCCAACTGGAGAGCTGAAACAACAACCAGCCAGAGGCACAGGCCGCGCGCGAGTTGCGCCTGGACTGGCGGCGCGTTAGTTTGCAGTGTGGCGAACGACAACGATGCAGCAGCTTGGTTTGAATCGCGCGTGTTGCCCCACGAGCGGGCTGCCGTGAGGCTGTTGACGCGCTTTTGCAACGATCCCGACGAGGTCGAGGACTTGTTGCAACAGGCTTATGTAAAGGTTCTCGAAGCGGCGCGCCGCGATACCATCCTGTATCCACGCGCCTTCTTGTTGAAGACCACCCATCATGTCGCCATTGATCATTTACGCTCGCGCCGGGTCGTGCCCTTCATTCCGGTTTCCGAAACAGAATACCTGCATTTCTCCTCGCCGGAGCCCGGACCTGAGCAGACCGCGATTGGCCGAAATCTACTCGGCGTGGTGATCCAGGCCATCGCGGCGCTGCCGCCGCGCTGCCGGGACGTGTTTTTGCTCCGGAAGATCGATGGATTGTCGCAGCGCGAAGTCGCGGAGCGCTTGCGGATTGCGGAAGCCACTGTGCAGAAGCAGGTTGCGAAGGGGGTGCGCATCTGTGCCCATGCCCTGTTCAGGGGTTCTGGGGATGTCACCAGCGAGGTTCCGGCCGAGTTGGCCGGTGGGCCGTCCAGTAGGGATGTGGATGAGCAATGAGTGTAGCCAACGAAATTGAAGAACAGGCGGCCGCGCTGCTCGCGCGCCAGGATGCCGAGCCGGAGAATCCGGCCGTGCGCGCGGAATTGGAGAGTTGGTTGTCCGGCGATCCGCGGCGCGAAGTGGCTTACCTGCGTTTGCGCGCCGCCTGGCGGCAATTGAATCGGATCGCCGCGCTCGGCTCGTACGAGAATGCGCAGCGTGAAATCTCCGGTACCCAGCAAGCGACGACGACTCGGAACTGGCCGCGTTGGGGCGCCGCCGCGGCTGTCGTGCTGGTCGCGATAGCCCTCACGGTCTGGTGGCAGGCCGGCCGGGTCAAACCTCGTGTCATCGCCTTCTCGACGCCGGTGGGTGGATATATGCGCGAGACGCTTTCCGACGGCTCCACTCTGGAGCTCAACACTCAGACCGACATTGAAGTCGTGTTTGATTCGAGTGTGCGAGGAATCCGCTTGCTGCAGGGTGAGGCTCGCTTCCATGTGGCAAAGGATCCGCAACGCCCGTTCGTGGTGACCGTGGCCACCGATCGTGTCAGGGCTGTGGGCACCGATTTCTCCGTCCGTACGCGTGCGCAGCAGACCGACGTGTATGTTGCAGAGGGCATCGTCAGTTTGGAAGACTCGGTTCATCGGGGTAATGACGCGGGAGCCCGTGTGCGAGCCGGGCAGGGCGCCGTGATGACCTCGACGGGCGTGCACATTTCGAATCTTCCTCCGGGGGCGGTAGCGGCCCGTCTCGCCTGGGACAGAGGGCTTCTGATCTTCGCCGGAGAACCTTTGAGCAGCGTGGCCGAGGAGCTCAATCGATATAACACCGTGCAGATTCGCGTCACTGATTCCACAGTGGCGGCACTGAAGATCGACGGCACCTTTGCTGCGACCAATGCGGTTGGGTTTGTACGGCTATTGGAGCAAGGTTTCCCCGTTTCAGTGACCCGGCAGGGTGATACTGTCCTGGTGGCTTCGCGTAGGAATTAACTACGCAGACCGCCCAGAACCGCCGTCCCCAGGATTTCAATTTCTCTTTCCGTCATCGCGGTTGAGAGCATTCCACTGCAGGTTTCAATCAGCAAGACCTGGTTCTGGAGCAGATAGCTCAGGAAGGCCTGCTGCCGTGCGCGTTCAGCGGGCGCAACGAAGGCCTCGCGGTGATTTCGAGGTGGCACGGGCTTGAAGTGGATGCGAAACACAGATCCTATGCCCGTTACGCAAGCGGGCACGCCTGCCTGTTGGATCACTTCACGAAGCTGTTCACGAGCGAGCTCGCCCAGACGATTCAGTCGCGTGACCGCGGCCTCATCGAACGCTGTCATTGCGGCGCGGCCCGCCACCATTGTTACCGGGTTGGCATTGAAAGTGCCTGAGTGTGGCACGAGTGCCTTCCCGGATGACGGATCGAGCACACTCATCACCTCACTTCTTCCTGCCACAGCGCCTACCGGGAAACCGCCACCGATGATCTTTCCCAACGCCGTCAGATCGGGTTGCACACCGTAGTTGCCCTGCGCGCCTGTGTAGGTGGTTCGGAACGTGATGACCTCATCGAAAATCAGCAGAGCGCCGTGCTTACGCGTCCACTCGCGCAGTGCCCTGACAAAACCCGGGTCCGCAGGCATGAGACCCACGCGGTGCGGCATCAGGTCTATGAGGACGCACGCCAGTTGACTGGCGTGTTTCTCGAGCAGGGCGATGGCCCGATTCACATCGTTGAAAGGAATCACAACCACTTCGGCCAGTGCGGAAGCGGGCGTGCCCTGAGCGACCGGAACGGAGTTGGGTTCGTCGAGATTGCCCCAATTCGCCGGCTGGGCCGATTCGCTCACTTCCACGTAATCGTACAGTCCGTGGTACGCGCCCTCGACCTTCGCAATCATCGGCCGTCCGGTGAACGCACGTGCCACCTTGATTGCGCACATGACGGCTTCGGTTCCGGAGTTGAGGAAGCGGACCTTCTCGAAACTCGGCGCCCGCCCGCACAGAAATTCCGCGTATTCAACCTCGGCTTCGGTTGCCATCATGTAGGCGGTGCCGCGCCGCATTTGCGCTTCCACCGCCTGGATGACCGCGGAACAGGCATGGCCGTGAATCAGCGAGCCCATGTTGTTTGAAAAGTCGATGCGCCGGTTGCCCTCGATGTCGGTCAGGTAGCATCCCTCTCCGTGGGCTGCGTACAGCGGGTGAGGTTTTTTGATTACCGCGTTGCGACTGCAACCGCCCGGCATGACTTTCAGCGCACGCTCATACAGTGCGGCGCTATTCGTGTTCACCATGGTTCAGTTCCCTGGGGAGGCTTTATGGGAAAATGCAGGGGGGCGGCAGTTCTCTGCTGTAGGTATTGCCGGTCGACTCCGGGCGCCATCTGTTGTACCTCGAAACCTCGGGGCCCGATGTTGATGGTAGCCAGGTCGGTGTAAACGCGGCGAACCACACCGCGGCCTGTCAGGGGCAGTGTGCAGACCTGCAGCAGCTTGCTGTCGCCTGTTTTCGTGCAGTGAGTGGTTGCGACGAGGATGGTTTTCACGCCCGCAACCAGATCCATGGCTCCGCCGACCGCGGGAGCCGCGTCGCCGTCGCCCATGGACCAGTTCGCAAGATCGCCGGCCTCGGAAACCTGCATCGCGCCGAGTACGCAGACATCGATGTGGCCTCCGCGGATCATGGCAAAGCTGTCGGCGTGATGGAAATACGCAGCCCCTGCGATTGCGGTCACCCGCTTCTTTCCCGCGTTGATGAGCTCGGGATCGCTTTGACCGGCGGCGGGAGAGGGGCCCATTCCCAGCAAGCCGTTCTCTGTATGAAAGAGGACTTCGCGGTTTGTAGGAATGAAGTCGACCACCTTCTCAGGCAGACCCACGCCCAGGTTGACGATCGCCCCTTCCGGGATGTCGTTGGCAATGTTGCGGGCGATCTGGTCGCGGTCCCAGCCAATCATGGATACACCGTTCCTGCTGCGACCAACGCGGACTCCTGTAACGGCTCGGCAACCGTAACGATCCGGTCGACGTAGATGCCAGGCGTCACGATCGCTTCCGGATCGAGCTGACCGGCTTCTAGATAGGTCGCCGTTTGAACAATGGTCGTTCTGGCCGCGGTGGCCATGATCGGAGCGAAGTTGCGGGCAGTCTTGTTGTAAACGAGATTTCCATAGCGATCGCAGCGCGAGCACTTGATCAGCGCGAAATCGGCTCTAAGTGCGAATTCGAGAACGTACTCGACGCCGGAGAGGGTGCGCAGTTCCTTTCCCTGCGCAAGACTCGTGTTGACTGACGTCCGCGTGTAGAAAGCCGGAATACCTGCCCCGCCGGCGCGTATGCGCTCGGCGAGCGTACCCTGTGGGACGAGCTCCAGGGCAACTTCTCCTTTGGTGTACTTGTCTTGAAATACTGTGGAGTTGCCGGTGCGGGGATAGGAGCAGATCATTCGGGCGACCCGGCCGTGCTCGATGAGTGCGGCGAGGCCCACATGCCCGCTGCCAGTATTGTTGTTCACCACCGTGAGCCCGGTGGCGCCCTGGTCAATCAGTGCGTGAATCAACTCAATCGGACTGCCCGCTTCACCGAAGCCGCCGATGAGTACGGTTGCGCCGTCGTGAATATCAGCGACGGCATCGGCAGCGGACCCGAAACGTTTGTCGATCACGGAGCCCCGCCGAACAGGCCGGCCTCATCGTAAATCACCCGATCGTCATAGCCACTGAACCAGATTGCCTCGGGATTGCGTGCCACAATGGTGACTTTGCCGCGATCGGGTGCGTCAGCGGCGTTACGGAGCAGCTTCAGGACCACGAAGCCGTTTTCGGTGCCCGGGACGCCGGCGAGCGGTTGAGTGGTCACCGCGGCAACTTCCGTTTTTCCTTTGTAGTGGGTGATGGACAAGCGGGCGTGTGTCTCCACACCCGAGAGCCCCTTTTGTGACTCGTTGAGAACTCGCCAGGCCTCTTCAATGGGCACATTGAAGGCTTTGTGGCCGATGATGTCGCGCCCGCAGAAGAAGTAATGATTCTCAACGCGGTTACGCCGCAGCTCGCGTTGCATGATTCTCAGCACCGCGGGATCGTTGTTGATGCCGTTGATGATGGGCGCCTGGTTGTCGATGGTCAGCCACTCGCGCTTGCCGAGCTCTTGAATCGCGCGCTGCGTCGTCTCGATCCACTGCAGCCCGCCGCGCGGATCGTCCAGGTAGGCTCCCTGGCCGTCCTTTTTGAGGAACTCGTCCGGATGGTTGAAATGCACCATCAGGCGAATCCGGGTTCCCGGGTAGGCCGCATGAAACCGGTCGAGCATGTCGAAGAACGTCTCGTCAAAACGTTCGGGGAAGAACGCGAGCTCCTTGGTGCCAAGGCGGATATTTTCGATTCCCGCCTCCGCCAAAGCCGACCACCAGGCCGCAATGTTCTTGTTGGAGAGCACCATGGGATCGCCACCTGACATCAGAATCTCGCGGAGCCGTTCGCGGTTGGTCTGTGGATGACGGCCGCCGTTGCGCGCAACCTGCGCGTTGTGCTCGCGTATATAGTTGACGATGGCACCGATCTCAGCCAGACCCTTCGGGGCAACAGTTCCGTCGGGACGTTGTACTTCCTTTCGCGCGATGAGCTCTTCGCGGTAGCAGAACCGGCAGTGGGCTGAGCACGTGGACGCGACATAAATCAGACCGAGCTCGTACTTGTGGATCAGCCCTTCGACCGGGCTGTAGTCCATCTGCTTACCCGGATCCGGCGCACCCGCGAGATCCTCGGTCTCCCTCGGACTCGCCTTCACCAGCGTTCGCAACGGCGCACTCTGCTTCGCCAGCTCAAAGTAGTGGCGCGTGACCTTGACGGGCATGCGCGCCTCCACGTCCCTGTGAGTCCCTTTCAGGGCCCCAAGGGCTTGCAGCTCCTGCGCCGAATACAGCAACTGCATGTCCTCGGGTGCAGTTCCCTCCATGAACTTGCCGAGCCCCGTGATGATCTGGCGGTTGTATTTGCCGTTCTGGACACCCGCCAGAAACTCCTGGGCCTTGGCGGAAGGTTGATTGACAACCGGGTCTGACACGACCGCAGCCATGGATACCTCGATGTGTTGCTTGCCGAGCCTCAAGGCTGCAGGGGCGGTCATTTCCAGGCAAACGATGATTTATCACCAGACCATGAGCCGGTGTAATACCTGGCGCCGCCGCCGCGCACCGGGCTTCCCAGGCGCTGACCGTGATAGAGTTGGCGAAAAAAGGAGGCACCTTGCGCCGGCTATTGCCCTCGATGACGAGCCTCTTGGTATTTGAGGCGGCGGCCCGGCGCTTGTCGTTTTCAGACGCCGCCGCCGAGATGAATCTGACGCAAGGCGCTGTCAGCCGGCAGATTCGTGCGCTCGAGGAGACACTCGGCTTGCAACTCTTCCATCGTGTGCGTAACCGGCTGACTTTGAGCGAAGCTGGTTCGGCGTACCTGCCCGAGGTGCGCGCGTGCCTGTCACGACTCGAGGCCGCGACGCTGGAGTTGCTGGCTCACCAGGGCACCGGTGGCGTGCTCAACCTGGCGATCCTGCCAACATTCGGCACAAAGTGGTTGATTCCCCGCATGGCGTCGTTCGCGCGCGCTCATCCCAACATTGTTGTCAATTTCACCACCCGCGCTGTTGCTTTCGATTTCGCCAAGGAGCGTCTGGATGCGGCCATCCATTTCGGCGATGTGACCTGGCCCGGTGTGAAGTCGCATCGGCTGATGGGCGAGGAGGTCGTTCCAGTATGTTCGGCGGCGGCGCTTCGCGCCCACGCGCTGACTTCTCTCGAGGACTTCGAGCACCACACTCTTCTGCAACACACCACTCGCCCCAACGCGTGGGTTGAATGGTTCGCCGCCGTGGGCCAGCCGCAAATCAACGGCTTGAAAGGTCCGCGATTCGAGCACTTCTCAATGGTGATCCAGGCCGCGATTGCCGGAATAGGCGTCGCCGTGCTGCCGCGGTTCCTGGTGGAAGACGAAATCGCCGCGGGACGGCTCATCATCCCCTTTGACCGGCCGGTGTGCAGCAACCACGCCTATTACCTCGTGTATCCCGAGGAGAAGGCCGATCTCCCGGGCGTGCGCGCTTTTCGAGATTGGCTACTCGGTGAAGTCGCTCACTGGCGCGCCTGAAAGCGGCGCGCTTTCATTCGGTTGCCGCAGATCTTCATATCGCACCAACGGCGCGAGTGATTCTTGCTCGTGTCCAGAAACACCCAGCGGCAGGTGTCGCTCTTGCACGTTCGCACGTGCTGTACAACGGGCGATGTCAGTAATTCCATTGCGGATTTCGCCAGGGCCCAGACCGGCAGCTCCAGCTCGGTCTCGGAGCGGCCCCATTTCCAGCCTGCCTGCCACGCAGACCCATCGGTAGTGCCGTTGCGCTTCCACTCCAGCTCCTGGTGCTGCTGAGCAGCTTTGCAAGCCGTTTCCAAAACTGACATTGAATCTGCGGTAGCCGCGGACGCGTACACAACGGCCGCCAACGCTTCCCTGAGTGTGTGTGCTTGCGCGAGAACTTTCCTGGCACGTGGGGAATCGGCGCGGTCGGTCAAGCCGTTCACCGCACGAGTGCTCACCAAAGCCGTTTGCTCAACGAACGCCAACAGATCCGCATAGCGAGGCAGCAGCTCGCTGGGTCCCGAATCAACAAACCGGTTATCGAGCGTGTTTACAAAGTCGAGCGCAGGGTGCGATGCCAGGAGTTGAAAAGGGGGAGGCACTGCCGAGCTCCATAACCACTAAAACCTAGTTTACAGGTTAGGGTGAGTATCGTATAGTAACCACCAATATGCAAATAGCAGGTTACTCAGTGAAACGAGCAGTCAATTGGAGTGTGCTGCTCGCATTTGCCGCCATCTATCTGTTGTGGGGCGGCACCTTTCTGGCGGTTCGCGTCGCGGTGCTCGAAGCCCCGCCGCTGTTCACTGCTGCAGTGCGGTTCTTTGTAGCCGGCGGGCTTCTATATGGCTTCATGAGATGGCGCGGGGAACCCAGACCTGCGCCGGGCGAATGGCGGAATCTGGCCATTATCGGACTGCTCATGTTCACGCTGACGTATGGAGCGTTGTTCTGGGGTGAGCAGTACGTGAGCTCCGGCATGACGGCGATCATCGAAGCCTCCTTGCCGCTCACCATGATCGCCATGGAGGTCCTGATCTTTCGCATGCAACCCTTGCAGTGGCGGGTGCTGAGCGGGGTGGCCATCGGCTTTGCCGGCGTAGTGATGCTCATGGTTCACAACGAAGAGCAGCATTTGCCGATACTGGCCTGCCTGGTGATTCTGGCGGGCGGAATTGCCTGGTCCCTCGGCACAGTTCTCTCCCGCCGTCTCACTCTGCCCGCGGCGCGTCCGCTGAACGCCGGAGCGGAAATGATGCTCGGCGGCGTGCTGCTGTTTGCATGGTCTTTGGCGGCAGGCGAGCTTCGCTCCTTTCCAACGATCAACCTTCGCTGGCTGCTCGCGCTCGCCTACCTCGTCGTGTTTGGTTCCATTGTTGGGTATACCTCCTACGTCTGGCTGCTGGGGCGGTTCTCAGCCACGCGAGTCTCGAGCCATGCGTACGTCAACCCGCTGGTTGCGTTGGCGCTGGGCTATTTCGGCGCCGGCGAAATCGTCACGCTCCGCTCGCTGTTGGCGTGCTTGGTTGTTGTGTTGAGTGTGGTGCTGATAGTGTCGCCGAAGGGCAGCGCTCGCAGCCGCCGGCCGGTCGCCGCGAAAATGGCGTTGGCCAATGCAGGGGCCACTGGCGGGACACCCACTTCGCCGACGCCGCTCAGAGGCCGAGTGAAGTCATCCGCCGCGACCGGATGAACGTGGATCTCGCGCGGCGCCTCAGTATTCCGGGCTACCCGGTATTGGTGAAAGTTGGTCTGCTGTGCGCGGCCTTTCTTAAAGGTGATCTCCCCCAGCATTGCAAGCGAGATACCCCAGACGACGCCACTCTCCATCTGCGCTCTCACCCGCTCGGGATTCACTTGCGGACCACAATCAACAGCGATGTCGACGCGAGGTATGACCAGCTTGCCATCCGTGCCGATGTGTACTTCAACCACGATTGCCGCATAGGATAGCTCGCAACGGTGCGCAGCGATTCCCAGTCCTTGTCCCTGCGGCAATGTGCGACCCCAGCCGGCTTTCTTTGCCACCGTTTCGATCACGCGGCGCCAACGCCCAACGTCGACCGGATAGATGTTCGGGTCCTCACCGGTATTGTTCTTGTCTCCTAGTGCGGCCGGATCGATTGTGCGCGGCGGCCCAAGCAGCTCGAGCAGGAAATCCTTGTGGTCGCGGCCTGCGGCGGCAGCCAGCTCGGCGACGAACGACTGGATGGCGAACGCGTGCGGAATGTTGTTGACGCCGCGAAACCAACTGATGCGCGTGTGGGCGGCGGCCGCCGGATTCTCCAGCCGGATGTTCGGGATCGCGAACGGCAAGTCGGTTACACCCATTCCCAGCTCGAACGCCAACTCGTGCTGAGGATCGTGGGCTGCCCCCAGGGATGCGATGGTGGGTGCCACCGTCCGATGCAGCCAGGCCACGGTCTTGCGAGACGCATCGAGTCCCGCCTGTAGATGCTCAACCGATACTGTGTGAAAGTAGTCGTTGACCAGATCGTCCTCACGGGTCCAGGTCAGCTTGACCGGTTTGCCGGCCATCGTCCGCGACACCAATGCAGCCTCGGCGACGAAATCGGGGCGCGACTTGCGGCCGAAGCCGCCACCCAGGAGCGTGACGTTCACTGTCACTCGTTCGATCGGCAGACCCAGCAGCTTCACCAATAGATTGCGCGCGGATTGTGGATCCTGCGTGCAGGCCCAGACTTCGCAGTTGCCGTCGGCCACTCGAGCAACTGCGCACGGTGGCTCCATTGGTGCATGCGAGAGGTGCGGAATGTAGTATTCCGCAGTCACGCGTTGCGCGGCGCCAGTCAGCGCCTCGTCGAAATCGCCTTCATCTCGAACCACGACGCCCGAGTTGCGTGCAGACGATTCCAACTCCGTGCGATAGTTGGATGAGTCGTAATTCGCGTTGATCCCATCATCCCAGTGGATCTCGAGCCGTTCGCGACCCTTGATCGCGGCCCAGGTGTTGTTTGCTACAACGACGACGCCGCCCAGTGGCTGGGTGCCTACCGGGATGGGCGGGCTGTACAGCGTGAACACCTCGAGCACGCCGGGCACCTTTCGGCTCTCACTAGCATTGAACCAGGCGACTTTGCCGCCATAGACCGGTGGCCGCGCAATGACCGCATAGAGCATTCCGTCCAGGCGCGTATCGATGCCATAGTGTGCGCTGCCGCGCACGATATCGACATCATCGATGGGTTTTGTTTGCGCGCGGCCGATGTAACGGAATTCCTCTGGCTGTTTGAGTTTGAGCTGGCTGACAGGCGGTACAGGTTGTTCGGATGCGCGTTTGGCAAGCGCGCCGTAGTCCAGGCGGCGGGCGGTGCTGGCGTGGACAACGCTATGGTTCTGCGCTTTCACCTCGCTGAGTGGTACTGACCAACTGGCTGCTGCTGCGGCCTCGAGCATCCTGCGTGCTGCGGCCCCGGCCCGGCGCAACGGAGCAAATCCGTGCCGCAAGCTCCGCGAAGCAATGGTGTTCTGATTGCCGAAGCGTGCTTCATCACCGGGTGCCTGTACTACTTTCACTCGGCTCCAATCGGCTTCCAGCTCATCCGCAATGACCATCGCGATGCTCGTGCGCACGCCCTGGCCCATTTCGGAGCGGTGGCAGACTATCGTTACGGTGCCATCTTCAGCGATAGCTATGAACACGCGTGGATCGTCGCGCGTACCATTTGGGATGGCATCGCCGCCATATTTCTTGGCTTCTTGCGCGTTCAGGAAGCCAGGGGCGAGCGCGAGCACGAGGCTGCCGGCTCCAAGTCCCAACACAAACGCACGGCGGCTTGCGTTTCTGACGCTCACAGCGCGGTTTCCGCAGCCTGCTTGATCGCCGCACGGATGCGCGTATAAGTCCCGCAGCGGCAGATGTTGCCGCTCATCGCTGCGTCAATCTCAGCTTCAGTCGGATGGGGATTGTCATTTAGCAGCGATGCTGCCTGCATGATCTGGCCGGGCTGGCAGTACCCGCATTGAGCGACGTTGAGCTCTCGCCAAGCCTGTTGCAGGGGGTGCGTGGCGACTGGCGAGAGCCCTTCGATGGTCGTGAGCTTGCGCCCGGCAGCAGCGGCAACCGGTGTGACACAACTGCGGACCGCACTTCCGTCGATGTGCACCGTACAAGCTCCGCACAGGCCCATGCCGCAGCCGAACTTGGTGCCGGTCAGGCCGACTACGTCGCGGAGGAACCAAAGCAGCGGCATCTGGGGGCTGCCTTCGAAGCGCTGCTCCGTGTCATTCAGATACAACAGGATCATTGTTTCACCTGGGGTGGCATGTTTGTCCCGACGGATCGGACGGTAAGACGACTGACATGCCTGCGCCAGTGACCGGGGTCATGGGGATGGCGCCGGCGAGCTCGTTTCGGCATGATGGATGCATAGAAGCCGATCCCCGGGAGACGCTCATGGGCAGCCGCAGAAGGTTCCTGAAAGGTCTGGGTTTGATGGGTGCAATGGGCGTGCCGCTGGCATCGCTGGCAGCCGCCATCGACACGGGGGAGGGTGTGACGTTTGCGGACGGTCCTCGGCCTCTAGTCCGCTATCCCGGCAAGCGACCGTTGATTCGCGTGACCACGCGGCCACCGCACCTGGAAACCCCGTTCGGTGTGTTCAATGAAGGCCCCATCACGTCGAATGACGCCTTCTTCGTGCGCTACCACCTGGCCAACATTCCCCTGTCGATTGACACGGATACCTATCGCGTGTCGGTGAAAGGATTGGTCAAGACTCCGCTCAACCTGTCACTGAAGGACCTGAAGACGTTGGCTGACCCGGTGGAGGTCATTGCGGTCAATCAGTGTTCGGGAAACAGTCGCGGGTTCTCTTCGCCCCGGGTGTTCGGCTCGCAGCTCGCCAACGGGTCGATGGGCAATGCACGCTGGTTCGGTGTGCCGTTGCACAAGGTCCTGGAAAAGGCGGGTGTCGCCCCGGGGGCCCGGCAGGTGACCTTCAACGGCCTGGACACTCCCGTCCTGCCGACCACGCCCGACTTCCGCAAGGCTTTGGAAATCGAGCACGCTCTGAGCCCCGAGCCGCTGTTGGCCTGGAGTATGAATGGCCAGGATATTCCGTTTCTGAACGGCTACCCGTTGAAGTTGGTGGTCCCGGGTTACTTCGGCACGTACTGGGTGAAGCATGTCACCGAGATCGAAGTGATCGATCACCCGTTTGACGGCCAGGACGCGTTCTTCATGAAGTCCGCCTATCGTCTGCCGGACAACGACTGCAATTGCATTGCGCCCGGTACGGTTCCTGAGAAAACCCGGCCGATTTCAACATTGGCCGTGCGCAGCTTCCTGACCAGCGTGCGCAATGGCGATGTGCTCAGGGCAGGCGCCCACGTGGAGTTGAAAGGGATCGCGTTTGACGGCGGTGCCGGCATCAAGAGCGTGGATGTTTCCATTGATGGCGGCCGTAGTTGGAAACCGGCAACCCTGGGCCGGGATCTCGGACGATTCTCGTTCCGCGAGTGGCGTCTGCCCACCCGCTTCGAGCAGCGAGGCGCCGCCGTTGTGCAAATCCGGGCCCGCAATCAAAAAGGCGAAGTGCAACCGGAGCGCGCCGACTGGAACCCCGCCGGCTATCGCCGCAACGTCATCGAATCAACAGCCGTCACCATTTCCTGACGGGAGCATCGTGATGCAACACATCATCCGCGTGGGGTGCCTGGCTGTGGTGTCCTGCTTCGCCTCCTGGAGCAGCGTCGATGCGGTAACCAAAACGATCGCATTGCCGCCGGAGACGGCGCAGCTCAAACCTTCCGACTTGCCGGGGTACACAATTGCCCGTGCAAAATGCGCCATTTGCCACTCCGCCGATTACATTCAGTATCAACCGCCGCAGATGACGCAGAGCCAATGGACCGCGGAAGTCCAGAAGATGCAACGCAGCTACGGCGCACCGCTCGATGCGGACGAGATCAAACTGATAGGCATCTATCTCGCGACGGTGTATGGCGATGCCGCCAGCGTCAGTGCAGCCGACCGGTAAAGGATAGCTTCCGGTCATTGACTGGATGCGATTTGGAATGAGGGCGCCGGGGGGGTCTGCGTTAGCATCCTGCGCATGATGCAGGTCCACCATGGTTGAGCGGGTCGCGCCGTGGCGCTGGCTCGCGCTGTTGATCACTTTGTCCTTCACCTCGCGCGCTCACGCCCAGGGCAACTACGAGATCCAGGTCTACGGATCCGATACGGTCCCCGCGCAGAACCTGATGGTGGAGCTGCACTCGAACTTCACCGCGATGGGCGAGAAAGACACCCTTGATGGTGTTTATCCGACGCAGCATCAACTCCACGAGACACTGGAGCTCACCCGGGGACTCACTGACTGGTCCGAGATCGGTTTCTACGTGTTCACGAGCGCGCAGAACGGGCACGGCGTGCAGTGGGTCGGGGATCACATTCGGCCCCGAGTGCGGGTCCCGGAATCCTGGGGGTGGCCCGTGGGTGTCAGTCTCTCCATGGAGATCGGCTATCAACGTGCCCAATACTCACCGGACACCTGGACATGGGAAGTCAGGCCGATCATTGATAAGACGCTCGGCCGGTGGTATTTCGCAGTGAATCCTGCACTCGAGCGCACGCTGCATGGACCGGGTGTGCGTGATGGCTGGAACTTCGCGCCCGGTGTCAAGATTGGTTACGAATTCACCGACGTGATCGGCGGCGGCCTCGAATGCTATGCCGACTACGGTCAGATCGGTGCGTTCGCCGGCACGCATGATCAGCAACAGCAGGTATTCGCGGTCGTTGATCTGAATGTCTCACCGCGCTGGGAGATCAATTTCGGGGTTGGCGTCGGAGCGACGGCCAGCACGGATCATCTCATTTTTAAAGCCATTCTCGGCCGGCGCTTTTGATACCCAACACGAGGGATAACCTCTTGTCATTGCCTGGCTCGATATTGGAATTATTGTGCCGTGTGCTCCTGAGCTACTCTCAATCGCGCCATCAGAGCAAAGGGGGAACCAATAAAATGAGCAAGCGCGTGCGAGTGCCGGTGACAGCTTTCATTCTGCCGGCGTGCCTTCTGACCCTGGGGTCGGGGGTGGCCTATGCCGATACAGCGGCGGATCAACCGGAGGCAGCCGATCGCGGCGCCGGGAAGGATCCCGCTTCAGACCTCACGAAGCTGGAAGAGGTCGTGGTACGAGGCCGCAAGCTGCTCATTGATACTCACAACGTCAATGTCGGTGCCTTCGGCTCCAAGGATGTTCTCGATATCCCTCTGGACATTGTCTCGTATTCCTCGGCCCTGTTGGAGAACCAGATCGCGCGCACCCTGGACGATGTCATTCGCAATGACCCCGGGGTTTCCGACGCCGCGGTCGGCGGTGCCTACGATAACGTTCGAATTCGCGGGTTTTCGGTCGACTGGACCAACACGATGCGCCGCGACGGTCTGTCGCTCGCGCCCTATCAGGACGTGCCGCTCGAGAACATCGACCGGGTTGATGTGCTGAAGGGACCGTCGGGCTTCCTGTACGGCTTCAATTCGCCGGGCGGTACCATCAACTTCATTCCGAAGCAGCCCACCCGGGAACCTTTCAACCAGGTCACGGCGCAGTGGCGCAACTATGACGGCTATTACGCTCACCTGGATACCAGCCACACGCTCGGCGCCGCCGACCAGTTCGGCTATCGCCTCAATCTCGCGTATGAGAAGGTCGGCAATTTCCAGCACAGCGGCGATCTCGCACGGCGCTTCGCCGGGGCCAGTGTCAACTGGAAGCTGTCGGACCGCGCGGTTCTGCAGTTGAATGGCGATTGGCAGGAAAAGGACCTGGCCGCACAGCCGGTCATTGGCTTGCAGGCCGATGGCTCACTGCCGCCCATGGTCGATCCTCGCACCCTGTTGGGTCAGCCCTGGTTCAAGTACCGAACCAATGTGGCCGATGCGGAAGGGCGCCTGGATTACACTCTTTCGGACGACTGGTACCTCGTGACGCAGGTGGCGTATGGCTCCAACACGCGCGATGCGGCGTTTCCGGACATCTATGCAGTTGACGCGCGGGGAAACATCCTGAGCGGCGATCTCGTGCTGTCTCCGCAGCAGCCGTATGCTGTGTATTCCGGCCAGAGTTTCCTGTCGGGCAAGTTCAAGACGGGATTCATCGGCCACGAGCTGGTGACCGGCGTGTCCGCACGGGAGTACGAGGCGCACGAGAGCGGTTACGCCACTCTCACCACCAATACGGTCGGTAACCTGTTCCAACCTGTGTACTTTGCACCGATTCCGCTGCCCGAAGCGCCGGCGAAGAATCATGTCGTCAACCACCAGGTTGGCCCATTCGTGAGCGACCTGATTACTTTGACGCAATCCTGGCAACTTCTGCTCGGCGGCCGCTACATTCACTATTCGAACACGTCGACACCCGCGGCCGGTGCGCCGCGACCGTACGCGAAAAACTCTTTCGTGCCGAGCGCCGGGCTCATCTACAAGCCGTTGCCCGATGTCATGACCTACTTCAATTATTCGCGCGGGCTCGAGCAAAGCCAGGGTGCGCCGTTCTTTGCGAAGAATGTGGGGGTCGCCTTGAATCCCTTGGTGAGCACGCAATACGAGGTGGGCGTCAAGGCGCGGGTGGCGGGCGAGGTGACCTTGGGAATGGCGGCATTCGAGATCAAGAAGTCGCTGGAGTTTGTGGACAGCAATAACTACTTCGTGCAAAGCGGGCTGCAGCGCCATCGCGGCCTGGAGTTGACGGGCAGCGGTGGGATTTCCCGCAATACGAACCTGATTGCCGGTGTCGCCTGGCTGGATGCGGTGCAGGTCAATACCGGGGATACGACGGTCGATGGCCGGCGCACGGAAAATGTGCCGAAGTGGCAGGCCAATCTCTCACTCGATACGCGCATTGAACCCGTACCCGGATTGAGCACCAATGTGGGTGTCAACTATGTGGGGAACCGTGCCGTAGGGGCTCAGAACATTGCGTTCATTCCGTCTTATGTGCGCGTGGATGCGGGCGCGCGCTACCTGACGCAAATGCTCGGTTATAACTTCATCTTCCGTGCCGCCCTCAAGAACATCACGAACAAACGCTACTGGGCGGGCGCGGAGTACACCAGCGTCTATCCGGGCCAGCCGCGTTTAATATACTTGTCGGTGTCGGCCGATTTCTAGAATTGACAGGTGCGTATCCGCAAACTGCATTGGAGTCACAAGGTCCTCGGCCTGAGCCTTGCACTACTTCTGATGTTGCAGGGAGCGACGGGCGCGGCGGTTGCATTCCGTGAACCGCTGCTGACGGCCTTGAACCGTCAACTGCTGACGGCGCCCGGTCGGGTCCTGGCGCCGCCGGTGGACCGGGTGCTGGCCGAGGCCGAGCGGCATTACGGAGCTCGCATCGAGCGGGTGGTCTTCCCGCGCGGAATACGCACCGCCGTGATGATTTATCTGACGGGCGCCCAGGGCTCGCAGCGAGTGATTGCTGCTGATCCTGCCAGCGGATCCATCACGGGAGAGATTACCGGCGCGGGGTTGCTACCCTTCATCCTGTTCCGTGTGCATGACGAGCTGTTGCTGGGGAGAGCAGGTCATGCAATTGGGGTTCTCGAAGCTGCCGGCCTGCTGTATCTGTGCGTGTCCGGGCTCGTGTTGGGTCGGGCATGGCAGCCGAGCGCGTGGCGCGTTCGATGGCGCGCGGGGCGTTTGGCAAGGCGATATGACCTGCACCGAGTCACGGGGTCCGCATTTGCGATGCTCCTGGTATTCAGCGCCGTGACGGGCCTGATCCTGCAGGCGGAGGCACTCGTGGCTTCCGGCGCTGCTTCAGACGGTGCACGCGCGAGACCGGACTGGTCGTACCTGATGCCGCAAGTGACAGACCTGCTGCGGACCTACGGCCCCGAGACGATCGAAGATATCCGGATTTCACCCGAGTTGAAGCAGGCGGCAATCGCGTTCTACGCGCACGACACAACACGGCCGCTGGCGTTGGATCGGATTACCCTTGATTTGACTTCAGGACAGGTAGCGGGCAGGCAGCGAGCCCGGGACGAAAGCAACACTACCGGTTTTCTTGCGTGGATGTATGTGCTGCATTCTGGGAAGGCCTTCGGACCTGCCGGTGTGGCCGTGTCGGTTGCGGGAGTCGGTTTGGTGGCGCTGCCGCTCCTCGGTTTTCTGTTGTGGTTGGCACGCGCGCCCACTCGCCGTCCGGCGCGCCGGCAATCCGCTTGCAGATCCTCGACATCGGTGCGGGCAGACTAGACGGAGTAGATTCTCTGCCCGAGGGTCTCGAGCTCGCTGCGGGCGCTGTTTTTCAACTGCTCAGCAAACGCCGCACCCAGTCCGGTGAGCGGCTTGTGCCGCGCGCTCAGCAGGTAGATTTTGAAACGCAGCTCCGGCTCAAAGCGCCGTATTTCATAGCCCATGTGTTGGAACTCCCAGGCGCTGACGGCATTGACCAGGGACACCCCGCCATTGGCGGCGACGAAGTTGCAGGTGGTTGAGCCAATGATGGTGTCGAAGCGGAGTTTGGGATGGATATCGAAGGTCCGGAACATGGCCGCGATTTTGTCGCGCGTGCCATCCATTCCACCGGTCTGCACGAAGCTTTGCCGGTCGAAGTCCTGGGGCTTGATGATCCGCTTTTTTGCCAGGGCGTGCTCCTTGGGGATCACACAGACTGCTTCGACGGACGCCAGCAGGTCCGCCTTGACGCGGGCATCGTCGCCCACCATCCCGATGCCGAGGTCCACCTGCCCCGATGCAACCCATTCGAGGATGCGCGTCGAGCTTTGTGATTGCACGGAGAAGCTGACATCGGGCTTGTCCTGCGCGAACTGAACGCACTGGCGGGGGAGCCACGTGTTGCACAGCAGCGGCAGGCAAACGACGGTCAGCTTGCCGCGCTTCAGTGTCTTGATCTCCCGGGCCACGACCAACAGGCTCTCGAGGATCGAGAAAGTTTGCGAAACATGCTCGTAGAAGATCTGCGCCTCCGGGGTGGGCTTGACGCGGCCGCGCGAGCGCTCGAAGAGCGTCATGCCGACCCGGCCCTCGAGATGCGCAATCAGCTTGCTGACCGCCGGCTGGGTCAGCGACAGCTTACGGGAAGCCGCGGTGACGGAGCCGGTTTCGACTACCGCTTTGAAAGCCTCGATCTGCCGGATCTTGAGGGTCGGTTCCATACGGCGGATTATGGCCGAACTGGCGAGCTGGGGAATGCCCATCGCTCCGGTCTGGCCGGGCAGCCGCAGCGTGGGACGAGTCCTAACGGGCGTACCCTCCGCCGGCGGTCTTGCTCTCCGCGTGGCCGAGCAGGAGCGCGATGATGAGGTTCAGGGCCAGGTAAATGATACCTGCTGCAGTGAACGTCTCGATCGGCGTGTAAGTCTGTGAGGCCAGATTGCGTGCCATCCCGGTGACTTCCATGAGCGTAATGGTGCTCGCCAAGGCGCTGGCCTTAACGATGCTGATGCACTCATTGCCGTAGGCGGGCAGGAACTGCCGCAGCGCCTGGGGTATGACGATGTGCCAGAGCCGCGTGCGCCGATTCATGCCGAACGCTACCGCGGCGTCGAGCTGCCGATGATCGATCGCCTCGATGCTGCCGCGGATGGCTTCGCTGGTGTAGGCGCCGGAATTCAGTGCGAGGGCGAGAATCGCGCACCAGAACTCCTCACGTAGCAGGGGCCACAGCGCCGACTGGCGGATGAAGTCGACCTCACCCAGGCCATAATAGATGAGGAATATCTGGACCAGCAGAGGCGTGCCGCGCATGACATACACGTAGATTGCCGCCAACTGCGACAGGCCGGGAATCCTGGACATGCGCACCAGCGCCGTGAGGCAACCGAGGAACAGGCCCAGCAGCAGTGCCAGGCCCACGAGCTCCAGGGTGAGCGGAATTCCGCCCAGCAACAGGGTCAAGTGCGACACTACGACGCTGATACTCATGGCGCGGCCACCGCACGCAGTCCGCGACGGGTGTAGCGCTCGAGCGCTCTGAATATTGAGTTGGATCCCGCGGACAACAATAAATAGATCCCCATCGCTGCTCCGTAGAAATACAGCGGCAATCCCGTAGAGCCCGTCGCAACGCTCGCGGCTCGCATGAGCTCGCTGAGTCCGGTAACCGACACGAGCGCCGTGTCTTTCAAAGTCAACAACCAGACGTTACCGAGTCCGGGCAGGGCAATGCGCAACAATTGCGGCGCGGTGATGCGAAGAAAGGCGCTCGCCGGCGGCCAACCGAACGCCTGGGCGGCTTCAATCTGACCGTGATCAACCGCCTTGAAGGCACCCCGCAACACCTCAGTTGCGTAGGCACCGGAAATCAAGCTGAGACTCACGAGGCCGGCCAGAAACGGGCCGACGTGGTAGCTGCCCGGATGCCCGAGCTGCGCCGCAATGCTGCCCAGAAGCTGCCCGCCGCCAAAAAAAATGAGGTACACAACCACCAGCTCGGGTATTCCGCGTACGAAAGTGGTGTAAACGAACACCACAGCGGAAGCGATGCGGTGCCCGCGCTGGCGGATGGTCGCTGCCGCTGTACCAATCACACAGCCCAGCAGGAAGGTGGGTATTGCCACGAGGAGTGTCATCAGCGCGCCCAGGAGCAACTCATCGCCCCAGCCCTGGTCGCCAAATGAGAGTGGTTCCAACATGCGGTGGGTTCCTATTTCGCTTGCGCCGTCGCGCCGGCCGGCGGGTCGTAGTGAATGGAGCCGTCGATGCCGAACCACTGCCGGCTGAGCTTCGAGATGAACCCCTCGCGCGCGCCCGCGCGCAGGGCCTCATTCATCCGTTCCACCAGCCCGGTTTCGTTCTTTCGCAGCCCGAACGCGACGCCTTCGCCGAGGGGTCCGCCCCGCATACCGGGTCCCAGGAGGCTGAACTTCCGGCCGCGGGCGGTTTGATCCTTGATGAAGCGGCTGGCGTTCGCGTAGCCGACGTACACGGCATCGACACGGCCGATGATGAGATCCAGGAAGAGCCCCTCCTGCTTCGGATAGACGCGAATGCGTCCGACTCCGGGAAACATCTGGCGTACAACATCCTCGTGCGTCGTGGCGCCCTCGACGCCGATCACCGCGTTGCTGAGATGACTCGACAGCAGCGCGAGCGAGGCCCGCGCTGCCGCGCTCGGTTGCGCGAGATCGATGATGCGTGAGTCCGACTGATAGACGAGACGGCTGTCCTGGCGGACCACGAAATACGTCGGCGCGGAGAAGTACGGCAGGGTGAAGTCGATGACCTTGCGGCGCTCGGGCCGGATCGACAGGGCCGACATGATCACATCCACGCTGCCGTCCTGGAGCTTCGGAATCATGGCATTCCAGTCGACCGCAACCAACTCGCAGCGGCGCTGCATGCGGCGGCACAGGTCGTTGATGAGATCGATCTCGAAGCCGACGAGTTGGCCGCTCGGTGTTGTTGAGTTGTAGGGAGGGTAGGCGCCGTCGGTGCCGACTCGCACTGTTGCCTCGTCGGCGCGCGCCGGCAGCGCTGTAACGCCGGCGAGCGCGAGTGCCGCAACTGTCAGCAGCGCAGCCCATCCGCGCCGGGTGCGCGCTGCGCCCGCGGCGATAACTTCGTGGAATGAACCATCCCGATTCGAGAATAACCGAGTCTTTTTTCGTGTCATGACGGTGACGTTGCGCCTGTTAGCAGTACACTACGTGCAGCACACTATCTGCCGTGACTGCAGCGCATGCAAGAAGTTTGTTGGAGATGTTGATGAACGAATCGTTTGGAAATCTGATTGGGGGGCAGTGGCGACACTCGGTTGAGACACTCCCTGATGTGAACCCTTCCGACACGTCCGATGTCATCGGACAGTATGCGGTGGCAAGCGCGGCGGATGTAGGCGAAGCAGTTGGACTGGCGCGCGCCGCGGGACGCAAATGGGCGGCAACTACACCGCAGGAGAAGGCGGATCGGCTCGATGCCATCGGTACGGAGATCGGCGCACGGAGCGCGGACCTCGCGCGCCAGCTCGCTCGCGAAGAGGGCAAGACGCTGCGGGAGGCGCAAGCTGAAGTCACCAAGGCGGCACAGTTGTTCAGATTCTTTGCCGGTGAGGCGGTGCGCCTCGGCGGCGAGCACGTGCGCTCGATCCGGCCGGGTATCGATGTGGATGTGGAGCGGCGCCCACTGGGCGTGGTTGCGCTCGTGACACCCTGGAATTTCCCGTTATCCATCCCGGCGTGGAAGGCGGCGCCGGCACTCGCCTTTGGCAATGCCGTGATTCTGAAACCTTCGGAGCTGACCAACGCGAGCGCCTGGTCCCTGGCGGATATTGTCAACCGCCATCTGCCCGCTGGAGTGTTCCAACTCCTCATGGGCGGGGGGAAAGTCGGGCAAGCGCTCATCGGCAGCGCCGGTGTGGAGGCTGTCAGCTTCACCGGATCGGTGCAGACCGGAGCGGCCATCACCCGCGCGGCGGCGCCGGGGATGAAGTTGCAGCTCGAGATGGGCGGCAAGAATCCGCTCATTGTCATGGAGGATGCGGATCTTGCGCTGGCGGTCGATTGCGCGGTCAAGGGCGCCTTCTACAGCAGCGGGCAACGCTGCACTGCATCGAGCCGTCTCATCGTTCATCAAGCCGTCAGCGCCCGGTTCATCGACATGTTGACACGCGCTGCGGAGCCGCTGCGCGTGGGGCATGCATTGGATGAGCATACTGACATCGGCCCACTCGTGAGCGCGGCACAGCTCGAACGCGTGCAGGGTTATGTCGAAACAGGAAAAAGGGAGGGCGCCCGTCTGCTGTTCGGCGCTGAGCGTGTCGAAGCGCGCACGAAAGGCTTCTATTTGCGCCCGGCTCTTTTTGTGGATACCCGCTCACAGCACCGCATCAACCAGGAGGAAATCTTCGGCCCCGTGGCCTCGGTCATCGAGGTGGGCAGCCTGGATGAGGCCATCGACGTTGGCAACGACACCGCGTTCGGGTTGTGCGCGGGCATGTTCACTCGCTCGCTGACCTATGCGAGGCAGTTCCGTCAGCGCATAGTGGCGGGCATGACCATGATCAATCTGCCGACGGTCGGTACGGACTACCACGTGCCCTTCGGCGGCGCGCGAGCCTCCTCGTTCGGCCCACGAGAGTGTGGCTCGGGGGCTCGCGAGTTTTACACAACAAGCGTCACCACCTACACGGCGGGCTGAGACTCATGAGTGCGACCAGACGTGAAACGATCCGCGTTCGAGGCCTGCACAAGAGCTTCGGTACGCAGCCGATTCTGCAGGGCATCGACCTGTCCGCGTTCGAGCATGAGACGATCTCGATCATCGGCCAGAGCGGTTCGGGCAAGAGTACCTTGTTGCGCTGTCTGAACCTGCTGGAGATCCCGCAGGTCAGCCAGTTCCTCGTCAACGGCGAAGAAATCCGCTTCCGTCAGACTCGCGGGGGTGTGGCCCCTGAGGATCGGCGTCAGGTCGAGCGCCTGCGCCGCTCCGTGGCGATGGTGTTTCAACAATTCAATCTGTGGGCTCACTGGACGGCGCTGGAGAACGTCTGCAAGGTCCCCCAGCATGTCCACGGTGTCGACTCCGGGGAGGCCCGGCAGCGGGCCCTGGCGTGTCTGGAGAAGGTTGGGATGGCGGACAAGTGCGACTCCTACCCGTCGCAACTCTCCGGCGGTCAGCAACAGCGTGTTGCCATCGCGCGTGCGCTGGCCGTGAATCCCGACATTCTGCTTTTTGATGAGCCCACGTCCGCGCTGGACCCCGAGCTGGTCAGTGAGGTGTTGGGTGTCATGCGCGCCTTGTCGGCGGAAGGCCGCACCATGATCGTCGTCACACACGAAATGAGCTTTGCGCGCGATGTCTCGCATCGAGCCATCTTTTTGCACCAGGGGAGAATCGAGGAAGAGGGCGCCCCGTCCGAGGTGTTCTCACGGCCGCGCAGTCGCCGGCTCGGAGAGTTCCTCGGCAAGGGCTGACGGAGTCAGCTTCGCAGGGCGAGCGCCTGGATGGCCTGTTTGAGCCTGCCGCGGGCGTCCTCGAGCGCGCGCGTCTGAGATTGAAGCTGACCGTCGTCGCGGGCGAGAGCATCGGCCGCGGCAAGTTGCATGCGGGCAATCTCACTCGGGCTGGCGGCGCCACGTGACTTGCGCTGCCGGATGGAAGCGTTGGGATCGCTGCAGGAGGAGGTCAAATCAGCCGGAATCGCCAGCTTGCGGCCGAGCGCGATCTCGGCGGCGTTCTCGAGAATCTCGGCGCCGATCTGGCTGGCGTCCAGTCCTCGTTCCAGCGCAATGCGCACGGCGGTGCCGGCCACATGATGCGCCTCGCGGAATGCGAGCTCGCACTGCTTGACGAGAAGATCGGCAACGTCGGTAATGGTTGAGAAGTTGGAGCGGGCCTGTTGCAACATGCGCTCACGGTCGGGCCGGCAGGAGTCGAGCATTACGCGTGTAATGGCAAGGCTGCGGTACGTGGTATCGAGCAGTTGCCACACCCCTGCGGTGGATGAGCGTACGGCATCGATGCTGTTGGTGAAGTGAGAGGCGCGCATCATGCTCAGCGTGGCAACGAGCGAGCCGATGTTCTCCGCGCCGGTGGCCTTCAGGAACTCCATGACCACGGGATTCTTTTTCTGCGGCATGATGCTGGAACTGCCCGACACCTGGTCCGAAAAGGCGACCAGCCCGAACTCGTCGGTGCTCCAAACATAGAGATCCTGGGCGAGCCGGCTCCAGGTGATCCCGAGCGTCACGCAAGCGGAGCCCAGCTCCAGCAGGAAATCACGCGAAGCGACGGCATCCTGCGCGTGCTCGACCAGGCTTTGAAAGCCAAGCAGAGCGGCTACACGCTCACGATCGATGGCGAAGGAGGTACCCGCCAGCGCCGCGGCCCCCATGGGGCTCATGTTGATGGTCTCGTATGCATTGCACAGGCGCCGATAGTCCCGCTGCAGGGCCCCTGCGATACCCAGGAGATAAAAGCCGAACGTCACGGGCTGAGCCGGACGCAGGTGGGTGTAGCCGGACATCACTGTGTCGGCATGCAGTTGGGCCTGTTGCAGCAGAACGGTTCGTACGCGGTTGAGCTCGGCACGCAGCTCGAGGCAGGCAGCGCGCGCGCGCATGCGGTCAATGGTGGCGCCCATGTCATTTCGGCTGCGCCCGACGTGCAGACCGCCGCCGATCTGCGGGCTCGTGCGCTCGATCAGGGCCGCTTCAAAATTGAAATGAACATCTTCGCGGGCCGGGTCCGCGTGCACGCTGGCGGCGCCGTCGCGCTCAATCGAGATCAGTGCCTGGGCCAGGCTGGCCGCGGTCGCGGCTGCAATGATCCGCTGCTCGGCCAGCATGATCGTATGCGCCTGGTTGATGTCGACGACGTGGTCGAAACTGCTGGCGATCTCCTGCGTGAGGCGGGGCCGGTAGATGAAATTCTGCACTTCCGCCGCCATGGCCTGCGTCAGCCTGCGGCTCACCGGTGATGACATGTTCTTTCTTCCCCCTTCATGGGATCACGCGGTTCGGGTACCGACGTCCCGCAAAGCGTACGCCACGGCCGCGACACGGCCTAATTCCTAAATTGTGGATCTCCAGTCAGTTAAGTCATACCAACACAAAAACCGCCCCGCACCCGTAGATTTCCGCAAACGCTCCCGCTAGGCTCGACTCCAGCAACATGAGACAACAACCGACATTGGGTGACGCATGAGCAGCGACGTTCGCGACTGGGTGATGCAACTCTCCGACATTGAGGCGAGCACCAACTCGACCTACCCGCGGCAATTCCAGGAGCGCGTCCGCGGGCGTATCAAGCGCCGGCTGGGCAAGCAGGCCGGTCTGAGCCGCCTGTCGGTGTTGGTGGCCGAGCTGCCCCCGGGGGTCGCGACCAGCCTGCGCATGTGGCAGACGAGCGAGGATGAGTTCTACTACGTGCTCGAGGGAGAGCCGACACTGGTGACCGACCTGGGCGAAGTCCGCCTCCAGCCCGGCCAGAGCGTCGGCTTCCCCGCCGGGCGCCCTGTTGGGCATCACTTCATCAACCGCACCTCACGCCTCGCACGTGTGTTGGAGGTAGCCAATGTCGCGCCGCACGGCAACGAGTCGGTCTACACCGAGGATGACCTGCTGTTGGTGGATGCACCCGACGGCAAGGGACGGATTTTCGTCAATCGCAATCGCGTGCCCTACGAGGTCTGAGGAAAGCCGCCGTGAGAATCAATGAATTCCTGCTGGAGCGCATCCAGTCCCTGAATGAGAACCTCGTCGATATCAACCTGTCCGACAGCGGCGTGCACCCTTACGAGCTGCGCGACCTGCTGAGTGCGCGGGAGATCGAGGAGATGTGCGCAACCGAGTTGGGCTATGGCTGGACCAACGGCAGCGAGCCGCTGCGCGATGCGATTGCGGCGCTGTATCCCGGGCGCGACCGCAACCAGGTCATTGCCACCAACGGTTCCGCCGAAGCGAACTTCGTGATGGTGATGGCGCTGCTGCAGCCGGGCGATGAGCTCATTGTCGTCGTCCCCAACTACCTGCAGATTCTCGGCTGGGCTCAGGCCGCCGGGGTTGTGACCCGGCTCGTGCCGCTGCGCCAGGAGAATCAATGGATCCCCGACCTGGCGGAGATCGAACGCGCCATCACTCCCCGCACGCGCATGATCACGCTGTGCAACCCGAACAATCCAACGGGTGCCTTGTTGGAGACGCAGGCCATGGAGTCACTCGTGCAGCTTGCCCGCAAGCACGGTCTGTATCTGCACGCGGATGAGATCTACAAGGGCTCCCAGTTGCAGGGGACCGAGGGACCCAGCTTCGCGGATCTGTATGAAAAGGCGCTGGTGACCAACGGGCTGTCGAAGGCCATGGCCATGCCGGGCCTGCGTATGGGTTGGCTCGTAGGGCCGAAGGATGAAATCGCTCGCGTATGGCATTGCAAGGACTACACGAGTATCACGACCGGCTCGCTCAGTGAGTTTATTGCCTGTCGGGTCCTCGAGCCGGCCAGACGCGCGAAGGTGCTGACGCGAAGCAAGCACATCCTGCGTGACAATCTGGCCATCATCACCGCTTGGATCGAGCGCCACTCGCCGCTGCTGTCATTCATTCCGCCGCGGGCCGGTGGGATGGCCTTCATCCGCTACCGGATGCCCATCAACTCCACGGAGTTGGTCCGCCGGTTGGTGCAGGAAAAGAGCATCTTCCCGGTACCGGGCGATGCCTTCGGGCTCGATCATTACCTGCGCATCGGTATCGGCTCTCCCGCCAGTCACCTGAATGAGGGACTGCGCCGTCTGGATGAATTTTTTGCCGAGAACGGGTTCGGTTCGTGATTCGAGTCGTCGATGCTGCGCGCATTCGCGCCGTCCTGGACCTGGATGAGGCGATCGCAGCGGTCGAACAAGGGTTTGCAGCCCACGCAGCGGGGCAGGTTCGCCTGCCCCCTGTGGGTTATCTGCCGTTCAGCCGTCCGCACGGCGACTGCCATGTCAAGTTTGGTCACATCAACGAGGACGAGGTCTTTGTCATCAAAGTGGCCACCGGGTTCTATGACAATCCGCGGCGGGGCCTGCCCTCGAGCAATGGCTTCCTGGTGGTGATTTCGGCACTCACAGGTGAACCTTGCGCACTGCTCGATGATGGCGGTTATCTCACCGACCTGCGGACGGCGATCGCGGGGTCGATTGTGGCCAAGTACCTTGCGCCGCCGCAGCCGGCCCGCATCGGGATTCTCGGCACGGGGACGCAGGCTCGGGCCCAGGTGGATCTGCTGCTGCGGCGGTTCGGCCGCCGGCCGGTCGTCATCTGGGGCCGCAATCCGGGCAAGGCGGGCGAGCTCGCCGAGGCGTTGCAAGCGACTGGATGTGATGCTTCCGTCGTCAGCTCGCCACGCGATGTGTGCATGTCATGCGATCTAATTGTAACCACGACGGCGTCGACGGCTCCCTTGATCGAGGTCGATTGGGTTCGGCCTGGAACTCACATCACGGCAGTGGGGGCTGACGCGAAGGGTAAGCAGGAGCTCGACCCTGCGGTTTTTGCGGTGGCGGATATCCGCGTCGTTGACTCAATGGAGCAGTGTGTGGATCACGGCGAAACGGCGCATGCTGTCGCGGCGGGTGTTGTCACGGTGGGTCAGTTGATGGAGCTGGGAAACCTGGTTTCGGGGAAGTGCCCGGGTCGATCCGGACCGAAGCAGATCAGCGTCGCGGACCTGACCGGCGTGGCCGTGCAGGACATCCAGATTGCCAAACACGTTTGGAACAAGGTGAATGCGTGATGCAATTCAGGCGGCTGGGTGAGGCACACCGACAGACCGTTCACTTTTTTGTGAACGGCCGGCCGGCGCAGGCGCTGGCGGGCGATACGGTTTTGACCGCACTTCTAATGAACGGGGCGCGCGTGCGTGCGTCCGAGTTCGGCGACGGCCCGCGCGCGGGATTCTGCAACATGGGGGCTTGTCAGGATTGTTGGATCTCACTGGAGAGCGGTGTGCGTTTTCGCGCCTGTTCCGAACCGATTCGGCCCGACCTTCGCATTGTGGTGGCGGATTGAGCTGGTGATGTCAACGCAAAAAATTGTGATTGTCGGCGCCGGTCCCGCGGGCACGAGAGCCGCCCAGTGCCTCGTGCGTCATGGTTTGACGCCCCTGGTGATTTCCGAGGCGCCGGATAACGGCGGTCAGATCTATCGTCGCCAGCCACCCGGCTTCACGCGGAGCCCACAAAAGCTGTATGGCGCGGAAGCGCACAAGGCCGTGTCGCTACACTCGACGTTTGATCGATTGCGTTCGCAAATCGCCTATCTTCCGCAAACCACGGTAGTCAACATCGTGGACCGGACGTTGTTCCTGGACACGCTTGAAGGCGTTGAAGAGGTCACCTTCGATTCATTGCTTCTGGCAACGGGGGCGATGGACCGTGTGATCCCCATGCAAGGGTGGACTCTTCCCGGCGTCTTCACGTTAGGTGGGGCGCAGGTTGCACTGAAATACCAGGCCTGCGCGATCGGTGAGAGAGTGGTTTTCGTGGGGACGGGACCCCTTCTTTACCTGGTCGCTTACCAGTATGTGAAGGCGGGCGCGCAGGTGGCCGGTGTGTATGACTGTGTGCCCTTCGGCCGCAAAGTCGCCGCGCTGCCCTCACTACTGTGGAGTCCGCGAACCGCCTTCCTCGGCATGTATTACATGGCGAGACTGAAGACGCTCGGTGTACCGGTGCGGCAGGGCATCACACCCGTTGAAATTGCCGGGGATGGGCACGTGCGGGCTTTCAAGTTCCGCGATGATTTCGGCGAGCATGTCGTCGATTGTGATGCGGTCGGCATGGGCTATGGTCTGAAGCCGGAGAGCCAACTGGCCGAGTTGGCGGGTTGTTCGTTCCGATTCGATGAGATTCAACGCCTGTGGGTGGTCTCACACGACGGCAGCGGTCGTGTGCGGCCGGGACTCTATGTTGCAGGCGATTGTGGAGCGATTGGCGGCGCCGATGTCGCGGAGTTGCAAGGTGAGTTGGCGGCGCTCGAGTTGCTGGCCGACCTGGGCATGCAAGCTTCCGCTGCACGTCGGCGTAAGTTGCAGGGCAGCCTGCGGCGCCTGGCCCGATTCCGCCGCGGCTTGGAAAACGCATTCCCATTCCCGCAGTGGCTGGTGCACACGGTTCCAAAGGAAACAATCGTGTGCCGGTGCGAAGCCGTCAAGCTGGGCGACATGGATGACATGCTCGCACTGCTCGGACCCGATGACACCAACCGTCTGAAAGCGTTTTGCCGCACGGGCATGGGACGTTGCCAGGGCCGTGTCTGTGGATCGTTTCTGATGGAATATCTGGCGGTGCGATCCAACAAGCCTATCGAGGCTATCCGGCCGCTGCGCGCACAGGCGCCCATCAAGCCCCTGGCCTACGCCAAGGCGGCAGCGCGTGCCGAGCCTGGACACGCGCTACCGGCGGAGACGCCCCAATGAAGCGAACCGATGTCCTGATCATCGGAGGTGGCATCGTTGGCTGCTCAGCCGCGCTGTTTCTGGCGTGGCGCAAGGCAGGGGTGGTGTTGATTGAAAAGGATACGATCGGCAGCAAGGCGAGCGGAGTCAACTTCGGCGGTTTGCGCATCAACGGCCGCGAGCCAGCGGAGATTGCGCTCAGTGTGCGCGCACGTGAGTTCTGGGGACGGATTCGCGAGCACGTCGGCCACGATTGCGAAGTTGAGTTCTCGGGCCACCTGGAGGTGGCCTACAACGAGCAGAAAATGGCGGTCATGGAGCGATGGGCGCAAATGGCGCGCGGCCATCGGCTGGTGCCCGAGTTGCTGTCTTCGACCCAACTGCGTGCCGAATATCCCTGGCTGAGCGGTAGTCTCATCGGCGGCTGCCGGATGCCGGCCGACGGCAGCGCCAATCCCCGGCTCGCGACGCCGTTCATTGGATTGGCAGCGCGGCGCGCCGGGGCGGATATTCTCGAGCACACCTCGGTCGCACATGCCGAGCGGGATGGCGAGGGATTCAAAGTCACGACGAGCACCGGGGATGTTTTTCGGGCACGCGTGCTCATCAACGCCGCGGGAGCCTGGGGCGGGCAGATCGCGCAGAGCTTCGGCGACAGCGTGCCGTGGCTCACCCTGGCGCCGCAAATGGTGGTGAGTGAGCCGCTGCCGTACCGCATTCGCGGCATCGTCGACTGCGAGGTCGGTGGCCGGTACCTGTACATCCGCCAGATTCCACGCGGCAATGTCCTGTTCGGGCGGGGCCCCGGCCGAGTGGATCTCGAGGCGGACCGTGCTTTCGTCATTCCCCAGAATGGTTTCAACGCATCCAACATCGCTCTGGGACTCGTGCCGTTTCTCGCTCCCTACCACATCATCCGAACCTGGTCGGGTGTTGAAGGCAAGCTGCCGGATTCACTGCCGGTGCTCGATGTCAGCCCGAAGGTCCCGGGGCTCATTCATGCGTTCGGTTTCTCCGGTCATGGTTTCCAACTCGGCCCGGGCAGCGGTGGAGTGCTGGCGGATCTCGCCTTGGATGGCACGACGGCCACCGATATCAGCGGTTTCCGGATTGGGCGGTTTTTGGCAAAAGAGGGGGGACTTACATGATCATTCGACTGGCAACCAAGGTCACGATGGCGCTGCTGTTGTTGGGCAGTTGTGAGGTTTTTGCACATGACCTGTGGCTGACGAGCGATGGCGCCGGCGGTCGCCTGAAGGCACAAATCAACTTCGGGGACACGGATGATCGACAGATGCCGGATATTGACAAGGTCGTGTCATTCGACCTGGTGAGCGCCGGCGGCCGTCAGGATCTGCGCAAGGATCTCAAGGAGACGCAGCGTCTGGGCAAGCCAGTGCTGGAGACACAGAGTTTCCCATCCACGGCGGGCGGTGTGTTGTCCGTGGCCTATGACAACGGCTTCTGGCTCAAGGCCCCCCATGATTCCAATGAGACCAACACGAGCACGTTGCTGGTTCCGGATGGCACCGCCCGCCATTGGACAGTGAAGTACGGCAAGACCCTGCTTGGACCGGGGTCGTTCGAGAATCGGGTGCACTGCCGGCTGGAGCTGGTGGCCCTGCAGGACCCCTTCAAGCTGGCAGCGGGCCAGAAGTTGACGGTTCGGTTGGAATTGGACGGTAAGCCGCTGGCGGGCGCCAAGCTGGGCTATGGCGATGGGGTTGAACCGATTCCCGACGCCAAGATGCCGACGGTGACGACGGGCAAGGACGGCACCGCCGCAATTCCAATCTCCCGCAAGGGTCCGTACGTCATCACCGCGGACCCTGAGGTGCCCGCGCGCTATAAACCGCTGGCGGAGTTTGATCACCTCTACGCCTCGCTCGCCTTCGACCTGTCCAAATAGGGGGCCTTTCGGGCCGGGGTGGGGGACCATGATCGGCCCTCACCCCGTCATGTAGTCGAAGGCCCCGAAAGTAGCCGCATGACGACCCCAGGGCGATCACGACAAATAGCCGCATGGGCGGACGAATGGCACAATGATCTTGTGAAGTTCCTCGCTCGCCGCACGAGCACTCCGGCCGATGCACAGGACCTCGCGCAGGAGGTATACCTGCGTCTGTTGAGATTTGATCGCCTGGACCTGGTCAGGCAACCCCGCAGCTATCTTCTGCGGATTGCGGCAAACCTGCTGCACGAGTGGCGCCTGCGGGCCCGGCACCGGCAACCGCACCGTTCCGATGGACTGGATGAGCTTCCTGCATTGGATGACCCGATGCATGAGACGGAAGAAGCGCTGCGCGCACGCCGGCTCGCCACCGAGTTGCAGGCATTGCCCGACCGGGTCCGCATCGCACTCGTTCTCCAGGTCCGGGACGGCCTGAGTTACGAAGAAATTGCCGAGCGGATGCAGGTCACTCCGCGGATGATCAAACGCTACTTGCTGGCTGGGTTTGCACGGCTCCGCGCGCGCGTGCCCGAGGACCTTTGAGAGATCAATGCCGTGAGCAGTTCGGAAGGACATTGCAACAATGAAGAAGCCGCGGCGGCGGCGGCCAACTGGTTTGTCTGCTTGCAGGCCACGAATGTGTCACGTGAGCAACAGGAGGCGGCCGCCGATTGGTTGCGGCGATCGCCGGTTCACGTGGAGGAATTCCTACGCCTGACGGCACTATACGGGGAGTTGGCCCGGCTGCCAGAGCTCCAGGCGATCGATGTCGACGCTGAGCTGGCCAAACTTGCGCGCACTACGGACACCGCGGTCGTAGTCGCCCTGGGCACACCCCACGCCGACGTCGTGGCAGGTGCCGAGCGTAAGCCCAGGATAAAAGTGGGCAGTGCACGAAGGCGGATCCTGGTGGGAGCCGCAATTGCTGCGTGCGTGGTGCTGACACTCACGGCGGCGTTGCTCCTGCATGACTCCCTGGGTCGGCAACACTACCGCACTGATATTGGCGAGCAGCGGTCACTGACTCTTGCGGACGGTTCACAGGTGCAGCTCAACGCGCACTCCCAGCTCACCGCGAAAGTGAATCGGACCGTACGCGAGATCCGAGTTGAGGACGGCGAGGTGCTGTTTCATGTCGCGAAAGACCCGAAACATCCCTTCCGCGTCCACACCCCCCAGGCCACGATCGAGGCCAAGGGTACGGAGTTCAACGTCCGTGTGAGTAACGGCAAGACGGTTGTTTCGCTTCTCGAAGGCCGGGTCCTCGTGACTCGCAACGGTCCGGGCCAACAGAGCAGCACGGCAGGCGAGGCGGGCGTAATGCTGTCGCCGGGGCAGCAAATGTCCGTTGCCGATCGGGCCGGCGAGCTGCCAATTGCGCGCAGCACCGACGTCGCGGCGGCTGTTGCCTGGACTCACCATCGCCTGGTGTTTGATGACGCGACGCTCTCGGAGGTCATCGAAGAGTTCAATCGCTACAACCGCGAACCTTTTGTGATTCACGATGCCGCGCTCGGGCGTATGCGGATTACCGCAAGCTTCGATTCCAACAGTGCGCAGACCTTTGCCGAATCCCTCGCTGCCGCGGGCGGATTGCGCGCGGTGCGGCAGTCTTCCGGGGAATGGCTAATCGAACGCAAGTAGGGGACCAAATCATTCTCTGACCCCGTCATGGATGCAGGGAGCCGCGCAAGCGCTCCTGACAATAACATCCGGTGGGGGAGTGTATGAATAGACTGTATGTCGTGGTTGCGGCGCTACTGCTGGGCTGCGCCCTTCCGGCCTTCGCGCAAAGTGAGCACTACGCCGTCAAGATCGAGGCCCAACCCATTGCCGCCGCCTTGAAGGCCTTGGCTGCGCAAACCGGCCTGCAGATCCTGGTATTTTCGCAGGACGCCGGCGACAAGCTGGCGCCGGCCCTGAACGGCGAGCTGACGGCCGATGAGGCGCTGACGGCGATTCTCGGCGACAGCGGGCTCACCTATGAAAAGGTCGATGCCCGGACGGTGGCGGTTCGCAAGAAAGACGCGCCGGCCGGCAACGAAACCGACCGCTCGTCCCTGAATTCACCTAAGTTGGAAGAGGTGGTGGTCACGGCGCAGAAGCGCACGGAACGCCTGCAGGATGTGCCCGTGCCGGTGGCCGTCGTGACCGGCAACGGACTCGTGGCCAGCAACCAGCTTCGATTGCAGGATTTCTATTCCAGTGTTCCCGGCCTCGTGGTCTCACCGGGAGTGCAGTCCGGACAGCAGATTTCGATTCGCGGCATTGCCCCCGGCATCGGCAATCCTACCGTCGGAGTTACTGTTGACGATGTTCCGTACGGGGCCTCCGCCACCGAGGAAGGGGGCCTGACCGTACCGGATATCGACCCGAATGACCTCGATCATGTGGAAGTGTTGCGAGGTCCACAGGGCACGCTGTACGGCGCCAGCACGATGGGTGGCCTCATCAAGTTCGTAACAGTCGACCCTTCCACCAAGGGCTTCGCCGGCACGGCGCAGTTGGGAACCAACGCGGTACAGAATGGGGCGCAGCCCGGATACAGTGTGCGCGGCTCGGTCAATGTCCCGGTCACCGATGACCTGGCGCTGCGTGCCAGCGCCTTTACCCGCCAGGACCCGGGCTACATCGACAACCCGGTGTTGCATATCGATGGCATCAACGAGGCGCAAGTCTTCGGCGGCCATCTGTCGACACTGTGGCAGCCGGATGACTCGCTGTCAGTCAAGTTGAGCGCGCTTTTCCAGAACTACCAGGGGCATGGGGTCGGCGATGTGAACATCAATCCTCCCTACCCGCCGCCGCTGGGCGATCTGCAGCAGAATTACGTCCAGGGAGTCGGTCCCTTCAGCCGCAAGGTCCAGGCCTACAGCGCGATCGTACGCTGGAAACCCGGAGAGCTGGAGATCGTCAGCATCAGCGGATTCAACATCAACAGTGTGCACGATTCGTACGATCTGACGTCCGTTTTCGGGCCGACGACGCAGACGTTGTTCGGCGTCACGGGCACTCCGGATTTCGAGGATATCGGAACACACAAGTACACGCAGGAAATCCGCGCCTCCTCCACGCTCGGATCGCATCTCGATTGGCTCGTCGGCGGCTTCTATACGCACGAGGCGGCACACTTCAATCAGACCATCTACGGCGAGGATCCGCTGTCCGGTCCCTTGCTCGGAGTGGGGGAGTGGTCGAGTCTCATCGAATCGTACGAGGAATACGCCGCGTTCGGCGATCTGACCGTCAAGCTCAGCGAGCGGTTTGACATCCAGTTGGGCGCGCGCCAAAGCCACAACAAGCAGACGCTCGAGGCCAGCGGCGATGGGGGGCTGTTCGGTTTGCTGGATTCGCACGAGAGCTCCGGCGACAGCTCGTTTACATACCTGTTCACCCCTCGCTTCCGATTTTCGCCGAACCTGATGGTGTACGCCCGGATCGCCTCGGGATATCGCGCCGGTGGACCCAACAACGTGGCGCCGGGCGTTCCGCTCACATTTCAACCGGATACGACCCGGAACTATGAGATCGGCACCAAGGCCACGGCACTCGATGGCGCGCTCGCGGTGGATGCCTCGCTCTACTACATTGACTGGAAGGACATTCAGATCAGTGAGGCAGTGGATGTCACCGGCTTTGTCGGTAATGGCGGCCGCGCGAAAAGCCAGGGAGTGGAGCTGTCCGTTGATTCACGGCCGTTGCCGGGATTGACAGTGTCGGGTTGGATCTCCTGGAACGATGCGGTGTTGACCGAGGACCTGCCACCCGCCGCGGTGCTAGCGGGGTCGTCCGGCGCCTCAGGCGACCGGTTGCCCTTGAGTGGCCGGGTGTCCGGCACGCTTTCAATTCAACAGTCGTTTCCGTTGTGGCAATCCGCCACCGGATTTGCCGGCGCATCGGTCAGTTATGTGGACAATCGACTGGGGAATTTCGCGCCTCAAGGGATTCCTCGCCTGAATCTACCAGCGGACGCGAAGACGGATCTGCGTGGGGGGATTCAGTACGGGGACTGGGGCATCGATGCCTACGTCAACAATCTGACCAACCGGCGTGGGTTGCTGAACGGCGGCAGCGGGACATTTCCCGACTTCGCCTATGTATTCATCCAACCGCGAACGGTCGGCGTGACTTTGAAGCGGTCATTCTGAAATGCAATCGAAGACGCTCCGGCTGGTACTGCTGGGTGTCGCCTGGGCTGCTGGGGGCGCCGCCTGGGCTGAGGCCGATGTCGTCAGCGATGGGTCGAGCACCCAGCGCGAAGCGTTTGTTCAATGGGCTCGCAAACGAGCGGTTCCAGTCGACGACTCGGTCCACGAATGGACGTCAATGGATGCGCTCGTCGGCAGTGCTCGAGTGGTGGCTCTGGGAGAAACCGCGCACGGTGCACACGAACCGCTGGCGTTCCGCAACCGCCTGTTTGAGCACCTGATCGACGAACGTGGCTTCACTGCCATCGCCCTAGAGACCGGCTTGTGTGAGTCGCAACGGGTTCACGATTTTGTGCTCGGCGGGGCCGGCGATGCGAAGCAGGTCGCGCACGAGGGATTCAGTTGGGGGTTTGGTGAATTTGGTGAGAATGTTGAGCTGATCCAGTGGCTGCGCCAATACAATGCGGACGCCCATCACGCTCGCAAGATCCATTTCTATGGGATCGATATGTGCGGCGGCGACAATGCCGAGTTCCGCAGCGCACGCGTGGCATTTGAGCGGGTGATGACTTTTCTGGAGCACGTGGCACCGGAGCAGGCTGCCCGGTCCCACCGTGAGGCCGACTCGCTGCTGGGTCACCTGACCAGCCAGACATATCGGCAGTTGACGCCGATCGAGCGCGAGCGCTTGCGCGCGTTGGTGGGAGGTTGGCTGGCGCTTTTCCCGAGCGAGCGGGCGAAGTTCATTGCTGCATCTTCGCAATCGGAGTTTGAGTGGGCGTTGCGCGATGTCATCATGGCGCAGCAGATCGAGGCCGCATTGGCAGCGTGGCCGCTCGATAATCCTCCTGACGGGGTCTCGCCGGACCTTTATAAAGTCGTCAACATTCGGGACACCGCCATGGCGGAGAATGTCAAATGGGTTCTCGAGCAAGAGGGCGCCGCGGGCCGGCTGCTGCTGTTTGCTCACAACGCCCACATCATGAATGCGACAACTCGCGGGGGGATGTGGAAAATCTATCGTGAACAGCCGGTAGCCATGGGACGGCACCTGCGTCGGTTGCTGGGCCCAGCTATGGTGATCATGGGTGTCAGCTCCGCACACACCGGGGGCGGCTTGCCCACCATGAAGCTGGCTTCGGATGGCATCGATTCAACTCTGGCGGAGCTGCGTCTTGCGCGCTTCTTCCTCGACTTGCGCGGCCCCACGCCAGCTCTCGTGGGACGCTGGCTCAATGAGCCGAAGCCATTGTCTATAGGGTACGTTACCGAGAACATTGTTGTGCCCCGGGAAGCATTCGATGCGCTCGTCTATTTCGACGAGCTGACACCCTCGCGCTGAGAGCTCGTGAGTGGCAGCCTAGGACCGGGATGCCGCGCGCGGACGGGGCGAGCGATCACTTTGGCGCGTCTCTGTCACGAGCGCTTTGACAAGAGCCTTGAGAGCTGTTTCGGGGGAGCGGGGTCCTCGCTGCGCACCCAGCGTACCTGAGGCGATCAAGCCCAGAGAAAAGATCGTGAGAATCTCTCCCACCACCGCTGGCGAACAGGACTCCCGGCCCGGCGCCGAGAATGAAAGCGACGTGACGACTTTGGTCAACACCTGTCGCAGGCTATCGACATTGTCCTGGAGAAGAGCACGCAGGGAAGGCGTCTGCATGCCGTGCGTCCATGTTTCGAGCTCCAGGCGCGCCGATTCCGGGGAGCGCGCCGTGGTATGGGCGATGAGTTTTTCCACCAGCGCTTCGGCGCTTTGGAGCTCCGCAAAGGTCGCGATCACCCGTTTGTGGTCCTCCACAATGGCCTCGATCGCCGCGTCCTTGCTGCTGAAGTACACGTAGAACGCGCCTTTGCTGATGCCGGCCTTGGCACAGATCTCATCGACTGAAACATGGATTCCACTGGCCGCGAAGCACTGGCGGGCGGCCTCGAGGATGTGGTCGCGTCGGCGCGCGGCCGAGGCCGCAGATATTTTTGGCATGGCCGAAACATAACCCCAGGGGCAACGCCCGGGCAATCGTTGACAAAAACCGACTAGTCGGTCATTTTTAGCCGCACATGTATAAAGAAGAGGGGGAGGCAAATGAGTCGCAATGTGGGGTGGGTGCTCGTCGGTTGCGCGTCACTGGCGGCCTTCGGTGTGGCTTCGGCGCTGGCTGCGGCCGCGGTAGCTTCGGATGCAACGGCCAGTCCCGACACCGGGTCGCTGGAAGAGATCGTGGTAACAGCCACTAAACGCCCCGAGCGGGTGCGCGAGATTTCAGGCTCGGTCTCTGCTTTCGACCAGTCGGCGCTGGAGACCCTCGGCGCAGAGTCCTTTTCGGACTACCTCACGCGCACGCCCGGCGTTGTGTTCAACGCCAGCGTGCCGGGCAATTCACCAGCGATCATTCGCGGCGTCGCGACCACAACCTCCATCGCACAGGCCCAGGGAACGACCGGCTACTTCATCGACGATGTTCCCATGACTGACCCGTTCTACTCCGCGGGTATACCGGACATCGATACATTTGACGTCAACAACGTCACGGTGCTGCGTGGACCACAGGGAACACTCTTTGGGTCCTCATCGATGGGCGGCGCAGTGAACTACGAAGCGGCGCGACCGGACCTCACACGCTTGGACGCGCATGTCCGTGGCAACTGGGATCGCAATGGACATGATGAAGACGGTTATGGCGCGCATGGAATGCTGAATGTACCCATCATCGATGACGTCCTGGCGATCCGCGGAGTGTATGGACGACGGCAGGTCGCAGGCTTCGTTGACAATATCGGCACCGGCCAAAAGGGAAGCAACCAGACGACGATTCAGGGCGGCCGTGTGCTCGTTACCTTCGCGCCCGCCGCGGGCACCCGACTCAACTACCTCTTTCTCGATCAGACTGAGAGTACGGCCGATGCGGGCTCGACTCAGACGGCGTCGGGTTTGTTTGCGAAGAACACGCTGATCCCGGAGCCCTTTCGCTACCGCACTGGCTTGCACAACCTACGGTTGGATCAGGAGCTCGGGTTCGCCACACTGACGGCCACGGCCACTCACCATGAGAAAGTGTTTTCTTCGCAGCAGGACTACTCCGGTCTGGTACCCGATCTCGCGCCGATCGCGTTCCTCGAGCCAGGTACCAGCCGCGGAGAGACCTTCGAGGTGCGGCTCGCGTCCGCGCCCGGCCGGCGCTTCGACTATCTCATTGGCGCTTTCTATGACTCCACGAGCGAGCACATCTCGGACATGCTCGATGCGCCGGCGGCGGCTTCCCTGTTCGGTACCAGCAGAATCCTGGAGGCGCCCGTGGCTGTTCACGGACGGGAGAGTGCCCTGTTTGGCGAGGGCACGTGGCACTTCAACGATCAGCTCAAAGCAACGTTCGGCGGACGTTGGTTCCACACCAAGCTGGATACAGTCACGACCCAGGAAGGTCCGTTCGCAGGCCCCACAACGAGCACGGCCGGAGGCTCGCGCGAGTCAGGATTCTCTCCGAAAGCGTCCATTACCTGGCAGCCCGGTCGCGACACGCTCATTTATGCGCTGGCCTCGCGCGGCTTCCGTTTCGGTGGCCCCAACATCGCGCGTGATCCGGCATTCGCCATCCCGAGCCAGTTCAATTCGGATTCGCTGTGGAACTATGAGCTCGGTACGCGCATCACCGCACTCAACTCCCGCTTGTTGCTCGACGGTACGTTGTATTGGATCGATTGGAGCAACATCCAGGTGACTCAGACGAGCCCGAGTCACTTCATATACACCGCGAACGCCGGCCGGGCCCGCAACCGGGGCGTCGAGGCGAGTGCAACTTACCGCGTGCTGACGGCGCTGTCGTTGCAGGGCGCAGTCACTTACCTCGATGGCGTTCTGCGCCGGGACTTCGATTCGGGTGCAGGACTGATTGCGGCCGGCTCACAGCTTCCGGGCGCATCCAAGTGGCAGATTTCAGACTCGATCGTGTACGCGCCCGTCGGCGCGCAGCTCGCTCCTACCATCACCTTGAGTCATCGCTACATCTCCAGCGCGCCCGGAGAGCTCCTGCTCACACCGCAGAAGCAGGGCAACTATAATCTCTTCAACTTTCGCGCTGGCGTGACTGTGCAGCATTACGGGGTGTCTTTGTATGTCGACAACCTCGGCAACCGGCGCGGTGTGTCGCAAGCGAGCACCGGCGTGCTCGGACCAGTGGAGTTCCTCGTAGCGCCACGAACTTTCGGAATCACGCTGGACTACAAATTGTGAGAATCGCAGCGCCGCTGCTTCTGCTGTGCGCATCCTTTGTTGTTACGGCAGGAACCCCATCGGCAAAGACCTGCATCCCCGCGGGCATTGGGCAGGACAGCTTTTGTAGCGTGGGTGCGGTGCGGTTGCACTACGTCGATTGGGGTGGCACGGGTCCAGTCTTGTTGTTGCTTACCGGGCTCGGCGACTCCGCACGCATCTTTGATGACTTCGCTCCGTTGCTCACTCGAGGCCATCGAGTCATCGCGGTCACTCGCCGCGGCTACGGCGCTTCGTCAGCCCCTGTCGACGGAAACTACAACAACGATGCGCTCGTAGCCGATATTCTCGGTCTCATGGATGCGCTGTCGATACCGCGTGCTTCATTTGTAGGGCACAGCATCGCCGGCGGCGAGCTCGCGGCGCTGGGAGCCAGGCATTCCGATCGCGTCGAGCGGCTGATCTACATTGATGCGGCTTACGATCGCACGCTCGCCCCGCGGCTGATGGCAGGTCTTCCGCCGCTGCCCCTGCCTGATGCCTCGGTACGCCGCAATCTGGATGAATTCGCGCACTGGCGCGAGTTGGTTCTCGGGGTGCACTCACCTGCGGTTCGCAGCAACCTCAGCCAGATCATGCAGCCGGGCCCGGATGGACTCGTCACGCGTGCTGCGCAGAGCACAGGTACCGCGGTCCTGGCCGGCGACATTGCTGCCAAGCCTCAGTGGGATGCGATCGCCGCCCCTTCGCTGGCCTTCTTTACTTCCAAGGACGTGCCCGATCAGGTGCCGCCGGCGGCGAATGCAACACAACGGGCGGCGTTCGTCGACTATTCACTGCGGTTCCTGCGGCCCTGGATGTTGCGCGCTCAGGCGGATTTCCTGGAGCAAACACGGTGCGCAGTCGCCGTGGAGGTACCGCACAGTACGCACTACCTCTTTCTCGATCACTCGCAGTGGACCGCGGAGGTCATTCTAGGATTTGTTTCGAGTGAGCATCCATGTCACTGGAATTACGCCCCGACTGGTCAGCGCTCGCAGCGGCTGAAATAATGCACCGGCTCGTACCGCTGCCGCTCGAGGTATCGCATGCGCCTGACAAAATGGGGCCGGTCAATTCTCGCCGGGTCGATCCTATTGGCATCGAGTGCGGCGGGCACTCATGCCGCGACGCCGATTTCACCGCGTCAGGGATTTGTGCAGGTGCCCGGCGGCCCGGTCTGGTATCGCATTTTTGGGTCTGGAACGAAGACCCCATTGCTCATTCTCCACGGAGGCCCGGGAGGCACCTCGTGCGCCTTTGAGCCGTTGGCCACCCTGGTCAGTGCCGATCGCCCGGTGATTGTCTATGACCAGCTCGGCAGCGGGCGCTCAGGCCGGCCCCTCGACGAGTCGCTCTGGACCGTGCAGCGGTCGAGAAAAGAGCTGGCCGCTGTGCGCAACGCGTTGGGTCTCACGAGAGTACATCTGATGGGGACTTCGTGGGGGTCGGGGTTGGCTGCGGACTATGTGCTGACCGAACGACCCGCCGGAGTTGAGTCACTGGTGCTCTCGGGTCCCTTTCTCAGCACCCGGATGTGGATAGCCGACGCGGATGTCTTGCGCAAGCAGCTACCAAAGGACGTGCAGGAGACGTTGACTCGTAACGAGGCCGCCAACACGATTCATTCAAAGGAATATCTCGAGGCCACTCAAGTCTTCTACAGCCACTTTCTCTACCATGGCAGGAAGCCGGAGCCGCCACCGTCGTGCGCCGACGCACCGAGTAACAACACAATATATGAGTTGATGTGGGGGCCGACCGAGTTCCATGCCACGGGCAGGCTGTTGAGCTTCGATGTCACCGGGGACTTGCACAAGCTGTCCATGCCCGTAATGCTGATTGCCGGCCGCTACGACGAGGCGCGGCCCGAGACCGTGGAGAAATTCCATTCCATGATTCCCGGCTCGCGTGTGGCGATCATGGAGAATTCGGGTCATCTGGCGCCCCTGGAGGAGTTTCAGCGCTACGCGCAGGTTCTCGGGGCCTTCCTCAATGAAGTTGACAAGGGTGTGAGCCGTCAGGGGGCAAAGTGATGCGAAATCTACTGGCGAGCGCGTTTGCGATAGGCCTGACGCTGAACGTAACCACAGCCGATAGCGCAGGAATGACCGAAGCGCGGGCGGCCCTGGCGCAGATTAGCGGCTCGATTCGAGTACAGGGATTACATCGTCCAGTGCGCGTGCAGCGGGACAAATGGGGTGTGGCCCACATCTACGCCTCCGACCAGCATGACTTGTTTTTCGCACAGGGGTTGGTAGCGGCACAGGACCGGCTGTTCCAGATGGAGCTTTGGAAGCGAGCCGGTCAAGGGCGGCTGGCGGAAATCCTCGGACCGAGTGCGGTTGAACGCGATACCCAGGCGCGGCGCCTGCGTTACCGGGGGGATTTGGCGGCAGAATACGCAAGCTATGCGCCCGATACGCAGTCCATCCTGGAGGCCTTTACCGACGGCATCAACGCGTACATTGGGCTGATCGGCGAGCGGGGCGATCGCGCGCTGCCAGTGGAGTTTCAAATAGCGGGTTTTCGCCCCGAGCCCTGGAAGCCTGCCGACTGCCTCAATCGTCTCGCCGCCTATGCAATGATGGGCAATGCCTCGAGCGAGTTGCTCCACGCCCAGGCCGTCGCGCTCATCGGGGCGGATGCCGCGGCTTCGCTGTTCCCGTTCCAACCGAAGACCCAGCTAGCTCCGGCACCCGGAATTGATTTCAGGGGACTGAGCCCGGAGCTGCTGCACAATGTGATCAGCAGTGATCAGCGCATCCCATTCCCGGCCTCCACCTTGCAGGAAAGTAACAATTGGACGGTGTCCGGCGCTCTGACCCGCACGGGCAAACCCCTGTTGGCAAACGATCCCCACCGTGTGATCGCCCAGCCCTCGCTGCGCTACATTGTGCACCTGGTCGCTCCGGGCTGGAATGTCATCGGAGCCGGAGAGCCTGCGCTGCCTGGCATAGCCGCCGGACACAACGAGCAGATCGCCTGGGGGTTCACCATCTTCGGCCTGGACCAACAGGACCTCTACCTGGAAAAGCTGGACCCTGGCAAACCCGGCAGCTACAAAACGGCTTCGGGCTGGCAGACAATGACTGAAGTCGCGGAAACGATCCAGGTCCGCGGCGCTGCCCCTGTTGCCGTCATCCTGAAATTCACCCGGCACGGTCCGGTGTTGTGGCAGGACGGTACGCGGGCATTGTCACTTCGTTGGGTGGGTACGGAACCGGGTACGGCCGGTTACCTCGGTTCATTGTCCATCGACCGTGCACAGAACTGGGAGGAGTTCGAGCAGGCCATGCCGCGATGGAAAGTACCCTCCGAAAACATTGTGTACGCGGACCGCAACGGCAACATCGGCGAACATTCAACCGGGCTCGCTCCGCGTCGGTCTGACTTCAACGGCCTTCTGCCGCTGCCGGGTGACGGGAGTTACGAGTGGCAGGGCTATGTGCCCAACACCGCACTGCCTCATCAGCTCAATCCCGCCGAGCATTTCATTGCCACCGCCAATCACAAGATGATTCCCGACGATTTTCCCTTTCCGGTCGGCTTCGAGTGGGCGCCTCCGTCCCGTTACCAGCGCATCCACGACGTCATCAGCGAAGCTGGCCGCACCGGACACAAGCTCACGGTCAACGACATGGCCGCGCTCCAATCCGATGTGGTTTCGATCCCGGCCCGCCACCTGCAACCCCTGTTGCGCCTGGCGATCGGAGCAGCGGGCCCTTCCGCGCCTGAATCGACCCGCTCGGCGGCAGCAATGCTCCTGGGCTGGGACGGTGCACTTCGAGAGGACTCCGCCGCCGCGGTGTTGTATGAGCTGTGGACCCGGCAGCTATCGCAACTTCTCGTTGAGCGCGTCGTTCCACCTGCCGCGCGGGCTGCGATGCCAACACTACCCACCGCGAGGGTGGTCACCATTCTCGAGAGTATGTCCAGTGACCGAAATGCCATTCTGGTGTCGGCGCTGACTGCGGCGCGGGCGCGGTTGCAAACATTGCAGGGCGCGGATCCCGCCAAATGGTCCTGGGGGGCTCTGCACCAGGTGCATTTTCGTCATGCTTTGGATGCGACGCCCGCCGGCGCGGCCTTGTTCGACCTCGGTCCGTTGCCGCGCTCCGGAGACGGCGATGTGGTGCAGGCGACCTCGACCGCGACTGACTCGTTTGAGCAAGTCGCCGGTGCCAGTTATCGCGAGATCTTCGATCTCAATAACTGGGACGACTCTCTCGCAATCAATGCGGCGGGGCAGAGTGGGCAACCCGGCAGCCCCCACTATGCCGACCTGGTGTCAATGTGGCATGACGGACAGTATTTTCAACTCGCCTACACCAAGGCTGCCGTGGACCGTGTCACCACCGACATCCTGGAACTGAAGCCGCCGGTGGCTACACACTGATCTGCGGTGCGCTACGCGATCGCGCCGACGCGAAATGGAACGGAATCGCAACAACCGCCAGCACAATCGCGTACAGCCATGGTTTGGCGCCGACACCTGCGAATGCCCATAGGCAATACACAGCGGCCGCGAACGCCGCGCCTCGTCCAACGAGCTCGCGGCGCCAGCCGGTCGCAATCCTTTCGCGCTTCACTACAATCAGCACAGCCAGAGAGCACGCCAGATACAGGGGCAGGTTCGCCGCGGTCACGAGTTGACTGAAGAAGGTGAACAGCTTGGTTGTGGACTCGCTGTAGTTCATGAGCAGGATGATGCTGGCGAGTACGCCAGTGACAATGAAGGCGGTGACGGGGGTTCCGCGGCGGCTGGGCTTACCCCAGCCTTCCGGGAAGCGGCCGCGCATGGCGAAGGTCTGTGTCAACTCACCGACAATGAGAGTCCAGCCATTCAACGCACCGAGCCCGCAGATGACAATGGACAGCGCCAGCCACCATCCATATTGCGGGCCCAGGTAGCGTGCGAAGAGGTCCGCGAACGGAGCACTGGAGGCAGCGAGCTGTGCTTGCGGTATGAGAAACAAGGGAATCACGGACACCCCGATGTAGACGATCGCGGTGACCAGAGTGCCGATGAGCGTCGCTCGCGGGATCGTGCGGCCTGGATTGAGAACCTTCGCGGCAGGAATGGCGGCGCACTCGATCCCCAACATGGCGTACAGAGTGTTGGTCGAAGCATCCAGCACCGCGCGCAGTGAAATAGGATTGACCGGAATATTCGCAAAGTACAACGTCGGCTTTACCGCCAGCAGCCACAGACCCAACAGGATGATCCCTGCCTGCGGCAGCAGCTTCAATACCGTCGTGACAATCTGAATCGAAGCGGCCATACGGATGCCGAGCGAGTTGATGAGGGCGAATGTCCAGATGAGCGTAAGTGCGATGACGGGAGGTAACCAGGGAACAGCCCGCAGCGCGGGAATCAAGATCGTCAGGTAACCCACAACCCCGGTGGCGATAGTGGAGTTCGTCACCCATGCCGAGAACCAATAACACCACAGCACATAGAACGTCACGCCACCGCCGAACGCGCGCTGCGTGTAGCCGTAGGGGCCGTCCTCTTCCGGCAACAGCCGCGGCAGCACTGAAAAAACCATCGCGAGGCAAACACAGCCAATCAGGGTGATCAACCAGCCCCATAACGCGTTCAACCCGTAGGGCGCGAGCGTTGCCGGCAGGAGGAAGATGCCGACGCCGATTGTATTGCCAATGACCAGCGCCGTGCAGGTCCAGAACCCGAGGGGACGCGATGTATCGGACTCGGCAGCCACAGCGGACATGTTGGCGCTCTCTTAAGGCGCGAGCGCTTCGGTCAGGGCAGCTTCCAGGAGAACCATGGCCTCATCGACATGCCCCCGATCAATCATCAGGGGAGGAATGAAGCGCACGGTGCTGACTCCACAGGACAGGAGTAACAAACCCTGGTGGAAGGCCCGGGTGAGCAGCTTCTCAGCCAGCTCTTTGGCCGGCTTGCGGCTGTTGCGATTCTCCACCAGCTCCATCCCGATCATGAGGCCCTTGCCGCGGATGTCACCGATGCAGTCGAAACGGTTCTGCAGCTCACGCAATCGGCCTATGAAATACTCGCCGACGCGAGCTGCATTGGCTGCATATTCGCCCTCAACCAGATCGAGAGTGGCGAGTGCGGCGGCGCACGTAACGGGATTTCCGCCGTAGGTATTGCCGTGGGCACCTCGTTTCCAGCGCTCCATGAGGCTTTTGCGGGCCACTGTGAGTCCGATGGGCAGCCCCGAACCCAGGCCCTTGGCCAACGTCATGATATCGGGTGCCACGCCCCAGTGCTGACTTGCGAACATCTTGCCGGTGCGGCCGATGCCGCTCTGAACCTCATCGAATATCAACAGAATGCCGTAACGGTCGCACAAGTCGCGCAGGCCCTGCAGGAATCCGTCCGGCGGCACGAGGTAGCCACCTTCACCCTGAATGGGCTCGACCAGGATCGCTGCCACCTCACTGGCCGGAATGTTGGTCTGGAAGAGCATGTTTTCGACATACTCCAACACGGCCTTGCCCTGGTCGGCGCCGGCGAACAGTGGCCGGTAGGTGTTGGGGTAGGGTACATGCGTCACACCGGGCATGGTCGGGAAGAAACCCGCCTGCTGGGTGTACTTGCTGGACGTGAAAGACAGCGATCCCATGGAGCGCCCGTGAAAGGCACCGAGGAACGCAATGAACCGGGGCCGCCCGGTCACGTAACGCGCCAGCTTGAGTGCGCCTTCAACCGACTCCGTGCCGCTCTGACACAGGAATACCTGCACGGGCTCCCGCATCGGCGCCATCGAGTTGATCCGCTCGCACAGGCGCGTCATGCGCTCATGCCAGTAGTCGCTCGAAATGTGGAGAAAATCCTCGGTCGCGTCGCGAATGGCCTGCACGACCTGCGGATGCGCGTGACCGGTACTGCAGACGGCGATCCCTGAAGCGAAATCCAGGAAGCGGTTGCCGTCGACATCCCATACTTCGGCACCACGGCCTTTCGCCATCACGAAGGGATAGTCGCGGGGATAGGAGGGCGTGCTCACCAGGCGATCGCGCTCAATCAGCGCATGGGCTTTCGGGCCCGGTAGGGGTGTTTTGATATGGGGTAATCGCATAACTCTTCCTCAGCGAGTAGTGGCTGTGGGCGTAATCCTGACCGGAGTTGAATGTGCCGCGCGGGTGCGCTCGTGGAGGTCGCGGAGGCACTCGAGATCCGCTGGATCCGGAGGGGGCAGCACCTCGACATGGGCGGCAGTCTTTAGCGGCCAGCCTGTTGCTTTACGCACCGCGTCCACGGTGACACCTGGATACATTGCGCACAATTGCAGCTCGTCAGTCTCGGGGTGCGGCCTGAGGACTCCCAAGTCCGTTATCAGTGCCCTGGGTCCGTGCCCGGGACACCGCCGCGCTCCCCCGCCGTCGAGATAGCCGCAGGAGGTGCGGAAATCCAGCCGCTCGACGAAACTGCGGGCCGACTGTTTCATGATGATCAGGACCTCGCGCGCGTAGGTGGCGATTTCAGGCGCGCCGCCGGCACCCGGCAATCGCACCCGAGGTTGGGTGTAGTCCCCAATGACTGTGCTGTTGAGATTTCCATAGCGGTCGATCTGGGCGGCGCCGAGAAATCCCACGTCCACTCGCCCGCGCTGCAGGTAATGTGTAAAGACTTCCGGTAATGGAATGACCGAGGTGGCCGTTTCGGCCAACTCGCCATCGCCGATGGACAGAGGTAACACACTCGGACGGGTTCCCACAGTGCCTGATTCGTAGATGAGTACGAGATCCGGGGCATGTGTCAGCCGCGCCAGGTTGCAGGCGGCGCTGGGCAATCCAATTCCGACAAAGCAGACCGCGCCGTTGGCCAACTGGTGGGCGGCAGTCACGGTCATCATTTCGTCTGCGGTGTATCCGGCTGTACTCACGCCAATACTCCCAACAAGCGCAGATGCTCCATGTGACTGGGTATCGCCAGGACGTGCTTTGCCATCCAGTCGAGAAACGTCTTGCGCTCGCGCGCGATGTCGTCCCACTCGAGATAGAAGCGATTGTCGCGCGGATAGGCGCCCTGGGCGTAGGACGGATAAGCGCCACCCGGGACGATACTGACTGCCGTGATCAGCCAAGCCGGCAACACGACTGCATTCATATCCGCGTCGAATTGCTCGACTCGTTCCTCGACAGTCACCAACAGGCGATGGGCCGCCATCGCGGCTTCCTTCGCAGCGCCCAGGATCCCACGGATGAGAACGTTGCCGGCGCAGTCTACTTGTTGCGCATGTAATATGGTGACATCGGGATTGATCGCGGGAACCATCGCCAACGCATCGCCGGTGAATGGGCATTGCGCGGCCGCCACCGGTGCGTTCGGGACGTGCGCGAGATCAGTGGTCGAGTAGCGGCGCATGATCCCGCAAGGCAAGCCGCTTGCGCCGGCCTGGTACGCGACAGCCATTTCCGCATGAGTGTGCTCTGTGAGTGTGAGCGGATGGGGCCATGAGTTCTCGACCGCGTCTCGCAAACGGTGTAGTGAGCCCACACCTGGATTACCGCCCCAGGAAAATGTCAGGCGCGCCGCGCAACCCATTCCAATCAACTGGTCGTAAATCAGATCAGGTGTCATTCGGATCAGGTGCAGATTGCGGCGTTGTTGGCGGATGATCTCGTGGCCGGCGGCGAACGGAATGAGATGTGTGAAGCCTTCCAGCGCGACGGTATCCCCGTCATGCACGTGGCGCTTGATCGCCTCGCTCAAGGGCAGGACTTTCATTCGACCACGGTCTGCGACTGCTCGCGCATGTATTGCGGCAGGTAGTAGAAGGAGGCGATTGCCTTACCGGTACTGCCCGAGCCTTTCCAACCTCCGAAGGGCTGATATCCGGGCCAGGCTCCCGTCGTCGCACCCTGAGGGCGATTTGCGTATGTGACGCCTGCTTCAATATTGCCCTGAAACCAGGCGATTTCGTTTGTGGCGCCATAGAAGCCGGCAGTCAGCCCCAGCGGCGATTGGTTCGCCAGTTCCATTGCGGCGTTGTTGGAGCCCACACGCTGGACCATGAGAATGGGCAGAAACATCTCTTTTTGCCAAAGCGGATGTTCGGGCGGTGCTTCAGCAACGAGTGGCTCCACGAACAAGCCGTGGGCCAACTCGCCCTCACGAAGCTGCGCGCCGCCGATGAGTGTCCGTGCGCCGTGCGAGCTGAGCTGCGCAGCGAATCGCGCATAGCTTGCGTATCCTGCCGGTGTGGCTGTTGGTCCCAGCCAGTTCTCCTGCTTCGACGGGTTGCCGATGCGCAGACGGGCAGTCTGCTCGAGAATATGTTTCAACAGGGAGTCCGCAACGTCCTGGTGAACATACAACCGCGACAATGCGGAGCACTTCTGTCCGCCCATACCGAAGGCCGATCGAATGATGCCCGTTGCCGCGCGCTCCAGGTCTGCGGATGCGGTCACAATGCAGGCGTTCTTGCCGCCCATTTCCGCGATATAGGGTTTCGGCTGAGTTGCGCTCCAAAGGCTGCGCCCGATCTGCATGCCCACCGCGTGCGATCCGGTAAACGTCACACCCGCAGTCAGCGGATGTTGTGTCAGTGCCGGTCCGACGTCCGGGTCCACGCCACTCAAATAGTTGAAAACGCCGGCCGGCAGGCCGGCATCGCGAATGCAGTCCGCCAACAGCCGACCCGCCCACGGCGTTGCAGGGGCGCCCTTCAGCACGACTGTGTTGCCGGTTATGAGCGCCGCGGCGACCGGGCCGCCTGCCAGCGCGAATGGGAAATTGAATGGGTTGATGACTACCCAGGCGCCATAGGGCTTGAGCACGCTGCGGTTACGTGAGACGAAGCCGGCCAGAGGGTCGTTGGGCAGCGCATGGTCGAATGCCTGACGCTGCTCGAACTCGTCGGCATACCCATTGAAGAAGTCGGCGGTTTCTTGCACCTCACCCAGCGCTTCCACGCGATTTTTGCCCACTTCGAGTGTCAGCGCGGCTGCGATGTCGAACACCCGCTGCTCGATGAGCTGCGCTACTCGACGCAAATACGCTGCACGCTGCGCCGCAGGAGTGCGCTGCCATCCGTTCCACGCACCGTGTGCCGCTTGCAAGGCCTGGTCCGACTCGTTCACGGTGGCGACTGCGAACTCGCCCAGCAGCGTGCGCTGATCGATCGGGCTCCGGCTCTCTACGGTGCGCAGCCCGCTGCGATCGGCGCCGGCAATGTGGATGGTGTGTTGGCGCCCCAAAGAGGCCATGGCTTTGTGCATCGCCTCGTCGAAACGAGTATGCAACTCCGGGGGAGGGGAGAACATGGTGGAGTAGGTGAGTTTGAAGCTCATGGTGCCCGTCCGTAATGTTTCAACAGCCTGCGCAACTCCTCATGCGGCAGACCATAGAATGTGTACCCGTCTGCACCGGTCATGGTGCGTGCCGCGACCAGTGCGTTTACTACCGACTCCTCCGTAGCTTCGACAACAGCCTTGAACAGGGGGTCGATGCCACTGTTGGGGAGCGGAGTGATGGGCGAAGGATGCTTTTGATCCGGATGGTTTGCATCCGCACTCGCTGTCGTGAACGATATGATCAGATCTCCGGAGCCGTTCCCGGCGTACGACCCGAGTCGGCCCAAGCCCAACGCCGCGCGGCGGGCGACCCGATTGAGCTGCGCCGGAATCAACGGGGCGTCGGTCGCGACAACAATGATGATTGATCCTTCATCGGGCGGCGGCTCGTGGCTGGAGGCACCGCTACCCGAACATTTGGGCTGCTTGTCGGGTGGCGACAGCTTCAGGTCATAACAGGGTTGCCACGCGCTGGACAGATCGGCTCCTATCGGAGCGCCTGCGATGCGCAGCGTCAGCCGGTCGCCGGTGTTGCATTGGGCGAGGACGCCAACCATGAAGTCCTTGCCCGTCACGGTCACCTTGCGCGAGGCAGTGCCTATGCCCCCTTTGAAGCCGAAGCAAACCATTCCGGTGCCGCCGCCGACATTGCCTTCCGCAACCGGACCCGGGCGCGCGGCCTCGATTGCCGCCACTACATCGGTCGGTTGCACGTGGAAGCCGCCGATATCGTTCAACCGGCCATCCCACGTCTCCGCCGCCACCGGCGTAGCCGCATCGCCGAATTTCTGCTGCGTCCATTGCTGAATTCCGGCATATACCTGTCCGATGGCATTGGTGTTGGAGATTCCGATCGGACCGATGATCACGCCGAAGTCCTGCAGGTAGGATTGTCCGGTCAGCTCACCGTTGCCGTTCAAGTTGAAGAAACCGCCATAGACGGCCTTGGCGCTGGAGCGGCCTCGCGGCAGCACTACGGTCACACCGGTGCGAATCGGCCCCACGCCCACTTTCAGAGGCCCATCACCCTCGATGTGCGTGACTTGTCCGACCTCAACACCGGGCACGTCGGTGATGGCATTGTTGGGCCCGGAGGCTCCTTCAAAGGGAACGCCCAGTTCGCGCGCTCGTTCCGCGCGGGCCGCGGTCGTGAGTGCCAAGGCGAGCAATAGCAGGAATTTCACGCTTCAATCCCCAAGGGCAGCTCGCGCCGCACGTGAACTGTGGGTGTCGTATCCAACTCACGAGCGAATTTGTGCCCGGAATAGACCGCCGCTTGTATTGTTCCCGGTCCGTAGCAGTCTCCCACGCGATATACCCGGTCCCGGCGGGTAGCCAATTCCAGATAAAGTGAGTCGTTTGGCAATCGCGCCGTCACTGTAATCAGCGACCGCGCCTCGCGCTGGCTCACTGCACCGGTCAATTGGCTGACGAGGAGGGCGCGACCTTTACTGAACCCCGTGATGTTGGTATTCGGCAGCACCGTCACTCCCAATCTGGCCAGTTTGCGGGCAATCGGCAGTGCCTCGAGCGTATTCGCGGTCCATGCGGAGGGTACGGAAGCAGGGGTGACCAGGGTCACCGTCAGGCCCGCCTCAACACATCGCTCCGCCAGAACACCGCCCATGTAGTAGTGATCATCATCGAAGATGATGACGGGACTCTCCGGTGCCCGGCCGTCCATCAGGTCATCCGGAGTCAACACGACGCCGCTGTCAGCGAATCCCTCTATGGGATAGCCGTTTTCCCGGCCCACCCCGTCCCGGCGCCAGCGCGCGCCCGTTGCGATGGCCACATGTCGAGCTTCGAACTCCAGAATGGTTGCGACCTCGAGCGCGCTATCACGGTAGATGTGCACGTTTGTGAGTTTCGCGAGTTGCCCCACGCGCCAGTCACGCACGCGAATCCATTCACGCAAGCCGGGTAGCGCCGCTTCGCGCACCACTCGACCACCGAGCTCGGTTGATGCTTCGGACAGATGGACCTCGTAGCCCCGTTGCGCGGCCGCCAAGGCCGCCTCGAGGCCCGCTGGTCCGGCGCCGACCACCAACACCGTGCCATCGCTGCCCCGTGGCGCGATGCGCTCCGGGTGCCAGCCGCGGCGCCACTCCTCGCCCATCGTGGGATTTTGCGTACAGCGCAGATTGCTGCTCGAGTAGTCGCTGGAGACGCAAATGTTGCAACCAATGCATTCCCGGATGTCCTCCAGCCTGCCTTCCTGCAGCTTCTTGGGGAGAAACGGATCGGCAATGGACGGTCGGGCGGCGCCGATGAAATCGAGCACACCGCGGCGTACCTGGCTCACCATGGTATCAGGCGAGGTGAATCGGCCCACTCCGACGACGGGTTTGCGTGTCACCGACTTGACGAAGCGAGTGTATTCCTCCTGGTAGCCTTCCTTGGCGAAACGGGATGTCTGGCTGTCATTCACCCAGCCTGAAATGTTGACATCCCAGAGATCGGGCAGGTCGGCCAACATCTCGATGACTTCGCGCCCCTCGCCGTCGCTGCAGATTCCCTGTTGGCCCGACAGCTCGTCCACTGCGAACCGCACAGCCACCGCGCAGCGGTCGCCGATCGCTTCCTTGGTGTCCTCTATGACTTCCCGCAGCAGGCGCGCGCGATTCTCCAGGCTGCCGCCGTACTCGTCGGTGCGATCGTTCTTGCTCCGCTGCAAAAAGTGAGTCAGCAGGCTGAGCCCATGCGACGCATAGACGTAAACCAAGTCGAATCCCGCGCGCTTCGCGCGAAGCGCCCCATCACGATGCCACTGGCGAAATTCGCGAATGTCTCGCTTATTCATGGCGCGCGCTTGGACCGGAGCGTGATAGATGATCGGCCGATGTGAGGGTGAAAGCGGCACTTCCCGGGTGCCGTGATTGCTGCACGATGCGCCATGATGTGTCAGCTCGATGGCCGCCAGTGCGCCGTGCTCATGTACCTTGTCTGCCATCAACGCCAGCGCCGGAATATCCTCATCGGTCCACAGACGGCCTTCATGGAATGGCTCGCAGTCACCGCTGGGGTGGATTTCAACCTCCTCGGTCGAGACTACCGCCCAGCCTCCTTCTGCCTTGATGCCGCGCAGAGCGGCCAATGCCCGGGGTTGTGTCCAACCCATGCCATTGCAATGAGGAACCTGGAAGAACCGGTTTCGAGCCACGACGGGTCCAATCCTCACAGGCTCGAAGAGAACGTCGTAACGAGGATCGTTGCGCGCGCTCACTGTACCTCCGCAATCGCAGCGTCGACCGCCTGCCCAACGAGGTCCACGATGACATCCAGCTCGGCATTCGTAACGTTGTAGGGCGGCGCGAGCAGAATGTGATCTCCACGATGACCGTCGATCGTTCCACCGCCCGGATAGACGAGCAATCCGCGCTCGAAGGCACGCGCCTTGATCCGAGTGTGAACCTTTTGGTCGGGGGCGAAGGGCTCGCGAGTATCCCGGTCCCTCACGAGCTCCAGGGCCAGCAGAAGGCCTCGACCTCGCACATCGCCAACAAAGGGATGCCGCGCAAATTGCTCTGCGAGTCGCGCACGCAGCAGACGCCCGGCCTCGGCGACGCGAGGCAGCAAAGCTTCCTCCCGTATGACCCGTTGAACCGCCACCGCCGCGGCGCAAGCGATGGCATGTGCGCTGTAGGTATGCCCGTTGATGAATGCTCCAGAGCCGGAGGCAAACACGTCATAGACCTTCTGCGAGCACAGCACAGCGCCGATGGGTTGATAGCCGGCGGCAAGGCCTTTCGCCAGCGTAACCAGGTCCGGAGTCACGCCGTCCTGCTCACAGGAGAGAAAGGAACCGGTACGCCCCGCACCACACATCACTTCATCCAGTATCAGCAACACGCCATAGCGGTCGCAGATCTGGCGGATACGGCGCAGGTAACCGGGTGCGGGCGGAACTGCCCCCGCGGTCGCGCCTACGACGGTTTCCGCAATGAAGGCGGCGACACTGTCCGGTCCGAGTTTGAGGATCTCTGACTCTAGCGCCTCAGCCGCCTCCCGTCCGTAGTCTTCGGCCGACTGTCCCTGTCTCGCGTAACGGTACTCGAAGCAGGGGTCTATGTGGGAGAGGCGGAACAGAAAAGGCTCGTACGGTGCCCGCCGTCCCGCATTGCCGCTCACAGCAAGTGCGCCAAGCGTGTTGCCATGGTAACTCTGGCGTCTGGCAATCATTCGGGTACGACCCGGCTGCCCGCGCTCGATGTGATATTGGCGTGCCATCTTCAACGAGGTTTCAACAGCGGCGGAGCCGTTGTCGACGAAATACACGCGCTTCAGGTCGCCTGGGGCGGCGACGGCCAGAACTTCGGCCAACTCTTCCGCCGGCTCGTTGGTAAAAAAACCTGTATGAGCGTAGGCCATTGCGTGGGCCTGGCGCGCAATCGCGTCTACCACCGCGGGGTGGCCATGGCCCAGGCACGATACGGCCGCGCCGCCACAGGCATCGAGGAATCGCCGCCCGTCGGCAGTGATCAGCTCAATGCCCGATCCACCCACCACGGTCGGCAGTTCGAAGCGCGTCGAGCGATGGAACATATGGCCTGACATGGATCAACCGTCGCTGTAGGAGCCGGAGGAATAGAGTGCCTTCTCAATCGAGCGGACGCGGGTTGCGGCGGTCTTGCCTGCGTGGGCCAACATCGCCGCCGCGAGGGTTTCCGCGAGCGCCACGGCCCCCGTGATTGAAGGGAAGAATGACGGGCTCTGCGGCGCAAACAACAGGATCGACTGCGCGTGTCCGGACAGCGGCGTGGCGCGGCTGTCCGCGATCGATACCAACGCAGCTCGCGAGCGGGAAATGGCGTCAGCGACGAGATGGATGTCGCGCGAATACGGAACGAAGTTGATTGCGAGGACCGCATCGTTGGGTTGCAGGTCCGCAAGATCCGCCACCAGCGAAGTGCCGTCAGATCCCAGCAACGTCACATTGGAACGAAACAGGCGGCAGATGTAGGTGAACGCCAGTCCGGGCGCCCTGCAGCTCATGAACGCAGCAACGAAAATACGCTCGGCGCGGCTCAGTATCCGCGCGGCGGAATCGACATCCTCGGCTGAATTCGTGGTCGCGGAGTGCTGCAAGGCTGCAAGCTGCGCATGTGCCACCTCCTGGACGAGCTCTGGAGCTCCGCGACGCTTGCTCAGTGCGTCGGCCTTGTCTCCGTAGTGTGGCGGGGAGGAGCGGAAGTGTTCGACATACACTTCGCGAAAATCGGACCAGTCCTGGAATCCCAACAGCCGCGCCAGGCGCAACAAAGTGGCCGGCGCCACCCCGACTCGCCCGGCAATCTCGCGCATTGACGAAATCACCACACTGTCCGGGTGATCGACCAGGAAACGCGCGCTCGACGCCAACTGCCGGGTCATGTCCGGCAGCTTCTCAATGATGCGTTCCGAGAGCGCGGGGGGCCTCACGCCAGGCAATATGCCATATGGATCATTTTGCCGTCAAAAAAAAACATTTGTTTCATTTTTTGACCGCGAAGTAATAGAGGGGGCTCACCACGAGGAATCCGACAATCCATGACAGGTCGATGTTGCCAATCGCGCGGGCAATGGGGCCGGTGAAGAGATCACTGCTGACGAAGGGGATCTGGACCACGATTCCGACTCCGTAGCAGACGAGCGCCGCGACGTTGTATTTGCCGTAAACCCCGCCGTCGGCGGCAAAGAACGCAGGAACATCGTAGTGGCCGAAACGGATGAGGTAGTAGTCGATGAGGTTGACCGCGGTCCAGGGCATCAACACATACAGAAGCAGTTGGTTGAATTCGCTGTACAGCGTCAGGAAGTTCGATGCGCCCGCCAGTGCGAGCAGCAGCGCGGCGCCAAAAATGCAGACGGTGATGCTGGTTCGGGCACGTGCGCTGGCTCGCCAGTGCGTCGCGAATGTCTGTGCGAATGTAATGATTGCGAGCGAGCCGCCATAGAAACAAATCGCGCCGGCGATCGCGACGCCGGGGGCGAACAGCAGCACGATTGCGGTGCTCGCTTTTCCGGTGAGCCGCGAGAGTGCGGCTACCACGTCACCGTCCACAACCGCTGGGCCGATGAGCGCGCCCAAGATCATCGGTCCAACCGCGCCGAGCATCGTGCCCCAGTAGCAGGACCAGAATGCCTGGCGGGGCCCGGAGTCCGGCGGCAGGTAGCGCGAGTAGTCGGATACGTAGGGCGCGTAACCAAGCTGCCAAAGGGCGCACATCGAGACCATGCTGAAGAAGCCGGGAGCCGAGAAAGCGCCCTGCGTCAGGAATGTGGCTGGCAGGGGGTGCACGAACAGGACCCAGACGTAGCCCAGGAGCACGGCGCTTCCTGACACGTAGGTCATCATTCGGGTACAAAAATGGATCAGATCATGTCCATAGATCGCTGTAGTCAGACTGATGATGCCGATGGCGATGATGCAGGAGCGGGCGTCGAGCCCAGGGAGAATGGCATGCAGCGACTGGCCGCCGGTCACGAGAGCGGTGCCCGCGTACCCAACGTACATAAAAATAACAAGTGCGACCACGAACGCGGCGCCCTTGGCTCCGAACTGACCCCGGCTCTGGACCATCTGCGGAACGCCGAGCTTTGGGCCCTGGGCCGCGTGCAAAGCCATGAACAGGGTGCCGACCAGATTGCCGATCAGGATGGCGATGACACCCCAAAAGAATGATAGGCCGAACAGGGTGGTGGCGAGCGCCCCGGTGACCACGGTCAACACGTTCAGGTTGGCGCCACACCATAGCGTGAACAGTTGGCGCGGGCGGCCATGCCGCTGGTCCAGCGGAATCTGGTAGATAGTATGCTGTTCGATGCCCCCCGGCATCAGCCGATAATAGCCGCCGCGATGCAAACAGCGAAGACCGACTTTCCTGATTTCGGGCTCACCCCGCAGCAACGTCATGAGGCGGTGTTCCGGCACCGCTACGAATATCCTGGAATGGATGGTGAGCGCGGGGAGATCTGGGCGTACACCGATGCACTCGCTTATCCGCCCGCAGCGACGGTGCGGCTGTACGTCAGCTCGACCGCCCCGAAATGCGAGCTTTCCATCGTTCGCGACGGCGCGACCGTGGCGCCAGTACTGAGCCGCAGAGTTGAAGGACTGCGGTGGCAGGACACGCCGGAGCAGTGCTCGGTAGTCGGTTGCGGCTGGCAGCCGAGTCTCGAATTTCGCGTCGGCGACGAGTGGCCGTCGGGCGCTTATCGAGTGACTTTGACTGCCGACGGTCGCGACGGCGCGCCGATCCAGTCCTCTCATCTGTTCATTGTTCGGCCCGCCGCCGGCCGCAGTCCACAACGCATTCTGCAGATTGCGGCAACGGGAACCTGGACCGCTTACAACACTTGGGGTGGTTCGAACCACTACCGGGGTATCACCGGACCGAAGCGCAACCAATACGCGACAACAGTCAGCATCGAACGGCCCTGGTGCCGCGGATTTGTGACACTGCCGGAGGATGCGCCACGTGTGCCGCTCGAGATCTCAACACCACCCGCGACCGCGCCACGCTATCCACACCTCGAGTGGGCTTACGCCCGGGGCTATTCGGAAAAGTATGCCTCGGCCGGCTGGGCCAGCTATGACCGGCATTTTCTTCACTGGGCGGAGCGAGCCGGATTCGCTGTTGATCTCGCGAGCCAGCACGAGTTGCATTTCAACCCCGGGATTCTCGACGACTACAACTGCGTGGTGTGCGTAGGACACGATGAATACTGGACCTGGGAGATGCGCGACGCGATCGATCACTATGTCGAGCGCGGTGGGCGAGTGGCGCGGTTTGCGGGCAATTTCATGTGGCAAACGCGCTTTGAGCAAGGTGGCAAGCAGCAGGTTTGCTACAAGTACCGTGCTCACAGGGAGGATCCCGTATTCAAGTCCGCGGATCCGTCGCGCACCTCCGGCTCATGGGAGGCGAAGGAGATAGGCCGGCCGGGTGCGAACACCTTCGGTCTCAATGCAACGAGCGGTTTGTATGCGGGGTGGGGCGGCTGCGCCCCGCGCGGTGTTCGAGGCTTCCCTGTCTATCGACCTGAGCACTGGGCATTCGCCAACACCGGGATCTACTACGGGGACTTGCTCGGCGCCGACGGCCATGCCTTCGGTTATGAAGTTGACGGGTTGGACTACGTTATCCGCGCTGGCCTGCCGGAGCCCACTGAGACGAGTGGTGCACCGCAGGGCCTGCAAATTCTCGCGCTGGGAGTGTCGTCACTCAAAGAAGAACCGCTCAACCTCCCGGTTGACGATCGATTCCTCGGCGATGAGGACGCGAAGTTCGCGGCTGAAATCCTGCTTGGTGATGACGGCGATGCTGCGGTCGAGCGGGTCAAGCGGGGCGCCGGCATGATTGTGAATTTTTCGCGCGGGCGTGGGGAAGTGTTTCACGCCGGGAGCTGCGAATGGGTTGCCGCGCTCTCCAGGGGCGATGCGCTCGTCGAGCGTGTTACCGCGAATGTGCTGGCACGCTATCTAACTCTATGAGCCCAAAAATCTATTGGTTTGCACCGTTGCGTTATTTTGCGCTGTAGCCACGGTCTGGTAGGGATTGGAGCCCAGCGCCGCCGGATCGGGTACCGCGCCACTCGCTGCTGGCGGCACACTGGGCAGCATGGAAGCGGCCGCACTCAGCGCGGCCTGCATTCCATTCGGAGCGGCATCCGCGCGAGCCACGACATGCGAAACAACCGGGACATCCAGCTTCGCGGTAACTGACAGAGGCCCGCTGTTGGTCGGACCCGGAAGGCTCAGCGTCGGCACCAGGCTTGGTGCAACGGCATCACGTCGGGTCAAGGGTGGCCCGAGCCCAAATATCTGCATGACCGTGCTGATGATTGAAGTGTGATCGAATGGAGTTGCCGCAGGTGGCCGGATGATGGTACCGGGCGGCACATACGGCGAGACCACGACAGCCGGAACCCGCACGCCATAGGACGCGAATGTGAAGCCATGCTTGTTTGACACGACGCCGTCCGGTTCCACTGCAGCCGGAGGTGCCACATGATCGTAGCATCCTCCGTGCTCATCGTAAGTTATGACGAACAGGGTGCGGCTCCAACACGGTGAGCCGCGCAGCGCATTGTAGACCTGCGCGATGAGCTGCTCTCCGTATAGAACATTGTGAGGCGGATGCTGATCGTTGGGAATGGCGTTGAACGCAAGGTCCGTGAAATATCGCGGCTCTATGAAGCTGTACTGTGGCAACGCTCCGGCGTGCGCATCCGCGAGAAACTGGCTGAACAGCCGGTAGTGCGACAGCGAGTACAACCAGACATCCCGTAAAAGAATCGATTGCGGCATGTCATGGAAGTACACCCGCCAGCTCTTGCCCCGGTCCTGCATGCGCCGAAACAGGCTGGGTGCCGCGAAGGGAATGTGGAAGGTGTTGTTATCAACGTAGCCCAGGGAAGTTCCCGTGTGGGCAAAAAACCGGTTCGGCCACGTTTGGCACGGCGCCGAAGCGTGCCACCGGTCACAGACCCCGAACGCCTTCGCAAGCGTACTCAGGACGGGTACCTGCTCGGGTGTGAAGTAGTGCATCACGGCGCCCGGATCCCGCCATCCCGCACTCGCCGGCAGCGACCCATAGTTACGGGCGAAGCCGCTCATGTTGGCCGCGCCCTGGTGCGGCCGCTCGGCTACTCCGAACAACTGCATGTTCATGTCAACGAATGCCTCGCCGGGATCGGGATCCGGAACGCAGGCAATGGCATCGGTCAGAGTCGGATCGTTCCACACGGCATAGGTCATGTCGAACGTATTGCTTTCATTGAGCGTCAGGCCATCAAACCGCGGCCCCGCCGGATACAGCCGCCCGAGCATGCAATCGAACGAACGGTTCTCCAGCATCAACACCACAACGTGGTCGATGACGGCGCCCATCTCAGTTATTCTTCTCGGGCCATTTGAAGCCGACATAGCCGGCGCCGCTGATGCCCATCAACGCGAGGAGCGTTGCACTGAAATCCGGTGGCATCGCCAGGTCGCGATAAACGCCGATGATGAACACGCATCCCAGGGCCACCGTCCAACACAAGACCTGGATCCGATGCAGGGTGGGGCCATTGATATCGGTGGTGAGATCCTTGAGCAATCCCTGGCTGACGAACGGCCTGGTCTTGTCGAGGTAGGCTTTCTGAATATTCAGGCGATCCTGAATTTCCGCCTGTAGCTGCGCAAGCCGCCTTCGTGCGATTCCGGCAGGATCGTGCGCGTCGGCCTCCCGCTGAGCGATTGGCATCTGTGCCTTCCTGTCGTTGAGCTCCTGCTCGATCCGCAGAACGTCCGCATGGGTGTATAACCCGAGTGCTTGCAGGGCCCGATTCACCGCATCCGCGGGTGAATCCTTGGCTGCATCAACGGCGATTGCGGCGAGCGCCGTAGCACTCGAAATGCCCATGAGCGCCAGCGCCTGCGTGCTCACCGTATTGTAATCCCACAACAGCACGTACAAGAAGACAAACGATCCGAACACCAACACAAACCAGAACGCCATCTGCCAGCGGGCCAGGCTGTATGTCTGCTGCCGCGGTGGCAGTTGCGGCAGCAGGTTATCCCGCAGTGTCGTATTGTTACGCGCGTGCCCCCAGATCATTGCCACTGCGCCCGCCACGACAGCCACGGCCAGCGCCAACCATTCCCAGGATATCAACACGAAATCAAACCCCATGGGTTTGCCATTCGCGTCGAGCCCTCGGATCGTGACATTCGGGCTCTTGCACGGCTGCGAGGTGCTGCACGGCTCCGTGCGTTCCCCCAGTCCAACCGTAAACCGAACGTGCGACCGCGTGGGCGACCCCAACATCTGGCGCCAGAACACACCGTTGTCCGTATTCCTCACCAACCTGAATACGAGGGCGCGTTGGCCGTTCTGCAGTGTCGCGTAGTCCGCAGGCGCCAACCCCTTCACCTCGGTATCGTTCAGGAACAAAACGTACTGTTCGGCAGGAAGTGTGGGAACGGGATCGACCACCACGGCCAGCTTGTCGTTCAAAGCCAGGTGATCACTCGCTGGCTGTCCGGATGGAGCTTGGAGCAGTGCAGTGATGCGTATGGTAGCCGGGGCCTGAGCATTCGCATCGCTTTGAGGCGGAGCGTTCCCGGAGTCCTGCAACGCAACAGCAGGATGGCCTATGGCACCAAGAACAAAAAGGAGAACGAACACGACGGCCCGCCGTCCTGAATTCCTTTGCATGACGCCCCCGCGGTGTGAGTCCTGGAATTTGAGTCTGCTATTTGTAGCGCATACCGTGCTTCACGACGATGTCCACGTGCTGCAGCAGATCGATGTGACGCAGGACATCGCCCTTGACCGCAATGATATCCGCGAACTTGCCCTCGCTCACCGATCCGTAGTTGGCGTCCACCTTCATTTGCACGGCAGGCCAGTAGGTGGCCGCCCGGATGGTCTGCATCGGATCAACACCGAGGTGATTCACCCATGTATCCATTTCCTGCCAGGTCGAGGTGCTGTGAAAGTTCATGGGTACACCGCTGTCGGTGCCGATCAGCATCACGACCCCGGTGTGTTGGAGCTGATGGAATTTGTGCTCGAGGGTGGGATGCCGCAGCGGCACTATCTGGAAGTAACTGAGCTGGCCCGGGTGACGCATCGACGCCTTGATGTCAGCCACGATGTCGGGCGGCACGTCCAGTTGCCAGCCCGCGTCGTCGAGCTGCATGGCGTTGTCCCGCAGGTACTCGTAGTTGTAGAGCACGCTGATGGTCGGGGTCCAGAACAGCGGTGGCAGGTTGCCTTTTGCGGTGCGATCGGCGATCTGTGCCAGGATGTCGTCGGGATAGCCCGGCGAGGTCGCCAGGCCCGTATGCTCGAAGCAATCCGCACCGTACTTGAGGCCCATGCGGATTTCGTTGGGTCGGTGCGCGTGAGCCACCACCGGGAGATGGTGCGCGTGAGCCTCGTCAATCACCGCCTTGACCTCATCTTCCTGCATTAGGTCCTGATCGATGAGCTTGATGATGTTGACGCCGGCGGCGGCAAGTTTGTCCACCTTGGCACGGGCATCTTTGACGCCGTTGACTCCCCAGCGCTCATATTCGGTCCCGGGATACGGGGCGTGTTGAATGAAGGGGCCGGACACGTATAGCGTAGGACCCGGGATCTCGCCGCGGTTGATACGATCGCGGACTGTGATGATGGCTTCGAGCGGCGCGCCGAGATCGCGTGCGCTGGTGATTCCGGCCATCAAAAGCTGGTGGGCCGAGGCCGGCATGACGTCCTTGGCGAGTCTCGGCGTGATCCCGTACGTTTTGTCCCAGTGATCGTAGTCGGTGTGGCCCAAGAGACCGGTGTGAACGTGGGCGTCCCAGAGGCCCGGTAGTACAGTCATGCCGCCCGTGGAAATCACGGTTGCCCCGGCTGGGACCGGCAGCGAGTCCTCGGTACCCACCGCCTTGATCCGCTCTCCCTCGATCAGGATGACGCTGTGATCGACGGGCGTGCCGCCGAATCCGTCAATCAGGCGCCCGCCGACGAGCGCGGTGATTCCGGCTGCGTCAGCGAGTGATGCTGTGGAAAGAAGCAGGGCCCCGGTTGCAAGCAGGTGTAGTTTTTTGCGCATGCCCAATGATGTCCTTGCGGGGCATGACTTACAACATAGAGACGAGCCGGAGGGCTCATATATCCACACGGCGGCGGTGCACGTCCGCGCGGTTGAACACCTCGGGCAGGAGCTCGGTGCCGAGCCCGGCACCCTCCATGGGCCGGATGTATCCATTGACAACTTCGGGAACGACGGTCACCAGCTCCCGGTAGTACCCCGTATAGAAAGCTCGGACACTCTCCTGGATGAGTGTGTTCGGCTGACTGAATGCCATATGTATCGCCGCCGCATAGCTGACCGGTCCGATGCAGTCGTGCGCGGCGAACGGCCGGTGATAGGTAGCCGCCATGCTGGCGATCTTCCGGCCCTCGGTGAGTCCGCCTGCCCATGACAGATCCACCATCACAACGCTCATGGCATCGCGGTTGAGAAAGTCCTGGTACGGCCAGCGGCTGCCGAGCGTCTCGCTCGCGCATACCCACACGTTGGTGGATCGCGCGTACTCGGCGAGCGCCTGCGGGGAATTCATGGTGATGGGGTCCTCGAACCACATCGGTTTGAAGGCTTCGAGCTCGAGGGCGATCTTGCGCGCCGCCGGCAGATTCCACAGGCTGTGGAATTCGACCATGATCTCGATCCGGTCACCGACGGCCTTGCGGATCTTCTCAAATGGCGCGAGGCAGGTTTTGAGTTGCGCGCTCGTGATGTAACGTCCCCCGGTCTCCCGTGCCGCAACATCGAACGGCCAGATCTTCATGGCAGTGATGCCGTTCTCGAGCAAACTCTCGGCAAGCTCGTCCGCCCGGTGCATGAACGCATCGAGGTCCTCGTACGGACCGCTCGCATTGCCGGTCTTCCAGTTTGCCAGGGCCCGAAAGTCCCCCGATCTAACGTATTTGTATCCCGCACACGTGTTGTAGACCGGCAGGCGGTCAAAACAGGTGCCCCCCAGCATCTGGTGCACCGGTTGGCCGCAGCATTTTCCGAAAAGGTCCCAGAGCGCGATGTCGATCGCGGAGGCCGCCCGATATTCAACACCGGTGGAAGACTGAGCGATCGGCAAAGTGGTCATGACCGAGTTGAGGTGTTCGATGCGCAGCGGATCGGCTGCGAGCAGGCGCGATGCCAACGTTTCATGAATGTGCGCCTCGACGGCACACGCGCCGTAGAAAGTCTCGCCGAGCCCTACGTGGCCACTGTCGGTGTGGATCTGAACCCAGAGGAGGTTTGGAAACTCGTCGAGCCGGATCGTCTCGAGCGCGGTAATTTTCACCCGTAGGCCGCCTTTTTGGAACGACCGTCCCATTATTGGTAGCCGGCCGCGCAGTGTCAACGAACGTGCGGGGTGGCATGTTGCGACTGCGGCCGGCGCAGGATAGCATCACGTATATGGAACGACTGTCCCGTATCGTGGGACCGTTCGAGAGGGGTCGGTTTTCATGAAAACAAACGGGGCGGCGGGCGTACCGTCGTCGGCGGCGGGCGCGGACTGCGGTTACGTGATCGTCGGCGCGGGATCCGCCGGCTGCGTGGCCGCGTGGCGCCTGCTGACCGAAACCGATGCGCACGTCGTACTGCTGGAGACCGGAAGCGACTACACGAGCCCGTATCTCAAACTCAGCCCGGGCTATTCGCGGCTGGTTCCCAAGGGAATCCACTGCACACTTCACCAGACGGTCCCGCAAGTTCATGCCGGTAACAGGGTGTTGGAAGTCGCCACCGGCCGTGTAGTGGGTGGGGGCAGCAGCGTCAATGCACAGGTCTACATGCGCGGCTATCGCGCCGACTACGATCAATGGGGCGAGTCGGCCGGCAGCGCACTCTGGAACTGGTCGAGCCTGTTGCCGCATTTCCGCAGGCTCGAGGGTAACCAGAAATTCGCCGGCGAATTTCACGGCAGCGCCGGTCCCCTGACTGTCGCCGACCCGGGCTTTTTCTGCGAGTACAGCCACTTGTTTGTGAAAGCAGCCCAGGTGCGCGGCCTGCCGTTCACAGCCGACTTCAACGTAGGCGCCCCGGTTGGAACCGGCTACCTTCAGTTCACTGCGCGGGGCGGGCGGCGTTGCAGTGCTGCAGAGGCGTTCCTGGGACAGGTGCGTTCGAATCCGCGACTTCGCGTCATCACGCGCGCTCGAGTCAACCGCATCTTGATTGAGAACCATCGGGCCGTCGGCGTCGAGTACGTCCAGGGTGGCCGGAGGCAGGTGTTGAGATGTGGTGGTGAAGTGTTGATGGCCGCGGGGGCTTTGGCATCGCCCAAATTACTGATGCTGTCCGGCATAGGCCCGGCGGCGCAACTGGGCCGGTTCGGCATCCCCGTACACGCCGATTTGCCGGGTGTGGGACAGAATCTTCACGATCACGCCGGCTCGCCCCTCGTGCTCTCCGGAAACTCGCGGGGCTACGGCTACTTCCGCCAGGACAAGGGATGGCGGCTGTGGTGGAACCTGCTGGAATACGGGCTGTTTCGCAGGGGCAGGCTGACTACAGTGGGAGGGGAGGCGACGTCCTTTCATATCACCCGCGAGTCATCGATTCCCACGGTACAGATCTATTGTGTCCCGATGATTGCCTACGCCAATACTGGTGCGGATGCAGTGCCGGCGGTCGACGGCATCAAACTTCACGTCACCCTGCTGCGGCCTCACTCGCGCGGCTCGTTGTCGCTTCGCTCCGCGGACCCCGCGGATCTGCCGCTGGTCGATCCCAACTACCTGGCCGATGGCCGCGATCTGCAGAACCTGGTGGACGGCATGAGGATCGCACGGGATATCGCGGCAACACCCCCGTTGTGTCAGGCGCTCACGGGCGAATTGCAGCCTGGCTCCGCTGTCTGCGACGACCGTGCTGTCGCTGAATACATTCGCTCGACTGTGCGCACCGACTGGCATCCAGTCGGGACTTGCAGGATGGGACGCGAGGACGACCCGATGACGGTCGTGAACGAAAACCTTTCGGTTCGTGGCATCGAGCGCCTCAGGGTCATCGACGCGTCCGTCATGCCAAATATCGTCAGCGCGAATACAAACGCTCCGACCATGGCGCTCGCCGATCGAGGTTTGTCACTGATCATCCCACGTAGGAAGGAAGCGCATGAGCTCGCCAAATGACCCGCCCAATTCCAACACGGGTGGCTGGGCGCCGAACCTGCCGCTGACCGTTCCTGCCCCGCTGCTGTGGCCGCCGCAGCCACTGGCACTTCTGAAGTATCTCTTTGGATTTCCAGGGCTGTTCTTCCCCTGGCTGGCAGCGTATGCGGGAATCGCGCTGGGACTGTGGGCGCTCCTTCAGGCAACGGGCTCCGACCTGGCTCATCTGTCCATCGGCTGGATCGCGCTGCTGTTGGCATGCAACGAGGTGATCGCCATAGGCTTCTACGGCACGTGGCACTACGTGCTCTACGGAGGCCGGCTCCAAGATACGCAGTTCAAGTACAACGCGAGTTGGCCCAGGGAGCAAAGCAACCTGTTCCTGTTCGGCAAACCCCTGGTGAGCAACATCTTCTGGAGTCTCACATCGGGCGTCCCGATCTGGACGGCCTACCTGGTCCTCACGCTGTGGGCACAAGCCACGGGAGTCATCCGGGTGACGAGTTGGTCTCAGGCGCCCGTGTATTGCTCCCTGTTGATGTTCTGCCTGGTCTTCTGGCACGCAGTGCACTTCTATATGACTCACAGGCTTCTGCACTGGCAGCGGCTCTACGATGCCGTTCACTACCTGCATCACGCGAACGTGAATCCCAACCCGTGGACCGGCCTCGCCATGCATCCGGTCGAGCACGTCTTCTATTTTTCGGGCGTTTTGTTGCTGTGGTTGGTTCCGGCCACGCCCATACACGTTCTCTACTTTGTTACGTTGGTGGCCCTCGCACCGGCGGAGGGGCATTGCGGTTTCGGCAAAGTTGTCGTCGCCGGGCGCCACTTCACCACGGACAATTACTACCACTACCTGCACCACAAGTTCTTCAGGGTCAACTTCGGCGATTCCCTGCTGATTCCGGTGGACAGATGGTTCGGTACCTTCCACGACGGTATTCGCCGAATCAAGGGGCGACAATGAATCAAGCAAGCAAAAAAAATGGGCTCGACCTATCAGGCAAACACGCGCTGGTGACCGGTGGTGGAACCGGTCTCGGGCGACAGATGGCGGAAGCCCTGGCGGAGGCGGGGGCGCGAGTGACCGTTTGTGGCCGTCGCGAAGCGCCGCTCAAAGCGACGGCCGACGCAGCGGTCGCGGCGGGTCGCGATATCCGTTGGGCTGTTACAGATGTCACGAGCCCGTCGGATCGGCGCAACCTCTTTGAGTCGGTAAAGGACGTCGACATACTCGTCAACAACGCGGCCCTGGGCGAGCGCAAGGACTGGCTCACCGTCACCATCGAAGAGTGGCGGGCCATCATGCATCTGAATCTCGAGGCGCCTTTTGCGCTCTCGCAGTTGTTTGTCCCGCCGATGGTGGCCAAGAAATGGGGGCGGGTCATCAACATTGCGTCAATCTATGGCCTCATTGTGGGAGATCCGGCGCTCTATGGCGACTGGGGTGTCGATCTGCCTTCCTATGTCGCGAGCAAGCACGGCCTCATCGGTCTGACCAAGCATCTGGCCGTAATGTTGGGAAAGACGGGCGTAACCGTGAATGCACTCTGTCCCGGGATGTTTCCCAATACGGAGCAGAATGCGGCGAACGCGGCCGGCTTGGTGGCCGGCGTCGAGGCCCGCACGCCCGTCAAGAGAGCCGGAAACGATACCGACTTGCGCGCCGCGATCGTTTATCTGGCGTCGCCGGGCTCTTCGTTCTACACCGGCCAGTCCATGGTCGTTGATGGCGGTTGGACCATCTGGTAGGAGCTCGACGTGGCGGAAAAGGATCCGGTCTCGCAATTGCCGATGGCATTCGGCGACATTTCTCAACTCGGGCCCGTCGAGCTGGGTCCGGCGCCCCGCACCAAGTTTGGCCGCTGGGCCAAGGTCCAACAGGTGGACTTGTCGACACTTCCGCCGGTGAAGACCTGGGAGTGTTTGCGGACATCTGAACCCATCACCATCGATGGGCGATTGGATGAACCCGTGTGGAGCCGTGCCAAATGGTCGGAGCCGTTTGGAATGATGCACGACGGCGGTCCCACACCGCTCGATACGCGGGTGGCTTTCCTGTGGGATGACCAATATCTTTACGCCGCTTACCGGGTTGAAGATCCCGATATCCGCGCGTCCATGACCGGATTCAATGACCACGTCTACTTCAATGACGAGGACGTGGAGCTGTTTTTTGAAGGTAACGGTTACTACTACGAGCTGGGGTTGAATGCCCTGAACACCAGCTATCAGATCCGCTGGACCTGGGTCGAACCTTTGGTCAGGGAACTGCGTTTCGCCGAGCTGGAGCAGCTCTTCAAGGCGCCGGACGTACTCTACTACGTGGCCCGGGAGGGCGAGCAACTGGGACGCCACGCAGATTTGAACTATCGACTACCCGGTTGCAAGCACGCCGTGTTCATCGATGGCACCATCAATTGCCCCGAAGTGAAGGATCGTGGCTGGACGGTAGAAATTGCGCTTCCGTGGAGCGGGCTGAAGCAGATAGCCGGCGGCCGAACGGTGCCGCCGAGAGCGGGCGAATCCTTCCGGATGACGGCTTATCGCTGCCATCACAACCGAGCCACGCGCACAGCTAAGGGCTGGACGTGGAGTGTCATGGGAAATGACAACATCCACATCCCGGAGCGTTGGAACAACATAGTGTTCGTCGACCGCGTAGCGTGATTGAAGGCGGCGGCTACGGTCGCTGAACATCATCGAGCGGAAATAGCGGCCTTTGCACACGACGCAGTGCCAGGCGCCGCATGTTCGGGCAAGTCGGCCCTGGAGTGTCGGCGAGCAGAATCCTAGTTGCATGGGGTGCGTACGACACTTTGAAGTGGGACGGCGACTTCACGAACATCATTGAAGCCTCTTCGAGCCGCAGACCGAACGCCGTATAAATGCCCGTGTCCCACTCGTAGGCCGGATTCGAGCGGATCACCATTCGGATGCTTCCGATCGATACGACGGCCGTGAGACCCAGGTCGACCCGCGTTCCTCGCGCGCCGGCATCCAACATCACGAACGATCCGTCGCTGATGGAGTGTACGTAGCACTGGATGCGCAGAGGTTTTCCGTCGTTGCGCGACACCTTGTGTCCGACATCGAGTGTCAGAGTTGTTCCCACGCCGGCTTTTGCGCAAGTCTTTGCAGCATCCGCGTCGCACATTGTCAGGTAGGTCTTGCGCTCGGAGCGGTCGGCACCTGCATCCAGAAGCGCTTGAAGAACAGTCGTGTTGTCCGCCGCCGAGCCGCCGCTCGGTGCGTCTCCTGAATCGGCAATGACCGTTGTGCCGTCCGCCTCGAGGCCTACGTTGATTGCGTGCGCGAGATCGACCAGTTCGGGATCGAACTCGTGGCGTCTTTCCCAGACGAGATCGGCCAGGTTATTGGCGGCGCGCTGCGCGCCCGCGGCATCACCGTTCGTGCACACGAGAATACCGAACCCGAGACCCGGTAGATCGAGCCAGGGCTGAACCGGAAAGAGCGAGCCATGCAGGATCTCGCCATCGGCTTCCATTTTGCGGACCACGGCGACAATGCTCTGGAGCGGCTCCTCGACTGTCCGGGCCTTCGACGGACTGACAATCATGGGCAACTTGGCGATGGCCATGCGCGGCACGATTTTTCGCCGCAACACTCCGACCATCGTCTCCGCGAGCCGCACACCGGTCTCAAACATGTCAATGTGGGGATAGTCACGGTAGCCGATGACGAAGACGTTCGGTTTGAGCATCCTCTCGGTTACGAGGCCATGCAGATCGAGCGAAACGCCAATCGGTGTACCCTCGGGCACCAACTTGGCGACGCGTTCAATGATCTCGCTTTCGGCGTCCGGTTCGTCCTCGATGGCCATGGCACCGTGCAGCGCGAGCAGTACCGCGTCGACCTTGCCGGCACGTTTGAGCCGGGCCTCCAAGTCCGACATCAGGGGCTCGAAAGTGGCCCGCGTTACAACGCCGCCGGCCAGGGCACTGGTCGCTAGCAGTGGGATCGCCTCAATCCCTTCGCGCTCCAGCACCGACAGGTAGCCGGGGATCTCGATCCGAGCGCCACGAAGCTTGGAAAACGTGTCCGCGCCGCGCCACAGGTAGACGGCTTCGAACGATTCGAGTGTCGTCGGTCGTGGTGAGAATGTGTTGCTTTCCTGAAAGATGGCGCCAATGGCAATTCGCATGAAATTCTTCAACCTCGTAACGGTTGGAAACTCTGGTCGAGCCACTGCCCCGGAACGAGCCGTGCCAGACGCGCTGCGGCGTCCTCGGCAACGACCTCCGGCGAGGCAATGGCGGTAAAGCCGTCCTGGGGCGCGAAACCGAGAACCCGTCGAGTCTGCGACAGGTCCCAACGCATGCCGGGATTGTTGGAAACGAGATTCACGACCGCAAAGGGCACGTCCGGTACATCGATGGCCGCCTGGACACCTTCCAGGAAGTCTCGGTTCGAAAGCCACATCTGCTGGCCCCACAGGCCGATTCCCATTCCCGCGTGCGGCATGTTCGCGCCGGGATGAATGTTGCCGATGCGCAGGGCTATGAATGAAATGCCGGTCTCTGCCGCGAACGCCCGCCCGGCTTCCTCGCAGAACAGCTTGCTGACGGCGTAGGGGTTGAGAGGCGCGGGCGGCAGGGTCGTGGTGACGAGCAGATCCGTGAAGCGATAGCCGGCCATGATTTGGTTGGTGCTGGCGAAGATGACGCGCCGAACACCGTGTGCGCGCGAGGCCCGCAGAATGTTACCCGTCGCAACAATATTTCCTCGATGTACGCGGTCCCACGACGCCGTCGGCAACGGCTCTCCAGCGAAGTGAAGCACGGTATCCGCGCCAATCAGGTGCCGTGTCCACGACTCATCGTACGTACCCAGATCGGCGGCGATGACATCGGCGCCGCCACGCAAATCCAGGCAGCGCAGGCAATACCTGTTTTTGAGCGCGGCCGCGAGCTTGCCCCCCAGGTTGCCCCGGGCACCGGTTACAACAATGATTGGCTTGTCCATGAAAGGACTCTAGCCGATCCGTTGCAAGGCCCGCTCGACGGCGTTCAGTGTCGAGGCGACGTCTTCGTCCGTATGTGCCGCAGACACAAACCAAGTTCCGCGCGATGTAGGCCGAACGCCGCTTTCCAGAAGTGCAGTCAGGAAACGCCCGAGCTTTTTCTGGTCGGCCGTGGTGTAGGTCGCATAGTCGTGAATCGGGCCGCGCGGAAAGCACGTGTGGAAAGCCGCCGGCATTCCGCTTACCTGCAGTTCGGCGCCGTACTTTCGTCCCGCGGCAGCGATCCCGTCCATTAGCGCCTTGCCGGTCGAGTTGATCCGCTTGAATGCGGCCTGATCGTTTGCGGTCAGCTCACGCAGCGACGCCAGTGCCGCCGACAGGCTGACGAGGTTGGCGTTATACGTACCCGAGTGATTGACGCCGCCGGAGGCGAACATTTCCATGATGGCCCGCCGTCCGGCCAGGGCCGCCACCGGGAATCCGGCGCCGAACGCCTTGGCAAACACCGACAGGTCGGGTTGTATGTTGTATATCTCCTGCGCGCCACCGAGCGCGACCCGGAAACCGGTGATGACCTCGTCGAAAATGAGCACAATGTTGTGCTTGCTCGTCACCTGGCGCAGGTGCTCCAGGTAACCGGGTTTCGGCAGAATTCCGCCGGTATTGAACATGATGGGCTCGGTGATGATTGCTGCGATGCGGGAGGCGTTTGCTCCAATGTACTGGTCGATAGCCCCGACATCGTTCCAGGGCAGCACCGCAATATCGTCCGATGCATGTGGAGACTGTCCACCCGACTGCAGATGTCGTGGGCGCGGTATTGGATTGCCACCGGCCGCAACCGGTGGATTCAGGTTGATCAGGATGTTGTCGAACCAGCCGTGATAATGGCCCTCGAACTTGATGACCTCGGGGCGTCCGGTAAAGGCGCGCGCCACGCGGATCGCCGCCTGCACCATCTCCGAGCCGCTGAGGCCGAAGCGCACGAGCTCGGCCGACCTGATGCAGGCACAAAATTCGTTCGCCACCTCCAGTTCCAATGTGTGCTGCCCGGCAAAGAGCTGTCCCAGGGCGAGTGTCCGCGAGACTTCCGCTATTACGGCTGCCGGGGCATGGCCGAGAATGGTGGGGCCCATCCCCAGGGCATAGTCGATGTAGACGTTGCCATCCACATCCGTGAGGTGCGAGCCCTTGCCGCTCACGAAGCACATTGGTGCGCCACTCAGGCGGACGTTGCTGTTCACCCCGCCCGCGATACGCGCCTTCGCGAGCTCGTGATACTGCCGTGACTCCGATGCGGCGGGATTCCCGCCTGTTTTCTGGTCCGGTCTTTTCATTCTGTTCACCCCCTCGACGGGTGTTTGATTCCCCCAGCGGCCCTAGTATCTCACACATTGGAACGCGAGAATCAAGCTGTGGAAGAGGCTGGCATGCCAAAAACAGCCCTGCCGCCGCACCAACACGGCCGCCCCGCGGCCGCACCAAAACTAGGTGGGAATGCAGGGAAAGCCGTTATTTGCGCCATTCAGGGAGTGTTGCGCGCACGCCATCGAAGCGCCGCCGCGGCGTTCGCATGCTTGCGTTCAAAACTATCTGTAGTACTATGAAGTGCGACAGGCGTTCCACCCTATGGGACGGCCACCGATACCAAGTAAAATCACGGGGGTAAAATGAAGAGCACAGTTCTGCGCATCCCGAGCGCAATCAGCTTCGCTCTGTGGGCCGTTATCACCAATTGTGAGGCAAGGGCCGATGCCGAAGCCGAGTCCGCGGCGGGCGCATCGGTGCTGCAGGAAGTGACAGTCACAGCGCAACGGCGCGAAGAAAGTATCAGCCGGGTGCCAATCAGTATCTCCGCGTTCACTCAGGCAGACCTCGATGCCCGCGACATGAAGACGTTGGGCGATATCGCCAGCGTGACACCGGGTGTTGATTTCCGTCCGGTCGGCTACTCGAACTGGTTCACCATCCGCGGCATCTCCCAGAACGCCGGCGGCGGTGTTGCCGGACTCGGTCCCAACACGACCGCTTTGTATGTGGACGACGCGCCGCTGCAGGCGCGCTATGCCAACGCCGCGGTGCCGACCGCAGTTCCGTACGTTTTTGACATTGATCACATCGAGGTGTTGCGGGGTCCGCAGGGCACAGTGTTCGGCGCGAGCGCCGAAGGTGGTGCGATCCGCGTGATCTCCACTGCGCCTTCACTGACGGAATTCTCCGGTCACATGCGTGCCGAGGGCTCCCTCATCGACGGTGGCGGCATCAACTCGGAGTTTGGTGCGGCGGTCGGCGGCCCGATCATCCAGGACAGGCTGGGTTTCCGGGCCAGCGCCTGGACCCAGCACGATGGTGGCTTCGTGGACCAGAACCCCGCGCTCCTGGGCCAGCCACCTGCGAACAGCATTCCTCGCGGCCAGGTCCCCGGAAACCTGCTGCCGGCAATCATTGGCGGCCAAGGCGGTACCAACGTCAACAAGGGCGACACGTACTCCGCGCGCGTGGCGTTGCTGTGGAAGCCGATCGATGCTCTCAGTATCGAGCCGTCGATCTACTATCAGAAGCGCGACCAGAACAGCGCCGACTTGTTTGATCCGACGATCGGCGATCCCTCCAAGGGCCGGTTCGTGTCCTCGCGCATCCTGAACCAGCCGATCTACGACAGCTTCTATACGCCCTCGTTGAAACTGGTGTTTGACATGGGCTGGGCGCAGGTGACCAGCTTGTCGAGCAATTTGCGCCGCGTGGACAGTCAGGGCTACGACTACACACTGGTGCTTCCGCCGGCATTCGGCTGGCTGTTGCCGACGACCGCGGCCGATGCCGAGCCCGTGATCGTAGGTACGAATCAAAGCAACTTCACACAGGAGGTGCGCCTGCAGTCCCCGAACAGCAGCGAGCACTTCCACTGGACACTGGGTCTGTACTACTCGAATCTTCACCAGCACGACTATGAAACGGCCGCCGGACCCACGTATCCGCAGATGACGTTGGCCAATACCGGCAAGACCATGGAGGAGTTTTTTGGCGAAGGGCTGGTACACGGCGACCTGACCTACATCTCGGACCAGTTCATTGTCGACAAACAGAAGGCGGTCTTTGCGAACGCCGACTACGACCTCGGCAAACACTTTTCGGTATTTGGCGGCGTGCGCTACGAGAAGCAGGAGAATACCTACCGGACTGTATCCGACGGTGCTCTGGCAGGCGGCCCCAGCGACATCACCGCGGCGAGCAAGGGCCAGGTGACCTCGCCCAAGGGCGGGCTCAACTGGAAAATCGATGACCTCACCCTGGTGTATTTCTCGGCTGCGAAAGGCTATCGCCCCGGTGGTGCCGGCATTCCGGTGCACCTCAATACCCAGGAGTGCACCGATCAGCTCAACCAGCTTGGCGGTGGGGCCAACTACGAAGCGGACACCCTCTGGAGCTACGAGCTCGGCCTGAAGACCCAGTTGCTGGATCGCCGCCTGTCAATTGAGGGCAGCGTTTATCACATTGACTGGTCGAACATCATCAGTGCCGTGCACGTGCCGCTGTGTGCTACCCACATCTCCAAGAACCTGGGCGATGCCAAGAGCGACGGCTTCGACCTTTCCGTGAAAGCGCTGGTCACGCAGGGATTGACTGCCGGCTTGTCCGTGGGTTACACGAATGCCCGCTACTCCAGCGACTCCGAGATCTTCGGTGAGACACTGGCGCGCGCGGGACAGGCCATTTCCGATGTCGCGCCATGGAACGTCACGGCGGAAGTGGCCTACCAGACGCCCCTGACGGACAAAATCATGGGCTATGGGCGGCTCGAGGATCGGTACACCAGCCGTAACAACCGGTTGGTCCCCGCCGAGGACAGCACGACAGTCACCTACGATCCGTTCATAACTACAAACCCGTCGGTCAATCTGTTGAACGGCCGGATCGGCGTCAGGTTCGGCGACGGATCGGACCTCGCGTTGGTGGCGACCAACCTGTTGAACACTCATCCGGTCCTGAACGAGCAGATCTTCCTGATCAATATTACCTCTGGAGCGTTCACGGTCCGTCCGCGTACGGTCGGATTGGCTTACAGCTATCACTGGTAAACTGCTCGCATGAGCATCAACACGAGCCCTGTGTCGCAAGACAGCCCCGCCGCTTTGGGCGGGGCTGGCCCAATGGCCGAAAAGCGCGCATACAACGTCCGCTACGTGGCGGGTGTCGCGTTCGTAGCATCGGCCGGCGGCTTCCTGTTCGGCTACGACCTGGCGCTCATCGCAGGGGCGTTGCCGTTCTTGACGCGCGATTTCGCGCTGTCGTCGGCTGTGGCGGGCTGGGCGGCGAGCAGCGCCATCCTGGGGGCAATCATCGGGCCGCTGCTGGGGCTCTGGTTCGCCGATGCGATCGGCCGGCGGCGCACAATGATGGCGTCGGCCATGTTGTTTCTCGTTTCCACGATAGGCTGCGCGATGGCGCCGACAGTGTGGCAATTTGCGATCTGGCGCCTGATCGGTGGAATGGGCGTCGGACTGGCGATGATCTCGTGTCCCATCTACATCGCCGAGCTGTCCCCGCCGCATCTGCGTGGCACGTTGGTCAATGTGAACCAACTGGTCGGGGTCATAGGAATCAACCTCGCGGTGTTGGTCGGCTACTTCGTCGCGGAATACGGCGGGGGGTGGCGCCTGATGTTTGCCACGCAGGGCGTACCCGTGGCATTCCTGATCGTGGGACTATTGATGGTTCCGGAGAGCCCCCGGTGGCTGGCCGCGAAGGGCCATGTCGACCGCGCGTTCGCAGTGTTGAAACGCATCAATGGCGGCGACCGGGCGAAGCAGGAGCTCGACGAGATCGTTCGGGACGTACACGCAACCGACTCCGCCGGCACCGCGGAAGTATTTCACCCGTACTGCCGTAAGCCGCTGCAGGTCAGCATCATCCTGATGATCTTTTCGCAGATCAACGGCGTGAACATGATCCTGCTCTATGGACCAACAATTTTGCACGATGCGGGAATTTCCTTCGGTTCGAACGCGGTGCTGACCTCGGTTCCCACTTACCTGACAATCTTTGTTGCGACGCTCATCTCATTCCCGCTGATCGCCCGCTACAGCCGGCGGGGCTTGGTCATCGCCAGCACGCTGGGCATGGGCTTCAGTCATTTGTTGATGGCGACTCTGCTCGGCGCGCACGCGCCGGCGTTGACGGTGTTGATACCGATGATGCTCGGTGCCGGCACTTTCACCGTGGGGCTGGCTCCCCTCAGTTGGATCATTGTGTCGGAAATCTTCCCCAATCGGGTCAGGAGTCCGGCGCTGGCCGTCGTGTGCGTATTTCTCTTCGGCTCGTCGTTCGTTACGGCGTGGTTGTTTCCGATCGCAATGGACTGGCTCCGGCAGACCACGGGCACCCCGGCCGCGATGTACGTCGTGTTTGCCCTGATCTGTATGTCCTGCTCGCTCTTCACCTGGAAGATGATGCCCGAGACAAAAGGGGTCAGCCTCGAGGCTATTGGGGAGTTCTGGCGTTCGCGGGCGGCCGGGGCGAAGACGAACGTACAGGCAGGTTGAGTGCGCCGGACCGGTTCAGGGATAGGCCTTGATGGGCGGCATGGAGTGTTCAGCCAGCTCCGAGATGATTTCACGCATTTCCCGCGCCACTTCCGCCGTCTTGGACATCGGGAATCGCGATGTGATGCCGCTGACACTGATCGCGTACTGGACCCGCGGTCCCGGTATCGCGAGCGCCACGCAGCGCCCCTCGACATCGTTTTCCTGGTCATCGACGGCAAATCCGTGACGGCGCACCAGATCCAGATGACTCATGAAGTCGGCAACTCGCGTGATGGTGTTGGCGGTACGCCGCGGCAGTCCCGTCCGCTGCAGCAGAGACCGAACTTCCGCCTCGGGGAGCGCCGCGGCAACCGCTTTGCCGAGTGCAGTTGCATGGACCATGTCGCGATCGCCGACCCGCGCCGCAAGCCGCACCGTCTTCGGGCTTTCGATGATGTCCAGGTAGACGATGCTGTCGCCCGACAAAATGCCGAGGTTCACCGTTTCGTCAAAGCGGTCGCGCAGGCGCTCGAGGTAGGGACGGGCGCGCAATACGAGCAGGGGTGTTTCGTTGCTCGCCAGGCTGACGATTCGTGCTCCGAGCCGGTACGTCTGCGACTGGGCATCCCTCTCAATAAAGCCCTCCTGCACCAGCACGTCGAGGTACCGGTGAACCGAGCTTTTGGGCATGCCGGTGGCGGCGACCAGATCGGGGAGCGATGCGCCGCGGTTTGCCGCGGCGCCGACTTCGCGCAACACCAGGCAAGTGCGGCGGATTGCACGGGTGCCGCCGATCGATTGGGAATCGTCGCCCGGGGCGGTGCGGGTACTGGTTTTAGGCAATCAACCTCTCCGTGGCATTTGTGGAACGCGAGTTCCACTATTTTACCGGATCTTGCGCGGCGGCGGTAGGCACCGCCGGCCCGAGGAACTGTTATGTCAGAAGTGAAGGGCTCACGGCTGCGCTCGCGAAGCTGGTTCGACGATCCCGCCCACCCGGATATGACCGCCCTGTACGTTGAGCGGTACACCAACTTCGGCCTGTCCGTGGAGGAGCTGCAGTCCGACCGCCCGATCATCGGCATTGCCCAGACCGGCAGTGACCTGGCGCCCTGCAATCGGCACCACCTGGTGCTTGCCGAACGCATCGAGCAGGGTATTCGGGAGGCGGGTGGCATTCCGCTCGCGTTTCCGGTGCACCCGATCCAGGAAACCGGCAAACGGCCGACGGCGGCCCTGGATCGCAATCTGGCCTATCTGGGCCTGGTCGAGGTGCTGTTTGGCTATCCCCTGGATGGCGTGGTGTTGACGACCGGGTGCGACAAGACCGTGCCGGCCAGTCTGATGGCAGCAGCCACCGTCAACATTCCAGCGATCGCCCTGTCGGTGGGGCCGATGCTCAACGGCTGGTACGAAGGCGAACGCGCCGGCTCGGGATCGATCGTCTGGAAGGCTCGCGAGTTGCTCGCGACCGGGCGCATCGATCGCGCGGGGTTCATGCGCATGGTGGTGGCTTCGACGCCGTCCACGGGCTTCTGCAACACCATGGGAACTGCGGCAACCATGAATTCGCTTGCGGAAGTCCTGGGGATGGCGTTACCGGGCGCCGCGGCGATTCCGGCACCCTATCGGGATCGGCAGGAGTGCGCGTATCACACGGGGCGTCAGATCGTCGAGATGGTGGCGGCTGATCGCAAACCGTCGGAGATCCTGACGCGCGAAGCTTTCATCAACGCCATCGTGGTCAATTCGGCGATCGGCGGTTCAACCAACGCTCCGATTCACCTGATTGCGCTCGCACGTCACGCTGGCGTCGAGCTATCTATCGATGACTGGCAGAAGTTTGGTTTGGATATTCCGCTGCTCGTCAACCTGCAACCCGCAGGAGAATACCTGGGTGAGGACTATTACCGGGCGGGCGGCGTGCCGGCGGTGGTTGGGGAGCTCATGAGGCATGGACTCATTCTCGAGCAGGCGCTGACCGCGAACGGTAAGACTATCGGGGAGAACTGTCGCGACTCGAGAAGCGCCGACTATCAGGTCATTCGCAGCGTCGAACAGCCGCTGAAGACCGCGGCCGGTTTCCGCGTCCTGCGCGGCAATCTGTTCGATTCCGCCATACTCAAGACGAGTGTCATCTCGGACGCCTTCCGCGCCCGGTACCTGTCGAATCCTGCCGATCCCGACGCATTCGAGGGCCGTGCTGTTGTGTTCGATGGCCCGGAGGATTACCACGCCAATATCGACAATCCGGCGCTCATGATCGACGAGAGCTCGCTGTTGGTAATGAGGGGCGCAGGACCGCTGGGTTACCCTGGCTCCGCAGAAGTCGTCAACATGCAACCGCCCGCGGCACTGATCGAAGCGGGCATCCGTGAGCTGCCGTGCATAGGAGATGGCCGGCAGTCCGGAACATCCGGATGCCCGTCCTTCCTCAACGCGTCCCCGGAGGCAGCGGCGGGGGGAGGACTGGCGTTGCTTCGAACCGGCGATCGGATCCGGATCGATCTGCGCCAGGGTACCGCGAATATGTTGGTGTCAGAAGAAGAGCTTGCCCGGCGCCGTCTCGCGCTCGAAGCGGGGGGAGGGTATCCCATTCCAAAGAGCCAGACACCGTGGCAGGAAATGCAACGCGCGGACGTTGGGCAGCTACAGACCGGTGCGGTTCTCGAATCGTCCGTCAAGTACCAGAAGCTGGCGCAGGACCCGGGGGTACCGCGGAACAGCCACTGACCAACGCTTTCATTTCTGCAGCGATCATGTCTTCCGCCTTCGCTGCATCATCAATGTATGCACCCAACGTGAAGAACGGATGGTGCATGCCAGGAAAGCACTCGTATCGAGTAGGAACGCCGGCCTGCCGAAGCCTGAGTGCGTACGTTGCATTGTCGTCCACCAGCGGATCGAACTCGGCGCTGATAATCAGGGCTCGGGCAAGTCCAGCGAGATTCGGCCGCAACATCGGCGACGCGCGAGTATCCAGGCGATCGGTGAAGTGCGGCACATAAGTCGAGATGAACCAGTTCATGGCTGCTCGTGTGAGCATGTAGCCACTGGCGTTGCGTACGTACGAGGGGTATTCCCGGCTCATATCCGTGCACGGATAGATCAACACCTGGAGCGCGATGTGAAATTCACCTGAGTCACGGCTCATCTGCGCGAGCACGGCGGCGAGGTTGCCGCCGGCGCTGTCGCCGCCCACTGCTATCGCGCCTGCATCGATTCGCAGGTCCGCGGCATTTTTTGCCGCCCAGAGCGTGGCTGCATAGGCGTCAGTCACGGCTCCCGGGAATGTTGTTTCGGGAGCCAGCCGATAGTCCACCGAGAGCACTGCGCAGTTGCTCTTGATCGCGAGCCTGCGACACACGGTGTCATAGCTGTCGACACTCCCGAGCATCCAGCCGCCGCCGTGGAAGTAGACGAGGAGGGGGCGTTGTTGGCTGTCGGCGTCTGGACTGTAGAAACGTGCCGCGACCGGTCCGTCGGGGCTGGGAATGGAAACATCCCGCACAATCGAAATGGGTGGCGCGGGCGGCAACATCCTGATGCGTTGCTCGCTGTAAGCGCGGCGCAATTCAACCGGAGACAGATGGGCAGGCAGATCGCCGGCAGCTTCAATGGCCAAGGCGGCCTGGGGGTGTAGCGGCATGTAGAGAGGACTCCGAAGCGGCAGCGATGTTTGATTGAGTTTGTCGCTGCAGTATTTCACATAGTGGAACTGGTTGGCGATTATATTCCATTATATGGGACACTTGAGTTGCCAAGCTCTTCTGGATTCCAGTCAATAATTTCGTCTGAAGAGCCTTTTCCTTCTGAAATTCAATGGCTTGAATCTCGGGATAATCTAGTCAATAATATCGTCATGGATCGCGTCACAGAACCCCTCTTGGCGAAGCTTCGGTTGGGTCCGAGGTCGACCCTCGAGCTGGCCCAGTCTTTGGGCGCTTCAGAGCCCACCGTTCTGCGGGCACTACGCGCCATGGAGCGCGAACAACGGGTTGTGCGTCTGGGGAAGACAAAAGGCGCGCGCTACGCATTGCGAAGAAGTGTGGGTGCGATTGGATCGCGGTGGCCTTTGTTTCGCGTCGACGCGCGCGGTGCGGTTCAAGAGTTGGGAATGCTCGAGGCCCTCGAGCGCGACAGCTATCGGGTGTCGGCCGGTCCGGCGCGAATGCAACCGCTTGTTGAAGGCATTCCCTACTTTCTCCAGGACGGCCGCCCAGCGGGGTTTTTGGGACGAGCAATTCCCCGCGTATTTCCAGAGTTGAATCTGCCGGACCGGGTTGTTGATTGGAACGATGAGCATGCGCTCGTTTATCTGGCCCGGCGCGCTCCCGACATGCCTGGGGCGCTCATTGTTGGAGCCGAGTCAATGGACCGGTATTTGGCTGGCCTGCAAGCCGCGCCGCTGGTGTCGCGGAACGAGCGTGTGCGCGAGTACCCGCGATACGCCGGCTTATCGATGGAGGGAGCCCCTCCGGGGTCATCCGCTCAAGGAGAACAGCCCAAGTTCACTGCGCGTATCGAACATAACTCGCAACGAATTGCAGTGATCGTCAAGTTCTCCCCGCCGCTGTCCACTGTCACCGGTCGGCGCTGGGGGGATCTGCTCAGGGCCGAATATCTGGCGCATCGTGTGTTGAGCGAGCACGGTATCGCAGCCTGTCGGTCGGAGCTGCTCCAGTACGATGAGCGCGTTTTCCTGGAATGCGAGCGCTTCGATCGAGTCGGCGCTGAAGGCCGGCGCAGCACCGTATCTCTGTTCGCGCTGGATACCAGCCGTTACGGGCAACTCGATTCGTGGACGGCCGCAGCGGAGCGTTTGGCGGCCGATCGGCTGCTGTCCGCGACGGACGCCGATCAGATCCGTCTTCTCGATGCGTTTGGCGCGCTCATTGCCAACACAGATCGACACTTTGGCAACATCACCCTGTTCGATGAGTATGACGGGCCGTTCACGCTCGCTCCGGCGTACGACATGCTGCCCATGTTGTTTGCTCCTCAGAACGAGCAGATCGTGCCGCGAGTGTTCGAGCCGCCTGCACCTCGATCGAGCTGGTTGCCCGTCTGGTCGCGGGCCCGCGCTCTCGCAGAAACCTATTGGCAACGCCTGGCCGAAGAGCCGACACTGAGCGATGAGTTTCGGGCGTTGTGCATGCGCTCGCTGGAGGCACTGCGCGCGTTGCCGATACGTGGTGCGATTGCGAGTGGAGATCTCAATCGCTGAGTGACCCGGTGAAAACCAAGCTTCACCTTACTGCGGTATTTTTCGGGCTGGAGTTTGCCGGCCTGGAGGCGATTTCGGACGGGGTGCTTGGCGACGACGAGCCTCACGTAGGGCGCTTTGGCTGGCAGGGGGCGTCGCTTTCGGTTCGTGACCAGACCACGCGGGCATTCTCGCGTGAAATGGGTGTTACCTCGGTTGACCGGCCGAATGACGATTGCACTCTGGCGGAGACTGACTGCATTCTGCTGGCAAGATCTGCCAAGGCAGCGCCGGAAGTGTCCGTTGAGTTGCTCGCCGCCCTTACCTCGAAACACTGTGATTCGTGTGAAAACGCTAGTGTTTCTATATAGCTGCGGTCGCCATGATTTCGATGCCGGATAGATAGACAATGTCCCGGTGAGCTACGGCGTAGCTGATGCTCAGCCTGGTCGGGTGAGTAACGAAATGTTGATGTCGGTGCGCAACTGGAAACCCAATTGCTCGTAAAGTGCAATCGCCCCGTGATTGGACTTCCACGCATGCAGGAAGGCGCGCTCGCCCCGGGCCATGATGTCCAACACAACCGCCGTGGACAGGCGGCGAGCGAAGCCGCGACCCCGGAAGTCCGGATGCGTACACACGCCGCTCAACTCGCAGTAGCCGGGAAAGCGCATGCGCTCTCCCGCCATGGCGGCAAGCCGGCCGTCAACCCGAATCCCGATGAAGCGACCCATGCGATTCGTTCGCTCCAGGAAGGGACCTGGCTCCGTGAGCTTCGCCAGGGCCACCATTTCGGGAGCATCGACATCCGTCAGGACTGTGATGTCAGTGGTCGGTACGGCCTCAGGCCGGCGGGTGGCCAGCATCTGCACTCCGAGCGCTGACCTGACTTCAACCAGGCCGGACGGAATGACAATCTCAGGAACCTGCGCTATCAGCACCTGTTCGCCGGGCTGTACCAGTGCTGACAGCGCGGCCAACGCGGCCGGACTGTCATCTCGCGCGGAGGCGAACAAATTGACGTCCCGCAAAAAGCGTCGTGCGAGCGTATTGCCTTTCGAAAGCGGTAGGTGATACGTCGTCAAGGTCTCCCACACGACCCGATCAAGCGCGTGCACGAGTTTTCCTCCCTGTGCGCAAACGATCTGCGCGTAAGTTGAGAGATGCGTCCAGCAATGACTTTTCCAACGCGGCGAGAGCGGGTAGCAGCGACTCAGCATCTCCCTCGCACGCCTCTGCAACCGCTGATTCGATGAGTGGCCAGACCGTGCGCTTGGACGACGCGACGAGCTTCTCGCCGGCGGCTGTCAGCATGATCGTCCGCACACGCTTGTCACCCGGCACGGTCGCGGACTTCACCAGGCCATCCGTCTGCAACTTATCCAGCATCCTCGTAACACCGGGTTGACTCATTCCGACCGCTTCGGCGATTTCTCCCACACTTAGTTGCCCCAGCCGATCCAATCCAGCCAGGATGGGGAAGTGCGACGCCGGTAGTCCGATACCCGACGCTTCGAGCAGCACCTGCGTTTGCGCTTGCAGGCGCTCACCCAAGCGCTTGAGCCGGGTTCCGAGTGTGAGATGTCCCAGCTCCTTGACCACGTCTCGTGTCATATAGCTAGTTATATAACTAGTTATCTAAATTGGCAAGCGGAAGCGCTACCCATCGCAAGGCTCGCGGCGGCTGGGAGCTTCAGTCCCTCATTTCGCCGGCTCTACGGCTTTTCTCTCGAAAACCACGTTCCTGTCAGCCATCACCCGTAGAAGCACGGCCCAGGTGGCTACGTTCTGCGAGAGCTCGGCAGGGACAACCTTGTCCAAGGTGTCATCTTCGGTGTGATGCCAGTGGAAATAGCTGTCCAGCCGTTGTACGACCTCCAATCCCGGTACCCCCAGGTCATTCAGAGGTTCGATGTCCGGGCCTCCCTCTCGCGAGGGCTCGCTGTTGGAGCGAACGGCCAGTGGACTCAACGCGCTGCTCAAGTCCGCGAGCGCCGGGTTCTGGGCGCCGCCTGCGGGTAGCCGCACCTCGATGGCGGGCTCCGATCCAGAATCGGACTCGCCGGCAATGATCATTTTCTTGAGATTCTTTGAGTTATATTGAGCATAGGCGGGGCCCGCGACTCCGATTTCCTCGCCTCCGTACAACACCACTCGTACCGTCCTGCGCAAGCGTGTTTCGGTGGCGAGTTTTGCGGCTGCCACGGCGATCGCCACTCCGGCGCCATCGTCATTCGCACCTGTTCCCACATCCCAAGAGTCCAGGTGCGCGCCCATGAGAACCGTCTCGTCGGTTGCTCCAGGAATCTCGCCCACCGTGTTCCAGCTTTGTGCTGGATGAGTGCTGGAAGCCAGTTCGAGATGAATGCGAACCGGCGTGCCGCGATCAGCAATCCGTTCGAGCAACTCGGCATCGGGTGCAGACAGCGCAGCCGCGGGAACGGTCGCTGCGTCCTGGGACATGAAGCCTGTATGGGCCAGTCGGGTCGATCCATTTCCCAGAGAGCGCACCAGGTAGGCAATGGCGCCCCGCTTGGCGGCCTCGGCGGGCCCCAGCCGGCGAGCTTTGCCCAGAGCAGCATAGCCGGCCATTCCAGGCGCCATGGGCTCAGTCACCACAGCAATCTTTCCAGTCAGTGAGCCCGGCGGCGCCTCCAACAACGATGCATATTTCTTGAAAAGGACGATCTCTGCGTCCACGCCACCGGCGGGTGTGGGCAGGGTGCCGCCTAGTCCGATGATTGCCAATTTTTGCGGGTATGGAGCCACGATGCGGGCGCGCTCCTCACCACGAGTCCAGGCAGTCAGTGTAAACGGCTCGGTATGCACGTTCTGGAAGCCCAGCGACTGCAGCTTTTTGACGGCCCAGTCGCGGGCGCGAACAAAATTCTCCGAGCCGACCTGCCGGGCACCGATTTCGCTCGTCAGACCCTCGAGCACCTGCATCGCTAGCGGATCGTGCAGAGCCTTTTCCCGCAGCTCCGACAAAACCGCGGGTGTCGACTGTGCGCCGGCAGGCGGTGCGACGACCTTCGCGCTCAGCAGCTCCGCCCATGCACTGACCAGAAGAGTGAAAATCAGAATCCCAGGACGCATCGTGACACTCCGGTTGGAAGCTTCAAACCGGGAGCGAAGGTACGATGAGTCGAGCGGTTGCGCCAGCGTCGGCCGCGTGACGCCTCAGCGGCTTCCTTTGACGGCAATCGCAGTGACCTCAAAATGAGCGCCGCGCACCAGGCTGGTGACGCCCACGAGCGCGCGAGCAGGGTAGTGCGCGTGGAAATAGGAGCCGTAGATCTTGTTGAAGGTGTTGTAGAGGCCAAGGTCGGTGCAATAGACCTGCACGCTCACGAGGTCGTCCATGGCAAAGCCTGACTGTTCGACCGTGCGGCGGATGGAATCCATGAGCAGCCGGGCCTCCAATTCTGTGTCCGCGGGCGTCTGCCCCGTTTTTGGATCCGTGCCGATATGCCCAGCGACATACAATGTGTTACCGGCAACGACGCCATCGCTGAACGGCAATTGATCTCGTGCCGGACTGTGTTCGACTACGACGTAGTGCCGACCCGGAACAGCGGGCGACGATGGGGCCGCCGCAGTCGCGTCAGCAATGATGAGTGCAAGGCCCATGAGGACTGTGATCTGAGGAGTTCGCATCAATTAGCTCCGATAGGTACGTACAGGCCAATCAAGTTGAGCGGGGGCTGTGACCTCGCGGTGGGCGATAAAGTCGCGGGTTGAGTGAATCCAACTCCCACAATTCGTTGAGAAGTTGCATACGCCTGGGACTGGTGATTGCGGTGTATCCTTGGCCGGGAGTGCAGGTGATCTCGCCAAAGTAGATTTGGTCGCCAATGAGGTTGAAGTCGACGCGCACAAAATCGAAATCCGCGCTCAGTGCGCGAGCCAGTTGCAGCATCCGGGAAAACTGCGGGGGATTGATTCTCGGCAGCACGGCGGCGTCCGGCTGCGGCCCCTGCAGAAAGTTCCAATCCTGGTCGAACGACAGCTTGTCATCGCGAGGCGAGATCAAGGATGGCAGGTGTCGAAAGCCCGCACGGCTGTTGAAGCACCAGATGTCATATTCCCAAAGCGGGCCGCCGTCGCTCTCCTGGAGGAGGGTTTCAACCAGTATCCTGAAGGGAATGCGATCGTAGTGGATCTCACCGCTGCCACGGCCAAAGGCAGTGCGCCTGAGAGCTTCGAAATGAGCGATGAGGGACTGCCAGTCCGGCCGGTCCTGCTGCCGTACGATGCGATGGCCCCGGCAGCCGTTGTTGGTTTTGATGATGAATGGGCGCGGCAGGGATTGCAGGAGCGCCGGGGTCAGCCGCGTGTAAACTCCAAGCAGAGGCTTGAGATACTGGGCTCCGATACGCTCGCTCACATACTCGCGCACCGCGTATTTGTCGGCGACACGCGCATAATACTCATGATTGCCGTACAGCTTCCTGAACTGCACCTTCTCGTGATAGTTCCTGGGGTTGGTGAAGTTGCCCGTGTAACCCAGGTTGTGCTCGAATTGCTTCGCAACACGGTACTGTTGAAGTGCGCGCTCCACAAACCCGGGTGTGAGTGCCGGGCGCGGCAACAACCGGCTCAAGAACATAAACGTCCCTATTCGGTCTATTTATTATTGTGACCGCCCGCCAGTTTAACACCAATGCCGCGGTTGTGATATAATTCGCAATTATGCGAAATAGCGAATTTCAGTCGACCCTGCTCAGGGAGGCGCGCGCTATCTCGAGTCCCATGCGGTTGCGGATCCTGCAACTGCTGAAGGACCCGGTGAGCAACTTCCCGCCCCAGGTGGACGGTGACCTGTTGCGAGACGGGGTCTGTGCGGATTTTATCCGCGAGAAACTGGCCATCGCGCCGGCAACTGCTTCGCGCCACCTGTCCGTGCTCAGGGACGCCGGTCTGCTGCTGGTCACGAGGCAGAAAGGCTGGACCTTCTATCGGCGCGACGAGGCCGTCATTCGTGACTTTGCCAGGCGAGTTCGCGAATCGCTCTGAGGAGGCTGCCGCATGCTCGAGTTCATTCATGTGGATGTGTTTGCCAGCGGCGCCTACAGTGGTAATCCGCTTCCTGTGTTCCTCGTGGCGCAGAGCCTTGCGCCCGGGCAGATGCAGGCCATCACCCGGGAGTTTCGCCAGTTCGAGGCCGTTTTCCTCGAGCGGACCGACGATTCATCAACGGTTCGCGCGCGCGTGTTCGATCTGATTGAAGAGCTGCCATTTGCCGGGCATCCGTTGTTGGGAGCAGCGGCCGCTCTGCACACTGAAATGGACCAGTCGGCGCAACGTGAATGGAATCTCATCGTCGGTAACCGGCGCGTGGCTATTCGCACCCGCAGAACCGGTTCCGGCCTCGAGGCCCTGATGGATCAGGGGCGGCCGACGTTCGGGGCGACGGTTGCGGATCGGAATCGGGTGGCTCAGGCGTTCTCATTGTTGCCTTCCGACCTGACGCCCCATCTGCCGCTCCAGGTGGTCAGTACGGGCTTACAGTACCTCGTCGTCCCGGTGAGGGCGGAAGCGTTGACGCGAGCGCATATCGTCGCCGACATCAGCTCGATGCTCGCCGATTTCGGTGCTCAGTTCGCCGTTCTCCTGGATGAAGACAACGTCGAAGTGAGGCATTGGAACAACGACGGCCTGCTCGAAGATGTCGCTACCGGCAGTGCTGCCGGCACCATCGGCGCCTACCGCTTGAAACATGGGTTGGTCGCCGCAGACCAGGAATTTACAATCCAACAGGGACGATTTGCCGGGCGCCCCAGTCAGTTGCGTGTCGTCGCATACGGCTCTCCTGGGTCGATTGAATCAGTATCGGTGGGTGGTTCCGTGGTCGTGCTCGGGCGCGGACGGCTGGAAAGGCTGCCGTAAGCTTTCACGCCCCCATCGGCCGCAGGTTCCTCGGTTCCACGCCAAATTCGGCCTTGATGCGCCTGCAGAGGCTGCTGCGAGTGCCGAATCCCACCTCTTCGGCGATCTCGGCCATCGTCCACGTGGACTTGCGCAGCAGTTCCAGGGCCGCGCGGCACCGGCGACGCTGAATGTATTTACCCGGAGAGCAACCGTACACGGAGCGGAACTGACGCAGAAAGTAGTACGGCGATAGCTGGGCTGCCGCGGCGATTTGCGCGAGCGTGATCGGCTCGCGGAAATGGGTGCAGATGAAATCAACCCCTCGCGCCAGCCGCCGCTCGACTTCCCGCCGCGTGCTGCCCTTGCGCGCGCGGATGAGGTGTTGCTGCCTGACCAGGTTGTATTGCAGTCGAAGCATCCGCTGCAGCAGGAAGCTGAGGTGCTCCTCGAGCCACATTTCATCTTCGATGCCGGCCTCGATATGCTGCCGGATATACGCAAGCGCAGGACTGACCAACTTGTCGTGGTGATACAGGCGCTCCGCAAACTCCGGCGAAGTGGGGCTGCGGCGTTGCGGATCCTCGAGCAGCTCGGCGCCGGTGTAGCGCAGCAGCGACCAGGTGTTGTTGACGAGTGCGCGGTCGAAGAAGATCGAGAAGGAGTATACGGGCTGCAACGACAGGATGTTGCTCGAGTAACACCGATCTTCGTTGAGAATCAGAAACGTCTCCTGGTCCACCGCCAGGTGACGCCCATCAATGAAGTAATCCTCGGCGCCGTTCACGACCGCCTTGATGGACAGAAGCTGCCGGAACAGGGGGTACTCGGCGCGGCGTGAGTGGGCGCAAATGATCGCGCTTTCCCGGCCCCATTGACGATAGAAGCTCTGCCTGAAGACAGGATCCCACGTCGCCGGCATTTCCCGATAGACCCTCATGGGCCGAGCTTAGCCCTTTCCGTGGTGGCTGGTGCAGTGGCGTCGCAGGAATTGCTTTTTTCAGGGTTCCAACAGCCACGTTCCTGTGTTGTTTTTGAGACATAAATAGCCAAGGGGCGCGCCATTCGAGCGACCGTGCCTCTCTAGACTCGCCATACAACGCAGGTGTTCGGGGGATTCCATGAGACTCCGCCTCATCAGATGTCTGGCCATTCTGGGCGCTGTCGCCCTGCTTCAGTGCCTGTTACCAGCCATTGCCCGCGCGGCAAATACGGGTGAGGACAACAGCAACGAGGGCCTCACCGAAGTAGTGGTAACCGGCACACGCCTCGTGTTGCCGAACATGGCAAGCGTGAGCCCCATCGAGGTCGTTACGGCAAAAGAGATCGCGGTATCGGGCAAGAACGACATCACCGATGTCATCATGCAGTTGCCGCAGAATTTCAACAATTCGTTCGCGGATTTCAACAATCGGACCAGTGCTCTGACCACGGCAGGCGGTATCGCTACCGCGGATCTGCGCGGGTTGGGGCCGGTACGCACGCTGGTGCTGGTCAACGGACGCCGGCTCGGTGTAGGCGATGCCAACACGGCGAATCCGAACCCCGCCCCGGATCTGGATCAGATTCCGACGGCGCTCATAGAGCGTGTCGATGTGGTGACGGGCGGAGCTTCGGCTACCTACGGCTCGGACGCGATCGCGGGAGTCATCAACTTCGTGATGCGCCGTGATTTCGCAGGAGTCGAGCTCTCCGGGCAATTGGGTTCGGATTGGCACAATCAGCACAGCGAGACGGCGCGTGCTCTGCTTCTCGACGGGGGCCACGAACCGCCTTCAGGGGTGATCCATGACGGCAAGAACCGGTCCCTCAACCTGGTCCTGGGATCCAACATTGCGGATGGCAAGGGCAATGTCACCGCGTTCCTGGGTTACCTGCGGGCCGATCCGGTCCCCAGTGGCAATCGGGATTTCGGCGCCTGTCAGTTGAATGCAGCGCCGGATCCGACCGGGACGTTCTACAACGGCGCGTTCTGTTCCGGATCGGGCAACTCGAACTCCTTCCGGGTGCTCGGTGGCGGTACGACGTACTCGGTGTCCGGCAATCAGTTCGTGCCACGAGGCTCTGTAGCTACGACTCCGCCCGCGATCTTCAACTCGCAGCCGTATATCTACAATGGGCGTGATGACACTCGTTATACCGCCGGCTTCCTCGCGCACGTGGACCTCAATGAGCTCGTGAAGCCTTATGCGGAGTTTGGCTTCATGAACGACAAGACCGATCAGAAGATCGCACCTTCCGGACTATTCGGCGGGGCAAATCCACTCGACCCGCTGGGCACGGGCAGCTACCCGGTCAACTGTGACAACCCGCTGCTCAGCCCGCAGCAGGCCGCAGTCCTGTGCTCGCCGGCGCAACTCACCTACGTGGCCGCCAATCCGGGGCAACCCTGCACTTTTGCCAACGGTAGCTCGCCAAACTGTGCCGACGTGGGGATCGGTCGGCGCAATATTGAAGGCGGGGGCAGAGAATCGCTCTACGAACATACCAACTTCCGGGGCGTGGTCGGCCTCACGGGCAGTCTTGGAGAGGCCTGGAGATACGATGCTTACGGCCAGTACTACTACACGTCGTTCTTCAATATAAACAAGCAGTACATGAACTTCGCCAATATTGACAGTGCGCTGCAGGTGACCGGGACGAGGACCAATCCAGTGTGCATATCGGGTCCACCGTGTGTTCCGTACAACATCTTCGCGGACGGCGGTGTGACTCAGGCAGCACTCGACTATCTGTACCTGAATGGCTCCGCGTACGGAACGAACACTCAGCGCATTGCGCACCTGGACTTGACCGGGGATTTGGGTCAATACCACGTGCGCTCACCATGGGCGGCGGATGGATTCGCGGTGAATCTCGGCTATGAGCACCGCAGGGAGCAACTCGCCTTCGATCCCGACTCCGGCGAGGTCGGCGGACTGCTGTCGGGCTTCGGGGGCGCGGCTGCACCGATCCACGCGGGCTACAGTGTCAATGAAGGATTCGTTGAGTTGGGCGGACCGATTGTGCAGGATGCGCCGGGGATCTCGAATCTGACTGCAGCGGTCGGCTACCGATACTCGAGCTACTCGATTTCCGGCGCGGTGAACACCGGTAAATTCTCCGTGCAGTATGCGCCGATACCGGACTTGAGATTGCGGGCGTCGTTCCAGCGAGCGATCCGCGCTCCCAATTTGATAGAGCTATTCAACCCTGTCAGTGTGAACCTCATCGGCTCCGGCGACGACCCTTGTGCGCCGAACGAGTTCAGTGGGGTCGTGGCGGCGACGCTGGAACAGTGTCTGCGCACGCTGCCTGCCAATGCGACGCCGGCGGAAATACAGGCGTTCACGAATCTATACCGGGACCCGGCCACGGGCCGGAACCTCATTACGCAAGGGACGGGCAGTCAGTTGAATCAGCTTCAGGGCGGCAATCCTGGCCTGAAGCCGGAACAGGCGAATACGTTCAACATTGGAGTGACGCTCGCCCCGGGGCTCATACCGAATCTCACCGGGAGCCTCGACTACTATCACATCAGCCTGAAGGATCAGATTGGAGCGATTCCACCCGGTCTGTTGCTGCAGGAGTGTCTGAACACCGGCGCGCGCCGCTTCTGCGATGGGGTCATTCGCAATCCGGTTGACGGCAGCCTGGCAACGGGTTCCGTCGTGGGCCAGGCGGGCTACATTGCGCAGACGGCCATCAACGTCGGGGCGTCTCGTCTGAGCGGCATAGACGCTCAGCTTGGCTATCAGTTGCCGGTTGGTGGATGGGGAAAGCTCTCCTGGGCTCTGAACGGCGCGTATCTGCTCGAGTCCGAGGCGCAACCCTTCACCGGGGGACCCACGTACGATTGCGCCGGTCTTTTCGGGGCTGTTTGTCAGACCGTGAATCCCCGCTGGCGTCACAATCTTCGCACGACGTGGTCCACCCCCTGGAATGTCGAAATATTTGCGACCTGGCGCTTCATCAGCGCCGTGGCCCTGGACAACAACGATGCAAACCCTCTCCTGTACGGGCATTCATTTCTGAACCAGAACACCGGCGGACCGACTTACAACACGTTTGAAGGCAGGTTGCCTTCGTTTTCATACCTGGATCTCAGCGCCGCCTGGACCTTCATGAAAGGGATCGAAGTGCGTGCCGGCATCAACAACCTGCTCGACAAGGACCCGCCACTGGTGACCTCGGAAATAACCGCCAGCGGAGCGAACAACACGTTTGAGACATACGATACACTCGGGCGGCAGTTGTTCCTGGCATTCACGGCAAGGTTCTAATCGACCATGACGAGGCTGAATCGATCCGCCTGGACCCTGACTGTTCTACTGTCAACGTTCGCAGCACCCACGGGCACCGCGCGTGCCTGTGACGAGGCGGCGGAGAGCCTCTTCGTCGAGCCTGTCTGTGTCATCCGCGAGTGGCGGGGCGAGGCGCCTGAAGATCAGTTCGGGTGGATAGCCCGAAACATCGGCGATGTTGATGGAGACGGCATCGCGGACGTCGTTGCGTCAGCACCCACCCACGGCAGCAATGGTAGCAACGCGGGCCGGATCTACGTCTACTCAACGGGGAGAAACAAGCTGCTATGGAGTGCCGATGGCAGATTGGGAGACCAGTTGGGCAGTGGTGTGGAGGGTGTGGGCGACACAGACGGCGACGGTGTACCTGACGTGGCTGCTAGCGGACCTGACGGTGGCATCGCACATATCTATTCGGGCCGTGACGGCCGGATATTGCATTCATTCCGAGCGCCGAGAAAGGATGAGTTATTCGGCAATCATGTCGCCGGCGCGGGCGATTTCGACGGTGATGGATTTGCGGATATCATTATTGGATCCCCGGGCAAGCCGGGAACCAAGCGAAACCCGGGCCATGCCTATATCTACTCAGGCAAGAGCGGGTCACTGCTGCTCACTCTCAGTGGCGAAAACCCCGGTGACGAGTTCGGTAGCACGGTCGCCGGCTATGCTCGGGATGGTGTCCGCTTCCTGGTGGTAGGCGCGCCGAAGGCGGGCAAGTCCCATCATGGTCGCGCTTACGTCTACCGGAACGGCGTGGCAGACCCTTCGTTCACAATCGAAGCGGATGAGACCGGCAATGCACTCGGGGCAATGTTTGTCGCGGTTCTGGGAGACGTAGACGGTGACGGTATCGCTGACATCTATGCCTCCGATTGGCGCAATGAGGCCAAGGGTCCCTCAACTGGGCGCGTCTACATTTACTCTGGTCGTACTGGGCAACATCTCTACACGCTGACGGGCGAGGGCAGGGGCGATGGATTCGGAACGAGTCCATCCGTCGCCGGAGACATTGATAGAGATGGTCATAGCGATCTGATCGTGGGCGCCTGGCAATATGGCAAGGTCGTCGTGGGCGGCGGTCGGGCCTATCTGTACGGCGGCGCCAACGGGGACCTTCTGAAAACCTTTACGTCGCGTGTGCCAGGGGAAACATTTGGCTTTGATGCGGTTGGTTTGGGCGACGTCGATCATGATGGAGTCGACGATCTGCTGATCACGTCAGGTTGGAGCGGCGTTAACGGACATCACTCCGGGCGTGTGTTCGTCATTTCGAGTGGGATCGGACACGCGCCCGCAAGATAGCGTGTTGCGCGGCCCGACGGTCCAGGTCACCGTTCGCGACTGAATGACTCCAAGGCGCGCAGAACCCCGCAGATGGGGTACGCGCCAGAAAAGTTGATCGGCGCGACGTACAAGGTGACCGCGAACATGGTGGAGTCGAGGCGCGCGACGCTCATTCGCGCCGCGGTCCGCACTGGTAGTGGTGGGTGCCCGGGCAAACATCGGGGCGCGAACCTGAATATGGTCGAGCAGGGCGTGTTTGCCGCATCGACCGCGTGCCGCATTCAGGCGCCCGAGTCGGGCCGGCTCCTGCGGAAGCCCGTCCCGATTCAGCAACAGCAGCAGGAACGCAAGCAGAAACGGGATTGCGGGGGCCATTGGGCTCATGGATACCAGAAGGACCTTGCGCCGGGCCTCTGCGTCGCTGAGGACGGACCGATAGTAGCTGCCCCAACTCTCTTCAAAGCCGAAGCGGAAAGACTCTGACAGGATGTTGTCAGGATCACTCTCGAAGTCGTAGACCCGCATATCGGCGGCTCCCGCAGCCACGGAGCCATCCAGACGGAAATGCGATACAACAGAGCTGGCGTAGACGTCCGGCTGCGCAGCCCCGAAATTCCAGAACGACCGCAGGGAGCCCTCCAGCCCGTCGGCGGATGAGCGCAGCAGGACGCCGAAACGACCATCCGAAGAGCTTGTTTTGAAACCATACCGGCTCATGCGGTTGACCCAGGGACGATAGCTCCACTCGACCCAGAGCCGCTTTGCCGGAATCCGCAGCAGGTCCATGCAGTCGAAGACCCGAGCTCCCTTCGAGTAAGCCAGATCGGTGCAGACCGTCGTCAAGTCATCCGAAAGCACGTAGCGCGTCGGGCAATCGCGGATGTCCGCCGCGGCGTCCGCCGCGCCGGACAAACGCCAATTGCTGCCGTTTTCGCTCACAACAACGAACGGAGTCCTGCATTGCGCGATCTGGTCCAGCAAGTACATGTTCCGATGAACATACTGGACGTCGAATGTGGAGGTGGCGCACGTCTTGCCATATTGGTGCCATCAGGGCCGGCTATGGGCCCGTGCATGGCGAATCAACATGTCATATAGCGCCTGCGCAGCCGGGGACAACTGCGCGCTTCGCGTCGAGGTCAACACGAGCGCCCGCGAGACAACAGGCTGGACGAGTGCGACTACGCGGATCCGCGGATAGGCATCTTTCTGGACAGCCAGTCCGGGTACAACTGCCGCACCGACGCCTTCTGCCACGAGACCCAGGGCGGTGGAGCTGCGTTGCACTTCGTAGTAGGCGCTCAGCCGCGGCGCGTCAGCAGCGAGCGCCAGATCCAACAGGGGGCGGTTGCCGCTGACCTGACCCGCGAAGATCAGCGGGTAGGGGGCTAGTTGACTCCATGACACCCGCTTGCGGTCGGCGAGTGCATGGTCATCTCGGCAAATCAGCACGAAAGCGTCCCGGACCAGCGGAATGCTCTGCAGGTCGGCAACCTGCGCGCCGCCGATGTTGATCCCGAATTCCGCCTCACGGCGCAGCACCGCTTCCGCCACACCGTGGGATGAGTGATCGAGAATCCTGATCCTGTTGTCGGGAAAGCGCGCAGAGTACTCCTGAATCGCACGCGGCAGATAACGCACTCCCGCGGTCGGCACGCAGGCAATCGTCACATCGCCACGGAGTGCCTTGCCTGTTTCACGAATCTCGGTCAGGGCGGTTTCGAGCTCCCCGAGCAGCCGCCGGCCGCGCGGCAGGAAGTCCCGGCCAATCCTCGTGAGCTCCACCGAGCGGGTGGTGCGCTCAATCAGTTTCACTCCCAGGTGTGCTTCCAATGTCTGCAGCCGGCGCGAGAGTGCGGTCTGAGAGATATGCAGCTCGTCCGCCGCGATTCGGAAATTGCGATGTTGGGCCAATGCAATGAAGGCCTGTACGCCGAGTGTATCGATTCTCATGGAATTGATGAGCAAAACGCATTAATAGCTCGAATAAATGCATTATGCGACGGCGGCAGCCGGGGGGCAAACTGCAGCTCATACCCACCTGGATGGAGAACACACGACCATGGTTCAGATCGAATCGACGCCCGCAATGGCGCAAAGCCTCTATCGGGCGATGGAGCGCAGGCTCGAAGTCGTACGCGAGCGTTTGCGCAGGCCTTTGACGCTCGGCGAAAAAGTACTGTTCGGCCATCTCGACCAACCGCAACATCAGCCGCTGCTGCCCGGTGAAAGCTATCTGCAACTGCGCCCGGATCGGGTGATCTTTCAGGATGTCCTGGGTCAAACGGGCCTGTTGCAATTCATGCAAAGTGGACGCGAACAGGTGGCCGTTCCCACGACCATTCACTGCGATCACCTTATCCAGGCGCGCCGCGAAGCCCGGACCGATTTGCAGGAATCCCTCAGCGAGAACACGGAGGTGTACGATTTTCTACGGCAGGCGGCTGCGAAGTATCACGCCGGCTTCTGGGAACCGGGGGCCGGGATCATTCACCAGGTAGTGCTGGAAAACTACGCGTTTCCGGGCGAGCTCATCCTTGGCACGGACTCTCATACACCTAACGCCGGCGGTCTTGGCGCGTGTGCGGTGGGAGTCGGAGGCGCTGATGCTGTGGAAGCCATCGCCGGACTCACGTGGGAGTTGCTCTGTCCCAAACGCATCGCCGTATATCTCACCGGCGAGCTCAGTGGCTGGACGGCGCCAAAGGATGTCATTCTGTCAGTGGCGGGTGCGTTGACAGTGTCGGGAGCAACCAACGCCATCGTCGAATATATCGGGCCCGGTGCGCGACGCATCAGTGCCACAGGCAAAGCTACCATCACCAACATGGGCGCTGAGATTGGGGCTACCACGTCCCTCTTTCCGGCGGATGAGCATATGGCGATCTATCTGAGAGCCACGCACCGTAGCGAGCTTGCGGCTCTCATGGAACGATATCGGCATCTGCTCGAGCCCGATGCCGAGGCCGAAGCCAATCCGGAAGCGCATTACGACAGAGTGTTGCGATTGGATCTGTCCGGCCTCGAACCTCACGTCAGCGGACCTGGTTCGCCCGATCGCGTTCGCCCAATATCCCGCCTTGCCGCGGAACTGGCGAGGGAGGCCAATCTCGAGCGCATTTCGACCGTCCTCGTGGGGAGTTGTACCAATTCTTCCTACGAGGACATGAGTCGCGCTGCCGACATTGCCGATCAAGCGCGAGCACACGGCATCGAGGCCGCGACCGCCTTTCTGGTCACGCCCGGATCTGAACAGGTGCAGGCCACTATTCAACGGGATGGCCAGTTGGAGTCGCTCGAAGGGATCGGAGCTACAGTACTGGCGAACGCGTGTGGCCCTTGCGTTGGCCAGTGGCGGCGTCCGGCCGAGCAGGCGCGCGAACCGAATGCGATCGTAACGTCCTACAACCGCAACTTCCCGGCGCGCAATGACGGCAGCCGGGCGACTTTGAATTTCATCACGAGCCCCGAGATTGCCACCGCTTTTGCGATCGCCGGACGTCTCGATTTCAACCCGCTGACCGATCCTCTCACAGGCTCGGGTGGCGAATCGTTCATGTTGAAACCACCGAAACCGGCCCCGGAAGTGCCGGCGCGCCAATTTGAGTCGCGTCGCGGGCGTTACATTGCCCCACCGGACGATGGCCGCGAAATCGAGCTCACGGTCAATCCAGCCAGTGAGCGTATACAACTCATGCGGCCCTGGCCGGCCTGGGAAGGGCAGAATTTTCTGGACCTGCCCGTGCTCATCAAAACACACGGTAAGACAACCACCGACCAGATCTCCCCTGCGGGTGCCTGGTTACGTTATCGTGGGCATCTCGAACGCTTCAGTGACAATCTGTTGTCAGGCGCAGTCAATGCTCATAGCGGTGATATCGGCAAAACGCGCAATGTGCTCACCGAAGATGTGCCCCAACCGATCGCGACTGTTGCACGTGACTACAGAACACGCGGCGTCCGCTGGGTCATAGTGGGTGATGCGAACTACGGCGAGGGCAGCAGCAGGGAGCATGCCGCGCTATGCCCGAGACTGCTGGGATGTGCGGCAGTGATTGCGCGCAGCTTCGCGCGGATTCACGAGTCGAATCTGAAGAAGCAGGGTATTCTGGCGCTCACTTTTACCGAACCTTCCGACTACGAGCGCATCAGGGAGGCTGACCGCGTCAGCCTGGTGGGGTTGGCGCAGATTGCGGCAAACGAGCCGGTTGAATGTCGGCTGTCGCACACGGATGGCACGGTAGAGACTGTGTCGCTGGTTCACTCCTACAGCGAGGCGCAACTCGAGTGGTTTCGGGCCGGCTCCGCGTTGAACGTTCTCAATAAGAGAATTTGCGCCGGATAATGGAAGGCGGGGGCCTGAAAGGTACCCTCGCGGCGACAGTTCCGCTTTTCGCGCCCCGAACGTATCTTCTACATGGGTGTGTTTCCGCTGGGGAGGTTATCCGCCAATGGCAGACGCGGACCGGCGACCGGCACAACTGCGCGAAGACGTGGCAGTGCTTCCTGAAGCGACTGCTGCCGCAGTCTCCAGGCTGTTTCGGGAGCATAACCGCCTGCTGGTGGGATACCTTGCGGTGCGGCTGCGCTCTGAGCAGGAAGCCAAGGAGGTCGCCCAGGAAGCTTACGTCCGCCTCTTGCAGTTAAAGGAGCCCGGCGATCCCGTTCTGCTGCGTGCGTATTTGTTCAAGACCGCCGCCAACCTTGCCATTGATCGCCTGCGCCACCGCAATGTTCGCCATCGGGCCGAAGAACACCTGATGTTCCCCGTAGAAGTCGCCACAACGAGCCGTGAATCAGACGATCCTGCCAGGCAACTGCTGGCGCGGGAGCAGGCGTCTCAACTTCTCGGCTATCTGCAGGAGCTACCTGCCAAGTGTCAGCGGGTGTTCAGTCTGCATCGATTGGACGGAGTTCCACAACGCGAGGTGGCACGGCGATTGGGCTGCTCCGAGCGCATGGTCAGACGCTATGTGACCTATACAATGTTGTATTGCAGCTTACGTTCCGAAGGAATGGCGGCCGACCAGGTCCGGAGGAAGGTGTCACTGTGAGTAGATCAGATCCGAATATTCCTGACTTTGGGCGGCTGCGCGAGGCCAGTGAGTGGATCCAAAGGCTCAGCGAGCCGGATGCCGAAGCGCATGTGGATGATTGGCTGCGTTGGTGCGCATCTGACTCCGGCAATCTGCCCGCATTCGAGCAAATGCAGCGCCTGTGGAATGCGTTTCCCGCGCGAAACCCGCACGCGTTGCCTGCCGAAATACCCGTAACTTTTCGCAAGCATCGCGGCAAGCTGGCGGCTGTGATCGCTGGCATCGCGCTGTTGGGCGGCCTGGCAGGGTGGCTCGCCCTTCGCCCGCAGGTGCTGATTGCCGACACGCCGATCGGAGAACAACGCCACGTTGCATTGCCTGACGGGACGCAACTGGATCTGGCGCCCGGCTCCCAAGTTAGCGCCCGCTTCACGCCCGCACGCCGCGAGGTCAAATTGGAACGCGGGCAGGCATTTTTTGCAGTGTCGCATTCGATGCGGCCGTTTACTGTTCACGTCAACGGCCTTTCCGTCACGGCTGCGGGTACTGAGTTTGATGTTCGCAGGGGACCCGCCAGCACGGTCGTTACTGTCAGTGCGGGCCTGGTCAATGTGACGCCGAGCGAGAGTGAAGCGGCGGGGGCTGGGGGCACCGTTGTCGAGTCCACTCAGGCCCACGCCGGCCAGCGCCTGACATTCTCCTCATCGACACACGAGCCGATACTGGCCGATGTCGGCTCTACTGCGGCGGGTGCCTGGCGCGGTGGCACTCTGGAGTTCATGGGAGAGTCGCTCGAAGAGGTTGTCGGGACTCTCAATCGCTACCGCCAACCACAGATTGTCGTCGGACCCGAATTACAACAGACGCGGTTCACCGGTACGGTTTCACCGGCCGAGGTGCGGGATTGGCTCGCGGCATTGGAGAAAATATATGCCTGCAAGGTGGTTGATCGAGGCGCCGCCGGGATATTCATCCAGGCGCGTGCCTACAATATTGCGCGGAATTAGGGCCGGAATCGCACGGGGCACATTCGCTGCCGTTGCACTGACGATGGTGCGTTTTGCAGCCGCGCACGCGGACAACATCCTCGACCGGGACGTTCGCGTTGCGATCTCAGCCGCGCCGCTCGCGAGCGCGCTGCTGGAGTTTTCCACCCAGAGCGGCTTGAAAGTGGCCGCGGCCGACAGCGACGTTGCACGCCTGCAGGCGAGCCCCGTAAAGGGAACCTACCCGGTCCACGAGGCACTGACTCTGTTGCTCAATGGCACGGGCTTGTCATTTTCGCCTGTGGGCGCCGAGACAATAGCCATTCATGGCGCTGCCATGGGACCGGCCATTGAACCGGGCGGCTCGAACCAGGAAGACACGGACGCACCGCTGTTCCCTGATGTAACTACAATGACTCCGAGGTTGGCCACCGAACAGGAGTTGGCGGGAGACAGTGTGCGCCAGTTCATTGCGCACCACGCCACGCTGCACTACTTCAACACCGGCGTGTCAGGCAACGTCGCACACTGGCCCGGAGGCAAGCAGAGTGTCTGTCCGGCCGCTTTCGGGCTCAGCCCAGCCTACAATGGGTTTGTGACGGCCCGCATTCGGGCTCTGGCCGCGAAGGTCGGCGCTCCGCTGAGCTCGGATCCGAAGTGCCGGCCCAACGTGCGGATCTACTTCTCGACCGACCCGAATCAATTGATGACGAATGTTGTGAAGTGGGCGTCCGTCTATTTTCGGCCCCGCGGCGAGTTCGCCACCATGAAGCCATTCCTTCAGGTCACCGGCGATCACGCCGTCCAGGGTTGGTACCTGACCATACCCAGGCGCGCAGCGGTGTTGAATTCCGACCTGGGGCTGTTGCCACTCAATCTGCATCCTCTATGGCCGCGTGTAGTTCAGAAAAGTAGCACTGACAATGGCGACGTCGGCTCGATCGGATCCGTTGTCATGATCATTGATACGGCGAAGGTCGTGGGCTACGCGATTGGTACCGTCGCTGACTATGTGGGTGTGCTGTCTCTTTCATTTGTGCAGTCGCCGGATCACTGTGATCCGTTGCCTAGCATACTGGACATCATGGCGCCTAGTTGCGCCGCGCGTGAGCATCCTACCGGGGTAACGGCGGGCGATTTGGCCTTCCTGAAGGCACTGTACTATCGCAACACTGGAATAGGGCCATCGCCTTCGACAGATGACATGCAATATGACATGCTGAGGCAGCTCAAGAGAGAGTGATGTCCGGTGTCAGACGAGAGCAGGCCGGGTCCTGTGCACAAAATTCCGGCGGATTTGCGCCGAGCCCTCGGTTCGGAGCCGGCGTCGCAGCTTGCCTGGGAAGATCTGACGCCGCTGGCCCAGAACGAATGGATTTGCTGGGTGCTGTCGGCCAAACAAGCAGCGACGCGCAGCCGCCGAATTCAACGCGCGGTGGATGAGCTGGCGGCGGGCAAGCGGCGCCCCTGTTGTTGGCCCGGTTGTCCGCATCGCCGTCCCAGTGCAAAGAAGTGGTTCGAGAAGCGGGCGCCAGCCCGCAACCGATAGCACGCGCTCGAATGCGGGCTCGGTTGACTGCGCCCGGGCGGGAAGGCTACTATCAACTAGTGTACTAGTTGCAGTGCCCGGCGGCCTTCGCCACAATCGATCGTTTCACGGGATGAAATATCTGCCGCTCATTGCGTCTGCGTTGTGGCGCAGGCCCACTGAGACCGTCTTCACTTTCCTGGCGGTCACCGCGGGTTTCATTCTGTTTGCTTCCATGATGGGTTTGAATGTGACCTATCAGCGCGCTATTGAAGGTGCGCCTGAGAACCGGTTGTTCGTGGTGTCTCGGTTTTCGAACGGTCTGCCGGTCGGGCTCGAGGAGTCGTTGCGTCGAATTCCGGGCGTGGCATCGGTGGGAGCGTGGGCGAGTGTGTGCGGCCACTACGGTGCCGAACAGAAATTCACCTGCGTCTTCACCGCCGATGACGGAATGCAGGCCGCGTTCCCATTCCCGATCGACGCAGTCAACTGGAAGCTGCTGATGAGTACTGTCGATGGTGTGCTCGTCAGCCACAAATCAGCCCTGGCGATGGACCTCAAGGTGGGTGACGTCCTGACACTAGTGGTGCCCGTGACCTTCCGCGGCGATGGCGCGCCGAGCTGGCCGTTCAAGGTGATTGGAATTGTGCCGGACAGCCCTGAATGGGCGCACGGTTACCGGGTCGGCAACCTCAAATACTTCCAAAACAACCGGCCGCTGCCGTTACAGGGGGAGATTGCCGGCTTTCGCCTCGGCCTGACTGCCACCGCGCGGGCAAATGAGGTGGCACGCACAGTCGATCGCTTCTTTGAAAACTCCGGCACACCCACCAATAGCTTTTCCGCCCGCGAGGAAGCCGCCAATTCCTACCGCTCGGTGATTGACATGGCTCTGTTGACCCGGCTGGTGGCCGGCGCGGGACTGTTCATGATCCTGTACCTGACGGCCAATGTCATTGCGCGAGCTGTCAAAGAGCGGACGCCGGAAATGGGAGTTCTGCAGGCCATCGGGTTCTCAAACGGCCGCCTGATGGCGTTGGTGTGTGCGGAGGCCGCCATTCCCTGCTTACTCGGCGCAGCATTTGGAACTTGGATAGCCACTCTGCTCTCCCCGGTATCCCACCGTTGGTTACCCTCGGGGATGGGTCTGCCGGAAGCGACGGTATCTGCAATTGTTTGGGGTGAGGCATTGGGGGCCGCCGCGATGCTGGCTCTCCTGAGCTCGGCCCTCCCCATTCTCATGCTGTGGCGCAGACGTCCGGCAGAGCTGCTCGCTGCGAGTTGACTGTGGCAATGCTTGCGCAGAGTCTGGCTGTTGCACGATTGAATGCCATGGGCCTGGTGAGCAGACCTGGATCGGCCCTGGTCGTCGTTCTGGGTGTGGCCTGCGTGGTGGGAGTGATGCTGTCCGTTCTGTCGGTCACCGCCGGACTGTCACGTGCTTCCAGAAGTGGGGTGGATCCGCGCAATGCCATCGTCCTCACGACTGAAGCATTTGCCGAAGATGGTAGCAGCGTGTCTCAGGATGCCTGTTCCACTATCGTTCAAGCCCCAGGCATCGCTCACGGACCGGATGGCAAGGCTGTCGCAGATTGCGAAGTGTTGCAGGCGTTGCCACTCGAGGGATTCGCGGGGGGCATGCTGTATGTTCGAGGTGTGGGGGAGCGGGCGTGGTCGCTGTACCCTGACTTTAAAATTGTCAGCGGTCACCGGTTTCGTCCGGGCATTCACGAGCTCGTGGTTGGCGCAGGGGCTCTTGCCGTGTTCAATCTCAAAGTCGGGGACCGCATTGTCATGCCCGATGGCGAATGGCCCATTGTCGGTGTGTTTTCATCCGGCGGTGGTGCGCTCGAGAGCCAGTTGCTCGCGGACGCAGCGACTCTCAGTGCCTCGACGCGGGCCAGCGGATTCAACAGTGTCGTGGTGCGGCTGGAAACGCCCGCGGCATTTGCAGCGTTCGCACACTGGATTGGCGCGAATCCGGCGCTGGCTGTGAGCGCCGAACGGCAAGTTCAGTTTTATTTGCGCTCGGTCAACCCTTTCATGACGTTCTTCACCTCACTGGGTTTTTTCATTGCGACGGTGCTGGCCGTCGGGGCCCTGTTCGGCTCCCTCAATGTCATGTTCGGCCGGGTGAGGGCCCGGACTCGCGAGATCGTCACATTGAGAGTCCTGGGCTTTGGCGCGCTGCCGATTGCGGTTTCGGTCCTGAGCGAGGCGATGTTGCTTTCGTTGGCGGGCGCAGCCGTGGGCGTGGCTTCGGCCTGGATGCTGTTCAGCGGCCGGCACGGCATCGTTGTACACACCGCGTATCAACAGTCGTTCACTGCGCACCTGGTGTTGGTTGGATTTGCCTGGGCGGTGACAATAGGACTCGTGGGAGCATTGCTGCCAACGATCCGCGCGGTTCGGCTGCCGATTGCCGCAGGAGTGCGCGATACTGCAACGATTTGAGGCGGCTACTTGGCAGGTACCGCCAGGGGTGCACGCAATGACTGCGGCTTCTGGTCTTCAAACATCTGGTCACCACCGCCCGTGGGCGGCGGTTTGCAGGTGGGTGTCATCAAGTGAAACTCTCCCGCCAACCGTGGCGGTGGCGGCAGGCCGCCGGGGAAGTCGTAGTAGCAATTGTCAGTGACCCAGAATCTCGAGCCGCCTTCCACGCGGCCGGCCCGGTGATTCTGCTCTTGTGAGCCGAATGCCCCGGGTTTGCCCGCAGCGTCGGATGCGTTGGGAGCGTGACCGAGCCGCCGGGCACGTTCGAGTATGTCCGCCGCGGCTGCGCTTGCCTCGGCCCGCCAGTCTGTAGCGCCGGGCGTGACTGGCTCGGGTTGGACTTCAATAGGGCCGATCTGTAGTGGGGTCACTTCGCGAATCCGCGCAGGAGGCAGTGCATCTTGCAACAGGCTGTCAAGGTGAGCCGGGTGCACTTTCTCCAGCGATGCAGAGATGGCCTCGACCGCCAGGTAGTGAGGGGGCACTGTGCGTGACGTTCTTGTGGCGCTCTCCCGCAGCAATACATACGCCAGCAAGGCGTGGACTCCGACAATAATCGCGCAGACAATCAGCCGACGCCCATCCGGGTACATGTGCGAGTCCATTCAATGTTTTGAACTCAGACTCGGCAGAAGGACCGGAGTTCAAGGTCCAGGCAAGGGATACAAAATGAACCAGGGCAAGTTTTCTCGAGTGTTGCTGTGAAGGTGGACGTCGATTAATCGCGCAGCTCCGTGTTTCCGAGTCAACACTCTATGTTCGGTGATCGCCCGAATTGTGAAAAAAATTCCCGATGTTTTATCGGTAACCGATATAACCTGATCGAAATAATCAAAGCGACACGTTAGGCTGCGGGTCGCGACCGCGGTCTGGGAAAAGAAGCCGTGGCGCGGTAACCGAACATCAAACGGGGGTGCGTTCATGCGCGATCGCTGGTTGCGTTGCCTTGCTGTTATATCCATCGCTCTTGCCTTCCAGCCGCCGGCGCGGGCAACAGAGGCGGCGCCAAACTCCGCCACCGCGAGCTCGGCCGCCGATGTCGTTGTTACTGGGGCGAGAATCTATACCGCAAACTCACAGCACACTTTCGCGCAGGCACTGGCGATACGCGGCGGCCGGATCGTGTTTGTCGGCTCCTCCACCGAGGCGCACCGTTGGATCGGCCCGCGGACCGAGGTGAAGGATCTGCATGGTCAGTTGGTCCTTCCGGGGCTGTTCGATTCCCACATCCACCCCGCGGGAATCGTTGTGGTCGATAGCTGCGACCTCGACAGTGCCAGGAAGACCCTGCGCGAGCTGACCGCTTTCGTGCGTGGCTGCGTCGAGCACTTCAAGGTGCCGGCAGGCGGTTGGCTGAGCGTGCACCAGTGGAATTTCTCGGATGGCAATGAGCCGGATGCCGACTATCCCACGCTGGTCGCGGCCCTGGACGAGGCATCGGGGCAGGTTGCGATCCAATTGCTCGGTAACGATGGTCATCACGGTGCCTTCAATCACGTTGCTCTGGCTCGTGCCAGAAACGCCAAAGGCGCAGTCGTTGGGCTTTCCAAAGCGACACTGACGAAGGACTTCGCTGCCTATACGAAGTTTGTAGGCGTGGACGCGGAAGGCAACCCGAACGGCGCGGTCAACGAGGATGGGCGCGCGCTCATGGAGTCCCCCAACATCCTCATGGGTGAGTTTGAGCAAATCATGAAGGCCCGCGCACAACTGCCACAGCGGCTGAATGCGGCGGGCATCACTGGCATTCTGGATGCGCTGGTACCGCCTGACGAGCTGCCGCTCTACGATGCCCTGGACAAAGAGGGTCTTCTGACGGTGCGGGCAACACTCGCACAGTTCTACGATCCGGAGACAATGAAGACCTCAGACGGCCGCGTGGATTACGACCGCATGCTCTCCTCCGCGAAGCGGATACGGGCGAAATACGCATCCAACCCGCTGATCCGGTCCGATGTGGTCAAGCTGTTTGCGGATGGAGTCCTGGAGGGCAATCCTTATGCGGTGCCGCCGACCTTGCCCAATCCGTTGTCGCTGCGGCCTTACAACCAGCCGATCTTCGGTAAGGACGCGAGCGGACATCTGGCAGTAACCGGCTATGTGGATACGGGCTCGGCGCTGTGCCGTCAGGTGCGGGAGCAGCCAGCTCAATTCAGTACTGCGGAAGCAGTCAAATCGTTCATGTCGGCTCACGGGTACCACCCCGGACAGTGCGCTGTTTCGACAGGCCAGTTGCAACACGATCGCGCGGTAACGATGGAGTTCGTGAAGCGCTTCCATTTGGCCGGCTTCACGCTGCACATCCATGCGATTAGCGATGGGTCCGTACGCACGGCCCTTGATGCGGTGGAATCCGCTCGCGCCGCTGACGGGGTGTCGACTCAACACGACGGATTCGCGCATGTCCAGGTGGCACATCCGTCCGATGTCGCGCGCATTGGACGCGACCATCTCTATGTGGCGTTTACCTACTCGTGGGCGCAGGCCGAGCCCGATTACGACCTGACAGTCGTGCCTTTCTTCGACCACGTCATCGGCAACAGTTACTCGGTTCTTCATCCGCCGGGAGGCTATTACGAGACCAACGCCTACCCGGTCAAGTCGGTGAAGGCGGCGGGTGCCACGCTGGTGGCTGGATCAGACGCCCCGGTCAATACCCGTGATCCACAGCCATTTGTTAACATGGCGATCGCCGTCACACGGCGCCTTCCGGGGCAGCAGCCGCTCAATGCATCGCAGGCCATCTCGATTCAGGAAGTGCTGGATGCCTACACTATCAACGGCGCACGCTTCCTCAGCCGGGATACTGAAACGGGCTCGCTCGAGACCGGCAAGTCAGCGGATTTCATTGTTGTGAACCAGGATGTGCTGAAGTTGGCCGCCGAGAATCGAGCCGGGGACATCGCGAAGACGCACGTGGTGGAGACCTGGTTCATGGGCAAGAAGGTGTACGTGGCGGCGGCTCATGGGGGAGCGTGATGACCAACATCACCCGGAAGGACTTCCTGAATGGGATCGCGTGGACGGCCGGCGCCGCCATGCTGCCAGCGGCTGTCACACGCGCGCTGGAGAGCGGTCCGGACGCCTCGGCGGAGGAGTACTTTCTGTCACAGGGAATCGGGCCGAGTGACCCGAGATACTATCCACCGGCGCTGACGGGCATGCGCGGAAGTCATCCAGGTTCGTTTGAGACCGGACACGCGCTACGCGATGGTACGCACTGGGACGAGGTGGGAGCGGCGTCGGAGACTGGTGAGCACTACGATCTGATTGTGGTCGGAGGCGGCATCAGTGGTCTCTCGACAGCGTATTTCTTCCGCAAGCTGCGTGGCCCGAAGTCGAAAATTCTCATTCTCGACAACCACGACGACTTCGGCGGACATGCGAAGCGCAATGAATTCACCGTAGGGGGCAAGACACTCATTGGCTATGGGGGGACGCAGTCGATTGAGGCATTGTCGCTGTACACACCCGAGGCGATGGGGCTGTTGCGCGAGCTCGGTATCGACATTCAGCGCTTCGAGAAGTACTACGATCAGAATTTTCGCCGCTCGCACGGCTTGCGGGCGAGCTGCTTTTTCGACCGCGGCGCGTTCGGAGTTGACAAGCTGTGTGCGCAGCGAGCCGACTCCGTCCATTTCGGGACCCCCACCGATCCGCACGATCTCGAGGCCTTTCTGGCCGCGGCGCCGCTGGCGGAACAGGCCAAACGCGACTTGCGGCGTCTGCATTTCGAGAAAGTCGACTATCTGGCGGGCAAAAGCGCGGCGCAGAAGAAGGCTGTTCTCGAGCATATCAGCATCAAGACATTTCTAGAGCAGCATGCGCACGTCCATGCGGATGTAGTGAAGTACTACCAGCAGAGAACTCATGGCTTGTTTGGCGTGGGTATCGATGCGGTCCCGGCTCTCAGCGGCCTGTGGTTCATGCCTGAAGGCGTCAAAACAGGCCTCGCGCTGTCCGATGAATCGGGCGAGATGGGCGCGGAGCCTTACATCTATCACTTCCCGGACGGGAATGCGTCGATTGCGCGGATGTTGGTGCGAGCGCTCGTATCGGGCGCCGCGCCCGGTTCCACCATGGAGGACATCGTCACTGCCCGAATGAACTATGCGGCACTGGACCAAGCGAGCTCCGGCGTAAGGATTCGCTTGAACAGCACGGCTGTACGCGTGAAGCATGTCGGGGATCCGGCAAAGGCCGAGGCGGTCGACGTTGTCTACGTCAATGCGGGAAAGGCGCACCGGGTCCGCGGCGCCAAGGTCGTTCTGGCATGCTGGAATGTCGTTATCCCTTATTTGTGCCCCGAGATGCCCCAGGCGCAGCGAGAGGGCCTTGCGTATTGTGTCAAGGTGCCTCTGGTTTACGGCACCGTGGCGATACAGAATTGGAACTCACTGAAACGACTCGGAGCCGGTACGGTGTATTGTCCAGCCAGCTACTTCAGCGAAGTGAACATGGACTTCCCGGTGAGCATCGGTTCCTATCACTACACGCAAACACCGGACGATCCTTGCCTGATCCATCTGGTGCGCACGCCCTGCAAGCCCGGGCTGTCGACCAAAGAGCAGCACCGAGCTGGACGCGCCGAATTGTTCACGACGCCGTTCGAAACCTTCGAACATCACGTCCGCGATCAACTCGGCCGCATGTTCGCTGCGGGTGGGTTTGATCCCGCGCGCGACATCCGCGGCATCACGATCAACCGTTGGCCCCACGGTTACGCGTACGATTACTCAACGCTGTGGGATCCGCAGTGGCTGGAAGGGCAGGCGCCGCACCTCATCGGCCGCAAGCCCTTCGGGCGCATCGCCATAGCTAACGCAGACTCTGGTGCGGTAGCAGAAACTTCGTCGGCGATTGAACAGGCACTGCGAGCATGCCGCGAGGTGTTGGCGATGCCGTCCTGAACGGCGCCTTTTCCGCGACCTATGACGTCCACGGGCATGGATGCGACGACAACCGCAGAAGATACGGGGAGAGTCCATGAAGAAGCATTCCAGACCCAATCGCAAACTGCCGCGGCCTGCATACCGGCTGATTCCCGGAGTGTTGACGCTCATTCCATTGTCGGTGCCCGCACTTGCGGCAGATGCCGAGGTCGGTCCCAGCGATCAGCTCCAGGAAATTATCGTAACGGCGACGCGTCAGTCGGAATCGCTCTCCAAGGTGCCCATCAGCGTCAGCGCGTTCACGCAGGATCAGATGGACGCGCAGGGTGTCCGCGAACTGGATGATCTCGTGCGCCTGACGCCGGGACTGAACCTGACACGGACCTCCGCGACCGGCGCAAACACGATCTCCATCCGCGGCATCTCATCCGCCGCAGGCTCAGGCACTACCGGTGTGTATATTGATGACACTCCAGTCCAGGTCCGCAATCTCGGCTTTGGGGCTGCCACCGCTTTTCCGGGTCTGTTCGACATCGAGCGTGTCGAAGTGCTGCGCGGACCCCAGGGTACGTTGTTCGGGGCGGGATCGGAGGGTGGCACCATCCGCTTCATCCAGCCCGAGCCGGGGCTCACGCGCTACTCCAGCTATGCCCGCGCCGAGGTCGGTAACACACAGCAGGGCGCTGTGAGCTACGAGAGCGGAGGCGCCTTTGGCGGACCCATTGTGCCGGATCGGCTCGGATTTCGCGTCAGCGCGTTCTATCGCCGAGAGGGCGGCTTCATCGATGCCGTCAATGGCAACTACACGATCGTCGATCCCACTGGCGCGGCGTACGGCAACTCCGTCGCCTTTACTCCCACGAGCACGGTGGAGAAGGACATCAACTGGAACCGCACAGTGGCGGTCCGCGTTGCCCTGAAGTTTGCCGCAACAGAGTCGTTGGACATCACTCCCTCGGTCTTCTATCAGAAGCATCACGTGAACGATGGTCAGGGCGGCACCTACTGGCTGTCGCAATCCGATCTGGGTTCGCGAAACTACACGCGTCCGTACTATTTCGTGGGCAATCCGGCAACCGACCCAACGCTCACCCCGGTCAATGTCCCGAACAATCAACTCGGCGACGACAACTTTACGTTGTCGGCCCTGGGGGTCCACTGGGTGCTCGGCGGCGCCCAACTCATCTCAAACACCTCCTTTTTCCACCGCGACAACGACCAGTGGTACGACTATACGCGCGGTTATGTGCAATTCTACCAGCAGGCGTTGTTTCCAAACGGCGACTATCCGCCGCCGGGATGGAAGGGAATGTCGGTCTACAACAATGGCCAGCGCAACTTCGTGCAGGAGATCCGCCTGCAGTCGAACGACCCGCACGGCCGCATAACCTGGGTGGCCGGAGGCTTTTATTCCCACGACAAACAGACCGCCAACCAGTCGATCAGCTTGAATTTCCTCGGCAACTCGCCCTACATCGGCTTCAGTCCGGATTTCGCGGGCTATACCGACGGACCTCCTTACGGCCCGGGCTCCACCGCATACGAGAACTTCCTCGGCGCGGACCTGTGGCCGAACTCCACGACCTTCTATGCCAACTGGCGCACCATAGACGAGCAGATTGCCGCCTTCGCGCAGGCCGACTTCAATGTGACCAGCCATTTGAAGCTCACCGGCGGCCTGCGCTTCTCGCGCACCAAGTTGGACTACAACGCGCGGTTTGGGGCTCCCGACAACAATGCCAACGCGCCTTTCGGCTTCCCCTGCGTGCCGGGGACGTATTGCGCCGATCCGTCCGATGTCGTACCAGTCGGCGCTTACGCGGTGGGAACCGGGCCGTTTGCCCCGTCATACCCGAGCTCGGCCGCGCGCTCGTCGGAGACGGCGACGACTCCCAAGCTCGGGGTGTCTTATCAGCTCAACGAAGACAACATGCTGTATGCCACGGCCGCTAAGGGATTTCGGCCCGCGGGCGCGAATCTCAAGGTGCCGACGGTGTGCGGACCCGATCTGGAGACGTTCGGGTATGTTGACGGGCAGGGCCGCTCGACCGAGCCGCTCGTATACGGCTCCGACACGGTGTGGAGCTACGAAATCGGATCGAAGAATCGCCTGCTCGATGGACGGCTCGTGCTCGACGGCAGCATCTATGAGATCAAGTGGAAGAACATCCAGACGCGCGTCTTCCTACCCAACTGCGCCTACGATTTCGTGGACAATCTCGCCGATGCCACCTCCAAAGGTTTCGATCTGGGCTTCCAGGCGAAGCCTTTCGCGCCTCTGACTTTGAGTGGGGCGATCGGTTACACAAAGCCCACGTTTGACCGGGATGCGGTGTCGCCCTCTGGCGTGAAGATATACGCGCAGGGGGGCTCCATTCCGGATGCGGGTGCCCCATGGACCATTTCGGTGTCGGGCGAATACGAGTTCAAGCTATTGGGGGACAAAGATTTTTATCTCCGGGCGGACTACACACGCACGAGCGAGGAGCGCCCCGTCGGCGCGATGGTCGCGGGGACACCCCAGTATGACTCGCTGCTGCGGCCTACACCGGCATATTCGCTGGTCAACTCACGGTTGGGGATGCGACTAGGAGCCGCGTTGGACCTGTCCTTGTTCGTCAACAACCTCACCAACGCCGCGCCATTGTTGATCTCGAACGGCCACAGCATCATTTACGATCCGCAGGACTGGACGGGTGAAGCGGTCAGGCCTCGCACCTATGGCCTGACGCTCACGTACCGGAATTAACCATGCCGAACGGTAACGTGCGGATCTGCCGGCCATTGGCCGCAAAGATGGCGTTCGCGACGGCCGGTGCCACGATTGCTGTACCCGCTTCACCGATTCCTCCGGGTGCCTCGCCACTGGGAACGATGTGCGTCTCGACTATCGGTGCTTCGTTGATACGCAAGGGCCGATAGTCGTGGAAGTTGCTCTGCTCCACGCGGCCGCCGCGCAGGGTGATTGAGCCGAACAGGGCGGCAGTCAGGCCGAACAGTGAGCCGCCTTCCATCTGGGCGGCCACTGTGTCTGGATTGACGACCATGCCGCAATCGACCGCGGTCACCAAGCGGCGCACCCGGAGCGTGTTTTTCGCATTGACTTCAACCTCGGCGACCTGCGCAAGGTAGCTGCCGAAGGCAAACTGCAGTGAGATGCCGCGGCCGTGTCCCTTGGGGAGCGGTTCGCCCCAGCCGGACTTTTCCGCGGCCAACAGCAATACTCCCAGGGCGCGGGGATTGTGAGCCAGCAGGGATTTGCGGAATTCGACCGGGTCACGCTTTGCGGCGTGCGCCAGTGTGTCCATGAACGTCTCAACGACGAACACATTGTGGGTGGCGCCGACCCCTCGCCAGAACGCGGTTGGGATTCCGGACGGTTCGACACGGACATAGTCGACGTGGATGTTCGGGAACGCGTAGGGCGGTTGCGCGGCGCCTTCAATGGCGTCGAAATCCAACCCATTCTTGAATAACGGTGGCAGATAGCGCGCAATGATGGATGGACCGGCGACGCGGTGAGTCCATGCCACGGGGTTACCCTTCGCGTCCAGAGCCGCGGACAATCGGTCGAAGTAGTAGGGGCGGTACATGTCGTGTTGGATGTCTTCCTCTCGCGTCCACACTACCTTGACCGGTCCTTCGACATGCTGCGCAATCCGGGTCGCTACAACGCTGCCGTCAGCCTCGAGACGGCGCCCGAACCCTCCGCCGATGAGGTGGTTGTGGATCTGCACAGACTCACGTGGCAGACCTGTCAACCTGGCTATCAGGTCCTGCGTCAGTGTGGGTGCCTGGGTTCCAACCCAGATGTCGCAACCATCTTTGCGTACATGTACGGTGCAGTTCATCGGCTCCATGGTTGCATGTGCCAGAAATGGAGCGTGATAGATCGCATCGAGACGCTGATGGGCAGTCGCCAGCGCACTCTGCGCATCTCCATCGTTGCGTGCCACAACTCCCGGTTGTTTCGATGCCTCTTCGAGCTGCCGGATGACATCCGCAGTCGTGACGTTTGCGTTGGGCCCGTTGTCCCACTCGATCGCGGCCGCTGCCAATCCCTTCTTTGCTGCCGCCATGTGATCGGCCACTACGGCAACAACGTTGTCCAGACGCACGACCTGGTGCACACCTTTTACTGCAAGCGCCGCAGTCTCGTTTACTGACCTGACCTTGCCACCAAACGTGGGGGATTGGGCAAGCGTCGCGACGCGCATGCCCGGCACACGAAAGTCGATACCGAATTTCGCGGTGCCGTTGGTTTTTGCCTGCGTGTCGAGGCGGTGAGCCGGCGAGCCAATGAGCGTGAAATGGCCGGGATCTTTCAAGGGCACTTGGCCGGCTGCCGGTACGGGTAGGGTGGCCGCGAGCTCAACGAGTTGCCCATAGCCCGAGCTGCGATCGGTACCCGACTCGAAAACCCGGCCGCTGCGTGCGTAGCAGCGGCCGGGCTCGATCTGCCATCGTTTGGCCGCAGCCGCAATCATCAATGTGCGGCCAACAGCGCCCGCCTGGCGCATGGGATTCCAGAATGCCCTGATGGAGGACGACAATCCGGTGCTTTGCACGTGGAGGATCGCATTCGCGTACAGGCTATCGTTTGCCGGCGCATGTTCCAGCCGCACCTGGTCGAGAGGAACCTCCAACTCTTCGGCCAGGAGCATGGGCAACGATGTGTAGGTTCCCTGGCCCATCTCGACCATGGGCATCACCAGCGTCACAGTGCCTTGCCGGTCGATACGAATAAAGGCGTTGGGTGCGAAGATCGCGTCTGTACTGTCGGATGCCCGCGCCGGCCGCATCGGCAAAGGAACCGACAATGACAGCAGCAGTCCTCCGGCCGCCGCGGCTCCCACCTTCAGAAATTCGCGCCTGCCGGTCATGATTGAGTTTTCGCGGGGATGGCGGCCGCTGCGTGATGGATGGCTGCGCGAATGCGCTGGTAGGTGCCACAGCGGCAGACGTTACCGGACATGGCTGCATCGATGTCGGTATCTGTCGGCCGCGGTGTCTTGGACAACAGCGCCGCCGCCGACATGATCTGACCAGACTGACAATAGCCGCATTGCACGACATCGAGCTCTTGCCAGGAGCGCTGAAGGATGCGGCCGACGGGCAGCTCGCCGACAGCTTCGATGGTCGTGATGCGCTTCCCGACGGCGGCGCTCGCCGGCATGACACAGGAGCGCACGGCCGCACCGTCAAAGTGGACAGTACATGCACCACACAGGGCCATGCCGCAGCCGAACTTCGTGCCCGTCATTCCCAATACGTCACGCAATACCCACAACAGGGGGGTGTCGGCGTCAACGTCGATCTGGTGAGTGACACCGTTGATATTCAAGGAGAAGGGCATAGAAGTCTCAACTTGGCTCGGACGATTTGCGCGACGGCGTCCACCGGGCCGCGAAGCAGTTTATAGGGCACAACCTCGTCAGGATGACTGGCGAGTGCCTCGGCGAGCGATTGCCGCCAGGCCAGACGCAGCTCGGTATTGATGTGCACAATGGTGATGCCCGCCTCAATAGCTTTGACGAGATCGCCCTCGTTGGTCCGGGATCCGCCATGCAGGGTCAAAGGACGGCAGGTCGCGGCCGCGACGGCGCGGATGACCTCAATGTTGAGTCGCTTGTCCTGCGACCCGTCCAACATCTCTCGCAATACCCCATGGAAGTTTCCGACCGCCGGGGCTAGCACATCAATGCCGGTGGCCCGCACGAATTCGTTCGCATCCGCGGGCGTCGTGAAATGATATTCAGTGGCTGCCGTCTGGTGAATTTCCGAGCCGCTGCCGATGTTGCCTATCTCGCCTTCGACAATGAAATCGGGATTGACACCTTTGAGGATTTCGACGGCTGCCTTCGTGCACCGGACGTTGTCCTCCAGGGGCCGGTCCGACAAGTCGAATACAACAGAGTCGAAGCCCGCGCGTGCCGCCTCCAGGGCCTTTGGCAGCGAGTGTGTGTGGTCGGCGTTGAGGTAAATCGGGAAGGGACAGTCGTCACGCAGCGAGCGCACGAGCGCCGCAAGCTGGGCTGTGCCTAGAAACTCGCGCTCACCCTCGGAGGCTCCGACGATGACGGGGACATTCAGCCCCTGCGCGCCGGCCAACACACCCTTGAGCAGCACCAGGTCGCTGACATTGAAGTGTCCAATGGCGCGTTGGGCGGCTCGCGCTTCCGCGAGCACCCGCGCCAACGGCTTCTGTGAGGAAAGTTCGGCCATGCCCGAGGATGACTCCCGAGCCCGGCGGCCGTCTTGCTCAAATCAACGATTCATTTATTCAAACCGGGCGCGCAGGGGGGGATGGCTCCCATGACCCGGGTCATGGGACATGCGGATGAGCCGGCGCTAGACTGCTGTCACGTTTTCGGAGCGGAAATGATGACTCGATTGGACCGTCGCACCGTGCTTCTGCGCTATGCGGGCATCACCATGGTGATTGCCGCGGGATTGCGCGCCGGTTATGCCGCGTTTTTTGAGCCTCACCATGTCGCCGCCACATCGAACTGGGCGGTCCAGTTTGCGGTGGGCTACGCAGTATTTGTCGCTGCCTATGTGCTGATGCCCACCGACAGCGTCGCGACCATGAGCAGGAGGCAGGCATGGTCCGTAGCCGCGCAGGCCGTCTCGGGCGTCTATCTGGTATGGCTTTATCCGAGCTTCGTCGTCACTTGCCTGTTGGTGGTCGTGGCGTGGCAGTTTGCGTTGCTCCTGGACTTTCGTCGCGCGTTGCTGGCCTGTGCGGTGCAATTGTTTGCGCTCGCGATGATCAAGTGCACGGGGGAAACCGATGCTTCGTTCGCGCTGATCATTGCGAGCTGCGGTGGGTTTCAATTGTTCGCGGTGTGCGCGGCCCAGTTGGCACGCAGCGAAATGGCCGCCCGTGATGAGCTGGCTCGAGCCAATACGGAGCTGCGGGGAGCTCAGGCTCTACTGAACGAGAGCGCGCTCGCCAACGAACGGCTCCGGATCGCACGTGAGCTTCACGACGTCATGGGACACACGCTGACTACACTCACAATCCACCTCGACGTGGCCAACAGGCTCACGAGCGGCCCTGCCGCGGAACATCTGGCCTACGCCAGGAATGCTTCCGCTGAGTTGTTGGAGCAGGTGCGTGCGGTGGTGAGCCGGGTGCGCAATACTCAACCCACCCAGCTTCGCTCGGCACTCGAAGAGCTCGCGGCAAGCGCTAGAGGCGTTCTGCAGGTGCACCTGGAAATTCCTCCTGATCTCGCGGTCTGCGATCCCGCGCAAGCCGAGGTAATCATCCGCTGCGTGCAGGAAGTGATCACCAATGCAATGCGCCATGCGCAGGCGCGCCAACTGACCATTTCCATCCGGACCGGACTCTCCGGCATTGCCATAACCGCCTGCGACGATGGCCGTGGGGGCGCGTTTGCTCCTGGCAATGGCCTGGCCGGCATGCGGGAGCGGTTTGAAGCACTTGGGGGTCGCCTGTCAGTCAGCAGTGAAAAAGGCCGAGGCTTTGCAATAGAAGGCATGCTACCTGTCGCGGGAGTATGAGTTGATCCGTGTTTGCCTCGTGGATGACCAGGCGCTGATTCGCAGTGGTCTGAAAGCCCTGTTACATCTTCTGGGCGGAATTGAAGTAGTAGCGGAGGCGGAGGACGGTGAGGCCGCGGTGGCAGCGGCTGTAGCATCGAAGCCCGATGTTCTGCTTCTCGATGTCCGCATGCCAAAGTTGAATGGCATCGACGTGATTGAAACGCTTGCGCGCCAGGGCGCATTGCCACCCACCTTGTTGCTGACCACCTTTGAGGACGACAATGCCCTGGTGCGTGGAGTCAAAGCAGGGGCGCGCGGCTACCTGTTGAAGGGGGCTTCCCCGGAAACCCTGCTCGAGGCAATCAAGTCCGTCGCCGCCGGTGGGACGTATCTCTACGCGCCGCTCGTTTCGCAACTGACGCGCGCCGCTCTCGAGGAGTCGCGGCCCGAGGACCGGCAGTTCATTCTCGAGTCGCTGACAGATCGCGAGCTGCAGATCTTGCGGTTGATGGTGAGCGGCATCGGCAACCGCGATATTGCCACCGCGCTCAGTCTTCGCGAAGGCACGGTAAAAAACCACGTGTCGAGCATCTTCTCCAAGCTCGGTGTGCCGGATCGCACCAAGGCGGTCTTGCGGGCTATCGCGGCCGGCATTGTCTGACGTTTGTAACACCGCGGCGACCGCAAAGTAGGCTCGAGGCCGCTGACGTTCCTTTGGAAAGATAGACGAAAGCTCGATCAAGCGTTCCGGCTGCCTGCGCGGCTATGGCGGACGGGCACGATGAGTGCCATGATCATCCGCGCGTCCTAACAGCCAACTAACAGGCGGCGCTACAGGGGAGTTGTCATGCGAAAGCAGTTCATATCTGCGGTGGTTACACTCGTCTTTGGTTCGGCCGGCGCGGCGCTGGCAGCGCCATCGGTCTATTCCCGGGCTTCGGCACTCGACCTGGGCTCGATTCACAGCTTCGGACCTGACAGCGCCATCACGGTCACCGTGGCCTTGAAGCTCAATCATGCCGATGAGTTGGATGCGTTGATCCAATCAACCTATGACTCCGCCAGCCCGAACTATCGCCACTTCCTGACACCCCAACAGTTCGCGCAGCGGTTCGGGCCCACTACGGCTGCCATCGAGCGCGTGACCCGGCATCTGCAGTCCGCCGGCTTTACGGTCGAAGCCAAGTCCTTTTCACACCTGAGGGTGACCGGCAAGCTGTCGGGCTTTGAGCGTGAGTTTGGTGTGCGCCTGCACACCTTTGAAATTCCCGCCACGCCGAACGCGGCGGCCTTTCGTTTCCGTGAGCCGGATGCGGCGCCTCAATTGTCCAGCGCGATCGCCGATGATGTCGAAGCGGTTGTGGGTCTCGACAATCGGCCGCGATTGCGTCCGATGAATCATCGCCTGCCGAGCCTCTCGAGTCTGCATGCAGTGCGGCCGGCGGCAACCGCTCCTGACACGCCGGATGCGCCGGGTTTGTGGACCGTTCAGGACCTCGCCAAGTACTACAACGTGCTCCCCCTGTACAACAAGGGGATATCGGGGCACAAACGCACCATCGGCATCGTGACCCTCGCCTCGTTTACTCCGAGCGATGCGTTCGCTTACTGGGCCAGCCTGGGTTTGAAGGTCAACTCCAAGCGGATCACGGTCGTGAACATTGATGGCGGACCGGGCACGCCGAGCGATGCGTCCGGTTCCGACGAGACTACCCTGGACGTCGAACAGTCGGGCGGGCTGGCCCCGGATGCCAGGATCATCGTTTACCAGGCACCCAACACCGACCAGGCGTTTGTGGACGCGTTCGAAGCCGCTGTCAGCTCGAACGAAGCTGACGCGGTTTCCTGCAGTTGGGGCGAGTGGGAAGAGTTCCTGGTCCAGGGAACCAGGATCAGCGATCCGGACTCGGCGGGCGACATGCGTGCAATGCACAACCTGTTCATCCAGGCGGCGCTGCAGGGTCAGAGTCTGTCGGCGGCGTCGGGTGATGCGGGCTCCTTTGACAACGCCGGTCCCTTTTTCAACGACGTTCTCTCCGTCGACCATCCGGCGGCCGATCCCTTCATGTTGGCTGCCGGCGGCACAACGCTTCCCGGCGACCAGGACTTCACTTTGAATGACGGCTCGCCATTCACTGTCAGTATTCCAAAAGAGCGTGCCTGGAGTTGGGATTACCTGAATGGGTTTTGCGCCAAGCTCGGGGTCGATCCCGTGATGTGCGGCATCTTTCCGGTCGGAAGTGGCGGGGGTGTCAGTCTCGTGTGGCGGATTCCGCTGTATCAGCGCTTCGTCCCGGGTATGCGGACCAGCGAGCCGGGGCAGGTGCTCTCGGATGTGACGAAGAAGCCGCCCGCGGAGCTGCTGAAGCTACCGGCCCATTTCCCCGGCAGGAACCTGCCGGACATCTCTTTGAATGCGGATCCTGACACGGGCTACACGGTCTTCTACACCTCCAGTCAGAATGGCTTTGAGATCCTGTCTTTCTTTGGCGGAACCAGCTTTGTCGCACCCCAGCTCGCGGGTATCACCGCGCTCCTCGATCAGAACGCCGGCCAGCGGCTCGGCTTGCTGAGCTTCCCCCTGTACGAATTGGCGCTCACCAGAAGAGCGTATTCCGGCAAGCATCCGCCCCTGCGGGACATCAACAAGGGTAACAACGAATTCTACCAGGCGGTGCCGGGCTACGATCAGGCGACGGGGCTCGGGGTGCTGGACGTGGCCAACCTGGCGGCGCTGCTCAAATGAGCTAGATCTGCCTGGAGGTTGACGGCCGTGAGCGTTCGCTCAGGGCCTGCGAACTCGCGCTCGCTCCACGATTTCGTATAATGTATACCTGAGATCCAAAAGAGCGAGACGCACTTGAACTACCTGTGCAAATGCGGAGCTTTGTTATTGCTCGCGGTGCCCTTTGTCGCGCAGTCCGCACGCGCGAATACGGTGCCCACCCGACCCACTCTCTCCATTGTCGATGTCACAATCATTGACGGGACCGGGGCGCCGCCGCGGCCGGCCATGACCGTGCGAATCGCGGGCGAGCGAATTGTCGCGATTGAAAATACATCCCGCGCCAAAGCACACCAGGGCAAGGTGATTGACGGGCATGGCCGCTATCTCGTCCCCGGCTTTTTCGACAGTAACTCGCACCTGACCGTCTACGGTCAGCCCTCACGGCGCGATACATCTTCAAAGTATGGCGATCGCAACGAGGAGCTGGCGCTCGAAGTTGCCCAGCGATCCTTGAAGGCGGGAGTCACGACGCTCGTGGACAGCTATGGCGTTCTTCCGCCTTCCATTGTTGTGCGCGACAAAATCAACCGGCGGGAGCTGGTGGGTTCGCGCCTGCTGTTGGCGGGCAACATTCTCGGCTGGGGCGGTACCTTCTCGCTGAGCTTTTCGCTCACCAAACCCTCCGACCTGTCTGTGTTCGAGGAGAAGTGGAACGACCTGATGGCTCAGGACATGGGCGAGGAAATCATGGACATGACGCCGGACGAGCTGCGTGTCGCCATGAACCACTATCTGGACAAGGGCGTCGATGTCATCAAATACGGCGGCACCAGCCATTTCATGCATCCCTCCTTGATCGGTTTCTCGCCGGCGCAGCAGGCGGTGATTGTTGAAGAGGCACACAAGCGCGGCAAGCCGGTGCAGACTCACGCCACCAGTCCGGAGGGACTGCGCCTTGCCGTCGAGGCGGGGATCGACCTGATCCAACATCCGGAGCTGCACAGTCGCGACCTGCCCGACGCGCTCATCAAGGAGATTGTCGCGAGACATACCATGTGCGGCATGCGGACCAACTTCTTTACCGGCCCGTCATGGCAACGCCACCTGGAGCATCGTGCCGACGCTGAGCGGCGGATCGCCAAACTGCCTGCGGCGGTGACGGGCGCCGAGAAGGCCCGACGCCTGGAGATGTTGGACGAACAACTCGACATCCAGCGCCGCAACGCACTGAGGCTGGTGGCGGCGGGATGCCGGATTACGCCGGCGACCGACTCCTATCTGGGGGATGCACCCGAGTTTCGCCGCGAACCCAAGCCCGATGAGGCCGAGCCGGGTATGGGCACCATCCGCGCAATCGAAGGCCTGGTGGAAGTCGGAATGACCCCGATGGAGGCGATTGTCGCGGCCACCCGGAACGGGGCGGCCGCGAATTTTCTTACCAAGGACCTCGGCACCCTCGAGCCGGGAAAAATTGCCGATCTGGTGCTGCTCGATGCCGATCCGCTGACCGACATACACAACATCGAAAAAGTCAACACAGTCGTTGCCCGAGGCAGCCAGGTTGATTTGAAGAGCCTGCCCGAGCATCCGCTTTTCTCGCCTAAGCCCTGAGCGCGCATGAGCGCAGGCATAACGCGCCGTTCGATGTTGCGAGGCCTGGGAGTGAGCCTGGGCGGCGCGTTGATTGATCAGCGGGTGATGGCAGGCGATGTGGGCGCGGCCGAGCTGCATCTCGCGACGCCTGCACCCGACATTCTGCGCATCGTCTTCAATCCAACAGGCGCGTCGCGGACAGCAGATGACGGCGCCCTCGATCGCGCGGTCGGTGCTCTATCAGGGCCGCCGATATCGTTGGCGGGGGCGGCGAAAACGGTGCGTTGTGGCCAGTTCCGGGTCGAAATTGCGAACGATCCGCGGGTCCTGCAAGTGACCGACTCCGCCGGTCAGCTCGTCCAGAAGCTGCTTTTTGCCACCGATGGATCGTTGAGCTTCAACCTGGGCACAGGCCCGCTGTTGGGACTGGGGCAGGGCGGGCCACAGTTCGATCGCCGCGGCAGCTTCGACCGGATGGATAGCGGACAGCGTGAACGTGATCTCGCGACCAACGGAGCACGAGTTCCCATTCCCTGGCTGATTGGCACGCAAGGCAACTGGGCGCTGTTCATACACTCACCCCGCGGTGCATTCGATCTGAGCGGTACCGCAGGGCGATTTCTTCCCGACGCCGCATCCTCGGCGATAGATATTTTCCTGGTGAACGGTGACTCGCCGGCCGCGGTCATGCGCGCCCTTGCCCGTATCACCGGCCTGCCCGAAATGCCACCGCTGTGGTCCTTCGGATACCAACAGTCGCATCGCACCCTCGGCACACCCGAGGAGGTCCTCAGCGAAGCGCGGCGCTTTCGCAGGAGCCGGCTGCCTTGCGACGCAATGATCTATCTCGGTACCGGTTTCTGTCCCAACGGGTGGAACACCAACAACGGGGAATTCACCTGGAACGCCCGGGTTTTCCCCGATCCGGCGCGAGCCATCGCCCAATTGCATGCTGAGAAGTTCAAAGTAGTGCTGCATGTCGTCGTGGAGGGACGAAAGATGACCGGCCGGGTTGGCGATCCGTGCACCGCGCCACCGCTGCCGAGCGGTCGACTGCCGGATGGCTCGTGGCCGCCTGACCGTGAGGTTGCGTGCTACTGGCCGTTCCACGAGCCGCTGGTGGATCTCGGGGTTGACGGTTGGTGGCCGGACCAGGGTGATGACTTCGACGCACCCTCGCGCCTCGCTCGCAATCGGATGTACTTCGAAGGCCAACAGCTTTACCGGCCCAACCGCCGCGTATTTGCGCTTCATCGGAATGGGTTCGCGGGAATGCAGCGCTTTGCGGCGTTTCTGTGGTCCGGGGACGTTGAGTCGCGTTGGCAGACCTTGGCGACGCACATCGGCGTCGCCATCAACACGGGGCTTTCCGGAATTCCCTACTGGGGTACCGACATCGGCGGTTTCGTGCCGACCGACGAATACTCAGGTGAGCTGTTCGCCCGTTGGTTTCAGTTCGCTGCCTTCACCCCGCTGTTTCGTTCTCATGGACGTGACTGGCGCATGCATACCCCCTGGGGCTGGAGCGACGGGGAGCGCGGCGTCCCCGAAACGAAGCAGTGGCATCCAGATGCGGCGTCACTCAAAGATCCCCGCATAGAGCCGATATGCCGCCGCTACCTCGAGTTGCGCTATCGGTTGCTTCCTTATCTCTACTGCGCGGTGCGTGAGTCGTGCGTCACCGGGATGCCGATCCTGCGCGCTTTGTGGCTTCACTATCCCGATGATCCTGCCTCGGTGGCCCGGGCGGACCAGTATCTCTACGGGCGTGACCTGTTGGTGGCTCCGGTGGTTGCGCAGGGAGTCACACAGCGGCGCATCTATTTGCCGCGCGGCCGTTGGTATGATTTCTGGACCGGCCAGACGTCGGCGGGCGGCCGCGAGATAGCTCGCCCAGTCGACCTGGCAACATTGCCGCTGTATGTGCGCGCCGGCTCCATTCTCCCGCTTGCACCCGTCAAGCAACACACCGGCGAGAACAGCCCGGAACCTGTCGAGCTTCGAATCCATCCGGGTGCTGACGGTCAGTTCCTGCTTTATGAGGACGATGGCGCGACATTTGACTATCGCCGCGGGCGCTATCGCCTGACCGAGCTGCGTTGGGACGATGCCAAGCGGAAGTTGACCGTGAACCCGGTGACTGGTGATTCCGCTCCAACCGACCCGCTACCGCCTATGCCTTGCCGTTTCAATGTCACGACTGCCGGAGGACACCGGCATGCCGAACTACACTTCGACGGACGTCGCTCTGCGACGGTGACTCTCTAGGAAGCTGCCTGCTCGAGTGCCGTCTGCAACGCATTGCGGACCAAGGCATCGGGACGCAACCGGTCGCGGTAGTACGCGGCGTTGTTCAACATGATCTCCCGTCTCAGCTCCGAATCTTCAACGAGTCGGATGGCGCCACTGGCACACTCTTCGGGGGAGCTGAATTCAATGTAGTTCTTCCCGGGGGCAAACGATCCCGGGACCTGGTAGAGCAGGCGCTCGGAGACAATGGCCTTGGAGAAGGCGACGTACTCGGCCAATTTCCAACCAATGGAGCCATGCAGGCCGGTGGTCGCCACACAGATGGGATAGGACTGCAGAGTGCGGAAGTACTGCACCTGAGAGCTCGTCCCGGGTGCAACCGCCAGGTCGGGATACTGCCGGGCTGCGAAGCGGCTGTGACTGAACCCGCCTGTGAAGCGGGGCCCCAGTGCCTCCTTCAACAACCTGATACAGCACGCGCGGGTCGCGTTGATCGAGATGCGATCCTCGATCTTCTCCCGGCTTCTGGCGGGGTCATCGTAGGGGTCGTAAGCAGCAACGAGAAACAGGACGTTGGGCTCGGCACGCAGATTCGGCGGCGCCTGCATGAGTTGCACCCGTGGCTGGAAGCCAAACCAGTTGTTGATATCAACCGCCTGCTTGCAGGTCGCGAGGGTCTTCGCGGACCAACCGTTCAGTGACAGCGCGCGGCGCACGGCACGCAAATCCATCCCGTCCGGCAGGACCCGATAATTCAAACCCAACGGACGCACCTTGCCGCGCAACTCTGGCGGCAATGAGCTCACCACCGCCGGCGAATACGAGCGCTTGAAATAGACATGGCAGTCCTCGAGCTCCCGCAGCGGCACTTCCTCGGCATCGTGCGTATCAAAGTGGATGCGAACATTCCCATGCAGGACCGCATCGAGGTGCGCATGGCTCGCGTCCCGCAAGTGCGGCGCGTCGCTGCCGTAATGGATCGCGGTCGTGCGGCGCTCCTGCCCGAGGCGCAGCAATCCAGCCCGATGCAACAGTTGGAACCCGGTATAGAGCTGCTGAATGTGCGGGCTCGCCGACTGATATAACAGTTTGCATGCAATTGCGGGCAAAGAAGGCTCCGGGGCTCGATTGGATACTGAGGTTAGCTGCGCTCCCGCGGGGGCGCAATGTGTCACTGTTGTGCGCGGTTCCAGCCTTTCATCAGCCTTTCACATGAAAGTTACACGAATGTTTGTCCTCTTCGGCACGGCCCAATCGTCTTATGCATCCATGGAGCTCATCAAAAGCAAAGCAACACCGGCCTCCCGCAACCTGGTATTCACCTCGGCCGGAGATCAATCGAACGTGCACAGGTGGTTGAACGGCCAGCGGGATTTCGATCTTTGGGTGGTCTATTACGGGTCGGTGCCGAACCGGCTGTCGGCGGCCGCGGACCTGTACCTGGCCCGCCCGGGAACCAAGTTCCAGAATCTGCACTACTGCTACTCGAAGTGGCGCAGCCTGATCGAAAGTTATGACGCTGTCCTGGTGATGGATGACGATATTGTCATCGGGGCAAGCGGCATTTCACGCCTGTTTCAGATCCGCCGCGACCTGGACCTCTGGGCGCTGCAACCTGCGTTCAGGGTAGCCGGCAAGATTAGCTGGGACATTACTCGAATCCGTACGGATACGCTGCTGCGCTACACGAACTTCATTGAGATGACCTGTCCGTTGTTCCGCCGGGACAAGCTGGACGCATTCATGGACGTGTTCGATCCGGAATTGATTGGTTATGGCGAGGACTGGTGGTTCCTGCAGACTCTGGGCGCGCAGTCCCGCAGGCGTGTTGCGATCGCGGACGAGGTGCCGTGTATCAATCCCTATGATCGTGACAAAGGCGGCGCCAGGGAGATCGACCGCCTGTCAACACACGAGCAGCGCAAGGAGGTATGGGACCGTATCAAAGCCCGATACGGTCTGCATGAGATGGAGCGCTTGCACGAGGAGTATGGGCGCATCGACCGGTCACGCCTGCATGCCGCGTTGGCCGCTGCGCGGTTTCTCCCCGAGGTAGCGTACGACCGGGCGAAACAGACTGTCCGGCGGTGGCGGATGTAGTGAGCCGCCGACAGTTGAGCTGTCCACTTTTGAATTGCCCAAGCGTCGTAGCTAGCTGGAACAGGACGGAAGAGGATGGCAGTTGCGCGCGTCAAACTCGTATCGAAGTGTAGCCGCGTTTGTAGGGGATGCTACAACTGCACTGACTCCGGAGCCGATCTCCTGGACCCTGGGGCTCGGCCGGACCGTTGAACGGGCCTTCTGGCCGCTGTTCGGCGCGGTCCTGGCGTTGATGGTCTTCAATGCATTCTTTGCGCTGGATTCAACGCACGTTCGGGACTATGACGAAGCCCGGTATGGGGTAGCCGCGAGCGAAATGCTTCACTCGCATTCCGCACTGGTGACGACCTACGGCGGTGCCACGGAATTCTGGAATCTGAAGCCGCCGTTGGGCTACTGGCTCCAGGAGCTGTCTTATGTCGTCTTCGGCGAAACGCCCTTTGCGCTGCGGGCTCCGGCGGCGTTCAGCGGGCTGCTGATTGTGGCTTTCACGGTATTGTTTGCGCGCCAGGTCGCAGGTCCCGGCGTGGGATTGCTTTCGGGCGCCATTCTGGCGACGTGCTTTGGCTTCCTCGGCCATCACGCGGTCCGCAGCGGCGACCTGGATGTACCGTTGGCGCTCGTACTCCTGCCGCTTCTGTATCTCGTCCCGAAGCTCGAAACCGAGCGCTGGTCACGGCTGGCGGTGGGTCTGGTGCTCGGGCTGGCATTTCTCATCAAAAGCTTTGCCATCCTGCCGTTCGTGGCTGCAGTTGGAATCTACGGGATGGTGAGCCGGGGCCGCGATTCGTGGCGCTGGTGGCCCGTGCCGATGTTGATTGCCGCAGTGATTGCGCTGACCTGGGCCGTTGCCCGCAGCGTGGCCGAGGATTCGTGGGAATTTGTCTATCGCATGGTGGCCGAGGACCTGTTTCAGCGCTCGACGTCGCAGATTGATCCAGGCGGCAGCAGCCTGTGGGATTACGTCGGCGCTCTGTTCGACCGCATGGCCCCCTGGCCCGTCCTGATCCTGCTGGCAATCACATTTGCCACGGCAGCCGCGCGCCGGCGCTTCGAGTCCAAGCGCTGGTTGTTGCTATGGTGTTACGCGCTCATTCCTGTTGTGTTGTTTACCATCGCCCGTACCCACCACTCGTGGTACATCGTGCCTACTTACCCGGCGTGGGCGATCCTCGCAGGCGCAAGCATCGTCGATCTCGCGAGGCGCGCAGGCTCGATTGAGGTTGAAAGCGTGGTCGTGACCGCAGTCGTGGCCCTCGGGCTGGTTGCCTGCGAGGCGCGGATGCTTTCCCAATTGGTCCTGGGCAGTCGCATGCGGGATGAGCAAGTGTTTCTGCAGTACCTGGGCAACGGCACGGTGCCGCGCGGGGCGCTCGTCTCTACCGCCTTTACACCGTCCTATTCCGAGCGCTTTCTGCTGCAGACCGTGAACGGATTTGTATTGAGCGATCCGGAGTCGTTGCTCGACGGCAGGTTGCATCGCGGACCGCGGGCCGATTGGATGCTGTTTCATACATTGCCGAATGGAGCTTTGCAGCTACCTCCGAACATGCGCTCGCCAACAGTTTATGTGCGCGGTGCCGGGTACGCCTTGGCACAAATTGCTGCGGGCGGGGCCAGATGATAGAGTCGAGCGTCACTTTGACTGACTCGTCCGGCGGCCTATTGAGTCCGGTAGATCGACTGACTCACTATTTTCTGGAGGTCCGCGGCGAGCTCCTGCGATTCTTTGCCCGGCGTACCGACCGTGCCCGCGCGGAGGATCTCGTTCAAGATGTTTGGGTGCGGCTGCGCGAGCGGGGCAATCCGGATGCCTGGGTTGAGCCGCGCGCCGTCATTTTCACAGTGGCCGCGAATCTGGCCACGGATGCCGGCCGCAGGGAAGTGCGCGACCGCAGGCTGTTGTCCTACGATCAGGAGCTGATGGTATCGGTACCTGCCGCGGCGGACCCTCTGGGCGATGCTGAGGCAGCGGGACGGGTGGAACGAATTGCGGCAGCTCTCGCCCGAATGCCTCCGCTGTGCCGGGACGCCTTTCTGCTCAATCGACTCCAATCGCTCACGCACGCCGAGATTGCCGAGATGCTCGGTGTTTCGAAAAAATCGGTTCAGCGGTACCTCGAGCGTGCGGTGCTTCAGGTCCTGCGGGCATCGGGCGAGTGATGGGCTGGCCGTTTCACTCAACGCCGGAACACATAGCGGTCCGAACCTGGGTCAAGCAACACTCGGGCTCGTGGACTGAACGGGACGCGAAAAAATTTGCTCAATGGCTGGAGGCGGCGCCTGAGCACCGGATCGTCTATAACAAGGTGGTTGCGGCCTGCGAGTGTGCGAAACAGGTCCAGATGGAGCCGCCGCAGCAGACGTGGTCTGTGCGGCCGTCCCTGTTCTCTCACTGGCGGACAGTGGGAGTTGCATTGATCGTCTGTGCCGTCTTCATCCCGGGTTGGAAGCGATTCAACGATTGGTGGAATGGCACACCGGTTACCTGGACTGCACAGTCCAACGCGCCCCGTACGGTGACTCTCACGGACGGCACCCGGATCGAGTTGGATGCCGGAACACAGGTCATCACTCAATGGGGCGCTCGCGCGCGACACGCTACGCTCGTACACGGTGAAGCCCTCTTTTCCGTCAGTCACAACTCGGTCCGTCCGCTCACCGTCGACGTGGGGCGTGGACATCTCACCGACCTGGGGACGGTCTTCGACGTGGAAGCTCTCGCGCATTCAGTCAGAGTATCCGTGCTCGAAGGGAGTGTAGGAGTGCGGACGCGTCACGGCGAGGCCATACTGACAGCGGGTCATGGCGGTGGCTATGAAGGCACCGGTGAGCTTCTGCCCATCACTCGCGTCGACAGCTCTGTGACGTCGTGGCGCGAGGGCGTCCGGCGATTTGATGCAACGGCGCTTACCGACGTACTGGACATGCTCTCGCGCCGACACGGCGTGCAATTGACAATCGCGGATGATGCGGCCGCCAGGCTGCGGTTGAGTGGAACTTTGCGAATGGATGATCTGCCGCTGTCATTGCGAACGCTGGGTACTGCGCTGCAGCTCGAGGTTCGCTGGATTGACGAGCATCACGTAGAGTTGTCCAGCCGTGGCGGAGACTAGTATCTAGTCGATCACTGAAATGCCACGGACTGGGGGTTTGAAACTGCGCGGCGCCATCCTCTGGACGCTCGTGCCTCTGTTGATTGGAACGTGGCCGCATATCGCTCGGCCCTCGACGCTCTCCGCGAGCCTCGGGACTTTATTCGATATCAACGTCTCCGCCGGCCCCCTGCAACGCGCCTTGAACGAGCTGGCGGGCACCACACAGCTCTTGTTGCTCTACGAGCCCTCCATTCTGGAAGGGCAAGTGGCTGCAGGTGTCAAAGGGCGAATGACGGCCACGCAGGCCATGACGGCGATGCTGGCAGAGTCTGATCTTGCATTTGAATTCACGTCAACGAACACGGTCGCGCTGTACAGGAAGCACCGGAAACAGGCGATCAAGGAAAAGGGCGCGCTCGCGGCCGCTGTTGTGAATTCAGTGTCGGATCACATTGTGACGGTGTCCGCGGATCGGCCCGGCCTGTTGTCTCAGGCCCGCTACAATCTGAGCGCGACCAAGACTGTCGGCAATCTGCTGACGGTGCCGATCTCCTTTGAGTCCCTGGAGGCAGAGGATCTTCGGGACCAGCAGGCACATCGGTTGGAGGATGTGCTGCCTACCGTGAGCTCGGTGGAATCCGCGCCGGATGGACAATCGGCCTTTGGTTTTGCGCTGCGCGGGTTTCCAACCTATCAATACTATCTGGATGGGGTACGCGTCTCGCCCGATTTGCATCACGACGGCTACCGTGAGCTGTCCAACATCGAGCGCATCGATGTCGTCAAGGGACCTGCATCGACGCTATACGGTCGCATGGAGCCGGGAGGACTGGTCAATCTCGTGACAAAACAGCCCCTGGCGACGCCGTACGCGGCGATCGATCAGTCGGTTGGGGGCTTCAACTACGAACGCACGCAAGTCGATCTGGGTGGGCCTTTGAACGCCGATGCCACTGTGCAATATCGGCTGAATGCGGCCCATGAGAGTGGCGGCTCCTTCCGGGAGTTGCTGGGCAATCATCGCATTTTCTTCGCACCGGTTCTGCGCTGGATCTATTCTGCGCAGGCAGAGGTCTCCACCTACCTCGAATTTCTGCAGAGCACGGACGCCGCCGACTTCGGACTGCCGGTCATTGACAGTAGCTTGCCCGCGGTTCCCATCGGACGGCGGGTAGAGGATGGGGGGGACATTCGCACAACGGATCTGCGCTACGGCATTCGGGCCCAGCAGTCGCTCTCCGCCGATTGGGGCCTGCGATTTCATCTGGAAGGCCGCTGGGTGCGCTCCCCGCAGTCGCCCCAACTCGAGCTGGCGGATGACGGGCTCAGCTCGCAGCAGTGCTCCCTCGAGAGTTGCCCGGTGGACCAACTCCTGTTTTCCGTGCCGGTCTCCAAGGGTCATACCTACTACGGCGCGGCCGATCTGATTGGCGCGGCCACGCTGTTCGGGCTGCGGCACTCGGTGTTGACCGGTATCGAATACTTTGATGTCAACAATACCGAAACGGTGCTGTTCGATACCCAGGACACATTTGGCACCGACCTGTACCACCCGCGGCATTGGCTCGTGCCGAAGGCGTGGCAAACACAGACGGACTTTGCATTCGCCGACACCTCCGCCGAGCGCTGGTACGGTGTGTACATTCAGGATCAGATCGGCCTCGGACACGGGTGGTCGCTGACACTGGGCTCGCGTTATGACCGGGTATCGGAACGACTGGATACCGCCTTCGGTCTGCCGCTAGTGGACTCGGGCGGGGACTCGCGACAGGACCGGGTATTGAAGAGCCGTGCGGGACTGCTTTACGAGGTGGCAAGGGGATGGGCGGTGTACGCGAACTACATCGAGAATTTCGGCATCTCGACCGGCATCTACGGCAATGGCGAAGGAGGCACGGGCACCTTGTTGCCCGCCGAATCCGCGCGTGAGTGGGAGGTCGGTGTCAAGGTCTCGTTGTTGAATGGAAGCATGACCGGCTCGGCGGCCTGGTACAACCTGACAGAAACCAACATTCCGCAGGACGCGCTGGATCCGCTGCTGAGCGCACAGGGATTTCGTACCGTGACCGGCGCCGTCCGCAATCGGGGGTTGGAGATGGATCTGCAGGGACAGATCGATGCTGCCCTGCAGTGGCAGGCCAGTTATGCGTACACGGATTCGAGGATAGTTCGGGATGCCGGCGTGGACGTTGATTCCCTGGGGAATCTGTTTCCCACCGACGGGGCCACCGGCAACCGGCTGTACGGTGTGGCCCGCCACGGCGGCAGTTTTTGGCTGACCTACAAGGTGCCGCCGCCTGCCTGGAACGGCCTGAAGGTGGGATTGGGTGTGATCGCGCGAACGGCACGTGCAGGGGATAACGCGAACGACTACGAGCTGCCGGGCTTTTCAACGTGGCGCATGCTTGCGGCCTACGGATGGCGCATGGGCGATGCCCGCCTGACTGTTCAATTGAACGCCGACAATCTCTTCGGGACGAAATCGTACGAATCGGTAAGCGGTACCCACACCGTCATGCCCAACCCACCGCGGCGTTGGATTGCGAGTGTGCACGCGGAGTTTTGAGTGTCACATTGGTACCGGGGCGGCGATTTGTGGGAATATATTCCCTGCAGTCGCAGTCTCTCCCAGTGACATTGCGCCGCAGAAGCGGCTCCACTCAAGAACAACATAATGCACAGATCACGCCCGCTCGCCGCTGTTGCGACACTCATTGCCCTGCTGTCCGTTTCAACCTTGACGGTGTGCGCGAGCCCCGCCCCCGTCAGTGTGGGGTTGTCCGGTAGCGCCAACGTTTCCGCCTTTTTCCGCGACGGCTCGCCAGTGACCAACGGTGGCCTGGATACTCTGGGTTTCGCGTACTCGGCGACCTTGATCGGAAACTCGATCACCTGGACCGGAACCGAATTCAAGCTCGGCGCCGCGGGCTCGCCCGACGCGGTCAGCGGCGCCACCGTGACGCTTCCGGCGGGGAACTACTCGAGCTTGCAGTTGCTCGCCACCGCCGTACGCGGCAACCAGGCGAATCAGACCTTCGTGGTCAACTATACGGATGGCACCAGCACGAGCATCGTGCGCAGTCTGAGCGATTGGTTTACGCCTCAGAACTATGCAGGTGAATCGATCGCACTGAAGATGGCTTACCGGCTGGGTCCCACCGGTGCCAGGGACTCGCAGCCGTTCAATTTGTATGGCTACACCTTGCCGCTGACCGCTACCAAGGCGGTCAAGAGCATTGTGCTGCCGCAGAACCGCAAGGTGGTGGTGCTGGCTATGGACTTGAATCCCGCCGGCAACGGCGGCGTGACCGTTGTTTGCAACCCGTTGTCCTTCGGCGCCGTTGCCGATGGCAAGACAGACAACACCACCGCAATCCAGAACGCGATCAATTCCTGCGCCAGCCAGGGCGGCGGTACGGTTGAGCTCAGCCCCTCCGGGAGCAACAGCTATGTAACCGGTCCCGTCACTCTCGAGAGCCACACTCATCTGCAGATCGACAAGGCAGTGACTCTCCAGGCGACGACCAATCACAGTCGTTACGTTCCCGCATACCTCAACTGGGTCTATGTGCCCAACGAGGCCCTGATCTCCTGTAAGGGTTGCACCGACGTGGGTATCACCGGCGCCGGCATCATTGACGGGGCAGGCGGGCAATTGCAGGCGAACGGCGGACCAAGCTGGTGGACGCTGGCGGCGGGCGAAAATGTTGCCACCAATCCGTCAGTCCGGCCTTACCTGGTGGAGTTCTATCAGTGTAACCAGGTGTCTGTCAGCGGAGTTACGCTGCGCAATGCACCCGTGTGGACCCAGGTATTCCGCTTCAGCGACACCATCACCGAGACCAACACCACCATCAGTGCGCCCGGAAATTCGCCCAACACCGATGGGGTCGACCTGGTGGGAGCCACCCATGTTGTGATGTCCGGTCTCACCATTGCAACAGGCGATGACAGCATTGCGATCAAGTCCGGGCTGCCCATCGAGGCATCCGACCCGCGGCAGGCCGGGCTGCCGCAGATGGCGACCGCGCATGTGCAGGTGAGCAATGTCACGATCTCGGGCGGTCACGGGCTGTCAATCGGCAGCGAAGCCTCGAATGGCGTGAACGATGTCCTGATACAGGGCGTGCATTTCTCGTTTTCGGGTAATGGCATCCGTATCAAGACCGGCCGCGATCGGGGTAGCCGGATTTTCGGCATCACGTACAAGGACATTACAATGGACCACGTGTTTGTCCCGATCACGGTCAACGAATACTATCCGGCGGCCAACGGTCCCACGGAACCGCCGTTCCAGAAGTCGCAGCCCATCACGGCCAGCACGCCGTTTGTCCACGACATCACGCTTCAGAATGTAACTGCGACCGGCGCAGCCCAACAGAGCATCATTGAGGGGCTTCCGGAGTCCTGCATCCACAACATCATACTGAACAACGTGAACATCCAGACCAGCGCCGCCGGGTTGGTGCTGCGTCACGTAACCGGTACCTTTACGGATGCCGTTGTCACACCGGGCACGGGTTCGCCCTATATAACTCAGGAGAACACGACGATCCGTACTGTCGGTACGACGCCCGCCATCCCGGTTATGCCGGCGCAGAGCGGTCAGACGGCTTGTGCCGCTCAGGTGGTTCCCAACTGAACTTCGAGAAAACCGATCTTCAGAAACTGCTTGACCAGCGAAAGCCGGATGTCATCCCCGACATCCCCCGGGATTTCGCGCACCTTGAACTGGCGCGTGTTGGCAATGAACACCACGCTCTGCTGCGCGCCGCGGTGAATGTAGATGTGCCCGCCCGGATAACTGAAGTCGATCTTGTCGGGATTGGCGGTCAAAAAGCAGAAGGCATGCGGCGGCTGGACCATCACGGTATCCAGAGTCACCTCGGGCAAAGCCGCCGGAGGTGCCAGGGCGGCGAGGGACCCGACCGCCCTCGCTGAGCGCCGTTGCAGGGCGGCTGTCAGGAAGCCCGGTGTCCGCAACGCTGTCATCAACTGCGTGCTTGCGTCGGCCGCTACGGACTCCAGCGGCTGCATCCCCGTACCCTGAAGCTGCACTGGAAGATTGCCGCCGACGGACATCCTCCAGCGGCGGTCGAAATCGGAGAGGTGATCAATCGCCGCAATGAGCGTCTGACGCACCGTGAGAGGCGTGAATCCCAGCCCGAGATGCACCGACTCGGTGTCGGAGTCCACTGTGTGATTGGTACCCCTGGGTACGTACAACACATCGCCGGGATGCAGGTCAATGACCTGGTGAGGACCCAACTCCGGCGGGCGGCCGGGAATGTTTTCCCACGTGTTGTACAGCTCGGAAGGCCCGCTCGAGACATACCAGCGCTTGGTGCCGCGCAGTTGCGTGATGATCAGGTCATGGTCGTCATTGTGTACCGGTGCCTTCATGCCGCCGCGGCTCCAGAATGCCGAGGTGGTGACAGGCTGGTGGAGCAGGGCCTCGAATGCCCGAGCCAGGATATCCAGTGGCCGCCACAGGGAGCGCAGCTCCGGGAAGCGCACCGAGTAATTCCTGGCATGGAACTGCTCGATCCGCCGCCGAAAGTCGGCTGCATCCGCAATGGCGGCCAGCGAGGGAGGTGGGCCGGACGCGTTGGCCGAGTGGTAGGTCAGCTTGGGGGCCAGTTGTGTGGCCGCCGTCAGCACAGCGCTTGGATCCGCTCCCAGGATCCCGGTGCGGCCGAGCGCATCTGCGGTCTCGATTTTGTGGACTCCGCCCTGCAGTACGCGACCGAGAAAGTCGTCGACAGTGAGGGGAGCCAGGAATTTTGCGACCGTCCGCTGGGCGTCTTCGAACATCTGCAGTTGCCGCCGACTGAGGGGCCGGATTCTAGCGTCCCCTGCACGCGATGACGAGCCGGGCGGCCGTCACCAGCAATCGGTTCGGCGCAAATGAGATGCAGGTCCTCGCCCTGGGTAGCGCAGCGTCTGCTGCAGGGCTGCGAGTGCGCGCCGCAAATCACTTTGGCCGGTTGCGCCGAGACCGAAAATCAGGCCGTGACGGGTTGGCGGTCCCAGGTAGTAACGGCTGAAAGTGTGAAGTTGGATGTTGTTGCGTGCCAGTGTTTCGGTGGCGCGCTCCAGGTCGAGCTCTGTGGTGGCCGCGGCACTGATGTGTATTCCGTAGTGGGAGGGGATCGCATCGAGCCAGCGGCTGAAGTCCTTGTCGAGTGTCTCCATGAGAAGTTGCCGGCGTTGTTGGTAGACACGACGCATCCTGCGGACGTGATGCGCAAGGTGACCTTCCGCAATGAATGCGGCGACGCCGAGCTGGATCGGCATCGAACAGTGCCAGTCGAGGCAGTTTTTCGCCGCCACGAGCGCCCGTCGCGCCCAGTCCGGGGCAATAATGAAACCCAGGCGCAGCGACGGCAACATGCACTTGGAGAACGTCCCCACATAGAACACAACATCACTCGCTTCATGGGCGCGCAAGGCCGCCAGTGGGCTGCCGCCAAAGCGAAATTCACCGTCATAGTCGTCTTCAACAATGACCGCGTTGTTGCGCCGGGCGAATTCAATCAGCGCGTGGCGGCGGCGTGCCGACATGCTGACGCCGATGGGAAACTGGTGAGAGGGGCACAAACAAATCACAGTGGCGTTGGCCGGAATGGCGTCGACAATCAGTCCTTCAGCATCGATCCCTACAGGTACGAGCTTCGCTCCGGCGGCGGCGAATGCCACGCGCATGGGCGGATAGCCCGGATCCTCAACAGCGACAATCGCGTCGTGCGCAGTAACGAGGACGCGGGCGAGCAGGTCGAAGGCCTGTTGCGCGCCTGAAGTTACCACAACATCATCCGCGTGACAGGCAACAGCCCGGGTCACCGCGATATGGTTGGTAATCGCCCTGCGGAGGTGGAAGTTACCCTGGTTGCCCTGCGGGCTCTTGTTGCGCGCCGTCTTGCGCTCGAGTGAGCGGAGCTGTTTGGAGGATACACGCCGCAGTACATCAAACGGGAAAAGCCGCGCATCCACCAGCGCCGGACGCAAGTCAATGGAGGCTGTGGAGCTCGTGGGACTGTGTGGCGCTGTCTCGCGCCAGAATCCCATTGCCGCGGTCACTTCCGGCTGCAGCCAAAAAGGGTTGAGACGGCGCGCCGGCGAGTGGGTGGAAGTCGCCGGCTGCAGAGCTTTGGGCAGCGTGTCCGCGACAAATGTACCGGAGCCGTGCCGGGCCACCACGTAGCCTTCATTCAGCAACTGTTCGTACACCTCCGCCATGGTATTGCGGGCGACTCCAAACAACTTGCGCGCATCCCGCGAGCTCGGCAGGCGCATGCCGGGGGCGAGCCGCCCGTCCTCAATGGCGGCTTTCAACTGATCGCGCAAATTGCCCACGCGCGAGCCTCGCGAGCCGGGCTCGAGCTCAATTTCAAAAAGGACGCGGGTCCTGCCGGGAGACGGGCTCATAGGTGAGCCAGCATGGCATGGCGGCACCCCGGGAGTGAACCGGTCCTTTTTCGGCCAAGTGGCCCTTCTGAGGGAATTTTTGCGCTGCCGATAATGGGCCCCAGACATCGGCCACTACGCAGGATCTTCCGTGAAAATCTTCAACTTCGGACGGGCTATCACCCTGTGCCTCATGGGCACTGTCGCGGCCCAGGCCGCCACCGCGCAAGCGGCGCCACCGCGCGACGGCCAGCATGATTTCGATTTCGCCGAAGGCACCTGGCATACCCACATCACCCGGGCGCCCGACCCATTCGGTCAGCCCAATGTGACCATCACCCTGGAAGGCACGGTGACGTCACATAAGGTGTGGGGCGGCCGGGCGTGGCTCGAGGAGATCGAGGCCGATGGCCCGAAAGGTCATTGGGAGGCCATGACCTTGTTCTTGTACAACCCTCACAGCCACCAGTGGAGCATGAACTATCTCAATAGTCAGGCGGGTACGTTGACAGCGCCGTTGATCGGTTCTTTCGACCAGAATGGGCGGGCCGAGCTGTTTCAGTCAGACACCTTCAAGGACCGGGCGATCCTGGTGCGGGGTGTCTGGACGAAAATCAGCGCCGATGCGCATGACTTCGGCGAGCAGTATTCAGATGACGGCGGCAAGAGCTGGAAGTTTTCCTTCCTCGGGCACAAGACGCGTATCGCCGCCAGTGAGGTCCGGCCGGTACCCGTTGTGTCCAACGACTTCGATTTCGACATCGGATCGTTCAAATCTCACTCCAGTCGACTGCTCAAACCTCTGACGGGATCGAACAAGTGGGCGGAGACGGACAACACGACTGTGGTCAGCCGGATCTGGGGCGGACGTGCCAACCTGGCGGAGATTCATATCGATCCGCCGCTCGGTCCCATCGATTTCCTCGCATTGCGCTGGTACAACCCTGTCGCGCACCAGTGGTTTCTCGACTTCGCCAACGCCGCGGACGGCACACTCGGGGTGCCGATGGCCGGAGTCTTCAACAATGGGCGCGTCGACTTCTATGATGCGGAACCCGTCGACGGCAAGTCGACGCTCGTGCACTTCGCTGTTTGGCCAACCTCCAAGGACACGAGCGCTTCTGAACAGGCGTTTTCCGCCGACGGGGGCCAAACCTGGGAAGTGAACTACAAGACTCAATACACGCGCGTGTCAGGAAAGTAACCTCGACAGTCGCGCTTGCACCGGGGAGTAAATCGAGTAGTCTCCCCGGTGTGACAAAACGATTAGAAGAAGCGTCTTTGTCCGACCTGTATTGCCGGTGCCGCAAAGAGCTGGTTGCCTTCGTGCGGCAGAAATTCGGGTCGGGACCGCCGGATCCGGAGGACATTGCCCAACAGGCGTTCGCGAATTTCGCGGCCCTGGGGCCCGATGAGCCGGTGGCCAACCCACGGGCCTTCCTGTTTCGCACGGCCCACAACATTGCGGTCAATCACCGCAAGCACGAGCGCATTGGCCAGCGTTTCCTGGAATCGAACCCCGATCCGCGCGAAATTCGCGAAGAGCGGGACGATTTCGACCCCCAGGTTGTCTTACTGAGTAGAGAGCAGTATTCGCTCATTGAGGCTGTCATCCGGGCCATGCCGCGGAAACGCCGTCAGGCCTTGTTACTCAACCGTCTGGAGGGCTTGAGTTACGTAGAAATCGGCCGCCGCCTGGGTCTGTCCGAGTCAGCGGTGCGCAAACAGGTGGCCGCTGCGATTCGCGAGTGCGCAGGCGCGCTCCAAGGTGCGGAAACCCCGGCGTTGCAAAGCAGGAAGGCGCGATGAGCCAGTACCCTGCAAGCGGCTCGCGGATTGAGGTCGAGGCCAGCGAATGGCTGGTCGCCATGAACGACCCGGCTGTGTCGCTCGAGCAGCGCGGGCGATTCGCGGCCTGGTTGCGGGCCAATCCGGAGCATGCGCGTGTCTATCGCGCGCAAAAGGCTGCCTGGAGCGCAATCGGCAACATGTGTCACCTTTTAGAAGATGACAACAGGGTAACGCCCTCGCAAAGCCACACGCGATACTTTGCGATGGCCGCCGCCCTGGTGGCGGTGTTGCTAGGCGCCGCGTTCTTTGCCCAACACCTGCAGTCGTTCGGTGCCCGCAGTCAATATGAAACCGCCACCGGCCAGGTGAGGGACCTGAAACTGGAGGATGGCACCGTGGTCACCCTCGGGGCTTCGTCGCAGATCCGGGTGGCATTCGGTAAGACCGACCGGCGGGTCGTTCTGCTGCGCGGTCAGGCCTTCTTTGAGGTGACACATGACCCAACGCGGCCCTTTTATGTGACCGCGGGCAACACTTTGGTGCGGGTCGTCGGAACCCAGTTCGACGTCAACTATCGGCAGCAGGCCGTCAGGGTCGCCGTGGTTGAAGGGCGGGTCGAAGTGTCGGCGTCGGGGCCAGACGTGGTCCTGACAGCCGGAGAGTCGGCAATTGCGGCACCAACCGGACAGATCGCGACCTCCAGTGCCTTGAACACGTCAGATCTGAGCGCATGGCGCCACGGACGCCTGGTCTACGTGGACGCGCGTTTGCGCGATGTCATCGCGGACATCAATCGCTACTACGATGGCGAGATCGAGGTTACCGACCCTGCCTTGGGTAACATGCAACTCACGGCGGCCTTTCGCGCGGATCAGATCGACCGCGTGCTGGACGTGCTCGAAAATGCACTGCCCGTGCGAGCCGTGCGCATGGACGGTCATATAGTCATCCTCGAGTCGAGCCCCGGGCACTGACAGCGGGCGTTCCCGGCCGCTTGCAGAAAATCAATACGGACGGTTTTTCCTCCTCGGTTGTCTCAATACAAGAGATCAGAACAATGCTGGGGAGGCTCAATGTCGAATCGCGGTTGCATCCGGGGCGTGCTCGGCCGGTTTTATTTCGCCGCGCTGTTGTTGGTGTCGGTCCCTACAGTCCTGGCGGCCGACCTGACTCGTGAAATCAGCTTCAATATTCCCCGCCAGCCGCTGGCCCAGGCGCTGGCCGAGTTCTCGCGCCAGTCGGATGTCATCGTGGTTGCCGCTTCCGAGCTCACCGATGGCAAGGTGTGCAATCCCGTCAGCGCGACCACCACTGCCGCCAAGGCTCTGACTCAACTCCTGGATGGAACCAGGCTCACTTACACCCAAGACAAGGACGGGGCCATTGTCGTAAAACCGTCCGGCAGCAGCGCCTCCCGCCGGAGTGATGATCCGCCAGGCGATTCGCCCGGGGTCCGTCTGGCGCAGTCTGTCGGTCCCATACCGGGGCCGTCCGCGGCCCGGGATCAGGCTTCCGCATCCTCCGGTTCCGATGACTCGAAACCCCTTTCCGAGGTCCTCGTCACCGGCTCCCGCATCGCCCGCGGGAACGAAGATTCCGCGACTCCGCTGCAGGCGTTGGGAACGGAAGAGATCCGCAGCTCAGGCTCAGTCAGTCCCGGCGATGTCATGCGGCAGTTGCCGGCCCTGGCGGCCGGTTTCAATTCCGAGTCCACCGGTGTCAGCTTCAATCTGGCCGGGCTCGACCTGGCGGATCTACGCAGCCTCGGCACGGATCGCACTCTGACTCTCATCAACGGCCGCCGCCAGGTCAGCTCCAATCCGAGCACCACGGCCGTAGACCTGAATACCATTCCGACACCGCTCATTGAACGCGTCGAAGTCATCACGGGCGGCGCTTCCGCTGTGTATGGCGCGGACGCGGTTTCCGGCGTGATCAACATCATTCTGAAGAAGAATTTCGAGGGCCTGCAGATCGATTCCCAGTACGGTCAGTCCTCGCGTTCTGACGGCAGGCGCCAGGCGGTCAGTGTCCTGGCCGGAACCAACTTTGCCGACCATCGCGGCAATGTCACGGGTTTCCTGGGCTACACCAGCGAGGGCGGAATTGCGTGGAACGCGCGTCCCGGCGGCGTCTCGGGCGCCAATTGGATCCCCAATCCCGCCAACACCGGTCCGCATGACGGCATTCCGGACTTCATTCTGGCCAACAATGTGCGCCAGTTGGGCGGGCAGCAGGAGTCGATGTTTCTCCTCGACCGCGGTCGTGGCCAGGAAGCCTTTGCTTTCAACGCCGACGGCTCCGTGCGACCCTTCAAGCTCGGCCCCTCGGGCCTGATGGGCGGCGGCCAATTCACCGATGGCGGTGAGGCCACGCTCGGGTTTGATTCGACCTGTCCGCAGAATCAGTGTCCCATGCGCATACCGGTGAAGCGCTACCTGGGAACCATCAACACCACTTACGGCCTGACGGAGACGTCCGACTTGTTCTTTGAGGGCCGCTTTGCCACCACCAAGAGCCTCGCGCTCATTGGCTCCGTGTTCGAAATTCCGCCGTTCACCAATTCCATTTCAATTGACAACCCGTATGTATCGCCCTCGCTGCGCGCTCTCATGCAGCAAGGGGGCGTCAACTCGATCGGCATCATCCGCTCCGACCAGGAGCTCGGCCCGCGCGGCCAGGATGCGCAGCGCCGGACAATGGAGTTTGTTGCCGGCGCCCGCGGCGACACGGGCTTCAAGGACTTCAAGTACGAAGTCTCGATGCAATACGGCAACACCGACTTTGTGAATACACGCCTCAACGACATCTACCAGGACCGATGGCTGAACGCGATCGATTCATTTCGCGATACGGATGGCGTGATCAAGTGCCGTTCTGATGTGGCACGGGCTCAAGGCTGCGTGCCTCTCAACCTGCTGCAGACCGGCTCGGTGCTCACGCCCGCGATACGCAACTACGTTGAAATTCCTTCCGCGACCGAAACGGCCCGGATCGACCAGACTGTCTACTCGGGCAATGTCACGGGTTCGATCGGCGATTTTTTTGGTGCGGGGCAGACGGGCCTGGTGCTGGGCGCCGAGTATCGTAAGGAGTTCAGCGACTACGAGACCTCACCCATTGATCAGCAAGGGCAGGGGTTCTTTTTTGTGCAGCGGGCGCCGACGCGCGGCGAGTACCATGTGTCTGAAGTATTCAGTGAATTCCTGATGCCCATTCTGAAGGACCGCTTCCTGGCCAAGAAGCTGGAAGTGGAAGCGGCGGTCCGCCATTCCGACTATTCGACGGCGGGCAAGACGACGAGTTGGAAGTTTGGTGGCACCTGGGCACCCATTGACGCTGTGCGCTTCCGGGGAACGGTAGCGCGTGCGGTTCGCGCACCGAACATCGGCGAGTTGTTTGCAGTTGCCCAGCAGGGATTCATTACGGCGGACGATCCCTGCGACGTGGCGAACATCACCGGCGGCGCCGCGAACCGGGCCGCCAACTGTGCGGCCCTGGGCGTGCCTGCCAACTTCATTTCGAACGCGCGCACCATCAATATCCGTACCACGACCGGTGGTAACCCGAATCTGACAGTCGAAACGGCCAACACCATCACAGTGGGCACGGTGCTCACGCCCGCGTTCCTGAATGGTTTCTCAACCAGTATCGACTACTTCCGGATTCGGATCGACAATGCCGTCAACGTGTTCGACACCCAGGATGTTCTCAACAACTGCGTTGACAGTGCCACCATCAACAACCCGTTCTGCGCGGCTATCGCGCGCGATTCGGCCGGCAATCTCCTCAATGTCACCAGCAACAACATCAATGTGTCGCGCCTGGACCGCGAGGGGCTGGAATTCGACGTGCGCTATACAAGAGCGCTCGGCCCGGGGTTGCTCAATATGGATTTCGCCGCCACGCGCATGATGACCAATGACACCATTGTCGCGCCGGGAACGGCGACTTTCGGCCGGGTGATCGATCAGAATGGCGAGATCGGCTTCCCCAAGTGGAAGGGCCGATTGGGGAGCAGCTATGACTTCGAGCCCTTCCAGGTGTCGGCAACGGTCACCTGGCTGTCCAACATGATCCGTGACAACCAGCCGTCATTGCCGGAGGATAATCGCGCCAGCGCGGGCACGGGGAGTCACTTCGTCATGAACCTGCAGGGTGGTTATTTCTTGACCAGCAAGACACGGATCTATGCAGGCATCGACAACGTGTTCGACAGGCTGCCACCGCCCCTTCCGGATACCCGGGGCGGCGGCGGCAGCAGTTTTCCCCAAGCCGGCATCTATTCCGCCGTCGGCCGGTTCTTTTATGGCGGCGTCTCCATCGGTTTCTGAGGCAGGCCCAGTGAAAACGATTCTGGCAGCTTGTTGGATTCTGGTGGCCGCCCTGGCGCAGGCCGCGGCGGCGCAGTCCGAGGAACATGGCCCCGCCTGGCTCAATGAGCATTCTGCCCGCACCATCCAGTGGATCGAGGCGCAGGATGCCCGGACATTGGGCCAGCTTCGCCAGGACCCGCGCTTTGCGACACTCGAGTCGGCGGCCACTGAAATCCTCACGGACCCGGCCCGTTTTGTCCCGGTCACCTTCATTGGCGACCACGCCTATCAATACTGGCAAACGCACGAGAGTCCCTTTGGTATTTGGCGGCGAACGCTCAGTAGCGCTTACCTGGCCGGGACACCGAGCTGGGAGACGGTGATCGATGTCCAGGCTCTGGCCACGGCAGAACACCAGAGATTCCTGTTCGCGGGCGCTGAATGTCATGAGCAACGCTGTCTGATATCGCTGTCGCGCGCGGGAAAGGACGCGGTCGAGCAGCGGGAGTTCGACCTGAACACGAAAAAGTTCGTGCGCAAGGGGTTTCATATTCCGGAGAGCAAAACCGAGACGTTCTGGTATGACGCTGACACTTTGCTCGTGGCGCCCGCTTTCGACCGTGGTGAAATGACCGAAGGCCTGACGCCGCGCACACTCAAAGTGTGGCGACGAGGTACCCCGTTAGGTTCGGCACGCAAGATATTTGAGGGCGCCGACTCCGACGCCGGCGTAGGCGCCATGCTGATCAAAGCGGCCGGCACAGACAGCTTCCTGGCGGTTCGCCATCGGGACTTTGAGCGGCGCGATTACCAGTTGATGTCATTGGACGGGCGCGCCCGTCCTATGGCCCTGCCGGAAGCGGCCGCGTTCCTGGGATCTCACAACGGCAAATTGTTGATCCGACCCGAGATGGACTGGGTAGCGGCAGATGGCGTCAGGGTGCCTAGGGGGAGTCTCGCTGCAATCGACCTCGGCCCGATGATGCGTGAGGCGAAAATATCTTCGGTCGAGGTGCTCTACACACCGTCCGGAGATGATTCGATTCGCGCAGTGCACTCCGCCGACGGCCGGCTGTTTGTTGAGTTGTTGCACGACTATGCGAGCCGGATTGTCGAGTTGTCGCCGCGCACGACAGGTGGGTGGCAGGCCCGCACGATTCCATTGCCCGGTGGGCAATACATTCAGATAGTGGATTTCACTGCCGGCCACCTGGTGTTGCATGAGGAATCGCCCCTGCTGCCTGACCGGGTCGTGCAGATCGACCCCCAGTCCGGTCAGGAAACGCAGATCCTGTTCGAGCGCCACCCGGGCTTCGATGCATCCAATCTGATGACGGAATACAACCAGGTTCGCAGCTCGGACGGCACGCTCATCACGTATAGCGTAACCCGTCGACGCGACCTGGCCTTCAACCATTCTGCGGCGACACTTGTCTATGCCTATGGCGGATTTGATGTTCCGCTGACGCCTCGTTATGAGCCGTTGTTTGGGAAGCTTTGGATGGAGCGCGGCGGTGTGTACGTGCATGCGTACCTTCGAGGGGGTGGCGAGCATGGACCGGATTGGCACTGGGGAGTCATGCGGGAGAATCGGCACCTGGTTTACGACGACATGGCGGCGGTACTGCGGGACTTGCAGAACAGAGGGGTCACGCAACCGAGCCATACCGGCATCATGGGCAGATCCAACGGCGGCTTGATGACGGCGGCGGTGATGGAGAGGTATCCCGAGTTGATGAATGCCGTTGTGGTCGGTGGACCGCTCACCGACATGCTGAATTTCATCGAGTTTCCACCGGGCTCGACGTGGACGGCCGAGTATGGCGATCCTCGCAACAAGGATGCGCGCGACATTCTGCGTACTTATTCACCGATGCAAAATATCGCCCCCGCCGGAACTCACTATCCGACCGCGCTCATCATCACCTCCACCGATGATGACCGTGTGTTGCCGGGGCAGGCGCGGCGTTTTTCGGCTCTGCTGGAGGAGAAGGGACACAACAACCTCTACTTCGAGGATGCTCAGGGCGGGCACTATTGGGAGCTCGCCGGGGGGCCTGCCCCCGGCGATTGGCGTCTGCGCGCTACAGCCCGCGCGGTGGAATACACTTATCTGTGGCAGCAGCTTGGGCAGGAGGGCGGCCACTGACGTCCGGTTGCGTCGGGGCGAACTCGTATCAGTGCCGACGCATGCGGATCGAGGGTGGTGGAGTAACCCGTGCTGGAGTTGCCAACCTCCTGGCGAGACCACAGGTCACGGACTTCAGCAGGACCGGTGAACCCGAGGCCCACCCAGCTCGTGCCGACCGTGGCCGGTACATCCTGCAGATTGAACAGGGCAACATAGTACGAGCCATCGCACAGTGATTGGGCCCACACGGGCGTACTTCCCTCGGTCACGACTTTGCCGGGATGACCGGATTGATCGACAGCGAGAACCTCGTCGTTGGTCAACAACTGCACGCCGAACGAGTCGAGCAACGTGAGGTCGTCGCCCAATTGCAAGGGCGCTGCGGCGATCGACCAGAGTGTCATGGCCGTGCGCCGCTCGTCGTTGCTGAGTCCGTCAACGAACGCCGGTGAGGTCGTTATCGGCACTGCCGAGGTTGGGGCTGGATCCGATACGATGAGAATTTCGGGCGAATTCGCCGGGTAGGTGGTGTTGGTGCCATTGCCAACCTCGAGCGAATCCAGGTCATTCCAACCGCGGTTCGTACCTGCATCGGTCTGCCAGTTGATCAGGTCCGTGAATCGTTGCGCTACGCGGCTCCACTGCGTCAGGGTGGCAGGGCAGGTTCTGCGGCCGCACTCAACGTCGCCGTCGATCCGCCGCCCGTTGGCCCAGCGCTCCCACCAGCTCGCGTAGTCATGATTGAGGTTGAGTGACAGATTCAGATAGATGGGCCGGTTTGAGTTGCGGATGGCCTGGGAGATGGCTGCGATGCCGGCGCGATCGTCAACGGGCGCCGCAGCCGATGGCAGGGTCACCATGGTGCCGTCGACCTTAAGGTAGTCGAAGCCCCATTGGGCGAATTCCTGCACAATCGACGCCAGGTATTCGCGGGCGCCGGGTTTCGAGAAGTCGATTTGGTAGTAGTCGTTGAACTCGGTCACCAGGGGTTGAATCACAATGTCCTGGACATGGTAGGGCGTGCCGAGAATGGGCGTGTTCGCGGCATAAACCTGGGGTGCGACGCCGGACTCCCAGTAGATGCCCGCCTTCTGGCCGTTGTGGTGTATGTAGGAGGCGAGGTTGGCCATGCCATGTGGAAACCGCACCACGTTCGCGATGGGGCGGCCATACTCATCGAAAGTGGCCGGGCCGCCGCACTGGCACATCAAGCCGTTGTCCCAGTCGCCGTCGATGTTGATGTATTGAAAGCCGTGCGCGGTCAAGCCAAAGCGGCGCATCGCATCGGAGTTGGCTTTCACATTGACTTCGTTCTGGAAGCCGTCGCCGGTGGCCTCGGAGGTGCCGAAATGATCCTGCTGACTCCACGTGGTCCAGCCGAGGTAGGGACGCTCTCCGCTACCGTTCACCTGGGCGTGGGCGTTGGCAACGCCCAGTAGAGTCAATGCGACTGCTGCGGCGGTTCGATTCTGCTGCATGACCTGTTCCTCTTTGCGATGTTGTTCTATTGTCGGTGGATGAGGGTCAGTCCGATCGTGCGCGGCCGGAAAGTAAAATTGCGGTAGATCGGGCTGGGAGCGGGCTGCGGTCCGGAACCGTCGATCGGCTGATAGTTGTATTGCAGGACCGGGTGTGAATCGAACAGGTTGTCCACGAAGGCGGACAGCTCCCAGTCTGCGAAAGTCGAGCTGGCACGGAGCGACACGAAGGTCGTTCCGGAAGGTGTGATGTTGCAGTTGGCGAGCGCGCCGGACAGTGTTGTACACGATCCGTATTGCACGGTCGTCGGATCTTCCGCGGCGGTGCGGCGATTGTTTTTGGTCTGGTGCTCGGCATCGAGCCGGAGGTAGGCGTCGTGGCCGGCGAATGGCTGAAACCGGTACTCGAGGCCGAGGGCAATGGTCCAGGGGGCGGGTGGATTGCCACTCTGCCCGAGAATGGCATTGCCCTTCGCGGCGAGCGGGGTCGTTGACAGCGGCCCCGGATACAGTCCCTGAGTGTAGTGGGCGTCGGTATAGCCGAAGGCCGACTCGAGATTCAATGAGTCGGTGATCCGCAACTGGGCCTGCAGGTCACCGCCCTCGGAAACCGCTTTGCCGAGGTTCGCCACATAACCCAGGCCGCAGGTCGGCAGCACGACATTCTGCTGAATGTCATCCCACTGGATGTAGTAGAGGCTGCCCGCCAGGCGCAGGCGATTGTCCAGGTTGTTCTTGGCACCGATCTCAAAGCTCTTGACGGTGTCGGATTTGTAGGACGAGGGCACGCCGTCGAGGCCGAAGCTCACAAAGTCCGCTGCGCACAGCGAGTAGGGGATCGCCGAGTTGGCGCCACCAACGCGAAAACCCGTCGAGTAGGTCGCGTAGTACAGATTGTTGGGGTCCTGCTGGAACGACAGGCCAATTCGCTCCGTCAGAGGCTTCTGCGTGGAGGAACCGCTGCCGCCGCCCGGCCCGCCGTTCTGGGGGCCGTCGTTGTACGCTACAAAGCTGAAACTGGTTTTCGAATAACGCAGTCCTGTGGTGAGCTTGAGCCGATCGGTCAGGCCCCACACCACCTCGCCGAATCCGGCGATCTGCCGGTCGTGACCGGTGAGCTGATTCAGGTACGAATCGCCCCTGGGCAGGTAGGAGCTGCCATTCGGATTGGTCGCAGCCCCGAATACATTGGCAATGTGGGTGCCGTAGAGATAGCCGAACAGCTCATCGACCATCGGGTCGTGAATTTCCTCGAGACTGAAGCTGCGGATGAGGGAGAAGAAGGCGCCTGCCGTCCAGACGACGCGTGCTGCCGGATCGGAAGACTGCAACCGCAGTTCCTGGCTCACCGTGTCCTGCTGATTGGTGACGCTGTTGGGCGCACGGTAGTTGGCCACGGCTGATGGCAGATGAACGCCGTGTCCATCGAGCAGCGGATAACAGGTAAATCCCTGCGGCGCGCACGGTTGCGAGCCGGCGTATGGGCTGCTGCCGGAAGCGTTGCCACCGTCACCGGGCAGCCATCCGAGAGTCTGGTAGTAGCTCAGGTTGTAGAGCGTGGCGTCATAGCCGCTGATGTCGCGCCGCCTGAAATAGGATGTGTCGGAAATCAACTGGGCAAACGGGAGGTCGGCCGATACCTTCAGGGCGGGCAACCAGTACTGGTCCGGCTCGGCGAGGTTCATGAAGTTGCCACTCACGAAACGATCGTGGCCCGGATTGGAATAGAGTGGCCAGTAGTACTCGACGTCATGGCGTCGCCGGTCCTGCCACAGCACGCTCGGCGTGATCTGCACGGAGCTCGTGGGCGCCCAGGTGAGCGCGGCGCGTACGACGGCAGTTTCGTCGTGATTGGTGTTGCTGTCTTCGAGCTGCAGGTTGGTTGGATTGATTCGGTCGATCCAACCGCCATCGCGACGAATCCAGGCGCTGACACGAAACCCCAGGGTGTCGGTAACAATCGGGGCGCCGCCGGCGACGCCGGCCTCATAGCTTGGAGCGCCGCCCTGCGTGTATGAAATCTCGCTGCGCACGTAGCTCGATGCTTTCGTCAGGCTTGGCTGTGTCATGATGTAACGGACGGTGCCGCCTTCCGAACCGGCACCAAACAACGTCCCCTGTGGTCCGCGCAGGACTTCGATGCGTTCCATGTCGAAGGTCTTGGGCAGAGCATCGTCCGGATTGACACCCATGGCGCGCATCTGAATGGGGGTATCATCTATGTAGATGCCCGTCGTTCCGGCGCCACCGGATGAGCTTATTCCGCGAATGGAGATGCTGTTGGTTCCATCCGTGTCGATGGTCACGCCGGGGGTGAAGCGCGCGACGTCGGTGAAGTCGCGGATTCCCTTGATGTCCATCGATTCCTGTGTGAACGCACTCACACTGATAGGTACTCTGCCGAGGCTTTCGGCGCGCCTGTTGGCAGTGACCACCACTTCCTGGAGGCTCGATTTGTCCGCATGGCTTTCGGGGTCGGCTGCCGCCGCCGCAGAACGGGATTTCGGTGCGGCGGGACTCTGGCTCGCAGCCGGGTCGGGTGTTCCGTTCCGCTGGCTGTTGGCATCACCGGGCAGGTTGCGAGAGGCGGAGGACTCATTCGAGCCCTCGGCGGTACCGCCTTGGGTGGTCATTGATATATTGGCGCCGGGCTCGACCAGAATGCTGTTCGGCGCCGTGCGTTCGAAATGCAGCTTGCTGCCGGCGAGGGCCAGGCCAACCGCCTGTTCCGCCGTGAATTGGCCGCGAATGGCCGGCGCGGTCCGGTGTTCCACGGTCTCGGGCGTGAACAGGATATTGACCGTGGCCAGGCGCCCGATCGCTCGCAGCGAGTCCGCCAGCGTCTGTTCCGGAATGTTGAATGTGTAAGTGGCGCCGGCGTCGGCGCCCGCCGCCATGCGGCTCAGGCACAACAATGCCACGGCAATCCAAACTGAGTGAGTCTGTCGCATCGTTCGTCTTCTTCCTTCCCCTACATGAAGTAGACGATTGATGCGGCGTGTTACCGCACCGGCGAGCGACTCAACAGGATATGTTTTCCGGACTCGGTTACTTCCAGGTGATAGAGGCGGGCCACCGATTGCGCGAATCCCGCACTGTCGCCGGTATGGTAGATGCCGCTGATCTGCAGGTCGCCGATGGCCGGTGAGTCGAGGACGAGCTTGTCGTCTTCGTACCGGTTCATTTCGGCAATGGCCTCGGCCAAGGGGGTTCTCTCCAGCACGACTTCGCCGTGCCGCCAGGCTGTAACCGTATCAATTCGTGGCGAATCCAAGCGTGGCGCGGCATTGCGTGCCAGCACCAGCCTTTCACCGGGGGCGAGCACCTGTTTGACTGCCACGGCGGGCGAAGCATCTGGGCTGGAGTTGGCAGTATTTGAAACTGACACGCGGCCCTCAACGAGGATAACGGCCGTTTGCTCGGGCTCATACCTCACGACGAAGGCGGTTCCCAGCGCCGTCACGTTGTGGCCTCCCGCCGATACAACGAAAGGTCTAGCGGTGTTCTGGGCGACCTCGAAGTAGGCTTCGCCCCGCGTCAGTGCCAACAGCCGACGTGCGCGCGTGTAGTGCACCTCAACCGCGGAATCTGAGTTGAGTGACAGGCGGCTGCCGTCCTCCAGGCGAACCAGTCTCTGCTCACCGATCCTGGTTGTATAGGAGTCTCGTGTCCAATGTTGATAGGTCAGGAAGGCACCGACACCGAACAGCAGAATGACTGATGCGGCTTTGGCCAACACCAGCAGCGGACGTTGCCGCCTGTGGGCGGCCGGCCGTGGCACCCCACGCGCACCGTCCCAGACTTCCGTGACTTTCTCGAACTCGCGGGCATTCTGCGCGCTTTGTGCCAGCCAGTGGCGGAATGCCGCCTCAACCTCGCGTGAACGACTGGGACCGTGCAGCTTCACAATCCACGCGGCGGCCTCGGCGCGAGCCCTGCGGTGAGGCGATACGCCGGATGAAACACCGCTCATTCTGGAGATCCTTCTGTTGTCCCGTCGAGTTGATCCATCCAGTCAGTCATCTGCAGGGTGGCTTTGGCTGCGTGCTTCTCGACCGCGGACAGCGTGATGCCGAGGCGCTCGGCGACCTGGGGAAATGTGTAGCCTTCAATTCGATTCAAAATGAACACTTCGCGGCGCCGCGGACTGAGCCGATCAATGCCCGCTTTCATATGAAGGAGACGTTCGCGGCTGCTGCACACCTCATCGGCGGCCGGGAAAGTCTCCGCGAGACCCAAGGTTCGCAAAGTCTCGTGGATGGCCGTCGAACGATCCTCGTGCCGATGAAAGTCAGTGGACAGGTTCAGAGCCGTGCGAACCAGGAAGGCTTCGGCTTTCTCCACCTCGTGCTCCCGGCAATAGACCTGCAGGCGCAGAAAGGCCTCCTGGATGAGGTCATCGGCATCATCCAGGTTGTTACCGCGGCTGCGCAGCAACCGGCGCAACTTCAGCCACAACTGCTTGACTTCGTTCACAGTCCGGACAATCGCACGTCGCCCGTCTGGCGGCAACGTGCGGGATTCAGCCCTCTGAAACGTCTACCAGGACCAGTACATCGAGTACTGCTCGCCGGTGGTTGTTTCGCAAGCGCGAATTCCTGAATCACGTCATCTGCGAATGCGGACAGCCTGTGCGTGCCGGCTCTCAATCCGGCAAAGTAGCTCCCGAAGTGATCTCGAACCGGGTACGTACTCCGCCAGGCGGCGTCAGACCCGGTCTGCCGACTGGTTGTCCGCCGCCGACCCAGACGTCCACTCGACCGGGAACAACGCGATGCTTGCCACTCTCATCAACGACGCTGATGTCCCTTTGGCGTAATGTGAATGTGACGGCCTTTTTCTCACCCTTGTCGAGATGAATCCGTTGAAATCCCTGCAACGCACGTAGCGGTGCATCCTGTATCCCCGGATGCGTCAGATACAACTGCACGACTTCATCGCCGGCGGCGGCACCTGAATTCATGACATCGACGGAAATTGTCACGGTGTCAGTGGCAGTCAGGTTTGATTGGCTCACGCGGCCGTTCGAATACTCGAAGCTGGTGAAGCTCAGGCCATAACCAAATGGATACAACGGCTCGCCGCTGAAGTAGCGATAGGTGCGCTTGGCCATCGAGTAGTCGTCAAAGGGCGGAAGTTGCTCGACGGAGCGGTAGAAAGTGACCGGCAGCCGTCCGGCGGGATTGAAATCGCCCGCCAACAGCGCGGCCACGGCCGTGCCCCCTTGTCCGCCCGGGTACCAGGCTTCCACAATCGCCGCTACATGCCGATCGGCCCAGTTGATGCCGAGTGCGCTGCCGTTCATGAGCACGAGAACGCAGGGCTTGCCGATTGCCTGGATACGCTCCAACAGCTTTTGCTGGGGTGCCGGCAGATCGAGGCTGGTGCGATCGCCACCCGCGAATCCGTCAGCGTTCACCTTCATCTCCTCGCCTTCAATGTGGGCAGTCAGACCCACGACCATGACGACGAGATCGGCACCCCGGGCAGCCTCGACGGCCTGGTCCGCAGATGGGTCCGCTGACACGAGGCCCGTTCCCTTCACAGAGACGACTTTCGACTGAGGGAAACGTGCGCGAATGCCGGCGAGAATCGTCACGGGCCGTGAAGGCGTGCCATTGTAGTTCCCGAGCAGTGCATCCAGATCGTCGGCATTGGGGCCGATGACCGCGATGACGCCCGGCGCCTTTTTCAGAGGCAGCAGATTGCGGCTGTTTTTCAACAACACCAGGGACTCTTTCGCCATCTGCAGCGCCGCTTCACGATGTGCCGGAGTGTCGTATTGCGAAGCGGTGATTTTGCTGTAGACATTGCCCGCCGGCGGGTCAAACAAGCCGAGCTTGATTCGCGCGGTGAACAGGCGGGTCAGAGCGCGATCCAACACGTATTCGGGGAGGAGCCCGTGACGTACGGCGCCAATGATTGCAGTGGGTTCGGTACTCATGTTGTTGCGGTAGTCACCGCAGATCAGGTCCATTCCCGCATTGAACGCGGCGGTGACGCCGGCCTCGGCGTTCGCAGAGTATCTATGGCCGTCCGGGATGAAGATGTCCGCAGCGGCCCCGCAATCGGATACAACGTATCCCTCAAAGCCCCAATGCTTGCGCAAGTGCTCCTCTAACAACATACCGTTCGCACACGCGGGCTCGCCATTGATGGCGTTATAGGCACACATCACAGACTGCGCCTTCCCCTCCATTACCGTCGCTCGAAATGCCGGGAGGTAGGTATCTTCGAGATCGTGTCGCGAAACCTGCACGTCCGCAGTATGCCGGGTCGATTCGGGTCCGCTATGCACCGCGAAATGCTTTGGGGTTGCGATGGTCTTCAGGTACTTCGGGTCGTTACCCTGCAACTCGGATACGAAAGCGACGCCCATCCGCGCCGTGAGAAACGGGTCTTCGCCGTAAGTTTCCTGGCCACGGCCCCAACGCGGATCGCGGAAGATGTTGATATTGGGCGACCAAACCGTCAGGCCGCGATACCAGTCGGTGCCTCCATTGGGATGCACCTTTTCCATGTACTTCGCGCGAAATTCGGTACCGAGAATGTTCGCAACCCGATGCATCAAGGGGACGTCCCAGGAGGCAGCCATGCCAATCGCTTGCGGAAACACCGTTGCGATGCCGGCGCGGGCGACGCCGTGCAGTCCCTCATTCCACCAGTTGTACTCTGGGACGCCGAGCCGCGCGATGGCCGGCGCCGCGTGCCCGAGCTGCGCCGCTTTCTCTTCCAGTGTCATGTTGGCGATCAGGTCCTTGGCGCGAAGCTCGGGGGCGACAGTCGGGTCTTTGAATTTGGCGAGCGGGGGAGGTGCTGCCTGTGCGGGTACGAGGAGAACGGACGCCAGAAACGCGCCGACAGCGATGGCCCAGGCCCCATGGATTCTCATCTGTCCCCCTGATGCAGGCAGCAATGTCACAGCTCATTATGATAGCGCTACCAACGTGCGGCAAGCTAGATGGAGGCGGCACCCCGTGCGGCCATTGCCGATCAGGAAAGGTCGAAGGCCACGCCGAGATTGAACGCACGCTCTCGCGCCGGCTCGACCAGCCCGCGAGAAATGAACACGCGCGAGTAATACCGGCGGTTGGTGAGGTTCGAAATCCCGCCGAGAATCCGGAAGCGCTCGGCGATCGTGTATTCGCCTGAGAAATCCAACACGGTATAGCCGGGAATCCGCGCCTGGGTCGCAATGATCGAAGTGTTGCCCTGGAAAACCGGCAGGTTGCTGTCCTGGAAGAACTGGGAGGCTACCGAGTCGACAATCAGGCTGGCCTTGTACAACTTGTCCTGCCGGAAGGTGATGCCGGTCTTGAAGACGTAATCCGGGGCGTAGGCCGGGGTCTTGCCGATCTGGCTCGGGTTGCGGCTGCTCGTGAAGCGGGCATTCAGATAGCTGGCGTTGGCAAACACGTCGATATGGCGGTGCTCCGGTGCATCCGGCCACAGTCGCAGCAGGTCGTACGAGCCTTCGAGCTCCACGCCCCGGCTGCGAGTATTGCCCGTGTTGACATCGACCGTTGCCGGCGGAGACTGCGAAAGCTGACGCGCCTCGATACGGTCATGCACATTGACCTGGAAGATACTGGCGTCGTAGTAAAGGCCAGGCTCGGGCCAGCCGTGTACACCCGCCTCGTAAGTCACGTAGTGGGTCGGGTCGGGATTGTTGCCAGAGCTGTAGTTGGTGAAGGGGCTCGCGATATCGAAGTAACGCAGGGGCCGAAATCCCTGGGCGATGTTCAGGTAGGTTTCGTTGCCATGCCCGAAATCGTTGCCAATGCCGATACCGAACAGAGGGATGTTTTTGCGATAGGTTGCGTCAACCAGGTTCGTATGTGTGGCCACGGTTTCTTTCGACTTCAGCTCCTCGTGGTCGAATCGCGCTGACGTCACGAGATGAAAGTACTGGAAGCGAAACACATTCTCCGCAAAGACGGCCGCGTAGTTCGTGCGCCGCTCATCCCCATACGTACGCTTGCCTGACTCGTCATCGCGATCAACCAATGGGTCCGTGTTGGAATACTGGTTGTAGGGGCTGTTCGAGGTGTAGGCAGTGTATCCCACCGTCAGGGCGTTGCCTCGTCCCCAGCGATGCAGGAATCGTCCATCGAGCCCGGTGTAATGGAAGCGTTGCTCGGCCAGTGACGCCGATGTTGGAGTGAACGGCGTCGGGTAGGTATCAGATCGGTTGATCAGGTCCTGGTAGCCCGACCACACCTTCTGTGTGAATGAGTTTTGCTCGTCAAACTTGTTTTCGTAGGTGAGTACCGCGGTGTAGCGGTCAGTCCAGAGGCGATCGGCGGGCGTGGTAGTCAGGTTCGGCGTGGCGTGAAATTGTGCCGCCGTCATGAGTCCGGCAAGACCGCTCTCCACCGCGTAGGCATGCAGTGCAAAGGTGAGCTTCTGATTGCCGCCAAAGCGATATCCGAGCCGCAGATCGCCGGCATTCACATGGTAGTCGCCATTCAGCCGCTGGCCGCTCGATTGCCGGTGCGAATAGTCGGCCAGGTAATCCCAGTCACCGGAGGTGCCTGACAGAGCATTGAAGCTGGAAAACAGGTCGTCCGAGCCGCCAACCTGCTCGGTCGTGCCACTGACAGCGCGATCCGCGGCGGGAGCGCGCGAAATGAAATTGATGACCGGCTGGGGTTCAGGGCCATACAGCAGGCCGGATCCGCCGCGGATCATCTGCACTGAGCTGATGGTCTGTGGAATGGGGAGGTAGTAGAGCGTGGGAAAGCCAATCCAGTCGAGCTCGAGTGGCAGGCCATCCTGCATGACCAGCACGAACTCACTTTCCTGCGGATTGCCCAGGCCGCGATAGGTCAAGTTGAGCTGGGTGGGGTTCTGCTGCTCGGCCAGGACGATCCCCGGCAGGCGGTCGAAGATCTCGCGCTGATTGTTGTCAATCACCGTGGGCTGAGCGTCCAGCTTCACCACGGAGGTCTTTTTGGTGACGGTGATGGTGGGGCCGTCTACCTCCGGTAGTGTGTGCGCATAGCGGGTCTCACGATTGAAGAGCCACGGCTCGGTCTGAATGATGACGGGCTTCTTCGCGTCGTCCTGAGACTCGTCGGATGAAGCGGCATGCGAGACGCCAATCGCCGCCAGCGCGGCGGCGGTAAACAAAACACGGTGATTGTTCACTTATTGTTAGTTCCAGAGGCGTAGGTTTTTGGGCAGCTCGATCCCCATCCGTGCATCCGGATCGTTTCGTCCCCCGACACGGACGCCACCAGCACCACCCTCATGGTCGTCATCCTCAAAGGCGGTGGGGGGCGGCACGCTCAGAGCCTTTCCACCCTTGCCCTGCAGTGCTTTGTTGACCCCGGGCAGGTCCGTCGAGGTGATGTGTGCGAACTGATCGGTGACGTCCTTCAACTGATTCCGCAATGCGACGATGTTGTCCAACGCGTAGTTGGTCGGCGGTCCGTCCCAGGAAATGATGGCACCGTACAGTTGGTCCGTGTGCTCGCGCAGGCGCTCCTCTCCGGTGATCGCTCCGCCTTCAGTGGTGGCGACAATCTGCTTGCGCAGCCCATCGAGCTTGCCATCGAAATCCGCCAGCCTGCGATGCACAGGGTCGGTTGCCGGCCGATCTTTGTTCGCATCTGCAACCTGCTCGCGCAGCGCGGCGATCTGTCCAAACAGCACCGACTCGTCATTGAACAGCGCGGACACTTTCATGGCGGCATCGAACTGGGCCTGCCGATCGGCGGCGGTCCAGGTGACGCGCCGGTCCAGGCCCACCGTCACCTGGGTTTCATATTTCTGGCCGTTTTTCTCCAACCGCACGGTGTAGGTGCCGGGAAGGGCTCGCGGACCCTGTGTACCCGCTTGCGCGAGCTGTACGGCGGGCGGCACATGAGGCGGTTTGAGATGCATCGTCCAAACGACGCGGTTCAAGCCGCGCCGCGTGCTCGCGGGCAGCTCATCAACCACATTGCCCTTGGCATCCAGGACTTCGATCTTGAGCTTGCCGAACAGATGACGGCTCTTCTGGTAGTAGGTGATGACGGCACCATTGGCGGGATTCTCGCCAATGAATGACGCCGCGCCCGACGGCCAGCCGCCTTGCGCTTCAATGCGTTGTTGAATCGGCCGTGCCGACACAAACGCGGCTTCCTTGGAAACCAGATCTGCTGTCAGATGACGAAGCGGAGTGATGTCATCGACAATCCACATCCCGCGCCCGTGAGTGGCGAGGATGAGATCGTTGTCGCGCGGCTGAATGGCCAGGTCACGGACCGCAACCGTGGGAATATGGCCCCCCTTGAACTGCGCCCAATGGGCGCCCGCGTCCGTGGAAATCCACAGGCCGAATTCCGTACCCATGAACAGAAGGCGCTGCTCCTTGGTGTCTTCCTTGATGACATGTACATAGCCGCGAATTCCCTTCGAGTCCTTGGGCGTGGCCAGTGGCGACCACGTCTTTCCAAAGTCGGTGGTGACATACACGTACGGCGCCATGTCTCCGACGGTGTGCCGATCGAGGGCTACATAGGCAGTCCCCGCTGCGTAAGCGCTCGCCTGCACCCAACTGACCCAGGAGGCTTTGGGCACGCCCTCGAGATTGGCTGTCAGATTGGTCCAATGCTTCCCTGCGTCGCGCGTGAGTTGCAGGTTGCCATCGTCAGTGCCTACCCAGATGAGCCCGGCAGTCAATGGCGACTCACTGATGGAGTAGATGGTTGTGTGCATTTCGGCCGCGGAGTTGTCGACAGTAATGCCGCCCGACTGCTCCTGTTTCTGCTTCCGCGGGTCGTTGGTGGTCAGATCGGGCGAGATCCGCTGCCAGGACTGGCCGTGATCGCGTGAGCGGAACAGGAACTGCGAGCCGATGTACAGCGTCGCGGGATCGTTTGGCGACAGGGCGATGGGCGTGTTCCAATTGAATCGCAGCTTGGTGAATTTCTGCAGATCCTCGGGCCCCAGCTTCGGCTGGATGTCCCGTATTTCGTGCGTGTGTACGTTGACGCGACCGATGGTACCGCCTTGCGCCTCGGCATACAGATAGTTGTTGTCTGAAGGGTCGGACCACATCCAGAAGCCGTCGCCGCCATACATGTTTTCCCAGCGGGAGCTCGTTATTCCCCCCGGATAGGCTGTGTCACCTACCCAGGCCGCGTTGTCCTGCAGGCCGCCGTAGACATGATAAGGGTCCGCGTTGTCGGTACTGACGTGGTAGAACTGCGAAATGGGCAGATTGTCGGTCTTCCACCATTTGTTCGCGCCGTCGTAGGAGATCCACAGTCCGCCGTCATCGGCTGCGAACACATGTTGTGAGTTGTTCGGATCAATGAAGACATCATGCACATCGCCGTGCATGCCGACGAAGCCGCCGATGGTACTGAAGCTCTTACCGCCATCCTCGCTGAGAATCAGGGCGCCGTCGGTTTTGAACACGCGCTCGGCATTCTTCGGATCCACAATGAGGTTCGCGAAGTAGAAGGGACGCCACACCATCCAGGAGCTCTTGTCGCCGCTGTCCCAGTTCGTGCCGCCGTCGTGTGAAATCAACAGTTTCGACTCAGTTGACTCCACGAATGCATACACGACCTTGGCATCGTTCGGTGCGTAGGCGAGGGCAATCCTGCCATACGGCTTCGGCGGCATTCCGTGTTGCGAGGGGGCAATTTCACTCCAGGTACGGCCGGCATCCGTGCTGCGGTAGAGCCCGCTTCCCGAAACGGCTTTCGGACCGTTACCGCCGGAGCGGAAGGTCCAGCCCTGGCGGCGAAAGTCCCACAGGCCCGCCATCACAACATCCGGATTGGACGGGTCCAGCGCCACGCTGCCGCAACCCGTGGACAGGTTGGATCCCTTCAGAATCAGCGACCAGGTTTTGCCGCCATCCACCGTCTTGTAGAGACCGCGCTCGGCGGAATCGCTCCAGAGTTTGCCCGGTACGCAGACATACACGGTGTCGGACGAACGCGGATCGACAATGATTTTGGCCACACGCTCCGAGTCGGGTAATCCCACGTGTGTCCAGGACTCGCCACCGTCGGTCGAGCGATAAACACCATCACCTATGGACACGCTGTTGCGCGTCCAGGACTCACCGGTGCCGACCCAGATGTTCTGGTGGTTGGACGGATCGATTGCAATGGCACCGATGGACTGCACGGGCTGGTCATCAAACACCGGCTTGAAGGTGGTGGCCCCGTCGATCGACTTCCAGACGCCGCCGCTGGCCGCACCCACGAACAAGTTGACTTTGCCGGCCTCATCACTGAAGCCGGCCAAGGCCGAGATCCGGCCGCTCATGGCGGCTGAGCCGATGTTACGGGCGCCGAGCCCCGAGATTGTGCCGGAGTCGATGCTGGCTGCGGCATTCGCCGGCTCCGCGGCAGGTTTGCCCGTATCGGGCGCGGCGGCCGCGGTGCCCCCCGAAAGTCCGGCAGACAGCACTACAGCGGCAATGGCGACTGAATATCGCATCCGTCTTCTCCCGCGATGGACGCGCCCGGCTTACTTCGTTGCCGGGCTGCTCGAATGGGTGTTGGTTGGAAACTGGAACAGGCTGTCCGCGAGGGCGGGATTGGCGTCCGCTTTCTCGAACTGCACTTTCTGCCGCTCGGTCGAGCCCTTGCGACCGGACTCGGCGTAGAAGGGCAGGTACACGCCCTCCACCTGTTCGTAGTCACCGAAATCCGTCACGGTCTCGAGCGGTACCCCGTGCTCAATGCGGCGCTCGATCGTGCGTATTTCGAGAAAGTGGTCCGGGTCGAGATACAGCGTGACGCTATCACCGTTGGGACGTGTGACCCGCAGCTTGTGAGCGTCGGTCCCATCAACATCCTCTGTCCCCAGATAGTCGAGCTTGTACTTTTTCGTCTGGTAATCGACCAGCGCTCCGGCGAAGTCGGCGGCGTCCTCGCCCAGGCTCTTGGCATCATCCGCTGACAGCTTCTCAGCGTCCTTACGCCCCTGGAATGGATTGATCTGCCAGGCCTGCGCGCCATCGTACGCCTGTACCTGTGTCAGTCCTTGAATCGAGGCCTCGTAGCGAATCGACCCCGGTTGTTTAACGAGAGTCACGATGCCCAGCTCCAGCGTGTCGTTCTGGATTCGCATCCGGCCCGTGAGCCGCAGGCTCTTGAGGGCATGGAGCTTGTCGAGGCCGCCCTTGGCTTCAATGTTCTTCACCGCCAGCTCGTCGGCCGTCATGGCGAATGCGGCGGGTGCGACGAGGCATAGGAGCAGCGCTGCGAGTCTATGCATGAGACCGATCCATTGGAAACATTTTAGATCTCCATGATGCACCCGCCGCGCCGCTCGCACCAGTCAGCTCATTCCTCGTCCGCCACGTTCTGGTCGCGCGGCGCAGGCAGGTCGGCGCGAATTTTCCCCAGATGTGCGGCGCGCAACGCCTTGTTGAGCGCAGGCAGCTCGGTTTGAAGTTGCTTCCAGGTTGTGAACAGCGGAGTGAGCTTTGCTTCCGCGGCGTTGCTTGCTGTTGTCTGCGCTGCGGTGGGAGCTGCGTCGCCCTTTACAACCATCTTGTAAAGGGTGTCAACGTGCTCCTGTGCCTCCGACATCGGCTCGAGCAGAGCCACCAGTCGTTGTCTGAAGTCTGCGATGACGCGGTCCTTGGGCGCATCGCCGGCAAGGGCTTCGAGCTGGGCTCGCTCGGATTGAGCCGTCAGGACCGCTCGGGAGCTCTCGGACAGCAGCGTCGACAGACGCGAGGCAAGCTGGAACTGTTCTGTGAGCGCACCGTCCGACACTTTTACTCGCGGATCCGCCTTGATGAGCAGCGGCTTTTCCACTGTGCGGCCGCCGGCTGTCAGGCGCACCATATACTCCCCGGGTAGTGCAAGCGGACCCTGTGGCTCCCGCGTTGTTGCATGGGGTACCGCAGAAATCGGATAGCCCCGCGTGGTGGTGTCCGGGGCCGGGTAGTGCAGATTCCAGATCCAGCGATGTGCGCCTGGGATGGACGGCAGGCTGACCGGCTCGGCGAGCCAATAGGCCGGAATCAGCTCTCTTGCCCGCTCCTCGGCGCTCGGTTTGAGCGGGTCGTTGCTGGTGAAACGAACCACCCGTTGCTGCTGGGCATCGCGGATTTCCAATTCGACCGGGCCCTTGATATTCGCCGGCAGGACGTAGTCGATGATGGCGCCGGCCGGCGGGTTGCGGCCGAGCGGCTCGTCGGGCTGAATCGGCGTGTCCGTCCAGGTGCTCTGTTCGACCCGGTAGGCCGTGGAAGGTTGTATCAGCTCGACCTCGCGGGGCGGCTGGCAGCAACCGAGCTGTCTCAGGATCGAAATGTCGTCCAGTATCCAGATGGAGCGGCCGTGCGTACCGACAATCAGGTCATTGTCATGAATCCACAGATCGCGCATCGAGGTGTGCGGTAGATTGAGCTGCAACGACGCCCAGTGAGCGCCGTCGTCGACTGACACCCAGATGGATTTCTCGGTAGCGGCAAACAGTAATCCTTTGCGTTGCGTATCTTCGCGAACCGAGTTGACCGGTTCATCGGCCGGGAGCCCCTCCGCAATGGACTGCCACGTTTTGCCGCCGTCGTGAGTCTTGAATGCGTACGGTCGCAAGTCATCGACGCGCATCCTGTTGACAGCAATGTACGCCGTCGAGTCGTCGAAGTGAGAAGCGTCGATCTGGGCAACTTTGCTCCATGCAGTCAACTCCGGCGGCGTGACATCGGACCAGTTCTTGCCGCCATCCGCGGTTCTCCAGACAAGACCATCGTCGGTGCCGGCCCAGATAAACTGGTCGTGCTGCGCAACACTCAAGGCGTAGATCGAGCCTCGCTGGGTGTCCATGTTGGGGCCGTGCTGTGTGCCCACACTCAACGGGATTCCCGGCTTGTCGCGTGTCAAGTCGGGGCTGATGATGTCCCAATGCTGGCCGCCGTCCTGCGTTCGGTAGACCTGGTTGGCCGCATAAAACAGTTTGCGCGGGTCGGCGGGTGAGAACAGCAGCGGCTCGGTGCGAGTAACGCGGATCGAGCTGTTGCGGACCGGGATGGGGGTGATGTCCTGAACCTGCCCCGTCGGCACAAAAAATCGCGAGACGACGTTCCGGCCCGCGCCGTAGATCACATTGGGATCCAGCGGGTCCGGTGCTACGTAGCCGTACTCGATCACACCGACGGGATGCCAGTCGCGATCGGTGACGGAACCATCATTGCCCCGGCTCGAAATACACACCGAGCCGCTCTCCTGTTGTCCGGCACAGACACGATAGGGGAACGTCGGTGAGACACTGACGTGATACAACTGTGCGGTTGGTTGGTTGAACCACGAGCTCCAGGTTTTGCCGCCATTGACGGTGATGACGGCTCCCTGGTCGGCCACCAGGGCCAGGGTGTCGGAGTGTTTGGGATTGATCCAAAGGTTCTGGTAATCGTCCCCACCCGGTGCGCCGCGCAACGAGCTCCAGGTTATCCCGCCGTCAACGGACTTCATTGTCACGAGGCCGGTGCTGTACACAACGTCGGGGTTGGATGGGTCGACACGGATGACCGGCAGGTCGCCGCCGCCTATACGCAGTGCCGGGCGCGGATCGGAAGTGATGCGAGTCCAATTCCGGCCGCCATCCTCGGTGCGAAACACTCCGAGTCCCGCGGCCGACGAGTAGGCGCCCGGTTCGTTGGTGCCGACGACTGCAAAGAGGCGCTCAGGTGTGCTTGCCGCAATGGAGAAGTTGACCTGGGTTGTGTTCTCGGGAAGTCCAGTCGTCAGGTGCTGCCAGGTGTCGCCGCCATCGGTGGACTTGAACAGGCCTCCGCCGGTGCCCTGGAATTGATTCTTGTCTTCCCAGGGGCCCAGACGGTCCTGCCACAGGGCCGCGTACACGATGTTGGGATGACTCGGATCGATGGCGACGGCGGAGCCGCCGGTGTCGTTGTCCTTGCCGAGCACCTTCTGCCAGCTCTTGCCGCCGTCGAGAGATCGGTAGATGCCGCGTTCGGGGTTTGCACCATAGGGATGGCCCAGGACCGCGGCGAATACCCGGTCCGGATTGCCCGGATCGACCGCCAGGTCCGGAATCTGTTGACCGTCCCGCAGGCCCAGGTGGCTCCAGGTGCGTCCGGCATCGTCCGAGCGGTAGATGCCATCACCCACGGAGAGGTCGGGGCGGTGAAGTCCTTCCCCGCTGCCCACGTAGATTCTGTTGGGGTCGGAGGGAGCGACGGCAATCGCGCCGACGGATTGGCTCGGCTGATCGTCGAATATCGGCTGCCAGGTCCGACCGGCGTCGTCGGTCTTCCAGACGCCACCGTCGACTGCGCCAATGTAGAAAATGTTGGGTGCCGACGGGACTCCCGCGACCGCGCGAGTCCGGCCTCCGCGGTAAGGACCGATCATTCGCCACTTGAGAGCGACTGTCAGGGGGGTGACGCTATCCACAGCGAAGGCATCGCAAGAAATGACAAGAGGGCTGAAGCAGAGCAGGCAAATGAGAGCGCGGACCGTTTGCATAGGCACCTGGCCGTGCCGCCAGTGGGGCGGCTTCGGCGCACAGGATACCGGATGTGCCTTGCCAAAGTAGTTTCAGATGTTACTATCTACCCATGCTCAATGGCATTCATCACGTCGCCTATCGCTGCAAGGATGCGAAGGAGACCGTCGCCTTCTACCGCGACATCCTGGACATGGAATTCCAGATAGCGTTCGCGGAGGACCACGTCCCGTCCACCGGTGCCTATGATCCGTACATGCATGTGTTCCTGGACGCCGGTAACGGAAACGTCCTGGCTTTTTTCGAGCTGCCCGAGCAGCCTGGCATGGGCCGCGATCCGCACACGCCGGAATGGGTCCAACACATTGCTTTCAAAGTGGACTCCCTCGATGTGCTGCACGCCGCGAAGCTCCGTGCTGAAGCGCATGGGGTGAGTGTGGTCGGGCCCACCGATCACGGCATATTTTGCTCCATCTATTTTTTTGATCCCAACGGCCATCGCGTGGAGCTCGCTGTTGATACCGGTACCGCGGCGCAGTTGCAGGAGTTGCGCCGGGTCGCACCCCTGATGCTGGATGAGTGGTCGCGAACGAAGAAGGCACCCCAACACGCGGCCTGGCTGCACGAAAAGGCGCGCGCGGTGCCCCCTGTGGCGCCAACACCCAGGGCGAAAGAATGAAGCTGGCATCGCTCAAACACGGTCGCGACGGCCGCCTCGTCGTGGTCTCCGACGACCTCGAGGGGTATACGGATGCGACCGACATTGCGCCGACACTGCAGGCGGCACTAGATGATTGGTCCGGCATCGAGCCCAAGCTGCGCATCCGTGCCGAGGCGCTCGCGCGCAATGCGGTTGGCAGGCAGCCGTTCCGTCAGGGCGATTGTGCTTCACCGCTGCCTCGTGCGTATCAGTGGGTAGATGGATCGGCTTACGTGAATCATGTCGAGTTGGTACGGCGCGCCCGGGGAGCTGAGCTGCCACCCAGCTTCTGGACCGATCCCTTGATGTATCAGGGGGGCTCGGATGACTTTCTCGCTCCACACGCGCCGATTACCTTGAAGGACGAGTCGTGGGGTTGCGATTTCGAGGCGGAGGTCGCGGTCGTCCTCGACGATGTGCCGATGTCAGTCAGCCCGGAGGAGGCGCGCCGGCACATCAAGCTCGTTCTCCTGGCGAATGATGTGAGCTTGCGTAATCTCATCCCGGGCGAGTTGGCCAAGGGTTTTGGTTTCTACCAATCCAAGCCGTCCTCGGCATTCTCGCCGCTCGCGGTGACGCCGGATGCGTTGGCGCCGCATTGGCAAGGGGCGAAGCTGCATCTGCCCCTGATTTCGCGCCTCAATGGCGCGCTCTTCGGCCACCCGAATGCCGGATGCGACATGACCTTCGATTTCGGCCAGCTCATTGCTCACGCTGCGAGGACCCGTGCGCTGCGAGCCGGCACCGTACTGGGATCCGGGACAGTCTCGAACCGCGATCCCGATGGCTCACCGGGGCGTCCGGTCCAGGCCGGTGGGCTCGGCTATTCCTGTCTAGCCGAGATCCGGATGGTCGAAACCATTACCGCCGGCGCGCCACGCACTCCCTTTCTGAAGGAGGGCGACCGCGTGCAGATTGAAATGTTGGATCCACGAGGGCAGTCGATCTTCGGCTGCATCGATCAGACCATTCAGTGCCGCTGATGGGCACGCTTCGCCTGCATGGCTTTCTACCTTACCAGCTTTCAATTGCGGCCAATGCCGTGAGCCGCCTGGTTGCCGCTGCCTACCAACAGAAATTTGACCTGAGTGTGCCTGAGTGGCGCCTGGTTGCTGTGTTGCACGAGCATGGTGTTTGCACACAGCAGGATCTCGTAGTGTTGACTCTGATGGACAAGGTTGCCGTCAGCCGGGCTGCCATCGCGCTCGCGAACCGTGGTCTCGTTACCCGTGTTCCGGATGCCCATGACGGTCGCGCCCGCCGCCTGCGATTATCGAAAAGTGGTCAGGAGCTGCACCGGCGCATTGCGCCGGCCGCCCTGGATTACGAAGCTCAGCTCGTGGCGTCTTTCAGCACGAGCGAGATTGCGGCGCTTCGCGAAATGTTGGGGCGTATAGAAACAGCCGCCAGGGAGCTGGCCGACGCGCAGGACTGAGCAACGCGCAACGCCGTGACGAACGTGCTAGCCTCAAGAAAAACAAGCGGCGTCCGACAGCGGTAGAGCGGATGCCCCAGACCAGGGGGTACGGTGCGCAATCGTCATTTATATCGGACGCGCAGGCACGTCATGGCAGCAGCCACGGCACTGCCGTTTCTGGCATGGGCGCGCGAGTCCACCAGCGCGGATGCGGCGGCGGATGCTTCAGCAAAGAAGCTCGGCGCCAAGAATGTGCTCAATGTGCGTGACTTCGAGCTGCTGGCGCAACAGGCACTGCCCCCGGCCCATTTCGGCTATCTGGCGACCGGCATTGACGATGACCGCACCCTGAAGAGGAACGAAGCCGCCTTCGGGGACTACGAGATCCGTGCCCGCCGCTTTGCGGATCTCACTCAACTCAACACCGGATCGAGTGTCTTCGGTAGCCGGTGGCCGCTTCCCATTTATCTGTCCGCCGTTTCCAGCATGCGCGCCTTTCACCCCGATGGCGAAGCGGCTGTGGGCCGTGCCGCGGCGAGCCGGTCCGTCCAGATGATGCTCTCGAGTGGCTCGTCAGTCTCACTCGAGCGTGTATTGTCTGAACGGGGCGGCCCTGTCTGGCAACAGCTTTACCCAACCGACGATTGGTCAGTGACTGAACGCATGGTTGAGCGCGCCGAAAAGGCGGGTGCCGATGCCATCGTCCTTTCCGTTGACACGACGGTTACCCACGAGGTGCGCAATTCCGAGACACTCAAACGCGCGACCCGAGTCGACACGCGGCCGTGCAGCGCTTGTCACAAAGACAATCGGCACGATATGTGGCTGAAGGCGCCGCTGTTCGCCGGTCTCGATGTTTCGCGCGTGCATGAGCTGACTCCACCCAACATGACATTGCCCTGGCTGCGGCGACTGCGCGACCGGGTTCGTGGCAAGCTGATGGTCAAGGGAATTGTGACGGGAGAAGACGCCTCTCTCGCCTTGCAGCAGGGGGTCGATGCCATCATCATCTCCAATCATGGCGGCCGCAACGAGGAGACCTTGCGTGCCACCATCGACTGCGTGCCGGAGGTGGTTGCCGCGGTAAAGCGCAAGGTGCCGGTTTTCGTGGATGGTGGAGTTCGCCGCGGCACCGACATTTTCAAGGCGCTGGCGCTCGGGGCGACGGCGGTTGGCATTGGCCGGCCGCACGGTTGGGGTCTGGCCGCGTTTGGCCAGGAAGGCGTCGAAGCGGTATTGGATATCTATTCGCGCGAGCTACAGGCCATCATGCGGCAGGCGGGCACACCGAAGCTGGCGGACATCACGGCCCGCTCGGTTCTGCCTCGTCGTGCCTGATTTTCCGTAAGGAGTGGTTATTTTGAAGATTACATCGTTAGCCTTGGGAGTTGCCCTGGTCCTCGTAATGACACGCCCGGCGATGGCGGCTGAAAAGCCGCTCGCCGTGTACATCTCCGTGGACATGGAGGGCATTGCGGGCGTGGTGACGGCCGACCAGCTTGGGCCTCAGGGATTTGAGTACGAGCGCGCCCGGCATTTCATGACGAATGAGGTACTGGCGGCGGTGCGAGCTGCGAAGGCGGCCGGCGCCACGAAAATTCTGATCGCCGATTCTCACGGCAATGGCGAGAGTCTGCTGATCGACGAGTTGCCGCGCGATGTGCGAGTCATCCGCTCGTGGCCGCGGCACGGCGCCATGATGGCGGGGCTCGATTCGAGCTTCAATGCCGCGATCATGATCGGCTATCACGCCTCGGCAAGCAGTCCCGCCGGTGTGCGCGCGCACACCATCTCCAGCGCAACATTCACCCGCATCGCAATCAACGGACACGACGTGAGTGAAGGCGAAATTGGTGCGGCGCAGGCCGGGGCCCTCGGTGTGCCCGTGGTGTTTGTTTCGGGAGATGACGTCGCTACCGCCGAGTTGCGCGATCGCATCGGCAACGTTGTCACCGTGGAGACCAAGAAGGCGTTGAGCTTCCATTCCGCGGAAACCCTCACGCCGGCTGAATCCGCTGCGCGCATCGAGTCCGGCGTGCGCTCGGCGCTGGCTCGGGTGGCCGAATTCAAGCCCTATGCAGTGACTACGCCGGTGACTCTCGAGATGAGTTACAAGAACTACGCCGCCGCCGAGATCTTCAGTTACCTGCCGGGCATGGAGCGGGTGGGCTCGCGGACAGTCAAGTATGTTGCCAAAACCATTGGCGAAGCCGTAGACATCATCATGGTGGCGGAGTCGTATCAGCCCGACGTCAGCCCCTGACCTGACGCGCTGTCCAGCGCCGCTCGTATGAAATGAGTCGCGGAACGGCCGCGTCCGCGGCCGCCATGTGGACCATAAGAAGTCTCAATCGGCAGCAACCGCTTCAGGTCCCTGATCATGCCCCGGCATCCCGCCGGGGTGATGCCGAGTGCCGCTGCCGCCTCGGGTACGCCACATCCTTCCGGGCGGCGTAACAAATCCATCAAACGAATGTATTGGCTGCTCATGTCAGTATCTTACTGATTCTCAACGGGGAACAAAAAACTTCGCGGCTCCCTAAACGCTTTTCCGGTCTGCCGCATCTCTACAGCAGCACAGCAGTGTATCGCGTGGGAGCAGTCCACTGGTCAGGCTACGGAATGTCCTCATTGTGGCAGTCCTTGTTGGAGGAGCGGGCCCGGCGTGCGCGAACAATTTGCTGGACCTGTACCGCTTGGCGCTGTCGCGGGATGCCGTGCTGCAAGCGGCGACCTACCAACGCGACGCGGCGATTGAGTCGCGGCCGCAGGCGCTGGCGCAATGGTTGCCGCAATTCAGTGCCAACGCGAGCGCAGGCCGGGAACGTCAGGGGACCCAGGAAATCGCTGCATCCACCATAGCAACGACCAGCCAGGCAACCAATTGTGCGCTGTCGTCTGATCAGCCGACTCAGTATTGCTACACGAACACCCATGCTTACGGCCTTACGCTGACCCAAACGCTGTGGAGTTTCGAGTCCTTCAGCCGCCTGAGGCAAGCGAGTCTCCTCGCCGCCAGTGCACAGGCCAACCTGCTCGCGGCCCAACAGAACCTGTTGCTTCGGGTGGCGACCGCGTATTTCGGCATTCTCTCGGCCAAGGACCAACTTGCGACCAATCGGCGCGCCCGCGAGGCCTTTGGCACCTTGCTCAATCAGGCGAAGATCCGCGAGCGTATCGGAACCAGCCCGCGCAGCGATGTGGCGCAGGCGCAGGCCTTCTATGATGCGACCGAGCAGGGAGTCATCGATGCGCAGAATACGCTCGATGACGCTGAATTGGCGATGACCGAAATCGTCGGTCCCCATAACGCCGACATCGCCGCGTTGATAGATGACATTCCGCTGACTTCTCCCGATCCGGCCTCGGTCGATGCGTGGGTCGCATCTGCCAGTCAGGACAATCCCACAGTCCGCGCCGCCCAGCTTCAAGCACAGGCACAGGATCGCGACGTGGCGGTACAGCGTGGCAAGGGCTTGCCGACCCTGAACCTCAATGTCAGCACGGCTCACACCTGGCAGAACCCGGCCTTCGGCGGCAATCAATCGCTCGATTCCGCCATGGTCTCGTTCAACTGGCCTCTGTTCCAGGGCGGCGCAGTGTCCTCGGCCGTCCGGCAATCGCGGGCGCTGTACCGGCAAGCGGAAGCTCAGTACGACACCACGCAACGCAATACCGAGCGTCTGACGCGCGCGTCCTACCGCGGAGTGGTCACAGGGATCGCGCGGATCGGTGCCGCAAAGCGCGCCGTTGAGTCGGCGCGCGAGTCGGTTGAAGCGAGCCAACGCAATGTGGAATTCGGTACGGGTAGTGTTTTCGACCTTCTCAACGCCCAGAACAACTACTACGCCGTGGAACGCACCTACAGTCAGACGCGCTACGACTACCTGACCGCGTTGCTGACATTGAAACAGCAGGCCGGCAGGCTGTTGGAGCGGGATCTGCAGGTGATTGACGGGCTGTTGGTAAACAACAAATGAATGTACGCGATACTTCGGCGCAGGATGTGATTGTCGACCCGGATGGCGGTACGCGCCGGCGGCGGTTCCTCGTGATGCTCGGAGGGGGCGCTGCGGTACTCATCCTGGTCTTTGGACTGGTCATCAAATCGTGGCTGGCTGCGAAAGTAGTGGTCCCACGGGCGCGTGTGCGAATAGCGACGGTCACACGAGGAGCCTTTGTTCGCGATGTTGCCGCCGACGGGCTCGTGGTGGTGGCGAACAGCCCGACCCTGTTTTCATCCGCCATCGGCACTGTGACCTTTGATGTCGTGGCTGGAGCGCCCGTCATGCCGAAGCAGGTGTTGGGCACCGTGGACAGCCCGGCGTTGAACAATGAGCTGGCGCGGGAGCGCGCCAGCCTCGAAGGCCTCAAAGAGACGCTCGAGCGCCAGGCGATCGAGACCCACCGGCAGATTCTGGAAAGCAAGCAGACGGTCGATCTGGCAACCACACAGGTTCGGGCGACTCAACGCGAGCTGGAGCGGATGAAAAGCGGCATCGAACAGGGAGTGGTGGCGCAACGCGATTACGACAAGGCGCAGGACGCGCGGGATGACGCGAAGTTGACATTTGACCATGCGCTCTCCAATGCGCGCTTGCAGGAAGACAGCCTCAATGTCGACCTGAAAAACAAACGCACGGACGTCGAACGGCAAAAGCTCCTGGTCGCGGATTTGGAGCGTCGCTCGGACGCGTTGACCCTGCGTTCCCCTGTGAAAGGCATGGTGGGCAGTCTGTTGGTGAGCCAAAAGGCCGCCGTCGCGGAAAACCAGGGGTTGCTGACGGTCGTGGATCTGTCGGCCCTGGAGGTGGAGTTCAGCATCTCGGAAGCTTATGCGTCGGATCTCGCGATCGGTATGGCGGCTGACATCAACTATGCAGGCAGGAACTATCGCGGCAGCGTGACCGCGATTTCACCGGAAGTGCAGCAGAACGAGGTGAAGGGCCGGGTGCGCTTTGCCAACCAGGTGCCTCCGGGCGTGCGCCAGAACCAGCGAGTCAGTGTCCGTATCGTTCTCGATCAACGCAACAATGTGCTGAAAGTCGAGCGCGGCGGCTTCGTCGACGCGGGCTCCGTCGCCTATCGCGTGCAAGGCGACGTAGCAACCAGGCAGGCGGTGAAGCTGGGTCCCATGAGTGTGGGTGAGGTCCAGATTCTCTCCGGCCTCAACGCAGGTGACCAGATCATTGTTTCCAGCGTCAGCGACCTGGGCGATGCCCCGGAAGTGCACTTGGCCGATTAAACACAAGAGAGCCGCCATGATCGAAATGCAAAATGTGAGTAAGGTGTTCCGTACGGAAGTGGTCCAGACCCATGCTCTGCGGGACCTGACTCTGAAAGTGGAGGCGGGTGAATTCGTGGCCATCACCGGTCACTCCGGCTCCGGCAAAACGACCTTTCTGAATGTGGCGGGGCTCCTGGAGGAGCTCGACGGCGGCCGCTACACCTTTGATGGCCAGGACGTCAGCCGCCTGACCGACAATCAGCGCTCCCGCATCCGCAACGAGAAAATCGGCTTCATCTTTCAAGGCTTCAACCTGATACCGGATCTCAACATCTATCACAACATTGAGGCGCCGCTGCACTATCGGCGGATGCCGGGAGCCGAGCGCCACCGGCGCATCACGGCGGCACTGCAGCGCGTTGGTTTGACCACGCGCATGAAGCACATTCCGTCGCAATTGTCGGGCGGCCAGCAGCAGCGCGTGGCCATTGCTCGCGCCATCTGTGGAGACCCGCGTGTCATCCTGGCGGACGAACCCACGGGAAACCTGGACACCACCATGTCGGACCAGATCATGGACCTGCTCATGGAAATCAATGCCGCGGGCACCACCATCCTGATGGTGACTCACAATCCCGAGCTGGCGCAGCGTGTGCACCGTCAGCTCCACATCGTTGACGGCAAAATCGATCAGATACATCACTTCAAGCCCGTGCAACCATTGCCGGCTGTGAAGTCCGCCGCTGTTTGAGGAGGGTGCCGTGCTCGTTCACGATCTCAACCTGGCGGTGCGCAGCCTACGCCGCAATCCTGTTCTGAGTGCCCTCATGGTTGGCGCGATGGCGGTGGGCATCGCGGCATCCATGATTGCCATCACCCTGTATCATGCGCGCGCCGGCCATCCCATTCCCTGGAAGGAAGACAAGCTGTTTGCTGTCACCCTCGATATCCGGGATGACGAGCCGCCCCAGAGCTACGAGCGTCATCCGGAGTATCCACCGTTCCAACTGACGTACCGTGATGCCCGCGCTCTGTATGCCTCGGACATTCCGCTGCACTCGGTCATGATGTTCAGATCGAGCCAGGTGGTAACGCCCGACAACAGGAGCATCAAGCCATTCGCTGTGACCACACGGGTCACCACGGCCGACTTTTTCGCGACGTTTGATGTTCCCTTCATCTACGGCGTCGGCTGGTCGCGGCCTGAGGACGAGGCTCCAGGACCGGTCGTCGTTCTGTCCAAATTCATCAACGACAAATTGTTTGGGGGCGCCAACAGCGTTGGCCGCGAAGTCGTACTGGACGGCCGTTCGTATCGAGTGGTGGGTGTCATCGCGGCGTGGATGCCGCGACCGAAGTATTACGACCTCAACGGTTGGGGCGGGTGGGAAATTCCCGAGGAAGTGTTTATACCGTTCGGCTGGGGCCGCGCCCTCGAGCTTCAGCCCCACGGCAATACTAGCTGCGTGCGCAACAACGTAAAGATTACCGGGTCCGACGCTCTGTACACGGAGGAATGCGTCTGGTTGCAGTATTGGGTGGAGGTGCGCAATCGCGCCGATCGCGACCGCTACCAGGCTTTCGTGGACAACTATGCCAACGAGCAACGCCAGCACGGGCGATTTCCACGCAAAAACAACAATCGGGTGGTCGATGTGCCGACGTGGCTCACCATGTGGGATGTGGTGGGTGATGACAGTCGCATGCAGCTTGCGCTCGGGCTGGTGTTCTTTGCGGTGTGTGTTCTCAATACTCTGGGGCTGATGCTGGCGAAATTCCTGGCGGCGGCGCCGATCTCCGGGTTGCGCCGCGCTCTTGGCGCACGCCGTGTCGATATCATCCGGCAACACCTGATCGAAGTGATTGTTGTGGGACTGCTGGGGGGCGCCGCCGGCATGGGCCTGACACTGGGAGGATTGGCCTCGTTGAAGGCCCTGATGTTCTCGGGCAGGCTGGCGCATTCCAGCAACCCCGATCGCACCGCGCTCATCCAATCGTTCGTCCACATGGACATTCCAGTCATGTTGGCGGCCGTTGTCCTGTCGTTGCTGGCAGGTGTGCTCGCCGGGCTCTACCCGGCCTATCGCATCGGCCGGCTGACACCCGCCACGTTTCTCAAAACCCAGTAGGACTCAGCCAGGGGAAGCCAAGATGGAAATACGCGCGCTACTGAGCGCCCTGTGGCGCAACAAGACCGGCCCGCTCCTGGTGGCGGCCCAGGTGGCCCTGACACTCGCGGTGGTCGTGAATGTGGCCTACATCGTTCAGCAGAAACTGCAGGATGCCAACAAGCCCACGGGGCTGGATCTGAACAACGTGTTCTGGATCGCGACCGAAGCGATTACCGCCGACTATAACTACCCTGCGGCTGTCAAGGCGGATCTCGCCTACCTGAACTCCTTGCCGGGAGTGGTGGCGGCGTCCACGGTCAACAATGTACCGCAGACGCATTCCATGTCGAACATGCCGTTCGCCGCCGATCCGCAGACACTGCTCAATCCGAATGGCGGCGAATCCGGCACCCTGTATTTCGGCACCGACAAGCTGATTGATGCGCTGGGCCTGAAGCTCGTGGCGGGCCGGAATTTTGCCGCGAGCACGGTGATACCGCCGGCGGCGGACTTCGCAGCCGCGATGGCGGCGTGGGTACCGGAGATCATCGTGACCCAGGCATTCGCCAACAAGGTGTTCCCCAAGGGGGATGCGCTGGGCAAGACAGTCTATACGGGGCTCATCAACAAGTCGGCTGTGATTGTCGGTATCGTGGCGCAGATGCGCGCGAATCCCATGCCTTCCCAATACGATCAGTTCGCGAGTCAGATTGTGCTGCTTCCAGCGATTGCACCCGGTCCGGACGGCCAATACATCGTGCGCACGAAACCCGGACAGCGTGATGCTCTCATGGCGCAGGTCGAAAAGAACTTCGCGGATCTGCAGCCTGGGCGCTTCGTTGAGCGCATGGAGGCGCTCGACCGCACTGCCGAGGATGCGCGGCAGGAGTATCGCTCGAGCGCCATTATTCTCAGCGTGGCAACGTTCTTTGTCGTGATGGTGACTATCGTTGGCATAGTGGGCCTCGCCGCGTTCAGCGTGGCTTCGCGTACCAAGCAGCTCGGTACGCGGCGCGCGATCGGTGCGCGCAAATACCACATTTTGCGTTACTTCCTCGTTGAGAACTGGATCATTACCACAGGCGGTGTTGTTCTTGGGTGCCTCCTGGCGCTGGCGGCCGGTGTGCAGCTCAGCAGCATGTACCAGGTTCCCCGGTTGCCGCTGTACTACCTGGTCGGCGGCGTGCTGATGCTGTGGGTCGTCGGCCTGCTGGCGGTATTGATACCGGCATTGCGCGCGGCCGCCATTTCACCGGCGGTGGCGACTCGTACCGTGTGAGGCCCTGCTATCGAGCTCGCGCCGCCCGTGTCAAACTCATGGGCGGAAAGCGGCTTTGTGGCAGGTGAATCATGCAACTGGCGGGTCGAGTGGTAGTGGTAACGGGTGCCGCCCGTGGGATCGGCGCGGCTACGGCGGCGGAGTTCCTCAGGCGCGGAGCCCGAGTGGCCCGGATCGACCTGGCGTTCGATGATCCCGGCAGTACCGATCAGGCGCGCACCTACACCTGCGATGTCAGTGATGAGGCGGCGGTCATTGATACGTTCGCGCGGATTGCGCGTGAGCTCGGCGCGCTGGATGTTCTTTTCAACAATGCCGGCATCACTCGGGACGCCATGCTGCTCAAGGTCGAAGAGGGCAAGGTCGTTCGGCGCATGAGCCTGGAGCAGTGGCAGCGGGTGATCGATGTCAACCTGACAGGGGTATTTCTGTGCGGCCGTGAGGCGGCGACTCACATGGTGCGGTTCGCCAAAGGCGGTGTCATCATCAACGTCTCCAGCATCTCGCGCGCAGGCAACATGGGCCAGACCAACTACAGTGCTGCGAAGGCCGGTGTATCTGCCATGACTGTCGTCTGGGCCCGGGAGCTGGCGCGACACGGAATCCGTGCGGGTTGCATTGCGCCGGGATTCACTCGCACGGAGATGGTCGCGGGCATGAAACCGGAGGCGCTCGCGAACCTGGCGCGGGCCATTCCGCTGCAACGTTGTGCCGAGGTGGAGGAGATCGTTCAGGCCGCGGTGTTTATTGCAGAGAACGACTATTTCTCCGGGCGGTGTGTGGAGGTGGATGGGGGCTTACGGTTTTAGGGGAGATACAACATGCGCATCAATATGGCCACTGCAATCTGGATCATTGCCGCGGGCGCCAATACGGCGGTCGCCGGCGCTCGCGAGGACGCGAAGACCTTCATGGCATCCGACCCAGGCCTGGCGAAAATCGAGGCCGACTGGGGATTCTCCGATGCCATCGTGACCGGGGACACCATTTATCTCTCGGGGGTCGTGGCCAGTGTACGGGAGGGTGAAACTGACCTTCGCGTTGCCTACACGCGAGCCTTCGAGCGCATCGGCGAGACCCTGAGGAAAGCCGGGGCGAGCTGGGACGATGTTGTAGACATCACCAGCTTTCATACCGACCTGACAACGCAGATGCCGGCGATGGTGGCCGTGAAAAACGGCTATATCAAGGCGCCGTTCCCGGCGTGGACGGCAATACAGGTGTCCCGCCTCATTCCGCCGAGCGGTATTACGGAGATCAAGATTATTGCCAAAAAACGCTGATCGGCTATATTGGGGGTGGATAAACAGAATTATAACGAATCCACCCCCCTGCTTCACGCCATGGATCGGACATTCACGATGCGCGCAGTTCACGGCTGGCTCACTCATTTCATTCTGGCCGTATTGGTTGTCACCCTCGGTGGCTGCGGCGGCGGAGGCGGCGGCAGCGAACCGCCACCACTACCGGCACCGAGCGGGCTCAGTTACACCACGCCCCAGAATCTACGCCTCAATACCGCGATTGCGGCTCTCAGTCCCACCGTTACCGGGACTGTCTCCACTTACAGCGTCAGCCCGTCTCTACCGGCGGGACTGGTACTGGACTCCAGGACCGGCGTGATTTCCGGGACCCCAACGCAGGCCGCGGCCGCCACCAACTACACAATCACGGCCGCGAATGGCTCGGGTTCCGCGCAATTTTCCCTGTCGCTCTCGGTCTTCACGCTGACAGTCCAGCAGGACAGCCTCACGCGATTCGCGGCCGACGGCGCTTCCATCCGCCCCACAGTCACATTGCTGCCTGTCAATCTGCAAGTTGCGCAGTTGTATGCAACCGCTCAGGATCCATCGGGGTTGTTTCTCCCGGGAGTCGATGTTGCAGCCAACACCGATGGCAGCTTCAGCCTGGAGCTGACAACCAATCCCAGCGTCTCGGCGGCCGTGTTCACTGGAAATGTGACAATCAATCTGTGCCGGGACGCCAAGTGCGCGACTCCTCTCGAGGTGCCCTCGATTGCAGTGCCATTCAATGTGACAGTGCTGAGTCCGGCCACCGCGTGGCCGGGGAATCACCTGACGGCCATCGGTACACGCACGGACCTGCCCGAATGGAGCATGTTTCAGGGCAACGCCGCCCACACCGGGTTTGTACCCCTGACGGTGAACCCCGATAAGGTGACCACACGTTGGACTGCTGCAAGCGATGATGTCTCCGGCACCAACGGGTCCCAGAAGCAGAACCTCACCACGGCCAACGGTCTTTTCTATGTGGTCTCCTCCGGCTACCTGGATTCCGGGGTTGTGCACGCCAAGCGTGAATCGGACGGCACCGAGGTCTGGAGCTACAATTTCAATGGGCTCGCCTATCCCAATGCGAATCCCGCATCGGTGAGCGGTGGGGTGGTTTATGTCCCCGCCGGACACCAGCAGGACACGTACATGTTTGCGTTCAATGCTGCCGATGGGTCGGTCGAGTACCGGGCTCCGATGACATCCCAATGGGAAGGCTATCTGGCACCGACCATAGGCCCCAATGGGATGTTGTATGCGAACGCGGGTACCTATGGCGGCATGTATGCCTTCAATCCGAGCGGCGTACAGCTCTTTTTCTCGTATGAAGAGCAGGTTTCCGAGTGGGCCGCAGCCGTTGATTCCAATGCCGTGTATGTCTACAACGGTTACCTGCGGATGCAGGATCCTTTGACCGGTGCCACGCTGAAGGATATCGCCGATCCCACGTACCAGAATTACATCTACGAGGTTCGGGGCGCACCGGTTCTCGGTGCGCCGGGGTCCGTGTTTGTCGCTCAGTATGCCAACTCAGTCCTCAACGGGGGTGCCATCGGCAACACCCTGATCAACTTCCGCACTGATTCAGGCACGATTGGTTGGAAGATTGCGGGTTGTTATCCGACCACGCCCGCGTACCGCTCGGGCGTACTGTACGTCCTGAATCAGACTCCCTTTCGGCTGGAGGCCCGAGCCGAGGCCGATGGCTCTCTGCTGTGGTCCTGGACCCCGGCCAATCCGGCCGAGACGCTGTTTGCCAGTGAAGTGCTTCTGACCAGGAATATGGCCTTCGTGAGCACCGACCGGGCGACGTATGCCATCGATCTGCAGACTCACCTCCCAGCTTTCAGTTACCCGGCATCAGGGAAGCTGGCGCTGTCCGCGAACGCCATTCTCTACATACAGAATCCGACGAGTCTGATTGCATTGAATCTGGATTGAGCAAATACACCGATAGAATCGATCGGGTCATTGACCATCTTCGCGAGAATCTGCATCGCCCGGTGAAGCTGGCCGAGCTCGCGCGAGTGGCCTGCTTTTCCGAATTCCACTTCCACCGCATCTTCAGTGCCGTGGCCGGTGAGACTTTGAACCATTTCACCACTCGCCTGCGCCTGGAAAAGGCAGCCCGGCTGCTGCGGTATTCCGGCCAGAGCGTGACCGAAATAGCCCTCGAGTGTGGATTTTCATCCCCGGCCACATTTTCACGCGCATTCCGCGGTGCTTACGACACGTCGCCCAGCCGGTTCCGCCCCGGCGGTGAGATCAAAAAGAGCAAGATCCGCAAAGAGCTGTTCCGGAAACAGGACTACCTTCTTCCCCTCAGTGCGGCGCAAAAGAAGGCGCTCTTCCGGGTGAGGTTGCTCGATCTGCCCCGCAGGCGCGTGACCTACCTGCGGGTTGCCAATGCCTGTGCCGACGGCAGGGTGCTGGCCGCTTTCAGAACGATGACGGAGTGGGCGAGATCACAGGACATGTTGACGCAAGGTGTGCTTTTCGGAATGTCCGCGGACGATCCGCACGTGACCCCAAGGCATCTGTATCGATATGAGGTCTGCCTGGCGTCGACAGTGCCGGTCGGTGCGCCGAAAGGCATGTCGAAGTTGACCATGCCGGCCATGCGCTACGCCGTCGCGCGGGTTTCCGGGGATCTTCGCAAGGTTGCAACCGCCTGGGATTATCTTTACAGGGGCTGGCTGATCCACAGTGAGTATGAGCCCGAGCATGCGCCGGCACTGGAGATTTTCCTGGACAAGGATAAAGCAACCGACTGGTCGCATTTTGAGTTGGATCTGTGTGTACCGGTGAAAGAACTGAGGAAATAACCATGCCGCACGTGACGGGAATCGGGGGAGTATTCATCAAGGCGAAGGGCGACAAGGAGGCGCTGGTGGCCTGGTATCAACAGCATCTCGGAATCGAGCTCGAGCGCTTTGGAGCCGCGGTGTTCCGCTGGCCACAGGATACGGCCGAGGACAAAGGCGCGACTGCATGGATGGTCGCCAAGCACGATTCACAGTGGTTCAGTCCGAGCGAGTCCAGCTTCATGATCAACTACCGCGTGGATGATTTGAGCGGCTTGCTCGCCAATCTGGAGAAAGCCGGCGTCAAAATCCTTCAGGGGCCCGAATCGCACCCAAACGGAAATTTCGCCTGGCTGATGGACCCGGATGGCAACAAGGTGGAGCTGTGGGAGCCAAGAATTTCCGCAAGCGCAGGCTGACACGCGGTCGAGGTCAATGACCTGCATGGCAGGGCCGGGAATCCTTGTGGTAGGTTCAACAGTGTCAACCGCCCGATTTGGGTGGTTTGTATCCAAATGAATCAAACGCAAGGGACTACAAATGAACAAATCAATTCATTGGACCCCGTTTCTGATCTCCGGATTCATGAGCTTCGGCGGCCTGGCGCTCGCGCAACCTCCGGATGTGGTGCAAAGCGACATTTCAGGCAATACCGCGATGGGCACCAAGGCATTGGCCTCGCAACCCACCGGCACTCTGGGCGAGTTCAACAACACGGCCGCCGGAATCAGCGCGCTGAGCTCGAATACGGACGGCTCCGATAATACAGCCATCGGCGCCGGTGCCCTCGAGTCGAGCAACAGCAGTGGCAATACCGCCGTCGGAGTGGGTTCGATGGTCGTTACCACGACAGGCTATGACAACACCGCGATCGGCGCGTTTACTCTTTGGCACAATACCACGGGATTTTGGAACACCGCAGCCGGCCTCAACTCGTTGAGTTTCAACACCACGGGCAACGACAACACCGCCTCGGGTGTGAACTCGATGCAAGTGAACCTCTCCGGAGCCAACAACGTAGCGACGGGATTCGAAGCTCTGGGCTCCAATACAGTTGGCAACAACAACAGCGCCTCCGGGTCCGCGTCACTCTTCAGCAACATCAATGGAAACAGCAATACCGCCGCTGGTCTACAGTCGTTGTATTACAATACGTCCGGCTCCCACAACAGCGGCTTCGGTACCCAAAGCCTGTTCAGTAATACAACCGGGTTGAGCAATGTGGCGGCGGGCTATCGGGCGCTGTACTCGAACCAGCTAGGCTCCAGCAACATTGCACTGGGCGTGCAGGCGGGCTATCTCACCACCGGCTCCAACAATGTCGATATCGCCAACCAGGGGGTCGGCGGGGAGAATGGCACGATCCGGATCGGCGCTGCGGCCACGCAGACCAAGGTCTTTATTTCGGGGATCAGCACATCGAAGCTGACCGGAAGCGCCGTGTATGTGACCTCTTCAGGGCAACTCGGAGTGCTGGCCTCCTCGCAGCGCTACAAGACCGCCATTGCGCCAATGGGCACGCATACCGACAGGCTGCAACGCCTGCGCCCGGTGAGCTTTCACTTGAAATCCGAGCCCAACGGTCCGGTGCAATACGGCCTGATTGCAGAGGAAGTGAATGAAGTGTATCCGGAGCTGGTCATTCGGGATGACGCCGGCAAAATCCAGGGCGTTCGCTACGATGAGCTCGCGCCGATGCTGCTCAATGAGATGCAGAAACAGAGTGCGCGGATGGCGCAGCAATTCGCCGGCCAGAACGCGACGATCGCATCCCAGGCGGCTGAAATTCGCAATCTGCGAAACCAACTGGCCCGGGTGTCCAGACTCGACGCGCAGGTAGGTGAGCTGCAAGCGGCGCTTACGGCCCTTCAGGCGAAGGATCGACTCCTCGCACGGAGTCAGTAGCTCGGGAGCCGCAAGCGCGAGGGCTCAGGCGCCCTCGGCAATCGAAGGGCGCCGGGTTCGATGCCGAGGGTGAGCGCGGACCACCACAGCGGTGGTCGTGCGGAAGTAAAATGGATGAGACCTTGCGGCCGCGGGACGCTATGAAGGCGAGTGGTGCTCATTGTAAATCAGCTCGGCCTTCCTATACCTTTCCGGCCTGGGGCGAACCCAGGACGGTTGAGTTTTCAGTGGATCGGTGACGGCGATGCAGACTTCATGGCGCAAGAAGCTTTCTCGAACTGTCCGCAGCAAGCTGCGCCGGCGAGTTTTGTCCAATCACGGCGAGGGCATTGTGGCCAATACACGCAATGGCCTGCTGGTGGTCGATCCCGGCGACTTCGGTGTGTCGCGCGCGCTGTTGGATCGCGGAGCGTATGACTGGCCGGAGATTCAGTGGCTGGGGCGGCTGATTGACGCGCAGTCGCAGCTCGTGTTTGTGGGAACCCACATCGGGGCTTTGCTGGTTCCCCTGGTGCGCAATTCCGGCGCAACCCGGGTGCGGGCGCTCGAGCCCAGCCCGCGCAATCACCGTTTCCTGAGCATGAATCTCGCCTTGAATGGGCTCGGCTTCACCTCCGCGTTACAGGTGGCGGCCGGCAACCAGGAAGGGCACGTGCGTTTTGCGGAGAATCCGCTCAATTCCGGCAACAGCCGGATTTCCGCCGCGGGCAATGTCGAGGTACGTGTCGCGAAGTTGGATACCGTACTGGCCGACTGTCCCCCTGTCGACCTGTTGGTCATGGATACGGAGGGGTTTGAAGTCGAGGTCATGCGCGGGGGCGCCGAGCTTCTGCGGCGGACGCGCTACCTCTATGTTGAATATGCTCCGGAGCAGCTCCGGGAGCAGGGACGCGCACCCGCGGATTTCATTCAGCAGGCCGCCGCGCACTTCGATTCCATGTACGTTCGCGGGTCAGAGGTTGAGTTCTTTCCCAACAAGAGCTTTGCCCGGCATCTCGCCGGGCTGCCCCCCGAACGCGGCTTGCTGCTCAATCTGCTGTTCTCGAATGACGCGGCCCCGCGAACGGAACTGATGACATTGTGAGCGCTACCGGCGCTAGCTCGGGCGCTCCGCCTGCAAAGCAGCCTTGACCGCCGGACGCGCGCCGGTGCGGGCCTGAAACGCATTGAGGTTTGTCAGCTTCGACAGATCCATTTTGACCGCTGACGCCCAGGTTGTCACCGTGAACAGGTAGGCGTCGGCAACACTGAAGCGATCGCCGAACAGATACTGACGTCCCTGGAGCTGCTGTTCAATCAGGGCATATCGCTTGAGCAGATATTCCTGGCGCTCGGTCCTGACCTCAGCCGGGGTGTTGGGTTTGAACAGGGGGCTGTAAGTCTTGTGGAGCTCGGAATTGATGTAGCCGAGCATTTCCTGGAGTCGATAACGCTCGAACGTGCCCGCGGGAGGCGCCAGGCCGGTGTTTGGCGCAAGGTCCGCGAGGTATTGAACGATTGCGGGACCCTCTGTGAGGACTTCCCCGTTGTCGAGCTGCAGGGTCGGAACATAACCCTTCGGATTGATGGCCAGGAAGTCTCCAGGCGTCTCAATGGTCTTGGTTTTCAGATCGACCTTCTGCAGTCGCAGATTGATTCCGGCCTCGTGGGCCACGATGTTGGGCGCCAACGAGCAGGCACCCGGTGCGTAAAAGAGCTTCATGCTGATTTTCCTCAATGCAGTCACTCGACAGCGGCAGCAAATTAGCACTGGTAGTTACCTTTGGATAGTAGATAACTTTTGGTAAGCGAAAAAATCTGCTATCGTTTTGGTAAGTGACCCATGGCACTGAAGCTTCGTAAAAACAAAGCACCTCCGCCCCCACCGGGTTGCCCGATGGGAACTTGCATGGCATTGCTCGGAGGCGCCTGGACGCCGAACCTGATCTGGCATCTGAGCGGCGGACCGCGCCGCTTCGGCGAGCTTTATCGCGACATGGCCGGCATTTCGCCCAAAATGCTGACGACCCGGCTGCGGGAGCTCGAGAAGAAACGCGTGGTGATCCGCAGCGTCGTGCCCTCTTCACCGCCGTCGGTGGAGTACGCTCTCACTGAGCTCGGAAAGGAGCTCATTCCCGTGATTGATACCATTGTGAGAGTGGGCACGCGCTTGCTGCATGAAGCGGATCGGGTGAAGGGCGCGCGCAGCGCCTAGACAACAGGCGCGGAATACCAACAAGACGAGCCTCGGATACCACCCAAAAGGTGGAGTTGCTGCGTGCACGTGCGGTTGCTTTCTACTTTAGGCTCATGATACGTTCCCGAAAGGTTCACGAAAGCTTGGATGAGGGTGGTTGGTCTCCGCCCGGTGAGTCCAGGTGGCGATTCGCGATTGAGAAGAATTCGAGGGAAGGGAGCGCGATGGAACAGAGCCAGCAGTTAGGAAGTGTAGGTCCACCTCATTCGTTCGGTGAGCCGCTGCAGTCAACCTGACTTGACAGTGCGCGTCGGCGCTTCAGCCTTCGGGCTCGAGGGGCGGGCACATACGTTAGAAGAAGCGTTATGGCTCGTGTCTTCGTTCTCTGCGCTTCATCGCAGGGCCTTTAACGCGGCATTGTTCGCCCAGCGTTATCCCCCTCCCATCAGCGATCATTCACTGCAACAGGCCGCTGATGAGCTCGGCTTGATTGCCGAAACCCGGCGATGTTCTCTCAAAGCGGCCCTATCGTGGAGACTTCCCGTTGCTGTTCGGTTGCGGGCTTCCGATGAATCGCCGGCCAATACCTCTGCCGACAAGGACGATGCTGCCTCGTGGGCGTTGGTCCTAAACGCCGGCGATACTCACGTTTCACTTCTCGTGCGTGGGGCCGAAGGCCCGGTCGCAACCCGCCTGAGTGACCTCGAGCATCGGTATCTGGGTGAGGTGCTTGCGCTCGCGCCGCAACCGGTCGACGCGGCTGACCCCGACAGCCTGCAATTCCAGGCTGGCCGCTTTGGCCTGCGCTGGTTTGTCCCGGAGCTACTCAAACATCGACGTATCTGGCGTGACGTGCTGCTTGCCTCGCTGGTCTTGCAGCTCATGGCGCTGGCAACACCGCTCTTTACCCAGGTCATCATCGACAAAGTGGTGGTCCATCGCACAGAAAGCACGCTGATTGCGCTAGGCGCGGGCATGGCGGTGTTCCTGTTGTTTACCTCGGCATTGACCTGGATCCGGCAGCACCTCGTGTTGCACACCGGGCGGCGAATAGATGCCGTACTCGGCAGCCATGTGTTCAACCATCTGCTGCGTCTGCCCTTGGTCTATTTCCAGACCAGGCCCACCGGCGTTATTGCTGCGCGCCTGCAAGGCATTGAAACCGTTCGCGAATTCATTGCTTCAACGGCGGTCACACTGGCGCTCGACTTACCTTTCCTGCTCGTCTTCCTGGCCATCATGTTCTGGTACAGCACGAAGCTCACGCTGATTGTGCTCGCGATTCTCGTCCTGATCACCGGGACGAGCTTGCTCATAGCGCCTGTATTTCAAAGGCGTTTGAACGAACAGTTCCGGCGCGGCGCCGCCAATCAGGCGTTTCTGACCGAATACATTGCCGGCATGGAGACAGTCAAGTCACTGCAGCTCGAGCCGCAACTGAATCTGCGCTATCGCGATCTGCTGGCTGAGTTGCTGAAATCGGGAATCTCTGCCCGTCAGCTCGCCAACACCTACAACACCTGGGCATCCACCCTGGATCAGCTCAGTAGCACCCTGGTGCTCATAGTCGGCGCCTGGATTGTCATGACTACCTCGACGCTGACAGTTGGAATGCTGGTGGCCTTTCAAATGTTCAGCAGCCGCATCAGCCAGCCGCTGCTGCGAATGGTCGGGTTGTGGCAGCAGTGGCAGCAGACGCGGCTGTCGATTGCCCGATTGGGGGATGTCATGAATGCCCCGACTGAGAGCTACAACCTGGTACCCCGGCGAGGGCCCGCAACGGGGGCTGCTCGCATCGAAATGGAAGGGCTCGCATTTCGATACAACGAACAGTTGCCCATGCTCTTTGAAGATTTTTCGCTGCTGGTCCCTCCAGGACAACTCACCGTCATCATGGGCCCGTCAGGTGCGGGCAAGTCCACGCTGGCGAAGCTCTTGCAGGGCTTCTATGCCCCCAGCCGGGGACGAATTCGCATCGACGGCATCGACCACAATCATCTCTCCGCGAACGAGTTGCGTTCGACCTTTGGAGTCGTTCCACAGGAGACCGTGCTGTTTTCCGGAACCCTGCTGGAGAATCTCAAGCTTGCCAATCCCTATGCCTCATTCGAACAAGTGGTCGCCGCCTGCAAGATGGCGGAAATTCATTCCGCCATAGACAGCCTGCCCGGCGGTTATCAGACCCTTATTGGCGAACGGGGAGTGGGGCTGTCCGGCGGTCAACGCCAACGGTTGTCTATCGCCCGTGCGCTGTTGAAAGGGCCCAAAGTACTGCTCTTCGATGAGGCGACGAGCAGTGTCGACCCTCTCACCGCGGAGCAGCTCGGGCGCACCATCAATGCCCTCAAAGGGCGGGTGACAATTCTCTTCATTGCGCACCAATTGCCGCGCAGCCTGCAGGTGGATCAGGTTGTTCGCATTGGCGACAAGTTGGCCGTGGTGAACCCCGACCGGCACGGCGAGCCCGAGGGCGAAAAGGCAGCCACCGCATGAGCGCAGCCACCCAGGTTTCGTCGCCCTCGCACGGTGAGGCGCCCGCCAGCATCGGCCTGGGCCCTCGAATCCGCTCCGCACTCTTCGAGATCACCGCGAGTGATCCTGGCCAAAGCACGCGTACGGTTCTGCTGACACTCTGCGCCCTGTTTAGCGCATTGCTCCTTTGGGCGGCCTTTGCTCGACTGGATATCGTCGCAGTAGCCGAGGGGCGCCTGGTCCCTGAGACCTATGTGAAGGTGGTGCAGCCCGCCGAATCGGGTGTGGTTCGGGAGATCCTCGTCCAAGAGGGTCAGAGCGTGCTCAAAGGCGACGTACTGTTGAGACTGGACCCCACGGTGGCGTCGGCGGACCATCGCTCGGCGGTTTCACAACTTGCGCTCAAACGCCTCGAGCTGCGCAGGATCGATACACAGCTCACCGGTACTATTCTCAAAAGCGAGTCTGGCGATGACCCGGTTCTCTTCTCCCAGGTCAGATCCGATGGCGCGGCTCGGGAGCGGGCGCATCGTGACCAGATAGCGCAAGAAGAGGCGACCCGCGAGCGCGCGGCCGGCGAGCTTGCTGCGGCACGCGAGACGCTCTCCAAGCTCGAGCGCACGCAGGGAAGCTATGAACAGTCGGCAGAAGCTTACGAAAAGCTGGCCAAGGAGAAGCTGGTCGGATCGCTCGATGCGGACGAGAAGCGGCGCAACGCCGTCGAGCATGCACAGGACCTGAAATCCCAGGCGGCTTCGGTGGCATCGCTCGAATCCTCATTGCGGGCACAGCAAAGCAGACTGCTCCAGCTCGAGAGTGAATATCGCAGCTCACTCAACCAGGAGCGAATTCAACTCCTCAATGAAGCAAATCAGCTCGAGGAAGAAGTTCGGAAGCAGGGTTACCGGGAAGGACTCCTGGAGCTGCGCGCACCTCAGGACGGTGTCGTCAAGGAGTTGGCCACTACTACCATCGGTGCGGTCGTACAACCAGGTACGGTGCTGCTCACGCTGGTGCCCAAGGAAGAACCGCTGCTGGCCGAAGTCTATATCCGCAATGAGGATGTGGGGTTCGTGCGGGAAGGCCAGCCGGTTCGTATCAAGCTCGCGGCTTATCCGTTCACCCGGTATGGGATGTTGGAGGGCTCGGTTACTACCCTCAGCGCCGATGCGTCTCGCGCCAATAGTCAGCCGACGCAGGACAATGCCAACTCTGATCAGCGGCCGAAGACCGAAACGACCCAGTCGCCCTTCAAGGCGCTCGTCTCGCTTCAGCGCCAGACCCTCGACGTCAGTGAAATGCATTTGCCCATCGTGGCCGGGATGCAAGTGCAGGCGGAGATCCGTGAGGGCAGTCGAACCGTGCTCGAATACCTGTTGTCACCGGTCAGGCAGGTGGCAAATGAGGCGGGAGTCGAGCGATGAAGGCCGCTGCTGTCGTAGCCCTTCTGTCCGCTTCAATACTCCTCACTGCCTGCACCAAGAAGGTGAATTGGACGGAGGACGTTCAGCTTGCCGACGGACGCGTGGTCACTCTCACTCGACATCAGGAGCTCGGAGGACCGCATGAAATCGGCCAACCCCCGTCAGAGTCAACCGGTTGGCTGGAGTTTAGGCATCCGGAAACGGGAAAGACAATTCGCTGGGACTACGCACGCGAACTGAGTCCTGTTGCTTTGATCATTGACGAATACGCGACACAGATCCTTGTTATACCCAAGTACGGTGAGCACTTCAGGCGCAAGTGCCCGAGCTCTCCCTACCTGCTTTATCGATATGGTGAGCACGGCTGGGCTGAAAGATCGATTGAGGGCTTGCGGGGCCGCAAGGTCAAACGCAACATGCTCAGTACACCATTCGAGGCGAAGATTCTGATGGAAAAGAATAATGTGCATCTCGGTGTTGAACAGACCATGCAATTTGCGACAGGTTACACCTATGGTCACCGGATCGATTTCGGAAAACTGACGACGCAGAAATTCGAGATGAGAAATTGCAGTCCGCCGTTCGACTATTTGACCGAGGATGAGGAGGCGAAGCGATGAGCAAGTTCGACTCAGGTCTTGCGTCACTCTCAGCATGTACACACACACACATACTGCTTCAATTTGGATTTGCTTCGACCTATGCAGTTCGGCGGCCAATCAGGCTGGAGAGAACGATGAATAGCATCTTTGCACTGCTCAGAGTGACACCCTGCCTGTGTCTAATAGCCCTTTCCTCAGCCTGTACCAAGAAAGTGGATTGGAAGGAAGACGTTCAGCTTGCTGACGGGCGTGTGATCACTCTCACTCGACACCAAGAGTTCGGTGGGCCGCATGAAATCGGTCAACCCTCATCAGAGTCAACTGGCTGGCTGGAGTTTAAGCACCCGGACACTGGGAAGGTGGTCCGCTGGGACTACACGCGTGACCTGAGGCCGGTCGCTTTGCTCATTGACCACAACGCTACAGAACTTCTTGTCGTGCCCGAATATGGCGAAATCTTCAGGCGGAAGTGCCCAAGTCCACTATATTTTCTCTATCGATATGGGGAGAAAGGGTGGGTCGAAAAGCCGATCGAGGATTTACGGGGCCGCAAGATAAAACGCAACATGATTAGTACGCCATTCGAGGCTAAAGTGCTCATGGAAAAGAACAATATGCATCTCAGCGTTGATCAAACAATGCAATTTACGACGGGCTATACCTATGGGCGGCGCATCGATTTCGGAAAGCTGACGACCCAAACGTTTGAGATGAGAAGTTGCAGTCCACCGTTCGACTATCTGCCCGAGGATGAGGAGGCGCGGCGATGAGTACGTACGTGTCAGATCTTGCGGCCCTTGCAGCACATACATATTTCGAAGGCCGGTCCGCTCAGAACCGAGCCCCTTTGCCAACTGGCGCTACGGTGCTCGATCACTATTCTGATCGTAAGACGGGATTTGAAGCTACCGTGTACAGTTACGCTGGAAAGACCGTCATCGCCTACGCCGGGACTTTACCGGGGACGATTGATTTCATGTCTGACGCGTCTCTTTCTTTTGGAATTACCGATGACCAATTGAAGCAAGCGGCTGAATTCTATGAGTCTGCCAAGCAGACCTACGGCGGCGACATTGTGTTTACTGGTCATTCACTGGGTGGCGGATTGGCGTCACTGATGGGGGTGTTCTTCAACAAGCCGACGGTGGCATTCGATGAGGCCCCTTTCCGCCTGTCGGCAACTCAAGCGACCGCATCCGCTCTCGCCAGTTACATTGCCTTCCGCGGATATGGTACGGATCCAGACCTTGCAGGATACACGACTTTAGAATCTGCGCTTGCCACGGCTGTGCCAGAGCTGACATCAACGTTACTCGCTCTCGGTATGGTGAGTCCAATGGCGGCCTACGCTCTCGCAACGAGACCATACCCAACAAGCATACCGCGCGAGTATCAGATTACGTCAATTGCCACAAAAGGCGAATTCCTTACGGCTGGCGCCGATGACTTCACGGCGTTCATATTGAACAAGGTGCGCATCGCTGGGACGTCCACTGAGGTGTTAGACAATGGCGGATTTGGCAGGCTCAGTGGAGGCGATCTCCATTCCATGAACATGCTGGCCGCATTCGAGGAAGAGCCAGGTCTCCGTGCGATATCACTGCAGCTCCCTGAGTTGTTGCCGTCAATGTTTGACTCTAGCTTGTACAGTCACGTGATTGCCGATCCGCTTGCAGACATTTTCGTTCGGCTTCGGACCAATCAATACTCATCGCCGACCGCCAACACACTTGGAAAGTTTACAGCCGATCTGCAGAAACTGGTTGGCAGCTCCGGTCAAGCGCAGACGAACTCTTCGATGCGCAGTGCTCTGGAAGTTGCGGCGATGGAGTATTACTACTTCAATAATCCGGCGACGGCTACGGCGCTCTTTTCGAGCAATAGTGGGGCGCTAAGTTTCAATTTCAGTGACATTGCGACATCGTCGCCGAAATCTCGGTCGAGGCTGATTGCCGCGGTGGCGAACGATCTCGGTTCCGAAAGCCAATCAATATCGAGTCAACTTTCTCAGGAAAATGCGTGGCACATCCAAAGCGGCGAAGCCGTACTGAATTGGACCGCTGGTGTAGGGGACTCGCATAACGATGCAGTGGTGGGTGGCACCGGTGACGACACCGAGAATGGAGGCGACGGTGCCGATTTCCTCGTTGGAAATGCAGGCGGAGACGCTCTCGATGGTGGGTCAGGTGGCGATATCCTCGTTGGTGGTGCAGGAGCTGACACGCTGACAGGTGGGACTGGTGCGGACGAGCTCTATGGGGGCGCCGGCGATGACAAATACGCATTCTCAAGCGGCGATGGTTTCGACCTCATCGATGATTCAGACGGTCAAGGCGAAATCTGGGTCAACAACACCCAAGTTACGGCGGGCTCTGTCATCGCCGAGGACAAGTGGCAGTCATCCGACGGCAACCTGACGATTTCACGCGTACTCACTCAGTCAGGCAGCAGCAGTCACTATGATCTGCTCATTCGGAACAGCTCCGACTCAGTCTCGGTTCTCGTCCGCAATTGGACCGACGGCGATCTGGGAATCTCGTTGGGCAGCAGCTCGGATCCAGCTCCGCTGCCCACCGACTACTACGGCACCGATGACGATAACGACGCGTGGGCGACGTCTTCTCCTCAGCGAATCTTCGGGTTGGGCGGCAATGATGCCCTGTTGGGTTGGGGAGGTAACGACGACATATATGGCGGATCGGGTTCCGATTTTCTCATCGGTGGAACGGGACAGGATAATATTTCCGGGGGCGATGACACCGATTTGATTTTCGGTGACTGGCAGGACGGCGGGATAGCAGGCACGCTGTACGTTTCGCCGTCTGAACCCTTCGACAACTACCTCGGAATCCAGACACTGTTCTCGGGCCGCGGGTGGGGAGTGGGCTGGAGCCCTTCGCAGCAATTCCCGCAGAGTGATTGGCGCGACGCACAGTTGGGCGAATTGGGCGTCACGTTTGATACTTCGTACACCCCCGGGGACGCGGACACTATCGACGCGGGTGATGGCGACGACTGGGTGTACGCAGGAGACGGTGGCGACCGGGTGTTCGGGGGCTCGGGGAAAGATGTTGTATTCGGTGAGGCCGGCAATGACTTTCTCGATGGCGGTCTCGATGACGATTGGCTGTATGGCGATTCCCAGGGCAATGAGTCTGTAGGTGTACCAGCGTATCACTGGACGTATTCGACCCAGACTACGGACGGTAACGATCAGTTGGTGGGCGGAGACGGCGCCGACCACTTGTTCGGCCAAGGCGGCGATGATCGTCTCTTCGGCGATGCCGGCAATGATGTGATCTATGGCGATGACAATAGGCTCGATTCGTCCACGTCATATGGTTTTGGCACCCCACTGAGCGAGAACGGAAACGACTACATCGAGGGTGGGGATGGAGACGATGGAATCGAAGGTGGGGGCGCCAATGACACGATCTTAGGTGGCGCGGGCAACGACGAAATTTATGGCGATGGCGCGAATGTAGCCGCTGGTTACGAGGGCGACGACATCATTGACGGCGGTTCCGGCAACGACATCATCGTTGGCGGAGGCGCGGCGGATGAATTGCACGGCGGTGATGGGGATGACTCAATCTACGGCGACGGAGACGCGCCCGGGCTCGATGCTTCTGTACAGGGAAATGATTTCCTCGACGGAGGGACCGGTGTCGACACTCTCATTGGCGGCGGCGGTGCGGATACGCTGTCTGGAGGGGATGGGAACGATCTGATTTGGGGCGATCAGGCTTCTTCCGGCCTCCCTGGTGCAAACAACGGCAATGACATCCTGGACGGTGGAGCGGGAGCTGACCAACTGGTCGGCGGCGGTGGTAGTGATCAGTTGACCGGCGGAGATGGCGATGACGTGATGTTTGGCGACGATGATCCAAACACAGTTGCCGGTCAGTTCCATGGCGCCGATTCGCTGGATGGCGGAGCAGGCAACGACAATCTCACAGGTGGCGGCGGTGACGACATTCTACTGGGGGGAGATGGCAACGACACTCTGATCGGTGACGCTGCGAGCCTTTCCGCGACCTATCACGGCAATGATCTGGTGAGTGGCGGCGCGGGTGATGACATTCTGTTCGGCCTCGGCGGCAATGACACGTTGAGCGGAGACGATGGGGATGACCAGCTCGACGGAGGTGATGGAACCGATGCGACCCCGAGCGGTGACGATACACTGAGCGGCGGATCAGGCCGTGACATTCTGAAGGGCCACGATGGCAACGACACTCTCGATGGAGGCTCGTCGAACGATAGCCTATACGGCGGGTCAGGCGACGATGTCCTGTCGGGAGACCAGGGCAGCGACCAGTTGGCTGGAAACGAGGGAAATGACACGCTTTCAGGCGGAGACGACAGTGACCGTCTATTCGGGAATCTTGGCAACGATGATCTGGACGGCGGATCCGGCGATGACTATCTCAATGGCGATGCTGGAGATGATACGTATCACTTTGGGAAAGACACCGGCGCGGACACCATTGATGACACCGGCGGGACCGATCGAATCGTTCTCGCACTGGGGGTCAATCCGGCCGACGTGCAACTTTATGAGACCTCGGACATTTGGGGAGCCGCCGACCTCATTCTGACCATTGCCGGCAGTGGCGACCAGTTGCGCGTGAATCGTAACTTCGATCCCAGCGGCGACAATGCGATCGAGAGCATCGAATTTGCAGATGGCACGATCTGGAATGCCGCCCAGATGGCTACGCACACCGTCGATATGTCCGGCCCGGCAAGTCTTCAGTCCGCAACAACTCAGAACGATACCTACACCGTAGACAATCCCCTGGACACCACCGCCGAGGCCGCGAACGGTGGCACGGACACAGTCAACTCAACTGTCAGCTATTCATTGTACGCAAACGTCGAGAACTTGACCCTGCAAGGGCCCCTTGCAATCAACGCGTCGGGGAATTCTCTGAATAACATCCTGACAGGCAATGCTGCCAACAATGTGCTCGCGAGCGGTGGTGGCTCCGATACGATGATTGGTGGGCTCGGCAACGACACTTACGTCGTTGATGGGTCAGGTAGCGGTCACTTCGACAGTGGATGGTCCGCCGGCACTGACGATACAGTCGTGGAGCAGCCGGGAGAGGGAGTGGACCAGGAGGACGTCGAGGCGTACTCGGCTACCCTTGCCGACAATGTGGAGATTCTGAACGCGCTCGACTTCACTGGCAACTGGATCTCCTATACGCCAGGCGAGAATCTGCAGCGCTTCTTTACCGGCAACGCTCTCGACAATCTGATCGATGCAGGGACACTGTCGCCGCTCAATTCTTACTATCACTTCGGCGTATGGATTGACGGAGGAGCCGGGGCCGACATTATGATCGGCACCGGCGCCAGCGATACTTACGTTGTTGACAATGTCAACGATGTCATTGTCGAGGCGACAACCGGGGTCGATGTCAACGGCAATCAGGTTTCCAATGATACCGTCAGATCTTCGATCACCTATTCTTTGAGTGACAACCTCGAGAATCTGACACTGACGGGAACGGTGGCCATTAACGGTACAGGGACTGCCGCAAACAACGTGATGGACGGCAGTGAAAACACTGCGGCAAACGTCCTGACAGGTGGTCTCGGAGATGACCGCTACATTCTGGGTGCCGGCGATATGGTGGTCGAGAATGCCGGCGAGGGCAACGACACCGTCGTCCTGAACGGAGGCCCCGTCCAAACCTACTATCTCAGTGACTACGCCAATGTCGAAAATATCGAGCTGCGGGCCGTAGGGGCGTCTTCTGTCATAGGTACCAGCGGCGACAACCGGATCATTGGGAACGGAAGCTTTTACAGCGTCCTGGATGGGGGAGCTGGCAACGACTTCATTCAGGATTCCACGGTCACTAATTCGACGAGCTCAACTCTGCGCGGCGGAGATGGTAACGACCAACTCGTCAGCCTGGGCGGACTGGACATTCTCGATGGTGGTGCCGGTGACGATATTCTCACGGGCGGGTCCAGCAAAATTTTCGGCCGCAACTACGGTAACGACACCTTTAATGGAGGAGGCACCGTTAGCCTTCTGAGTGATACGACTCAATCGGATATCCTCTTGTCACGCTCGGGCACGAGCCTGATCGTCCAGATCAGTGGCGATGCGAGCTCGGCAACTCTCTCGAGCTTCTTCGCTGATGCCACGGGCTACACGATCAACAAAAGCGCGAGTCTTTTGTTCGCTGACGGCTCGTCCTGGTGGGACTATCAAATAGTGCAGCGACTGCAGGCTGCTGCCACTAACGCCTCTGCCACCTCGGGCAACGATCTTCTTGCCGGTACAAACCAGGCGGACACCATTGACTCACTCGAGGGAGACGATGTCGTCTACGCCGGAAGCGGCGACGATACGGTCTACGGCAATCTGGGCAATGACACGCTCTATGGAGACGGTGGAAACGACTCGCTGTCGGGCAATGACGGCGCGGATACTCTGCTAGGCGGTGACGGCAATGACAGCCTCCTGGGAGGCAATGATAACGACACACTCCATGGTGAAAACGGCGACGACAATTTGTCCGGTGATGCCGGCACGGACAGCCTATATGGTGAAGCCGGAACCGATGTGCTTTCAGGGGGTGCAGACAATGATGTACTGATGGGAGGTGCGGGATCTGATGACCTGACGGGTGGATCCGGCAACGACAATCTGTCTGGCGGTGCCGGAGCCGACACTTACGAGTTCGCGGCTGGCTTCGGACAGGACTACATCCATGACACCCCGAACGGTCAGACGGAGGATTCCGCGACGGACGCAATTGTCTTCGCTGCCGGCATCAATCCGGGTGACATCCAACTGTCCGCCAACAGCCTGCAATCTGGAGAAGCGGATTTGCTGATCACGGACACGGTCACGGGCGATCAGATCACGCTCGCCAGGTTTTATGCAGGGGATCCCGGCGTTTCCACCGATCACATCGAGGAGATACGGTTCTCGGATGGGACGGTGTGGGGTCTGCCTGAGATTCAGACTCGCGGCAACGTATGGACCGGAACCTCTCTTGCGGATTCGCTCATCGCCTTTCCGGACTTCAGTGCGAAGCTGTACGGGCTCGGAGGCAATGACACCCTTTTCGGGGGGCACGGTGACGACCTCCTGGATGGAGGCACGGGCAACGACTCGATGAACGGATGGGACGGTAACGATACCTACGTCGTGAATTCGACACTCGACACCGTCAATGAGTCGTCCGGTGGCGGTATAGATCTCGTACAGTCGTCTATAACCTATACATTGGGAGCGGAGGTCGAAAATCTCACGTTGACGGGAACCACCAACATTAATGGGACCGGCAACGCGCTCGCCAACGTCATAACCGGCAATGGTGTGAACAACACCCTTTCCGGCGGGGCGGGCGCTGATACGCTGATCGGTGGTGCCGGTAACGACACTTATGTCGTGGACGATCCAGGTGATGTCGTGATCGAAAACGGGGGCGAAGGGACCGACCTCGTCCAATCATCCATCAGCTATGCTTTGGCCGCAAACGTAGAGAATCTAACGCTGACCGGTACTTCGGTCATCAACGGAACTGGAAACACTGCGAACAATACGATCAATGGCAACAGCGCCGACAATGTCATCGATGGCGGCTCGGGTGTAGATACGCTCGTGGGCGGTACCGGCAATGACACCTACATCGTTGACAGCACATCCGACGTCGTCACTGAAGGGACCAGCGCAGGGACCGATCTGGTGCAGGCGTCTGCGACTTTTACATTGGGAAGCAATGTAGAGAACCTGACTCTTACCGGCGCCAGCGCAATCAACGGCACCGGCAACTCGCTGGTCAATGTGATTACGGGAAACAGCGCGGACAACACCCTAAGTGGCGGCAGCGGCGCGGACACTCTCATGGGTGGTGCTGGAAACGATACATATGTGGTCGACAATACCGGCGACATCGTGACTGAGAACACCGGCGAAGGTACCGATCTGGTTCAAGCTGGTGCCACCTACACGCTCTCCAACAATGTCGAGAATCTCACCCTGACCGGCTCGTCAGCTATCAACGGAACCGGCAATAGCCTCGATAACATTCTGACCGGGAACTCGGTCAACAACACTCTGACAGGTGGGGATGGCAACGATGCCCTCAATGGTGGTGCTGGAACGGACACCATGGCGGGAGGTCTCGGAGACGATATTTACTACGTAGATGTGAGCACCGACGTCACGAACGAAAATGCCAATGAGGGTTTGGATACAGTAAATAGTGGAGTTACGCGCACGCTCGCGTCCAATATCGAGCTCTTGTTCCTCACGGGTACATCCGCGATCAATGGCACCGGCAATACCCTTGCGAATCTCATTCGGGGCAATAGCGCAAACAACACCCTCGCGGGTGGAGGTGGCGTCGATATTCTCGAGGGAGGATCCGGCAACGATACGCTCTCCAATGCATCGGGAAATGGTTTGTTCAACGGTGGTATTGGAACTGATACCCTGACTGGGGCGGCGAACAACGATCTGCTGATTGGCGGAACGGGAAATGATGCGCTGACGACAGGCGCCGGCGCGGACATCATCGCCTTCAATCTCGGCGACGGCGTGGACACCGTGGCAGCCAGCACCACCAAGGACAACACCCTGTCCCTGGGTGGCGGCACTCGCTATGCCGATCTTCTGTTCCAGAAGTCCGGCAATGATCTGATCCTCAAAGTCGGCGCCTCGGACCAGATCACCTTCACCGGCTATTACACGAGTACCTCAAACCGAAGCGTCAATACGCTGCAAGTTATCATTGAGGGTACGACGGACTACGACGGTGCCTCATCCGACGTGACCCGGAATAAGAAGGTCGAGACATTCAATTTCGACGGGTTGGTTGCTGCTTTTGACGCTGCTCGTGCCGCAAACCCGAGCCTCACGACCTGGGCGCTGACGGGCGCCTTGGCAGCCCAGTACCTCAGCGGTAGCGATACGGCGGCCCTTGGCGGCGATCTTGCCTATAGATATGGGCGGACCGGTACCCTGTCGGATATTTCGTTCACCCCGGCAGAAGGAATCTTGGGGACGAGCGGTTTCGGAACGAGCGCGCAAACGTTGCAGTCGCTTACGAGCCTGGAAGATGCTTCCACGCGCTTGAGTTGAAAATCCTCGGGCCCCGGGCGAAAGCGCTGTCCATGCGGAAGATCATGGACAGCGCACTGGGAGTATCGCTCAGGGAATCTGAAACTCCACTCCTTGGGCCAGAGGCAAGCTCGTTCCGTAATTGACAGTCTGAGTCTGCCGGCGCATGTAGGCCTTCCAGCTATCACTGCCGGACTCCCGCCCACCGCCGGTTTCCTTCTCGCCCCCGAAGGCACCGCCGATTTCCGCGCCGCTCGTGCCCATGTTGACATTGGCGATGCCGCAGTCAGAGCCGCGAGCCGACAGGAAAACCTCGGCCTCCCGCAAGTCGTTCGTCAGAATGGATGAGGATAGACCCTGGGGAACGTCTTGCAACAGATGCAAGGCGTCGTTGAAGTCACGATACTTCAACACATACAGGATCGGCGCAAATGTCTCGCGTTGGACGATATCCGTTTGCGCGGGCATTTCCACCAGAGCCGGGCGGACGTAGTAGCCCGCGCGATCGATGCGCGAACCACCGGTTACGTTTCCGCCAGCAGAGCGAGCTTCGGACAGCGTCGTCGACATTGTGTCGCATGCTGCTGCGTCAATCAGCGGTCCCGAGTGAATACCTGGCAAGCGCGGATCGTCGATCGCGAGAGCCGCGTAGGCTTTCTTCACCGCACCGACAACACGATCGTAGATGCTCTCGTGAACGATGAGGCGGCGCATCGTCGTGCAGCGCTGGCCCGCCGTTCCGGTGGCTCCGAATGCGACAGCCCGAACAGCGAGATCAATGTTGGCCGAGGGTGTAACGATGGCAGCAGCGTTTCCACCCAGCTCGAGCAAACTACGCCCGAATCGTGCAGCGACCGCGGTGCCGACGGCACGACCCATACGTGTGCTGCCGGTCGCAGAGATCAAAGGTATGCGTGAGTCTTCGACCAACGCAGCACCGATCTCCGATCCTCCCAACAGCAATGTGGTGAGGCCCGCGGGCGCATCGGCGAAGCCGCGGATGGTACGCAACAGGAGCTCGTGAGCCGCGAGCGCGGTCAGCGGAGCTTTCTCGGAAGGTTTCCACAGCACTGGATTGCCGCAGACGAGCGCAAGGGCGGCATTCCAGGACCAGACGGCCACCGGGAAGTTGAATGCCGAAATGATTCCCACTGGGCCAAGCGGATGCCACATCTCACGCATGTGGTGGTCAGGCCGTTCAGAGACAATCGTCAGGCCATAGAGCTGTCGTGACAGACCGACCGCGAAGTCGCAGATGTCGATCATTTCCTGCACTTCGCCAACACCCTCGGACAGCGGCTTGCCGACCTCGAGGGTGACCAGGCGTCCCAGCGCATCCCGGTGCGTGCGCAACTCCTGGCCGAAGCGGCGAACCAGCTCGCCGCGCACGGGTGCGGGAATGTTTCGCCACGCGAGGAAAGCTGCGCGAGAGGCGATGACCGCGGACTCAACATCCGCGCGCGTCGACATGCGAACGCCGGGCATTACGGATTCGTCAATCGGTGACTTCAGTCCGCCGGTCTCATGGAACGAGGCGGAGTCGACACCCAGCGACCGAAGCAAGCGAAGAGCTTCAGTCGCCGCGGTTGTGCCTGCCGCAGCGGCCTTCGGTTGAGCTGACATCAGGCTACCCGCGCAATGTTGGACTGGGTTTGTGCATAGGCCGCACCGAACCGGTTGGCCAGGAATGCCCGCAGGGGAATCTGCTCCTGTCGCACAAAACCCTTGGCGGGAAGCTGGCCGGCAGCAATCAGGTCGAGCACGGCGCAGATTCCACTTGCGGTGGTGATCTGGATCGCGCTGCAGGGTACGCCGCCAATGTCACGGCCGTAGATCTTGTTGGCGTAGGTCTCCTGGAGGTAACGGCCGCCCTTCTGTCCGGTCACGGTGACGAACACCAGCACAACGTCCTGCATCGTGCCGGGGATCGCGTGCTCGAGAAGGTCCTTCAGCACCTCAGGCCGCTCGCTCAGGCGCAGGTCATGAATCAGCGCCTTCATGATGTTGCGATGCCCGGGATAACGGACCGTCCGATAATTCAGGGTCCTGACCTTTCCTTTGAGAGTCTCGCACAGGGTTCCCAGTCCACCCGAGGTGTTGAATGCCTCGTAGCGCACGCCATCGAGTGAGAACTCTTCCAACTCTTCGAGCGCAGGAACCTCGCGCAGCGTGCCATCGACGATGGCTTCACAAGGCTGGATGTACTCGTTGATGACGCCGTCGGTGCTCCAGGTCAGGTTGTAGTTGAGCGCGTTGGAGGGGAATTGGGGCAGAGCGCCGACCCGCAGCCGCACGCAATCGAGCGTGTCGAATCGCGAAATGAGATCGTGAGCGACAATGGAAATGAAACCGGGAGCGAGGCCGCACTGGGGAATAAAGGCGGTGTCGGCATCGCTGGCCAGTGTCTTGACCAGACGCGTAGTCGCCACATCCTCGGTCAAATCCAGGTAATTGGTGCCTGCCAGCCGCGCCGCCCGTGCGATGTGGCTCGTGATGCTGTACGGAGCCGCGCTCATGACGGCGAATTTGCCGCGCAGTGCCTTGGAGAGCGCCTCGGGATTGGTGAAATCCAGCACCTGCCGTTCCAACAGCGAATTGTGGGGGAGACCCTCGAGCTGCCCGGCCGAACGGTCGGCCACGGTGACGCGATAATCACCCGTGGAAGTCAGCATATGTGCAATGACGCTGCCAATCTTGCCGGCACCCGCCAAAAGGATCTCTTTCATTGATGTCTCCCGGAAAAGTGGCGCCCAGTGTGACGAGCAGGCAGTCCAGATTGAACTACGCATTTCGTCGCCGCGGATGCGCTAGAATTACAAAATGTCTAGCTCAAATGACACTTTGTCACCCGATGCCCTGGATCGCCGTCTGCTGGCCCTGCTGCGCAAGGATGCGCGCATGCCGATTGCGCGGCTGTCCAAGACCCTCGGTGTTTCGCGGGCCACCATTTACGCCCGGATTCAGAAACTGGAGCAGGCGGGCGTCATCGAGGGATTCACCGTTCGCATCAATCCTGAGATCGACCGGCGGCAAATCCGGGCCCATGTGCTCATCAAGGTAACGGGCAAGCTCGCTCGCGCCACGGAGAAGCAGCTTCAGGCCATTCCCCAGATCGTCTCTCTACATGCCATCAGCGGTGTGTACGACTTGATTGCCATGTTGGAGGCGGGCAGTGCGGCCGAGCTGAACGAGTTGATTGACAGGATCGGTGAGCTGGCGGGAGTTGAAATGACGACGTCGTCGATTCTGCTCGCGACCAAGTGGACGCGGCAGGATTCGATATAACCGCGGACAGACTCGCCAAAAAGCACCGGCGGGGAGTATCCTCTGCGGCAGATAACACCAAGTCACTGCGCTGCGGCTGCGATGGGAGTCGAATTTCAGCGCCAGGGAATGCTCGGAGGCTCGTTCGCCGCGCGAATCGTTGCCGACCATCGGGGAGCATTCCATTGGATTCCCAGGCGAAGTCTGTACCACACCGTGTCCTGACCACTGGGGCAACGGGCTATGTCGGAAGCCGGCTGGTCCAGCGCCTGCTCTGGCGTGGACACGCGGTCAGGGCCCTGGTGCGGTCGTCGGGTCGCGCGCTTCCGCCAGGCTGTGAGGTTGTAACAGGGGATGCCCTGGATGATTCATCCGTCGCCGCGGCGGTGCAGGGCATGGACACTTTGGTGCACCTGGTCGGTGTGGCGCATCCGAGTCCGACGAAGGCCGCCTTGTTTGACTCCGTCGATCTGGCGTCGGCCCGCGTTGCCGCTCGGGCTGCCGCGGCTGCCGGCATTGCTCACATCGTGTATGTCAGTGTCGCTCGACCGGCCCCGGTGATGCATGCGTACGTTGAGGCGCGCCAACGTGCCGAACAGGCCTTCACGGCCACGGCGATTCCGTGCACCTTTTTGCAACCGTGGTACGTCGTCGGGCCCGGTCACTACTGGCCTCTGGCGATTCTTCCCCTGTACAGACTTTTCGAGCTGCTTCCGGCAACACGGGCGACTGCACATAGACTTGGCCTGCTCAGTATCGAAACGCTGTTGCGATGCCTGGTACACGCGATTGAAACGCCTGCTCGAGGTATTCGAACCTGGGATGTCCCCAGCCTGCGGCAAATTGGAAGTGAGCTCGGAGGCCGGCGTGTTGCCTGATGCTCCGAATTGCACGATATACCGACTCAATCGTCGATTCGCCCACTATCGGGTGCGCTAGACTCTGGTCGATGAGCAATATTGTTTGCAGTTCTCCGGATTCGATACTCATCCGTCGCGTGATGATCACGGGCGCGGGCAGCGGAATTGGTGCGGCCCTTGCGCAGGCAATGGCTGCAGCGGGCCACGAGGTCGTGGTCGCCGATAGGGATGGTCGGGCTGCCGCGGAAGTAGCGGCACACATTTCGCAGTCCGGCGGCCGTGCGCACGGGCTGGAGCTCGACGTGACCGACACGGCGCAAATAGACGCTGCGAATGAGTGCATCCGCGGGATCGATGTCTTGATCAATAACGCGGGTTTGCAACAGGTTGCGCGTCTGGAGGCGTTTCCTGCGGAGCGCTGGGAATTGCTGGTGGCGGTCATGCTCACCGGCGCCGCTAACATGATGCGAGCGGTGCTGCCTGGCATGCGCGAGCGTGGCTTTGGCCGTATTGTCAACATCGGCTCAATCCACTCGCTCATTGCCTCGCCATTCAAGAGCGCGTACACCGCGGCCAAACACGGACTCGTCGGCTTGTCGAAGTCCGTGGCGCTCGAAACCGCGGACACGGATATCACCGTCAACACGATTTGCCCGGCGTATGTGCGCACACCGCTCGTTGAGAAGCAAATTGAGGCTCAGTCGCGGGAGCACGGATTGTCGCCTGAGTTGGTGGAGCGGCAGATCATGCTCGCGCCCATGCCCAAAAAGGCGTTTGTGACGCCGGAAGAAATCGCGGCGCTCGCGATCTTCCTGATGGGTAGCGCGGCCCGCAACATCACGGGTCAGTCCATTGCGATTGATGGGGGTTGGACAGCGCAGTAGGCTCGATTTCCCGGCTTGTGAACAGTCGGCGACCTCATGGGGCAGCGGGTGACCCCCAAGGCCGGTCGGCTGATTTGAGAGTTGCGACGCTGACGGTGTTTGGCACGCTCGGGATCATTCTCAGTGTTTGCTGGTGGGCACGGCCTCTGGTGCGCAATGAGACGGTCGATTTTGCGCAGGTCATCGGCTTTAGCGCTCAGAGTGGACAATAGCGGCGACTAAGTGTTCCACGTGCTCCAGCCCTGGGAGAGGGGTGTCTTTCGAGCCCGGCGTTTAAGCGCTGTCGGTGAGCCGGCGGCATATCGCGTGCGGAAGGACGGTGGCGACAAGCGTTGTTCACCTGCGTCCGCTGAGCATTTACGAACCATGTTCAAGAGTACGCCCGACCCTTGGCACTTTGCCCAAGGGCCTGGTCGAATGGCTGCGCCAGCTCGAGCTCGATGAGTAGTAGTTCCCATCTACATCGGCTGGCGACACGATCTCGAGCGCCTAGGTCTACGGTGATTGGCGCCCGGTTCTGTTCATGACACGGCCTGCGATCCGGGAATTGACGGAGTTGTCTTGCCGCTGCGCGCATCCAGGCTCAACGGGCCGGCCCCGAAATACACGATCTGCAACAACCCGCCGGCGAGCATGACGTTCTTCAGGAAATGAATCATCTGATTCTGGTCGGCGAAGTTGTTGTGAAAGAAGAAGGCTGTTGCGAGCGCGAAAATCGCCATCACGAGCGCAACCAACCGCGCACGGTAGCCGAGCAAAAGCAACGCCCCGCCGAAGAGCTCCACTGCGACCGCAATGATCCAGCCGAGCTGCGGCAGCGGCAGCCCGACACTGTTGATGTATGCGACTATTGACTGATGGGCCGTGAGCTTGCTCAGGCCACTCATGATAAACGGGACGCTGATCAGAATACGGCCGGCCAGGGGTATATAGCGATTGATGGTTGCCATGTTTCTTCTCCAGTGTTGTTTCGTCGGCTTCGATTGATACCTCAGACTCGTTCTTAATTGGATGCCGCCGTCAGGGTTTTTCGAGTTCACGGGCATCAGCCTCAATCTGAAGACCGTTATCGTCTTGTGCAAGTCCGCTGGCAAGAGGGACGAGATGCTCGCGTTCCGGCGAGGCAGCAGCTTTCGGCGCCTTTGAGTGATTTTAAGGACTTGAATAACCTAGCTTTTTTTCAGACCTGCGTGAGCAATCGGTACGGCCGCCGTTACCATCCCCAGAACCCGAGCAACCCCCAGTAGTGGAACGTAACCGTACAGCAGCCAAAGGTCAGAAGACCGGCACAGACCCCAATCCAACGTAGTGCCGCCCATCCTCGCGGGCGTACCACGGCGAGCGCCACGATCAGTATCAGCGTGCCGATTGCGCAGATCAGAAACAGCCAGCAGGCCAGGGGAAACAGCTTCCCCGGGTATTGCATGATCAACACCTCGGTATCGGACAACCAGGGCGCAATAGCAACCCAGGTCAGCACGAGCGCCACCAGCCATGCCAGTGACAGGATGCCCCACCCACCGGTAATCCTGGATGCGAACGCGGCACGTCCCTGGCGCACGAACCGGATCGATCCCCAGACAGCGGCGAGGTGAGTCAGTGCGAAAATCAGCAGGAACCACGTGGGACCTTCCCAGAAGCTGATCCTCTCTAGAGGGTTGGATCCTGTAGGGTCGAGCAGCATCAGCCGATGCCCGGACTGTTGGAAGGCAATGCGCCCCAATCCTGTGAGCTCCTGGTAAACGTGGTGCCCGATGGGGCGATACCGCATCACGTCATTGGACAGACCCGAAACCAGAAGATCGCCATTGGCTGCCGCTTCAACCGAGGGAGCCAGCAGGTTGAGAAGGGCTCGCTCCGTGCGAAAGAAGGCGCGCCGGATCGGGCGGTAGGTGCCTGCAAGAGCAGCAGCTTCGGAGTTGGCGTGCGTGCCTGCGTCAGGTACCGCCATCGCCGGAGCGTTCTGACCCAGCAAATGCAGCCCGAGGAGATTGGGGAATCTCTCTACCAGGGGCAGGCCTGAAGGCGTGTTCACAGCGATGAATAGGCCTATGCCCACATCCGGTACGATGAGCATCACCGCGTGTTGATAGCGAGTGGAGCCATCGTGACCAAAGGCCAGGTTCGACCCCGGAAATGGAAACTGAAAATAGCCGTGATAGATTGCCCCGAATCCCTTTGCGTTGGAGAACGAGGGCTCCAACAGGGTGTGCGCGCTCTGGGCATTCAGAACTCCCGCCCGAACGAGACCCTCGGGGTCGAGTAGTTTGCTCATGTAGCTGGCGATACCGTTTGCGCTCGCGAAGAGCGCACCAGCGGGCGCGTAATGAGTGATGATTTCAGGAACCGCCTCTTCGAGATGTCCCTCCTGCCAATGAAATCCCTTGCTCATCACCGCGGCAGCAACGGGACTTGCAGGCTGTGGTAATCCGCGTTGTCGCGCGATGTCTGCGGGGATCGCCTCGCGAAATGTCGCGGTCGGCATGCCGAGCGGCCGCAGGACTTTGGTTTCAGCATAGTCTTCCCAGGACATGCCGCTGGTGTGCGCAACTATGACTCCGGCGAGGGCGGCGCTGTAGTTGGAATAGACTGCGAGCTGACCGGGCGGCAGCACGCGATGCGGGCGGTAGCGCGCCAGATACGTTTCCAGTGGCAACTCACGATTGACGTCCTCGACCTCCATGTGGCCGAGGATGGTCTGCTCGAATCCTGCCGAGTGCGTCATGAGATGCCGGATGCGAATGGGCTCGGTGAAACCCTCGTCCGGTATCTGAAGCGGCGGCGGCAGATGTTGATTGACCGGATCATCCAGACTGAGCTTGCCCTGTTCGGCGAGCTGCATGAGGGCAATCCACACAATCGTCTTGGAAATTGAGCCGACCCGGCTCAGGGTGTCGCTGTCCATGGCTCGTGCCGGACTGAGCGAGGCAACTCCATAACCCTTGCTAAACAGAACCCCCGAGCGATCGACGATGGCGACACTCACGCCTGCGATGACATCCCGTTCCATGGCATCCGTGACGACCCCGTCGACAAAACTACGCAGCTCATCTACATCGATCGGCTTAGCCATACCCACTGCAGGGATGATCAGGTAGCTACACAACATAACCCACAGCATCCGCGTCATCGGCGTCGCGCCTCTTGCTCGAGATAGTTCAGTGCCACGGTGACGTGCGCTTTGACCCCGACCGCGAGGGCCGCCTCGTTCACCGTGAAGTAGGGAGAATGGTTCGGCGGAGTCTCGTCCATGGAAACTCCATCGGGGCTGATGCCCAAGAAGAAATACACACCCGGAATTTTCTGCTGGTAAAACGCGAAGTCTTCCGAAGCCATGACGGGAGGGCTGCTGACGAGTCGTGACTCCCCGCCGGCGGCCCGTGCCAGGGCCGGAAGCATGCGCGCTGTCAGTGTTGGATCGTTGAAGGTGACAGGGTAGGGCTCGTCATCCGGCGACAGCCCGGCTTTCGCTCCCCAGCTATCCGCCAGGTCCGTGACGGTGCGGCGGATTCGAACCAGGGCGCTGTCGCGTGCCGCCGTGTTTAGTGTCCTGAGCACCCCGCCCAACGACACCGTCTCGGGAATGATGTTGCTGCGCTCGCTGCCGCGCAGTGTCGCGATTGTAATGACGTTGGGACCTGCCGAAGGGTCGAGCTGTCGGCTGGAGATTCCATTCAGAGCTTCAATGATCTGCGCCGACAGAGTGATGGTGTCGATACCTGCCCAGGGCATTGCTCCATGTGTCTGCTTACCCGTCAAGACGATACTGATGTCATCGCTGCCGGCCATGGTAGCGCCCGAGGTGTAGTAAATAGTCCCCGGCGTTCCAGGTCGTACGTGCAAACCGAAAATGGCGGTCGGCGCCGGATTTGCCAATGCGCCCCGAGCGATCATCAGCCGCGCACCGCCATCATTGGCCGGGTGATCCTCTTCAGCCGGCTGAAAGATGAATTTGACACTTCCCGGAATCCGTTGCCGCATCTGTGTCAAAACGGCTGCCGCTCCCAACAGCATCGCCGTATGCGCATCGTGTCCACACGCGTGGGCAACATGAACGACATGGCTCCCCAATTGCACCGTCTTGTGCGAAGCGAACGGCAGACCCGTCGCTTCCTCCACGGGCAGCGCATCCATATCTGCGCGAAGCGCAACCACACCTCCGGGCTTTCCGCCCCGCAATAACCCGACAACCCCGTGATGCGCTATTCCGGTTTGCACCTCCATACCGAGATTGCGCAACTCACCGGCTACCAGTGCCGCGGTGTGCTCTTCCTCGTTGGAAAGCTCGGGATCGGCATGAATCTGCCGGCGCCAGGCAATCACCTGGGGAGCGGTCGCCTGGGCACGAGCAGAAATCTCTGAGTCCAGGCTGGTGGCTGCGCCGGCGGGCGCGACCGCGATACCCGCCAGTAGCGCAATCAAAATGTGAGTTTGCATGCGCGCAGCCTCGTTCTGTAGATAGCAATTGATATTATAGGAAAACAAAGATAGCGTATGCGACATGAAGTTTCCACCCACGCTTTTTGCGCGCCTCGTGTTGCCGGGCTTCGCTTTTAAGGCGGTCGTCATCGGCGGCGGCTACGCGACGGGTCGTGAAGTCGCTGAATTCTTTCTTCCGTGCGGCCCGCGCGGCGGACTTCTCGCCATGGCGGTGGCCACAGGCATATGGGCCATCGTTTGCGCACTCACGTTTCTGTTCGCTCGCGCAACAGGGAGCCTCGACTATCGGTCCTTCTTCCGCGAGTTGTTGGGTAGAGCATGGCCGGCATTCGAAGTGGCGTACCTCGCGCTTCTCCTTCTCATCCTGTCAGTGTTTGGTGCCGCGGCGGGAGCTATCGGCGCGTCGCTTCTTGGGGCGCCTGAGGTGGCCGGCGCCCTATGCCTCATGGTGGCCATTGCGCTGGCCGTCTGGCACGGCAATGAGTCGGTGGAGCGAGTGTTCAAATACGTGTCCATTCTGCTCTACACGGTCTATGGGGTATTTCTCGGACTGTGTCTGGCGTACTTCGGTCCCGCAATTCGACACGGCCTGAGCGTCGAAACACCTGTCACGGCAAATTGGTTCGTAGCAGGGGTGAGCTACGCTGGATACAACGTCGTGTGTGCTATTGCAGTCCTTCCGGTGGTCCGTCACATGACCTCGCAGCGTGATGCACTCGTGGCGGGATTGTTATGTGGTCCCCTTGCCATTGCGCCGGCCATGTTGTTCTTCATTTGCATGTTCGCGTTTTACCCGGATATTTCCGGCGCCACTTTGCCGTCCGACTGGATGCTGACCCGCCTGGGACTTCCGGCGTTTCGCCTCGTGTTTCAAGTGATGATTTTCGCCGCGCTCGTAGAGAGCGGCGCCGGCACCCTGAACGCGGTCAACCAAAGAATTGCAACGGCGTATGCTGCGCGCGGCAGATCGCTGCCGGCGTTCCTCCGTTCGCTGGTGTCCGTTGGCATCATGGTGGTTGCGATTTTCATCGCCACTCGGTTTGGGCTGGTGGCTCTGATCGCGAAAGGCTATCGCGCGCTCACGGTGCTTTTCCTGATCGTCTACATAGTGCCGTTGCTGACGTATGGACTGTGGCGCCTGCTCAAGAGGCCCGTGGTTGTCCTCGATCGGCAACGAGAGGGTTTCGTGCAATGAGTCGATTGATATTCACTCTGTTGGCCTGCTTTTTCGCTGCGATGGCGGCAGCGGCCAATAGGTTCGACGTCATCATTCGGCACGGTGAGCTCCTGGATGGTTCGGGCCGCCCGGGGTACGTGGCCGATGTAGCTGTCCAGGACGGCTACATTGTCGCGATTGGGGACCTGGCCAATGAGAAGGCGTTAAGGGACATCGACGCCCGGGGTTATCTCGTGACACCCGGATTCATCAATATCCACAGTCACGCCGAGCCCAACGCTCTGCCAACCGCACACAACATGCTCGCGCAGGGCGTGACCACCGAAATCCTGAATCCCGACGGCGACGGCCCGCTCGAAATCGGCGCGCAACTGCGCGAGTTGCAGCGGTGGGGCCTCGCCGAGAACGTGGGCGCCTACATCGGATTCAACAGTGTCTGGGAAAATACCGTGGGCCTGGCCGACCGCAGGCCCTCTGCGCAGCAGACCCGGCAAATGCGCGCGCTCGTCACGCGGGGGTTGCAGCAGGGCGCCTGGGGAGTATCCGCCGGACTCGACTACAAGCCCGCGTACTTTGCCAGGACAGACGAGGTTATCTCCGTGGTGAGCGCGGCAGCGCGCTGGAGAACCAACTTTCCCAGCCACGAGCGCATCATTCCTCCCGCCTACAGCTCGCGCGCGGGCATTACAGAAACTATCGCGATCGCCTCGGCGGCCGGTCTCGCGCCCGAAATCACGCACATCAAGGCACAAGGCCATGAGCAAGGGCGCGGGCCCGACATCGTTGCCCTGATGGCCGAGGCGAGCGCGCACGGCCACTACACGCCGGCCGATGTCTATCCCTACCTTGCCGGACTGACCTATCTCGAGAGTCTGCTCATTCCAGGGTGGGCCCAGGAAGGCGGCCCGGAAGCCATGCGGCATCGCTTTGCCGATCCAGCACTGCGGGAGCGGATTGCGAGAGAGAGCGAGGCAGCCATGAATGCCCGGCTCACAGGCGGACCGGCCGGGGTCTTCCTGCCTCTGGTCAACAAGAGCTTGCCGGACTTCATGGAGTCCGAGCACGTGGGAGCCGGTGAAGCGCTGCTTCGAATACTCGAAAGGGCGGGGGACCAGGAGGTGCCGGCGATCCTGCGGTTCGGTGCGGACAGCGACCTGGAGGCGTTTCTCGGCTATCGCGGGACCGCGGTGGCGTGCGACTGTGGGGCAACACTCCGCAAGCTCATTCATCCGCGCTATTACGGAACTTTCCCCCGCGTGCTGGCCCGCTACGTGCGTGATAAGAACCTCCTGACTTGGGAGCAGGCGATTCAGCGGATGACAGGATTGCCCGCCAGCACCACCGGTATGGTGGATCGTGGATTTCTCCAGCCCGGAATGGCGGCGGACCTGGTTGTGCTCGATCGCAACACCATCAACGATCATGCGACGTTCGAGGCTCCGTGGCTGGCACCCGATGGTGTGCGTGAGGTGTTGGTCGGCGGTCGCGTGGAATGGGACAACGGCGCTCCCACAGGCGAGAAGGGCGGCCGCCCCTTATTCCGAAGCCGTCATATGCCGACCCGGCCGGCAAGTTCCGAGTCCCAGCGCGCTTTGACCGTAAGCGCAGCGCTCGCGGCGGCGGCGCCTGGCGGCTCGTCAGCCGGCCGCCTGGTGTTGGACCTTCATCAGGATGTTACCGACCGTCACGCTGTTGGAACCGCTCGTATCGAATCGGCTTCCAAGAGTGACTCTCTAGAGTTTCAGTCACTTGGAGAGCTGCAGGTTGCCGGCCACTGGGCGAGCTTCACTGGTGTCGTCCGGTGGGGCGCGCACACCGGCCCCGCCACGCTGATCATCGACGCGGAGGACTCTCCCGCAGCTAGTGCCGTCATGACATTGGCTGCGAAAGGCCGCCACGGGAGCTGGACACTACCTTCCGCAGAACTGCACATCCTCGCGAAATGATCAAAATGTCACAACCAGTTGAGCTCACGTTGCCACAACCGTATCTGCTCTTTCTGGGCGACGAGCGTGATCCGGCTCATGCCAAGACGGCCTTCGGGCTTCGCGACTGGGCGCGCGCGAGTTGTATTGGCGAATATGCGTTGCCCGAATCGACTGTTACAACGGGATTGCCTCGCTTTACGCCGGAAGATGCGTATCGCAGCGGGGCGCGCTCCATGGTGATCGGCGTTGCGCCCGCGGGCGGGGCGCTTCGCTCAACCTGGATTCCAGCACTCAAAGCGGCGCTCGAAGCAGGACTCGATCTGATCAGCGGCATGCACGGACGGCTTGCGGATACAGAGACCCTGGGCGCCACGGCGCAACGTCTTGGACGACAGCTACATGACGTGCGCCGTCCGCCCGCCGGTATTCCTGTAGCCAGCGGTCGACCTCGTACCGGCCGCCGACTATTGACGGTCGGAACCGATTGCGCGTTGGGAAAGAAGTACACCGCCCTCAGCATTGCGCGGGAGTTGCGGGCTCGCGGAGTGGAGGCGGATTTTCGCGCCACGGGACAGACCGGGATCCTGATAGCGGGCGGGGGAATTCCAATCGACGCCGTGGTGGCCGATTTTGTCGCGGGTGCCGCCGAGCTCTTGAGTCCCGATGCGGCAGCCGATCATTGGGACATTGTGGAAGGGCAGGGCTCGTTGTTTCATCCAGCCTACGCAGGCGTGTCACTCGGTCTGCTGCACGGTACGCAACCCGATGTCATTGTCGTGTGCCACGATCCGTCGCGGCACGAGGTTGCGGGTCATCCCGGGTTTCCGATTCCTGCCCTGGAGGAGGTGATCGCACAGAATCTGGCGCTCGGGGGCCGTACGAAAGCCACGATCCGCTGCGCAGGAGTCAGTCTCAATACATCGAAAATGAGTGAAGCGGACGCGCAGGCCTGCCTGTTGAATTACTCCACACGCCTGCAGTTGCCGTGCGCGGATCCCATTCGTGGCGGTCCGGCGCTTGCTCGTCTGATCGATGCCGTCTTGGGTGGGGCGTGAGGGTCTACTTGCGTTTACGAGGCTTCGTTCGCGCAACCGGTTGTGGGTGGCTCGCGGCTGCCTTTTCTATCTCGTGAACCGCTCCCGTACAGACCACCACCACGCGGCATGTTTCCTCCGAGGCAGCCAGGTACGCATGTCCCATCCGGCTGTCGATATACATGTGGTCCCCTGCCTTCAACACCACGGGGGCATAAAACTGCGTGTGCACCTCGATCGCGCCTTCGAGCACCATCAGAAACTCCTCGCCCTCATGTTTGATGAGAGGGCCGAATTCCTCCAGTGTGCGGGCGGTGGCAATACCTACGATGGGCACCATCTGCTTGGGTACGAGATCGGCGTTCAGAAATCGCCATTCGTACGTTCCGGATTGCGTCATCACACCGTCGCCGGCTCTCCCAACACTGCGTCGGGAAGCCCCAAGCGTGGGCGCCTCCGGGCGCTTGGCGTCTGTGAACAGCTCCGACAGATCGAGCGATAGGCCACGCGCGAGTTGTTGCAGCTTGTCGTAGGTGAGGGACATGTGTCCGTTTTCGACCTTCGAGATGGTCGATGTTGCCAGTCCTGTCATGCGACTGACATCCGCGATACGCCAGTGATTGCGAGTACGCAGCTCACGCAAGCGCCGTCCGAGATCCGCTTCTGACTCTGTTGCCATGGACTGAATCTTAGCATATTGAAAAATAGCGAATAAGAAATAAACATTGCCGATACGCTATATTCGTGGCAGTATGAAAACGTTCCGGACTTTTGGGGGAAGTCATATGAAGTTGCTTTGGACAGCCGCGGGGCTGCCGATGATGCTCACCACGGCCGCTCTCGCACAGCAGAGCGATCCGGCTCCCGCCGTTTCGCTCGAAGAAGTCACGGTTACGGCCACGCGCGTGCAGAGAACCGACTTCACCGCCCCCACGCCCACAACCATCCTCAGCGCGCGGGATCTGGCTGCCACCGGCGCGAGCAATATCGGCGACATGACATCGATTGTGCCGGCGTTCCAGGCCACGGGTACTCCTACGTCGAGTGTTCTCGCTTCCGATCAAGGACGTGGGCACTTCCTCGATTTACGAGGCTTGGGACCGAGCCGCACCCTGGTGTTGGTTGACGGTCAGCGCTTTGTTCCCACAACGGCGAACGGTTTGTTGGACGCCGACGTGATCCCCGCGGCTCTCGTCGAGCGTCTCGAGGTTGTTACGGGCGGAGCGTCGGCGTCGTGGGGTTCCGATGCTGTATCCGGTGTTGTCAACATCATCCTCAAGAAGGATCTCGACGGGCTGGAAGGCAGTGTGCAGGGCGGCCTTTCTCAGCACGGTGACAACCAGGAAACCAAAGTCGACCTGGCGTATGGCCTGCCGTTCGCCGCGGGCCGCGGCCATTTCGAACTGGCGGGAGAGTTTGCCGATAACCGCGGTATCCTGCGTCAGTCGGATCGAAGCTGGTCGGGGCAGGAGTGGGGCTACGTTCAGACCGACCAATACCGCAACGTTCCAGTCACCAACGCGCGCCTGTCGATTGCGAGCTACGGCGGCCTCATTCTGACCGGCCCGTTGGCCGGCATGCAGTTTGGGCCCGGGAGCGTGTTGCAGCCATTCCAGTACGGCAAGAATCCAGGTTCCACCTATATGCAGGGCGGCGATGGCGCAGTGTTTTCATCCTTCTCCGCGCTCGAGGTGCCGCTGAAGCGCACCTCTGTATTCGCTCGGACCTCGTTTGACCTGACTGATGACGTCACTGCCTTTCTCGATGCGTCCTTCGCTCAGGCGATCACCACCAACCCGAACCTCGTACAAAACTTCGATCTCGTCGACTCCCTGAGCACCGACAATGCGTTCCTGCCCGCAAGCGCGCGTAACGCGATGCTTGCGGCCGGTCAAACGTCGTTTCTGCTGGGCCGCCTGGACAATGATTTCGGCTTTATCCGTTCCAAGGATGACAACCGGGTGGCCCGCGTCGTGAGCGGTCTGAAGGGTAAATTCGCTGGGAATTGGACGTGGAATGCCTATGTCGAGTATGGCCGTGTGGTTCACTACAACACTTTGGACAACGTCGTACAAACTTTGAACTATGGGCAGGCGTTGGACTCGGTAGTCGATCCGTCGACTGGCCAGGCATCGTGCCGCTCCACGCTGACCACACCTGGCGATGGCTGCGTGCCGATCAATATTTTCGGCGTGGGGTCGCCATCCCCAGCAGCTCTCAAATACGTCACAGGGACCGAGAGCACGGTCCTGCACTACACACAACAGGTCGCAGCCGCGAGTATCCAGGGTGAGCCTTTCAGTACCTGGGCAGGGCCGGCTTCCATTGCCACGGGCTTCGAATATCGGCGCGAATCCGCCGACAATACGGTGGATGCCAACCAGGAGGCCGGCAACTTTCTGATTGGCAATGGACAGTCTTTCGCGGGCCACTTCAATGTGAAGGAAGGGTTCGTGGAGACGGTACTGCCTGTGTTGGCAGGAGCGGCCCCGTTCAAAGCCATTGATCTCGATCTCGGCGCGCGCCTGACCGACTACAGCTCCAGTGGCCGCGTCACAACCTGGAAAGCGGGCATCTCGTACACCCTGTTCGATGAGTTGCGGCTGCGGGCGACCCGTTCGCGCGACATCCGCGCCCCCAATCTCAGTGAGCTCTATCAAACAGCTTCGCTGAATTTCACCAATGTGAGCGATCCCCAGGCGGGCGGTGCCAGCACCTTCATCCGCAATCCAGCGCCTCCCAACCCCAACCTGTCACCGGAGAAGGCCGACACGACCACCATCGGCCTCATCTATCAGCCGAAATGGGCCACAGGCCTGCATGCATCGGTCGACGCATACGACATCAAGCTCGCGAACGTCATCTCGCAACTTGCTGCACAGGACATCCTGAACCGCTGCACTGCAGGCGACCAAACCCTGTGCTCGCTCGTGCAACGGGACGGAACGGGTGCGCTGACAGAAATCGATACCCCGTTCATCAACCTGGCGCAGTTCCACACCCGGGGTCTCGACCTCGAGTTCCGCTATGAGACGCCGCTAGCGTGGGGCGAGCATTTGCACGGCAACCTGACCTTGCGGGCCCTGGCCAACTACGTGGATCTCTTTGCGACCAGCGACGGGGTGACTACCGTCAACGAGGCGGGTGCAGTCGGTGCGGTGAGTCTTCCATCAAACATAGGCGCCACCGGAGGTGTTCCACACTGGCGCGCCAACATGAGCGCCAACTATGATCAGGGCCCGTGGGCGTTCTATGTCGAGGGCCGGTTTATCGGCCAAGGCAAGGTCGATAATCTCTATGGTCCCGCCGACATTCCCGATAATCGGGTGGCTTCCCGGTTCTACGTGAACACGTCCATCAACTACACGCTGTTCGAAAGCAAACGCCGCGAGTTGCAGCTCTACGGGGTGATCAACAACCTGTTCGATCGCGATCCGCCGATTGTGGTCAGTACATTCATCTCGCCCCAGGCCACGAATCCGACGCTGTACGATGTCATCGGCAGAACCTTCGTTGTCGGCGTTCGCTTTCGCAATTGAGGGGGCGCGTGCGAACCAAAGCGGACCGCAAGGCGTTTCCAATCGGCGCGACAATACGGGCAGAGGCGCTCGCTCGTGACCCATACCCGTGGTATGCGCAGTTGCGATCGCGGGAACCGATCAGTTGGATCGAAGAGCTCGGCATGTGGTACGTCACCCGATACGAGGACGTGCGCACGATCCTCATGGACGATCGCCGATTCACAACAGTTTCGGAAAACTCACTGATCTTCGATACGTTCGGGGCGCAGATGTTGACGTCGGAGGGTGCTGAGCACGAGCGCTATCGCCGGCCGGTGCAGCCTTACTTTGGCGCCGGATATATTCGCAAGACTTTCGAAGCCGCGATCGAGACCAATGCACGTGAGCTGGCGGTGGATTTTGCGGCGGGGGAGGTCATCGAGCTGCGCAGCGCGTTTGCCGCGCGCCTGCCGGTGCTGACCATCCTGAATGTGTTCGGTATGCCCCGGGAAGCCGAGGCGCACTTTCGCAAGTGGTATGACAGCTTCGAGGCGGCCCTGGCGAACTTCATTGGCGCACAGGAGGTCCGCCGCGCAGCTCGCACGAATGTCGAGCAATGCCATGAGTACTTTGCGCAAATCATGCGCGAGTTCGCCGGCAGGGGCGAGCGCGACTCGTTGCTCGGTGCCTTGGTGAATGCGCCGGGCAATGCGCGCCTCGGTGACGAGGAAATCCGCCGCAACCTGTTGATCATTTTCTTCGGCGGCATATCGACCGTTGAGGCGGTCATATTGAACTCACTCTGGGCGTTGTTGACCCATGCGGACACTCTGTCCCGGGTGAGGGCTGATCCAACCCTGGCCGCGAAAGTTGTTGAAGAAACCATGCGGTGGCACAGCCCGGTGCAGTCCGCCACTCGACACGTTGTCGAGACAACGGTCCATGGGGATATCGAGTTTGCCGCCGGCGACACTGTTAATTGCATGCTCGGCTCCGCCAACCGGGACGAGACGCTTTTCCCCGATCCGGATCGCTTTGATATCGATCGTGCCAATGTGCAACGTCACCTGGGTTTCGCAACCGGCAGCCACTCCTGCCTGGGCTTCAATCTGGCCAAAGCGCAGGCGCGGATCGCCTTGCAGGTATTGCTGAGCGAGCTGCCCGGCCTCGAGTTGATGCCGAATGCTGCGGCGCCGGAAGGCTACGAATTTCACCAGCCGCGCGCCTTGCAGATCCGGGCCCCTGTGCTGCGCTGCAGAAGATAACTCCTAACAACGTGACGCGGATCGGGGTGCGCGCACTTTCAGATGTGCAGGCGTCGCACTTTGAAGTCTTGAATCTCAGCATCCGGCGGCGCCCCTGATATAACTAAACCCATCGCGCCTCAGCAATCGGGTCTGCAAAACGCGGCTTCGCGGGTAACTCCACATGAACATCATCAATCGGATTTCGCTGGCCAAGAAGATTGCAATTTTGGCAATCGGGCTGTTTGCGCCGGCCTTGTTCTACGGCTACCAGTACGTGCAATCGGTGGGTGCCAGTGCGGCAACCGCCGAACACGAGTTCCAGGGTGCGCAATACATTCAGGCGCTGACCCCGCTGCTGGGGGCAATAGCCGACAACGGCAATGAGGCCGCGGCGCTGCTGGCCGGCGACAAGTCGTTCCGGGAGAAACTGGCAGCGACCCAGGCCAGCGCCGAGGCCATTGTGGCCAAAGTGGATGCCATGGATCGGAAGTTCGGCAGCCTGGTCGGTGTCGACGGCCAGTGGGGGTCCCTGAAAGCCCAATGGGTTGCCCTTGCGCAAAGGGATCTGACGGGGGTGAGCCCGGCGGACAACCTTCAGCAACAGGCGGCCATGATGAAGGGTACGCGCAAGCTCATTGAAAATATCCACGAGAATTCCGAGTTGAGCCTCGACCCCGAGGCATCGACATACCATCTTCAATCTGTGACCGCCGCTCTGGGACTGGATGCGTTGAACTACATCGCGGACCTGCGTGGCACGGCTACGAGTGCCGCGGTCCGCGGCAAGCCCACTTCCGCCGATCTGGTCGAGCTGTACTCCCGGCGTGATTCGATTCCCGATGTCCTCACCAAAATGCAGACCGAGTTGGACTATGCCTGGAAAGGCACCGACAGCATGAAGGCCAGCTTGTCGCCGGCAAAGAGCGCCCTCGATGCGGAAGCGATCGCCCTCGAGACGCTGGTGTTCAAGCAGCTTGCGAGCGAATCCAACTCGAGTTTGAGCGCCGCTGCTGTGTACGAGGCGGGCAGTAAGAGCACCGGCAGCCTGGTGTCCCTGTTGGATACCGCGAACTCCGTGCTGGTCACCGAGCTGCAGACTCGCGCCGACTCCCTGGATGCGCATCGGCGGGTTGCCATCGCGGTGGGCATTCTGATCATTGCCCTGGGAATCGCCTTGAGCTGGTTCATCAGTCATTCCATGAAGAAACCCATGGCGCGTGCCATTGCCGTTTTCGAGGCGATCGGCCGCGGCGACCTCGACAGCTCCGTGGGCAATCCCGGCACCGATGAAGCCGGACAGGTGTTGCGCGGCTTGCAGCGCATGCAGGACAAGATGAAACACGAGATCAATGTGGTGGTGGCGGCCCAGCAGCGCTTCATTGAAGCCGCGAACCGCGGCGATTTCAGCCAGCGCATCGATGTCGAGGGTTTGAACGGCTTTCAGAAGAAGATGGCGGAGGATCTCAACCAGCTTGCGCAGACCACCGGCTCCAGCCTCGAGGATGTGATGGCCACCATGCGTGCGTTGTCGGAAGGGGATCTGACCAAGACCATTGACAAGCACTACGAGGGGTCTTTCGGCCAGTTGAAGGAGTACGCCAACAACACGGTCCTGCAGTTGTCGACAATCATCGGCACCGTCAATTCAACGGCTGAAGCGTTGTCGAGCGCTGCCGAGCAGGTGAGTGCCACCGCGCACTCTCTGTCACAGTCATCGAGCCAACAGGCCGCCGGTGTGGAGGAGACGAGTGCTTCGGTTGAACAGATAACTGCCTCGATCGCCCAGAACACGGACAATGCGAAGGTGACCGATGGTATGGCCTCCAAGGCGTCCACGGAAGCTGTGGACGGCGGTGTGGCCGTCAAGGCAACCGTCGCGGCCATGAAGCAGATTTCCCAGAAGATCGGCATCGTCGATGAGATCGCCTATCAGATCAATCTGCTGGCACTCAACGCGGCGATTGAGGCCGCGCGAGCCGGTGAGCACGGCAAAGGCTTCGCTGTCGTGGCCAGTGAGGTTCGCAAGCTCGCGGAGCGCAGCCAGGTGGCGGCGCAGGAGATCGGAACAGTCGCCGTGGGAAGTGTTGAAGTTGCCGAGAAGGCCGGCAGTCTGCTGGATCTGATTGTCCCGAGCATCAAGAAGACGTCCGACCTGGTGCAGGAGATTTCAGCCGCCTCCCAGGAGCAGTCCACGGGTGTAACTAGCATCAACACCGCGGTAATGGAATTGAGCAGGGCCACGCAGCAGAACGCAGCGTCGTCCGAGGAGCTCGCCGCCACCGCCGAGTCGATGGAAAGCCAGGCGCAGCAGCTACAGCAGACCATGGGCTTCTTCAAGGCAACCAAGCCGGCCAAAGCCGGTGTCCCAACGAGCCGGGCGAGCGTCAAACGAGTGGCGTAGCCGCCGAGGTTAACTGCCGGTAATTGTGCGGTGACCGTAGCTCACCGGCCCGCACACCCTTCGCAACCGCGGCGCGCGGCGTGCCCGGTATGGTCCCTACCGATGGATGCCGGAGGGTACCTTGACAGAGAATCGTTCAGAGCTCGATCCACAAACGCAGGCTGCCCTCGTTCGCAAGGTGTACGAAGGCAAACTGCTACCGGGCATTCAGGTCGACACCTTCCGCAACGCCGAAGCGCTCTTTGCGACCCGGACGGTACGCTGTGGCAGTGTCATCAAACCGTTGGCGTACGCGGCTACGCAATTGGGCGATCTCAGCATCCGCTCCAGGGGCACGGAATACGACCTTTTCGACTACATTTCACGCAACCGGGCCGCGGGCGTCCTGGTCTTGAAGCGCGGGCGCATTGCGTTCGAGCACTATGAGTTCGGCAACGACGCGCGCACTTGTTGGTTGTCCATGTCATTGGCGAAATCCATCAGCACCACGCTGGTCGGAGCCGCCATCCAGGACGGACACATCGGCTGCGTCGATGAGCTGCTGACCGCCTACCTTCCGGAGCTCGAGGGCAGCGCCTATTCCGGCACCTCGATCCGGCACCTGTTGCAGATGACCTCGGGGGTCAGTTGGGATGATGGCCACATCGATCCCGCCACCGAGCGCCGGCACATGCTCGAGCTGCAGATCCAGCAGCAATCGGGGTCGATCCTGCGCTTCGTGGCGCAACGGCCGCGCGCCGCCGACCCGGGAACCCTTTGGAATTACAGCACTGGGGAAACTCACGTGGTGGGGGCGCTGCTGTATGCGGCGACCGGGCGCTGGGTCGCCGATTACCTGTCCGACAAAATCTGGTCTACGGTTGGAATGGAAGCCAACGCAACCTGGTGGCTCGAATCGCCGCACGGGCTCGAGGTGGCTGGCAGCGGCTTCAGCGCGACCTTACGCGACTACGGGCGGTTCGGACTGTTCGTCATGCAGGATGGGGTCGTTGACGGTAAACGGGTTCTTCCTCCGGGGTGGGTGCGTGAAGGCGGCATTCCTCGTACCGTCGGCGGAAAACGTGTCGACTACGGGTACATGTGGTGGCCGGTGCCCGCGGCTGATGGCTCATTCGCGGATGACGCATTCAGTGCTCGCGGTATATTCGGGCAGTTCATTTACATCAATCCGCGCGAAGAAGTGGTGATAGTGGTGTGGAGCTCCCGATCGAAACCGAGGGGAGCGGAGGCCATACTCGACAACGATTTTTTCAACGCGGCCGTGGCCGCGCTGCGCTGATCCAGGAGTTAGGCAAGTGTCATCCCCAACAACCCGCGACTGGCAGGACCTCGACCGGGCGCATCACGTTCACCCGTTTACCGATCCCAAGGTGCTGGCCGGCAAGGGTGTGCGCGTCATGACGCGCGCCGAGGGGATTTATGTCTGGGATAGTGACGGCAACAAGATTCTCGACGGAATGGCCGGTCTCTGGTGCGTCAACGTAGGCTACGGGCGCCGGGAGCTCATCGATGCAGCGACCCGCCAGCTCGAGACGTTGCCGTTCTACAACTCCTTCTTCCAGAGCGCGGTGCCCACCCAGATCGAGTTGGCGCATAAACTGGCGCAGCTCACACCGCATGGCCTGAACCATTTCTTTTACGCAAACTCCGGCTCGGAAGCCAACGACACCGTCATCCGCCTCGTGCGGCACTACTGGAAGGTGCTTGGCAAACCCAAGAAGCGGACGTTCATTGCTCGTACTCAGGGTTATCACGGCAGTACGCTCGCGGCCGTCAGTCTCGGCGGCATGGGGGCGATGCGGGCGATGGATGGCGAGCCGCTTCCCGGGTTTGAGCAGATCCAGCATCCTCATTGGTACACGCAGGGCGGCACATCGTCACTCGAGGCCTTTGGGCGGGAGGCCGCCGGCCGCCTGGAGAAGAAGATTCTCGAGCTGGGCGCCGAAAACGTGGCGGCCTTCATCGGCGAGCCGGTGCAGGGCGCCGGCGGCGTCTTTCAGCCTCCACCGGGGTATTGGGCTGAAATCCAGCGAATCTGCAAAAAATATGATGTGCTGTTGGTCGCGGACGAGGTGATCTGCGGGTTTGGCCGCACCGGTGAATGGTTCGGCTCACACACCTATGACATTGCCCCCGACCTGATGCCGATGGCCAAGGGCCTGTCATCCGGCTACCTGCCCATCTCCGCGGTTGCGATGCGCGATGAGTTCTTTCGTGTCATCAACGATGGCGGCGCGGTCGTGCACGGGTTTACCTACTCCGGTCACCCGGTTTCCTGCGCCGTGGCGCTGGCAAACATCGAGCTGATGCAACGGGAGAATCTCGTTGAACACGTGCGCAACGACGTTGGGCCCTACCTGCATCGGTGTCTGCAGGAGCTGGCGCGCGAGCAGCTCATTGTCGGCGAGATTCGCGGTGTCGGGCTCATTGCGGCCATTCAACTGATCAAGGACAAGAACACCCGCGCTGCGTTTACCGCGCAGGACGAGGCCGCGATCAAGTGCCGGGAGATCTGCATCAGGAATGGGCTGATCATGCGCGCCGTCGACCAGGCGATGGTGCTCAGCCCCCCGTTGGTGATCACGCGCAGTGAAATCGACGAGCTCATTGACAAAGCCAAGGCAGGCCTCGAGCTGACTGCGCAACAGTTCGGCCTGTGAACGCAGCCGCGCAACCGGCGCTCCCATCGAAGCCGCTCTTCGGGCATCCGCGGGGACTCGCGTACATCGTTTTCACCGAGGCCTGGGAGCGCTTCTCATTCTATGGAATGCAGGCGCTCCTGGTCCTCTACATGGCCAACTACCTGCTGCGGCCCGGAACCGTGGAGCACGTGGTCGCGTTCGGGGCATTCCGCTCCGCGATTGAAAGCGTATTTGGGCAGCTTTCGGTGCAGGCGTTCGCTTCGCAAGTGTTTGGCTTGTATGTCGGGCTCGTCTTCTTTGTGCCTGTGTTGGGGGGACTGCTCGGTGATCGGCTGATCGGCCGCAAGCGAGCTGTCATCTCCGGCGCGCTGATGATGGCGCTGGGGCATTTCCTCATGGCCCTGGAGTCTGCCTTCCTGTTCGCGCTGCTGGCGCTGATTCTCGGCTCGGGCCTGCTCAAGGGCAATCTCGCCGCCCAGGTCGGCAATCTCTATGACCGCTCCGATCCCAAACGGGACGCCGCCTTTTCGATCTATTGTCTCGGCATCAATCTCGGGGCATTTGTTGCTCCGTTGGTGTGCGGCACGTTAGGTGAGCTGTATGGCTGGCACTATGGCTTCGCGGCCGCCGGCATCGGCATGCTGGTGAGCATGTGCATCTATCTCGCCGGCAGCCGTTATCTGCCTGCGGAAGTGAAGCCGGGCACCAAAGCCAACACACAGCGCTTGCAGCCCGGAGACGGACAGGCGGTGATTGCGCTGATTGCGGTTCTCGCATTCACCTCTCTGTACTGGGTGGCTCAGACCCAGGTGTGGAACACCTACGCACTGTGGGTGCGCGATCGGGTCGATCGCGGCTTTTTCGGCCTGTCCATTCCCGTCACCTGGTTCCAGTCAATTGACTTCGTGGCGGTCGTGGCCCTGGCGCCGCTCATCTTGTGGTTCTGGCGCCGGCAATCGCTCCGGGGAACCGAGCCGGACGATCTCACCAAGATTACGATCGGCTGCAGTGTGTTTGTCGGCTCCTGTTTGTGGCTGAGCGCAGCCGAAGCGCTGTCCGGCGGGCATTCGGTGGCTCTGGTCTGGCCGCTCGCCTTTCATGTGATCGGCGCTTGCGCCTATTTGTACGCGGGTCCCATCGTGCTCGGGTTGGTCTCGCGCTCCGCGCCTGCGTCTGTGAATGCGATGATGGTCGGAGCTTATTACTTGTCTATTTTCGTCGGCGGTATCGGCAGTGGTTGGCTGGGCCGCTTCTACGAGAAACTGACGCCACAGGGATTCTGGCTGTTGCACGCGGCCATCTGCGCTGCGGGGCCGGCATTGTTGATCCTGTTGCGCCGCCCGTTGCGTCGTGCTCTGAAGTTGGAACCCCACCGTCAGAGCACGCCGGGCCTCACTTCGTTGCCATCTGTTGCCAATCGCCTGGATTGATTACGAGCTTGCCGGGCGCTTCGAAATGCAGGACGAGGGGATATCGGCCCACGACCGTGAAGTCGGTGGGAGAGAGCGCCTGAAGCTCCGTGGGGGCGCTCTGGCCGATACCATAGACTGTCCGCGGTCCCGTCGCCTGCGCAAACAGCTTGTTGTGCTCGGTAGTAATCCGCAAGCGGGCGAATTGACTGAATGTGTATTCGCCTGTGTATTCCTGCAACGCGGACCCGCTTAGCTCGACCTCGCGCGGCACGTGCGGAAAACCTGGTTGGGCAGGCACGGAAGCCAGTATCGCGTCCCACATCAGCTCCGCACCTTCCACGTCGAGATCGATATTGGGCAGGCCGGGAGACTTGGCAGGATCCAGTTCGCCGGTGCTCACTGCATACAACACATCGCCGTCGAATTCGGTTGCAAAGGGAGTTATGGCGCGGCTCATGGAGCTGTGAACGTGGGTCGCCAGGCGTTGCAACTCGGCTGGATTGAGCTTCTGGTTGGTCACAATCAGGCTGACGGTGGTATTGCGTTTACCTTCATTGCTTGCCGGAACGGTGGTCCCGGGCTTGCGGCTGTCGGGGTAGCTCGCGAGAAGATCGGTCGCACGCAGGTCCTTGCTCCAATGGGTATCGCCGTAGCAGGCCGCGACGCGGCCATCACGCCGCGTCACGACCCCGAGCGCATTGACCACCACAAAGGCGGCAATCTTGACCTCCCCGGTCTGTCGGAATGCCGCGCCTTGTCCGGAAAAAGCATTGCAGCCAAACAGGCCGCCCGTCTTCGCAAACCGGCCCGCGCCGTGGGATCCCAATGGAAAAATGCCGGGGCGGTCCGCGCGCAGCGCGGCCTGCGCCAGGCGCTTGTCGGGGTAGATTTCGTTCAGGCGGCGATCGCCCAGGTCGTAGATGATCGCGCCGACCGACAGGGCGAGATTTGTCCAGTCGCCACTGCGGACCCCATCATCCTTGAGCGCTGTGCCCACGGCCGTGATGGATTCGAGGCCGTACCACGATCCTCCCGAGAATACGACGGCGTCCAATTCGGGCGTGTCGTAGCCTAGGCGCAGATAGTCGGTGTTGACGGTACCTGGTCCGCCACCGCGAACGTCCACCGCCCCCAGTGCCCGTTTGGGGAAATGAATGACGGTCACGCCAGTCGGACCGTCTTCGTACTCGGCGGTGCCGACGCGGATGGCCGGCCAATCAAACTGTAAGGTTTGCTGGCCGGCATTCACTACCGGTGTGAGGGTTGACTGGTCCGCGGCCTGGGAGCTGGCCGATGCCAGCGCCGCGCTCACGGCCGCCGCCAGAACGAACCGCTTGTTGCTCATCGGCTTCACACGCATCCTCAGTTGAATTGATAACCGATCTTGATGCCTACGGTCCGCGGGCGCGTTCTGTTGGCATTCGACCAGGCGTGATAGGGATCCACCCAGCGATTCTCGTTCGTCAGATTGGTGCCGTAGATTTCGCAGGTAGCATTGCCCCACGTAGCTCCCATGCGTCCGTCGAGCACCGAGATCGCATCGGAAGTTTGGGGAAGGTTCTCTGCCGGGAAGCTCGTCCGATCGACATAGTCTACCTTGTCGCGGTAGCTGTAATCGAGCCGGATGAATCCCGGCAGCTTGCTGGTCCAGTGGATGTCGTAGTTTACACCGGCGGTGAAAGCGAACTTCGGTACGTAGTCCACCTGGTCGCCGGCGATGTTGGTGGCGTCAGTGGCATTCACCGAGACGATGCGGCTGTGAATCCACGATGCCGTCGTATTCAAGGTCAGCTTTCTGGTTGCCCGCCAGGTGATTCCGCCCTCAACACCGTAGATGTGCACCGTTCCGACGTTGCTGGTCAGTTGCTCCAGCGTTGGCGCGCCCGCGTTGTCCGCGAGTATCAGGCCCCGGCGCAGCATGTTCGAGTAGTCGCTGTAGTACCCTGCAATCTCGTAGTTGACCGTGTTGCCGGCCAGAGAGCCCTTGCTGCCCAGCTCGTAACTGATCAGGGACTCCGGTCCATAGCTGGGTTGTCCGCTGAGATTGAAGCCGCCGCTGCGGAATCCCTTGGACACGCTGCCGTAGACATTGACGTTGTCGGTGATCTTGTAGGAAGTGTAGCCGCGTGGATCGGTGGAGTGGAAACGGCCCCACTGGGTCGTCGTTCCGTCGAACTCGGAAGTGTCGTCCCTGAAATAGCGAGCCCCGACGCCGACCTGCCAGCGGTGCGTCAATTGATACGAGGCATCGCCGAAGAGCGAGACCTGGTCGTATTTGTCGTTGGTGGTGTATGTCAGGTTCGAGAAGAGGGCGCCGGCATACAACGTATCGTACAGGGCAAAGAGGTCATCGTGCAGATTGCGATAGAAGCCACCCACGGTCCAGTGGAAAGGACCCGTCCCGCGTGAGGACAGGCGCACCTCTTCGGTGAACTGATTCGCTTCCACGGAGCGCGCATCCGTCCCTTCGAGAGCACCTTGGTAGATGGTTTCCGGGCCGCCGAAATACGAGAAGGGATAGCGATGCTCGTGATGGATGTAGGTGGACGAGCTCAGCAGCTCGGCCCAACTGAAATCGTAGATCACATCCAGGTTGTACAAGTTGTAGCCGAACTTCTTGGGAATCAGCACCCGGGCCGGATCGACCGCCACCGGCACGGTGTGATCGGGATTCTCGTAGCCCAGTCCGAGGCGCGTCTCGTCATGGAAGGCGGACACCATGGCCTTCACCGTGAGGGCATCGGTGGGTTTCCACAGCGCTTTGAAACGGGCGTTGATGAGATCCTGGCCGTTGCCATTGAAGATGCCGGCCTGCGGTTGATCCTGCCAACCGCCCCCGTTTTCCTTCGTTACCGCGAGTCGGACGCCGAGCACATTCTCGACGACCGGGAGGTTCACGATGCCGGTCTCGGTCCACTTGCCGCTACCTCCATCCACCGTTGCCAGTGAAGCCTCCACGCTTCCCTGGTAGGCATCGAGGACCGGATCGCGCGTGATGTAACGAATCGCACCGGCTACAGCTCCCTGGCCATACAGGGTGCCTTGCGGGCCCTTCAGCACTTCGACGCGCTCGATGTCGAGCGGCCGTACATCCATCTGGTCGAATCCCGTGAGCGTCAGGGGAGCCTCGTCTTCGTACAGGCTGACGAGCGCTCCGTTGCCGTACTGATTGCTCAGCCCGCGCATGAAGATTGTGTATGAGCCCGGACCGTCCTCGCGCGTAGCCATGCCCGGTACGGCGAATGCCAGGTCCTGAACCGAATTCAATCCGCGTTGGATCACATCATCGCCACTGATGGCGGTGATGCTCATGGGCACGTCGATCAGACGTTCTGTGCGCTTCTGTGCCGTGACCACGACTTCTTCGAGTACTGCGTCGTCTGCTGCCAGGGCAATAGCGGGTACCGCAAGTGAAAGCGCCGCGACACTGCAGCTCGACCAGGCTCGTTGAGATGATTTCATTGTGGAACGATCCTCGATGACTCCCCCGAATGTTGGCATTGAGAATAGTTCGACGCCGCCTGCCCGGCAGATGACAAAGGCGAGGTGTGCGGTGCGCATTTCGCACCAGAGCCTGCCTTTTTCGCGTCTCGCCGCCCGATGATTGGCGGCATCATGGGTGTCTTGCGGAATCTCAAAGGACACCATGGGCAATTACAGGCAAACGGTAGGGGCGGCGCTCGGCGCTTGCATGCTGGGGCTGATTCTCGGCCCTATGGAGGTCCATGCCGCGCCCCCGCCGGCTGGCAACGAGTGGGATATCAGCCAGCCTGGTGAGCCGCAGGCCGACATCGAGCTCACGGTCGATCAGGGCACCTGGATGAATGTGGATGTGAGCCCCGACGGCCACTCGATCGTGTTCGACCTGCTGGGCGATATCTACTCGATCCCCGCCACGGGAGGCAATGCAACTCTGATAGCCGGCGGCGCAGCAATGCAGCGTGCCGCGACCTTCAGCCTGGACGGAACCCGGCTGCTGTACCTGAGCGACGCGAGCGGCTCCGACAATCTCTGGATTTGCAATCCGGATGGTTCCGGCGCGCGGCAGATTACCCACGAGAGCGTCGATCTGTTGATGGGGCCGGCCTGGACCGCGGACGGGCAGGGTGTCGCAGCCTCCAAGATTGACTCGACCTACCCCCGTGTGAACTCGTCCGAAATCCGCGTGTTCGATGTGAACGGTGCGCCACGCGGAGGGGGGCGAGTTCTCGTACCCGTTCCGCAAAATCAACGCGACGTGCAGGAAGTGAACTTCTCCCGCGACGGCCGGTACGCGTTCTACACCCAACGGCTGACTTCACCCATCGTGTTTTCCGATGCGAACCATATCAACTTTGGGATTGAGCGCCGGGACCTGCACAGTGGTGCGGTTGATGAGCTGCTGAGCGGCTTCGGGGGTGCCATAGCGTCGGAAGTATCGCAGGACGGCCGGCGGCTCGCGTTCGTGCGCAGGGTGATGACCCGGACGGTCCTGTTCGTGCTGGACCTGGCGACCCATGAGCAGCGTCCGGTGTACAACGAGCTCGACCGGGACCTGCAAGCCGACTGGGTGCCTCATGGGCACTACTACCCGCATTTCGCCTGGTTCCCCGATAACCGCCACGTTGCCATCTGGGCCAAAGGCAAGCTCTTCAACATTGATATGGATACGGGCGCCGCGGCGCAGATCCCGTTCAATGTGAAGGCACACCACCAGATCATTCAGCCGGTCCGATTCAAACACGAGATGGCGCCGACGCAGGTCACCGTTCGAGCCGTTCGCAATCTCGCGGTATCGCCGGACAGGCGTACCCTCGTGTTCACTGCTGTAGGACGCCTGTGGCGCAAGAGCCTTCCCGATGGGTCACCGGTCGCGTTCAGCAAAACGCCGACTTCGCAATTCGATCCCGCCTTCGCGAACGATGGCCGCAGGACCGCGTTCGTGGAGTGGGACGATGCGAAGGGCAGCGCTCTCATAGTGTCGGACAGCAACGGCGGCCATCCCAAAACGATTGCGACGAGCCCCGGGGTTATCCGACAGCCCCAGTTTTCCCGCGACGGCAAGCGAGTGGTCTATCGAGTCCAACACGCGGATGTCAGCATGGGTGGTGACCGCGCGAAGCCGGGCATTTTCTGGGTGAACGACAGCGGCGGCGCGAGTCACTTCGTGGCCGACGGCGATGATGCTCCGATGTTCTCGCCCGATGGGCAAAGAATCTACTACGTAGTCCAGGACTATTCCGAGTCTTCCGTCGTCCAACATCTGTGGAGTGCGACTCTCGAAGGATATGACAAGCGTGAGCATGTTCGCACACCCAATGCAGATACGTCCGACCTGCGCCTGAGCCCGGACCTGCGTTGGATCGCGTTTCGTGACCGCCAGCAGTACTTCATTGCGCGGTACCACGAGACGGGCGCCGCGCTGCTGCTTTCCGCGGCCACATCGGACATCCCCGTTCTTGCCCTGACCACCCGGGGTGGGTTTGGGCTGACGTGGGCGGCGGATTCGTCGGCGGTCACGTGGTCGCTGGGGGCGGACTTGTTCGAGGCAAGCGTTGGTCAGCGGTCGGCCCTTGCGGCGGCCGGCAGTGAGTCGCGGATGGCGCCAGGCAGCGCGCGGTCGCCTGCGCTGGTCGCCGAGCGGCCGTTCGCTTCAATTGGCCTCAGCCTTCCCGCCGACGTACCCCAAGGTGCCGTGGCGTTCGTGAATGCCCGACTCATCACCATGCGGGGCGACGAGGTTATCGACAAGGGCACCGTGTTGGTCGAGGGGAATCGGATCACAGCCGTCGGCAGCAGCGACTCTGTGGCGATCCCGCGCAATGCGAAGGTCATAGACATCACCGGCAAAACCTTGATGCCCGGCCTCATTGATTCACACGGTCACATCGACTGTTGCTATGAGACTGGCACCCTCCCGCAAAAGCAACCGCTGCGCTATGCCGCGCTCTCCTACGGGGTGACGACCAATTTCGATCCGTATCCAAACGAGCTGACCAGTTATGAAAGTACCGAGGCCACGCTGGCCGGTTTGACGGTCGGCCCCCGCTGGATCGGGACCGGTGCGGCCATCTACGGCCGCGCTCAAAAGGCAGACTTTCTGTACGTGCCCATCGAAACTTATGCCGATGCGCAGAATATTCTCGCGCGCAAACAGGCGCTCGGCGGCTTCGCCATCAAGAGCTACAAGCAACCCGCCCGCTATCAGCGGCAGATGCTCATCAAGGCCGCACGCGCGACCGGTATCAATGTCGTGGTCGAAGGCGAGAGCCATTTCTACAACAACATCACCTTTGTCCTGGATGGTCATACCAATCTGGAGCACAACCTGCCGGTGGCCAACTACTACGACGACGTCGTACAGCTCATGTCCAAAGCGGGCGCCCACAACACGCCGACGCTCGTCGTGGCATTCGGCGAGCTGTTCGGCGAAAACTACCTTTACCAGACAACGCAAGCCTGGAAGGAACCCAAAGTCGCCACTTTCGTGCAGCAGACCCTCAGCGGATACAGTCCATTGGGCACGCCTTACGGGGCTCCGCCCTACGTACGTAACATGACGTCAATTCACGCGGCCGATGAAATCTACGACATCGGATTCCGCTCCGTGGCCCGCTCAATCAAGAAACTCGACGATGCGGGTGTAGTCATCAACGCAGGTTCGCACGGCCAGCTCGCGGGCCTCGCGTTGCATTGGGAGATGTGGCTTCTTTCGCAGGGCGGCATGAGCAATCTGCGCGTCCTGCGGACGGCTACACTGAACGGTGCCAATTCACTGGGCGTGGACGCAGAGCTCGGCTCGATCGAGCCGGGAAAGCTTGCCGATCTGATTGTGCTCGATCGCAATCCCCTCGAGGACATTCACAACACGAGCTCGGTGCACTACACCATGGTCAATGGCCGCCTGTACGATGCAGCGACCATGAACGAGATCGGCAACTACAACCGGCCGCGGGGCCGCTTCTACTGGGAGGTCCACCGCAACCCCCATATTGATTGGAACTCTTCGTGGGGTGGCCAATGAAGCTCGCCTGGCTACTAGCCCTGGGCGCTGCGACACAACTCGCCGCGGCCCCATGGGATGTTACAAATATGAATCGCCCCCACACGGATGCCGACTTTACTGTCACCGAAGGAACGTGGATGAGTGTTGCAGTCAGTCCCGACGGCCGCGCCATCGCGTTCGATCTGCTGGGTGACATCTACGAAATACCGGCAGCCGGAGGAGACGCGCAGCTTCTGCAGGGCGGCCCGGCAATGCAACGCACGCCCAGGTACAGTCCCGATGGCCAGTCTCTCCTGTTTTTGAGCGACGCCTCCGGCAGCGATAACCTCTGGATCTCCAAAGCCGACGGCTCACAGCCCCGGCAGGTGACGCACGAAACAACTCAGATTATGACCGGGCCCGCGTGGGGAGCCGGCGGAACGTTTGTCGCAGGCGCGCGCCTGTACGCGAGCGCGGATAAGCTGCACAACTCGGAGATCCGGCTCTATGACCTCGCCGGCGGAGCAGGGCAACTGCTCGTACCGATGCCAACGGTGGGTGAGAACGTGCATGAGGCGCAGTTTTCACCTGACGGTCGCTACGTCTACTACACCGAGAAGATTACCCCGCCACATCAGTCGAACATCTATATCGACGCGAATCATGAGAACTTCGAAATCAAGCGGCGCGAGATCGGCAGCGGGGAAACTGAAGGCCTGATTGGCGGGTTTGGGGGCGCGACGACGCCTGAGCCGTCACCGGATGGCCGCTACATTGCGTTTGTCCGCCGGGTCGAGGCTAAGACAGTCCTGTTTCGCTATGACATCGCGACGCGGGAGCAGACCCCCTTGTTCGCGGGGCTCGATCGCGACGACCAATCCGATTTCATAGGCCAGGGGAACTACTACCCACAGTTTGGCTGGTTTCCCGACAGCCGGCATGTCGCGATCTGGGGCCGGGGCAAGCTCTTCAAGGTCGATATGCAAACAGGAGAGGCGGTGCCGATTCCCTTTACCGTGCACGCACACCACCAGTTGGTGGTGCCGCCGCGGTTTCGGCACGAGCTGGTTCCTAAACAGATTACTGTCAAGGCCATTCGGGAAGTTGCCTACGCCCCGGACGGACGGAGTGTGGTCTTCCAGGCCCTGGGACATCTGTGGCGCAAGACGCTTCCCGGCGGTAAGCCGGAACGGCTCACGAACGGCTCTTCCCTCGAATTCGATCCGGTGTACTCGCCCGACGGACGCAGTGTTGCATTTGTTGAATGGAACGACGAGCGCAAGGCGCAACTTCGCATCGAGTCGCTTGGGCACTCGTCCAGAACGGTGGTGGCGAGTGCCGGCGTGTTACGAAGCCCTGCCTTTTCCCGCGACGGCACGCGGTTGCTCTACGAAATCAGCGAAGGCGATCGATGCCTGGGTGGGCATGATGGGGAACCTGGAATGTACTGGCTGGATTTGCGCGACGGTGTTCCCCACCGGATTGCCGGACCTGGCGAGGCGCCGATGTTCGCACCGGATGGGCAACGCGCATACCACACAGTATCCACCTACACAGATCACGATCTGATCACGACCCTGGAAAGCGTCGACCTCTCGGGCAACAACAAACGTGTTCACGCGGCGACGCGAGACGCCGATACATCCGAGCTGCGTATCAGTCCGGACCTGCACTGGCTCGCTTTCCGGGATCGGCAGCAATATTACCTGGTGCCGTATCGCGAAACCGGCTCGCCGCTCCGGGTGGCGGCCAACAGTACTGAAGCGCCGGTCACGCAGCTCACCAAGCTGGGTGGTTACGCGCTGACCTGGAGCTCGGACTCAAAGGTACTTCACTGGTTACTCGGACCGACTCTCTACACCGCTGATGCTCGCGAGCAAATCGTATCTGGCGCGACGGAACAGGTTGGCCTCGTGGTGCCTCCCGACATTCCCTCCGGAACCCTGGCATTTACTCACGCGCGCCTCATCACCATGGTTGGAGAGCAGGTGATCGAGAATGGCACGGTAGTGGTTCGCGGGAACCGCATCGTTGCCGTCGGCCCCGCCGATCAGGTAGCCGTTCCGGCCGATGCGAAAGTAGTTCCGGCGGATGGTAAAACCATCATGCCCGGACTGGTCGATATGCACGGTCACATCGACAACTGTTACTACACTTCTTCGGGCTTGATGCCGCAGAAGCAGCCGAGCCGCTACGCCGATCTCGCGTACGGGGTGACGACCAACTATGACCCTTACACATCCGAGCTGCCCACGTACTCCATGAGTGAGATGACTGAGACGGGCGATATGGTAGGCCCGCGCGGTATCGATTCGGGGATGGTGGCCTACGGGCGGCCCGGTAAAGCGGATTCCGCCTACCTGCCGATTGACAGCGTCGCGGACGCACAGGCCTTCATGGCGCGAAAAAATGCGCTCGGCGGCACCATCGTGAAGAGCTATCGCCAGCCGATGCGCAGCCAGCGGCAGGAACTGATTGAGGCCGGCCGGGAAGCCGGTGTCATGGTGGACGTGGAGGGGGAGAGTCACTTCTACAACAACCTGACGATGATTCTCGATGGCAACACCAACCTGCAGCACAACATGCCTGTGCCGACCTACTACGACGATGTCGTGCAGCTCATGGCCCATGGCAAGGTGTCGCACACGCCGACGCTCGTGGTGCTGTTCGGGGAGACCATGGGCGAGAATTACCTCTATCAGACCACCCGGAGTTGGGAGGATCCGAAACTGCAGAAATTCGTTCAGGTGGTGACCAGCGGCTACAGCTCGATTGCGACTCCTTATGGGGCGCCGCCCTATGTACGGAACATGACCACAATCAATGTCGCCGACGAGCTATGGGACATCGGATTCCGCTCGACGGCGCGCTCCATGAAGAAGCTGGATGACGCAGGCGTCGTGATCAACTCCGGCTCGCACGGTCAGGTTGCGGGTCTGGCCATGCACTGGGAGATGTGGCTCCTCTCACAAGGCGGCATGAGCAACTACCATGTCCTGCGCACAGGCACGATCAATGGAGCCAGGACCCTGGCCCTGGACGATCAGATCGGTTCGCTCGAGGTGGGGAAGCTGGCCGACCTGCTGGTGCTGGACGGCAACCCGCTGGCTGACATTCACAATACCAACACGGTGCGCTACACGATGGTGAACGGGCGCCTGTACGACTCGCAAACCCTCAACGAGATCGGTCACTACAACCGTCCGCGCGGCAAGTTCTTCTGGGAGTTGCAGTCCTACAAGGGCTTTGATTGGAACGGGGCGTGGGCGTATGAGTAGCCGAGCTCGCGGGCCACTTCTTCCGTGTGCTCGCCGAGCCGCGGTGAAGGCCGGCCCAGGGCGAGCTCGGCATCCGAGAACAGGATCGGTGTCCGGACGGTCGGAATCTCACCGGCGGGCAAGTCCGGGGCGGGCAGGCTCACCTGCAGCTCGCGGGCGACGATCTGTGGATCCTTGAAGATGTCGGCCACGGAATTGATGGGGCCGCAGGGGACGGCGCGCTTCTCCAACTCGTTGAGCAGGTTTTGGCGCGTCATTTTCCGAATGGCATCGCTGAGCAGGGCGATCAGGATGTCCCGATGCTGCACTCGATCGGCGTTGGTGCTGAATCGGGCATCGGTCGCGAGCGAAGGTAATGCCACCACTGTGCAAAGATCTCGAAACTGGCGGTCGTTTCCAACGGCGACAATGGCGTGGCCGTCGCTGGTGGCAAAGACCTGGTAGGGCACGATCTGCGGGTGCGCATTGCCCAGCCGGCGTGGCACGGAGTTTGAGACGAGATAACCCATGGCCTGGTTGGCAAGCACCGCCACCATGCAGTCCAACAAGGCCATATCGATGTGTTGGCCCTTGCCGGTCCGTTCGCGCTGCGCCAGCGCGGCCTGGATGGCAATGACACCATAGGTTCCGGTGAAGATGTCGGCAAAGGCAACACCGGTCTTCTGCGGCTCGCCGGCCGGATCGCCGGTCAGATCCATGATGCCGCTCATACCCTGGATCATGACGTCATAGCCCGCACGCGCAGCGTAGGGACCGGTCTGGCCGAACCCGGTCACCGAGCAGTACACCAGCCGCGGGTTTGCAGCTTGCAGGCTCGCGTAGTCGAGGCCGTATTGCGCCAGACCGCCGACTTTGAAGTTTTCAATGAGCACATCCGCGCGGCGCGCCAGCGCCAGGACGAGATCCCGGTCCTTCGGCTCGCGAAAATCCGCGACCACCGAGCGCTTGCCGCGATTGCAACAGTGGAAGTAGGCTGCTTCGAGCTCGCCGGTGCCGCGCTGAATGAACGGCGGTCCCCATTTCCGGGTGTCATCGCCTGTGGGTGCTTCGACTTTGATGACATCGGCTCCCAGGTCCGCCAATGTCTGGCCGATCCAGGGGCCCGCGAGAATTCGCGCCAGCTCCAGAACCCGAAGGCCTTCAAGCGGAGCGCTCACGCGAAAGCCGACAGACCCGTTTGCGCACGCCCCAACACCAGGGCATGTATGTCATGAGTCCCTTCGTAGGTGTTCACCGTTTCGAGATTCTGAGCGTGCCGGATGACGTGATACTCACTCTGGATGCCGTTGCCGCCGTGCATGTCGCGGGCCGCGCGTGCAATCTCGAGCGCCTTGCCGCAGTTGTTGCGTTTGATGAGCGAAATCATCTCGGGTGCAGCCTGGCCGGAGTCTAACAGCCGACCCACGCGCAGTGAAGCCTGCAAGCCCAGCGCGATCTCGGTCTGCATATCGGCGAGCTTTTTTTGGAAGAGTTGGGTCTGTGCCAGGGGGCGGCCGAATTGAATGCGCTCGAGGCCATAGTGCCGTGCCCGCAACCAACAGTCTTCGGCCGCGCCCATCGCGCCCCACGAGATTCCATAGCGGGCCCGGTTCAGACAACTGAAGGGCCCCTTGAATCCGGACACTCCGGGGAGCAGGGCGTCTTCGGGGACTTCGACTCCATCGAGGACAATCTCTCCGGTCACGGAGGCGCGCAGCGACAGCTTGCCTTCAATCCGGGGGGCCGACAGGCCTTTCAGGCCCTTGTCCAGAATGAAGCCGCGTACGGCGTTGTCGTGGGCAGCCGATTTGGCCCAGACCAGGAAAACATCCGCAATCGGGCTGTTGGAAATCCAGGTCTTCGCGCCTTGCAGCCGATAGCCGCCGGGGATCTTCTGGGCGCAGGTACGCATGGAAGCGGGATCGGAGCCGGCGCCGGGCTCTGTCAGCCCAAAGCATCCGATGAGCTGCCCACTCGCCAGCCGCGGCAGGTAACGTTCGCGCTGAGCTTCGCTACCGAAGGCGGCAATTGGATACATCACGAGCGACGACTGCACGCTCATCATCGAGCGATACCCTGAATCAACTCGCTCTATTTCACGCGCGACCAGGCCATAGGCGACATATGAGGCGTCCGCGCCTCCGTACTTTGGAGACAGAGTGACTCCGAGCAAGCCAAGCTCGCCCAGCTCACTGAAAATGGCCGTGTCGATTGTTTCGTTCAGATATGCGCGAGTGACCCGTGGCAGGAGTTTCTCCTGCGCGAAGGCGTGGGCCGCATCGCGAATCAGCCGTTCTTCTTCCGTGAGTTGATCATTCAACAGGAAGGGGTCGTCCCAGGAGAACACGGTCATGCAACTGCCCTGATGCTTGCATCGAGTATCTTCAACCCTTCCGCCAGCACGCTGTCGGAAATGGTGAGCGGCGGCAGCAGCCGGATTACATTTGCCGAGGTCCCGCAGGAGAGCAGGATCAGGCCCCGTGCCTGTGCGTCTGCCACAACCTTGGCGGTCAGTGCCGCATCCGGCTCGCGGGTAGCGCGATCCTTCACGAGCTCCAGCGCCTGCATCGCACCGATGCCGCGTATATCGCCGATAGCCGGGACATCACGAGCGAGGTTGCTCAACAGGTCGCGAGTCCGCTCGCCGATGCGGCTTGCGCGCTCGCAGAGTTTCTCATCGTTCACAACATCCAACACGGCGTGCGCCGCGGCGATACCGATAGGGCTGCCCGCAAACGTGCCACCGAGTCCGCCCGGCTGCGCAGCGTCCATTACTGAGGCCCGGCCCGTGATGGCTGCCAATGGAAATCCCCCGGCGAGTCCCTTCGCTGCGGTGATCAGGTCCGGGACCACATTCGCATGCTCGATCGCGAACAGCTTGCCGGTGCGGCCTATGCCCGACTGGATCTCATCGGCAATGAGCACGATGCCATGTTGATCCGCCAGGCCGCGCAGGGCCCGCAGGAACTCCGGGGGAGCCACGTTGAATCCGCCCTCTCCCTGTACCGGCTCGATGATGATTGCCGCGACATCCGTTGGATCCACGTCGCAGATGAACAGGCGCTGCAAGTCTTCCAGTGCCCGCGCTTGCGTCATACCCTGTGAGTAGTTGGGGAAGGGCGCATGGAAGATGCCGGCTGGAGCGGAACCGAACCCTTTCTTGTAGGGAGAGATCTTGCCGGTCAGGGCCATCCCCAACTGGGTGCGGCCATGAAACGCTCCCGAAAACGCGATCACCGCCGGGCGCCTGGTCGCGCTGCGGGCAATCTTCACGGCATTCTCGACTGCCTCGGCGCCGGTGCTGACCAACATGGTCTTCTTGTCGAAGCTGCCTGGAGTCAGGGCGTTCAGGCGCTCCGCCAGGCGCAGGTATGACTCGTAGGGCGCAACATGGAAGCAGGTGTGTGTGAACAGCTCCATCTGCTTGCTGACCGCTTCCAGGACTCGCGGATGGCGGTGGCCGGTATTGAGCACGGCAATACCCGCTGCGAAGTCGACGTAACGTCGGCCCTCCGTGTCCCACAATTCCGAGTTCTCGGCGCGAGTTACGAAGAGGTTCTTGGTAGCGACTCCGCCTGGGACGCAGGCTGAGAGGCGGTCGCGGAGCGAGGCGGCATGTAACATAGGCTTGGACCGGTCGGGATATTGAGCGAGAAGCTAGCATCGCTCAAAATAATGAGCAAGAGGTTTGCACATGAGCAAGGGCAGGGCGGCAGGCATGAGCACGAGCAGGCGCCGGAAGGCCACGGCGGAAGCCGAATTCGACGTGGGCGCCCGGCTGCGCGAAATCCGTGAAGCACACGGGCTGTCGCAGCGGGAGCTGGCGGAACGGGCCCGCGCGCCCCATGGCCAGATATCCATGATCGAGCGCAATCACAGCAGCCCGTCCGTGGCCTCTTTGCGCAAGATCCTGAGCGGAATCCCGATGACCATGGCGGAATTCTTTGAGTCGGAGCCGAGCCCGCGGCGCGCCGCGCAGGTGTTTTTTACGCCTGCCGAGCTGATAGACCTGACTTCGCGGCTGTCGCACCAGGGGGCATTGTCATTGCGGCAGGTAGGTGATGCCCGTACTCACAACCTGCAAATCCTCCACGAAGTCTACGAGCCCGGCGCCGATACGGGTGCCTCCATGCTCGAGCATGAGGCCAGCGAGGGCGGCATTGTCGTGAGCGGCGAAATCGAAATCACGGTGGGAACCGAGAGCCGCATTCTCAAAGCGGGCGATGCGTTCATATTCAACAGCCGCAGGCCGCATCGCTTCCGCAATCTCAGCGACCGGCCGGCGGTGCTCATCTCCGCGTGCTCGCCGCCCTATTTGTGAGTTGCCTTACGCATGGGCAAGCGCATTCAGACGCGGTAGCTCCTTTTCCAGGTCGGCCACCAACCACTGGCGGAAGCTGCGGATGAGGGGGGCGTCCCAGCGGTCGTTGCGCGCGATCAGGCGATACACGGCCGTGGCGTGAGGTTGGAATGCGGGATTCCCACGGCCCACCTCGATGAGCCGTCCGTTCTCCAGATCGTCCGCCGCGATCACATGATTGGTGAGGGCAATTCCGCGGCCATGACGCGCGGAATCGAGCGTCAAATGTCCCTGCCACAGCAGCGGGCCGGTGAGATCCACATCGTCGTGCACGCCATGGGCGGTCAGCCAATGGCTCCAGCGATTGAAATTCTCCTCATGCAGCAATTTGTGATTCAGCAGGTCCCTGGGTTGCTTGATTGGCGGCGCAGCGCTCAAATAGGCCCGGCTGCCGACTGCGATCACCGGGGTCGTGATGAGATCCACGCTGCGAAGCTCGGCAATGAGCTCTGGCTGCGCCTGGTAGGTCGGAATGAAGCGGATATCCACATCCGTCTCGTGGGACGAAAAGTCGGGCGTGCGGTCCGTTGGCTTCAGCTCAATGTCCAGCCCGGGACGGCTCTGCTCGAATTCTCCCAGGCGGCGTGCCAGCCAATGCAGTGCGAAACCCGGAATGCAGCGGATATGTAACCGCCGATAGTCGCCTCGTTTCATGAGGTCGAGTGTGGCGTGCGCAATCATGTCCATTGCGGTCGCGATTTGCTGGTGATAGCGCATTCCTTCCGCGGTTAGAACGACTCCAGCGGCTGTGCGCTCAATCAAGGTCGCGCCAGTCCACGCTTCTATTGCGCGCAGGTGCCGGCTAACAACGGCGTGATCACGCGAAAGCGTCTGCGCGGCCTTACGGACGCCTCCCAGGCGCGCCACGACGTCGAAAGCGCGTAAGGCTTCAAAGGGCGGCAACGACTTGCGTGACGGGGGCAACGAAGCCGGTGGCGCTGTTTCGCGTTTTTCAGATTTCATGATGTTTCGATGATCTGGCGAGGGTCCCCCCATGTCAACGAGGGATCGGACCGGTGCCCCCGAGACACCAGCGTGCACACCCTTCGCATCTGCCCGTGATGGTGCCGTCGCATACCATTGACTTCATTGTGGGTGCAATGAACGAAACGACCTCAGCCGCCGAAGCGGTCGGCCAACACTACGAGCTCGCGATGATGCTGGAGGCCCGCCGCCGCACGCGGCAGGCGATTGAGCGCATCGCGGCCGGGATCGCGCCGGGTATGCTCGAGGAAGCGGCAATGGACCATGCCCGGCAGGTTCTGAAGGAAGCGCAGATGGTGCGCGGCTGGCATGGCATTCATGTGAGGTTTGGTCTCAACACCTTGAAGCCGTTTGGAGTGCCGTCCGAGCCGGGTGTGGTACTGCAGCAAAATGATATCTTTTTCATTGATATCGGACCTGTCTGGCAGAAGTGGGAAGGCGACGGCGGCGAGACATTCGTAGTCGGCAACGATCCGCAGATGCATCAGGCGAAGCGGGCGGTGCGCGAGGTTTTCGATCGCGTGCGCGCGAAGTGGCTCAGCGACCGGGTCTCGGGCCAGGAGCTGTATCGATACGCCGAGGCACAGGCCCGCAGCCTGGGCTGGGAGTTGAATCTCCACATGTCAGGGCATCGCCTGGCCGATTTTCCACACGCCGCGCTGCATAAGGGCTCACTGGCCGATGCGCCTTTCAGTCCGTCGAATGCGCTTTGGGTGCTGGAAATCCAGATCCGCCATCCCGAGCGTGCGTTCAGCGCGTTTTACGAAGACCTGCTGTTGGATCCATGAGCACGGTTGTCGCGGCGGCAATCCTGGTCGTATGTCCCCTGGAGACGCAATCCGCCGGGTGTCAGTTTCACAGCGTCCAGGAGGCCGTTGACCGCGCCTCTGATGGAGACACTGTTCTGCTGAAGGCGGGCCGCTATGCTCCCAACCAGACACGTGATGTGACCTACAAAGACATTACCGTCAGGGCGTACGTGGCGGTGGAGGGGAAGCGGCTGTCCATTGTCGGTGAAAAGGGCGCAGTCCTGGACGGAAGCACGCAACTGCCGTCAACGGCCATAGTGATGAGCCATGCGAATGTGACTGTTCGCGGCCTGGAGATCACGGGCTTTCGTTACGCGGTTGAAGAGGACAATATCTATGATGGCCACGGAGTGTTTGTCATAGACAGCATTGCCCGGATCGAGCAGGTCAGAATGACCCACCTCGCCAAGATGGGCCTGACAGGGCGGGGCGACAGCCGGCTGACGGTGTCCGATCTGCAGATCCTCGACGGTCATATGGGCATCTGGCTCGCCGAAACCGCGCAACTGCAGTTGCGCGACTCGACCATCCGCAACAACGACTCATGTGCGCTCGGAGCGTACGACGACTCGAGAGCGCGGGTGTCCGGCTCGTTGTTTGATGGCAATCGGGACGACGGCCTGTATACGGAGCAGCGCGCCGTCATTTCGGCCAGCCATGTGCTCATACTGAACAACCGGCCCATCGGGGCGCACGCGATCGGCAACAGTCGGATCTCCATCAATCACAGTGCGTTGTTGGGCAACGATGCTGCCGTCGGCAATCAGGGAAACGGCGTCGTAGCCCTCGGCGCGGGGTCGCGCATCGGCGGGTCGTAGCAGACGGCGGTCTGTGCGTCAATTGTCTCGAGGCATCATAGGTCCCCCGACGTGTGGACCGCGGCAAGTGGCGCCCTGCGTGTCATTATCATGCGATGACTGCGACCACGCAATTCATCGAAGCACGGGATTTGTTGCTCCGTGCCCACGAGAGTGCCCGGCCGCCCGACTTCCGCTGGCCCGAGCTCAATGATTTCAATTGGGTCGGTGACTACTTCGATGTGATAGCGGCTGACACCGTGGCGCCGGCGCTGCGCGTGGTGGATGACGCCGGAGCGGACCAGACAGTCACCTTTCGGGAAATGGCGTCGCGTTCCGCGCAACTCGCCGGGTTTCTCGCCTCACGGGGTGTGGCGGCAGGCGACCGGATCCTGATCATGCTTCCCAACGTCATTCCACTCTGGGAACTGATGCTGGCCGCAATCAGGCTCGGGGCGGTGATTATCCCGGCGACCACGTTGCTGGAAGTCGCTGACCTGCGCGACCGGCTCGAGCGTGGTCAGGTCAAGGTGGTTGTCACCGATGCGGCGCTGACTGAACGCTTCAGCGGATTGACCGGGGCGCCGCTGCGCATTTGTGTTGGCGAGGCTCCGTCAGGCTGGATCCCGTACGCGCAAACGTACGGGTTTGGGGATTTGTTTCCGGGTGCCGCACCCACTCGTGCCGACGATTTGTTGTTCCTGTATTTCACGTCCGGAACGACGGCCAAACCCAAGCTCGTCGCTCACACCCACGCGAGCTACCCGGTGGGCCACCTCTCAACCATGTACTGGCTCGGCCTGCGCGCCGGCGACGTTCATTTGAATCTCAGCTCTCCCGGCTGGGCCAAACATGCCTGGTCGTCGTTTTTTGCGCCCTGGAATGCCCAGGCAACCATTCTTGCGTACCATTACACACGTTTCGATCCACGGGCACTGCTGGATACGCTGGTACGGTGCCGAGTCACCACCTTTTGCGCACCTCCGACCGTCTGGCGCATGTTGATTCAACACAACATCGCCGACTGGAATGTCTGTTTGCGCGAGGTGGCCAGTGCCGGCGAGCCTCTCAACGCGGAAGTGATTGCCCAGGTTCGCGCGGCGTGGGGCGTCACCATTCGGGACGGTTTCGGGCAGACCGAGACCAGTGCCCAGATCGGCAATCCTCCGGGGTACCCCCTCAAACCCGGTTCCATGGGCCGCCCGCTGCCGGGCTTTCCCATTGTGCTGGTCAACGGTGAGGGGCAGGCGGCGGACGAGGGCGAGATCTGCATCGATTTGTCGCGCCGTCCCCTGGGCCTGCTGCAATGTTATGCCGACGATGCGGATCGCACGGCGGCGGCGTTCGCGGATGGCTATTACCACACGGGCGATGTCGCGGCCCGCGATGCCGAGGGCTATATAACGTACGTCGGCCGGATGGACGACGTTTTCAAGTCTTCTGACTACCGCATCAGTCCGTTCGAGTTGGAGAGCGTGCTGATAGAGCACAACGCGGTCCTGGAGGCGGCGGTCGTGCCGAGTCCTGATCCGCTACGTTTGTCGGTGCCGAAAGCGTACGTTACGCTTGCGGCAGGACACGTTCCGGATGCCAACACGGCGGTGTCGATTCTGCGGCACGTACGGGAGAGGGTATCGCCGTACAAGCGTATTCGCCGCATTGAGTTCGGACTCTTGCCCAAAACCATCTCCGGCAAGATCCGGCGCGTGGACCTGCGCAAGGACGAGAGTCAGCGGACCGCCGACCGGACCCGGCGGCCCCAGGAGTTTTGGGAAGAGGATCTTGCTTGAAACCCATCGCTGTGCTGAGCACAACTGCCGCGACCGAGAGCGAGGCGGCCGCGCAGGTGGCCGCACAGTCACCGGGTGAAGCCGACGATTTCACCGTTTTGTTCTGTTGTGCCCACTACGATCTTCGCAAGTTGGGAACCGCATTGCACGCGAACGGCCGCACCCGGGTCATTGCCGCCGCGACCAGCCGGGCGATCGGTACCGATGGATTTCTGGATTCAGGGCTGACTGGATTTCGCCTGCCGGCCGGCCGGTTCAAAGTCGCCGATGCCCCCATTGAGGACATCAGGCGCTTTGGCTTGCCGGATGCCCGTGAGTTGGTGCGTTCGCTGCGGGCCCGCCTGGAAAAGGGCCGTCAGTCCCGACTGCCGCACCTGTTCGCGATGCTCCTCGTAGATGCGGGTCCGCGCTGCGAAGAGCGCCTGATCGCCAGCCTGGGTACGGAGCTGGGCGGAGTGCCCATTGTCGGTGGCTCCGCCGGTGACACTTACTTCAATCCGGCCGGGTCGGGTGGACCGCGCATCCTCCATGGCAAGCGCGCGTTGCGCAACGCGGCTGTGTTGACTCTGGTTGCCTGCGAAGAGCCGGTGCTCGCCCTGAGCCATCACCACTTCAGTCCCGGGAGGCGCCGTTTTGTCATCACGGAAGCCGATCCCGAGCAGCGCCTGGTTCACGAGATCGACGGCGAGAACGCCCTCGCAGTCTACTCCCGCGCCTGCAGGCTGAAGAACGTTCATCGGGCCGGCTCGTTCGCCCCCTATCCCTTCATGATCCGGATCGGCGATCATTACTTTGCACGCGGTATGCAGCGGATCTATGAGAACGGCACCATTGAGTTCGCCTGTGCCATGGAACGCGGCCTGGTGGTGACCGTCGCCAAACCCGCGGACATGGTGGTACGGCTGCGAGAGATGTTTGCCAACATGAAAACCACGATCGGCAGGCCGGAGCTGGTGATCGGCTTCGACTGCGCTGCCCGCACGGCGCTGATGGAGCAACGGGGCCTCACGCGGCGTATAAACACGATTCTGGCCAGTAATCGGGTCGTTGGCTTTGCAACCTTGGGCGAGCAGTTCAATACCATACACGCCAACAATTCATTTACCTGCCTGGGGATAGCGGCTCCGCGTTAATCATGCCCGCGAAACGCAAGAGCGGTTCTTCGTCGCCGACGACACAGGCGCAGCGGTTGCGCAAAGAGAACGCCGCTCTGCGTAAGACGGTGCGAGCGCTGATGGATCGGGTCGAACGTGCCGTAGACAACCAGGGTACGCCGTTTTCCTGGTTTCAGGCGGCCGCCAAGCTCGAAGAAACCGTACGGGCCCGTACCCGCGAGTTGGAGTTGCTGAATGAGCGCCTCAAGCGCGAGTTGCAATCGCGCCGGGAGATTGAATTCGCCCTGAAGCAGGCCAAGCAACAGGCGGAGCTCGCCAACCAGAGCAAGACGCGGTTTCTGGCCGCGGCGAGCCATGATCTGCGCCAGCCGTTGAATTCCGCCTTGTTGTTTCTGGAGTCCATCAACGACGATGCGCTATCCGAGACCGATCGCAGCCTGGTGCGGCGGTCGCGACTCGCCCTGGCCGCCTTGAACAATCTGCTGGGCACACTGCTCGATGTAGCGCGCCTGGATGCCGGTGACATCGAAGCCAATGTTGTGGATTTCCCGATAGCGGCGCTGCTCGAACGCCTGGGACCCGAATTTCAGGCCGTTGGCCGTGCCGCCGGCATCGGATTGCGCTTCCGGCCCAGCGATGCCTGGATCCGGACTGACGCGCACCTGCTCGAGACGGTGCTGCGTAATCTGATCTCCAACGCCATCCGCTACACGCCGCGCGGCAATGTTCTGATTGGCTGCCGCCGTCGCGCCAGGGGATTGATGATCTGTGTCTACGACACCGGTGTCGGCATCGAGAGCGCGCATCTCGAGGCGATCTTCGATGCGTACTACCAGGTCCCCAGCGAAACGCGCCGCAACAACGCCGGCATCGGTCTCGGATTGTCGATAGTGAGCCGCATCGCCAATCTGTTGTCTTTTGAGCGGGTGGTCAGGTCAAATCCGGGCAGGGGGTCTTTGTTTGCCGTGGTCGTTCCCTACGGCAGCGAGTCCCAGGTGAGCTGGCAGCATTCCCCTGCGGGCGCGCGCCGCTCTCGTAGCGCACTGGTGGTTGTCATTGACGACAACGAGGATGCCCTTGCAGGCATGGCGGCCGTTCTTGCGAAGTGGGGCTGCCGGGCTGTCACCGCGACAGCAGCGACCGACGCCGTCGTGCAGCTCATATCCGCCGATCTGGAGCCGGATTTAATTGTCTCGGACTATCATCTTGCCGACGGTTTCAAGGGGGATGAGGCCATTGCGGAAGTTCAGCGGGAGTTTGACCGGCGTACCGCGGCGGCCATCATGACGAGCGACCCGGATCCGGCGTTGCGCAAGAGCCTGCAGGAGCGAGGCTTTGTGGTGCTCGACAAACCTCTGAACCTGGCGAAACTGCGGGCGATGATCGATCGGGTGCTGCAGTAGCTATTCGAGGAGCTTGCGCGCCTCCATCGCGGCTTGCACCCTGTTCTGCACGCCCAGTTTCTTCAGGATGAGCGATACATGGGCTTTGACCGTGATCTCGCTGATCTGCAGCTCGCGCGCAATGTGTTTGTTCGACATCCCCTCCGCAAGCAACTTCAGTACTTTCTTCTGCCGCTGGGTGAGGTCATCGCTGGCAGCCGCCCTGGCAGGTTGCGTATTGGGAGACTGAGCCTGGCGTAGTGCGAGCATTGCCGCTGTCGGCAGGTAGGTTCCTCCTCCCATGATGACGCGTATGGCATCGACCAGAACCTGGCGCGGGGCGGATTTCGGCACATAGCCAGTCGCTCCTGCCAGGACCACATCGCGCATGGTGGCCGGATCGTCATTTCCGGAGACCACCATGATGGGAGTGAGCTGCGCGATCTCACGTAAGTGCCGCAGGCACGACAGCCCCGTGGCGCCGGGCAGATTCAAGTCCAGCACAATCAGGTCGAACGACGAATCGGACGCAACACTGTCGAGCGCTTCCTTCTGGCAGCCGGCCTCGGATATCTGCGCATCCGGCAGGGCCTGCGGCACGATCGCCCGCAAGGCATCCCGATACAGCGGATGGTCGTCGGCAATCAGTACGCGTTTGGTGTCGGGACTCCCCATTGGCTGATGGTACGTCAGCCGGCCGGCGCTCGCGAAACTGATACCAAAGTAGGGGTCCCCCTGCGAACGGCTCATAGGAACGCTTGCGCCACTCGTCAATACTCGGGGTGAAACAGATGGGGGATGCCATGCAAGCTGTCAGATCGGATGTGATTTCCACACCGCCGGGGCTCGGCAACGACCTAGGCGGTATCCGCCCGGCAAACGCCGCATTCCTCGCTCGTCCCCATCGCCTGCTCATTGATGGCGCTTGGGTGGACGCGGCTGGCGGTCAGACCTTCGAGGTCAGGGATCCCTCGAGCGACCAGGTGATTACACGTGTCGCGCAAGGTGAACAGGCTGACATCGATCGGGCTGTCGCGGCCGCGCGCCGGGCATTCGAGGCGCCCGCCTGGTCACGGATGAAGCCAGTCGAGCGCGAACGGTTGCTGCACAAACTGGCCGATCTGATCGAGGCCCACGCCGATGAGCTTGCCGAGCTCGAAGCCATCGACAACGGCAAGTCGGTAGTCATGGCACGCCACGTGGATATCAAACACGCCCTGGAGGTGTGGCGTTACATGGCGGGCTGGCCAACCAAGCTCGAAGGTCAGACCTTGCCGATTTCCGGCACCCTGGTTCCAGGCCATGAGTATGCCGCCTTCTCCCAGCGGGAGGCGGTTGGCGTCGTAGGGGCCATCATTGCCTGGAATTTCCCATTTCTGCTGGCGACCTGGAAGCTCGCGCCGGCACTGGCTGCCGGTTGTACCGTGGTGTTGAAACCCGCGGAAGAGACTCCGCTCAGTGCATTGCGGTTGGGTGAGCTTGCGTTGGAGGCTGGTTTTCCTCCTGGTGTAATCAACATCGTCACCGGGATGGGACCGACCGCCGGAGCTGCGCTGGCCGAGCACCCGGACGTCGACAAAATCACCTTTACCGGGTCGACCGAGGTGGGCCGCCTGATCGTACGGGCCGCCGCGGGCAACATGAAAAAAGTGACGGTCGAGCTGGGTGGCAAATCCCCGGTGATTGTCCTGGACGACGCGGACCTGAGCGCGGCTATTCCCGGCGCCGCCAGTGCGATTTTCTTCAACCAGGGTCAGACCTGTTGTGCGGGCTCGCGGCTCTATGTTGCCGAGCGTCACTACGAAGACATGGTGGCCGGCTTGTCCGAGCAGGCGAAGGCGCTCAAGGTAGGGCCGAGTCTCGATCCCACGGCGCAGTTGGGACCGCTCGTGTCGGCGATCCAGAGGGATCGCGTGATGCGCTACATTGGCGAAGGGCTGACCGCGGGTGCGCGCGCCGCCGCGGGTGGCAAAGCGCTGGGCTCGCCGGGTTATTACGTTGAGCCCACCGTGTTTGCCGGTGTCACGCCGGACATGTCGATTGTGCGCGAAGAGATATTCGGCCCCGTGCTGGTGGTGGAGCCGTTTGCGGATCTCAGCCAGGTGGTACGCACTGCCAATGACTCCATTTATGGGCTCGGCGCCAGTATCTGGACCCGGGACGTGAGCAAGGTGTTCAGGATTGCACCCAAGCTGCGTGCGGGCACCGTCTGGGTCAACTGTCACAACATTCTGGATGCAACCATGCCGTTTGGAGGGTACAAACAATCCGGCTGGGGACGCGAGCTGGGGCGCGAAGCGGTCTACTCGTACCTGGAGAGCAAGTCGCTCTGCATCAACTACGCGGCCTGAAAAGAAAACAAGTGGGGGTTCGTGATGAAAGTCGGTCTTGCCGTGGCGTCCATTCTGCTTGCTTCCAGCGGCGCGAGTTTTGCCCAGGAGGCTGAGGACTCCGGCGAAGGATTGCAGGAGATTGTCGTAACCGCGCAGAAGCGCGCCGAAAATTTACAGAGCGTGCCGGTCTCGGTCACCGCTCTGACTTCAACTCAATTGGGGTCGTTGAAGCTGGACGACGCGTCCAAGCTGGCCGCGCAGATACCGAACCTGCAGGTCAACGGTATCGTGGGTGAGGGATCCCCGCTGTTCTCGCTGCGAGGTGTGTCGATGTTCGACTACAGCCTCAGCCAGTCGAGTCCGGTCGCCAGCTACATTGATGAAGTCTACAAAGGCAACTTCGTGCTGTTCGGTGTCGAGCTGTACGACCTCGAGCGCGTCGAGGTGCTACGCGGACCGCAGGGCACTCTCTACGGAAAGAACACCACCGGTGGTGCAATCAATTTCATCACCCACAAGCCGGGATTCGATACCGAGGGTTACCTCAAGGTCGGTGGCGGCAATTACAACCGGCGGGAAGCGCAGGGCGCGTTTCAGACGGCCCTGATCCCCGACAGGGTGGCGGTTCGAGTTGCGATGACGTACACCAAGGCTGACGGCTTCGTGCACAACATCCTGCCCGGCCACCCCAATCTCGAAGGCGTCGACCAGTACGGAATCAGGCTGAGCTTGCTGTTCAAGGCAACCGATGACCTGGACTTCACTCTGCGCTACTCCAAGAGCATGCAGGATCCTCAGAACTACGCGATCATTCCGGGACGCGTGAACGCTCTCGGCGTCGGTCTCGTCGGGGCCTACTATCCCACGAGCGACGGCACTGCCACGGGCACACCGCTCGGAAACGATACCGTTGCGCAGAACTACACGCCGCGACGACGCCAGGACAACCAGGGCCTCTCGCTGACGACACACTGGGCGCTGTCCGATTCATACGCGGTCACTGCGATCAGCTCGTGGGATCAGGGTTCGCTGTTCAACCCCGAGGGTACCGATGGCGCGGGCATCGATATCTTCAAGATTCCCTACATCGGCAAGACTCACCAGGTTGCGCAGGACCTCCGGCTCAGCACCACCGGCGAGGATGCCCTGAGCTACATCATCGGCGCCTACTATCAGCACGAAGCGATCTTCAACTCCACGGAAAACCAGTTCTACAACTTCCTGGACTACAACGGCGACGGGCGGATCAACTACCAGGACTGCGCGGACTCCAGTTTCAACACCCCCGCAGCCGGCTACCCGGCCGGATTGTTTGTCAACGCCTCCTGCCGTTACTACAACTCCTTCGACCAGATCAAAAATAGCTGGGCGATCTATTCCGACGGCAGCTACAAAGTGTCCGAGCTGGTGAAGCTGCGCGCCGGTGTCCGCTACAACCACGACACGGGCGAGCAGAAAAATGCGCTCGATCAGTTGCGGGGGCCCGACGAGGTGCCGATCGCGAACATTCTCGCCTCCGCTGTGCCGGTGTTGACCTTGCCCGGCTCGCCCGGCTATGAGCAGGCTGTGAACCAGAAATTCAGCCAGGGGTTCCACAATTCATCGGTCACGGGCCGCGCCGGAGTGGATTTCACACCGACGCGCGACAGCCTCATCTACCTGAGTTACAGCCGCGGCTATCGTTCGGCGGCCTTCAATGCCCAGTTCCTGTTCACCAATGGGGACTTCACGACCGTGAAGCCTGAGACCCTCGACTCGGTCGAGGCGGGCTTCAAAACGAGCTGGCTGGCCAACCGGGTGCAGGTGGATGGGGCCGTGTTCCACTACCAGTACAAGAACCAGCAGATTGTGAACGTGTATCCGACCGGCCAGCAGCCGTTGGTGAATCTCGGCAAGTCGAAGATCGACGGCGGCGAGATCGAAATCACCGCCCGGCCGGTGCGCACCTTTACGGCGCGCTTAGGTATGGGCTTCCTCAACTCCAAGGTGCAGGAAGGTCAATTGGCGAGCGGCGATATCTCCGGCCAGAAATTGCCGAATGCCCCGAGCGTTTCGGGCAACCTGGGCGCGGATTGGGATGCCTGGACGGGATCGTTCATGGGTCTGCGGCTGCATGTCGATTCGAGCTACAGCGCCAAGCAGTACCTGGCGCTGCCCCAGGAGGAGGCGATCTCACAAAAGGCGTATTCTCTGGTCAACGCGCGTGTGTCCCTGCACAGCGTGTCGGACAACTGGGAGCTCGGCCTGTGGGGCAACAACCTGGGCGACACTTTCTATCTGACCAACGCAGTCGATCTTCAGGGACTGGGATATGACTACCGGCATCGTGGTGTACCTCGCACCTACGGTGTGGATGCGACCTATCGATTCTGACCGGGCGGAAGTTGTATGAGCGGCGTGCCGAGCTATGTTTCCGGCATCAGCGACGAACCCCTGCTGTACCGAAGCGTCGGCGGGGTTCTGAGCGATGCTGCGGAAAAGTGGGCCGAGACCGAAGCCCTCGTCGTACGCCACCAAGCGATCCGCTGGACGTATCGCGAGCTCGACCGGCGGGTGACTGAGCTCGCGCGTGGCCTTCTCGCGCTGGGTTTACGGCCCGGCGACCGGGTGGGTATCTGGTCGCCCAACAACGCCGAATGGATACTGACCCAGTTCGCGACTGCCCGTGCGGGCATGATCCTCGTCAACATCAACCCTGCCTACCGAGCCTCTGAGCTGAGCCACGCACTGCGCAAGGTAGGGTGCCGTGCTCTGATCCTGGCACTGGCGCACAAGAGCAGCAACTACGTTTCTATTTTTCGGTCCTGTGATCCCTTCCCGGAGCTCGAATACGTCATACAACTGGGCCCCGGCGCGGTCCCCGGAATGCTGGCCTTCCAAGATTTGCTGTCATCCAGTGAGGTGGCGCTGCCCGTCACCGATCCGGACGAGCCTGTAAACATCCAGTTCACCAGCGGCACCACAGGCCTACCCAAGGGCGCGACCCTCAGCCATTTCAACATCGTCAACAATGGCTTGTTTGTTGCCCGCGGCATGGCGACGCAGGCCGGCGATCGGATTTGCGTGCCGGTGCCGCTCTACCATTGTTTTGGAATGGTCATGGGTGTTTTGGGCGCGGTGACCCATGGCGCGACAGTTGTATTGCCCGCGGAATCGTTCGATGCCCATTCCACCCTGGCGGCGATCGCCGAAGAGCGTTGCACCGCGCTCTACGGAGTGCCGACCATGTTCATCGCCGAGTTGGAACATCCGCGCTTTCGCGAATTCGATCTCTCATCACTGCGCACGGGCATCATGGCCGGCGCGCCTTGTCCGATTGCCATCATGCAGCGGGTGATCGCCGAGATGCACATGGAGCAAATCACCATATGCTACGGCATGACCGAGACTAGCCCGGTGAGCTTCCAGTCCGGCGTTGACGACCCGTTGGAGAAGCGAGTAGGCACTGTCGGGCGTATCCATCCACACGCGCAGGTGAAGCTCATTGACGCGGACGGGAATGTCGTGCCGCGCGGCGAGCGCGGTGAGTTACTGACTCGCGGCTATAACGTGATGCGCGGCTATTGGGGCGATCCGGAGCGGACCGCGGAATGCCTGGATGCCGCCGGTTGGATGCATACGGGCGATCTGGCGACTCTGGATGAGGAGGGTTATTGCAGCATTGTTGGGCGTGTGAAGGACATGATCATCCGCGGTGGCGAGAACATCTATCCGCGGGAGATTGAGGAATATCTGCTGCGGCATCCGAAAGTCCTGGATGTGGCGGTCGTCGGCGTTCCCGATCGGCAGTATGGGGAAGTGGTTTGCGCGGTCATCCGTCTGCGTGAGCGGGCAACATGCACCGAGGATGAGATTCTCGATTTCTGCCGGGAGCAGATTGCTCACTTCAAGGTGCCCCGGTTTGTGCGGTTTGTGGAGGTGTTTCCCATGACCGTAACCGGGAAGGTGCAGAAGTACCTGTTGCGTGAGCAACAAATCCAGGAGTTGGGCCGATCATGAGCCGGCTGTTCGATGTTGTGGTCCTGGGCGCAGGTCCCGCAGGCGCCGCTGCCGCGATGGCACTGGCGGGCAAAGGATTCAACACGGCAGTGGTGAGCAAAGGTTCGGCAACCGAGGGCCATGGACCGTCGGCCGCGCTCGCAGGTCCCGTCCAGGGCCTTTCGTCGCGCGCGCTCGTCGCTTTGACCGAAGCGGGTCTGGCGCCTGCCGCACGCTGTGCATCCGGCCCTGCGGCACGAGTTGTTTTCTGGTCAGGTGAACGGTCCGAGCGCGGGCTCGAGGGCCTGGTCGAGCGCGAGGTGTTTGACGCCAGCCTGCGGTCCTGTCTGCAGGGCTCATCTGTCTCTCGGGTAGACGCCGTCGCTCGCGGCATCACATTCGCAGAGGAGCTCTGGCAGGTCGAAACGAGTGAGGGCCCGATTCAGGGCCGAACGGTGCTCGATGCCCGCGGCCGCCACGCGCGGCGCAGCGACGAGCGCGGGCCGCTCCTGGTTTCGTGGAGCCTCAATCTCAAATCCGATGAATGCAGGACTGCACGTACCGCAGTAGTGGCTTTGGATGACGGTTGGTGCTGGTTGGCCATAACGCCGGGTGGCACGCTGCACGCGCAGTTCGTGACTTCGGCAAGACAGCAGTGGAGTCGCGAGCAACTCGCTCGTCGGATTCAGGATGTGGCGGAAAAGTTGCCCGAAGCCGCGCTGCCGGTTGATCAGCTCGTTGCCCGAGGCAGTGAGAGCGCATGCGCCGCGGTGGCACGCTATTCCCAGCCGTCCCGCGGTCCCGGTCATCTGCGGATTGGCGATGCGGCCGTCGCAATGGATCCCCTGTCGGGCAATGGGATTTACGAGGCAGTCAGGTCGGCACGGGTCGCGGCTGCGGCAGTCAACAGCTATCTGCAGGGTTTGCCCTGGTCGGTCGTAGCTCGCTTCGTGGACGGACGATCGCGCGAGCTGTGGCGGCGATGCGCGAGTAAGGCGGCCGAATTCTACCGTCTGCAAGCGGGTTGGAGCGGCTCTGAGTTCTGGACTTCCACTGCGGCTGCTTACGCAGTCATACGTCATGAGGTTTGAGATGTTTGCACGCCTTTCACTGGTTTGCTGCCTTCTGATCTGCACCTCGGCTGCAGGGGCGGAGGGTGTCGAGATTCTCAGGAACAACTGCGGTGGTTGCCATCAACAAAGCACACCGGGACACTTCGCTCGCATCAGCGATATCCGCAAATCACCGGAAGGTTGGTTGATGACCATCTTCCGGATGCAGCACGTCCACCACGTGCAGATCACTGAGGCCGACCGGGACGTACTGATCCGTTACCTGTCCGACATACGAGGACTTGCTCCGTCGGAGACCACTCCGGCGCGGTATGCTCTGGAGCAACGACCCAATGTGACCGACATGACGCTCCCGGGCGATTTGCAGGTGATGTGTGCACGATGTCACTCGGCCGCCCGCGTTGCCCTGCAGAGGCGCGACGCCGGTGATTGGTTGAAACACGTTCATTGGCATCTGGCGCAGTGGCCGACAATAGAATACCAACAGAATGCTCGCGACCGGCTCTGGTGGCAGAAGGCAACAACCGAAGTTCCAGAGCAACTCGGAAAGTTGTACCCGTTGAGCACGGCTGCGTGGGACCAGTGGCGGGCGCGGCCGCATGCGGATCTATCCGGCACTTGGCTGGTGGTGGGTCACGAACCCGGAGCCGGGGATTCCTGGGGAACAGCGACCATCTCCAAGGCGGGGGAAGCACAATACTCCGTGACCTACTCACTCGAGACAGCTAAGGGCCACCTGGCAGGTGACTCCAAGGCCATTGTCTACACCGGTTTCGAATGGCGCGGGACCGCCAGCCTGGCAGGGCGCGATATCCGTGAGGTTTATGCCGTCTCTGAGGACGGTCAGAGCATGTCGGGGCGTTGGTTCGAGGCTGACCATGCGGAGATCGGCGCGGACTGGGTTGCGGTGCGCGCAACCGAGGCACAGATCGTTGCCGTCACTCCGGCAGCGGCCAAGGCAGGCGCTACTACCCGCGTAACGGTGCTGGGTTCCGGACTGACCGGCAGTGTCAATTTTGGCCCCGGCACGCGCAATAAAGTGGTTTCGAAAGACGCCCATGCCCTCGTCATTGATCTGAGTGTTGATTCCAAGGCAGCGCCGGGTTACCGGGAGTTGACGATCGGAAAGCAGCACCGCGCCGATTCACTGGCGGTGTACGACCGTGTCGATCGAGTGGATGTGACTCCCGCGTTTGGCATTGCCCGAGTGGGCGGCGGGAAGATCGATGGTGTGGCGGCTCAATTCGAAGCCGTCGCATATAGGGATGTCGCGGATGCTTCCGGTAAGACACAGCCCATGCGCGTCGGAGTGCTGCCGGTCACCTGGAGTGTGCAGCCCTTCAATGAGGATGCGAAGGTGGCCGATGATGTGAAGTTTGCCGGCCGGCTCAATGCGGACGGCCGTTTCCTGCCGGCGGGGGCGGGCCCGAATCCGCAGCGCAAATTCAGCGCCAACAACGCAGGCAACCTCTCGGTCCTTGCGACCCTGGACGACGGCGGGAAGCCTATTACCGGCAAGGCTCACCTGATTGTCACCGTGCAACGTTGGAACACACCTCCCATTTACTGAGGCACACGATGCAAGCTCCCCGAATGGTCTTCAATTCCGCCAATGCGCATGTGGTGCGCTTTGGCGGCCGAGCGATGCTCCTGCATGTGCCCACGACCGCTCTTTTCGAGCTGGATGAGTTGGGTCAGACGGTCGTCTCCAGGGCGACCGCCGAACCGGAATTCGATGCAGAGTATCTGCACGGCGGTAGTGCGTCCCGCTTTGCCCGGCGTGATGTGGCGGATTTCGTCGCCCAACTGTCGGATCTTGAAGTCCTGCAGGTCCGCGGCCAGGAGCGTGCGATCAATCCCGGGCGCGTCAAGGTGGACACCTACCCGCTGAGCACCCTGGTGTTGAATGTAAACACCGGATGCAACTTGAGTTGCACCTACTGTTACAAGGAGGACTTGCAGACGCCCGCGCGCGGGCAGCGCATGGACTTCCCCGTCGCGGCCCGGAGCGTGGACTTGCTGCTGCAGCAGGCGGCAGCGCGAGACAGTATCAGCATCGTTTTCTTCGGTGGTGAGCCGTTGACCAACGTCCCGTTGATCCGGCAGGTCGTCGAGTACGCCGAGGGGCGCACGGCTGAGGCGGGGAAGGGTGTCGACTTCTCATTGACCACCAATGCAACACTCCTGACCCCGGAGCTGATTGACTTCTTCGCGGCGCATCGCTTCGGGATTTCCATCAGCATGGACGGCCCCAAGGTGATTCACGACCGCAACCGTCGAAGTGTGGGCGGAAAGGGCACCTACGATGTTGTCGTGAAGAAGGCGCGACTGTTGCTGGAGCGGTATCGCGCCAGGCCGATAGGCGCGCGAGTCACTCTCACTGCCGGGACTACCGAGGTGGAAGAAATCCACGCTCACTTGCGGGACGAGCTCGGTTTCCATGAGGTGGGCTATGCCCCGGTCACGTCCTCCGACAACGCTGCTTTCGCTCTGTCGGCCCAGGAGTTGAGCGAGGTCCACGCCGGCTTTGAGCGCCTCGGCAGACGGTACCTCGAGTCCGCAATCCAGGGACGCAACAACGGCTTTTCAAACATGCACCAGCTCATGACGGATCTGCACGAGGGACGGCGGAAGTCGTTGCCCTGCGGTGCGGGCGTTGGCTTGCTGGCCGTTGACCGCAGCGGGGGGCTCAATCTGTGTCATCGCTTTACCGGTTCCGAGTTGCCGCTGTTCGGAAATGTGGAGAGCGGTATTGATGGTGAGCGCCTGGGAGAATTCCTGGGCCGGGCCGCTGATCGGACCGGAACGCATTGCGCTACTTGTAGGATTCGCAACCTTTGCGCCGGTGGGTGTTATCACGAGGCCTACGCACGTTTCGGCGATCCGTTGCATCGTACGTATCACTATTGCGATCTGCTGCGACGTTGGGTCGATTTTGGCATTGGCGTCTACAGCGAGATCATGAGCAACAATCCATCGTTCTTCAGCAAGCACATCGAGATCCGGAGGACGCACGCATGAGCGGCATGAAACCCACGAACAAGAAGGCAGAGCTGTTGCTCGACGCGGCTGAAGCAGGACACGTCCCCGAGGTGGTGGCCATGGAGTCGGTGGCGGGCTGCGCAACCACCTTCGATCCGGGTTGGGAGGTGGATCCGTTCGGCGGTGTGGCATCCCTGTGCCAGCCCATGGAAGCAGACCTGTATGGATGCTCGGACCCCTGCTGGTGGCCGGCCCAGGTCCCCGACACCATGAACACCTATCCCGAGTGGGATGCGGGCAAACCGTCCGCGCAAGGCGATTGGCGCGAGCTTGGCTCCGTTTTCCCTAAGAAGTAGAGGCGGCAGTCATGTTGAGAAATAACCAATCGCGGTCGGCCCTCGTCGCGCTTGCCTTTGGGGGCGCCGCACTGCGTTCGGCTCTCGTCGCGCTTGCCGTGGCGGGCGCCGCGCTGCTGTCCGCCGCGTGTGCGCAGGCTGCCGCCCCCAAGCGTGATTTCATTATTACCGCGGCGAAGCCCGATCGCCTGTTCGTGATCGACGCTGCTGCCCGCACCATCCAGTCTGAATTCCACATTCCCGAGGCCAATGGCTTTCTGGGCGCGATCGTTCCCTCACCGGATGGCCGCATTGCCTACATTCTCGTGAACAAGATGGAAAGCATTTCCGGAATCGACCTGGGCAGTGGCAAAGAGGTCTTCCGGGCCAACCTGTCCTCGCCCGGCGAGCGGGTGAAATGTCTTTTCGCGTTCGATGTGACCCCGGACGGCAAAGAGCTGATTGTGTACGAAGTGCCGGTGAAGCTTGGGTTGAGCGAATACCAGGTCGAGGATACGCGCTTCGCGGTTTTCAACACGCGCGCCGGTGTCGATGCAAAGCCCGTGCGCCAATTTCCCGCCCCCAGACGGGTGCATACGCTTTTGTCGCGCAAGAACGGCAAGTCGTTTTTTGCGATCGGGTTCGATCTCTACGAGTTTGATCGTTCGACCGGCAAGCAGTTGAATCAGAAAGGTGTCCGCAACTGGGACTACGCCAATCACTCTACGCCCGACCTGCTTGCCTTCTGGCCGGTGTCAGAACCGACGGGTGTTTTCGCTACGCCGATTTACAGTAGCGTGCCGCCAGCGTCCGGCTCCGGCGACCCGGTCCCGAAGACTGCGTTGATGACACTGGACCTGACCAGCGGCGACTTGCAGTACCACGACTTCGAGGATACGTCGGCTTTGATATTTTCGGCGGTATTGAACCCTGCGAAGACCGAAGCGTATGGGGTGTACTCGCAGTTGTCCAAGATCGACACCCGGACGAACACGCTGGCCAAGCGCGTGGATCTGGATCATACCTACTATGCTGTCCTGGTCTCGAATGACGGCAAAGAGGTGTACGCGGCGGGGGCCATGTGTGATGTGACTTTCTTTGACTCCACTACGTTGGAGAAGAAGGGGAATGTGAAGCTGACGGGTTGCACTGACCAGGCTATTACTTCGCCACGTGTCATCCGGCGCTGAAAACACAGGGCCGGGCGACAGCGCCGGCGTTTCAGCAGGCGGTGGAGCGGGTGTTCGGCCGGGCGCGCAGCCGGGCGTTCGGCTGGGCGTTCGGCCGGACGTTCGGCTGGGCGTTCGGCCGGACGTTCGGCTGGGCGTTCGGCCGGGCGCTCGGTCGCGGTCGCTTTGGTCCATGCGGCACCGCTGGCTGTGGGGCCACATTCGGCCGCGGCTTCCCGCCCTGTGTGGGGTGCTGGCGCTGACCTTCATCAATTCAGCGCTGTCGACCGCGCTTCCGTACCTGTCCAAGCTGATCATCGACCGGGGCCTGATCGGCCACAACGTCCGGGCGCTGTTGATTCTGTGCGGCAGTGTTGTAGGGCTCGCGGCGCTGTCACTCGTCGTCGGCGGAATTGCGCGCTGGATTTACGTCCGTGCTTCAGCCGGGATCCTGTTTGGCCTGAGAGAGCAGGTATATGGTGGACTGCTGACTCTGGCACCTGAATTCTATCGCCGCCGTCCGGTTGGCGATCTCGTCACACGGCTCGACGGCGACGTGGCCGAAATCCAGCGCTTCAGTACGGATACGCTCCTGTCCTGTATTAATGGCCTCTTGCTGTTGGCGGGCACCGCGGCAGTCATGTTGGCCATGAGCTGGCAACTGACCCTGGTTGCCACTGCCGTCCTGCCGATTCAGCTTGCGGTGAGAAGATGGGCACGTCCTCTTATCCGCGATCGAACGCGCGCGCTTCGGGAGCAGACCAGCGAAGTTTCGCAGTTTCTCTTTGAGACACTGAGCTCAGTGAAGGCCATCCAGGGCGCGGCAGCCGAAGACCACATTCAGGGACGCCTGCGCGGATTGAATCGCGACTATCTCACCCGCCTGTTGTCACTGCAGATTGTCAGCTACGGGTTGGGCGGCCTCTCGGGCCTTCTGTCTCACGCAACGACGGCCGCTGCATTCATCTACGGTGGGTTCCGGGTGGTCGACGGGTCGTTGACAGTCGGTACGCTGGTGGCCTTTGTCGCGTACATGGCGCGAGGCACCGGTTCGGCGGTTTCCTTGCTCAATCTTTATACGGCGTATCAGCGCGCGCTCGTGAGCCTGGAGCGTGTTGAGGAGCTGCTCGTGGGGCGCCCAAGCGACGGCGCCGATCTTACCTCGCCCCGGGAAAGTGCCGAGCAATTCACGCAGCCGCTACTGGCAAGCGCCGATCCTTCCTCGCGACAACGCCTCGACACGGTCGCGGACAAGTCGCTTGCGCTGCGCAATGTCAGCCTGGGTCGGCGCGCCTGTGGTGCACTGTTGCTCACTGACTGTTCGTTTGAGTTCCCAGCGGGATCCAAGGTAGTGATTCACGGCGCCTCGGGAGTTGGGAAGTCAACCTTGATCGATGCGATGCGCCGCTTCGTACCGCTCGACTCCGGCGCGATACTGCTCGGAGGCGAGGATGTGGCTGACTACGACATCGCCGTGTTACGCCGCGCCATCGAGGTGTTGGTTGCCGAGCCGGTGATTTTCCGCGGCACGCTTCTGGAAAATGTCCGCTTCGGAAGTTTCGATGCGACCGAATCCAGCGTCGCGGATGCCGCGCGACGCGCAGGCCTCGACGAAGTATCGGGCGTCTTGCCCGCTGGCCTCAACACCCAGCTCGGTACGGGCGGACTCGGCCTTTCGGCGGGCCAGCGTCAGAGAGTCGCGATTGCGCGAACACTGCTTCGGAAGCCCGAGATCCTCGTTCTGGATGAAGCCCTCGCCAATCTTGATACCGAGTCGGCGGTTGCTCTGCATGGGGTGATTGATGCTCAATTTGCGGACTGCACGCGCATTGTCGTAAGTCATTCGCCTTCCCTGGTCCCGCGAGCGGACCTGATAGTCGAAATGCGAGAGGGGCGTTTGATTCAAGTGCCGCGAGCTGTTCGTGCGTGAGCGGTGGCGTGTAGCGATACTCGACAGCGGGCTGCGCGACGCATCCGCGCGACAGTATCCGCATGCGTCGATCGGCCCGGCTACGGCGGGTGATTCAGCGCCGTCGCCCGATTCGGCGGCGCGGCCAGGCTCTCCCACGGTGCTCGGCCCGACGGTGGCGCGTGGCCCGCTGGCGGCTCGCGACTTGGCGCGAATTCCTGAGCCCCTCGCGTCGTGTCGGTTCGTAGACGACGGCCGCGAGGTGCTGTGTTCGGCGGTCGTCCCCGATCCGCTCGGCCACGGCACGGCAGTCGCTGAGGTCATCTGCGGCAGCGAACACGCAGTACGCGAATGCGACCTTCTCATCGGCCAGGTGTTGGACCACCACGGCTTCACAACTGCCGCCGTGCTCGCCGCCGCCATCCGTTGGTCAGTGCGCGAGGGCGCGAACCTGATTCACATGAGTTTGGGTTTGCGCGAAGACCGGCAAATACTCGCGAAAGCGGTGGTCGCGGCCCTGGAGGCGGGATGCGTCATTGTGGCGTCCACACCGGCGCGAGGCGAGGGCACCTATCCTGCCCGCTACGACGGTGTCATCCGGGCTACCGGCGATGCCCGATGTCAGTGGGATGAGATTTCGGATTTGCACAGCAGGCAGGCCGATTTCGGCGGCTGCCCGCGTTACGCATCCTTCGCGTCAGACCAAGCGCGCTTAGGCGGTGCCAGCCTGGGAGCCGCGCACGTGACAAAGTTTCTGGCCGCACACCTGGCGTCGGGGCTGGAAGCTGTCGCTGTCCGGACTCAGCTTAGGGCAGTGGCACGATATGCGGGTATCGAGGATCGATGTTTCAAAGCCACTTGAAAGCGCGCGCCATGATGCCGAGAAGCGCCGCCGACATGAGCAGGTACCACACCCGATCAAAGGCGCGCGCTGTACGCAATGTGCCGATCGACTTGTCCAAACTGGCAAATTGCTTTTCCATGTTGATTGCCAACGCGGTCACGACATCCCTCAAGCTGTCGATCTTGCCGGCCAGCCGCTGATCCACGGCATCAATTTTGGCGTTGAGCTTTTGGTCGACGGCATCAATTTTGGCAGTGAGCTTTTCCTCGACGGCATCGATTTTAGCGGTGAGCTTTTCCTCGACGGTGTCAATTTTGGCACTGAGCTTTTGGTCGACGCCGTCGATTTTGTCGTTGAGGCGCCGAATATCGACCTTCAAGTCGGACACATCTTTCTGGAGTTCAAACTTCACAGCGGGTTGCGCCATGGGCAGATTCCACGAGTTCAGCAATTGATCTGGATGCTAACGCAGCATACGTCCCTTGTTAAGTGTCTGATTTATAGATAAAAATTACGAACCGTTCGCACGGTACGTATATCAATGACGTCGGGCATCGCCGTCGGTGGGACCCGTGCGTGATTGGCGTGTGATGTGCCGTATAGGCTGGCCGCTTTTCGCGTCACCTACTGCCCAGGCTGCATGAGCTGATTGCGCCAAAAAAGGACACGATGTGGCGCATTCATGGATCTATTGGCCGTTGGTTGCGGTTATTTGGCGCATAAAAAGCTAATTGCGCCAAAAAATCATACCCGGGCCGACTGAGGTCTCGCGCGACACTTGCTGTCACCACCGAAGCCAACCTTCAACCGATAGCCAATCCACGCCACGGCCAGCGTGATGATGCTGAAATAAAAATCCCGGGACATGGAAGCGGTGAACGCCATGGCAACGAGCACCGCGGCCATCCCGCCAATCGCCAGGTAGCTGGCCCACGGAAACAACCACATCCGCACCGATGGCGCAGGCTCCCCGGCACTCTCCCGCATCCTGCGCAAGCGTATTTGTGTCAGCGCCGTCATCATGTAAACGAACAGCATCAGCGCGCCCGAGGAATTCACGAGAAAGGCAAACACCGTCTGAGCAGCCACCGACGCGGCAACAACGCCAAGCACACCGCTCACCGTGCCAATCCAGACCGAGCGCGACGGCACTCCACGCCGGTTGAGCTGCACCAGCCATTGAGGCGCATCGCCATGAGCGGCGAGCGAAAACAACACCCGTGAGCTGACATAGAAGGCGGAATTCAAACAGGATAGGACTGCGGTGAGAATGACCAGGGTCATCGCCGTGCCGGCCCCCGGAATGTGGGCCTGATTCAAGGCGAGGGTGAATGGCGACTCCCCTTGGCGGACCGTGTTCCAGGGCACCACGCTTACAATGCAAAACACGGCCCCCACGTAGAACACCAGCACACGCCCGACCACGGAAGTGCTCAACCGAGCCACTGCCCGAGCCGGCTCTTTCGATTCCGCCGCGGCAACGGTGGTGATCTCGGCTCCGGTCAGCGAAAAAAACACCGTGGCGATGCCTGCCAACACAGCGAGCATGCCGTTAGGGACAAACCCGCCGTGGCGGGTGAGGTTGGAGAATGTGGGGCCGGTGCTCGACAGGAAGCCGCAGGCGTAAGCCAGCGTCACGGCAATGAAAGCCACAATGGCCGCCACCTTGATGGAAGCAAACCAGAATTCAAACTCGCCGTACGAGCGGGTCGACATGAGATTCACTACCGTCATGATGGCCATGAGGGCGAGCCCCAGCTCCCACACCGGTAGGGGAAACCAACTTTGCAGGATTTTGGCGCCGGCAATGGCCTCGACGGCCACGGTCACAATCCAGAAGTACCAATACAGCCATCCCGATACGAAACCCGCGCCGTGTCCCAGCGCCAGCCGCGGAAAGTCGGTAAACGCACGAACGTCGGGTCGGGCTACCGCCATTTCCCCCAGCATTCGCATGACGAGCATGATGAGTACGCCTGCGGCCAGGTAGCTCAGGATGATCGCGGGTCCCGCGGCGAGAATGGTGGTACTGCTCGCCACGAAGAGCCCGGCGCCGATGATTCCGCCTATGGAAATCATCGTCACATGGCGGGAGGCCAGCGAGCGGTGCAGCTCGGGAGTGGTGTTTGATGGCATCCGGCCAATATAACAGCAGCTTTCCGCTGGCAGAAACAGCGGCGACGCCAACTGTAGCGGCCCAATGGCCACCACAGTTGCGCGGCCGGTTGCAAGTTCCCGGGCGAGCGTGTATTCGATATTCCAGTGGTGAAGGGGAACGATAACAATGCGAACTGCGACTCTTTCGTGGACGGCTGCCTGCCTCCTGGTGCTGTGTAGCCGTTGTTTCGGCGCCGATGTCATTCTGTTCAATGCGCGGATTTTCACTGCCGAGCCCGATCGTCCCTACGCGGATGCGATCGCCATCCGGGATGACCGCATTGTGGCAGTGGGCGCGCTGAAGACAGTGGAAACACAGGTGGGGCCTGGCGCGAAGCGCGTCGACCTGGAACGCAGGTTTTTGATGCCGGGGATGATCGATGCCCATGCGCATCCGATGGATGGCGGCGCCGCGCTGTTGGCGCCACGGTATTCCGCAACGGATGGCTCCGTACCCAACCTGGTGAAGTTCGTCGAGTCGAAGCTGGATGACCAAGCCGCTCACCGGGGCGATGTCCTGGTCGTCAGCGACATCGATCTCGGTTTATGGTCGCATGTCGCCGCGATCGACGCGGCGCTGAGCACTGGAAAATTCGGCAAGCAACGCATCGTTCTGGTGGGCTCGGATGGCCACACGAGCTGGGCCAACCGCCCCACACGCATCAAGGCGGGTATCACCCCGGCCTTCGTGCGGAAACTGTCGGAAGTGGAGCAGCGCAGTTACGGGCACGACGCGCAGGGAAATCCGAATGGATTTGTGCTCGATGCCGGCCAGGATAAGGTTGAAAAGTCGCTGCCGCGCGTGCCCATGGAGGCGAAGATTGCCGCGGGCCGGGCCGCTCTCGAGTACATGCACTCAATCGGTATTACGGGCTGGCTGGACGCGGCACCGGCCGGAGTGGTCGGTGGCGCCATACCACTCAGTGAAAAGGACCCCGGTTGGTTGCCGGTATACGCGACGTTGGGCAAGCAGGGGGAGCTGACAGCTCACGTAGTCGGATATCCGGTCATCAGCCCGGAGCTGGGCAATGCGCAGATTGATGTTGTGCAGCACCTGCAGAGTCAGTTTCAGGGAATTCCCAATTTCCGCATTCCGGGGCTGAAGATCTTTGCCGACGGCGTCGTTGAAACACCGTCACAGAATGCGTCGTTGACCAAGCCCTATGCGGGTGGACGCGATGTCAAACCCCTGTTTACTCCAGCGAAAGCCAATGAGCTGGTTGCGGAAGCGTATCGCCGCGGTTTGACAGTGCACATTCATGCGATCGGCGATCTTGCGGTGAAGGACTCGTTGGATGCGTTCGAGGCTGCACGCCGGGCCAATCCGCAAACGAAGCTGCCTTTTGTGCTCACCCACGCCCAGTTTGTCGACCCGGAGGATATCCCGAGGTTCTCACAGCTTCACGTCATCGCCGCTTTGCAATTGCTGTGGGCATTGGCCGATTCCAGCACCAACGAGATTGTGAAACCCTATATTGACCCGGAGATTTATCGCTGGATGTATCCGGCCCGCTCTCTGCTCGACAGCGGCGCCGTCATTGCCGGTGCCAGCGATTGGCCGGTCAGCTCGGCGAATCCCTTCCTGGCCATCTATCAAGCGCTGACCCGGCGCGGCGAACAGGGCGTCCTGGACGAAACTCAACGCATGCCGCGCGAAGCGATGTTGTACGCCTATACGCGCAACGCCGCGCAGGTGCTCGATATGTCCGATCAGATCGGCACGCTGGCGCCGGGAAAACTGGCGGATCTCGTGCTCGTTGATCGCGATGTGCTCACGGTGCCGGCTGAGGAGCTGAAGCAGGCCAAAGTGTTGTGGACGGTATTCGGCGGCAAGGCGGTCTTTGGCAATCCCCCGTTCTGACGGTACGGCCGATGACATCGGTGACGGCGGCCCCGAGCCGCTCTCACCGGGTGCCGCTGGAGGCAGGTTATTTGAGCTCGCGCAACAGCTCGCGGATGCGCGCCACCATCAGCTCGATCTCGTCTTCGGTGGAAATGAACGGCGGCGCCACGGCCAAAGTATCCCCGGTAAAGCGCAGCAGAATTCCGGCATCCAGTCCGCGCTCAAACATTTCCATTGCCCGCATTCCCGGTTGCCCGTCGCGCGGTTTGAGTTCCAAAGCGGCGGCAAGACCGAAGTTGCGAATGTCATTTACGTGAGGCTCTTCACGCAGCGAATGCATCGCATGCTCGAGGACGGGTTCGAGCATGGCTGCCCGCTTGATTGCGCCGGTCTCCTGCATGAGTTTGAGTGTCGCATTGCCGGCGGCGCAGGCCAGCGGATGGCCTGAATACGTGTAGCCATGAAAGAGCTCGATTGCATGCGCGGGCCCCGTCATGAAGGTATCGTAAACGCTCTGCTTGGCGATGACGCCACCGAATGGCACTACGCCGTTGGTGACGGCCTTCGCGAAGCAGATGAGATCCGGTGTGACACCGAGCCGTTGCGAGCCGAAGTTGGCTCCTACCCGCCCGAAGCCGGTAATCACCTCGTCGAATATCAACAGAATGCCGTGACGATCGCAGATCTCACGCAAGCGCTGCAAATATCCCTTCGGTGGAACGATGACACCGGCCGAGCCCTGCATCGGTTCAACAATGACCGCGGCAATAGTTGATGCATCATGCAGCGCAACAATCCGCTCCAGTTCATCCGCAAGATGCGCGCCCCACGCAGGTTGGCCGCGCGTGAATTGCATGTGCGCCAGGTTATGAGTGTGCGGCAGATGATCGACATTGGAGATCATCAGGGGGGCAAACATTTTGCGATTCGGCGAAATACCGCCGACGGAAGTGCCGCCTAATCCAACACCATGATAGCCGCGCTCCCGGCCGATCAGCCGCGTGCGGCTCGCCTCGCCCCGCAGCCGGTGGTATCCGATGGCGATCTTCAGGGCGGTGTCGACCGCCTCCGAACCGGAGTTGGCAAAGAACACCCGATTGAGCGGCGCGGGCGCCAGCTCGGCGATACGGGTCGCCAGCTCGAAGGCGCCTGGATGACTGAGCTGGAATCCGGGTGTGTAGTCGAGTCCGGCGACCTGTTCCTGGATCGCCTGGACGATCTGCGGCGCGCAATGTCCCATCGGGGTACACCACAAACCCGACAGGCAATCGAACACCCTGCGGCCGTCGGTGAGGGTCAGATACGACCCACGGCCCGAGGCCACGAGCTTCGGCCGCTGCTTGAAATAGCGGTTGTGGGTGAAGGGCATCCAATAGGATGAAAGATCGAGCGGCGTAGTAGCGTTCATGGTCGAACTGTACAGTTCGTACAGGCCCTCGACTCACTGTACTGGTGGGTGCCTCACTACAGGGCGCTTCCACCCGCGGCCGGCTGCTATCGTCGCCAGGTCCGCATCCCCGGGGGAACATGATTGAACAGTAACGACCGCAGTCTCGGCATGGATCGATCCATCTCGCGTCGCGACTTCATCAATGGAGTCACGGCAACGGCGGGGGCTCTGAGTCTGCCTGGCCTCGCGATGGCGCAAGACTCGGCCAGCGCGCTGAAGGAAGACTATCCACCCAGCCGGATGGGAATGCGTGGCTCGCACCCGGGAGCGTTCGAGGCAGCGCATGCTCTCCGTGACAGCCGCGCCATAGACACTTCGGGCGCCCAGCGCACGGGTGAGACCTACGATCTCGTGGTCGTGGGGGGCGGCTTGAGCGGCCTTGCCGCGGCGCATTTTTTCCTGCGGGATGTGGGCCGGGACGCGCGGGTGCTGATCCTGGAGAACCACGACGATTTTGGCGGCCACGCCAAGCGAAATGAGCTGCACTATCAGGGCAGGACACTGGTCCTGAATGGCGGCACGCTAGAGATCGAGAGCCCCGAGCGTTACAACAAATGGGCCTTGCAGATTCTGTCGGACCTGGATGTCGACCTGGACCGCTATCTCAAATCCAATGAACAGAACGAGCGGTTGTATTCATCGCTCGGGATGCGCGGCGGGTATTTTTTCGACAAGCAGACTTTCGGACGCGACCGGCTCGTAGTCGCTCCAGCCGATGCGGCCGCGCGGCACCGACAAGGCTTCAGCGACGAGTATCTGCGCGACATGCCGATCTCGCCGCGCGCCAGGGCCGATATGCTGCGCTTGTTTGATCCGCAGCAACCCGACTACCTGCCCGGTTTGTCGGATGCGCAGAAGAAGGAGCGCCTGGCTCGCATGAGCTATCGCGACTATCTGCTGAATGTAGCCAAGGTCGATAGCCAAGCGTATTGGTTCTTCTCCCGGATGGGTGCCGGCGTCTTCTGTGTGGGCGCTGATGCGCTTCCCGCATTGTTCGCATGGCAGATGAGCGGCGGTGCAGGCGCGGGGTTTGCAGGGTTGAAGCTCGACAAGAGCGCGAATGGACTGTTGGCCGACCTGCCCGGCGGGCAGCACGGCCGCCAGAAAGATGGGGGCACTTCCGTGCACTTCCCTGACGGCAATGCCACGCTCGCGCGGCTGTTGGTTCGCAAGTTGATTCCGGGCGCCATTCCGGGGCGTACACAGGAAGACATCGGCGCGGCGCGCGTCGACTATTCGGCCTTGGATCGCGCCAGCAACCAGACTCGGATTCGGCTCAACTCCACGGCGCTCAACGTCCGTCATGACGGCGAGCGGGGGTCGGCAAAGGAAGTCATCGTCAACTACAGCAATGGCGGCAAGCTCTACGAGGTGCGTGGCCGCGCGTGCGTGATGGCATGCTGGAACATGATGATCCCGTATGTGGTGCCCGATTTGCCCGCGGCGCAGAAGGAAGCTCTCGCCTTCAATGTGAAGGCGCCCATTGTCTACACGAACGTGTTCCTGAAGAATTGGCAGGCGTTTCAGAAGCTGGGTGTGGAGTACGTCGAGTGTCCGACGAGCTATCACGACTCGGTCAACCTCGCGGAGCCGTGCGACCTCGGCGAGTTGGGACACTCGAAATCACCGGATGAACCCGTCGCTGTGCGCATGGTCCGCACCCCTGGAAAGCCGGGGCTGCCCCGCAAGGACCAGCATAGGATCGGCCGCGCGGAGCTGTTGAGCACGAGCTTCGAAACCTTTGAGCGCAACATCCGCGATCAGCTTGCCCGGGTGTTGGGCAAGGGCGGCTTCGATCCGGCGCGTGACATCATCGGTATTGCGGTCAATCGCTGGCCGCACGGCTATTCATACACGTACAACAGCCTGTACGACCCCCTCGAGTGGGTATTCTCGGAAACGAACGATCGGCCGTGTGTCAAAGCCCGGCAGCCGCATGGCCTGATTTCCATAGCCAACGCCGATGCGGCTGCCAGCCCGCACACCGATGCTGCATTCCTCGAGGCGCATCGGGCGGTCGAGGAAGTCCTGGAGCGGCGCACGTATCCCTTCCTCGTGAAGGGTGGCTGAATTGATTGCGCGTAGCCTGCTGCTTTTCGGGGTCTTCCTGACTGCGAGTCCCGCGCTGGTGGCGGCGGAGAGGCCCGTGCTGGAGGCCGAAGTCGCCGACATCGCGAAGCTGCGTCCGCTGAAGGATCACGACCTGATCATCAGTGGTGGTGGCGAAGGGGCGAAGATTTTCGACGGCGATACTCTGCAGCATGTGGCGCAGCTCTACACGGCGCCCCATTCACACGTCGCCGTCGATCCTCAGGGCCAGAATTTCTATGTTGCCGAAAGCTACTGGTCGTTGGGGAATCGCGGGCAACGGCGCGATCTGTTGACGGTATATGCGGGCGATACGCTGAACCGGACGGCGGAAATCAACTTGCCAGGCCGCCTGTATTCCGATCCCAAGTCCGCCGGGCTGGCTATCAGCTCTGATGGACATTTCGGTTACGTCTACAACTTCGACCCGGCGTCCTCCGTGATTGTGGTCGACCTGCAAAAGCGCAAGATTGCTGGCACGGTATCCATCGCGGGCTGCGGCCTCGTGTATGCATGGGGACCCCGGGGGTTCGCGTCCCTGTGCGCCGATGGAACGATGGCAACCGTAGTTGGAACCGGGTCGGTTGTGCGGTCGCCGGTATTCTTTGACGCGGGTAAAGATCCCGTATTCGACGAGAGCGTATTCGACCGCCGCAGCAACAAGGCGTTGCTTCTGACGTATACAGGCAACCTGTACACGGTGGATCTCGCCGAGAAACCCAGAATCGGAGCTCCCTGGTCGATCCAACAGGCGGCCGGGCTCTCCGCGGCGACCACGAAACCGGGGCAGGTGACTTGGCGGCCCGGCGGAGCGCGCCTCGCTGCCTATCATCGCGCGAGCGGGCGCTTATTCGTGCTCATGCACGAGGGTGTGCACTGGAGCCATGCGCAGCCTGGTACCGAGGTCTGGGTCCTGGATACGGTGAATCACAAGGTGGCAGGCCGCTACGCGCTGCCTCAATCCGCCAACTCCATTGCCGTGACGCAGGATGCTCATCCGGTGTTGTTTGCAGTCGCGGAGGAATGGCTGTGGGCGTTGGATGCCCAAACCGGCGACGTGTTGCACGCCCGCCAGGGCATTCGCGGCGAGCTGCTGTCCGGGAAGGATTTTTGAGTGAAACTGAATGACTTCGACCGGTTCGGTGAGCGGGCCTTGCGACGTGTGGCGGCCCGCAGCTCCAGGCGCGGGCTATTGGCGAAGCTGGGGACTTTGTTGGTGGCGGCGCCGCTTTTCCCGCTGTTGCCGGTTTCGCGTGCGGCAGCAAATGGCCCGGCGGAGCCACCGACCGCTCCCACGCCGCGCAGTGACTTTGGCGCCCAGGCACAAGCTGACGACCCCAAGGCCTGCAACTATTGGCGCTACTGTGGGACCGATGGATTTCTGTGCAGTTGCTGCGGCGGTGGCGTTCATACATGCCCGCCGGGAACCGAAGCATCGCCAACAATGTGGATCGGCAGTTGTCTCAATCCCGGCGATCAACGGACCTACCTGATTGCGTACCGCGACTGCTGCGGAGTCGGGGCTTGCGGCGATTGCTATTGCAACAACACCGAAGGCGAGACGCCGGTGTACCGCCCGACAGGCAACAACAACATCATCTGGTGTTTCGGGACGAGCAGCATGGAATATCACTGCTCCATGGCGGTTCTCATCGGGTTGCAGGAATAGTGCGCTGGGTCGCGGCAATGCTCGCAAGCGCCGCGATCGCTCGTGCCGCGGGCCAGGAACCGCTGCCGCCCGTTCACATCGCATATCTGAAATATTGTGGCGGTTGTCATGGCATTCAGGGCGTATCCGCTCCGAAGACCATCCCGACGTTGAAAAACGAAGCGGGACGTTTCTTGTGCACGGACGATGGGCGCCGCTACCTGGTTCGCCTGCCCAACATCGCGCGGGCTCCCGTGTCGGATGAGCTGCTGGCGGACTTATTGAACTTCGTCGTGTTCGGTCTCGGGGGAGCGAGCGTTCCGGCTGGGGCTCCGCGCTACGACGCAACTGAAGTTTCGGCTTTGCGGCGGCAGCCGCTTACCAACCGGCTCGATGTTTACCGGCAGCGTATTCTGACCGAGGTCAGGACGGCAGGCTGCGGATGAAATCGTACAGCAGCTCGTCGTTGGCGTAGGCCACGTTGAAGCGAAAATGCTCACACGACTGGGCGTCCGGCCGAAACATCTGTCCGGGCGCCAACAAAATGCCGCGTGCCTTGGCAAGCTGCACAACCTCGGGTGCGCTCGAGTGCGTGGGCAGGCGTGCCCAGAGGAAGAGGCCCCCACCCCTGAATTCCACTGTCGCGCCGGCGCTCGCGAAGCGTCGGCTGATCTGCAGATAGTTGTTGGCCAAGCGCTTGCGCAGGCTTTCGAGATGGGTGCGGTGGCGGCCGCCGGTGAGGATGGACAGCACGAGCTGCTCGGTCAGCTCCGAGGAGGACAGGGCCAGGATATTCTTGAGGCCCGCGATGCGCTCGGCCATGTCCGCGGCGGCAGCGATGTAGCCCACTCGCAGGTTCGGTGCAATGGTCTTTGAAAAGCTGCCGATGTAGATCACGCGCCGCAGCCGGTCGAGCGAGGCCAGGCTCGAGGGACGGTCGACGGCGAGCTCTGCGAAAATATCATCTTCGACAATGGTCAGATCGTGGGCCCGGGCCGCCATCAGGATTTCGTGGGCGACCTGCTGTGAGGTGGTGGTTCCCGTTGGATTGTGGAACGTCGTGTTGGTGATGAATACACGTGCATTCGACTTCGACACGAGCGCCTGCAGGGCTCGCACATCCGGCCCGTTCACTGTGCGCGGCACGCCGATCGGCCGGACACCGCGACCGCGCAGCATGGCCAGCACGTACGGATAGCAGGGATCATCCACCAACACCTGATCGCCGGCGTTGGTCAGTGTGCTGATACATAACTCGAGCGCCTGGCTGGCGCCCTGGGTGAGCACGATCTGATCTTCCGCGCACTCGATTTCACGTTGCGCGAGCCGCGTGACCAGGTGCCTGCGCAAAGACCGTAAGCCATACGGACTGCCATACCGGCCGACATAGGCCGAGGGCCGGCGCGCTACCTTCTTGAGCGCCGTTCGCACCCCATCTCCAAACAGCCAGCCCGCGGGAAGCCAGCCACACCCGGCATCCAGGCGAACGAGCCGGGAGTCGTAGTCGCGGCGCAGTGGCCAGATCGAGTCCGCCAGGGCCTCGGGCCCGGCGGGCCCGCGCTGCTTGAGTACCTGGATGCTTTCAGAGACAAAATATCCTGAGCCGCGCCTCGCATCCACGAGGCCTTCGGCGACCAGAAGGTCGTACACACGCGAGGCTGTAAAGGCGCTGACGCCATTCTGACGCGCGAGCTGGCGCACGGACGGCATGTGATCGCCCTGGCTCAACTCGCCAGACATCACACGACGCCGCAGTCCCGTGGCGATGGTGGCCACACGCGTCTGCGGTCCAGGATCGCTGGAGGTCACCGGTCGGGCAGGGCTGATCGAGGACTCTGACACAGACACAACCGCGCCCCCCTTTTCTTCCGGCCGTCGTTGTGATCACAGTCGATCATCTCCCACCGTCATCCTTTATGCAACGCCCCCTTCCAGCGGCGCAGGGGGGCCTGGCCAGGGCAATCGCTGGACGCGCGCCTTGGCCTGTTGCGCTGGCATCACAGATTCGGACTGTACAGGTGAAATCGTCACTACAGTAATGCTGGAACTGTGCTCACTCCGTCCATGGCCGATCCCTGATTGTTCCCGCAGTATGGCTCGGTCAGCGGTCCGGCGCCCGAAGCGCCCCAGAAGAACCGCGACACAACCGAGCAACTCGAGCAGTCACAAGTCGTGGGGAGTAAAAGCGAGTGGAACACCATTTCGAAGTCTGGAACCGTGAGTCGAGGCAGCAGGCACGGCGTTACGGATCGCGCCTCGCTCTGATGCTGATGCCCATATGGGGGGCAAGCGCATGGGCACAGAGCGCCGCGGGCGGAGGAGACTCGCTTCAAGAGGTGGTGGTCACGGCGACCCGGCAGGCGGAGTCGATCTCTAAAGTGGCGGTGAGCGTCACGGCCATCACTCCGGAGGTCATGGAGCAGAAGGGCATGAAGTCCTTCGCGGACATCGCTCGGTTCACGCCGGGAGTGGACTTCGATAGCGGCAACGGCGGCGGTAACCGGAACACGATTTCCATTCGCGGCATTTCCTCTGGCGCGGGTTCCGGCACTACGGGCATCTATCTGGATGACACACCCATACAGATGCGCGCTCTGGGATTTTCCGCGGATGACTCGCTGCCCGGGATCTTCGACCTGGAGCGAGTTGAGGTGTTGCGAGGACCGCAAGGCACGTTGTTTGGAGCGGGCTCGGAGGGTGGCACGGTACGCTACATCACGGCCCAGCCGAGTCTTACAAAATATTCGGGTGTCGTTCGCGGTGAGGTGAGTGGTACGCGCTACGGAGACCTGAGTTATGAGACCGGCGCGGCTTTCGGCGGCCCCATAGTGAACGACGTGCTTGGGTTCCGGGTGAGCGCCTGGCACCGGCACGACGGAGGCTACGTCGACAGGGTCGACACGTCGACCGGCAACACCACCGAGCACAACGCCAATCACGGGCAAATCGACTCGCTGCGCGGCGCTTTGACGTTCCAGCCGGTCAGCGGGTTGATGATCACTCCGTCCATCCTTTACCAGAAGCGCAACGTACACGACACCGATCTGTACTTCGTGGGCATTTCAGATCCCGGCAGCGGCGTGTTCCTGAACGGCTCGCCCGATCTGCGCGGCAGCCTCGACCGCTTTTCGCTTCCCGCATTGTTGATCCGTTACGACTGGACGGCTGTCAGCCTGATTTCCAACACGTCCTACTTCAAGCGCGACAACACCACGGGTTATGACGGAACGCTCTACGACCTCAGCTACTATCAGAGCCTCCTGTCGGAGGGTTGCGACGGCTGTGCCGTGGACCAGTACCCGCTGCTCACGCCGAAAGGTGTAAATCCAGCCGTGGGCTACTATCGCAGTCCCTCCCTGGTGACCAATAACCAACGGAACTTCACCGAGGAACTGCGCTTGCAATCCAACGATCCGGCACAGCCGTTGACCTGGGTGGCCGGAGTGTTCTTTCAACGCAGCCGCCAGCACAGTGCTGAAGAGCTCGTCGACCCGATGGGCGACCGGTTGTTCAACCAACTGTTCGGTCAGGGTATCGAGGACTATTTTGGCTGGCCGCTCTACTCGACCGGGGGACACATCGACAGCTACATCAACAACACGAACGCGGTGGACAAACAGACCGCCGTGTTTGCCGATCTCACCTACAAGCTGACGCAGCAACTGAAGCTCACGCTCGGTGGCCGTTACGCCTGGACCAAGTACAGCTTCAGCAATTTCGCCGATGGCTCGCAGAACGGTGTGCGCACCGAAGGCCAGGGCGAGACGAGCGAGAAACCGTTCACGCCCAAGGCGGGACTGTCCTACCAGATGAACGAGGAAAATCTGTTCTATACGACGTGGGCCAAGGGCTTTCGCGCGGGCGGGGCGAACGCACCCGTTCCCTACGATGCCTGCAAGACCGACCTGCAACAGCTCGGCCTGTCCAAATCACCGGATTCGTACAAGTCAGACCGCGTAAAGAGTTGGGAAATCGGTGCCAAGAACAGTCTGTTCAATCACAAGCTGCAGTTGGCGAGCAGCGCCTACTACATCAACTGGGACGGCATTCAGGACACGGTGTTCCTGAACAGTTGCGCGATTCAATTCACGGGTAACCTGGGCAAGGCCACCAGCCGTGGGTTCGATGTGCAGGCCGAGTTCCGGCCGATTTCAGGACTCAGTTTCGAGACTGCGATAGGTTATACCAATGCCTACTACACGGAAGACCTGCGGCTGGGCGGTCCGGACGCGGCTCCGGTACGCAAGGCCGGCGACGGGCTGGATATTGCGCCCTGGACGCTCGCCTTCGGCATCGAGAAGTCGCTGCCACTGTTTGAGGACCGCGCCTATATCCGCATCGACGATGAGTACAAGAGCAGGGTCACGCGCCCGTCGAACAGCCGCAATCCGGCGGATCAGGCTTACGACGGCGCCCTGGTGGCCCCTCCTGCGACCAACTTCCTGAGTTTGCGCGCCGGCGTGGCATTTGATTCGTTCAATGTCTCCCTGTTCGTGGACAACGTGCTCAATTCGCGGCCGCAGGTGACTTACACTCACGAGGACCGCGATACCGTTCTGTTTCAGGCGAGCACCTTCCGGCCGCTGACAATCGGCATCACGGGCACCTTTAACTGGCGCTGAGGCGAATCGATGACTGTCCCGGAGTCCGGCGCTGGTATCGACCGGCGCGATTTCATTGGCGGCGGCTTGGCGGCTGTTGCGCTGGCATCGCGGCTTCAGGCCGCCGACGCGGTACCCGGGGACACCGGCAGGAGCGAACTGGATACACCCCCGCCCGATGCGAGCCCCTATCCACCGGCCGCAACCGGCTTGCGGGGGCAGTATCCGGGGTCGTTCGAGGTCGCGCACGCCGCCCGGGACGGTCAATTCTCCGGTTCCGTGAGCGCCGCGGACACGGGCGAGCGCTACGATCTGGTCGTTGTTGGCGGCGGCATCTCCGGGCTGTCGGCGGCCTACTTTTTTCGCCAGGCGCTGGGTGCCGGACAGAAGATACTCATTCTCGACAATCACGACGATTTCGGAGGGCACGCCAAGCGTAACGAGTTCCACCACAACGGCCGGATGTACCTGGCTTATGGCGGAACCATGAGCATTGAAACGCCCTTTCCCTACAGCTACACGGCCAAGGCGCTCATAGCCGACCTCGGCATCGATGTCGCCAGCTACTCGCAACACGAGGACCGGGAGCTGTATGCCGGATTGCAGCGGGGTGTTTTCTTCGATCGTGAGCACTTCGGGTCCGATCGCCTGGTGGCGGGTGTCAGCAAGCGCCCCTGGTCTGAATTCTTCAGTGCCGCACCGTTGACCGCGGCTGTGCGCGCCGACCTCATCCGGATCCACACTGAATCGGTTGATTATCTGGCGGGACTATCGAGCGCCGACAAGATCGAACGACTGAAGCGGATGAGTTACCAGGACTATCTGTTGAAGCACGCGAAACTGCTTCCGGCGAGCCTCCCGTATTTCGCGGGCGAGGGCTTCCGAAACAACATGCGTGTGGACACGTGTCCTGCGTACACGGCCGCTCGATCGGGTGCCGCCGGCTTCGCGGGGCTCGGGTTGCCGCCGGATCCCTTCTTCCACTCCGACTACGAATTCCATTTCCCGGATGGCAACGCAACCATCGCGCGCCTGTTGGTGAGCCGCCTGGTTCCGGAGGTTTTCCAGGGTAAACAGACGATGGAATCCATCGTCACGGCGCACGCCGAGTATCCTGCACTGGATCGGCCTGCTCAGCCGACCCGAATCCGGTTGCGAAGCACGGCCATTCGTGTCGAGCACGTGGGCACCGCCGCAAAGCCGGATGGCGTACGTGTCATCTACATGCGCGATGGTCGAGCCCAGCAGGTCATGGCCGACAATGTCATCATGGCGTGCTTCAACAACATCATCCGCTTCATTGTGCCGAGCTTGCCGCAAGAGCAGAAGCAGGCCTTGGCGTATGCATCCAAGGTGCCGATGCAGTACACCAACGTTCTGGTGAGAAATTGGGAGCCATGGCGTAAGCTCGGTGTGGAAAGCATTCATGCGCCGAATGGCTATCACACGAGTACCATGCTCGATATCCCAGTGTCACTGGGGCGATACCAGTTTCCCAACGATCCGCGGGAACCCATTGTGGTTCACATGATCCGCAACCCGAACAAGCCGGGTTTGCCCCGCAAGGAACAGCATCGCCAGGGACGCCTCGACATGCTTGCGACACCGTTCGAGAAGATCGAGAAAGAAATTCGTGCCCAGATGGATCGGATGTTGCGCCCCGGTGGCTTCGATGCGAATCGGGACATCCTTGCCATCACCGTGAATCGCTGGCCCCATGGCTATGCCTACACGTACGATACGCTCGGCGATCCGGACATGCCCGAGGCTGAGCGGCCACACGTTTTAGGCAGGCGCGCTTTCGGGCGGATTGCGATCGCCAATGCCGATGCGTCGGCGGCGGCGTTTACCAACACGGCAATCGACCAGGCGCAGCGGGCAGTACAGGATTGCCTGGCATCGAGGGGGATGGTTTAAAAATGAAAATCAGCCGCAGGTCAATGTTGGGCATGACGGGGGTGAGCCTCGCGATGCTGGGGCGCCTGCGCGCGGCAGAGGAAGCAAACGCCCGAGGCCCGGATCTGATTGTCGTGAATGCCAACGTGTTGACTGTAGATCCCCGTCAGCCGCACGCGGAGGCCTTTGCAGTGCGGGGAGGGCGCTTCATTGCCGTGGGCAGCAATGATGAAATCAAGGCGCTGGCCGGGCGCAGCACACAGACGCAGGACGCGCAACGAGCGACTGTTGTGCCCGGTTTCATTGACTGCCACAACCACGCCGTCGGGAACGTGCTGCTGTACGAGGTGCTGGTCGGTAACCCGTTCGAAGTTGAGTTCGTTACGATCGATTCCATTGTGGGCAAGCTGGCCGCCAAAGCCCGCCAAACCCCGCCCGGGTATTGGATTGAAGGCTTTTTCTATGACGATACGAAGGTAAAGGACAAGCGCGAGGTCAACATTCACGATCTCGACAAGGTTTCCACCGAACATCCCGTGGCTGTGCGCCATCGGGGTGGACACACGACCTACTACAACAGCAAGGCATTTGAGCTCGCGGGGATTGCACCGAACGTGCAAAATCCAGCCGGTGGCACCTTCGACCGGGATGTCCACGGGGCGCTGAACGGCAGGGTGACCGATCGCGCCAGGGATATTTTCGACAAGGTGGGCAAGCGGCCGCAGTTCACTGAAGAGCAAAAGCGCAAACGTAACCGCGATGGCATCGCATACATTTCCAAGCAGTTTGTCCGGTATGGCCTCACGAGTGTGCATCACCAGGGCGGTGACCTGAGCGCCATTCAGGACGTACGGACTCGCGGCGATCTGTTGCATCGAGTCAGTTACGAAGTCAGTGGCAGCATCCTGGATGCAATGATTGAAAACGGGGTCAAGACCGGCTTTGGCGATGAATGGCTGAAGTTCGGCGCCACTTCGGAGCACACGGTCGATGGCTCGTTTTCCGAACGCACCATGGCCATCAGCGTGCCGTACCCAGGCAACGAGTCCGGCTACAAGGGCAATGTCACGGAAACGCAGGACGTGCTCGATGCCTGGATACTGAGAGTGCACCGCGCGGGAATCCAAGTGAATTGCCACGCCAATGGCGATGTGGCCATCGACTCGGTATTGACAGCTCTCGAGCGCGCGCAGCAGGCCTACCCGGTTCCGGATGCGCGGCCGAAGATCACCCATTGCACATTGATCACGGACGATCTGCTGCGGCGGATCAAGGCGGTGGGGGCGGTTCCCACACCGTTTACAACCTATGCCTATTACAACACCGATAAATTCCACTTCTACGGCGCAGAGCTGATGAAGCGCTGCATGGCGTATCGGTCGTTCATTGATGCCGGCATCACTGCCGCCGCGGGTTCGGACTTCTCTCCCGGCCCATTTGCGCCGTTGATGGGGATGCAGGGAATGGCGACCCGCACTGGCTGGAATGGTGAAAAGTGGGGTGTCAATCAGCGTGTGAGCGTGGCGGAAGCGCTTCAGATCAACACGTTGAATGGCGCCTATGCGTCCCGCGAAGAGTCGATCAAGGGCAGCATTACGCCGGGCAAGTGGGCAGACTATGTGGTTCTCGGGGGCGATCCTGTGACCGTGCCCGCGCAGACCATCAAGGACATCAAGATTTTGCGCACCGTGACAGGTGGCAAGACAGTTTACGAGGCATAGACGGAGAATGGGAAAAAAGCACACGGGCTCGAGCGGCGACGATGCGAGCGTGGCTGGCGCCAACGGCAGCCGTGACCTGGGCGCGGACCGCAGCATCCCCCGCCGGGATTTTCTGCAGGGCGCGTTGATCGCGGCGGCGGGCGTCGCAACGGAGTTGCCACTGGCTTCGCTGGCAGCCAGCCCGCTCGAGATTCTGGGTGCGCAAGATCGCGCTGGCTACTATCCACCCGCTCTCACCGGTATGCGCGGCAGTCATCCCGGCTCGTTTGAGAACGCGCACGCGGTCCGTGATGGGCACGTAACCACTGATGCGATTGATACCCAACAAAGTTACGACCTGGTGATTGTCGGTGGCGGTATCAGTGGTCTTGCGGCGGCCCATTTCTATCGCGACCGCGCCTCGCGCAGCAGCCGCATCCTGATCCTCGACAATCACGACGATTTTGGCGGCCACGCCAAGCGCAACGAGTTCATGTTGAATGGGCGGCTCAACCTGCTGAACGGCGGAACCCTCTCAATCGAAAGTCCCCGCCCGTACAGCCCGGTAGCGGCGCAGGTGCTGGTCGATTGCGGAATCGATGTCGATCGCCTCAGTAAGATTGAGAACCATCGCTTCTATGGTTCGCTGGGCCTGCACGGCGCCGTGTTTCTCGACCGGGAAACATTCGGTACCGAGCACTTGATGGTGGGTTGGAAATCCTCACCGGTGGCCCACGCGCTTGCCAAGAGCGGCTTGCCGGAACAGGTACAACGTGACATTGAGCGGGTGGAAGAGGGCAATATCGACTACATGCCCGGAATGAGCTCGGCTCAGAAGAAGCTGCGCCTGTCATCCATCAGCTACCGCGACTATTTGCGGGATCTGGTGAAAGTACAGCCGCTGACACTCGCCTTCTATCAGACGCACACGCACGGGTTGTGGGGAGCGGGCATCGACGCTGTATCGGCGCTCGATTGTTGGGGATCCGACATGCCCGGATTTTCCGGACTGAAGCTCGAGCCGGGCTCGATTCCACGCATGGGCTACACACCGGCCGGCTTCGCCGACACGGGTGGCTCGAAGACGCTCCACTTTCCGGACGGCAATGCGACAGTTGCGCGCTCCTTGCTGCGAAATTTGCTCCCGGGCGCGTTGCCCGGCAAGACGGTGGAGGATCTGGTTACCACCCGGGTCAAGTACGAAGAGCTCGATTCGCCGCGCGGTCCCATCCGCGTGCGGCTCAACAGCACCGTCGTAAAAGTTGCTCAGAAGGGCAATGCTGTCGATGTAACGTATATCCGCGATGGCAAGGCCTACGTCGCGCACGGCGCGAAATGCATCCTGGCCTGCTACAACATGATGATCCCTTACTTGTGCCCGGAGCTTCCGGAGCGCCAGAAGCAGGCTTTACACAGTCTGGTCAAGACTCCGCTCGTTTATACGAGTGTGGCTCTCAGGAACTGGCAGGCGTTCGCCAAGCTCGGGGTGTCAGGTGTCCAGGCGCCCAGTGGGTATCACACGGATTTCCGGCTGAATCCCAAAGTCGATATTGGCCAGTATCGCAGCCCTACGAGCCCTTCAGAGCCGATCCTGCTCCATATGACCCGCACGCCGTGCAAACCCGGGTTGACGGAAGATGAGCAGCACAAGGTAGGGCGCGCGGAGTTGCTGAACACACCGTTCTCGACATTTGAGCACAACATCCGGGAGCAACTGGCGCGCGTAATGGGCCCCGGCGGATTCGATCCTGCACGAGATATCGAAGCCATCACGGTCAATCGCTGGCCGCATGGCTATGCGCCGGAATACAACCCGCTGTTTGATCGCGAATTGCCCGAGGCGGAGCAGCCACATGTGATCGGCCGGGCAAAATTCGGGCGAATCGCCATCGCCAATTCTGACGCCGCGCGGGCAGCCTACACCGACGCAGCCATCGATCAGGCGAGCCGGGCGGTGAACGAAATCATTCGCGATTGATGGCCAGCCGGTTCGAGGCGGGGCCGGTCACTTCTCGACCGGCCCGAGCATGACCGACACCGAACAATGATAGTTTGAGTCCGCGTTCGCCATGCACCAGTTCAAGTCGTTGTTACGCGCCATGCGATACATCGGCTTTTCGCGTTCATTGCGCACGCACTGACAATTTCCGCAGCTCGCTTTGCCGCAACAATCGTTATACGACACCAGGTAATCCTTCCCGTCACCGGGATTGCGGCAAGTCCCCACCCAGGTGATGGGCGACGGCGTCGTACCCGGCGGGCAGGAATGCGAGCTTCCGCCGCAACAGGAGCATAGGAAGCCGTCAATGGCGCAATACTTCCAGTACGCGCAGTTTTGCTGATCGTCGGTTACAGCAGCATGCGCATCGGCAGCCGCCGGCTCAGCACCGAACGAACGGTCGATTGGCAACAGCGGCAGCAGCGCCGCCCCTGTCAGCATTCGACTCAATGACGCCAGCAGACTGCGCCTGGACGTGCGGCGAGCAAGCTGGCGGGCGCTCTTTTCGCACCATCGATCGAGTGTTCCCATGGGCAGCTCTCAAGGATTGAGTAGAAATTGAGGGGTTTGCCCCAGGTGCTTTTCCACGTGCCTGACCTGTCCGCTCAGCGCATCGAGGACTGCGAGGTTGCCGGTGTCGGTGGCCGCGAACAACACGGGATGAGCATCCTGGGAAACCTGTACGGCAATGACCGGATCGACCTGGTTGCGATTCAATGCCCAGCGGGCAACCCGTTGATGGGTTTTGAGATCAAACACCCAGATCTCGGTGCCGCCGTCCTTATGGGTGCCTTCCCCACCCTGGTGCATTGACACAAACAGGCGGCCCAATCCCTGGTGAATGGCGCCAATCTGCATGCCACCGGGACGCCAGCCGCGATCGGCCGCTCCTGACAGCAACGACCAGGCCGCGCGGACTCGCGGTTCGGCTCCGGTCAGGTCAACCTCATGAGCCTGGCCGAGGAACGACAGGAATACATACCCGCCATGCGCGGGAATGCCCTGTGCAAAGATCGGATCCTGATCGGCATCAAAGAACTTGTCCGTGCGGCTGCGAGCGGTCTCGTGACCGGTTGCATCGAGTGTAACCGTCATCAACTGGCCGCCGTCGCAAATGGAGGAGACGCGGTGTTGGCCCCAGGGAATCACCAATACACAGCCGGCGGTGTCGATTTCGCTGAGTACCCGCTTCTTTTGCGGGTCGATCACGCCGAACGAGGCGGCAGGAGTGATGTAAGAAACATACAGTTGCTTTGCGTCACTGCTATAGCCCATGGAAAGGTAGGACGGGATCGACATCAGATGCTTGGCCGGGAGCACGACTTCGCCGGTGGTAGCCAACGATGAGCGGTCGGCAAACTCCACAACGTCGGTACGTGCTCCGCGGGTTCCGCGAGCGTAGTAGGTCGTCGCGACAGTGAGAGTCTTGCCATCAGGGGGCAGGGCCAGCGCCGGATAGAACCCGGCATCCACCTGTCCCAGCCTTCGATGGCTGTCGGCGTCAAACACATGCACCCGTGCGTCGTTCTCATTCGCAAAGGCAATGTCCAACACGTAGACCCAATGGGGTCCCGGCGCGGGCAGCGTCTCGACTGTCAGCTTCTCGGGGGCGGGCGGGGCGGCCGTTGCCGCCGCGAGACCCAGAAATAACGAATAGATTGCGTTCATCTTCTATGCTCCGGTGATCACCAGCCCATCGCCGCGCCGTCCTTGCGGTGATCGGAGGCCGCGCGATACACGCCATTGATGGGCTGCCCGGCGCCTGCGGCCGCTCCACCGCCTGCAACCGAGGCATCCGCAACATACCAGATCGCCTGAAATCCCCCCATGTCCTCGCCATTGGTCGACTCAACCTTGTGCCCGAGCGCTTTCAGTTGCGCGCCCACGAGCTCATACAGATTGGATTCGAGGCTCAGTGTGTTGGTCGCCTGCGCATGGGTGAAGCGGGCGGCATCGCTGGCTGCCTGGGGATTCGCTCCCAGGGCCAGCATGTCCACCAGCACCTGGGCATGCCCCTGGGCTTGCTGACTACCGCCCATCAGCCCGAACGAAATGAGCGGCCGACCGTCTTTCATCACAAACCCCGGCACCAGTGTATGAAAGGGCCGCTTGTGAGGGGCAATCACATTGGGGCTGTTGGGATCCAATGAGAACAGCGCACCGCGATCATTTAGAACAAAGCCGTACCCCGGTACGGTAACACCGGAGCCGAATGTGTCATAGACGCTGTAGATGAAGGAAACCATGTTGCCGTAACGGTCGGCGACGGTCAGATAAACGGTTCCTCCCACGGGATCGCCGCGGGCTGCCGGAACTGACGCATGCTGCATGTCGATGCGGCCGCAAAGCTCTGCTGCATACGCTTTGGAAATCAGGCGGTCCACTGGAACCTGGACGAAGGCGGGATCGCCGTTGAATTCGTACAAATCGGTGTAGGCGAGCTTCTTGGCCTCAACCAACAGATGCCAGTAGGCCGGTGAGCGGGGCCCCAACGCGGCCAGGTCCACCCCGAGCTTCGGCCCACATACCTCCAGGATGTTGAGCATCTCGAGCACCGCGAAGCCCTGTGTATTGGGCGGCATCTCATACACATCAAAGCCCTTGTAGCGCGTGGTGATGGGCGTCTCCCACGTCGGTTGATCCTGGGCAAGATCCTCCAGGGTCATCGTGCCGCCGAGCGCTTTCGACTTGGCGACAATGGCCCGCGCTATGTCGCCTTTGTAAAACGCATCCTTACCTTGCTTCTGCAACAGCCGCAGCGCTCGTGCCAGGTCCGGGTTGCGGAAGACAGAATAGTTTGTCGGGATCTTGCCGCCCGGCAGATAGGTCCTGACGGAGTCCGGATCCTTCTGCAAGACCGTCGCGCCGTAGATCCAGTCATTGCGGATCCGCTCACTGACACCGAATCCCTGTTCGGCCAGGCGCGCAGCGGGTTCGAGTGTTTCCTGGAATGTCAGGGTCCCAGCGCGTTTCAGCAGTGCGTCCCAACCATTCACGGCTCCGGGAACGGTCGCTGATTCGATTCCGTGCAGCGGCATGCGAGATTTGAAACCGCGCTGCGCCAGGTGCTCGGGAGTGGCGCCGGTGGGAGCTCGCCCGCTCGAATTCAGGGCAACCAGCTTCTTCTCCTTGGCAATCCATGCGATGGCGAAGGTGTCGCCGCCCATGCCCGCGCTGCCGGGCTCCACCAGGTTGAGAACGGCCGCGGTGGCGACGGCTGCATCGAAGGCGTTGCCACCCTTTTGCAAAATCTCGAGGCCGGCGGCGGCGGCCAGCGGTTGACTCGTAGCCACGACGCCGTTACGCGCGATCAGCTCCGAACGTGTTTGCGGCAGCCAGCCACTGGTGCGATCGCCCCTGACCGCGCTGAACTGATGTTCCTGCGCAACTGTATCGGTCAAAACACCAATACAGACAATCAAACAGGTGGCGCGGCCCAGCCGCGCAAAGTTGACTCCAGGCATGCTCGTTCACTTGGGTAACTGGCGAATCGGCCGGCAGCTTAGCCGCGATCCGCCCGGTGGACAACTCCAACATCTACGTTTGACTACGCCCGCAGGCGCGCCTACAGTAATCCATAATCGCAATACTAACGTATCGGTAAACGATACTAACGGACAAGTTAGATCCGCGCGGGGTGAATGATGAGCAGCAGGGCAGATGTGCGGCGGTGCGCGATGCGAGTCTGGTTCGCGGCCATCCCATTGAGTTTGTTCGTGGCGGCGGCCGCCGCGGTGGAGGGCGATGGCGCTCCTTCCAACCTGGAAGAGGTGGTGGTCACGGCCACCAAGCGGGCCGAAAACATCCTCAGCGTGCCGATCAGCATGTCGGCGGTCAGTGAAGCCCAGCTCGAGCAGCAGGGTGTCAAGGACATCAATGATTTCTCCAGACTCGTTCCCGGAGTCAGCCTGGTTCCAGCGGGACCGACGACCACCAACGGTGCGCAGTCGACGGGCTCGCGAACCGTTGTGATCCGTGGAATCGCGGCCACGGCCGGATCCGCTACGACCGGTATCTACCTGGATGACACACCGATCCAGGCGCGGGAAGCCGGTACGGTTTATCCGGCAGTGTTTGACCTGGAGCGCGTGGAGGTATTGCGCGGTCCGCAGGGCACGCTCTTTGGCGCCGGGTCCGAAGGCGGTACGGTCAGATTCATTACCCCCACGCCGAGCCTCACGCAATTCAGCGCAATGAGTCACGGTGAAGTGAGCTTTACAACTTACGGCGCACCGAGCTTCGAGGCGGGCGTTGCCGCCGGAGGCCCGGTGGTCGACGGCAAGGTGGGTGTGCGCGCCAGTGTCTGGTCGCGTCACGACGGCGGCTACATCGATCGGTTCAACTTCTTCACCAATGAGCCGCTTGCCGCCAACACGAATTCAACCGACTCCTATGTGGGCCGGGTGGCGGCCCAGGTGCGCCCGACCGACAACCTGACCATCGTCCCCGCCATCTATTTCCAGAAAATCAACAAGGATGACAGCGACGTGTGGTGGAGCACGAAGGGTGTGTACCAGTCCTACTACAACCTGCCGCAGCCGACGAGCGAGCAGTTCTACCTGCCGACGCTGTCGGTCGAGTATCAACTTCCATATGTAGCGGTCAAATCGATCACATCGTACTACTCGCGCCTGCAGCATGGCATCAATCAGTTCTTCCACAGCTCCAAGCAGGAGCTGTTCTATCCGCAGGTGCCGAACTACTCCCTGAGCGACTACGTCGATCGCACGCAGGATAATTTCACCGAGGAGCTGCGCTTGACCTCGGGCTCCGAGCATCGGCTCACCTGGGTTGCCGGAGTCTTTTTCACCGACAACCGCGAGAGCTACAAGGAGACCGAGGTTGAGCCCTTGGCCGATCAGCTCTGGCTGGCGACCACGGGATATGACATCAACGATTTTTTCGGCGTGCCGCAGATCACCGGCGACATTTCCTATCGTGACCGCCGGGTGACGCGCGAAAAGGAGATAGCGGGCTTTGCGGACGCATCCTTCAAAGTGACCGGCAAACTCAAACTGACGGCCGGCATGCGGGTGTCGCACACGGAGTTCAGCTTCAAGGAGGTCTCTGACGGTCCGTTTGGAGTCGGTGGTGACCTGCTGCCGCTGGCCACGGACGGCAATTCCAAGGAAAGCCCGGTGACTCCCAAGGGCGGTGTCTCCTATGACCTCGACAATGGCCTCGTTTACGCGAACGTGGCGAAGGGCTACCGCATTGGCGGTGCGAACCAGCTTCTGCCCAACATCTGCTCCGCGCAATTGCAAAGTCTCGGGGTGAACGGAACTGCGCCTCCCTATACCTCCGATAAGGTGTTGAGCTACGAGGTGGGTGCCAAGCGGCGCTTCGCGGATGGCAAAATCCTCCTGTCCGGCAGCGCGTTCAGAGTCGACTGGTCGCGTATTCAGGGCATCATCCCACTCAATTCCTGCGCCTATTCCTATACCGGCAATTTCGGCACCGCGGTCAGCCAGGGAGGCGATTTGCAACTGTTGTTGCAGCCGTTTGCCGGTGTGGAGGTTTCGGGCACGCTGGCCTATACCGATGCGCACTACTCGCAAACAGTGCCCGTCCCCGGAGATGCCACCCAGTTGCTGGTAAAAGACGGCGACCCGTTGTTGTTCACGCCAAAGTGGGCCGGCAGCCTGAGCCTCGGATATAACTGGTCGCCCGTGGATGGGTACAGTACGTACGTGCGCGGTGACGGGAGTTATTCCGGCTCTTATGAGAGGACTTACTCAGAAGGAGTGAACGGCTTTGTTGACTCGATCCGGCATGGCCAGTCGATCACCGAGCTGTCTGCGGTCGGAGGCGTCCGGCACAATGAGTGGGATGCATTTCTGTTCATCCACAACCTGACCAACAATTCCACGCCGCAGGCGGAGGACGTGGGGACTCATCCTGGCACCTACGGAGCCACCGCAATCAGGTCCATTTCGCTGCGGCCACGAACCATTGGTGTGAGTGTGACCTGGCGTCATTGAGGTGGTTTGCTATCGATTACCGATACAACTATAGTCGCGGCCCTATGGCATCAGCATCCAGCGCCGGGGGCCGCTCCGGCAGTCGATCCCGTGCCGCGCGGCCCGCTCGCGCGGACTCCAGTGATCCGCTTTTCAACCAGTCCGTGCAGAAGGCCTTCGCGATCCTGGAAGCGTTCACCGGTGAACGCCGTGCAATGAGCCTCGCCGATATCGCGGTGGCGGCGGGCATGACCAAAAGCTCCGCCCAGCGTTGCATTCATACACTGTGTCAGCTCGGCTATCTGCAGCGTGGGGCGGGTGAAAGGGGCTGGGGACTTGCGCCCCGTTGTTTGAACTTCGCCCACTCCTATCTGTCCGGTTACTCGCTCATTGAGCAGGCGACCACCCACCTGGTCGACTTGAATCAGGCCTGCGGCGAGTCGGTGAGTCTGGCGGAGCCCGACGGCACTGAAATGGTGTATGTGGCACGCTTTCCGAGTCACAAGCGATTTTTCATTCACATGCCGATCGGCAGGCGCTTGCCCATGTACTGCACGGCCTCAGGCCGTGCGTATCTGTCCGCGCTGCCGGCAGGTGAAGCACAGCGAATCCTGCGTGGCATGACCCTGCGGCCCATGACTCCGATGACCCTGACCGATCCGCGGCGAATCCTGGAGCGCATTGAGCAGGCGGCGGCTGTGGGCTATGCCTGGACCGATCAGGAGATGTATCGGGGCGATGTGACGATCGCCGCGCCGATTATCGGCAGTGAGGGACGGCCTGTTGGCGCGGTCAATCTTTCGGCACCGACGAGCCGGTGGACCCTGGATGAGCTGCGCGCCAAGCTGTCATCGCTCTTGATTGAGACGGCGCGCGCGGCGTCCAGCGGTATTTCGTCTCACCCACGGCGTTAGGCCGAACGGCTTCGCCACCGGGCAATACCGTCCTTCGCCCGAAAATACTGCACGGCAATCCGTGCACCGATCTGACTGAACGCATGCAGCGGCAGTGGCCGCGGTTGAGTCACGGGGAATCCCAGGTTGGAAGGGTCGTCACCCGCCGCCCACTGTGCCAGCAGCCTTCCCATCACCGTCGCCATGGCAACTCCACGGCCGTTGTATCCAAATGCCGTCAACAATCCGGGTTCGACCTCGTGCAACCGCGGCAGACTGTCTGATGTGACTGAGACGGGGCCACCCCAGTGATACTCGAAAGGGATTGCGCGCAATTGCGGATAAATCTCAGCCACCGCCCGGCGGTGATCGCGGACCTGCACATCGACAGGCGCCTCACCGAACAGGCCGCGTGTGCCCAGGAGCAGCCGCCCGGTTGAGTCCAACCGGAAGTAGCGCAACAGTTGTTTGGTGTCGGACGCCGATTGCCGCTGCGGCAGGATTGATTGCAACAGGTCGGGGGACAGGGGCGCCGTGGCGACCTGGAATGAGGGCACCAGCACCATTGAGCGCCGGACCGCGGGTACCAGGGACCCCGAAAACGCATCCGTGGCCAGAATGAGTTGGCGGCTCGTCACGCTGCCTTGGGCCGTCTCGACACGCCAATCCTCCCCCGAACGATGCAAGCGGCGCGCAGCGCTGTGCTCAAACAGCGAACTTCCCAGGCGTCGCGCTGCTTCCGCCAGCCCGCGAAGATAGGAAAGCGGCTGCACCGTTCCGCCGCGGTAGTCGATCCAGCCGCCTCGATAGCATTCGGAGCCTGTCAATTGGGCGACTCGATCCCGCGTGAGTATCTCGACACGAGCACCCCGCTTTTTCCACTGCTGCGCACGCTGTGACGTGGTGTGAGTTGCTTCTTCGGTGTTCGCTAGTTGTAGCCAGCCCGTGCGCATGGCATCGCATTGAATGCCGTGCTCATTGATGAGATCGAACACCAGGTCCGCGCCCGCCGCGACAGTAGCCACGAGCTTTGCGCCCGCTGCTGCGCCGAACATGGTTTCGACCCTGTCAGGATCGTGTTTGACACCCGGTATGACCTGGCCGCCGTTCAGGCCCGAGCCGCCCGCGCCGATGTGAAGGGCCTCCAATACCACGGCGGAGATGCCCGACTTCGCCAAGTGAAGCGCCGTCGACAGGCCGGTGTACCCCGCACCGATGATCGCCACCTGCGTTCTGACATCAGCGGCGAGCCTGGGAAATATGAGTGGCTCGCCGGCCGTGGCCGACCACAGACAACGATTTGCGTTCACCGCTCCACGATGCATGAGACTTCCGCCTGCCGTCAGTTGCGGGAGGAGTGTAGCGGGGTCGCTAACGATTCGGTACAGTTGTATCGAATATCGATACGGTCAGGCGGGTTCGAAACCGCTCGTGCCAATCAGGCCCATGCCGTCGCTGATGTCCGTGGAGATCGCCTCGCGCAAGCCCTTCGCGTCGCCGGCTTCAATGCAGGCAATGGCGACGCGATGTTGATCCACGAGATTGGCGGTGCCGAACCGCCCGTAAACCACCCGCATATACGGCCCGAACTGCAGCCACAATGTCTCAATGAGCTGCACCAGGGTGCGCCGTGGCTGGGCACTGTAGATCAGGAAGTGAAAGTTGAAGTTGCCTTCCATGTAGGCACCCACATCGCCGGTGCGCATCGCTACGCCCATTCCCTTGTCGGTTTCGCGCAGCCTCTTCAGCAGGGCAGGGCCGATGTAGGGAAACGCTGCCTCCGCTGCTTCGGGCTCCAACAGCATCCGGCAGCGCAGGAGATCGTCAAAACGGGTGGAGGTCATTTCCGGGACCGCGATCTTGCGCTTGGAGCGGATTTCAACGGCGCCCTCGGCTGCAAGTCTGCGCAACGCCTCGCGGACGGGCATCTGGCTGACGCCCAACTCTGCGGCCAGCCGCCGGGTCGACAAGCGGCTTTCCGGCATGACGCGGCCGGTCACGAAGCGCTTGCGTAACTCCCCATAGACCGTCGCATGCAGAAGATCGCTGCCATCGGCCGAGGGCTTCGTGCCGACCGGCGTTGGTTTCGGCCCGCCGGCTCGCGCTTTGGCGGCAGCGGTCTTGGCCTTCGCGGGGCGGGGAGTTCGGGAAGTTCGGGCGTCCATGAGTCAATCATAGTGGTTTTGGGCGATAAGCGCGCCGCTGCCGCGAACGGCGGCGGCGGTCCGTTGATCCTGGCGCCGCTATTGGTTATCTTATCTGCGATCACAGATGTGTGAATGGGGGACAGCCTTGAAGAAAACAGCCAATCTGCTGCTGCTGGCAGCCGCCTGCCTTGCCACTTCCGCCTGGGCGGACAACGCTTTGAAGCCGGTCAAGGTAACGGCCGCCGAGGCCGCGGGCCCGGTCTTCAACCGCAAAGATGCGGAGCATGAGAATGGCAAGGACGGCGCAACCACGGATGTCACCATGCTGCGCTCCGCGGATAAGAAAGTGCAGATGGGTCTGTACAAGGCCGGTCCCAGTGACACCGCGATCGATTCCTATCCGGAAGACGAATTCTGCTACTTCCTCACCGGCAGTGTGAAGCTCACCTCGGCCGACGGCTCCGTCGTCGAGCTGAAAGCCGGTGAAGCAGTCGCGATTCCCAAGGGTTGGAAGGGGCGTTGGACGACTTCCGGCTACACCAAATACTACGTGGTGTACGAGTCGGCCGCAGCAGCCCACTGATCATGTTTGAGCCTGGTTCCGTGGACCCGTCACTGGCACTGGCGGGTCGCATCCTGGGCGCGCTCGTCTTTGGCTGGGCGGTCGTGGGGAAACTGCGGCACTACGACGAGTTTGTCGGAGTGGTTGCAAACTACCGTCTGTTACCGGCGCTTGCCACGGTCCCCGCGTCTTGGGCGGTGATCGGAACGGAAATCTACGTCTGTCTCGGCCTACTGACTCCGTGGTTTGTTGCTTCCGCCGCCACCTGCGCGCTCGTGTTGCTTGCCGTGTTCATGCTCGCCATGGGGGTCAACCTGGCACGCGGCCGTCGTGAAATCGACTGCGGTTGCTTTCAGTCCGCGCTGCGCCAGCAATTGAGTCCCGCTCTCATTGTCCGGAACCTCGTGTTGATGGTCCTGTTGATGCCGGCGTTCCTTGCGGCAACCGCAGCGACCGTGCCCGAGGGGTCCGCGCTGCAGCTCGTTGATGGCATTGCGGCCGGGTTGGTCGGATTCGTTCTGTATCAGGCGCTCGGCCAGGTACTGGCGCTGGGCGCCGGCAGCCGTGCCGCACGCCGGAGTTGACACCATGCTATTGATTTCACAGATCCTGATCTGGGTCTCGATTCTCGTTCTGGCCGGCGCGGTCCTGGCGCTCGCACGTCAGGTCGGCGTTTTGCACGAACGGATCGCGCCCGTAGGCGCATTGGCGATCGCCAAGGGGCCGCAACCCGGTGAAGCGGCGCCAAAAGTCTCCGGGCGCACCCTGGCCGGAACCAACATTGAGGTGGCGGGCCCGATGCCGCCGGGGCAGTTGCGCCTGTTGTTTTTTGTCTCGCCGACCTGCCCGGTGTGCAAGAACCTGTTGCCCACGGCGGTGAAGTTTGCCGAATCCGAGGTGCTCGAGCTCATCCTGGTGGGCGATGGTGAGGATGGCGACTATCAATCCATGGCCGAGCGGCATGGCATTGCGGCGGATCGCTTTATCAACAGCGCGCTCGTCGGACGTGCATTCCACGTAGGCAAGCTGCCTTACGCGGTCCTGATCAGCGAGCTCGGGATCATTGTTGCGCAGGGACTGGTGAACACGCGCGAGCATCTCGAAAGTCTGATTGTGGCCCACGAGACGGGACTCAGTTCCGTGCAGGAGTACATCAAGGCGCGCAAGTTGCGCGCGCCCGCGGGGGAGGTCTGATGGGACGCACTCGAATCCCGGTGTCCGTGGCGGCGATCCTGCTCGCAGGGCAGTTGACCGCCGGTGCCATCGGCGCCGAAAGCGCCGATCTGCTGCTCCTGCAGGGCAAAGTCATCACGGTGGACGCAAAGGACACAATCGCCGAGGCGGTTGCCATCAAGGACGGCCACATCCTGGCCGTGGGCAGCACGGCCGAGATCGAGAACTATGCCGGTCCCAAGACCCAGGTAATGAAGCTCAATGGCAAGGCGGTCCTGCCGGGTTTCATTGACGCCCATACGCACCTGGAAGGCATCGCCGCGTTCCACCGGATGTTGGATGTTCACGCGCCGCCCTTGAAAGGGGTGGTTGAGATTCTGCAGAAGGTGCAGGCGCGCGTGAAATCCTCCAAACAGGGAGAGTGGATCGTTGGAGCGGGCGGCTGGGGCCAGGCTCTGCCCACACGCCAACAACTCGATTCCGTCGCGCCCGCGAATCCGGTAGTCCTGCGCGAGAGCGCGCACGTGCAGATACTCAACTCCGCGGCCTTGCGCGAGCTCGGAATCAAGAAAGGCTACCAGCCGCCGCGGGGAGGGCATGTCTTCACGGACCCCAAGACGGGCGAGCCCACCGGGAAAATCCAGGAAATGCCGGGCGTCTGGGCCGACAAGGTTCCGGCGCCGAGCTACGAGGCCCGCCGGCAGTCTCTGAGGGAAGTCATGGAGTATTTCCGCAGCATGGGAGTCACGACCGTGTATGACTTCCCCAGCGGCGATGGCATGAAGATCTATCAGGACATGCGCGACGCCGGTGAGCTCCCCATACGCCTGCGCTATCAGATCATTCTGACCGGGCAGCCGGCCGCTTTCGGCGACTTCGTCATCCACTACGGCCCGCGCACGGGCTTTGGCGATGACTGGTTGCGGCTGGGTGGAATCAAGTTGTTCGTGGATGGCGAGACGGAATCCGCGGTCCGCTACGAGCCGCCCGGACAACGGCAGAGGTGGGTGGGCGATGTCCGTTATACCCAACAGGAGCTCAACGACATCGTCATGAAAGCTCACAAAGCCGGCTTCCAGGTCTGGACGCATGCCTTGGGAGACAAGGCCCAGGACATGATCCTCGATGCCTATGAGGCGGCGGAGAAAGCAGATCCGCGGCCGGACCCGCGTCATCGGATCGAGCACGCCGGCAACCAGGAGGCAGGCCCCACCACTGCCGAGCAACTCGACCGCATGAAACGCCTGGGCGTCATTCCGGTGCCCACGGGCGCCTGGATCTATCTCGGACATGCGGCATTCAAGACGCAAGCGCCGGTACCGTTCATCTACAAAACCATGCTCGCGCATGGACTGAGGCCGCCGGGCACATCGGATTCACTGGGCTCGATGCCCGAGTCCATGAGTCCGTTCTTCAGTATGTGGACCATTGTGACGCGCAAGACGCGGGGCGGAGAGCTCAACGGACCCAGCGAAGCGATCTCAATCAAGGAGGCCATACGCAGCTACACCATCGATGGCGCATACTCGGGGTTTGAGGAACACCTCAAAGGCTCCATTGAGCGCGGCAAGCTGGCCGATCTGAATGTCCTGTCGGCCGATCCGTTGACCGTGCCGTCAGATCAGATCAAGGACATCAAGGTGGTCACCACCGTGCTCGATGGCAAAGTCGTGCCTGGGCCCTAATCTGGGATCACAGAATAGCCAACGTGCCGTCGCCGACATTCATCCTGTATAGCTGCCTGGTGCTGGTCAACCTGGTGTTCGTGGCGGCCTGGATCAAGGCCGCCCGGGGACGCAAAGCCGACTTGCGGCCGTCCGCGGGCGATCTCGCCATCGGCGTCGGAACCAACTTCCTGGACACCCTGGGGATCGGCAACTACGCGCAGATAACGGCGCTGTTCAAGTTGCGCGGCCGTCCCGCCGACGACCAGATACCCGGCACGCTCAATGTCGGCAACACCATTCCCTCCTTTTTCAGCTCCATGTTGTTCACCACCGCCATCAGCGTCGAGCCGATGTTGTTGATGTGCATGGTGTTGAGCGCGGGAGCGGGGGCCTGGATCGGGGCCGGCCTGGTCAGCCGCATGAAACAGCGGACCATCCAGGTGTTCATGGGTGTGGCGCTGCTGATTGCGGCGTTTTTTTTCACTCTGACGAATGTCGGAATTCTGCCGCCCACGGGTACTACGATGGGCCTGGAGGGCTGGCGCTTCGTGGTGGCGGTTGCCGCCAACTTCGTGTTCGGTGCCCTGATGTGTGTAGGTATCGGCAACTATGCACCGAGCATGGCGCTGCTCGCATTCCTCGGCATGCACCCCATTGCGGCCTACCCGATCATGATGGGCAGCGACGGGGTGCTGATTCCAGTCGCCAGCCTCGGTTTTCTCAAGTCGCGGCGCTTCGCGCCGGCGGTGGCGGTGGGTCTCACCATCGGCGGCGTGTGCGGCACCTTGTTGGCTTTCCCGCTCGTAAAAACCCTGGGCGATCATCTGACTGTGCTGCGTTGGGTAGTCATCGGGGTGGTGGCGTACGCCGCCGTGTCGATGCTGCGTTCGGCCATGCGCGCCCAGACTGCGATCGCGGGTCGTTGAGGTGGTTCTGATGCAGCGGCGGGCGGTAATCGGGTGTTTGATCCTCTTTTGCGCAACCGTCCTCGCGGCAACGCCGGGGGAGGGGCCGCCGCCGGGCGTCGCCGATCCCCGGTTGGCCTGGCAACATTGGGCTCTCAACTGTCAGGGTTGTCATCGTCCCGATGGGTCAGGCTCGATGCAGACGGCGCCCTCGCTCGCCGGAATGGTGGCGCGGTTCACCAATGTGCCCGGCGGCAGGCAATACCTGGCGCGTGTTCCGGGAGTCGCCACGGCACCCCTGTCGGATTCCGATCTGGCCGAGTTGCTCAACTGGACGTTGTGGCGCTTCGATGCCGCCCATCTGAGGCCGGATTTCCAACCGTATGCCGCCGCCGAAATAGCCGGGCTGCGTGCCCGCCCGTTACGCACTGAAGCGGCCCATGAGCGGGCCCGTTTGATTGCAAAGCTCACTCGCTTCAACCAATGATGTTTATTAACGGATCGCAGAACGCGCTTGCACCCAGTGCGGAGCACGTTCAGTCGTACTACGCGGCCACGATTGCCGAGCCCGTCACCGCGGAGCCGCTGGAAGGCACGCTCACATGCGACGTTTGCATAGTGGGCGGTGGATTTACCGGCCTGTCTGCCGCGTTGCACCTCGCTCGTCGAGGTGTTTCCGTCGTCCTCCTGGAGCAAGCGCTTCTGGGGTGGGGTGCCTCCGGGCGTAACGGCGGCCAGGTCCACATGGGCATGCGGCGCGGCCAGCAATGGATCGAGTCGCACTTCGGCATGGAGAATGCCCGAGCGCAGTGGCAGTTGGCCCTTCGCGCCCGCGATCACCTGGATTGGCTCGTGAACGAGCATGCGATCCGTTGTGATCTGCGCAATGGCCTGCTGCATGCCGACCATAGAGAGCGCTATGCACGCGATTCGTGGAATTACGTTGAACACTTGCAGCGCAACTACGGGTACGAGAGCCTGCGAGTGGTGGGCGCCGAAGAAATTCAGCACCTGGTCGCGACCCGGGCCTATGTTGGCGGTACCCTGGATGTGCGCGGAGGACATCTGCATCCACTGAACTTCGCTCTGGGAATTGCCCGCGCGGCGCGTAAATACGGCGCAAAGCTGCATGAACGAAGCGAGGTCACCAATCTGGCCCGTACGTCATCCGGTTGGAGCGTGTCGACGGCGAAAGCATCCGTCAACGCCGCCAGCGTCCTGCTGGCAGCCAACGGTTACTTGCGCGGGCTTTCGGCGGACGTTGCCGCCCATGTCATGCCGATAAACAACTTTATTGCGGTCACCGAGCCATTGGGCGAGCGCGGTGCGCTCGAACTGATCCGCAACGGCTATGCCGTCAGTGACTCCCGGTTCGTGATCTACTATTTCCGCATGACTCCGGACCACCGCCTTCTGTTTGGTGGCGGCGAGAATTACACGTATCGTTTTCCCGAGCGTATCGGTGAATACGTTCGCAAGCACATTGTGCGCCTGTTTCCGCAACTGTCTGCGGTTCGTATTGATTATGGCTGGGGCGGTACGCTGGCCATTACACCGAACCGGATGCCCTATGTCCGCGAGCTGCAGCCCGGCCTGTTCAATGCCAGCGGCTTCTCGGGGAAGGGGGTTGTATTGGCGCCCTATGTCGGGAAAATCATGGCGGATGCAATGAGCGGCGAGCGCGATGAATTTGACCTGTTGAGTCAAACGCCGGTGCCGCGTTTCCCGGGTGGACCGGCGTTGCGCACCCCAACCTTGATTGCTGCAATGTCGTTCGCCGCGCTGCGCGACCGGCTGTGAGACAGAACATGACCGACTTTGCGACATTGGCTGACCTGGGGCGGTTCGCGCAGGCGAATCCTGACATCGTATCGCTCGATGCCTTCGTGATCGACGTCAACGGTAACGCGATCGGCAAACGAGTGCCGATGTTGGAGGCTGAGAAGGTCTTCAAAAGTGGGGTGGCATTCTCGGCCTGCGCGCCCCTGTTGGATTGCCGGGGGCGCGGTCATGATGCCGGTGGGCGCGGTGCCAGCGACGGCGACCCCGACGGTATTGCATTGCCGCTGGCGGGAACTCTGGTGCGCGTGCCGTGGGCAAAGACACCGACCGCCCAAGTCATGTGCGTCATGCGCGAATACGGCACGCAAGAGCCGTTATGGTTTGATCAGCGGGTGATCCTGGAAGAGATCATTGCCAGGTGCCGTTCGCACGGCCTTCACGCCGTGATTGCCTGTGAGTTGGAATTCTACCTGGTTGACTCGGCTCGCACGCCGCAGGGCCATCTACGGCTCGCAACCAATCCTCGCACCCGTGCGGCGCCCAGCCGCCCGGCCAATCTGTCGCTGGAAAGTATCGAGGACCAGTCGACGTTTCTGGCGCAGATTGAGACCGCGGCACAGGCGCAAGGCATCCCTTTGGGCAGCGCGGTGGCGGAATACGGCATTGGCCAGTTTGAGGTGAATCTGCGGCATGTGGCCGATCCGCTTCTGGCAGCCGATCACGCCGCCTTGTTGCGCCGGCTGGTAAGGGGCGTTGCCCGTGCCAACAACGAGGACGCCACTTTCATCGCCAAGCCGTTCCGTGACCAACCCGGTAACGGCATGCATATCCACATCAGCCTCGTCGATGAAGCCGGCCGTAACCGCTTCGGCGCCGATGGTGGCACCCGGCTGCTGCACCAGGCAGTGGCCGGCATGCAGGCGCTCATGTTCGATTCACTTGCGCTGTTTGCACCCAACTTCAACTCGTTCCGGCGCTTCCTGGGACCGTACGTTCCCAATACGACCGCATGGGGTCACAACAATCGCAGCGTGGCGTTCCGCATTCCCGCCGCTGGAGCAGCCGACATGCGAATCGAGCATCGGGTCGCCGGTGCGGATGCGAGTCCGCATCTGGTTGTGGCGGCCGTTCTGGCGGGTGCTCTTCACGGCATCACCCATGCGCTCGAACCCACGGTACCTGTTGATGGGAAGGCGTTGACCGGACGCGATCCGACCTTCCCCCGGGGATTGTGGGCTGCGCTCGAGCGGATGTCGGCCTCGCCCACTCTGGCAGACTATTTTTCCCAGCGCTATCTCGCGGCCTATGCTCATTTAAAGCGCGGTGAGTTTGAAACCTTGTTTGAGGACATCACCGCGCGGGAGCTCGATTTCTATGCGTAAGGTGATGCTTCTTTTCCTGGGCGCGACCTGCGCGTTCGCCGACACCGGCGCATCGAGGTATGCCAACCCACTGCCTTCCGACTCCGACCTCAAAGTACTGACTCTGCCGGAGACCTACCCGCGCACGTGGGCCTACCTGGCCTACGCGAACGACAAGTTTGAAATCCGGGACGTCGGAACCGACAGCCGTGCGGTCATCGGGCAGCTTCCTGGCCATGAATCGGCGACGCTGCTCGCCGGTACTCATCGGCCGGAGCTGTACGTTGCGGATACCGTGTGGGCGCGGGGAAATCGGGGTGCCCGAACCGATTACATCACGATTTATGACAAGCGCACGCTGTCTCCCGTCGGGGAAGTGGTGTTGCCGGGTGCCAAGCGCGCGCTCATAGTTCCACTGCAGGGAATGATGTCCTTTGCGGATGATGAACGGCTGGCCCTCATCTACAACTTCACACCGGCCGCCTCGGTGACCATTGTTGACCTGGTGGCACGAAAAGTCCTGAATGAAGTGAAGATCCCGGGCTGTTCACTGGCCTACAGCACCGGCCCCCGCGGCTTTGCGTCCCTGTGCTCGAGCGGCACGGTGTTGAGTGTGCAGCTCGACGCCAAGGGTGCGGTGAAGTCCCGCCAGGAGTCGACGGCCTTCAATAATCTGGACAACGACCCAATGTTCACTGCGTCGGCCGAGATCAAGGGCGTCCGCTACTTCCCGACCTTTTTGGGGCGCATGCAGCCGATCGATTTCACCGGCAATGCGGCCAACGTACTCCCGGCCTGGAGCCTGGTCACCGAAGAGGACCGTAAGGAGAACTGGCGGCCCAGCGGAATGCAGGTCGTCGGCGCCGGCGACGACGGCAGGCTCTACGTCATCATGCAACGTGACGGGCATGAAGGCAGTCACAAGGAGCCCGGAACCGAGGTCTGGGTGTTCGATTCCCGGTCACACGCCCGAATCGACCGTTTGCGTCTCGTGCGGCCGGGATGGTCCGTTGAAGTTACCCATACGCCCACACCGGAGCTGTTGGTTGCAACGAGCGACCAGCTCGATGTCTATGGACTTCCCCACGGCAATCTCGTTCGCAGCCTCGACGCGAGCGCGCACCGGGGCGGACTGATGATGGAGGCGGTGAAATAACATGCGGCGTCTGGATCATTTGGCGGAGCAAGCTTCCCGATCGGTAGCGCGGCGCACGTCCCGGCGGGGAATGTTGGGCATATTGGGCCGATTGTTGGTGGGGGCGGGCGCGCTGCCATTGCTGCCGGTGGCGCGGGGCGCCGAGGGCAAAGGTGACATTCAGCCTCCTTCACCGACAAATGGTCAACGGCCGCCCCTGAACACGGGGACCGCCCAGGATCCGGGTGATCCCGGTAGCTGCGACTATTGGCGATACTGCGCGATCGATGGGGCGCTGTGCAGTTGTTGCGGCGGCGCCGTGAACGCCTGCCCGCCGGGGACCGAGATGTCGCCCATTACCTGGATTGGTACCTGTTTCAACCCGGCGGATGAGCGTCACTACATTATTTCGTACAATGATTGCTGCGGTGGGGCTGCCTGCGGGCGCTGCCCGTGCCACAGGAACGAAGGCGACAGACCGGTGGTGCGTCCTTCCGCCAACAATGAGATCACCTGGTGTTTCGGGACTCAGAGTCAGTCTTATAGCTGTTCAACTGCCCGGATCCTCGGCGTAGCGATGAAAGAGCAATAGAACGCTCAATGGGAGCTGGTCCATGACTACACTTTCGCGTCGTAGCTTCATCGGGACATCGGTGGCGATGGGCGGCGCATTGCTTCTGCAGGTGGTGTTACCCCGCTCATCCGAAGGCAAGCAGGCTACCGACGGAACGTTGAACGCCTACATCAAGGTCGGTGCGGATGACCGTGTCACGGTCGTGATGCCGAAGGTGGAGATGGGCCAGGGCACCTACACGTCCCTGCCTATGTTGGTAGCTGAAGAGCTGGAAGTTCCGCTGGATCGGATCGATGTGGTGGCCGCGCCCGCGGATCCGAAGGTCTACGGTTTCGACGGCGATCAATCGACCGGCGGCTCAACAACGATTCGCCTGTGCTTCATTCCTTTGCGCAAGGCGGGCGCCGCGGCCCGGATGATGCTGATCGGCGCGGCGGCTCAACGTTGGCGCGTGGCACCGGACACCTGTCACGCTGAGCAGGGTCAGGTTGTACACTCTGCGTCCGGCCGGCACTTGCGCTACGGCGAAATTGCGGCCGCGGCGGCTGCAATCACGGTGCCGGCCGACCCGCCTCTGAAGAATGCCAGTCAGTTCAAGCTCATCGGCCGATCCACCGCGCGGCGCGACTCCGCGGCAAAAACCAACGGCGCCGCGATCTTCGGAATCGACGTACAGATGGAGGGAATGAAGGTCGCCGTGCTTTCGATATCGCCGGTGTCAGGATCCAAGGCCGTCGAGCCATTGAATTCCGACGCGGCGCTGGCGGTCAAAGGCGTATTGCAGGTGGTTAATGAAGGCGACCTGGTCGCCGTCGTTGCGACCGATACCTGGTCCGCCATGAAGGGGATGCGCGCGCTGGCGGTTCATTGGGGCGCATCCCGACACGATACCATCAACCAGAAAGGGCTCGTCAACGCACTGGAAGCGGCTGTGAAGCGTCCGGGCGCGGTCGCCTCCAAGGTCGGCAACGCGAGTGGGGAGCTGAAGCGGGCCGCACAAAGGGTGGACTCTGTTTATCATCAGCCCTTCCTGGCACATGCCACCATGGAACCGATGAATTGCACGGTCCACTGGCAGAAGGGCCTTTGCGAGATCTGGACCGGAACCCAGGCGCCGGATCGGGCGGTTGCCAAGCTCGCGGAGCTCGGAATCGAGCCCGGCACCATTCGGATCAACAATCAGCTCATTGGCGGCGGTTTCGGGCGGCGCCTGGAAGTGGATGGTGTCGTGTATGCGGTGCGCATCGCGCGCCACGTGGAAGGTCCTGTCAAGGTTCTGTGGAGCCGCGAAGAAGACATCCAACACGACATGTACCGTCCGTACTATGTCGACCGGATCTCGGCGGGCCTCGACGGCAACGGCCATCCAACCTCCTGGATGCACACGATTGCAGGCTCAGCCGTGTCCGCGGTCTATTCCGGCGAACCATTGAAGAACGGCATCGACGACGATGCCATCGATACTGCCGCGGACCCCGTCTATGCCTTGCCAAACCTGGAAGTCAGGTTCGTCCAGGAGGAGCCGCCCGGTGTGCCAACATCGTGGTGGCGCGGTGTAGGACCGACGCGCAGCATTTTTGTTGTCGAAAGCTTCATGGATGAGCTGGCGGCACAGGCGAAGGTCGATCCGGTGAAATTCCGCCGCCCCCTGATCAAGGAGGCCCGCATGCGCGCGGTCTTCGACCTGGTGGTGGAGAAGTCAGGGTGGACTCAACCGTTGCCCGCCGGCCACGGCAGGGGAATTGCCATTCAGTTTGCCTTCGGCAGCTTTCTGGCCCAGGTAGTCGAGGTTGAAGTCGATTCGACGCGCCATGTAAAGGTCCACCGCGTGGTGTGTGCTCTCGATTGCGGGCAGTTGGTCAATCCAGACACCGTGCATGCCCAACTCGAGGGCGGGACCATGTTCGGCCTGAGTGCCGCGCTGTACAACGAGATCACCTTTGAAAGTGGGCGCGTGCAGCAACGCAACTTCAACGATTTCCGCACGTTGCGAATGTCTGAGGCCCCCAGGGTTGAGAGTTACCTGATCGAGAATCACGAGAAGCCGGGCGGCGTCGGTGAGACGGGAACCGCGGGCGCCGCCGCGGCTCTCTGCAATGCCATCTACGCGGCTTGCGGCGTTCGTGTTCGTACATTGCCGGTCGCGCGCGGCCTGCGGACCTGAGGTTCAACATGCGTCGCACGCTTCAGGTTGGATTGATTCTCACTTTGGCCGGCAGTTCGACCCTGAGCGCGGCGTCATCTGAATGGAAGCTGACGCCCCAGGATGCGCCCCGCCTCGAGTTGGTGATGCAGCTAGTCGTCACTTGCAGCAACCCCATCCCGATAGGCGGTGGCGCGAACAGCAAGGACGGCACGCGTAAGGAGATCTGGCCGATTATTGGCGGACGCTTCGAGGGGAAGGGGATCAAGGGCACAGTGATTGCCGGGGGCGGCGACTTTCCGGTGCTGCGCCCCGATGGTGTTGAGGTGATCGACGCACTCTACCGGCTACACACCGATGACGGTGTCACCATCATCATTCACAACAAAGGGTTGGCTTACCCTTCGGACAAGAAGGATGACTGGCACTATCGCCTGTCACCGGAGTTCACCGCCCCCGTCGGCAAGTATCAATGGCTGAACAGCCACTTGTTCTTAGCCAACCTCGTGGAGGTACCGGACTCCATGCGCCTGGCCAAAGGCGCCAATGAAAATGACCGCCTGATTCAGGTGTTCGAGGTCCTTTAGGTCGCCAGGTCGAATTCAGCGCATCAAATCCATCACCACTGACGTCATGGCGATCATGCCGGTGCGCAGCGTAGGCTCGGGGGCAGGCAGGAACAGGCTCGAATGCAGCGCCGGCAACGGCGTATGGGTGGCTTTGCTGTCGGCGATCCGCTGTGAATCGATCGCACCCAGTCGAAACAGCACGCTGGGAATCTGCATCCCGTCCAGTCCGTAGGCACCGAAGTCTTCGCTGCCCATCATGGGCTCGAGAGGCAGGACCTTGTCGTGGCCCAGCGCCTTTTGCAAAGACGCCGCGACACGCCCGGTCAACTTCGGGTCGTTGTAGATCGGGGTGGTCTTCTCGGTCTCGTTTACTTTCACCACGGGCATGCGATCCGGCGGTATCCCACCGGCCTGTGCTATCCCGTTTGCAATCCGTGACAGGGCATCGAGAATGCGCTGGCGGACTTCCGGCTTGTAGGTCCGGATGGTGAGCTGCAACTTCACTTCGTCGGGAATGATGTTGTATTTGGTGCCGCCGTGAATGGATCCGACGGTCACGACAGCCGGGTCAGTCGGCACGTTCTCCCGGCTCACGATCGTCTGGATGGCCATGACGAATTCCGACGCCATGACAATCGGGTCCTTGGCAAATTGCGGATAGGCGCCATGACCACCGCGGCCCCGAATCGTGACGTCCACCGAAGTAGCGCCGGCCAGCATGTAGCCGCTGATGAAACCGACAGTTCCGGTCTCCAGGTCGCTGAAGTCATGCAGGGCGATCGCAAAGTCGGGCTTTGGGAATCGTGTGTATAAGCCATCGGCGAGCATTGCGCGCGCGCCGTCGCCTTTCTCCTCGGCGGGCTGTACAACCAACATGAGGGTCCCTTTCCACTTGCTCTTCGAACTGGCCAGCAGTCGGGCAGTGCCGATGAGAACCGTTGTGTGAATATCGTGACCGCATGCGTGCATGACCGGCACCTCGGTCCCACTATCATCGACGGCTCGCACATGACTCGCGTAGGAGGCGTTTGTTTGCTCCTCCACCGGAAGCGCATCCATATCAGCTCGGACGAGGACCGTGGGACCTGACCCATTGCGCAGGACAGCAACCACTCCGTACCCGGTTAGGTGTGGATCGGCGTACTTCCCCACGTGATCCGTGACGTCATAGCCGGCTGCCCGCAATTCCTCGGCAACACGCGCCGAGGTCTCCTTCTCGTGATGCGACAGCTCGGGAGCGGAGTGCATCTTTTCGTAAAAAGGCAGCAGCTTGGCGGCTTCCTGAGCAGCGCGGGCGTCCAACGCGCGATCCGCGCTCCAGGCGTTGGGAATGACGAGTAACGCTGCGAGCCAGGTCAATTTGCGCATAATAGGCCTCAACACGAATTGGGGCGCATCATAGTGCCTCCGGGAGTTACACAGCTATGGCGCGTCACACGCCGCTAGGCTCCGAGGACTTGCGTTTTTTCATGACTGTCGCTACATCTGCGTCTTTGGCGGCAGCGTCCCGTGCGTTGGATGTGTCGCGCTCCGCGGTCACTCAGCGCTTGGCGCAGCTCGAGTCGCGCTTGCGTTGCAGGCTGCTCGACCGTACCACGCGACATGTGCATCTCACGGAAGAAGGGCGGCTGCTGTTGACACGCGCAGATGATCTGTTGCGCAGTCTCGATGAGCTGTCCAGCACTCTCGGAGTACGCCACGATGTTGTTAGCGGTCACTTACGGGTAGCTGCTCCGCTGGGCTTCGGCCGCCGTTACGTGGCGCCTGTGCTTGCCGAGTTTCGTGAGCGTAATCCACACGTTACGGTCTCTCTGACCTTGACGGACCGACCGGCGATATCCGCCGATGACAATTGGGACCTCATCATTCACATCGGCGAGTTGCGCAACTCGTCGCTCGTGATGATTCGGCTCGCGCCGAATGGCCGGATCGTTTGTGCATCGCCGGCCTACCTGGCGAAACGGGGCGAACCGGGCGAGCCGGCCGAGCTGGCATCGCATGCATGTCTGGCGTTACGCCAGAACGAAGAGGACGTGACGCTGTGGCGATTTACTGATCGCAATCGAAAGGTTACGCCAGTACGAATCACTCCGGCCATGTCCAGCAATGATGGCGAAGCGGTACATGCCTGGGCACTGAGTGGCCTCGGTGTGATGGTACGGTCCGAGTGGGATGTAGCCGATGACCTGCGCACCGGCCGGCTGCGCCGAATCCTTGCGCGGCATCGCCTGCCAGCGGCCGACGTGGTGGCGCTGCTTGGCCAGCGAAGTGGCCGAACCGCACGCGCCGATGCCTTCCTGAAGTTGTTGAAAGAACGCCTGCAGCCCATTCCTTGGCGGTCTGATTCGTAAAGTCCAGCCTAAACTCTGTAGACAGCCGCTCACCTCTGCCCACATGGAAGAGGCCTACCCATAATCGACCCCGATAACTTGGGGGGTAGGTATGAGACATCGTGGTGAATGCTTGAAGCGGGTGCTTCCGTGTCTGATTGTGGGCGCTCTGCCGACTGGAGTGCTGGCAGACGCGGCGGATCCCGCGCCGGACGTGCAGGAGATTGTGGTGACGGCCACTCGCCGGCAGGAAACCATCGACAAGGTTCCGGTGAGTATCACCGCCTTCTCGCAAGAGCGCATGGATCAGCAAGGCGTCAAGTCGATTGATGACGTTGCCAAGTTCACGCCAGGGCTCACCTTTGCGCCCGCCGGCGATGGCCTCACCAACTCGATTTCGATTCGTGGTGTTGCATCGGGTGTGGGCGCCTCGACAACCGGCGTCTACATTGACGATACGCCCATCCAGGTCCGATCCGGCACAGGCGTTGTTACCCAGAATACCTACCCGCAGATCTTCGATCTGGACCGCGTCGAGGTTCTGCGCGGCCCGCAGGGCACACTGTTTGGTACTGGCTCGATGGGCGGCACCATTCGTTACATCACGCCGGAGCCCGACCTGCACAACTACTCGGCTTACACGCGGGCGGAGTTCGCCTCGACGAAGCGGGGTGATCCGAGCTACGAGGTCGGCGCCGCAGCGGGTGGGCCAATTGTCGACAGCATGCTCGGATTCCGAGCCAGCGCATACTACTCGGATACTGGCGGCTACATTGATCGGCAACCGTTTACCGGCAGTGCCGTCACTCAGAAGGGCGTCAACTACAACTACAATTCAGTCTTCCGCGGGGCGCTGAAGTTTGCACCGAATGACGCCCTGACCATCACCCCCGCGATTTACTACCAGAAGCAGCGGCGGGGCGACACATACGCTTGGCTGTCCCTGTCGAACCCGAGCGACGGCGTTTATAACACCGGTTACACGCAACCGGAGCCCGCTGACGACGCGTTTACTTTGCCGTCACTGAGCGTCCACTATCGCACGGACGGACTGGAGCTGATTTCGAATACATCGTTCTTTTACAGGGATTTGAAGCGAGCATCCGACTACTCCAACTACACATGGCACGCTCTGACCGACGGAATTACTCCAGAGGACCCAGTAGCGGAGTACCGCTCCTTGTCTGTCGCAAAGGTTCGACAGAACTCCTTCACCCAGGAGCTCCGTCTGCAGTCGACCACGCCGGACAGCAGGATCCAGTGGGTGGCCGGTGCGCTGTTTCAGTCGTCCCGCCTCTACACGAGCCAGTACGTCGTGGACCCATTCCTGCCCCAGCTCTCCCTCAACGTTTATGGTGCGCCCATCGAGGACATCTTCGGGGAGGGGCTGGTCGCCGGGACTTACAGCGCCACCATCGATCAATGGGCGGTCGACAAGCAGACTGCGGTGTTTGGCCAGGTGGATTTCAACTTCACACAGCAGTTGAAGGGAACCCTGGGCGTGCGTGCCGCGCGCACCACGTTGGATTTCTTCCGCCAGTTCGGCGGCCCGTTGCTGTGTAACCAGTGCACCGGCCAGATGGAGACGACCGGTGGGTCCACACCGGCTAAAACACCGGTCACCCCCCGCATTGGACTCGAGTACCAGGCCGACGATCGCAACATGTACTATGTTTCCGCCGCGAAAGGAGCGCGCGTCGGCGGCGTAAATAACCCGTCGGTTCCCACAGATCGCCCGGGGTGCCCCTCGGGCCTGCAACCACCGGAGACCTATCGGCCCGATAGCCTCTGGAGCTACGAAATCGGCGCTAAGAACCAGTTTGCCGACGGCCACCTGCGTACCCAGGCCAGCGTTTACTACATCGACTGGCGCGATATTCAGCAGTCGGTTTCCAGCAACTCGTGTTTGACCGCATCCTACAAGGACAACCTGGGCCGCGCCAAAATCCAGGGTTTTGATCTGGCAATCGAGTGGCGGGTCATCCAGGACCTGTCGCTGTCCGTGACCGGCGGCTACACTCATGCGCGCTATGCATCGACGTCGTTCGGTTCTCCCAATGGCGCGGGTGTGCGGCCTGTCATCTCCGCCGATGGCGATTCGCTCGGAGTGTCTCCCTGGAACGCCGTGGTCTCCGGGGAGTACAACTTCGATCTCTGGCAACAAAGGTCGTACTTCCGCATGGACTATACCTACACCGCCAAGGACACCGCCGAGACTGCTACGCGCGATCCAGCTACGAGCGTGTATGACCCCGGGCTCTTCGCCGATCCCGCGATCCGCCTGTTGGGAGCGCGGCTGGGAATGCGCTTCGGTGGTTTTGACATCTCGGTGTTCGGCCGCAACCTGCTCAATGACACGCCGGTCCTCGGCCGAAACCATGACAGTGTGGGCGATCCGCTGTACTACGCCACCACCGTGCGGCCCAGAACCATCGGCATTACTGGAACCTACAAGTACTGAAGCATGCGCGCTCGTGTGATCGCTTTCGCCACCGTGGCCGTGCTGTCGATTGCAACAGCGGCCGCCGGTGAGGTCACCATCCACCGGGACGCCATGGGTGTTCCGCATGTGTTCGGCAAAACCTCGGCAGAGGTCCTGTTTGGACTCGGCTACGCGATGGCGGAGGATCGTCTGGCGCAACTGGAATTGGCCAGGCGGGGTGCCGTGGGTACCCGGGCGGAAATATTGGGGCCCGGTGCGGTCGAGGGTGATGAAACGTCGCGCGATCGTGCCCTGAGTGATGTTGAGTTGCTGCGCATGTACCGGGCGATTCCGGCCGAGCACCAGGCAATGATGCAAAGGTTTGTGGACGGAATCAATCGGTACATTGCGCGGATCGCGGCCGACCCGGAGCACCTCACTCCATACGAGTTCAAGCTTTGGGGCATCGGGGTACGGCCATGGACCTTGCTCGACTACCTTGGCTACGTGGCATCGCTCCCCAAGGGCCGTGGCGGCTATGAGCTGCAGAACCAGGAGTTCCTGGATGCGATGGTCGCGCAGTACGGCGAAGCCGCCGGCCGGCAGATCTTTGAGGACGTGGTCCCGCTGAATGATCCTGACTCACCGACGACGATTCCTGCGGGTGAGGACCGGGCTCCCGTGCAACCGATGCCGAAGCCCGGACGCTCGGGTCTGACACGCACGGCCGGCATTGCCCCACCGAAAGAGTTGGCCAAGGAAGCGAGCCGGTGTCTCGTAATAGGGCCGGAGCGCTCGGCCAGCGGACACATTCTGATGATGGAAGCCACTGCGGACGGTCCCGAAGCGCATCTGTATGGCGGTGGATTCAACACCGCGGGATTCGCGCTCCCGGGATGGGGACCGCCCACCATGGGCCGCTCGGCGGACCATGGCTGGCTGTTGACTTCAGGTCATGCGGATACAACCGACACCTACGTCGAACGCCTGAATCCGCACAACCGCTATCAGTATTGGTATCGCGGCGCCTGGCGCAACATGACGCATCGCTCCGAGACCATCAAAGTCAAAGGGGCCGCGCCGGTCGTTCATGAAGTTGCCGCAACCGTGCACGGCCCGGTCGTTGCCTGGAATGTCGAACGGGGCGTGGCCTTCACCCAGCGTTACGCCGAACGTGGCAAGGAGCTCGACACCTGGGTAGGTGTCGTCGAGATGGCGCGCGCCACCAACCTCGCCGACTTCGAGTCGAAGGGCGTCGCCCGTCTCGCCTGGAATCTTGGCGTGTGCTACGGCAATTCAGCCGGACAGTTCGGCTTCTGGGAGGCGGGGGTGTTACCGAATCGGCCGGACGGCGCGGACTCACGTTTACCGACCGCAGGCACGGGCGAGCTCGAATGGACCGGCTTTCTCGCGCTGAATGAGCATCCCCACATGCTCAACCCGAAGCAAGGCTACATCCACACCTGGAACAGCAAGGCAACGAGCTGGATGCGCGAGGGCGACGAGGCGCGCATTGGCAAAACGTTCCGTACCTGGCTGGGCAGTGAGTTGGCGGCTTCCGGAAAGGCGCTGACGCTGCTCGATATGCGCGAGATCAACCGGAAGATCCACAACGCGTTCGGCGCTCAGGAGCTGGAAAGCACCTCACCGGCCTTCTTCGCGCCCTATGTCCGCGAGGCCCTCCAGCATTCCAACGACGCGGAGTTGAAGCGGGCGGGCGAGCTGATGCTGTCGTTCTCGGGATTGTACGAAGACCGCAACCTGGATGGCTGGTATGACGATCCGGGCCTAACTCTGTTCAGAACCTGGCTGCAGGTGGCTCCCCAGGTTGTTTTCGGGCCGAGTATCGGCGACTGGTGGCGCAAGATTGACGCGCCGCGCTATGAGAAATATCAGAGCAGCCTTCTGCTGCGTGCCCTGCAAGGTGACTCGGCGGGATTGCCGTTGCGTTACGACTACTTCAAGGGGCGCGGGCGCAATACGGTCCTTCTCGAGACTCTGCGCAAGACCCTCGAGACGTTGCGGCCGAAGTATCCCGGCAAGGCCATCGAAGAGTGGCGCCTGCCGGTTTTCTGGAGGTACTTCGATCCTGCGCGCGAGACGCCCGAGCACCCTCTGTTGGTGGGCGAGGGGCGGACGCCTGCACGATTGTGGGCGACTCTGGGACTCGGTCCGGTTGGAGTGCCGCATAACGGTGGCGAGGAGTGGGTTGGTCTGTACGAGCTGACTCCGGATCATCCGGTGTTGTATTCCGTAGTGGAAGCAGGTGGGCAGAGTCAGTTCATTGACACCGCGGGCCACGGCGGTCCGCACCTGACCGACCAGGTGGCACTGCATGCCCACAGCGAGTTCAAACGTATCGACATGTCGCCGGAGAGCGTCGCGCGTGACGCGGTGACGACGACTCGCCTGTCCTTCTGATTGTCGATGAAGACTCTCTACGAAAAGATCCTGGAGCGCCACATTGTGCGCGAGCTCGATGCGCGCCACGTCCTGCTCTACATCGATCGGCACATTCTCAACGAATACACCAGTCCGCAAGCCTTCGCCGGCTTGCGCGCCGCGGGTCGCCGGGTTCACCGTCCTGAAGCCTGCTTCGGAGTCGTCGATCACGTCAATCCCACTGAGCCGCATCGCTCTCGCCGGATCGGCGACTCGCAGGCGTCGCGGCAGGTGGACTACTTCGAGGCCAACTGCGACGAGTTCGGTATCGAGTACTGCGGCATTCTCGACGCGCGACAGGGCATCGAACACGTGGTGGTGCCTGAACAGGGGATTGTGCAGCCGGGTATGGTCATCGCGTGCGGTGACAGCCACACAACAACCTACGGGGCCTTCGGTGCGTTGGGTTTCGGGATCGGTACATCCGAGGTCGAGCATCTTCTGGCGACTCAGACCCTCGTGTATGAGCGGCTGAAAGGTATGCGAGTCACGATTCGAGGCCGCTTGCCCCTGGGTGTGACGGCCAAGGACCTCGTCATGAAGATCATCAGCGTGCTCGGCGCAGCCGGTGCCACGGGTTTCACCGTCGAATTCACCGGACCGGTCGTGACGGAGCTGCAGGTCGCGGGCCGGATGACCCTTTGCAACATGATCGTCGAGGCGGGGGCCCGTGGAGCACTCATTGCCCCCGACGAGGCGGCATTGAGATTTTTGATGGGGCGCGCCCGCGCGCCGCAGGGCGATTTGTGGCAGCGGGCTACGGCCGATTGGGACACTCTCAGAAGCGATCCGGATGCGGTGTTCGATCGCGAGTTGCTGCTGGATGCCGGCTCGGTGGCGCCGCTGGTGAGTTGGGGCACGAGCCCCGACCAGGTCGTTGCTATCGACGGCCGCATCCCGGATCCTGCCGCTGAGGCGGATCCCACGCGACGAAGCGGGATTGAGCGCGCGCTCGCCTACATGGACTTGCGGCCCGGCACGGCTGTCCAGGACATCAGAATCGACCATGCGTTCATAGGCTCCTGCACCAATGGCCGTCTCGAAGACCTGCGTGCCGCTGCCACAATCGTACAAGGGCGCAAGGTTGCGCCGGGTGTGCGCGCAATGGTTGTGCCTGGCTCGACCCAAGTGCGGCGCGAGGCCGAAGCGGAGGGGCTCGACCGGATTTTCACGCAAGCCGGATTCGAGTGGCGGCAGTCGGGTTGCTCGCTGTGCCTGGCGATGAATGACGATGTGCTGCCGGCGGGTGCGCGTTGCGCGTCGAGCACCAACCGCAATTTCGAAGGCCGTCAGGGCCGCGGGGCTCGTACCCACCTCATGAGCCCGGCCATGGTGGCCGCCGCGGCGGTTGCAGGTCGGATTGCCGATGTGCGCGCGATTCGCGCGGGGAGTTGAAGGATCTTGTTACCGTTCACACGAGTTAGCGGTAGCGCCGCACCCCTGCCGCAGGCAAATGTCGATACTGACGTTATCATGCCCAAGCAGTTTCTGAAGGGCATCACGCGCGAAGGGCTGGCGGCCGGCCTGTTTTATGATTTGCGCTACGATGCGGGTGGCAGTGAACGCAGCGACTTCATACTCAACAGACCCGGCTACCGCGAGTCCTGTTTCCTGGTGGTGGGACCTAACTTCGGCTGCGGCTCGAGCCGTGAGCATGCCGTATGGGGATTGCAGCAGTGGGGAATCCGTGCCCTCATTGGCAGTACGTTTGCCAGCATCTTCCAGGACAATTGTTTCAAGAACGGCCTGTTGCCCATGAGCCTGCCACCGGAGCAAGTCGTTTTTCTGCAGAACCTGTGTGCCGACCCGGCACAAAACACCTTGCGCGTGGATCTCGCGTCGCAGCTCATACACTGCTCGCGGGGCGCGCGTTTGCACTTTGAAGTCGACCCGCTGCGCAAGGACGATCTGTTATGCGGCCGCGATGCGATTGACGCGACCTTGAAATGGTCGGCCGATATTGCGCGCTTCGAGGCGGCACATTGGGCGGCACGGCCCTGGCTGGAACCCCAAGCGATGGTCCGATGACGAATGCTGCTCCCATCGCTGCCGCGCCGCAGATGGGGAGCTCTGCGACCCCCTGGTACCGCCGGCTCTATACGGTGGTCCTGGCGGCCATCATTGCGGGGGCTGTGCTCGGCTATTGCTATCCGGATGTTGGCGCGAACCTGAAGCCGCTCGGCGATCTGTTCATCCGGCTCATCCGCATGATGATTGAGCCGATTGTGTTCGTTACGGTTGTTGTCGGTGTCGGCAACATGGGAAATGCCCGCGAGGTCGGCCGGGTCGGCCTCAAGGCGTTCATTTACTTCGAGGCTCTGACCAGCCTGGCGCTGGTGTTGGGTCTGATTGCGGCCAATGTCATTCGTCCCGGCGACGGAATTACACTGGATTCGCCCGCCGTGAGTCCCGCCGTGGTCGCGGCCTCGGCCGCGGAGCATCCCGGGTTCCTCGCCGCGCTGTTGCAAGTGGTCCCGGAAAGCGTAGTCGGTGCGTTCGCGAAGGGAGAGACCCTGCAGGTGCTGTTCTTTTCCGTGCTGTTGGGGCTCGGCCTGTCCTCGCTCGGAACACGGGCGCGCCCGGTCCTCGATCTGTTCGAGCGCCTGACACAGGGATTGTTTGCAGTGATCGGCCTCATCATGCGCCTGGCTCCCATTGGCGCGTTCGGCGCGATGGCATTTACGGTGGGCAAATACGGTCTGGGCGCGCTGCATCACCTCGGGCTGCTGCTGCTCGGAATGTTTGTCACCTGCGCGGTTTTCATTTTCGGTGTTCTCATGTTGGTGGCGCGCCTGGGCGGCTTCAGCCTGTGGCGCTTTCTCGTGTACATCCGGGAGGAGATCCTGGTCGTGCTCGGCACCTCGACTTCCGAGAGCGCCTTGCCCGGCTTGATGTTGAAGCTGGAGCGCCTGGGTTGCGCCCGGCCGGTGGTCGGCCTGGTGGTACCGACCGGATATGCTTTCAATCTCGATGGTACTTCAGTCTACCTGACCATGGCGGCGCTGTTCATTGCTCAGGCCGCGCACGTTCCGTTCGGCTGGGAGCAGCAGCTCGCCCTGTTGGGATTGCTGTTGTTGACATCCAAGGGTTCAGCGGCGGTCACGGGTGGTGGATTCGTCACCCTGGCTGCGACTGTTTCGTCACTGCACACGTTGCCGATCGCGGGCCTGTCTCTGGTGTTTGGCGTGGATCGCTTCATGTCAGAGGCGCGTGCGTTGACAAATCTCATTGGCAACGGCGTTGCGACGATCATTGTTGCCAGATGGGAAGGCGCATTGGACACGGCCACCATGAGGCGCGTTCTGTCAGGGGAAGAGACGCCGTGAGCGTATTCATGCGTGAATTCGCCCCCTTTGACGTGAGTGTCACTGAAGGCGTCACCATACACGGCGTACGGGCCGGGCAGGGCCAGCCGGTATTGTTGCTCCACGGGCATCCCCAAACCCATCTCACCTGGCATGAAGTCGCGCCGCGTCTGGTCCGAGCGGGCTATGAAGTGATTGCCACCGACCTGCGGGGTTATGGCGATTCCTGCCGCGTGACGGGCGGGGAGGGACATGTCAACTATTCAAAGCGCGCCATGGCGGCGGACCAGGTCGAAGTCATGCGGCGCTTCGGTCACGAGCGCTTCGCTGTCATCGGTCACGATCGGGGTGGTCGGGTGGCGCACCGGATGGCGCTCGATCACGCTGACACGGTTGAACGGCTCGCGGTCCTCGATATCGCTCCCACAGCAACCATGTATGCGCGGACCGATCGGGAGTTTGCGACTCGCTACTTCTGGTGGTTCTTTTTCATTCAGCCGGCGCCGTTGCCGGAGCGCCTGATTGCCGCGGACCCCGAATTCTTTGTCCGCCATCATCTCTATAGTCAGAGCAAAACACCCGGCGTTCCGTCTGAGGTGCTGATTCGCGAGTATCTGCGATGTTACCTGCGGCCCGGGACAGTCGAGGCGATCTGCGAGGACTATCGGGCTGCGGCTTCCATCGACCTGGAGCACGATCGACTCGACGCGCAGCGTAAAGTCATTGCGCCTCTCCTGGCCCTCTGGGGTGCGCACGGTGTCGTGGGCACTCTCTACGATGTGTTGCAGACCTGGCGCGATGTGGCCGTAAACGTCAGCGGCGAGAGTCTCGATTGCGGCCACGTCCCTCAGGAAGAGGTTCCACTGCGAACAGCCGACCGGCTCCTGTCATTCCTGAAGAGTTGAGAGATTTCGATGCGCACATGGTTGCTGGCTTTGGTGTGGGTTTGTGCAACGGGCACCTGTTTTGCCACCGCTTCGCATCCGCTCACGCCCCAGGATCTCTTCTCGCTGCAGTGGGTGTCCAACCCGCAGATTCGTCCGGATGGCAAGGTCATTGCCTATCTGCGCGAGGCGAACGATATCCAGTCGGACGAGCAGCTCCAGTCGCTGTGGCTCCTGGATATTGCAACGCGGACTGACACACAGGTTGGCTCGGAGCGGGGCACCTTCTCTTCAGTGCGTTGGTCGCCGAACGGCCAGCGTCTTGCGTACATCTACTCACCGGTTGGAGGTCATGCGCGCCTGTTCGTCCGCTCCATGCGGACGGGTAAGATCGTCGCTCTGACCGCTGAGGATGAGTCGCCTCATGATATCGCCTGGTCACCCGACGGCGGCTCAATTGCCTTCATCAGGTTTGTGCCGGAGGCGGCCGCGAAGCTGGGCGATGCTCTCGTGCCTCCCAGCGGAGCGCACTGGGCTGAGCCCGCAAAGGTGCTCGAAGGGCTCAACTATCAGGCTGACGAGATCGGCGACCTCGGCAAGGGCTATTCTCATGTGTTCGTGGTTCCCAGCGGCGGCGGTTCCGCGCGCCAGCTCACATCGGGCCCTTTCAGCGATTGCGGTCCGCTGACCTGGTCTGCGGACGGACAGGATCTGCTCCTGTCGGGTGCTCGTAGCGAAGATTGGGAACGCCAGCCGGTCGATCCGGGCCGACACCAACCGACTCACCTGACAATCTATCGGCTGAGGGTGGCGGATGGCACCCTGGTGCCGCTGACCCACCTGACAGGGCCTTACCGGGCGGCATCCTTTTCGCCGGATGGATCCCACATCGCCTTTCTGGGGTTCGAGGACCGCCGCCGCAGCGTCCATAACATTCGCCTCAACCTCATGGACAAGGATGGCAGCAATGTCCGCGTCGTGAGCGGCAAGCTCGACCGATCAATCGCCGCTTATCGCTGGACCGCCGACAGCCGCCATTTCTTTGTGCAGTACACCGACCACGGCGTGACTCGCATTGACCGGATGTCACTCGACGGTCGCCTGAAGCCTGTGGCCGATCATGTGGTCGCGGGCGCCGATATCGACCTGCCGTATACGAGCGGAGAATTCTCATCTGCGGCAAATGACGTCGTTGTCTACACCGGCGGCGCGACCGACCGCCTGCCGGAGCTGTTTGTTGTTCGGCGGGGTAAGGCGGAAGCATTGACGCAAGTGTCGCAGGCCGCGCTTGCTTCGGTACAGCTCGGCCAGACCCGCCACCTGGAGGTGAAGTCCTCGTTCGACGGCCGTCCGATCGATGCGTGGATGATCACTCCACCCAATTTCGAACCCGCCAAAAAGTATCCGCTCATTCTCGAGATCCACGGTGGCCCGTATCTCAACTACGGCCCCCAGTTTTCCCACGGTCATCAACTCTGGGCGGCGGCCGGTTACGTGGTGGTCTACTCCAATCCGCGCGGCTCGACCTCCTACGGCGAAGAGTTCGCGAATCTCATTCACAACGATTATCCGAGTCATGATTATGACGACCTGATGAGCGTCGTCGACACCGCGATCCAGACAGGGAATGTCGATGCGAACGAGCTGTTTGTGGCCGGCCACTCCGGCGGCGGCGTACTCACGGCCTGGATTGTCGGCAAGACACACCGCTTCCGGGCGGCCGCGAGTCAAAGTCCCATTATCAACTGGTCCAGTGGCATGCTCGCGTCGGATATCGCGCCCTATGTCACCCACTATTGGTTCGACAAGCTGCCGTGGGAAGCGCCGGAAACGTACTGGGCACACTCGCCGCTGTCGCTCGTCGGCAATGTATCCACACCGACGTTGGTGGTAGTCGGTTCAGTGGATGTGCGGACACCCGGCACCGAGGCCAGACAGCTTTACCAGGCCTTGCAGATTCGGAATGTGCCGAGCGCGCTCATCATGATCCCGGGCGCGTATCACTCGTTGACGCGGCCGTCGCAGTTTGCCGCTCGATCAAACGCAATTTTGGCGTGGTTTGAGCGTTATCGCCTCGACCGCGGTAACGTCGGAGCCCATAGCGCTCCCGCATCGCAATGAGTGCTATGAGGTTGCTCCACACCGCGGCGCCCGACCCGCCTTCAACTCCGCAATCCTTTTGCGCGACCGCGCCAGGATCTCCACCGTGTGACCGTTCCCCGGATCCTGCTCGACCATCTGTTGAGCGCTGGCCAGCGTTTGTTCGGCTTCCGCCGTGCGCCCCGTGGCCTCATAGGCTTCGGCCAGATGAGCCAGGACGGCAACGACGTTTGGACTGCGTTCACCCACATATTTGCGCATTTGCGGCAGCGCCTGCTCGAGAAGCGGCCCGGCCTCGCCGGCGCGATTCGTCATCTGCAGCAAATTGGCGCGTAGCACGGTCGCTTCCGTGAAGTACACATTATCCTTGCCATACCGAGTCAGCGTTCTTTCAAACAACTCATCGGCATCCTCCAGCGCCTCATCCGGGTAGCCGTAGTGGCAGGCGAGCCTGGGCAATTGTACCAATGTGGCCAGGAGCTCATCGTCCTTCGGATAGCGATCGCGAAGCAGAATGGCGGCCTGCCGCAGCGGGTGTGAGGCCCAGGGCAGTGTGGTGCTCGTCGCATCGGCGAGTGCACCTTGCCAACGCAACAGCCTCGCGCGTTCGATGGAAGTGTGATCGCCCGCGGCATCGAGAAGCCGTTGCGCAGCGTCGAGTTGGTCGTGGGCCTCCTGGTTTTGCCCATAGTTGACGAGAACCGCTCCGAGCATGACTTGCGCCGGCGCCGTGCGTGGGTCGGCGGGGCCGAAGGCGGCGCGAGCCGCCGCGAGTCGGCGCCGTGCCAGTCGCTCGGTCTGTTCACGCGAGCCCGTGTCTGTATAGAGCTCGACCAGGATCTGAAAAACCTCGTCGCGGATCTCCGGTTGGGAGGCAAACGCGGAGTCGATCCGGTCCGCGCCGGCACTCAACACATCGCTCAAGGTGGCTTCGCGCGCTTCGGTACCGCCACGAACGGAACCGCGCGCTTGCTCAAACAAGTCCAGCAGAAAGCGCTTGACCGCAACTGCTCGTTGGCCCTCACGAGCCGCGGCGCGGGCGTTGATGAATGTCCCCGTCAATCCGCCGGCAATGCTGAGCAGAACGACGGCCGCCATGGAGATGGCGAGCACGTGGCGCCGCGACCACTTGCGTGCGCGATACAGCAGGGAGTCGGGCCGGGCCTGAACCGGGCGATTGTCCAACACACGTTGCAGGTCATTGGCAAGTTCGAGTGGCGAGTGATACCGCTTGGCTGCAATACCCTGCATCGCTTTGGCAACGACCGTTGCCACATCACCGCGCAGCTCCTTGCGGAGACCTTTGACGGTGGCGCTACGCTGCGCGGCGAGACTGACTGCTTCGGCAGGGAGGTTCCACAAAGGCTCTGGAGTGTCGTCGGCGTGGTTGCGCGGAGGCGGCGGCGCGCCGTTCAGCAACTCATATAGAACCACTCCCAGTGCGAACACATCGGTTGCGGTGGATATCGGTCCTCCCGCCAGTTGCTCCGGGGCGGCATACCCAGGTGTCAATGCGGGTCCGATATTGCGAGTCAGCTCGTGTCGCGTCCCGGTGTCGTCATCCATCAGCTTGGCGATGCCGAAATCGAGCAACTTCACCTCGCCATCCGTGGTCACGAAAATGTTGGAGGGCTTCAGATCACGGTGCACGATCAGGTTTTCATGTGCGTGCGCCACGGCTCCACAGACGACGCTGAACAAAGCCATGCGCTGTGCAACTGTCAATTGCTGTCTGTTGCACCAGGCATCGATCCGCTCACCATCAACATACTCGAGAATGAGGAACCGCTCGCCACCAGCGCTGACACCGGCATCCAGCAGGCGCGCAATGTTCGGATGACTCAGGCGCGCGAGCATCTGGCCTTCGCGCGCAAACCGCTCATTGGCACCCGCATCCAGGGAGGCGAGCCGCAGCAGTTTGATTGCCGCAACGCCCTCATACAGCCCGTCCACACGCCGGGCGAGCCAAACCTGCGCCATGCCGCCGGTGCCGATGAGACTCATCACGCGCCAGGGCCCGAACTGGGTGCCGATCAGGCTGCCAACGGGTTCCGGAAGCTGCAGAAAAGGCTGCTCGTTGGCTTTCTGGTCGGCAACAATGAGTGCCATGAGGCGCCCGTGCACAGCGGGTTCGCGGTCCGCCAGGGCCATGAGCCACTGGGCGCGGTCTGCTTCCGGCAACTGCGCCCAGTTATCGAATTGAGCGAGCGCGGCCCGGGTGAGATCCTGTTGAATCATTGCATCTGCTCGAACAGGAAGGCGCGTGCCTTGCGCCAGTCCCGCTTGACTGTCGGCACCGAGACATTGAGGCGCGCGGCAATGTCTTCTTCGGTCATGCCGCCGAAATAGCGCATTTCGACCACCTGGAAACAGCGCTCATCGGCGCTTCTGAGCTCGAGCAGCGCCTCGTTCAGGCGCTCGAAATCCTCGCCGCTGGGTATGGACTGGCCCAGTTCGGTCGACAGTGTAATCGGGCGGTTTCCGCCGCCCCGTTTTTCGGCGCCACGCTCGCGCAGATAGTCGACCAGCACGCTGCGCATCGCTTGGGATGCATAGGCATAGAACGCTCGTCGGTCGCGCACGGGCGCGCTTTCTCGGGTCAGCAGCCGCAAATACGCTTCGTGTACGAGCGCCGAAGGGTTGAGGGTCAGCGCGGCACCCGAGAGATGTTTGCGGGCCAGCTTCAGCAACTCCGTGTACAGCAGCCGGTACATCTGCTCGTGTGCCGCGCGATCGCCGCCCAATGCGCGGTTGAGAACCTGGGTGATAGGTTCGTCGGTCATTGAAACCCGCCTCGGATGGGCCGTTTTTTATTCCGTCCATCTTAACGGCCTCGCGCCCGGTTGCCACCCTTGCTCAGCCACCCGCGGTGGCGCTGGCCATCCGCGTTGCCGGTATGCCGGCAAGATCGACAATGCGGCTGATCTGCTGGCCACGCAGCTCGATCAGGGCGAGTTGCCGCTGCGAGCGGTTCCCATCGGCATCCTGGAGCTCGTACTGCACGAACACGGAGTTTGAATCGTTCGTGGGATAGATCCACAGGTCCGACACGCGTGCGGTTACTGAATTGCGCGCGAAATATTGATTCAGGGCTCGTTCGGCGGTGGACAGTACCTGGGTGGCCTGCTGTGCGGCCAGTGTATGCGGGCGGTGCGCCGTGATAGTCACGGTCTGCATCTGGTCGGCCGAGTACGCACCCGGTGCGGCGACCGTGGCGAAGGTGGTGAGCAGGCCGGCGGTAAGTCGGAATTTCATCTGGGTTCCTCTGTCGTGAGCGGAGGGCGCGGTGGGCGGATGTGCCTGCCGGTGCCTCCTTGCTCTGAACAGACGCAACGGCGCCGGCAAACGGATCACGGCGCCGAAAAAAAGTTTTTTCCGCGCCTGCGATGTTGGATGCCGTACTGCGCAATCGCCTGATTGCGCTGCAATATTGACATTGCGAAGCGGCCCGAAATCTTGAACCAGCTCTCGCAACGGCTATTCATTTGGCCACGCGTGTCACTGTTCGCCGGGCCCGGCCCCGCGCGCCCGGGAATTCCGTTATTCTTTCCACCGCAGGCAGGCATGGCGATTTGGCAGGAATGACGGCAGTAGTTGCCAACAACGAGCGATCCCTCGAGTCCGTTCTGGTCATCGATGATAGTTCCGTGCAAAGGGCGCACGGTGCGCGGCTGTGTCGCGAGATGGGGATTGCCACCGTCCACGAGGCCAGTAACGGCAGCGAAGCTCTGGCTTTGCTCGAAGCGCTCGACCCGGCGCCCGCGCTGTTGATCATCGACCTGGAAATGCCGACGATGGATGGGCCGGAGCTGCTCGCGCAGTTGCGACAGCGCCGCATCGACATTCCCATTGTCGTGGCGTCCTCCCGCGAGCGGGCATTGATTCAGTCGGTCAGCCACATGGGCTCGGTGTTGGGCCTGCGCATTCTGGATACGGTTCAAAAGCCTCTGACCGGCAACGCGCTTGCCGCGGCGGTAGCGAAGTGGGACTCCCGAACGCCTGCGGCCCCACGCGAACCTCCTCAGGCACTTCCGATCGATGTGGACGCTCTGCATGCCGCTCTCGACCGCAAAGAGCTGCGGGTGCATTTCCAACCCCAGGTTGAAATCAAGACCGGTCTCGTGCGCGGTGTTGAGGCGCTCGTCCGCTGGCAACATCCCACATTGGGCCTCGTCACTCCGGACCGGTTCATTCCGCTGGCGGAACAAAGTGGCCTGGTGCACGAGCTGACTTTGCAGGTGCTCAATCAAACCCTGCTGCAGGCGGTCACCTGGAGTGCCGAGAGTCTCGATCTCAGGGTGGCCGTGAATATCTCGCCCTTGTTGCTCGATCGCGCCGAGCTGGTGCACGAGATTGCGAGCTTGCAGAGCAGCTATGGGATTGCCTCGGAACGCATCATCCTCGAAGTCACGGAGTCGTCATTGCTGCGCGACCCGGGAGTGGCGCTCGGCGTGCTGACGCGCCTGCGGCTGAAAGGTTTTGGTTTGTCGCTGGATGATTACGGCACCGGCTTCTCGTCGATGCAACAGTTGGCGCAGATCCCATTTACTGAGCTCAAAATCGACAGGTCATTCATTCGCGGCGTTCACGAGCGCGATTCGCAGCGGGTGATTCTGCGTTCGGCCGTGGAGATGGCGAGCGAGCTCGGCCTGGTCACGGTGGGCGAGGGTGTGGAGACTCGCGAAGAGTTGGGAGTTCTCGAAGATTGCGGCTGCACCCTGGTACAGGGTTGGTTGTTTGCAAAGGCAATGCCCGCTGCGCAGTTGACGCAGTGGCTGCGATCCCGTTAGGTCAGAGCGCGGCTCAGCAGATCCACCCGCTCGGGCAATTCGGCTGCCGCCGCGTCGATATCGGGTCTGTGCAGACCGAGCGCGAGCATTTTCGCGTAGTCGAGGCTGGCTGCCGCCGGCTCCAATGAGAAGGTAATTGAGCAGCTCAGAGCCAGGTTGGCGCCGGCCCAGACCAGCCCAACCAGCCGCCGGTGGGATTCCGGGGCGCCGTCCGGCTGGTGATGGTGCATTGCAACACTCACCAGTGAATCCGGGAGTTGCCAGGCATCGAACAGGATGGCACCGCAGTCCTCGTGATGAAGCTGACAGTGCTCCTGCTCGAGGGAGCGAATGGCGCCGCAAGGGTCCGCGCCCCGTGCGGCAATGAGGGATGCGGTACCCGACGGGTCGAGGCTCGCCTGGACCACGGTGCCCAGATTGTGGATCAGGCCGGCTATGAACGCGTCGGGCGCCAGAACAGGATCGACTCGACCGGCGAGCCGCTCACATACAATGGCCGTCGCGAGGCTGTGGCGCAGCAGCGACGGGGTATCCGGCAGAGTGGCAATGCGACGGGGAATCACCTGGTCGATGAATGCCGCCGCGGCGATTCCTCGAATGGCGTTGAGGCCGAGAAGCTGCAGGGCTCGCTTGATGGTGCCGACAGATTTGACCTGACCGTAGTAGGGGGAGTTGGCAACCTGCAGGACTCGCGCGGCCAACACCGGATGCGCTTCAATCTTGGCTGACAGCTCGTCTCCGCTCAGACGCTCGTCGCAAAGCAGACTGATCAGGCGGGCCGGTGAGCTGGTGCCGGCCTCTGCCATGCACAGTGCGGCGGCCGCTTCGCGTATGGCAGCACGTCCGATAGGCCCGTTTGCAGATTGAGAGGGCTGCATATCTGGACGTTAACGGCGCCACCGTGGGTTTTCGATGTGACTGGCCTCCCAATTCATCACATCCATCCATTTTAGAGCTTTAATCGAGGGGCGGCGGGGCAGATAAGTGTGAAGATATGACAACCACCCGCGAGAGGTGACTGGGTTGGCATTGCAGCAACGAGCATCCCCTGAATTCGAGCCTTGTACCAGCGAGCCGGGCGTCGCCATTCGGCAACGCCGGCGCGCGCGTTGGGAGGCGATGCTGCTGTCCGCTCTCGTATTGCTCGTTGTTGGGGCGGCAATCCTGGGCTTGTGGCAGAGCTCCCGTGAGTCGGCATACCGAGGCTTCAGCGACCACCTGACCGAGCTTGCCGAACAAGCTGCCACAACGGTTGATCCCGAGCTCCTCAGGCAGATCCGCCGGCCCGAGCAGCTCAACGATGCGGATTACAACCGGGCAGTCGCGCCATTGCGCCGTTTGCGCCAGGCGGTCCCGACGATTCACTATGCCTACACCTTTGCGCGGGTCGGGGACACCATTCATTTCGTTCTCGATGCCGCCGACCCCAATGCACGGACCCACTCGGGGCAGGCCGAGCAATCGGGAGTGTGGGAAGTCTACCCACATCGAAACGGGTCCATGCTGCAGGCACTCGGCGACGCTGAAACGCGTGCGGTGGCCAGTGCCAACCTGGAGATCGGTTCGGACGAGTGGGGTACGTTCATGTCGGGCTTCGCGCCGATCCGGGACTCCCGCGGGCAGGTGATAGGCGCGGTTGGGTTGGATGTGGATGCCAGTTTGTTTGCCGCCCGTCTCGCCGGCTTTCGCAACCACGCCCTGTTCGGACTGGCGCCTGCCGGGCTGCTGATCGCGGTGGTTGGATTTCTTTTCTACCGTGTCAGATGTCGTGGCCTCGCGGACGCGGATGCGGCCCTGGCAAGTGCCGCGGCGGCGGTACGTGCGGCGGAGGTGTTGGACACGGAACGCCGCCGCCTGAGAGAAGTGATTGAAGGAACCAACGTTGGAACGTGGGAGTGGAGCTCGCAGACGCGCCTCGTGACGATCAGCGATCGGACCGAGGTGTTGCTCGGTTACAGGCCGGGTGAGCTGGCAAAGCTCAATTCGGCACAACTGCGCAAGCTGATCCATGCCGAGGACTATGCCCGGCTCAAACAGGTGATTGGCGACAGCCTGCGCAGCTCGGGAAGCTTTTTCTCCCATGAATTCCGCATCAAGCACGCATCAGGACGCTGGACCTGGATTCTCGCCCGCGGCAAGGTGTTGCAGGCTCGCGCTGAGCGGCGGCCGCAACTGATTGCCGGCATTGTCATGGATGTCTCCGCGCTCAAGGAGATGGAGTCCGCGCTCATCAAGGCTGCGCAACAGGACCGGCTGACCGGCTTGCCCAATCGGACGGTCTTCATGCAACACCTGGAATCCGCGCTGGCGCGGGTTCGCAGCGGCCAGCAGTCCGGCTGCGCGGTGTTGTTCTTTGACTTCGATCGCTTCAAGGTCATCAACGATACATTGGGCCACGAGGCCGGGGATGAGCTGCTGCGCCAGATCGCACGGCGCCTGACCGCCGCGCTGCGGGTCGGGGACCTGGGCACGGATGAAGTGGGCGCCAATGTGATCAGCCGCTTTGGCGGCGATGAGTTCCTGATTTTGATCAATGACCTGCGGGCACCGGGCGATGCGGTGCGGATGGCTGAGCGCTTGCTCAACGCGCTCGCGCCGGGGTACAGCATCTTCGAGCACGAAGTGCATTCCATGGCCAGCGTGGGAATCGTCACCGGCGATCAATGCGGCGGCAGTGCGGAAGAGGCGGTTCGCAATGCGGATGTCGCCATGTACGAGGCCAAACGGGCCGGGCGTGGCTGCTCGGTGGTGTTCAGCGAGGCCATGCACGAGCGCATGACACGCCATCTCGCTATTGAGACCTCGCTGCGGCGAGCCATCGGTTCCAATGAGTTGTATCTGGCCTACGAGCCGGTGGTTGAGCTGCAGTCCGGTCTGCGCCGCTATGTTGAAGCCAGCCTGCGGTGGAATCATCCCACCCTGGGATCGATCGCGCCCCACGAGTTCCTGCCGATAGCCGAGGACTCCGGCCTGATGGGGGCGCTCGGTCCTTGGATGTTGGATGAGGCGTGCCGCGCGTTGGCGCAATGGCGCCGGCAGGACCTCGAAGGCGCGCCGGCCCGGATCAGTTTGAGCATCTCGCATTCCGAGCTTGCCCGGGTAGACCGGCTCATTGAGCGGGTGCGTGGCACCCTGCGCTCGAGCGGGCTGCCGGCGCAATGCCTGCAAATCGAAGTGTCAGAGCGCGAAGTGATGCGTGATGCCAACAGTGTTCAGCGGCTGCTCAGTGAGCTGCAGCGGCAGGGCGTCAAGCTCGCCCTGCGCGACTTCGGTGCCGGTCATTGCTCGTTGTCCGCGCTGCGGGAATTTCCCTTTGACACCATCAAGATCGACAGGGCATTCACCCGGGACCTGCAGGCCGGGCATGCCGGACTGGCTGTCATTGGCGCGACGCTGACCCTGATTCGCAATCTCGGCCGGTTGAGTGTGGCCGACGGAGTGGAGAATGCCGCGCAGGTGGCTGTATTGCAGGTGTTGGGGTGTGATTGCGGGCAGGGAGCCTTGTTTGGAGAGGCGGTCGGAGGTGAAGGCGTCCTGACCGGAAGTCAGGGATTCCAATCGGCGGCCGCCCGCAAGAAGTCCAGCGCCTCCCCGTCCACGTCCTGGTCTCCGGGTGGAAAGTAACTGAGCTTCACGACGACCGTGTCCGTTGACGGGTCCACGTAAATGAATTGGCCTTGCAGCCCTAGCGCCAGGTAGGTGTCGGATCCGGGAATGGTCCACCACTGGTAGCGATAGCCCAGATTCACACCCGGGGCGATCGACGTTGTTTGCCGGGGATTGGTGGATTCCTTCACCCAGTTTTCCGGGATGATCTGTGCGCGTTGGCCCCGGCCGTTGTGCAACATGATGAGGCCCAGGCGCGCATAGTCGCGCGCCACCGCATTGAATCCGGCGCCATTGAACTCTCGTCCGTTCGGGGGAGCGCCGTCGAGGATCCAGAAGCCGTAGGATTCCATTCCAGCGGGTTTCCACAGTTTCTCGCTCATGAATTCGGCGATGCTGCGCCGAGTGGCCCGTTCCAACACCCAGCCGAGCACACAGGTCTCGACGGTTGAATAGTTGAAATGCGAGCCGGGCGGGTAGGCGCGCGTCAACACTTTGCCGAACGAGGCGAACCGAACCCGGTTCTGCACGAGCGATTCTTCAAACGCGGCGGAGGCGAGGCCGGGGTGATCGAAATCGTAACGCTCTTCGTAGTCGGCTCCCGACTGCATCAGCAGAGCCTGCCGGATGGTAACGCCTTCGTAAGCCGAACCCATCAGCTCCGGAACGTAGCGGGTGATGGGATCCTCAATGGATTTGATGTGTCCGTCGGCCACGGCGAGTCCCACCAGAAGTGAGGTGAAGGACTTGGCCATTGAAAACGAAATGAAATGGGTCGTTGCGTCGGTCTTGTTACGGTAGATTTCCGCGACCATCTTGCCGTGTTTGACAATGACGAGCGCGTTGGTAAATGTGCGCTCGAGGCCTGCTTCAGCCTCGTGTGTCTTCCCGGCATGCGTGTAAGTGAAGCGCAGCGGATGAGGATCCGCTGGAATATCCCAGCGTGGTCCCGCGTTGTCGACTCGCCGGGTGTCGAACATCTGCTCCATGTTGTGGAATGTGAGCGAATTGACCGCCGCGTCCAGCATGTGCCTGCGGGCTGACTGCAACGCCGGCGGGACAGAGGCGGGGTCGGCGCGGGTAACCGGTGCAGTCAGGGCAGTGCCTATGGCAAGCGCCACGCTCAGGGGGCCGATCAGGAAGGGCTTCATGGTTTTCAGAATTTCCGTGTCAGGGTCACGAATTCTGTGCGTGGCATGCCGGGCGTTCCGGCCACGTTGAACAGGCTGCCGTCACCGTTCAGAGCGGGGATCTTGAAGGAGTAATACAGCTTGTTGGCGGCGTTCCTGACTTCGAACGCGACGCTCCACTTGCCGGCGGCATCGTCCCATTGCAACCGGGTGTTGAACAGACCGTAGCCGTTCTGCGCGCCCGCGGGCGTGTTCGCAAAGTCGAAGTACACTGTTGACTGATATGAATAGTCGACCCGGGCCAGCAGCGACCCCGCGCTTGCGAGTTGCAGGGTGTACTGGGGGCCGATCGAGCCCTTCCAGCGCGGAATGTAGGCGGGGCGCGAGGTGAGCGTGGGCCCGCCGACCTGCCCGGCGGCGGCTCCCAGGCTCAGTGTCCGATAGTTCAGGTAGCTGAGACTGGCATCGATCGCAAGACCCGCCGCGGGCCGCGCCAGCAGATCGAGCTCCAGTCCCTCGATGCGCGCATGTCCGGTGTTGACTACGATCGTGCCGCCATCGCCGGCCGGCGGTGGCAGAAACTGGCTGAGTTGCAGGTCGCGGTAGTCACTGAGGTAGGCATCCGCGTTGATCATGAGGTGATGGTCGAGCCATTCGCTCTTCACACCCGCCTCGTAGGCGGTGAGGTGCTCGGGTTTGAAGCTTACGATGTCGGATTCGAGCACCGGCTTGGGGTTGATGCCGCCGGACTTGTAGCCGGTGGCAAACTGCACGTAGGTCATGAGATCGGGCGTCCATTGATACTGGAGCGCCACTTTCGGGTCTACGCGCCGCAGCGATGTATCGCTTTGAGTGCCTGGCGGGTAGACCGAGTCCCCCGGGTTGAACAGGGGATTGGGCGGAGTGCTGGCAGTGTAGGTGTGCTGGTAAGCCTGGTTCTTTTGCTCGGTGCTGTAGCGGGCACCGACTTCCAGGCTCAATGCATCGGTGGCGTGGTAGACCGCATGCAGGAATCCCGAGGTGGTGTGCTCGCGGGTCGCATCGTCGATGTTGAAATTCAGTCCGTACGCACCCTCAGGCGCGAACGGCAGAATGCCGGGCCCCACTATCTGTAGAGTGGGCAGCTCGATGTGGCCGCCATAGACGCCATAGGCCGTGTAGTAGTACGCGCCCGCGATCCAGTCGAGCTTGTTATCCAGGAGCTTGCCGCTCAACTGGAACTCTTCGCTGAATTGCCGGTGATCGAGGACATTGTCCTCGAGGAAGGTGGGGATGGGAGTCCCGTCCGTGTTGGCGAATTCGGAATGAAACTTCTGGAATGCGGCGATGTTCTTGACGTGCACGGCCGAGGTCGCATTCCAGTCGGTGGTCAGCGCAACGCTGCGGAACAATTCGTGATTGACCGGCGCCACCGAGTAGCCGGTCCCGGGGTTGGTGTACACCGAATACGACTCGAAGGGATCTCCGGTTACAAACGCGGGATGGTTGATGCCGATGCCGTACAGCGGCAGTGCCACGAATTGATTGTAGGCATCTGCCTGCGAGCCTGCTTGGACGGGATTCTGCACCAGCAGGTCTTCCGCGCCCGCCTCGCTGCGGTCATCGAACAGTTCGGAGCGCAGGGTCATGGTGAGATCGTCGGTGACCACCCACTTCAAGGCCGCGCGCAGTGACGTCTCGTCCGATCCGCCTTCAGTTCCCACCTGGCAGCCGGCGGCGGCGGTTGCCGGTTTGAGGTTACCTGCCAAGCCCGGATGGGCGCAGGCGAAGTCGATGCGATCGACATAGCCGTCCATCCGGTTGGTGGCGCCCGAAACGCGCAGCGAGAGGTGCTCGGGGATGAGTGAGACATCGAAGCTGCCCTTGACGAATTCCCGATGATAGTTGCCGTAGCCAACCTGCACGGACCCGGAGTTGTCGCCTTTGGGCTCCGGTGTATACAACAGGATGGCGCCGCCTTCATTGTTCTTGCCGAACAGGGTTCCCTGCGGACCGCGCAGGACCTGGATGTTGTCGATGTCGGCCAGACTGAAGATGGCTCCGTAGACGGTGCCGTAGTACACATCATCGACGTAGAACCCCACGCCGGGTTCGAAGGCGAACGTGAACTGATCCTGTCCCACGCCGCGAATGTAGGCCAGCGCGGATTTGCCCGAATAGTTGCCACCCGGCATCAGGGTCAGGCTGGGGGTGCCGGCGGCGACATCCAACACATCGTTCAAGCCGCGCTGCTCAATGTCCTGTGAGGTGAGGGCGGTGATGGAGATCGGGGTCTCCTGCAGGCTCTCAGCCGTGCGGCGCGCCGTGACAATGATTTCCTGGAGTGCATCCTGTGAGTGGGCGAGTCCGAATGCCCCGAATTGCACAGCCGCCGCAGATACCAGTATTAGGGTTCTCATGCGCGACACCTTAGCCGCCGCGGTTGCCGCGGTCGCGGCACTGAGCGCCAAATCTCTGGGCATTGCGTGCCAAGGGCACGAATATCTGTTGCCTGGCGGATACAGTGCGAATATCGCGCGGCCTGCGTTGACCCTGGCGGAAGCGCTCCGTTAGATTGAGTGAATCAACATTCAACATGAGGCTGAAAAACTGTGAGCAGGCAGGTGGTTCGTTGGCTGTTGGCTTCATGTATGGTGGTTGCCTGCATGAGCGCAGTTGTTATAACCGGCCGCGCGGCGGCCGCGGACGCTGTGATTGCGCACCGCTGGGTGAAACGTCTCACCGGCTATGTGCCTGTACGCGACGGAGTCGAGTTGCGCTACAGCCTGTTGTTGCCCAGGGGGCAGGGGCCGTTTCCGGTGATCATCAACTACAGCGGTTACGATCCGGGTGCGATCGGCGGGTTTTCGTATGAGCATGACGACACGGCAATGTCCACCGATCTGGATGCCACCTTGTTGGCACACGGCTATGCCATCCTGGGCGTGAATGCGCGCGGCACGGGTTGTTCCACCGGAACATTCGACTTCCTGGGCCCTGCTTACGGGCAAGACGGTGCCGATGTCGTGGAGTGGGTTGCGAAACAGCCCTGGTCGACGGGGTCCGTCGGTATGGCCAACTGGTCATGGGCCGGTATGTCGCAGGTGGCGACGGCAAGCGAGCGGCCCGCGCACCTGAAGGCAATTGCACCCGGCATGGCGTTGACCGATCCGCGGCTGGACAGTTGGGCGATCGGGGGTGTGCCATCGCAGGGATTTGTCACCGGGTGGTGGAGTTTTCTGCATTCGCGCTGGCTGGCCGTTCGCAGGAGCGCAGAACAGGAGCATGACCGGCGGTGCCTGACGCAAGTGGAGCGGAACTACGCTTCCGGCGAAACCCCGGCCGTCAACCTACCGGCGCAGCTCATTCGCCATCCACTTCGAGATGCGTGGATAGACAGCCGGACGATACTCAACGAGGCGGATCGGATCGCGGTGCCGGTGCTGTCCATGGAGTCGTTTCAGGACGAGGCCACCACCGCACGGGCCGGCTACTACCAGGAGCGTGTCGATCCCAACCTGTTGTGGTATGTGCAGACCAACGGCGATCACGATCTGTATGAGTCATTGCAGTTCAGGTCTACGTTGGTTTCGTTCCTGGATCGCTTTGTCAAGGGCGAGGCGAATGGCTTCGAGCGCCGTCCGCACGTTGAGATCTGGCAGGAGACCGTCGCCCCGCCCGGGTCGCAACGACCGCAAAGCGATCGTCAGGCCCGCTCCTCCTGGATCATCACGCGGCCGCAATTCCCTGTCGCCACCAGCCTCATGCGGCTTCGTCTCGAGACAGGGCATCGGCTGGGTGTGGGGGGCACGGATACTCGGCCACCGTCGCAGCCCGATTCGTATCACTACCCTGTAGAAGGCCCGGGAGTGAACGACAATTTCACCGGGGCGCGCTGGGGAGAGTTGCAACCGGGATGGAGAGAAGGGTCGGTCACCTACACCACGGAGGCGTTGCCCGAAGATGTCGTGATCTACGGACCGGCGAGTGCGGACTTGTGGGTATCCTCCACATTGAGTGATACCGATCTCCAGGTGACCCTCACCGAGATCAGGCCCGATGGCCAGGAGGTGTTTGTTCAACGTGGCTGGCTGCGTATGTCGGCGCGCCGATTGAACGAACATCTGTCGACTGACACCCGGCCCTGGCCTTGCGACCAACCTGCCTGCATCCAGGCGCTCACGCCCGGCGTGCCCGCCCTGGGCCGGGTCGAGCTCACCAAGGTTTCCTATGCGTTTCGCCACGGCTCGCGCATTCGGATCTGGATTGATGCACCGAGCGCCACCGGCGGCAACAGTTTCGATCACGCGTCTTTGCCGTCCACCAATCAGATCTGGCACGACGACGCGCATCCCTCACAGCTCGTGCTGGGAGTCCTCCGGGATGTGACGGTACCCCCAAAGGCCGTGGGCTGCGGAAATGCCTCCATGCAACCGTGCCGGCCCGATCCCCTGGGTGCTACCATGAGGTAGACGCGAAGGGCTCGCGCAGTGACAGGTGCCCGAATGACAAGAACACGAAATTGGCGTTACGGTCTGTGTTTGCCGATGTTGCTCGGGAGCCTGGCGGCCCTGGGCGCCGCGAAGCCGGCCGATCTCATTCTCTGCTGTGGCAAAGTACTCACCGTGGATCCCACGTTCTCGGTCAAATCGGCCGTGGTCGTGAAAGATGGCAAGATCCTCGCTGTGGGCGGCGCGGAGCTCGCCACCCAGTACACGGCAGCACGCGTAATCGACTTGAAAGGCCGCGTGCTCATGCCCGGATTCATGGACACGCACGTTCACCTGATTCCGGCCGGCAAACGCGATGTGGACTTGCGCGAAATCAACTCCATTGCACAACTGCAGGAGGCGCTCCGGCGCAAGGCCCAGGAGCTGGGGCCGGGTGCCTGGATCACGGGTTCCGGTTGGGATGAGGCGCGGTTTGCGGAACGGCGCAATCCTGTGCGGGCGGACCTCGATGCCGCGGCACCGAAGAACCCGGTGTTCCTTACCCGTGCGGGGGGGCACTCCATTGTTGCCAACTCCAGGGCCCTGGAGCTGGCGGGACTGACCCGCAATACACCGGATCCCGCGGATGGCCTGATTGAGCACAATGCGAAGGGCGAGCCGAATGGGATCGTACGCGAACGGTATGAGCTGTTCACAGCGAAGATCCCCGACCTGACCTGGGAGGAATTGCGGCCGAGTTATATCGCCCGCCTCAAAGACCTGCTGCGGCTCGGCATCACCAGCCTCATGGAGGCCAGCGGTACCATTGACGATGAGCCTGTAGGTGCCGGCGGAATTCCCAACCCGTCCGGTCACGCCACGTTCCGCCGCTACCAGGCGTTATATTCCCAGTCCGGTGCCGAGCTGCCGCGCATGGCGCTTTATATCCAGTACCCGGGCGCGCAGAGATTGAAGGCTTTTGCGCACCATACCGGCTATGGCAATGAGCGGCTGCGGCTCGGCCCCATCGGCGAGTCTGCCGTGGATGGCGGATTTACAGGTCCCACGGCCTGGACGCTGGTCGACTACAAGGGCATGCCGGGATTTCGCGGCAAAGGCCGCTTCAGTGACGCCGAGCTGCAGGAGCTGGTCGATGCCAGCGGCCGGCTCGGCTGGCAGTTGGGCCTGCACGCAATCGGGGATGCGGCGATCGTGCAGACGGTCAATGCCTACTCCCGGGCCATTCGCGCCGGCCTGGTTGCCTCAAAGGACCACCGCTGGTTTCTCGATCATTTCACCATCATGCCGCCTGAGGAGACCATGAAGACGATGGCGGCGGACCACATCGCGATTGCGCAGCAACCCAACTTCACCTACACGCTGGAGGGCCGCTACGTCGCCACGCTCGATGACTGGCGCGTGCAACATACCAACTCGGTCACCACCCCCTGGAAGAAGCACGGCCTGTTTGTGGCGTTTGGCTCGGACAACCTGCCGATCGGTCCCCTCGTCGGTCTCTACACGGCGGTGACCCGGAAGGGATCGAGTGGCAAGGTGTTTGGTGCGGAAGAGGCTGTGGATATCAAAGATGCCATCCGGATGTACACCGCTGCCGGGCCCTACCTGACATTCGAAGAGAAAACCAAGGGCACGCTCGAAGCCGGCAAGCTGGCCGACATGATTGTGCTGGACGCCGACCCGACGGCCATTTCACCGGAGCAATTGTTGAAAACGCAGGTCGATCTGACAATCGTCGGTGGCCGCGTCGTGTATGACCGTCTCGCTCAGCGCACCGGTGTTTCCGGAGCAGGCGGGACCTGAGCTTGTGCTGCCCGCGGTGTCATCCCGAACCGCGCGCGAAACGCGCGGTTGAAGGTTGACAGGTCGCCGAAGCCTGACTCGAGCGCGACTGCCGCGATATTGCGCCGCCGGCCGCCGCACCGGGTCAATTCATCCCAACATCGCGCGAGTCGCCGCTGCCGCAACCACTCGGCAAACGTCGTCCCCGAGCTTGCAAACAGGCGGTGCAGGGTGCGCGTGGAAACACCCGCCTGTGCCGCCAACATCGCGGGATTCAGATCCACCTGGTCCAGTGATTGCAGCGTCAATGTCTTCACGCGCTGCAACTGCGCATCGCGCTCCGCGCCGGCGGGGGGACTGCTCACCGCCTTCTGCGTGACGGCGAGTGTGCTGAGGGCGTGGAGGATCGTATCCTGCAAAGCAGCGCCTTCCTCGAATGAAATGCGGCCGCGGAACTCGGCCGCCGTGCGCAGCAATGCGCCCACACAAGCACCCAACACACCGTTCGCGCTGATCGGGCGGCCGGCGACTGCGTGCAGCTCATCTTTCTGGCGGCGGATGATTGCATCCGGCAAGCCGAGCGCAATCATCCGGAAACGGCGGCTGCGCGCCTCCCATTCAGGGCCATAGGGCCACAGGATCATGTCGCCGGGTCCCAGCTCCAGGGTTCCGTTCGCATTGGATAGGGAAACATCGCCTTCGCACAGCAGGTACAGATCCATTCCACTCAGGTGCGTGCGCGGCAGTCGCAGCTCGTGCGGGGCGTTGCATTGATGAATGCCACCCATCAGTTGGCCGATGGACAGGGGCTCGAGGCTGGCCCGCAAGGGCGCTTCCTCCGCGGTATCCACACGAACCGAGATATCCGCGGTGATTTCCGAGAAGTACCGCCGCAAGGCATGGCGGTAGCCGGACTCGCGTTCGGCGGGTGGCAGTCGGGTAGTCGAAAAGTCCAACTCGATACCTCCACTGGAGGGCGACCCGGCGGGCCTCGCGCTTCGGACGCGTCCCCTTGCGCCTGTCGCCGATACGATTATAGTCTATAGCTATATAGTATAGCTGTTTAGGGGTAATAGCCATGTCCGCCCAGGTTGATCGCTTGAATCCGTTGACGGGCCAGGTCGCGAGCTCGGCACAGGCAATGTCGGTGGCAGAGGCTCTTGAGGTTGCCGACCAGGCGTCCACGGCATTTGCGCGATGGTCCGTCACAGGTCCGGGCGAGCGCCGCGCGTTGCTGATGGCAGCGGCGGCGGCGCTGGAGGCGAGCAAAGACGAATTGACGGCGGCCATGACCGCAGAGACCGGGGCCACAGTGGACTGGGCCTCATTCAATCTGTTTCTGGCTGCGGGCATGCTGCGAGAGGCGGCGGCACTCACTACCCAGATCAGCGGCGAAATCATTCCCTCCGATCGCCCGGGCTGTTTTGCCATGGCGCTTCGCGAGCCGGTAGGGGTGATTCTAGGCATTGCTCCGTGGAACGCTCCAATCATCCTGGGTGTCCGCGCAATTGCGGTCGCGCTCGCGTGCGGCAATTGCGTGATCCTCAAGGCATCGGAGGTTTGTCCGCGTACCCACAGCCTGATTGTCGCGGCTTTCGCCCGTGCGGGCTTCCCGCCGGGTGTCGTGAGCCTGGTGACCAATCGTGCCGTGGACGCGCCCCAGGTTGTGGCGGAGCTCATTGCTCATCCGGCTGTGCGGCGAATCAACTTCACAGGCTCGACACGCGTTGGCAGGATCATTGCAGCGCAGGCCGCCGCTCAATTGAAACCGTGTTTGCTCGAGTTGGGCGGTAAAGCACCTTTGCTCGTGCTCGAGGATGCGGACCTGGATGAGGCGGTCCGCGCGGCTGCGTTTGGCGCCTTTATGAACCAGGGCCAGATCTGCATGTCCACGGAAAGGATCATTGTCTGCGAGGCGGTTGCGGCAGATTTCATACAACGCTTTGCAAAGAAGGCGAGCACGCTAGCAGTGGGGGATCCCCGTGAACGCAAAGCACCACTCGGAGCCGTCTTTGATCTGAGCGCCAGCCAACACGTCAACAGCCTGATTGAGGATGCGACCTCGAAAGGTGCGCGTGTGCTGTGCGGTGGGCGGACTGACGGCGTGCTCATGCCGGCGACGGCAATTGATGGCGTCACAAAGCAGATGCGGCTTTACGCGGAGGAAAGTTTCGGGCCCGTCGTCGCTATCATCCGCGCGCGCGATGAGAACGATGCGGTTCGCATTGCCAACGATACCGAATACGGGTTGTCTGCGGCGGTGTTCACGCGCGATCTGACTCGCGGCCTGCGAGTTGCTCGTCAGATCAGATCGGGCATGTGCCACATCAACGGCCCGACCGTACACGATGAGCCGCAGATGCCCTTTGGCGGAGTGGGCGCCTCGGGTTACGGTCGATTTGGCGGCCGCGCCGGAATCGCGGAGTTCACGGAGTTGCGTTGGGTGACCCTGCAGACCACGCCGGGTCACTTTCCCTTCTAGTGCGTGTTGGCCGGCTGTGTCGGCCCCGCTTCCCCTTCGAGCGCCCCAATGAGTTGATCAACCTGCTGGGCGCGGTTTTCGACGCCTTTCGCCGCGCCGATTTTGCCTTCGCGGCGCAGGCCGCGCGCTTCCTCCAGAAGGTCCTCGCGATGCTGCAGTGCACGCCCATGAATGCCGGCTGGGGTCGTCCGCTTGCTTTTGGCAGCCATGATGGTTCACCCCCCTCGTAGCGGGTTGTGTTGTCCGGTCCTCCAGCATACGCCTGCCCGGGGTCCCGGTCTCGCAACTTCGCGACGCGCAGAGGCTCTCGACCGTCGCCGGATCCAGGCGTCGTTGGGCAATCTTCTGCCGCGAGGGGCGGCGACTGCAGGCCGCCGCCCCGATAGACCCCTGGTCACTCAACGTTATTGGCGGTCGTCGTCGTCCCCGTACACAGATGCGGTGTACGAATCCTGGTTCGGTGAGCTCACCCCAGGTTTGCCGCGGAAGTCGGTCCAACAGGGATGCAGAACCCCATCCCACCCCATGGCCGCCGCGGTGTAGTCGCCAATGAACTCACCTTGAAGCACCTTGCCACTGACAGCCCCGATACCCACAAACTGGATGTTCGGATCCGATGTCTGTGTGGTAACCCGGTGCAGCCCCTTGTGTGCCAGCGCGCCCAGATTCCATTCAGGCGCCTCGACGGAGGCAAAGTCGAGGCCGGTGCCTTTGGGATCATAGTGACGGGTATAGAAGCTCACCCCGACCTTGCCGGCATTGGCGGCCACGGCCGGATAGACCTCATCGTCACTCGAACCGATGTCCACGGTTTTGGACCAGTGCACGCCGTCAAATGAGGCGGTCAGGAAGGCATCGCCGTTGGTCTTGATGGATGCGCCGCTGTTGGGGTCGTACTGACCGTTGCGATCGTCTGCCCAGGTGACTACCAACAGATCGGTGAAGGGATCGATGGTCATCTGCGGGAAGCTGTTGATGCGCCAGTTCTCGCCCGTCAGTGTCGACCTGCCGACGTCGGCGTTGAATGGGAAGTCGAAGTTCGCTGCGACCTCCACATTTCTGAACGTCTTGCCGTGGTCGTGGGAGACAGCGACGATGACGGCGTCGTGGTCGGTAGGTTGATTGCAGTCGAGCGTCTGACATACCGCGGATTCATACGCTATGAACAGATCACCTCTCGAGTTGACACGCGGATTGGATCCGGAACTGAACGCAGTTATTCCACCGGGCGTAAAGGACGATGATGGATTCACCACGGTGGGTGCGGACCAGGTTTTACCGCCATCGTCGGAGCGAGACACCTGGATGGGTGAGTCAGACGGGCCGAACGAGGTCCAGGTGACGTAGACAGTACCTGTGCGCGGATCGACTGTGATCCACTCCTTGTCGTTGAAGTACGGTGTATCCAGCGGGTTGCCGCTGGCGTCAACGCCATCGGTGTGTATGATCACGGGCTCGCCCCAGGTGCGCCCGCCGTCCGTGGACTTGTTGACTACGACACCACTCGCATCATTCAACCGGCTGAAAACCAGGTTGGCGTAGTAGACGGTGTTGTGAGGCCCGAATGCGACTGCCGGGTCGCCGGCGGAGTCCATGTCCGACAGTGCGCCCGTGGCTCCGGTCTGAAAGGTGAGATGCGGTAGCTGGATGTTTCTCCAGGTGCGGCCCCCGTCGAACGTTGTATAGGCCCAGCCCGATCCGTCGTTGCGGCTTTCGCGCGTATTGAAGATTCGGTAGTCGTTGGTGCCCGCCACCAGGTTCCAGGGATTCTGCGGGTTGACCGCAATCGTGGTTTCGTTCTGCGCCGAATCGCAGCCCAACTGGCTGCCCGCCTGGACGACGGTGTCGCCGTTGATCTGATCGACGTTCGGGAACGGATTACGGTAGTTGTTCAACTGCCCTATATATGACACACAAAGCGCTGACAAGGTCGGATCCAGGGATATGGCGGTGTCGTCATCGCCTGGATCCCCACCCTCACCTTTACTCAACAGGGCGTTGGGAAAGGGTGTGCTGCGCGCCAGCGGTTTGGCCGACAGCATGTGCGGACGGTGGTGTGGCGCATCTGCCTGTGCTTGATTGACGCACACGCAGGCCAACGCCGCGGCGCTTGCCGCGATCGCGGACATCAATTTCATTTTGGTTCTCCCTTCTGGCTCGCAACGCCACCAGCGCACGAAATCCAGCGCGAGCAGGCACTCCTGAACGCCGCCTGCCAGAGCAGTTTGGTGTTATTGGAAGTTGGTGCGAGCCGCCTTTTCGTTGAAGTTCATGGTATTCGACGGGTTCCCCGGCCCATGCGCGCCCGGTGTCACCCTCGTGCGCAGGAGCTTAGGCGCAAGTGTCCTGTTTTGCACTAAAAATTGTTGGCGGTCGGCGGTGCTTTTCCGGGTAAAGCCAAGGCCAATGACCGCGGTTGGTATGGCAGCCGCGGCAGGACGTTTACATGAGGTTTCATTGGTCGTCGCACACCGCGGCGCCGTCGATCGGCCAAACTTCATGATGCAAAGCGTCAGGCAGCGGCGCGCTCGCGGGAACGCTCGATGTTTGGTTGACAGGAATACCGGCGTGGCAGCGCAAGTCTCCCTCGAACCAATCGAGCCGGGGAGGACTTGTTATGCCGCGACAATGGAACTGGGCTGTGACTGTGGGTGTGCTGCCGCTGATATGTGGCAGTATTATTTCAGCTTCGGATTTCGCGGCCCACGCGAATGAAGTGGCGCAGGACTCGGCCGCGAAGCCGACGGAGGCGCCCGCCGGATTTGATACACCAACCCTGGCGCAGAAGGCCGGATCGAAAAGCTCGAGCAATGGCATCGCCGAACCTGCCGGCGACAGCTTCGCGCTCGACCAACAGATCTACGAGACGGTTCATGATGTGAGCACCGGGCTCGGCCCCGTCTACAACGCGCGCTCCTGCGCGGAGTGTCACCAGAATCCGGTGAGCGGTGGCGCGAGTCAGTTTACGGAGCTGCGTATCGGGCACCGTGACATCAGCGGCAATTTCGTGAACCCGACCATACCGATCAACGACGGCGCCGCTAGTATCGGCGGGCGTTCGATCGTGAACGATCGTGCCGTGGTGCCGGAGGCACAGGAGCACATTCCCGCAAGCGAGGATGTCCGGACATTGCGTGCGACTCTCAACACACTGGGTGATGGGTTTGTCGAGGCGATTGATGACAACACGCTGCGCGCGATCGCGGCCCGCCAGCCGTTGTTGAGTGGCGGTCGAATCCAGGGAGAAGCGATCGAGGTGCCGGTACTGGAGGCCCCGGGACAAACGCGCATTGGCCGGTTTGGCTGGAAGGATCAGCAAAGCACGGTGCTGTCCTTTGCCGGCGATGCTTATCTGAATGAGATGGGCGTGACCAATCGCCTGCGGCCCAAGGATGTGACCAGCGTCGGTAAGTCAACACACGACCCTGAAGATGTTCCGGACTCGCTCGGGCTGGCCGACATTGATCACTTCGCGCAATTCATTCGCGGCACGAAGGTTCCGCCACGCGATGAGAAGTTGGCGGCTACTTCAGTGGCAAAGGCGGGCGAACGGTTGTTCGCCAGCATCGGGTGCGGTACCTGCCACGTCTCATCCATTACAACGGCACGTCCCGGTACCATCATCAACGGTGGGATGTATACGGTACCGGTCGCGTTGGGGAACAAGATCATCCATCCCTACAGCGATTTCCTGCTGCATGACGTTGATACCGGGGACGGCATTGTGCAGGCGGGCCCGCAGGATACCGCCGACAAGTTGCGGACGGCTGCGCTCTGGGGTTTGCGCATGCGGCCGCGGTACATGCATGACTTGAAGTCTCTTACGCTGCAGAACGCCATCGACCGGCATGGGGGCGAGGCGGAGCATGTGACCCACCGGTTCCGCGAGCTCAGCCGGGAAGAAAAGCAACAGTTGTTCAGTTTCCTGGAATCGCTCTGATCCCAGCCTGAATGACCCACGACGACCGCGCTCGGGTGAGCACCCGGCGCGGTCGTCCTCTTTTGCAGCGAGGGTTTGACGCCGGAAACAGGTCGAGGCTATAAGGTCCAGCAGCCCAATCGACGCCCCCAGACGCGTCAAGAGAAAAAAGGGATGGCCGTACGCCTGAGCCACGAGAACGAAGTCCAGCCGTTTGCGCCCCGCGGCGGCAGGATTACCGTGCTGCTGGTTGCCATGGCCCTCGGCGGGCTCGCAATGCCAAGCTTGGCCCGAGACGGCGGCAGGGACTCCATAGCTGCGCAAGCGCGCTCGGGCTCGGGACAGTCGGTTCCAATGCGCTCGGGCGTCCCGCGTCCTCCGATGACACGCGGTGCCGTCAGCCCGCAACCTTACCCGGCGAGGACTGAATACCGATTTTCGGGTGGCCACAGAGTCCTCGAGACGACGCAGGCGGTTCCGGGAAGGGGTACGTACCACGCCGTGCGTTACGGCAACGCGCTCACCGGGGTCGTCGAACATCCACTGAAGTCGGGCTATTTGAATCGGACGTATGTGCAGGGCGGACGAGTCCTGTACGCACGCGTCTATCGCCGAAACACATTTCAACGGTTCGGCCACGCATTTCATTACGAGACCCTGGTGCCCGCGATTGCGTTTGGCACGGCGTACTACGCCTGGGCTGTGCGTCCATGGTCCGCCCCGGTGAGATATCGATGGCAATGGGACGGGGAGCCCTGGCATAGGGCATACGGCGGCGACTTTACGCCGTATTCGAGCTACACGAGTCTCGACGAATGGCTGACAGACTATGTAGTCGCGCAAAACTACCGGAATGCCTACGACAATTGGCAGGCGGAGAATGCTCCCGCCAACCAAACTGTTGCGGCCGCCGGCAGTGCGTCTTCCAACTCATTCACCGCGGAGGGCCCGCGGCCCTACTGGGACACTCCGGATGACGGTCGCAGGCCGTATTGGGAAGAACAACCTGCCGCGCAGGATTCGTCGGGCGCGCAGCACGCGTCCGGGAGCTCGAAGCCCCATTCCGGCAGCTCAAAGGCCCACTCGACCGGGTCGCCACCGCCATCCGCCCAGGACTCCCCGCCGCCGCTCTCCGGTCCCATGAAAGCCGAGGTCAATGCCCAGATCAAACGTCAGTTGACCGAACGACAGGCGCCGGCAATGGCTACTGCGGCAACCGCGGATCTTCCCGAGTCGCTGAAGCCGGGACATACGTTGTTTCGCGTGAGTACGCCCCTGGATGTGCCAGCGAAGGTGCCCGGGCAACTGTGCTCCCTGCGAACCAACGACTACATTGAGCGTACCGGCGACATGGATCAAAACGGCATGGTGCCTGTGAAAGTCAAAGTGGGTGGCGCCACGGATTGCACAATCGGTCTCATGACCCAGGTCTCGGTCAACGATCTGGAAGCGATGGAGAGTGAGCAACAGCAGGCGCTGACGGATGCGTTGGTTGCAGCGTCCAGTAACATGGGCAAACCCCGCGGATTACCCCAGGCGCCGGCAACCACGCCATTGCTTCTGGCGGCGGGGCAAACTCATCCGGCCGCCGATGCGCCGAAAACGTTGGGTCAGTTGCAATAGTTGAGCGGCGCTTGGCGCTTGCGACGAGTGGCTCATTGGTGATCGGTACTCTTCTCAATCAATACCGCCTGGATGAGGTCATTGGGCAAGGCGGCATGGGCGTCGTTTATCGCGCGCGCGACATGAATCTCGAGCGCACGGTTGCCGTCAAAGTGCTGAGCGCCGCGTTTCGCGCCGATCCGGACTACATTGCCCGGTTTCGCCAGGAGGCGCGCATCCAGGCCGGCTTGAATCACCCCAACATCGCTACTTTGTTCGATTTCTTCGTCTGGAACGATATGCCCGTCGCGGTGATGGAGCTCATAGAGGGCGAATCCCTGCTGAGCATGGTCGCTCGCAGTGGGCCGATTCGTGTGCACCTGGCTCTGCCAATCATCGTTCAGACACTGCGCGGCGTCGCGGCCGGGCACGAGCAAGGCATCATTCACCGCGACCTCAAGCCGAGTAACATCATGGTGACCGCCACCGGCATCGTGAAAATTACCGACTTCGGCATAGCGAAAGCGCGCCGCGATACCGGCCTCACGCAGGTGAGCACCCGTGTCGGCAGTACGAGTTATATGGCGCCCGAGCAGATACTCGGCCGTCCGGTGGATGAACGAACTGACATCTACGTCATTGGTGGCACACTGTACGAGTTGCTGACCGGACGGCCGCCTTTCCAGGGCCTGAGCCAGTTCGAGATCGATTCAGCCCATGTGCGCGAGCCGCCAGCACCGCCGACGCAGTACTGCGCTGACATTCCGCCGAGCGTGGTCAACGCGGTCATGCGCGCGCTTGCGAAAGATCCGTCAGAGCGATTTGCCAGCGCGGATGAGTTTATTCAGGCATTGCCGGATCTGGGTGGACTGACAGACTGCGCTGAACCACAAGGTGCGGGGGCTGTGCATGCCAAACACGCGGTGACAGCGTTTGTTGCCAGCGGTCTGCTGGCACTCGCAGTGACGGGAGTGGTGATTTTCCTGGCGAGGCAGCGGCATGGCGGCGCAGATCACCGCCCAGCGCCCTCCATGGGACCCGCTCATGACCTCACCGGACAGTGGACGGGTGCGTATGTCGATGGCTCGGGAAAGGAGTTGTTACATCTGCAGAACCTGCAGTTGCAGCAGCTCTCAAACGGCGCTGTAACGGGCGGGTTCAGTTACGCGGCGGGCGGGTCGGCCGGTGATCAGTGCTCGCTCGAAAAAAGCAACTACTCCGCGCAGAGCAAGCGCCTGCGTCTCATCGCCCATTGCCGCAATCCTGAGCACCCCAAGTACCTGAACGTGCCGTTGGACTTCAACAATGTGGATCCCGGTGCGAGCACCATCGGAGGCGGCCGACTGGCCTTCCACCTGGCCGATGACGTTGTGGTGACCCTGCAGCGCGTTAATGGGGTCTGAACGCGGGGGAGGGCACGAACTTTGCTGTCATCACCCGCATGGCACGCTATCACGCGCTTCCGCTCATTCAGAGTGCGGTGCTGCTCATCGGCCTCGCGCGTTTCGTAAGCTGCATTGCGCAAGCCAATTCTGAGCAGCCGATGCCCACGGCTTTTGCGGCTCCGAAGCCGAGTCCCATCCTGGAATGGGGGCAGGGGGACGGGAAAAGCTTTCTGGTCCCGGCGCTCGAGATCCCCACTTTTCAACTTCTACTGAATCGCTACGATCACCTGAGCGATCCGGATACCTATCCGTGGCCCACCACCAACTTCAGGCGCAATCTGCATCGCAGTTGGGTGGTCGACAATGACAAGTTCGCCACCAACCAGTTCCTGCACCCCTACCAGGGCTCGGTCTACCAGGGATTTGCCCGTTCGGCGGGATTGAATTTCTGGCAGGCCTCGGCCTACACGTTTGCCGGCAGCCTCGCTTGGGAGGAGGCCGGCGAAAATACCGCACCCTCCTTCAATGACCAGGTTGCCAGCGGGATTGGCGGCAACTTCCTGGGCGAGCCGTTGTTTCGCATGGCCAGCCTGTTGTTGGAGAGCGGTGACAGCGGGCGGCCGGCATGGTGGCGCGAGTTGGGGGCCGCCCTGATCTCGCCCTCCACGGGCGTCAATCGCCTGGCGTTCGGCAACCGATTCGCTGCCGTGTTTCGCAGTTACGATCCCGCGGTGTTCACCCGTGTCGATGTGGGTGGAAATCTGAGCACTCACTTCAGCTCCAACATCCGTTTCAACGCCGATCCCAGCGCGCCGCCCGCAGGTCAGACCATGGATGCGGGGAAGGGCGTTGCGACGTTCGCCATGGGTTACGGCCTGCCGGGCAAGCCTGACTATTCGTATGACCGGCCATTCGACTATTTCAATTTTGAATTTGCCCTGGATACGGCCAATGGGGTGGAGTCGGTGTTCAGCCGCGGCCTGTTGTATGGGACGGACTACGAGGCAGGACCGAACTACCGCGGCTTGTGGGGCGTGTATGGATTGTACGATTACGTCGCGCCGAATATCTTTCGGGTATCGAACACGGCCGCCGCCGTGGGCACCACATCGCAGTGGTGGCTGTCGAGCAACGTAGCGCTACAAACCACGGCTCTCGCAGGTGTTGGTTACGCCGGAGGCGGCGTCATTCACGGCGCCGGAGTGACCGCTCCGGGACCCAATGGAGAGGGAGCGAGGAATTACCATTACGGTGTCACGCCCGAATCGATGCTGGCGCTGCGGCTGATCTTCGGGGATCGGGCCGATCTGGATGCCACTGCCCGCAATTACTACATCAGCAAGGTAGGGGCGACGGAGAGCACCGGGAGCGAAACCATCAACAGGCTGGATGTGGGTTTGACGGTACGGGTGTTCGATTTGCACGCGATTACGTTGCGCTACAGCCTGTCCAATCGCGAGGGGCGCTATCGGGGGCTGCCGGAGTCCCATCAACGGGTGTCCACAATCAACCTGGGGTACACGCTCCTGGGGCACGCCCGATTCGGAGCCGTGGATTGGCGCCAGGGGCAGGCTCCCGATGAGTGAAGTTTAGCGATATAGTGCGCCTTGCGCTCACATCAACCGGGGATGTCTCCTTGCCGGTCCGCCTGAAGGATATTGCCCGGGATCTCGGTCTTTCGCCCATGGCGGTTTCCAAAGCCCTGCGCGGACACAAGGACATCGGACAGGAAACGACGCGGCGGGTGCTCCAACGGGCCGCCGAACTGAACTACCGCACGGATGCCGTCGCGCGCAGCCTCGTAACCGGTCGGACATTCCTGATAGGCCTGGTCATCCCGGACCTGATGCAGTCCTTTTTTGCGGAAGTTGCCACTGCGATTGAGCAAGCCGCCGGCGCCGCGGGTTATCACGTCGTCATTTCACATACCGGTGAAAGCGCGCAAGTCGAGGTCGCGAATATCGAGCTTCTCGAGTCGCGTAAAGTCGACGGCCTCATTGTCGCTTCAGCGCAGCGAAGCAACCGCCGGCTGCGGGCCATCAAGACACCCCTCGTACTGTTCGATCGGGTGTTGCCCGGAATGCAGTCGCAGTTCGTGGGCACCGACAACCGCAAAGTGGGGCTCATGGCCACACAGCATTTGCTGGAGCAGGGATGCCGGCGGATCGCGCATTTGCGCGGGCCGCTTCTGTCCACCAGCGAGGATCGCTTGAAAGGCTATCGGGATGCGTTGGGCAAGCAGCATGCGGAGCAGGTTGTCGAAGCCGGGCACGATGACGCATCGGGTTATGCCGCCATGAAAGCGCTTCTTGCCGATGGCGGCAGGCTGCGGCCCGACGGCGTGTTCTGCTTCAACGATCCGGTCGCCATCGGCGCAATGCGCGCCTGCCTCGAAGCCGGTCTGCGCGTGCCTGACGATGTTGCTTTCGTCGGTGTTGCAAACATGCGTTTCTCCGATTGGCTGTCGGTGCCGCTGACGACGATAGATCAACACACGGCCGCCATCGGCATGCAGGTAACCCGGCAACTGCTCAATTGCATGACGAGCGGCGCGAAGCCGCCGGCACCGGTGCCTCTCATGTCACCCGAATTGATTGTGCGGGCCTCCAGCCTGCGGCGCCCGCGCGCCCGCTGAGCGCGCGGCGGCTGGTTTGACAGGCTGCCCGGCTCTAAATACTATATCGATAAAGTTGCGGGAAATTACGCAACTGTGCAGCAGCAGCGCAGGGGCGGAAAAACCATGTCCGATGTCATTTGGATGGTGGCGAACGGCGATTTGCGGCCCGCCGCCAATCAGAAGTGCTGGCCCGTGCAACAGCAGGTTGAAACCGCAGTCACCGCTGCGATCCGCGCTCGGGGCCACGAGGTGCAGCGGGGTCACGATTATGATGCCGTGAAACGCCATGGCTTCATTGATAGTCAGAAGCGCGGTATTGAAGTGTTTCGCACCATTCCGCGAGATGCGCCTCTCGTCGTGGTGGAAGCCGTATGGCAGTACAGCCAACACCTGATGCCGGGATTGCTGGGACACCGGGGACCCATACTCACCATCGCGAACTGGAGCGGGCAGTGGCCGGGGCTGGTGGGGTTGCTCAATCTCAATGCATCGCTGCGCAAGGCCGGTAAGAAATTCAGCACTCTCTGGAGTGTTGATTTTGCGGACGCTTTCTTTCTGGACGGGCTCGAAGCCTGGCTCGGCGGCAAGCCGGTGATTCACGACCGGGCGCACGTGCGGCCGGCCGTGGCACTGGCGAGCGCGGCTCCCACGCGGGCGCGCGAGCTCGGCATTGCAGTCGCGGCCGAATTGCAGTCCAATCGGGCGATTCTGGGTGTGTTCGACGAGGGTTGCATGGGAATGTACAACGCCATCATTCCCGATGAGCTGTTGCAGCCGATGGGCATCTTCAAGGAACGCCTGTCGCAGTCCGCGTTGTACGCGGAAATGTTGCAAACCGAGGCGAGTGAGGCGCAGGCCGTGTACGAATGGCTGCTGCGCAAGGGCATGCGCTTTGTGTTCGGCAGCAACCCGGAAACCGACCTGACGGAATCGCAGGTCATCGAACAATGCAAGATGTACATTGCGACCTTGCGCATCGCCGCGCAGTTCGGCTGCGATGCCATCGGTATTCAGTACCAGCAGGGCCTGAAGGACCTGGTACCTGCGTCCGATCTGGCCGAAGGCCTGCTCAATAACAGGGACCGGCCACCGGTCAGGGACCGGCAAGGCAGGCTCCTGTATGGCGGGGCGCCGCTGCCGCATTTCAATGAAGTGGACGAGTGTGTCGGACTGGATGCGCTGATTACCAACAGAGTGTGGAACGCGCTGGGGTTTGATCCCGAAACCACCCTGCACGACGTCAGGTATGGAGAGGCTTACGAGGTTGGCGGCCGGCAGGTGTTTGTCTGGACGCTGGAAATATCGGGCTCGGTGCCGCCGGCCCATTTTTCGAATGGCTACCGGGATGCGGTCAGTGAGCGGCAACCGCCGATGTACTTCCGCCTGGGCGGTGGCACAATCAAGGGAGTCAGCAAGCCCGGCCACGTGGTGTGGAGTCGGATTTTCGTTGAGCCCGAGGGACTCAAGGCCGACCTGGGGATTGCCCGGGCGATAGAGCTGCCCGCCGAGGAAACGCAAAGGCGCTGGGACATTACCACCCCGCAGTGGCCCATGATGCATGCGGTGCTGCCGGGCATCAGCCGGGACCAATTCATGGCACGGCATTGCTCCAACCACATCCAGGTAGCCTATGCACCGGACGCGGCGGGTGCGCACCTTGCCCTGGCAGCGAAGACAGCCGCATTTCAGGCGCTGGGAATCGAGGTGTTTCTGTGCGGTGACTCGAATGGCGATAGTTGCGGGAGTTGACTTCGGGACGGCTAGTGTCCGCGTTTCGCTGTTCGACAGCGAACGCGGCCGGCTCGGCAGTGGCAGTGCGACTTATCCCACCCTTCGCCGGCGTGACGAACCTGACTTCGCCACTCAACGGCATGCAGATCACTGCAGCGCGTTGGAAGTTGCATTTGCCGCGGCGCTGGCAGGCAGCAAAGTCCGTGGCGAGGCGATTGACGCGTTGGCGATTGACACGACCGGGTCCACAGTGGTGCCGGTCGACGAACATCTGCAACCGCTCGATGACTACTCTCTTTGGTGCGATCATCGCGCCTGGCGGGAGGCCGAAGAGATTACTTCCCGGGCGCGGGAGCAGGGCCTGCCTCATCTCGAGTGGTGCGGCGGCTTCTACTCCTGCGAATGGGGCTTCGCCAAGGTGCTTCACTGGTTGCGCTCGAACCCCTCCAAACGGGGACGTTTCTACACGGCCTTGGAACATTGCGACCACATGACCGCCACGCTCTGCGGCATTACTGAGCCGTCGCGTGTGCCGCGCTCCGTTTGCGCCATGGGCCACAAGTGGATGTGGAATCGGAGTCTCGGTGGGTTCCCGGACGAGGGCTTCCTGCGCGCGGTGGATCCCCTCCTGTCAGGACTTCGCGACCGGCTTGCCGGCAACTACACAACGTCGCGACACATTGCCGGCCAATTATCGGCGCAATGGGCGCAAAGACTCGGCCTGCGCGCAGGCATCCCGATACCAACAGGGGCGCTGGATGCCCACTGGGACGCCATCGGAGCCGGCTGTCGGATGGGCGACATCGTGAATGTGGTCGGTACCTCCACTTGCATGATGGCTTTGGCCAGGGAGCCCGTTCTGATACCCGGTGTGTGCGGAGCGGTGCCCGGCTCAATCGATCCAGATGCCGTCGGTGTTGAGGCTGGTTTGTCGGCCGTGGGGGATCTGTTCGATGCGATTGCGCGGCGTGCCCGATCGGATACCGCGACATTGTCTGCCGGGTTATCCGGTTATCGGCCCGGTCAGACCGGAATACTGCGCTTTGCTTGGGATAACGGCGATCGCTGCATTCTCGGCAACGCGCAACTTCGCGGCGTCACTCTGGGGTGGCGGCTGCAGCATACCGCGGAAGACGAATTGTTCGCGGCGCTCGAAGGAACCGCGTTCCACACCCGTATCATCCTCGATCGCCTGTCAGAGTTTGGCATACCCGCGGATCGGCTCATTCACGCCGGTGGCATTCCACAACGTAACCCTACGCTCAACCGCATTTACGCCAATGTATTCGGTAAACCCGTGCTCGTGCCGAAATCCGACATCACGAGTCTCGGCTCTGCCATTTTTGCCTTCCTGGCCGCGGAAGTCTTCTGCTGCCTCGATGAGGCGCAAACAGCGCTGTCCCCGGATTACGATGTGGTGGAGCCTGACGCCGGGGACACCGCCGCCTACCAGGATCTGTATGCGAGATTTCGTGACCTGTATTTCAAGTTGAGTGAGGTAGTGCCGCAGTGCCAGCCTGGGCCGACATAACCGCGAGAATTGAAACACAACTGCGCCGCCGCCTGGAGCAACCGCGCATTCCGTGCTTTGACTACGCGATCTGCCACCGGGGCAGGGTGGTTGCGGCAGGCCGTGACGGGTGGGCAAGCGTCGAGGAGCGGTTGCCGCTGCGAGCACAGAGTCTATTTCGTATTTTCTCAATGACCAAGCCGATCACATCCGTGATCGCGCTGATGTTGGTGGACGAGGGACGAATCGCGCTCGACGAGCCCGTCGCACGCATTCTGCCGGAGCTCGGCTCGTTGCAAGTGTTCGAAGGAGTCGATGCGAACGGGTCACCGCGGACCCGGCCGGCCGTCAATGCCATCACGTTGCGTCATCTGCTCACCCACACGGCCGGCTTCACCTATCATTTCATGACTGAGCCGGGGCCTGACGGGCAACAACAGGAAGGGCCCATACAGAGGTTGTATCGGGCTCGCGGAATCAAGCCCGCGGCTGTGAAGATCGCGGCACTGCCGGGCGATGCGGCGCCGGTGCGCACCGGCGCTGAGATGCTCGCGGCGCTCGGCTCGATTCCTCTGGTCAGTGAGCCTGGAAGGCAATTTCACTACAGCGTTGCGACGGATGTGGTTGGCTCGATGATTGAGCGATTGACCGGGACGACGCTAGGTACGGTGTTCCACGCGCGGCTGTTTGAGCCACTCGGTATGAAGAATACGAGTTTCCGTGTGCAACCGGCCGATATCGCTCGGTTTACATCCAACTATCGGTTTACTGTCCAGGGTCCACAGCTCGTGGATAACTGGCGCGACAGTGACTATCTGCAGCCACCGTCATTCGAATCCGGCGGTGGCGGGCTGGTTTCCACCACAAACGACTACCTGCAATTCCTGGAGATGCTGCGCGCTGGTGCAACCTCAGGTGACCGGCGTTTTTTGAGCCCCGCCCTGTGGGCGCAGTTATGCAAATCGCAACTCAGCCCGCAGGTGCTGGCTCCCTCAACGATCGAGGTGTCGGCGGGCACGGGCTTTGGGCTCGGCTTGGGCATATACGAGAACCAGCAGCTCGCCAACACCCCGGTGGCATCGGGCAGCCTGTTTTGGAACGGCGCGGCCGGTTCGTGTTGCTGGATCGATCCGCGCCACGATCTGAGCGTTGTGGTCATGACCCAGCTACTGGAAAACGACACGGATCGTCTGGACCGGCTCATGCACCGCGAGATGTACGATGAAGACAGCCAGTTACGTCTACGGGAGTAGCGCCCAACCCCTCCGGTACCAGACTGTGGGCGATGTGCAACTACCGTGACGGGGAAGATTCGCAAGGTTGAATTGCGGCAGCAGTAACGGGCCGCCGAGCCCCCGTGTGTCAGCGACCCAGCCCGCGATGCCGGGTCCCACGAGCCCGCCGATGATCACTCCAACGGCAATGATCAGCCCAATGGCGGTGGCCAGATGTTGGGGCGGCACCGTCTCGGCGGGAATGGTGCTGGTGATCAGGCTGGCCGTGCCGGAAATCGCGCAGCCGATCAGCACGAGGCAGGCGAGCAATGCGATGGGACCGGAAATGAGCAAGGCTGCCAGCGGGCCCACCACGCTCAGACAACCCGACGCCATCAGAACCGACCTGCGCCCGAGCCGGTCGGAGGCGACTGGCAGCAGGAATGCGAACAAAACGGCCGATATGCCCAGTACACCCATGAGTGCGCTCATCTGTTGCGATGGGAAGTGCCGCACATTGATGTAGTAGAGGGGCAGGAATGTAAAGCCGGCATTCAGGTAGGCAACATAGAAGCAACATAGACCCGCGCAGATCCAGACATTGCGAAGGCGCAGCAGCTCGATCAACCGGCCTCGCTTGACTGTTGAGGGTGCCGACGGCGCCTGCATTGCGGCCGGCTCGTGAATGACGGTAGCGACCAGGAGCGCGGTCATCATGCCAGGCACCAGGACGGCCGCGCAGCCAACCCGCCAGCCGAAATGCAGTGACATCTGCACCAGCACCATTGGCGCGATGAGGATGCCGAGTATGTTCGGGCAGACGCCAGCGACGATTCCAAGATTGGAGCCGCGTCGCTCCGGAGTGGATGCCAAGGCAACAAAGGATTGGACGGCGGTGAATAGCGAACCTTCCAACAGGCCCATGAAGGCTCTCGCGGCCACCAATGCGCCAAACGACGCCGCACCGGCCGACCACAGGCTGCCGAGGGAGAAGCTGACCAGGGTCAGGACGAGGAGCGGTTTGCGCCGCCTCAGTCCATCCAGCACCGAGCCGGTTGCATAGCTCGAAAGGGCGAACGCCACCCAATAGACCGACATCAACAGGCCGACCTGCGTGTTGCTCAGTTGCAGCGCGGGCTGGATGAAGGGGATGAGATAGGAAATCCCCAATTGCTCGAATGACATCGAGCCGATGGCGAGGCCGAAAATGGCCACCAGCGTGTTTTCGTAGCGGTTGCGTTGCTTCATGGCGTTCCGGTGAAATCGTAACGTTTCGAAATTGAGGCCGTCCGGCGCGGCAGCGGTACGGTCGCCGCCGCGGTACGGGAGCGCTCAGCGGGAGATCGAGCCTCCTGACTGCGGCGGCACGATGCGCCGGCTGCAGGAGTCGCGGATGAGCAAACGGGGCATCAACGTAATCGTCTGCGGATTCGTTTTCCGGGGGGAAGCCGGATCCTCGTCAATTTTCTCCAGGAGCCGGCGCACGGCGCGCTCGGCGAGCTCTTCGATCGGCTGAGTCACCGTCGTCAGCAGCGGCCGAATCGCGGAGCTTCCCGGGAAGTCATCGATGCCTGCGAGCGAGACTTGCTCCGGACAACGAAATCCCATGTCCATTACCGCCTCAATCGCGCCGAGCATCATCAGGATGTTCGCGGCGAAGATGGCGGTGGGTGGATTCGGTTGCGTCAGCAACCGCTGAACGACTTCGTAGGCGGTCTCGATGCGCGTGTCGGCAACGAGCTCCAGAGTGGGGTCGGCGGCGATGCCGGCGAGCCGCAGGCCCTCCCGATAGCCGTGCAACCGTTGCTCCATGGTCCAGATGTGCTGTTTGCCGATTACCAGGGCGATGCGGCGATGATTCAATCTCACCAGGTAGTCGGTCGCCATGCGAGCCATGGCAAGATTGTCGACCACGACCGAGTCGAACGCAGACTGCGGCAGCATGCGATCCAGCAGCACGAGCGGGATATCCGTGATTCGCGCGAGTGCTTGCAGATAGGATGGATCGTGTCCGGACGGTGTCAACAGGATGCCCGCGACCCGTTGCTCTCGCAGCATCTCCAGCAGTTTGAGCTCTTTTTCAGGTTCCTCGTCGCTGTTGGCAACAATCACCATGTAACCCGCTTCAACCGCGCGTGCCTCGACTGTTTTGGCGAGCGACGTGAAGAACGGGTTGGAAATATCTCCCACGACGAGCGCGATGGAGCGGGTGCGGCCCAGACGCAAGCTCCTGGCGGGCCCGTGCGGCGAGTAACCCGTGGATTCGATGGCCGCCCAGATCCGTTGCGCGAGCTTGTCAGATACGCGCGCGGTTCCATTGAGCAGCGCGGACACAGTCGAAATGGAAACATCCGCGACCCGGGCCACGTCCTTGATGGTTGTCATAAAGGCTCAAAATGAAACGTTTTCAATAAATTGCCCACCGCGGCCAATGAATAGCAGATCCAGCTTCCTTTCTTCAGGTAGTGATATTCCATCACTTTCCTTCTGTTATCAATAATTTAACTCGAAACTCAGCGGCTCTCAACTGCAGCTTGACTTGAAATCGAAACGTTACGATAATTTCCTCAGAATGACACCAAAAAGGGGGCGATGATGGTTGAAGAGCAGGTAGCGCGTATCCGGGGATATCTACTTCTCACCGCAGGCGCCTTCCTTTCGATCCCCGGCGTTGCGCTGGCGGCGGACGAGGGCGGGACGCAATTGGAGGAAATCGTGGTTACCGCCACCAAGCGGGCGGTGAACATCGAGAAAGTGCCTCTCGCCGTGAGCGTCGTATCCGCCGATCTGTTGCAGCAGCTCAAAATCTCCGACCCGAGCGACCTCAACTTCGTCGCTCCCGGCTTGCAGAAGCAACAGCAGAGCAGCCTGCTCGGCGCTGCCAACTTTTTCATCCGCGGTGTCGGTACTGCGACATTTGGCGGCGGCGTGGAGCCCAGCGTGTCAACCGTGATTGACGATGTAGTCATGGGCCGTTCGGAAATGGGCGTGGTGCAGCTTTTCGACCTGGATCGAATCGAAGTGCTGCGCGGGCCCCAAGGCACCCTGTTCGGAATGAACTCATCGGCCGGACTGATTCATATTGTGACCACCGAACCCAAGATCAATCAGCTCGAGACCGTGGGGCACATTTCATACGGACATGTTGACGATGCCACATCCGGCAACGATTTCCTCGGTCAGGCCAGCGTGAACATCCCTCTGTCAGGAACTTCCGCCATGCGCGTCAGCGCATTCGCCATGCAGACCGATGGTCCGGTGAAGAACATCTCTAACCCGGGCGAGAACCTCGGAGTCACGGAGACGGGCCTCAGGATCAAGTACCTGTGGAAGCCGACGGATAACTGGAAGATCCTGCTCGCCGCCGACTATGCCAGCGAACATGGCGCGTACAACAGCTTCTATACGCGACGCTACGATGCGCCAGGTGGTTTCGCCGAAGCGCAGGATGCGCTGGTAGGGATCAAGGCCTCGTCCGACAATGCCGTGATAGCGAGCAATGCAGCCACGTTCGGTGAGTTCAATGTGGGCGGCGCGCAGGCGAATATCAATTACACGTTCGCTGATGGCTCGTCCATTACCAACATCGTGTCGGCGCGCGCCTACAACAATCATTCGGCATTTGACGCGGACGAGCTGCCAGTCTCGTTCTTCGACACGGTGGTACCCGTATTCAATGACTCGCAAGTCACCGAAGAGCTGCGCTTCACGTCCCGAACCGACAGCAAATTCATCTACCAGGCCGGCCTCTACTACATGCACCTGAAGAGCGTGGAGCACACGATCCTGTGCGGCAACCTGGAGCCTGTGTTGGCGCCTCCGCCTCCCGGTAACTGCTTTCTCGGCTCGGACTACCTGATTCGCAATGAGCGCGACAACAAGGCCGTCTTTGGGCAGGGAACCTACTCGATAACGAGTGCCGCGCGCCTCACGGCGGGCGGGCGCTACACGGTCGCGAAGCTCGAGGACCACTCGATTCAAACCCTCGGTCATGCCATTGCCGCGCTGAATCCGGTCGGGTCCGCCGACGTGGATGTCACCGATCACAATTTTTCTTACCGCATCAGTGGCGAATACGATCTGGCCCCAAATGTCATGTCATACGTCACCTATACCCGGGGGTTCAAGGCGTCGGGAATTGCGCAGAACGCCAACTACGCCGTGGGGCCCGAAACCTCGTTTGACTACGAGGTGGGTATCAAGTCGACTCTCTTCGACCGAAGGCTCATTTTCAACGTGGGCCTGTACCGGGAGACGTTCGACGGCTATCAGGCGACCTCATTCAAACGCACCGGCAATGTCGCGCTTTATCAGCTCAACAATGCCGGTACGCTGCGCGCCCAAGGCGTGGAAGCAGACCTCATGGCAATTCCGCTCAGTGGATTGAGATTGGATAGCGGATTCGCCTTCAATGACGCCAAGTACAAGGGCGACTACGCCGTCGCCTGTTATCCGTTGGAGGTGGTGGGTACCGCGGGCAACAACGTCTGCTTGCCCGACGGGTCCACCAACGTATCCGGGAATCAACTGGCACTGGCACCGCGTTTCACGGCAACGCTGGCGGCAAACTACGAGCGCTCCCTCAACGCGAGCCTCAGAGGTATCGTAAGCGTCAACTACTATTACCGCAGCTCATTCAGCTACGATCCGTCGCTCGATCCGCAAATGCGTGTCGGGGGACTGAGCGTTGTAGGCGCCAGCATCGGAATCGAGCCCGAGGATGCGCGCTGGCGTGTTTCCGCGTTCGTGCGCAATCTCTTCAATCAACACTATCCGTCACAGGTCCGCCCCGATGCGCTGGCCGGTGCTTCTGGCGACAACCTGAAAGGCGGCAACTACTGGCAGGCGCTGGATGCGTCCGCGTTCAGGTCGATCGGGCTGGCACTCGATTACCGTTTCTAACGAGCGTTTCGATAGCCAGGACCGCTGTGCCGAGGCCATCTTCACACCGCATCTGCGCGCCGAGCGCTGCAGCGCGGGCGCGTACGGGCGGCTGTTCCATGAGCTCGAGAGCCTCAGCAAGCGTTGACCTGCGAAGGCTTCTGGCGCTGATAGGACGCGGAGCAACGCCCAATTGATGCAGGCGGTTGGCCCAGAAGGGCTGGTCGCCCGCAAACGGTACGACCACGCAAGGTACTCCGGCCCGCGCCGCCGAGTGGCTCGTGCCGGCGCCGCCGTGATGGATGATCGCTGAGGTACGCGGAAGCAGCCAATCGTGTGGGGTGTCGCGGATCAGGAGGAAGTTGGAGGGCAACTGCCCGGTCCGGATAGTGCTCCAACCGGCATAAAACAATGCCCGACGTCCGCCAATTCCGGCGATCAGCTCAGACAGCGCGGCAGGTGACAGGAGTCCCGCCATGCTGCCGAAGCCAACATAGAGCGGAGGCTCGCCGGCATTCAGGAATTCGGTGAGCTCCGGCGGGGGCTGCCAGTGGCGCGTGGGCGCGGTCCATTGCCCGCAGATGATGGCTGTTGACGGGTAGTCGTCGGGCCGCGGCAGCAGACTGGGTGAGACGCCCCAAAGCATCGGGTGATCGGTGGGCACTCCACGTTGTGGCGGCAAGCTGCAGACTCGTTCCCTTGCTGCGTTGGTTTGCTTGCGCAGCAGCCGCCATACCGCGTTGTTTATGAACCGGTGGCTTGCCTCGTTGAGCCACCTTGGCACCCATGTTGGCGGCAGAAATGGCGAGGCAAAGGCCGTCGTGGGTGTGATCGGAATCGAACCCGCGCCGATCGCCGGGATGCCGAGAAACTCAGCCGCCGCGAGTCCCACGAACGCAGCCAGGGCAGACACAATGATCGCGTCGCAGCCCGTTCCGGCGGCAACTACTTCGCGCAGCCAGCTCTCCGCGTGGGTATTCGTCATCTCGGTCAGGGTGCGGAGGATTTCCGCGGGCCGGGTCTCTTTTTCGGGTTGTAGAGCTGTCTTGATGTCACCGGCCAGGGGCGCCGTTGCAATACCCAAGGTTGTGGCGCTGTCCAGCGTGGCCGCGTCGGCAAGAAACCGGACCTGGTGACCCGCATCGAGCAATGCCCGGCCGAGAGCCGCCAGCGGGCGTGTATCGCCTTCAGTGCCGTAGGTGGCAATTGCGATTTTCATGTTCGCCCGAGCATCACCGTGCCGCGCGCCTGAAAGAAGATCTCTTCTGTGGGATTGACGGGCTGACCGGGGAGGGTCATCGGGGTAGGATCGAGGCATGAGCCTGCCTCCACCCGGTTTGGTCCGTGCCGCGACCACGGCGATGCGCCAGATGGCGGACGCCAATACAGCCTTCCTGAAGAACGAATGGTACGTGGTGGCGTTTGCAGATGAGCTGCAGCGGTCGTTGCTGAAGCGTACCGTTCTTGGACAGCGGCTCGTGCTCTTCAGGACGTTGGCGGGAGTCCCGGTCGCGCTGGACGATCGGTGCGCGCATCGGTCTTTTCCGCTATCGGCCGGCACGCTCGAGGGTGATACGGTCGTCTGCGGGTACCATGGTCTGCGTTACGACGCCGCGGGCGATTGCATCCAGGTGCCTTCGCAAAAGACTTGCCCGAAAGGCATCGGCGTCCGCGCGTTTCCGCTCGTCGCACGGGGTCCGTTTGTGTGGGCCTGGTTAGGCGAGTCGACGCCCGATCCATCACGAATTCCGGGCACACCGTGGCTGGATGGTGCCGAATGGACTTCCTCGCGAGGTTACTTTCACCTGCCGGCGAACTACGTGAGCCTCCACGAAAACCTCCTGGACCTCACACATCTGTCCTTTGTGCACGCTCGAAGTTTCGGTACGCCTGATTACGCCGCTGCGCCGTACGAAACGAGCCTGGAAGAAGGCCGGTTTCGCATCACTCGCACGGTCGCGCCGACGAGGTTGCCACCGGTATGGGCAAAACCAACAGGCCTCGAACATGACGCGGCCGCGCGTATTGCCACATCTGAATTCGTCTCGCCCGGTCTGCATGTAGTGACTGCCAACTTCCACGATTACCGCCTGCCCGCGGACAAGCGGGCCGAATTTCAAATTCGCACCTGTCATGTGCCGACGCCGGAGACGCACCACTCAACTCATTACTTCATAGTCCACAGCCGCGACTTCGCGTTGGCCGACGCGGCCGTTACGCGGTTCATGCACGATGAGCTGTTTCGCGCATTCGAAGAAGATGTCGTGGCGCTGACACGCCTCGAAGAGGTGCTTGCCAATCCAGGCGCTCCGTTCTATGAGATGTCGGTCGCTAGTGATGCGCCATCCGTTGCAATGCGCCGCTACCTGCTGAGACGCGCACTCGAAGAGCAATCGCCCTAAAACATCGATGTTTGTGACTTGGCCTGCAGGAGCTCCTGCGCATCGACGATGGCGGCGAAATAGTTGCTGTCCATGACATCAGTGGTGACACCGTTGACGTGAATCAACACCGGGCGATAGGAGATGCCCCTCGGGCGGCCGAGAGCAGCGAGCTTGGTCTTCATTTCAGTCAGGACGGTGCTACCGACAGGATCCTTGGAGAACCGGATTTCACAGACGTAGAGGCTTCCGAAGCGGGTCTGGACCAGATAGTCGATCTGGCAGCCCGCGTGGCGGCGGGTTTTACGCTGGTAGAAGGGGTTTTCGTTGATGATGTCCTGGGGATCGATCCGCAGCAGTTCATGGAGCTGGCCCCTGCTGTTCAGGACCAGGTTCTCAAATTGCAGTCCCATCATGGCGCTCCATTCCGGAAGGCTGCCGAGGGATTTCAGTGCGAAGCTGTCGCGTTCGATCTTGTGCCGATTTTTCTGGATGTACTTGAGGTAGAAGCGCAGATAGTTATCGCGCAGGCGGAAGCGACTGAGCTTGCCGTCCTCCCCGGTGCGAAGGTTCCACGTGAAGTCGCGCGCAACAAAGCCGGCGAGCTCGAGCTCCCGTAGATACTCGGGAATACGGCCCGCCGTTCCGCGCTGCAAGAAGTCTGCGATCTCTCCTACTTCCTTGGCGCCCGCGCACAGAGCTTCCAGGATCAGACGGTAATCGTCACTGTCGCGCAGGAACAGGTCTGAGAAGATCAGGTCGAATTCTTCGACCAGGGATCCCCCGCGCGTGAAGCACAGACGTTTGATGTTGTCTTCGGCCGGTTGCCGGGGATCGATCTCCTCTAGATATTTGGGTACCCCGCCGGTAACCGAAAGCACTTTGAATTTCTCATAGGCAGAAATGATGTCCGGCCAGAAACGATCGCAGTCCACGAGCGGCAGCGGTTCCAGCGTGAGTGTGTACGAGATGCGTCCGACGAATGCCGTGCTCGAGAGAAGGTTCTCCTCGATCCAGGAAGACGCCGATCCGCAGACAACGAATACGAGGCGATCATTGTGCTTCAGCCTTCGATCCCACACGTCCTTGATTTTCGCAAGGAAGGTGGGATCCTTTGATCCCATCCACGAGATTTCATCGAAGAACAAGAGTACCTGGCCCGACTGCACCCGTTCCGCTACTGCCCAGAAAGCATCGCTCCAGTCTTCATACAGCGCGCGTGCAATCTTGAATTGGCGAGCGATCTGTCGGGAGAACTCTTTGAGTTGATCTGCAGCGGTGGTGTTCTTGTCTGGGGCGAGTCCGGTAAAGACGCAGTAGTGATCGAAATGGCGGCTGAACTCCTCGATCAAGCGGCTCTTTCCGACCCGGCGCCGGCCTCTTACCACGACGAACGACGCGGAAGATTTGCGCGTGGTTTCGAGGAGATGCGCGAGCTCCCGCTGCCTGCCGATGAATCGGGCCATGCTCCACCCTTGGAATGATTAATCGACAACTGTCGATTTGCTATTCCATCTTAGGCGGCGAAGCTGGAGTTGTAAAACGACAATTGTCGATTTGCAATTCCATTTTTGGCTAGGATTAATTTTAAATTAATTTAATCAATGGCATAGCCGTGGCTGTGCGGGCCTTGAAATCCGGCCGCGCCGCCATCAAGCTCGCTCTCAGGATAAAGATTGGGGCGCGCAGCTTCGGTGGGCGGCGTGCGCTGACGGTGAGCCCACGGCAACCAAAGGAGGTGATCCAAGTGGCACATACAAACGTTGGTTCGGTTGCGTCTCTGGGCGCGCTGGTTGGTCGCGAGGTTCGTCGTTAGTCGGAACCTCGTGCTGGCCAGGAGGCCATAGAGGGATGCGCGCAGGCTAATTGTCACGCGCGCAGCCGAGTCCAACGGATGGACGCTCCGATGCAACTGCTATGCGGAACACCTTGGTCCGTGAGTAGTCGAGCTTGGGCAGGAATGGCGGGGCCCACCTGGGCTCCGCCATTTTTTCGTCCTTGGGGAACGTCCATGCTCAGAGTCAAGCGCACAATGCTGCGAAATGCCGTGGTAGCCGCAGCTTTCAGTCTCGCAGTACACGCTGTGCCCGTGTCAGCCGTGGACGCCGAGGCTGCGTTTCCCACAAGACCGATCAGTGAGCTGAAACCGCTCGCAACCATCCATGTCGGAAAAACCGCCGACTGGGTCGCCCTCACGCCCGATGCGGTGTGGGTCGGAAGCACCGGGCCCGACGCCGTCCATAGGATCGATCCGAGGACCAACAAGAGGGTGGCGACGGTAAAGTTACCCGGTGAGCCATGCGCGGGGCTGGCGACGGGTTTCGGCAGCCTTTGGGTTCCCCTTTGCAGTAACCCAGCGACACTGGCGAAGGTGGATCTCAAACTCAACGTCTTGAGCACCGTTCTGAAGGTGGGTCCTGCCGGGCCCGAGGGCGGTATTGCCACGAGTCCCGACAGCATCTGGCTCGTGGTGGACAAGAACGGCTCGCTGGCGCGGATTGACCCCGACAACGGAAGCGTCCGCCAAACGATCCAAATACCGCCTGGCTCCTTCAATCCCTTCTACCTGGATGGCCAGGTCTGGGTGACACGCGCTGATGGCGCCGAAGTCACGAGCGTCGACGCCCACTCCGGTGAAGTGCTCGGGACCGTGAAGACGGGGCCCAATCCCCGATTCTTGAGCGCCGGGGCCGGAACCGTGTGGACACTTAATCAAGGTGATGGGAGTCTGACGCGCATTGATGCAAAGGCGAGGCGAGCCATCCAAACAATTGCCTTGAGCACGCCGGGCCACGGAGGCGATATTAGTGTTGGCGGCGGAATGGTTTGGACCACGATGATGAAGGTGCCATTGTCCGCCGTTGATAGCACTGACTCAGTGCTGCGATGCCAATGGGCCGGCGCGGGAGGAGATTCTCTCGGTATCGGGCACGGCGCAATCTGGCTGACAGACTATCATGGGGGCACTCTTTCCCGGCTCGAGTTGGAGAATGCGCTGGCCCGCTGCCGCAACTCGGGCCCATGAACATTCTCATCCTGGTGATGCCCAACTTCAATCTGGCCGCCACGGTCGGATTCATCGATCCTTTTCGGGCCGCCAACTATCTGGACGGCTGCACTCACTTTCGCTGGGAGGTGGTTTCGATCGCGGGGGGCTGCGTCATGGCCAGCAACGGAGTGGCTATCACAACCCGGGAGCTCGCCCGGGTCCAGGATCAAACTCCGGACCTCGCAATTGTATCTTCGAGCTGGACACCTGAGCAGCACAGCGGTCCCGCGTTGCATTCAGTGTTGAGACGTTGGGCACGCAAAGGCGTGACGCTCGGCGCGCTCGATACGGGGGCATTCATACTCGGCAAAGCGCGGCTGCTTTCGGGAAGGCGCGCCACCGTCCACTATGAGCATCTCGATTCATTTCGCGAGCTCTTTCCGGATGTCCGGGCGAGCGATCAGCTTTTCGTGATGGATGGGGACCGGATCACCTGTTGTGGAGGTACCGCGGCACTGGACTTCGCTATCCAGATCATCCGCCGGGCTCGCAGTGATGCCCTTGCCAACAGCACGGCTCGTTACCTGTTCCACGACCGGCTGCGGCCGCAGGGCGCGCGGCAGAATGTGTATGCGGTCGAACCGCTGGGTACGACTGTGCCTCACCTGGTGCGCGAGGCAATCGAGGTGATGGCGGAAAACCTCGAGGCGACTCTGTCCATTCCCGAGATCTGCCGCCACGTGGGCATTTCGCAGCGCCATCTGGATCGGCTTTTTCAGCGGTTTGTGCGCCAGACGCCGGCTATTCATTACCGTGACATCCGTCTCGACCGCGCGCGGGGCCTGGTGACTCAGACTGACAAGCCACTGTCGGAAATCGCGGTCGCGTCGGGTTTTGCCAGCCAGGTGCATTTCAGTCGCGCCTATCGGCAACGATTCAAGATCGCACCCCGGGACGACCGGATCGAGGGGCGCGTGCCCTTCGAATTCCGCTCTTCACCCCACCACCAGCCGCGCATGGCCAAAAAAGTTAAAATAAAGGCCAACCAAGTATAATCGTGAGCTCGCTGGCAGAGGATGCTCTTTGAGCTCATCTGCCGCCGGGAGGTGCCATGTCGAGGCCATCGCCACAACAGTTCGACGCCATCGAGGCCGGGTATGACCGCGATCCGGCGCGCTCGCATTCGCTACGCGCCGAGGCTTACACGGACGCCCTGTGGTTTACGCTCGACCAGCGCGAAATCATCCGGAAATCCTGGCAGTGGGTCTGTCATGCCGAGAAGCTTCGCGCTCCCGGCAGCTACGTCACGGCAGAAGTTGGGGGTCATCCGATTGTCGTCGTAAGGGACCAGGACGGGGTCCTGCGTGCGTTCTATAACGTCTGCAAACATCGAGCACACCCGGTCCTCTTGGGAGAGGGCGTCGTGCAAAGAATCGTGTGCCCCTACCACGCATGGCGGTACCGTCTCGATGGACAGCTCGCTGGAGCGCCCCATACTAGTAGTCTGAAGGACTTCGCAACGAGTGAGATTCGACTGACCGCGGTGCAGGTCGAAGAGTTTTGCGCCTTTGTGTTCGTGAACCTGGATCCCAACGCTCAGCCCCTGCGCACCCTGTCAGGTGACCTGGAGCCGGAGATGCGGCACTGGGCGCCCGATGTCGGGCAGCTCACGTTTGCGCATCGTTTGACCTATGACATCCGCTCCAACTGGAAGAATGTCGTCGACAACTTCCTGGAGTGCTATCACTGTCCGGTTGCACACAGGGACTTCTGTACGTTGGTTGACATGAAGACCTACAAGGTTACCACGCATGGAATCTATTCCAGCCACATGGCCGATGCGGGCCGAACGGCCAATTCGGCTTACGACACCTCAAAGGCGAAAGTCCGCACGCACGCGGTGTGGTGGCTGTGGCCCAACACCTGCCTGATGCGCTACCCGGGGCGCGGCTCGATGATCGTGCTGCATATCATCCCGGTCGGACCGGACAGGACCCTGGAGACATACGACTTCTTTCTCGAAACACCCGAGCCGGACGAGCTGGAACGCAGCGCCATCGAGTACCTCGACAAGACCTTGCAGGTGGAGGATATCGCGCTGGTCGAAAACGTACAGCGCGGCATGGCTACGCCCGCTTTCGAGCAGGGCCGGATCGTCTACGACCCGGAAGGCTCAGGCAAGTCAGAGCATGCATTGCATCACTTCCATGGCCTGGTGTTGGATGCATACGAGCGGGGGCGGCAGTTGTGAGCGGAATAAATCAAGGCAGACACATAGCGATTCTGGGCGCCGGGGTGATCGGCGCCAGTTGGGCGGCGCTTTTTCTGGCGGCCGGGCATCGAGTGGCCGTATTCGACCCCGCCGCTGGTGCCGAAGACGCTGTGCGCAAGTACATCGACAGCAGTTCCTTCACATTGGAAGAGTTGGGTTTGCGGAGCCGGGGGACCCAGCACAACCTCAGCTTTCACTCCACGGCGGTGTCTGCTGTAGCGAGTGCGGAATTCGTGCAGGAGAGCGTGCCCGAACGGTTGGACCTCAAGCACGCCCTGTACGCCGCGATCGAGCCGGTGCTGAAAAAGGACGCGGTTGTTGCATCTTCGGCCTCGGGTTTGCGCCTGAGTGAAATGCAAGCCGGTTGGCGCGATCCGTCGCGCTTGATTCTCGGCCATCCCTTCAACCCGCCGCACCTCATTCCCCTGGTGGAGGTGATGGGAAATGAGCGGACCGCCCCAGGCGTGGTCGACGAAGCCGAGCGCCTGTATCGATCACTGGGCAAGGTCACCATTCGCGTCAATCGCGAGGTTCCGGGTCACATCGCCAATCGCCTGCAAGCGGCCTTGTGGCGCGAAGCCATTCACTTGATGTCCATTGGTGCCGCGAGCGTTGAGGATATTGACACGGCCATCTGGGCGGGCCCGGGTCTGCGCTGGGCCGCCATGGGACCGGCAATGTTGTTTCATCTCGGCGCCGGGCAGGGCGGCATGGCGGCATTCTGTGAGCGGTACGCGCCGAGCTTTCATCGATGGTGGGATGATCTGGGCAATGCCCGGCTCGATCCCGATACGGTAGCGAAGCTCGTTGCGGGCGTGTCCGATGAAGCGGCTTCGAGCTCGCCGGAAGTGCTGTGCGAGCGGCGCGACGAGTTGATTCTGGCGATGCTCAAAGCGACGGCGCGCATCCGGCAGAACTAAATCGAGTGGTGCGTCGCGCACCGCCCCGTTCGACTCACCGCGAGGCACCAATCTCAAACAGAGACCTCCTGCCCAACCGCCGGCCAATGGATGCGCACAGCATGGAGGCCGCAAAGACGCACGAAGGAATCGAACTTGCGGTCATGAAAAGGGGGGCGAATGGAAACGGAGCAACTGACGTGGCAGGCGCAGCAGGGCTGGCGTGCCGCACCCCAGCCCATTGATGCCGGGCTGGTTCTGTACTTCGGGTCGAATGAGGCACTGCAGACAGCATCGTGGCTGTCGGAGTTGGCCACTCTGTATCCCAACGCGCACCTCGTGGGATGCAGTACGGGGGGCCAGATCCAGTCCGCGATGGGAGGTGCAACACCAACAGGGCCCGGCATTGACGAGACCGGAATATCGGCCGTGGCCATGCGCTTTGCAGCAACGAAGTTGCGGATTGTGACCGAATCCGTCACCGATGTGTCGCAGTCGCGCCACTGTGGAGAGGCGCTGGGTCGCAAGCTCCTCGATGCGGGTCTCGTCGGTGTCTACGTGCTGTCCGACGGTTTGCGGGTCAATGGCAGTGATCTCGTCTGTGGGTTGACATCGGTCGTTGCAGAGACAGTGCGAGTCAGCGGGGGATTGGCGGGGGATGGTGCCCGCTTCCAGGAGACACGCGTTGGCGCAGACTGTCCCCCTCGGCCTATGACCATTGCCGCAATTGGCTTCTATGGTGCGGCAGTGCGCTTCAGTTACGGTTGTGGGGGCGGCTGGGATACGTTCGGCGTCTCGCGCAAGATTACTCGCTCGAATGGCAACGAGCTGTTTGAGCTCGATGGCAAACCGGCTCTCGATCTGTACGAGCGTTATCTCGGCGAAGAGTCGGAAGGGCTGCCCGGAACCGGACTGCTGTATCCGCTCAAGGTCTGGCATCCGGAATACCCTTCGCACGAGGTGGTGCGCACCGTACTGGCCATCAACCGCGAGGCTCGCTCAATGACTTTCGCTGGCGATGTCCCCCAAGGCTCAAAAGCACAGTTGATGAGAGGGGAGTTTGATCGGTTGACGGAAGGGAGTGCGGAAGCTGCCCGCCAGGCCGCGGACGGGCACAGCACTCAGCCAGGCGAGGGTGCAGTGGCCCTGCTGGTCAGTTGCATTGGGCGCAAATTGCTCATGGGACAGCGGATTGAGGACGAAATCCGGGCGGTCGCCGAGAACCTGCCGTCGGGCGTGTTGCAGGCCGGCTTCTACTCCTATGGAGAGATTGCCCCGCACGCCAAATCCGATGTCTGCGGACTGCACAATCAGACAATGACGGTCACTCTCATTTCCGAGCTGCTGTCGTGAGCGGGCTGCATCGGCTGGTGGTGAGGCAAGTGGCAAAGGCCACGCAGGCCACGGGCCAGGTAGATCCCGAGCTGCTGTGCAGGCTCATGAGCACGTGTTACGAGGAGCTGGAGCGCGACCGCAAGCGCGTCGATCGCGCCAACAAGCTCATGCAGGAGGAGCTGGAGCAGTTGACCGCCGACATGGGGCTCCTCATCAACCAGTTGCGGGTACAGAACGTGCACTTCCAGGGCGCCCTGGATAACATGTCACAAGGTTTGTGCCTGTTGGATGATGCAGGACGGCTGATTGTCGCGAACCGGCGGTTCCTGCAAATCTATGGGCTGGCGCCCAAGGCAGCCCTCCCAGGCCGTCCCATAGAGCAGATTCTCCGGGACAGCATGACGGTCACTCGCCTGCAGGCCTATCTCGCGTTGAGCCGCGCCACCCAGGCAGGCAATCTGCGCCAGGATTTGAAAGACGGGCGCGTGATCCAGATTGTTCACGAACCCCTGGACGGGGGTGGGTCGGTTGACACGTTCGCGGACATTACCGAGCGGACGCGTGCGGATGCGGAACTGGCGCAAGCGCACAAACAGTTAGTGGAGATTTCGCGCCAGGCCGGAATGGCGGAGGTGGCCACGGGCGTGTTGCACAACGTCGGCAATGTTCTCAACAGCGTGAACGTCTCCGCCAATCTCCTGTCGCAATGCGCACGCAACTCGAAAGCATCGAACTTGGCGCGTGTGGTGTCAGTATTGCGCGAGCACCAGGCGGATCTCGGGAATTTTGTAACCGCTCATCCACAGGGCAAGCATCTGACGAGTCTTCTGGAGAACCTGGACCGCCAGTTGGCCGGGGAACGGACGCAGGTCCTCGAGGAGTTGGCGTCCCTCGGCAAGAACATCGAACACATCAAGGACATCGTCTCGATGCAGCAGAGCTACGCTGTGGTGGGCGGGATCCAGGAGCAGATCTGTGTCACTGATCTGGTGGAGGACAGCCTGAAAATGAGCCTGGCCTCGTTGAACCGGCATCGGGTCGAGGTCATCCGTGACTACGGCGATGCCTCTGTCATCTGTGTCGACAAGCACAAGGCTTTGCAGATTCTCGTGAATCTCGTCAGTAATGCCAAGCATGCCTGTGTTGAATCCGGGCGGCCGGATTCGGCGCTGACATTGCGGACCGGGCGGTGCGGCGATCGGGTCAGGGTCAGCGTATCTGACAACGGTGTTGGCATCCCCGCCGAGAATCTCACCCGGATCTTCAATCACGGCTTCACGACCCGCAAGACGGGTCACGGTTTCGGCCTGCACAGTGCGGCGCTGGCCGCTCGCGAGCTGAATGGTTCGCTGACCGCGAGTAGCGATGGAATGGGGCGGGGTGCGACATTCATTCTCGATCTGCCCGCGCAAATGGTGCAGTCGGTGCAGGAGCCGGAGGTTGCTCATGCTTGAGCGGACCGCGGCCGCCGTGGACCTTGGCTGCACAGCGGACTTTGAGGCACCGCGCAACCGGCGCATTCTGGTCGTGGATGACAATCCCGCCATTCATGAGGACTTTCAGAAGATCTTCCGCGGCTCCTTGGCCGGCGCCGGCGATCTGTCCGAGACTGAGGCGGCTTTTTTTGGCGAAGCACCCAGCCCCGAGACCGGAGCCACAGTCGATGTTGAGATGGATTCGGCCTTTCAAGGCGAGGAAGCCTTGCAGCGTGTGGTGGCGGCCCTGGCCGAGAACCGGCCCTATGCAATGGCTTTCATGGATGTGCGCATGCCGCCCGGATGGGACGGCATTGAAACCGCCGTCCGCATCTGGCAACGCGATCCGCATCTGCAGATTGTTCTATGTACCGCGTATTCGGACTATTCGTGGGAGAGCATGCGTGCGCAGTTGGGAAGAACCGATCGCCTGGTCATTTTGAAGAAGCCTTTCGACACGGTGGAAGCGCTGCAACTGGCCGATTCCCTCATTGAGAAGTGGCGCACCTCCCGACAGGCGACGCTGAAGATGAGCGCGCTCGAACAGGCGGTGCGGCGCCGCACGCGGGAGCTAGAGGAAGTAAATCAGTCACTGCAAGCCGAGATCCGTGGCAGAAAGCTCCTCGAGAGTCAGCTCGTCCAGGCCCAGAAACTGGAAAGCATCGGGCAACTTGCCGCGGGCATTGCACACGAAATCAACACGCCGATTCAGTATATCGGCGACAGTGTCGAGTTCCTGCGTTCAGCCGTTTCGAGTATCGAACAGGTGGTGGGCGAGTATCGCCAGGCACTCGATTCGCTGCCTGAGTCGGATTCGGGCGGCACGCTTCGCGCGCGTCTCGTGGCGGCCGAAGAGGCAGCGGAGCTGCCGTTTCTGCACGCCGAGATTCCAAGGGCTTTCGAGCGCACGCAGCAGGGAATCGCCCATGTTTCGAAAATTGTGCGGGCCATGAAGGAGTTTTCGTTTCCCGATGCGCGCGAGCAGAGTTATTCCGATGTGAATCATGCGTTGCAGACGACGCTGGTGGTGGCTCGCAATGAATACAAGCACGTGGCCCGGATTGAAACCCATTTTGGCGACATACCCGAGGTAAAATGCAACATCAGCGAGCTCAATCAGGTATTCCTCAATCTCATTGTCAATGCGGCCCATGCGATTCAGGAGTCCGGCAAGTGTGCCGCAGCGGGTGTTATTTCTGTGCGGACCCTTGCGGCGGAAGGCCTGGTGGAGATTGAGATCGGTGACAACGGTTGTGGCATTCCAGCGGAGAACCGCAACAAGGTCTTTGATCCCTTCTTCACGACCAAGCCGGTGGGCCGGGGGACGGGACAGGGATTGTCCATTGCATACGCGACCGTGGTTCAAAAGCACGGTGGCACTTTGAGTTTCGAATCCGAAATGGGTCGCGGGACGACGTTTCGCGTGAGGGTGCCGCAGGAGGGCTACGCGTCCTGAGCAAACCTTCCGGTGCGACGGATCAGGCGTCGGTCGCCGTCTTCACCGCCGGGATCTGCACCTTGATGATCTCGTTGAGCAGCTCAGGCCCAAAACTGCGGCTGCGCTCGAGGAATGCGTTGGATACGTCGAATCCCCTGGCGACCAACAGGGTGCCCAGGTGCGTTCGGATATCCTGCATGATCACCATGCCGGGCTGCACCGCCTTCAGGGGAATTTGACGTGCTTCCGCTCTACCGGAACCGGCACCCAGGTGATGCGCGAACTTCTCAATCAGTTCCTCACCGAAACGACTCGCCCGGCGCCGTAACGTCTGGACCGCCACGTCCGTGGCATGGCCCTGTGTGATGAGCACGTCATATTCGAGCACCAGAAGCAGAATGCGCGTGCCCAGGCCAATGGTTCCGTCGCCGAGGCGCATGATCTGCTCGTCGGTCCAGCGCATGGCGGCGAGAATCTGCATCACCGGGTCGAGGCGGGGAATGTTCTCGAGCAGGTTCATGGCCACCTCCGGCACGCCTTCCGCAAGGGTCTTTTCTTCCGGGGTGAGTGTTTCGCCGTTGTAGAGCTTGTCGACGAGGGATGCGGGCAGGGACAGATAGCCGATGTGCGACAGCATTGCGGCGGCTTCGAGCTGCCAGTAATCCCGGCAGCCGAGCGATTCCGCAAACTCAATTGACAGGCGCTTGATGCGGCCCGCGCGGCCAAACGCCACCGGGTTGGTAATGGCCAACACGTCGACGAGCGCCTTGATGCAGCCCACCAGGGTTTCCTTGAGAATGGTGCGTTCGGCGCGAATCAGGCGGTGTTGTATCACACCTGCCTCGACCGCAGTGCGCAACTGATCCGCGGGACAGGGCTTAGTCAGGAAGCGGAATATCTGTGCAGTGTTGACAGCGGCTATGGCCGAGTCGCGTCCCGGCTCGCCCGTCAGCAGTATTCGGGTAGTGTCCGGATAGACTGCCAGCACATGATGCAGGAACGTTGCGCCATCCATTCCCGGCATGCGCATGTCCGAGACCACCACGGCGGCGCCGCCCATCTGCTTCAGGGATTTGAGCCCTTCGTCGCCGCTGAGCGCCGTGTGTACTTCGTAGTCCTTACGGAGGTGCAAAACGAGACCTTCGACTATCCGGGACTCGTCATCGACACACAACACGCGGGGGAGATTCGATTTGTTCATGGTGAGGCCTCGTAGGATTCAAGCGTCGCGGCGACCCGCCTCTGTGCTTCCGCCCAGTCGAATGGAGGTTGGACGGACGCGAGGTAGGCTGCGTCCGCACCACTATCGGCGGGCAAATCGACATTGAAAGCGACAGCGTCCCCGGGCGTCAGCGCGTGGGCCACGGCAAGCGCAGGCAACAAATCAAAATCGGATGACGCTACCCTTTGGGGAATGTGATGATGCGCCACGGCCTCGATGACGGGGTAGGGAAGGCCCCAGATCCCCAGCAGGTAAGCGCCGATCTCGGCATGAGAGACCCCGAAGATCCGCGTCTCGGCCTCGTATAGCGGAATGCAGTTTTGTGCCGCCAGTTGCACCGCGGATTGGAACTCGGTGGGGGACTCCTGAGCCAGAACCCAATAACCGATGTCGTGCAACAAGCCGGCGAGCGTGGCGTCATCCGCCAAAGGTGTCTTTGCCGTCAGTGAGCGTGCCGCGGCAGACACCTGCTGTGCGTGCAACTGCAACTTCTCGAAATCAACGGGACCGACGGCGGCCGTTGGCCATTTTGAGAATATCTCGACCGACATGGCGATGTTGCGCACAGTGTTGAATCCGAGATACGACACCGCCTGCTCGATATTCGTAACGCGGCGCGCCAGGCGGAAGAACGCCGAGTTGACGATGTGCAGTATCTGCGCAGCAATGGCCGAATCGGTACAGATCACACGGGCGACCTCGCTTGCCGTCACTGAATCGTCCTTGACCATCTCCTGCAATTTTGCGTAGATCCGCGGCACCGCGGGCAGACTGCGGATTCGCCCTACCAGGGTGCGTACCTGCGAATCATGCAGCAGATCGTGCAGCAGCAGGCAGCGATGAATGACGGACTCGAGTACCTTGGGCTCGCAGGGCTTGCTGAGAAATTGATGCGCGAGGGGTACGATCAGAGATGTCTCGCGTGCATCGCAGTACCCTGACAGCACGATTCGGATCGTGTGCGGCCAGCGCTCCCGCACAACTTCGAGTAATTGGGCGCCGCTCATCTGCGGCATCCGCACATCCGTGATGAGCACATCGCAGGCTCGTTGGCTCAGCCGTTCGATTGCAGCGGGCCCGCTTTCGGCGCAATCGACGTGCCATTGCCGTTGCATGGCGCGCAGGCGGCAGCGCAGTCCATCGAGAACCGGCCGCTCATCGTCGACCAGGAGAATGTGCTTTACGGTGTTCGTCTCATTCACTGAGATATTCATTTGCATCCAATGCGGCCCGGGCGCAGTCTCGCTCAAAGCAAACAAACATAACAGGTGGGTAAGTGCCTACCGATGCGAAATCGCTCTAATCGATTACCGCGCCGCCGCATCAAAAACCTATCGCCTGGTGTGAGCCGCATCACATTCCGATTGGCGAGAGGTCGGTTATATAGGACATAACACGGACGCCATAGAAAGTCCGGCAAGAAGAATGCGAGGTCACTCCATCATGAGACGCTCATCGTACATAGCCGTCGTGGCTGCTTGCCTGGCATTGCTGTCGCTGCTTCAGCCGCAATACAAAGCGAGTGCCGGTGCCGCCGAGATGGCACTACAGGATTCGCAGGTTCTGGCACCGGAAGGGCCCTCCGTCGCCGAATGGTTTGCCAACTTTCCCCACTCGGTAAACGTCCGCATCGCCACTTCTGATGAACTGATAGCGGCCATAGCCGCCGCTAACACGAGCGGTCGCCGGACCACGATCCACGTTGCGCCCGGCACCTATCAATTTACCCAACAGTTTGCATCCGCCAACGGCGCCAGCTTCCTGCCGCCGATTGCCGGCGCCATTCGCATCGTCGGCGATGATCCCACTACGACGATATTGGATGGCGGGCAAGGGGTTTTGCGGGCGTTCACGGTGTTGCAGGGAGCGCATCTACTCGTTCGCAACCTGACACTGCAGAATTTCAGCAACTTTTGCAGTATCGATGACTGTCCCAGCAACGGGGGTGGGGCAGTTGAGAATGTCGGCGGCAACCTGCGCATCGAGCATTCGGTGCTGAACGGCAACGCGGTCTATGAAATTGACGGTGCCCAGACCTTCGGCGGGCACATCTACAGTCTGTCCGGCCGCGTGGAAATCGAAAGCTCCACACTGACCAACGGCTTCGCGCTCGACACCGGCGGCGGCATGGCCATAGTGGGCGGTAGCCTGGTTCTCAGCCACTCCACGGTGTCCAATAATCACGTGGCCGAGGGTTGCTGCCGCAGCCAGGTGCAGACTTTTGGCGGTGGTTTGTACCTGGACAGTGCCAAGGCCTGGATCCTCCACAGCACCTTCACCGGGAACACATCGAGCGACCCGCCGGGCGACCTGGATGTCTCCCTGGGCAATGGTGCGGCCATCAACAATGGGCCGGGCGGCCGGATCTGGGTTTTCGACAGTTCGATCACCAACAACAGAGGCTACAACGCCGGCTTCGGCGGCGGCCTCAGCAACCAGGGCCGGATGGTGATCGTTAACACCACCGTTGCGGGTAACACCGCGGGCAGTGGCGGCGGCGGCATCTTCAACTTCGGCGATCTTTCCTTGCAGGGTGTGACGATCACAGGCAACTCTGCCGTCGGACCCGGTTATTACCCGAACTGCCTGGATCCGTTGCCGGTAACAGGCGGGTTCTGCGATCGGGGCGCCGGCGGATTTGGCGCCGATGCCTCGGCAACGACCCGGATTGCAACCTCGGTCATCGCCGGCAACCTGACTGCGGGCGATTGCTCTGGCGTATTGATCACTGAAGGTCACAACGCGTTCGGTTCAACCTGCGAATTGCAACCAGCTCAATTCCTGGGCCACGCGAATCCACACGACTTGCTCGACATCGATGCCCGGCTGGGCGCGCTCGTTGACGACGGACAGCCCGGCAACGGCCATGTGCCACTGCTGTCAGACAGCCCTCTGATTGACGCCGGCGGCGAAATCGGGCGTTTCTGCACACCGCGTGACCAGATCGGTGAACGGCGCGTCCGCGGCCGAGGCGGGCGCGGCGAAGCGCTCTGCGACATCGGAGCGGTTGAGTTGCAACCGCCGCGTTGATATTCACGCGATCAACGCGATGAATTGTGTTGCGCGGGTATTCATCGCTCCGTTGGATTGTTGGGGCTCACCCCCAGACTCTCCTGCAGAAGTTTGCGGTACCGCCGGCTGACTCTGAGGCGGTCCCCCGACACGAGGACGACAGCGTATTCGCCATCATCCATGAGCTCCAGGCCGCGGACCCGCTCGAGATTTACGAGCGTCGAGCGGTGGATGCGGGCAAAGGGCGCTAGCCCCAGTTCGCGTTCCAGCACAACGAGGCTGCGGCGTACTACGTGTGTATTGCCTCCTACGTGCAGGCAGGAGTAATAGTTCGCGGAGTCGATCCAATCGATAGCGGCGATGTTGACGAATGCCACCTGGCCGGCACTTTTGACAATCAGCCGCTGCGGGGCCACGAAGCGCCGGTCGGTTTGATCGGCGAGGCGTTGCTTGGCGCGGGCGAGGGCGCGCTCCAGTCTCGACCTCGAGAAAGGCTTCATGAGGTAGTCGAGCGCGCCTACTTCAAACGCTCGGAGGGCGTATTCGTCGTGAGCTGTCACGAAAATCACGACCGGCGGCACCTCGACATCCAACAACTCGAGCACATCGAAGCCGTCATACTCGGGCATCTGAACATCCAGGAACACGAGGTCGGGCTGCCTGGTGCGGATTGCAGCGACGGCCTCGGCACCTGAACCGCATTCCTGGATGCGGCCGATATCGGGGTCGAGTCCCAGAAGCACGATGAGATTGGCGCGCGCGAGGGGCTCGTCATCAACGACCAACGTGCTTATTTTTGTGTCCCGCTGTGCCACTCACTGCGTTCCGGCAAACGGTAGGGATATGGAAACCTGCACGCCGCCTGCCTGCTGGTTTCTCAGGCTCAACCTAAATCCGGTGCCATACAGGATCTGCAGGCGGGTGCGTAGGTTGGCAATTCCGATTCCACTGCCGGTGGTTTCGAAGTCCGGGGGCAGGTTGGGGCCGTCATTGCCCACGCTCAGGTTGAGCATGTCATTGGCGCGCGCCGCGGTCACCTGAATACTTCCTCCTTGCGCTAGCTTGGAGATGCCGTGTTTGATGGCATTTTCAACCAGGGGCTGAAGGATCAAGCTGGGTACCGGAGCGCTCAGCAGGTGGGGAGGGATGTCCACCGTGACGTGCAATCTCTCCGCGAACCGCGCCTTTTGAATCTCCAGGTATTGGCGCAGGTGCTCCACCTCTCGCGCCAGGGGCACTTGCGGACTGTTGGAGTCCTCTGCCGCGGACCGCAGGAAATCGCTGAGCGCGACAATCATGTCCACGGCCGGCTCGTTGCGTTGTTGGCGCACGAGGCCCGCGATCGCATTCAGGGCATTGAACATGAAATGGGGCTCGATCTGACGCCGCAGGGATTCCAATCGAGCTTTCGACAGCTTTTCCCCGAAGCGGGCGGCTTCGGTCTGTTGATGCGCGGCACGCCGTCGTGATTCGAGTGCAAAATCGATCGTGAGAATGAATGCATACAACACCAGGGTCGTGAGGGCTCCGTAGGCGATTTTGGGGAGCCACAATTCGCTGAACGGGGGTTGCTGCGGGTCGATCCACGGATTCAGCAACGTCTCGAGCCCAGCACTCCACGCAGCGCTGACCAGACAAATGGCTGCTGCCGCGGCCAAATGGATAATCAATCCGGCGATCTTGCGCGGGCGGGTCGGCGAGAAGCGACGCCCCAACTCAATCACGAACGGTGTCGCTAACGCCCAGGGCAACCAGTTCAGCATCAAAGTGAGGAACAGGCTGAACCAGTCGTGATGCATGTCCTGTGCGCGCATGGGAAACACGGTCTGCGTGGCGTCAATGAGGCCGATTCCCGACCAGATTGCGACGATCCACGGCCAATACCGGAGGCGGGTGGTGGTGGTGTGGTCCATGGTTCAGATCGTACGCTTTCGATGGGTTCAAACCACTGCCTCGCAGTGAATCACCAGCCAGATGCAGTGGACGGTTTGGTCCGAGACGCGCCGATCGCCCATATTCCTGCTCATCGGGACACGGGAGAATGCAATGAAGCGCAGAGACTTGTTACAGACCTCAGCGGCAATCGGGCTGGGTGTATCGCTGTTGCGCCCGGGATTCGCGGGTGCCGAGGGCGAAGGTCCTGCCGCAACGGCGGGAGAGGCTTCCGCGGCCGCTGCGCCGCTACGTGTGCCGACCGATGGAGTCATTCCCGTGGCCTTCCTGATTTCTGCGGGTGCCGTGGTTATTGATTTTGCAGGGCCCTGGGCGGTCTTCGAATCGGTCGATGCTCGCGGACCCGTGCGCCACCCATTTCGGCCTTACACAGTCGCACAGACGCTGTCGCCGGTTCGTGTCGAAGGTGGCATGACAATCGTTCCCAACTACACACTCGCCGCGGCGCCTGCGCCCAAAGTGGTCGTCATCCCGGCGCAGAGTGAGCCTACCAAAGCAGTGCTCGCGTGGGTTCGCAAAGTTGCTCAGGCGGCGGATGTCGTGATGTCTGTGTGTACCGGTGCGTTCCTGCTTGCACAGACCGGGCTGCTGGCCGGCAAGCGGGTTGCGACACATCACAGCGCTTACTCTGAGTTCGCGATGGCGTTCCCTGACATCAAACTGCAGCGCGGTGCGCGTTTCGTGGACTTGGGGAATATTGCCAGTTCGGGTGGGTTGTCGTCCGGGATGGATCTTGCGTTGCACGTCGTGGAGCGCTATTTCGGCAGAGAGGTCGCTGCCAAGTCGGTTGAGCTCCTGGAGTACCAGGGACGGGGGTGGATGGATCCCAATTCCAATAGCGTGTATGCGCAGCGGAGGGTTTCGACGGCGGAGCATCCGGTGTGCCCGGTGTGTGAGATGGATGTTGATCCGAAGACCTCGCCGCGCTCTACGTATCAGGGAAAGACTTATTTTTTCTGCATGGATTCACATAAGACGCTGTTCGAGTCGAAGCCGGGAGCTTTTGTGAGCGGCTGAGTATTGAATCTACCCCCCCATCCCCCCACAATGCCGGGGTGTCCCGCTCTCATTCCAAACTGCTCGTCTGGCTCATTTGCATCACCCTGGTGGTGATGCGGGTTGGCGCCGTGCACGTGCATTTTTGTGCCGACGGCAACGAGCCCGCCGCCAGTGTGCACGTTGGGGATGCGGGCATTGACGACCTGGACCATCCAAGGGGCATTGGCGTCGACTCAGCGCTATCGGACTCGGACATGAGCGTCCCCGCGGACGTGCTCGTGAAAAAGTTTGACAATAGCGGCGTCGATCTGCCGACGATGGCCCTCGCATTCGCACTCGTACTGTTCTTGGTGGTGTGCGTGCAGTCGGTCCCCGTCGACTGGGGTCCGTTGTTCGTTCGTATTTCCGATCCTACTCAACTTCGCCCACCGCTGCGGGGCCCTCCCGCTTGAGCCTGCTCGATTCCTGCCGGTCATGGGGCCGGCGCTGAGCGCGTTTCGTCGCGCGGTCTAACTCGAGAGGCCATCATGAGTTTTCTGTTAGCACGCCGTGGGACGGCGTGTACGGGTATTGCCGTGCTGATTGTCGCGGTTGCCCGGATGTCGGCTGCCAATTGCGCGGCGCCGGCGAGCGAGCCCGTGGGCACGCTGACATTGGCGGATGCCATTGCCGTTACTTTGAACCGCAATCCGGACCTCGCTGTCGGGGCTTATGAATTGAAAGCCGCCGAGGCTCGCACGCTGCAGGCCGGCCTGCGTCCGAATCCGGAAATATCCCTGGAAGCCGGCGGGATTCTGGGCTCCGGTGTCGCGCGAGACGTGGATGAAAAGCAGGCGACATTGACCCTGAGTCAGGTTCTGGGGCTCGGGGACAAACGCGCGCGGCGTGTGGAGGTCGCGCAGTCCGACCATACCCTGTTGGGCGTAGATCAGCAGGCGCGCGCCCTCGATGTACTAGCCGAAGTGACGCGGCGCTACATCGAAGTCGTCGCCGACCAGGAGCAGATCATCTCTTCGCGCGGCGCTCTGGAGCTGGCGGAGCGAACAGAGAAAGTCATCGCGGCGCGCGTGAAAGCGGCGCGCACACCCGAGGCTGAGCTCAGTCGTGCACGCATTGCAACGACACGCGCTCGCATCGAAGTTCGGCAGGCGCAAAGCACCCTTGAAGGCGCGCGCCGCAGTCTTGCCGCCATGTGGGGTTCCACGGATGCGCGGTTCGCACAGGCCCAGGCGGATCTGTATGTCTTGCCTCCGCTCGAGTCCTTCGATTCGTTGCGCCGGCTCCTGGATCGCAATCCGGACTTTGTGCGCTTTGCCAGTGAAAGCCGCTTACGCGAGGCCGAATGGCGGCTCGCCCGGGCGCAGTCACGGCCCAACCTAACCCTGACTGCCGGCCTGCGGCGTTTCCAGTCGACGGGCGATGTGGGATTGGTGGCGGGTTTCTCGCTGCCGCTACCACTGTCTGATCGCAATCACGGAGCGATTGCGGAAGCGCAGGCTCGGCGCGACCAGACGCAGGCCGGTGAGCACGCGGCTCGAATCAGGGCACAGGGGCAACTGTACGCGTTGTACCAACAGGTTCAATCCGGACGGGAACAGCTCGCTGTGTTGCGCCAGGAAGCGCTCCCGCAGGCGCAGGCAGCGCTGGATCAAACTCAATACGGCTATGACCGCGGCCGTTTCTCGTATCTCGAGCTGGCCTCGGCCCAACAGGATCTGCTTGCGTTGCAAATCACCGCAATCCAGGTGGCGGCCGATATTCATCGCCTCACCGCAGAGATCGAACGCTTGACCGGCGAGCCCGTGGCCGCCGCCAGCCCCTCACAGGATCAACCATGAACACTCTCAGACTCTCAGCTCGCATCGTTGCGTGCCTGTTTGCCGCTGGCGCCGGTTGCAGCAAAAGCCATTCTTCCGCCAATTCGCAGTCAGTGGCTCGCGTGGCGGAACGCCCGTTGACGGTGGACCGGGCGCGCGACGCAGGCATTGAAATGGTGGTTGCCGGCCAGGCGCAAATCCGCACGACCCTCACACTGCACGGTACGATTCGCCCCAACTCCGAGCGCGAACAGGACATCCGTGCGCGCTACGCCGGCGTAGTGCGCGATGTCAACAAACGGGTAGGAGATCCGGTGGCGGCCTCCGAAGAGCTGCTCCGCGTCGAATCCAACGAAAGCCTGCAAACCTACGGCATCCGATCGCCTATACCGGGCCGGATCATAGAGCGCCGCACCAACCCGGGCGATGCTGTGGACAGCAGCACGGTGTTGCTGCGAGTAGCCGATTTGTCCACGGTCTGGGTGGAGTTTGCATTGTTTGCCCGCGATCTGGGCCAGGTGAGAGCGGGAATGGCGGTGTCTTTCCACGGCGCGACCCCGGAGGAACACGCTGAAGCGCGGATCACCTATGTGGCGCCTGCAGGGCAGGGCGAGAGTCAAAGCGTCGTGGCACGCGCCGTTGTCGACAATCGGGACGGACGTTGGGTGCCGGGTCAGTTCGTAACGGGCGAGGTTGTGATTGCCGACACCCAGGCCCGTGTCGCCGTAGTCCCCGCGGCACTCCAGGAGTTGGAAGGAAAGACTGTCGTGTTTGTGGAAAAAGACCGTGGCTTCGAGCCGCGTGCCGTGCGACTGGGAAAACGCTCCCGTGAGGCCATTGAGGTCCTGGCAGGCCTGTCGGCGGGTGAGCGTTATGCGGCTCAGAACAGCTACCTCATCAAAGCCGATCGCCTCAAAGGCGCCGGGGAGGAGTGATGATGGATCGCATCATCCACTTTGCCATCGGTAATCGATGGCTCGTCATGGCGGCGGTCGCCGCATTCGCCGTGTTCGGATACTTCCAATATGAGCGCCTGCCGATCGATGCCGTTCCGGACATCACCAACGTCCAGGTCCAGATCAACACGCAGGCGCCCGGCTATTCGCCGCTCGAAACCGAGCAGCGCGTGACCTTTCTCGTCGAAACCGCCATGGCCGGCCTGCCGAGGCTCGAAAGCACTCGCTCGATTTCGGCATACGGCCTGTCTCAGGTGACGGTCGTTTTCAAGGATGGTACAGACATCTACTTCGCTCGGCAGTTGGTCAACGAACGCCTGCAGGAGGTGAAAGGACAGCTTCCGCAGGGAGTGGCTCCCGAGATGGGGCCCGTGTCAACCGGGCTGGGTGAAATCTATCTGTACAGCGTGGTCGCCGAGCCGGATGCCCGCAAGCCGGACGGTACGGCTTACACGCCGACCGACGTGCGTAGTATCCAGGACTGGATCATCCGACCGCAGTTGCGGCAGGTCGCGGGTGTCTCGGAGGTCAACAGCATTGGCGGCAATGCCAAGCAATACCAGGTTGCGCCCGATCCCGCGCGCCTGCTGGCCTACGGGGTGACCCTCGGCGACTTGATCAAAGCGCTCGAGGCCAACAACCTGAATGTCGGTGCCGGTTACATCGAGACCAATGGCGAACAGAAGCTGGTTCGAATCCCGGGGCAGATTGCCGATACGGAGGCTCTGCGGCGGGCGGTCATCGCCACGCGCAACAGCATCCCGGTCACGGTAGCCGATGTGGCGGAGGTCGGGATCGGCAAGGAGCTGCGCTCGGGCGCGGCAACGCGCGACGGCAAGGAGACGGTGTTGGGCACCGCGCTGATGCTGATCGGTGAAAACAGCCGCGTCGTCTCTCAGCGAGTGGCGGACACGCTCGTGCAGATCAACGCGACCCTGCCGGCCGGCGTCAAAGCCGAGTCTGTGTACGACCGGACTGTACTCGTCAACAAGACAATCGCCACCGTGCAGAAGAATCTGCTGGAGGGCGCGATCCTGGTGATTGCGGTGCTGTTCGCGTTTCTGGGCAATCTGCGGGCGGCATTGCTGACCGCGCTCGTTATTCCGCTGTCGCTGTTGGCAACGTTTACCGGCATGGTGACGAGTGGGGTCAGCGGCAACCTGATGAGCCTGGGCGCCCTCGACTTCGGCCTGATTGTCGATGGCGCGTTGATTATTGTCGAGAACTGCATTCTGCGGCTCGCCGAGGCGCAGCACACACGCGGTCGTTTGCTGGAACGAGCGGAGCGGTTCCAGGTGGTCTATGAGGCCGTGCGGGAGGTTTTCCGGCCGAGTCTGGTCAGTGTCATTGTCATCGTACTGGTCAACCTCCCCATCTTCGCTCTCACGGGCGTTGAGGGAAAGATGTTTCGGCCGATGGCCTTCGCGGTGATTGCGGCCCTGGTCGGTGCGTTCATTTTCTCGATAACTTTTGTGCCCGCGGCCTGTGCGCTGCTCCTGTCGGGCAAGGTGCAGGAAAAGGACAACTTCGTGGTGCGCGGTGTAAAGCGACTGTATGAGCCCGTACTGCGAAGTGTTCTGAAGCTGCGTTGGCCCATGGTGGGTGCTGCCGCTGTGTTCGTGGTGTTGTGTGGTTGGCTCGCCTCACGGATGGGCGCCGAGTTCATTCCCAACCTGGATGAAGGCGATATAGCCATTGAGGCGGTGCGGCCGCCCGGTACGGGTGTTGAACAGGGTGTGCGCATGCAGTTGCAGCTCGATCGCGCGTTGCGGAAACTGCCGGAAGTGAAGACGGTCTTTGCGCGCAATGGTACGGCGGAAGTCGCCACCGATGTGATGCCGCCGGCGCGCTCCGATGTGTATGTCATGTTGAAGCCGCCGCAGGAATGGCCGGATCCGAACAAGCCCAAAGCACAACTGCTCGATGAGTTGCAAGCAGCCGCCGAAGCGCTGCCGGGCACCTCGTACGGCTTCTCGCAACCCATCCAGTTGCGCTTCAATGAATTGATATCCGGGGTGCGCAGCGATGTGGCGGTGAAGATTTTCGGCGACGATCTGGTCACGCTGCTCAAACTGGCGGGCGAGGTGCAGCGGGTAGTCTCGGCCACCGGCGCAGCGGCGGATGTGAAGTCCGAGCAGCTTGCCGGTCTTCCGATCCTCTCGGTTCAACCGCGGCGTATCGACCTGGCCCGCTATGGTTTAACAGTGGCGGATGTGCAGGATTCGGTGTCAGCCGCGATCGGTGGCAAGGAGACGGGACTCATCTACGAAGGCGATGCGCGCTTTCCGCTCGAGGTGCGGCTGCCTGAAGCCATGCGTGTCGATCCTGATGCGCTCACGCGACTACCCTTGGCACGCGCGAACGGCAACTATGTGCCACTGGCGGAGGTGGCGGATGTCACCTCGAGCGAAGGCCCCAATCAGATCTCGCGTGACAACGGGAAGCGGCGCATCGTCGTATCGGCCAACGTGCGTGGACGGGATCTGGCGGGGTTTGTCACCGAATTGCAAAGCAAACTCGATACACAGGTGAAGTTGCCGCCGGGTTACTACATTCAGTACGGTGGCACCTTCGAACAGCTTGCATCCGCGGCGCGGCGTCTGCAGACCGTGGTACCGGTCTCATTGCTGCTGATCTTTGGCCTGCTGTTCATGACTTTCGGTTCCGTGAAGGATGCGCTGTTGGTATTTTCCGGTGTTCCCCTGGCACTGACCGGCGGCGTCCTGGCGCTGCTCGTGACCGGGATTCCACTCTCAATCACGGCCGGAGTAGGCTTCATCACCCTTTGCGGGGTCGCGGTGTTGAGTGGCGTGGTCATGCTCTCGGCGATCCGCGATCTGCGGCGCAAAGAGGTGCCGCTGGAAGATGCAATCGTACAGGGGGCGCTGTTGCGCCTGCGGCCGATCCTCATGATCGGTCTGGTTGCGAGCCTCGGCTTCCTTCCCATGGCACTCAACACAGGCACGGGCGCCGAGGTGCAGCGACCCTTGGCCACTGTAGTGATTGGCGGCATCATTTCAGCGACCCTATTGAGCCTGCTGGTGTTGCCGGCGCTGTATCGCCTGGCGAATTGTCAGTCAGCCAAGCCCCATTACGGGTGACTACCGCCACATCATGATGCGGGCGCAGTCAACGGTCAGCCGGATGAACAAAAACAGGGCCAGGAGGGCCGTGAAGGGCTTGCCGAGCGCTTCGCCGGTCAGCAGCTTCCAGAAGGCGAGCACCCCAAAATAGACCACGCAGAAGATGACCACGGCCATGGGGACGATCCACTCCCAATGGGGCGGTCCCCACAGGCCCGCCGGGAGCATCAAGCCGCGGCCCGGCAGAAATAAAAATCCGGCGCCTGCGGCGCCCGGAACTATAATGGCAGGGTCGCGGAAATTCATCCGGCTACTATAGTAAGCATATGGCGCTCATTCAATTCGTCCATAACTATGACGACCTGTCCACGGACCGCGGCTACCAGTTCAAGTTCCATTGCGACAAGTGCGGCAATGGCTACATGACCCAGTTTCAGGCCTCCACCATTGGAGTGGCCGAGTCGTTGTTGAATGTTGCCAGTGACTTTCTGAGCGGCTTTGGCCGGGCGGGATCGGCGGTCCACGAAGTGCAGCGGGTGGTCGGCGGCAAGCTGCACGATGCGGCCCTGGCGCAGGCGGTCGAGGAAGCCCGGCCGAATTTCCGCCAATGCACGTCCTGCGGTCACTGGGTTTGCAGCCAGGTTTGTTGGAACGCGGAGGCCAACCTGTGCGAAGTGTGCGCCCCGAATTTCAAGGAGCAGTTGGCAGCTCATCAGGCCCAGGCGAAAGTCGACGCCGCGCGCGAACAGCTCGGCGAGAAAGCGCGCACCCAGGATTACGCGGGCGGTATCGACATGGCTCCGGATGCCCATCTGGTGGCGCCGACGGCTGGAACCAACACCCAGGCGGCAAAGACATTGTGTCGGGAGTGCGGGGCGGAGGTCGGCGCGTCGAAGTTTTGTCCGGAGTGCGGTAAGCCGGTGGCCAAAGCCGTGCCCGATCATTGCCCGAAGTGTAACGCCGAGACCCACGGTGGCAAGTTTTGTGGTAACTGCGGCAACAAGCTGACGGGGTAGCATTCCGCGAGGTAGTGACGAGCGCTCGCAGCGCGGGAAGGGTGATTCCTGACCGAAGTCACATGCCGCCGTTCTTTTCCATGACCTTCGACACTGCTGGGCAGGTACCTGGGCGCGCACACTTTCGCCCATGGAAATCATTGCATCAGTCACCTTGTCGGCGGCGACATTCTGCTTCGTCTCACTCGCTGCCGTCTTCTGGAAGTACGCCGAACGAGCGGATCAGGCATCTTGAGTGCCAAAATCCTCGCCTGGCGGCCGCGTCCCGCTCCGGCACCCCTGAAACAGGCGGTCTACCTGCCTGCTCTCATAGACGGTCAGGTCACAGTCCACGCCCTGATTGAAGGGCTCGCCGCGGCGGGTTTGTGCCTGCAGCGCGACCCGGCAACCGGGAAGTTCGTCATTCTGGCCCGATAGGTTGATGTGCTCAAACGGAGTATTCAACCAGCTCATAGCGACCATAACCGGTCTTGTTGTTCAGATATCCGCGTACCTCACCCCTGACCAACAGGTAGTCCGGGTGCGTACACCATAAATCGTAGGAGGGCTGCTTCCCGTCCGGACGTGAGTCCATCAGCAGCCGATAGTGATGGGTGTCGAAGCGGCCGGCCGCGGTAGTAATGGACTCGGGACCCACGTATTCGATCCGGCTCTCGCGGTCGTTCAGGCTCAGGAAGGGGCCGCTGCCGCCATCGAGCCGGGTGGATGTGGACATTCCGCCGCGCCAACCCTGGATGCGGTCGGGCTTCGCATGATCGAACCTCGACATCAACAGCGCGTCGGAGCTGATTGGATGAGACACCAACGTGGTGGCCGGCATGGGCAGTGGCATCCGCTGTTGGACCCGTCCGAGCACCGTGCTGAAGACCTCGCACTCCGCTTCGGTGTCGGTGAATCGCATCCAACCCGTTCCGGAGAATTTGCCGCCGACGTGCAGTCGGACGAAGCAATCCAGGGGCTCGAACTTCGAAGTCATGCTCTGCACGACATCGCGCTCGACGCGGCCGTCATCGATCTCGCAGTAAGCTCGTAGCGTGACCTGTCCATCCTCGCGGCGGCTGAAGCTGAACCACTCGCGGCCGCGCTCCTTGCCGTCGTCGCTGATGTAGGAAATCTTGCCACGGGTGTTTTTCACCCAGCCCTGCGGCGGGATGATCGCATCCGGGGCGGCCGGCAGCGCGGTGCTGACGGCGCCGGCTACACCGGCTACGAGAAGTTGGCGGCGATCGATATGCATTGCGATTGGGCACCTGCCTCGGGCACGTTCCTACCTTATCCGTACATAGATACCTACGTCAAGACATAGTGACCCACGTTCACCGCAAACGCAGAGCGCGTTGTGTCAAAGGGTTGACAGAGCGCTCCGGCCCCGCCTGCCATCCTTGGCCCCGTCGAGAGCTCAAACAGACCCCCACCAACCAAGGATAAACACATGACCAAGACACTCGGATCATTTTCAGGCAAGCGGGCCGCCGGCAAGGCCGGCGCCGCACTGTTGGGTGCGCTGGCGATAGCCAACATCGGCGCCGCCAGCGCCGGCATCGTCAACGGAAGCCCCAAACCCGACCGCATCGGCTTCGATCTCGCACTCAATCCGCAGACGGTTGAGTGCGTGCGTGCCAACTACAACGAGGAACCGCGTGCTCACGCCACCGTCATCCGCGGCAGGCTCAATGACACGCTGATCCTCGATCTGGATGGCTTCAAGTCGGGCCTGCAGTTCGACCTGTTTACAGTGCAGCACAGCCCCTTCCTGTCCACCGGCGCGAAGGACCCGGCCTTTACGGGCAGCTTCGGCCTGGCCTGGTATCAGTCCGACATCCAGATTCCCAACCACAGCGACCGGGGCCACGTGCAGATCAGCACGATCCTGCTGGATCAGATCTTCGGATTCGACCCGGACGTGAAGCTCGCACCGACCAACACGTTCCACGTGGGCTTCTGGTTCAACAATCCGCAGGACGCGGCGCCTTGCGGCTTCAATCCGGCCAAACCGACGCCCTTCAATGGCGAGCACAAGGCGGGACCGTTCGCCATGATCAGCCTGCCGCAGCACGAGTCGAAGCTGGGACCGCTCTGCACGGACCCCAACCTGTCGACCCGGCCGGCGAGCTGCGATCCCTGATGGCCTGACGGCGGCGTTTAGCGCAACTACCTACAGGGCGGTCCCGGAGGTCCGCCCTGTTCCCTGAGGCCCGGGCGCAGGCAGCGGACGGCTGAGCACTTCGACGACTTCCACCGGCTGGGATTTTCCCTTGACCGGCAGCAGTGCGGTGCGGCCCAGCACGAATTCCGAACCCAGCCGGGCTGCGATTTCCTTGGATACGAGAATGGTGGCGGTCAGTTCCTTCGTGAGCGATTCGATGCGGCTCGCCAAATTGACTGCCTCGCCCACAACACCGTATTCGATGCGTTCGTCCGGGCCGATGAGCCCGGCCACCACCTCGCCGGTGTGAATTCCAACGCCAATCTGCAGCGGCGCGGCGCCGCTGTTCTGTAACAACACATTGAGGTTTGCGAGCCGCGTGACGATTCCCAGCGCGGCGCGCACGGCGCGTTCGGTGTGATCCGTACGGGACTGAGGTGCTCCAAACAAGGCCATCACGCCATCGCCCGTGAACTGTTTGACCACGCCCCCTTCGGCTTCCACGGCCGCCACCGCTTCAGTGAAGAACTGATTCAACAGGCGCAGCAGGACGACCGGATCGAGCTTTTCCGACAAGGCGGTGAAACCGCGGATGTCCTGAAACAGGATGCTGACTTCGCGGCGCTCGCCGGCCAGCGGCACGCGGCCGCTGAGGACCGCTTCGGCCACATCGCGTGACACAAATCGCCCGAAGGTATCCTTGATGTGCTCGCGTTCCTCCAGGCCTTCAGCCATCTCATTGAAGGAGCGCGACAGAAACCCGATCTCATCGTTGCGCTCGACTCGCAGCCGATGGCGCAGATTGCCCCGCGGAATCTCGTGCATGGCGTTCACCAGCAACCGCACTGGCCCGGTGATTCCCCCGGCGAGGAGGATTCCAGTGATCAGTGCGCCCGCCAACGCGATGAGGCCGATCACCGCGATTCGCCACTGCAGGGTGTGCAATGGCGCCAGCGCCCGGTCATACGAGCCCTGAATGAGCACGTAGAGAGGCTTTCCCAGATTCGCAACGATCGGGACCGCTAGTGAAAGGTATCGCTCACCACGCATGCTCAGCAGCCGCGGATTCTGCAGCCGCACCTCGGGCAGCATCCGGATGAGCTGTGGAGCGCTTCGGCTGGATTCAGGCCACGAGGACGCAAACACGGCCGAATCGGTCAGGAAGGTCACATCCGAATGGGTGTCCTGCTGCAAACGCCGGGCGACCTGGTCATCTATGACCTGGCCCAACAGCAAAAAGCCGATGACATCCGGCCCGAGGACCGGCACGGCCACCATCTGGAACACCTCGTTGTCGACTTCGACGACCGCGGTGGCGGGCGCCTGGCTTTCGAGTGCTTCCTTGAGAGGCGCGAAGCCGGCGAGTGACTGGCCGATCCGGCCCTCACCGGGCGATGCCGCGAGCAGCGTGCCCCTTTCGTCGGTCATCCATACGAGCTGCACACCGATGCGCTGCCGGTAACTCAGGCCCGCGGACGCCAGTGTTTCCGAATCGTAGCTGGCAGGGTCGAAATGAGTCGCAAACACCCGCTTCAGCGCGAAGTCGCTGGCCAGCAGTGTCGAGTTGGTTTGCAGGCGGATGGCGCGCTCGCGCAGCAGGCTCTGGAACACCTGTCCAGTGGTGCGCAACTCGCGGCTCAGGGTTTGGCGCGCGTCCTGCCCGACAATGAGCTGAGTCAATCCCAGTGTTGCCAGTAGAACGGCAAGAATGAGAACCGAAAACGCTATGAAAATCCTGGCGCGCAGGCTGCGGGTATGCCACCACCTCATGGCTCTGCCCGGGTGCCGTGCATCGCGGGCCTGGGCCGGGGTGGGGCCAGGGGCAGCTTGAAAGTCAGGTTCGCGACCTCGGCTCCGACCTGCACCGACTGCGCGGTCTCATCCGGCTTCAATTTGCTGCGTGCGTGCCACGCAACCAGGGTGTAAGTGCCCGCAGGCAGATCGTTGAGAGTGAAGCGGCCGGTTGAATCGGTGACGGCAAAGTGACGCGAAGGCAGCACGAGAATGATTCCCGACATCCAATCGTGAATGTTGCAGCCGATCTTGACGGCACCGACCTTGTCAAACACGACCGGCGCGGCCGCTTCGCCTTTGTACAAGGGCAATTCAAAGGTCTTGGTCGGCGAAAAAGAGTACACGTGGTGGTGTATTTGATCATGGTTCGGAAACCGTACCGCCGTCCCCACCACAATCGGCAACAAGCCCGGTACGAATGTCTTGTTGACCTGGTCGACGACCTGCATGGGTGGGGATTTTTCCGGCTCCGGCACAGGAGACTGTACGAATACAACGGCGTCGGTGACCGGCGCGCCGTCCGCGCTAGACACGGTACCGGTGATAGCCGGAGCCGCGGCATGCGCTCGCGCACCGACAATCATTGCGAGTGCAACGAGGCAGGTGCTGGTGAAGTTATGTCGGTGCAAGTACGGCTCCCGGGTGTCAGAAGCGGAACCGATAGCCGACCTGCCATCCATCGGGTGTCGGATCGAGTGACCCCGTCGCGTCGCGATGGCTATACATCCAGATGTGCTCGAGCGCAATCCGATGTCGCAATCCGAACTGTACCTGGTAGGAGGCGGTCACGGCATTGCCGTGCTCATTGGTCGATGTGGGGCCGCCGTCCAGGTCGTGGACGCGAAACTGGTCATAACGCAGACTCACTCGCTGTTGCCTGAAGTGATACGAGGCGAGGCCGTACGTGGCACGGAAGGAGCTGTCGTTGGGAGGGGCGGCCACTCTCGCGGTCCCGGTCAGGAACTGCGTCAGCAGGTCGATGTGTGAAGTGGCGTGGATTGCCAGTCCCGCAGTGGTGAAATGCGTATGCCAGACGCCCCGACTGCTTTCGTCACCGCTATTGTCGAACATCCCGAGTTTGACAGACACCGTGTCTGCCTCGTCGCCCAAGGACAACGAGCCATACAGCGCCGGACGTTGGTCGCGCTCATTGAAGATATCGGTGCGTTCGCTACGACCGGGTAGAGCCAAACTGCCATTGATGCCGCTCAGGGTGTCGCCCATCACCCAACCGCGAAGGGCCAGCAGGCGGCCGGTCTGGTCCGCGCCGGCCCCGGCTCCCACCACGGCGTCCAGTTTGATTCCCGTGCCGGTGGTGTGCCACCACTCGCCCTCGGCGCCCGCGAGGCTGATGTCCTCCCACAACCAACTGTTCAGTGCGGAGCTCGAAATCGAGTATTCGGGCGACCATGCCGGACCCACGTTTTCGAGGGAAAAGGGCACATGCATCACACCGGTCTGCAGTCCCCAGCCGCCGTTGCCGGCAGTCCATTCCTTGCGCAAAAGGGCCTCCACCAGCCACGGGTGATAACCGTCCGCAATATTGGGCTCCATGTTCAATTGCACCTGCCCACGGATGCCCCACGGGAGAGTTGCGCCTATTTGCACGGCGGCTTGGGACAAAGTCAGACGCGTAGAGCGTTGCAAGCCCTCCTGCGAGCTGCTTCCGCCATAGCGTAATTTTCCGGGCCCGCCCTCGGTCCAACTCGGCGCCGGACCGCCCCCGACCGCGCGCACATCGAACAGTCCCTTTAACCAGACACTGCTTTGTTGCTCGACAGCGTATTGGGCAACTGCGGGGAACGGCAGTAGGCCGAACGAAAGGAGGACGGACGAGGCAATCCATGCTCGGGCAGACGACACGATGACCTCACCTCCGAGATTGGCCGGACTATACTCCAACAGGTCGCCGAATCCCGCAGCCAGGCAGCCCCCATTTGGCCATCACCGCCCAGACCGTCATTGAACGCGATAATCTGTTCCGTGGATTGTCGAAAACTACGGTGGAACGGATTGCCGCGCTCGGCCGCCGCCGCGTGTACGAACAGGGAGCGGTCATTTTCATGCGCGGGGACCCGGGCGACTCCCTCTGTGGCGTGGTGAGCGGGCGGGTACGCATCAGCGCGAGCCGGCCGGGCGGCAAGGAGGTATTCCTCAATATCATCGGCCCGGGCGACTCGTTCGGTGAGATTGCGTTGCTCGATGGGATGCCGCGCACCGCCACGGCGACCGCCATGACACGCACGGAGCTATCCATCCTTCAGCGCGAGCCGTTTCTGCGCCTGTTGGACAGCGAGCCGCGGTTGGCGCGACATTTGATCAAACTCCTGTGCAGCCGTGTGCGCTGGACGGCGCAGGCCACGGAGGATTCGGCGCTGCTCAGTGTGCCGGCCCGAATCGCGAAACGGCTGTTGAGCCTGGCGGACCTGCACGGGCGCGCCACGGCCGCCGGTATCAAAGTCTCGCTGTCCCAGGAAGAGCTCGGCCAATTCCTCGGTGTGTCGCGCCAGATTGTGAATCAACACCTGCAGAGCTGGAAATCCAGCGGCTGGCTCGAGTTGGGGCGCGGCAACGTCATTGTCCGCGACAGTCCCGCCCTCGAAACTCTCATCCGCGAGTCCTGAACTGCCGGTGCGGCGCGGAAGTCTGCTAGTCTGGCCGGCCTTTTGCCGCGCCGGCCGGTCACATGTCGAATATTCGTCCCAAGAGCATCGGGTTGGACTTCGGGACGTCCAACAGTGCCGTCACCTGCGTGGACGCGACTGGTGTAGCGCGCCTCGCGACCTTCAGCAGCCCGGCAGGCACCACCGAGACCTTTCCATCCATCCTGCATTTTGAGCGTGAAGTTGAAAATGGCATGCCCAGCCTGCGCGCGCATGCGGGAGCGGCGGCCATCGAGCGCTACCTGAGCCATGACTCGCCTGGACGGCTGATTCGTTCGCTCAAGGCGTACCTCGCCGACCGGTCGTTCGAAGGTACGAGCCTCTATGGCAGGCACCTGACGCTTGCCGATTTGATTGCTGCCTTTCTGCGCAAGCTGTTGGAGGCTGCGACAGCGACCATCGGCCCGATTCCGCAGCGCGTGGTGGTGGGCCGGCCCGTCAACTTTTCAAACGAGCGTTCCGAGTCCGCCAACTCATTCGCGCAGGCGCAACTGCTGAAGGCCGTGCAGGCGTGTGGCTTCGAGCACGTTGTGTTTGAATATGAGCCGGTCGCCGCGGCCTATAGTTATGAGCAGACACTGCGGCGCGACGAGTTGATTCTGGTGGGCGACTTCGGCGGCGGCACCAGCGATTTTTCGCTCCTGCCCGTCGGGCCGGGTGCGGCGCGCGATGCTTCCGGCGAGCGGGTGATCCTGGGCAACGAGGGCGTTGCCATCGCCGGCGATGCGTTCGATCGCCAGATTGTCAGGCACCTCGTGGCGCCCGCCCTTGGCTTCGGCACCGAGTATCAGGCGGCGCCCGACAAGACGCTGCCGGTCCCGAACTGGCCGTACGCGGGACTCGAGCAATGGCACTCCCTGTCGCTGTTGAATAGGCCCAAGGTGTTGCAGATCCTGGAACGGCTGCGGCCGCTGGCATTGGCGCCCGCCGCGCTCGAGGCGTTCGCGTACTTTGTCAGTGCCGACCTTGGATTTAAGCTGCATGAGTCGGTCAAGGCCCTGAAGACTGCTCTGTCGCAAGACCCGGTTGCGACGTTCGACTTTCACTGTGGCCCGGCGACGATCTCCAGAACGGTGGCCCGCGCGGAATTCGAACAGTGGATACAACAGGAGCTGGATGCAATCGGCGGGTCGGTGGATCGGTTGCTGGCCACCACCGGTGTGCGCAGTGAAGACATTGACCATGTTTTCCTGACCGGAGGATCGGCATTTGTGCCGTCCGTCCGCCGCCTGTTCGCCGAGCGGTTCGGGGCGCAGAAGATTGCCGGAGGGCGTGAATTCACCTCGGTTGCCACGGGCCTTGCATTGCGCGCGGCCCGTGGATGATCTGACCTGCCGGCCGCCCCGGCCAACACCGGGGCGGCTTACCGCCACTCATTTGTGGATTACAGTGGCGATCGCATCCGAGACCGCCCGGTCGACACAGGCCTTCTTGACGTGCAATCTCGCCAGCTCGCGGGTATCCGCCTCGCCACACACCTGGTCCGCGGCAAACTGAATTCGCCGGTAGAGAGCCTGAACGCCTGCGTCGCTGTTCAAGTCCAAGTCCTGGTAGGCCACCGTCTGGCTGGGCACGTCGCCTGGGGAAGCTGCGTGCGACACACCGACCAGCATTGCCGCCGACAGCGCGGTCAGCGTTACCCAAGTCATCCGGAAGGCACTATTTGTGTTCTGCATGTTCATGATCAGCTCCTTTACGTTCGTCTCACAACCTTTCGTCCACGGGAGCCATGGTGCGCGGGATGCACGGCCCGTTCTGTCAGGTGCCTGACACAAGCCGCTATGCTTCGGCAGGTTTCCGGGTGCGAAGGCGTTCATTCATGGCTTTGTCGGTGCAGACCCTTCTCGAGCGTAACCGCCTGTTTCGCGGGCTTTCCGCAGCGACCATCCAGCAGATAGGGGGTCTGGCGGTCCGGCGTGTCTACGCAGACGGCGCCATCGTGTTTTCGCAGGGAGACCCTGGGGATGCGCTTTATGGTGTCGTGACCGGCCAGGTACGCATCAGCGCCAGCACTCGCGAGGGCAGGGAGATGTTTCTGAACATCATGGAGCCCGGCGATACGTTCGGTGAGATCGCGCTTCTGGACGGCCAGTCGCGGACCGCCACCGCCACCGCGACCTCGAGCTGCGAACTGATGATCATCCCCCGCGCCCAGTTTCTCGCCCTGTTACAGCGGGAGCCGGCGCTCGCAATTCACCTGCTGCAGTTGCTCTGTCAGCGCATTCGTTGGACCAGCGGTTGGGTGGAAGACTCGGCGCTGCTGACCGTGCCGACACGGCTGGTACGGCGCCTTCTGAGCCTTGCGAACTTGCATGGACGGCCCGTCCCGAAGGGAGTCCAACTGGCGATCTCGCAGGAGGAGCTGGGGCGTTTCCTCGGACTCTCGCGCCAGGCCGTCAATCAGTATCTACAGGAATGGCGCACCCGGGGTTGGGTTGATGTGGGTCGCGGCAAAGTCACAATCCTGGATGAGGCCGCGCTCCAGGGGCTGGCGGCGGGGAAGTCAGAGTGAGCAGGCGCATCCGACCATAGTCCTTTGCCAGGCTCGTTGTGCCGATGTAGGCGCAGTCGATGTCGGTGACACCTTCGAGGCTCAATTGCGCGGCACAGGTCTCGGTTACAAACACGCCACCCGGAGGAGCAACCGGCACGATGCGCGCGGCCAATGACAGTTGCGGGCCGTAGAAAGTCGGTGCTTCCTCTATCGGGTCGAGGTTGCTGTCGGCCCTGCCGAAGTGCACCGCCATCCGAAATTCCAGGCGCCGGCCGAATTCGAGCTCTTCCGCCAGCTTTGCGGTCGCGGCATTCATTTCGAGCGCCGCGCGCGCGGCCGCGGCGGCGGATTTGAAAACAACATGGATGGCATCCCCCCACGTCTTGCGAAACACCACCGATCCGGAATGGCGTCGCAGCACGGGTAACACCGCTTCAGGCAACAGCTTCGTCCAGTAGCGCCGCGTATCGGCACTGCTGAGGTTTGAGTAGCCGACGGCATCGGCGAACAGGATTCCAAACCGGGCGGGGCTGGGCCGGGCTGTGTTGTGAGTATATTGGGCCACCAGGCTGACACGGTCGCGATCCTGACAGGGGCGCCAGGCCGCGGCGGCGGGATCGAAGACAACCCAGGGAGCCTGCATTGCGTCCGCAAGTCCAAGCGACAGGCCGAGCGCTGCTTCGGCGCACGCGCGCCGCGCATCATCGTCTTCATCCAACAGCAGGCTGGACCATGTATGACCATCGAGATGGCCTGATGCGTGCCGGGTCACCGATCGATGGGCATCGATGACGTGCAGCCCGATCCCTTGCGTTTTGAGTTGTTGCCAGCAGTTGTCAGGATCCTCACCCACCGCATACGCAAGGGCTGGCGCTGCGCAGACCCCGGTCCGCGGCGGAGTTTGATCCCGACTGAGCACTAGCCCCACCGACGGCCGATACCAGCGTTCTACGATGTCAGTGAACTCCGGCCGCGAAACCAGCAATCGCCGCATTTGCGTGAGAGTGCGCGCGCGTGCCCACAAGTTGGACCGACACAATGGATTTGCGTTGCTGACCGCGTCCTCGAGCTTCTCGCGATCACCCAGGACGAGAGCGGCCTCAGCCAGTGTTGCCCAATGAAAGTAGGCCGCCTGCGCATCGGCGGGAGCACCGGGCGCACTGAGATCAGCAAGCACTGCCGACGCCAACCGGGTGGCCTGTGCATCGACACCCGCCAACTTCCACAACAATGCGGCGTTTTGCGCGGTGTAGTGACCACCGGTCCGCTGCGCAATTCGCTCATAGGCCGTGGCGGCGGCTGCGAGCTGTGGCTGAGCCGCGTGGGCCGGGCTTTTGAAGGCGAGGTCCTTGAGAAGTCGAGCCTCGAGCGCCAGGAAATCCTCATTGTCGGTCCCAGCCAGCGTGCTTGCCCGAAACGCAGACAGCGCGGCATCGGTCGAGCCGCACGAAGCCAGCGCAAGGATCGACACGTGTTGTAACGGCTGCGAGTCGGGCCAGCGGTTGAGGCCTTCCTGCGCAAGATCGAACGCGGCAACGAAGTTGCCACTGTGTTGCAGTTGCCAGGCGGCCGCGAGCGCCGCCGGCTCGTCAGGGGGAATGCTGCTCAATCGTCCCGCATCGAAGAGTCCGTTTACGCAATAGTGGCAGGCGGGTTGGTCCTTTGCCAGGAGTCACGCGCCGCCATGCGGGTGAACCAGCTCTGCAGGTGCTTGAACTCCTGCACCGGCAGCTTTGCCGACTTCAGGGTCATGAGCGGCGTGGCCAGTGAAATATCGGCCAGGGTGATGTTGTGACCGGCCACCCATTCGCGGCTCGCGAGATGGGAGTCGAGCAGCGCGGCCGTTTCCTGCACCAGTCTTTCCCCACGCCTGATTTCCGCCGCGTCCGGCTCGCCCAGGTTCAGCGCCTTCTTGACAACGTGCTCCCAGGTCAGCACGGAGATGGCAGGCTGAAAGTGCGCCGCGCACCAGAATATCCATCGATTGACCTGGGCTTGCGACTGTACGTCGGCCGGATAGAGGCTTTGACCGGCCGATTTTGCCGCAAGATACAGCATGATCGCGTACGACTCGGGAAGGATGACGGCGCCGTCCTCGAGAACCGGCACCCGCCCGGCGGGATTCCTGGCCAGAAAGGCTGGTTGCCGCTGCTCGCGCTTCAGCAGGTCCACCAACACGAGCTCGACTGGAGCATTCAGCTCGAATGCGGTGATGACCGCGCGACGGGCGTTGGAAGAAAATGGGTGGTGATAGAGCCGCATGATTCGGATGCCTCGGAAGTGCTTGGTCTCAATGCGGTCGCAGTCTGAGGCAGGCTGCTGACAAGTTCTGTCAGCATTCGGAAGGCCGCGCAATCTTCTGCTCCGCACGCCATTGTTTGACCAGCACGACCCGCCGAATGGGATAGCGCAGCCGCAGGGGAGTGAGCGCGCGGATGCGGTCGGCCCGGAAATGCCGGAACCCGTTTCTCAGCTCGCACCAGGCGGCCACCATCTGAGTTTTCTCGAGAAATGCCAGGACAATCGGCCAGATCACCCGCTCGCTGGCCTCGCCGGATTCATTCACGTACGCGATCCGGACCTTGTGCTCCCGACGGATGGCCTCCCGAATCGGCTGCAGTGGCGGCGCTACGGTCCGCGCGCCTCTGAACATCGGAGCCCATAGTCCTGTCTCTGCGATGCCGTCGCGCAGGTCACGTGGTGAGGCAGTCGCGATTTTGGCCAGCGCGGTGGCGGCAGCCCGTGTCAGGGCAGCGTCGCCCTGGTGCTCCACCCAGCGGGCACCGAGTACGAGCGCATCGATTTCATCCTCATTGAACATGAGGGGCGGAAGAAAGAATCCCGCACGTAGCACGTAGCCCACGCCGGCCTCGCCATCGATAGGGGCGCCGAGCTCGACCAACGTGCCGATATCACGATAGATGGTGCGCAACGAAACCGAGAGGGCTTCTGCGAGGCGAGTTGCCGCAACGGGTCGCCGCTGCCCACGCAGAGCATCCAACAGCAAGAAAAGACGGGATGTGCGGCTGACCATTGCGTTAGGACGTTCCCCGACCAGCGCAGCGGCGCGCCAAACCGTTATAGTTCCAGTGGTTGCAACCGCCAGTCAATGCGCAAATGGGGGACGAGGGATGTTGCGGAGAAGTCTGCTGTTGGCACTGTGCTTACCCGTCGTGACGGCGGTGTCGGCCCGCGATCTGGATGTCGCGGGTGCTCCTATCCGGCCGGCGAAACCGGATCCGGCCATTGCCCGGGCGCTCGACCAGGTTTCAGCGACTGAAATCGAGCACACCATCCGAACCCTGGTTGCTTTTCATACTCGCAGCACCTTGTCGAGCATGGAGAAGGACCTGCCGAGTGGCCAGGGCATCAATGCGGCCGCTGACTGGATTGAAGCGGAGCTCAAACGCTATTCCGCTGAATGTGGCGGTTGCCTCGAGGTCAAGCGGGATGTGTTCACCGCGCCTCCCCAGAATCGAATTCCGCAACCCACGACTTTGACCAATGTGTATGCCGTTCTGCGTGGCTCGGACCCCGCTCAGAGCAAGCGCATGTACCTGGTGACAGGCCACTACGACTCGCGCAACAGCGACAATTTCGACGCGCGCGGTGAGGCGCCCGGCGCAAATGACGATGCTTCGGGTGTTGCCGTCAGTCTCGCCTCCGCGCACGTACTTTCGAAGCTGAAGCCTGCCGCAACTCTCGTGTTCGTGGCTGTGGCTGGAGAAGAGCAGGGCCTCGTCGGCAGCCGTCACCTGGCCCAATTGGCGAAATCCGCAGGGTGGCAACTCGAGGGCGTTCTGAACAATGACATTGTCGGCGGCAATACCACCCCCGGCGAGCGGCTGCAGGACAAATCGGTGGTGCGTGTCTTCTCGGAAGGCATCCCCGCTACGGCGACTCCTGAACAGGCGAAGCAGCTCGACTCATTGGGCTACGCGAGCGACTCGCCGTCGCGCGAGCTGGCGCGTGCGATTGACGATGTGGGTGCCACCTACAGCGCACGATTCCGGGCGCAGCTCGAGTTCCGGCGCGACCGCTTTCTGCGCGGCGGCGACCATACCTCGTTCAACCAGGAAGGCTTTACCGCGGTCCGCTTCACCGAATGGCGCGAAGACTTCAATCACCAACATCAGAATCTGCGCACCGACAACGGCGTGGAGTATGGTGACCTGATCAAATTCGTGGACTTCCGCTACGTCGCGCAGGTTGCCAGGCTCAATGCGGCGACGCTTGCCACGCTCGCTGCCGCACCGCCGCCGCCTGCGAATCCCCAGTTGGTGACCACCGACCTGGATAACAACACCACGCTGTTATGGGAAGGCGAGGCTCCCGGCGCTCACTACGAGGTGGTCTGGCGCGAGCTGACGGCGCCGCAGTGGCAGCGGTCGATAACCGTGACCGACCGGAAAGTGACGCTGCCGATTTCAAAGGACAATGTGCTCTGGGGTGTCAGGTCGGTCGATGCCGCCGGGCACCGCAGTCTTACCGTTGTGCCCGCCCCGCAACTGCCCAAGCGATAATCCCAACATGTCAAAATCCCGCCGCGAATTTCTCCTGACCTCGGCCGCCATTGTCAGCTCGGCGGCCGCCGCTGCTGAACAGACGCCGGCAGTGGGGACGCCGCCTGCGTTCGGCACCGCACCCGCGGTTGGGCCCGAAGTGGACGCGTCCACCTTCAAGGCCGCCGAAAAGCTCGTACAAGTTGAACTGACGCCGGCGGAACGCAAGATTGCCGCAGATAACTGGCGTAACAGCATGGCCGCGCTGTATGAGCGGCGCGTCGGGCCGCGCAAGGTCGCGCTGCCAACGACGCTAGCCCCGTTCTCAACCTGGAATCCCGTGCTTCCGGATCACGGCCCGGTTCCGCAGCGGGACCGTTTCATACGCAGCGGGCGCGATGCGGGCGCTGTTCCGAGCTCGGATGCGCAGATCGCTTTCGCGCCATTGTGGAAGCTCGCGCGTTGGGTTGAAACACGCAAGCTCACCTCCGAGCGGCTGACTGAAATCTATTTGAAACGCATCGCCCGGTTCGATCCGAAATTGCGTTGCGTCATTACGTTGACTCGTGAGCTTGCGCTCACCCAGGCCAGGCAGGCCGATCGTGAAATCGCCGCCGGCAAGTATCGTGGCCCCCTGCACGGAATTCCCTGGGGCGGCAAAGACCTGCTCGACACCGCGTCGATTGCGACTACCTACGGCGCGGAGCCTTTCAAAGACCGCGTACCAACTCAGGATGCCGCAGTCGTGCGGCGCTTGCACGCAGCGGGCGCCGTGCTCATCGCGAAACTGTCGCTGGGCGCACTTGCCCTCAATGACGTGTGGTTTGGTGGGCAGACCATGAACCCGTGGCTGCTGGAGGAAGGCTCAGGCGGCTCGAGCGCAGGCCCCGGCGCGGCGACAGCCGCGGGGCTCGTAGGTTTTGCCATCGGTAGCGAGACTGAAGGAAGCATCGTCGATCCCACCATGCGCTGTGGTGTCAACGGCTTGCGTCCAACTTTCGGCCGGGTTCCGCGCACTGGCGCCATGACACTGTCATGGTCTCTCGACAAGTTAGGCCCCATGGCACGCAGCGTGGAGGACACCATGCTCGTGCTTCAGGCGATCTCGGGCCCGGATGCGGGTGATCTCGCCAGCGTGAACAGTCACCTGGACTTCGATGCGACTGCCCCTGTCAGCGGCTTGCGGGTTGGTTATTTCCCCGGTTGGATGAAAGAAGCTCCCGCAACGGAAGTCGATCGCGCTGTGTTGGCGACTCTTGGCAAGATCGGGCTGCAACCGGTCGCGGTGTCGATTCCCGACTGGCCGTATGGCAGCCTCAATGCCATTCTGTTTGCCGAGTCGGCGGCCGCTTTCGAGGACCTCACCCTCGGTCACCAGGTGGATGCCTTGAAAATGCAATCTCCGGATGCCTGGCCCAACACTTTTCGCCAGTCCCGGTTTGTGTCGGCTGTCGATTTCGTCCAGGCGGATCGCATGCGGCGTGCCGTAGCGTTGGAAATGGAACGAATCTTCAAACAGGTCGATGTGCTGCTCGTGCCTGCGCTGCGCGACGAGATGCTCACCATCAGCAATTTCACCGGCCACCCGTCGCTCACTCTGCGCGCAGGCTTTGTGAAGGTGGTCCAGGCACGCAGCGACTGGGCGCCCGACCCGGCACACCCACTGCCCAAATTCGACCCACCCCGGCGTGTCCCGCACGGCGTGACCCTCATCGGCCGGCTGTTCGATGAAGGGACGATCGCGCGTGTTGGCCTTACGCTCGAGCGCACCTTGAACGTCAGGGACGAGACACCGCCCGGCTTCTGACTCCCGGCCATCCCCGCGTCCGAATCCGGCTGCCGGAGGCTGTACCGTGCCCGCGTGGTATTCCCCCCACACTTGCCAGTGAAAGTAAAATGATTCATTCTCAGTAAATTACGAAAATAATTATTTCCTTATCAGCGGGGGCTGGGAGGTCATATGCGCGGGTTGTTCTTTTGCCGGCTCTGTTTCACCCTGGGGCTGCTGTCCGCATTCATTGCTCCCTCCCGTGCACAAGAAGGTGCAACGCTGGAGGAAATCACCGTAACCGCCGAGCGCGTGTCAGCGTCGCTGCAGAGTGTGCCGGTATCGGTGACGGCGCTCACCGCCAGCGATCTGGAAAGCAAGCAGATCCTGAACACCCTGGACCTGGTCCGACAGGTCCCCAACCTGTCAGGCAGCAACAATGTGGGCCTGGGGACCGCTACGTCGTTTTTCCTCCGCGGTGTTGGCCAGGACGAATCGATTGCCACCTCCGATCCGGCCGTCGGCACCTACATTGACGGTGTTTATGTGGCGCGGCAGATCGCCAACAACACCCTTCTGTATGACGTGGACCGGATCGAAGTGTTGCGCGGGCCGCAGGGCACGCTCTATGGCCGCAACACATCCGGAGGGGCGGTGAAGATCATCACCCAGAAGCCCGGCTCATCGTTCCAGGGGCACGTGGATGCGGGCTATGAGTTCGAGTACAACCGCTACCAGGTGGATGCCAGTCTCAATGTGCCGCTCACGGACACTCTCTTCGGCCAGGTCTCGGCCGTATCGATGCGCCAGAACGATGGTTTTATCAACAATGTCGCCACCGGCCAGGAAGCCTGGGCCCCCCAGACCAACGGTGTCAGGGGTCAGTTGCGCTGGGCGCCGGGCGATGCGGCCGACATAACGGCCTCCGTGGAATGGGTGAAGGATTCCGGAGAGGAAGTGCTCGGTTCCGACCCCACCGATCGTGCGGCGATGCATCAGAATCTGTACACGGTCTCGAGTGGCTTGCCGAATCAGTTTGCCCAGGCCATCAGCCGGGCCTTCACCCTGAATGGCCTGTTCAAATTCGGCGGCATGCAGCTCGAATCCATTACGGGCATCCGCGACCTGGACCAGGGATTTTTCACCGATGTTTCCGACAAGGCGCCGGTGCCGTTCTATGCCATTCCGAACCTGAGCAATCACCGCCAGTACAGCCAGGAATTCACTCTGAGCGGCAAGGTGGCGAGCCTCGACTGGCTGGCGGGTCTCTTCTACATGAAGGAGGAAAACCGCTCGTTTATCGGCGATCAGTTGTTCCTGTTTGGCGGCCTGGTGGCCGGCAACTTCATGCGCGACCTGCACAACGACACGGACAGCTACGCCGGTTTCACCCAGTTGACCTGGCATGCGACCGATGCGCTGTCACTGACCGCCGGCGGCCGTTACACCCACGAGAAAAAGACTGTGGATGTGAGTGAGTATGTGGTTCTGCCGATTTCGCTGCCCGGTACGATTCCCGACTATGCACCGGCGGCGTATCCCGGCGCGCACGGTCCCCTGCTGCTCGCGTACGACACGGCGGACGTCGCAGCCAACGGAACTGACATCCACCCAACGTACTCGCAATTCACTCCCAAGCTGGGCGCGGACTATCAGCTCACGCACGACATCCTGGGCTTTGTCAGTTGGACGAAAGGCTTCAAGAGCGGCGGCTGGAATTCCCGCGTCACGGACTCGCGCGACTTCGTCAATGTGAAACCGGAAAAGGTGCGCTCCACGGAAGTCGGTATCAAGAGTGAATGGTTCGACCATGCCGTACGCGCCAACCTGACGTACTACCGCGCCGACTACACGGACTTCATTGTCACGGCCATCAATCCGGCGACGGGCGGATTTGTGACCGTGAACGCGGCCGGCATGCGCAGCCAGGGTGTGGAAGCCGAGCTCGCATGGCGGGTCAGCTCCGTGTTGACCCTGTTCGCGGATGGCGGAACCATCGATGCGAAGTACACACGGTTGTCACCCGATGTGGAATTTCCGATTACCAACGCCGTCAAGCGTACGCCAAAGTTCTCCGGTGCCGTCGGCTACAACGCGCATGTGCCGATTCCATTGGGAGCTGTCATCAGCAACCTCACGTTCTCGCATCAGAATCGCTATTACGGCGATGTCGACAACACCGGACCGGCATTGGAGCCGGCGACGAACCTGACCGACTTCTCCATCGGCTACGAGTCGCCGGAGGCCACCTGGCAGTTGGTTGCCTCGTGCAAGAACTGCAGCAACCAGCACTATTACCACTCGACGCTCAACTTCGGAGCGCTGGGCTTTGCCACCCAGTTCCAGGGGGTACCGCGCCAGTTTTTCCTGAACGCGCGTTACAACTTCGGTGGCCGCCACTAGATTGCCGCCGCCTTATCCGCTTCTGCTGTCTGCCTGGCGGCAGGGCCGCCTGAACCTGCGCAACCGGATCGTTCACGCCTCGATGACCACGCGGCGCGTGACCGACAGTCGTCCGACCGACTCGATGATCCAGTACTACGCGAATCGCGCGGAGGGTGGGGCGGGGGCGGTAGTTACCGAACCACTCAACTGTGCGAGGCTCCAGAGTCGCGGTCATTACGTACGCGTCTGGAACGATGATTTTGCAGACGAGCTGAAGCGCTGGGCGGCGGCCGTCGAAACCCACGATTGCCGGCTGATCGGACAGATTCAGGATAGCGGTCGGGGACGGCACGAGCGCGGGCGCAATCCGCGAGCTCTCGGCGTGTCTGCCTTGTCGGATGACCTGTCATGGACCGTGCCGCATGTCCTGGAGATCGCCGACATCCGGCAGATGGTTGCTGATTTCGGGGAATCGGCGCGCAGACTGGAGCGCTGCGGCTTCTCAGGCGTGGAGATTTCGGCGGGCCACGGCCACCTGTTCCATCAGTTTCTGTCGCCGTGGTCCAACACCCGAGACGACGACTATGGAGGAGACTTCGCGGCTCGACTGCGATTTCTGCTGGAAACCATTGAAGCCATCCGGGCTGCCTGCGGACCGTCGTTTGCGATCGGTGTGAAGCTGCCGGGCGATGACGGATTGCCCGGCGGCGTCGATCCCGTGCTCGCCGTGAGCATTGCCCGTGAAGTAACCGCCGGGGGACGGGTGGATTACGCGGCGTTTTGCCAAGGGACCCATGCGCGCACGCTCGACTGGCACATTCCTGACATGCATTGGCCGCGGGCAACCTGGATGCCGCTGATCTCACAACTGAAGCCTTCTGTGTCAGGGACACCGCTGCTGGCATTGGGGTTGATTACGGATCCGGCCGAAGCGGAGGGTATCCTGGCGCGAGGGCAGGCTGAGCTGGTTGCGATTGGCCGGGCGCTCATAACGGACCCGGCGTGGCCTCGCAAAGCCCTGCAAGGCCGTGCAGCCGATATTCGCTATTGTGTGTCATGCAACTCCTGCTGGGGCCAGATTGTGGAGCAGCAGCCACTGGCGTGCGACAACAACCCATTGGTCGCGTTGCCCGGTGAAGTTGAGTGGCGGCCGGCGAAAGCCGCATTCGCGCATCGCGTGGTAATCGTAGGAGCGGGGATTGCGGGCCTGGAAGCTGCGTGGATCGCCGCCGAGCGGGGCCACGAGGTGTGTGTGTTCGGTGCCTCGGCTCAGGTGGGCGGTAAGACCCGATTGCATGCTCAGTTACCGGGCGGGGAGTCGCTGTCGAGCATCTATGACTACCAGTTCGCGCGCGCCGCGGCGAGTGGTGTTCGCTTTGAGCTCGGCTTTCTGTCCACGGTACAGGACGTGTTGTCACTCAATCCCGACCGGGTGTTGATGGCGAGCGGATCGAGCATGACCTGGCCGCGATCATTGCCCGAGCTGTGGCGTGCGGACGGCGCGATTCTCGACCTTCGCTCGGTGATTGGTTCGCTGCTCGACTTCCGCGAGCCCCAGGGCGGAACGGCTGTGCTATTCGATATGGATCACACCGAGGGAACGTATGCGGCTGCTGAGTTTTTCCGCCGTCTGTTCGACAGAGTCGTGTTGGTCACTCCCCGTGAGAGAATCGCGGGCGATGTTCCTCTGGTGAGCGCACTGGGGATCCATCGGCGCATGGCACAGAAGCAGATCTCGATCCTGCCGCACTCGGAGCTGTCAGTCCGGTCGGACCTGGAAGCAGGAATAGTCCGGTGCGTGAACCTCTACACGGGCGAGTTGACGGATATCGCCGGCGTAGCGTTGTTGACTTACTCGACTCCCCGAGCGCCCTGCAACACTCTGGTTACACCGCTGCGAGCGGCTGGCGTGTCAGTGGAGGAAATCGGCGATTGTTACGCGCCGCGATCCGTCATGGCCGCCACGGCTGACGGCTACCGCGCAGGAATCGCCGTATGAGGTCCGGCAGATCAGGCCGCATCGCCCACGCGTCGGCCGGGATTCAGGGGCAATGCGTAACTCAGCTCGTCGATGTGTTGATGTACTTTGTGCCGGATGTCATCCATCAGCACAATGGCCGATGGGTTCAGCTTGGTGTCAGGCCGATAAATCAACCCGACCCGGCGCTCGACCGTAGGTGACTTGCAGTTCAACGCGACGATGACTTTACGTTGCAGCGCGCTGGTCACGATCGCCGGTGAGGTCATAAAGAGGAAATCCTCGGTCAGCAGCAGGTCCATGCCCACGTTGGCGGCATCGGTCCAGATAAATCGCGCCGGTGGATCGAGGTTCTGCTTCCGGAATGCATCCGCAATCACCGCGGCATCGGCCGGGCGGGAACGCGGCGCCATCCAGGTGAAGTGTTGCATCTGACGCAGCGTCAGTTTTTTCTCGCGCGCCAGGGGGTGCTGCGGCCGCGCGATGACAATATCGGATGCCTTGTAAAGCGGGAAACGTTCCATCTTGTCATTGGTGGCGGCAACGTCGGCACCGGCAATGAAGTCGATTTCGCCGTCGGCCAGGCGTTCCTTCAGGACTTCCGAGTAGCCCTCAATAATGGAGATGCGGATTTCGGGGCGGGAGCGGTGACAATCGCGCACCGCATCGGCAATCACTTCGTGCGCGAAAGCCTCCCCGATACCGATCGAGACGCTTCCGCCGCGAGCGTCGCGAAATGCAAGGAGCTCTTCACGCGCACGATCCGCCGCCGCCAACATGTGCTTGGCGTGGCGAATCAGCAGCGTGCCATAGGGGGTCAGGGTCGTGGCACCCCCGGGGCCGCGGTCGAACAGCACGACTCCCATTTCTTCTTCCAGCTTGGCGATCCCGGCGCCGAGGGCCTGCTGGGTCAGTCCCAATGCCGGGGCGGCGGCGGCCAGGCTGCCTTTGTCCACCACCATCAGGAAGCGCCGCAGTTGCTTCAACTCCATGTTGGGAATGCGCTCGGGGAAATCACTGTTGGCCATGCCAGCTTCTCACGGTTTGACGGTTCCCAGATAACCACTCACCAGGACCGCAAGATAGATCGCCAACACCCATACATAGGTCCAGCGCATCCCGTCCCGAAGGCTCGCCTCACGCTCCGCAGTCGAGCCGTCGCTGGTGATGGCGGCGAAAGTTCCGATCACCGGTGCGAAGGCGCGCTCCAGAAGAATAACAAACCCGCAGATGGCGCCGTAGGCAATGAGCTTGCCGGACAGCCAGGCGGGGATGGCCCAGTGCGCACTCAGGCCGCCGATGCCGGCCACGGTCAGTCCGATCAGGCAGGCGAGCTGGAAAAAACGCTCGATCCGGTGCCAGGGTCGGGCCTGCGATGTACCGGCGAGGCGCATGCCGGCAATCACGGCCACAATCCACACCGCGCTCAACCCCCAGGCAACAGTCATGACCGTCGCCGTGAGTGCCGGCTCGCCGTTGGCGGCTTGCAATTGCAGGCCCACCGGCAGCATGGCTACGAAGCAGACTCTCGGAATCCGGTCGATCACCATACCGAGATTGATGACGGCTGTGCGGTGCTCCAGCGGCAACGCGGGGTTCATGAACCGCAGGCCGGCCAGGTACACCCCGACGTCCGTGCCGATCCAGAAAACCATGAGCAATATGTGTACGTAAACGAGAAGGGGTAGCCACGCCATGACTGGAATTGCCAGTTAACCCGCTCAGGGCGGCTCGTTCATGGGCAGGGTACGCTTGTGCGGCCGGTTGACCGACCGCATGATGTTCTCGATCAGGGTTCTGCGCTGCGCCGCCAGGAGCTGTTGATCCGCGGCAGTGAGTTGATAGGCTTCCACGGCGTCGTGCAGCCGGATTCCCAGTTGCTCCGCGGCCTTTTCAATGACAAACACCCGTTCGCGCAACACCCAGTGATCGGTCGCAACTTCCAGCATCATGGTCACGAGCTGGTCGATGGCGTCAGTTTCAAAGAACGCCTCGCGCCGTCCGGGGAGGCTCTTGGGCGTATCGCTCATTCGCGCTTCCAGGCCCCGAATCCGAACCATTGCAGGCTGGCGGACAGGCGTCCAGTGTCGCCGTCGATCCGGGATGGCGCATGGACCGCCGCTGCGAAATCCGCCTCGTCCATGTAGGAAAACTGCGGCACCGTGAACTGGAAATAGTCGGACCCGGCGAAGCCGCCGGCTTGCACCAGGTCTTCGGGATTCTGATCGCGGAAGGTGCGGTAGTAGGGCTCCATGTTGTAGTACGAGTCCCAGTCCAGGTAGAACTGATCGTAGGGCGCGAGCTCGCGGTTGGGCGGCAGCTCCATGTTGATCAACATCCCGCCCGGGCGCAGTACCCGGTGTGCTTCCTGAAAGAACTTCTGGATATCGCGCACTGACAGCTCGTGCAGAAACATGGACGTGAATACAACATCGAACCAGTCGTCGGCATATTTGAGGTTCGTAGCATCCATCTGCCGGAAATGGACGGGCAGGCCGAGACTCTCGGCGCGCCCGTGCCCGTACGTGACGGTAGCGGCCGAAACATCGATTGCGTGTACTTCGGCATTCGGGAACGTGCGGGCCCAGGGGGCGGCGTTGTGTCCGACCGTCGAGCCGCAATCCAGTATTCGCGTGGGTTTGAAGTCCGGGTAGCGGTGTTTCACATAGTTGGACATCGACAGGCCGATGTCATCGAGGTCGCGGCCCATGAAACCGGCCGAGAAGACCGCGAGTCCGTGGTCGTAGATTGCGCCGGCGAGCGGGCTGTCCGAGGGGGCGTAGCCCCCTGGCATCAGGTGCACCGGAAGGTCGGCGACATTTTCAGGTACTGTTAGCTGCGGATCCAGCGTCAGGCTGCCACCGGACTTGCCACTGAGCAAACGGATCTTCGCCTCGAGCTTCGGCAGCGACTGTGTCGCCGCGGGCATTACCGAGCGCCAGACCATCTCCTGGGCGTTGTAGCGGACCGAGCTATAGAACTTGAAGCTGGTATTCGAGCGCATGGCGGCATGGACTTCATCCTGTGTCTGCGGCGCGCGCCCGTGAGCTCGTTGAAACGCAGGCAGGACGCGGCTTTCGTAGCTGTCGCGCATGGCCGCTGCCATGTCATTGAGAATGTAGCCGCGAAGTTGGGAGACAAAATCCTGGCGCGCGGACGTATCCCGGTCTGCCTCGGCCGCAAGATCGTGACGCAATTCGAATGGCATGCCCGTATCCCCGCGGCAGTCGCGCAACTGTGCGTGGCAATCATTCTATACTTTTCATTTACCCCTGCAATAGAAAGGTATATTTTCATCGCAGGTGCATCAATGCGGCTCTTCTCCGCCGGATACATTCATGGATTCCGCGGTGATATAGCCGGCCTGCGCCGAGCACAGAAAGGCCACGGCATTGGCCGTGTCCTCGGGCAGGCCGCGGCGTTGCATGGGAATCCGCCGGGTCATCTGCTCGAGGTACTGCTCGAGCGTCAGGCCCAGCTTCTTGGAGAAGTACTCGTTCTGCCAGGCGCCGAGCCCGGTGGTGACGTGATTGGGACAGACATTGTTGACGGTAATGCGATGTTGGCCCAGCTCGATAGCGGCCGAGCGCACCAGGCCGACGAGGCCGTGTTTGGAAGCGCAGTAGGCTGCCGCGAACGGGAAGCCGGACTTGGCGGCCTGGCTCGCGACGTTGATGATGCGACCGCCGGTGCCCTGCGGAATCATGACGCGTGCGGCGGCCTGGATGCCGTTGAAACACCCTGTGAGGTTGACATCAATGACCGCGCGCCACTCCTCATCCCGCATGTCGAGCAGCGGCTTCATGAGATAACCAATGCCGGCATTGTTGACCCAGATGTCGAGCGAGCCCAGCTCGCGCCGGGCGAATTGGGCCAGCTCGTTCATGCGGGTCGCGTTGCGCACATCGCATTCAAACGGCACCACCCCCATTCCCGACTCATCCGCCAGGTCGGCGGCCAGTGCCTGCATCTCTTCGCGGGCTGCGATCATCGATTCCGGAGTCGTGGCATCCGCCGACGCGCCGATATCAGACAACACGACATGACAACCTTCGTTGGCGAGCCTGCGCGCAATGGCCGCGCCCAGTCCGCCGCGGCGACCCGCGCCGGTGACCACGGCCACCCGGCTGTTTGCAGCTTCGTTCATGGCGGCTGCCCTCAGGCCAGGGGCGCGGTGTTGATGAATATCGCGTCGGCGAAGCTGCCGAACTGCGCTGCAACCCGCTGCATCTGCGCGGTGGCAATATCCGCGCCGAAGGCAGTCATGTCGTGTATGCCTATGATTTCAATGTACTGAAACGGAGGCGGGGCAGAGGATCCCAGCAGCGATGTTGATTTGAGGACGCTGAATGACGCGATGCTTTTGAGGCCACCGACCGTCGGTATGTCAACGCGCTTCGCCCAGGCCTCGTAGTCGGATGCGCTGATACCGGGCCTGAGGTTGAACAGCACTACGATCTGTTGCATGTGGAGGGTTCCCGCGGGTGAGTGCGATCATCATCACACCACGCTGCGGTAGTCGTCCACAAATCCTGACCGGCGGAAGGTTTACTCCGCTGTGCGCGTGTCGGTTGCGCGCCAGTTCACTTCCCAGGTTTTTCCCTCATCCGCCGAGAACGCCTGCTCGAATTGGATAGACCTCGGCTGGATGTCGAAGATCCTGAAGCGCACCAGGACGGCGCGGCCGTTGAAGGTTTCGTGATCGAAAAACTCGCCGCGCCCATTTTTGAACTCGCCCACGGTGGGCACGCCCAGCTCGCCGCCACCACTGCTGGCCACATTCAGGCCCCACTGGTGGGTTTCGGGATTGTAGAGCCGCAACGACAGCAGCTCGAGATGTCCGGCCTGGCCGTCAACTTCCAACTCCACCAGGTTGGCTTTGCCATTCCACACTTTGCTCACGACCGTGGTGCCGTCGTATTCGAGCCAGGTAGTCGATCCTGACAGCGGATGCTGCAGTCGCGAGACATGAGTCTTCCATTTGCCAATGTGGAAATCGAAGTCGTGCTGACCGTCACGGCCGGTGGCGCCGGCGCTACCGGCCGTGGCGAGCGCCGCCAGGATCATCAGGGAGGCTGTTATTTTCATGGCCTGATGTTTTCAGACCCGACCGGCGCTCCAAAGGGCCACTTTTTTGAAAGCGTCCAGAGCCAACCCGACTACACTGGCTGACATGAGCACCCCTTGTCCCTGCGGTTCGACCCGCCCTTATTCGCAGTGTTGCGGTCCCTGGCACGCCGGCGCGCCCGCGCCCGATGCACAGTCGCTCATGCGGTCGCGCTACTGCGCCTTCGTCTTGTGCAACGAACCCTACCTGCTGATCACCTGGCATACGCGCACCCGGCCGCCTGCCATCTCATTCAACGCAAAGCAGAAGTGGCTGGGCCTGAGTGTCGTGGATGCCCGTGTGACCGGAGATCATTGCGCGGAAGTGGAGTTCATTGCCCGCTCTCGTGTGAGCAATGCACCCGCGGTTCGCCATCACGAGCGCAGTCGATTCGTTCGTGAGGGCGGCCGCTGGCTTTATGTTGATGGCGAGATCATTCCGCGTTAGGAGCGGCCGGGGCCTCGCCGTGCCGCGTTGATGGCAGCGATGTCGATCTTCCTCATGGTCATCATCGCATCGAACGCCCGCTTGGCGGCCGCTCGATCGGGGTCCGTGGTCGCTTCCATCAGGGCGCGCGGGGTGATCTGCCAGGACAGGCCCCAACGGTCCTTGCACCACCCGCACATGCTTTCGGCGCCGCCGTTGCCGACGATCGCATTCCAGTAGCGATCGGTCTCAGCCTGGTCATCGGTGAGCACCTGGAACGAGAAAGCTTCGCTGTGCTTGAACATGGGGCCGCCGTTCAGACCCAGGCACGGAACTCCCAGCACTGTAAATTCGACTGTCAGAACCTGGCCCTGCTTGCCGTCCGGGTAGTCGCCAGGGGCATAGTGAACCCCGGTAACGGCGCTGTTCGGAAAGGTCTTGGCATAGAAGCGGGCGGCTTCTTCCGCTGTACCGTTGTACCAAAGGCAAATTACATTCTTGGCCATCGTCACTGTCTCCTGGTGGGTCCGTGCGCGCGTGCGCTTCTCCTGATTAAGACGTCACCGTTTTGCCGGGTTCGACACAGGGCCAGAGATTTTTTTGCCAGTGCTAAGATGCCGGCATGGTCTGCCGGCTGCTGGTTCTGCTCGTTGCCTGCTTCGTGCTCGGACCGGTCCAAGCCGCGCCGAGCTTCGACATTGCCCCGGCGCAGGGCGTTCTCAAAAGGCTCCTGCCGCAACAGGCAGCGCAGATTGAGCTGGGGTCTGTGCCCCCGGCCGGTAGCAGTGATTACTTCCGCATCTCAGCGGCCAACGGCCACGTACGCGTTGAAGGCAGTACCGTCAGCTCGCTGCTGTTCGGTGTCAACTGGTACCTGAAATACGTCGCCCAGGCGCAGATTTCCCCCAATGGCGATCAGTTGCCATCCGGTAACCTGCCACTTCCGGATCGGGTCATCGAAGGGCGGACGCCGTATCGATACCGTTACGCCCTCAATGAAAATGTCGATGGTTACACGACTGCGTATTGGGACTGGCCCCGCTGGCAGCGTGAGATCGACGTACTCGCCTTGTCGGGAATCAATGCAATCCTGATTGAACGCGGCACGGACACCGTGTTGTACCGCACCTTCCGCGATTTCGGTTACAGCGACACGGAGTTGCGCAACTGGATCGCATTGCCGGCGCACCAGAACTGGCAGCTCATGGGCAACCTCTGTTGCTACAACGGTCCCATCAGCCAGGCGCTGTTACAGCGACGCGCTGCTTCGGCAAAGCAGATCATCGGGCGTTTGCGCGAGTTGGGCATCACACCGGTGTTGCCGGGCTTTTTCGGAATCGTGCCCGGGAGCCTGAAAACCCGCTTTCCCCGTGCCCACATTGTGCCGCAGGGCGAATGGGCGGGTTTCGAGCGCCCCGACTGGCTCGATCCGCGCGATCCGCTGTTCACAAAAATGGCCGCGCGGTTTTATGCCCACCAGCGCGAGTTGTTCGGGCGCTCGGCCGTGTACGACATGGAAGTGTTTCAGGAGGGCGGCGACGCCGGCGCAGTGCCGGTTGCCACGGCGGCAAAAGCGCTGCAAACCGCATTGGACAAGGCAAACCCGGGTGCGCTGTGGATGATGATGGCGTGGCAGGGCAATCCCCGCCAGGACCTGCTCGCGGGCGTCGATCGCAGCCGCCTGTTGATAGTTGACATCGATCATGACCGCGCGCCGCGCGATCACCGGCAGGCGGATTTTCAGGGCGCGCCGTTCCTGTTCGGTGGAATCTGGGAGTTCGGCGGACGTACCACGCTGGGCGCGAACGTCGACAACATCACGGCACGTCTCCAGCGGCTGGGCCGCACCAACTCAAACATGGTGGGTACGGCAATATTCACGGAAGGAATGGATACCAACCCGTTTGCCTATGACCTGTTCACGGAAATGGCCTGGCGTCGCGAGCCGGTCGATGTTGCGGCGTGGACGGCGGACTACGTCCGCAGACGATACGGCGATGCGGACCGCCACGCGCTGGCCGCCTGGCAGGTCCTGATCCGGACCGCGTACAACATCCACATCGACCTGGTCACTTTCAACAGTGAGCGCGATGCCGCGCAGGAATCGCTGTTCAATGCACAACCCAGTCTCACCACGAACCGCGCTTCACACTGGTCACCGGAGGCGTTGCGCTACGATGCGCAGTTGTTCAAAACGGCGCTGCCGCAGCTCCTGGCCGCCGCCCCGACCGCGAAAAACTTCACCTACGACCTGGTCGATGTTGCGCGCCAGACGCTTGCGAATGAGAGCCGGCTGCTGCTGCCGCAAATCCGGGGCGCCTTTGAGCGCAAGGATGCGCAGCGCTTCGAGCAACTGACCGATCGCTGGTTGCATCTGATGGATCTTCAGGACGAGCTGTTGCGCGGTCATCCGCAGTTCATGCTGGGAAACTGGCTCAACTTTGTACCTCAGTGGGCTTCAACACCCGAGGAGTTGGTACGCCTGCAGTTGGATGCGCGTTCCCTGCTCACCACCTGGGGCGATCGGCACGCGAGCGAAGCGGCGGACCTGCATGACTACGGCAACAAGGACTGGTCCGGGCTCACCGCGGATTACTACAAGGCCCGCTGGCAGGCCTATTTCGAGTCCCTGAAGCAGCAACTGCGCACGGGAGCTGCGGCTGCGCCCATCGACTGGTTTGCCTTTGGGGAACGTTGGAACAGGGACACGCGCGTCTATCCGAGCGTTCCCACGGGCGATGCGCGGCAAATTGCCGGGGAAATTGCGCAGGAAATCGGCCGGAATCCGTAGCGGGGTTTATACTGTTGCGCCACATGCGTTACAGCGGGAGAGATTCATGAGTACTGCGTTGCGAGCTGTAGTTATTTCGGCCGCCATCGGTGTGCCGTTCGCTTTGCCGGCGCTGGCTGCGCTCAAAACGGGTTCGGCGGCGCCGGACTTCACGCTGAAGGCATCGCACGCCGGCGCTGAGTCCACGTTTTCCCTGAACGATGCGCTCAAGAAGGGCCCCGTCGTGGTCTATTTCTATCCAGCCGCCTACACCCAGGGCTGCAATATCGAGGCGCATACCTTCGCGGTGAACAAAGGCAAGTTCGATGCCGCGGGCGCCACCATCATTGGCGTATCCCAGGACAGCATCAAACGCCTCAATGATTTTTCGAAGGACCCTGAATATTGCGCCGGGCAGTTCACGGTGGCCTCCGATTCGGATGGCAAGGTAACGAAAGCGTACGACCTCAAGGCGCGCGATTCGGCCGCGGGTATGAAAGATACCCGGGGTATCGAGATTGATCATGCGTTTTCAGAGCGCACTACTTTTGTAATCTCGAGCGATCATAAGATTGTGGCCACTTTCTCTTCGGCCGACGACGGCATCAAGCCGCAGGACCATGTGGAGAAGTCGCTCGCGATTGTCCAGAAGCTGGCGAAGAAGTAACGCGCCCCGCCTAAGGCGCCGGACGCAGATTGCGAAGCGACCGGCGCCACCAGTCCGCCACCCGTTGCAAGGTGGCGTGCTCGGGAAAACCATGCCGCGCGGCATGCCGTTGGGGAATCGAGTCCCAACCGCGGTGCTCGATGGAGACTCGGGTTTCATTGCCCACCGGCTCAAAAGTAACTTCAACTTCCGTAGCCTGTGCGGGTGTGAATGTTGAGTGCCGCCACGCGAACACGAGTCGTTTGCCGCGTTCCCAGACCGAAATCCGTCCAATCTCATAGACGTCGCCGTTCGGCAGGCGGGTGATGAGGCGACCGCCGCAGCCAGGCTCGAATGCGAGCTGGCCGTCCCCTTGGCCCGTCAGTTGAAACAGGGGATCCGGCTGCCACCACGCGCCGATCTCCTGTGTGAACACGTCGAAGGCACGCTCCGGTGCGGCAGGCACCCGCAGTGACAGAAAGACCTTTGAGGTCATTTTTGACCCTTCTGCAAGTGCGCCTTGAATGCCGACAGTTGTCGTGCCCATAGGGCGTCCGTTTCGGCCAGCCAGGCCTTGAGAGAAGTCATGGCCCCAGGCCTGAGGCTGTAGATGCGGACTCGCGAATCAAACTCGTCGCGAGCTTCATCGACGAGACCGCTGCCGCGCAGCGTGCGCAGGTGACGGCTCATCGCCGGGAAGGACATTTCCAATACTTCCGCCAACTCTCCCGCGCGATGCGGACGCTCACGCAGGAGATCGATCACGCGCCTGCGATAGGGGTCGGCGAGCGCCGCGAGTGTCCGATCGAGTGGCGATGCACTCACTTCAGTGGGTTGAATTTGAATCCGGTGGCTTCCTCCATCTCGCGCAGGGAAACGTTCCGCACCGTTTGCGCGAAGGTCCAGTGATGACCTTCCAGATCGGCCGCCATGTAGGTGCGGTCGCCGTAGAACTGGTCGGCGGGCTCCATGACAATGGTCGCACCTGCCTGGCGTGCGCGTTCACAATGCTCATCGATGCCGCGCTGGATGCGTACGTGGACACGTTGAGTGTTCTTTCCACCCACCGAGACGGGGCTGCGAGTCCAGTCAGCCCATTCATTGCCGATCATGACGACACCGTCGTCGTGCATCATTTCCGCGTGCGCAATGTTTCCTTCAGAGTCGGTGAGTACCTCGTTCGGCTCGAAGCCGAAGGCAGCCTGCAACCATTTGAGAGCGGCGCGGTTATCCTTGTAGACCAGGGCAGGAATGAAGGCGGGACGGGGGAATGTCGGAGAGGCCACGGTGCGCTCCTAATGATTACTGAATGAGATAATATTTAACAAATTTGGAAACTATGTCAATGCCCCAGGTCATCGTTCTCGTTTTGCTGTCGCTTCTGACCACGTCCGTGAGCTATGCAGCGCGGGAGTCGGAAATCCACGATCCGGACACATTGGCGTGGTGGCATACGACGGAGGCGTTGTCAGGTGATGACATGGAGGGCCGCGATACCGGCTCCCCCGCGTATCAACGCGCGGCGGATTACGTTGCGAAGCGGTTCAAAGCCGCAGGCCTGAAACCGGCCGGCGAGGCTGGAAGTTATTTTCAGCCGGTGCTCATGCACGAAATCGCCGCTTCGCGCGCGGGCACGGACTTCACCCTGCTGCGGCCGGATGGTAGGAAGACTCCGCTCAGATTCCTGGAAGACATCACTTATGAGCCGGAAAGGAATGTGCCTGCGCAGCTCGAGGGAGCACTGACTTTCCGCGGCTATTGCGGCCAGGGCGAGCTGCAGAATGTTGCCGGGAAAGTGGTCGTCTGCTTCGCAACCAAGCGCGCGGGTTTGCCTGACGACGCAACGAGAATTGCCAATGCAAGGGCGGGGCATGCGAGTGCCATCGTCAGCGTCGATGACCCGTACTTTGCGATCGAGCCACCCCGGTGGCCTTACGCTTACGCCCGGTCAGTCAGGCTTCGCGGTGATTCCCGGGACGCCGCGACTCCGTTCTGTGCCATGCGCCTGAGTGCGGCAGCCTTCGCTGAACTGCTCAAAGGAACGCAACGTGATGCTGACGAGCTGCTGGCTGCAGGAGGGGCGAAAAAGCCGCTGCCGAGTTTCGATCTGCCCGCCCGGCTCCAACTTCACACGCGGCAGACCGAGCGTGACATCAGCTCGCCGAACGTCCTTGCAGTGTTGCCGGGCGCATCGAATGAATATGTCGTGGTGTCCGCTCACCTCGATGGCTACGGTTACGGTACGCCGGTGGCTGGCGACAAGTTGTACAACGGCACTCTGGATGATGCGGCCTACGTGGCGCTGTTGATTCAGATGGCTGATGACATGCGGGCGCAGCGATTGCCGCCGCCGCGGCGAGGCATTGTATTTGCGGCATTTACGGGCGAGGAGAAAGGCCTGCTCGGCTCGAAGTGGTTTGTGCAGCATCCGACGGTCCCCATCCCGCAGCTCGCCGCGAACATCAATCTCGACCAGCTACGACCGCTGTTTCCGCTCGATATCCTGACGACCGAGGCGCTCGATGACACAACCCTGGGTGATATCGCACGCAAGGTTGCGGCATCCATGTACATTCAACTTCGCCCGGATGTCGAGCCGGAACGGCACCTGCTACGGCGCGCGGATCAATTGCCATTTCTATTGCAGGGTGTGCCAGCGATCAGCTTTGTCTTCGGCTTTGATCCGGGCACGGATTCGGAACAACGTTACCGTGAATGGTACAAGGTGCGTTATCACCGTCCGCAGGATGACGTCACGCAGCCCATCGACTTCACTGCGGCGGCCAAGTTCAATCAATTCTTCTACAAGCTGGTGGCCGCTGTGTCCGCGGTCCAACTCCGGCCTGAAATCCTGCCCGCCAGTCAGTTCGCAGCCAAGTAGTTACTTGAACCACATGCGTGCTACGACACCGTCGCGACGCAACGCGTGCCGCAGCGCGCCGAGCAGATGAAACACAATCAGCGCCACGAGCAGATATGACGTCACCACGTGGGTTGTATTGAACACTGCGTAGATCTGCGGACTGTTGCTACCCCAGGGCGGTAACGCAATGGTGTTGAAGAACTTCACTCCGTACTTGCTGTAATTGGAGGCGATGTAGCCTGACAGCGGCATGACGAGCATGCACGTGTAGAGCAGGAACTGGGTCCACCTGGATGCGACCCGTTCCCACAGGGCCAGGAACGCAGGGTACTCAGGCGGCCGATGGGCCAGGCGCCACAGCATGCGTACCAGAATCAACACGCCCAGCAGGATGCCGGTCGACTTGTGAACGTTCACGTAGGGACCGCGCAGCGGCGTGCCCTTGGGAATGGTTTCCAGAAACCAACCGAAGGCAATCTGTCCGAACAGGCACAACGCAATGAGCCAATGCAACACGACCGCGACGGACGAATAGCGCGCGGTGTCATGTTGTAGTGGGCCGTTCTTTTCCAGGGCAGTGGCGCTCATATCATCCAGCTTAACTCCAATCTATAGACAAATCAACGAGTTATACGACGCCCGATTGCCTCCACAGCTTTGCCACAAACCGGGCCAAGTCTTTGAGCTGAAGCAGGGAAACAACAATTCCCCGGGAGCGAAGACATGTCGACTCGCACACGCGCCGTGGCGACAGCGGTGATTCTGGTCGCACTTGGTTACTACCTGTACTCTCGTCCTCCCTTTGCGGTTGCGCAGCGGGGCGAGCTGCTCGTCCGGACGAACGAGATCGACGGGTCCGTGGCCGCCTATTCCGCCGGCACGGTCCTGGCGTTGCCCGGTATTCACCAGACGCGGCGCTTCGACATCCGTGACCAGGTATTTCGGCCGACGGCGAGCGCGAGCGCCACGGGCCCGGCCGCTTTTCAGTCGAATGAGGGCCTGTCGATCGGGGTTGAGCTCACGGTGCGCTGGGCCATCGACCGCGGCCGGCTTGCCCGGATGTCCAGGGAATACCCGGACGACATCAATGCGGATCTGGTTCGCCCCGCAGTTGAAGGCGTGACGTATCCGCTCTTTGCCCGATACACGGTGCGCGACATCTTCTCCCAACAGCGCCTGCAGATTCAGAAGGAAATCGAAGCCGAGCTGCGGCCGAAATTCGCCGCCATCGGGTTGGTGTTGCGCGGTGTCGAAATGGGCAAGGTCGACCTGCCGCCTGACTTTCGTGCCGGTATGGAGAAGCTTCTGGCCGAAGAGCTCGAGACCGAAAAGATTCGCTACACCCTGCAGCTCAAGGAAGGGGCGGTCAAACAAAGCCAGCTCGAGGCGCAGGCTGAGAAGGTGAAGCGCGAGGAGGCGGCCGAGGCGGCCGCACAGGAGCAGGTCATTGCCGCCCGAGCCCAGGAAGAGACCATGAAGCACATACTGCCGTTCAAGCAAAAGCAGATCGAGCAGCGGCAGCTCGAAGCCGAGGCCGAGAAAGTGGCGCGCATCCGCAGTGCCGAGGGAGCCGCCGAGGCACGTCGGATTGAAGCAAAAGGGGAGGCTGACTCGCGCCAGAAACTGGCAGACGCCGAGGCCTATCGCCTGGAGCTCGTCGGCAAAGCCAACGCCGGGCAGATGGAGCGTGAGGGAGGATTGATCACCCGCTATCCGCTGCTGATTCAAAAGACGCTGGCAGACAAGCTGTCCGACAAGATCCAGGTGATTATTGCGCCGACACCGGCCGCGGGCCAGATCATTGGCTCCAATCTCATCGGTGGCGAGAAACTGGCTCAATCTTCCGCTCAAACTACCGAGGGGGAGCGGTAATGTTGCTGGCACTCCTCGGCTCGCTCGCGATTGTTGTGACCGATCGCGCCTCGGTTCGCTCCATGCCGCGCTCAACAGCCACCGAGTTGACGACTGTGTGGCAGGGCGATGTGGTCGAAATCCGTGGCGAACAGGCGGAATACCTCAGGGTCTACAGCTATCGGCGCGAGCGCGGCGGGTATCTGCGGACCCAAGCAGTCCGGCAGGTTGCCTTCACGGAGTCGGAGGCGCCCCAGCTCCTGGCAGTGTTACGGTTCCTGCGCGATATGCCTGGCTCGGAGGCGCTTGGAATCAGCTACGCCGCTGCCTATCTGAAGGCAGTGCCGCCAAGGTCGCTGACCGCGGAGCCGTTTGATGCGATCGGTCAGATGGCCGAACGGCTGGCGGACACCGCTTCGGGCACTGGGTCGCAAGTCGCCAGCGTGGCTGCGCGCCTGGAGGTGGTCGGGCAGCTTGGTGTCCGAATGCGAAGCTTCGAGCGGAACGGCCGCATGCAGGTGTGTTATGACGGCGAGCTGTACCGCAACGTATTGACTCAACCCAACGCAACAGCGGAACAGCGAGCGCATGCGGTGCTGGGGCTCACGCGCCCCGAATGCATCGAACCTGACCTCGGTCCCACCGCCCGTGCCGCCCTGGACGATGAGCGCAGTGAGGTGCTCGATCGGGTTGCAGATACTGAGCTGACACCAATCACGAAGAGCCGTCTGCATGCGCGGCGTGCGGCGGTTTGGGCTGCTGTTGCGTATGAGCGAGCCAGGCGGGCTCAGGCCGGCGCGGTGGCACATCCGTCAGGCGCTGTGGCGCAGCCGCCTGGCGCTCTGGCGCAGCCGCCCGGCGCGGCGGCTGCTGCTCAGCGAGCGCTTGCGGAGTTGACTGCGGTGCGGCCTGCTGACATGGGGGAGGTGCGTCTGGCGGAGTACGTGGATGCGGTATTGCGGGTGAGCGCGGTCCGTTGGGCGGCGGTGGCGCCTGCCGTCGCGCAGCTTGGCGGCGCGTTCGCCCTCACTACAACACCCGCTGACCCGGGCCAAACGTGTGTCACCCTCGAAGACACGCGCCGAAAAGCAACTCTGGCGCGTCGCTGCACCTACGGAATCGTCTGGCCCGCTTCGGCACAGTTGATTGAGGCAGCCCCGGCCGTTGTGATGTCCGTCCAACCGCTGGAAAGCTGGCGGGAGCTGTGGGTGTTTCACCAGATTGGCGGCAAATGGCTCGTCGATGTGCTCTCGCCGGGACTCGACGAACCTGACGCGGGTTACGTTGACTTCGCCGGCTTTGCGCCCGCGACTTCGCGCATTCTGCTGGTCCGTGAAGTTAAAGAGCGTACTCGCTGCCGCCGCTGGTTCGAAGAGGTCCGGCTGGAAGACCTGGTCCTGGTCCGCCAGGCCAGTACGCCGGAGTTGCTGCGAGACTTTGGTCGTTGGCAGGATGTCAGATGGCGGCGTGAGACGCTGGCACTGCGCCTGCAACATTGAGCTCGGCTGCCGCCGCAACGGGCTCGTGTGCAGCTAGTGCGACAGCGTTCTCCACCGACACGGACTCTGAGCTTGCTGAGAAGCGGCGCAAGCGCACCGAAGACTTGATTCTAGCCGCCCATCACCGGCGTCGTCGCGCGCGCGGTCACTGATTCCGGGGGTCCGGCGCCAGCGCGTTCCCGAATGACTTCGATGGGGTCAATCCAAGCGGCGGCGACCTGTCGCGGGGGCTTAGGCTCGGTTATACGTCTGCAAAAGTGTGACATTGCGTGCCAGGCGCAGCCGTTGCAGTATGCGGGCTGTTGTTTCCGCCGAGCACGCTGCGCATGTACTACCGCACTCTGTTGGCTTCTTTGTTGGGCCTGAGCGTGTCACCTTTGCACGCGCAATCAACAGTGCCGTCGACCGTGGAGGCCTGCAAGGCCTGTCACGGAACGCAGGGAATCAGCCGCAACCCGACCTTTCCCAACCTCGCGGGACAGAAGGCGGAGTACCTCGAGGTCCAGTTGAAAGCCTTCAAGGCCAAGGACCGCAAGAACGATTTCATGAACGCCATTGCCGCCCAATTGAGCGACGATGACATCCACAAGTTTGCGCAATTCTGGTCGAGCCTGCCGGCGACTCCGGCGCCGCAGTCCGCGGCTGCCGCACCCGCCGGTCCGGCTATCCCGTCACGGATGACCATGCCCGCCGACTTCCCGAAAGGCTTCACGGTTTATCAAACAGAGAGTGAGGACGGCGCGATCACCCGGCGTTACGCCAACACCGTTGCCTGGAAGGCCGCCAAGGCGGGTCAGCCATTGCCGAGCGGCTCAGTCCTGTTCCAGGTTTCCTACCAAGCCGGGAAGGATGCGTCCGGCAAGGAAGTAGCCGGTGCCGTGCAGTCCTATTCATCCATGGAGTCCCGCGCGGGATGGGGCAACGGAATTCCAGTACTGCTGCGCAATGGCGATTGGGATTACGCCGTGTTCGGGCCGGATGGCAAGCGGCGTGACCAGCTCAACCAGGCTCCGTGCCTGGCGTGTCACAAGCCGCAGGAAGCCAACAGCTTCGTGTTCACACTGGACAAGCTGAAGAAGGCGACCGGCTAGAAGGGTCCCGATCCCGCCTGCGAATCAGGTACATACTTTTCCTCCAGGAGCCGTCCATACCACCCCGTCTCGGGGCTGCCGCCCAACTGCCGCAGGACATCCTCAACGTAGATCGTGCGTGTCCGCGCGCGCAAAGCAGGCCCCACGAGACTCATTGCCTCGTTGAATTTCTCAACGAGCGTTTCATTGGCTCGCGGTAGAAGGAACCGGACTTCGTCATGCTCGCGGCCGTTGCGGGCCGCCAGCCACAGATTCCGGTACACGTGGTAGAACTGGTAGAAGCGGGCGCCTTTCTCGTCCCAAAGCGAAGCCGACACGTAACGTTCGAGCACCGGTCGGTACGTTTCTTCCAACTTGCGCGGGTGTCGCCCGATTCCATCGGTCATCTCGAAGTCGGTCTCCGCCAACTTGACCTCGCAGTAGACGTAGGTCGATTCGTCCGTCATCCACTGCACGTCCACCAGGATCCGCTCTTCGGTATCCGCGCATTGCTCGAGCTGCAGCGCGAGAACGGCTGGCGTGCTCAGCACGGACGCCAGCTTCGGCGCAGCGTGTTGGAACAGCGGAATGAACAGATTGAACGCAAACGCCTGGGTGGAGTTCAGGTGATGGAAGTACCGGTGCAGCCGCAAAGAGTTCGCCGTCTGGTACTGCATCACTTCAGCCCTGAATGGCTCGAGGATATTCAGCCATTGCAGTTTGGTCGGAAGGATGTGGCCGTACGGCCGTTCCACGCCGTTGGCCAGGAGCACGCCGCTCTCGACTCCGCCCAGGCGCCCGCGCCGGTACTCATCGAGATGTGCCTTGAGTGTTTTTTCGTAGGTCTGCAGTGACAACGGGTCGGCCTCATCGGATAGGGGGCGAGTTCACCTGATGTGGGTCGAAGATTCCGTGACGATGGTCTCGAGCGCCGGCGCGCGGCAAGCTCGGCACCCGTTGAGCCAAAGCTGGTCAGCCTGCTGAAAAAGGCCGGCGGCTGAGTCAGACTACCGGAATTGCTCCCAAGATGTCTGAGGCTCTCATGGCCGCCGGCCAGCCCCCTGATGCACCCCGACGATCGCCTTCCGTATTTCTCAGCTACGCGTCCGAGGACCGCCAGTCGGTACAGGCCATTCGCGACGCGTTACCGAGCCTCGGGCTCGACGTGTGGTACGACGAGAGCGCGTTAGGCGGCGGTGAGGCGTGGGATCAGAAGATTCGCCGGCAGATCCGCGATTGCGATTTCTTCATGCCCATCATTTCGGCCCGGACCGAGGCCCGGCACGAAGGCTACTTCCGCCGGGAATGGCGATTTGCAGTAGAGCGGACGCTCGACATGGCGGACGACCACGTCTTCCTCGTGCCCGTCGTCATCGACGAAACGGTGGGGGAGACGGCGCGGGTACCTGAGAAGTTTTTGACGGTGCAGTGGCTTCGGCTGCCGGACGGGAGACCGACCCCCGCGTTTGAGGCGATGTGCCGGCGATTGGCATCGGGTCAGGCGACGGAAGTCCCACCTCCCAAGAAGGCTGATTTCACGCCACCGAAGGCAGACAAGAAAGCAACGTCGGCTCCCGCTCAATATCCCGAGTTTCCGCGCCAGGAGCCGGGGCAGTCGGCCCGGTTTTACGGCCAGACGGCTGTGTGGACCGTGCAGTCGGCGTGGGTGGCTTTCAATCGGCTACCGCGATGGGTGCGAGTCCTGGCGTACATATGGTTGTTTGTGCTGCTCATCCAGCGTTGCCAGTCCTCGTCCTCATCTGATGAAGACAAGCCACCCCACGTAGCGGCTCCGCCGCATGTGACCCGCTCCGATGCCAGGAAAATCAAGGACATTTCCGAGCAGTATCTGCGCGGCTCGGACAAAGCCGACCTTGCCGGACTGGCTGAGCAGATTGCGCGTCAGTTTCCTGAGCACGCGTCCCCACCCCCGGGCGCCGGGACTGCGTTGTTGGCCATTCCATTCCGTGCACCCGCGGGCGATCTTCAGGCGAAGAAGCTGGCCGACGGCGTGTTTGCCCAAGTGTATGGTCAGCTTGCCATCGCGCAACACGGCAAAGTTCGCCTGGAGCCCTCCCGGGTCGTGCCCGTGGATCCCGCAGCCGCCGCCGAACGTGGCCGCGCCAACCATGCCAGCTACGTAGTTTACGGCGCGATCAACAATCAGACTCTGGATGTGAAGGTGATCGAGTCCGAAGACGGCTCGGTGATATGGTCGAAGTCATATCCCGTGCAGGGAGCTGATGCCGCGACCATTGCCGCCGAGGTTCAATCCAAGGTACCGCCGCCGGACGCCGATTGATCAAACTGCGAGGAATTCGCGAATGGCGGCGGCGATTTCCTCCGCATGGGTCTCCAGCGCGAAGTGGCCGGTGTCGAGCAACCGCACCAGCGCATGCGGAATATCCCGCTGGTACGCTTCGGCACCCGCGGGCAGAAAGAACGGATCATGCTTGCCCCACACCGCCAGGAAACGGGGCTGATGTGTCTTGAAGTACTGTTGGAACCGCGGATAGAGCGCGACATTGCTCTGATAGTCGCGAAACAGGTCGAGCTGGATTTCATCCGCGCCCGGGCGGGCGAGATAGAAGTTGTCCAGTGAGTAACCGTCCGGGGAAACTCGCGTGGCATCAGTAACACCATGTGTGTACTGCCACTGCGTCGCTTGCGGCGCCAGCAATCCGCGCAGTGCTGCGCGGTTCTCGTTGGAGGGGTTCTTCCAGTAAGCACGGATCGGGTCCCAGCCGTCGCTCAAACCCTCTTCGTAGGCATTCCCGTTCTGGGAAATGAGAGCAGTGATGCGTTCGGGGTGGGCCACCGCGAGCCGAAATCCCGTCGGCGCACCGTAATCAAACACGTACACCGCGAATTTATCGAAGCCGATCGCTTCCGTGAAGCGCCCAATGACCGCCGCAATGTTGTCAAACGTGTAGTTGAACTGCTGCCGCGGCGGCATGTCGGACTGCCCGAAGCCGGGCAGGTCGGGAGCTACAATGTGGAAGCGGTCCGCCAGCAGCGGAATGAGATCTCGAAACATGTGACTGGAGCTGGGAAACCCGTGCAGCAGTAGCAGTTTCGGCGCCCCGCGGGCACCGGCTTCCCGGTAGAACACCTTCAGGCCGTCGACATCCTGGATACGGTATTGAATTGTCATGATGTTCTCCGAAATGTGTAACCTCTTTAAATTACGTAAACAGGTTACGCGCGTGCCGCGTAACTTGTCAAGCGGCGATTGAGTGGTTACAGTGGATTCATGAATACTGCCGCGCCGGCCCTGTTTCTGGCCGATTCCTCCGGGCTCGATTTCCTGAATTCCATTGCCACCCCCATCGACACACCGGTCGACTGGATCGTGGACGGTACGGGGCTCATTGCCTGGCTGCGCCAGTCCCAATTGGTCCCAGCGGATAGCTTGGATCGAGTGGCAAGTGAGGCAACGCCGCAGGCGCTCGATGCCGTCGCGGCTCAGGCACGCGAGCTACGCGAGTGGTTGCGGCGCTTCGTGCTGAAGTACAACGGACATCCGCTCACGGTTCGCAACACGCAGGAGTTGGAACCGGTCAATGCGCTGTTGCGTCAGGATCAGAGCTTTTCTCAGCTCGTCATCGGCAAGGAGGGAATCCAACTCGATGCGCAGCGCCGCTGGACCTCGGCGCAAATGCTGCTGGTTCCAATCGCGGAAGCCATCGCCCGGATGATCAGCGAAGAAGACTTCACACACATCAAGACGTGTGAGGGCCACGCCTGCACACTGATATTTGCGGATCATACGCGGGCGCACGGGCGCCGCTGGTGCAGCATGAGTCTCTGCGGAAATCGTGCGAAGGTATCAGCGCACCGCAGGCGGCAGCGGGCGGTGCGCTGATGCTGTCCTCACAAGTTGGCCTTGATGCCGGCGAACGCTCCAACGCCCGGCTGTAGATAGCCAGTCGGGTTTTGATAGCGCCGGTCAAACATATTGTTGACGCGCGCAAAGACGCTCAGCTTGGGCGTGATGGCGTAATTGCCCGATAGATTGGCGGTTGTATAGCCGGGGGCGTCGAACCTGGGGGTCGAGAAGTCCCTGTTGCCATCGACCCAGGAAGTGACTGTCAGCACCGATACATCGAAAGACAGGGCGTCCAACGCCTGCCAGTGGGTGTCGACGGTAATCTTGTGCTTTGGTCTGCGCAACAATTCCTGGTGCAGAATCTCGTCAGTTGCCTCGGTGTAAGTGTAGTCAGCTCGGACCGTAACAGTATTGATCGGATGGACTTCGACGAAGCTCTCGACACCCTGCGTGCTGGCGCGCCCGAAGTTGGCGTACGTGTCGCCGGTCGGTGCGACGTCGATCAGGTCCCGCAGGCGATTGTGAAAATAGGTAACTCCGGCGGTGACAACCCCGTCGACCACCGTTTGCTCCAAGCCGAGGTCATAGCCGACACTGGTTTCCGGCTTCAGGTTGGGATTGGCAAAGAAGAAAAAGGCCGGAAAGGACTGAAACAGCTCACTCAGGGTCGGCGCCTTGAAGGCCGTGCCGACGCTCGCTTCGAGCCGGGTCCCCGTGGCGGCGATCCGGTATGTGGGTGCAAAGCGGTACGTCACTTTGCCGCCGAAGCGGCTGTTGTTGTCATAGCGGACATTCAGCGCAGAGAAGAAGCTCGCGCCGAGTTGCGAATTCAACTCAGCGTAACCGGCATTGACACGGATGTCCGCCGACAGCGGCTGGCTGATATCGTCGCGCTGGTGCTCCGCGCCGAGCACCAGGGATTGCGATTCCGCGAGCTTCACGGTGCCGCGCCAGTCGATTTTGCTGCGCTCGCCGGTGTTCAGTGTGAGCGGTCCTTGCGGGTCGTAGTTGGCAGAACGTTTGCGCGTGTAGGCGATACCGAGAGTTTGATCGAGCAGGCCGTCGAAAGCGCGCAGGTGCGCGAACGCACGGCCGTAATACTCGTTGGTATTCGAAGCGCTTTGCTGTGCGGCCGGAAAGCTGGGGAAGGTGCTGAAATCATCGCCGGTCAGGCGCAGGTGCGAGTCCGTGTAGCGCGCCACGAGTCCGAAATCCAGGTTGCTCGTGACGTCGTATCCAAACTTGGTCGAAGCTGTGATGTTGTCGTAGTAATCGTCGTTCCGCTTCTCACCCGGGAGCAGCAGTTCGAGCGGCGTGACCGGCGTCTCGCCCGAGTGAAAGTGTCCGATGTTGGCGCTGTAATGGAGTTGATCCACCGCGCCGTTGAGGTTTGCCGCCTGGTTGAAGGTATCGAAAGATCCGCCTTCGAGATATGCCTGCGCCCGCAGGGGGCCATTGCCGGAGCGCGTGGTGATGTCGATGACACCGCCGACGGCGTCCGATCCATACAGGCCGCTTTGCGGGCCGCGCAGGACCTCGATTCTCTCGATGTCCATCGCCTGCATCTGCCCGAAATCGAAGCTCGCATTGGAGCTGCTCGGGTCGCCCACGTCGATTCCGTCAATGAACACCTTGGTGTGGCTGTTGTTGGTGCCGCGCATGAAAATCGAGGTTACGCCACCCGGTCCGCCGGTCTGGACAATATTTACTCCCGGAACTTCCTTCAGGATCTCAGGCAGCAGGCGCTGTTGCCGGGCCTCGATCTGCTCTGCGGTGATCAACGTTACGCTGCTGGCAATCTGTGATTCCGGAGTTGGAATCCGGGTGGCCGATACCAGGATGGGCTCGGGTGCGGCGTCTTCCGCGGAGGCGTGGCTAGCCACCAGGGACAACCCCAATGCAGTCAAAATAAAACGCGGCGTGCGCATGTAAGCTCCTGATTGTTATTCAAGGAGTTGCCGCGCAGACAGCATCGACTGAAGCCGGGTGCGACGACAACTCGATCGTGTCGCCGCAACGGTTGGACCGTAGCTCCCCGCACACCCCGGCTGGAAACTGGACGACGGCACGAGGCAGGTCTCCTGGCTCCCGGGTCACCGCCTTCATCCGCCTTCCCGAGGCAGAGCCTCAGTGGCGTATCGGATGAACGCTCGCCGGTTACAGTTGCGGGGGCAGCCGCGAAATCCAATCGCGTTCCCTTTTCATCCCCGACCGTACCGTGGCGGTACCTCGGGGAAACCTCGCGCACCAAAAACGGGACGGATTATAGCACAGCAGCGCGCGCATCCAATTGCGCCGCCGTCCGTATGGTTATGAGTCGTTCGCTAAATTTCATGACAGTGTCGCAGGAGCGCGCTGATATGATGAATTGAAGAATCGTCATATCGTCGTTTGACCGAAAAATGCAGCTTTTCAAGGTGCTGGGGGGATTGTGTGCTGCATTTCTGTTGGCAGTGCATGCGTTTGCGGCCGAGGCGGAGGATGGCGTCCCGACAGTGACCGTAGTCGGGTCGGGCGTCAGCAACATGGACGCCGCATCCGCCGGTGACGTCGGGCACGATGAGATCGCCAGCCAGCCCCTGTTGCGGCCCGGTGCCGTCCTCGAGAATGTGCCGGGCCTGATCGTGACCCAACACTCCGGCGAGGGTAAGGCCAATCAATACTTCCTGCGGGCGTTCAACCTGGATCACGGCACCGATCTCGCCACCGAGGTCGACGACATGCCCATCAACATGCCGACGCATGCGCACGGGCAAGGCTACACCGACCTCAATTTCCTCATCCCTGAGTTGATTTCCGACCTGCACTACAAGAAGGGACCGTACTACGCGGACGAAGGGGACTTCGCGACCGCGGGCGCGGTGCGCATGGACTTCATGAATGCAGTGCCCAATTCCGCCACACTGGGTTTCGGGCAGGATGGCTATCGTCGCGGGCTGTTGCTGGGTTCCACCGGGCTGGCCGGTGGCACTCTGCTGGGTGCCGGTGATCTCTATCACAACGATGGCCCGTTCGCAAACCCCGATGACTACAATCGAGTGAATGGCGTGTTGCGTTATCACCGCGGCAGCGATTCGAATTTCTGGACGGTCACTGCCATGGGCTATCACGGAAAGTGGAGCTCAACCGACCAGGTTCCAGAACACGCGATCACCGGAGGGCTGATCCCGAGGTTCGGTACCTTGGCACCCACCGATGGAGGCGACACGGGCCGCTACAGCCTGTCGTTCAATCGAGTGCGCAAATCCGAAGCCGACCAGGTACAGCTATCGGCTTACGTCATCAAATACCAGTTGAATTTGTACTCTACATTTACCTACTTCCTGGTCGATCCCGAGAACGGCGATCAGATGCTGCAGCATGACGACCGCACGGTGTATGGATTCAAAGGATCGAAGACCTGGCACACCCGATTTCTGGGATTCAGTACTTCCAACGTGATCGGTGTACAGGCGCGGTTTGATGACATCCAGGATGTCGGCTTGTTCCATACCCGCGATCGCCGCGTGCTGGAAACCGATCAGGATGCGCGCGTCCGTGAGTCAAATGGCGCGGCCTATGTTGAGAATACGACGCAGTGGCTGGACAAGTTCCGAACCGTGCTGGGCCTGCGCGAAGATGTTTTCGACTTCGATGTCACGGACAAAATGCTCGCCGCCGACGGCGTCTGTGCGGATCCGCTCGGCTGCAACACGGGAAGCAAACGCGCCAAGATCTTCAGTCCGAAACTCGGCATCACACTCGGTCCCTGGAAGCGCGGCGAGCTCTACATCAATGTGGCGGATGGATATCACAGCAACGACGCCCGTGGGATCACTCGGACGGCAACGCCGTTGACCCGAGCCAGGAGTGCCGAAGTCGGTGTTGCTGCGCGCGCCGTTCCGAGCTGGCACACGAGCTTGGATGTGTTTATTTTAAAGCTCAAAAGTGAGCTGGTTTTCGCTGGAGATGCCGGTACGACGGAACCGAGCGGCTCAACGACGCGCACCGGTATCGAGTGGGGCAACACCTTTCGCGTCAATGATTGGTTGCACGCTGATCTGAACGCCGCGGTATCCCGGGCGCGCTTCGATCGCAATGTTGACCCAGACGACACCGGATGCGCGGATGCGGCGGCCGGTTTTGGCTGTGTGGTCACTCCAGGAATAGTGGGCCGTTACATCCCCAATAGCCCGACAAATGTAGTCGATGCGGGGCTGACAGCGCAGCACCCGTCAGGCTGGTTTGGCTCCATCCGCGCTCGACACTTCGGCGAGTCGTCGCTGGTCGAAGACAACAGCGCGCGCTCACCAGCCTACACCACGTTCGATTTGCAGGCCGGGTATCAGCAGCCCGGCAAGTGGCTCCTGGCGGTGGATGTCTTCAACCTCTTTAACCGGAAGTGGAATGACATCGAGTACTACTATGCCTCCCGCTTGCAAAACGAACCCGCGGCTCGCCCCGACTTCGTAGTGCATCCCGGTGTGCCCCTGACAGTCCGGGCCTACTTTCAGTATCTTCTGGGCGGATAAAATGCATGCTTTCACGAAATGAAAGTATGAGTTGCAAAGTGGAACCGAGTGGTCGTTTGCGCCGTCCTTATAGGCATGAAATCGCGACATTCCTGGTTCCTGGGCCTCATGCTGGCCGCCTGTGCCGCGACCCTCGCCCATGCGGCTCCGGCTAAAGGCCCCGGCAGCGGCGAGCCCGCTGTGTGGGCGCCGCACGAGCTGATTGTCGACCTGCACAATCTGCCGAGGCACTACACCTGCAACGATCTCTGGTACAAGTTCAAGGGCATTCTGTTCGTCCTGGGTGCACGGCAGGACATGGAGATTCTCCCGTATCGCTGCGAGGGCAATTCACCTTCGGTACAACTGAAGTTCGCGACGCCGCGGCTCGTGACCGGACCCGATGCGCACTGGTCGGAGCTGAATGCCGTATCGCGTACAGTCAAGATCGCACCAGGCTCGCCTGAAATCCTGGACAACCGGGACTGCCAGTTGTTGTATCAGGTTGAAGGCAGCCTGCTGAAGTTTCTCGGCTCACACATTGTGAGCTCCCAGTTGCAATGCAAGGCTCCCGCGGCGGCCGGCAAGCCTGCTTTCGACATCACTGCAAAAGTTCTGGTGCCCATGGCGGAAGCCGCGGTTGCGACTCCGGCATCGGCGAGTCGGGTCGAGGACTGCACCTACGGCTCTCACGATGTCAATGACCGTTGTGTTCACATGGCAATTCCGCCTCACGCCTTCCTCAACGCAATAGGGGACAATTGGGATTGCGAGCGGGGCTTCACCCGCAAGGACGACCGCTGCAACCCGACAGTGGTTCCACCAGGTGCTCACCTGACAACGTTTGGTTGGGAATGCGATCGGGGTTTCCAGCAAATCCGGCAGCAATGCGAGAAAATTCAGATCCCGCCCCACTCCTATGTGGTCAATGACACTTTCACGGTTGGATGGGACTGCGAGCGCGGCTATATGCGGTCCGGGGGTCAGTGCACACCGGTTCGAGTACCGGAGCACGGCTTTCTGGCCGCTGCCGGCCATGAATGGCGGTGTGAGCGGGGCTACGTGACGGCTAACCAAAGCGAGTGCGCACGGGTGCCTGTGCCGCTGGAAGGGCATTTGGATGAGACCGGTCACGATTGGGAATGCAACCACGGCTTCAAACGTGTCGAGAATCGTTGTGCGGCCGTAAAGTTACCCGCGCATGCATTCGCGACAGGGGTTGGAGAGCTGCAGTCGTGGCATTGCGAAAGGGGATATACGCGCGGAGACAACTCATGTGTGGCGATCGCGATACCGGCTCACGCCTATCTTGATGACACGGGTGATGGCTGGAGCTGTGATCGTGGCTTTCACCCTGTTGGTCAGACATGTTCGCCCGTCGCGGTGCCGAAGAACGCGCACCTGGATGCGCGCGGTAATGAATGGTTCTGCAATCCAGGCTTTGAGAAGCAGGATGAGCGGTGCGCGGCTACGAAGTCTGCGGCGTTTGCATTGGCTCAATGAGATCCTCGCTGGCGAGAATCTTTTCCGCCTGATACCGATCGGCCAGAAAGTTGATGAACGCCCTGACCTTGTGCGGTGGCGGTCCGCGCCTGGGAAATACCGCATAGACCGGCGTGCGCGCCGCTTCAAACTGGGTCAGCACCCGGAGCAGCCGGCCGTCAGCCAGGTGATCCTTGATCAACCAGGTAGGCAGCACTGCCAATCCCGCGCCCGCGAGTACCGCATCCAACAGTGCCTCCTGGTTGTCGGCGCGTAGTCGTCCACGAACCCGCACACTGACCGGCCGCCCGTGGTCACGGAAATTCCATTCATCCGCACGTTGATAATATGTGAAGTGTAGGCAATTGTGCCCACTCAGATCCTGGGGGTGCGCGGGTGTCGGGTGCCGCTCGAAGTAGTCCCGCGATCCCACCACAACACGTTGGATATAACCCAGGCGCCTGACCGTCACTGCCTGAATCCGCACGATTGCAATCCGGATAGCCACATCCAGGCGCTGCTCGGGCAGCGGCTCACAGCGATCGGTCAGCGAAAGGTAGAACGAGAGGCGTGGATAGCGCTCCAGGAACTCCGCTACGGAGGGTGCAACGTGATATCGGCCGAAGGTGACCGGTGCGGTCACTCGCAACTCGCCGACCGGTACCTGGGAGTGCGACTGCACCGCGGAATCGGCTTCCGCAACCTCGGCCAGGATCTTCTGAGCCCGACGGTAGTACAGGGAGCCGCCGTCGGTCTCGGCGATGCCCCGCGCGCTGCGGGCGATGAGTTTCACACCCAGTTCGCGCTCCAGGCCCGACAGGATGCGGCTGACGGTGGGTAACGAAATACCCAGCTTTTCCGCCGCCGCCGACAGGCTGCGTTCATCCAGTACGGCAACAAAGACCCGCAACGCTTGAAAACGATCCATTGACATTCAACCCTCCCGAAGCCGGATGTTAGGCGCCTCCGGGGCGGCATGGCCAGTCACCGACCGCTGGTCTACCCCAATGACCGGTTCCGGCGTAAAGTAGCCGGTGCCCGAGTCTGTTCCAAACGTCCTGATCCAAATGTCCATGCGTCTCGCAAATCTACGTCGGCACCGGTGGCTCGCCAGCCTGGTGGTGGTGGCGTTGGCGCTGCGTGCGCTCATTCCGGTTGGGTTCATGCCCGGCGGGAATGGCCAGCTCGCGTTGCAGATTTGTCCGGAGGGCTTTCCGGCGGCGTTGCTGCATCACTCGGGCCATCATCACGACAACGGCGGTTCCACGCAGGCGCCGGGACACGACCACAAGTCCTGGATGCAGGGGCACTGTCCGTTTGGAGCGGCCGCTGCGGCGCCTGCTGTATGCAACTCGCTGCTCGTCACTGTTGATTTGAAGCCGGCGGTCGCGGTGCCTGATTGCGCGATTGTTGCGGCGGTACTCGACTTTCGTTTTCTCGTTGCGCAACCGCGCGCTCCGCCTACACACCTCGTCTGACCAACACAAACGTCCGTTTCGATGCATGACGCTGGTCGTGCACCGTGGTCTATTGTCCTGACGAGGCTCAGATGTTCATTCCAACGCGCAACCGCGCGGCCCTGGGGTCGTGTGCGCTGCTTTTTACGTTTTTAGGCAGTCGCGGCATTCGCGCGGCTGAGACCGCGCCCGATTTCGATGCGGACCCGGCCGAGTCAGTGGTCGTGACCGCGACGCGCTCGGCGCGAGCCATCAATGAGGTTCCGGAGAGTGTCAGTGTGGTCGGTGCCCAGGCAATTGCCGATACTCCAGGGCAGGCGCTCGATGACATCCTGAGGCGCTCGGCTTCCGTGGACCTGCCTAACGCAACCTCGTATCAGCTTCATCCGACCGCCAACAACATCTCGATGCGGGGCCTGGGAGGGATTCGTGCCCTGGTGCTGCTCGATGGCGTACCGATGAACGATCCGTTCTTCGGTTACTTGCAGTGGAGCAGGGTTCCACTGGAGCTGGTCAAGCAGGTGGAGATCGTCCGCGGCGGTGGTGCCACCTTGTGGGGAAACTACGCCATGGGCGGTGTGATCAATATTCGAACGCGCGATCCTGAGACGGATGAGCTGGCCGCCGAATTCAGCGGCGGCAGCTTTGGAACCTATCGGGCCAACGCGTTCGGGTCGTATCTGTTGTCGGACTCGGCGCGGGTCGCCGTTTCGGCAGGCCGAAATCATACCGACGGCTTCATGCAGATCGGCCCCGACGTACGCGGGCCGGTCGATGTTCCGACGGCCTTTACTTCGAACAATGCGGCTTTCCGCGCAAGCACTGATCTGACGTCGAGCCTGAAGGCCACCGCCCGGGTCGACTACTTTGACAATGACCAGACCCTGCAGACCCGTCTCAGCCACAACGCGCAGCACACCTGGAACTATGCCGGCTCACTGCAGCAGCAATTTCTCCAGAGCGCCGACCTGACACTGACCGCCTTTGGATCCGATTCCACGTTCACAACGGACAATACGGGCGGATTCGCTGGCATTCCGGAGAACCAGGCCGAGTTCCTGGAGAATGTGCATCGGACGCCGGTAAAGGATGTCGGCATTTCTCTGGCCTGGTCACATCCTCTCAATTGGGGATGGTTGCGCTCGTACTCCTTCGGCACCGACTACCATCGGATTGCGGGAGAGGATGTCTCCGACATTTTCGATGAGACTGGGACACGGGTGCGCACGGACATCGGACGCGGGAAGCAGCGGTTCTGGGGCGGTTTCGCCCAAACCAGCATCAAGCCGCTCGATGCGCTGGAGATTCTCGCCAGCGTGCGCTTCCAGTCGTTCCACAACTTTGCTGCGTTTGATGGGACGCCGGGTGGGTTGGGAAACGCTCCGGACTCGTCCGAGTCGAGTGTTGATCCGCGCGTGTCCGTGCGGTATTCGCTGACCAGTGTGTTCGCGCTCAGAGCGGCGTACTACAGCGCTTTTCGCGCACCCACGCTCGATAACCTCTATCGTGCATTCTCGGTTCCGTTCGGAATTTTCTACGCCAACCCGGAGCTGGTACGGGAGAGCCTGAAGGGCGGGGAGGTGGGCTTTGATATTCACACGGCACGCCTGCGAACACAGGTCACGGCCTACACCAATTCCATCGACAACCTGATCACGTCCCGGACGCTGCAATTCAACGAGCTGCCGCCGGGGTTCTTTTTCGGGACTCGCAATATAAATGCGGGCAAGGCCCGCAGCCGCGGTCTCGAGCTGGAGACACAAGTCGATGTGGCGACGGGGTGGACTGCCTCTGTCGCTTACAACTTCGCCGACTCCCGCATCACCGCAAATGCCCTCGATCCCGCCAGTGTTGATAAGCAGATTGCCGATGTGCCGCAGAACCGCGCCAGTGTCAGCGTGACGTATCAGAGCCCGTGGGGCTTGCGTCTAACGCCCCAGTTCAGATGGCTGCAGTCCTCCTACGGCGACAACGATCACACGCTGGCGGTCGATGCGCAGCACATCGTTGACCTCAGCGCGGCATATTCAATCAGCAAGAACGCGGAAGTATTTCTGCACTTTGAGAACCTCTTCAATGAGCGGTATATCGCCAACAACTCGGGCTTCAACCCGCCGCTGCGTGGCACGCCGTTCACTGCAATTGCCGGTGCGAAGGTGCGGCTATGAGAAACCTCTACGGACGGCTGTGGCGCTGGCATTTTTTCGCAGCGCTTCTCGTCGTTCCCTTCGTGCTCTGGCAGAGCGTAACGGGGACGTTGTATCTATGGTCGGAGTGGTGGATGGACCGGGCTCATCCGCAACTACGGTTTGTTGAGCCGGCCAGGGCGCCGTTGCCGCTGAGTGAGCAGATCCAGGCGGCGCTTGGGGCGGTTGCCGGCGGCCAAGCGAGTGGCGCCGCTGCGGACGCCGCGCTGACTGCCGCTGGCCATGCCGGTGTCGCCGATGCGCCGCGTGGCCACGCCCACCACGGTGGCGCTAGCTCAGCCGGCCTAGCCGTGCAGCGCGTCCTTCTCCCTGACGACCCCACCCGCAGCACCACCGTGCTCTTCCAACACGGCAACAGCCTCCCATTTCCCGTCTTCGTCAACCCCAACACCGGCGTCGTGCTGGGACAACTCTCAGGCACCGCCTGGCTCCCAGGCATGTCCCGCGCCTTGCACGGCGGTTGGCCGCTGGGCCAACCAGGTAGTTGGCTACTCGAGCTCGGCGACGGCTGGGCAATCCTCATGTTGGCGACAGGGTTGTATCTTTGGTGGCCACGAGGCCGCGGCATCGCGGCCTTGTGGCCGCGCACAGGCGCCGGCGCCCGCGTCCTGCTCCGGGACTTGCATTCCTGCGTAGCCGTCTGGTTCTCTGCTGTCTTTCTGTTCTTTCTGATCAGCGCGTTGCCGTGGACCGCCTTCTGGGGCAATACGCTGTTGCAAGCTATCGAAACCAACACGGGCCAGTCGAGCCCCGCCGGTTTCTCGCCAGGGGGCGCTTCCGTCGCGCAATTTTCCAATGCATCACTGCCGATTGAACAGGCAGTCGCCGCAGCAAGGCGGACGGGCGTGCACGGGACGTTGGACATCCGGCTCGCTCCTTGGCCCGGTGCGCCAGTGTTCATGACCAACATCGGGGTTTTACCGTCCCAGGATCGAACAGTCGTTGCCGATCCTGATGTGGGATCCATCCGTGGTGACTTTACGAATGCACAGATTCCGGTGATTCCGCGTCTCGTCGCCCTGGGTGTCCACGTTCACCAGGCCGATTTCGGACCCGTCAATGTTTGGCTCAATACCGCATTTGCGGCATCCCTGATCTGGCTTACGGTGACCGGGATCCTTTCCTGGTGGAATAGGCGACCAGCGGGCAAGCTGGGAGCTCCGCCCAAAGTGACCACAGGTATCCCCGTCACCGTGCAGGCTATCCTGGTTGCTGCATGTGTCCTGATGCCGCTATTCGGTGCGTCGGTGCTTCTGATCTTGCTGGCAGAGTCGATTCCCCGCTTGCACGCCCACGGGTAGGTTATTCCAGCACCGCCCCTGTGTCCCCCGGCAACAACAATTGCCGGTGTGCCCACCAGGGCGCAATCCCATCCGTCATCACGCGCTCGTGAAACTCCCTCAAGTTGAAGGATGCGCCTTTGGCCTTCTGATAGTCGCGACGAAGTTTGTACGCAGCTAACTTGCCTAACGCGTAGCCGCCGTAAGTCGGGTCATACGTGCCACGCACGGCTTCACGGTTCGCTGCAACCGCTGGCAGATGCGCCTCGCGTTGAAAGAACGCCGTCGCCTCGTCAACTGTCCACTTGCCGCTGTGCAGGTTGATACCCGCAATGAGCCGGCAGAGCCGGTTCAGTGATTCGGCCAGCATGGCCAGTCGGTAACGCGGTTCGTTCGCGTGAAAGCCCTGCTCGCTGACCATCTGTTCGGCGTAGTGAGCCCAACCATCCTGGCCGGAAGAGGGCTGCGGGAAGGGATTCAGACCCACCCAGATGCGGCGGACTTTGCCCGGAGTCTTACGCATGTAAAGGCTGTGCACGAAATGCCCGGGAGCAACTTCGTGCGCGCTGATGTCGGCGAGCGTGGCGTAGTTGAAAGTCCGCAACCATTCGTTCTGTTTGTCGAGCGGCCAGGTAGCATCCGCGTCGGTGATGTAATAGTAGCTTCGGACTGGGTTGGGTTCGAGCGGTGGCGATGAGTGCATGGACGCGAGCCCCAAGTCGTAGGCGGGGGCGGGCGCAACCACAATTTCGTGGTCTGCCGGCAGTCGCATCAACTGGTGTTGTTCAATGAACGCAAACAGCTCGCCAACGACGGCGCGTGCCGCCGGAACCACCTGGCCGCGTGCCGGATGATTGTCCTGCACCGCGCGCCACACATCGAGTGCCGGCCGCGCTGAGTCCACTTTGGCGGCCGTGAGGGTAAATTCCTTCTGAGCACTGGCGAGCTCGCGCTGGCCGATGGCCAGGAGCTGGCTCGCCGGCAGATCGATCAATTCCTCGGCGCGATACCGTGCTTCCACGTTTGCGGTGCCAACAACGTAGCTGCCATTTGCCGACGGCAATACGGTCGCCTGCAAGTACTTGCGGAAGCCGGCAATCTGCGCCCGCGCGGCGTCGGCTTCTGTCAGTGTGGAGTTTGGAAATGCCAGGGGCAGATCGTGGGATAGCAGCTCTTCGACGCCATCCAACATGGCAATCGCGCGTTCCACGAAAACCCGCGGTGGCGCTTTCACGTTGGCCTTCTCGGCGGCAATCAACCCCGGAATCGCCCGCAGCTTGCTTCTGACGCGATCCATCCGCACTGGCGCCGGCGCGGACTCCATGGAAATGAGATCGTGGAGTCCGTCAGAGATGGCGGCGACATAGATCATGGGATTGCGGGACCAGGTTCGCACTGTGTCCAGATCCAGCAACCAACCATCCACAATGCCCTGGAGGATCTTCCGGTCGACTCGCTCGTCGGCGGTCAGATCCTGGTCCGCGAAAGCATCGAGGTTCCGCCGGGCGCCGTGCAACCACTCGACTTCCTTCGTAATGGATGGCGCCGAAAAGTCTTCCAGCTCCCCGTCGTGAGCATGCAATCCATTGCCCGCGGCAATCGACGGATGGAAGTGCCCAAAGCGGTCGAGGTATTTGTCGACAAATGCCGGAAACGTTCCCTCAGCGGCGCTGACAGGCGTGCAGGCGGCGAAAGCCGCCATGACCAGCAGGATGAATTTCATTGACGTGGACGCCCCTGAAGATTATAAAGAATTAGCACATTAGCTAATTGTCTACTTTATTATGTCCATTGACAAGATTTTCGAAGCGCTCGCCTCCGCGCCGCGTCGCCAGATTCTGGCATACCTGGCGGAAGCCGAGCTCACCACATCCCAGCTCGCCGAGCGCTTCGGAATGACCGCCCCGTCCATTTCCCGACACCTATCGGTTCTGGAGAACGCGGGTTTGGTGACCAGCGTACGGCAGGGTCAGTTCGTGATGTACCGCCTGAATCGCGACCACCTGGCAAACAACCTGACGGGCTTTGTGTTCGAGCTGTGTCCGGTGGCGCGTCCGTTGAAGAAAGAATCGCGGGAAATTGCCCGGCGTCGCAAGCCTGCAAGTTAGCAACAAAGGGGAGCGCTCCATGAGAAAAAGCGTCTGGCGAATTGATGGCACGGATGCCAATGCTGTGGAGGGGAGGGTCGTTTGGTCGCCCTTCAAGTCACTGTGGTATTCGCTGATGTACGTGATCGCCCTTGGTCTCGGGCCAGTGTTCTTCAGTTGGAGTGCGTTCACGCTGTTTCTCGTGTCGAGTTATGTGACGTTGCTGCTGGGGCATTCGCTTGGCATGCATCGACGATTGATTCATCGGTCATTCGAATGCTGCAAGCCCTTCGAACGCTTCCTGGTCTGGCTCGGCGTGCTGGTCGGTATGTCGGGGCCGTATGGAATCATCAAGATTCACGATTTGCGCGACTGGGCGCAGCGCGAACAGTCCTGTCACGACTTCTTTGCGCACCGCCGCAGCTTGTGGGTCGATGCGTTGTGGCAACTCCATTGCCGTTTTGAATTCACCCGGCCGCCCCGATTCCGTATCGAACCTGAATTCGCGCGCGATCCCTGGTATCGGTTGATGGAATATACCTGGCCGCTGCACCAGGTGCTGTTGGCCGTTGTCTTCTTTTGGATGGGTGGGGTAAGTTGGGTTGTGTGGGGCATCGCGGTTCGGGTAGCCGTCAGTGTGACGAGCCATTGGATCGTGACCTACGTCGTTCACAACCCGGGTCCCGGACGCTGGCGGGTCAAAGGCGCCGGGGTACAGGCATCGGATCTCCCAGGATGGAGCTTGCTGACGCATGGTGAGTGTTGGCACAACAATCACCATGCTTTTCCCGAGTCGGCCAATATGGGACTCGAGCCTGGACAGCTCGATCCGGGTTATCGGGTACTATTGCTTCTGGCGCGCTGCAGACTTGTCAGCAGAATCGGTGTGGCCAGGCGGAACAGCCAGCGAGAAGACCTCACCTCGCAACAGGCCACTGAGCTGCATTTGAACGGCCATCGCGTTCGCGTAAACGCAGTCGAGGACGTGGCTCGAGGCCGAGTCATCTACTCCCCCGCGAACTCGTTGTGGCTCATCAGTATGGCCTCCGCCGCCGTCATCGGCGGCGCCCTCACATTTACTTGGTCGGCAGCAGCCATCTACGTCAGTAGCACGGTGACCGTGCTGCTGCTCGGGCACTCCCTGGGAAGCCACAGGAAGCTGATTCACAACAGCTATCAATGCCCCCGCTGGCTCGAGTACTTCCTGGTTTACTGTGGCGTTCAGGTCGGGCTCGCCGGTCCGCTGGGTTTACTCCGCCAACACGAGCTGCGCGATTTCGCGCAGCGGCAGAAGGAGTGTCATCCTTACCTGCGGCATGGCAGCTCCTTCTGGCGCGACGCCTGGTGGCAATTGCACTGCAGGTTGCAACTCGACAATCCGCCCACTCTGATGCTGGAGCCACGCATAGCGGACGATCGCTTCTACGCTTTCCTCGAGCGCACGTGGCGTTTGCAACAGGCGGTCCCGGCGGTAGGTCTGTACTTGCTGGGAGGGTGGGGCTTTGTTTTTTGGGGTGTCTGCGCCCGGATCACTTCCGGTGTCGTCGGCCATTGGTTGATAGGTCATTTCGCGCATAACAACGGCGGGCGTCACTTCGAAATCGCCGCTGCCGCTGTGCAGGGACGGAACATCCGGTTCACATCGCTTCTGACCATGGGCGAGTCGTGGCACAACAATCATCACGCATTCCCGGGTTCCGCGCGGCTCGGATTATTTGCCGGGGAGTGGGATCCGGGTTGGTGGCTGCTAATGGTGTTTCGCAAGTGTGGGTTGGTGTGGGACCTCGTGTTGCCTGCGGCGCTACCTGAGCGTGCCGAGTTGCATGCCGTTGACGATGCCGGGGCGGCGTCTCTGCCGCGATTGCGGACTGCACTTTCGGGGGTAAAGACCCCGCGCACGAGTTGGAGACGGGTCGCGCAATTGTGCGCGGCCGACAGCGCGTTGGTTCTTGAAGGGCCTGCTGCGACAGTCAGCAGCGCCCTGTTTCGGCGGATCGCAGGCTCGACCGCGCATTTCCATCAAAACCGGGGGTTGCGACGCCTGAGCGTGGCCATCGATAACGGGCGCATACTAGGGCTGCCTGCCCTTTGCGTCACGCTGGCTCGCCGCAGTCGCGCATGGCGATGGATCGCGATCGCGGTATCGCCCGCTGCAGTGGCCTTCGAAAACCTGCGTGAATGCTTCGAGCTGGCGTGAGATTCGCCGCCTACATCCTCATCCGCTCGCCCGCGCGATCAAACAGCGGCTCACTGATAATCGACGCCCGCCGCCGCTCCCCGATGATCTCAATCTCAAAGGCACCATCCCCCAACTCCCCCGCCAGCTCGGCGGGGATGTACCCCTGCGCAAGCGACTCATCGACGAAGTGTCCGTACCCGCCGGAGGTCACCCAGCCAACTACCCTGCCATCGTGCCAGATTGGCTCATCGCCCAGTACGTCCGCATCGACGGCGTCCACGGTGAAGCTGACTCGGCGCAACTTCCCACCGCTGGCCTTCTCAGCCAGGGCCGCGTCCCGCCCAATGAAGTCGGGTTTGTTGAAGTCGACAAAGCGCTCGACTCCCGCCTCGACGGGCCCGTAGATCGGCCGCAACTCCCGGTACCACGTGGGGAAGTTCTTCTCCAGGCGCAGCGACAGCAGCGCACGCATGCCGAAGTGGATGAGTCCGAGGTCCTTGCCGGCCGCCCAGATTCCCTCATACAGCCGCCGTTGATACTCAGGCGCAACCCAGATCTCATACCCCAGGTCGCCTGTGTACGTCACGCGATTCACCATTGCGGGACAGTTCGCGACATCCATTGAGCGATGGTCCATGAACTTGAACGCCGCGTTGGATACATCTTCGTCGGTCAGGCGCGCCAGCAACTCGCGGGAGCGGGGGCCTGCGATTGAGAGACCTACGAGTCCCATGTCGAAGCGGTGCAAGTGTACGGTACCATCGGCTGGTTTGTGCGTCTCAAACCAACGCATGTGATAAACCTGCGCCTGTGACGAGCCCCACATGAGGAAGCGGTCGAGCGCAGTGCGGGCGATAGTGAAGTCGCCAATCAACTTGCCTGCGGGGTTGAGCATAGGCGTCAACACGAGCCGCCCAATCTTCGGCATGCGATTGGTCATGAGCCGAGTCAAAAATGCCTCGGCACCCGGCCCTGAAATCTCGTATTTGGCAAAGTTGGCGATTTCAGTCACCCCGACACCATTGCGAACGCCAATACATTCGGCCTTCACGTGCGGGAAGTCGTTTGAGCGCAGGAACGAAACAACATCTTTCGGTTCAACACCCGGCGGCGCGAACCACAGCGGCGTCTCCAGACCCCAGCTATCGCCCATGACGGCGCCTGCAGCGAGCATCACGTCATAAAGTGCCGTTGTTTGCTGAGGGCGGGCTGCGGGAAGTTCCTCGTTCGGGAACCGGATCGAGAATCGCCGTGAGTAATTCTCGCGGACCTTTTCGTTGGTATAACTTCGAGTCGCCCAGCCGCCATAGCGCGCGATATCCATCGCCCACACGTCGAAGCCTGGGTCGCCGTTGACCATCCATTGCGACAGCGCGAGCCCGACGCCGCCGCCCTGACTGAATCCTGCCATGACGGCACAAGCGCACCAGAATCCAGGCAAACCCTGAACTGGCCCCACGAGCGGATTACCGTCCGGTGAGAAGGTGAAGGGGCCGTTAACCACACGCCGGATACCCGCGTTGGCCATCGCGGGGAAGTGTTGATATCCAATCTCGAGGGACGGAGCGATGCGTTCGAGATCCGGCTCGAGCAATTGCGCACCGAAGTCCCACGGTGTGTTCTTGGGGCTCCAAGGCACGCAGGCCTTCTCGTAAGTACCGAGGACCATCCCCTTGCGCTCCTGGCGCATGTAGATCTCGGCCTTGAAGTCGATCGCATGCGGCAGCTCGTGGCCGCGCTCGCGATTGAACTCGATAACCTCCGGCATGTCGTCCGTGACGAGATACATGTGCTCCATCGCGAGGACGGGAAGCTCGATGCCAACCATGCGCCCAACTTCGCGTGCCCAGAGTCCGCCGCAGTTGACTACATGCTCAGCGTTGATTGTCCCTTCATTGGTGACGACATCCCAAGTGCCGTTTGATCGACGCGAAAGCGCCGTTACGGGATTCTTCAGGTAGATCTCTGCGCCTGCCATCCGCGCAGCCTTCGCATACGCGTGGGTGGTGCCATAGGGATCGAGGTTGCCGTCCGCCGCATCCAGCATGGCGCCGACAAAGTACTTCTCCTCAATCAGAGGCAGCAACTGCTTGGCCTCGCTCGGCGTCAGCAGCGATGTTTCGAGTCCGAGGTAACGTGCGCGGGCGTGCGCCATTTTGAGCCACTGCATGCGTTCCGGTGTGTCCGCCAGCAGTAGGCCGCCTGAGCGATGCAGCCCGCAGGACTGTCCCGTAATCCGTTCGAGCTCGTCGTAGAGACCGATGGTGTATCCCTGCAACTTCGCGACATTCGGGTCGCCGTTCAGAGTGTGGAATCCACCGGCTGCGTGCCAGGTCGATCCCGACGTTAGCTGGTCGCGCTCAATGAGGACGACGTCGGTCCAACCGGCCTTGGTCAGGTGATACAACACGCTGCAACCAACAACGCCACCGCCAATGACCGCAACTCGCGTATGTGTTTTCATTTTGGGATCGTAACGGCGCCGTCTTACCCGCACGTTGCAAAAAACTACGTGCCTGTGAAGAAAATCTTCGGTGACGGCCGGAGTGCCATTTGGCGTAATAGGGAGCGTGAAACGCAGCCTTCTTGCCGCTCTTTTGCTCCTGTCCGCCGTTCCGGCAGGAGCCCTGGCCGACCCGGTTCACCAGCATCCTCTGGGGCAACAGTCCCCGACTGTGCAGGGCGCCCTCGGGGTCATCCATTTCGAGAATTCCGGCTCGCCCCGTGCCCAGCCGGCGTTCATTCGCGGGCTGCTGCTGCTTCACAGCTTTGAGTACCCGGCGGCCAGACGGGAATTCCTCAAAGCCGAGTCGCTCGACCCTTCCTTTGCCATGGCGGTGTGGGGAGAGGCCCTTACCTATAACCATACGCTCTGGAACGAGCAGGACACCGCCGCGGCGCGGGCTGCGTTGGCCAAGTTGGGTGCGACGCCGGATGAGCGCGTTGCACGTGGGAAGACCGCACGGGAGCGCGAATACTTAAGATCTGTCGAGAACCTCTACGGTCCGGGAGAGAAAGCCGAGCGCGATGCAGCCTACAGTGCGGCGCTCTGCGATCTGGCACGGCGCTACCCAAAGGATCTGGACGCACGGTCGTTGTACGCGCTTTCCCTTCTCGGACTCTCGCCGAAGCGCGACATCCGAACGTACATGCGTGCGGCGGCGGAGGTCGAGGGCGTGTACGAGATCGACAAATTTCATCCGGGCGCCCTTCATTACATGATCCACGCTTACGACGATCCGGTGCATGCTCCGCTGGGCCTCAGGGCCGCGCGCCTGTATGCCAAAGTTGCGCCGGGGGCGTCGCATGCGCAGCATATGACGTCGCATATCTTCTTCGCATTGGGACTCTGGGACGACGCCATCGCCGCGAACGAGGCGTCAGTTCGCGTCGCGGCGGAGCAGGGGGAGCACGCGTATCACTCGCTGCTCTGGCTCGAATACGCCTATCTGCAGGAAGACAAGCGCGCGGCCGCCGAAGCACTGGTGCAATCGCTCACCCATGATGTTGCCAGCGGCCCCACCCTGGAGAACCGTCTACGAGCTGCTTTTGCGCGCGCCACGTGGCTGGTCGAGACACGCGGCGCGCCTGACCCTGATGCGATGCAGATAGTCGACAGTAGCGGCATTACTTCTATTGGGTATTTTGCCGTCCACGATTTTGCGCGAGGACTTGCTTCAATCGCTCACGGGGATGTTGCGGCTGCACGAGCTGCACTGGAGCAGTTGCATGCCCGGATCGATTCGGCCCACGTTGTTCCGTCAGGAGAGAATTGGTTCAATTCGCTGAGTGAGAGCGATCTCGCGCAAGCGCGCTCGCTTGCGACCGCTCTTGAGGGAGCCATCGAATTCGCCGGAGGTAACCATGCGTCCGGCATTGCGCGAGTACAAGAAGCAATCTCCGCCACGGCGCTCATGGAGTTCGAATACGGCCCACCGTGGTCCGCTAAGCCTTTCGATGAGTTGCTCGGGGAACTGCTGCTAGCGGATGGACAACAGGTCGAGGCGGCGGCAGCATTCCAACGGGTGCTGGCTACCTACCCGAAGCGTCGTCTTTCGCTGGAGGGGCTCGCTGCCACGAGGGCTGCTCATTGAAATACTTGCTGGCTGTTATCGGGCTGGTCGTTACCGCGCTTTGTTCGGCTGACGACAAGCGAACCACACAACAGGACCTGATAGGCGCGTGGCGTCTGGTCGCCATCGACGTCCAAGGTCCCAACGGCCGCGAACCCGACCCTTTCTACGGCAACGGTAGCCGCGGCCTGCTCATCTACGATGCTTCCGGCTGGTTCAGCGTTCAGATAGAAGGCGCCAATCGACCTCCATTAAAAGTTCCAGAATTGCGACCCACTGTGACCGGGTCAGATTCAAAAGTACTCCACACCTATTACGCTTATTTCGGCACTTGGTCGTTCGACCCCGCTACATCAACGGTTACACACCACGCCAAGGGTGCACTGTATCCGAGCGAGGACGCGGCGATTTACCCGCAAAGGGTAGTCGTCGTCGGTCGACGCATGACGTTCTCGCGCGCACAGAATGGCAAGACTCAAACGAAGGTCTGGGAACGGGTCAGTGGCTAGTCAGCCACTCCACAAATGCCCCCACGGTCTTGTTGCGCTTGTTGGATTCGCCATGCACGACACAGTAGTCATATTGCAGCGGCATCCAGTGTGAGAACGGGGCAACCAGTTTTCCCGCCTCGAGCTCGGTTTCCGCGAGCATCTCCTGTCCCAGAACAACTCCGTGCCCGCTGCACGCCAGGTCGATAGCAACACTCGACGTGTCGGTCGTATGTCCCAACTCGATACGCGGGTGAGCCGTGATTCCCTGGCTCGCGAACCAGGCCGACCATTCCGGATACGAGGAAAAACCCGCACGCCAGGCCACGTGAATCAACACATCATCCGCCAGCGACTGGGGTGATGCCGGGTCGAGACGCTCACGCGCAACGAGCTTGGGCTGACACATGGCGGTCACCCGGTCGCGCCTGAAGGGCACGGTGACAAACTCGGGGTACAAGTGCTCGCCATAACAGATACGCACATCGATCCGGCTGCGGAAGAAATCGACCGGATCCTCTTCCAGCCGCAGATCCACGCGCACATCCGGATGCGCCTCCAGAAACTCGGCCAGGCGCCGGTTGAGCCAGCGAACTCCGAACGAGGGCAACACACTCACAATCAGGTTGGAGCGCACCGGGCCGCCCAGCAACTGCTCGGTCATTTCGGCGAGGCCATTCATCATCTGCGAGCTGGCCGCATACACCTGCCGGGCGATGTCAGTCAGCAACAGTTGATTGTTGTGTCGAATGAAAAGCTGCCGCCCGTAGAAGTCCTCGAGCTTCTTGATGTGCTGGGAGATCGCGCTCGGTGACACATTCAGCTCGGCGGCCGCCAGCACAAAGCTGCCCAGCCGGGCGCTGGCCTCGAAGGCTTTCAGGGCATTGAGCGGCGGCAGCTTACGGGACACGGCGCGGCACCTGGAGCACAGCAATTAAGCTTTTCTACACCGCGCGGGCCAATTCCGCAATCTACCGTTATAATTTCTGGCGTATACGCTCTCTTGAGACTAATAGGCGGGCCGGGGATAAGGGAGCACCATCATCGTATGAGAAAAGTCCTGGGCGTGCCGGCGCTCTTGCTTGCGCAAAGCCTCAGCCTCCATGCCGCTGATCTGGACACCGTTGAACAGAGGGCGCAGCCGTGCCTGCCGTGCCATGGCAAGGAAGGCCGCGCCGGTCCCGATGGCTATTACCCGCGAATCGCCGGAAAGCCCGCGAAGTACCTGCTGAATCAGCTCGTCAACTTCCGCGACGGCCGGCGTTTCTTTCCCACGATGAACTACCTGACGGAGCGCCAGCCGGACGCCTATCTCGCCGAGCTGGCAGAGTATTTTTCATCTCAACAGCTTCCCTATGATTTCGTTTCGGCCGCGAACATGCCCGAGTCGGTGCTGGCTCGCGGCAGGACGCTCGCGAAGGAAGGTGACCGGGCGACGGACCTCCCTGCCTGCAGCGCGTGCCACGGCGATAACCTGTTGGGCGCGCTTCCCGCGGTTCCGGGTCTGTTGGGTGTGTCCCGTTCGTATCTCGATGCCCAGCTTGCCGCCTGGAGAACCGAGCTTCGCCGCGCCAAGGCACCCGATTGCATGGCGATCATCGCCAAGCGCATGACACCTGCTGACATCGAAGCAGTGACCGCCTGGCTCGCAACCCAGCAGGTGCCGCAAGACGCGGGTCCACAAGCGTCGGTGCCGTCGCCACAGCCGATGGAGTGCGGAAGCATTTCATGAAGCTCAGGATTGCGTGGCTCGCCATCCTGGCGTGCGCTGTGGTTGCGCTCGCTGTGTTGTTCTGGCCTCGTGATCGCCAGAGCGGGGAAGCGCCCGCATCGCTGAGCACCGTTCAATTGGACCCAGTGTCCCGGGGCCGCGCCCTGGTTACGCTGGGCAATTGCGAAGGCTGCCACACGGTCCGGGGTGGCCGGCCGTTTGCCGGCGGCCGCAGCATCCCCACGCCGTTCGGCAATTTCTTTTCACCCAACATCACCCAGGATGCCAGGTTCGGCATCGGCAGTTGGAGCGCCGATGATTTCTGGAGCGCCCTGCACAACGGGTATGCGCCCGGCAGGAAGCTGCTCTATCCGACCTTTCCCTATACCAACTTCACGAAGCTCAGTCGCGCCGACGCGGATGCGATGTTTGCGTACCTGAGGACGGTTGCCGCGGTGGCGGCTCCCAACCGTGAGCATCGACTCAAATTCCCGTTCAACCAACGCTGGCTGCTGGCCGTGTGGCGTGGCTTGTTTTTCACGCCGGGTGTGTACGAGCCGGACACACGGCACGATGCCGAATGGAACCGCGGCGCCTATCTGGTGCAGGGTGTTGCGCACTGTAGCGCCTGTCACGAGTCGCGCAATGCACTGGGAGCAGTCAGATCAAAAGACAATCCGTCGGGCGGCCTCGTGTTGAGCTGGTATGCGCCGTCACTGACAAACTCAAAGGAAGCCGGCGTCCAGACCTGGAGCGAGACCGACATCGTGACCTTGTTGCGCGCGGGAGTGATTGTTGGCGGTGAGGGCGGACACCAGGGATTTACGTTCGGACCGATGGCCGAGGTCGTGTACGACAGCCTGCAACATGCTGACCCGGCTGACCTGAAGGCCATTGCGGTCTACCTGAAGTCCTTGCCTGAAGTTCCCGCCGCCAGCAAGGACATTCGCTCCGGGGTCGTGCTTGCAAACCTGCCGCTCGTGATGAGCAACGGGCAGAGGATCTATGCGGACCATTGCGCTCGCTGTCACGGTGATCAGGGCGAAGGGCGTGCAGTGGTCGCTCCGGCGCTGGCGGGAAGCCGTGTTGTCAACATGAGCCCGTCGCTCGATGCGGTCCGGATCGTTCTGTACGGCGGTTATGCACCCGGTACGCAATTGAATCCGCGGCCGTTCGGCATGCCGCCGTTTTATCCGACCCTGAGCTCGGAACAGATGGCCAGTGTGCTGACTTATATTCGAGGTTCGTGGGGCAATGGCGCGCCCCCGATTTTGCCGGATGATGTGGAAGCGAGCTCGACCGGGCCTTTGTGGTGAGCTTTTGCGCAGGAGTGTGACCGATGACTGACTACGTACCGCCCAAGGTGTGGACTTGGGATAAAGAAAATGGCGGCCAGTTCGCGCGCATCAACCGGCCGGTGGCCGGTGCGACGCACGAAAAGGAGTTGCCCGTCGGGCGACACCCGCTGCAGTTGTATTCGCTGGGGACACCCAATGGCCAGAAGGTCACCATCCTGTTGGAGGAGTTGCTCGCGCTGGGGCACCGCGGCGCCGAGTACGATGCCTGGCTGATCAGAATCAATGACGGTGACCAGTTCGGCAGCGGCTTTGTGGCCGTGAATCCCAACTCGAAGATTCCGGCCCTGCTCGATCGAAGCGGCCCGAAGCCGATCCGCGTGTTCGAGTCGGGCGCGATCCTGTTATATCTGGCCGAGAAGTTCGCGGCCTTGGTACCGAACGAGCCTGCGGCGCGGGCTGAATGTCTGTCATGGTTGTTCTGGCAGATGGGCAGTGCGCCCTACCTGGGCGGCGGCTTCGGGCACTTCTATGCCTACGCACCGCTGAAAATCGAGTACGCCATCGATCGGTATGCGATGGAGGTCAAGCGGCAACTCGATGTCCTCGATCGACAGCTCGCCGGGAACGAGTTTGTTACGGGCAGTCAGTATACGATCGCCGACATCGCCATCTGGCCGTGGTACGGCGGCCTCGTGAAGGGGCAGCAGTATGGGGCTGCGGAATTCCTGTCGGTTCAGGATTATCGGCACGTGCAGCGTTGGGCCGATGCAGTGGGCGCGCGTGCGGCCGTCAAACGCGGTCGGATCGTCAACCGAACCAGCGGGCCGCCGTCCGAACAGTTGCACGAGCGACATGATGCTGCGGACTTTCAGGCACGGACTCAGGACAAGCTGGAGGGAATGGCCAGGGCTGCGGTTTAGGCATCGATTTCAGCGGCGTCAAGGTGCTGCTTCGCAAAAAAACTTGCAGCGTGCGGGATTTGTGCGGCATCTCACAGGTCGTATCTGCATAGTAAGCCGGCATGCGCAGTTTCAAATGTCCGTATTCCTTACGCTGCTCCCCACGTGAAAGGCAGACGAGTGCCCATGCTCCGTTTATTAATCATTGAGGATGACGAGTCAGAGGCAGAGCTGACGCTGAGGAGCCTCTCGGCAGCAGGATTGCCGTGCGCTTTCGAGCGCGTCGGCACCGAAGGGGAGTTCCGCTCCGCCCTCGCTAAAACGCCCGACCTGATTCTTTCGGATTCCAATGTGCCGGGCTTCGACGGCATGGCGGCGCTCACCATTGCGAAAGCGGAGCATCCGGCGATTCCGTTCATTTTTGTTTCCGGGCACATGAGCGACTCGGCGATGCGGCGCGCACGTGCGAGTGGCGCGACGGACTGCATTTCCAAATCCGAGCTGCCGCGCCTACCCCGGATCGTTCGCACCGTGTTTGATGGGCGCGACGGTATTCCGAAAGAGGAGCCGGCCGCCGAAGAGTCGCCCGATGAGGGCTCGATTGTTGAAAAGTCCGCCCAATACCTGCTGCAACGTCAGGAGGTACTCCAGCAGGTGGATGAAAGCCCGGCCGCGGCGGGTTTATCGGGACTGCTGCGCCGTACGCCGCCCAGCCCGACGGCGCTGCTGATGATTGAGTCGGCGGCGACTCGCGAGCGCTATCTGAAAGTGCTGAAAATGGCGGACGTGGCCACGGAAATCGCCGCCGATACGCCCGATGCGCTGCTGCGTCTCACCGAAAAAATTCACGCCCTGCTGTTTACCGACCGGCTCGACTTGATTTCAGGTGCGCGCCAGTTGCAGGCGGGTTCTGCTACTCACGTGGTGTTCGTTGCCAGCCCTGACTCCGACGCGCGTTCCGAAGCGCTGCGGGCCGGTGCGAACGATGTGATGTCGGGAGAGGCTCGCGGCGAGCAGTTCTGGGCTCAGCTCACTGTTGCCCGGCGCATTGTCAGCTTCGCGGACAGCCTGCGGTCGGCGGTCACCGACAACCAGTTGTTGTCCACCATCGACGAGCTGACGCGCGTGGGGAACCGGCGCTACTTTGACCATCAATGGGCTCGTGAAGTGACGCGCGCCGTGCGCAGCCAGCGGCCACTGTCGCTGGTGATTTGCGATATCGATCACTTCAAGGCCATCAACGATCAGTATGGGCACGCCGCGGGCGATGCCGTGCTGACTGAATTCGGCGAACGCCTCACACAGGGCCTGCGTTTGGGTGAGGATTGGGTTGCGCGCATCGGGGGTGAAGAGTTTGCTGTGGTACTGCCCGAGACCGGGCGGTTCCAGGCGCTCGCCATCGCGGAACGACTGCGCGAGCGTGTCAGCCAGTCGCCCTTCACGAGCGCCACTCAGCCGCTGTCAGTGACCGCGAGCTTTGGTTTCTGTTCCTTGAAACGGTCGGTGACCAACACACCGGGCCTGAAGGATAGTCTGTTGCTGGCGGCGGATGCTGCCTTGTATGACAGCAAGCGCTCAGGACGTAACCGTGTGACCGAAGGACGCGCGGTCGGGTGACGGACTGGCGCGCGCTGATCGAGCAACTGCGCGGCACGCCGTATCACTTCGGTGTGGTGGAGCCGGGCTCCGCAACCTACCGGGTTGAATTCGACGCCGGTCTCACGGATGCCGAGGTCGAACGGACCGAGCGACAGCACCAATTCCGCTTCCCGCCGGATCTGCGGGCCTTCCTGCAGACCGCGCTCCCCAAGGGTGCACACTTTCCCGACTGGCGTTCAGGTGATGTCGCACGTCTGCGCGATTGGCTCGACGGTCCGCGCCGGGGAATCCTGTTCGACGTTGAGCACAACGATTACTGGCATCCCGATTGGGCGGCGCGCCCGTGCATGACTGAAGCTGCGCTGAGCGTGGCGTCCGAGGGGATCCAGGCGGCACCGCGGTTGATTCCGGTTTTTGGTCACCGGATGATGCCCGTCGAGCCGTACAGGGCGGGCAATCCCGTCTTCTCAATCCATCAGACGGATATCATCTGCTATGGATTCGACCTCGCGGACTACCTGCGGCGCGAGTTCAGCCTGGGGGGTCGCGAGGCGTGGCCGGATGCGATTCAGGCCATTCCGTTCTGGAGCGGTTGCGCTCGCTGAGCGCATCCTCGAGCAACTCCTGTGCGGCCCGGAAGTCGTCTGAGATCTCCGACTGGTTGATATTCCGGTAGTCCTCGCGCCCACGGTGGCGCAGCCACCCGACCAGCACCAGAGTGCCGGTGGCGGCAATGCCGATATTCAAAACCCAATTCAAAGTCACCACGCCGACCATCTCAAAAACTAACGGGCTCCTAAGAAAATATACGCTTTTTTCGCAGCAGTCGTTGGGCTACGCTGCTGTTACCGTCCCAACGAGACTCGTATCTTGTCCAGCCGATATTCGGCGCTTTCGCTTGCGCGCCACGCGCTGTCTGATGAGCCCTGGCCACGCGCATGGGGTACTCCACAGCCGAAGTCCAACTATGACGTTGTGATCATTGGAGGCGGTGGCCACGGGTTGGCGACTGCCTACTATCTGGCGAAAAACCACGGCATCAGGAATATCGCCGTTCTCGAGCGCGCCTATATCGGCTCCGGCAATGTAGGCCGCAACACCACGTTGGTACGCTCCAACTACATCATCGACGGCAACACCCAGTTCTTTGAATTCTCCCTGAAGCTCTGGGAAGGGCTGTCTCACGAGCTCAACTTCAATGTGATGCTGTCACAACGGGGTCAGATCGTCCTGGCGCATGGACCTGGGCAACTCGATGGCCTCGCGCGCAAGGGCAACATCATGCGCTTGAACGGAATCGACGCGGAGTTGCTCGATCGCGGCGCTGTGATGCAATTGCTGCCGTATCTGGATTACTCGGCCGAAGCGCGTTTCCCGATCCACGGCGGCCTGTTGCAACGGCGCGCGGGAACGGTGCGCCATGACGCAGTCGCGTGGGGCTATGCGCGTGCGGCGGCTTCGCTGGGTGTTGACATCATCGAAGGCTGTGAGGTGACGGGCTTTGTCATTTCACAGGGACAGGTGACGGGAGTTGAAACCAACCGCGGTCGAATCCTGGCGGGCCGTACCGCCATTGCCGTGGCGGGTCATTCCTCGCACCTGGCGGCGATGGCAGGCCTGCGATTGCCGATTGAGAGCCATCTGTTGCAGGCCTTTGTGTCGGAACCCATCAAGCCTTTTGTGGATCACGTGATTTCCTTCGGGGCCGAGCTGTTCTACCTCTCGCAATCCGACAAGGGCGGACTGGTGTTCGGCGGCCACATTGACGGCTTCAACAACTACACCCAGCGGGGCCAGTTCCCCAAGGTCCAGACCGTGGCTGAATGCGCGGTTGCGTTGATTCCTTCGATTTCTCGGTTGCGGCTGCTGCGTCACTGGGCCGGTATCCAGGACATGACTCCGGACGGGAGCCCGTACATCTGCCGCCTGCCTTTGCGCAATCTCTACCTGGATGGCGGTTGGTGTTACCAGGGATTCAAGGCAACGCCCGCCGCGGGTTGGTGTCTCGCTCACACCATCGCTCACGACGACGAACACACCTTGAATCGCTGTTTCAGCCTCGATCGATTTGAACGCGGTGGCGAGCTGGATGAATACGGCATCGGGAATTGGACCTACAAGCAATAACCTATGTTGAGAATCACCTGTCCCTTGTGCGGTGAGCGTGACTACACCGAGTTTCGGTACGGTGGCGACGCCAGCAAGCCACGGCCTGCGCACGGTACTTCCGACAGCGCCGCGTGGAATAGCTACGTCTTTCTGTTCGACAATCCCAAAGGCTCGCATCGCGAGTACTGGCAGCACGTGCTCGGTTGCCGGCGATGGCTGGTGTTGGATCGCAATACGGCAACCAATGCGGTAGGCGAGTCGCGCCTGCCGCGCGAGGTGGCGTCCAAATGACGCGATTGCCCTCCGGGGGCCGCGTCGACCGCGACCAACCCTTGACGTTCTCGCTGGATGGCCGCATTTTTCGCGGCTGCCAAGGCGACACACTGGCCTCGGCGCTCCTGGCCAATGGTGTCAGGCTCGTCGGCCGCAGCTTCAAGTATCACCGGCCGCGGGGATTTTTGTCGGCGGGAGTGGAGGAGCCCAACGGTTTGTTTACGCTAGGCCGTGGCGGGCGTACCGATCCGAATGTCGCGGGCACGGTCACGGAGTTGTTCGAGGGCCTGGAAGCGCGCTGCCAGAATGCGTGGCCATCGGTGCAATTCGATCTCATGGCAGTGAACTCGCTTGCGTCACCGCTCCTGTCAGCCGGTTTCTACTACAAGACGTTCATGGGACCCGCTCGCGGCTCCTGGATGCTCTACGAGCCCTTCATCCGCAAGGCCGCGGGCCTGGGGCAAGGAGTGCACGAGCGCGATCCCGACCGGTATGAGACTCGGCACGCGTTTGCCGACGTATTGGTCATTGGTGGTGGGCCCGCCGGGCTCAGTGCCGCTGTCACCGCCGGGCGGGCAGGCGCACGCGTCGTGTTGGCGGAGCAGGATTTTCTGTTGGGTGGCAGCCTGTTGTTGGAAAGCGTCGCCAGTGAAGCCGATTCCTGGCGGCAACAGATGCTGCGCGAGCTCGAGACGCTTCCGAATGTGGAGATCCTGACTCGCACAACGGCGTTTGGTCTGTATGACGGTAACACCGTAGCCCTGGTGGAGCGGCGTGATGCGGCGGCCGGCCCCGTGCGGCAAGTTGTCATCACCTTGCGTGCGCGGTCGATTGTGTTCGCGACGGGCGCCACTGAGAGGCCCTTGGTTTTCCGCAACAACGACCTTCCCGGCGTCATGCTCGCTTCGGCGGTGCGGGTGTATTTGAATCGCTTTGCTGTGTTGTGCGGGAGAAGGGTTGTCGTTGTGACCAATAACGACAGCAGCGACGCAACTGTTTCAGACCTGCAGCGCGCGGGTGCTGAAGTGACGGTGATTGACCTCCGTAAGGGTGTGTCGTCTGTGGCAGCGCTCGGCCGCAAGTCTGTCACGGGTGTCGTTGTAGACAACACTACAGTCGAATGTGATCTCATATGCATGTCGGGCGGTTGGTCACCGGCGGTCCATCTGACTTCCCACTGCGGTATCAAGCCAAAATACCTCGAGGAAATACACGCGTTGGTGCCCGGTGGCTATGCCCCGGGTCATTCGGGAGCTGGCGCGTTGACGGGTACCAGCACCTGGCAGGATGCAATCGATGAGGGTGCGCGGGCGGCCGGTGGGACTGCTTCCGCTTCCCTCCGGGACACTGCCCCGCGGGGTTACGGCATCCAGCCGATTTGGCAGCCACCCAAGGGGCCGCTCAAAAAGGCGTTCGTTGACTTCCAGAACGACGTTGGCGTCAAAGACCTGGAAATTGCACACCAGGAAGGCTACCAGTCAGTCGAGCACCTGAAGCGCTATACCACTCTCGGAATGGGTACGGACCAGGGGAAGACCAGCAACGTCAACGCACTGACGATCATGGCGGACCTGCGAGGCGTGGATGTTTCCGCGGCCGGTACAACCACCTTCCGTCCGCCGTTCACACCTGTCGCTATCGGGGCGCTCGCCGGCCGGTCGATTGGCAAGCATTTCCGCGCTACGCGTCGCTCACCGCTTCATGACTGGCACCTGGCTCACGGCGGTCAAATGATCGAAGCCGGGCCGTGGCTGCGGGCCTGGTGGTATCGTTGGGCCGGGTCGAATGTTGAGTCAGCCTACATCGAGGAAATGCGCCTCGTGCGCCGGGCAGTAGGCCTGTCTGATGTCTCCACACTGGGCAAAATCGACGTCCAGGGACCGGACGCGGCTGAGTTCCTCAATCGTGTGTATGTCAACGGCTTCGCGAAGCTGCCCGTAGGCAGGGCTCGGTACGGTGTCATGCTCACCGATGATGGCGTGGTGTTGGATGACGGTACCACGACTCGCTTGTCCGACACGCGCTACTTCATGACGACGACGACCGCGCAGGCCGGTGAGGTGATGTCCTGGTTGGAGCTCCTGCTCCAGACCGCTTGGACCGACCTGAAAGTACAGGTCACGTCTGTAACGGACGAGTGGGCGGGGATGGTTGTCGCCGGCCCCAAGGCCCGTGCGGCGCTGGAGCTTGCATTCCCGGGTAACGACGTATCCGATGCAAATCTTCCGTACATGGGTTGCCTGGAATTCAACTTCGATGGCGTGCCGCTGCGTTTGATCCGTTTGAGCTTCTCTGGCGAGCTGGCCTACGAGATATACACTCCCGCCGACTACGGCGTCGCTTTGTGGGAGCACTTGCTGGCGAGCGCTGCCCCACTGGGGATCAAACCCTATGGTCTCGAGGCCCTGGCCTCGCTTCGTATTGAGAAGGGTCACGTCGCCGGTGGCGAGCTCGACCACCGCAACACGCTGGACGACCTCGGCCTCGGCAAGATGGCCAGCAAAGACAAGCCCTTCATCGGTCGTGAGCTGCGTCAGCGGCCCTTGTTGCAAGCGCCCGAGCGCTGGAGCCTCGTGGGTATCGAGTGTCTGGAGGCCGGAAAGAAGCTGCGTGGCGGCTCCATTCTGTTTGCCACTACGGACAAAATCGAAGGCCACGGGCGTGGCTATATTACGTCCGTGACCTGGTCGACTGAGTTGGACAAGTTCATTGCACTTGGTTTGTACCAGGGCGGCCTCAAACATACGGGCGAAGAAATCATCTGCGCGTTTCCCCTGAAAGACGAACAGGTGAGGGCACGGATCGTGTCGCCCATGTTTATAGACCCGAACGGAGAGCGCCTGCGTGTTTGAACGACGTTCCGCTTTGGCCGGCGTGTCCGGAACCGCACGCATCGGTGAGTCGCGCGGTTGGGGCTTAGTGCAAGCCGCCGCTTTCGCCAGTACTCATGCGCAGTTCCGGGAGGACATGCGCGCGATACTGGGCGCTGAGCTGCCAACGAGTGTCGGCACAGTTGTTCGTGTCGGCGAACGACAGTTGCTCAAAACAGGTGCCGAACAATATTGGATCATCACCCGCGCGGCGGATGGCGACTTCGCGCCGGCGATTCCGGCACAGATGGGCGCTGTTACCTCGCTCTCACACAGCCGCACGTGCATGTTCGTTGAGGGCGAGGGTGCGGGCGCCATTCTCTCCAAGGGCGTGCCTTTGGACTTTCACCCTGAGAGTTTTCGGGTCGATCAATTCGCGCTGACCGGGGTACACCACACACCCGTACTCATTCACCGCAGCGGTGCTCAGCGCTTCGATCTATATGCATTGCGTACCTACGCTCTCACCGTGTGGGAGTGGCTGGAGGACGCCTCTGCCTAGTACGACCAGCGATACACCGCACCGGGAAACGGCGCCTTCCATTGCTCGAAGCCGCCGGTAATGAACACGGATTTTCCCGCGAAGGCCACGTTCGTTACGTAAGGAGTTGGCACGCTGATTGCCCGAACGAGTTTCTTGTCGTCGCCGACCACGAGCACACGCCCCGAGCCATTCTGGGCAATGTAGTAGTTTCCGTCCGGGCCGAGCTTCAGGCCGTCGGGGCCGTTATAGGCATCGGCGTTGGGTGTCGGAGGGGCGAGGTCCTGCAATCGCGCCCAGACCTTGCGATCGCTGAGCGAGCCGTCGGCGCCGATCTGGAATGAGACTAAACGTCCCTCCAGCATCTCGGCCACGAGCAGGTGCCGCCGGTCCTTCATTACCGCAAGCCCATTGGGATAGCGCAGCCCGGTGGCAAGCCTCGTGATGCGCTTGCCGTCCGGCTGCAAATAGAGCAGGGCGCCGGTCGCCGGCGCTTTGATGTCGTACGCGCCCGACGCGGAAAAGTAGATTCCACCTCGATCATCCGCGGCAAAATCGTTGGGACCGAAAAAGGGCCGGTCCTTGCCATCGCTGCGCCATTGCCGCAGTTCCTTGCCGGATGAATCGATCGCGACGAGGTAGTTGCCGTCATAGCAGGCGATGAGCAGGTCCTGGCCGCGTTCAATCAGGCCGCTCGGCCCGCATCCGTCCTGATGCCAGATGACCCCGCCGGCCTTGCCGTCCCAGCTCTTGATGTTGCCGTCGGAGTATTCGACGTACAGCAGCTTTCCGCCATGCCACAGCGGCCCTTCCGGATAGTGCGCGCCCGGGTCGATGGCTGTGACCTGCGCCAGCGCGGGAGTTGCAGCCAGCGCGAGCAGCGTTAGAAAAATTGTTGGCTGTTGGAGCAAAAGTTGATTCGTGTGCACAGCAGAAGCGCAGGAACAGCGCTGCGTTCCGGATGCGTTGACCGCTCGCGATGCATATGCTTTAGTTGCGAAAAGTATGCAGCGTGTTTCATCACGCTGCAACAATGGGGGCTCGCGAATCGACTGACACGCGCCGGCATGGGATCGCCAGGGCATTCAACAATGACTACAGGGGGGTGCCCGCAGAATGAGCTTCAATAAGAACTGTGCGCGTGCTGTTGCCGCCATACTGGCGGCTCATGGCGGTGGGGTGGTCTTTGCGGCGGCGCCGGCCGATGAAGCGCCCGCGGCCGCCACCGGGCTCACTGAAGTTGTCGTAACGGCACAAAGACGTAGCGAAAATGTTCAAGACGTGCCGATTGCGATTCAGGCCTTCACGGGCGATACCCTGCAACAACTGAACGTCGCGAACTTCGACGACTTCATCAAGTACCTGCCCAACGTTTCCTCGTCCTCGTCCGGTCCCGGTCAATCCAATGTCTACATGCGCGGCCTGAGCACCGGCAACCAGGGCATTCAGTCCGGCGGCTCCATCAACGGCTTTCCGAACGTCGCCGTTTACCTCGACGACCAGTCGGGACAGTTGCCCGGACGCAACCTCGATGTCTATGCGGCCGACCTTGAGCGAGTGGAGGTCCTCGAGGGCCCCCAGGGCACCTTGTTCGGCGCGGGCGCCCAGGCGGGTGTGATCCGCTACATCACCAACAAACCCCGTCTCAACAAGACCGAGGCCGGCTTCTCCGGCAGCTACGGGACCACTGCGGGTGGCGACCAGAATTCGGATGTACAGGCGGTCATCAACCTGCCGTTGATTGCGGACACCCTGGCGGTGCGCGCGGTTATCTACAACGATCAGCGCGGCGGTTATATCAACAACGTGCCGGGGACCTTCACCCGCAAGGCGAGCGATTTCGGCATTCACTACGCCAATTATCAGGACTGCGCCACCAACGGGGTGCCGTGCGAGGTGCCACCCAATGCACCCTCAATCAGCAATGCCAATATTGCGCGCCGCGCGATCAATCCGGTCACCTACAAGGGCGCGCGCGTGTCCGGCCTGTGGCAGATCAATGATGACTGGAGCGCCCTGATCACCCAGAGCTACCAGGACATGGATGCCCAGGGTGTGTTTTATTCCATGCCGAAGGCCTCGGATGGCGAACCGCTGCCGCCACAGTCGGTCACGCTGTTCAACGACTCCTACAGCAAGGACAAGTTTTCCAACACCGCGTGGACCCTCAACGGCAAGCTCGGGCCGCTGCATGCCGTCTATACCGGTGCCTACCTGGTTCGCAAGATCGAGGCAATCCAGGACTACACCAACTATGCGCGCGGCTTCTACGCCGACTATTACCAGTGCCATGGCGCCGAGCCGGCCAACGGCCTGCAGTCGACGTGCTTCTCACCGGCGACGGTCTGGAACGAGAACGAGTACAACACCCACCAGAGCCATGAATTCCGCTTGAGCACGCCCGATGACTGGCGGCTGCGCGGCATCGTCGGTGCTTTCTATGAGAAGGTCAAGATTGAGGACCGGCTCAACTGGCTGTACAAGACCCTGCCGCCGTGTACCGATACCGTGACGGCCGGCTGTATGACGCAGGTCGGTGTCGCCCCGGGATCGACCGTGACCGATCCCAACATCCGCAACGACAACGTGGCGTTCTTCAATGACGTCACCCGTGGCTACAATCAGCTCGCGTTTTTCACGTCGGTCGATTTCGACATCATTCCCAAGGTGCTGACAGTTACGGGCGGCACGCGCTACTACAAGTTCGACAACTTCGAAAAGGGCTCGGTGGTCGGCAGCTTCGGCTGCTATGAGGCGGGCCCGGCGCCGTGCCTCGCCTCCGCGACCAACATCGATGACGAGCACCTGGCCAATACCCAGAAGGGCTTCAAGAGCCGGGCGAACGTAACCTGGCACATCTTCCCGGATGCGCTCGTCTACTACACCTGGTCGCAGGGCTTCCGGCCGGGCGCTTTCAATCGCAGCTCCGGCTGTTACATCCCGGACGCCCAGGGCATTGCGCAGTACTGCTCGCCGCTCGCCTTCGTCTCCGACAACCTGACCAACAACGAGCTCGGTTGGAAAACGGAATTTTTCGACCACCGCCTGCAATGGAACGGCGCGATCTACCAGGAAAACTGGGACAATGTGCAAATTGCCTTCTTCGACCCGGGCGTGCTGGGCAACGTCGGCTTCGGTGCGAACGGCCCGAACTACCGGGTCCGCGGCCTCGAAACCTCGCTCATTGCGGCAGTGCTGCCGGGTCTCACGGTACAAGGCTCTGCCTCGTGGAATCACAGCGAGCAGACCAACTCGCCGTACCTGATCGCGAACAATCCGGCGCTGCTGGGGAATCCCGCCAGTGCGGGGGAGTTCGGCAAACCCATCCTGAGCGTGAACAATCCGTACGGACCGGTGGGCGGTCCGGCTGCGAACTCGCCACCGATTCAGTTCAACCTGCGCGTGCGTTACGCCTGGGCGATTCAGGATTACAACGCATTTGTGCAGGCGGGCGCCACGCACACTTCGCACTCCTTCACACAGTCGAGCTCGAACCCGTCGTTCTCGGGTGCCGAAAATGTGAGCACCACGCTGCTGCGCTTCGAAAATCCGCCGATCACGCAGTACGATGCGTCGGCGGGCATTGCCAAGGATGCCTGGTCGGCCGAATTCTTCGCCGAGAACCTGACCAACGTGGTCAAGAGTACGTTCACCTCGACAAACCAGTTCGTCCTGGCCGAAACCATCACGCGTCCCAGAGTGCTCGGGGTGAAGATCGGCTACAAGTTCTAGTATGAGCAACCCGGGAATGGCTTCCCCGCTCGTGCGCTGGTACGTGCTGGCCGTGACCTGTCTCATCTACACAATCAACATAGCCGACCGCTATGTTGTATCGACCGTGCTCGAACCCATTCGCACGGAGCTGCGCCTGAGCGATCGGGGTGTTGGGTTCCTGACCGGCGTGCCGCTCGGACTGTTCTACGTCACCCTGGGCTTGCCGATCTCGTGGCTCGCCGACCGCTCGAACCGGCGCAACATTCTCGGTATCTGTGTGATCCTCTGGTCGGGATTCACGGCCTTGTGCGGGCGTACGCAAACCTACCTGCAGTTCCTCCTGGCCCGCATCGGTGTCGGGACGGGAGAAGCAGGGGGGACGCCCACTTCCAACTCTTTGCTGGCTGACTATTTTGCGCCTGAGCGCCGCCCGATGGCATTTACGGTGTTTGCGCTCGGGGCCCCGCTGGGTGCGTGGTTGGGTGCGGATGTGGCTGGTGCAGTCGCCAACGCCTACGGTTGGCGCGCGTCGTTTCTGGCACTGGGTGTTCCAGGTCTGGTGATCGGTTTGCTTGTGTTGCTCACCATCCGCGAGCCGGTTCGCGGCGGCCTCGATGCGGGGACCGTGCCGCAGCGCGCTTCCATGGCCGAATCGCTGCGCTTCCTGTGGCGGCAGCGGGCTGCGTTTCACGTCATCATGGGTAGCGGAGTCTGTTCCCTGTGGGGTTGGGGATTGATCTGGTGGACGCCCACATTTCTGATGCGCACCTATGGCCTGGATGTGGGACAGGCTGGCGCCATCACCGGAAACATTCATCTCGTGGCTGGCGTGGTGGCGAGCATCGGCACGGCCTGGCTTTTCTCTTTGCCGGTCATGTTGGATGCGCGGCGTGTCTGCTGGGTATTGGCGGGCGGTACCGCCTTGGCCACGATTCCCTCTTTTATTGCCTATTGGACTCACTCGCTCGAAGTCGCACGCATCATGTTCTGGCTGTTCATTCCGGCCATCTATTTCTATATCGGGCCGTGCATGGCGCTGGTGCAAAACACGGCTGCCTGCCACATGCGCACGGTATTCTCGGCCTGGTCCGGGTTGTGTGGGAACGTGTTCAATCTGATTGTGGCGCCGCAACTGGTGGGGCTGCTGAGTGATGCGTACGCCGGGGGTGGCGCTACTGACGCCACCTCCTTGCGTTTCGCTTTGCTACTGCTGGCTCCCACGGGTTTCTGGGCGGCGTACCATCTGTACGCGGCCAGCCGCACCATCATTCAGGATCAGACGAAAGCCAGTAATTACGTAGGAATGCCAGCCCTGTGAAGACACTGTTCTGCCTGGCCGCGGCCTTACTGACGACGTCGGTTATGGCCGCGGACTTCAGGATCCTCAATGAAGATGCCCATTTCCCCGAAGGACCCATCTGGTACGCCGGCAAGTTGTACTACGTTGAGTACGATCGCAACACGGTCACAGTTTGGGATGGCAGCAGCAATCGCATTTTCGGCACCCTGAAAGGCTGTGGGCCTTCGGCAGTCATCCGCACCTCCCACGGGGAGTTCCTCACCACCTGTTACGACAACGGCACCATCGGGCGACTGAGCGCCCAGGGTAGGCCGCTGCCGGGCTGGGATCATGACAACAAGGGCCAGAAGTTTGTCGGTCCCAACGACTTCGCCGTTGACCACGACGGTGGAATCTACTTCACCTGTTCCGGTGAGCCGGGCAAGAGCGGCAATTCCAACGTGTTCTATATCGCGGCCGATGGGACAATCACGCGCGCCGCGGCTGATCTGCACAATGCCAATGGTATAGCGCTATCGCTCGACGGCAGGACGCTGTACGTCATCGAAACCGATCAGAACCGTTTGTTGCGCTTCAAGGTCGACGGGGCGGGGCACCTGTCCGGCCGCGAGGTGTTTCTGAATATGGATGACCTGACTCATCACGTCGGGCACATCTACCCCGATGGCGTGAAAATCGATTCCCAGGGGCTGCTGTACGTGGGACAGAATCCCAAGGAGCCGAAGGCGCCGCTGGCGGGCACGATCTTTGTGGTGGATTCGAGTGGCAAGCTGGTGCGCAGCTTCGCGCTTCCCTCACCCGGTGTGCCGAACTTTACTTTCAGTCCCGATGAGCGAACGCTGTATGTGGCGGCAGTCGATCAACTCGACAAGCCGCCTTATCACGGCAAAATCTACGCCGTAAAGCTCGAGTGACATGCACTCAGCGGGCCAGCCATCCGCCGTCCACGACGAGATTTGCGCCGGTGATGTAGGTGGCGCGGTTGCTTCCGAGGAACACGGCTGCGTTGGCTATGTCCTGTGGCCGACCCAACCGCGGCCACGGTGTCCGCCGGCGCGCGTTTTCGACCAAAGCGGGGTCTTGCCCAACACCGGGCCTGCCGGTCTGGATTTTTCCCGGCGAGATACTGTTGCAAACAATGAGGTCCTTGGCGTAGTCGCACGCAATCTGGCGCGTGATGTAGATCGCCCCGGCCTTGCTGACACCATACGGAGTCTCACCCGGGCAGGTCACGATTCCCTGCTGGGAACCCAGATTGATGATCCGCCCGCGCACTTCATCCCGCGGTTCCTGGCCGGTCATTTGCTGGACGGCTCGCTTGCATCCATAAAACATGCCGGTGAGATTGACGCGCATGACCTCTTGCCATTGCGCATCAGTGGTGTCGAGAAGCCCGGTCCCCGAAGAGATGGCGGCGTTGTTGATCATCACGTCGAGGCGACCGTAGCGCTTGACGGTGGCGCCGATCAAGCGATCCACCTGATCCCACTGGCCCACGTCCACCTTTTCAAAGAACGCGTCTCCCCCGGCCTCGAGAATCAGATCGAGGGTCGGTTCGCCGCCTTCGAGGGGTTCAGTTGTGACATCCGCCAGTGCAACGCGGGCCCCTTCCTGCGCGTACGTCAGGGCGATGGCCCGGCCGATTCCCGAGCTGGTTCCCGTCACCACCGCGACAGTGCCTTCGAGCAATCTGGACATTGCGAACCCCGGTTTCAACTCAGCGTGCCCGCATCATGACACGTGAGAACAGCTCCGGGAATGTCGATCTGACCCTGGCTGAGTCGTTGTTCGGTCAACTCGACCGGGCCACGCGCCGCGGCGGTGGGATCGTGCGGGACAGCTATGGGGATGGCGAGCAGGCCGCGCACGACATCGTGCGGAGTGCTGCCGAACGGCTCGGCCTCGAGGTAGCGATTGATGCAATCGGCAACCTCACAATGACTCTGCCCGGGAAAGACCGGCATGCACCTCGAATTCTCATTGGTTCGCACCTCGACAGTGTTCCGCAAGGTGGTAACTTTGATGGGGCCGCCGGCGTTGTCGCCGGGATTTGTGCGCTCGCGACGCTTCGCTCTTCGGGCTTTGTTCCTGACTATGACATTGGAGTGATGGCGATCCGCGCGGAGGAGTCATCATGGTTTGATGTCTCCTACCTCGGCAGTGAAGGCGCGTTCGGTCTGTTGGATCCTGCGTGTCTGGCCGTACGGCGCTCCGACAACGGCCGGACGCTAGGGGAAACCCTGGCCGCTCGCGGCTTCGATCCCAGCGCTATCGCGGAACGCCGCCGCCTCATTGAGCCTCGTCAGATTCGCGCCTACCTGGAGCTGCACATCGAGCAGGGTCCACGGCTGGTGGCGGAAGGTCTCCCGGCGGCAGTGGTAACGGGCATTCGGGGCTGCAAGCGTTTTCGAACTGCCCGGTGCGTGGGAGAATACGGGCATTCCGGCGCGCTGCCGCGCGCTCTGCGTCATGATGCGGTGGCGGCGACTGTGGCGTTTCTGCACCACATGGAGTGTGTCTGGAGTCGTGTTGAAAGCGAGGGGGCCGATCTGTTGGTGACCCATGGCGAGCTCTATACCGACAAAGCCGCGCATGCGCCGAGCAAAGTCGCGGGCGAGACGCGCTTTGTGATTGACCTGCGCAGCCTGTCCATGGAAGTGATGGACTGCGTGGCCTCCGAGGCGCGCCGCGCCGCGGAGGAAATCGGGCGTGCCTACCGAGTCGCATTCGATCTGGGCGCCGCCACCGATTCACCTCCAGCGATGATGGATGCCAGGCTGAGAAGCTGCCTGATGGGGCTGCTGGATCGGCCTTTGGAGATGCCGAGCGGAGCCGGGCACGATGCGGCGGTGTTTGCCGAGTTGGGAATTCCTGCGGCAATGATTTTTGTGCGGAATGATGATGGTAGCCACAATCCGGACGAAGCCATGACGCTCGACGACTTCGCGGTGGGCACACGGGCGCTGATCGGCATGCTGCGGCAGTTTCCACTATGACATCGATGGCAGCACTATGTGTCCGGCGGCGTCGGCATTTGAGGTCGGCGCCATGACGTTGCTTGTCACCGGCGGCACTGGCTTCGTCATGAGCGTCCTCACGCGTCAATGGCTCGAGAGTGATTCCGCCGCTCGCGCGGTTGTTCTCGATGCTTCCGAAATGGACGCGCCGGCCAAGCGCTACTTCGCCCCGGTCGCCGATCGACTGTCAGTCATCGTGGCGGATGTCACACGCCCGGACACTTGGCGCACGGCGCTTGCCAGTCACAACATCTCTCACGTTGTGCATGGCGCGACCGTCACCCCGATTTCTCGCGGCACCGCCCGCGAGGCTCGTAAAGAACCGGAAGCTGAAAACCCGGGCCGCATCGTTGAAGTCAATCTGATGGGAACCGTTGCCTTGCTCGACTGGGCACGTTCGATCTCGGGTCTGCGGCGTTTTATTTACGTGAGCTCCGGTGCCGTCTACAAGCACCACGGCCCTGATCGACCCGGAGAGCCCCTGCCGGAGGATGGGTATGTCATGCCCCGCACCCTTTACGGCGTCTCCAAGCTGGCCTCGGAGTTGATCACCGAGCGTTACGGCGAGTTGTTCGGTTTGTCGACGACCTCCGTGCGACTCGCCTCTGTGTACGGGACTATGGACCGTCCTACAGCAAGCCGCACCTTCAGACACGGCCCCAACAAAGTTGCTCACATGGCTGTTGAAGGCCTGAAGCGTGTGCGCGTCAACACGCTCGACGCAGTTGGTGACTACATACATGCCGAGGATGTTGCGCGTGCGATTATCTCTTTGCTGAGCGTTGCGACTGTGCGCTACAGCGCCTACAACATCGCTGGCGGTCGCACGACGCGCCTGGGCGATCTGATTGCATGGGCAGGCGAAAAATGCCCTGAATTTCGGGCTGAAATCACTGCCGACGAAGATGCGGATATTGTTCAGGATCCCACTCGTGTCGACGGAATGTGGGGCGCATACGATATCGCGCGGATCGGCGCTGAGACGGGCTGGAGACCCCGGCCGCTCAAGGAAGCATTCCAGGCCTACATGGACTGGATTGCGAAGGAGGGCAAACTATGACGTACCCTCGCGACCTGGTTGGCTACGCCGGCCGTCCGCCGGACCCGCGGTGGCCCGACAATGCCCGGATTGCAGTCTCCGTCGTTTTGAACTATGAGGAAGGCGGCGAATACAACACTCTCCACGGCGATCCGCACTCCGAATATGTACTCACCGACGTGGGCGGTGAGCCGCTTGCGAATGCCCGGAATCTCAATGTCGAGTCGAATTTCGAGTACGGCAGCCGTGTGGGGTTCTGGGAGATCATGCGGATTCTGCGCCATCGTCGCGTTCCTGCCACGGTGTACGCCGTTGGCATGGCGTTGGAGCGCAATGCGGCGGCGGCCGCCGAGCTGGCCGGCAGCGGCTTCGAAGTCGCATGTCATGGTCAGCGATGGATTGATTACCAGTTTGTCCCTGAGGAGGTTGAACGGGCTGACATCGCGCGGAATGTCGAAGTTATCACGCGCCTCATCGGGCGCCGACCCGTCGGCTGGTACACGGGCCGCCCGAGTCCCAACACCCGGCGATTGGCGATGCAGCAGGGCGGGTTTCTGTACGAGAGTGACGCATACAACGACGACCTGCCTTACTGGACGGCTGTTGGATCGGGTCAGCAACTCATCATTCCCCATTCGTTTGATTGCAATGACAGCCGGTTGCAGAGGGGCGGCGATTTCGTGACCGGAGAGGACTTCTTCCGCTACTGCGCGGATGCATTCAACTGGCTGTACCGGCGGGGCGGCGAGGGGAGCCCGAGGATGATGAGCGTCAGCTTGCACGGCAGGATCATCGGACGCCCGGGCCGGATCGGGGCCCTCGAACGGTTGCTCGATCACATCCAGAGGCACGACGCGGTTTGGATGTGTGACCGGCAGTCGATTGCGCGGCATTGGCGGGCGGTGCACCCGGCGGCTGCAACACCGCACGCGGCGGCCCTGGCACCCGGCGCGGCGGGCCTAGCACCGGGCGAGGCGGGCCTGGCACGCGACGCGGCGGGCCCGACGTCGCAGTCAGTGGCGGGCGCGGCGTCGCCCTCGGTCCCGGGGGCCAAATGAACTCTGTGCGCTTTGGCCGCACCGGCCTGCAGGTGTCTCAACTTTGCCTCGGCACCATGTCCATGGGCAGCTCGGCCTGGAAGGGCTGGGTGCTCGACGAGGCTGACTCCATTCCCATCCTGCGGCGCGCCGTGGATCTCGGCATCAATTTCTTCGACATGGCCGACTGGTATTCCACCGGCCGCAACGAAGAGGTTGTTGCCCGTAACGTGCTGAAAATGAGCCCGCGCGACCAGCTCGTGCTCGCGACGAAAGTTTTCTACCCCATGAGCGACGATCCAAACGATCGTGGCCTGTCCCGCAAACACATCCTAGCGTCGATCGACCGATCGCTGGCCCGGATGGGTACCGACTATGTCGATCTCTATGTCATTCACGCCTTCGATGCTGACACACCCGTTGAAGAAACCATGGAGGCACTCAATGACACCGTCCGCGCTGGCAAGGTGCGATACCTCGGCGCTTCAACCATGTACGCCTGGCAGTTTGCGAAGATGAATCACGTGGCGGCAATGAATGGTTGGCCGCAGTTCGTCAATATGCAATGTCAATACAACGTGCTGTACCGTGAGGAGGAGCGCGAGATGATTCCCTATTGCCAGGATCAGGGAATCGCGGTAACCACTTTCAGTCCGCTCGCTCGCGGCTCCCTGGCGCGGGAGGCGGCCACCACCGCTCGGACGACTCACGATGCTTACCAGGATTTCTACGGTGACGACATCGACCTCGAGATCGCGCGGCGCGTCCGTGAAGTTGCCAAGCGTCGCGGCGTAACGGCCGCGCACATTGCGATGGCGTGGGTTGCGGGTAATCCCAACGACAACGTCCCCATTGTGGGCGCCGCGAAGATTTCCCACATCGATGTGGCAGTGGAGGCGTTAGGAGTGACGCTGGACTCCGCCGAGCGTAGCTACCTGGAAGAACCGTATCGACCGCGTGACGAGATCAATGACCAGAAGGCTGTGCGGCGGCCACGAGCGTTGGCGCCACGCTGACCCCGGGCGCCGCGCTGACTCCGGGGCGCGCCGCGCACCAACGCCGGCCCGCAATCGCGCCAGCCGCCACCTCATCGCATCAGCCAGGGACTGTTCTCCCGCACCTCAATCAACGTCGGCCGATCGGCTATCAACGCGTCGCGCAGCGCCTGTCCCAAGTCCTCCGCGCTTGCGGGCCGGGTGGCGTGGCACCCCAGACTCTGTGCAAGCCGCACAAAATCCGGGCTCCTGGGTTCCACCCCGATGCGCGGCACATTCTGTTGATCCATCTGGTCCACAATGGCCTTCAGTGCGTCGTTGTTCCAGACAATGACCGGCAGCGCCAGGCCTTCTTCAGCCGCCGTGGCCAACTCGTTGACCGTGAACATGAACCCACCATCGCCCGCCACGGCGATCACCGGCCGCGAGGGTGCGCCGATCTTAGCCCCGACCGCCATCGGCAGGGCAACACCCAATGCGCAGTAGGTCCCCGAGTAATACCAGCACTTTTCGACTTCCATCGGCATCGCAAAGCTGCCCGTGTAAACGATCTGCGAAGCGTCGCCCATCACGATGGAATCTGCTGGAAGCGCTGAGCGTACGATTTTCCACACACGCGCATGCTGCTTTTCGACATCAGTCAGTTTCGCGGTGTTGGTTTCGATCACTTCTCGTACACGGGCCTCGCCGCGAGAACGAATGGACGCAGGTTTCCGGTTGCGCAACGCTGTTGCCAGGGCCCGCATGGCAGGGCGAGCGTCGGCCTGTATTCCCACTGTAGCCGCGTATTTCGAGGCCAATTGCACCGGATCAATGTCAATCCGAATGATGTCACCTCGAATCTCGAGATGATGTAGGAAGGTATCGCCCGGAGCCACCTCCGTGCCGACCATCAACACGACATCCGCGTCGCCCAACGCCTGTTGGCTCGCGGCCTGCACGATTGAGGCACCCAGGGACAAGGGATGTGACTCGGGAAGTATTCCCTTTCCGGCATTGGTTGCAAGTACCGGCGCTCCGATGTGTTCAGCGATCGCAGTGAGTGCTTCGCGGGTCCCGGCCGCGCCACCGCCAACGAGGATCAGCGGGCTCGTTGCCCGCGCAAGGCGATCGGCTGCCTCATCGATGACCCCCTGATCGGGCATTGGCAACGATGGAGAGCGGCGGGTCTTCCAGTTAGCTTCAACGCGCTCTGGAAGAACGTCGCGTGGCAGGGACAGATGTACAGGGCGAGGGCGGGTGCCGCGAAATACTGCATAAGCGCGTCCGACCAACTCCGGAATCTCTTCCGGATAGCGCACCATGGAGCTGAAGGCTGTAAACCCGGCCGTCACAGCAGCCTGGTCATCGAGCTCATGAATTGCGCCCCATCCCTTACCGTGCGAGCGCGTAACGGTTCCCCCCGACAACACGAGCATTGGCTGCGAGTCGCAGTAAGCCTGGGCGATGCCGGTCGCTGCGTTGGTCACACCTGGACCGGCGATGATTGTGCAAACGCCGGGCTTACCGGTTGAGCGGGCATAGCCGTCAGCCATGAGGCTTGCGCCTTGCTCATTCCGACATTGCACGTGGCGAATGCCTGCACGGGAGATGCCGCGATAAAGCTCCACGGTCATCGTTCCCGCCATGCCGAAGACGGTATCGACCTCATAGGCCGCGAGTAACCGCATCACGGCTTCGCCGCACGATATCGCTTCCACGTGGTTCCCCATATTTTTTATGATTGGCGCTGGCAGATTTTTTCAGCTTCAGAGACGTTATCACATGGTGGAGGAACATCATGAATCAACGTGAGCTTTACGAGCGGTTTCGCGCCCTGCACTCGCAAAAGGGCGGCTTCATCATGCCGAATGCGTGGGATGGCGCCTCGGCATTGATACTCAAGAGCGCGGGTTTTCAGGCCCTCGGCACGTCCTCCGCGGCGGTTGCGTTTGCACTCGGGCGTCCGGATGGCCGGCACGCCGTATCGCGCGATGAGCACATCGCGCATGCTCAATTGTTGGGCGGGGTGAGCGGTCTGCCGATCAACGGCGATTTCGAGGATGGCTACGGGAAAAGTCCCAGCGATGTCGCTGCAACGGTTGAGGCCGCCATTGCGGCGGGACTTGCCGGCATAGGGATCGAAGATACGAGTGGCCATGCCGAGAACCCGATTCGTGATTTCGACGATGCCGTTGAACGCGTGCGACATGCGGCGAAAGCGGCTAAGGGTCGGATTGTGCTCACCTGTCGCTCCGACAACTTCATTCAGGGCAGGCCCGACCTGCAGGACACGATCAAGCGCCTCGTTGCGTTTGCCGAGGTGGGTGCCGACGTGTTGTATGCGCCATATCCGGGCGAGTTGGACGCCATCAAAGCCATCATCGCAGCGGTGGCCCCGAAGCCGGTCAATGTCCTGATCGGTCCCGCGAGCGGCCCCATTCCCTGGGCCGAGTTGCAGAAGGTAGGCGTCAGTCGCGTCAGCCTGGGCTCAGGTCTGTACAGCCGGGTGATGGGGGACCTGCACAAAGCCGCAACTCAACTGGCTGCAGGCGATCTCGCCACTGCCACAGCGGGCGGCATCGGTTACGGCGAGCTCACGAAGTTGGTTTCGGCTATTCGCCGGTGAGTTGCAACTGCCAGGCCGGGGCCGGCTCTTCCAGGTAGGCGGCCAGCCGCAAGCGGAAGCCGGCCTCGGCATCGACCACGGTCATGATTTCCTCGGCCGATATCTCCAGGTCGGCCGGTGAGCGGGGACTGGCGAGACGGTACTTGATGTCAATGGCACGGCGCAGGCTCAGCCACCACTGCTCGCTGGCATGCCACTGCATCTCAACATTGCACACGTGATCCAACAAGGCGAAGCCGATGCGTATCGCTCTCTCTAGCGGAGTCATGTCCTCTGCGTTGCTGAAGCGCTGCTCGTCGACATCGTGGGGTAGGTGAGCAGTCGCCCACTGACGCATGCAGGTCGCAACGCTGGCAATACAGGCGAACGCCACATTGACGTAGGTTCGCGCGGCGGTCGGGTCAAAGGTGTAGTTACCGTCCTCGTCAGGGTTTTCCATGCTTTGCTGCAGAGGGGCGAAGCAGATGTTGAGATCGCCGCTCAAAACCTCGAAAACTTCCCTGAGGCTCACCGGCTGCTGTTGAGATTCAGTTGAGTGCATATCCCGTTTAACCATATGGCACCGCATCACACTCTACGTTACAAAGTCCACTGGCGGCTGATGGCAGTATTGTCGGTAGTGAGACATTTTGGCCCACAGGTGAGCTGCCCTCGTACATCCCCCTGGAAGCTGCTAGCGTAGGACATGGTGGTACACGATAACTCGAAGCCACTGCCAAGCTTTCAATGAGGCCGCGGTTCCAGCGCCAGCCGGGCACCGGAATGCCGCCGTTCCATTCGGAACTGTGTCGCAGTGCCCCTGGGGACCTTGTGCGAAAATTTGTCGTGTCTGGCACCTACCTGACGATGTGGATAACGACGAGGGAGCAACAGAAGTATGGACAACCCGTTCGAGGACGAGGCAGGACACTTTCTCGTACTCCAGAATGGCGAAGGCCAGTACAGCCTGTGGCCCGCTTTTCGCTCAGTACCTCCAGGCTGGACTGCGACAGGGCAATCCGGGGCGCGCCAGGCGTGCCTGGACTGGATCGAGACACACTGGGCCGATATGCGACCCAGGTCGCTTTCCGAGGCCCGCTCCACGTCGAATTCATAACAAGGCGGGCACACCGGCTCACGACAGCCGTTAGCGCCGGTTTCAATGGTCATGCAAAAAGCGCTGAGTCGGCAGCAGTTCACATCTTCGGGCACTCCAGCGCTGGATCTTTCCGTTGCCCAGACTGACGTTTGGCGTGCCCAGCGACTGTCATCCGGCGACAGCCTCTACAATATCGGCGGTTATGTAGAAGTCTTCGGCTCCCTCAATCGCAGCGCCTTGCACGCCGCCATTCTCCGTGCCCTGAACGAAGCCGATTCACAGCTCCACAACTTTCTCGACACCCCCGACGGCCCGCGACAGGTTCGCACTTCTGTTTCGAGTGTCGATATTCCTCATGTCGATCTGCGCGACCATGAGGATCCCCTTGCGGCGGCCACAGCGTGGATGTCTGCCGATATGGAGCGGCCGTTTGATCTGTCCTCGGGGCCGGCCTATCGGTTTGCACTCCTTCAAATCGGTCCGCAGCGCACACTGTGGTTCTGCGCATTCCATCACCTCGTCACCGACCTGTTCGGTACCTCGCTGTTTTTGAGTCGAACCGCCGGGCTGTACACCTCAGCCATTGAAAATAGCGCCCCAGCCCCGGCGGAGCTGACGCCCTGGTCTGAAGTGCTCGAGGACGAACGTGAGTACTACGCGTCCAATCGTTGCGAGCGCGACCGTGTTTACTGGCGTGAGCAACTCCAAAACCTACCGGAGGCGGTAACACTCTCCGGACGAGCGCCGGGGTGGCCCGGCGCCAGCGTCGGTAGTGTTGGCAGCGTGCCGCGTGCCCTGGTTGCCCGTCTGGAAGCGTTGGGCGCGGCAGCTAAAGCAAGTTTGCCCGCGGTCCTGTTTGCTTCGGTCGCTTTGTATATGTCCAGAATGACCGGCAAACGCGACCTGGTGCTGGGTATGCCGGTGACGGGGCGTACCAACGCCAGGTTGCGTCGTTCGGCGGGATTTGTGGCCAACGTGGTGCCGCTGCGCCTCGATGTCGAGCTCACGAAGAGCTTCGCTGAGCTGGTCGAAGACACTGGCAAGCGCATCCGTGAGGCTTATCGTCACCAGCGTTACGGGTCCACGGCGATCCGTAACGATCTCGGCCTGACCGCCAGTCAGGCCAATGCGTACGGCGTCGTACTCAACTTCGTGCCGAACGATGCGGAGTTTGAATTTGCGGGACACACGGTCCGGCTGAACATTTTCACGCATTCGCGCCGCGTCGAAGACCTATACATTACCTTTCACGCGCGCAGTGATGGTTCAGATGTCGTGCTGCAGTTGGATGGCCACGCCGCGCACTACGATCAGCGATCGATCGATCGGCATCGGCGGAATTTCCTGACCCTGTTGCAGACAGCCGTCGATCAGCCGCAGATTGCATCTCGGTTGCTGCCGCTGTTGGATGACGCGACCCGCGCGCGCGTGTTGGGGCACTGGGCCGGGCAGAAGTCGGCAGTTGAGCCTCGCACGTTTGTGGAGATGTTTGAG
>JAFEDS010000015.1 GCA_018241505.1 Pseudomonadota bacterium | reverse complement strand
GGACGGGATAACCGCTGAAAGCATCTAAGCGGGAAGCCCCCCCCAAGACTAGATCTCCCTGGGAACTCGATTCCCCTGAAGGGCCCACCAAGACTAGGTGGTTGATAGGCTGGGTGTGTAAGGCCAGTAATGGCTTCAGCTAACCAGTACTAATTGCCCGTGAGGCTTGACCATATAACCTCAAGCGGTTTGCTTGATGGTTATTGATGCAATCGATGAAGCGATCATCGAACATGTTGAACGCGACGAGCGTCGAAACAAAAAACCAACCGGATTAGAGGCGCTCGTGGCGGGTGTAACAGCCCGCCACGTGAACCTCGAACAGTTTGCCTGGCGGCCATAGCGAGCGGGAACCACCCGATCCCATTCCGAACTCGGAAGTGAAAACGCTCTGCGCCGATGGTAGTGTGCCTTGCAGGCATGCCAGAGTAGGTCACTGCCAGGCTCTTAATCGAAACCCCCGAGGTCGCAAGATCTCGGGGGTTTTGTCTTTTAGTTCGCGCTGCGCCGCAAGTTCCCCAAGCGCTCTCCCGCCAACACGTGTGAATATGCATTCCCCGACGTCTCGCGCGGTGAATCGAGTGTCAGCGTGTAGCCTGCCTGGAACACCATCACGAAGTCCGATCCTCCGAAAAGAAAGTAACCGAGGTGATCGCCCTTACGCACTCTCACACCCTCCTTCAAGGCGGGATCGAAATTGACCGAGCTCACCGGCGACATGCCAATGGGCAGCAGGGCCACGAGACCGAATGCCTCGGTTTCCAGAATCAGCGAGCCGCGAGTCTCGAGCGACTGCCACCCGATCGACGAGGGGTCGAACGCATAACGGCGGTTCGTGGCATCCCAGGTAATGTAACCTCCGGCCACTTCGCCTCCCGGAATCACGTGCACCTCCCGCACAATCCCACCCAACGGAAAGTGATAGTGGTGATAGTCGCCGACATCCAGAAACAAATGGGTGAGTGTGCCCCCGGCGAAAGCGTTCTTGTACCGGCTCGTCTCGCCGATCAATTGCGTCACTGACTGGACGGTACCGGTCTTGATGGGAACGCCCTGCTTTTCACGTGTCCGTGAATCAGAGCCGATGGCCCAGGCACCCTGGGGAATGGAGTCGACGGGAGATGCGATGACCGACCCGTCGGCTGGCGCCGCAATCGGCCGTTTCGCGGGGGACGCGAGCTTTCGAGCGAAGAACTGGTTGAAGGTCCTCCAGTGTGACGGGTCCTCATACCACCCGCGATCCAGTCCGAATATGGGGTCCGCGCTGGCCAGACGCAGAAGCTGCGCATCCCAGGATTGCGGCGAGCTCAGGAAGGCACCCCAGGACCGGACGAAGCGTCTGTTCCAGGAAGCAAAGGGTTCGACGTATTGCAACGAGTTGTTGAAGTACCCCTTTCCCGCGAGCTCCGGAAGGGGCTGGTCACAAATGAAGTACAGGTATCCGAGGCTCTGGTCGAGGCGTTGGTAAAGGGTGGCGTTCGGTCGGGGCTCGAGCAGATTTCCCGGCGTGGCCCGCTCAGCCCATGAGATGAAATCGTAGTATTGACTGAGCGACTGGATGGGATTTGTTTTCGGATCGGGGTTGACCTGGCGAGCGCGCTCGATTGACGTCACGAGGAGGCGTTTGAGCTCGGGATTGGCGGCTACTAGACGTTCGAGCTCGGCCGCAGCGGGGCCGCGACTGCTCGCGGGCGTCTGTGCCATAGTGCAAGCGGCCCAGCACAGGAAAAGCCCAATTGCAGCACGTGTCCAACAGAGCGGGTATTTAGTTGCCATAGCAACCTCTTTTGTCGATGAGTTGGGACTCACTTCTTTAATAGGGCTCGCAGACCGAGCCGAACGTTGATCTTACGCTCGCTCCCGAAACGAAATATGCGAATTCAATGTTCCTGCGGCGCCGTCCAGGTGGAGATCTCCGGCGCAGCGATCCTCCAGTATGTTTGTCATTGTGACGACTGCCAGTCAGTCCACGGGAAAGCGTATTGCTGCAGCCTGTATCCGGCACAAAACGTCGGGGTGTCGAGCGGCGAAACGGCGGTCTTCACTCTGAAAACCAGCCCTCGGACCCGGTGTAAGCAATGCGGGACTTTCCTGTTCGCCGAGGTACCGGGTCAACCCGTGCGTGGAGTGAATGGTGACCTGTTACCGCACGGCCTGTTTGAACCACAGTTCCACATCCAGTGCCGCTACGCCACCGCACCCGTCCAGGATCATCTTCCACACTACCGGGATCTGCCCGCCCGTTTTGGCGGCTCCGACGAGGTCATCGAATAGACCCTGAATTGAGCGTGAAGCGCGAGCTCATCCGTAAAGCCGGCGTCTGCGCCCGACGTCATTTCTAACGTGGAAGTTACAAAGCGCGCTAACCTTCGGCACACCTATGGCGACTATGACGCAAAGCAAGTGAATCAATACATCGGCCTCACTGCGTTGGTCGTTCGCGACTATGACGAGGCATTACGGTTCTTTGTGGGCACACTGGGCTTCGAGCTGATTGAAGACACTCCCATTGCCGAGCAAAACAAGCGCTGGGTGGTCGTTGCCCCTCCCGGCGCCAAAGAGTCCCGCCTGCTCCTCGCCCGCGCGGTGGGCGACGAGCAAGCCGCCCGAGTCGGCAACCAGACCGGTGGGCGCATCTTCTTATTTTTATGTACGGATGACTTCTGGCGTGACTACCACGCTCTGGTTGCCAAAGGCGTTGTCTTTGTGCGCGAGCCCCGTGACGAGCCCTACGGAACCGTGGCGGTGTTCCAGGACCTGTACGGCAATCTGTGGGACTTGATCCAACATCACCGCCCCGGCGATTCCGAACCCAACTTCAACACCGCCAGCGCGCGCTCATCCGCCAGAATGATCCGATAAAACTTCTTCAACTGCTCCGCCTTGTCCACCGGCACACTCAGATCCCGCACTTCATAGGTCCGCGTATATCGCAACTTGTGCCCCACCGCCTCCGTCCGGCTCTGATAGGCAACAAACCCAAAATCCGCGTTCACCGGCGGCGGCAGCTCATCCACCACATACTTCGGCGGCAGCTCGATCTCGAACACATCCGAGTCCCGTTCCGCGCCCCTGAACTCAATCGGGAAATGGCGCGGCTTCGGTGTTTCCAGCAATCCGCTCGTCTTGCTGCCCACCACCCGCGGCCGCACCAGGATCAGCTCACCCGCCGCCTTGGCATAGTGAGGGGCTTCCACACTGTAAGACCATTCAACCGGCCGGTCATTCACGCGGACGGCGCTCACAGTGGCTTTCACGATGTCAAACGATGTGAACGACTCTGCCGCGACCGACTCCACCGGCTTGATCCGATCCGTTTCCTGGCTCGAGGCGCGCGCGATGGCGCGTTGGTCCGATGCCCGGTCGCCGCTCCACACCTCATGGATATCCCCGTGCAGCATGCCGTTCTCATCCAGAGTCATGTTCGCGGTACGGTCGATGGAATTCAACCGTCCCGCCAACTTGGGGGTGCTCGTGAGGACGCCGCCGTCGGGCGTTATCAACAGCCCATAGTTGGCCTGCAAGGAGCCGCGCAGGTTGCCGAAGGGCGTCAACGGATCGGTGGGATCGAAAAACAGGATCCTGCCGTGCTGCATGTCCGTCGCCAGCAGCGACGGGTCTTCGAGTCCGGCCGGCAGTTGGATCGCCAGAATGGCGTGATTGAACCCGAGGTTGGCGGGCGTATCCCGGGTGATGGAGCCGCGCTCGGTGTTGATGATGAAATAATCGGATGTGACGCCAATCTCAGCCAACATCGACTTCAGCAACGTTGCCTTGTCCTTGCAGTCACCGTAGCTGTGTGTGAGCACCTCTGCTGCGCTGTGCGGCTGCAGTCCGCCGACCCCCAGCTCGATGGCAACATAGCGGATGTCGTCCTGCACGAACGCGGCCAGCCGTTTCATCTTGTCCAGCGTAGTGGTACTTCCCTGCGTGAGCTCCGCAACTTTTTGCTTGATCTGCGGCGAAGGCTCGCTGCGGCCCCGGGCGAGGTCCTGGTACCAACGCCCCATTTCGCTCCAACTCGAGAATCCCCGCGGCATTCCGTTGGGAGGTTGCAATGACACCACCATACGGCCCGCGATCCCGCGCCAGGGGGGCATGCGCTCCTCAACCTCGATGGCCTTCAGGTTCTGCAGGACCCAGGTATTTGCGGAGGGACCGGCAGCCTGTTCACTGTGATTGAGCCAGGTGACCTTGTATGACCACCCCGGCGGTAGTTGCAAGGTGTAGTGAGTCTCGCGAACCGGCACGGTGTCTTCGAACAACCACTCATCCGTCAATTGATAGGGTCGTTCCTCCACCTCCCACTCATAGGCCACGATGCTTCCGGGCACAGCCGCCGGAATGCGCAGTAGTTTCGTGCGCAAATCACTCATCAGCTCGCCGTTCTGGACCCCGGGCAGGGAAGTTTCCAGGGCGTCGCGTTCGCCTACGTCATAGCCCTTGCCGGTTGCGGGCAGGCTCCAGGCATGCAGGCTGTTGAGCTTGGTTTGCGCATCCAGGTCGACCCGCACGAGGCCGAGGTCGCGGCCATCGGGACGCAGGATACGGTAGGCTCTGCGGTCGAGCCGCAGCAGCTTGCCGTTGGGCTTCGCGGTCAATACTGTTTCCGAATATAACAGTACCCCGTTCGCCTTCTCATCGTGCTCGGGCGTGGGTGCATTCACCTGCGCCTGCACCCATTGAGGCGGACCCCACGCCGCGGCTGTAGTACCGAAACCCAGGAGCAGAACGTACCCGCAATAGCGCGGAGCGCGGGTGATTTTCATGGTGCCACGACGATCTGCTCTTCGTCGCCTGTCCGGACCGATTGATAGAAGTTCCGTACTTCCGGGTAGTACTTGGCGTCCACTAACAGCATGTTGATGGTGAGGTTGCGGCTGAGGTGCACCAGGTTGTCGTGCGAGTCGGCGCTGAGGTCGTAGGCATAGACGGCGGTGCTGGCGGCGACTTTCTGGTTTTTGGGCAGGCTCGCGACCTTCAGGCCCGCGGGCAGCTCCATCACGATGTCATCCGAGCGCTGATAGGGAAAATCGAAGTACATGGGTTGGACACGCGTGCTGTGCTCGAACGTGTGATCGTCCTCGTTGCCGAACAACCCGACTTTCATCAGTTGCCGCTTACCGACGGCGGCGGCCCAGCCGGGGACCTGCAAATCGAATTCCACCACCAGCGGCTCATCGGCGCTCTTCCAGTCCGGTGTATTGAGCATTTTGATTTCAATGCCCGTGGGCACGGCAGACCTGACTTCGTCCTCGAGAAATTGCTTGCGATCCGTATCGTCTTCGTTGCGTTCGGCCAGGCGCCGCCAACCGGCTTCCAACCCGATGTATTGCACGGTCAGCTTGCCGGAGAGTGAGCCCTGCTGGTCCATTTTGAGCTGTGCCTTGCGCTCGATTCGCGAGGCCGACGCCGGCGGCAGCACAATGCTCCCCCAGGTGCCGCCGTCCTCATTCAGCCGCAACGTTTCCACCGCCGTCTCATTCCACGGCAGCAACCCAAAAGGCGTGAACGGCACACTCGGGTCGAGATAAACATCCTTGCCCTCCAGGTTCACGGCCACCACGCTCGAATTCATCTGACCGGGATTCATCAGCCGCTTCTGGAAGAAGTATCGATCCCGCGTGGAAACCAGTGCCAGGTCGGCGCGGAATCCCGCGGCGCGTGCCAGAGCAACAAACAGATAGGTCAGATCGGAAGCATCGCCTGAGTCGCGCTTCCAGACATCCCGGACGTCGTGCGCGGGGTTCTGGTGCTCGCGCTTGGCCTCTTCTTCAGTCTTGCGGCGCTCAAAGCTGGTGTTGCGCATTTGCCCGATCCGGGCGTAGATCTTGCGCAACTTCACCTCGGGTGCGTCCGTTGGCTGCACCACCTGGGCCACAGCCCGCTGCATGTCCTTGGGATAATCCGTGAACCGGGTCAACTCGTGGAAGGCCCTTTGGCCGTAACTCTTCCAGAATTTGGCCGGATCGTTCTGTGGTTTTTGATCCGCCAGGTAGATGAAGTCAACCCGCGACTTGAGCTCGTTTTCCGGCGGCATCAACTCTTCAGTGACGAACGCCGGCACATCGTGAGTTTCGAGCCGGATTCTGCCGTGGTCCTGGGCGGGAACGCTGGAGCCGTCGGGAATGCCTCGCGGCCAACTCCACTGCAGTGCGAAAAACCGGGACGGCACCAGTGAGTACTTGGCATTGCGAGTGAACAGATCCTGGCTGAGGATCCAGTGGGAGTCGAATACAAAGCCTGCCGCCTGCTGGTAGCGGAACCGGTATTCAACAATACAGCCGGGCTGTACCTCCGGCATGGTGAATGTCTTCGCCAGCAGCCTCGAGCCATGTGAGTTCGCGAGCGCCTTGTCATACACGGTTCCGTCAAACGGGACGACGCTGCCGTCAGGGCGGATGGTCCGCGCCTCGATCGCCTTTACGCTTTCCGCCCCCTTGATGTAGGGGATCTCGACGTTGCCGTACTTGCGCCCCTCTTCAGTCAGGATCTTGACGCGGGTGTAGTAATAGGTGACCGCGTCCGTGTCATCCCGGTCTACCTGCGTGTACAGATAGATCGCCGCGGCCCCCGGAGCCTTGGGCTCGCGAGTCATCTGCAGCTCGTCGGCGGTTGCCGGCAGCCACTCCGCACTGCGCGCCGGCGTTGGACTCATTGAGCTCAGTGCAACCAACAGGGACAGAACGCCCGTCCAGCGAATCAACAGCTTCAACTGCTCCACCCTCACTTTCCATAGTCCCGTATTCTTCCGAACGGGTCACTGCAGTATCGCTCAACTCAAAGCTGACTGCATGCCGCCATAGCAAGCATCTATCGAAGGCATAGACACAATCCATGATGCGTTGCCGATTCCAAACTTAGACTCATTCCAGAATCAGGTATCACCCTGCCATGGAGTGAAGATATGCGCAAAACAGTGGCCCGATTACTCATCGCCTGCGCGGTGTCGGCGGCACTTCCTGCCCTCGCAGCCGCTCCTCCGGGCGCCCCCCAGTCAGCCCTGTTCTGGTGGCCGGATCACCTCGATCTGTCACCGCTGCGCCAACATGACGCGAGATCCAACCCGTTGGGAGCCGATTTCAACTACCCCAGGGCCTTCGCCACTCTGGATCTGCAGGCCGTCAAGGCAGACATCAAAAGCACTCTGACGAGCTCCCAGGACTGGTGGCCGGCAGACTATGGTAACTACGGTCCGTTCTTCATCCGTATGGCCTGGCATGGCGCCGGCACCTATCGTGTATTCGACGGGCGCGGCGGTGCGGACGGCGCCGACCAACGTTTCGAGCCACTCAACAGTTGGCCGGACAATGTCAGCCTCGACAAGGCGCGCCGCCTGTTGTGGCCCATCAAACAGAAGTATGGCCAGAGCATTTCCTGGGGCGATCTGATGGTGCTCACCGGCAATGTCGCCCTCGAGTCCATGGGCTTCCAGACATTCGGGTTTGCCGCCGGACGTACGGATGATTGGGAGCCCGATCTCGTCTATTGGGGGCCCGAGCTCAAGTGGCTCGGCGATGAGCGCCACACCGGCGATCGCCAATTGCAGAAGCCGTTGGGCGCGACCCAGATGGGCCTGATCTACGTCAATCCGGAAGGACCCAACGGCAACCCGGATCCGCTCGCGGCGGCGAAAGATATCCGCGAGGCCTTCGGCCGCATGGCCATGAACGACGAAGAGACCGTGGCCCTGATCGCTGGCGGTCACACCTTCGGCAAGGCGCACGGCGCGCATGATCCATCCAAGTGTGTGGGTCCCGAGCCGGCCGCCGCCGGTGTCGAACAGCAGGGACTCGGTTGGGTGAACAAATGCGGCAAGGGTAACGGGTCCGACACGGTCTCCAGCGGCCTGGAGGGTTCCTGGTCCGTCAATCCAACTCTATTTACTACACAGTATCTGGATAACCTGTTCAAGTACGACTGGGTCAAGACAAAAAGTCCGGCCGGTGCGACCCAATGGATTCCGTCCGATCCCGCGGCAGGCTCACTCACTCCCGATGCACAGGATCCGACGATCCGTCACGCGCCAATCATGTTTACGACGGATCTGGCCGTGAAGTTCGATCCCGCTTACCGCGCGATTGCGCTGCGCTTTCATGACCACCCGGAAGAGTTCAAGCTCGCCTTTGCGAAGGCCTGGTTCAAACTGACTCATCGCGATATGGGTCCCCGTTCGCGTTACCTGGGGCCGGATGCGCCGCAGGTGGATCTGATCTGGCAGGATCCGTTGCCGAAGTCTGCGCATCCCCTGGTCACCGACTCCGATGTTGCACACCTGAAGAGCCAGATCCTCAGCTCGGGGCTCACGGTTGCGCAGTTGGTTCGGACAGCGTGGGCTTCCGCAGCGACCTTCCGCGGCACTGACTACCGCGGCGGTCCCAATGGCGCCCGCATTCGCCTCGCGCCGCAGAAGGACTGGCCTGTTAACGATCCGCACGAGCTCGCCACAGTGCTAAAGCGTCTGGAGAGTATCCGTAGCGACTTCAACCGCGCGCAGTCCGGCGGCAGGCAGATCTCGCTGGCCGATCTCATTGTGCTGGGTGGCGATGCGGCAATTGAAACGGCTGCGCAGGACGGTGGCCACCGGGTGCAGGTCGCGTTCGTGCCGGGGCGGGTGGATGCCTCCCAGGAACAAACCGATCCAAAATCCTTCGCCGTCCTGGAACCCACGGCCGACGCGTTCCGTAACTACTTTGCGCCGGCAGGGCAGACGCGCTCGCCGGCCGAGCTGATGATCGACCGCGCAAACATGCTGACACTGTCCGTGCCGGAGATGGTGGCTTTGGTCGGCGGCCTGAGAGCCTTGAATGCCAACACGGCTGCATCAACCAACGGAGTCTTCACGACCCGTCCGGGGACGCTGAGCAATGACTTCTTTGTGAACCTTCTCGACATGTCGACCCAGTGGTACCCGTCGAGCCGGACGGAGGGTCTGTATGAAGGGCATGATCGCAAGACCGGCCAGCTCAGATGGACTGCTACGCCCGTGGATCTGGTGTTCGGATCCAACTCCGAGCTGCGCGCGGTATCCGAGGTCTACGCCTCGTCCGACGGCCAGGAGCGATTCGTCCGTCAATTCGTCGAGGCCTGGACCAAGGTGATGAGCCTCGACCGCTTCGACCTGCACTGACTCCGGCACTCGCGAGCCGGGGTTGCTGCGACTGCAACCCCGGTTCGCGCCTTACCACATCAACTCATCTCTCTTGTCCCGCATGTAGCGCACTGCGCGTATCAAATGAAGGCGCAGGCACCTGCGGACCTTTGAGGTCCGGGCGATTTTGGGTGACATTGAAGTTCCCCGAGCAGACGGAAACTCGGCAGCGGATCCAACAGCGATCCACCGCTACCGACAGCTCACGGGGCAGGCTAGGTTGGAACGGAGAGTGAGGAAGCGCGGGCGCCGCCGGACGTCATTGCTCTACCGCTGGTCAGGCAAATGATTGAATTTCCGGCGCGCGATAGGAATGAGGCGGCGAGTCGCCTGACAGGGCGACGCACCAGCCCATGCTTCCGGCGGTGCCAGAGAGGGCGTGCGCAGAACTGATAGCTCCACGAATGCACGATGGTCCGGATAGTTCTCTGATTCGACACATCGATCCTAGCCCAAGCGCCTGGGTTTGGCGAGACGTTTGCGAGTATTGTTCCCCCATGGGCGTGGACCGCAAGATCATAGGCTTTCACCGGGATGACGAGGGGCACTGGGTAGCAGACCTCGAGTGCGGCCACACCCAACATGTACGCCACAACCCTCCGTGGATCAACCGTCCCTGGACCACAACAGCACAGGGGCGGGAAGCGGCGATCGGTCAGACTCTCGTTTGCAAGCTCTGCGCAGCCCAACCCGCACAGACCGCCTTTAAATGACAGCCCCGACGATGGCGGCGGTCGTGAAGTTCGCCAACGTGCCACCCAACAGCGCGCGTACGCCTAAAAATGCGATATCCGCGCGCCGTTCAGGCGCCATGGTCGACAACCCCGTCACCAGGATGCCCACGCTCCCGAGGTTGGCAAATCCACACAGCACATAGGTGGTAATGAGTCGACTATGGTCGCTCAAGGCGGTCACCCCCAGACTGGCCAGCTCGCGATACGCAATCAACTCATTGAGAACAATCTTCGTGCCAATGAGCTGCCCCACGGTCGAGGCTTCATTCCAGGGTATGCCAATGAGCCAGGCAAGCGGTGCGCACACAAAGCCCAATAGTCGCTCCAGCGTGATCGGCGCCCCGTGCAGACCGGGCAGCAGGCCGAGCAGGGAGTCGGTGAGGCTCACGAGCGCGACAAACACCAACAGCACGGCCACAATGTTCCAGAATAGCTGCAATCCCTGAGCGGTGCCCTGGGTGATTGCATCGAAGGGGCCGTGGACTACCGGTACGCTCAGCTCCCCCGGAGTGGGAGCCGCTTCCTCCGGTACCAGCATCCGCGCGATCACCATCGCAGCGGGCAGTGAAATGGTTGACGCAACCAACAAGTGGGAAGCGGCGTTGGGGATGACGGGGGCGAGCATCGCCGAGTAGATAACGAGCACTGTGCCCGCTATCGTTGCCAACCCCGTGCACATCACCATGCACAGCTCGCTGCGTGTCAGGCGCGCAATGTACGGCCGAATCAGGATCGGAGATTCAATCATCCCGAGAAACGGGCTGGCGGCGACCGACAATGCCACGGCTCCCCCGATGCCCATTGCGCGCTCCACCAGCCAGGCAAGCATTCGAATCAGCGTCGGCAGCAACTTCAAGTACGTGAGCAAGGTGGCCAGCGCGCTGATGACAATGATCAGGGGCAGAAATCGAAATGCCAGTACCACGTCCGATCCGGCGCCCGATGCCAGGTAGGGCGCCGGCGCTCCGCCCACGAAGCCGAACACAAAAGCGGTGCCCGCCTGCGTCGCCTTCTCCATGACCGCCACGCCGCGATTGATGTACTGAAAGAGCGCAACCGCCGGCGGCAGTTTCAGAAGAAGCGTCGCCAGTACGACTTGAACGAACATCCCGAGCGCAACAAAGCGCCAGGACACGAGCCTGCGCTTCTCGCTGCACAGCCAGGCAACACACAACATGACCAGTACGCCGAGAATCCCCTGTACCGGTTGGATCATGCCGCACCCCGTGTAGCTCAGATACCCCTGGCGGACGCCGCGGATCGCGCCGCCTGCTCGTAAGCGCTCGACAGCGTCCTGAGCGAGGTTGTGAGCGTTTCAATGTTGAAATCGCGCGACAGCAGTTGCAACGCGGGCTCGAGATACTTCTTGCGATCGTTCAGGAACTCGACATAGTGCGCGCGGCCGGCGTCGGTCGCCTCATAGAACACTTCCTTCCCGGCCTTGCTGCTGGCGGCTACCCCGAGCCGTGCCAGCTTCTTCAGCGAGTACGAGACCAGGTGCAGGTCATCGATCGACAGCGCAAACGCCAGGTCGATGCCGCGCAACCGGCAGTTCCGGTACACCAGCAGGTGCAGCAGAACCACATCCAGGTCGGAAAGCCCACCCATGACCTTGGAATTCGCGCGCCGGCTCATCCAGCGCCGCGTGCTGTTCCACAGCACCGTCAGTGACAGTTCCAGCTCGGAAAGCTGTTCGCTGTCGGCGTTTTTCCCGGCCGCGTCCCGCTTGGTCATTGACTTTATATCAACAAAATATCAACAAAATGTCCAGTTACCGCCACAGCCTTTCAAGGACCTTTCACCTGGGGCCGGCGGCACCGCGCACCGACACCGTTCCAACTCCACCCGGTCGATGCAGCGGCATAGATATTCCAACATCGCTTTCAAACTCCGGCTCAATCCTTTCCGATTCTTTCCGCTGCCTGTGAGCCGCATCACGCGCGGTAAAAATTGTTGGTTTCAGCTTTTTCGCGCCGTGCTCTTTTGCGATACTGAAGTTAGAAAAGATCCGCCACGCAGCCGCGCGAGGGCTGCCCCCATGAGTGAGAGCTACCTGCGACAGATTTCCGTGCCCGCACCGAGCGCACCGGCGGGGCCGGCGGCCACGGGCTCGCCCGCGTTCCTGCCACAACCCTCCAGTGTCCCGGTCGCCGATTTCGAGCGCGATGGCTTCCTGTCGATTCCCGCGCTCACCACCGAAGCCGACACCGAGCAGATCCGCGCACTGTTGGATCCGCTCTTTGCCCGCTTCGACGAGCTCGGTGAGCGGGCGGTGGATCTCGCGGGTCCGCGCGCGCCGGGACAACCCTTGCGCTCACCCGAGATCAATGAAGCGGTGATTCTCGAGCCGCGTCTGAAAAGCACCCTGACGTATCTTCGTTGTCGCGAAGTCGCGCGACGCCTGCTCGGCGTGCCCGTCGGTTACCAATTCGATCATGCAATTTTCAAAGCACCGCAGAACGGGACGCCGACCGCCTGGCACCAGGATGAGGCGTACTCCCACGAGCCCATCCCGCTGCGTTCCATCCATTTCTGGATTCCGCTGCAAGCGGTGACCGAGAGCAACGGCTGCATGTGGTTCATCCCGGGCTCGCATCGCGGCCGCTTGCGACCGCACCGTCTGTTGAATAGCCGCACCGACGGTTCAAACAGAAAGATTGCGGGAGGAACGCTGGTCACCGACAACGTGGATGACTCCACTGCGGTTGCATGCCCGCTGGCGATCGGTGGCGTCACCGTACACCACCCATTGACGTTGCATTACACGGGCGCTAACCAATCAGACAGCGTCCGCAAGGCCTGGATCCTCCATTTCGGTGCCTACGGCTGGTTCCGCCGCCGGCTGCATCCGAAGGTGCTGCTGGCGCGGCTGTCCCGATCGCTCGATTGAGCCGGCGCGGCGCGCCGCTCACCCTTCTCTTTGCGCGCGCAAATCTTCGAGTTGTTGTGACATCTCGCGACGCCCTGACTCCGCCGCTTTCTGATCCGTGATGTCGCGGTTGACTTCCATGACCAGCCAGCGATTGTTGCGCTGTGACATGAGCGCGAGCCGGCCTTCCACGAGGATGCGGTTGCCCGCCTGCGTTGTATGTGTCAGCTCCCCGATCCAAACACCGTAACGGGACAGGTTGCTCTCGAGGTTCGTAACACCTTCAGCGAGTTGGGTCCTGAGTAGCACGTGCGTGATCTTGCCAAGCGCCTCCGCGCGGCTGTACCCATAGAGTTGTTCCGCGGCGGAATTCCAATAAAGGATTCCGCGTCCCTGCATTTCCCAGATGATGATCGCATCGTTGGTGAATTCGAGCAGCCGTGTGTTCCAGCGATCCGGGTCGGCGTCCTCGAGTCCTTCGTTCAGCGGAACGCCTGGAAGTTTCGCCTCCCCGAATTGCAGGCGATACCCGACGCCTCGCAAATTCACAATACTCATCCCATATGGCGTCAGCCGCCGGCGCAAGCGATGCACCAGGATCTCCACCGCGGAATTCGACGCGGGCCCTTCATCGACGCTGAATCGCTTTGCGATCGCCGATTTCTCCAACACATTCGGGGACGAGATCGCGAACATTTCGAGTAACGCCTTCTCTCTCGGCGTCACTTCCACGCGCTCTCCATCGATGGTGATCATGGGGTCATTTGCGCTCATGAGCAGCGGACCCAAGCGGATGTCCGCCGGAAGGCGCAACCCCGTGTGTCGCGCTATAGCGTTCAAGCGCGCCCGCAATTCCGATTCCGCGTACGGCACGGTGATGTAATCGTCCGCGCCCGCGTCGAGCCCGGCGACACGGTCTTCAACCTGGGCCATATCGCTGACCACAACGATGGGCGCGTGCGGACGTCGATCTCGGAAGGCGGTGACCGGCGCAAATGGCTGCGTGTCTGATCGAGCGACAGCTATCAGCGCAACCTCACAGTCCCCATGCGCCCACGTCGCCAAAGCCCGTTCAATGTCCGAATGAGTGGCGACTTCGTAGCCAAATTCCAGCAGCAGCCGCCCCAGATCCGCAACGGTCGGCCAATGGCCGGTGACCAGAATCCTCATGGGTTCATGACAGCAGCAAGCTCCACCCCCGTCAAGGCGCCCCTTTCCGGGTTTGATTTCTCAAGAAATATCAAGGGGCTGCGCCCGTACCGGTGGCTCGGGACCCGCGGACTCGCAGGTTCCAGCCTGCTGTGGATGGCTCTCCCGTCTACGGATGCTGGGTGCCACAGTGTGGGGCACTATGCGCACACCCGACGCTGCAACCCTTCCGTTATGCCGCGCGTAGTTGCGTCGGCCGCTTTGCTTCGATCCAACACGGTGCGCCGAGCGTCTGCGTCGCACGCCATGTTTGCCACGCTGCGACTCAAAACAAGCACGAGGTTTCTACGCTGAGTTAGGATTCAATCATGACTCACCCCAGACGCGATACCGGGGGCGAGCATCCGCTGGGACCCGATAATCGCGCGTGCCAGTATCGAGTCCTGATCACCTGCAACTCAGGCACGAGGGTTGCTGCGTGTGAGACACAAATCCTCATACGCGGTCTCATGCCATGTTGCACCATCCATCTCGCGGCTCCTGGGTTTGCGTAGTGTTGGCTCTTCCGGCCTGGGCGGCCGCAGCAGACATCAAGGTGCAGGATCTCGGCACGCTGGGCGGCCGAATAACCGTCGCAGCGGATATGAACGCCTCCGGGCAGGTCACCGGATACTCCGAAACCACCACCGGTCAAATCCATGCATTCCTCTATTCGAATGGGGAGTTGCAAGACCTGGGTACCCTGGGAGGGACGGGCAGTCTCGCCAGTGCAATCAACGATGCGGGCCAAATAACGGGATTCGCATTGACCGCGACGGGTGAGGCGCACGCCTTTTTATACAGTCAAGGTGTCATGACCGATCTCGGCCCCTCGGGCACAACAAGCTCAGGCAAGGCCATCAACGCGTCCGGCCAGATCGCCGGCCAGGCAACCCCCGCGGGCGGCCAGAGCTACGCCTTGCTCTACTCAGGCGCAAAAGTGAATGCGTTGGGTTCGAAATTTCCCGGCAGTACCTCCGAAGGCATTGGCGGCCAAGGTCAGGTCACCGGAACCTACCCGGACAAAACCGGCACTCATGCCTTTCTCTCCAATGGAAAAAGGCTTGTTGACCTCGTACCAGGCTACACGTCATTTGTTTCCGGCACGCGCTCCATCAACGCCGCGGGCCGGGTGACCGGGGGTTTCCAGATCCGCGACACGCTGCACGGCTTTGTCTACAGCAATGGCCGCGCCAACGACCTGGGTTCGCTCGGTGGCGATTACACGGTTCCAACAGCTATCAACAATGCGGGGAAGATCACCGGCGTCTCGGCCGGAGCAGACGGCAGCCATCACGCTTTCCTCTACTCGGGCGGGACACCGGCTGATCTGGGAACGTTGGGAGGAGCCTTCAGCGTTGGATATGCGCTGAACGATGTGGACCAGGTGACTGGAGAGTCCGAGACCGCGGGCGGTCAACTGCATGCATTCGCAACACAGCAGGGCAGCATGATTGACATTGGGCAGATTGTGGAGGGATTCGCCCCCGGGAGTGTCACGGAAAGCTTTGGTACCCGTATCAATGGCGCTGGGCAAGTAGTTGGGCACTACACAGTCAGCACCCCCACCGATACCTCGATGCCAACCCAGACTCACAGCTTCTTCGCTTCACTCGCCCCATCGGCAACCAACCTGTTCCAGCAGCTCCTGTCGCTGTCCACCGGTGTAGGGCCCGGAAAGAGCCTGGTGAACAAGGTGACCGAAGCTCTTGCAGCCTATCTCGTGCACGACACCAAGGGCAGTTGCTCAATTCTGGTGGGATACAGCCACGAAGTAACAGCCCAGACCGGCAAGAAAATCAGCGTTCAAACCGCGGCAACCCTGTTGCAGGAAGTTGCCGCGCTGAACAGCGCCATCGGCTGCACGTCCTAGGACCGGCCCGGGGAAAGCTCAGGCCGCCCGAATCAGCCCAAGCTGCGTCAACGCAGTCACGCCGTCATCGAGACCGATCTCTTCGACGATCTTGCCATCGAGCACCTTGAGCACTGTCGTGCCGGTGAAGTGCATCTTTCGACTCCGCCGTACCCCAGAAGTTGAGGTCGGGAAACGCGGCGCGAAAATCCTGCTTTGGCCGCTCCGCGGCCGCTGAGTTTCTGCCGAATTTTCCCAAGTACACACCCTTGCTCGCTCTCCGAAACGGTATAGGCTGAGCAAAAACACGCCCACCCATGCGACGAATGCAACGGGCTCTGCAGCCATTGCGCGCGAATCGCCAGGCGCGGACTCGCTTGAGCGAAGACGCGGATCACGATCCGCATCGATGATGACTTGTTGGCTTGGTTCAAGCAGCAGGTGAATGCCGCAGGCGGCGGAAACTATCAGTCGCTCATCAACGCCGCTCTTCGGGAGCACATGAAACACAAGATCGAGCCACTCGAAGCCACACTGCGGCGCGTCTTGCGAGAGGAGCTCCGGGCCGCCGGCTAACAGACGATCACTACTCCCACACGGGAACGCTCCGCTGGTGGAATGACTTCAGAAACAATAATTCCTGGTGCCGCGGCCAACCAGGGCCTAATCTGCGTTGGCATGAACACAAGTAGCCCTCCAGTCGTAGCCTGGGTCGTAGGTGTTGGGCCTTCGGCAGGATTGGGAGCCGCGCTAGCCAGGCGCTTCGCTCGCGGCGGCCTTCGCGTAGTCATCACCAGTCGCACCGAGTCGCGACTTCAATCCGTCGCCAATGAGATCCGCGAAACAGGCGCCGATGTGTCCGCGCTGGCCGGTGATATCAGCAGCGCAAGCGACGTCACTCGCCTGGCGTCTGCTGCGCGAGCCATAGGCCCCATCAAAGCCGCGATCTTCAACGCGGGCAACATGGTGCGAGGCGCAGCCCTGGATATCACTCCAGAGCAATTTGAATCTACGTGGCGGGGTAGTGCCTTTGCGGGCTTCCTGTTTGTTCGAGCAACCCTCCCGCTCCTGTTGGATGCCGGTGGAGGAAGTCTTCTCCTGACAGGTGCAACAGCGTCCGTGCGCGGCGGCGGTCCGTTCATCGCATTCGCATCAGCCAAAGCCGCGCTACGCTCAATCGCACAGAGCGCTGCACGCGAGTATGGGCCCAAAGGCATTCATGTTGCGCACGTCATTATCGACGGTGGTATCAACGGTGAACGCCTGCGCTCGGCGGCCCCAGACCGCGTTTCTAACGCGGGAGAGGATGGTCTTCTCGATCCCGAGGCGATTGCCGATACCTACTGGCATTTGCATCGACAGCCGCGCAGCGCCTGGACGCACGAGGCCGACCTTCGGCCCTTCAGTGAGCGCTTCTGATTGCAGCGCATCAGTTGCGGACTGAGCCGTACCGGGATTACTCTAGGCCCCAAAAGACGGATTTCCCAGGTATTTCTTCGGCTTAGGGGACGGAAAATCCATGGCAGCAGTGATGTCCGGCCACGTGTTCGGCGCCGCCGCGGCAGGTCACTCGCGCGCGGTACGAGTTCTTCACTGGTTCATTGCCGCCAGCGTCCTGACGTTGGCGTTTTCGGGTTTCGTCATCCTCATGGCCCATCCGCGCCTGTATTGGGGCAACGCCGGGAATGACCTGACTCCCCCCTTGATTGAGCTGCCGATCGGGCGCAACTACAAACACGGCGGCTGGGCTCCCGCAACCACCTTCCAGCTTGAAGCCAGGACGGTGGTCAGCGAGGTGCGGACCTACGACATCTTCAACAAAAACGGCTGGGCCCGCAGTCTGCATTTTCTCGCTGCATGGTTTCTTGCGTTGGCGGGATCGGTATACGTGGCCTGGGGCATAGGCAGCGGCCACTTATGGACGGACATTATTCCCCGCCTGCGCGATTTCTCCCCACGGCGAATCTGGGACGACATCCGCAAGCACCTGCGCTTGTCGACTCTGAGCGGCAGTGGCGGGCTCCCTTACGGCATTCTCCAGAAACTCACCTATGCAGGTGTGTTGCTCATTGCGCTGCCGCTGATGGTGCTTACGGGGCTGACCATGTCGCCTGCGATAACGGCCTCATACCCCGAGCTGTTGGATCTGTTCGGCGGCTCGCAATCCGCGCGCACGATTCATTTCATTGTGTTCGCTGGCCTCGTTTTGTTCGTAGTCGTCCATGTCGTCATGGTTGTATTGACGGGATTCAAACGTCAGCTACGCGCGATGACGATCGGGAGCTAACATGAAGCAGGAAAAGAGCCGACTGATCGTGAGCCGGCGCAAGCTCGTCACCGGGCTCGCGACTGCGGGCGGGTTGCTGCTTTCCGGCTGCTCATCCAAGGAGCTGCCTCCGACCTACGGCAACATCCTGAGGATGGGCGACGTCCTGACCTACAAAGCCTTCCGCACGCTGCTGCCGCGGCGTTCGCTGGCAAGAGAATACAGTCACGGCGATATCACCTCGAGCCCCGCGATCGGCACCTGGAATCCGGCCGATCCTCATCAGGCTGCCTACAATGCCGAGCGCGGAACGCTGTACGATCGATTGCAGGCCGCCGCCTTTGCGGACTGGCGCCTGAAGATCGAGGGTAGCGTGGGGCGGCCCCGGACCTTCTCGCTCGCGGAGCTCAAGGCTCTGCCCGCGCGAACGCAGATTACCAAACACACCTGCGAGGAAGGTTGGTCCGCCATCTCTGAGTGGACCGGCGTGCCGCTGCGGACAGTTCTGGAGGCGGCCGGAATGCGTCCCTCAGCGCGTTTCGTCAACTTCTTCGCCTTCGATGACATTGCCGAGGGCATCGACATGTTCGATGCCCTACATCCGCAGACGATTCTTGCCTACGGGATGAATGGCAGAGATCTGCCGATAGGTCACGGCGCGCCCCTGCGCCTGCGTGTAGAGACGCAACTCGGCTACAAGAGCGTCAAATTCCTGGACCGTATCGTAGTCAAGGATGATTTCGATGATCTGGGCAAAATCGGCTCGCTGCAGAACGGTTGGTCCTGGTACGTCGGCATCTAGTCTCGAGGCTTCCCGTCCCCTCAAAAATTTGATCCGGTTTCTGGCGAATTGCCGCGTCTCCAGTCAAGACACACTGAAAGGCGCTCGAAATGACTCGCGGTATTGGCGTGACCGGCCTCGCTCTCCTGGCCTCCACGGCGCTCGCCGGTAGCCTGGCCAAAGACACCACGGTCAGAATCGAGGGGTCCGGCATCGAAATTGGCTGGCACAACGGCAAGATCATGGTCACCCACGAAGGCTGCACCATGATCAGGCTGCAGACACCAACTCGAAAGGGTTACACAATGATCGCCCTGATTGCCACGGATCGGCTGCAGCGGCAGGAGGGCAGTACCTGGGTCGACGTGTCAGTGGAGGACTTGCGGAAAGCAGAGCCGAAGCGCTGTCTCGAAGAGGGCGCGGACTGACATAGACGCCACTGTGCGAAGCCGAGCCCTGGCGCGAACCCGCGCTTGACGCGACGTACAAACGACCGTCAGGCAACGCGTCTAGTCAACCGTCGTGGCCACACGTCGTCGCGAGGCGTCTCCTGTTTGGAGAAATGCCCGATCAACGCTCGAAAATGACGCATCCCAACTTCCCTTGCCGGCGTATGCTGCCAACATGACAGTCACCAAACGCGATTCGCAACGCCATACCTACGGCGACTACCTCATCTGGTCCAGAACCTACGGCGATGAGTTGCTCGACGGTACGGCGTATGTCAGAGAACCCCCATCTCCCTCATGGTCACATCAGGGCGTTGCCGGCGAGCTTTATCACCAACTTCGGAGCGCCCTGAAGGGAACCCGGTGGCGCGTCTGTATCGCCCCGCTCGATATCCGCCTGCCGAAGGCGAACGAGCCGGACGAAGATGTCGATACGGTCGTTCAACCGGATGTATTCATCAGCGGTGATGCGAAGAAAATTGATTCGCGCGGATTGCGCGGTTCGCCCGACTGGCTCGCCGAGGTTCTTTCGCCCAGCACCGCCCGCCATGACCGGCGCAGGAAAATCCCGGTCTACGAGCGAGCAGGCGTGCCGGAAGTCTGGTTGATTGATTTCAAGCAGCGTACCACGGCAATCTATCGACTATCCGCGGGCTGTTATGGGCCACCGACAACAGTGGGGCTGCAGGGGAAAACACAACTCACCGCAGTGCCAGGGGTCAGCATAGACTGGGACTCGCTGGTCGCCGAGGCAATGGACACGGGCGAGCCAGCCACCTGACTCATCCAGTCACAGCGCAATCCGTTGCGCTGGCTCGCGCGGAAACAGGCCCTTTACGGGGCGCCCGGGCCGCTGAACGCTTTCATCAGCCGGTACGCAAACTCCGCGCCTTCCGCGAGGCGATCCGCCTTTACCCGCTCATCCCGACCGTGCGCGCGCATATCCTCCAGGTCAAAGAAGTTGGAGGTCGCGCCATAACTCGCAATGCCCGCCGAGCGAGTGTACTTCGAATCCGAAGCGCCCGCGTCCATGCTCGGCATGACCGGTAGTCCGGGCCACATTGAGCGCACAACCTTCGTATACAACGCCATGATCTGTTTCGTTGGCGGTGACTCCGGGCTGTTTGTGGCCGCGCGCGTGACAGTCAGCTTGATGTTCGGATTTGCAATCGCCTTCTCGAGCGCAGCCCGGGTTTGCTCCTGTGTGTCACCCGGCAGCATCCGACACTGAATGGTCGCACGTGCCCGCTGAGGCAAAGCATTCTCGGCATGGCCCGCTTCCAACATCGTTGCCACGCATGTTGTGCGAAGCTGCGCATTGTCCGTCGGGTCAGCGGCAAGTTCTTTGCCGGCGGAGAGGTCTCCGTTGGCCAGAGCGCGCATAGCCGTCTGCCGTCCGCCCGACTCGAATTGCGCCTGGCTGGCGTAGAAATCGCGCGTAGTGTTCGTCAGCCGGATGGGGAATTCAAAGGCCTGAAGCCGATTCAACGCCGCGGTCAGCTCATAGATGGCGTTGTCGGGGCGGGGTTCGGAGCTGTGACCGCCCTTGTTGGTGGCCTCCGCCGAGAAAGTCACATAACTCTTTTCACTGGTCTGCACCCCATAGAAAACGCGGCGGCCATTTCGGAATGCAGCGGTGCCTGAATCCGGGTTCAGGCTCAACGATGCGTCAATGAGATCCCGGTGAGCCTGCAAAAGCCAGCCCACTCCCTCCGCGCCGCCGGCTTCTTCGTCAGGGCTGAAGTCGACAATGATGTCGCGATCGGGGACGTACTTCTCGTGTTTGAGTCGCAGCAGTGCCGCTGCGACGTTGGCATCCTCGCTCTTCATGTCCATGGCGCCCCGGCCATAGAGCCAGCCGTCCTTTTCAGTCATTGCGAACGGTGGCAAGGTCCAGTCCTCCGGCTTGGCTGCAACCACGTCCAGATGGCACAAGTACAGCAACGGCTTGCCCTTCCCATGGCCTTTCATGCGCACGACCAGGTGCGCCTGGGTCGAGTTGGCCGGATTGGCCACCACCACCAGCTCCGATTCCGTGAACCCGCCGGCCAGGAATCGTTTGCGCAACACGTCGACCGCGGCCACGGTTCCTTTCTCGTAGGTTGTATCGATTGCGAGCAGGTCGCCGAGAATCGCTTTCGCTGTAGCCGCATTCTCCGCAGAGGCCGAGTCGGCGCTCGCCGCGCAAGCGCCCGCACTAAAACCCGCCAGCGCTCCCAACCAGAGCAACGAAGTCATCTTGAGCACGTGCAACCCCCGTTTTCGCCGAACGACCCCGCCTCGAAGGCGTTTTGATTGTGGCCCGCGAGTATAACTGAAGCCTCGCTACATCGGCCTGACGGGGGCTTCTGCCCTTGCCAGGAACGCCGCGCTCATTTCTGCTGCGAAATCTTCTTCGCCCCAGCCGGGTCTACTCCGCACTAACCGAAGCCGACGACGCGGAGATGCTGTGAAACGACTCGCTTGCCTTTTTTACACGGCCCTCGTGATGCTCACGAGCCCGACTTTCGCACATCCGACACCTATCACGCTTCACACAGCTTCTTCCGAAGCGTTTACAGCATATACGACCGGCCCGAAGGGTGCCTCCAAGGGCATCGTGCTGGTCCACGACTGGTTTGGCGTGTCACCAGCCTACACGGAAGCAGCGGATAAACTGGGGAAGTTGGGCTATCGGGTCGTGGCAGTAGACCTTTATGGCGGACAGCATGCGACGACACACGAGCAGGCGGGCGCGCTTCTCGGTGCCCTTCACGATGATGTTGCAGCCCGCGAGTTGGATACGGCGGTCCGATTCCTGTCAGAGGAGGGTGCGTCAGAAGGAAGCCGCAAGATTGCCGTGATGGGCTTCAGCATGGGCGTCAAACACGCCTTGTCAGCAGCGCTGCGCAACGGCTCGGTTCAGGCAACCGTGTTGTGGTACGGCGAGACAGTGAAAGATGCGGAAGTCCTCCGCCATCTTGGCGGTTCCGCACTGCTCGTTGTGGGCTCCCACGATGGTCCCGCCGCAGCGGAAAGCGCTTTGGCCTTTTCAAAAGCAGCCGACCAGGCGGGAGTGGGCGCGGAAGTGTATGTTTACCCGGGTGCCGAACACGCATTCGCGCAGCCGCTGTTCAACCAGGGCAAGACATATGACCCCGCAGCCACGCGCGTGGCCTGGGAGCTGACCGAAAGCTTTCTCAGCCGGCGCCTGAAATAGGAGCTCGGGGGCCGCTAGATGACACAACACCCCGCATTGTTCACCATACGCGCCGCATCGGTCCCGGAGCGGCCGATGCTGGTCGACATCTGGCGCCGCGCCGTGACCGCATCTCATCACTTCCTTGGCGACGAAGATATTCGAGACCTCACTCCGGCAGTGAATGAGTACCTTGGTTTGCCCGGACTACAACTATGGGTTCTGTGCGACACCACCAACACCCCAGTTGGTTTCATGGGGCTGCAGGACGCAGCGGTGGACTCCCTGTTCATTGCACCCCACCACTGGCGCCAGGGTGGCGGCACCCTTCTGATCAACTGCGCACGCCGCGCCAGAGGCCCCCTCAGCGTGGATGTAAACGAGCAAAATACTGCGGCATTGAAATTCTATCGGGCGAGGGGCTTTGAGATCGTCGGCCGTTCTCCTGTGGACTCGGCTGGCCGCCCGTTTCCGCTACTTCACTTGCGCCAACCGCAGGTTCTTCCCGAAGAAGATACTCGTATAGCCTGATGGATGTTCCTGAATGACCGCCTCTTTGTGATAGCCCAGGCGTTCGTAGAAGGCAGGTGCCTGGAAACTATGCGTCGCCAGGAGCATCCGCCGGCAGCCGGCAGACAGCGCATACTCTTCAGTGGCCTCGACGAGCCGGGTCCCGAGCCCACGCCCCCGCTCTAACTCATCTACCCACAGGTAGGAGATGAAACAGCAGCCGCCCCACGTGTACCCGCTGATACCTGCCTTGATCTCACCCAAGCGATTGCGTTGGACGGCCGAGAACGACTTTCCGTCGAAGTACCCTGTAGCTCGCGCGTTATATTCGTAAACCCGTTCAGCCAGAAATGCTTCAATCTCAGCAGATTCATGCGAATCCATGTGGATGGAGTCGAGTGTCTTGCGCATGGCGCAACGTCCGGGCAAGCCGCGCTCGGTCTCATTTCGTACCAGCGCATCGAGTCGCTCATCGTCCGTCGCTGTGACAAATCCAAGCCGCTCATACCAAGGCGCATTCCACGCCACGTTGGCGAAAGTAGTCAGTGTCAATGATGCGAGCCCGCGCCGGCGCGAGAACGCCGCGGCGCTCTCAATCAACTTACGCCCAATACCGCGATTCTGCGAGTCACCGCGAACCGCAATCTCCCAAATATGCAGATCGCGGCCAACGATCTCTGCAGCGAGGAAGCCCACAATCTCCCGCGTCTCACCGACCGCAACCCACTCCGTGCCCTGCGAGATGTAGCGTCGGTGACTGTCAACAGGCATGTCATCACCGTCCGCAAGGAACGCCAGCTCCGGAATCTCGCGGTACCGCAACCCCGCTGACCTTTCCACCGCGGGCAAGTGCTCCGCGTCCTCAGTTTCCGCAACTCTGATTGTCCAGCTCATGAGTACCAGACCGCGCGGGGCGGCCAATTATTTCCGCCCCCGCCACCACCTCTGCTATCGCTGCCGTCGCTACCAGCGCAACAATCGCTTCCCGGCCCAGGCTGCGCCGCTGGTCACAATTGTGATCGCAATTGAATACCACGTAGCGACAAACAACGGACTGTCATCCGGACAAGTCAGCGCATAAAGCATGGATCCGACTCCGCCGGCTACCAACCCCGCGACAGCCCCGGCAACAATGGGTTTCATTGGCGCGGCGCGCCGCAATGCCGCCAGCAGACAAATGGCTAGCGGTGAAGACAACATCGGAATCAGCGAGAGGCAGTGAACAGCATTGTGGCCCACGAGCAGGCCGCCCCACGCCGTCGCCGGCCGTGTGGAAAGCTCGACAACAACGCCCGTCAGCAACAGCAGCGGACCGAGGGCCAATGGCCAACGCCACCGCTCAGCAGCGAACGGTCGAGCGGTCTCCCTCAGAAACAGCATCGCCGCAATGGTTACCAACAGTGCGAAAATGAGTTTGAAATCAAATCGCAGCGTGAAGATGGCTCGCGGAATATCCGCCCGCGGATGCAGCAGCAGCAGCAGGAGAGCCGTGGACGCCAGAACACCGAGGCCCAAGGCGCGCCACAAGGTCCTGGTGACGGGCACTATAGGGCGCGACCCGTCCGCAGCCAAAACTCGAATGAGCTCTTCAGTCTTCATTGGGCACCACTCGAAACATTGCTGCCAGCGCTTTCAAGCTCCTGTGTAAAGTGACCCGCACGGCGCCTTCGCTCATTTGCAGACGCTCGGCGACTTCCTGTGCGGAATGGCCTTCAATCGACACGGCGCGCACGACTTGCCGCTGCCGCTCGTTCAGCATTCCAAGGACTCGCTCGAGATCATGCGCCTGCCCCTCGCTGTCGCTGTCATCGCTCCAGAGAGTCTCCATGACGCTCTCGAGAGGAATTTCGATGCGATGTCCCCGGCGGCGCAGACCGTCCACAATCTTATTGCGGGCAATGGCGGCTACCCAGGGTGCCACTGGCGTTCCGCGAACCCAGGTACTGCGCTTCAAGTGCAAAGCGAGCAGCACCTCCTGGACTACATCTTCGGCGTCGACTCCCGCTGATTGCGCACGACCCCGGACGACATGCCGCAAGCCGACGGTGAGCTCAACGAGTAGGTTTCGATACGCGCAGGTGTCTCCCTGAAGCGAGCGCTCCATCAGATCGGTCCAGTGCCGTTCCCGGATAGAAGAATTCACGAGTCCTCAATACACCCATCGTGGCAGACGCATCGATCGTTACACCAAGAGATGTCTGTAACGAATCCAGGTTCCCAGGCGATGAAAGGCTAGCGCGATCCTTCCCCCTCCAGAGGTACAACATGCAAGTAGTTTACAAGGCGCTGGCCATCAGTGCCCTCGCAACGCCGGCCGCATTGCCACTTGTGGCATCAGCTCAGGACGACAACTTTGCCGCCCATCACGCGGTGTTCGTAATGACCAACGACGCGGACACCAACGAGATCCAGTCCTACGAACGGCTGCCCAATGGCACTCTCCTGCGAGCGCACCGATATCACACGGGCGGCCGCGGCAGTGGCGGAACGGTTGATCCGCTCGCCTCACAAGGGTCGTTGACATTGAGTGACGACGGCTCGCTTCTCTTCGCCGCCAACGCAGGCAGTGGCTCCGTCTCCGTGTTCCGCGTTTTCGGGGATCGCCTGTTCCTGAGCGACGAGGCCCCAAGCGGCGGTAGCGAACCCAATTCAATTGCCCAGCACGGAAATGTGCTCTACGTACTGAATACAGCCGGCAGCAGCAGCGTCGTAGGCTTCCGTGTGCGCAATGGAAAGCTCACACGCATTCCCGATTCTCAACGTTTCCTGAGTGCCAACTTCGTAGAGCCGGGCTCCGTTGCTTTCAGCAAGGATGGCCGCTATCTCGTGGTCACAGAAAAGACGACCAATAATATCGATGTGTTCAGGGTTGAGTCCGACGGCACGTTGGCGCCGAAAACCGTAAATCATGCGGTGGGTGCGGGTACCTTCTCCGCTCTCTTTGCGCCGAACGGCGCATTGCTGGTTTCGGAGACGGGGACATCGGCTCCCAACAGCTCCACCATCTCATCCTATGCGATCGGCAGCGACGGCAAGCTGTTGCCAATCAGCGCACAGGTTCCGACGCTCGGCGGTGCCAACTGTTGGAACGTAGTCACACCGGACGGCCGCTTCGTGTATGCCTCCAATGCAGGAAGTTCCTCCATCGCTGGTTTTGCAATCGGCCAGCAGGGTAACCTCACGCCCATATCCGGTACGGTCGTGGGCCTCAATCCCGCGAACTCCGCCAATCTGGACGTTGCCGTGAGCCAGGATGGGGCCTATCTCTACTCCCTGAATGGCGGTAGCGGCGCAATCGGCATCTTCAAGATCGAGCGCGACGGACATCTGACCAACTTCGGTACGTTGCGCGGATTGCCGGCGGGCGCCGGCCTCAACGGGATCGCGGCAAACTGAGATTTCGCGTGCAGTGGTGCTGGGAGGCCTCGGCTTCCCGGCCCCTTGCACGCTTCAGCCTGCCCGCATCCCGCCTGCCAACAACCAAACTCCGGCACAAGAACACGTCAATCCCGCAACCTGACGCACAGTCAGCGAATTCCCCAGAAACACCCAGCCCACGAGCGCCAGAATGAGTATGGTTGCCGTGCCGGCAACGGCGAACGCGGTACCGACCGTCCATCCACTGCGGTAAGCGGTCAGGTAACCCAGCTCGATCGCCACAATGGATAGCGCAATGAGCCACGTCGGCCAGGCAAATGCGGATCGCAAGCTGACGTTGGACGTCGCCGCTCCAAACGGCCAAGCCAGGCATAGCGACAGGACGCCTGCCACAAAGTAAGCGACAACGAGCACTGCGAAAGGCGAAGCATTCGCCGGCACCGCGCGCTGACCGAGCTGGTACACGATCTGTCCTACGATCGCCAAACCGAGCGTTGCAATCATCAACGGAGTCATTACGTACCGCCCCCTGGTGCCCATTGAGAACCGATTTTGCTTCCAGCATTATGACTGCGCAGGGTCACTGGAGCCAGATCATGAAGCGAGTGGACACCCTCCTGACACGCACCGAGAGAGGCCCGGGCTCCCCCTCGGACATCGCACCGGTGCTACACCAGACTGCGACGTTTCGCGCGGTTGATGATGCGTCCTTCATTGAGATGGCATCCACACCGCGCCATAGCGGGTACTACACGCGCGACGGTAATCCGACAGTCGCGGAAGCTGAGGGCCTGATCGCGGCGCTCGAAGGTGCAGAGTCCTGTCTCCTGACCGCCTCAGGAATGGGCGCAATGAGCACTGCAGTCCTCGGCTTGGTTCGTCAAGGTGACCACGTTGTTGCCCAACGCTCCCACTACATGGGGACCACGCAACTCATGTCAGAGGTGTTACCCCGGTTTGGTGTCGAGGTAACGGTTGTAGATCAAACCGATTCGCAGGCCATCGCCGGCGCCGCCACCTCGAAGACGCGCCTGATTGTAGTCGAGACGCCCGCAAATCCGCTGTTGACCCTCACCGACCTCGCCAACGTGGTGGAAGTTGCGAAGCGTCACAACGCGCTGACTCTTTGCGACAACACAATAGGAACACCCATCAATCAGCAGCCGATCCGCATCGGTATCGATCTGGTCATGCACAGCGCGACCAAGTTTCTCGGCGGCCATCACGATCTGATGGCAGGCTGCATTGTCGGTTCCAGGAAACTGATAGATCAGCTCTGGCGCGAGCACACCGTGTTCGGTTCGGTGGCGGATCCCTTTGCCGCGTGGCTGCTGTTGCGCGGCCTTCGTACGCTGGCGCTTCGAGTCCAACGCCAGAACGAGACCGCGTTGCAGCTCGCGCGTTTCCTCGAGAAGCACCCCAGTATCAGCCGCGTTCACTACCCGGGATTGGCTTCCCATCCCCAACACGCGCTGGCCTGCCGGCAGATGGCCGGTGGCTTTGGCGGACTGTTGAGTTTCGAGCTCGCGGGCGGCTTTGCTGCCGGCAATCGATTCATCAACTCATTGCAATTGCCGGCCAGGGCCGTGAGCTTCGGTGGATTCGAGTCTCTGGCCACCCAGCCGGCGGCAATGTGGTCTGGGACGATTGGCGACGCTGCCGCCGCTGCCGCGGGTATTGCGCCGGGTCTGGTCCGCTTCGCGGTCGGCCTCGAGCATCCGGACGATTTACTAGAGGACCTCGGGCGCTCGCTCGGCGACAGTTGAGAACGAGCCTTTCGGCAGCAGCGCTACGGCAATGATGGTGACTAACGTGATGGCTAAATTCAGGTAACCGAGTCCGCAGAGTCCGACCAGGCAGCCCGCCTCGAGTGAATACAGGGTCAGGCTGCGGCGATAATTGACTTTGCGGTTGCTCGGTTCCATGGGTGTGCAAGGTACGCGGTTGCGCACGCATCAGCATGTGCCGAAAGTCACCTCAGGGCCCCCGACGCCTATTTCGACGTCCAAAACCCCCATCCAAATACCCGCAAATTGCCTATAAATCGCCCCACTAAAGCTGCTGCGACCGGGGTAAGCTCCCCACATGACGGTCTTCAAGCGCGATTCGTTACGCCACACCTACGGCGACTACCTCATCTGGTCCAGAACCTTTGGAGATGAGTTGCTCGACGGGACAGCCTACGTCCGGGAGCCACCGTCTCCGTCCTGGACACATCAGGGCATCGTCGGCGAGCTCCACTACCAGGCTCGGCGTGCCCTGGAAGGAACGCAGTGGAAGGTATGTATCGCACCGCTCGATGTTCGCCTGCCGAAGTCCAACGAGCGCGACGAGGATGTGGATACCGTCGTTCAACCCGATGTTTTCATCACCGGCGATGTCAAGAAGATTGACTCGCGCGGCTTGCGCGGTGCTCCCGATTGGCTCGCCGAGGTGCTTTCGCCGGGCACTGCCCGGTATGACCGGCGCAAGAAGATTCCTGTCTACGAGCGGGCGGGCGTGCCGGAAGTCTGGTTGATTGATGGCAACTCTCTCACCGTAGCCGTTTACCGGCTGTCTGAAGGCCGCTACGGTGCGCCGACCGTTACCCCACTTCGCGGGAAAACACGGTTGACCGCGGTGCCAGGGGTGGCCATTCATTGGGACCCGATCATGGAGGAGGTCTCGAAACCATCATCATGAGACAATCCGGCTGTGTCCGACTCACCTTCTCCATCTGAGCTGAGGTATCCCTTCGCAGCTTTGCCTGCTCCCGGCGAGATGCTCGATGTGGCACCCGGTGTGAAATGGCAGCGGATGCCCCTTCCATTCTCATTGAACCACATCAATCTCTGGGCGCTCGAGGATGGCGAGGGTTGGACGGTGGTCGACACAGGCATGAAGACGCCGCAGATCGCCGCAACTTGGGAAACGATTCTCGCCGGTCCATTGGCCGGGCGCCCGATCAAACGAGTCATTTGCACTCACATGCATCCCGATCATGTCGGCATGGCAGGTTGGCTCACCCGCCGATTCAACTGCACATTCTGGATGACGCGCCTCGAGTACGTGACCTGCCGGATGTTGGTGGCCGATACCGGCCGCGAGGCGCCGGCGGATGCCGTGCGTTTCTACCGGGCCGCCGGTTGGAGCCCAGCCGATCTGGAGCGCTATAAGGCGCGGTTCGGCGAGTTCGGTAACCTGGTCTATGCGTTGCCGGATAGTTTCCATCGAGTCTCGGACGGTGATGAGATTGTCATCGGTCAACACCGCTGGCAGGCAGTCATCGGGCGCGGTCATTCGCCCGAGCACCTGTGTTTGTACTGCCCGCAGTTGAAAGTGTTGATTTCAGGGGACCAGGTCCTGCCGAAAATCACCTCCAATGTCTCGGTATTCCCCACCGAGCCCGCCGCCGACCCTCTGAGCGACTGGATGGCGTCCCTGTCCGCGATCCGCGCGGCAATTCCGGACGATGTGCTGGTGTTGCCCGCTCACAATGAGCCGTTCCGGGGTCTCCACGCCCGTATCGACCAACTCAGGGACGGCCATGAGCGCTCCCTGCAACGCTTGCTGGACGCGCTCGCCGAACCCAAGCGCGTGTTGGATGTGTTCAGTCTGTTATTTCGGCGGCCGGTCAGCGACGGGACCATGCAGATGGCCACGGGAGAAGCCGTGGCGCATCTGAATTACCTGATTCAACAGGGGCGGGTACGGTCCCAGCCCGATGCCAACGAGGTCAATTGGTATCAGGCCGTGACGACCTGAATTTTCCCAATGCGTGCCTGCCACTCCTTCGGCCCGCTCTGATGCACGCTTGCCCCGCTCGAGTCCACAGCCACCGTCACCGGCATGTCGCGCACATCAAACTCATAAATGGCCTCCATTCCCAGGTCGGCAAAACCCACCACCTTGGCGGCCTTGATGGCCTTGGAAACCAGGTAGGCCGCGCCACCCACCGCCATCAGGTAGGCGCTGTGGTGCTTGCGGATTGCCTCGATTGCAACCGGCCCGCGTTCGGCCTTGCCGACCATGGCAATCAAACCCGTGCGGCTCAGCATCATTTCAGTGAACTTGTCCATGCGGGTGGCGGTGGTCGGCCCCGCCGGGCCAACGACTTCGTCGCGCACCGGATCGACCGGGCCCACGTAGTAGATCACCCGATTGCGAAAGTCGACGGGCAACGCTTCACCGCGTGACAGCAGCTCTTCGATGCGCTTGTGAGCAGCGTCCCGCCCCGTCAACATGCGGCCATTGAGCAGCAACGTTTGCCCCGGTTTCCAACTGGCCACTTCCTCCGCCGTCAATTTGTCGAGATCGACGCGGCGGCTGGTGTTGTAGTCCGGCGCCCAGTTCACATCCGGCCACAGGTCCATGCTCGGCGGCTCGAGGAAAGCGGGCCCGGAGCCGTCCAGCACAAAGTGGGCGTGCCGGGTCGCCGCACAATTGGGAATCATGGCAACCGGCTTCGATGCCGCGTGAGTCGGCCACGTACGGATCTTGACATCGAGCACCGTGGTGAGGCCACCCAGTCCTTGGGCACCGATCCCCAGCGCGTTCACCTTCTCATACAACTCGATGCGCAGTTCCTCGAGTTTGTTCTGCGGCCCCCGCTGCAGCAACTCGTACATGTCGATGTCATCCATCAAGGCTTCCTTGGCCATCAGCACTGCCTTCTCGGCAGTGCCGCCCACCCCGATACCCAACATTCCCGGCGGGCACCAACCCGCTCCCATGGTCGGCACGGTCTTGAGAACCCAATCCACGAGATTGTCGCTCGGGTTCATCATGACAAACTTCGACTTGTTCTCGCTGCCGCCGCCCTTGGCAGCCACCGTCACTTCGACTTCCGCGCCCGGAACGATCTCTGTATGAACCACTGCGGGCGTGTTGTCACGAGTGTTGCGCCGGGCAAAGAGCGGATCGTCGAGCACCGAGGCCCGCAACACGTTTTCCGGGTTGAGATACGCCTTGCGCACTCCCTCGTTGACAGCATCAGCCAATGAGCTGCCGGCAAATCCCGCCCAACGCACGTCCATTCCGACTTTGAGAAAAACATTGACGATGCCGGTATCCTGGCAGATCGGGCGACGCCCCTCGGCGCACATTCGCGAGTTCGTCAGGATCTGCGCAATCGCGTCTTTCGCCGCGACGCTCTGTTCGCGCTCGTAGGCTCGCGCTAGATGCTTTATGTAGTCGGGCGGGTGGTAGTAGCTGATGTATTGAAGCGCGGCAGCAATGCTGTCGATGAGGTCATTTTTCTGGATAGCGGTGTTCATGGGTGCGATTCTACTGCACCGAAGACCCTCGGAGGTGATTGTGAAGCGCATTAAGGGACTCTTGAACTGCCTGATTTTGCCGGCAATTTTCGCCGCGCCAGCCTTTTCGCAGCCGCCGGAGGATCGAGGCGCCTTTCTGTCCCTCTATCGAGAGCTCGTCGAGACCAACACGACGTATTCGTCCGGTGATTGCACCCGTGCCGCCCGGCAGCTCGAGGCCCGATTCCGCGCAGCCGGTTTTACCGATTCGGAGCTCACGCAATACGTTCCTCCCGACCGGCCTCGTGACGGTGGCCTGGTGGTGACGTGGAACGGGCGCAATCCTTCCATCCCCGCCATGCTGCTCCTGGCTCACATCGACGTCGTCGAGGCCAAGCGTGAAGACTGGGTCCGCGATCCCTTCAAGTTAATTGAGGAAGAGGGTTACTTCTATGGCCGCGGCACCACTGATGACAAGGCACAGGCCGCCATTTTCACCGACACCCTGATACGGCTGCGGGAGGCGAAGTTTCAACCGAAGCGGACCTTGAAGTTGGCGCTCACGTGCGGGGAAGAGACGAGTAACCCGGACGTCCTGAACGGAGCGGGTTGGCTCGTTGACAACCGGCCCGACCTGCTCAAAGCGGCCTTCGCCCTCAATGAAGGCGGCTCGGGCCGCGGTGGTCCCACCGGCATGCCGAGCTATCTGGGGCTCGGTGTGGGCGAGAAGTCGCCGCGCAATTTTGCGATCGAAGCGACCAACCCCGGCGGGCACAGCTCGACTCCCGTCCGTGATAACGCGATCTACCAGCTTGCCGAAGGGTTGGTACGGTTACGCGACCTGCAGTTTCCAGTGCGCCTGAACCCGGTCACGCGCGTCTACTTCGAGAAAATGAGCGCGCTCCACCCTGACGCGCTCGGCGCCGCAATGAAGGCCATCGCGGCGGATCCCAACAACAAGTCGGCGGAAGCCATAGTGTCCGCCGATCGAGCCTACAACGCCATGTTGCGTACGACGTGCGTAGCCACGCTGCTGACGGCCGGACACGCCATCAACGCGTTGCCACAGAGAGCAACCGCTTCCGTCAATTGTCGAATCATTCCCGGAGAGACACCCGAAGAGGTGCGGGCCACTCTGGAGCGAACCGTGGCCGGGTTGGGACTGAAGGTGACGCGCATGGCCATGAAGGAGCGCACCCTGGTCACCCCTCCGCCGCTGGACCCGAAGATCGTGGGCCCGATGGAAAAGATCGCGGCCAAACACTTTCCGGGCGTTCCGATCATTCCTGACATGAGCACCGGCGCTTCCGATGCAACGCATCTCGGCCGCATCGGCATTCCCACCTACGGTGTGCCCGGCTTGTGGAACGAACCCGAAACCGCCGGCACGCACGGACTCAACGAACGCATCTCAGTCAACGCGCTGTACCGGGGCAGGGACTACCTGTTCGAGCTCATCGAGTACTTCGCGGCCGGGAGTTGATGCGGGGGCTGCCATCGATCTGTGCCGCGGACGTAGCTGTGCACAGATCCTGCATGAGCCAGCCGCTATGAAGACCAACGACATCCATATCTGCGCGTTTCCCCGCAGCGGCATCACCTATCTCGGATTCCTGCTGACGGCCGCTCGACTGCATCAGAACGGAATTGCATTGCAGCCCACAATGTACAACATCGATTTCCTCCTCATCGATACCCACAAGATGCGCCATGTAACTATTGCCAGCATCTGGCGGGACGGGATCGGGGATTTCCTGAAAACGCACAGTTTGCACATTCCCGCGCCGAACGTGGTCTACCTGATCCGATCCCCGGTAGATACCTTGCGCAGCTACTTCCATTTCCGCAGACAGTTGGGGTCCCAGGACTCAATGGAAGACTTCCTGCGCGGTGAGGAGGGCGTGCGGGGTTGGATCAAGCACGTCAGCTCGTGGCTCATTGACAATAACCTCGCCAGCCAGTCGATATTCGTCATTGACTACGATCAGTTGTTTGCCAATCCCCGGGAGCAATTGCTGGCGCTCGGTGAGCAGCTCGGCATCCGGTTTTCGGACGAGTCGCTGGAGTTTGCCTTGCAGTTGACCAGCCTGGAGCGCATGCGCCACGCGGAAGCCTCCTTCCGGGCCCGCAATCCGGTGAGTGCCCGCTTCAATCTAAACTTCGTACGCCGCTTCGACCGGCGTCGGGGCGATGAGTTTACTCCCGAACAGATCCGGGAAATCGAGCGCGCCGCAGGGCCGGTCTATGCGCAAGTCACGCGGGATCTGGCTCACCTTTCGGCCAGCAGTTGATTGAGGTTGTTGCGGAATTCGTCCGTAAGCTGCTTGTAGTGCTCTCCGGTAGCAGGCCCGGAGAACCCTGTATGAATCTTACGCACCTGGCCGTTCCGAGCAACGATGACAGTGGTCGGAAACCCATAAAACTTCTGCAGCATCGGCAATTTCTTCGCCGCCTCATCGAGATCCGACACGCCCGCAATCAACGTCGTATATTCGATTCCGTACTGCTCCCGGAACCGCCGGGTCGCCGCCACCGCGCGTTTGAAATCACCGAAGTGCTCAAACATCAGCGCCACAATCTCCAGGCCCTGGTCGCGATACTCCCGGTACAACGGCTGCAGAAACGCCGCTTCATCATGACAGTTGGGGCACCAACTGCCTCCCAGCGCGATCACGAGCACCTTGCCCTGAAATTTCGCATCCTTCGATGTCACGGTGTTTCCCGCTAAATCAGGAAATGCGAACTCGAACTTCGGCTCCTGCTCCCGCATTGCAGTGACGCTGTAGGCATCGGGCAGTGCCGCGTGTTCGTCGCGTTTCGCAACCCATCGCTCATGAAGTGCCGACCCGGACCAGAAGTCACCCGCGAGCCCGCCATCGGTGCCCGTCACTTTCGCTTTGTACAAAAACGCATGAGCGCCATCGAAAGTCGACAGGTACAGCTCGTTGCCCTGCACCTGGCCCGCCAGATACCGGTGGTCACCCCCGTTGGTCAGAAAGGTTCCCGTGACAATATCCTGCGCCTGCGAAAACTCGCCGACCGCCGCTTCCTCCTGGCCGTCTTGCGCCGTGAAGGTAACCGACCATCGCCCGGACACATTCAAACCGCTGCCGCGGGCCGGTGGGAAGAAGCGATAGGTTTGTTTGAATCGTCCGCTCAGCGGCAGGTGCTGGTCCTTGCCTTCCGGCTTGCTGATGATCATTTCGCCTGTGAGCCGACCCTCCTGGCCGTCGGCTATCAGGCGGTTCTCGAACCCGGGCATCCGGATTTCCAGGTGCGAGCCATTGACGGCCACCTCGCTGAGCTCGACCCGCTCCGGGCCGTTGATCAGATGGCCGCTCCAGGCGCCTTGCGCGCGCTCCAGGTCGAGTCCAAACGGCAGCTCGCCACCCGGCAATTGCAGTACCACACGATAGGTGCCCGGTTGGATTCCATCGGGACCCCGGCCACAGGCTACCAAGCTCAGGGTCAGCGCCAGAGCGGCCCCCATTTTCGTTCTCATGATGCAAACCGTTTCCGTCGGAACCGAATCCAATACTCATGATGACATGAATAGTCCGGCTCGTACTGGCGCTACCGCCGCAGGAGCACGAAAATGCACCCCATGACAAAGCTGCCCGCTGTTGCCCTTTGGGCCTTGGCAGTCCTGGGCCCTTCGGCTGCCAGTGCCGCTGCGACAGCCTGCAAACTTCCAGACCTCGACCGTCCCGCCCGCTGCGGCGTTGTGTCTGTACCCGAAGACCCCAGCCGTCCTCACGGGCGCCAACTAGCCATCCACTACGCGGTTGTGTCAGCGTCTTCCGGAGCCCCACACTCCGATCCAATCGCGGTGTTGATGGGCGGACCAGGCGAGGATGCCATCTCCGCCGCCGCCTACTACACGAACGAATTCCAACCACTCCTCGACGATCGCGACCTGTTACTGATCGACTCCCGCCTCACCGGCCAATCGGCGCCGGCCCATTGCCATCTCTATTCGCCCGACACCCCAGCCGACAGCTTCCGCGACTTCTTCCCGCCGGCAGCGGTTGAACGCTGCCGGCGTCTGCTTTCAAAGTCAGCAGATCTGACACGCTATATCTATCCCTACCTGTCGAATGACCTGGAACGCGTGCGAGTCGCATTGGGCTACACGCAGTTGAATTTGTTTGCCGGCTCGTACGGCACTCGCGCGGCCCAGGCCTTCGTACGGCAATATCCCAAGAGCGTGCGCACTATCTATCTCGGCAGCCCGGTGCCGATCGATTCAGGCGGACCGATGGATTTCGCACGCACCGAGCAGGGCGCACTGGATAAAACATTCACCCGCTGCGAGTCGGATCCCGACTGCCACCGGGCCTTCCCGAATGTCAGGAAGGAATTCGCCGCAATTGTCTCGCGCCTCGATTCCGGCAACGTGCAGGTTCAAATTCCCGGCTCAGCCCAAACCGTCCGCCTGACCCGCGGCCGCTTTGTAGAATGGGTGCGCTCCAGGCTCTATCGACCCAAGGAAGCGGTAGCTCTGCCGTGGATCATCCACCGCGCCTACGAAGGTGACTGGGCGCCGACAGGGCAGGGCATTTTGGAGGGTGTCCGTGGCGCAGATGAAGGCTTCAGTTGGGGCCTCTTCTTCTCCATCACCTGCACGGAAGATATTCCCTTTCTGTCCGAATCGGACATTGCCGAGAACGTCAAAGGCACCGCGCTCGCAGACTACCGAATCCGACAGCAACAGGCGGCCTGCCGGAAATGGCCTCGAGGCATCCTGCCGGAAGGCTATCGAAATCCGGTGCATTCCGACATCCCCACACTGATCGTGACCGGCGACCAGGATGGCGGTTCCCCGCTATGGTTTACCGATCGCGTAGCGCCGGGCTTCACCAACCACGTAACCGTCGTGGTGCACGGCCAAGGCCACACCGAGTGGAACGACTGCGTCGCCGGCTTGTTCGAAAAGTTGGTTCGAACGGGTTCCGTGACAGGGCTGGAGGGCAATTCCTGCCCGGCGGTGAAGATACCGCCCTTCAAACTCTAGCCGCTCCAGGCCTTCGGGTCCGCAGTGACAGGTCGTGCGTGCCTGCTGTATGGGTATGGGTGAGAGGCCGTGCGGCTTTCTGTCACTGCGGATCCCGACTACGTGGATAGGAACTCTACGCGCACAGCCCGGCTCAAACAGGTGCCCAAAGTCATCGAGGACGCGCCATCCGCTTGGAAAGCGATCACAGTCGAACAAACATTGACGCATACCGCGGGATTTCCCGCCTGGCGGCCCAAGGACACCGCAACCGGCTACGAGCCGTACGTAGCAAAGCCCGATCTGGATGTCCGGTGACCCGTCGGAAATAGCGTTGCATATCGCGGGGATTTACAACCAGAAGCTCAGGCGCTACTGAGCACCCTGTACCTCTCGCCCGCCAATTCGAACTGAGCCACTTCGCGCAACCCCAACCGCAAGTGCGCCTTCAACGACAGCTCATTACTGGAGCGGATGAAAAGGATCGCCTCCCCACCAGGCCGGTCGCGCGCCAGTTGCTCGTAAAGTTTCGCCAGAATCCCCTTGCCACGGGCCGCGGAATCCACACAAACCGGCCCATAAACATACGCGCCCGCGCTGCCCGGCCACGCATTCAACATGGCCGCAATCCGCGGATTCGTGGCACGGGCTCGTTCTTCGGTTACGAGAATGCCCACGAGGCGATCACTCTCCTCAGCCATATAAATCGAGTCACCGCGTTCGATCCGCATCTGGATTTCCGGCAACTCCCAATTGCCAACCAACGCGCCACCGTGGCCGATGCCGTTCGCCACCAGCAAGGCAGAAACAGCGGCTGCGTCAGTTGCTCCAGCCCTGCGCACGCGCACACCGCGGCGTTTCCACTCGGTATCAAACTCCGCCCGCTGGGGAAACGCCCGATGGGTGCCTGGTTTCGTGGTTGAAAGAGCTGCGTAGAGATTTGCGCGCTCAATTGCGTCGCGATCGCAGAGCCCTTCGGCCAGGAAGACGGCAAAGCTGCCAATGAATGCGTCGCCGGCGCCTGTTGTGTCCACCGGCTGTACGGCCGCGGCGGGAAAGTGAACGGCGCTCTCGGCTTCCGCCAGGATGCTTCCGCGCTCTCCCAGCGTAAGAACAACTTTCCGGAACCCCTTCAAACCAAGCAACCGGGCGCACGCCAGCGCCTCTTCGATGGTCGAAAGCGGAGCGCGCGTGAAGAGCTCGGCTTCAGTTTCGTTGGGAATGAAATAGTCCGCAGCCGTCAATGCCGCCAGGTCCGCCGGCAGCGCCGGCGCCGGGTTTACGATGCAGCGAATTCCCAGCCGCTTCGCCAATGCCACCGTGTGATAAACCGTGGCGAGCGGAATCTCAAACTGCACGAGAACGACGTCCACGCCCGCCAGAACCGCCGCGACGCTCTCGATATCCGCCGGCCGCAGCTCGTCGTTGGCACCTTTCGCCACGAGAATCCGATTTTGTCCGTTGGGTTCAACAAAGACGGTTGCAGCTCCGGTGGCTGCGCCCTCACACACGTAAACATGACTCGTGTCGATTCCAAAATCGCTGAAATTCCGGATGGTTGCTGTCCCAAAGAGGTCACTGCCCACTTTGGCGATCATCACCACCTCGGCGCCGCACTGTCGGGCCGCGACGGCCTGATTGGCGCCTTTGCCGCCGAAGCTGATTTCGAAGCGCTGCCCGAACACCGTCTCACCCGGCCGAGGAAAACGCTCACCGTGAGTAATGAGATCGGTATTGGCGCTGCCGACGACGGCAACTCGGGGTGCGGGTGGCATTTCTCTCCGATTATGCGATGGCTCTGTCGAGGTGGCGACCCTCAGCGTGAGGGCACCGACGTAGCTGCCGCTTGCTACCGCGGCCTTCGCGCTCCTGGCCACATCTTGTCCGTAGACCCGGCAGGGATTATGTTCCGTTTGTCATGATTCGCTGGCTCACCAAACACCTGACTCGCCGGCCGCCGCCGGAGCCTGAATTCAAGACCAGTCCCTGGCATGCCGTCTCACTGGTCGCGGGCGCAACCTGCTGCGCGCGAGTACGTGTTATGCGCGGTCGAAGGTGGCTTTCCGGCGAGGCGCCACGCGTGCCTCTGCCCGGTTGTGATGCCACGAAGTGTGAGTGTGTTTACCGACATCACGCCGATCGCCGCGAGCGGGCCCGCCGCGATAGCGACTGGATCGGCACCTTCCGACCGTACGCAGGTCCCGAGCGACGCATGGGCCCGCGCTCCAGGCGCACAGCCGACATCTGACTCTCGGCCGTGTCCTTACCACGCCGGTTCGCGCCCGCGAAACCCTTGGATTTGTACCCCACGCCCTAAGATTCTGATAGCGGGTGCCACGCATGCGTGGTCTGCTTGCGGGCAATCCAAGCGAGGGGATGATGTCCGGCCAAGTTCAAAAGGACCTGTTTGCAAGCGATGCGTCCCAGACGGCGGCCGACTTCGATTTTTCCACGGCCCAACGCTCCGCAATCGATGCACATTCATGGATTGAAGTCGTGCCCGGCTGGTTGTCGGGCTCTCACAGCGTGTTCGAGCGCCTGACCACGGCCGTGCCGTGGCGGCAACATGACCGCCGCCTTTTCGATCAGACATTCCGCGAGCCGCGCCTGACAGCCGAATACAAGACCCTACGCAACGTACCGGATGAGGTGCTGCGTAAAGCGGTCAGCGCTCTGTCAAAATATTACGGAGTCCGATATGACAGTGTGTGGTTGAATTTCTATCGCCACGGCGAGGACAGCACCGGCTGGCACCGCGATCGATTTTCATGCCGCAAACCCGAGTGTATCGTCCCGGTTCTCACGCTGGGCGCAACCCGCCGGTTTCTCATCAAACCGCGCAATGGAGGCACCTCCATCGCCTACAAACCCGGCTCCGGCGACTTGATTGTCATGGGCGGCCGCTCGCAGGAGGACTGGGTCCACAGTGTGCCCAAGGAACCGGGTCTGTGCGAAGGCCGGATCAGCATCAACTTCCAGAGCTCGGAGCAGGCGATTACAGAAAGGTGACAGTTTGATTACAGGTTGTAACAGCCTGAGAGCGCTGTCACGCGTGCTGCGGCGCGCAGTCCGCGTTGCACCACGAAGATTGACACCTCAATATTCAGGAAGGCCCCGAGTGCATCGGCACACGCACAGCGGCAGACTGCCGCCAAGGGGATTTTCTCAGGGAGACAGCATTTGACTGCCAGACGTCGTTTCGCGGCGCTCGATGAAGCAGAGCTCCGTCATCTCATGCAGTTGGTTCTCGACGAAAGCGAGTGCGCGAGCCAGGTGACCCCCGAGTTCGGCGCGTTCCTCGGAACGCTGGCCGCCCATGTTGGATACGAGTTGTGGTTGCGCGAGCAGGCTCGCGTCCCGGACGGCGCCTGCATCCACTGATAAAGAAGGGTGCGAGATCCCATTTCTCCCGAAATTGCCCAAGTATTCACCCTCGCGTACCCGCCCGCAACGCATACGCTAGGCAACCACCCTCCCAATTCGCACACCCATGCCCAACCAACAGTCGCCAACCCACGCCAAGCCCCGCAAAGGCAAATCCCCCGCTCATTTGCCCACTGTTCAGCAGATGATGACCGACCCGGACGAAGAAAACGCCTACGCTCTGTTCGCACGGTATGACATCAACTCACCGATTGTCGCCACGGCAGTGGGAGTCGTTCTGGCCGCCCAGAGACAGTCCGTCAATCTGACACCCAACGCGGCGGCCAACCGCGCCGACATGAGCGCCGAAAGGCTCCGGTCGATTGAGAAGGGCGTCTCGCAACCGAATATTTCAACATTCCTCTGCCTTTGCGAAGCCATTGGAGTAGACCCGCGAGAGCTGTTCAACCGCGTGCTGACTTACATGCGCTACCCGGTCGGCTACGTGCCCGTGAGGAATTCCCAACCGGATAGATAGCGGTGCATAGGCACCCTTGAAATCCTGACAGAGTCCCCAGCCAACGGGTATTCTGAAAGGTGCGGGAAGGGGGTCAATTCTTTCGAATGCGACGTCTTCTGAACACCTTGGTTGGCAGGCTCGCTCTTTTGCAGCTAGGCGTCTATGGCGTCCTCCTCCCGGTCCTTTTCTTCGGACTGGACGCGGTGAACCGCTCCAGCGGCATCAGCAGCTTCACCCAGCACGCCCGTGGCTACGCCGGCTCCCTCGCGCGGGAGCTCGAGCTCGGAGACATCCTGGAGTCGCCCAGCCGCACCGTTGTATTCCTGGATGGCAGTGTCGAGGCCCGTGAATGCCTGTATGCCGCCATCGAGCTCAATGGCAGGGTCTTGGGTAGCTCCGTCACTGAGACACCCGCCTGGGTACAGCAAAGAGGGGATGACCTTCAGTTCGAGAAGTCTTCAGATGGCATTTATGCGGTCGCGGTTCCGCTGCGGCGGGACCGGGCCACGGGTACGCTTTACCTGGGTTTTGACAAACAACCGACTCTCGCCCAGCTACATCTGGTGCGCCAACGAATCATTGAGGCCCTGGCCGTCTATGGTGTTGCTTCCATTCTGGTCACCGTCTTTGTGGCTCGGCTCATTTCGCATCCCCTGAACCAATTGCAGCTCGCTTCGCGGCGTGTGGCGCAGGGCGATTCCACCGCTCAGTTGGGGACCGACAGCACCATGGTTGAAATCACTGAGCTGTCGCGCGATTTGGACAACATGCGCAGCGAGCTGGTCGGCACGGCAGAACGGTTGCGAAGCGAAATGCAGCAACGTCGCGTGGAGCAGGCCGAGCGGGCGAAGCTGGAGAGCCATCTGCGGCACGAACAGCGTTTGGCGACCGTTGGCACCCTGGCGGGGGGAGTGGCGCACGAATTCAACAACATCCTCGTCCCAATGATTCTGTACACCGAAGAAGCGCTCGATGAGATTTCGTCGGACCACGCTGCCCGGCCACACCTGGAGCGCGTGATGAAGGCGTCCAATCGCGCAAGCCAGGTGGTAACCAAACTATTGGCCTTCAGTCGGCCGATGGCGGAGCGGCCGTTCGAAGCCGTAGATCTGGCCCGGGTGACGGCTGAGGCGCTCGATCTTTCGCAGGCGCTAATGCCGGCGAACATCGAGCTGATACGCAATCTCGCGGCGCCCGGCGCGAGTGTCCTCGGCGACGCGACGTTGCTCAATCAAGTGATCCTGAATCTATGTTCCAATGCCGTGCAGGCAATGCGGGACAAGGGTGGGATCCTGACTGTCAGTGTCGGGTCACATGACGATGGGACTCTCGCGTTGCGGGTGCAGGATACGGGTATCGGTATGAGTGCCGACATTCAAGAACGTATATTCGAGCCTTTCTTTACCACGCGGGAGGTAGGCGAGGGCACGGGTTTGGGGCTGTCGATAGTGCACGGGATTGTCACCAGTATGGGTGGCGTAATCTCAGTCAACAGTGAGCCCGGGGCTGGGAGCGACTTCAGGGTGGTGTTTCCGCAGGCCCCTGCGGCACCCGGTTGAGCAGTGCGGGAATCAGTAAATGCCTTCAGTACTGGTCATTGACGATGAACCCGATGTGCGCGATTCCATTCGCCAGGTGCTCGGGCGTGTTGGTTTTGAGGTGCAGACATCGGCCGACGGTATCACCGGGGTTGAGGACTATCTGAAGCGGCCGCCGGATGTAGTGATTGTGGATATCATCATGCCGCGCAGCAGCGGATTGGAGGTGATAAAGAAAATCCGCGGGGATTTTCCCGGAGCGCGAATCCTGGCCATTACCGGAGGCGGCAACTTTGGTCCCCTGGGGTACAAACCCGGTACCCTCGTCACCGCAGCTTATCTGGCCTCGGCCACTCAATCCGGCGCGGACGCGGTCATGACGAAGCCGTTTCACCGGACGGAGTTGATTGATGTCGTCCGCAGCCTGGTGAGGAACTGACCGGGTATCAGCGCTGCAGTCGGGCCACTACTGCGCGCTGCGCGAGCAGCTCCGGTGTGGGCAGAGGGACGAGCCCTTCATCGGCAAGATAACCATGCGCCCCCGCGGCGCAAAAACTCAGGAATTCCGCCGCATAGTCCGCCAGACCCAAACGGGCTTTCAGATGGGCGTCCTTGACGTAAATGAACAAGGGGCGTGACAGCGGGTACGTCCCGGATGGGATGGTCGCCCGCGATGGCGCGATGTCGTTCACGGTCGCCGCATGAATTCGATTGGCGAACTGTTCGAGATACGAGTAAGACAGCACGCCCATGGCATCCGGGTTGCTGGCCAATTTGCCGAGTATCAACTCCAGGTTGTCAACATCGGTCCAGGCGCCATCCCGACGGACCGCCGTGCACGCTCGCGATGTGGATTCAACTCCGTTGGATACCTGGGACAGTGCCGCTTTGCAGCTCGGCTCCATGACCAGCTCAACGAACGCATCGCGGGTGCCGTGCCCAGGTGCGGGACCCAGTATTTTGATGGGACGCGGCGGCAAAGCAGGGTCGATGTCCTGCCAGGTTCGATAGGGATTGGGGATCAGCCGGCCCTTGATCGGCACGAGATCCGCGGCAGCGCGCCAGAGCTGATTGAGCGTGATATTGAACGTGCCCGCCTTCAGGGCATTCGCCAGAATGAGGCTGTCATAACCGATGCGGATCTCGGTGAAGTTCCGCACCCCCTTGTCGAGGCACTCCTGGGTCTCTGGCTGAGAGATGCGCCGGGAGGCATTGCTGATGTCCGGTGTGTCCGCCGCAGTTCCGCTGCAGAACAGCTTGAAGCCTTCCGCAGTGCTCGTAGAGCGGACGGAGGGAGCCGGAAACGGCCCGGACTTCGCGAAGTGCTCGGCCACGAGGCTGCTGAAGGGATAGACGGTTGATGAGCCGACGATGGTGATGGCGTCGGCCGCCCGCGCCGGGCTTTGAATGACCGCCGCAACAACAATCAGCAGTACGAGTTTGCGCATACAGTTCCCCCCGGCAATTCTAGCGCCCAGTGAGCCGGAATGAGGACACTGATCCTGCGAGCCGCCCAGCGCGTGCGATCGGGAAAATCTCCCGCTGCCATCGGCAGAAAATGTCAGCTCCTTCAGCCAAAAAGGAGGCTCTCGGTAGTGCGAATCGTCTCGCGCGCGCGATCCTTGGAATGGACAGCGCTTCTCGGCTGTATCTGCATCGGGTCCATGCCCGGCGCGCAGGCGGACGACATCAAGAAGGACAACCCGGCGGAAGCCCTCGAGCTGCCGACGGTCGAAATTATTGGCACCACGCCCTTACCGGGCCTCGGCACTCCCACCCGCGACGTCCCCGCCAACGTTCAGGTCTACACCAGCAAGGACCTGGCCGGGCAGGGCCAGACGAACGTGACCGACTACCTGGAACAGAACCCCAATGGCATCGCGACCAACGCGGCTCAGGGTAACCCGTTCCAACCCGATATCAATTTCAGAGGCTTCAGCGCCTCGCCATTGCTGGGCACCCCGCAAGGTGTTTCGATCTTTCAGGATGGCGTCAGGGTGAACGAGCCCTTCGGCGATGTCGTCAACTGGGATCTGATCCCGCAATCGGCGATTGCCAGTATCCAGCTCATACCCGGTTCAAACCCGGCGTTCGGTCTGAACACCCTCGGCGGCGCCGTCTCGGTCTATACCAAGAGCGGCGCCCAATATCCCGGCGGTGACATCCAACTCTCCGGCGGCTCATTCGGCCGCCGCAACGCCGAATTCGAGTGGGGCGGCGCAAACGGCCCGCTCGACTATTTCCTCACCGGCAACATTTTCGATGACGACGGCTGGGCCCAACACAACCCCAGCAAAGTCCGTCAATACTTCGGCAAGGTCGGCTATCAAACCGAAAAGAGCGATTTGGACCTGAGCTTCACGGGAGCCGACAACACCTTGCAGGGCACTCAGACCCTGCCGCTGTCATTTCTGGATGACATCCGCCAGGCCTATACGTTTCCAGACCAGAATCACAACAAGCTGGCCTTCGTGACCGCCAAGGGGAGTCGCTTCCTGACGGACAACGCGCTGCTGGGCGGAAATTTCTACTACCGTCACTACCGGAACGGTGCTGTCAGCAGCAACGTCAACGACGATTTTGAGGATGACGGAGTCCAGGCCACCAACGATGCCTCGGATATCGACCAGAGGGGGTATGGGGGCGGTATCCAGCTCGTGTTGACCAGTCATCCCGCGGGACTGAAGAATCAATTGACGCTGGGTGTCACCGGCGATGTCTCCAGCGCGCGATTCACACAAACTTCCCAGGAAGCTCAGTTCACCCCCGACCGCAACACCGTCGGCATTGACGGTTACGAGCTGGAAACCGACGCCGACACGCGAACTCATTACTACGGCGGCTTCATTGCCGACACATTCAATCTCAGCAAGTTGTGGACTCTGAGCGCCTCCGGCCGCTACAACTACTCGCGCGTTCGCATCGAGGACCGCACCGGCGAGGCGCCGGCATTGAATGGTCAAAACTCATTCTCCCGCTTCAATCCAGCGGTCGGTGTCAACTTCAATCCAACCCCCAGGCTGACTGCTTACGCAAGTTACAACGAAGGCATGCGCGCACCGACGGCCATCGAGTTGACGTGCGCGGATCCCACTGCACCGTGCAAGTTGCCGAACGACTTCCTCGCGGATCCCCCGCTGCATGAGGTCATTTCGAAGACGATCGAAGTGGGTGCCCGCGGCACGTTGGGCAAGTTGACGCATTGGAGTGCCTCCGTCTATCGGACGCAGCTCGAGAATGACATCGAGTTCATCAGCTCCGGCGCCGGGGCCACGAATGCAGGCTATTTCGCCAATGTCGGCGACACTCGCCGCCAGGGCGTGGAGCTCGGCCTGGAAACCAACCTGCATCCGGTAACATTGACGGTTCGCTACACGTTTCTGGATGCCACCTTCCAGTCATCCTTCGCCGAAAGCAGCCCCTCCAACTCCAGCGCCGATGCTGACGGCGTCATACAGGTATCGCCCGGAAACCGGATCCCCGCCAACCCTAGACACATCCTGAAAATCCGCGCGGACTGGGCGGTCACGTCCCGGTTGTTTGTGGGCGCGAACCTGGTGGTCAGTGCGGGCGCCTATGCCCGCGGCGACGAAGATAACCGGGACATCAACGGCCACCTTCCCGGCTACGCGCTAGTCAATCTCGACGGTCGCTTCCTCATTTCCAGGAACTTCCAGGTGTTTGCCCGCGTGAACAATGTCTTCGACCGCCGCTATTCCAACTTTGGGGTCGTTGGCGAGAACTTCTTCACCGGTCCCGGTAAGACATTCGGACCCACCGCGGGAGTCGATCCTGTCAGTGAGCAATTTCGCGGCCCCGGAGCCCCCCTCGGCGCCTGGATCGGCGTCAGGTACTCATTCGGCGGGGAAGGCTCCGGCAGCGCCCCCGACCGCGATTGATCGGCCTCAGTTGCCTCTCGGCAGCGCATAAAGCACAATCACTGCCCGCCGCACGCGCTCGAGGGCCGTGTGGGAGTTTCCTGATATAGAACAAAGACCTGCGCAATCGCGCAGTGCCTGCTGTCGCCCGCAATGGCGCCGGCCTGGGAGCCCCGCACGCCTATGCAAAACTCGTTTTCCCGCCGTGAGCTGCTGCAGACCCTGTCGGCAGCGGCACTGCCATTGGGTGCCTTCAGTTGCTCGAAGTCCAACCCCAATGCCCTGGTAGTCGGAGGCTTGCCAGTCACCTGCAATCTGACGCTCCCGGTCGCCTGCGTCGCCAAGGACGCGAGCAACGAGTCCGCACCCGCGGGAACCGTGAAATTTGACTATCAGTACAGCAAATTCAATGGCTGGCCCGAGGTCAAGGAATCGCTCATGGCCGGCCGGATCCAGGCTGCCTACCTGCTCGCGCCGCTGGCCATGGACCTCGCCGACAAAGGCATACCCATCAAAATTGTCTCGCTCGGACATCGCTCCGGCGCTGTCATCATGGTGCGCACCGAATCTCCCTATCAAACCTTCCGCCAGTTGGCCGGCAAGCGCGTCGCCGTCCCCAGCCGGTTTGCCGTCGATTTCCTGTTCCTGCGCAGAATGCTCATGCGCGAAAACATGGACATCAAGGATGTCGAGATCGTCGAGATGGCGCCGCCTGACATGCCGGCGGCCCTGTATGCGAACGCGGTCGATGCCTACTGCACCGGCGAGCCCTTTGGCGCCGCTGCCCAGAGCGCAGGGTACGCGCGGCCGCTGCGCATGACACGCGATGAGTGGCCGAAATACATCTGCTGTGTCCTCACCGTGCGCGGTGAGTTGATCAATGACCATCCGCAGATGGTGCAGGATCTGGTCAACCAGATCCTGGGAGCCGGCGCGTGGCTCGACACCGATCCGGCCAACCGGGAAAAGGCCGTCCAGATCGCCGCCGGTCCGAGCTATTTCAACCAGGACCCCAAAATCATCCGCTTCGTCATGCGCAATCCGAGCGACCGTGTCACCTACGGTGATCTGCGCATCATCCGCTCCGAATTCGAGGAGCTCATGCAGATGTCAGTGGCCGCCGGAACGCTCAAACATCCCGTTGCCTATGAGAAATACGTGGACGAGCAATTCGCACGTTCCGCACAACCTGCCGTGATCGGCCTGTAATGAGGATCGCGACACTGCTGTTGGCTTGCATGGTGAGCGTCAGCGCCGCCGCCCCGGGAGCATTCAAGTCAGGCGTATTCGAGCCACCGCGCCCGGCCCCCGAATTCTCTCTCCAGGGAACGGACGGACAAACACTGAACCTCAACCACTATCACGGCAAAGTGGTTCTGCTTGCTTTCGGCTATTCCTCCTGCACGGCCGTATGTCCCGTCACACTACATACCTTCGCACTGGCGATGCGCAAGCTGGGCTCAGCGGCCGCGGCTGTTCAGGTTGTCTATGTCACGGTCGATCCGGAACGCGACACGCCCGCGCGCCTCAAACAATTCCTGGCCAACTTCGACCCAACCTTCGTGGGTGGCACGGGCACCGCGCAGCAACTCGAACAGGTACGCAAGGACTACGGCGTCACCGCGAAGAAGATTCCGTACGAGAAGTCGTACGTGTACGATCATTCATCATTCACCTACCTGTTGGATCGTAACGGACGGATCCGGACGCTGATGCCTTATGGGCACAGCGCGGATGATTTCGTGAACGATCTCAACATCCTGCTGCACGAGTAACCGGTGGGCAGGCGGACACTCCTTGTATTTGCAGCGGTACTTTCCCTCGCACTGGCCGTGGTGGCGCTCATTCCGGTTTCCGCCCCCTCCCACGACCAGGTGTTTGAAATCCCCAAGGGCACCTGGGCACGGCGCATGGCCGGCGAGAAAATCGAGACACTGCCCGACCACATCTATCTCACTGTGGGTGTGCGTGATGTTCTCGTCCTCAAAAACCACGACGACGTGCCCCAGACTTTTGGTCCCACGCTGATGATGCCGGGCCAGAGCTTCTCACTACCGTTTGAGCGCGCCGCGGAATATCAATTCGCCTGCACCGCTCACGCCAGTGGGCAGATGACCATTGTGGTCGATTCCTATCCAGCTACCCCGTGGGCCCGCGTCTCCTGGCGCGCCCGCAATTGGCTCAGAAGGCTTTGATGATGTCGATTTCACCAGCCCCCTCCAGACACGCTCGCGCATGCATCGCCTGAAGGATTCCTGGTCTTCTGCGCTCGTCATCGCAGTGCTGATAGCACTGTGGTGGCTCGTTGTCGCAGCCACGCACAGTGTCATATTCCCAACGCCAATGGCGGTGCTCGCCGGCGCATGGGAGCTGGCGAAGGACGGAAGTCTCTGGGTTCACATCGGCGCCTCCCTGATGAGAGTGGCTGTCGGTTTCGGTCTCGCGGTCTGCGTGGCCATCCCCCTGGGCCTGTGGATGGGATGGGTGCGCGGAGCGTTCTCAACGCTCAATCCGATCGTGCAGATCCTGCGGCCCATCTCGCCCATCGCCTGGATTCCGATCGCCATTCTCTGGTTCGGTGTGGGCGATGCGTCTCCTATCTATCTCATCTTCATTTCCTCGGTGTTCCCGATGATCGTGCAGACAATCGTCGGCGTACACACTATCGAGAAACGCTACTTGCGCGCCGCGGAGAACTTCAGTGTCTCGCGCCGCACATTGTTCCTGCGTGTGGTGATCCCTGCCGTGTTGCCTCAGATCCTGGTTGGCATGCGCATAGGGTTGGGTGTCGCATGGCTCGTGGTTGTGGCCGCTGAAATGATCGCGCTGCACTCGGGCCTCGGATACATGATCATCGACGCACGCAATGCCGGTAATCGCTACGATCTGGTGATCGCGGGCATGATCATTATCGGTCTCATCGGCTTGGCGTTGGACGGTATCATGCGAATGTTGGAAGGGGTCCGCTGGGTCAGGTGGCGTTATGCCCACTAAGATCGAAATCCGCGACCTCGGCAAGAGCTTCCCCTCAGAGAAGGGGCCTCTGCCGGTCATAGCCAACGTGAATCTGACCGTGGGCGAGGGCGAGTTCATTGCGCTGGTGGGACCCTCCGGCTGTGGCAAATCGACGCTGTTGAACCTGATGGCGGGATTCATTCGACCGGATGTGGGTTCGGTCACCATCGACGGCGAAGTCCGGCTCAATGCCAACTCGAAAGGGATCCTGATATCCCAACAGGGTTCCGTGTTTCCCTGGCTCACTGTGCGCGAGAACCTGTCCTTCGGTCTGGAGGCACTCAACAGATCGGAGCAGACGCGGATCGCGGATCATTACGCCGGCCTGGTCGGCCTGCAGGGATTCGAGCACAGCTATCCGCACGAGCTCTCCGGCGGCATGCTCAAGCGCGCCGAGCTCGCACGGGCACTGGTGGTCAAGCCGGACATCCTCTACATGGATGAGCCATTCTCCGCGCTCGATGCGCTCATGAGCCTGCGAGTGCGAAATGAGCTGCTGCGTATCCTGAGAACGGAGCGCCATACCGTCATTCTCGTCACACACGATGTCGAGGAAGCCATTCACCTGGCCGATCGCATTCACGTACTCTCGGAACGGCCCACTCGCATTCGAGCCACGTTCGACGTTCCGTTCCAGCATCCGCGCAAACTCTCCAGCCCCGACGCGCAGCAATTGCGCATTGCCATCCTGCGGCAGCTCGGCGTCGAGCTCGACGAACCACCGTCTTGATTCAAGGGGGTGGCGCCGTATCAGCCCACGATCTGGTGCGCCAGTCGCAGCCAGATGCCTGTGCCCGAGACCCAGGCCGTCAGAGTCTGCATCCCAACCAGAAACACCGCGCCCCAAAGAAAGGCCGGGTGCAGCCGGCGATGTCTGACAGTGTCGTAGACAACAACCAACAGCAAGATGGAGTCATTTGCAACGTGGATGCTCAGCAGGCTGTCAAAGACAGCAAGCGGGATCCGGCTGGTGCCGGCTTCCATGGCCGCTATTGCAGCCACAATCATGAGCCTCTGGTGAAAATCGGGACGCCGCACCAGCAGAAGCCCTGCAGTGGCCAGAGCCAGAAAGGAAAACAGGAGGCCGATGACCAGAGCGAGTCCTGGATAGACCGGTCCTGGCATATGGTTCCCACCGAGACGTGCGGCGGCCAGCATAGTCGGAATGGCCACGGCCGCTATCGCGGCAAGAAGCCCGATTCCAAACCTTCCGGCACGGCGATGCAGATCGGTGCGCCCCGCAGCTACCAGGAGGATTTGCGCAATCAGCAACACAATCCAGGCAGACATGAGCGCGCCATGGATATGTACGAGCAGCGTCAACGGCTCCTGGGTGGGATATAGAGCTTTGAAGTAGTAGCTTCTCCAAAAGCCCGCGATGACCACCAGCGCGATCACGATTGCAGTTGCGAGGTGTTGCCGGTGAGCCGTCTTGCGCCGCACCAGGATGTGGCCATTCAGGATGGGGGACTGTGTGAAAGCGTTACTCATGTCTTCGAAGACTGAATTGGGTGCCTGGAAACGATTACCGAAAGCAGACGCCGAGTCCGCCATGAGTTGCCGCAATCTGTATCTCCGTGCCGCACTCGACGCTTCGCGCGACGTCGAAGCAAACGTCAGATGATGCGTCGAAATTGTACGGAGGCAGTTTCGAATAACGGCCCATAAATCCCGATTCAAGCCCCTCCGCTCGGCGTAAGCTGCAGACATGACAGTGCTCAAACGCGATTCGCAGCAACACACCTACAGCGACTACCTGATGTGGTCCAGAACCTCAGGTGATGAGCTGCTCGATGGGACGGCCTATGTGAAAGAGCCGCCGTCGCCGACCTGGTCGCACCAGTCGATCATTGTCGAGCTGTCATACCAGATTCGGCGCGCCTTGGAGGGAACACACTGGCGCGTGTGCATCGCGCCGCTCGATGTTCGACTGCCGAAATCCGATGAACCGGACGATGAGGTGGACACCGTTGTCCAACCCGATGTCTTCATCACCGGCGACGTCGGGAAAGTGGATTCTCGCGGACTGCGGGGCGCGCCGGATTGGCTTGCTGAGGTTCTTTCACCCGGCACCGCGCGCTATGACCGGCGGCGGAAAATCCCTGTTTACGAGCGAGCAGGTGTGCCGGAAGTCTGGTTGATTGATTTCAATCAGCGTACCGCCGCAATTTATAGGCTGTCCGCCGGTCACTATGGCCCTCCGACCATTGTGGGCCTGCAGGGAAAGACACAGCTTACGGTGGTGCCGGAAGTCACCATTCACTGGGAGCCGATCATCGCGCAGGTAGGCTCAGCGGACAACCGCTGACACCCCTCATTTCGTCGGTACCGGCACCCACCAGTCATAGAACATCGGCTCGTTCGGAGTACCGATGCTCGACAGATAAGCAAACAGGTTGTTGATGTCCGTCGTGCTCAGGAGGCTCCCATAGGAGAGCATGCCGGAATCGCCCCCCTCCCGCACCACTTCGCTCAAGTCACCGGCTTCCGCATGCACGATCCTGGGACCCATGCCTCCCTGCGCACGGTTACCATGGCAACTGTAACAGTTGTATTCGAGAAACAGTCGCCGGCCCTCCCCAGCCGGCGTAAGTGAGGAGCTCGCTTGGGAGAAGGCCAGGCCGAGGACGATTGCAGACAAGCTCATGATTAACCGCATGATCAGCTCCTGTCGTGAGTCAGAGGAACGCCGTAGCGCTTCAGAACGGCGTTGATGTCGGATTGACGGCGGTCAATGACCTCCTGGATCTCATCTCGCAACGCTTCTTCGCCGCGCCGCACGCCGATTGCGATGGGAAATTGGAATGTCAGCTCGGGTAAGCGGGGATCGCGGGCGATCGGGCTGACGAGGAGGGGGTTGCGGCGGTGTTGCGCAAAGTAGCCGCCGACGGGCCCCCACACGATCGCCGTGTCAATCCGTCCCGTGGTCACCGCATCCACGAGCCGGCCCTGCGGTGTTGATTCGGAGTCGCTGGCCCAGACCGGATAGCCCACCACGTTGGCTCCCAGACCGCGCGCCGCCAGCGCCATGGCCGGGGGCGCATTCGACCCTTCAGCGCCGATGATCGGCAGACCGATCTTCTTGTGACTCAGAGCCGGATCATCCAGGCCGGCCGGCTGCCAGGAGCCCTGGCGCGAGCTTACGAAAACGTAGGTCGAGCTGTAGTAGGGGCGGGTCGTGGCAACACCCTCCAGATCGGCAGGCAGCCCCATCACCACGTCGCACAGCCGTGCGTTGAGTGTCTTGCGCAAGAACCCTCGCCGCATGGGATACCAGGTGTAGCGCACCGTCCTGTGCAGGTCGGTGGCGATCAGGGCGGCGATGACGTTCTCGAAGCCCTGTAGCTTTTGATTGGACAGCGGCAAGGAATTCGGGTCTGCACAGACGGCTAGTGTGGCTGCAAGCCAGAACCGGGACCTGCGCCGCGTGTTGGAGTCAACGGTCCCCATGTTTGCCAATCTCAAGGCAACTTGAAAACGTGCACCCGCCCGCTCGTAACGGTGCTCGTGACCGCCGCTCCCGAGGTCGGCAGATTGTCGATGGCGGCCGCGAGTGGCGCTGCGTTGGTTGTGCGCGATTCAGAATCGTGCGTGCCGCCGCCCGGGCAGGGTCCGCCGGCAAATCCACCGGCGAGCCAACCCACGCCGCTGTAGATCGCGACCCGTTGCTTACCGTCGGGTGCGGTGTAGCTGATCGGATTGCCGACAATGCCGCACTCGAGTTGCTTCTGGAACAGCAACTGTCCCGTGCCGGCGTCAACCGCCTTGAACCATTTGTCCAGTGTGCCGTAGAAGATGACGCCGCCGGCAGTGGCCAGGACCCCGCCGTAGATCGGCAACGGCTCGGTCACACTCCACACGCGCGTTCCTTTGGCGGCATCCCAGGCAATCAACTCGCCGAAGTTGCCACCCGGCCCCGGCATTAGTTGGATGTTGGCGCCCATGAAGGGACTTCCGGCGATGTAGCGGGCTTTCAACGGCTCGAGGTCGTCGCAGGCGTTGATGGCCGGTACATAGAAGAGCTGCGTTTTGGGTGAAAAGGCGGCAGGTACAAACTCCTTGGCGCCGAGCGGCGACGGACAGATGTTCTTCGCAATCACCCCCTCATGCGGCTGCGAGAGCACAGCCGGCGCGCCCGTCGTCAGGTCGATGTGATCCGCCCAGGTGACATTGCCGAACTTCTGCGCGACCAGCGCTTGACCCGTCGCGCGATCCAGTGTGTAGGCAAAGCCATTCTTGTCGAAATGGACCACGACCTTGCGCATCTGGCCGTTGACGGTCAGGTTGGTCACGATGCTCTCGTTCATGGCATCGTAGTCCCAGCCATCGTGCGGTGTCAGTTGATAGGCCCAGGCCGCCTGGCCCGTGTCGGCATTGCGCGCAACAATGGACGCGCTCCACTTGTTGTCGCCCGGCCGCATGTCAGGGTTCCAGACACCGGGGTTGCTGGTGCCGTAGTAGACCAGGTTCAGGTCCGGGTCATAGGTGAGCCAGCCCCACGTCGTGCTGCCACCCTGCTGCCACATTGTGCCGGGCCATGTGGTGGAGCCGAGGTTCTGGCCCCGATCTTTCGCGTAGTAGGCGTGAAAAGCGGGGCCGATCAGAACGTCGGAGTCAGGGCCGGTGTTGTACGCTTTCCAAAGTGGATGACCCGTCTTCGCGTCCAGGGCCTGCACCCAGCCACGAACGCCCAGCTCCCCTCCCGCATCGCCGACGATGACTTTGCCGTTGACTACGATAGGTGCGCCGGTAATCGTTTCCCCGGTGCGGGGACTGCCCAGGCGAGTCCGCCAGACCAATGTACCCGTCGTGGCGTCCACTGCGACTGTCGTGTCGTCCAGGGTGTTGTAGATGATTTTGCCGTCGGTGTAGACGGCACCGCGGTTGTCGACGTCACAACATGCAACGCCGCGTGAATATACGCGGGCGTGCGGATCGAAAGTCCACAGGGCTACGCCCGGGTTGTGCAGATCGATTGCAATCAACTTGTCGGGAAAGGGCGTAACGATATACATCATCGATCCGACCACGAGCGGTTGGCCCTGGTGACTGGCGCGTGCACCGGTCGGAAACGCGAACTCTTCCACCAGTGAGTGTGCGTTGGCCGGATTGATGTCCTGCAGGTTGCTGTAGCGCGTGCCCTGGAGTGTTCCGGATGGCGTGGTCCATTGCCCATCGGTGCCCTGCGCGGCGACTGGTTGCACGCTTGCGGCGAGCACGCACAGGATTCCGCAGATGAACGGCGAAGTTGGAGTTGGCATGGTTGAGCTCCGAGGCGACGGACCAGATCCGCTGCCGCGAAGTGCAATCCCCGTGCCCGCGACCGCAACTGCCTGTTTTAGAAGAGCGCTCGCTGTGACAGGTGTCACAGTGGCGTCATGGCGCGCGCCGCCGTGCTGCCATACGGCGACACTCAGCTAACACGCTGCATTCACAATGACCAACAACAGTTTAATTAACAACAACAAAAGCGGATTCGCCGATCGCCGACAAGGCGCTGCGCGGGGAGCCGGTGCCTGCGTCGAATCCCTCAGTGTTATATAAATGGATACCCGCCGGCCGACTGGGGGAAACACTACCAGGATGTTGGCTCAATGTCCATAATCGGCCCGTGGCTGCACGGACGTGACAGAAACAACACCCATGTCTGTGGTCGGCGACTTGTTAGATTCGCACGTAGCCGTTGGCAATGGCATAGGCCGCGACCGCGGTGGCGCTGCGCAATCCCAACTTGCGCATGAGGTTGCTGCGATGCTTTTCCACCGTCTTGTAACTGACTGACAAACGTGTGGCGATTTCGCGTGTGCGCAGGCCCTGCGCAATCAGCTTCATCACCTCGCGCTCGCGTTCGCTCAACCCGTCGGTTTCGTTGCTGCGTCCCTGACCCACGAACCCGTCCACAACTGTTTCGAAAATGGACGGGCTCACATAGCGCCGGCCGGCAATGGCTGAATGGATGGCCGCCAGGAATTCCGCGCGCGTGTCTGTCTTCAGCACGTAGCCGAACACCCCCGCCCGCAGCGCGTTCTCAATCAAGCGGTCGTCACGGCTGAACGTCAGGTTCACGACCGGCAACGCGGGCCAGCGGTTGCGCGCCGCGCTGACAGTTTCCAGGCCGCCGGTGTCGGGAGCCGCCAGGTCGATAACGAGAACGTCGGGGTCAGAGAGGACCGATACGGTCTTTACGGCGGTGCCCGCGGGGAGAACGGCCGCCACGGCCAATTCGGGCTCCATGTTGATCAGCGCGCACAGGGCATCCCGAAGCAGATCCTCCGCATCCACCAGGAGCACTTGTATCTTGCGTTGCAGCATGCGCGACCGCTGTCAGCTCTATCGTACAAAGTGACAGGATAGGCGAAAGCAACCCCTAATTCGCTTAGGGGTATACCCCATTTATTCACTGCGGTGAGGCCCCCGCGCACCTACTGTCAGCAGGGAATGGCAAACGGGTCCGCTGCGCGGGCACATTGTCGGCCAACAGCGCGTTGTGAGACGAGTCTCAAAAAGGGTCCGATGTGTGGTCGAGTGGCATCATGCTGGGGTTGAGGCGCCTCGTGCTCGGCTACTGCATTTTCGTCTTTGTGCTGGTTTGGATGCTCAAACGCGCCAAGCGGCTGCGCAACACTGGGGGCGCCGCCAGCCGGCCGAACCGCAAGTAACCTGGATACAAAGCACGCTTCCAGGACTCTCCTTTTGACACAATATCGGGTGGGCCCACTTGTGGATACCACCCATGCGGTTTGCTCGGTTGTTAGGCCTCGGTCTGCTGCTGTCGTGGCAGTTGGCACGCGGCGAGCCGTTGAAATACGAGTTCCTCCTGCTACCCAGCGCCGAAGTCGTTGGCACCTTCGCCCGGCATTCGCCTGACACGCAGATTCACGACGACGCCATCCAGGCAGACATCCTGCTTACGCTGCAGCAGGGGCCGCTGAAGGTTTTCGGCGAGTACCTGGTATCCGACCACGAAGGCGACCTGGAGCGCCTGCAGTTGGGTTGGCAGCTTTCGGATGACACAGTCATCTGGGTCGGGCGCTTCCATGAGCCCGGCAGCGTCTGGAACCACGACCATCATCATGGTCAGTATCTGCAGACCAGCATTACGCGGCCCGCCATCGAGGAATGGGAGGATCTCGGCGGGGTGTTGCCACAACACTTTACCGGCTTTCTGATCGAGTCCGGCGCCAATGTCATGCATGGCTGGCGGTTGCGGACCGCGGTGGGCGGCGGCATAGCGCCGCAGATCACTCCCGACGGGCTGGAGGCATTCGACCTGATCCATCCCGACACGGATTCCCGCCATCAGTTGGGATTCCAGGGGCGGGTTTCGCTGCATCCCAATGAATTCTCCGAATCGGGCGTGGGACTGTTGCTGGCCGACGATGAGCTCACGACGGTGGGCCTGACACAGGCCACGGCCGCCGGGCTGGACCATGTTCACCTGAGGCTGTTCGGGGTGTTCGCGACCTACGCCGAGTCCAATTGGAAGCTCACGGGGACGATCTATGCGGCCGACAGCCGGTTGTACTATCCAACCCGCGGGCACGATGACAGCTTCTTTGTCGGCTATTTACAGGGCGAGTACCGTTTCGCTTACGACCTGACCGGGTTTGCCCGTTGGGAAGACTCTGTAGGCGCCAGCAGCTCGGGCTACCTCGAGCTCTTCGATCGCTTTGCCCGTGCCCGGCAGGTGGTCGGGATGCGCTGGGATTTCGTGCGCCGCCAGGCGCTCACCCTGCAGTTTGCCCGGTCCCACACCCTCGAAGGACGGTACTCCGACATTCGTCTGCAATGGAGCGCTGCGTTCTTTTGAGCATCCGGCGCCTCATCTGGATCCTCCTGTTCGGGCTGTTGGCGCTGAGCGCCGACGCGAGCCCCCGGACTCTCGTGCTCGTTGTACGCGCGGACAGCAAGGTGGTGGATCTCGACTCCCTCGCTGTGCGCAAGCTGTTTCTGGGACTTCCGGTGCTGGTCAACGGAAGCCCGCTGCATCCGGTGCGCAATCGAAGCGATGCGGATCTGGATCCCATCTTCCTGCAGCAGATCGTGGCCATGTCGCAGGCCGCGTACGAGCGACAGATATTGATAGGCGTAAACCGGCAGGGGTGGCTGCGGCCGACAGAGGCGGCCAGTGTCGCCGAGGTCCTGAAGGACCTGTATGCCGACCCCAACGCCGTCAGCTTCATGTGGCTCACCGACGTCGCTCACAACCCCCGGGTCAAAGTCATCCGCGTGCTATGGGGCGACTGATCAACACATTGCGCGCGCGGGTGATCGGCGTGGTCCTGGTGATCCACGCCGTGCTCGTGCCACTGCTGTACCTCGGCGTATCAACAATCGTCCAGGAAGGCTATATTGAGCTGTTCGTCAACCCGATCCGCTCCTACAGCCGGCTCGTAGCGGACGAGTTGGAAGGAGCGCCCGCTGAAAACTTCGACCAACATGCGGCCGAGCTGCTCGACAGTGTGTCACTGAGCGGCCAGGTTCTGTTCGCCGAGGTCGTTGACGGCGGGCGCAGGCTGCACGGCACCGTCGCCACAGCGCCGTTCCCCGACAACCGGTCGGATGACTTCCGCTTCGGTGAGCAGGGCGATTCGGTTTACTTCATTTCGCACAGAGTCAAGCGTCCGGCAGGTTCGGTCGTGTTGCGCCTGGGTTTTGATGAAGGACCCACGCTCCAGCGGGTTGACACTGCGAAGCGCCGGGTACTGATGGTGATGCTGATTTTCACCGCGGTGTCGGTTGCTGCCTCGATTTGGCTGTCCGCCATGATCTCGCGCCCCATGGTCCGCTTGAGAGAGTCTGCCGAAAAGATCGCCCTTGGCGATGTGCGAGCGCGAATCCAGGTGCGCAGCTCAATAAGCGAAGTGAGAGAGCTGAATCACCACCTGGAACACATGCGACACGAGCTCGTTGGCAGCAACGAGCGCCTGGTTACTGAGATGAGCGAGCGCGCCGCATCCGACGCCAAACGGCTCGACCTGGAGCGCCGTCTTCTGCATCGCGAACGGATCGCGACCATCGGTACTCTGGCCGGCGGCGTGGCCCACGAATTCAACAACATCATGACGCCCATCCTGCTGTATTCGCAGGCGGCCCTGCGTGAGCTGCCGGCGGACTCGCGCCTGTACCGTGACCTGACCCGCATCGTCGCCGCCGCCCAGCGCGCCCGGAAGTTGGTTCAAGGCATCCTGACATTCAGTCGCGAAATGGACGCCAAGCGGGCTGCCGTCTTCTCAGTCCGCCCCACCATCGAGGAGGCGCTCGATCTGTTGCGGGCCATCGTGCCGGCCAACATTGAGATCGCCTTTCAATTCCGCGGCGACCAGGACCTGGTTGTGTTCGGCGATCCCAGCCTGTTGCACCAGGTCGTGATCAATCTCTGTACCAATTCGTATCAGGCGATGCGGCCCAATGCGGGCAGGCTTTCTCTGACACTCGCTCCGGTCCAGGAGCCGCCGGAAGGGGCTGCGCGGCACCAGGGGGGGTACGCATTATTGGAAGTCAGCGACACCGGTCATGGCATGGAGCCCGCGGTGCTGGCACATATTTTCGATCCATTTTTCACGACGCGTGACGTTGGTGAAGGGACCGGGCTAGGCTTGTCGGTGGTCCACGGTATAGTCACCTCCATGGAAGGTATGATCACGGTTGACTCCACCGTGGGTGTGGGAACGCGGGTCAGGATCTATCTGCCGGCGGCGGTCTGAGGAGAACAGTCGATGGCATGCATTCTGGTGGTAGACGATGAAGTAGATGTCGGCGAGGCCATCCAGAGAGTGCTCGAGCAGGAAGGATTTGTCGTGACCGTGGCGAGCGGCGTTGCGGAAGGGTTGAAAGTTCTGGAAACCGGCGTGCCGGACGTTGTTGTCACTGACATGATCATGCCGAAGGTCAACGGCCTCGAGTTCATCAAGATTCTCAGGAGTCGCTTCCCGAAGGTGCGTATTGTGGCCATTTCCGGCGGTGGCAATCCCATCGCCTACAAACCGGACGCGGTCGCGACCCACGCCTACCTGGCCGCCGCCAGTGCCGCGGGAGCCGAGGAAATCCTCACCAAGCCTTTCGACATGGATGATCTGTTGGCCGCGGTACGCCGGCAACTGCTCAACTGAGCCGCCTTACTGACCGTTGAGAGATCTCACCAGCCCATTCAGTGCCGGGCGCCGGTCCGACCATAGCTGAAAGCTCGAGGTCGGATCGTTGACATCCTGCAGCAGCGCCAAGTGGTGGGCTGCCGAGAGAAATCGCAGCGTGGCCAGATCGACTCTGTAAAGCACCTGTATCGCCGCGCGGCTCGGAGGGGCGTGCACCGCCTCGCCAATCCCCATGTCGTGTGCCGACACTGCTCCGGATCTCAGCCTGATGCGGCGATCGTCCGCGACAATGATGAGCTCGCGAGTCCTGGGGTCTGCACCCCCGGGCATCGCCGATTCACCCTCGCGCCCATGAGCGTCCAACGTCGTCCAGAAGTACGCTATCAGCACATAGTCTGTTTTGCCCATGCGATCCACAGCCGCGGCCGCAAGGGTGACATAGTCGCGCATGTGCACAGCCAGCTCCGGCCGATCGCGCGCAAACACCAATGGCCGGGCTGCGACGAGCACCGTAGCGGCCGTCTCGTTGTCCAGGTACTCCTGGGGAGCCTCCGTGTCCGACGTCGTGACACAACCGCTCTGAGCGATGCTGAGGATGAGGCAAACGGCAATCCAGGTAGCCCGATCCATCACTACAGTCCGATCCTGTATGACAGGCTGATGTAGTAGCGCTTGGTATTCTGACTCTGTAACTGGGCGTCGCGCTTGCCCAACTGGCCGCCGATCTCGAACTGCAACAGCTTGCGGCCACGCTGATAGTCCAACAGCATCGAAGGTATATAGGTCAGCTCGCTGCTGGCGTCGCTGCTGAGGTTGCGTTTGTCGATGGTCAGTCGCGGACCGATGCGCCATGCGCTCGTCAGCGGAAAGCGGCTGCTGGCGCCGACGCCAACCAGCGTGCCGATCTGAGTGTTGGAATACGTGGCGGTGATCACGTTGAAATCACCTGGGCGCCACAGGCTCGAGCTGTAGATCTGCGCCTGATATGTGAGCTCCAGGCCCGTCGCCGGGTCGGCATCGACACCGCCTGAGGTGACGGTCGCAGCGGTCTCGGTGGCTGACACGGTGGTCGCGAACTGAAAACGTTCACCTAACGGGCGGGTGGCCGTGATGCTGTAGTCCGTCGTGACGGGCGTGCGGTCGCGCGCGAGCTGGAAAATCTCCTGCAGTGTGAACACCTGCTCGAGTTGTGCCAGGGTGGTGACCGGCTGCCCGATGAGCGCGTTCCGGGTGGTCAACACCGGCGAGTTGCGCCTTTCGGCGTCGAAACTCAGCGCCCAGCGCATGGGCAGTTGGACGGTTCCCAGCAGTGATGCGGTGTTGACCGAATGATAAGACGGGTCGTAGTCCAACACCGCTATGAGGGATGCCCATTTCGCCAGCAGCCGGCCCTCGAAGCCGATGGCCCGGCGGTCGCGAATACCGTCGAACTGTTGATTCGCGGCGAAAATGCTGGCGTCCCAACGGGAACCGACCGGAGTGTAGGCCAGCGCGACGGTTTCGAACTGCCGCCCGCTCTGAAATCCCGACGTCGTCTGCTCCACAGGGTAGCCCGCGGTGACGTTGACTCCCCAGGAGGGTCGCCACTGATAGGACAAGAACAGACCATCGAAGGTGCCGAGCACACCATCCTGGTTGCGGGTCTGGCGCCCCAACCTCGCCAGTATGCCCAAGGTGCGGTCGACGAGCTCGACGGAAGCAATGCTGATACGGCGCTCGTCGCCGACGCTGTCGCGGGCAAAACTCTTCGAGTAACCGGCGCTGACGCGCCCCAACCAATCGATCTCGTCGCCATGGCGGCGCAGAAGCAGATCTGCGTCGTTGAAAAGCGTGTTCTGCGTGGTCGTCTGCAGCGATGAGGGCAGGATCGTACTGCCCGGCGTCGTGGCCAGCGTAGCCGAATTATCAACTCGCGTGCCGTCATAGCGAAACAACTGCGAGAAGCCGCCATCCAGGCGCCAGCGTGAGTTGTTTTCCGCCGCCGACTCGCCTGTAGCTGCCTTCAGCGAGGCTGCCCTGAGAATCCTGAGCCGCACGGCAATGCGTTCGGCGGCGTCGCCGTGGGGATAACGCCGCAGGTATTCCTCATACTCGGCTTTGGCGTGCGCGAGTTGTCCAGCGCGCTCCCGCGCAAGACCGAGGAGCTCCTGGGCATGTGCCCGTTCGGGAAACTCGGGCTGCCGTTGTAGTTGCGTCAGCAGCCGGATTGCCGTGTTGTAATCATGACCCGACAGGGCCGCCCGCGCCTGCGCGAGCTGGGTGGCGATCACACCAGGCGCCAGGGGTGGGTCGCTGGCGATGCGCTCAACTCCGGGCAGAGCTTCAGCGCTCTCCATGTCCGGGCTGCTGGTCACAGCGTCATCGCCGATGGCGAGCCAGGCGCGCGGGTAGTCCGGCAATGCCAGGTTGAGCAGCCGATCCGCCTCCGAGCGGCGTTCGATCGGACCCACGCGCAGCCGATACCACTTCTGTCCTTCAACGGTCTCTTCAGAAGTGTATACGGGTGCTTGGAACTTCTCGTGAGCCCGTGTGATGGCGTCCTGATCAAACGGCCGCGTCTGCGCGTCGAGGTTGATTGCGAAATTGCTCACCGTGTCGGTGGGCTGCGTCAGCAGAATCTTGGGCCGGCCGCGGGCGCGGTCAATCAACCGCATTCTCAGTCCGCGCGGATCGACACCCTGCGCCAACACGAACCGTTCGCTCTTCTTGAAGTCGAACACGAGGGTGATCTGGCCCGGCACATCTCCTTCGACGCGTACGGCCGAGAGCACTCCCGAGCCACCGGACAGCGGGGGAATTTCACTGGCGATGGGATTGCCTGGGACGATGCCGCAGTCCGGCAGCGGTTGCATCTGCACTCGCACTGTCGTGCCTTCACTGGCGGGCAGGTGCGTAATGTACCGGACCGAACAGTTGAACTGGATGGTGATGTCGACCTGGTCTTCGTGCTCGAGCACTTCGACAATATCGACGAGGCGCACGGGCGGGGCGCCGCCCAACTGCGCGTAGGCCGCCGTTACGAGGGTGCTCAGCCACGCGAGGGCTGTACGCCGCAGCCAGCGACTAGTGCCGGAACGTCGCATCGGAGACACGATGCCGTGGACCCGGCCGCGCTTTGCTGATCTCAGGATGAGCGGCATCGGCGTAGATGTGGCACGCGCCACTGCAATTGCTGAGCTCGTGCGCGGTGTACTTCTCGCCCTTCAGTGTTTTCGGGTGTGCCGCCGGCTTGAAGTCAGGGGCGTGACAACCGCCACAGGTACCTGCGTCGGCCGGTGCAATATATGGAATGTGTTCGGTGTTGCTCTTGTGGCAGCCGCTGCAGGCCAGCTCCTTGTGATGCTGACCCGGATAGGCCGTCGATGCGTGCATGAAGGCGATGACAGTCCAGTCCGGATACTGGTGACACGTGGAGCAGTCGCGCTGCGTCGTCATGTGGTCGGGCGACTTGCCAACCGCGCTCACGTGGTTGTGGCAGGCAGCGCAACCGCTGGTGATGGCGGAGTGATCCAACTTTGCCGGACGCCATACCAGCGTTCCATGGCAGGTATTGCAGGACCGAGTCGTAGGCACGTGCGAGCGCGGCATGCCAACAGCGCGCACGGCATTGTGGCAGGCCACGCAGGGGGTCGTACCGGTACCCGAGTGGTCGAAACGTGCCGGAGTCCACGCGTTGGTCGTATGGCAAGTCTCGCACTGAGCTGAGGTGGGAAGATGGGTGGCGGGTTTGCCACGTGTGACCGTGCCATTGTGACAGGACGCGCAAGTGCCCTTGACCTGTGAGTGATCGACCCGTGCGACCGGCAGCCAGGTGGTGCTCTTATGGCACGCCTGGCAGGCATCCGTGGTCGCCATGTGACTGGCGGGTTTGACCGAGCCGGTTGCGACTGTGCCCGCTCCCCTGGCGGGCGGCCGGATCATGAACTTGTCACGGGAAGTGTGACATCCCGATCCATTGCAGTCCTGCCCCTTGTGGTGATTCGGACTGTCACGCACCCAGAGCTCCACTCCGGTGTTTGTCTTCCATCTCATGCCATATTCATGACAGCTTTCGCAGGGGCTCCCGCGCACCGCGTTGTGTTTCATGACGGTGCCCGAGAAAGTCGTGAAGTTGGTGACCGAGTGACACAACTCGCAGGCGAGGCTGCCGACCGGGATGTGTCCTGTGGGGCCGGGGGGTGGCTCCACCAACGTGGGCGGCGCCATGTTCGCAAATGCGAGTCCGCTGGCATGGCAGAGCGCGCAGCCGCTGGTGATTCCCGTGTGCCCTGTTACGCCCATGACATACGCAGCATAGTTGCCCGCTGTCGTATGACATTGCGCGCAGGGGGCGTTCGTTGGAATGTGATTGGAAGGCTTGGTGGCACCGGTCACATTACCGGCGAATGTAGGTGTTGTGGTGTGGCATCCGCCGCAGTCACCGGACGTCGGATGACTCTTGTCAAAAGCCGTCGGCCGTGAGTCACCCGGGGCGGTCGCAGTACTCGCAATCATTCCCTGATACGGCGCGCTCTCGTGGCAGGTCTGACAAGCCGGGACAACGCCCGCCACGGTGGTGTGCCCGGCAACGCGCAGCGTGGGGCTCGTGATACTGGCATTGCCCAACTTGAACCCACCGGTGCTGACGTTGGTGGTGGTATGGCAACCCGAGCTGCCGCAATCCAGGCCCCCGATAGGAATGTGGCCGGCGCTTGTGGTCGTGATGGTGATGTTGGCGAAGGTTCCGGCAACCGCCGGCGCGTGACAGCTCAGGCACGTTGTAACGCCCTGGTGGGTTCCCGTCACCGAATAGGCTGCGTAGTTGCCCGCGGTGGTGTGGCATTGCGCGCAAGCTGCGTTCGTGGGGATGTGGTTGGCCGGTTTTGCCGTGCTCGTGACATTGTTGGCGAAGGTCGGAGTGGTGGTATGGCACGACCCGCAGTCACCGGTGGTCGGATGGCTTCGATCGAGTGCGGTAGGTCGCGAGTCTCCCGCCGCGCTGCCCGAGCTGGGCACCATGCCCAGGTACGGGGCTGATTCGTGACAGGTCTGACAGGCGGGTACTGCTGAGGCTATGGTACTGTGCCCCGACGTTTTCAGTGTAGGAGCGTTGATACTAGCCGAGCCCAGCCGGAAGCCACCGGTGTTCACGTTGCTGGTCGTGTGACATCCGGAGCCGTTACAGTCCAGACCGCCAATCGGAAAGTGATTGGCGGGAGTGCTGGTGATCGTGATGTTTGCAAACGTCCCGGCTACGGTGGGCCCATGGCAGCTCAGGCAGTTCGTGACACCCTGATGTGTGCCGGTAACCGAGTACGACGCAAAGTTGCCCGGCGTCAGGTGGCACTGGGTGCACGCGGCGTTGGTTGGGATATGGTTGGCTGGCTTGGTTCCGGCCACGACATCCGAAGCGAACGTAGGGGCCGTCGTATGACAGCCGCCACAATCGCCGCTGCTCGGGTGGGCGGAATCCAGCGCTGCAGAGGGCCTCGAATCGCCGGCTGTCGTGTTGGTGCTGGCGAGCATTCCGAGGTACGGCGCGGTCTGGTGGCAGGTCTGACAGGCGGGTACCGCCGTGGCGACCGTGTTGTGCCCTGATACCGATAGCGTCGGGGAATGGATACTCGCCGTTCCCAGATTGAAGCCTCCGGCGTTCAGATTGCCCGTGGTGTGGCAGCCGGAGCCGTTGCAGTCCAGTGCACCGACCGGAATGTGATTGTTGGGCGTGGTCGCGATCGTGACATTCGCGAAGGTGGTGGCAACCGACGGCCCGTGGCAGGCAAGGCAGCCAGTGACTCCCTGGTGCGTGCCCGTGATGGAGTAGGTCGCGTAGTTCGACGGGTTCAGGTGGCATTGAACACAGGGAGCATTGGTCGGAATATGGTTGGCCGGTTTGCCGGCACCGGTCACGTTGCTCGAGAACGTCGGGCTCGTCGTATGGCAGCCACCGCAGTCCCCTGATGCAGGATGCCCGGCATCCAGGGATGCAGTCGGTCTGGCATCGCTCGGAGCACTGGGGCTGGCCACCATCCCAAGGAAGGCCGCGGTCTGGTGGCACGTCTGACACGTCGGTACCGCTCCTGCAACAGTGGAATGACCGCTGGTGCCCAGAGTCGGCGCTGTAATGCTGGCTACCCCGAGGGTGAATCCACCGGGACTGACAATGCTGGTGTTATGACACCCTGAGCTGCCGCAATCGAGATTTCCAGTGGGAATGTGCGCGTTGGGAGTGCTCGTAATCACCACGTTCGCGAAGGTTCCCGCGACAGCCGGTGCATGACAACTCAGGCAGTCGGTTACCCCGATGTGCGTGCCGGTCACGGAATACAGAGCAAAGTTGTCAGGCGTCGTATGGCACTGTGTGCACGGTGCGCTCGTGGGAATGTGGTTGGCTGGGCGCAGGGTGTTGTCCGAGAACGAAGTGGTCGAACCATGGCACTGGCCGCAGTCACCTGTGGCCGGATGAGGTGGCCCGGGGCGCGTGACGATCGTGACGCCGCTAAATGACTTGCCCGCTTCGTGGCAAGTGGCACACGGGAGCGACACCACGGCCGAATGGTTCATGGTCGCGCCCGCGAACGTGGTGAAATTCGTGGGCGCGTGGCAAGCCTCGCACGGTGCGCCGGCTATCGGTATGTGCGTGGCGGGAGTGCCTGTGGCCTGGACACCGTTGTGGCAGGAGGCGCATCCGGAGGTGACGCCCGCATGATTGAAAACGGCGCCGGACCAACTGATCGTGGAATGACAAGCATCGCATTCCAGGTCCGTTTGGATGTGTTGCGGGCCCTTGCCCTGCGCCTGCACATTGTTGTGACACGTTGAGCAACTGCCACGTGCTTCGGCGTGGTCGAAGTTGACCGCAGGATTCCATGCCACAGGGGTGTGGCAACTGTCACATCGGTCAGTCGACAGGATGTGGTTGGCTGTCTTGGCGGTCGCCCGAACCGCGGTGCCCACGCCATGGCAGGAAGCGCAGTCGCGCGGAGTGCCTTTGAAAATCGCATTCGCATGACACAGCTCGCACTGCAGGTCGCGATGCCTGCCCACCAGCTCGAAGCCGGTTGTGAGGTGATCGAAGCGGTCGCGCAACTCCTGGGCAGGGCAGGCCGCCGACGCAACCAGGGCGATCAATATCAGCAGGCGCGGCAGCAGGGGGAGGCGCTCCATGGTGTCAGCGCAAGCGCGCCCCCTTGAAACTGTTGGTCGAGTGGCAACGTTGGCACTGCCTGCCGTACTGCCCCAGGTGGACGTCATCCTGCTCGTGGCACGACAGGCAGCTCGGATTGAGTTTGACCTGGTCCGCGGGTTGTTTGTGGCAGCCCGCGCAGGTGAGGCGCGCGTGGGCTCCTGTCAGCGCAAAGGTGGTCTCCTTGCCGTGGTCGAAATCCCACTGCCGCCAGCCGTTGGGCGAGTGACAGCGCGCGCACTCCGTACCGAGCGATCCCTTGTGAACATCGTCATTCTTGTGGCACGACACGCAGTCGTGTTGCGTATCCCCATACGCCTGGGTCGCATGGCATTGGTCGCACGCGGCCACCACGTGCTGCCCCAGCAATGGATAGTGGCTGAGATCGTGGTCGAAGCGGACATTCTCGCGCCATCCGTGCGTCGAATGACATTGACCGCAATCGCTGCCGAGTTTGCCGGCGTGAACGTCGTTGACCCGGTGACAGGAGGCGCACTGCTGGCTCAGTTTCTGTTTTGACACCACGTCCGTGTGGCAAGACGTGCAGGCCACCTTCGCGTGCTGACCGGTCAATTCCCAATGGCCATCCCGGGCGTGATCAAACCGAGTGTGTTTCCAGTCCTCGTTGCCGTGGCATTGGCCGCAGTCCTGCCCGAATCGAGTCGCGTGGGCGTCCTGACCCTGGTGACAGCCGAAGCAGTCCTTGGGAATCTGCTCCTGCAGATTGCCGCTGCGATGACAGTCCTGACAGTCGATCTGCGAGTGAGCGCCGAGCAGCGCGAACCCTGTTTCCTTCGCGTGATCGAACTTTGTTGTCTTCCAGCCCGTGGTGGCATGGCAGTCGCTGCACTTTGTTCCGCGGCTATTGCGGTGGACGTCATCGGGCGCATGACACGACACGCACTTGGTTGGGGTGTCCTTGTAATGCTCTGCTAGATGACAGCCGGCGCAGGGGACGTCGATGTGACGATCGTGCAGCGGAAACGAAGTTGCATTGTGATCGAAATGGATGTCGCGCCACAGGGTCGTGTCATGACAGGTCTTGCAGTCGCGACCGAGGCGGCCGGCGTGCGGCTCTTCCTTGTGATGGCAGTCCACACAGTTGGTCGGCGCTTTTCGGAACGGCTTGCCGGCTGGATGACAACCGGCGCAGTCGATTCCAACGTGCGCGCCGGTCAGCGGGAACTCCGTAAGACTGTGGTCAAACTGCTCGCGGCTCAGTTTTACGATATCGCCGTTTCGGCCCAGGTGCTCTGTATGGCAGGCATGGCACTGCGTCGAGCCGATGCCCGGCAGGCGGCCGTGATAGTTGTTGCGCGCCGCGACATCCGCCGCGACCTCTTTGTGGCAATCCAGGCACAACTGCGTCTGGCGCGCGCTGTTGCTGCGGTCATGGCACTGCGAGCACTGCTCTTCGTACTTCTGATGCGCGCTGGTGAGCTTGCCCGGCATCAACAAGGTCTCCGGGTTGATCGCCGCCGCGCGCTGCGGCACCAGGCAAAGCAGGATTGCGGCCAAGAGCAACGCACGAGTGATACCTCCCAGCATGATGGGGACCGGATGAGTCAGTACAGGTTGACGGCAATCACGTGAACGGTCCCGGCTATCAACATGACAAACATCAACGGCAGGTGAAGCGCATGCCACGCGGAGAACAGCCGCTCATACGCCTGGAAGTTGGCCACCCGCCGCGCCGCATTCAGGCGCTCATCCACATGGCGGAAGGCCGCTTGCCGAAGCTGCTTCCTGCGCGCATCAGCGAGGGGTGACTGGCCCGCCGTGGCGCGCAGAGTGCGACGGATGTACGAGTGCAGGCGCAGGCGGGCGCGCAGTATCAACACACCGACCTGCAGAACCCGGGCGAGGGCGAGCACAGCCAACTGCGTCTGGCCGCCTATCAACGGCGCCTCGATCGTGTCTAGCTGGCTGTGCAGACCGGGGATGGAGGTCTCAAAGCCGGGCGCGGCGCGGAGCGGCTCGGCGCTGCGCCGGACTTCCGCCAGAGTCAGCTTGCTGCCGTACAGGCCATGGTGGATACGCGCATAGATGTATCGACCTACCAACCCACTGCCCGCCACTGTCAGCATGCACATCAGCGCGATGTTGCTGTTGGTGGCACCGAGCGAGAAGTTCGAGTGGAACAGGATGCACAGCGGACCCAGGACCCCCAGCAGCATGTGAAAACGGAACCAGCCGGCAACCGGCCCCATGAAGCGCAGCCACTTGAAGCGCTTGCGCGCCGAATAGAGGAACAGCAGCAACATGAAGGAGCCGCCGATGATTCCGAGGGCGTAACCCATGCCGGACTTGGGCGTTAAATAGTGCTGAGTCGGTGTCAACAAACCCAGGCATAGGAGGGCTACCACAGCCAGCGCCAGCGCAGTGGTCCGGGCGTCGAAATGTTGAGCGCTCGTCCGCATCACCGGATGCTCGCGAACTCGGCGCTGTCACGTGCCTGTTTTGCCTCTGCCGTACGCCCCATGAATTCATAGGAGCGGGCCAACAGCAACCATTCGTCCCGGGTTCCACCCTTCTCCTTCAGGCGCTGCGCCAAACCGGCCGTTGCGGCATCGAGCGAGGGTGCCGGACGCGAAGTTTGCGTCGTGCTCTGCACGCCCGTGTTGTGCGGCGGACTGGACTGCAATTGCGTTGCCAGAACGCCGATCATGCACAACACGATCGCCCCGATGGCGAGTGCGTACCGCATTGCGGGAGCTCGCCAGCCAACCGCGAGCGCTCGCCATAGCGGCACCGCCGCCACTGCTGCCGCAATACCGGTCGCCACTCCAGCCGCAAACCACACAGCGCCGTTCATGCGGTAGGGTTCCTCCACCGGGTTGAATTGGACCGGCTAACCGTCGCCAACTGCCGACAAACTAAGGAAAAAATGACCATTTGGAGCGTCGATAGCGTGCGTACGTCCAGTGCCGGTGACAAGTAGGGGAAAGCCCCATTCCGTCGCGCTATGTCACAGCGTTAGTCTCGGGCCTCTCTCAACACTGACACTCCTTGCGTGTCAGGGCCGCCGCATGGACCCCCTGATATACCTCTTCTACGGACTACCGACGCTTCTCATTCTCGGGTGGTTCATTTACCGCCGTCGGAGACTCGAGCGCCAAGGCGTAGAGGCGGCGCACGAGGCCCGGGCGGCCGGCCTGCATGAGCCGCCCTCATTACACCCGGTGATCGACCCGGCGCGATGCATCGGTTGCGGATCGTGCGTCAAGGCGTGTCCTGAAGAACCCGAGCACCATGTGCTTGGTATTGTCGGCGGTCGCGCACACCTCGTCAGCCCGGCGGACTGCATTGGACATGGCGCATGCCGGGCAGCGTGTCCCACCGAAGCGATCTCTTTGGTTTTCGGAACCGAGCGCCGGGGAGTCGACATTCCCATGTTGACTCCCCGGTTCGAGTCGAGTGTGCCCGGCATCTTCGTGGCCGGTGAGTTGGGCGGCATGGGTCTGATCCGTAACGCGCTCGAGCAGGGCCGGCAGGCGATGGAGGCCATCCACGCCGGTCGCCCACGCGACGGCCAGCGCCTCGATGTGGTGATCGTCGGCGCCGGCCCCGCCGGGTTTGCCGCCTCGTTGACCGCGCTCGCCAGGCACATGCGCTGCGTAACGCTCGAGCAGGACTCCCTCGGCGGGTGTGTCTATCAGTATCCCCGCGGCAAGCTCGTCATGACCGCGCCGGTCAATGTCCCTCTGCTCGGCAAGGTCAATCTGCGGCAGACCAGCAAAGAGGCGCTGTTGCAGTTCTGGGAGGAAGCCGAGCGCAAGACCGGCGTGAAAATCAACTATCGCGAGCGCGTCGAGCAGGTCGTTCGCGATGGCAACGGCTTCATTGTCAAAACCAGCCGCGCTGAGTACCGCACCCACAGCGTGCTGCTGGCGATCGGTCGGCGCGGCACTCCGCGCAAGCTCGGAGTACCCGGGGAGGACCTGCCCAAGGTCGTCTACCGCTTGATAGAGCCGGAGCAGTATTCGGGTCAACATGTCGTGGTGGTCGGAGGCGGCGACAGTGCGCTGGAGGCTGCCGCGAGTGTGGCGGAAGCGGGCAGTGCCAGTGTGGTCCTGTCCTATCGCGGCGCCGCGTTCGATCGTGCCAAACCCCGCAATCGCGAGCGGGTAAGCGCCCTGGCCGGGGTCGGGCAGTTGCGCGTTCTGTTGAGTTCCAACCTCAAGCAGATCGCGGACGGTGCTGTCGCAATCGAACAAACCGGAGGCCGCCTGATCAAAGTTCGCAACGACGCGGTGATCGTCAATGCCGGGGGTGTGTTGCCCACGGAATTCCTGCGCACCATGGGCATATCCGTCGAGACGAAGTATGGGACTGCGTAGCGGTTTATGGCTCGCGGTCGCGTGCATCGCGGTAAACCCCGCGATAGGCGCCAACGGCAAAGCCGATCCCCTCGATGCCGTGCGGACCGAGATCCGTCTCAAAAACTTCGCCGCGGCCGCCGAAGGTCTGCGCCATCTGGCGGAGGCCGGCAATGCAACCGCGCAATATCGCCTCGGCGTCTTCTACCTGAACGGGTTGAATGCCCCGAAAGACCCTGTCCAGGCGCGAGTCTGGTTGACCAAGGCCGCGCAACAAGGCCTGGCCAGCGCAACAGCCACTCTGCGTGCAATCGACGCCGACCCCAAAACTCCCGCGGACTTCGGCGATCCACAACTACGCAACGAGGCACTCCGCCGGGCCGCGGAGCGGGGCGATGTCGCGGCTATCAACACGCTCGCCGATGCAAAAACCATCAATGCGCGGGATTCTTTTGGCCGGGGCGCCCTGGCGCGCGCCGCGGCGTCAGGTCACCCTGAGGCCCTCGATGCACTGATTCGAGCAGGCGCCGATGTATCCGCCAGCGACGAACGGGGTATCGATGCGCTGATGCTGGCGGCGCGCTCGGGCGTTGCTGCCGCGGTTGGTGTCCTTCTCCAGGCTCATGCCGACCCCAACACGGCGGACAAGAGCCGCAACACTGTGTTGATGTACGGCGCAACGGGAGGGAATGTTACGGTCATAGAGCGGCTGCTGTCGGCCGGTGCGAATGCGACACAGCGCAACGTTCAGAATTGGTCCGCCCTGGATTTCGCCGAGAACGCCCACCTTGCCTCTGTTTCCAGTCAGTTGCGTGCCGCGGGCGCTACAGCGCTGCATCACGAAACACTGGTATCGGGCGACTTGACGGTGGTTCAGCGGGCGAGCCGGACCGATCGGGACCTGTATGCAGGTTGGCCCGATGTTGCCGTTGCCTCGGTTAGCCGCTCAGGGACGCTCATGGATTCAGTTTTGAAGGCGGGGGCGGATGCCAATGCCCTGACGCCCGAGCGCGCGCCCGTACTGATCTGGGCGGCGGCGGCCGGCAGTGCCCGCTCCGTCAACGCGCTGCTGGAAGCTGGCGCGGATCCGTCGAGAGCTGACTCACGGGGCGATACAGCGCTCCTGCTCGCGATTCGAAGCGGCAGGGAGGACATCGTCAAGATGCTGTTGGCGCGGGGCGTGTCCCCCGATGAGCATCCCAACAATTCGCCGTCGCCGCTCGTATTGGCGGTTCGGCGCGGTTCTCTGCCAATGGTTGCCGATCTCCTGGCTGCCCATGCGCGTGTCGATTTGCAGGACGCGCATGGCTGGAACGCCTTGATGGCTGCGTCGATGCAGGGCGACGAGGGAATGCTTCGGATCCTGCTCGAACACGGAGGCATCGTCGATCGTAGCGACAAGCAAGGTCGTACGGCCTTGTGGTACGCCGCTGCTTCCGGCTCCCTTGCCAAAATCCAACTGCTCGCCGCGCAAGGGGCCCGCCTGGATGTAGCGGATTCGAACGGGGTTAACGCTCTGCTTGTGGCGAGCAGCTCCGGCTACGCTCCGGTAGTCAGCTTCCTCCTGAGCAAAGGGGTCAGTGCGGGATCGCACACCAAGGCTGGAGACACCGCGCTACACCTGGCCGTGGCCGCCGGGCGTGCCCAGGTCGCCGACCAGCTTCTGGCGGGGGCCGCCGACATCAACGCTCAGAATCGTTTCGGCGACACCGCGCTGATCATTGCCTGCCGCAAGGGGGATGTCGTGTTGGTGAAGCGCCTGCTGGCCGCCGGTGCCAGCACCCGGCTGCGCAACGAGAACCGCCAGAGCGCGGCCGACGTTGCCGAAGCGCGCTCCTTCAGTCAGGTGACCGCTCTGCTGCGCGGGTAGACGCGCACTGCAGGGTTTCCCTACCGGAAGTCTGCCACCAATGCTCGTATATTCGCAGCCCATGGGCTCAACCAGGTGGGCAATCTGCATCGCTCTGTCACTGACCGGGGCTCAGTCAGCCGTGGCGGACATTTTTGCCTTCACCGACTCTGCGGGCGTCACTCACTATTCCAATGTTCCCGTTGATCACCGCTATGTGAGAGTGTTGTCCGAGCCGCTGGTGGATGCAGGTCCAACGGCCGGCGCCGACTGGCGAGCACGGTCGTCGAGCTACACGGGCCTCATACAGGAGGCGGCTCGGCAAGCGGCAGTGAGTCCCGCGCTTCTTCGCGCCATGGTCGCTGTCGAGTCGGGATTCGATCCATTGGCGGTGTCCCCCAAGGGCGCCCAGGGTCTGATGCAACTGCTGCCTGCCACAATGCGCCGTTATGGTGTTGATCACCCGTTCGACCCACGCGAAAACCTGCGCGGCGGAGCTAGTTATATCAAAGACCTCCTGCAGCGCTACGGCAATGACATGGAGCTCGCGTTGGCGGCATACAACGCCGGAGAGGATGCCGTCAATCGCTATGGCAAGCGCATCCCTCCGTACGCCGAGACGCAGGCATATGTCCCGGCGGTACTGAAGTTCTACCGACGGTTTCAGTCCGAACACCTACCGTGAGGCAGATTCTCGATCTCATAGCTCGTATCTGCGCGTCAGGACCCCGTGCCTCCTTGCGTGGCTCCGCCGAAGCCGCCCTGGCCGCCATGGCGACTGAGTTCAACCTGACCGCGGTCCTGTTCGAGCCGGATGCAGCGCAGCTACAGACCGTGAGAGTCACGTGCGGAGCGAACATCCCGACCGATTGGCAAAGAGGCGGCGTGCCCCTGGCAAACGTTCCGTTCGTCGGGCAGGCACTCGATGCACCCGAGCGGGTCATTGTAACAACCATGGGTGCCGTTGAAATTGTCTGCGGCGCTGTGTCCTCGGGACAGGAGGCGCGTTATTCGATCGCTCTCATAGGCGGTTCACAGGCCGACATTGGATCGCGGGCGGACGCTGTCGATGTGGTGCGCAAAATGCTCGCCTGGACACTACCCTCCGCCAGCTCAGTTGACACTGGCGTGTTCGCGGCCATTGTGGAGGCCAAACATGAGTGGGAAAACGCGGCAGATGTCTTTCCGGAGCTCATCGGTCTGATCAATCGCTCCCGCCGGGTTGTCAGGATCAATCGCGCTATTGAGCGCTGGTCGCTGGGAAAGGTACAGGATGCCATCGGGCTCGACCTCCACGAGATGTTGCATCCGCTGTGTCAGTCGCCCCGGTGCGACCTCGACCGGTTGCTGGAAAACGCGTTCCGGAAACTGGGGCCGGAGCCGAGCGCGGCCTTTGAGGTGGCCGATGCGGTCAGTGGCAGGGATCTGCTCATAGTGCTGAACACCACCACGCAGGCGTTTGATGCGGCAGGCAGCAGCGGTTGGGTGAACGCAGCGTTTGTCGTTTCAAACGTGACTGCGGCACGGCACGCGGAGCGCGAATTGAAATCGCTCAACCAGGCGCTCGAGCAGCGTATTGCCGATCGCACGGAACGCATCACCGAAATCAACCGGACGCTGATGCTGGAGGTCGGGCGCCGCCGGGCGGCCCAGGAGCTGCTGCGTGACTCGAAGTCCGAGCTCGAGGCGCTGTCGCTGCGGCTGGTGACCGCCCAGGAGGAGGAGCGTAAGCGCATCTCACAGGATCTGCACGATTCGGTCGGTCAAGAGATGAGTGCCGTCAAGTACTCACTGGAACGCGCCACGTTGCTCATTCAGCGCAACGATACGCCTCAGGCGATCGAGGTAATCAAGACGGCCATTGTGCGCACGAAGGAAGTCATCGACGAGGTGCGCGCGATCGCCATGAACCTCAGGCCCTGCGCGCTCGATCATCTCGGTGTCGTATCCGCGATCCGCAGTTTGTATCGCAGGTGGAGCGGCGTTTATGGCTCGATCGCGGTCACCGAAGATATCAACGTGACCGATCAGGACATACCTAACAGCATTGCCACTCACCTGTATCGCGCCGTGCAGGAGATACTCAGCAATGTGGCCCGTCACGCCCAGGCGCGCCGGGTGTTGATTTCGCTGCGTAGCGAAGATGGCAACCTCATTGTCAGCATCCAGGATGACGGCGTGGGATTCCAGCTCGATGCCTGTGACAGCAGCGGACCCTCGGCCCTGGGGCTGCTCGGCCTGCGGGCGCGGACGGAGCAGTCGGGCGGTACCTGCCGGGTAACGACCGCCCCCGGAAAGGGCACTACCGTGCGGCTGAAGTGGCCACTGACGCTGCCCGACCTGCGCAACGCCCGGCTCCGGCTCAACTGATCTACCGTAAAACCCTCCCTGCCTCTACAGGGTCTTGCGAGGAATCGCACCCTCATGTGCCGACTGTCCGGCACTCGCCCGTTGAGCGCAGCATGCTCCATGGACAAGAAAAACGAGCGCCGCCCGCGTGCCCCGGCGCCGGGCTTTACGCTCCTCGAGCTGCTGGTTGTCATGGTGATCATCGGCCTTCTGGCCGGGTTCGTGGCTCCGCGCTACTTCGCCCAGGTGGGCAAATCGCAGGTCAAGGTGGCTCGGGCCCAGATTGACGCGCTCGATAAGGCGCTCGATGAGTTCAGGTTGGACACGGGCCGCTATCCAACCAGCGAGGAAGGATTGGCTGTCCTCAGTGCGGCCCCCAGCAACGAACCGAGCTGGGGCGGCCCCTATCTCAAAAAGGGCGTCCCGCCGGACCCCTGGGGGCGGCCCTACGTCTACCAGCAACCCGGCAGCCACGGCGACTTCGACCTGCTGTCTTATGGTAAAGACGGCCGGCCGGGCGGCGCAGGCGAAGACGCGGACATCACCAACTGGTGAGCCTCGTGCGATTTCGCATCACAACACTCGATTCCGCCAACGCGCTGTCAACCCAGGAGTTGGATGCTCTCGATGAGGGCGACGCGCGGCGGCAGGCGCTCGGTCGCGGGCTGCGCGTGCTGTCTGTTCACAGCTCGCGACTGCGGGGGCCGCGCCGCTCCAAGCTGGCTCTCGTCGCCTTCAGCGGTGAGCTCGTCGCTTTGCTCGAGGCAGGATTGTCGCTCGTCGAGGCGATCGATGCGCTGACCGAGAAGGAGCAGGACGCTTCCGTGCGTGGCGTACTCGAAGGTCTGAGACGCCGTTTGTACGAGGGGCAGAGTCTGTCAACGGCACTTGCCGAATTCCCGAGTTGTTTCTCGCCGCTGTACGTCGCCACCGTCCGCGCCAGCGAGCGCAGCGGTGCTATTCCGGAGGCGTTGCGCCGCTTCATCGCCTATCAGGAGCAGATCGATACTCTCAAGAAGCGGCTGATCAACGCCTCTATCTATCCTGCCGTCCTGCTCGGCGCAGGCATGCTGGTCGTCCTGTTTCTCGTTGTGTATGTCGTTCCACGCTTTTCCGGCATCTATGAAGATATCGGTGGCGATCTCCCGTGGGCCTCCAAGCTGCTGATGCAGTGGGGGCGCCTGTTGGATTCGCATGGGATGGGCGTTGCCACGGTCAGCCTCGCCGTGCTCGTACTGTTGATCCATGGCGTCATGCAACCGGCATTCCGGGGCGCGGTCGGCCGTCTTCTGGTACGTATTCCAACGGTGGGCCATCAACTGAAGCTGTATCAGCTCGCCCGGCTGTATCGCACGGTTGGAATGCTTCTGCGCGGCGGCCTGCCGGCCGTGACCGCTTTTGAAATGACGCGAGGGCTTTTGACCGCTGCCACACAACCGCGCCTGACTCTCGCAACCCGCGCGGTTCGCGAAGGCCGCTCACTGGCGGATTCGCTCGCCTCGCACGGTCTCACTACCCCGGTTGCCGACCGTATGCTCCGTGTCGGCGAGCGCAGCGGCAACATGGGCGAGATGATGGAGCGCATCGCGGGCTTCTATGACGCCGAGTTGTCGCGATTCGTTGAGGTTGCCACCCGTTTGATCGAGCCGGCGATGATGACAGTGATCGGGCTCGTCATCGGCGGCATCGTCGTGCTCATGTATTTTCCCATCTTCGAGCTGGCGGGGAGCATCCGATGAGCGCGGCGGAAGAATTGCTCCTGCCCGGCACCCAGGAGCCGACGCTGTCGGACGAGGTGTTACGTAGCGCGCTCGCTGAAAGCGCGGCCGGCGGTCGGCCGATCCTCGATCTGTTGGCGCAACGGAGTGGGCTGGAAGGTGACGCGCTCGCACGGGCGCTCGCAGAGGTGACGCGCTATCCCGTGTTGGATGGCCCGAGCCTGATGGCCCTATCGCCTGCTTTCGACCTGCTGGGACCCGCGGAGGCGGCACAGCGTGGCTGTGTGATCGTCAAGCGCCAGGACGCGTACCTGGCAGTCGTCAGCGATCCTTTCAAAACATCGATCCGCGGCTGGCTCGAGTTGAAAGTCAGTCAGCCCCTTGTTTGGCACCTGGCGGCGGCCGGCGAGATCACAGCCTACATCGCGAAATACGAGCAGGATCTGAGTGCCATGGATGTGGCGCAGGTCGAGGCGGCTGCTGCGACCGCGCCCGGCGGCGAGATGGAGAACCTGTCCCTTGCCACCATCAGCGCGGACTCGAGCCCCATTGTCAAACTCGTCCATTCGACCGTCTACGACGCCTTGAAGGCCGGTGCAAGTGATATCCACCTCGAGACTCGGCCGGGTGCCTTGGCTATCCGCTATCGCATGGACGGAGTCCTGGTGCATGTAGCTACCCTGGGCGGCGCCGATCTTTGCGAGCAGGTGATCTCGCGAGTCAAGGTGATGAGCGAGTTGGATATCGCGGAACGGCGCGTGCCTCAGGACGGCCGCTTCAAACTGGGACTGAAGGGACGGCCTATCGACTTTCGCGTCTCCATCATGCCGAGCGTCCATGGCGAAGATGCCGTGCTGCGCATCCTGGACAAACAGTCTCTCACCACCGAGATGCATGGACTGCGCCTGGATTCCCTGGGGTTCGACCCGGGCGTGGTCCAGCGTCTGCAAAGGCTCTCACAGTTGCCTTACGGAATGCTGCTCGTGACCGGACCAACCGGCAGTGGCAAGACGACGACCCTGTACGCCGCAATCTCCGAGACCAACACCGGCCACGACAAAATCGTCACCATTGAGGATCCGGTCGAATATCAATTGCCGGGTGTGCTGCAGATTCCGGTGAACGAGCGCAAGGGCCTCACGTTCGCCCGCGGCCTCCGATCCATTCTGCGCCACGACCCCGACAAGATCATGGTGGGTGAGATTCGCGACCCGGAGACTGCGCAGATTGCCATTCAGTCGGCCCTGACAGGTCACTTGGTATTCACGACAGTGCACGCCAACAATGTCTTTGACGTACTCGGCCGATTCGCACACATGGAGGTGGATGCATACGCGTTCGTGGCGGCACTGAACGGGATACTCGCTCAACGACTGGTCCGGATGGTGTGCGAGCAATGCGCTGAGCTCGTGCAGCCCGCAGCGGGATTGGTGGCCGAGTCGGGCCTTCATCTGCCGGCCGTACAGGACTGGACGTTCCGCACCGGGCGTGGTTGCGCTCATTGCCGTGGAACAGGTTATCGCGGGCGGCGGGCCATCGGCGAGCTGCTCGTGTTGGATGACGAGCTGCGTGAAGCGATCGTGATGCGCGCGCCGGCGCGCAAACTAAAGGAGCTCGCGATTGCGAGCGGCGCTCGGCTGTTGAGAACCGCAGTGCTCGATCTCGTCGCCCGAGGGCAAACGACCTTGATTGAGGCCAATCGTGTTACCGCTCTGGCGTGACGAAGTAGTCATCTACATCGCGCCACGCAGAGTTGCGTTGGCGCGCCGCGCGCGTGGCTTGCGGCCTCGGACAGTGTCGGAGACGGAGATTGCTGTTAATGGTCAATACAGCGATTTCGGACCCACACTGACTCGCCTGGAGGATGCACTGACCGAGCCGGCATGGCGGAATGCGGCGGCCCGCGTGATTGTTGCCGACTCCTGGGTGCGCTATAGCATCGTGCCGTGGCCGACGGAACGTCTGCCTGCTGATGGGCGGATGTCCTATGCGCGCTTTGTCATGGGGGAAAGCTACGGCGACTGTGTGTCAGATTGGCATCTGTCGCTGTCTGACACGCCGCCCGGCCAGGCCTACGTGGCCTGTGCGATGCCGCTACCGCTCAGAACCCGGCTGCAGGATGCGTTGACCGGAGCAGGTCTGACTCTGACATCGTTGCAGCCTCAGCTCGTTGTTGCATTCAATGCGTGGCGCCGGCATTTGCCCGCCGACGATGCCTGGTTCGTGAGTCTCGACGACAGCTCGCTCGCCGCCATCCACCTGTCCAATGGCGAATGGGACCGTGTGCACACAGCACGGGTCTGCGAGGACTGGACTGTCGAGCTCGATCGTCTGCAGGCCTTCGGCCGGTTGCAAGCCCGAGGCAACAACCCTGTCCCGATGCTGGTGGATGCCCCCTCGTGGATGCGCCATGTGCACAGTCAGTCGACGCAGACCGTGCTCTGGCTCGACCCCGGTAGCAATACGCAAATTCCCCATGAGCTGGCGCTTCTGCGCAGGGGCTACGGATGAAGCGGGCAGCACAAGTGCGACTCGAGCTGCTCTCGGATACGGTTCGTGCGCGCGGCGCCGGTGTCCTCCTGTGCGTGGCCGGGGCGGTCGCCTGTGTCACTGTGGGATACGCCTTCAATACCCGGCTGGTCGAGAAACGAGACATCGAGGCCCAACTCGAAGCTCGCACCCGCTCGCACCACCGGGTTGAACGCGTGGCTCCAGACAGTGCCGCGGCGGCGGCGGCAATAGAGCGCGAACTGTCCGTCCCCTGGAGCTCGCTCCTGGCCCAGTTGGAGTCCGCCAGCGCGGATGTTTCCTCCACCGTCGCCTTGTTGCAGGTTGAGCCGGACCCCGCCAAGCGAATCGTCACAATTACCGCGGAAGCGCGCACCTTGCCCGATGCGCTGGCTTACCTCGAGCGGCTCCAGAAATGCACAGCGCTCCGCTATCCAATGTTGGAGAGCCACGAGTTGCGCAAGGATGATTCGGAGCACCCCTTCCGCTTCAAGATAGCAGCGCAATGGCGAACCTGATGCAAGCCTACACGTGGACCTCTGTTCGGGATCGGGCTGGGAAGGCGTTCATCCTGATGCTGGAGCGCCTTGCCTGGTCGGTCAAAGGAACCGGCCGCCTCGGGCTGGCCGGCATCGCTCTGTTGGTGGCGAGCGGAGTGTTCTTCCTCTCTACCTACCTGCAACTGAGCCGCGACACACAGGCTCTCGGCCTGCAGCTCGAGGATCTGCGTAATACACAAAGATCGGTCCCTCGCCAGGCTCCCGTCGATACCGCTGCGCAACTGTTGGGTAGCCTGCCGGCACGCGGCGACATGCCGGCGCTGTTGGGCGTGGTGCTCGCGCAGGCGAACGCCGCGCATCTGACTATCGATTCCGGCAAGTACGATGAGAGCGCGATGAAGGCGGGTGGTTTGGTGCGCTACCGGGTCACCTTCCCGTTGGTGGGCTCGTATCCTCAGATCCGGCGGTTCATTGACGCACTGCTCACGGCAATGCCGAACGTCGCTGTCAGTGACTTGTCGGTGCAACGCAAAGCAATCGCGGATGGCGTTGTGGAAGCCCAGGTCGGTCTCACTGTCTTCACACGGGAGAGATCATGACTCGCCTCATTCCCCTGCATCGCTGGGTTTTGATCGGTCTCGCGGCTGCCATTCCCGGGTCCACCGGATTGCTGGCAAGCAGTGGTGCGCCGATTGTTGGTGCACAACCCCACGAAAAGCCTGCTCGCGATCCCCTCGGCGCGATTGCTGGCACACATCCCCTGGGCGCCGCTGCTGCCACAGATTCTCACGGCGCCGCTACTGCCACACAACCCACCAGCCGCGAAGCAGCGCGTCAACTGCCAATCGGCGTGTCCTCCAGCGGCGTGCTCGTGACGCCGACTCGAACCGCCGATGCATCCCACGCAGCCGCGCTGTTTGCCGGCCATTCCTGGTACGTTCCGCCTCCGCCACCGCCTCCGGTTGCGGCGCCACCGCCACCACCACCATCGGCTCCTCCGTTTCCGTACACCTTTGTTGGCAGCTACGCCCCGGCAGGCGAAGGAGCCGTGTATTTCCTCGCTCGCAGCGATCGGGTGGTCGATGCGCATGTAGGGGATCACCTCGATGGCGTGTATGTATTCGAAAGTGCCGGTCCGGAAGGGCTGGTCTTCAACTATCTGCCCCTGAACATCCGGCAGACAGTCACCACTGGAGGGTCCCCGTGAAGCGTCTTCTGACCCTGGTGCTCTCAGTTGCAATCGCCAGTTGCGCTTCTGATCGTCTGCATCAGGATGGCATCAGCGCACTGAATCGCGGCGAGTACGAGAGCGGGCTCGCGCAACTGGCAGCGGCCGTGCGTACCAACCCAAACAACATGACCTACCGCCTGGAGCTGGTGGCGCGGTCCGCGGAAGCCGTGCAGCAACTGATCTCGGCCGCGGATCGGGCGCGCGCCGCCGGCAATCCAGAGGCAGCCGAAACGGACTACCGGCGCGTGCTCGTCATCGAGCCGGCGAACGATCGGGCCCGGCGAGGTCTGGACAGTGTACAGGCGGATCGGCGGCATGCCGACCAAGTTGCGGATGCACAGAAACTGCTGAAATCCGGGCAGTACGATTCCGCTGACGTGGAGGTGCGCGCGGTCCTGCGTGAAGACCCGGGATTCGCACCCGCCGCGGCGCTGGCCTCCGCCATCGACCAGGCGAAAGGACCCGCCACCGTCGTGCCGCGCCTGAGGACACAGGAGAACCGGCCGGTGACCCTGCAGTTTCGTGATGCGCCGACCAAGATGGTGTTTGAGGTGCTCGCCCGCCAGACCGGCATCAATTTCATTTTCGACAAGGATGTGAAATCCGACGGCAAGACCACGATCTTTGTCGACCAGGTGTCCGTCGAACAGGCCATCGATCTGATTCTCACCCAGAACCAACTGGCCCGCCAGGTGTTGGCGGACAACATGGTGCTCGTGTACCCGAACACGCCTGCCAAGCAGAAGGATTACCAGGACGAGATTGTACGCACATTCTTTCTCACGAATGCGGCTCCCAAGGATGCCGAGTCGATGCTGAAGACCGTTTTGGGCAGTAAGACGATGTACGTGGACGAGCGCGCGAACCAGATCACCATTCGTGACACCCCGGAGCACGTACGGATGGCCGAAAAGCTGATGGCCTCCCTGGATGTGCCCGAGCCGGAAGTGCTCATGGAAGTGGAGGTCCTGGAGATCTCTCACAACCTCGCGCAACAGCTTGGAATCAACTACCCCACCAACGTGGCGTTCTCCCCCACCTCCATTGCCAACCCGGGCAGCACTGCGCTGCGGCTCGCGGATGTCGGCAAACAGAACAACAACACAATCACCGTCTCCTCGCTCGGGGTCAGTGTTGATCTCATGAAGACGGTCGGTGTCACAAACGTGCTGTCCAGTCCGCGGATCCGCGCAAAAAACAAAGAGAAAGCCAAGGTCATGGTCGGCGATCGGGTTCCGGTGGTGACCTCGGGATCGAGCGCCACCACCGGTGGCACCTACTCAACGAGCAGCGTGCAATACCTGGATGTCGGGCTCACTCTCGATGTTCAACCCACCATTCATCTCGATGGCGATGTCGCAATCAAAGTGGGGCTCGAAGTGAGCTCGATTGTGAAGCAGATTGATGTGCCGATCGGCAATGGCGGCCACACGATTGCCTACCAGATCGGTACCCGCAATGTCGCGAGCGTACTCGAGCTGAAGGACGGCGAAACCCAGGTACTCGCCGGATTGATCAAGGACAGCGATTCCCGCAGCTCGGCGCACATCCCCGGCCTGGGTGACCTGCCGATTCTCGGCCGCTTGTTTGGCTCCGCCGGCACAACGCGCGACAAGAACGAGATCGTATTGTCAATCACTCCACATATCATCCGCGCGCAATCGCGTCCCTCCAGCGAGACTGCGGAATTCTGGTACGGAACCGAAAGCCAGGCCCGTTCTGCGCCGTTCGGTTCGTCGCCCGCGCCCCAGGGCGCGGTGCGCGCACCTGCCACAACGGGCGCGGCAGCCGCTGCGCCGGTGATGCCTGGCAGCGTTACCCTGTCCTCGGGCGCCGCCAGCACACCGCCTGCTTCAACAAACAACATCGCACACACGGCCCCGGAACGCCTGGAAGCTGTGACAGGCGCGACCGCGTCACGGGTTACCACGGCCTCGGAGGCTACACTGGCCTCGCAGCACTCGCAGGCCACCACGGCGCCACAAGCAACCGCCCCACCAAACTCCACGCCGCCACAGTCAGCCTCACCGCCAACTTCCACGCCTTCACCGTCCTCCGCGCCGTCGGGAAAGCCAAAAGTCAGCATCGAAGGTCCTGACTCCGCGAAGGTCGGCCAGGAGTTTGATGTCGCTGTGCGGCTGGCCTCCGCGGCTGCCACCGGGCGCGTGCGCGCCCAGGTGCGATTCGATGCGACTGCGCTCCAGTTGCTGAGCGCAGAGCCGGGAGACCTGGCACCTGCGGGAGACGAGTCGAAGGTGCAGTTGAAACCGGGCGGAGTGCAGCTCGAGCTGACCGGCCAAAGCGGTGACGCCGTGGGGGCGAACGGGAGCATCGTCAACCTTCGCTTCCGCGCCGTGGCCGCGCGCCCCAGTCAGATAGCCACGCAGGTCGTACTCGTCGGCGAGAACGGCACGGCGATGGCGGCGACGCCGGCAACGCCTTTGAATGTCGCCATTTCGCAATGACCCGACAGCACCCACAACGCGCCGGCTTCACCCTGATCGAGATGGTGATTACCGTCGCGATTGTTGCGTTGCTGGCGTCCGCTGTCGTGCCCACCGCCCACCTGATGTTCCAACGTCAGCGCGAGTCCGAGCTGCGCGATGCCCTCCGCACGCTGCGCACCGCCATCGACAACTACAAGAAAGCATCCGACTCCGGCCGCATCAAGGCCAGCGCTGATAAGAGCGGCTACCCACCTGACCTTCAGACACTGGTGGATGGAGTAGAGGACGCAAGTAGTCCCAAGGAAGGCGTCAAGATCTACTTTCTGCGTCGAATTCCGCGCGACCCGTTCTGGCCGCAACCCGATGCGCCGGCGTCGGATACCTGGGGTCTGCGATCGTACGAGAGCCCGCCGGATGACCCGCAATCCGGCGACGATGTGTACGACGTGTTCTCGAAATCGTCTCAGACCGGTCTCAACGGGGTGCCCTACCATGACTGGTAGCCGCCGCGGTGGATTCACGTTGCTGGAGCTTCTCGTCGTCATGGCGATCATCGGCGCGCTGCTCAGCATCGCCGTGCCGCGCTACTTCAAGTCCCTCGAGCATTCGAAAGAAGTGATTCTGCAACAAGATGTCACGACGATGCGGGAGTCGATCGATCGGTTCTACGGCGATACGGGCAAATATCCCGAGTCCCTCGACATGTTGGTTGACAGACATTACCTGCGGGCCGTCCCGGTCGATCCCATCACCAAACGCGCCGACACGTGGGTGCTCATTCATGCCGAGGAGCCGGAAGACAACGGTGTGAAGGATGTTCACAGCGGTGCGGAGGGCGAGGGCGAACGGGGCGTGGCCTATGCGTCGCTTTAGTCCGCGCTGCAAGCCTCGTTTACGTAAGTCTGGCAGCGGCTTCACTTACCTCGGGATACTTGCCCTCATTGTACTCATCGGCCTCATGCTCGCGATGGCAGGAGAGGTTGCCAGTACGCAGGCTCAGCGTGAGCGCGAAGCGGAGCTTCTGTTCATCGGCCACCAGTATCGCGACGCCATCGCGTTCTTCTACCGAGTCAACCATCGTTTCCCACAGACCCCTGCAGAGTTGGTTCAGAGCGCCGATAGCGCGACGCCGGTCAAATATTTCCTCCGCCGCCTGTACCGGGATCCCATGACGGGAGCGGCCGACTGGAGTTTGATTCCCGCCGCGAACGGCGGCTTCATGGGAGTGGCCAGCACATCGACCCGCGCGCCGCTGAAGCGAGCCGGTTTCGACCTGGTGGATACTGATTTCGACCAGGCTGAAAAATATACCGACTGGGTATTCATCTACGACCCGCTGCCGCGCTTTCGCGGTGCGGCGCACTGAAGGAGTGTTACGAGTGATTTTGATTCCCACCCTGTTGTCCCTGTCAGCGGCCGCGGCCGTGACCACCACGACCACGGCCCCCGCGGCGCCCCTGGACGTTAATCAAGCCAGCTTCAGCGCCGGCCTCAGCTTCGGCGCGCAACTGCGCGCAGCGGGCCTCGCAAACTCTCTCTCAATGGACTCGCTGAAGCGCGGTATCGAAGCCGGTGTCGGTGGCACACCAATGTCCGCCACAGACCAACAGCGCCTCTCCACCTGGGTGCACGGCGCGCGAGCGCAGCTTGCGCAAACCAACAAGGCAACCGGCACCGAGTTCCTGGCCCGCAACGGCAAAGCAGCCGGCGTCGTGACCACGTCCAGCGGCCTTCAGTACCGTGTGGTCAAAAGCGGCGATACCAAAGCGGCTTCGCCGCAAGCGAACGACCAGGTGACCGTGAACTACCGCGGCCTGTTACTCGATGGCCGCGAATTCGACAGCTCCTACAAGCGAGGCCAACCCGCGACCTTCTCCGTGGGTGGCGTCATCAAGGGATGGAGCGAAGCCCTGCAACTGATGAAGCCGGGTGCCGCTTGGGAGATCTACGTTCCGGCGGCGCTCGCTTACGGCGCCAATCCTCCGCCCGGCACGGGCATCGGACCTGAGTCCACTCTGAAATTCGAGCTGGAGTTGCTGAAGGTCACCGCGCCGCCCGCTTTGAGCAACTCACCGGGCGCGGGTGGCATCCACCACGACACCTCCATGGTGAGGCACGTTGGAGGGACTGACAAACGTTGATGCGTCCAGGTGCGGGTTGACGGCCACCTTGTCGACAATCATCTGATTGACGAGTTGCCCCTGCGCCGTGCGCGTCTCGATGTCGAGAGGCACTTTTACGTCCGCAAAAGTCCGATAGTTGCGGTAGTACACCGACACCGGCACCGGCTTGCCACTGCCATCGTGAGAGGTACGGTCGTACCGCAGCTCCAGGTACGTTTTGGCATCGAGCCAGTGCTGTTGCACCTGCCCGGACGGTAGCGTCACGCGCAGGCGCCAGGCCCGGTGGCCTTCAATCTGGTCGGCCCCCTCCAGCGCCACGTGAATCCCTTTCGAGTCGGGATCGCTCAGCGGTCCATCGAGGCCGCCGGAGTCGCGAGCTGCGTTCAGCTCGTCCGCATCGTACGCGTGGATTTCGAGCCCACGTTCACTCCCCGGCCGCACGCGCCATCCGTTCTGGCCGTCAAATATGCGGATCGAGCGCTCGCCCTTGCCGGCGATTTCAAATCGCAAGGCGTTGGGCCGGTGGAGCAACATCAAAAACGACAGCTCCGGTGTGCTGACGTTTTTGGAGACGATGTGGCCCGTGTAACCCAGCGTCTGGATGGCCTTCCAGGCGTCCTCACCCCCGCGGGCCGCCTGATAGCGGACCAGAAGCTGACTTACATCGGGCCGCGCCGTCGCACCAGCGGGTGCCGCAAGAATTCCCAACACGCACGCTGCACACTTACTTAGGCTTGGTAAAGCGCGCATCGTCGAGGCCCTTGTTGACGGCTACGGATTCGATCGAGATCTTCTCTGTCTGCGCCACTCCCTGCACCGCAGTCTCGAGGGTATGTGGCACCATCAAACCCTGCTCCGGCTTGTAATCACGAAGATAAAGCGCGACGGGATGCAGAGTGTTGTCGAGCTTGCGAGGCGCGCCTTCTATCTTGGTTTCCAGGAAGGTGCGACCGTCAACCCAGACGTGCCGGACCTGCCCACCGGGCAATGTGACTTTCAGCTTGTAGGCCGCCTGGTTCTCCACCGAGTCGCGGCCTTCCAACTCAACTTTGCGTCCTTTCGCCGCGTAGTCAATGAGGTAGCCATCCACGCCCGGCTCCGCGCTCGCCTGCGCGAGCTCCGCGGCGGAGTAGGCTTCCCAGTCCGTGCGATTCATGAAGGGCCGATACTTGTATCCATGGGAGCCGTCAAACACCTGCACGGCGGTCTGACCGTTGAACTGCAGCTCCAGGCGTGATTTGTTCGGGCGTTTGAATTCGAACGAGAAAGGCAACTGCTTCTCCGCGCGGGTTCGCCGTTCGAGGGTGCCCTTGGCCGTTACCGCCTCGTACGAGGACGCGCCTGCACCCATTTCGCCCTTCCACGCGATGGTGCTGAGCGCCTTCCAGGCCGTTGCGCCGCCGCGTGCCTGCAGATTTCGGCTCACAATCTGCTCAACCGAAAGCGATGGCAGATTGAGGGTCGCCGGTGCGACTGCGTGAGCGGGAAAGGCAGCGAACGCGGACAGGCACAGCAGCGCGCTCGGAATCGACGCTCGAAAGTTCCTACCCCTCATAGATTGACTCCTCTTGATGGGATTCACGGTACGGTCCATTGGCCGTCGGCCAAAAGCTGCGGGCCGCTCGAATTGGCGAAGTGGACCAGGTAGCCGCCCTTGGAAGCGAACCGCTGCTCCTGCGCCAGAGCGAGGCGCGGGTATGCAGCGTTGATGATGCGGTGATCGACATCGCGTTCAATCCGTTCCACCAGGTAGTCCCGCACGAAGGTATCGGCCATGTGATTGGTGGTATCGGAAAGAATCTGACACGCCAGGAAAGTGTCGATCTGGGCCTGGCGCGCCACAATGGGAATCTTGCGAATGCGGAACCACCCCAGCGGATAATCCAACTGCACGCGGCTGCGCGAGGGCAGGTCATACGGATAGCTCATCTGCGTGACGCTGCGCCACGCCGGCGGAAGCGGGCTGAATTCCAGTCCTGCCATCCGGCCGGACAGGTAAATCGACACGTCAGCAGGTGGAACGGCTGCGAGATGGCTCACGTCCGCCGATCTCAACCAGAGCACCGCCACATCGCCGGATCGCAAATGACTCAACGCCGTGGCGAGCTCGCGGGCTCCTGCCTCCGGCTTCAGGACCTCTGAAATCAACGTCCTGTGCGTGAGCCGACTGGCGAGCCGCGCCGCGGCGTCCGCGCCGACATCGCCTTCGCGATAGAACTGGAGAATGCGATTCGCCGGCGTGTGCAGCGTCAGCGCGTTGGCAATCAGATCCGCCTCGAGCAGCACACCGCGCGAAAAATACAGACTGTCGAAGTCGTGTTCCGACACGACCGGCAGGTCGACATTGGGAAACAGACAGGGCAGGCCGGCATTCTCACAGAATCGATGCACCGGAGCCCAGTTGTGTCCGCCCGCGCCCGAGATCACGGCGAATACCGGCTCGGCGGCCAGTTTGGCCTGCAACTGTGCCTCCCACGTCTCGGCTGCACCGTGCAGCTCCCAGGCATGCAGCGCCCAGCGCCGATAGGCCTTGAACATCATCCGATGCGCGGAGTGGAGGTGCTCACTCTGTGCCCGCGTGAAGTGATTCTTGTCCGCAAAGAACTCATTCAACACAGCGAGCACGCCCCGCCGGGTCTGTGGATCGGCATCGGGAGTGATGATGGTCGCGAAGTGCAGCGCAGTGGGATCGACGCCGGGGACCGATCCTGGCGACAAAGTGCGCAGGTAATCGATCAGCGCGGCCATATCGCCATCATCGAGTCGGAAGCGGGGCATGAGCATGCTGAGCGGCTTGCCGTTGGCGCCTATGCCATCGCGTATTGCCCGGGCCAGTGTCTCAACGGTGTAGGGGTCCCGATCCGCGCGCATTCCCTCGACAAAGGGGAGGTTCTGGTCATCACCATTGCGGCTGCGCGGGTTGAACAGATAGATGCCCGCAATGGGCGGTATGGTGCTCGCTCCCTCCATCATGCCGAGGCCGCTGCGGCGATGGCAGGCCACGCATGCGACCGTTGCCCCTGTCAGATGCATTCCCGGCCCACGATCGCCCTGCAGCGCAGCTCCGGAAGAAACGATTCCCTCCCGGTAAATCCGCTCACCCACCGAGTCGCCCCAGGCGCTCGCGATGCCTGTGAGCCACAGCAGGGTGATGCAAATCGAGCGGCGCACTGTGAGCAAATGAGTCATTTCGGCGGCAACATCTCGCGAAACCGTTCCATCAACTCAGACGGCGTCGCAAAGCCGTCGAGTCGCACCCAGTCTGCACCGGGTGATGGCCGCATGAGAGTGACCGCCGAGTGGCCCATCTTGTCGCCGCGATACACATCGAAAGCTCGCTGCGCAGCGACGCTCGCCCGTACGGTCCCCGTGTAGTGTTGCCAACCCGCGGTTGCGCCGAACTTGAGGGCATACTCACGCAATCGCGCCGGCGTGTCCTCCTCGGGGTCGATGGAGATCGACATCAAATGAACGCGGTTACTTGCCGCGCCCAGGTCGTGTTGGAACTGACCGAATACCTGGCTCATCAGCGGGCAAATCGAGCCGCAGGAGGTGAAAATGAAGTTCAACACGACCGGCCGCCCGTCATTCATCTCGTCCGGGAGGCGTACGTGCCGTCCATCCTCCCGCACCATCTCGACGTCCGGGATGTTGTAGTGGATTGTGGACACCTTGATGTCGGCTGCCGGCAGCCGGGCCACACAGAGCGACAGCATCGCCGCTAGCACCCATCGTGACTTCAGTGAGCGCATGGTCGCTATTGCACAATCAGGCCGTCGGCGCGGAAGGTGCCGATCGTCACACTGACTTCATCTCCCTGCTTCACAGGGAAACCCTTGTTGGAGAAGGCAATCCAATAAGCCTTGCCCGTCTCGGCGCCCATGGCCTGGCGCAGCGGGCCGACTTTTTCCATCGTGGGCACCTGCAGCGCTACACGGGCACGCGCAGCGAGCATGTTCGGCGTGGCGCCGCGATCCTGTAGCTGTGCGGCCTTCTTTGCATCGATCACCCGATAACTGAAGCGGACTAGTTGTCCCGACTCGGTCAACTTGGCCGACATCTGGTCGACCCCGTACTTGATTGCGTAGTAGCCGCGGGCGCTGGCCGGCATCCCCCCGCTGGGAAAGCGTGACTTCTTGACGTGGGCCGTTGTTTTACCGTGGGTTGCCGGAGTTGCCGCGCACACGAGCGCAGATGCGAGGACGGCATACGCGAGCAGCAAAACCACGCTCACATTCAATCGACGTACGTTCATTTCAATGAGCTCCTTCTGCCGCCCGGATCCAATCCTCGACGCTGCGTTGGTCTTTCACGAGGCTGCGCGGGTCAGGACCCGGCGGATTGTAGAGTTGGCGCTGCTGCTCGGTGAGCACAGCCCGGATCAGATCGGTGGTTTGCCGGTTGAGCTGCCGTGTGGCGGTGATCCGTTCCGCCGCCGACAGCGCCGTATCCCGCCAGAGGCGCTCGATCCGCTGGTGTTGTTTCCAGAGAATCGACCGAACCCGGGTCTGTTGGTCGGCGCTGAGATTCAGGCCGGTGGTGAGCCGCTCGACACCGGACAAAGGGGTCGCTGCGACAGCGACCCCGGCAAGGCACACCATCAGAGCGATACCGAATCCAAATCTACGGCGAGCTGACATGGAACACAGTGTATCGGGTTACCTCAGCCCTGTGCCGGACATTCAACATGTTCCGGCACAGGCTTCAATGTTAGTTGACCGTGAATGTCTTGGTACCCGTCTGACCTCCGGCTGTGGTGACCGAGACGCTGCGCGATCCGGTGTTGGTGAAGCGATTGATGGCACACCGGGCCGTCAGGGAAGTATCTGACGTGGCCGTGATGTTGCAGGTCACGCCGGTGGGCGTCACTACGACCGAGGGGCCGTAGCTCAGGTTGGTGCCCGTCAACGTCATCGTGATCGTCGTGTTGCGAGCCCCTGACGTCGGCGATATGGCCGTCAGGGTCGGAGCCGGCGGGTTCGTGACAGTGAACGTCACCCCGTTGCTGGTGCCACTTCCCGTTGTCACAGTCAGCGTGCGCGCGCCAAGTGTGGCGCCGCTGGTGATGATGCAGCTCGCGTTGACGGTCGTCGCTGTGGGTGTTCCGGACACTGTGCAGGTCATTCCCGAGTTGGCGGGAGCAACGGTCACCGCAGAGGTACCGCCGAGATAATTGCCCGTCAGTGTCACGGCTACGGTGGCTCCGCGTGCGCCAGTGTTGGGCGCTGCAGAGGTCAGTGTCGGGGCCGGAGGATCAACCTGCACCGCACCAATGGTGATTGAATGGCCGGTACGGGTTGCACCGAAGAAGTCGTTCGACGGAGCACCCGCGCTCGCGCCGGCGCCGACCGCTGGAGAAGTCGAGCGCACCGAGTAGGCAGCGCCCGGTGTGGCCACCGAAGCACTGGCGACGAGCAGCTCACCCGCGGTAGCCGTATTCGCATTCGGCTTTCCCAGGGTCAGCGGACCGTAGCTCAGGTTCAGCCAGTTGTGACCCTCGTCGACCGTCGCCGTCGGTTGTATTCCCTTGAATACGAACACCGTGGTGACACCAGTCGTCTCCGAGGCTCCCGGCGGCGCGTTGTAACCGCTGCCACCGTTCTCCGGCGGAACCCGGGCGCCGTTGCAGTACGGAGCAATCAGCGGGGATGCGTTCGGTGCCGAGTTGGTAGCCATTGAGGCAACCACGTTCTGCACATCGCCGCTCAGGTGATCGCCACCGGTGAGACCGGTCAGGATCGAGTTGGTCAGTGTCAACTTGGTGGTCGCGGGCACCTGGTTGTCCTGGATGTCATCTGTGCGAATGCCCAGGTCCCAATAGTCGGCTCCCGCTACGCACTCACCGGTGGTCGATTGCTTCAATCCCGGGAACAGGTTCACCAGATTCTGCTGCGACTGCAGGCCCTGGCCGGTGGGACTCGTATTGCTGTCAGAGACCGGGTTGCCGTTGGCATCGACGATTTCGACACTGAACGCCCGGTTCTGCCAGAACAGGTCGTTGACCAAGGCTGGCTTCGACAGCAAGCGGCAGTCACCGTTGTTCGTGTTCGAGTAGCCGTAGCCCGCCGGGCAGCTCAGTGTAAGTGGCGCGATTCCAGTCAGCAGGTTCTGGGTATGACCTTCCACCACCAGGCCCGCCGGCTCAGGGCTGTGCGGCGCGTTCGGGTTCGTGCAGGACGGACTCTGCGGCAAGGACGGATCCGTCTGCGGAACACAACCTGGCGGATTGGACGCTGAGTCGATTGCACCCAAAGTCTTGAAGAGCACACCGGACGTCGCCGTGGTGTCGTTGGAGGCGATGGTGTTGTTGATGAAGGAAACCTTCAGCGCATCCTGGAGTGAGACACCGGCGCCGTCCCAGCCCGCTACGTTGTTGGCGATGATGTTGTTGGTGACCGAGACGCCATACCACTGCGCGGGACCCGGCTGGCGATTGCTGGTATTCGGGAAGGCGATCACGTCGCTGCCGTTGATCTGCTGCAGGCGCAGGCCACCGCCGCTACCGCTCTCGGCGCTGTTGCCGACGATCAGGTTGCCGTCCACGATGGTATTGGCGCCTGTGCCCTCACCGAGGCCTGGCGGGCAATCCTGGTCATTCGTACTGCCACACTCATTTCCAGCCAGGGTCCTGTCGAGGTTGGCACCTTCAATCACGATACCGCCGCCGTTCGTCGGCAGGGTCGGATTCGTGCTCTGGTTGAACAACACGAAGTTATGGCTGAGCGTGCCGTTGAACGACAGTCCCAGGTGCTGAATACCCGCGCCGTCACCGGTGCTGAGATTTCCGGCAATCCAGTTGTGATCGATCAGGTAGTTGTCGCCACCCGCACTGATCGTGATGCCGCCCGCGCCGGAGGGAGTGCCTGAGAACAAGGCGTCTCCGATCGAGGCGTTGTTATAGAGCATGTTGTGATGAATGCGGACATTTGTATTGAACTGGAACGGAATCGCCGCTCCGGAGACAGTACCTGCGGGTATCGGTGGGCACGCCATACCGGTAGCCGCGCCTGGACCGCACTGGACACCGTCGTTGACGAACGCATCGGGTGTCTCTCCGTTTCCGAGGTTGATTGCGCCCGCCAGCGTGCCGTGGTTACCCAACACCCGGTTATTAGCCACCTGCACATTGTGGCCCCAACCATGGATGAAGATGCCGCCGCCACCCTGGGAGCTGTTGGTAATTGACAGGCCGTCGATGGCGGACGGGTTGCACTGATAGTTGCTCGTTCCATAGTCGGTTCCGTCGACTTTGGTGGTGCTCGCGGCGCAGTCGGCGGTGCTCGCCGTCAGGTAGACGCTGCCGTCGGTGAATGCACCCGCACCTCCCGTCGCGTTCTGGCCCCAGAAGTCGTGGCAGTTCGCGCCGTATGTCGGGTTGTTGCAGGCAGGCGCCCGCACGCCGCGACCCAGGACGGTGATGCCAGCTCCTTCGTAGGCGCCCATGAGCGTCGGCTCCTGCAGCACCTGGGCAAGGTTGCCGTTGCCACCCGAGTCCCAACCGATGATCGCTTCGAACGGAATCCGATCGACCCGCTGATGCATGGCTGCGGGACAGGTGTAAGTCTGATCCGGGTCATACTTCGTGTCGTTGAGGTTCGGTACCCCTTCGAGCGTCAATCCGAATGCGCAGCTCACCTGGCGGCGCCACTGGTCCATCTTGCCGGCCGGATGCGCATCGGCGTTGACAGTGACAGACGCGGCGCCCACGCCTTGGAGGCGGACAGGCTTCCACATGACCAGGTTCTCGCGATAGGTGCCCGGGGTAACGATGACCAGGTCACCGGGCGAGGCGCTATCCAGCGCAACCTGGATCGGGCTCGGACCCATGCGGCCGAATTGCGCGCCGTAGTCCTGCACGCTCTTGCCGGCAGGCGCAGTGACACCGCTCGGAGCAACAACCCAGGGATAGCTGCCACCGGCAGTAATCGTGATGGCATCGATCGAGCGCTTGCCGTTGTCCGCGCGAGTGATCACCAACTCACCGCACTGTGCGGTCTGGCCCGCCTGTTGTTTCGGGCAATTCGGCAGGTTCGCAGGCACCGTGCCGGTGATTTTCGTGTCGCTCCAGACGACGTTCTGCAGCGGATGGGACACATTGTCACTACCGATCAGCTCGACCGTACCGGCCGTATTACCGAAGCTGTAGTGGCGCTTGATGGTCTTCTGATTGTAAGGCGCGGTCGCGGCATTCGGTCCCGAGAAGTTCGGGTTCTGTACGACCTTGTCGCCAAGCGCATTGATGGTGATGTCCATCGCGGCACTGACGCCGGCGGTGCCGCCGCTGAATGTCAGGTTGCCGGCGATGGTGACGCCCGACTGCGTGACCACCAGGACGGTGTTGTTGGGCGCGGTCCCGGCCGGTGCCGTGATGGTGACGACATTGGATCCGAAGGCGGTACTGGCCGAGTAGCCTGTAGTGCCTGTGCGGGAGTTGATGCTCAATGTAACCAACCCGGCCATCAGTGCATTGCGAGCGTTCTGGTTCAGCAGGTTGGTGCACAGGGTAAACAGGTTGCAAGTGATGTTCCCGGCAGTCAGGGTCGTGGCGCCCACTTTGACCGAGCTCACCGAGTCGTTCACGGACACATCGGAGAAAGTGATGGTCGCCGTGGCCGAGGTGCCATTGCCGGCCGGCCGGACCCAGGGTCCCTGGGGCAGGGTGGCGTTGGAGTTGACGACACTCTTGATGGCCGGCGTGCCGTCGGGATATTCAGTGTCCGGCAAGTTGTAGTTGTCGGCGAACGACTGCGTCGGAATGACCGGCGTGTCCATGTAGGTGGTGAAGCCGGGCATGAACGGCTGTTCGTAGCAGAAGTTGCTGTACGCCGGGCTGTACTGCGGGTCCGTGACCTGCTGGTTCGAGGCTGGGTCGAGGATCGGGCCCGGGTCGTTCATGCAGGCAATGGCCACCTGGGGCGCATAGCCGGTGGGATTCGGGGGATTGACCGTCCAGGTGGAGAAATACAGGCCGTTGTAGAGGCCCCATTGATCGGCGTAGACACGGGCCACTTCATTGCCATTGAAGTCACGCAGACCCACGGGCAGGTTCGGCGGCGCGAACTTCTCGCCGAACTGCGGTGAGAAAGGATCGAACTCGGAGGCGAAGTCGTTGGTGATCGTGCCCGAAAAGTGGCCCGCGATGTGCGTCGAGCTGAACACGTAGAACTTGGCCAGTGTAGAGGCCTCATCCCTGACGGTGACTTCCTTGCGATCGCACAGGCGTCGCTTCGCACCGGCGAACGGCGAAGCCTGGCCGGCACCTGGGAAGAGGCTGTTCAGATCGGGGACGGTGCGCTCCGCTCCCACGCAGGGCCAGTACTGTTCGATGCTGCCCGTATCGCCTTCGCCGCGCGGGAGGGTCTCCGATCCCAGATTTGACGTCAGATTGAGGCTGCCGGGGTTGTTGGCATTGTAGGTGCTACCCACCGCCGCCTGGTCCGGCATGATGAAGATGTTGCCAAAGCCGGCAAACTGCTGCGTGACCGGCGCGACGTAGACATCGCCGAGCAGGATGTTCTTGTCTTCTTCCTTCACCAGCTCATAACCGGGCGGCACGATGACTTCCACTACGTACGTACCCGCGGGCAGCATCGGTGTGCCGTCATCCGGATTGGCAACACAGGTGGTGCAATTGGTCTTCACGGGCTTACCCGTGGCGGGATCGGTAGTGACAACGCTCGGGAAGCTGTACAGACCGTCATACGGAGCGGGTTGAATCTGGTTCAGTTGCGACCAGCCGTCATAGCACTTGTAGCGTGACTGGTAGGCGAGCGGCTTCTTGTTGCCGCTGCTGTCCGCCGTGTCGAGCCACTCCTTGCTGTTCTTCAGGGTGGCGAAGAACGGGCTGTCGCTCGCCTGGCCCGGGCAGTTCATGTTGGAGATGTAGCCGGCGTCACCGGGTTTGCCTCCGCCGTTCGACTGCATGAGATTGCCGTTGGCATCGCGACGGAACCCCTGTGCCCAATCGTCCCAACTCGCCGACATCGTGGTGTCGACCAACTGCAGGTGCTCGTTCCCGGAAGCGTCGAGCGTCTTGCTGTATAAGTTGACCTGGACTCGCGGTACGCCCGGCTCCCACTGCAGTTGCAGCGACAGTGAGGGATCGTCAAACGGACGAGTGGAGGCATAGACCACCATGCCGTGAATACCGCCGTTTTCGGCCGGCTTGCCGTTGGCAGCCTCCTTGAAGGGTTTCATGGCGAATTCCAGGAAGCTGTCCTGGCCGAGCATGCCCTGCCAGCCTTGCGTCACACCCCACGGCATGGCCGGAAAGATCGTGCCGCTCGAAGTGCCGGCGCCTGTGTCGCCCGGCAGGCAGTCAGCGTTGGTGCAGTATTTGGCGCCGGGCAGTCGCAGGTCTGCCGGCAGTGGCGCGCGCTCCTGGGTGTTCGCCAGGTGAGCGGCAGTCGCAGACTGGCCATCCATATTGAGCGCGGCTGCTTGCGCCGAGCCGTCGACCGGCCCGCCGGCATCATAGATGGCATGCACGCCGGTCGGTTTGAAGCGGGTCGAGGTTGTTTCGACCACCAGCCAGCTCATGAACGGGAAGACTTCGTTGAAGGCTGCGTAACCGTTCAGGTCGGTGTTGTTGTAGAAGCCGACACTGCCGTCCCGGTAGTGAATATTGGTGTTCACCAAGGCGAGCCCGGGATCGGTGTCCTCGGAAATGCCGTCGTTGTCCTGGTCGATGAACGTGCGGGTGTAGAGATTGGTGCGCCACTGAAATGCCGGGAACACCTTGTCGGTGGTCGCACCCTGGCTCGATGAGGCGATGGTGACCGTGCCCACCAGGCCATCCAGCATGATGTCGTTCCACTGGTCGAAGACCGCAATCTTGAAGTCGCCCCCCGGCATGTTGTTGAACGTGACAAAGGAGTCCGTGCTGCCGTCGGGATTGGTCTTCGTTTGACACTTCTGGAAGGCGAAGTCGGCGGCGTCCGCCGGACCGATGGATACGTAGCAGTTTGTGAACGAGTAGTGGTCGTAACTCTCGCTGCTGTACGTACGCTGATCCGGAGTGCGGCTCATGTGCGTGTTAGTCACATGCACGGTCAGCGTGTTGTTGCACGCTGTCGTGTTGGCCGCGGAGGAACAGTAGCCCTTGAGTCGAGCGTTGATGACCGCGGGGTTGGCAAAGCCAATCGACACATGGAAGCCGCCGGGACCGAATTCCTGGAAGTACCCCGGCTCGTCCGGCTTGATGAACGCCTCGTGCGGTTTGCCGCCATCGAGAGTGTTGGTCTGCAGCCATTCCTCGCCGCGCGCTTCGCGGTCGGCGCCCGGCACCGCGGAGACCTCGTAGATGCCCGGATAGAGGTTCGCAATAACGACCTGTCCCTGCAGCGGCGACAGCGTCTTGCCGTCCGACTCATAGGTGGGGCAGGTAGGAATCTGACCCACGAGCCGATCCGTGCGAGCGGTGATCGGGCAGGCGTCCAGGCCGGTGATCGGATCAATCTGGCCCGCCAGGGAATTGCTGACCGGTTGGTTGAATTCGTCGTAGGTGATCTGGCCGGTGGCATCACCGAGTCCGCCGGCCTGGTCGAACAGTACGACTTCAAATCCTCCCAGGCCGGGCTCATTGGGCGCCAGGACATCGACGCCACCACCGGCATCGTTCTCGCCGTTGAGCGGATAGTCATCCTGGAATATGAACGCCGAAATCTTTGCGGTGGGTAACGGCAGCTCCTGCAGAGCGATGTTGACAGTCTTCTGGCCGGCAGCGATCTGCACGCCACCCATTTCGTGACCGCACATCGCGGCACTACCGCCCGGTTCCCAGGCTCCCGTGGGGCCTGTATAGGCTCCGCAGGCCTTGGCGATGCTGAAGGGCTTACCGTTGTCATCCGGCCCGCCGGCACCGCCGATGACCGGGTTGGCGCCATCGCCGGGCAGAACCGACAGGAAATACCGCTTGGTCGGATCGAGATACACGGAGCTCGGCGTGGTCTGTGCGAACTGACTGGCATCAGTGCGGCAAGTGCCGTTTCCGACATCGCAGACAGCCGGTGTTCCGCCCACCGTCTGCCCCGACTCGCACGAAATCTTGCCGAAGCAACCGGAAGCCACCACCGGCATGTTGGAGGTGTGGAAGCTGTAGCCCAGGCTTTCCACGGGCAGCGGCGCACAGGTGCTGGGGCGTACGTTCGGATCGGTCGAATTGACCTGACACTTCGGATCGATCCAGAAGGTCTTATCCTCTTCCAGGATCCAACGATAGTCGGAAATGGCTGCGCCGGTGAGCGCGTCAGTGATATTAACCGTCAGATTGGAAGGGGGCAGGAACACCACGGTCGCATTGGCCGTGTTGCTCGCCGAGCCCTGGGCATTCTTGACCTGGTAGGGGAAAGCACGGCAGCTCGCTCCCGCGGGCAGTGACAATTGACTGACCAAGCCGGCCGGGCAGGCGGTCGCTCCCTGGCTCGTGGCAGTGAAGGAGCCATCCGAACCCAACACGATGCCACTGCTGGCGGGCAAAGTGGTCGAAGCCGTCAGCCCGAAGTTTCCGTCGTTGGAGGTGACTCCCTTCATGACCCCGGGCGGCGAGGAGACGTAGCGGCTGGCAACGTAGCTGCTGAAGGTGATGTCACCCACCACCGGTGCCTGGGCAAGACTGCAACCCTGATCGCTCTGGCTGCTGTCGCATTGCCGGATAGTCGCGGTGTGAGTGGCGGTGTTGTTCACCTGGTAGGTGAATGAGCCGGCACAGCTACCGCTCGGTGGAGTGTAGGTGAACGTTCCGTCGGCATTCACGGTCAGGGAGTTGCCGGCGGGCAGGGCATTGTTGGCCACTACGACGCCGTTGGCGCCCACCGCGCCGCCCAGCAGTCCCTTTGAAGGGTCGGACACAGAGAGAGTCGTTCCGCTGATGCAGTAATATGTCTTGTCGGAGGCGCTGAGAGTCACCGCCGGCGAGACCGCGGCACCCCCGGCAACCTGCAGCAGAACCTGCATGCCGCCATCGCGCTGTCCGCTCGTTGAAAGATTGAGCGCCCGATCGAACACCGCGTACGTCGCGGCGTCATATGTGCCGGCGGTGGTCTGTTTTGGTTGAACTGCTACGTCGTAAGTCTTTCCGGCCATCAACGGGACTTCGGACTGAACGCGCGAATTGCCCGGAACTTTGTTGCCATCCTCCGCGACCAGCGTCATCGTCGAGCCGACCACGCTCGGTACATGCATGCGCAGGCCGGCATTGACGAATCGCAACAGGATGTTGGCCTGGGCGCCAGTGGCCGGAATCGAAGCCGCGCTCACCGCCGGATTGCTGCGATCGAAGGCTGCGCCATTGACCAGATAGTAAAGAGGGCTGTAATTGACAGCGGGTGGGTAGCAAGTATGTTGGGTAGAGGGCTTTGACACATCGCCGCAACCGCCGGCGAGTCCGCTCCACGCGCTCGTCTCATTGAATCCTGAATTCTGCACTACCTGAGCGACTTCGCGGTTCTGTACCGGATCAATTTCAGACAGCAGCAATGGCACCGAGGTGTCGAATTTTGTGCCGTACGCGACGTGAGCGCTCGTTGCCGAGTCATCCGGTTCGGTGACGACCACAACACCATACAAGCCCATCGGGCCCTGGATGGATGGCTCGGTCCCTGACTCCAGTAGATAGGTGCCTGGCCGCAGCGCCGACCAGGTCAGCGCGACCGGGTTCGTGCCCGGTGCAACCTCGGTTCCGAAGGAACGCACGCGATCGAGCTGCTTAGGAGGTGTGAATACAGCATCTCCATTAGATGTATCCGTACCTCCTAACGTGCCGGGCCAGGTAGTTCCCTGTGGCGCATGCGTGGGGCTCGGCATGCGCGCCGGTGTGCCGCCCAGGCCGCCACCGAGCTGGCCGACAATCACCAGCGAAGTGGGGATCGCGTTGCCATTGAAAGACAGACTGTTGATCAGGTTGATGGTGAGGACCTGACCCTGTGGCACCGTAATCAACGGTGGCTGCCAGCCGGTCCCGCTCTGCGCGACACCCGTCAGGGTCGTACAGGCGCTGCTGGCCGCAGCCCCGGTGCCGCACATCAGTCCCCACATGGGGACCGTTTGGCCGTCGGGTAGCTGCGTCGATGTCGGAGTGGCCGTCAACGTCACGTTGACATCGGCCTGCGCCGCATGCGCGAACAGGAGGGCACACGCTGCAATACTGGTATGGATCAGGCTGGGCTTGAATCTGCTGGAGCTCATTGGCTGGTCCTCGCCTCAGTTCGCTTCGTTGATGAGGTAGACCCAGGGGTCGACCAACATCATCATCATCATTCCGCCGGGGAAGATGTTGTTTGTTGTTATTTCGCGCTCGTTGTGCGAATGCCACATGAAGGCATAGCCGGCTTCAGAACCCGGGTCATTACCCACGGTGCCCGAGGGCGGGATCGGTGTTGACCCCACGGCGCGCGTCGTCGCATCCGGTCCGAGGTAGGGGCTGCCGCCGTACCAGGCGCCATTCGCCAGAATGTTGGCATCCGGAAGGGTGACCGGTCCGCCTTCGCCGACTTGCCCGAAGGGCTTGCTCTCGAGCGCCTTGAGGTGATCCGCGCACCATTCGAAATAGTTGTCGGCGGTGGTGGCAGCCGGTGTGCTGCTGGCCGTTGTGTAATAGCCGTTCGCATCGGGGACGCAGTTGGCGGAGTCGACGCGTTGGCCGCTCTTGACGCCGTGACCGTAGACATCCCAGTTGAGGTTCTTGGCCGTGAACTGGAAGATGCCGTCCATCGCCTGTCCAGGGCTGGTCGTCGTGGTGAACAGCAGGGGGCCGGCCAGCTTGTTATCACCGCTCTGGGTCAGCAGCAGGTTGCCATCCCGCGCGAGCAGACGTACATGGTTGGCATGCTCGTGCAATGGATGCTGCTCGTGACCCTGCCCAATGATACGCAACAGCGTCAACTCTCCCGGGTGCATATGCGGATTGCCGTTGTACGGCTGATGCGGATAAGTCGACACATAGTTGGGGTCCATGTCGTCCGGCATGGAGCGGCCATTCACGAGGTAGTAGACCGGGTGGTACGGTTGGGTCTTGACGACCATGCAACCGGTCGGCGACGCACAAGCCTGGTCCTTCTGAGACTCCGCCTGGCTGTGGATGGCCGGGTCGATCTCGCTCAACTGAAACAGATATTCCCGGTCGTAGCAGGTATTCGGGTTGTCATACGCGGCTGACGACAGCCGGTAGTCCGTTTCCGGTTGCGCCGGATTTGAGGCGCGCGCCGGTTTCTTGTTGAGCGCGGTGCAGGTGTCGGGTTGATGCGCGCCCTGCGCCAGATGCCAGGTCGAGTAGCCGGTTGGCAGCCCGCCGCTGAGCGTCGGCAGCACGATGATCGCGCCGTACAGCCCCATCTCGACCTGTACGTCGCCTTGCGTACCGCTGTAGTACGAGTGCGTGCCCACGCTGTTGGCTACGAAGGTGTAGGTGACTGTGCCGCCGACCTGGGCCTCCTTCGTCAGCAATCCGTTGGCACCCCCGGTTGCGGTGACATTGAATCCCGGGAACAGAATCGAAGTGTTGCCGGCCGCTGCCGGCAGGTTGTTGGTCAGGGTGACCGTGACCGTGTCACCCTGGTTGACGATCAAGGTCGGCCCCGGTACCTGCATCGTCGGGCACGTGGCGCCGCTCGTAGCGCCGATACTCGCCGGCGCGAAGCTGGCTGCCGAGTTGGCAGTACAGCCGTATCCCCAGGAGTAGATGCTCATCCCATCGGGTTGGGTGATGTAGCTCGGCGCGGCGGTCAGATTGAAAGTGCTGGCGTTGCCCGAAACCGTCGCCGCCGTAATGCCCGGCGCCGCCGCATTCGCGACCGGCGCCGCCATGAGGCCGAGCGCCAGGGACAGGCTGCAGACGACCGACCCGAACGGAAGGTGTGGAAAGCGCATGTCAGTCTCCATGATCACGAGCACTTTTTGGTGGTCGGGTCGACCGTGTTGCAGATGTTGACTTCGGTCATCATGCCGCCGAAGTTTTCGGCGTCGTTCGACAGGTGATCGAGCTGGGGGGTGTACAGATAGAACTTGCTGCCCACCGGGTACAGTGGGGCTCCCAACGAGTCTTTTGTTGATGTATCGAGGATCACATCCACGGATTCGCCGCCGCCGAGCGTGATCGAGTTCGTAAAGTAGTCGGTGTTGTTGCCATCCTGGTCGCGCAGCAGGCGGGCGTTGTAACCGATCACGTGCATCGGAATGCCCAGTGAGGCCAGCGTGTGATACTCGGTGACGTTCAGATCGGAGAAGCGCAGCAGTGCTTTGCCGCCCACCGGAATGTTGACTACCGTCGGCATGGGCTGGGAGAAGTGCGACGTTCCGTCCGTTGCCTGCGTGCTCATCGGACCGGCAACCACCGCTCCGGCAGGCAATGGCCCGGCAACGGGATTGCAATTGGCGACCGGATCGTTCGTCCCCGAGCATTCGTGCCCGCCCACCGTGTCCGGATAGCCGCGACCGTTCAATAGAAAGTATTTGTCCTTCGTATCGGTGAATGACTCCGGATTGAAAGTCATGCCGACGAAATGGAAGTTGGGGTCGAACCCCATCATCTGGATCGGATACTCAACGTCGTACGCAGTGCTGCCGTCACCATCGTCGTAGGCGTATTTGACGCCGTTGGCTTGCGCGCCGTTGTCAATCGGCGGAACCTGCGTTGAACACAGCATGTCAGTGCCGGAGCACTTGGTAGCCGGGTCTGTCTGCAATGCGGCAAGCGCACTGTGCAAACTTCCGGTCACCGAATTCTGTCGTGGCCGGACGTAGAGCTGCCCGACCATGCCCATCTGCAGATGCTCCGGCGGGGAGATGTGGCAATGCCACATGTAGGTGCCCGCTTCGGGCGCAACGTAGTAGTAAGTGAAGCTGCCGCCAATGTTGATAGCCACGGAAGCATCCGGTACGCCGTCGTAGAAGGCCGATGCGTTGGGGTAGCCGTGGAAGTGGACTGTGTGCTGCTCAAACAGGTCCGGACGCATGACCATGCCAACGTTGGTGAGCGTCAGGAACAGCTCATCCCCCTCATCGATCACAATCAGGGGCGCCGGCTGATTGCCGTTCATGACCCCGACATCCATCACGAGCCGGGGGTCGACATGACCATCTAGTGGTGCACCGGCATTGCCGGAGCCGGCGTTGACCTCAACATCCGGAACCATGCCGATCGCGCCATTGAATGCGTACCCCGGGTAGGGCGCCCCGACCTGGACTACATCGAGGACCGCGCCGCCCCCGTCGAGATTGTTCTGATTGAAGACGCTGGCCGTCTCAGTTGCAGGGGCTCCCTGTACGATGTCGGCCAAGCCTGAAAGGGGGCCGAATGCAAACAAGTACATCTGGGTACCGTCCGCCATGGTCGCGAAGCCATCACCCCCAGAGAGCTGCTGGCACTTGATATGGGGGTTCGCCATGGCCGGCGTCGGATTCAGCAGGCCGTCGGTACGCCCCCACTGCGTCACCTTCGCATATTTCCCGTAGTTGGCTGGCGCCACCGCCGGGTCGTTGGCCGGGATGGCGGGGTGCAACTGCGTGCCGGCCGGGCACTGCACTTTGAATGATTGGGCGCCGGCCGGGAGCGCAAACAGGACGAGCGCCAGCCCTACGCCGACCGATCCGAGAAACTGTGCTCTATGCATACTGCCTCCGTCGCGCCACAGCTACGGGCACAAGCGTGAGGCGAAAGGGCATCGCGTCCATAGTCGTGCGATTGCCCTGTTTGGTGGGGTGAATACAGTAGGCGTTGGATCAGGTGAGCCGGCACCGGCACGGCGTTGGACCCCGGTGTTGAGTTGTTTTGAGCGGTTGAAGGGTGGCGGCTGCCGGTTGGTGGGCCTCGCCGTGGTAGGTACCCGTCCTTGGGCTATGGACATAACGTCGCCTGAGGGGAGTCACCCAGGCTGCTGGGTGAACTGCGTCGCAAAAAAAGGTCAGGGGAATGCCTACAAACCTTTCAAAACACCGACCAATGCCCTAAGATTTTCCAGCGCCTGGGAATACCGTGGGGGCGTAGAGCAATCCCCACCTGTGCATTCGAAAACATCCAAATACAAACCAGGCGGGGGGTTCGGTCATATATCTGTGGCTGATTAATTCAAATGATGGATCGCACACACAATGCTGAAAAATCACAACCGCGCTCTGTCGGGTGGGAGTACTGCTGACGCGGGCGAATTGACGACTGAGCGGAAGTCGAAAAAATCGCGGATAGTACTGATTGACGATCACGCCATCCTGCGTGAGGGCCTCATCGCGCTCTCCAATATGGAGAACGATCTGGAGGTGGTCGGTCAGGCCGCGACCCTGTCTGAGGGAATCGCCGTTGCCGAGGCGACCCAGCCGGATTTGATTGTGACGGATCTGGCGCTCTCGGGCGCCACCGGTCTGCAGGGGATCGTTGAATTCCGCTCGCGTATTCCGAGCGCCAAAGTGCTGGTACTGACCATGCACGACAGCGAGGAATACATCCGCGCAGCGATCTCGGCCGGTGCCCACGGCTATGTTCTGAAGGACGCCACCCGGGAAGAGCTGATCAAGGCAATGCGGGCGGTCCTTGCAGGCAAACGCTACCTGTGTTCGCACGCTTCGGCACGAATCGTTCGCAGCTACCTAGGCGAACAGACAGTGGCTCCGCCCATCGCCGCCGGTGTCACGGGCCGTGAGCGGGAAATTCTCGCGATGATTGCCGCAGGTCTGTCCAACAAGCAGATCGCGTCGCAAATCAAACGTAGCGTGAAAACCGTCGAAAAGCATCGGGCCAACTTCATGCGCAAGCTTCATTTGCACAACGTGGCGGATGTAACCCGTTACGCAATGCAGACGGGGTTGGTGATGGAGAAAGAGGCTTCGGGGTCCGGGCGGACGTCCATGCGATCGTAGTGAGCTGGGGCTGCGCCCGTACCTATCTACCGCGCTGTATTCGGGAAACTCGAGTGGAGTGACGGACCGGCGAGTTGCGGAAGGTTGGCGAGTCAGGAAAGTGACGCGCCAGCATCCCGCTCATGCTGTGGCACTTCCAAAGGATTCAACCAGCGTTCGCGCCGAATGATCCAGCTCTCATACTGGGGTGTGAGCACACTGACCGAGTGGAAGCTGCCGAGTGACAGCTCAATCTCAGTATCGCGCACACTGGCAACTCGCGAGCCGCAAACTGGGCAGAAGCGACGGGAATAGCCGGGCGAGCTCTCCCAGTCTCGCAGCTCGCCCTGCAGCTCGACATCCTGTTTGTTGAACACAACAAAGGGGTTGAATGCTGAGGCATGCGCCTTACGACACGTCATACAGTGGCAAAGGCCGACGCGCTTTGGCGGGCCGGTGACTTTGAAGAACGCTTGGCCGCAAGCACATCCGCCTGAATACAGCTCTTTTTTGTCCGCCATACGGGTTCAATGCATTTGAATGACAGTAGTTGCCGAAGCAGAGCGCGGCGCCGTCAAGGTTTTGCCCGGGGAAGCTCATTCCCGCGCTTCGAATACGCGGGCGGGCTGTCGATTTCCCAAAGCCACGCGAAATCCTTGGCCGAATCGTAGGGCCTTGTGTTGCATTGGAGGAGAACGCTTCGCCGGCACGTGGGTTCCGGGCACGCAGACCTGTAGCTTGCTGCCCATGACGTAGGCGCGACCACCGCGAGCAACATCGTCGCTGCTCTGGAGTCTGCCTTCCAAACGCTTGGGCTTTCAAAGCAGGCCGCCGCGTCTTATGCCCGCCTGACCCAGATCTCGGTATAGCGCCCATTTTCCGCGATAGCGACCGAGTTGCGCGAACGTCCTGCTTCGGCATTGGCTAGCGGCCTGATAGTTAAGGTTTTTCCCAGTGCGATTAGAAATAAATGGATTTTATGCATTAGATGCGCAAAAATAGGTATTAATTTTAGTGAGAGGGCAAAATGCTGCTGAATTTCCGGGTGCGGAACTTTCGCTCGGTTCGCGATTCGGCAGCCCTGAGCTTCGTTGCGAGCGCCGATACATCCCTGCGGAGTTCGCATTGCATGGCCACTGGACTGAAGTCCCTGCCCTGGGCAACTCGCGGAGCAGCGGTCTACGGTGCGAACGCCAGCGGCAAGAGCAACCTGATCTTTGGCCTGGTTACGATGAGCAATCTGGTGCGCCACTCGACTGCCCTGAGTGAAGCACAGTTCGCCGAGTGCTACACGCCCTTCCTGCTCGACAAGCACACGTCTTCAGAACCAACCGAGTTTGAAATCAACGTAGTCATCTCCGGCGTGAGGTACGAATACGGCTTTAGTTTCAATGCTCAGCGAATAAGCAGCGAATGGCTGACGGTCTACCGCACCGGCAAGGGACAGAACTGGTTTGAGCGCTCATGGAATGGCAGCACGCATACGGAGCGGTGGGCTAGTTTCTCCACTCATCTTACCGGGCCACGCGAGACTTGGCGTAAGGCCACACGCCCACAGGCGTTGTTTCTGACCACGGCCGCACAGCTCAACAGTGAACAGCTCAAGCCGCTGTTTGATTGGTTTACTGAAAAACTGCTCGTGGTCAACACGGGCATGCCGGGCCTCGGAAATATCACTCTGCAGCGATTGGATGACGTTGACTTCAAGGAGCGGGCGCTCGATCTGTTGCGTGCCGCTGATATTCATATTGCCGACATCAAGGTCGAACGCAGAGCTGGTCACCAGCTCAACTTTTCCATTGAGGCTGGCAAGCCACCGACTGTGCTGACTCAGCAGGGGGAAATTCCGCAGATAACTTTCGGCCACCGAGTCGAGGGTGGGGACACCGTCTATTTCGATCAGCGTTACGAATCATTAGGAACGCAGATGCTTTTCGGCTGCATCGGGCCGCTTCTAGACGCGCTGGAGAACGGGAAGATTTTGGTTCTCGATGATATCGACTCCTACCTGCACCCAATGGTTACGCGGTTCATAGTGGGGTTGTTTCACGACCCGGCAATGTCCAAGGGCAGTGCGCAGTTGTGGATCACCACCCACGATACTTCGCTGCTCGACACAGATGTGATGCGCCGCGACCAGTTTTGGTTTGTGGACAAGAACGCAGGCCAGGCCAGCGTGTTGGTGCCACTGACCGATTTCAGTCCGCGCAAAAATGAAGCCTTGGAACGAGGATATCTGCGAGGACGATACGGCGGTGTGCCGTTCATTTCCTCATTGCGATCACAGTAAGCTGGTGCGTGAAGATCACCCCAAGCGGCGTCAGCTCCGGCGCGAAGGGCGACGTCTAGAACGGAAAAGAGCTACGCGTGCGGGATTGTCTGCACTGCTGATCGTGTGCGAGGGGCGAGAAACCGAGCCGAATTATCTGAACGGACTTTGCGACGCCAAACGAATCAATCGCGCGAATGTGTCAATTGTCGTCGGAGACAGCGAGACGGATGCGCTGGCTTTGGTTCGCAAGGCGCGACGTCGATTTGAGATTGATCGAGACTTCGACAGGGTGTTCGTTGTCTGCGATTGCGAAAGTGAGGATCTTTCGCCCGCGCTCGCCCTGGTTGCAAAGCCGCTAAAGCACATTACGGGCCGACAGGTCACGATTGATCTGATTGTAACTCGCCCCTGCTTTGAGTTCTGGCTGCTGCTCCATTTTGAATATGTCGCTCGATTACTTCCGACCGCGGGTTCCGCGATTGATCTGCTGCGCCGACACGTGACTGATTACCAGAAGGCAGATCGGGACGTGTTCAGAAAAGTCGAGGCTGGACTCGATAGAGCTATGATCCATGCGGCGCGCTTGAAAGCGGATATTGCCGAGGTCGGCGTGCGCTCGCCTGATACTGACATGACTGTGTTGATCGAGGCCCTTCTGTCGCTAAAGCGCTAACCGAACGTCCGAAAGGTACGCGATCTGCAGCGGCTACTCCGTAGCAATCGGGAGTTGAATCTCGGTCAGGTAATCGGCGTCCCGCGCGGCCAGACAGCTTGGCGGCAGTTTATACCCGCGCTGATCCGCACCGAACCGGATATACGATTCCCGAAGCGGTCCGCTGGCTCGCGCACCGGTCGCCCGCACCCAGTTTTTGAGTGCCGTCGCAACCGAGGGAGCGCGGTCATAGTTGCCTTCGAAGCGAAGGCCGACGCTTCGCGTTGCGCCTTCAACGATCCGCCCCCGCAAGGCACTCAGCGCAGAAGGTAGAATCGGAATGCAGACCTCCACATCCGCGCGCCGAACGCGGTAGTCCCCATCGTGAATCAGTAAGAACGGTCGCTTGGCCGCGCGAGCGGATTCTCGTGCCACGGTTTGCTCGGCAAACTCAAACATCCGGTAAACACCGAGCCCGGCGGTGTTCACCTGATCCCTGAGCGTCAAGGCAGGCGTCGCCAGGATTCGTCGCACCGTGGGCCGAAACAGTTGGGTAGATTTTCGCCACAGCGGCGCGCAATGAATCCAATGATCGATGTACTGGAGCCGGTCGCGGTCGCGTCCCAACCGGTTCTGCAGCTCCTTCCGGAGGCGTCGGAGCAGGGTCAGCCGTCCCGAGAGACTATCCCCCGCGGCAACCCAAGCCCTGAGGTCCTCAATGCTGGCACCCAGCTCTCGCAGTTGCCTCAGCTCGCGCAAGATCCCGAGCTGATCAAGCCGGTAGTACCGATAACGAGAGCTCGCATCGATGCAGGCAGGGCGAAGCACACCGGCCTGGTCATAGAACCGTAGTGTCTTGACGCTGACCGCCGTTCGCTTCGCAAACGCTCCGATCTTCAGCACCACTGCGATTCGCCCTCTTGAGTCTCCCCTAAGGGTAGGGTTCAGAGTATCCCAGCCTGAAGGAGAACGCATGTGCCGGCGATCGTAGTCATGCTTGCCACAATCCTGCTGCTGATACCGCATATCGGAGCGGCAGGTGCCGTTTCATTGCCGCGTAAGAATGGGAAGGATGAAGCCTATCCCGGAATCATCGTTGCCTACGACGCGATCCGCGATGCCGCAGGTCAACGCCTACGCCTCATTGCAACACATCCAGATCGTCCGACAGCCAAATTTCCTGTGATCTTCGTCGTCGGGTGGCTGAGCTGCGACACGGTCGAAGCGCCGCCCGGAACGACTGACGGCACTCAACTAATGCTTCAGGCGATCGCGCAGACGCCGGGCTTCGCCATGGTGCGTCTCGAAAAGCCGGGTGTCGGCGATTCCGACGGGGACTGTGCCAAGACCGATTTCGTGGCCGAGCTCGCCGCTTACCGCCTGGCGTTCCGGCACCTCGCTGACTATACGTTCGTCGATCCAGACAAGATTTTTCTCTTCGGACTCAGCAATGGCGGTGGCTTCGCGCCGCTGGTGCCCGACGGGGCTCCCGTCAGGGGTTATGTGGTTGATGGCGGTTGGATCAAAACATGGTTCGAGCACATGCTCGAAATCGAGCGCCGCCGGCTGGAGCTCGCCGGTCATCCCCCCGAAGAAATCAACGCCCTCATGAGATCAGTGGCCACACTCTACAGCGCCTATCTGCTCGATCGCCAGTCGCCCCACCAGATCTTCGCCAACCACCCTGACCTGCGTAATCTGTGGGATGGGCCTGATGATCAGCAATACGGACGTCCCATCACCTATTACCAACAACTCCAGGACCTGAATCTGTTGGCTGCGTGGTCTGCTGTTCGCGTTCCTGTACTCGCTTTGCACGGTGAATACGACTGGATCATGAGCCGCGGCGATTTCCAGTTGCTCGTAGAACGCGTCAACCACAACAAGCCAGGGAGCGCGGAATTTGTCGAGTTGCCGCACACCGGACACACCTTCGAGCACTATGCTTCATTGCAGAGCGCGTTCGACGCGAAGCAACTCCCCTTTGATCCTGCCATCGCACAGCTAGTACGAGACTGGTTCATTCACCATCCGGCCCGGTGAACTATATGTGGCGCCCGCGCCGCTGCTCACAGCGTGACGAGAATGGCGGCCACAGGCGTGTCTTCATCGGCATGGCAGGCCGCGCACAATCGATGGTATCCATCTGCGACAACAAGAGAGCGCCCCGCGGTGAGATCGCCACGCACGAGAATGAGCGGTGCCATGGCCTTCCCCTTACGGATCTTTTTCAGATTTTCGGCGACGTGGTACTCATCGGTAGCAAGCAAGGGCAACTGGCACGCTCGCAGAATGTCCTTCGCAACATGTTCGGTGCGCGCTGTTCGGCGCGCCTTGGTCACCAGCTTGAGCGCCTGCGTGGCAGAGAATTGCAGTGACAGGTAACGCAAGGCACCATTGAGCGCATCTTCACCGGGGCGCGCCGACCATTCAGCGGCTCGTTTTGCCATGTTGTAGGAATCCGAGTTGCGGCCAGCAGTGGCGTAAAAACGCCGCGCCGATGCCCGAGTTCCAACCCGGCGGCGCCGACGTCCGGTGCCGCGCGCGTTGACGAGCGAGAGCATGGGCTTCGCACTCGTGGATCCACCTATGTTATTGGCGAGCCATTCCGATTGGACCATGCTGAAGCATTGCCGTTGCTCCCGGAGTCCTCATGTCGAACCGCTCGTCTTTGAGGCAGAAGAAGCGCGCTCCACGTGTGAGCGCCCCATCCAACACCCAATTGGCTCGCGAAGCGCGCACATCTCGAGCAGGTGGCTCAGGCAACCTCTCTCAGCCGTGGTTTCCCGTTGTGACCCGCTCCAGAGCGTTGATACCCGCCAGTCTGCGCGAGGACATGATTCGCGACGCCGCCTATCTTCGCGCGCAGGCCAGAGACTTCACGCCTGGCGCTGAGCTGGAGGACTGGCTCGCAGCGGAGCAGGAGGTGGACGAATTGATTGTGCGGCGCTACGCCTGCTAGTGGCCACTACGCTCCGCCACTGCACCCACATTGAAGCTGACATAGGAGCCGTGTTCACCGGCGCCAGCCCTGCTCCGGAGTCAGCGCACGTCAGCGTCCGCCAGCACCGCCGCTTCCTCGCGTTCCATCAGCAACAGTGTCTTGATTGTGTGATTGAGAAACTCCGCGGCCAATGGCGCCTTCTCGGTGGCGCTGAGGCGAATCAACTCCAGCAGAAAGCCCTTGTTGAACGCCTGTTCACCACTGCTGCCCGCGCCGAGCTCCGCCCGGATGATCAGATCGGTGAGCACCTTGTGGGTCTGATCCTTGCCGCGCGCCGTGTCCTTGATGGTGAAGGCAATGCCATCCCGGACCAGTGCCATCAGGTCGTCATATTTCACATACCGGGCCACCACGGGATCGTAGAGCCGGCGGTTGGGATAGAGTCGAATATCACGCGGACTGTCCAATTCGGCCACACACTCTTCGTTACAAAGTGGTGACAATAGCCGCGATCCGGCACCGGATCGTATCAGGAGAACCCTGGCTTCAAACCCCGATCACCAGACGGATGGCGGTCGGCTGCTCGCCGATGCCGAATTTCAGCTCACGTGGCACGGAGTCGGGGTCCACATAGGTACCAAACAACCGATCCCAGAGCGTGAACAGCGCCGCCAGATTGCCCTTGTAGTGTTGCGGATCGTCGCTGTGATGAATGTGATGGTAGCGCGGTGTCACAATGAACCATTCCGACCAACGATTACCCCACGGCACGTTGAGATGCATCCAGTCATTCTGCAGCGTGTTCTTCGTCGCAAGCACCAGCGCGATCCACCAAGGGCCAACATCCAGCAGCACGCCCGCAAAGATATACGGCACGTTCACCAGGATCTGCTGAATGATCGATCCACGGTCGCCCGCCAGCCAATACATGTACGTCGGATAGTGGTGCCACTTGTGGGCCCGCCAGAAAGGGGCCGTGTGCAACAGCCGGTGGACCCAGTAGTGGCCGAAATCGGCGACCACCAGGTAGATGGCGAAGCGAGCCAGCAGCGGCAGCGACATGAGCGAGTCCGGCACCGGCGGCCGCAGGGGCAGGTGGTTGTCAACAAACATCGCCGCCGGGAACACCGCCGCGGCAAAGACCAGGCCCGCCACTGCATCCCGCCGCCAGACGTCCCGATACGAAATCGGATGGGCGGGATTCGCCCGCTCCAGGCGTGTCAGAATGAGAATCCGCAACAGCAGCAGCAGAAAAAAGGCTTTGACCACTGCGTGGTCCTTTCAGAAGAAGGTTTGTAAAAAAGCCGCGGCCGGCGCCGAAATGCCGGCAATTTTATTCGTGGCCTGGCGATAAAACTTGAAACACAACTCCGTTTCGGGCCGCCCGTCATCCCAGTCGGTAAAGGCGCGCAACTCGGTCCGTCCCAGGCGGCGCTTCGCCTTCGCGACGCGCCGCACCTCGATACTGACACGCGGAGTCACCCGTTCTTCAGGACTTTTGCGCCTCAGGGGAGTGGCCGTCGCCGAAGTCACCACCCCACGCGCTATGAGCCCCGGACCCCCCTCGTTCTCCGAGGCAAAAATGAAAATCTCGTCCTTCGCGCGGATCCCTTTGCCCCCGTACATGGTCTTCTGGGCGCGAAATTCGAAGTGCCGCGCGTCCTCATGGGACACGGCCGCCTTGACGACATAGAACATGGGCTGCTCCCTTAGACTCAGCCCAGGATAACCTTCAATCGTTGCGACCGGGAGCCCGCATCCGCCTCGGCCAGGCGGCGCAGAAGCGAATCCGCGTCCGCTGTCGTCAGCGGCCGGCTCAACAGATACCCTTGGGCTTCCTGGCATTCCTGCTCTTGCAAGAACATCAGTTGCGGCAGGCTCTCCACGCCTTCCGCCGTAACCTCAATGCGCAAAGAGCGCGCCATGGCAATAATGGCCGCCGCAATCGCCCGGTCATCATGACAGTCATTGATTCGCATGACGAACGAACGATCAATCTTCAGCCGGTCCACGGCAAGTTGGCGCAGGCGCGCGAGGCTCGAATAGCCGATGCCGAAATCGTCAATGGCCAACGTGACCCCGAGTGACTTCAACTGCCGCAGGGCTTGTTCCGCCCATCGCTCATCGGACATGACCACCGACTCAGTGATTTCCAACTCGAATTGCGATGCGCGCATGCCGGTGTCTTTGAGGATGGCCCCCACTTGCGCGGGAAATTCCGGCAGCGTGAACTGGCGTCCCGACACATTGACCGCCATTCGCCCTGCGGGCAGTCCGCGGTCGTGCCACACCTTTGCCTGCATGCAGGCCGTGCGCAACACCCAGTCCCCGATGCTCAGAATGAGCCCGGTTTCCTCGGCCACGGGAATGAACTCTGACGGTGGCACCTGCCCGAGCGTCGGATTCCGCCAGCGCAGCAGCGCCTCCATTCCGGAAACAGCTCCTGTGCGCACGTCAAACTGCGGCTGATAGACCAGAGTCAGCTCTTCACGCTCCAGTGCCCCGCGAAGTTGCTCCTCAATAGTGAAACGCTGCAACGCTGTGGCGTTCATGGGGCCATCAAACACCGCGTAGCTGCCGGGGCTCTTGCGCTTGGCAAAGTACATTGCCAGGTCGGCATTGCGCAGCAAAGAGGACGCGTCGGTGCCGTGACCCGGATGGACGGCAATGCCGATACTCGGTGTCACAACAAGAGAGTTGCGGCCAATGGCAATGGGCTCACGGACAGCCTTGAGCAGTCGATCGGCGGCCGATGTCGCCGTATCGATATCGGGAATGTTGGGAAGCACCACGAGGAATTCGTCGCCACCCAAGCGCGCCAGCTCGGCTGAGGTCAAATCGACCGCCTGTGCTGCATCGTCGGTTGCGGGAGCCGAGCGGAAGTTTTCCTGCAGCCGGGATGCCACTACCCGCAACAGCTCATCCCCTGCGGCGTGCCCCAGGGTATCATTGACGCGCTTGAAGTTATCCAGGTCCAGGTACAACACCGCGAGCATGTGACCGCGTTCGCGCGCTATTTCGAGGGCGCCGGCCAATCGGCTTCGGGATTGCTCGCGGTTGGGCAAGCCAGTCAGAGTGTCGAAATACGCCAGCCGTACGATGCGGCGCTCAGCGTGCCATTTGCTCGCCAGCGCAATCGCCGTCTGCCTGACTTCCCGGGGATGGAAGGGCTTCTGGACGTACGACAGCTTTTCCTCGGGAGGCACGATCGCGCTGATTTCCGCCGGATCAACGTCCGAATAGGCGGTGCAGACAACGATCTCGACGGCGGGATCCAACTCGCGAATGCGCGCGGCGGCCCAGACGCCGTCCTTTCCCGGCGGCATACGCATGTCCAGGAAAACAACAGCGAAGGGCGATTCCTGCGCGAGCGCCCGCCGTACTTCTGCAACCGCGGACTCGGCCTGATCTGAGAAGACAACATCAAAGGAGGCCCGCGCCGCCGGCGATTTGCCGGGCGCGCCGGCGTACTTTCCGAACAGGCGCGCCCGCAGGTCGCGCAGTGCCGCACCTTCCTTGTGATGGCCTGGTTCGCAAAGTATCTCGCGATACGCATTGCGGATGGCTTCCTCGTCATCCACCACCAACACACGGATCGGCCGTCGGTTTTCCTCGGTCATGATGTTATTACGCCGCCTCGGACACTCGTTGTGCCGGAGATCTCAATGGCAGTGAGACATGGAAAGTGGCGCCGCGGCCGGCGCCCTCGCTGGTGGCCCAAACGCAACCGCCCAGGGCCGCCAGGACGTTCGCACACCAGTGCAAGCCGATCCCGCAATTGGTCTCGCGTGATTTGGTAGAGAAGCCCTTTTCAAACACACGCTCGAGTCGCTCGGCCGGAATTCCAACCCCATTGTCGGTGCAATGCAGTACCAACAGCTCGTCCGCGCCCCGCATCTCGATTCGCGCGCCAACCCGCAGCTCCCCGGGTGCCCGGCCCGCGGCCTCGATAGCTTCCGCGGCATTGATGATCAGGTTCTGCAGCACGAGTCGCAACACCGTGCGCGGAACATTCACCACGCCGAGATTTTCCACCTGTTCATCCGCCTGGATCAGGAGCCTGGAGCGGGCGCTGTCCGGGACAATCTCCAGAGATTGCGCCAACAGGTCAGGCAATCGGACAGCCTCCCACACATGCTCATTCCGGGTGGAGCGCAACTGCTCCGCCAAAGCAGACTGCACCACCGACGTCTGCCGGATAATCAGCTCAACATCGTTGCGGGCCTGCCGCAACATGTCCTCCAGCGATCCGGAGGCCAGGTCCAACAGCTCCGCGAGACTCATCCGCCGCTCGGTGTCCAACTCGGCGCTGCCGATCTCCGCGGCGACCAGCAGGAAGTCCTGTTCGTCCACTGAGCGCAGGCGTCCCTCTAGTGTGGCCAATCGGACCCCGATGGGTGTCATGGCGTTGCCCAGGTTGTGCAGCACGCCCTTGGAGAGCTCCGCGAATCCCGCTTGAAACGACTGATCCACCAACTGGCTGCGGGACTCGGCCATGCGCGCCACCATCCGGTCGATCTCATCAGCCAGCACGCCGAGCTCATCGGCGCGTGCAAAGTTCAGTCGTTGGGTCATGTCGCCGTCTTTGGCGATGGTCACTGCGTGGCGTGTCACGCGCGCCAAGGGGTTGAGGACCACGCGGTCCAGTATCAGCATCAACAGGATGACGACAATCACCGAGGTCACCAACAGATAGCTGGTCGCATAGCGCACCGCTGACCAACCGCTGCGTGTAATGCCTCGCGGCAGATCTACCCGCAGTGTTAGTGCGGGTTGTCCGTGTATGTCAGTTAGTGTTTCAAACGCCGAGATGTTGTTGTCGGATTCCACAATAGGTTTGAAAGTTGTGCGATCCATCGGGGGCAGGATGGAGAGGGCAACCTGCGTATGGACTGCAAGCCTGTCAGCCTCGGCTTTCGACAGATATCGTCCCATGACAACGGTGCCGCGAGCCGGACCGCGGCCAAAGCCGTCCAGGATGGGCGAGGAAGCAACCAGCACCAGCCCATCAGGCGTGTTCAGAATGCCGTGCATTGGCTTGCTCGCGGGCAGCCTGGCAGTGTGTGGCGAGCTTGCGGGCACAATCATCGAGCGCAACACTTTCGGATCGGCGGCTCGGCCGGCCTCCATGCCAAGCGTCGCCGAGGCAAGCTCCCGGCCGTTGGCATCCATCACGAGCAAAGCATCGACTGCGAGGTCGCGCAGACCGATGACTGTGAGATTCTCGTCAATGAACGCGCGGTTATGGTCCTTCGCAAACCGATAGGTATCGGCCCAGTTTCCCCAACTGATCGCTGACAAGGCCATTTGATCCAGGGTGCGGTCCAGGGCGGACCGCACCCTGCGTAGCGCCTTGTCCGCCTCGCCACGCTCGAGGCGTGTAAAGCTCGGCATCAGCACCCGGTCGGCCACCAGCAATTCAGACAGGCCGAGCACCGCAAGCAATGCGGTAATCAGCAGGCCGACTTTCCAGCGAATCGTCATACCCCAACATAATCGGGATACCCGGCCGCTACCGTCCGGCGCGTCTCATTTCATGAGCAAACAGTTGTGCTGCGGCGCAGCGGCCCATAACCTGCGTTAACCGCCAGGCGCGGTCGATTCCAGGCCTAAAGCCACCGCACACCCCGGGGCCGCCCGGCTGCTGGTCTTTAACCTGCAGTAAACCGCCGGTTTCCTATCTTGCTACCCGAAAGTCGGGCGCCCGCAGACAGGAGTGGAAGATGGCACACCGGGATATCATCGTCGTCGGCGCCTCGGCAGGGGCCTGGGAAGCACTACCGAAGCTCGTCTCCGGCCTGCCGGCAAATCTGCACGCCTCCGTACTCATTGTTCAGCACGTTGCGCCGAGCGGGCCCAGCTATCTGCCCGAGCGACTGAACCAGTCGAGTGTGTTGCCAGCGAAGGCGGCCGTCGATGGGGAGCGCCTCGTGCCGGGCCATATTTATGTGGCCGTCCCGGATCGTCATCTCATGATTCAGGACGGCCGCATTCGACTCTCACGCGGACCCAAGGAAAGCCACGCCAGGCCTTCCGTGGACGTCCTGTTCCGTTCAGCGGCTTTTGATGCCGGACCGCGGGTGATCGGCATCGTTCTGACCGGCCAACTGGATGACGGAACAGCGGGGCTGTGGACGATCAAGGATCGCGGTGGTATTGCCATCGTTCAGTCGCCGCAGGAGGCTCAATATCCCTCCATGCCTGCCAGCGCACTTGCGCACGTTGACGTGGATTACACCTTGTCGCTGGCCGATATGGCTAACGTTCTTGCCGCCCTGACACGGGAGGAGATTCATCTGCGGGAGGCCGCCGTGAGCGAGAAATTGGAAATTGAAAACCGGATCGCCCTGGAAGGAATCGCCTTGGAGGGCGTTCGCAAGCTGGGTCAACCGTCTTTCTTTACGTGCCCTGACTGTCACGGGTCCATGGTCGCAGTCGTTGAAGGTTCGATCCGGCGCTTTCGCTGTCACACCGGTCACGGTTTCAGTGAACAGGCCCTGCTGGATCAGGCGATGATCAAGATCGATGAGACCCTCTGGTGGGCCCTCGCGCAGATGGAAGAGGCGCAAACGCTGTTGGGCGAGCTCGCGGAGCGAGCGAGCGTTCCGGCGGACGCGGCTGCCCGTTACCGGCGTGAGGTCGACGAGCTCAGGCGCATGGTCAAGCGCTTGCAGGGAACCACGCAGCGAGAGCCCGCTCCGCCGGCGGCATCCGCGGAGCTTCAGCAACGCTGACGCCCACCCCCGCAACGTATCCGCTGCAGATTTCCTTACCATCCGCCCTGCGAGTTGTTATGTTAGTGCGCTGCACGTTGTGCATGTGCAGCAGTTAACCGATGTTAAGACGGTAAGAATGGGTGATCCGGTGAGTACCCAGGCCCCCAGCTCCCGAATCCTGCTCGTCGATGACGATGCCGCGGTCCGCGAGCACATTGCCACGGCCCTGTCCGATGAGTTTGTCATCGATACCGCTCACGACGGTATCCAGGCTTTGAAGCATCTGCTGCGGAACCGCCCGGACGTCATCGCCACCGATATTGTGATGCCGGAGCTCGATGGCATCGAGTTTCTGAAGACGCTGCGGGGGACCCCCAGCATGCGCCTGATCCCGGTGCTGCTGATCTCAGGACATGCGCCCGATGAGCTGCGCGTCGAGGGTTTCGAGCAGGGGGCGGACGGCTATCTCGCCAAACCGTATACGTTGCGAGAGCTGCGCGCGCGGTTGAGAACGATGGTGCAGGCCGCCCGCGATCGCGCAGAAGCCTCCCGGCGCGAGGCGTTGGAGCAGGCCGAGCGCGAGGCAGTGGCCGAGCGGGCGACTCTGCTCGAAAGTATCACCGATCCCTTCTACGCTCTCGACCAGGACTTTCGCTTCACCTACATCAATCAGCGGGCGGTCGACTATTTTCAGCGGCCCCGTGAGCAGCTTCTCGGGCGAAGTCTCTGGGAGCTGTTCCCCGAGACCGCGGGGAGCCGCTTCGAGATGGAATTTCGGCGCGCTCTCCTGCAACGCCGGCCGAGTGAGTTCGAGGCGCTGTCGCCCATTTCCCAACGTTGGATTGAAGTCCACCTGTACCCGACCCCGCGCGGTGTCGCAATCAACTTCAGGGATATCACGGCCAGAATGCAGGTTGCCGAGGCGCTGCGGGAAAGCGAAGCCGCCCGGAGTGCCGGTGAGCTGCGGCAGCGCGAGGCGGCCCAACGCGATGCCATCCGGGTCCGCCTGGCAGACGCGCTGCGCCCGTTGCGCGATCCGGCGGAAATCGAGTCCACGGCCAACCAGATTCTGCGCGATCACCTTCAGGCCTCTCAGGTTTCCTACGTGTCGGAGCCGGACGGCCCGCCGAGAATGCAGGTTGAAATGGCGCAAGTCCGGGACTGGACCCCCGAAGAAGCCGCCTTCATCCAGGAGTTTGCCGAACGCATTACCGCGGCGCTCGAGCGTGTTCGCATTGAGGCGCAGATTCGGGACGCCAACCGCCGTAAGGATGAATTCCTGGCCACCCTGGCACATGAGCTGCGCAATCCGCTCGCTCCGCTTCGCGGCGCTGTGCATTTGTTGAAGCGGTCCGATCTGACGCCGGGCCACGCGGACCGGGCGCGCGAAATCATGGACCGGCAGATCAATCACATGGTACGGCTGGTGGACGATCTGCTCGATGTGTCCCGAATCAACGTCGGCCAGGTAAATCTGCGCAACGAGATTGTCGCCCTGAATACAGTAGTGCTGGATGCGGTCGAAGCCGCCCGGGTGTCAATCGAAGAGGGCGCCCACTCGCTCGACGTCGCGGTTTGCGATGAGCCGGTGCTGTTGGAAGGCGACGGCACGCGCTTGGTGCAGGTCCTGCAGAACCTGTTGAACAATGCAGCCAAGTACACTCCGGCCGGGGGCCGGATTCAGATCAACGCCGCCCGGAGCGGAGCCGAGGCGGTGATCAGCGTACGCGACAATGGCCCGGGCATTCCACCGGAGGCACAGGAGCGGATTTTTGAGCTGTTCACCCGGGTGCATCCCAGTGACTCCATTAAAGTCAGTGGGCTCGGCATTGGCCTGTCCCTGGCACGCAAGTTGGTCGAGCTGCACAACGGCCGCATCGAGGTCAGCAGCGAGGGGGCCGGCCGCGGCAGTGAATTCAGGGTCTATCTGCCCGTACTGCAAGCGCCGGCCGATGCAGTGCTACTCGGGGCTCCCGAAGGGCACAAGAGGGTCGCCGGCTGTCGGGTGTTGGTTGTGGATGACAATCAGGACGCCGCCGACAGCGTCTCCATGTTGCTGGCCCTGGACGGCTTTGAAACGCGCGTTGCGTACGACGGCGCTCAGGCAATAAAGGAATTCGCGCAATATCGACCGGATGCCCTGCTTCTCGACATTGGTATGCCCATCATGGATGGGTATGAAGTCGCGCGTCGCATCAGGGCAGATGCCCACGGCCGTGGCACCGTGCTGTGTGCCCTCACCGGTTGGGGGCAAGCGCAGGACAAGCAGCGTGCGCTGGATGCCGGCTTCGATGAGCACCTGACCAAGCCGGTTGACCCCTCGACCCTGGCCGATCTGCTGTCAACCGCCATTCGCCGCCGAAATGTAAAGCTCCCGTAAAGACGGGTCTTCAACGACTCAGATGCAGCAGCCCGGCGACACTCGCAATCAACTCGCGCGCTTCAATCGGCTTTGACAGATGCATGTGGAATCCGGCCAACAATGACCGTTGGCGGTCTTCTGTGCGGGCGTAGGCGGTTATCGCAATCGCAGGTATCGGACGCCTCGCGTTCAGAAGCCGCACCCGTCGGATGAGCTCGAAGCCGTCAGTAACCGGCATGCCGATATCGCTGAGCAGCACATCAAAGTGTTGTTGCGCGAGCATGTCGAGCGCCTCTTCGGCGGAGGATGCGCATTGTGTGTTGGCCCCGCGGCCCTGCAGAATGCGTGCGATCAGTTCGCGCCCATCCGCCTCGTCATCGACAACCAGCACCTGGACTCCCTGCAGTAGCGGTAGATCCAGATCTTCGGACGATTCCTCACCCCGCTCCCCGGCAGGGTTGTGATTTTCCTCCGCGCGCACGTGCGCTATCGGCAAGCTGACAATGAAAGTCGTGCCCTGGTTCTCCCCGGGACTCTTCACTCTGACCGAGCCTCCATGCAACTCCACCAGGGACTTCACCAGCGACAGGCCGAGTCCCAGTCCGCCGAACTGACGCGTAGTCGTTGCATCCGCCTGGCGGAAGCGCTCGAAAACATAGGGCAGGAACTCAGGTTTGATACCGATGCCGGTGTCCTCAATGCAGATATCCGCATGAGAATTGACACGCTCCAGGACGACCCGTATGCGGCCGCCCTTTGGTGTGAATTTGATGGCGTTGGATAGCAGGTTCCACAGAACTTGCTGCAGGCGGTTCGGATCCCCGCGCACCAGGCCCATGCGCGTATCCAACAAAGGCTGGATGCGAATGTCCCTGGCATCTGCCGTCTGGCGCACCGCTTCAATGGCGTTGTTGATGCTGTCATGTAGAAACACCGGTTGCACATCCAGGTGCAGCTTGCCGGAAATGATCCGGCTCATATCCAACAGATCCTTGATGATGTCCGCCTGGATACGCACATTGCGTTCAATGACCTCCAGGCCCCGCTGCCACTCCTTGCCGCGCACGTCCGGTTGCTTGAGCAAGGAGGCCCAACCCTGGATGGCGTTCAGGGGCGTGCGCAGCTCATGCGACAGCGTCGCGAGGAATTCATCCTTCAGGTGGCTCAGGCGTTCGGCTTCCGAGCGAGCCGCGCGTTCGGAGTCGAGAACAAACTCACGCTCCGCAGCCAGCTTGGCCAGTTGCGCCTCCCGCTCCAGCAGCTCACGCTCCGCCCTGCGCCGGGCGGTGATGTCGTGTGCAATCTTTGCCGCCCCCACAATGTTCCCGCGTGAATCCCGCACCGGTGACACCGTAAGCGAAATGTCCAGCCGGCGCCCGCCCTTGGCGACGCGCACCGTCTCGTAGCGCTCGACTCGCTCGCCCCGGCGCAACTTGCTGAGGATCTCGGCTTCCTCGTGCAGCAGCTCATCCGGTATCACGCGGGTAATCGACTGCCCGATCATCTCATCGGCGGTGAACCCAAACAGGCGCTCCGCCGCCACATTCCACGAAGTTACGATGCCGGTGAGCGTTTTGCTGACCACCGCGTCTTCGGACGAATCGATGATGGCGGCCAGCAAGGCTCGTACGTGCTCTGGAGAGAATTCGCTAACATGTGTTAAGAGGGGTTGAGTGGACGGTGTCTCCCGCCTCGAATCGTCCTGCGCCATGATGCCCCTTCCGACCAATCCCGGTCGGAGGAGCAAATATCATTCCCGCCACGGGCGCAATCACTTTCCGAAGTGATAGGTAAATTCCAACCACTCTTCGCGCCCATAGGGCAGGTAGTACCCGACAGGGTAGAACGGCCAGCCGGCGGAGGTATCCGTCTTGATGGTGTCAAACACATTGTTGACAATCAGTGACACCGACCCGGCCTCCACAAACCGATAGCTCACGCTCAGATTGGCCAGCGAGGTGGGTGTCAGGTACCCCGTCTGCGCCTGGTTCACGATGCTCCCATACCGGGTCACGGTGACCTGCGAAGCCCACTTGCCCAGACCCCAATTCAAGGTCGTAATCAACTTGTCCGGGAAGTCATTGTCGCTATTGGGGTTCTCCAGCGAGCGCAACAGGTCCAGCTCCGGATCGCCGGCCACCTGCTTGAAGCGATGCTTGATGGTCTTGGTGTAATCGATATTCCACGCAAACGAACCGAATCGTCCCAGCGACCACTTCACCCGCGAGGCGAGATCTACACCATCCGTGTGCTCAACGGCGGCGTTGATCGGATTGAGGAGCAATTGAACAATCGCGTTCGGATTGAAAACCGCATTGGGCGGATTGCGCTGCACCCGGCTGATGGCATCGCCGCACTGTGCCGAGCTCGCATCCAGTACCCCCGTCCGGCAATCCGCCTCCACACGCAGCAGAGTGTCGAAGTCCAGCGTAGTCACCAGATTGTCGATCCGGATGTTCCAGTAGTCGGCGCTCAAGCTCAGGTGCTCATCCGGTGACCACGTGAGCCCGTAGCCGAACGAACGGCCGTTTTCAAACCGCAGGTCCTTGTTCCCGGACTGCAGGAAGTTGGCGCCCGGCGAAACCTGGGCGAACTCGCAATTCGACACCGGCTCATTGGCCAGGCGGCAGCGATAGTAGTCCGTGCTGCTGGCCTCATAACCCTTCTGTTGTGACTGGAAAATGTAATTCATATCCGGCGCACGGAAGCTCGTCGCATAGTTGGCGCGCAACTTCAGGCTCGAAATCGGCTGATACTCCAGCCCGGCATTGTAGGTGGGTTTGCTGTTGTCCCGGTCGGCGAAGGAGTAGTGGTCCCAGCGCGCTGCCAGATGTGCGTTGAGGTGCTGAATGATGGGCACGTTGAATTCCGCTGCGGTCGCGTAGCGTTGCCGCGAGCCACTGATTTTCGGGGACGGACTGGTGTTGAAAAACGCGCCTTCATTGACCAGCGGATCGGCCAGGTTGCTGAAGCCCTGCGTGCCCCATTCGGCTACGACCGCGGCCTTGACCGCACCGGCTGGCAACTGAAACACGTCGCCATTCGCCGAAGCGCTTGCCTGCTGCAGCCAGGAGGTGTCTTTGCTCTCGGAGTGGCCAACGATTGTCTGGACTTGAGCAGGCGTCAGGCGTTGTGCGAACGCATTGGCGTCCGGCGCGTAGATCGGCACTCCGTCCGCAGTTAGACCAAGTTGGGGGCCGAGAAAGAAACTATCCACGCCAGCCAGGAGACGCGGCCTCTGGTCCCGGCTCTCCGTGTAGGAGGCGCGGTATGCCGCTTCATAGTTCCAGCCGGTGTCCCCGATGTCGCCTTGTATGCCGGCCGTCGCGAACGCATTACTGCTGTGCCAGTAGCGATCGTACAGATCGATCCCGCCAATCTCTTCCGGTGCGATCCGCCGTGTCCATGACTCGTTTGCGCCCGAATTCTCGTTGAAGAAGTAGCCGCTGCCGGCGAGCAGTGAAGTCCAATTCGGACCGCGTGTGTTGTTGGTGATCTTCTGCCAGCCCGCGGCGGCGTCCGCGAAGAGCTGCGTGTGATCATTGAGCTGATACTTCAACTTGCCGTACACATTCTCGCTTTGATCGCCGGTCTGCACGGTCCAGTAAGTTGGACTGGCCTTGCCGGTTGCACAGACGGTCCCCGCTGGAGTCGTACGCGGTAATACCGTGCCCCCGAAATTGCCCGCGAGCGCCGCGCAATTGTCAGGAGAGAGGTATTCGCCAGTATCGACATTCTGTCGCGACCAGACGGTGGTCGGTCTCGCGCCGTGCAAGGTGGTCGAGGACATGAAGTCGCGGTCGCGGCTCCAGATCGGATTGGTCCGGGCGACCTCCAGGGCGAACACGCCGCTCAGCTTGCCGAAGGTATCGCCGCCGACCACCTGAAAGCGCGCATTGTTACCTCCGCCGCGCTCAGTCGTGCCGATCTTCGCGTTGATGTCCACGCCGTCCGCCTTGTCTTTCAGGATGACGTTCACCACGCCTGCGATCGCATCCGATCCATAGATCGCGGAAGCACCGCCATTTAGAATTTCGATGCGATCGATGGCGGCCGACGACACCGAGGCCAGGTCGACGAAATTCACCGAGCCATCGTAGGCAATGGGGTAGTCCGCAATGCGCCGCCCGTTGAATAGAACCAGGGTGTGATTGGGGCCGAGCCCGCGAAGACTGATGGCGTTGGCTGCCGGCGTAAACGTGTTGCCGAAATCAGCGCCCTGGGTAAATCCCGTGTTCTGCGGAAGGTTATTCAACGCATCAAAGACGTTGCGATAACCCTGGCTTTCAATCTGATCGCCCGTGATGACAGTCACGCTGGTGGTGCCCGCGTCGACTGGTTGGCGAATCCGCGAACCAGTGACGACGACCTCGGCGAGATCGGTGGTGTCCTCCGCATGAGCGATTGACAATGACAAAAGCAACGCGAACGCGCTCGCGCTTCGCTTCAGAACGTAGGTATTCAAGCTCGAGACCTTTGGCGCAGTGGCCCAACAAACTCAACACAACATAGCAGTCCAATGACGCAACTAAAATTCAGTTTCGTCATAGTCATATTACAACTCGATGCGCACCCCGCCTGTACACGGCCAAAGGCGTAAAGTTGTGCAGTGCCACCGGCCCGGCCTCTATCATCGGAGGGATAGGCGGGGACACGCGGAAAATGCATGGCCACAATCCGCAAACTGAGCACTGCAGCGTGCCGCGCCCGGCGCCGAAGTGGATAAGCTCCCATCGGCCTCTATTTTCACTACAAACATGGCAGCACCCCCCGCGGAACACACCGATACTGCGTCGCAGCGCACAGCACACTGGCTCCTGCTGCTCGCCAGCCTGTTCGTGATTGCCGCGTTTGCGGGGGCCCGGATCAGCCGCAGCCTTGCAGTGGCTCACCTGTTTGATTACCTGCACTGGACCGTGGCCTACCTGGCGGCAACCGCGTTGGCGTGGCTGGGAGTGCGTTCAGCCGGTGACGCGGACGCAGTCCCGCGGCGCTGGTTCGCGCGCGCGCTGACCATTACAACCGCCGCCCAGTTGGTGTTCGACTTGCATGAGCTGACGGGCTGGAACCCGATAGAGAATCTTTCCGACTACCTGTTCATGAGCTTTGGACCCCTTTGCACGCTGGGGTTGGCCGCGGTGTTCAGACGCCACGCCCAGGCGGCTGGCAAGCCTTTCCTGCTCGATGTGACCACATGGGCAATCGTGATCCTGACACTGACCTGTGCCTCGTACCTGCCGCACAGTGACCACACCGGTTCGTTGGACCTGGTCATCCTGACGCTTTATCCGGTCTGCATGCTGATGCCCGCCTGCGTGGCCGTAATCATGGCGCCGACGCTGCGTTGGCGTCTGGATCGCCGTTGGGTGTTCTTTGTCTTCGCCACGGTGCTGAACAACGGCGTATGGATGGTGTGGAATCACGTTTACGAGGTCAACTTGTGGCAGGGAGGCTCGTGGCTCAACCTGGCTTTCTCCGCCATTGCCTTGATGATGGGCTACGGCATCTTCATCTGGCACACGCAAACCCTTACAGACCCGCGCTGGCAGCGACGCTGCGAGGGCGTGCTCAGGATGGTCCCGCTGATTGTGGTGGGAACAGCGATGCTGAGCGTCATGCTCGCGTTCGTTCTGCCTAATGTCCTGGCTTCGGTGAAGTTGGCAGCCGTCGTCGGCGCCACGTTGGTGGCGGTCCTGGCTGCGATCAGACAGAACCTCTCCCTGCAGGAGCATGATCGCCTCGTCGCCGCCGAGCACACTCTGAGTGAGCGGACCCGCGAACTCGAAACGAGCAATGCCCAACTCACCGAGATGGCGCGCTTGGCCCGGGTGGCCAGTCAGGCCAAGAGCGAATTCCTCGCCAACATGAGCCATGAAATCCGCACTCCCATGAATGGCGTGATCGGCATGGCGGAGCTGCTGCTGGATCAACCCTTGGCGCCACCCCAGCGCGAATGCGCTACCACCATTCGTGACAGTGCGCGCGCCCTCCTGGTTGTCATCAACGATGTGCTCGATTTCTCCAAGATCGAAGCCGGCAAGCTCGAGCTGGTATCGACTCACTTCGATCCGCATGCGCTGGTGCAGGATGTTGTAAAGCTGTTGGCCCCTCAGGCACAGAGCAAGCAGCTCGCGATGACCGGCCACCTGGATCCGGCTGTGCCCAGGCTCCTCCAGGGTGACCCGGACCGCCTGCGCCAGTTGCTCGTCAACCTGTGCGGCAACGCCATCAAGTTCACCGAACGCGGCGAGATCGCTGTCGGCGTCAGTGCCCTCGCTGACGGCATGGACTCGGTCCTGTTGCGCTTTGAAGTCCGCGATACCGGGATCGGGATTCCCGCGGGCAGATTGCCGGCTCTATTCAAACCTTTCTCGCAGGTGGATGCGTCCACTACACGCCGTTATGGCGGGACGGGACTCGGCCTGTCGATCGTGAAACGTTTGTCGGGGATGATGGGTGGGGAGGCCGGCGTCGACAGCCGTGAAGGTGTTGGATCTCTATTCTGGTTTACCGCGCGGCTGGTAGTGCCGGCCGCCAATGAACCGCAGGCGCCACTTGTCGTCGCGGCTGCCGTCCCGATACTCCCACGAGGTTCGCGCGGGCAGCGCATCCTGTTGGCCGAAGACAACCCCGTGAACGAAATGGTGGCAACCCGTACTCTACAGAAGCTGGGGTACGAAGTTCATGCAGTGCCGGATGGCCGTGCGGCCGTGACTGCCTGGCAAACAGGCGGCTATGACCTGATACTGATGGATTGCCAGATGCCGGTGTTGGATGGCTATGACGCCACGCGCGAAATCCGCAGGCTGGAATCAGCGGACCAACACATTCCGATTGTCGCGTTGACCGCGCACGCCATGCAGGGCGATGAGCTCAAGTGCAAAGCCGCGGGCATGGATGAGCATCTCACCAAGCCGCTGGACCGCCAGCGGCTGGCTGTTGTGCTCGACAGGTTCCTGGCTGAGGTTGAGCCGCTTCAGCGGCGCGGCTTGCCGTTGCTCTCCGAGTAGAAGCCCTCAACATCGAGAGTTGAAGCCTCCACGACCCAAGCCGAATCCTCATTCAGCTTGCCGCGCATCTTCGCAACCGCCGCGGGCGTGGCCATGCGTGGGTAGATCACCGGCTTGCCCTGATCATGGTCGTATACGTAGAAGGTGTACACCGTGACATATTGTGTGTCCGGTTTCGCACCCGTGGTGGAAACGCCAGGCTGAGCGTCCTGCAGGTCAGGAGAGGAGGCTGTTTTCATAGGGAGAATGATGCAACTTTGGACCGCTGCGCGGCCACGAAGGAAGTCACGAACGACCGGTTTTCTGCTTGGAAGCCTTGATGGCTTCGCTCAGCTTGCGCATGTCATCGAGAGTCCGGCGCTTCGCGGGTGGGTCGCCCGGCGGCGGGACGCGGTCATAGGGCTTTGCCCGGTCGTAGGGGTTCGAACCAGCCCCCGCGGGCTTCCCCGCAACCTGCTCATCTTCAAGTGACAGCCCCTCTCCAAGTGCCTTGACCACGGCGGTATCGATAGCCTTTTCGCCCTCGGACTGCCACACCCATTTCTGATTGCCCTTCTCATCGGCAACGGCGCGCCCGGAAATTTTGTCGGCTGGTTTCTTCGACATCTCGGTCCTCTTACGAGGAAGAATGATGAGTAGTTGCACTGCGCCAAAGATGTGACGCGCGTCGCAGCCGGGCAAGGCCTGCTGCGCCGCAGTCGATGATCCTGCGGCGAGGTGCGAGCAGCAAGCTTGGGTGTACTAACTACCCGCGCTGCCGGCTTCGGCATGCTTCAGTTCCAGCGAGTATTGACCGCCACAGCGCTCCCATACATCGAGCAGATACTCGAGCGAGCAGCGTTCCACTCCTTCGTGCAGGAGCACAGTCAGTTGTGACGGACTGACATTGAGCCTCCGACACAGGGATTGTTGAGTCCCCGGTTGGTCCCGTACCCAGGCGGCGATACGGCCTTGAACGGCCTTGCGCGCCTCCGTTGCCAGCTTCAGGCGATTCCCGGCCATCGTCCCCTCATCGTAAGCAGCACTGCCCCAATTGCGTACCCACTGCGGCCAAGGCCGCAATTATCTCGCGCCCGGTGAGCGATTTTTGCGGATCCACCCGGCCGGCTCATTAACTCATGTTAGTCACCGGCTTGCCACCCGTTTCCTTGCACATGTTGGTACAACGCGTACCCGCTGAGCCTTAAGTCGCAAAGACGCTGCAGTCTCGAGCTTGGGTATGGCGATTGCTGCCAGTAGGACAAATAATTCCACCTGCGAGCGCCAGGACGGCGATGGAGATCATCGAATGCTGATGAGCTTTCCAGCGTTGCGAGCTCTGCAACCTGATTGGGCCATGCCCGAGCGCCCGTCCGGCCTGGGACTGAGTCCTTCCCTCGATCCGCTCACTCATCGTTTCGCTGTCTGGGCCGGACGCGAGGGTGGCACCAGTGTGGACATTGGCTGTGGCGGCGGGATTGCGGCGGCGGCCGCGCTGGTCCGCGGCGCGCGGGTAGTGGCGATAGATCCTGACACGAGCAACATCGAGCCGTTGTTGGCCCAACTTCCGGTCCGGCAACGCGCGCACCTGCGTGTGCTCGGCGGCCGGCTGCCCACCTTGCAATTCGAGTCCGCGAGCCTGACAGCCATTCACGCGGCGAGGGTGTTGCATCTGCTGGAAGGCAACGAAATCCGGCAATCCTTGCGGCAGTTCAGGGGCTGGCTGCGCCCCGATGGCCGATTGTTCATCAGTGTCCTCACCCCGCATGGCTCGCATTGGGCGGGCTTCCATCGGGAGTACGCGCGGCGCTGCGAAAACGACGAAGTGTGGCCGGGCGCGGCTGACTCCCGCCGGCCGCACCTGCTCGATCAGCGCGTGCTGCAGCGAGAGCTCACGCGCGCGGGCTTTCGCGTTGATGAGCTGTTGGACTTCCCGCTCGCCTGGGATGCGACGCAGATGTGCTGTGGCATCGTGGCGGCCCCGCAGACTATCTCCTCAGACTCTGCAGCGAGCCGAGGACCAGCACGCCGTTATCATCAAATACGCCGCTGACTTTCACTTTGGCGTTCAATGCGATGGGGCCGCCGTGCAGATTCTGCTTCGTGCTGGCGGTCACTCGCACCGACTGACCATCAATTTCGAACTCCGCGGTCGAAGTGAGCTGCGTGATGATGCCCTCCAGCCGGCCGGTCTGTCCGGCTGTGACCTGCAACGGTTGCACCAGTTGGACTTCGTTGGCCACGAGCGCGCCGTTTCTGTCGAAGCTCACGCCGTCAACCACCACGTCAGCACCTTCCTGCAGCACGCCTTCCACTTCCGAGGCACTGTAGTCCACCGTGAGCTGGTTGATCTTGAATCGATGCCGGCCTGCATCCAAAGATGTCACCTCGCCACTGACCTGCGTCGGCTCACGCGAAATCAGCAGATCGACTCGTGATGCAATGATGTCCCCGGTTGAATCGGCCCAACCGCTGACCTGGACTTTTGTGCCCGGGACCAGGGCGGACAAGCCCACTGCCAATGTCGTCTGCGCGCCGACGTGAATGGTCTGGCCCGCGGCCGTGAAGGTGCCGCCCGCCGGATCCACCGAGCTCACGGGCCCGCGCACCGAGTGATTCAGAATGAGCCGCTCAATGTGATTGCCGTTCCCGTAGGCCGTGACGACATCGCCGACCTCGAGCTGACTGGATTTGCCCGCTTGCCCGTCGACTTCAATGGAAGCCGCGGAGTCGGAATAGGGGACTCCGCCCACCGATAGGGTGTCTCCAAGGTTGGCGGTGACCGGGGCAATCAGAGCGAAATTGCGCCCAGATCCCTGGATACCTGCCACGCCTGCCAGAGGGATAGCGGCGGCCAATGACACGATTGTGAGTTTTGTAGTGGGATGTTTCATGGGCGGCGCTCTCTGGAAGGGGGTTCAATCCTGTACTTGATAGATTCCGATCCCGAGTCGCACGGACGGGGTATCGGCTTGGGATCGATCGCGAGCCTGGTGGGCGGTGAGCCACTGATCCATGCGTTCCAGGAAGGCCTGGCCTTCCTGGTTCAAAATCTTGAGGAATTCGGGGACCGCGGCGGCCGGTATGCGGTCGTTGACCGCGGCTCGCTCGAAACGCGCGGGGGTCTTTGCCGGCCGTGTCATGTTGTGTGCGTATGTGCGAGCTACATCCGCGATGACACTGCCCCAGAGCCGGATGAGATGCGCGTCCATGGAGTGCGGCAGGTAATCACGCATCAGTGCCTTCACCCGCCCATCGCTTCGCTGACTCACTGCGCCGGCGCTGGTGAGCTCCTTGAGCAGGGTCGAAGGCCGAACGTCGCCGCCGCCACACCGGGCAACGAGCGCCTCAAAAGAGCGGTGTTCGCCGGCGACCTTCAACAGGGCGGGCTTGCCCTGCTTGTCCAGGAATTCCGGATCCAGATGCCAGGCGGCGAGCACCAGGCAGGCCTTTGTGACATAACCTGACGGCGCTTCCGGGGCTTTCAGAAGCTGCTCGCGTTGGCGCCGCACTTCCCGGCGCGGCAGGCCGGTCATCACCGCGGTTCGCGACACATTGGTCGGCCGCCCGCGCTTGCCGAACTGCCGGCTCGCAACGTCAACATAAGTTGCTTTGGTGAGATCGGAAAACTCGCGCCAGGTGATCCCGCACACCAGCAGGACGTGAATCAGCGGTTCCAGCCACTGTTGAGTCGATTGCAGCACCTCTTGCCGCGATGCCGATGCCATCCAGGCCTACTCCCTCTGATTCGAGCGCAATTGTTCATAACAGGCGAGGTGGAAGTGCGAGCGCCGCGGGCCCGCCTCATCCTGCCACTCGACTTCATATTCGATCTGAGACGAATCTATGGCCGTGCCGCACAGGTCACAGAGCTCGCCCTCGCCGCGGCCGCCGAAGATCTGACCCTGTCCGTCAGGCGGCAGATGCGGGGCGCTTCGCGGGCTACCCTTTTTGTCCTTTTGTTGCGTCATCACGCAGCCACAGTGGGACCGATCAACCCACTGGCAGCAATAGTCATTCCTAGGCTCGGCCGCGTCAACCCCCCAGGGGCGGTACGCGACGTACGCACATCGATCTCCGCCTACATTCCCGGGGGCCGGTGTGCTGGCAGGCGCAAACAGCGCTCCTGGACGCAGACCCATACGAAGCTCGCCTCCTTGCGCGTCGTAATGAGAATCTCACCGCGGTCAGGAATCAACTCCGCGGCCTCGAGGACCGCAGTCAACAACGTGCCTTCGAGCTCGCCCGCATCGCAATCCACGCTGGCCGCCGCGTCGGCCAGTTGAATCCGTACAGTGATGCGCTCGCCGCCGATGCGTTGGAACAATTCGCGCAGCGAGCCGATGAATGAATTGAGCTCGACGGCGCCCGAGCCGGCGCGCTTCTGCGGCGCCAGGCGTTGCAGACTTCGAGAGAGCTCCCCCGCCCGCTGTGCGGCCCGTAGACCGGCTGCCAGAAAGCGGGGCGTGCGCTCCAAGTTGTCAGTTTCTATCAACTTGTCGACTGTATTCAACGAGCCAATAATCGTTTGCAGAACGTTGTTCATATCGTGGGCGATGCCGCGCGCCAGGTGACCCAACGGGCGCAACTTCCTGACCGCTCTATGCAACTCATGATGTTCTACGACCTGGTTGCCGAGCATTCCCAGCAGGTCGCGCTGACCGTCGGTCAGGGGCGCGCGCCGCGAATCATCGAGCACACACAGCACTCCGAGCTCGTCCCGGAGCACTACTCCCGCACAGTAATTTGAGTCCCAGGTCGACTCGAAAAAGCCGGCTCGCTGCGCAAGCTGGAGAATGCGCTCCAGGGCGATGGGATCGACGCCTTCGGCCCCGAGCCATCCCACACCTGCCAGACTGAGCATCCCCACCGGGGCCGCACAGACGGCCCGTGCCAGCGCGACGACGTCGGGTCCGCTGCGCAAACTGCTCGCGTCTGCCGCCAGTTCATTGATCATGGCGGTTCAGTCTAGCAAGGCGCGAGCGCAACCATGGCGTTTTCAAAGCTCTCCATGGAACGCTCGAGTCCCGCCAGGCATTAACATGGATTGCAAAAAAAAGCGGCTGGAGGGAGGCGTGGCTGATAACACCGGGAATCTGCGCTCACCAGCGGGGTTCCTCACTGGCGACAACGAGATGGCGCGACTCATTGCCGACCGGGACTGGCGCGACAGCCTCGGCCCCATTCATGAGTGGCCCGCCAGTCTGAAGACAACAGTCGGACTCATGCTGCGCTCGCCGGTTCCTCTCGTCCTGCTCTGGGGGCCGGACGGCATCATGCTCTACAACGACGCTTATGGCGGATTCGCCGGCAATCGGCATCCCGGCATCCTGGGTCAAAAAGTCCTCGCCGCGTGGCCCGAAGCCGCGGACCTGAATACCCGGGTCATGGCTGTCTGCATGGCCGGGGGAACCTTGCAGTTCAAGGACGAGCGCCTGGTCCTCAATCGTCGCGGCAGCCCGGAAGAGGGCTGGATGGATCTGTTTTATTCTCCGGTGATAGATGAAAGCGGCCGGCCCGGGGGTGTGATTGCGGTCGTTGTCGAGACGACCGAGCGTGTGTTGGCGCGGCGCGCGGCCGGGCACGCCGCCGCAGTGTTGGAAGAGGCCGCAGCCGCCCGTGAAGACCTCAACGCAACTCTCGAAAAACGGGTTGAGGAGCGCACCAGTCAGTTGCACAGGGCCGAGGAAGCCTTGCGCCAATCGCAAAAGATGGAGGCTGTGGGCCAGTTGACCGGCGGCATTGCCCACGATTTCAACAATCTGCTGCAGGGTATCACCGGCGCACTGGAGCGGGCACAACGCCGGATCGAAACCGGACGTAACGTCGAGGCCGAACGTTACATCAAGATCGCGGTCGACTCAGCCAGCCGCGCCGCTGCGCTGACTCATCGATTGCTGGCATTCTCCCGTCGGCAGACGCTCGATCCGCGCCCCACGGACGTGAATCGTTTGATGGTGGGAATGGAGGATCTCATTCGCAGGACAATGGGCCCCCACGTGTCTGTCGAGGTAGTGCAAGCCGGCGGACTGTGGGCTGTCCACGTGGACACGTCACAGCTCGAAAACTCGCTGCTCAACCTGTGCATCAACGCCCGGGACGCCATGCCCGACGGTGGCAAGCTCACCATCGAAACGGCCAACAAGTGGCTGGACGAGCGCAGCGCCCGGGAGCGGGATCTGCCGCCCGGCCAGTATGTTTCCCTCTGTGTGACTGACACCGGCACGGGAATGACGCCTGATGTCATCGCGCGCGCTTTCGACCCCTTCTTTACAACCAAGCCCTTGGGGCGGGGCACCGGCCTGGGACTGTCCATGATCTACGGGTTTGCACGCCAGTCCGGCGGGCAGGTCCGTATCTACTCGGAGGAGGGCAGGGGCACGACCATGTGTCTGTACTTCCCCCGCTACCGGGGGGAGATCGAGACAGAGCCGCAAAAGCCGAGTGAGCTGGTGGAGCGCGGCTTCGGCGAAACCGTGTTGATTGTGGACGACGAAGAAGACATCCGGATGCTCATTGCCGAAGTGCTGATCGAGAGCCACTACAACGTGCTGGAAGCGAGCGATGGCGCGTCGGCACTCGAGATCCTTGCTACTCGACAGCCGGTTCAGCTAGTGGTTACCGACGTCGGTTTGCCGGGTGGGATGAATGGCCGACAACTCGCCGAAGCCGCGCGCGCAGACAGAACGAACCTCAAGGTACTCTTCATCACCGGCTACGCCGAGAACGCCGCCCTCGGCAGCGGTTACCTCGAGCCGGGAATGGAAGTGTTGGCCAAGCCCTTTGCCATGTCGACGTTGGCCAACAAGGTTCGGCATATGCTGGAAGGCTGATGCTTGCACGCCCCTACTTTGGAGGGCGTTGCGGCGAGTTGGCGTCGCTCGAGGACGAAGCAGATGGCGAAGTTTCCGAGCGAGGCGTGGACGGCGTCGGAGGCGGTGTCATAGAGTTGTTCGAGTTCGGCTGCGTGGGTGTAGCGGGTGACCTCGGTGAAGTGGCCGACGGCGGATTGTTGCTGTTGGGTGTGTTGCGCGTGCCGGATGCAGCCGCGGTGTGCGTTCGACGTTTAGGGTTCAGCGCTGAATTCGACGGCGAAGACTGGTTGCTGTTTGAAGGAGCTGATGACGTCGGCGATTGTCCAGACGTGGCCGGCGCCGAGGGCGTAGCAGCGCTCGCTGACGGCGCCGGAGGCGTAGCGGCGCTCGACTGCGCATCTACCGCTGCCGCGCTGCCCAATCCCAAGACCAACGCGATTGCGAGGTAAGCTGACTTGTTCATAATCCGACTCCACTGTTGATTGACAGGTGAGCGGTATGCCGCAATCCCTATACCCGATTTACACGCCCGCTGCGGTGGATGCCCGCCGGTCACGCGAACGGCACCCCTTCCGAAGCACGTGGGACTCCACCTACACGCGTTGCAGAACAATCCGCCTTCGCCCCGATCGTAAAGGCGCTCAAAGTCGTTCGATGGATTGGCTGCGAAGGAAGGGCCTATGCCCAAAGTCACCCGGAGAACTGTCCTGACCGCCGGCGTTGCCGCGGCAGGCATAGCGGTGGGTCCGCTATCTTCTTCGGCTGCGCCCGTTGGGACCGCTGGCCTGAAGAGCACTTCGCTCAATCTCAATGTCAACGGTAAAGCCAACTCCCTGAGCATCGACAGCCGCACCACGCTGTTGGATGCCCTGCGCGAACATCTTCACCTGACAGGCACCAAGAAGGGCTGTGACCAAGGTCAGTGCGGAGCATGCACGGTGCTCATTGATGGTGAGCGCGTGCTCTCCTGCCTGACACTTGCCGCAGCGGTGCAGGGCAAGCGCGTTCAGACCATCGAGGGTCTGGCTGAGCCGGGCGGCAAACTCCATCCCATGCAACGAGCCTTCATCGACCACGACGCCTTCCAGTGCGGCTACTGCACCCCCGGTCAAATCATGTCGGCAGTGGCCTGCGTAGCTGAGGGCCATGCAAAGACCGACGACGACATACGTGAATACATGAGTGGCAACCTGTGCCGCTGCGGCGCGTACCCCAAGATCGTCGCCGCCATCAAACAGGCCCGCGGCGAAATGGAGCGAGGCTGATGCGGCCCTTTGCATTCGAGCGGGCCGGCGACCTGGCGCAGGCGTGTCGAATGGGATCAGGCACAGGCCAGGGTCAAACCGACGCGCCCGTGCAGTTCCTCGCCGGCGGTACAACACTCATCGACCTGATGAAGCTCGACGTCCTGCGTCCCAACACCGTCGTCGACCTGGACTCTCTGTTGACACCCCGTGAGCCGGTGGCATTCGGTCCCGAGGGCATGACTCTCAGTGCCTTCGCCAAAATGTCCAAGGTCGCGGCCCACCCGGCCGTCACAGCCCACTATCCGGTCATCGCCCAGAGCCTGCAACTCGCCGCCAGTGCCCAACTGCGCAACATGGCCACCCTCGGCGGCAACGTTCTGCAGAAAACCCGCTGCCCCTATTACCGCGACCCAAGCTGGAAAGCCTGCAACAAACGGGCGCCCGGATCCGGATGCGCGGCGCTCACCGCTCCCAATCGTAATCATGCCGTCCTCGGCGTGGATGACACTTGCATTGCTCAATATCCGGGTGATTTCGCCGTTGCCCTGATCGCGCTCGATGCGAGAGTCGACCTGTCGGGCCCGCGCGGCTCCCGGTCAATCGCCGTCGCCGACCTGCATACAGGGCCGAACGGCCAGCCGCACATCGAGACAACTCTCCGCCCCGGCGAGATCATCACCGCGTTTCATGTGCCGCCGGACGCATGGATGCGCCGCTCGCTATATCTCAAACTGCGAGACCGGCAATCCTACGAGTTCGCCATTACTGCGGTCGCCGTTGCACTGAATCTCGCGGGCAACACCGTCAACGAGGCGAGAATTGCACTTGGCGGCATGGCGTATCGGCCCTGGCGCGCAAAAGCCGCCGAAGCCCATCTGGCCGGCAAGCCGCTCACGGCGGAATTGGCAGCGAGCGCGGCGGCCGCGGCCTTGTCAGGCGCGAAGACCCATGGTCACAACGACTACAAACCCGAGCTTGCGAAGCGAGCCATCGTTCGCGCCCTGTTGGAAGCTCAGGCACTGAAGGAGGCGTGAGCGATGACTCTGGGAACACCCGTGCGTCGAATCGATGGCGTCGCCAAGGTTACCGGCGCCGCGCGCTACGCCTCTGATGAGCCGGTAGCCAATCCGGCCTTCGCCTACCTGGTCACCAGCTCCATTTCGCGCGGCAGTATCCAGGCATTCCAACTCGAAGAGGCTCATGCCGTCCCCGGCGTGATCGACATCCTGACCTACCAGAACATTGGTACGGGCTTTAAAAAGGCGAAGGGTCCCGACGGCGGCGACACCACCGAAATTCTCGAAAGCAGCCGCAGCTGGCACAACGGCCAGATCATTGCCATCGTCTTGGCCGACACATTCGAAGCCGCGCGCGAAGCTGCCAACAAGGTGCAAGTCACCTACCAGGAGGAGACACCCAGCGCCACATTCGACTCAGCGGGTGTCCAGGTCGCGGAGCACAAACCGCAGCGCAGCCCGGATCCCACCAAGGGTTCAGCGACGCAAGCCTTCGCCAACGCGCCCATCAAATTCGAGGGTCACTATTCAACTCCTACGCAACATCACAACCCCATCGAGTTGTTCACCGTCACATGCGCGTGGGACGGCGACCACCTGACCATTTATGAACCGTCCCAGTTCATGGCGGGCAGCGCCGCCTCGGCCGCCAATCAATTCGATCTGCCTCCTGACAAAGTCCGGGCCATTTCCCGCTATGTGGGTGGCGCCTTCGGCTCCAAGGGACCCAATCCGCGAACTCACTGGATTGCCCGCGCCGCGCGGCGCATTGGCAGACCGGTCAAGCTGGTTCCCACCCGTGACCAGGGATTCACCATAGCCACCTATCGGGCCGAGACGCGCCACGCCATCAAGCTCGGCGCCGATCGGAACGGCCGCCTCATCTCACTGTCGCATGAGGGATGGGAGATCTCGTCCCGGCCGTCCGGCTACAACGTATCCGGCGTCGAGACAACAGCGCGGATGTACGCCTGCCCCAATATTCACACTGCCGTGAGCGTCGTTCACGCCGACCGCAATACCCCGGGGTTCATGCGAGCGCCGCCAGAGACCCCCTACATGTTTGCACTGGAAAGTGCGATGGACGAGCTCGCGCACGAATTGCGCCTGGACCCCATCGAGCTGCGCCGTATCAACGACACGCAAGTCGATCCCGTTGATGGCAAGCCGTACTCATCGCGTTCGCTCATGCAATGTTTCGATCAGGCGGCTGCCAAATTCGACTGGAAGCGCCGCAAGCAACAACCGGGGTCCACGCGCGCGGGCGATTGGCTGGTCGGCTTCGGTTGCGCAACGTCATGTTATCCGAGCAACGTGGGTCCGGCCGCTGCCCGCGTTGCTCTCACGTCCGACGGTAAAGCAACGGTTGACATTGCCGGCCATGAAATCGGAACCGGAGCCTACACGGTCGTCGCGATTGTCGCCGCTCGCACCTTGGGAATCGCGCCGGAAGATGTAACCGTCCGCATGGGCGACAGCGACTTGCCGCCATTGATGATTGCCGGCGGTTCCAACAACGCGGCCTCGGCCAGTCTCGTGGTAGCAAAGGCGTGCAAGGAAATCCTCGCTCGACGCGCAAGTTCCCCCACAGCAAGCCACCGTATAGAGGTCTACGCGGAGCATGTGCCCGAGGGCCTGCCGCCAGACGCGATTAGCGCAATGAACAAGGGCAAGCCTTCGATGCTTGGCGGAGCCAGCCGTAAAGACGTGACCGCCTACGCCCTGGGCGCCCATTTTGTCGAAGTCCACATACACAGCCAAACCCGCGAAATTCGCGTCAAGCGGATCACCTCTGCGTTTGCTGCTGGAACGCTTGTCAACTCTCTCACCGCCTACAGCCAATTCATGGGCGGTACCATCTGGGGAATCTCCGCTGCGCTTCACGAAGCAACTGAAATCGATCCGAAAACCGCGCGTTACGCGAACGGCAACCTGGCCGACTACCTGGTGCCTGTCAACGCAGACATCCCGGAGGTCGACATCATCATGGTTCCCGAGAGCGACACTCGTGTTAATGCCCTCGGTATCAAAGGCATCGGCGAAATCGGCATCGTTGGCATGAACGCTGCGGTCGCCAACGCCGTTTTCAACGCAACCGGCAAACGCATTCGCGATCTACCCATCAGAGTCGAAAAGTTGCTGTAGATACCGGGCGTTGTCCCAGGATGCGTGCCGGGCAGTGTTGTCAAAGATGCACCACACCTCTCGCCCGGAACCCAACATGTCTTTGTGCAATTCCTGCAGGAAGTCGGCGCTATACGCGGAATAATACATCCTGGGTGACCCGTGCAGGCGATAGTAGATCAGCCCAGCACCCGCAGGAGGTTTCCCCGCTTCGGGACACCGCGCCGGGTCCGCGACAACCCGCGTGACGCCATGCCGCGCTAGCATCTCTTGCGCCTTGGCGGTGAACCAACTCGGATGCCGAGGCTCCCAAGCGATCTTGCAAGAGTGCCCGGGGCTGAGCGATGCAAGGAGACGTGCGACCGCGCGCGATTCAAACGCCAGACTGGCCGGAGTTTGAAACAACAGGATCCGCAGCTTGCGACCGAGCCCGGCGACTTGCTCCTGGAACTCCCGCAACTCCGTCCGACAGTGCTTCAAGGCACTCTCGTGCGTCACGCACCGCGGGACCTTCACCGAAAACCGGAACCCGGCTGGCGTGCTTTGCTTCCAGCGTTCATAGGTGCTTCGCTGATGAGCTCGATAGAACGATGAGTTGATCTCAACGGCATTGAACCGAGCTGCGTAATGCTGCAGGTGAGATGTGCCATCTGGCCTGGCTTCCCGCTCAGCCGGTGGGTTGGTCCAAGCGGCTGTACCCACATAGAAGTGCGTCATGCTGCCAAGGCCCAGCAAGCCCCGTGCCGGTCGGCACTCACCTTGCTGCTGCCTTCGATCATTTGAGGAGTAGCGAATATGGCCGCAACGGTCGCCGTCGTCATCGGAAGCTTGCGCAAACAAGCGTGGAGCCGAAAGGTCGCCACCGAAATCATTCATCGCGCGCAAGGCAAGCTCAACTGCCACATCCTCGAGATCGGCGACCTGCCGCTCTACAACGAAGATCTCGATGCGCAGCCACCGCTGGAATGGAAGCGCTTCCGCACGGGGATTGATGCTTCGGATGCAGTTCTATTCGTCACCCCGGAGTACAACCGCTCGGTTCCCGGCGTGTTGAAAAACGCGCTCGATATCGGTTCTCGGCCGGGCAATCAGAATCACTGGTCCGGTAAGCCTGCAGCCGTGGTCAGCCAGACGCCCTACAAGCTCGGCGCCTTCGGCGCCAACCATGCGTTGCGCCAGACGTTCGTCTTTCTGGACATGCCGGTCCTGCAGCAACCTGAAATGTACATCGGCACCGTCGGCGACAAGTTTGACTCGGCCGGCAAGCTGACCGATTCCGACACCGGCAAGTTGCTGGATGCCTTCATTGCGGCATTTGCCGGGTGGATCGCGCGTGCGGCAAAGCCTGAGTCATTCCCTGACTTCATGAAGCGCCGTGATTCAGTTGCTACCGCATACGTGAATGGTGATGGGTCACCATTGGACAGCATCATCACCCGAACCGATCCCGCCACGTTCCTGTCCCCCGGTGGAGATGCCGTCACCGGTGCCGCCGTCGTGGCAAACAGGTACAAGGCCGACGCCGCGCACTTTACCAAGGGCAGCACCAGCAAGCTCGAGGTGCTTCAGTCAGCCAATGGCCAACTCGGTTTCTGGACCGGAATCCAACACGCCGAAGTAAAGATGCAGGGTAAAGAGGGAGCCATCCCCATGAGCCTGCGCGTCACCGAGGTCTTTCGGCTCGAAGGCGGCCACTGGCACCTCATCCACCGCCATGCCGACATGGGTACGTCGAAGTAGGCCGAAGTTGCTGCGATGACGTTGAAACCCACCGTGCCAGCAAAAACAAGCCGATTCCCACGTAAACCAGCGACCCTGGAATCCACATGATCAGGCCGCCGAGCTGCTGATCCTCCAGCGCACTGAACCCGAATGCAGGCGCCGTTTCCCGGTAGTGTGGAAACCAGGGGTGGGTGGCACAAGTGATCAATGCCCCCAGCACTCCACTGTGTACCGTGGTTGTAAACAGGTAAAGCACTGAAGCACCATCGTTGCCAGTCGAGCGCGAGCGCAACAACCCATTCCAGAATAGCAGCGCTGTCAGCAGAAACGTCAGATGCTGCAGGGTGTGGACCCACGGATGTTCCAGGGCGGCTTCAAACAGTGCAGGCGCGTGCCAACCCCAGAGTGCAGCAGCATGCAGCAGCCAGCCCGACAGCGGTTGGGTCAATGTGGCCCAGACAGTCTGCACCGTACTCAGCCGGCAGGCCGAGGCAATCCGTCTGCGAGCACTCGCCGGAAACGCCCACAGGAAGACGGGCAGCGGGTGCCCAAGAACTAACAGGGGTGCGGCCACGAGCATCAGCACCTCATGCTGAACCATGTGAGCGGAAAACAGGTCCGCACCCATCGTGTCGATGGGCGACAACAGCGCCAATGCGAGAGCGAGCCACCCCGACACAAACGCAGCGATCCGCAATCCCCGGCCGGCTGTCCACCCGAGCCGCAAGCTGCCGGCAAAGAAGAGCAGGGCGCAGATCGCGAGCGGCAACAGCGCCCCAAGCTCACTATCACCCCCGGAGGTTGCCGCGGCACCTGGGCTGTGCGCGTGCGCCGCAACGGACGAGAGAGTGAGCGCGATTGACAGGCCAACAGCTCGCCGAACTCCGCCGGCAAGCACCCCGCCAGCCCGCAGCCCGCCCGCCCGCAGCACGCCAGCCCGCAGCCCCCCAGCCCGCATCCGCACCGCGCTTAGCCGGCGCACCATACTGTCGCGCGCTCGAACCCTCATGTTGGACACGCACTCAACCAGAACGCCGGCACCGTCGTCACCCCAATCAGCAGCAAAAACATCAACCCCAACCCCGCGGCCATCTGCAACATGAAGCGGACCCTCTCAGCCCGCAACACATCCGCGTCACCAGCCACCCGCCTCATTCGGACATAGGCAGCGATCGAAGCGCCGAGGGCAATCACCGCGCCCACTATGCCGACAGTCAGGAGCAATGCGACCGGCTCGTGCTCGCAACCGTGATTGACGAGCACCAGGAGTACCGAGAACGCGCCCAGCCACGCGGCTGGTGGAGCCGCCATCGCGAACCACAGGAACATCAGCTCTTTCATAACATTCGCGGCGCAACGTAGAGAGTGAAGTAGATCGGAATCCAACTGAACACCACAAACCACCAATACAGCGAATTCTCCGCCACATCCACGAACCGCCGCCCCTCCAGCGGCCCCGTGAACATCAGCACCGTCAGCACGACCGTATCTGCGGTATCCGTTACCAGGTGAACCGTATGCAGGATCAAAATCATGTACACGATCGACCCATACGCGTTGGCATCGTAGTGCGTGTTGAGCGCCGGAAACTCAAATCCCCTGACCACAATGAACGCCGCCGCAAAAAGCAGCCCGACCACGAGCCACAGTCGCACCGCGCGCAGGTCCTCTCTCTGCGCGGCTTTCTTGGCCCACTGGTTCGGTAGTCCGCTGGCCAGCAGAATGCACAGATTGAGGGTCCCGAACAGCAGTCGGGGCGGATCGCCTTCCGGCGGCCACGTTTCGGAAAAGTCCCGCAGATAGTAGTAAGTGACCAGCGCAAGAGCGAACACCGTGCCTTCAATTAAGATCATTCCCCACGTGCCCCACCACATCAGGCTCCGGTTCCCATAGGCGTAGGTGGGCAGCTTTGAAACATCCAGAACATGTTGCGGGTTCATTGCGCAGGCAACTCCGGCTTTTGCTCCAACGCACAGTTGACTTCCGTCTCCTGCCGCGACGGCCAGAACCAGCCAATCAATCCTACAGCCACCGGCACTGCGCCCCAGATTACCGCCCAGGGAGTAAAGATGCTCCCTATGAACAAACCCGTTGTGGCCAGCGCCGACAGCAGCGGCCACAACGTGGGCGACGGAAAACTGGTGGTGTGGTCGGGCTCCGCGTCATGGATGGCGGTTATCAACACAGACCGCACTTCGTTCGGCAATCCGACGACGTACCGGCGTTCACCTTTCTCCCACAATGGATCTCGCGAACCCACAATCGGAATGAACTGAAAGTTGTAGGGCGGAGGAGGGGAGCTGGTGGCCCACTCCAGTGTCGAGGCGCCCCATGGGTTGTCCCCTGCCACCGTGCCTCGTCGCAGACTCACAATCACGTTGATGATGAACATCAGCACGCTGATGGCGAGAACAAAGGCCCCGATAGTGGCAACGACATTCAGTTCCTGCCAGCCCCGATCAGCGCCATAGGTGTAGATCCGACGCGTCATGCCGTCCAGGCCGAGCGCGTGCATTGGAAAAAAGGTCACATGAAACCCTATGAAGAACAGCCAGAAGTTCCACTTCCCGAGTGTTTCCGACAACATTCGCCCGGTAACCTTCGGGAACCAGAAGTAGAACGCGCCGAACAGCGGCATGATGGCCCCCCCAATCAACACATAGTGCAGGTGAGCCACCACGAAGTACGTATCGTGCAACTGCGAATCGAGTGTCGTGGACCCGAGCCACACACCGGTCAGTCCGCCGATGATGAACGTGAAGAAGAACCCGATGACAAACAACAGCGGCGTTGCGAACCGGACCTGCCCGCCGGTGGCCAACGTTGCAATCCAACAGAAGATCTGCAATCCGGTGGGTATGGCAATGAGAATGCTGGCCGCCGTGAAGAAGCTCATGCCAAGCGGGGGCAGGCCGGTGGCGAACATATGGTGGACCCACAGCCCGAAGGCGAGAAACGCGGTGATCACCAGCGCCAGCACCAGGCCCAGGTAGCCAAAGACCGGGCGGCGGGCAAATGTAGGGACAATCTGAGAAATCATCCCCAGTGCCGGCACGAAGATGATGTAGACCTCGGGATGACCAAAGAACCAGAACAGGTGTTGCCACAGCAGGGGGTCCCCACCCTCGGCGGCGTTGTAGAAATGCGTGCTCACCAGCCGATCCGTAATGAGAAAGGTGCTGCTCAGCATCACCGCCGGCATGGCGAAAATGACCATGAAGGCCGTGACGACTTCCGCCCACACCAGCAGTGGGATGCGATCGAGCGACATCCCGGGCGCGCGCATCTTGAGCGCTGTCACAATGATTTCAATGGACACCACCAGCGCGGACAGCTCTGTAAAAGTAATGAGCTGTGCCCAGAAATCCGTGCGCTTCCCCGGGCTGTAGTCCGGTCCTGCCAGCGGCACATAACTGAACCAACCGGCTTCCGGCCCGATGTTGAGCAGGAAGGCGCTGAAAAACATCAACCCACCGAACAGGTAGATCCAGTAACTGAAGGCGTTCAGACGCGGAAAGGCGATGTTTCGCGCGCCCACCATCAATGGCACCAGATACACGCCGACGGCCTCCATGATCGGCACCGCAAACAGAAACATCATCACCGAGCCGTGCATGGAAAACAGTTGCGAATACCGATCGGTGCCAATGAGCGTATTCTCGGGCCGTGCGAGCTGCAGCCGCATCAGCAAGGCCATGATGCCGGCGGCGACAAAGAACAACAGCGAAGTCACAATGAAGCGCCGGGCGATGGCGCGATGGTTCACCGCCATCAGCCAGCCGAGGAAGCCGGGTCGCTCGGACCAGGTCCGCCAAAGAGCCTCCTGGTTCTCTTCCGGGTAACTCATTTCAGACTCTCGAGATACAGCGCCAGAGACAGCAGGTCTTCGCCTGAGAGGGCCGCGGCCGGCATGGTGGTGCCCGGCTTGATTGCGGGAGGATTGCTGATCCACAGCGCAAGAGTCTGAGGCGTGTTAGGCAACGCGCCGGCGGCGATGGACGAACGGCTGCCCACGTGTGTCAGATCAGGTCCGATGGTGCCGCCCGCCGGGCTCCCCTGAATTGAATGACACATGACACAGGTGCCGCTATCGAACACCTGCTTGCCCCGCTTCTCCTGCTCGCTTGCCGGCTCGCGCGCGGGTTGCAGTTGCGCCTGGCGCCATGCGTCGAAGTCGGCCGGCCTCTGCGCATCCACCACTATCCGCATCTTCGCATGTTGGAAGCCGCAGAACTCCGCGCACTGCCCCTCGTACCGCCCGGCTTGGTCGGCTACGAGCACGATGTGGGTAGTATGTCCAGGAATGAGGTCGCGCTTTCCCTGCAGGTTCGGCACCCAGAAACTGTGTATGACGTCCTGAGAGGTCATTTGCAGTTGCACAGGCCTGCCTACCGGAATATGCAATTCATTGGCGGTCTGGACCTGCCCTGCGGCGGTGTCCGATTGATACTGCACTTCCCACCACCACTGGTGCCCGATGATCCGCACGCGAAGTGGCTCGCCTGTATCCTGCTCCAGCGTGCGGCGAGTAAGGAACTCACTGACGGCGAGACATGTGACCAACACAGTGGTGATACCGACTGCTATCCCCACGCTCGTCAACGCGCGGCGTTCGGCGCGGCTCAAGGTGGTTGGATCGGAGCCGTGGCGTCGTCGCTGCACGAGCACCACGATCAGGATGCCGATCACAACCACATATACCACACAGCTCACCGCGAGGAATATCCACCCGAGGTGAGCAATTTGCGCGGCGTGCAATCCCGCGGGATGCAAAGCGGAGTGATTCATTGGTGTTGGGCGGAGGCCGGTACGCCCGGCCGTGGCTGTTGACGAGGTTGTGACTGCTCGGCCTCCTTCACCTGCAGGCTGTCCGAACGCGACGGCGACGCGGATTTGGAAGCCTGGCCTGACAAGGAGCGAACATAGGCCACCAGTTCCCATGCCTGGGTCTGTGAAATGCGTCCGCGAAACGCGGGCATCCCATTCGGTCGCCCGCCCAGGATCGTCTGATAAATCGAGCTTGGATCGCTTCCGTAAATCCAATCCGCGTCCATCAGCGGCGGCCCGATTGCGCCGCCTCCGTGCGCATGGCAGCCGACACAATTGAACCATTCAAACAGATGCTTTCCCTGCGACATGGCGTAGGCATTGTCTTGATACATCCGGGCAAATTGGGCCGCCGTCAGTCCGACCCCATTCTCAGCCGATGTAACACGCCCGATGATGGGCCCTGTTGCGGGCGGCTCGTCGCTGAGCTCCCGGTGTTCCCGGGTGCATCCAGTGAGCCCCGCGACCGCCACCATCACTGCGGCGACGGTCTCACGGCAGCGCGAACGCATATATCATCCCGCCGAGGTTGGTATGCTTCGGCAAATCACCCATTGCACTGCCCCAACCGTTGCCTGCACTGTCATCGCGTGTGTCCAGCTTCCCGCTCACGACACCGCCGGCCCAACCGCCCACGCCTGCCAGGACGGCCACGTACTGTTTGCCGTCAGGCCCTTGATATGTGGTTGGCTGTCCGATGATTCCAGAGCCCACTTTGAAGCTCCAAAGCAGCTTCCCCGTGTCAGCATCCAGTGCCTTGAACCAGCCATCCATGGTTCCGTAGAACACCAGTTTCCCTGCAGTGGCGAGCGCTCCACTCCAGACAGGAAAATCTTCGTGGACTTCCCAAACCGACTTGCCGGCACTCGGATCCCACGCTGTCACAGCTCCCCTATAACCGCCCGCGCCGGCAAACATCTTGACATTCGCGCCGACATACGGGGTGCCGGCGATGTAGTTGGCCGGCCGTGCCTCTTCGTCCTGACACAGGTTCTGATGCGGTATGTAGATGAGATGAGTGAGCGGTGAATACGCCGAAGGCTGCCAGTCCTTTCCGCCCGCGGCGTGCGGACAAATACCATGGATCGTAGTACCCGGAATCGGCCGCTTGGCCTCCACGTACTGCGGACGACCTGTCTGCAGATCAACCGAGCTGATGGTGTTGACGTTGACAAACGCTTTGGCCGACAGTACCTCGCCACTGACCCGATCAATCAGATAGAGATATCCATTGCGGTCCGGATGGGCCAACACCTTGCGGGTGGCTCCATTCACGCTCAGGTTGAGCAGAATGCACTCGTTGACCCCGTCGTAATCAAACAGGTCGTGCGGGCTCATCTCGTAGAACCAACGCGCCTGGCCGGTGTCCAAATCCCGGGCGAAGATCCCTGCGGTCCAGCGGTTGTCACCGGCTCGCTGCTCGGCGTTCCATGGCCCCGGATTTCCAGTTCCGTAGTAGATGAGATTCAGCTCTGGATCGTAGGAGATCCAGCCCCAAACCGTACCGCCGCCCCGCTGCCACGCATCTCCCGGCCAGCTCGTTTTGCCCAGGTCGGTGCCGCGATCCTGTGAATAGAAGGGATGAAAGTCCGGGCCGATGAGCACTTCGGAGTCGGGTCCCGTACTGTAAGCACGCCAAAGCAACTTCCCGGAGCTCGCATCCAGTGCGGTCAGCCACCCCCGCACCCCGAACTCGCCGCCGCTGTTACCTACCAATACCTTGCCCTTGACCACGAGCGGTGCCATGGTCATCGACTCTCCTTTGTTGATGTTGCCCAGATGTACGCGCCACAGTTCCGCGCCGGTGTGGGCATCAACGGCTACGGTTTGACCGTCCAGAGTATTGAAGAACACTTTGCCGGCCGAGTACGCGGCACCCCGATTCACTACATCGCAACACGCGACGCCCTGGGACGCGGGCACCGGCTTCGGTTGAAATCTCCATTTCAGCGGTGCACCCGGCCGGGTCAGGTCCAACGCATACAGCACGTTGGGATACGGCGTCACAATGAACATCGTGTTCTCTGCCACGATCGGCGCCGCCTCGTGTCCTCTCAACACACCGCTGGAGAACGTAAAGCTGAGCGCGAGGCGTGCCACGTTGCCGCTGTCGAGCTGCTTCAGCTCGCTGAAGCGGGTGTTGGCATAGTCACGGGCGGGTATTGTCCACTCGCCTGGTGATGACTGCGCCTGAGCCTTTGCAAAGGCGACGGCCAGGAAGGTGCAGATGGCCCATGAGAGGCGGCGCGTACTCACGTCCGAATCTTAACCATCTGAAACCAACTTTAAACATTAAATAGGTTAACCTGCGTTAGACCCGGGACGTCATCCGCAGGGCACGAACGGAACAGCCCTTGCTGCGATCCAGGCGAGAAAAGGAGTTGCCGTGAGCTATCGATCATCCCTGACTGCGTTGTGGCTGATTTCCGTCACCCTGTGTCTGTCCGCCCTGGCCGCCTGTACCACCCTGAGTGTGGGAAGCGATTACGATCGCGACGCCTCTTTCGCCGGGTACCACACTTTCTCTGTGATGCAGCGAGCCCATCAAGACGTGCACAACCCGCTCGTGGTTACGCGCGCCGACGACGCGATCCGCGCGGAGTTGATTCGCAAGGGCTATCAACAGGCAACGGATGCGTCGACGGCCGATTTCAGCGTTGACTTCACGATCGGTTCCAAGGAGCGCACCGATGTGAATGCCTATCCGGATCCGTACTTCGGTACGGGCTGGGGCTGGGGCCGCCGCGGCTGGTGGGGCGGTCAGTACTGGGGCAATAACCTGGATGTACGCCAGTACCGCGAGGGCACCTTGTCGATCGATATCTTCGATGCCAAGACCCATCGCCCCGTCTGGCACGGCTGGGCCAAGAAGGAGCTCAATCGCAGCGATATCCAGAATTCCGAAGAGCCGATTCGCACGGCCGTCGCGGCCGTGCTGGCGAGGTTCCCGCCCGGCGGCGGTTGACCATCGCCCGACCGCGCTTCAACTGCCTACGGCCACCTTTCACTCCCCTTTCGCCTTACTTTCAACTCCCTGCGCCCGACGGGCCGCGTTGCGTCGACGATCCTTCACGTGGGGCCCACGCACAATGCCAGTCCTCTGGCGCGTCCTCTCCTCAACACCTCGTTGGCAACGAGCTCCTGGTCCGGTGAGCTCAGTGTCAACAGGCAAAAGTGAAACGGCTCGTTCGCTTCAATAAAATCAATACAGCCGGCAAGCCCGTGGCCTCGATAGTGTCGTACGTTCCGCGAGCTCGAGCATGCGTCACCGCCCGGTGCGGGCCCCACGCATAGGATTCGATCGACCGGACGCGAAATATGCAACAGCATACTTGCCGCCGAAGGTGGGGAACAGATAGGCAGCCGTACGCCAAACATCTGCCGAATCAGCCACGCGGTCGCCCTCTCAGCCGGCAATACGAGCTGAGCCTGCTGCACGTAACGGCGATACTCCGGGTCGCGATGGTACCGCGTCAGCGATTGCACGCTCGCGATCAACCCATACGCGAAGTGATCGGGGCCTCGCCTGGCTGACTCGAGAAATCTTTTCAAACACGGGTTGCTGTCGAGGGCTCGATGCAGCGCCCGCCGTCGCGAGAACGGCATGAGCGGTGCGAGGCTTTGGTCCAGTGCTGGGTCGCTTTTCATGGCGGTACTTTTCTGCTTGTTGGAAAGGGCCGCGGACAATTGTTTATTCTGCCGCAGATATACGCGCTTTCCACGTTTCCGGGTATGTCACATGTTAGTGCGGGCACCGCCCGCCCCGGATAATGTGCGCGGCACAGCTTCAGAACAGCAACGCAGGAACAAGAATTATGGACGCCGAACTGACAGCAGAGCTGCTACGTGATCGGATTAGACGCGCTCTCAATGTTGGAAAGCTGCCACTATTGGCGGGATTGACAGTCTCCGGCGGCTGTGGCGATGCAACATGTTGCGCTTGTTGTGAAACTGACATCCCGAATGGCCAGATTCGCTTGACGTTGCTGGGTAGCGCCGTGGGCACACGGCTCAATCTGCGTGTCGCCATGCATCCGCAATGCGCTCAATTCTGGTTCGATGAGGCCGAGAAGCGCCAGCTCAGCCTGGTCGGTGCCCCTTAACTTCGGCGCGCGCCAGAGCCCGTGACCAACGCGGGGCGCCAGCGGGGCGGGGGCACGTGCATTGCTCGCAGGCTCTTCTACCTACCGAGCCGCCAAATGGATATCAACATGAGCACCGTCACCACCGATCACAAGAGGATACAGCGTTGGGCCGAGCGCCACGGCGGCAAGCCCGCCGCTGTCGCCAGCACTCACCAGCAGAGCGACGTCGGCATCATTCGCATCATGTTCCCCAAATCGAAGCAGTCGGAACACGGCAACCTCGAGGAGATTTCCTGGGGCGAGTTTTTCCAGGAGTTTGAAAAGCGCTCACTGGCGCTCGTCTATGAGGAAGATTCAATGTTCTCCAAGCTGGTGAGCCGCGAGTCCGCCCATTGATCGGGCGCCATATAACGCAGGTTATCGTGTAGAGAACCTCTCACGTGAGACGCTCGCTGCTGACCGACCAACACAGCAGGAGCGATCATGTCAATTGTCGATAAGGTGGTTGCCGCGGTTACACCGCCCGAGAGCGAAGAATCCCGGCGCAAAGCCAGAGCCAAAGCGTTGGCTGCGGCAGGAGAGGGTGACTGGCTCGCCATCGTCCTCGAACATCACATGCAGATTGAAACGGCATTCGCCGATGTTGGGACGGCGCCCGATGCCCAGTCGCGCCTCGCGGCACAGAAGCGGCTCGCGATTCTGCTGACGGGCCATTCCAATGCGGAAGAGTCTGTCATCTATCCCGCCCTGGTGCGCTTCGGCCACAAGTCCCACGGCATGATGGGCTACACCGAGCAGGCGGGCGCCAAAGCCAACATGGGCGAGCTGGAATACCTCGATCCCATGAGCCAGGAATACGTGGACAAGCTCGAGCACATCCGGGGCGCTGTCGCACACCATATGTATGAGGAGGAAAACGATCGCTTCCTGGATTTGAAGGATTTGCCCGCGCCCGATCAATCCCGCTTGACCCAGCGTTTCAAGGAGGAGTTCGACCGGTATGTTCGCGGCCCCGGCCAGGCGGGCGACGGCGCGCTGAATACCGGCGCCTCTCGGGCCGCTGCGGGAGCGAACCCTCGCCCGAGCGGCCCCTAATGGACTCGGCCCGCTTCGCGCTGCACCGCCAGCCTCGCCGCTCCGGCAACTGAAACGGGGCTCTCAGATCGGGACGGTGGTGGGCGGATGCAGGTAGGTTGAATCGAAACCCGCCGCAATACGTAGTGCGGCCAAATCCGGGATGATGAGCAGCCCCCGATGGAATGTCAGCAGCCCATCCAGGCGCATCTGGCGCAACACCCGGTTCACGTGCACCGCGGAAAGTGACAGTGCATCCGCCAGGTCGCGCTGTGTGAGCGGCAGGCTACAGCGCTCCTGCCGCGTCAGTCCGACCCACTGCAGGCGTACGAACATTTCGCAAAAGAGGTGCGCCACGCGCTCATACGCGGTGCGCGGTCCGACATTTGAGATCCATTCGCGAGCGATCGACTGCTCCGCAAGCATCGCGCACCACAAAGCCCGGGTGAGATTGGGATGACGTTCCGGCTCACTGAGTATGTCGCCCGGAGAGAGAATTGCAGTTTCGGTGGGGCCGAGCGTTCCAATGTAATAATCGGAACGACTCAGGGAAGATTGTCGCAGGGTACAGAGGTCTCCCGCGACAAAGTACCCTGAAATGTGTCGTCGCCCGACAGCAAGCAACTGATACCGGTAGGCGAAGCCTGCGAGAATGATCGTAAGGCCGTCGGCGGGGTGGCGGGTAGCGATCGACGCTCGGCTCTGTTTGTGGAGCTGGCGAGAGCTGAGCGCATGGCGCAACACACCCTTTTCCGCCTCTGACAAGGTGGCATGGTTTTCCAGCCTGCGCATGAAGCAATTCAAAGCGGCATCTCCGCCTCGAATTGTGCCACTCGCCACAGCTCCTGGAGATTCGGTACGTAGAGACTGCCACTGCGAAACGTTGCAATCCCGTTGCACCGAAGAACAGAGAGGCAGCGGTTGATATGCACCGGCGTCAGCGCGAGGAAGTCCGCAAGCTCCATTTGCGTCAGTGGCAATTGACAGCGAGTGCCGGCGCCGACGACACCGAGCGCGCGCATGCGAGTCAACGTGTCATGAAAGAAATAGGCGAGGCGCTGCAGGGCGGGCCGCGTTCCGATATTCAACGTCCAGTCGCTCGCCGCGAGCGTCTGTCTTTCAATTGCATCCCACACCTGCATCCAGGTGTCGGATTCTGCCAGGTCAGTCGACGTGAGCGGCTTGCACACACTGTCGGTCAGAGCGATAGTGCTGTCCGCACATTTGAGGTTCAGTACTGACTCGAATCCAATCACATCTCCCGGCAACAGCAGCGCGGTGAATTGTCTCCGCCCATCCGGCGTCAGCGTGTATCGGGACAGCATTCCGCTCAGGACAATGTGAGCGCCTGCACCAGCGCCAACGCTGTTCGCAATCTGCTCGCGCGCGCGGAAGGTATGTCGCCCGGTGACCCGCTGCTCCTGTCGTGCAGTCGGCGGGAATGGAGTTTCGCGCGCGCGCTGTCCCAATTGGTCGCTTATGTACATCGAATCCCTCCTGAGGGTTTAAACAGCAACTATCGGGCCGACTGCGGTCGCGAGATGATCTGGATCAAACTCCTTGCCTCAGGTTAACAATCGCGAGCGCGGTGCGCGGTACAGCCATGGCCGTAAAGCTGCCCTGCCCCGGCTTCGACTTGAAGGACCTGATGCTGCAGGCGGTGGGACCGACCGCCAGCTTCATCTTCGCCGCCGGGATCTTTCGCAGCTACCCGCCACCGACGACGGCCGCACGCCGAAATAAAACTGATGCGCGAATCTAGGGCGGCTATTGGAGAGTAGGCAGAGCTTTGTATTCCTCAACGGCGACCGGCCGCCGCCCACCTCTTCCAGTCATTCGAGGCGCCGAACCGCCTGTCGCTTCGCTATCAGTGGAATGGCATACCAAGCACCCAAGAGCACCATCAAAGCACTCGATCCCGCTGCAAAGGCAGCAGTTGCATTCTCCGACAGCTTCCACGCCGCGATTGTGACCTCAAATGCCATCGCCAACGCCAGTGGAGTCAAAGCTGAGCTCACAAATCGGCTTCCAATAGCGTGGAAACATGCGTCGTCCTCACCCGAGAAGCCCAAGCGATGAATGGCCGCGGGTGCCAACAGCAGCGCAACGCATAGGATCGTCAGAGCCAGGCCGACCAGATGCAAATCGCGATAGGTACTGGGTAGGCGCTGAAAGGCCTCTGTCATCACCACGATGAGTTGAAAACCGAGCATGGCTTGCACGCCAGGAAGGACAACGCGAGCCTCTGTCAACATCTGATCGATTTTCGTATGCAGATCCACAGGTTCATGCTCCGGTAATCGCGTGTGAGAGGGACGCTTCAGGAGATTGCCGACCCCAAACCAGACAAATGAGGCGAGCATGCCCACGCAGATACCGATGACGGCAGGATGCTCGATGCCAACGTGCCGGCTGATGGAGAAGGCAATGGACCCCAACGCAATCGCCATCGTCGCCAAGGCGAATTCGGCCGAGTGATCGCTGATGCGCAATAATCTGAAGCTGGCTTCTCCTGATTCTGCCAGGCGATGTTGGGATGGCGGAACGAGAAGCGAGGTCAATGAAAGCAGGATGGCAGCAAGTGAAACACTGTCGGCCAGCCGTTCCTCCAGGCTTGCGTGTTGGAAGCTGGGTTGAAACAGGCATTGCATTTGAAATCCGAGCAACACCTGGGCCCCCAGCGTTTGCATGCGCAATTCATCCAGGGAAAGTTTCAGACGTTTCGCGAGAATGCACTCAGCCATTTAGCTTGGTCCTGACAATGGCCGCAACGATGGGGTGCGTCGTCATTCGCATGACAGGAGCCGCAAGCCCGATGGTACCTCTGGGCAGCCCTCAATGGGGCTCGCCTCGTGCGTCGCCCTTCTCGCGGGCGAGAAAATCGGCCGATAGCGCTTCGCATCCACATCAGAAGGTAACGGGTCTCGCCAGAAACGTGTTGGTTCCGAACAGCATCTCGAATCCAACTCCTACACCCAAACTCGCGGTACGTTGCTGATAGGTATAGTCCTTGGGCCAGTCGATGCTCGCGCGGGTTTCCATGATCAACCACTGACGCAATATTCCCTTCCGATAGGCGACCTTCAGGCCATAGTCATGTAAGGGCACCGGCGCTTGCGTTTGTCCGTCGACGCCCATTTCGAATGCCACCGCACGCCGCGAGGGCAGATCGTGCAGAATAAACACCGATGAATATCCACGCAGACCCATTGAGTGCTGGGAACGCGTTGCGGAGGCGGTATAGCGCAGCAGCCAGTGCACGTCGTAGATGCGTTCCATGTCCAACCGAGTTGTTTCGCCCGCTCCGTCACTGTGCTGCCAAAACAAGGTCTCTCTCGCACTGAGCAAGCCGCTTTCGGACGCGCCGCGTTGGTAGATATAACTTCCCTTGACATAGGGATCCATGGGCAAGGCGACGCGAATACCCGTACCGGCATCGAAGCGCCCGCCCTCCTGCGGCTTGTCCGCCTGGTGATAGCCGATGCCGAGCAGCGTCTGATCTTCAGTAGGCGGTCCATAGGTGCGCGGGAAGGCGCCCGAGGGTTCGTTTTGCTCGGTAATGAATTCGTTCGGGTCGAATCGCCCCACGAAGGCGTGAAAGCGATCATTGAGTTGCGGCAACGGGATGTTCATGTTGAAGCGTATCTGAGCGCGCAGCCGGTCGTATTGCGTGTACAGGAGGGCCGGTGCAATGCTGCCGTACATCTGTTTGTACACTGTGTCGTCCTCCACCGAACCGAACCAGCGATCCACGTGCTCCGCCGAGTGCCACAACGTGTTGTAGAGCACTTCGTGTGTTCGATCGAGCCAGTGGTACGGGATGTCCTGGTTCGGCTCGTTGGCATCAGGCGGTGCGGGCGATGGAGCCTGCGAGTCCAGCGACTTGCCCGCAGGTTCGGCTGGCGGAGCCGCGGCAACCGGGAGTGTTATGGAGTTTGTGGCCATATCAGCCGGCGGCGAGGTCTGTGTGGGCGAAGCCAACTCCGTTGATGACTCGACGGCAACATCGGCGCAGTCGCTCGCAAATGCACTTTGCGCGCGTGCAACACTCTGCAATGCCGGCAGCAGCAGCGACAACATAGTTTTTACCGACCTTTGCATGTCGTGCCCACCTGGTCCGCGGAGCATGAGTTTCACTCGGGACGGTGCAAGATTTATCCGGACTGCGACTCCGTCTTGCGCGCGGCACGACTCAATTGCTTGTAGGAATGGGCCGACCGTACTCGATGAGTTGCTCTGACCGCTGAACGGCCGCTGAACGCAACGCCATCAAGTTCAGCCAGGAGGTCGCGCGATCACCGTGCGCGCTGCGCACCACACCGAGCACATCACCGTTGAAGTCGAAGACCGTTACTACACTATTGTGTGACTTTGTCTGACAGATGGCGCTGCGCATTGCGCGGAATATCGGGCATCTCAGAGCAAATCGGAGCGAGAGTCCCATGGGCGCGTACTTCAAGTATCTTACAGCAGCGGTTGTTTGGAATCTGGTCGCCTCATCCGCCATGGCTGTGGCAGCGGACACGGGCCTCAATGCGACCGACCGGGAGTTCATCAACAAGGCGGCGCAGGGCGGCCAGATGGAAGTGTTGGCGGGCAAGCTGGCAGCGCAGCGCGGGCTGGATCCGGCCGTCAAGCACTTCGGGCAGAAGATGGTGACCGACCACACGGTCGCGAATATGCAGCTAAAGAAGCTCGCCGACTCCAAGCTGGTCAACTTGCCGGATTCAATTTCAGCGGACGAGCGCGATGCGTTGGGAAAGCTCGAGACTCTCAACGGTAATGACTTCGATAAAGCCTATTCGCAAATGATGGTCGAGGATCATATGGCCGACATCAGCGATTTTGAGAAAGAGCTCAAAAAGGCGCAGGACGCTGACGTGAAGGCGTTCGCCGAACAAACACTGCCTACGTTGCGACATCACCTCATGTTGGCGAAGCGCCTGAGCGCGGCTGAAAAGAAGAGCCGGTAGTTAGGGGCGCCTGGGAGCCGATGAGTTAGGCTTTGTCGGTGGCGATGTAGCTTTCAGCGGTGAGGGCTCCCTTGCACCGCTCCGCCCGAGGTTGCGCATTCAGCGCTTTCGGAGGGCAGTGCGCCCCGAACCTCGCCAAGTCGGCTTGCGGTCCAACCTGGAATTCCAGGTGTCAGGACCAGAACGGGAACGTCCATTGCTGCGAATTGACCACTTTCAACTGGAGAAGTCACGTGGATGCAATCAACTTGCTCAAGCAAGATCATCAGGAGGTGAAGACTCTCTTTGACACCTTCCAGCAAGGCGACGCTGACAAGTCCGTGATCGCCACCGAAGTTTGTCGGCTGCTGACAATCCATGCGCAGATTGAAGAAGAGATCTTCTATCCAGCGGTCCGCGAAGCCTCTGGGACTGACGATGTTGACGATCTTCTTGATGAGGCAGAGGTGGAGCACGCCAGCGCTAAGGAATTGATTGCGCAGATTGAGGACGTCGGCGAAAGCGACGACCTGTTCGAGGCCAAAGTAAAGGTCCTCGGCGAGTACGTGCAGCATCACGTCAAGGAAGAGGAAGGCGAGCTGTTTCCGAAGGTTGAGAAGAGCGGCCTGGACCTGGAAACGATCGGCGCGGAACTGGAGAAGCGGAAGAAGGCGCTCCTTGGCGAAGCCGCCCGCGATATCGCTCCGCCTGGCACGAAAGGCAATCGTCGCTCGCGCTCGAATCGAAATGGCGGATCCCAGCAGCGGCGTTAGTTGGGCGCGGTGAGCGGAAGACGGTGGGGCGGATTGGGCTCTGTCAGAACAACTCAACAAGTGGAAATGACACACTCGGGCAGGCGGTGAAGCGAAGACTGACCTGGTATCGAGCGTTGGGTTTGTATGGCTCGCAGTGCTGATTGCGTTGGCGTTGTTCGACTTTCTGACGCGCACGCCTGTGCTCGTGGCTTGGCGCTGAATTGCGGCAGGCATGCAGCGGGCACATTTCGCCGCACCAGCAGGCAGTTGTTCGTTGCCGTTGCGGCACGGTTTTGAGCGTGGATCGGCATCCGATTGGTGCGCGCTCTGAATCGCATCATTCGACAGAACTGGGTCGACTGACGGTGAACCCAAGGCGCGGGACAGAAAGTAGCGCGTTCTCGCGCCGTTGCCTCGGTCTCGGCGAATGAAACATTGGTCGCGCTCGAGGCTGAGGTGCGTACAGCGAAGTACTCACGTTGAAGGCTCGCGTAAGAAAACACTGACCACATGACGAGGATGTTGGCGACTGACGTGGGCCTGCTGGCGTCCAATACTGTGGGCGTAGCTTCGGGAAAGTCCTTGCGACAAATCCCTCTACGAGCAGAGGGCCGCCAAGGCGCGGCCCTTTCGCTCTTTGAAAGTTACGACCTAAAAGTTACGACCTAGGAGCATCAAGTGGCCACATCCAGTTCAGACAGTCAGAAGAAGGGCGGCAATCTTGCGAATGACCCAGATAAGGCTCGAGAAGCGGGCCGCAAGGGCGGTGAGCATTCGCATTCATCCGGATCGTCGCCCGGCCATTCGGGAAGCGGAGGTAATTTCGCAGATGACCGGGAAAAGGCTTCCGAAGCGGGACGTAAGGGTGGGCAGCGCTCGCACGGAGGAGGATCTGACCGTTAGTGAGTGCTTCGGCCGACGGCGGTCCCTTTGGGCCGCCGCCCGCTGGAAACTATCTACAACTCAACGAATTGACGAGATGCCAGATGACGCGGAAAAGCAAGTCAGTATTCGGAATCTATCCCACCGCTGACGCGGCAGAGCGCGCGGTCAGTGCTCTGATAAGCGATGGTTTTGCTTCTCAGGAGGTATCCGTTCTCATGCCGGATGAGCGCAGCACGCGCGAGTTTGCTCACCACAAGGATACCAAGGCGCCTGAAGGCGCGACCGCTGGCGCAGCCGCCGGCGGCGTTGTTGGGGGATCGCTGGGTGTATTGATCGGCTTGGGTGCGTTGGCTGTTCCGGGAATTGGCCCGCTGTTGGCAGCCGGGCCCATCGTAGCCGGACTGGCGGGCCTCGGTGCTGGCGGCGCCGTTGGTGGACTCATCGGCGCGTTGATTGGAATGGGAATCCCGGAGTACGAGGCGCGACGGTACGAGGGCCGAGTCAAGGACGGCGGAATTTTGATGTCGGTTCACTGCGAAACACCGGGAGAGATTCTTCGCGCACGCGAGGTGTTGGAGAGCACGGGAGCATCCGATATTGCCTCTTCGGGCGAAAGCGCTGGAGCAGAAACCGAGCAAGCCAGGGCTACGCGTCCTGCGGACGGTGACCCAGCTCCGAAATAGCTTTGCCACCTGCGGCCAGCTTTTCCAGGTGGGCGACCGCCGTGATGCTTTTCGCGTCCGCAATTATGCTGGCTACATCAGTCTGCCCGTATTGGAGGCTGACCTAATCTGAACCAGTCACGGCCTCGATCTTATTACCATCTGGATCGAATACGAAGGCAGCGTAGTAGTTATCGCCGTACTGTAGGCGTAACCCCGGAGCCCCGCCATCGAGGCCTCCCAACCGAAGCCCTGCTGTGTGGAACGAATCCACGGTCTCCCGGTCCGGAACAGTGAAAGCAATGTGGACGCCATTTCCGGCAGTCGCAGGCTTGCCATTCGTGGGTGTTTCCAGGCTGAACACCAGACTTTCGTTGCCGTAATCGACTGACTCGGAGTCGGATTGGCGGATCCGCAAGCCCAACAGCCATATTTGTGCTGACAGGTGAGTCGCTACATAGGTGAGTGTGACAGGAGCGAGCGTGGTGTTGTAAACGCCGATGTCGGGGGGGGCGGGGCGTCCAGGTATTCGTCACGTTTGCGAACCGATACCTGATGGCGCGCCAGCTCAAACTGAACCATCAGAGCTACCTTTTGGGACCCCGGTTATCAGTCGAATTCGCCGCAATTCACATCTCACGGGTGGAGGTCTCGCAGCCGTCCGCCTAACGCTGCTGACGCCGATGCAATGAATGCGCCAATCAACATCGATAGCGCGGTAAAGATGGCTGCGCTCGCAGCCGCTTTACGCGCGGCATCGGCTGCTTCGCGTGCCTTCAACGCTGTTGCCTTTTCCGCCGCAATGACTTGGTCAACGCGAGCGCGAGCTTCCGAATCAGACACTCCAGTGCGAGCGGCGATGAGCTTGATCAAATAGTCACGGTCTTCTTGTGAAACTCCACCCTCAGTGATTCCCTTGCCCAAAATTTGCGCCACTTCCGCGCGTCCGTCTGCCTTGGATGGATCGTTGCCAGGTGCGCTCGGACGCAGCAAACGACCGACGTCATAGGAAGAAACCGCGTCTGGTAGCGTGGATGCAGCTCCATGGGCCGCCCCGCCTGCGGCGGCCGCGACCGTTTCACTGCCTGTTTTTGCGACACCCGCAGCGGCCGACAGTAAGAGAAGAGCGCCGATCAGTGTCCCAACTGCCCATGTCACGAATCCATGGACGGTATCCCGAAAGAAGACTTCATGTGTATGGGTGCCCACCCACTTGGCCCGCAGCCGGCCCGTCATATAGCCGCCGACGCACGACGACAGCCACTGGACTACAATGAGCCAGATCGCAGCCATCACCGTAAATGCGGTCGCGCTGGTCCCGCTGCCGGGCCAGGGGGACACAGATGCCAAACCGATGCCGGATCCCAGCGCAACGAGAATGATCGTGCTCGCGGCCGCCGTTACGGAGCCCGCCAGAATAGCCGCCCACGAGACGGCAGAGACAGCCGACTCATTTGACTGACTGGCCGATTCGATGACAGCTCGGTTGCTGTGTTCTTCACTTGGGTACATAGGTTCCCCGGACGAAAAGTTGGTGCGGAATCGATTTCTTTCCAACACAGCAAGTTACATGCCGGAGCGCTGTTGGAATCATTTCCACGATTGCCTACGGCGTGGGATCACCGAACGTCATCAGCCTTGGCCAGCTCGTCCTGCAGATGCTTTTAACCTAGGTTAGATTGCTCGCGCATCTCCCACGTCAGCTACAAGAGGGGACCCAAACCGGCTATGGTCCGTTGCATTGGTTATCTCCTCTCCATTGAACTCGGGTGAATTTATGAGCCAGGTTGCCCAGACGATTGCAGTAGTGCTGACCGCCGGCGTTATCTCGGCCGTATACGCGCAAGCGCCCACGAGTACAGCACCCGATATAACTGCTGCGACATCTGCCCACCAATCGTCAGCCACCAAATCCCATTGGGGAGAAGGAGCCGCGGGTGAGAGTAACGTCGATCCTGCCACATTCGTAACGAAAGCCGCTCAGGGAGGTCTCACCGAGGTCGCAGTTTCCAAAGCGGCCGAAGCCAGCTCTCAGGACCCGAAGGTCAAACAATTTGCTGAACAGATGGTCCGTGACCACACCAAAGCCAATGACGAGCTGACGAGTCTGGCGAAGTCCAAGGGCCTGCAAGTGCCGACGTCGCTCGACGCCGAGCATCAGGCTATCGTTCAAAGACTCAGCAACAAGCAGGGCGCCGATTTCGATGCTGCTTACGGGAAGCAGATGAAGGAGGATCACACGAAGACGGTCGCGTTGTTCCAGGCCGCCACTAAAACGTCTGATCCGGACTTGGCCGCGTTTGCCAAAAAGACGTTGCCTACCCTGACGGAGCACAAGCACATGGCTGGCGAACTGCCCAGCGCGATGCACTCCGCTCGGGCTCACGGTGAAGCGAAAACTCAATAGCTTCGATCGAGCGGCTGCCTTTGGAGCATGAGCGCGACATGCGAAACTCGTTTCGTTCGTAGGCGGCCATTGGGGTCATTCGTCCTCGCGGCGGATAGGGCCCAGCAGCACACCTGCACAAATCACGTGGCTCGCGAAACCCATCAGACCCGGCGCTGATTGGAAGACGCCCTTGCCTAACAGACTGCCGGCTGACCAGCCGACTGTTACGATTGTCATTGACAGCAGCCCTACTGGAGCTCGAGGAGCCCGAACCGCTTATCAGCAGAAGGATGCCGAGCGACCCCACCGCAATGGCAATGACCTGTCGAAGGGTGAGCCGATACCCGAACAGGAGCCCGCCTACCGCCATGAGCAACGGCGGTCGTCATCGGCAATGAGGATGGTGGAGCGCCCGACACGTTGACTCACACTACAACCTTCCTGTCTGTGCCATCCGTTGCCCGTTCTTGTTCGGGCCACAATGGAGCTCGACTGTTGTGAGGTGCTTTCATCGCAAATCAGAGGATCCGCCCGCATTCTGGTGAGTGCAACACTGGACCACTCAATCAATTGTCAGCGTAACCCTACGAGTCCTACAGCATCGAAGTCGGTGCGGAGTGGGCGGTGCGCTCCTGCTGTCACCGTAAGAGCACGTCCGGAAGCTGCGCCAGCGCGACAATGGCGAGAAGCGCCGTCGGAAACTCTCGAGGCAACGCTTTCGCGCAGCCCGGCACGGAACAGTAAATGCTTGTTTGGACCCGGTCCAAACACTTCACACGGAGCCTCATTCCATGTTCATGCACAACAAGCGCCTGCAATACACGGTGCGCGTCACTGAAAGCAATCCCGGCCTCGCCAACCTGATGCTCGAGCAGTTCGGCGGGCCCCAGGGTGAGCTCGCGGCGGCCACACGCTATTTCAATCAATACCTTGCGGAGGACGATCCCGGCCGTAAAGACATGTTGATTGACATCGCCACAGAAGAGCTCAGCCATCTGGAAGTCATCGGCACCATTGTCGCGATGCTCAACAAGGGCGCCAAGGGTCGCATCAGCGAAGGTGTTGGCACTCAGGCCGAGCTGTACCGCTCGATTACCGGTGCGGGTAATGATTCCCACCTGACGCAGGTTTTATACGGCGGTGCGCCCGCCTATACCAACTCGGCAGGCGTACCCTGGAGCGCGGCATACATCGACAGCATCGGCGATCCCACATGCGATCTGCGTTCCAACATTGCGGCCGAAGCGCGCGCCAAGATCATCTACGAGCGCCTGATCAATTGCACGACGGATCCTGGGGTCCGCGAAGCGCTGGGATTCCTGATGACCCGGGAGATCGCCCATCAGCAATCCTTTGAAAAGGCTCTATATTCGATTCAGCCCAACTTCCCGCCCGGCAAGATGCCCGGCATGCCGGAGTTCAGCAACGTCTATTTCAACATGTCCACCGGCGATGGCGACCAGAGTGGGCCCTGGAACAAGGACCCCACGTTCCAGTTCCGCGAAGCTCAGACCGCCGTGGATGGCGGCACCGGGTTGCCGCAGGTGAAAGTCAGTGCGGAAGAGGCCAAAGTCATGCAACAGGCCGCGCAACGCCTGAAGTCCAATTTGAGCCGCGATCCGGTCACGGGAGCGATGTTGGGAATGGACGGAGGCCAGGCCGCTGAATAGTCTGATCGGCGGTCGAGTCGTCGCACCGTCCCGTCCTTGGGGGCCCGCATTGCCGGGCCCTGGGCGGTTGGGCGTGCTGCGACGATTCCTGTCTTTCGCCGGCCCTGGATATCTCGTAGCGGTTGGTTACATGGACCCGGGCAACTGGGCCACGGCGCTGAGCGGTGGCTCGGCGTTTGGTTACTCCCTGTTGAGTGTGGTGCTCCTGTCGAGTGTCATGGCCATGTTCCTGCAGGCTGCCGCAGTCCGCCTGGGACTTGCCGGCAAGATGGACCTGGCACAGGCATGCCGGCTGCATCTTCACAGGCGAACCAGCTTCCTTCTCTGGATCGCCTGCGAGCTCGCGATTGTTGCCTGCAACTTGGCCGAAGTGCTCGGCATGGCCTGCGGGTTGCAACTTCTCCTGCACATCCCGCTGATCTGGGGTGTATGCCTGACAACGCTCGACGTATTACTCGTGCTGCAACTACGGAACCGCGGCGCACGCTACCTGGAAAGTTTGATCATCGGGCTCACCGCCCTGATCGCGGCTTGCCTCGCGCTGCAGCTCTGGTGGCTCAAACCCGGCGCCGCGCTGTTCGCTGGATTCATACCGAGCGCCGCCATCCTCAGTCAACCCTCGATGCTCTACGTCGCCGTGGCAATCATGGGTGCGACGGTAATGCCACACAATCTCTATCTGCACTCGGCCATTGTTCGTAAAGGCGCGGTCGGCAGTTCGCTGCGGACGGCCATCAAATATGCAACATGGGATTCCAATTTGGCCTTGTCGCTCGCCCTGTTAGTCAACGCCGCGATCATGATCCTGGCCGCAGGTGCATTCCACTACTCGGGCAAGACTTCCGTCACCGAGTTGTCAGATGCCTATCACCTGTTGAGCCCGTTGCTCGGGGTGGGCGCCGCCAGCACTGTATTCGGCCTCGGCCTGATCGCGTCCGGCCTGAGCTCATCCATTACAGGGACCCTGGCCGGTCAGATTGTCATGGAAGGATTTCTCGACATGCGCGTTTCGCGTACGCAACGTGCACTGTGGGGTCGCCTGCTGGCCATTGTGCCCGCCTTTGCCGTTGCATTGTGGGTAGGTGAGAGCGGCATCGGCAAGGCGTTGGTCTTTACACAAGTTGTGCTCGGTCTGCAGTTACCCTTTGCCGTAGTCCCGCTGCTGTGGTTTACGACCCGCTCCCGGTTCGTGGGTGCCCACGCCTTCAAACGCTCAACGGCTATTCTTCTGTGGAGTGTGGCAGTGCTCGTCATCGCCGGTAACGCCTGCCTGTTGCTGCGGCTTCTGTAATCCATTGCACTCGCAGCTTTCGTTTGCCCCTGAGACTGCTCTCCGGCGCTAAAGGTGTGCGAGGACGCGCACCTTGGTGTTGGTATGTTGTGTCGGAATCACCACGATTCCGCCGCCGATGCGTTGGAACTCGAGGTTGATGCGCTCCTCGCCGACAGCGAGCCCCGCGAGAGTGATTGACTCGATGCCGACCGGCAATTCGGGCCGGTGGATGTGCACCTCGGCCCGCCGGCCGCTGATCTGCAACCCGAGCAGAGCCTGCAGCAGCATGAATACTGAGCCGCAAGCCCAAGCCTGCGGCAGACAGGCCACGGGATAGGGGACGGGACCCTGCCCAGCCACGCGCTCGAATCCACAATACAGCTCCGGCAGGCGCATGCTGAAATGACTCGCCACCTCAAACATCTCGCTCACGATACGAACCACGGCTGCGCGCTCACCATAGCGAGCGATTCCGGCCGCGCAAATCGCGGTGTCATGTGGCCAGACAGAGCCGTTGTGATACGACATTGGGTTGTAGCGCACCTGGCCCTCGGCCAGGGTCCGGATCCCCCAACCGCTCGACGTGTCCGCTGCGAGAAGTTGTGCGCAGACTGAGGCGCCCCTGTCAGGTTCGGGAACTGCGCAATAGAGCAAGTGTCCCGCGTTGGAAGCGCGAATCTTGCACTGCTCCCCGTCGTCATCGAGCGCAATCGCGTAGAAGCCCATGTCCGGCATCCAATACAGGCGCTCAATGGTGGCACGCAGGGTCTCGGCCCGCTCGCGCCATCGCTGCGCCATACTGAACTCGCCTCGGACACTGGCCAGATCGGCAACTCCATTCAATGCGGCGTAGGCGTAGCCTTGTACTTCCACAACGGCAACGGCGCCATTGGGAAGGGATCCGTCCGCATGGAAAATCGAATCCTGGCTGTCTTTCCACGCCTGATTCTTCAGACCGGACTCGCGTGCGCGCTGGTAATAGAGGAGTCCGTGGCGGCCCTCATCGAGTTGCCGCTCGATCCAGGCCGTGGCGGCCATGATCTGATGCCAGATCCCGTCTACAACGCGGCGACTGCCCGTGTGTCGCTCGTATTCCGCTGCCAACATCACAAACAGCGGCGTGGTATCCACGCCTCCATAGTAGCGGCCGAACGGGACCTCACCGAGCGCCGCCATTTCCCCGCGGCGCGCTTCGTGTAGAATTTTTCCGGGTTGCGAATCCCGGAACGCAGATTCTTCCTGCGCCTGGGTCGAGGCGAGAAATGACAACACTCCAGCCGACAGCTCCGGATCGAGCCAAAGCGTCTGCAACCCCGTAATAATGGCATCGCGCCCGAACTGGGTTGCAAACCACGGGATACCCGCATAGGGATACGGACCCGTCGCGAGCTGAGTCGTCAGCAGCGCCAGGTCCGAGCGCGATCGTTCAATCCATTGATCGAAGAGTCGACCGGAGGTAGTGATGACAGCGGCTGACGAGGTCTCTCGTTCGTGTAACTCCCGCATGATCGCGTCGAACCGTTCGCGCTCCAGCGGAATACCATCGGCTACGCCGATCTTGACGTACAGGTGCGCCACTTCGCCGCGTCCGAGCTCGACTTCGAATTGTGCCGAATGCGTGTCGAGTGCCCGAGGCGCTGGGGAAAACTCAATGCAGGTGACACGTAGAACCCCATCGAGCCCGCGATACGCGAGCTGAACTGCATGCTCCTGCTGTCGCGCCGGCAGGTCAGTGCCGCGGGCGGGACGCGAGTGGCCCTTCACCTCGAAGATATCGCGAAAATCGGCTTGAAAGCGCAGCTCGAGCGGCACAACAGCCGCTGCTTCACTGAAGTTGGTGAGTTGCAACCGCTCATAAAGACGGCCACCGGACAGACACCGCGTACGCTCCAGATGGATGACGCCCTGCGGAACCGAGCGCTCGTTCAACGCCGGCAGGGGTCGATTCGTTAGGTGCGCCGTAAACACCGAATTGTCCTGACAAATGGCCGCGCCCAACAGCGATGGTGAATCACCCGCGATTCGTAGCTCATAGCGCGACAAAACGCGAGTGTCGTTTGTGAACATCCCGTCGTCGGCGTCTCGAACATCGCCGAGGGCATCGGCTAGAAGGAAAGTGTCGGAATCCTTCAGAGTGAAGCGCGGAAGCAGGCCGCGCCGTTCCGGTGTGTCGGACGCTGTCACGAGACGCACTCCAGTCGCGGAGTCTTGAGCAACCGCCTGTATACGCTCGCATAATCGTTCGCCATGCGCTCAGCGCTGAAACGGCGTTCGAACGCCGCGCGTACTCGGTGTCGATCGAGCTGGTGCAGTCGCGATAGCGCGGCCACTGCCTCATCCTCGGACTTCACAATGAACCCGCTGACGCCATTCTCGAGCACCTCGGGAACCGCGCCCCGCTCGAATGCAATCACAGGGGTGCCGCACGCCATGGCTTCAATCATGACGAGTCCGAAGGGTTCAGGCCAGCGGATCGGAAACAACAGTGCGCGGGCATTGCCAATGAAGTCGGACTTCTGTGCGTCACTGATTTCGCCAATGAATTCAATCGATGGCTCCTGCAGCAGCGGTTTGATGTGAGCCTCAAAGTAGATCCGATCGGCGTAATCCACCTTGGCGGCAATCTTCAACGGCATGCCGGCCTGGATGGCAATCCGGATGGCGCTCTCCAGACCCTTCTCCGGCGAGGCACGTCCCAGAAATGCAAGATAGCCCCCCTCCGGTTGCGCACGGAAGTCGTAGATGCGGGCCGGCAACCCATGCGGCACCGTGGCGAGCCAGTTGGCGTTCGGGATCGGCAGGCGTTGGTGGTCTGAGATCGACACCAGGCCGAATCCGGGCCAGGCGTCATACGCCGCCCGCAGGTCCGCCACGTCCAGGCGGTTGTGCAAGGTGGTCACGCACTTATGGCAATCCAACTCAAACAACGGGAGGTGCAGCAGCTCGAGATGAAAATGCAGCACATCGAACTGCGCAGCGTGGTGGCGGACCTCGTTCAGAAAACGCAAGTGGGCGGCGAGGTCCGATTTCAGGGGCGCCTCATCCAGCCGTATCGCGCACTTGCGCCCGGCGATCAGGGGAGCACGGGTGCGCGACTCGGCCGAGGCAAACAGCGTGACCTCGTGTCCGAGCTCCACCAGCGCATCACACAGGGAGGCGACTACCCGTTCCGTTCCTCCATACAGTTTTGGCGGCACCGATTCAAAAAGCGGAGCGATCTGCGCAATCTTCATGTACACGCAAGCCTAGTAGGAAAGGCGCTGCACCTATTACAACCTAGGTTAGAACGGCGACGGGAATCCCCCTTGCTCATCTCGACAACCAACACCAGCCTTTCCGAAGGAGCGCGCCCATGGTCGCCGAGTTTTCCAATTCCACCCAGGCCGAGCGCGGCGGTCCAGCCACGTTTGGTCCTGCGCACGTCTACGATGAATTCGACGATCAGTCACAGTCGTTGACACCCCGGATAGCCTCGCAAGCTGCCCGCAATCTCGGGCTCCTGAGTCTGGTGCTGGGTGCCGGGGCACTGTTCATGCCTGGCTTGCTGTCGCGTATCGGCGGTCTCGAGCAGCGTCGTCGGTTGCTGCCGCTGGTGGGCATGCGAGAACTGGCGGCTGGCGTCGGGCTGCTCAGCGCCGACAATCCACGGCCCTGGCTGTGGTCGCGTGTAGTGGGCGACGGAATGGATCTCGTCGTGCTCGCGAGCTGCCTGCTCAGCCCTAGGAATCCGCGACGGCTGAACGCGGCGGTGGCAACCGCGGTTGTCGCTGCAATCACGGCAATCGACGTGCGGGAGAGCTTGCGCAGCAGCGATGAGAAGGCGCCGAGTGCCGCGCCAGACGCCCTGGTAACCGCAAGCGTGATCGTGGGCAAATCCACTCAGGAGTGTTACGACTTCTGGCGTGATCCCACCAACATGACGCGAATCAGCCCCATCGTCGAATCGGTGACCGTGGTGGACAACCGCACCTCACGCTGGTGCATCAGGAGCCCACTGGGCACGCGCATCGAGTGGGATTCGAAGGTCACCGGCGACACCCCGGGTGAACGCATCTCGTGGCGTTCGGTGGATGGAGGCGGCCTGTATCACGCGGGCGTCATCCGTTTCGAAGAGGCCGTGGGGGGGCGGGGTACCCTTGTCACCACCAGCATGCATTACCGGGTGCCGGGTGGCTCCGCCGGTGTGGCGCTCGCGAAACTGATCGGCGCCGACCCACGAAAAGAAGTCCGCGAGGATCTGCGGCGCTTCAAACAACTCCTCGAGGCTGGTGAGATCCCCACCACCGAGGGCCAACCCAACGGCCGGCGCAGCCTGCTCGGGAGCCTGCTATGAAAGCCAATTGTTGGAATGGAACCGGCAAGCTCAGCATTGAGAATGTCCCGGATCCCAAGATACTCAATCCGCGCGATGCCATCATCAAGATCAGCTCCACGGCCATCTGCGGCTCGGACCTCCACATCTATGACGGCTATATCCCGACCATGATGCAGGGCGACATCCTGGGCCACGAATTCATGGGTGAAGTGGTCGAAGTCGGTTCGGCGGTCACAAACCTGAAGGTAGGCGACCGCGTGGTCAATCCCTTCCCCATTGCGTGCGGACGCTGCTACTTCTGCACCAGCGGACAGTTTTCGCTGTGCGAGAATTCGAATCCGAATGCCTGGATGGCCGAGAAGCTGTGGGGACGCTCGCCGGCCGGTCTTTTCGGCTACTCTCACATGTTGGGTGGCTACGCTGGCGGCCAGGCTGAGTACGCACGCATCCCCTTCGCCGACGTAGGTCCGATCAAGGTCCCCGACCACCTGGACGATGAGCAGGTTCTGTTTCTGTCCGACATCTTTCCAACCGGCTACATGGCCGCGGAATATTGCAACATTCAGCCGGGCGACACGGTGGCGGTGTGGGGCTGCGGACCGGTGGGTCTGTTCGCGATCCTCAGCGCCTTCCTGCTCGGAGCCGAGCGCGTCATTGCCATCGATCGGTTTGAGGAGCGCTTGCGCAAGGCGCGTGAGAATTGCCGCGCTGAAACACTCAACTACGAAGGTGTCGACGTGCTGGAGACTCTGTCGGAGATGACCGGCGGCCGCGGTCCCGATTCCTGCATCGACGCCGTCGGCCTCGAAGGCCATGCCCACGGATTCTTCGGAACCTACGACAAGGTCAAGCAGGCATTGATGCTCGCAACCGACCGGCCCACCTCACTGCGCGAAGCCATCCTTGCGTGCCGCAATGGCGGGACGGTCTCCGTCCCCGGCGTGTATGGCGGCTTCCTCGATAAAGTGCCGTTCGGCGCCATCGTCAACAAAGCCTTGACCATCAAATCCGGGCAGACCCACGTGCAGCGCTACCTGCGCCCACTGTTGGATCTCATCGAGCAGGACAAAGTGGACCCCAGCTTTGTCGTGTCCCACCAGTTACCGCTCGACCGGGCGCCGGAGGGCTACCGCATGTTCCGCGACAAACAACACGAGTGCACCAAGATCGTACTCAAAACGTAACCTGCATCAGCGGCACTTCTTGCCCGCGCGCGGCGCAAAATTTACCGGGCGCCAATAGGCTGCTCGCATATCCAGCGACGCAACGGCCTGACGCGCCGGCGCGAACCCTATCGCAGGTTAGCGCGAGCCGGCGGCGCTGGTGATATTTTTTGTCGACCTACTCTTGCGCCCAGGGTTGAACGACATGCACCATCGCGAGCTGTTGCTGAGAATGCCCGTGCCTCCGGCCCCGACGGACCCTTGGTCCTGTCGTGCTGTGCGTGATCTCGAGGTCGCCATCAATTTTGGGCACGTCGCTGCGAAACATCCCGCTGGCTCGATGGTCCACGCGGGTGCCGCGCTGGGTGCGCTGATGTCCTACAGCCGGCCTTTCACAGAGCGCGCCGACGCCGTCAATCAAACTCCCGAGCAACGCGGATGCTTCCTGTCGTTGGCGGCGGATCTCGGAGCGGACTTGCGCCTGCACGGCATATTGCTGCAGATGCGCGATGGAGTCATTGCTCTTTCCGACATCGTGTCTTCGCAGTTTCCACCGCTCAATGCGCGTCGCTTCAAATATCCCGACTCCCGGGTTGGCCGAATTACGCGGGCCCTGAACCCGGGCGAGTTTTGCAGGCTTGCGGCTACGATGCGGCTCGCGTGCCATTTCTTTCAAGCGGAAATCGACATCCGCATCCTGTAACTACGCGGTACGCTGTTCCGCGACTGCGAATGACGGCCCGTTCACACCGTCGAGATGCAGGTAGCGCCCATCAAAGCCGGAGATGTTGCGCAGCGCCTGGTAGTCGTGCAGCGTGAGTTGTTGGTTGCGCAGTGTGATCAGTTGATTGTGCCGCATCTCCATCAGGACGCGATTCACGTGAACCGCTGACAGCGCGAGCGCATCGCTCAGCTCCGCCTGCGTCAGCGGCAGGTCGCACGTATCACCCCGTGTCAAGCCGACCGTATGCAGCCGTTCGAAGATCTCGCAAAACAGGTGCGCCATCCTCTCAAAGGCCGTCCGGTGTCCGACATTGACAACCCATTCGCGCGTGATCGATTCATCGACCAGCGTGGACCACCACAACGCGCGCGACAGTCGCGGGTAGCGGTCGAGCAACGCGTCTACGGTCTCGCGCGGTATCTGTGCCGCGCGGACCGGGCTCAGCGTGCCTATGGAATGATCCATGTGCTTGAGGATGCAGATTCGAATATCGCACATGTCCCCTGGCAGCAGCAGGCCCACAACCTGTCGGCGACCGTCCGCCTGCAACCGGTAGCGGCAGGCGAACCCTTCCAATATCACGTTCACCCGCGGGGCCGGATCGCCTTCTGACACGAGGTTGGTTCGCGGCATGAGCTGGCGAACCGAGCTGCAGGCATTTTCCAGCGCGCGCTTTTCCTCGGAAGACAACAATGCACAATGTTCCAGCTTGCGGACCAGCGACAGGACGTTGGGTTGGGACTGCGGACTCATGCGAGCGGCGCGCAACGGGCGTTGGCCTGGATCAGCTTCACGAGCGCCTTGAAGTTGACCGGCTTCTGCAGGCAGGGCGCCGCGCGCAGCGATTCCGGAAGGAACGCCGCGTCGTAACCGGTTGTGAAGATGGTGGGTACGCCCTCGTGTTCAAACTCTTCCGCCAGCTCGAACGCCAGCACCCCGTTCAGATTCAGGTCCAGCAGCGCACAATCCGGCCGGTACTGGCGCAACAGCTCACGGGTACGCCGCAGGTTGCTCGCCGGGCCGATGATGATTGCTCCCCTGCGCATGAGCGCCGCGCACATGTCAGCCGCGACCAGGTAGTCGTCCTCGACCACCAGCACTCGCAAGCCATTCAGCTCGTTGCCGTCATCCGTCATCTGCAGGTGAGTTGTTGCGCTTTCCATGACAGTCACTCGTGCGCGGGTAACAGGAAGGTAATCGAACATTGCAAGCCCGAGGGTGTCAGAACGAGGGAGCTGGTTCCGCCCAGCTCGTACGGCAGGGTCTGTTCAATCAGCTCGAAGCCAAAGCCCTTGTGAGTGGCCGCGGAAACAACGTGTCGAGTGCGCTCACGCCACTCGAGCGTTACGTATTCAGACGAGCGCCCGCAGCGATCCCATTCGACGCTCAGTCGGCCAGCGGGGCTGGCGAACGCTCCAAATTTGATGGCATTGGTCGTCAGCTCGTGCAACGCCAGTCCAAGTGTGCCGGCTTCCTTCGCGGTCAGCAGGACGCGCGGACCCTTGATTTCAAAGTGCTCATCCGGAATGGACTGGGCCAGGAACTCAGCCCGGACCAGCTCCTCCAAGTCCACCGGAGCATCCGGAGCCCGCAACAAAAATCCCTGGATCCGGGCCAGCGCGCCCAATCGTCCCTCCAGGTGCGCCGCGAAGTCTTCCACCGATCCGCTGCTCTCGGCCATACGCCGTACAATGGATCGAACAATGGCCAGGAGCCCCCGTACCTGGCGCTGGAAATCAAAAAATCGGCGGCGCTCGTCGGGCTGAAACCCAGCGAGTGCTTCACCGGCGGCTGTTCTTGCTGAAGTGGAAGGTTCGCTACTCACGGGCATGCTTATCCTCGGCGAAGCCTGTGCCTAGGCTTTGCGCCGGTTCCCCCTGGGTTTTCGAGTTGCCAAGTCTGCATCACGTCCGCCTCCCGGCCGTTAACGCAAGTTAAAGTTCACATATCTTTTAATCCAAGTTACAGGAAGGGCTTCCCGCCCGTCACGGGGAGAATAGCGCCGCTGATGTAGGTGGCGTCATTCGACGCGAGAAATACGTACGCACCGGCGAGCTCGGCCGGTTGTGCAGGTCGCCCGAGCGGGCTGTTCTCGCCGAACTTGGAAGCTTGCTCCTCTGGCATCGTCGATGGGATCAACGGCGTCCATACGGGTCCCGGCGCTACCGCGTTGACCCTGATGCCGGATTCCGCGATGAGCTGGGCGAGGCCGCCCGTGAAATTGGCGACCGCGCCCTTGGTCGTGGCATAGCCCAAAAGGCTCGGTGAAGGTTTGTCCGCCTGGATGGAGGCGGTGTTGATAATGGAGCCGCCGGCTTTCATGTGCTGAACCGCTGCCTTGGATAAGTGGAACAAGCTCTGGATGTTCGTGCGGAAGGTCGTGTCTATTTCTTCGGCGGTGAAGTCCCAAAGCTTCTCGTGCGTGCGTTGGAAGGCAGCATTGTTCACCAGGATATCCAACTTCCCGAATTCGCTGACGGCGCGCTCGACGACATGTCGGCAATGGGGTTCGTGGCCGATGTCACCCGGCACCAGCAACGCCCTTCGGCCGGCCCTTCTCACCCAACTCGCGGTGTCCTCGGCGTCCTCGTGCTCATTGAGATAGGCAATCAAAACGTCCGCGCCCTCGCGGGCAAAAGCAATGGCAACCGCCCTGCCGATTCCCGAATCGCCCCCCGTCACGATGGCGCTGCAGCCCGCCAGTCGCCCATGGCCGCGGTAGCTGTTTTCACCGTGGTCGGGTACCGGGTCCAGTCGGGCCGTCTTGCCCGGTGGGGGTTGTTGCTGCTTCGGAAACGGTGGCCGTGGGCCGGCGGCCCGGGGATCTGTAAGCATGGGGCATACCTCATCAGTGAGTAAGTTCCAACCAACGCGATGGACTACGAAGCAATTTCCATGCGGCCGCGACCTAAATTGATATTTGTTAGATCGGCGCCCAACACCACACTGTATAGTCTGCTCGAATGCATTGTTGCATCAATGAAGATCTGACCCGCAAAGCCGAAGCCGCCATGCGCCAGTTGCGCAAGAGCGACGCGACCGTCGTGACCGCCGAGTCCTGTACCGGCGGCCTCGTGGCGGCGTGCCTGACGCAGGGGAAGGATGCAAGCAGTTGCTTCCATGGGGCGTTCGTTGTCTATACCAAGCAGCAGAAGAGCCAGGTGTTAGGTGTTGACGGAAAGCTCCTGCGCGAGCAGGGCGCTGTGAATCCGGACGTGGCGCAGCAGATGGCCGAGGGTGCGTTGCGGCGCTCAGAGGCCTCTTTGGCGATCGCCATCACCGGCGTACTAGGCCCCGACAGCGACGAAGATAACAACCCGCCCGGGCTGGTCTACCTGTCGCTGGCCCGCAATGGTGTTCCGACGCAGGTCGTGAGGCTGAATTATCCGGCCGCTCATCCGGACTTCGTCCGTGAGCAGACGGTTCTCAGGGCGCTCGAGCTGCTGGAGGGTGCCGCCAGCGCGGGGTGAGTGCATGTGGCGCCCGCATCGGCGTCACCGACGTCAACCTACGTTGCTGTCCCCGGCCATGACAGCCTTCCCAATGTGCAACTGTGGCACCTTGTCATCATAAAACGCCAGTCGGCCCTGCAGGTCCCGATGCTCGTCGTACGGCTCCTCATAGCTCCATACGGCATCGTGCAACACGCCGTCGCTCAACACCACGTTGAAGTACCGCGCTGTCCCCTTGTAAGGACATCTTGAAGTTGTGTCCGACGGCTGCAATTTCTCCATTTTCACGGCATTGCGCGGGAAGTAGTAGCGTCCCGGACTGCCATCCTCATTGAGCCGCAGCACGTCGCTCGACTCCGCAATGAGCTCGCCGTTGGCGGTCACTGACATATGTTGTTGCACGTGCAGCGAGTGCACTTTGTGCTCCGGATGTTCCTGGTGCCCTGGAGACTTGGCCATGTGTCCCTCCATTTGTGAGGATCGATTCCTGCTTCGGCTTGCGAAGCAGGTGTCGCTTGCGGAGATGAGATGAGTTTGCTCGACCTGACTCAGTGGCCGGCCATGCTGATCACCATCACTGCCGCCTGGTTCGTCGCGTCTACCCAAAGTCGCCGCCGCAGAATCGGCTTCTGGCTCTATCTTGTGAGCAACGTTTTGTGGGTAGTGTGGGGCTTGCACACCCATGCGTACGCTCTCATCGTGCTACAGATCGCCCTGGCGGCGATGAACATCAGAGGCGAGCGCAAGAGCAGCGCGAGCGTGCAGGAGGCGCAGCCCGCCAACTGACACGCCCGCGCGCCTGGCCGCTCACGACCAGTAGTGAGGTGCCTTGTAATAGTCGTAGGTACGATCCCGATAATTGAATCCGTCATTCCTCGTGAGCTCATCCATTGAATCCGCCGGCGCGGCCTTGAGCTGATCCTTGGTGAAGTTCACGATGTAGGCGTTCTGGCTGTCGTCGTAGTTCAGCGTGCTCCAGGGAACTGGATGGTATTTCTCACCCATTCCGAGGAAACCGCCGAAGCCGACCACGGCGAACATGATGTTGTTCGACTGCTTGTCGAGAACGACGTCTTCGACCTTGCCGATGCTTTCGCCCGCGGCGTTACGTACGGTAGTACCGATGACTTTATTGGCGCAGATGGCACGGGTGTGCCCGGACTGTGTTGGCATGGACGTACTCCTGTTGTGATCTGGGATTTCTATCGCAAGTTATATTCCACCCCTGGCGGGCGAAGCCTTTGCGGTAACGATCCCGCTGTCACTCACCTCACGGCTGACCGGTTCCGCCGCCCGAACCGTAAATGTTTCCGGTGGCAAAGCTGGCGTCGCTGGCAGCGAGTTGCACATAGATCGAGGCCAGCTCCGCCGGCTGACCGGGCCGCCCCAATGAAGTCTGACCACCAAAGTGCTGCAGCTTCTGTTGCGTCGCGCCCCCGCTGACCTGCAGAGGGGTCCAGATAGGACCCGGTGCAACGCCGTTCACCCGAATGCCCCGACCGCCCAGTTGCTTCGCCAGCGACTTCACGTAGTTCATGGTCGCCGCCTTCGTTTGCGCGTAGTCGTACAGGTCGGGAGACGGATCGTAAGCCTGCTCCGAGGTGGTACCGATGATGCAGGCACCGGCCTTCAAATGCGGCAGCGCTGCCTTGATGATCCAGAACGGCGCGTAAAGGTTGGTCTTCATGGTCGCATCGAAGTCCTCGGTCGAGATATCGAGGATCGATTGCTTCGCCTGCTGTCGGCCGGCGTTGCACACCACGATATCCAGGCCGCCGAGCTTCTGCACGGCCTCGGCAACGAGCCGCTCACAGAAGGCCTCTTCACGCAGGTCCCCAGGTATGGGAAAGCCCTTGCGTCCGGCCTGTTGAATGATCTCAACGACCTCCCGGGCATCAGCCTCCTCACTCGGAAAGTAGTTGATCGCGACATCAGCGCCTTCGCGCGCGTAAGCGATTGCAGCGGCGCGCCCCATCCCGGAATCACCGCCCGTGATCAGCGCCTTGCGGCCCTGCAGGCGACCGGAGCCTTTGTAACTCTTCTCCCCATGATCGGGTCGGGGGTCCATGTCGCGCGCCAGCCCCGGCCACGGCTGCTGCTGCGATTTGAACGGCGGCTTGGGATATTTTTCGCGTGGGTCTTCCATAGCGGCAGCACCTTGTGAATGGGGCGCGGAACTTTCCGCGCGAACATGACCGGCCGTGGAGGCAGCCACACCGGCACCCACCATGCTCAATGCCTCCCGCCGTGTCAGAGTGTCCATGTGTTTACCTTCCATCAGCTCGCAATCAACACCCCGTGCATCCAGCACGTTTCAAGCCCACCGGGTGAAATTTAACTTGCGTTAGCATTGTGCGGGAATGGCGCGTGCTGGAAATCCACTCCGTGCCGACACCAGCATCCCGGAGCTCGTATGAAAGCCATCGTCTACAACGGCCCACGTGACGTTCAGGTCAAGGACGTACCCGATCCGAAGATCAAACATCCCAGCGATGCCATCGTGAAAATCACCACAACCAACATATGTGGATCCGACCTGCACATGTATGAAGGCCGCACCAGCTTGAAACCGGGAACTGTCATTGGCCACGAAAACCTGGGAGAGATCGTCGAATGCGGTAACGCGGTCGCGCGCGTCAAAGCCGGCGACCTGGTCTGCATCCCTTTCAATGCCAGTTGCGGCTATTGCAAGAACTGCGAGCGTGGCCTGACGGCCGCCTGCCTGACACTGAATCCCGGCACCGCGGGCGCCGGCTATGGCTACGCCGACATGGGCGAGCTGCCCGGCGGGCAAGCCGAGTACCTGCGTGTGCCGTACGCGGACTTCAATTGTTTGAAGTTACCGGACGGCGCGGCAGAGCAGCAGGACGACTATGTCATGTTGTCGGACATTTTCCCCACCGGTTGGCACGCGACCGAGCTCGCGGGCCTGATGCCGGGCGAGTCCGTCGTTATCTACGGCGCCGGTCCCGTCGGCCTGATGGCTGCGTATTCCGCCCAGATCAAGGGCGCGGGCCAGATCATGGTCGTCGATCGCCATCCGGATCGATTGGCGCTGGCCGAAAAGGCGGGCGCCGTCGTCATCAACGACAGCGAGGAAGACCCCGTCGAACGCGTCATGGAGTTGACGATGGGCGAGGGTGCGGATCGTGGCTGCGAATGTGTCGGCTTCCACGCCCATGACCCACAGGGTCACGAAGTGCCGAACGAAGTAATGAACAACCTGGTGAAATCCGTGCGTGCCACCGGATCGTTGGGCGTGGTGGGCGTCTTCATGCCCGAAGATCCCAAATCCAGCCACGAGCTCGCCCGCAAGGGCGAGTTGGCCTTCGACTTCGGCGAATTCTGGTCCAAGGGGCTGCGCATGGCCACCGGCCAGACGAGTGTCAAAGCCTACAACCGTCACCTGTGCAAGCTCATCGAGCTCGGCAAAGCGCGCCCGTCCTTCATTGTTTCTCATGAGCTGTCGCTCGAAGACGCACCCGACGCCTACCGGCATTTCGATGCCCGCGAGCAAGGCTGGACGAAAGTCGTCCTCAGGCCGCACGCGACACAGTCCAAAACCCGTGACACATTGCAAGCCCATCCCAAAAAGAGCCGTGCGCACAGTCACGCTCACGCGCGGCACTAGCGGCGGGTCGCTATCGGGAATGCCGCGTGCGGGTCGAAGCGCTGATGTTCAAACTCTAGGAGGTTTCCACATGAGTGCAGCGTTTCGCCCCTTGGCTGTCGTAACCGGCGCCTCGAGCGGCATCGGCCTAGGCCTCGCCCGCGAATGTGCCCGCGCGGGATTTGATCTGGTCATTGCCGCTGACCGGCCGCTGGCAGCCGCCGAGGCGGAGTTGAAGGCAACAGGCGTTCAGGTCGAGGCTGTGCAGGTGGATCTCGCTACGCCGCAAGGCGTAGGCCTGGTGCACGCCGCCACCCGTGGCCGACCGGTAGTCGCCTTGTGTGCCAACGCCGGTCAGGGCCTCGGCAACGCCTTCCTGGACCAGGATTTCCAGTCCATCATCAAGGTGGTGGATACCAACATCACCGGGACCCTCGCGCTCATCTACCGCGTCGGCCGCGAAATGCGCGCGCGCAACCAGGGCCGGATCCTCATCACCGGATCCATTGCCGGTTTCATGCCCGGCAGTTTCCAGGCGGTCTACAACGGCACCAAGGCCTTCATTGATTCTTTTTCGTGGGCGCTGCGCAATGAGTTGAAAGACACGGCCGTCACAGTGACCTGCCTGATGCCGGGTGTTACCGATACCGAGTTCTTCGATCGTGCCGGCATGCAGGACACGAAGATCGGCACCGGTGAGAAGATGGACCCGGACGAAGTCGCGAAAATCGGCTTCAAGGCCATGATGGACGGCGAGGGTGATGTGGTCGCCGGTTGGAAGAACAAAATGCAGGCCGCCATGGCCTCCATCACCCCGTCAGCTTTGCTGGCCGAGCAACATCGTAAGATGGCCGAGCCCGGCACCGGCGGCAATCACTGAGGCCTCCTCACGACACAGAACTGCGCTCAGATGACCGTTGCTCACCTGGGTTAATGCACCCCTGCGCTCACGCAAGCACAATCCTCTAAATAAAGGTGCCACGCTTTCAGCGCGATGCGAAAGCTGCGCGGCGCCGCCACGGGGATAGGTCATGAACACATACGGTACCGGCTCAGTCGGTGGGCGCCATAGTGCGCCTCCGCACTCTGTGTTCTCCAACGACGTGCTGGCGCTCCGACCGGCGCGTGCCCCGGACTTGGCAGCGGAAAACCGCGCGTTGCTGCGGCTCGCGCAGACCATGGCGCGCGCGCCCGAGCGACTCCTACAGGAGTTGGTGGAAGAGCTGTGCGAGCTGTGCGATGCCGGGTCGGCAGGTCTCAGCTTGCTGGAGACCGGGCAAGAGGGCCAGGAACCCTGTTTTCGCTGGGTCGCCACCGCCGGCCGCTTTAATCAGTATACCGGTCAGACCATCCCCCGCAGCCTCAGTCCCTGCGGCGCCGTTCTCGACACGGATCGGATGTTGGTACTGCTGCATCCCGAACGCCACTATCCCTACATCGGCGAGCTCGCCGATCCGGTGGAAGAGGTGCTGTTGTTTCCGTTCCACCAGGGTGAGGTCGCGGTAGGAACCATCTGGGTCGCCGCGCACGCCGATGATCGAAGGTTCGATCGGGAAGATGCGCGGTTGATTGCCGATATCGCGCAGTTTGCGGGTGCTGCAGTGCACGCCAGCGCCAAAGCCGCGGCACATGCCAGATTGGAGGGGGAGGCACGAGCCGCCGCCGAACGTGAAGTCGTCGAGCTGGGCGAGATCAATCGCCGCATGCACGAAGAGGATCGTGGCAAAGCTGAATTCCTCGCAACCCTCAGCCACGAGTTGCGCAATGCCATCGGGCCTCTCGAGAGCGGTCTCGCAGTACTGAATCGGTCTGAAGACCCCGACACAAAACGCCGCTCACGCGAAATCATGGCGCGCCAGACGGCACAGTTACGCCGACTGGTAGATGATCTGTTGGAATCCTCCCGCGTGTCCGCCGGCCAGTTGCGCTTGCAGACGACCCTCGTGGATCTGAACCGCATCGTGTCCCAGGCCGTGGAGGCAGCGACGGAGCGGATTGCCCAGAGCGGCCAGACCATTCAGTTATCCCTGACTGATCGGCCGCTGCTGGTGGAAGGCGATAACCAACGCCTCAACCAGGTTTTCACCAACCTGCTGAACAATGCGGCGAAGTACGGGCGCAACGGGCGTCCCTTGTCCATTACGGTCGCCCGCCGGGAAGCGCAGGCCGTTGTCTGTATCAAAGACGACGGAATCGGTATCGACGAAACGATGCTGCCGCGGATTTTCGAGCTGTTCGTGCAGACGGACCACTCCTTGAATCGCTGTCAGGGCGGGCTCGGAATCGGCCTGGCGCTGGTGCAGCGCCTCGTGGAGCTGCATGGCGGGCGGGTTGAAGCCCGCAGCGCGGGACCTGGTCTCGGCAGTGAATTTGTCGTCTACCTGCCTGTGGCAGGAGATTGACTACACCACGGGTCGATCCGGCAGCGCCCGTAAACTGTTGCCTAGCTGCGCCAGCACCCCCGCGGCCAGCGGCGCAATGGTCTCGTGCCAATGGGCATCCTCCATGGCCTTTTTGGTGTCCATGGCGCTTTCAACGGCGTTCAGCAGCTCGGTCTTGGACACGAGCTGCTTCTCGATGAGAACGTGCATCAGGCTTTCGAGCAGAACAATACAGGCTTCCGCATAGGCCAGATGCATCGAAACCTCGGAAGGCCCATCGGCATTTCCCGCGTCTTCGTTGTGTGCGTGGCTCATGGCTTCTCAACTTCGGCGAGCCCGTAGTGTGCCGCCGTTCGTTCATACGCGTCCATCAGGGGTTCTGCAATACGCCGCAATTCCGGAAAATTCTGGATGTGCAACTCGCCATTTCTGAAGGCGGCGATGCCGCGCTCCCGGAACGATTTGATCACGCGATTGGTGTGCACAGGGGTGATGCCGAGCTGCTCGCCAACCTGGACTTGCGTCAACGGGAACTGGAAACTCAACGTGTCTGCGGGGATAGCGCCCGAAAGCACGAGCCGTCCTCGTAAATCGACCAGCAGCAGTGCCAATCGTTCCTCCGCGCTGCCTTGCCCGAGGCCAAATACCCAGCCGTGCAGGCGGCGCTCTTCCTCGGTCAATTGCCACATGCACAGGTTGGCAATATCAACGTCCCGTGAATAGGCCTCCTGTAGCTGCATGTAATGCACGCGCTCAACAATGGCGCCCGAAAGAATCTGCACCCGGTCGGGATGGCGTGTTATGAACAGGCTTTTCACGGCAAACAGATCGCCGGGCAGAAAAATGAGAATGAATTGGTCGCGCCCGTCGGGTACCGCCCGGTTGCGGCACGCCCACCCCGCGCGCAGCCGGTAGACATATTCATGTTCCGTGTTGGCTTCAATCAGCACGTGGCCCGCCGGCAGGGTACGCGCGGATCCCTTCATCAGTTCAGACAGCTTTGCATCACCCCTGATCAGCGAGCCGACCAGTTCGCGTCGGTGCAGCACATAACGAGCCGGATTCATTACCATGAGGATTGTCGGGACGGTCCATCCATATAGAATTTTCGTAGCGGCGTATTTTCTCCAAGTGGGTGGCCGGCGAAACAACAAATGTTAATTGCCGCACGACACAGCAATACAACGCTTCAGAGCTCGAAAGGTTCATGTGAGGCTGCCGGGTGGGGTGAGGCCGGCGAGCGCGGCGCAGGCCTCCGCCAACGCAAGCGAGGCAGTCAGCCCCGGCGATTCGATTCCCAACAGGTTGATCAACCCCTCGATGCCGTGCTCGCCCGGACCGTCGATTCTGAAGTCGGCCGCCGGCTCGCCCGGCCCCGAGATCTTCGGCCGCAACCCGGCATACGCCGGCTGCAGGGCGCCCTCTGGGAGGTTCGGCCAGTAGCGACGGATGGCCGCCTGAAACAACCTCGCGCGGCCTGGCTGTACGTCATAATCGACCCGGTCAACCCATTCAACATCGGGTCCGAAACGTACCGCTCCATCGAGTTGGAGTGTCGCGTGCACGCCCAGGCCGCCGGCGGCGGGCAAGGGGTAGACCAGTCTCTTGAAAGGCCGTCCGCTCACCGCGAAGTAGTGGCCTTTGGCCAGGTACAACTTCGGGATGAACTGCGGCGCAAGCCCCGACACCCGTGCGGCAACGGCCATTGCATCGAGCCCGGCACTGTTGATGAGCCAGCGGCTGCGAACAACAGTCGCTTCTCCCTGGGACCGTGCGTTGATGCGGAACGCCGCGGCGTCGCGTTCAGCACTCTCGAATCGAGTCTGCAGTGACACCCAACCGCCCCGGGCCTCCAGGTCGCCGACCAGGCTGGTCATGAAGGCCCGGGCGTCGATGATGCCGGTACTCGGCGATAAGAAGGCCTGCGTGCAAAACACCTCCGGCTCGAGTTGCCGCACCTCGGTGCCGGAGAGCCACACGAGATCGCGTACCCCGTTGCGCGCGCCCTGTTGGAAAATCGCCTCGAGCTGCTCGTGCTGTGACACATCGGTTGCGACAACGAGCTTGCCGCAACGTTGCTGAGCAATGCCCCGCTGCCGACAGTATTCATACAATGCTTCACGGCCGCGCACGCACAGCGTGGCTTTCAAACTTCCCTCAGGGTAGTAAAGCCCCGCATGGATGACTTCGGAGTTGCGAGCCGAAATGCCGGTGCCAACGCGACCCGCCTGTTCCATGACGAGCACGCGATGGCCTGCAAGCGCGCACGCGCGCGCCACCGCCAGTCCCACCACCCCGGCGCCTACAACCACCACATCGAAGTCGACGGAGCTCATTTCAGCCTGGGCGGTTGACGAGGGGTATCATCCCCTCAGCTCGTCAAATCTCTCAACATCAGGTAGTAGAAGGTGAGCCCGTTATCAAACGACTCAACTCCCAACCGCTCATCGCGCCCGTGCATGCGGTCGTCGTGCCGGTTTATAGCCAGCCCGCAAATCCCGTAGCTCGGTATTCCGGCCGCCATGCTGTACACGCTGTCCGATGCGCCCACTTCCATTCGTGGCACCAGCGTTACTCCCGGCCACATCTGCTGCGACACCTTGTTGAGTGTTTTCATGATGTCAGCACGCAGCGGCGGCACGGCCATCGCCTTGCGCTCAGGCGCATGGTCAGTCACTTCGCCGTTCGTGTTTACATAGCGGACCGTCACCGCCGGATCGTTGATCACCCTGGCGAGCTGCTGGCGGATTTCCTCCGGTGGATGGCCCGGGAAGATGCGGCAATTGATATTCGCGCCGGCGCGTTGGGGCAGTGCATTGGGAGCGTGACCGCCGCTGAGCATCGTGGCTACGCAGGTGGTTCGCAGGGTTGAGTTGTAACGTGCGTCTTTCGACAGCCGCTCAGCAGCCTGAGGATCCGGCGGATTCTGCAACACGGCGCGCATATCGGCGGCAGTCTGCCCCGACTCCACTTTGGCCATCGCCTCGAAGTAACCGCGCGTCACCGGGTTGATTTCGACCGGAAACGAGTAGTGTTGGAGCGCACTCAATGCGTTCGCCACCTGATAGATGGCATTGTCCGGCACCGGCAGTGAGCTGTGACCCCCCGCGTTGGTCGCCATGACCTGGTAGTCGGCGTACAGCTTCTCAGTGGCTTCGAATTCCAAAGTGAGCGGCTCGTCCGTGTGCACCTGACCGCTGTCGGGATTGAGGACATACTCCGCATCGACCAGGTCGCGATGATTCTTCAGCAACCAGTCGACACCGTTCGACTTGCCGTTTTCTTCATCGGCCGTGAGCGCAAGGATGATGTCGCGCTTGGGTACGAACCCTTCCTTCTTCAGACGTATCAGGTCAGCCACCGCAATGGCATCGCTGCCCTTCATGTCCTGCGTGCCACGGCCGTAGAAGTACCCGTCCTTCTCGACGAACTCGAACGGGTCGGTCGTCCAGTCCTCGCGCTTCGCCTCCACGACGTCGGTGTGCGCAATGATCAGAATTGGTTTGAGTTTGGAGCCCGGCTTGCCGCGCAGGCGTACCACCAGGTTTCGCTTGCGCTCGTTGGGACCGATGACCGTCATGTCGGCATCGGCGAAGCCGGCTGCCTTGAAGCGCTTCGCCATGGCGTTGGCGGCCGCTGTCGTGCTGCCCACGGAATCCGTGGTGTTGATTTCAATCAGCTCTTTGAGAACGTCGTGTGCCAGCTTGCGCGTGGCCTCATCACTTTGCGGAACCGCCGCTTGGGCAATACTCGCAGTCAGCACAACACACAATCCCAGCATGCGGTGAACCATCAAGGCGAATCCCCTCATTTTTGTGACGAAGCGCGCCATGGTACGCCCCTGGCGGAAAATCGATCAGGTGAGCTATTGTTCACCCAGGATCAACAATCTAGTGACTTCCGGCGAACATTCTCCTCCAAATGGAGACACTATACTCATGGCTTGGCTACGGAGTCCCGATGTCCCACTCGCGACGAGACATTCTGAAGCAGGGTGCGCTGTTCGCCTTTGCGGGTGCCAGGCTGCTCACCCCCGCGCAGGCCCGCTCGGCGGGCGTGCCTCATCGCATCTTCACGCCGGACCAGGTACGAACACTGGAGTCCCTGGGTGAGGCCCTGGTTCCGGGGAGCAAGAAGGCGGGCCTGGCGCACTTCATAGACATTCAGCTCTCCGGCCCACTCGCGAACAGCCTCCTCATGCTCAAGTACCTTGGCATCAACCCGCCCTTCGCTCCTTTCTATCAGTCCGGACTGGCTGCAGCCGCCCGGCACTCGGATGTGCCCTCCCTGTTGCAGGCGATGGCAAAGGATGCTGTCCCCGACTGGAACGGTCCTCCCGCGCCTCTTTTCTATTTCGTCCTGCGCAATGACGCGATCGACGTGGTGTACGGCACCCCCGAGGGGTATCAGTCATTGGGCGTGCCCTACATGGCACACATTGCTCCGCCATCGGGGTGGGGCGCGTGAACCAACCTGTTGATGCGATTGTTGTCGGGTCGGGTGCCACGGGAAGTGCCATGGCGGCCTACCTCGCCGAAGGCGGTAAGCGCGTCCTGATGTTGGAGACAGGTCCCGACCGGCAGCCGAGCCAGATGATCAGCTCATCTCTCTATGCCCGGCGCCTCAAATGGACCGGTACGCCGGTCCTGGAAGAGGGCAAGAACCCGATCAGTTATGTGTTCAACACCGGGTATGGTGTTGGCGGCAGCGCGGCTCATCACTACGCCGTCTGGCCGCGCATGCATCCGGAAGATTTCGACATGTTCACGCGCTACCAGCGCGGCAGGAACTGGCCCATCGCCTACAGCGATCTCGCTCCTTTTTACGACCGGGTGCAGCGCGAAGTGGGGATTTCGGGTGATGCCAGGCAGGAGATCTGGCGCCCGTCCGGCGAGCCCTATCCCATGCCGCCGGTCAAAGTCTTTGCGCAAGGTCATGCCCTGGCCCGCGGTTTCGCCAAGATGGGCAAGACGGTCGCGCCCCTGCCGTTAGCCGTGAATTCCGTGGTCTACAACAACCGCCCGGCCTGTCTTTGGGATGGTTGGTGTGATGCAGGCTGCCCGATCGGCGCCCTTGGCAACCCCCACGCGGTCCACCTGCCGCGTGCATTTGCAAAGGGCGCAACACTACTGACCGATACCACCGTGACGAAAGTGCTGACCGATTCAACGGGCCGGCGAGCAACGGGAGTGGAGGTCGTCACACACTCAGGCGAGCGTCAGACGTTGAACTCGAGCCTCGTAGTGCTCGCGGCGTTCTCCATCCAGAACCCCCGCCTGCTGCTCGCATCCGCCAACAACAAGCATCCCAAAGGCCTCGGCAATACAACCGACCAGCTCGGCCGCTATGTCATGACCCACCTGGCGGGGGTGGTGAACGGCATATTCTACGAGGAGACTCAACACTACATGGGTGCGCTGGGTGGTCAGTTGGTCAACCAGGATAGCTATCCCAAGTTGACTCACCGCAAGGCCGGTGCGTTCGGCAGCTATCAATGGATCATCGCCCAGGCTGTCAAACCTACGGACCTGCTGGGTGTCTCGACCTCGCGGCCCGACTTGATCGGTGCGCCGCTGCAGACGTTCATGCAGCGGGCCAAACGCGGTTATGCCGTCATGACGGCTGTCTGCGAGGGACTGCCGGTGGCGGAGAATCGAGTAACGTTAGCGCAGAGTCTGGACGAGCACGGTGTACCCCAGGCGCGTGTTGCCCACACTGCTCATCCTGAGTCCGCTGCGTTGTGGCAGGCGGCGATCAACGAAGGCAAAGCCATCATCTCAGCCGCCGGCGCGCCGGAGGTCTGGAACAACCCAGCGGGCAGCATGCACATCATGGGAGGAACCGTGATGGGTAACACACCGGCCGATTCCGTCACCAACTCGTTCGGTCAGTTGCACGACATTCCCAACCTGGTCGTGGCCGGCCCCGGATTATTTCCAACCAGCGCGGGCGTCAATCCCACCTTCACCGCGCATGCGCTGGCGGCCCGATCGGCGGCTCACCTGTTGTCCGACTGGAACCGCGTCGTCGCCTGAGTCAAAGCTGCGCCAACCGCTCAATGTTGTCGCAGAAGTAGTCAATAAAGAAACGCACCTTGGCCGGCACGTAGCGTGCATTGGGATACACCATCCAGACGGGCAGGGGATCCGAACGGAACTCCTCGAGAACCGCTATCAGTCGCCCGCTGTTGAGAAAGTCGCGTACATACAGAAGCGGCAGGCGGCAGATACCGACGCCCTCAGCCGCGGCCGTCACCAGTGCCGAGCCGCTGTTGCTGCGCCAATTCCCCTGCAGATCGATGGGGATGTCGCGCCCATCGACCTTGAAGTGCCAGGTCGTGCACGGATCGAATGTGGCGACAATACAATTGTGCTGGCGCAGGTCCTCGATGGTCTCGGGCCTGCCGTGCTTTGCAAAGTACTCCGGGGATGCGCAGACGACGTGGGGAAGCTCGTACACCTTGCGCGCCTTCAGCGATGAGTCGGTGAGCTCTCCATAGCGGATCGCCAGGTCGTAGCCCTCGGCCACGAGGTCGACAGTGCGCATCGTTACATGCACATCCACCTTCAATTGAGGATGTAGAGCGCACATGGCCGCCGCCGCCCGCGCAACATATTGCTCCCCCAACACATCCGTACACACAACCCGCAGGTGCCCCCGAGGCTTCACATCGAGGCTCAGCACCGACTGCTCAGCCTCCTCGAGATCATTGAACAGCCGTTCGCACTTCTGAAACAGGGCTGCGCCGGCATCGGTCGGGTTCAGCCGCCGGGTCGTGCGCACCAGCAACTGGGTACCCAGGTGCCGCTCGAGCCGCGCGACATTCTTGCTCAATAGCGACTTGGACACCTGCATGCGCTCGGCGGCCGCCGAGAAGCTGCCGGCATCCACCACCTGGACAAAAGACTGCATCAGATCCCAGCGACTCATGCTCCGCGCCTCGTTGTGTTGTAGGGATTGTTCTCGCCGAGTCAACAAAGTTATGACTCGCGCGGGATTTTTGGCTCCGGATGTCAAAAATATACTCGCCTCGCCAACAACGATAAAGGGGCGGCTCACATGGCTGCGTACCAACGAATGAGTGCGGCGTGGCGGGGCGGTGTGGCCACGGCGGTGCTTGCGGGCGCATGGCTCACCGGCCAGGCCTCCGAGGGCGTACTCGATGAAATCACTGTAACCGCTCAGAAGCGCGAGCAATCCATTCAAGATGTGGGTATCAGCATCAGCGCGTTTTCGGGCGCACAATTGAAGGAAATGGGCGTCGTCAACAGCGTGGATATCGCTGCGATGTCGCCCGGGGTGTACATCAGCGGCAACAACGGCGGTCAAAAGACGCTGTTCACCATCCGGGGCGTCACCCAGAACGACTTCAATGACCACACCGAAGCCCCGGTCGCCGTCTATGTCGACGACGGCTATGTCGCATTCGGGCAAGGCCAGATTTTCGGCGTCTTCGATCTCGATCGCGTCGAAGTGTTGAAGGGACCCCAGGGCACCCTGTTTGGGCGCAACGCCACCGGTGGCCTCGTCCATTACCTCTCAAAGCGGCCCACGAACCAGTTTGAGGCCTACACGGATGTTACCTACGGCAGCTATCACCAGATCCGCGCAGAGAGCGCGGCGGGCGGGCCCCTGACCGATGCAATCGGCGCTCGCGTTGCCCTCCTGTACAGCAAGCACGATCCGTTCATCAAGAATGACTATCCCAACCGGCTGGCCACGCTCGACGGCAAGCCGATTTCCCCCGATCACGCCGGCACAGGCGATGAGGATACCCTCGGCGTACGCGGCGAAATGCAGTTCGGCGAGTCCGCCGGTCCCAACTTCCTGTTGATAGGCAGTTACGCCCGCACCATCCAGAATGCCGCGCCCTTCCTGGAGCAGCCCACGGTCCCGATCTTCGACGCAGCGGGCAATCACGTCGGCACGATTGTCGCGGGTCCCAACGAAGACCGGCAGGCCATTCTTCCTGACGGTACGCCAATCCATCATCCCCTGAGTTTCGACCCGGGTGTGCTGAGGCCGGTACCGGGCGGCAATCTCTACGGCCCGAGCTGTACCACGCAAAACCGCAAAGACCTCTCATGCAGCCAGGACTTCGCGGTCCCCGACTGGAATACAACGCATACGTACAGCGCGACGGGCAAATTCACGTGGCCCCTCGGGAGCAGCACGCTCACCTCGGTCACCGACTACAAACACTACTCCAAGTTCCAGGGGATCTCGGCCGATGGCGGCCCGGCCAGCAGTGTCAATGCTCTGTTTGATGCGAGCTCCAGTACCTGGGCGCAGGAGTTGCGCCTGAATGGCGAAATCCCGCGGTTCCGGTGGGTAACCGGTCTGTACTACCTCAACGTTGATCTCGACTCGGCGTTTGCGCTTTCGGCGCCCGCTGACAGCCTGTTTGAGCCGTTGGTGGGGGTGCCGTGGAACGATGCGGCCCTGGCCCGCCTGAAGACTCGCTCGGCATCCATCTTCGGGCAGGTTGAGCGTGATCTCACCGACAGCCTCACCCTGATTGCCGGTGCCCGCTTCATTCGTGAGAACAAGGACTTCACCGGCGAAGAGACCTTCTTCCAGATTGAGAATCCGTATCGGCTCGATACCCGGATACCCCTCTTCAATGTGCAGCCCCGCACCAGCCGCACCTCCAGCAACAACCTGTGGAGCGGCAAGCTGCAACTCGACTGGCACGCGAGTGATGACCTGTTGATTTACGGCGGCATCAATCGCGGCGTCAAAGCCGGCGGCTTCAATGCACCGGCTACCTTCGGAGGCGGATTTCCCTCCAAAGACATTCCCTACGGCCCGGAGGTTCTCTATTCCTACGAGGCCGGTTTCAAGCGCGATGGCCTGTTCGGCGGCACCACCCGCCTGAACGGATCGGCCTTCTACTACGACTACAAGGGCTACCAGGGCTTCTTCTTCACCCAGGTCACCGGCTACGTGACCAATCTCAACGGGCGCTACCAGGGGTTGGAGCTGGAGATGGCATCCCGTCCGGTGCAGGGGTTGGACCTGAGCGTCAATGGCTCCTATCTGAATGCGCGTCTCTTCAACATACAGTTGGGGCCGGGCATCTTCCGCGACTCACAACCGAGCTTCGCGCCGCGATTCCATGCGGCGGCGCTCGCGCGCTACCGGTTTCCGTTCGGCGTCGGTGCGGGACATGTCAGTGCCCAGGCGAGCGGCGACTATGTTTCATATATCTACGACAACATCCGCAACTTCGACGCTTCCAGGATGCCTGCGTACATACTGACCAACCTGAGACTGTCCTGGGATAGCGATGACGGGCGTTGGCAGACGGCTGTGTACGTCAACAATGCCGCGGACCGGCGTTACTACACTATCGGTTACGACCTTTCCAACGCCACGGGTTCAAACTCAGTGGTGCCGGGACTGCCCCGCTGGTACGGGCTCAACGTACGCTTCAATCTGCAGTGAAAGGATCTCATCGTGTATATATCCAACACCTGGTACATCGCGGCTGAGCCCCAGGAGCTCGGTGAACGGCCGTTAGCGCGAACCTTCCTGGGTAAGCCGGTGGTCCTGTTCAAGACACAGTCGGGCCGCATCGCAGCGCTGGATGATCGTTGCCCCCACCGCTTTGCGCCCCTGTCATTGGGGCGCGTGATCGGGGAGCACCTGCGCTGCGGCTATCACGGCGCCGAGTTTGATTGTGCCGGCGCCTGCGTTGCCGTGCCTGGCCAGAGCATCGTGCCTCCGAAGGCGAAGATTACGAGCTATCCCCTCGTGCAAAAGCACGGCTACATCTGGATCTGGCTCGGCGATCCTCGGGAAGCTGCCGACCACAGCACCATCCCCGACTTCCTGTATCGCAGCGATCATCCCGGCTGGGACGGCGGCTACGGTCATTTCGAGTCCATTCGCGCCAACTTCAATCTCATCAACGACAACCTGTTTGATATCACCCACGCCGAGTACGTGCATCCGGAGTCGTTCGGTGGCGAAGAGATGCGCATTTACCGCAACGCGAAGCCGGGCACCGAGTATGTCGACGGACAGATGACTTGGGTTTCCACCGAGCGCGGCATCGTATTCCGCATGCGCTCATTGAACATGCAAAGCGGCGGTCCGTTCTATCGCTGGATGGTGGCGACCTCACTGGGTCGCGACAGCTACCCCGATCCCATCGATCTCGACATGGAAGTGAGTTGGGCAGCGCCGTCCTTCACCTCCTTCCTGTTGAATTCGCGGCCGGCGGGCAAGCCCCGCGAGGCGGGCGCGGAAGTTTGTAACATGCACGCCATCACGCCGGAAACGGAGAGCTCGTCTCACTACTTCTACCGGTCAGTGAAAAACTACGGTGACAGTAGCCTCGCCGCCGTGTTCGTTGCCGGGGTAAAGGCCATTTTCGACCAGGACAAACCCCTGCTGGAGGCGCAACAGGGGCGGGTGGGCGCTGTGGATCTCTTTTCCCAACAGCCCGTCTCCTTCGGCGGCGACATGCTTCAACAGCGCGCCCGCAAGATCAATCGCACACTGCTCGAACGCGAAAATCAGGGGTAGTCCGATGTACATGGTTGCATTCATGTATCCGAACAAGGCCGGTGGCACGTTCAACCTGGAGCATTTCCTCGAGGTGCATCTGCCCCTAGGTCTGCACCAGACGTTCAAACATCTGGCCCTGAAGCCGGTCAAGCTCGTCGTCTACTCACCCACGTGGAACGTTGGGTACCCGCAGGGATTGTTGCCTTACATCGCCATCAGCAGTGTCTTCTTTAATACGCGCGCCGAAGCCGAGAAGTTCGCGGGCCTGTTCGGCTTCGAAGAAGCCGCGCGGCTGTTGTCTGCTGACTTTCCCAACTACACCCCGGGACCGCCGGATGTCATGATGGCCGAAGTGACCGAGCTGACGGATATCGATGCCCTGATCGCCGCCCACGGCGCCTGATTCAGGTGCTCGCCACCTTCAAGTTCCCTGTCGTAGCGCCGAAGTCCGACACCTGGCGCTCCTGTTCCACAGTCAGGTCCAGCGGCTCGCCGGTAAGGTAGCGCTGGCACTGATCCTCCGGCACCGGCTTGGCAAACAGGTAGCCCTGTCCCAGGCCGCAGCCGATCTGGCGAAGCTTCTCGAGCTGCTGCCAGCCTTCGATGCCCTCGGCCACCACCTTGATGTTGAGGTGCCGCGCCATGGCGATGATGGCGCTGACAATGGCGAGATCGCTCGCATCCGTCACCAGGTCCCGCACGAAGCTGCGATCGATCTTGAGGAAGTCCACGCGCCAGCGTTTCAGGTACGACAGGCTCGAGTAGCCCTTCCCGAAATCATCAATGGCAATGCGGACGCCCAACTCGCGCAATCGGGAGACGGCGTCCTCGTTTGACTCGCCGCTCCGGCTTTCACCGCGCTCAAAGACGGCGCTCTCGGTAAGCTCCAACAGCAACATCGAGGGTCGAATGCCATGTTCACGCGCGAGCTTGACGAGCGTCGCCGGCAGATTGGTGCGTTGTAACTGCACCGCCGAGATGTTCACGGCGACTGGCACAGGCGTATGGCCTGCGCCCTGCCAGCGCGCCATATCCGCAAAGACGCGGGCCAGCACCATGTCCCCGATGGGCACAATGAGGCCGGTATCTTCAGCCACCGCAATGAACTTCTCCGGCGGAAGATAGCCCTGGCCGGGCACTTTCCAACGCAACAGGGACTCGAGGCCCACCACGCGGTTGGAATGCAGGTCCATGATCGGCTGGTAGAACACATCGAGCTGTTTACGCTGCAAGGCGTTGCGCAAACTCGTCTCAATCGCCATTCGCTCCTTCAACTTGCGGTCCATGCCGGGACTGAAGAGCTGGAAGTTGTTGCGGCCGCGGTCTTTCGCCTGGTACATCGCGGTGTCGGAATGGCGAAGCAACTCGCCCATGTTCGCGCCGTCGCGCGGATACAGGCTCACTCCGATGCTCACGGTGGTGACCAAAGGGCGGCCGTCCACGGGCACGGGAGCCGACAGCGCCTCATTGATCCGGCCCGCGGTCTCATTGACCTGTTCGAAATTGCGGACGCTTTTGAGAACCACTATGAACTCATCGCCGCCCATTCGGACGACCACATCTTCTGTGCGGACGGTCGAGCGAATTCGCTGAGCAACGGCCTTGAGCAGTTTGTCGCCAGTCTCGTGGCCGCGGGTATCGTTGATGTGCTTGAAGCGATCGAGGTCGAGGAACAGCACGGCCATGATGGCGGAGGTTTGGCGTGCCTCTTCAATGGCGGTCGGCAAATGCGCTGCCAGGAAGTGACGGTTCGGCAATCCCGTGAGTTGATCGTGGTGCGCCAGGTGATCGAGGTGCTGTTGTTTCTCGAGTAGCTGTGCCTCCACCTTGCGGCGGACGCTGACATCGGCGGTGGTGAAGGCAAGGACCTGCTGACTGGTCAGATCCAGGCGCTGGCCGCGGATCTCGACATTCAAGAGGCTGCCGTTCTTGCAGATCTGGTTGAGCTGCAAGGGCAGGCGCGGATTGGGATCGCGAAGTTTTCTCAACAACGCTTCGCCGTTCTCGCCCGGATCGGTGAATACTCGAGAAAGATCCAGCCGGAGGATTTCCTCCCGCGTATAGCCCAGGGTCCGCAACAGGGTCGGGTTGGCATCCAGGATCCGCAGGGTGTCGGCAGCAACGAATAAAATCCCGTTCGGGGACTGCTCAAAGCCAGCCCGGCAGGGATCGACCGTCGTTTGGGAAAAACGCCCGATTTTGCGGATTGACGCAATTGCTATGGACAGCGCTGCGGCCACGGCGGCCAGCGCGGTTTCAACCTGATTCACTCATGACTCCCCGCGGTACGCCCAAGTCTGTCAAATCACGGCGGGGGGTTGAGGGGCACCGTGCACACTTTCGGGGACCACTTGGGCCGAAGGTCGGTGGCGGCCAAGCTTCCGGCGACGACCCTTATGGGCCACGCGGCCTAATCTTCGATGTTTCCGATGCTTTATTGCGGAGTTGCGAACCGCTACCGTGACGGGCTTCCGGGCCACGGGGTGCCCGAAAGGGACAAGAACATGGGGAAGCTGACGCGATTTTGGCTGCTGGCCGGGGCCGTTGTAGCGGTATTGGCGGCGGGCCAGCCTACGCAGGCGAAGACACAGAAACCACCGCTACATGGTCGCCACTGGATGGCCGTGACCGGCAAGCCCCTGGCGGCGACCGCCGGGGCCATGATCTTTCAAAAGGGTGGGAACGCGGTCGACGCGGCGTGCGCCATGATCGCCGCCACTTCCACCATGTGGGACACGCTGTCCTGGGGTGGCGAGACCCAGGCACTCATCTACAACCCCAACACCGGCAAGGTGATCGGCATCAACGCGTTGGGTGTTGCACCCACCGGGGCGACTCCCGAGTTCTTCCACAGCAAGGGCATGAAGTTTCCGCCTGAGTTCGGCCCCCTTGCGGCCGTGACGCCGGGCACTCCCGGGGGCCTCATGACCATGTTGGCCGAGTACGGCACCATGAGCCTGGGCGAGGTGTTGGCGCCCGCCATCGAGATGGCCGACGGCTATCCGATGGAAGCGGAGCTTTCCAACACCATCGAAAAGTACAAGGACAAGATCGCCCAGTGGCCGTACTCGAAACAGACCCTCCTCATTCATCCGGGCGCGGCTCGCGAGGCGCCCCAGGCCGGTGAGGTTTTCCATCAGCCGGAGCTGGCCGCCACACTGCGAAAGTTGGTTGAGGCGGAGAAGAACGCACGTGCCCATGGCAAGGATCGCAAGGCGGCGATCTATGCCGCGTATGACCGCTTCTACAAGGGCGACATCGCCAAGGAGTTGGTGCGCGGCACCCGTGAGCAGGGCGGGTTGTTCACTGAAGCGGACCTGGCCAACTGGAAAGTCAAAATCGAAGAACCGGTGCATACCAACTACAAGGGCATCGAGGTCTACAAGCTGACCACGTGGGTGCAGGGCCCTGTCCTGTTGCAGGCGCTCAACATCCTGGAGAACTTCGACCTGAAGTCGATGGGATATGACAGCGCTCGTTACATTCACACGGTGTACCAGGCGATGAACCTGGCGTTTGCGGATCGCGACTTCTACTACGGCGATCCGGCTTTCCCGCCCGCGTCGCCGATCCAGGGGCTGTTGTCGAAGGACTACGCCCGCGAGCGGGCCAAGCTCGTCAAGCCTGACCATAACGACCCCGACATCCGCCCGGGCGATCCCTATCCCTTCCAGGGCGGCACCAATCCGTTTGTGAATGTCCTGCAGAAGTGGCACAGCAAGATGCCTTCCGAGGGGGCCAAGGCGAATGAATGGAGCCCCACGGCGCTCGCCGAATTCGACCGCAGCTTCCGCCTGGGAACGACGAGTGTTGAAGCGACCGACGAAAAAGGCTGGGCCGTGTCCGTGACACCGAGCGGCGGTTGGACTCCTGCCGTAATTGCCGGCCACACGGGTGTCGGGTTGAGCCAGCGCATGCAAAGTTTCGTGCTGGATCCTAACGAGAATCCATTCAATGTGCTGCAGCCGGGCAAACGGCCTCGCGCCACTCTCACGCCTTCGCTTGCTCTGAAGGATGGGAAGCCGTTCCTCGTGTTCTCCGTGCAAGGCGGTGACACCCAGGACCAAAACCTGCTGCAGTTCTTTCTGAACGTGGTCGAATTCGGTATGACACCCCAGGAGGCGACCGAAGCGGCCAATATCACCAGCTATCAGATGCGCGACTCCTTCGGAGCGCACGAATCGATACCTGGCCGCCTCACACTCAGCTCCTCGACCCCCACCTGGGTTAGAGATGAGCTGGTGAAAATGGGCTACAAATTGGACTTCGTCGAGCGCAGCTCGGGCCCGATCAATGCGATCGAGCTCGACCGTGCCCACGGCACGATGTGGGGCGGCTCGAGCAATCACGGTGAGGATTACGGGATAGGATGGTAAATGCGAATCGCGGGACGGCCCTGGCCACCGCAATGTTGTGCGTGGCCACTGCCGGGCTCGCGGTCGTGTGGCTGTCGGCTGTTGTTGGTCCGGCCTACACTCTGTTTCGTTGGATTCCCAACGGTTACAACGAAGGCTGGAATGCCTACTGGGCTGAAGTAGCCTGGCGCGGCGGGGCTCTGTACCCCGCCGTGAACAGCCCCATTTCCGATAACTACCCACCGCTGTCGTTCTACATTGTCGGCGCCCTGGGCCGGCTCATTGGCGACAACATTTTCGCGGGACGCCTGCTCGCGTTGCTCAGCCTTCTTGCGGTTGCCTTCAACCTGTTTGTTTGGCTGCGCCGATGGCAGGTTTCGCGTGCCGTGGCCGCATTTGGCGCTACGCTGTTCCTGGCAGCGTTTTCAACGTACGCACCCGCGTATATGACCATGAACGACCCGCAGCTCCTGGCCCACGCGTTCATGATCACGAGCGTCACGGTGCTGTGGCGTTTCGATTTCAGTCGCAAGGCGCTGGCCGCCGCCGCAGTGCTGATGGTGGCGGCGGGTTGTGTGAAGCATTTGCTGATTGCCTTGCCCCTGGCGGTGACAGTGTGGATAGCCTTGTATCGCAAGGAAATACTCGTTCGCTGGTTGATCACAGCGGTGTCTGTGCTGGCGGTCGCACTGGCGGCGCTTTACTACACTCAGGGCGCCATCTTCTTTCATGACTTGGCCTCCAGCCGGCTGTATTCGCGGTTGCTGGCTGAATCCGGCCTCTGGCGCGTGTGGGAAAGCGTTGGTTTTTTGATTGTGCTCGGCATGGTCGCGGGAATCGCCTTCGCTTTGCGAGTCGGCCGGCGCGAAGTGCGGGAGCAGGCGGCATTCGTGCTGCTGTACCTGGTGTTGGCCGCGGGCGTCGGAGCCCTCGCAGCCAGCGGCAAAGGTGTGGACCGCAATGCCTTTTTTGATTTCCTGATTGCAGTGTCGCTGGCGGTGGCTGTAGGCGTGGAGCAGATCAGAGCGCGTGGCGTGGGGCGGTACGCGGCGCCCACGCCGGTCGTAGGACGAGCGATGCTGCCAGGGGTCGGCGCCACCGGCGGCGTTGCGCGTTGGCTCACTGGCGCCTTGGCCGCCGCTGCCGTCGCCGCCGGCTGTTGCATCGTGTTGCTGATCGGCGCCGCGCGTCAATGGCCCGCGCGCTGGCACCTGCTCCAACAAACTGACGCCCGCGAAGCATCGGCTCTGCGAGTCATCAATGACATCCGCCGTCTTGGCGGCGGCGCCGCGGCGTGCGAGGAGCTCTCGTTGTGTTACTGGGCCGGCAGCGCCTTCAAAGTCGACTTCTTCAACTACGGTCAGAAGCTGGCCACCTCAGCGCTTCCAGCGACCGACTGCGCGGAAACATTTACCGCCGCGTCGATTTCGCTGGTGCAGGTGAACTCGCCGCATGGCGAGCCGCGGCTGTCGTTTCGGTTGCCAGCCGGGTGTAATGCGGCAATAGCGCGTACGTACTCGTTGGCAATCAAGAATTCGCATGGGAGGCTGATGCTGGCAGCACGCCGCTCGGCGTCAGATGGTCGATTGCCTGGGGAAGAAGCTGCGAAACACGCTCAGCCAACTGCTGAGGACTGATCCCCGCCCGCACCGCGAGATCCGTGAGTGTGTTGATTCCAAATGCCTGGTTCACCTGGTCCGCCGACATGGGCAGGTTCTGACCCGGGCCGATCCAGGAACGTACCGCGGTGCCGAAGCCGCGCTCCTGCAGGTGCGCCACCATCCCTTGCAGGCCGCCGTGCTTTTCAATCAGGCCATTGAGAACCGACACCAGCTCGGTGCCCACTTCCGACCCCGTGGCGCCCGCGAAACCATCCAGTAGTCCCATCTCTTTCTCCTGCGAGTGGGAAAAAGTATGGCGACAGCGCGGGATGCGATCTGTAAATAAGTGTCAAACCTCATCGCGAGTGATGGGGAGGGGAACGGACAAACAGAACACGGCACCTCCAGTTGTATTTTCGGCCCAGACACGACCGCCATGTTTCTCTGCGGCAACGCGCACGAACGCCAGTCCCAACCCCGCGCCGCCCGGATCCCGGGCACCCCGATGAACTCCACGGGTAAAGCGTTGGAACAGCAATGCCTGCTGCTCAGGAGCGATGCCGGGCCCGCTGTCGGTGATCCGAATCAACACGGTGGCGGGCTGCGCGAGGCATTCCAGCGCCACGGCCGTACCGTCGGGAGAGAACTTGACCGCGTTGTTCAGCAGATTGACGATCGCGCGCGCGAGAAGCTGGCGGTCGCCCTCGATGTGCAACAAGTCCGCCGGCGCAGTACAGGAAATGGAAATGTTGCGCGCCTGAGCCGCTCCCCAGACTTCGTCGTAAGCATCCTGGATGGCATCCCGGACGTCGAATTCGTCGAACTTGCTGCGATCGACGGACTCGGCGCGCGCCAGCGCCACAAAGCCATCCACGAGCGCGAGAGTGCGTTGGGCCAACACGTCGAGCCGCTCTGACAGCTCCTCAGGCGGCAGTGCCCTTTGCGGGTCACGTTGCAATTGAGCGAGCCCCATCAAGGAGGAGGCGGGACTCTTCATGTCATGCGACAGGAAGCGGATGACATCATCGCGTTCTCTCTGCGCCTTGCGCATTTCGGAAATATCAGTGAGCAAACGTTGACGGGCATCGATCAGCAACTGTGTAGCGGTTCGCAGCAGATCGATCCGCCGGTCCACGGGATCCAACGCACGTCGGTCGGAGGAGGGTGGTGCCACAGAGGGTGTCAGCGACTGCTCGACGCCGGCCAGGCGTGCAAACTCTTCATCCATGAACGCTTGAGCGGCGACGAGGCGGCGCCAACTCCAGAGTGGATAGAGCGCCAGTATCGACAGCAAGGCAGCGCTCGGTGCCCACCACCAGTGCATCAGTTGTAATGCCAGGACGGCGCCTGCGATTGTGGTTAGCCATATCGTCATCCCCCACATCATCGACCAGCGGGGAGTCATCACTCGCAGCGCGAGCCCCAGGAGGTAGATGGGCAAGAGCGACAGGAGGATGGTGGGTAGGAGGGGAACTTTGCGTATCAGAGTGCCGGTTCGTTGGGCCTGTAGCACGTTGGCCAATATCTCAACACCCGGCATTGCCTGCGCGCCACCGGAGAGTGGAGTCGCCCATGCATCCCCGACGCCTTGAGCGGTCGCACCCACCAACACAATCTTCCCGCGGATCGCCGAGTCGCTCACCCGTCCGGCCAGCACATCCGCGTACGACACTTGCGCGAAGTGTCCCGGAGGCCCCAGGTACGGAATCAGAATCTGACAGTCACGCACCCACACGCCCTGGGGTGCGTGCTCCAGGTCGGGGTGATTGGCTTCGCATTTCTGCTTGCCGGAGATCAGGGTGGTCGAGAGGTAGGGCCGCTGTGGATTTCCCAAGCCTTCCTTCAAAAACAGGCTCCGGACCATGCCGTCCGGATCGACTTCAACATTGACATGTCCGATGGCCGCGGCCGCCTGCGCCAAGGGCCGAATCGGCAGCTCCTCGCGAATGAAACCGCCCTGGCGGGGAAACCGGACCATCAGGGGCAGGACCACCGGCAACCCCTGGCTCATGGCCGAAGCCAGGAGCGCGTCGTCTCCGGGTGAAGTCGGGTCGGGCTCTGTCATGAGAATGTCGAGAGCCACAATGCGTGCACCCATCGCGCGCAACCGCTCGAGAAGGGTGGCATGAATCACTCGCCGCCACGGCCAGCGTCCGATCGATTCGATACTGGCATCGTCGATCGCCACTATCACGACGTCAGCAGGGGCGGCGCGAGTCGGCAGGCTCGCATCATAGAGAGCAAAATCGAGGCGCCAAAACCATCGGTAGGTGCAAGCGAGCACAACCACCACTGACATCACCGCCAACAGGCCCAGCCATTGGCGCGTCCAGGGTGATCGCCGTCGCGCGGGCATCAGAGCAACAACGTCGACACAATCACAATGGGTACCGCGACCTTGACCCACAAAGGCACAGGGACCACGAAGGGTGTTCCCGGCGTGGTTCCAGCGGCGGGGAGCGTCTCTACGCGGATGTAGTATTGGCCGGGCCAGGGGCGGCGCCACACCCACTTGCCATCCGACTGTGTCTGGTCCGCCAGGATGTGCTGGAACTGCGGATCGCGCGCAACTTGCACGCGGTACTGTTGGTTTGGCTCGGCCGACCACTGGAAGTGCAGATCATGCCGGGTCACCAACACGAGCTCGGGTGCCGGCGGCGGCGGTTTGGGAGGCTCGGGCAGTGTCTGCTGGGTGAGGGACTTGACCGTGTCGTGGCCTTCGAGCCCCAGAGAGTCGACTCCACGCACCCGCAGCCAATAAGCGCCATCGGGAAGCGCTGCCGTATCGAGCACAGGCTGCTCGGAGCGCACATCCAGCGCAAACGTCTGAAAATCGGCAGTTCCCGACACCTGCACGTGGTAGGACTTCGCCCCCGCGAGGGGCGGGAACTCCAGGTGCAACTGCTTGCGCTGGTTGGTTTCCTGCACGGCGGACAGGTCCGGGGCCGGCAGCAGGGGAACGGGTTTGAGCGGCGGCGAACCCTTATCAACACGGGTACCGAAGTCAGCCCGGGTGTCGACTGTTTCGCCGCTGGCGGAGACGGCGACGACGCCTTCCAGCGTCTCGGTGGTCACCGTGCTATCCGATGCTGCTGTGCGAAAGACTGTGCCCCGCACACCGGAGACCGCCGTCGGTGTGACGATTTCAAACCGACCAACGTCGCGGTGCGGCTTGACCAACGTGTCCAGATGTCCGTCGGGCAGTTGAAGCTGTATGTCGTGAGCATTGGGAACGCCGTCAACCCGCTGCATTTCCGACAGACGCAGCGAGCTCGACTTGTGCAAGACGATCCGCGAGCCGTCCGCCAGGTCGATGGCAACCGAGCCATCAGGGCCCGTTTCAACCACAGAGCCCTGGGACAAACTCTGCCCGGCGGCAACAGGCTGGCTGGCACTGGTGACAGTCCCTGCCACCTTCGCGACGGACGCGGTTTCGGTGCTGACCTTCAGCCAAGCGTAGGGGATCCGGATAGTGGAGCCGGGTTTGATCCGATACTCATTGGAGATCTGGTTGCGGAGTTGGACTTCATGCCAGCGAGTGGGCTGGCGCAACAGCCGCTTGCCCAGGCCGATCAGAGTGTCGCCCGGCTGGGCAATGTAGCCGAATTCAGCCGGCGCGTCGGCCGCCTGCACATTGACCGGGCCCGACAGGAGCAACAGGAATGCGACACCGGGTAGCAGTGACCGCCCTCCTGGCGCCCTGCTCCTGCGGTCGTTCATCAGGAATCCCTGTTCCGGCTCATTGAGCGTCCGTACCTGTGCGTTCCAGGCGATAGCCATATCCATAGACCGCAGCCAGCCGCAAGCCAATCGCAGCCGACAATCCCAAAAGTTTCCGTACCCGGCTGACGTGCATGTCCACGGTGCGAGTCGTCGTGGTATCGCCTCGGCCCCAGACTGAATCCAAAATGAAACCTCTCGAGACCACCGAGCCGGCATGTTGGAACAGGACTACGGCTACTTCAAATTCGCGTCGCGTCAGCTCGATCGGCACGCCGTTGCGCTCAATCTGGCGCCGTTCCAGGTCGATGCGGTAGGGAGACAATTCGAGGACGGTGGCCGGCGCCGGTTCGCGGGTTCGGCGGCTGAGTGCCGCCACTCGCGCCAATAGCTCACGCTCGCGCGGCGGCTTGATGAGGAAGTCATCGGCCCCGGCTTGCAGCGCCTGCACGACATCCAGCTCCGTATCGCGATGGGTGAGAAACAGGACCGGCGTCCGCAGGTTCATCCGGCCGCGCACACTCTGCAGAACTTCGTAGCCCGATACGTCGGGGACTTCCCAGTCGAGCATGATCAGGTCGTAGTTTTCACCCTGCAGGTTCGACAGGAGCGCGCGGCCCCTTTGAAACCGATGCGCGATGTGACCCGCGCCCTGCAGCAGGGACAGGATGCGATCCGCTTGATCCGGATCGTCTTCCAGGAAAGCGATTCGCATAGTGAGCATCTTAACCGCCGGCTGAACCGGGCGCACCCGGGGACGCTCATTGTGGCGAAGCGCCGCCACATGACTGTAAAAATCTGTCAACTGTTGGACCGATTCCATTTGACACAATCTTACAGTCCCGCGCGCGCGCGCCGCCGATACTGCCTGCCCGTTTGCCGGATCTTATGGACGATGAACCCGACAACACACAGTGCCGACCTCACCGGACGCTCCGTTCTTTGGCTCGATGATGATCCTGGCCTGATCCTGTTGGTTCAGTGGGCCCTCGGCCGCCGCGGTTACGACGTCATCGGCTATGTTGATGTGGCAACTGCCCTCGAAGCCCTCGCCGCCGCGCCTGACGCGTTCGACGTGATCGTCACCGATCTGTCGATGCCCGCGGATGGGGGGATCGATACGGCGCGGCAGTTGATGGCAATCAAACCGGGTGTGCCGGTGATTCTGTCAGGCAGCTACATCAAGCCTGATGTGGAACGGCGAGCGTTCGCCTGTGGCATCCGGGCGGTCGTGGAGAAGACGGCTTCAGTGCGGGAGCTGTGCGCCGCCCTCGAGCGGGCAATGCGAGCGTCGTGACAGGCTGAGTCATACTCAACGCCCCAGTTGCCTCAAGCGCTGCGGCCAACTGAAGGCGTCCGCCGCAATTGCCAAGCATCCGCTGCGTACGCAATTCCCGCAGGCAACAGCATCGACAAATCGATCGCTCGAAGCACCAGCGCGACAGCCAACCCCTGAGCGGGCGCCACGTGCGCAAGCGACAACGCGACCACCTGCGAACCTTCGGCGACGCCCAGGCCGGCCGGCACCGGCATGAGCTGTACGAACGCCTTGCTGAGCGGCAGCACGGCGATGAGCGCAAGCAGGTCCACGGGCGCGCCCAGCGATACCAACACAGGAACAAACATCAGCGCCTGGATGACCTGGTTGACCAGCGACAGCGCGAAAAACACCGCCAAAGTGCGCATGCCTTTGCCAAGAGATACATACTCGTTATGCATCGCGTGCAAAGTTTTCACTACCTTGTTGTCACCGAACCGGGCCGTCATACGGCGAAGCATCTGATAGAGCCGCGTGCTCATCGAGATCGCGGTCAGGACCGTACCGGCACACAACGCCGCGCCCACGGCACCCAGAAGCGGCAGCAGATCGCTGCGACCTCGCATCACAACCAACACCAAACCAACACTCGACAGCGCGAGAATGGCCAACAGGCCGAGCACCCGCTCCAGGATGATCGTCGCGGAGACGCTGGAGCCCGAGCGGCCCGCCATGGACAAACGTGCGGCCCGGAACACATCGCTGCCGACCGAGGCGGGAATCACATAACCAACGAATCCGGAAGCCAAATAAATCCGGAACGCCGCCCAATGGGACAGCCAGCAATCCCGGGCACGCAACAGGAAGTTCCATTTGTACGCCATGCTGAAGCGATCGAGGAGAAACAGCGCAACCGTGAGCACGACCGCAATCGGCTCAATATCATTGAACGCCGCCAGAGTCGCGTGTAGATCGAGGAAGCGCACCATGAGTGCGACAACAATGGCCATGAGAATCCATGGCGCCCATCGTCGGATGAGGGCGGGCTTCGTCACGTGAGGGCAACTCCTTCGGTCTTTCCAGCGGCTTTCTGAAGCTTTCAACTCTCTTTCAGAAGCAATAGAGGTGCCTGCTCAAGGCAAAGATCCTCGCCTGAATGTCAAGAAATGTTAAGTATTTAGCGCAGTGCAGCAATGCAATTCGTGGGACGATCGCCTTCATGCCGACTGCATCCGCCGAGTCATTGAGTCAGCTCGTGACGACGTCACGGGAACGGCTCGCCGAGCTCGCGCGCGCGGGCGATCGAGCCGTGCTCATTGCTGCGGCGCAGGCCGCGGCTGATGCCATCGAGCATCGAGTCGGGCCGGGGTGGGCGCAGCCCACTTCACGCCAGCGCGAACCCGATGCGCCGCGGCCGATTGGGGCGGCGGGGGCGGCCGGCCCTTCGGCCGAGCATCAAGCGCTGTTGGCCGCCCAACGATTCACATTCAACGTCGCCGCCGACTGCTGGCCCGGCTGGGCTCTACCCAAGGAACCGCCCGATCCGCGAAATCTGCTCGCCGCGCTGGAGCTCGCGCGGCACTCAGTGGCGCTCGTCAAAAAATTGGAGCTGGGACCTCTGCGCGTGGGCACCGGGACCTGGCTGTGTGGAGCGTTCGAGCTCGCCCTCGGCCGGCGTGCCGCTGCCGTGAATACCTTCACCGATTCCCTACAACACTACCGTGACGCGCATGCACCCGGCTTGGCCCTGCTGACAGAAGGTTATCTTGCGATCGCGCGCGCCGAGAATGTTGAAAACGTTTGCGCGCAAATTGCGGCAGGTGGGTATCAGGATGGGGGCGAGTGGATAGAGCAGTTGCGAGTCGCGGCGCAGGTGTTTGCGTCGTGAGCGATCAGTCGGCAGCGGCGATCAAGCGTCCAGGCTCCCCGAACCCGCGCTGAGCACCGCCTCCAGATCCCCCAACGTGTTGGCCTCCGCCGCCGGCTTATCCCCCCGCCGCCGCACAATCCGCGGAAACCGCAGCGCCACGCCGGACTTGTGGCGCGTCGACGCCGCAATCCCTTCATAGGCCAACTCAAACACCTGGGTCGGCTCCACCGCCCGCACCGGCCCAAACTTCTCCTGGGTATGCTGCCGTATCCACCGATCGAGCGCAGTGATTTCCTCGTTACTCAAACCTGAGTACGCCTTCGCCACAGGCACCAGCTCCCCATTGCTCCACACACCAAACGTGTAGTCGGTATATTGGTTCGAGCGGCGACCGTGCCCAGGCTGGGCATACAACAGAACCGCATCGAACGAATACGGCTCGATTTTCCACTTCCACCAGGAGCCCCGTTGACGCCCCGTGCCATAGGGTGCCTCCAGCGCTTTCAACATCAAGCCTTCGACACTGCGAGTGCGGGACTGCGTGCGCAGTTGCGCCAGAGCCTGCCAGCTTTCAGCTTCCACGACCTCGGAAATCCCAATGATCTCGGGCGCGGCCGCCACAACGGCAGCGAGCCGCGCCCGCCGTTCCCGCAATGACAACAACCGCAGGTCCTCGTAGTCCTGCTCCAACAGGTCGTAAGCCAGAAACCGCACCGGCACCGACTTCAGAATCTGCGCCGTCACCTGTTTACGCCCGATGCGCTGTTGCAGAGCGGCGAACGGCCGGATCAGTCCGTCCCGCCACGCCACCAACTCCCCGTCGAGCACCACGCCGTCGGGCAGGCGCGTAGCGGCTGACACGATCTCCGGAAATCGATCGGTCACCAGGTCTTCCCCACGCGACCAGATAAAACATTGCCCGCGGCGCCGGACAATCTGGCTGCGGATGCCATCCCATTTCCACTCCGCTTGCCACTGAACGCGGTCGCCCAACGTTTCCACCGCCGCCTCCAGAGGAGAGGCGAGGAAGAAGGGGTAAGGCGCGGAAGGATCCTCAACTGGCGCCTCGCCCGACTGCAAGGACTGCCAGAATGCCGCGCTCGGAAACCAGTCACCCATCAGCCGGCGCGACACATCGGGCCTTGCCATCGACAACACTTCAGACAACGCGCGCGTAACGAGCAACTCTGACACGCCCACCCGCAGGGACCCTGTCAGAAATTTGTTGACCAGGAAGCTCTCGCGATAGGGCAGTGTCCCCCACCACTCGACCACGATCTCACGTTGCCGCAGCTCTCCCGCCGAGCGCAACGGCAGCAGTCGCCCTTCAATCCATTCAGACAGCGAAGTCTCCGGTGCCTGCCGGTCCGGCCCGCCTTCAGTGAGCAAGGCGATCGTCTCCGCCAGGTCGCCCACCGTCGCCCGCGATTCCTCCACCAGCCATTCCGGCAGCCCACACTCCTGGATCAACCATCGATGCAGCAGCGCCGGGCCGATGAAGCGCTTCAGTCGGCGCCCTGACAGAATGTACGTCGCCCAAGCCGCATCCGCCGGCGGCGCCATTCGCAGATACCGGACCATCGCCGCCACTTTCAGGTGGGTGGACGTCGTCGTGTCCAGCTCTTCATACAGCTCGCTGAACGCTTTCACTCTTCGGCACCAAAGTCAGTTTTCAGCGCCTGAGACGGCAGCCCCGACTCCGTCAGGTGTCGGGTCATTGCATCCGAGTAGCCGTGCGTCAATAGAACTCTGCGCGCCTTCGTGGCCCGACACGTTTCAATCAGCCCCGGCCAATCCGCGTGATCTGAAATCACAAACCCCCGGTCGTAACCCCGCCGTCGCCGATCGCCGCGCACCCGCATCCAGCCAGAACAGAAACCGCTCGAATGATCGCCGAAGCGCCGCATCCAAGGCGTTCCGGCGGCGCTGGGCGGCGCCACGATCAATGCACCGCGGAAGTCATGTTTGCGATCGGGCGGAATAGACAGAGTCGGCACCATGTTCACGCCTGCGCGCCGATACACACCGGTCAGCGAGTCGACGGCGCCGTGCAGGTACACCGGCTCATTCGTGTACGCGAGCAGCTCGGCCAGCACGCGCTGCGACTTCCCCAGGGAATAGCAGAACAGGGCCGAAGCAAGTCCTCGATCCCGATTGGAACGCCACCAACGGAAGATTTCGCCGACCACCTGGGAGGTCGGCGGCCAGCGGTACACCGGCAGCGCGAAAGTCGCCTCACTGATAAAGACATCGCATTCGAGCTGCTCAAAAGGCACGCAGGTCGGGTCGTGCTGCCGCTTGTAGTCACCGGATACGATCCACACCTGGCCGCCGTATTCGATGCGCACCTGCGAAGATCCGAGGATGTGGCCGGCCGGGTGCAGTGACACGTTTGTGGCGCCGAACGTCACTCGCGCACCGTAGTCGATCGGGGTGAGCTCCCGATCCCCGCCAAGCCTCAACTTTGCGATGGGTGCGCCGGGACGTGCGACAATGTAGCGTGCGCTGCCGTGGCGCAGATGGTCGCCATGGGCATGCGTGATCACGGCGTTTTGCACCGGCTTCCACGGATCGATGTAGAAGTCGCCGGGCGGGCAGTAGAGCCCGTTCGCGGTGACCGTAACCAGTTGTTCGGAATCGGAGCTCATGAGTAACGAAGAGGTCACGCTTCAGCAATGCGCCACCGCGGTGCTCATGATTAGGCCGGCGGCATTCGATTACAACCCGGAAACCGCCGTGACCAACAAGATGCAGCGGCCGGACGGCACCCACTCCGGCCAGGCAGGCGCCCTGTCAGAGTTCGACGCGTGCGTACAAGCGTTGCGGGCAGAGGGCGTTACCGTCTGCGCCGTCGCTGACACACCGCAGCCCCCGAAGCCCGATGCCATCTTTCCCAACAACTGGGTGAGCTTCCATGAGGACGGCACGCTCGTGTTGTATCCCATGCAGGCGGAAAGCCGCCGCCGCGAGCGCCGTCCCGACGTGATCGACACTCTCGTGCAGCAGCTCGGCTTCAAAGTAACGCGGACCGTGGATCTGACTCACTACGAGGCGAGCGGCCGGTTTCTGGAAGGCACCGGCAGCCTCGTGCTCGATCGCTGCAATCGCGTGGCGTATGCCTGCACATCGCCGCGAACTCACCCCGATGTGCTGGACGACTGGGCGCGTCAATTGGGCTACGAATGGGTGATGTTCGATGCCGCCGACCGCAGCGGCGCACCGTACTACCACACCAACGTCATGATGAGTGTTGGTGCACGCATGGCTGTGTTAGGTACCTGCGCAATGTCGGCTGAAGACCGCGCGCGCGTGATCGAGAAGCTCGAAGTGAGCGGCCATGACGTGGTAGAGATCCAATACGACGAAATTGAGCAGTTCGCCGGCAACATGCTCGAACTGGCCGTCTGGGACGAAGCCCTCGGGGATGCGCGGTTGCTCGTCATGTCAGAAGCCGCGCGCCGCGCCATCAGGCCGGAAGTGTTCGCGCGGCTCTCGGCCAACACCGACTACACGCTGTCGGTTCCGCTACCGACGATTGAGAGGTTGGGAGGGGGCAGCGTGCGCTGCATGCTCGCCGAAGTCTTCCTGCCGGGACGAGCACACCCGACGTGAGCGATCTGCTGCTGAAAATCCTGTTGAGTTACCTGCTCGGCGCCATTGTGGGCAGCCAGTTGGTCGGTCGCCTCAAGGGCGGTGTCGACATCCGCAAAATGGGCAGTGGCAACGCCGGCGCAACCAACGCCTTGCGGACCCAGGGGAAGTCGTTTGCGTTGTGGGTTCTCCTGATCGACCTCGGCAAGGGTTGGCTGGCGGTACGCGCGGTGGCCCCGCTGCTGCTGCCGGGCCTCGAGCCGCCGTTGTACATCGCGACCTGGGAGCCGGTCGCGTGCGGGCTGGCAGTCATGATCGGACACGTTTATCCGGTGTGGCATGGGTTTCGGGGCGGTAAGGGTGTCGCCACCCTGGTGGGCGTGGTGGTTGGGCTCGATGTCACTTTGATGTTGCCCATGCTGTTGACCTGGTTCATGGCCGTGGTGATTTTTGGATACGTGGGGCTGGCCTCCATGCTGGCCGCCGCTTCGATACCCATCTACGTGTCCCTGACGGGACTCGAGCCGGGGTTGGCGCTCACGTCCTTTGGAGTAGTGGCCACGGGGCTGATTGCGTACACGCACCGTGGAAATATCGCGCGGATGCGGGCGGGAACAGAACCGCGCGCGCGGCGACTGTGGTTGTTCGGCCGGAACGGCGGCCGATGAGACCCGCGAGCCGTCGCCTGCCCGCGCGAGCCCGCCGATGACTGACGCGAGCAATCACACCGCCGGCGCAGACGCCCCGCTCGTGGCCCGCCTGTTCGCCCACCTTGCCGACGGCGAGTTCCACTCTGGCGAATCGCTAGCCGCCGACCTGGCGGTCACCCGCAGCGCCATCTGGAAAGCGGCAACTGCCCTTCGCGACCTCGGCGCAACGGTGCACGCGGTCCGCAACCGCGGCTACCGCCTCCCTGGCACAGCAGAGCCCCTCAACGCCGCCCGCATCACAGCCGCGCTCTCAGACACCGCCCGCCCACACGTAGCGCGTGTCGACACCGCCTGGAGTCTCGGCTCCACCAACACGGTCCTGATGGATCGTCCCTACCCAAAGCTCGGTACAGGCGAGGCCCTGTTGGCCGAGTACCAGACCGCCGGCCGGGGCCGTCGCGGCCGAACCTGGGTCGCTCCCCCCGGCGGCTCCATCTGCCTGTCCTTGAGTTGGGTGTTTGGCGAAGTCCCTCGCGACCTCGGCGCGCTCGGCCTGGTCATTGGCGTGTGTGCGAAGGAGGCGTTGAACGGTCTGGGGGTCGTCGGAGTAGGGCTCAAGTGGCCGAATGACCTGCTGATTGACGACCGAAAACTCGGCGGGATTCTCATTGAGCTGCGTGCGGAGTCCTCCGGTCCCGCGTGCGTCGTTATCGGCGTCGGCCTCAATGTCGCTCTCGGCGCTGACTTGCTGGAGAAGATCCGCGCAACCGGAATCGCTCCAATCGATCTGGTCAGTGCAGGTTTGAAAGGGGGCCGGCGCAATCAGGTTGCCGCCGGGTTGATCAGCGCGTTTACCGAGGGGCTACTCGCGTTTGAGCGCGACGGTCTAAAGCCGTTCGTCCAGAAGTGGATGGATGCGGACGCCTTGCATGGGAAGCCCGTTACCGTGACGGGCAGCGAGGCCACCACCATCAAGGGCATCGCCCGGGGCATCGACCTCGACGGCGCTCTGTTGGTCGAGACGCTTCAGGGCCTGCAAAGATTCATTTCAGGCGATGTTTCAGTGAGGGCTGACACTTGACTCTGTTGCTGATGGATATTGGCAATACCCGCGTCAAATGGGCGCGGTTGGTGGATGGGAAGATGGGCAAGCAACAGGCGGCAGCCAATGCCGGATGGACCGCGGCAGACTACGCGCGCCGGGTCTTCGGCCGCGGTTGGTCCAGCCGCGCCGCGGCCGCGCGCACCCATCAGCCCGTTGGCGTTGCCTACGCGGCGCCCAACGTTGACCGCATCATCATTTCCAGCGTCGCTGGCGACAACGTCAACCGCGCGTTGATCGCCGCAGCCCGCAAAGCCGGCGCCCCGACCCCCGAGTTCGTGATCACCGAACGGACCGCCGCCGGCGTCACCACTGACTACATCGACCCCTGGCGGTTAGGTGTTGACCGCTTCGTCGCCGCCATCGGCGCCTTCCACCTGGCTTCAGGTCACCCCGTGTGCGTGGTCAACGTGGGCACCGCGATGACCATCGACCTCGTCGATGGCGTCGGCCGCCATCGCGGGGGTGCCATCATTCCTGGCCCCGCACTCATGGTCAGCAGCCTGCTTACAAATACCAACGGCATCCAGGTACGGGCCAAAGGCGGGCCCGACGGCGCGACCGGCATGTTCGCCAAGACAACCCGGAACGCAATTGGCGAGGGTGCCCGTTACGCCGCTGCCGGCGCTGTGGATCGCGCAATCGAAGAGTCACGCCTGCTCGTTGGCAACAGACCCCTAGTGCTCCTGACGGGCGGCGGCTCAGCGGACATCAAGCCGCTCATTCGCAGTACGTGCGTGAGACTTCCCGACCTCGTGCTGCACGGCCTGGCGGTGTGGGCCCACAAAACCCCCGCGCGCTCCTCGAGGGCGCAACCGTCCCGCAAGCGGCGGTCGCTGGTCTAGAATCAGTCTGTGCGCGCAATCTTCCTCACACTGCTGGTGGCAAACCTGCTCTTCCTGGCCTGGGCCAAGTGGATCGATGCCCCGCGCGACGCGGGCGCCCACGATGCCCTGGCCCATCTCCCCAGGCTCCAGCTCGTTGGCGAAAAGGCCGCGCCCAACGGCGCAAACGGCCCCATCGGTCCCACCGATCCCAATGCCGCGAGCGGCCCGAATGGTCTCAACGGTCCCAATGGTACCAATGGCCCGAGCGGCCCCAACGCGCCGAACGCTCCCACAGATCCCAACGCCCCCAAGCCCACCGCAACCAACTCGCCGCGGCCCGCTGCCCCGGCGAGCGGCCCACTCGCGGCTTTAGCGCCCGTCGTCGCGGAGAAAGTAGCTCTCCAGCTCCCGGACCTCCCGCAGCTCCCACGCTGCACCTCGGTCGGTCCGTTCAACGACATTGCCCACGCCGCACGGGCCGCTGGTCTGCTCACTCAACGCGGCTTCAAACTCCATCAGCGCGCCGAAGAAGGTGAAACGATAGAGGGCTACTGGGTATATGTGGGTGGCCTCAACTCCGACCAGGACGTCAATGAGGTGGTCGCCCGGCTCGAGAAGCACGGCTTCACCGACGCCCATGTCATGAAGAACTTCTCTACCAACAGGCGGATCTCCGTGGGCATGTTCAGCACCCAGGAGCGTGCCGAGAAGCGTGCCGCTGCTGTGAAAGCCATGGGATTGTCGCCTGAAGTAGGCGAGCGCAGGTTTCCCGGCACGATTTATTGGGTGGATGTTGCGTTGGCCTCTCCCGAGCAGAAGCCGCCGCAGGAGTATTTGTTTGCCGATATCGGGCGCACGCGCGTGCAGATGCAGCCGTGCCCCCCCGGCTTAACACCGGTTAATCCCGAGGCCCCAGCCAATCCCGTCCCCCGCGCGAGTCAGCGGACGACCGTGGCCAGCGCGCCGGAATCCGCTGCAGCAAGGACCAAGCTGCAGCACTAGCTCGATCGGCGCCCGCCGGCCGCGCTCAGCGGCGCTCGAATCAACATCCGCCGGATCTTGCGGCGCAGCTTCCGCGGCCAACTCATCAAACACAACTCAGTGGCCCGCGGCGCACGCACTGTCTCCCTGTCGCCAATCCGATACATGATGTAAATCCGCACTGCCGTAGTTCACAATTTTCACCACTGTGATAATCTGGTGCAGAATCGCGGGGTTGAAGTAGGAACTTCGTGCTCTGCAGCGAGATGTTTTGGGAGCCGGCGCCGCTGTGGGGCGCGGGGCCCGTCCCGGGCGCCAAAGCGCGGTTTTTTCTGCGACTTCACATGCGAGTCAGTGCTCGCGCTCTGTTGTAACAGGCAGCGCTTGCTCCGCGTCGTACTCGCAAGTGACGGGCGCGAAATCAGACATTGGTGCCGATTGGAATGGAATTTGCACCCTCCGGGTCTTTCGTACTCGGGTTTCGGCATTAGTCGCCGGCATGGGAATGTGCCGGCGAATCGGGGGAGGCATATGAAAATGAGCGTACGCGGCTGGTTGACTCTGACAGGTCAACTCGCGGTCCTGTGCCTCTCATCCGGTGTTGAGGCAAAGACCATTGACGTGAGCTCGTCCGAAGCGGGCATCTTTGCCGAGCACCGGCACTACCTGATCGACCGCGCCGATCCCTACATGGATTTGGCCCGCGCCCACGCTCGAGCGCCGGGCGCCTTCACCGATCTCTACCGCAAAGGCCGTCGCCTGGCATTCGATGAGCTGCGGGCGCCGGATTCGGTGGCGCGGCGGGCCGATCAGTTTGCGATCGATCTGGTCAAACAGGATGACTTTCGGGTGATGCTCGTCGTCGGCGCCATCCTGGTAGCCCAACAACTCAGGCGTAAACACAAGTCGTTGAAGCAATCCCTGATCAGCGGTTGATCCTTGGGGAGTTGCGGTCCGTTGTTCGAATTCAAGCTCAAGCCCAGAGAAGCTGCTCCGAGTGTTACGGCCAACGATCCGTCGGCTGTATTCGTAGTCAAATCACTGTTGTACCCGCTGGCGGTGGTCGCCACGCTGTGGTCCTGCATGTGGGTGTGGGAGGAGCCGCATCGGGGCCCCTACTTCCTGCTCGGCGTCCTGGCTTTCATCACCTCGGCGGAATTTTTCGACATGGTTCCGCTGCGCCGCAGCCGCACCCCTTGGGGAAGCTTGCTGCGTCTCTTGTTCGACATCACTGTGCGCTGGAGTGTGGTTGTCTCCCTCTTATGGGCTTTGCTGTGTGTGTCGGGCTTCTCCCGCAACTATCGGGAGGCCACCATTGCGAGCTGGGCGCTTCTCACGCCGCTGGTGTTGTGGGGCGGTCAGCTCGCAGCCAGTTGGCTTCTCGTGAATGCCGGCGAGCGCGGCATCCCGCGGCGCAGAGCTGTGATCATCGGTTTGACCGACCTGGGTGCAAGCCTGGCCGCCCAGTTGCGGGGGGACCCGCTGTTGCGTACCGACGTACTCGGCTTCTTTGAGGATCGGCACCCGAGCAGGGTGGCGGCCCACGAGAGCGCATGGATCCTGGGACGTTCCGCGGATGCAGCCCAGTTCATCTCCCAGGAGGAGGTCAGCGTCGTCTACATCACCTTGCCCATGTCGCGCGATTCACGGATCGTGCGGCTGTTGGACACGCTGCGGGACTGCACGGCTTCGGTGTATTTCGTGCCGGACCTGTTTTTCTGCAACCTGATCCACGCTCGCTTCGATCAGATTCATGGCATTCCGCTCGTCGCCGTGACCGAGTCGCCCTTCTATGGCATGCGAGGGGCGGCGAAGCGCCTTTTTGATATCGGGATCGCCGGCGGCTTGATTGCGCTTTTGTCGCCGCTGCTGGCGTTCGTTGCCATCAGCGTGAAGCTGACATCCGCGGGACCGGTCATTTTCAGGCAAAAGCGCTACGGCCTCGATGGCAAGGAAATCATTGTCTACAAGTTCAGGTCCATGAGTGTCACCGAGGATGGGCAGGAAAGTTACACCCAGGTGTCGAGAGGGGATTCACGCGTGACCCCCATCGGCGCCTTCCTGCGCCGTATGTCACTCGATGAGCTGCCCCAGCTTTTCAATGTACTGGAAGGCAGCATGAGCATCGTCGGCCCGCGTCCGCACGCTATCGCGGTAAACGAGCAGTATCGGCGGCTCATTCCCAGCTACATGATTCGTCACAAGGTCAAACCCGGAATCACCGGCTGGGCCCAGGTCCATGGCTATCGCGGCGGCGATGACCTCGAGCACATGAAGAAGCGCATCGAATTCGATCTCGACTACCTGCGCAACTGGTCGCTGGCACTGGATTTTTCCATTCTTTTCCGAACCGTAGCGATTGTATGGCGCGACCAGAAAGCCTATTGAAAGCAACGGCTGTTCTGGGTGCCTCGATCGGTGCTCTCATCCTCCTGTTGACCGGTTGCAGCCATCGGCAGATCACGGTCGCCCCGCTCGCGGCGACCGGCAACCCGACAGGCACCGATTCCAACCCAGCCCTCGAGACCCCCATCGACCAGGAGCACCTCATGCAGAGTGCGCTGGCGAACCACCTCGATCGGGATCCGGCCGTGATGGAGGAGATCGAGCGCGCCCGGCGGGAGATCCTGGCGCGAGCCTATGAACGCAGTGTGTTGCCCCGGACCGAGGTCAGCGAGTCGGCCATTCTGGCCTATTACCGCTCGCACCCCACGCTGTTCGCGCACCGGCGCATTTACCGCACCCTGACCTTCAATATCGCAAAGGAGGATCTGACCCGGACTTTGCGTGACACTCTCGACCACACCGCCTCGGCGATGAGCGTGCGCCAATTGCTCGATCATCGCTCAATCGCGTTCGAGGCGGTGGAGACGACCCGTGCCGCGGAGGAAATCCCGGAGAACCTGCTGCCGCAATTCGCTCAGGCGGCCCGCGGAGACGTGCTGATCGCGGCGCCTCCCCAGGGACGGCGCGCCCTGCTGATTTGCGTAGTGGACATCAAGGACAGCCCGGTCGACCTCAAACACGTTGATCGGCAGATCCGGCGCTACCTCACGGAGGATCGCAATCACGAAATCCTGGCTCAAACTCTGCACCGCGCAAGGTCGGTAGGTAATGTCTCATACGCAGGCTCAGTCGGTTCCGGCAAATTGCAGGCAGCCTCCTTTGACTAGTCCCCGGCAGTGGCTGGCAGCATTACTGCTCTGGGTGGCGTCGTCGGCCGCAATGGTCATGGCCGCCACCGCCGCTCCCGGCAGTGACTATCGGCTCGGACCCGGCGATCTTCTGCACATCACCGTCTCCGGCTACTCGGAAATGATCTCGGATGTGCGGGTCAGTGAAAGCGGCAACATCACCTATCCATTCATTGGCGAGGTGAAGGCGGCCAGCCTCTCGACTCAACAGTTGGAAGGGATCATCTCCAAGCGCCTGGGGGACGGCGGGTTCATCAAGGACGCCCAGGTCACCGTGCTCGTCTCGGAATATCAGGGACAGAAAATCGCCGTCATGGGCCAGGTCGCCAGGCCCGGTCAATATCCGCTCACCTCCAGTGCGAAGGTCCTGGACCTGTTGGCGGCGGCGGGCGGCGCGGTACCCCTGGTGGCGGCCGACCAGGCGACCCTGATACGCAAGGACGGCAGCAAGTCGGTCATTGATCTGCAGTCCCTGTTCGATGGCGATCCGACTCAAAACCCAACCGTCCATGGCGGCGACACCATCTATGTGCCCCGGGCGCCGCAGTTCTACATCTATGGCGAAGTGCAGAAGCCCGGCATGTACCGCCTGGAGCGCAATATGACGCTGTCGCGGGCAATCTCAGCCGGCGGCGGCCTCACTTCGAAAGGCTCTGAACGTCGCGTGATCGTCAAGCGCCGGGATCCGAATGGTAAAGAGCAAACGCTGTCGCTGGATGGCAGCTCGTCGATCCTGCCGGACGATGTGATCTATGTGAAGCAAGGTTGGATCTGAAGCGCGAGGCATCTATGAAATTGAGGCAATTGTTTGCAGTCTGCTGGGCTCGTCGCGCACTGGTCGCCTGCATTTTGCTGGCCGTCGTGGGCGGCACGGCGCTGTACAGCCTGCTCAAATCGAAGACCTATGTCGGCGAAACCTCGGTGTTGGTGGATGCGAAGAATACCGACCCTGTGACCGGCAACGCGCTGCCGCAACAGTTGCAGTCGACAGTCCAGGCGACCCAGGGCGATGTCATCGCAAGCCACGCCGTGGCACGAAAAGTGGTCGACCGGCTGCGGTTGGCCGCGGACCCCGCCGCACAGCAGGAGTTCTCCCAGGACGGTGAGGCGACCGGTGCCATTGAAGATTGGGTCGCCGAGCGGCTGCTGAAGAAGCTGACGGTCCGATCGACGCGCGACAGTAACGTGATCAACATCGACGTTGAGGCGGCCACTCCCCTGGCAGCCGCGCGGATTGCGAACGCTTTTGCCGACGCGTACGTTCAAACCACGCTCGAGTTGCGAACCGATCCGGCCAAGCGTCAGAACCAATGGTTCGACGATCAAGTGCAGGCGCTGCGCACGTCACTGCAAACGGCTCAGCAACGCCTGTCGCAATACCAACAGCAGCGCAAAATAGTCGGTACGGACGACAAGCTCGACGTCGAGACGGCGAAGCTGAACGAAATTGCGAGCCAACTGGTGACGGCCCAGACCGCCATGAATGATGCCGACAGCCGGCAGCGGCAGATGAACCAGGCGCTGCAGAAACATCAACTGGAAGAGCTTCCGGACATTCTCGGCAACTCACTGCTGCAGAACATGAAGGCGGAGCTGATGCGTGCCGAAGGCAAGCTGGCCCAGATCGGGCAGCGGTACGGCAAGAACCACCCGGAGAATGTCAGTGCGGCCGCCGAGGTGCAGACGCTGAGGAACAAACTCTCTGCGGAAGTGGCGACCGTCAAGGGCTCCATCGATCAGAGCGCGCAATTGGCCAGGCAGCGTGCCGCCGAGGAGCAAAAGGCGCTGGATGCTCAAAAGCACAAGATCCTGGAGCTGCGCCAGCAGCGCGATGGGTTGGACGTCCTCAACCGGGAGGTTGAGAGCGCACAGCGTGCCTATGACGCGGCCATGCAGCGTAACAGCGAGCTGTCTTTGACCAGCCGCCTGAATCAAACCAACATTGCGATTCTCACGGTGGCGACGCCGCCCGCGAAAGCCGCGAGCCCCAAGTTCACGAGGAACGTCATCCTGGCGTTTATCGCGGGGACCTTGCTGGCCGCCGGCGCGACCCTGGCACTGGAGTTGTTCGATCGCCGCGTCCGCGCCGGCGCCGATCTGCTCGAGCTGCCCGGCGGCGGCACACTGCCGGTGCTTGCGGAAATTCGCGGCCTGAGCTTGTCGAAGCCGGCGCGCTCCGGCCGTCCTGTCCGGCAGGCCACGGTGGTCGCCACTCTTCGGCCCGCCACTGACGCTCAATAGGGCAGATCAATATGAATAGTGTGTTCTCCCGACGCTCCCGCGACGAGCTCCCGCCCGACATGCAATCGAGCGCGCTCGAGTCCGGTGGCATGCTCATCGGCAGGGTGTTGTTCGATGCCGGCAAGCTCACCGAGATCGACGTCAACCGCGTCGTCATTGCCCAGCGTAAGAAGAATCTGCGCTTTGGTGAGGCTGCGATGCGCCTGGGCCTGGTCACTCAGCAGGATGTGGAACAGGCGCTTGCGCTGCAGTTCGGCTACCCCTATGTGACCGCGGATTCCAGCCTCGATCCGACACTGGTCGCCGCCCATGAACCTTTCGGCGCCACAGCGGAAGGCTTGCGCGAGCTGCGCAGCCAGTTGCAGCTACGCTGGTTCAACGAAAAGGAGCACATGCTCGCAATCTGCGCACCGCGTAAGCGCTCAGGTTGCAGCCACCTGGCCGCCAACCTGGCCATTTCATTTGCACAGCTCGGCGAGCGCACCTTACTGATTGATGCCAACTTTCGCCGGCCGTCGCAAACGAGCTGGTTCAATGTCGAGCCGGCGTTCGGTTTGTCCCATCTGCTCATCGATCGCTGCGGGTTGGATGAAGCGCTCGTGCCCATTGCTCCGTTCTCCGACCTGAAGGTCATTTTTGCGGGTACGCAGCCACCCAATCCGCAGGAGCTGCTCAGCCGGGTCACATTCAGATATCTCCTGGAGACCAGTGCGACTAACTTTGACGTAGTCATTGTCGACACTCCGCCCATACTCGAATATTCAGACGCACAACTCGTCGTGGCCGCCACCGGCGGCTGTCTGCTGGCGGCGCGCCGGCACAAAACGCGAGTGGCCGACATCGAGCGCGCCAGAGAGAAATTGGTGCCGACCCGGGCGGCTGTGTTGGGCGCGGCGCTCGTAGGTTGAGCCGCCACTGAACCATGCAGGCGGTCGCTACAATCCCTCTGAATGCCACGGTACCGGCGGATGGCAACGTGTCCGCGTTGGCGCGGGCCGCGGGCGCGAGCCGTTGGCGCGAGCGCCACGGTGTCATGTTGGTTTGTGTCATGGCGCTGTTTTGCGCGACCGTGTTGTCGAAAGTATCGGTCCCGCCACTGGGTGAGCGGGGAATCGGCATCGCCCTGTTTCTGTTGCCCGTGACCGCTTGCGCCGGATTCGCGGCGGGCGTACTGCGGATTCATCCCGTCCGCCTGGCTCTTTTCCTGTTACTGGCCGGTGTGCTGAGCATCACTTCGCTGTTCGGCGTGGCGGAGTTTTCCGTCAGCTCCATGGGCATGTTCGCGGTTCTGCATCTGCCATTTGTTTTCGCCGGGAACCAGCCGGCCCGTGCCGATGGACAAGCCCCCATTCACGAATTCTTTCTGAACCTGGCCCTCCTGATCGGCGTGTGCGCCCTGGCGCAGTTTTTTTTGCAATCCGTGCTTCCGGTGCGGTTCCTGTTTCCCATGGAGAACTTCGTTCCCCCTGCATTTGTGATGCAGCATTTCAACAGCCAGGGCGTGTTGGAGTACGGATCGAGCACCTATCGCGCCAACGGCGTGTTCCTGCCTGAGCCCTCCTATTTCAGTCAGTTGATGGGCGTTGCCATTGTGCTGGAGCTTTGCATGCGGTCGCGTTGGTTGCGGCTCGCGATCTATGGCGTCGCACTCCTCACTGCGGGCGCCGGCACCGGCGTCATGATTGTCGCCGTCTGTGTGCCGCTGCTGCTCATCAGGCGGGGCAGGTGGGATCTCCTGTTGATGGGAGTAGCGGGCATTGCGGCTGTTGCCGCATTCGGCAGCAGCACCTATGTTGGTCATCTCGCCTCCCGGGCAGGCGAGTTCGGTGCCGTGGGATCCAGCGCCTTCGCGCGCTTCATTGGCGGGTTCTACCTGTTCGATCAGTTTCTCTGGGACGATCCCTGGCGCACCTTGTTTGGCTTCGGGGCCGGCTCGTTCAGCGAATATGCCGCTCGCGCCCACTATGCCGTGGCCGAGATGCCTTTATTCAAGATGATTCTCGAGTTCGGTCTGCTGGGAGCGCTGGGCTACTTCGGGGCGCTCGGCTACTTCCTGTTCTCATCGCCGGCACCCCGGATTCTCGTGTTGGCGATTCTCATTGCGTTTCTTCTCAACGGCATTTACGCCGCCTTCGGCCAGGCCCTGGCGTTGGGATTGCTCGTCTGGCCGTTCGCGGCCACCTGGCGCGCACGCGAGAGTCGCGGGGGTTGCCCCGCATGATCCTGCTGTTGACTGCGATCGGCCTGCTCAGTTTCGCGGTAGCGATCCATCCGTTCACCACCTATCCGTTGTCACTGTTGCTGCTGCGTCGAGTCGGCCGAAAACACCCGGCCGCTCAGAACCTCGATCCGGCTGAGCCCCTGCGTTGCGCCATCTGCGTTTGCGCCTACAACGAAGAACGCGCAATCGAGGCCAAGATCCGCAACCTGCTCGCGCTTCGCGCCCGGCATCCCGATCTGGAGCTACTCGTTTACGTGGATGCTGCCACCGACCGGACGGCCGAGATTCTGCGCGCCTACACCGATCGGATCGATGTCCATTTCTCCACTGAGCGACGCGGCAAGACGTACGGCATGAACCTGTTGGCAGCCAAGGCGACCGCGCCGATTCTCATCTTTTCGGACGCCAACGTGACCATGGACCTCCACTGTGTCGCCCAGTTGCAGGACCATTTCCGCGATCCCGAGATTGGTTGCGTCTGCGGAAATCTCATCTACACCAACAATGCCGAATCGGTGACGGCGTCCTCGGGTTCGCTGTACTGGAAGCTCGAAGAGGCTTTGAAGCGGCTCGAAGTGGAAAGCGGTTCAATGATGGGGGCGGATGGTTCGATCTTTGCCGTCAGACGCTCGCTGCGGCTCCCGCCACCCGATCACATCATTGACGACATGTACGTATCCCTCATGGTCCTGGTGCAGGGCTCCCGTGTCGTTCAGGCGAGCAATGCGCGAGCTTTTGAAGAGTCGGTTCCCTCGGGCGGCGAGGAGTTCAAGCGCAAGATTCGAATCGCCTGTCAGGCCTTCAATGTGCATCGGCTGATCTGGCCTCATATGCGGCGTCTCGATGCTCTGAACGTGTACAAGTACATTTCCCACAAGCTCATACGCTGGTTCACCATCTATTTTCTCGCCCTGTCGGCCGTGGCACTCGATGCAGCGTTGTGGTTTGCAGGTCATCCAGCTCTGGCTGCGGCGATGCCCGCGCTCGCGGTTGTGATCTGCGGACTCGGATGGTTCGGTGCCGCGCGACCATTCGTACAACTCATTGACGTGTTAGCGGCCTTCACCGGGACCGGCTGGGGCGTGTGGCGCTCGCTGCGCGGTGAGCGATATCAAACCTGGACGCCGGCGGCGTCGATCCGAAGGTAATCATAGTGTCGCTCTCGACCACCCCGCGAAACGAGAAAGCTGGATTCAACTCGGCGTTGAACGGGTACCGGGGACTGTGCGCGGCCCTGGTGTTCATCTACCACGTCGGTAGCGCCGGAGTGATTGAGTTACCCCACGGCGACCGTGTCAGCGACGGTGTGAGCTATCTCTGGTCCTCTCTCGCCTACGGCGTCGAGATGTTTTTCATGATCAGCGGCTTTGTCATTTTGGGAAGCCTGTTGCGCCACGCCAGCGTCGGGGAATTTCTCAAGGATCGGTTCACCCGCATTTTCTCCGCGTGGGTTCCGGCGTTGATTGCCGTGACAGTGGTCTGCAGCGCGCTCAACATGAAGATGCTGGCGGATCTGGGAATCCTGGAGCGCCTGGGGCTTTTTATTGCCAATTTGCTGTTGCTGCCCCCGATTGTGCCGTTGCCATTGATTCACTTCGGCTCCTGGAGCTTGTCGTACGAGTGGCTGTTCTATTTTGCCGCGGCGACCGGTGCCCTGGTATTGCGCCGCAAACAACCGAACCGTTTGGTGGTGGCGCTGTGGCTGACGGTGGCTGTTGGCCTGGTCTGTCTGTTTCCTCGAGCCCTGTTCTTCCTCACCGGGGTCCTCGTCTTTGCCCAGCGGCAGTGGTTCCAGCGTCATACCCGTTGGTTGCGCTTTCCCGTGGTGAGCCTGCTCGTGTTCCTGGTGTCCTGGAAGCTGACTGAGGCAAACCTCGCCCAGTTGAGCGACACCTTCATCGATTGGTTTCGCGATGGGCGGTGGCTGGCGGCGCTCGTCGCGTTCATCGCTTCACTGCACATGTTCGGCTGCGCCTGCTTCAATGCGCGCGGTGAGTTCAGTGTGCTCAACTCACGGACTTTTCAGTTTTTGGGCAACATTTCGTACAGCTTTTATCTGTGGCACGGGCTCGTCATGGCCGCCGTGAAGCGGGTGGTGAGTATCGAGGTCCCCCCCGGGCATTCCTGGGAAGCGTTCGCGCTGTTTGTCATCGGATGCCTGGCAATATCACTGCCGCTGGCATGGGCTTCGTGGCGAGTGTTCGAGACCGCGTTGGCCCGGTATATGCGCCGCCGGCTCGCGCCGCGGCCGATGCTCGAGGAGGCGGCGCGTGCCACTTGATTCCACCGTCTTTGCCCAGGGCGCGCCAGTTCCGGCGCGCAGACTGAGATGCTTGTGGATTGCACGTTACATTCCATACCCGCTCGATGCCGGCGCCAAGGTGTATTCGGCGAAGCTGGCCGAATCCCTGGCCGCGCAAGGCGCGCAGGTGCGCTTTCTGGGGATCGGGAATGGCGACGGTATTCCGGCCGGCAGCTCCCAGGTGGATTGGACTCCGATCGGCAACCTCAGGCGCAGCAACCTCCGGGCCCTGTTCAGCCGACTGCCGAATGCCGCGGCGGTAGATGCAACCGATACCTACATCCAGTCCCTACAACAACAGTTGGACGAGGACTGGGATGTGATTGTCCTCGATGGCTACGGCACAGGTTGGGCGCTCGATCTTTGCACGCGCTACCGGGCGAGACGCGCCACAGGCGCCGTCAACCTGGTTCACGTATCGCACAATCACGAGGAACGACTCTGGCGGTCGATGGTCCGGGACAGCCGCACATCGCCGCTGCGAAAGTGCGCTCTCTGGCAGAACTATCGCAAAGTCCGCCGGCTGGAGCGCCAGATGGTGGGCTCGGCCGACCTCCTGACAACCGTCACGGATGAAGATGCCGAGACGTTGGGGGCGACCGCTCGCAGATTGACCCTGACCCCCGGATACGACGGTCAGGTGGTTCGAGCACGCCGCATCGGCACTGACACGCCCCGCCGTGTCATCCTCATGGGATCGTTCCATTGGGTGGTGAAGCAGGAGAACCTGCGGCGCTTCATTGAGCTTGCCGATCCGACCTTCGCTCAACACGGAATCGAATTGGATGTGGTGGGTATGGTCCCCGATGCGCTGCTGTCAACACTGCAGCGGCGGGTGCGGGCCACCCGTTTTCATGGATTCGTCGACGATGCCACCTCCTTGCTGGCCGATGCACGGATTGCCGTCGTTCCAGAAGCCATCGGCGGCGGCTTCAAACTGAAATTCCTGGATTACTTTTTCGCTCGCGTGCCGGTGGCCACGCTCACCCAGGCAGCCGCCGGCCTGCCTCAGGAGATACGCCAACAGACTCTGTCCTGCGCCAGTCTCCCGCAACTCGTGGCCTCCATGGTGTCCCACATTGACCGGCTCGATGAGCTGAATCAAATGCAGGAGCAGTGTTTCAACCTGAGCAGCGCGCGGTTCAGATGGCCCGACCGTGGCCGCACACTGATCAACGCTCTTTCGAGGCAATAGCATGAATGACGTAAACCGCCTCGAGCGGGAACGCGACTACCACAACCAACGCTTCGCGGACGATACAGAGCGCGAGCAACGTGTCGGGCGGTTCTACAGTGCCATCAGTTACGGCTTCGATCTTTACCGGCAGCGCGTGAGCGAGGCTGCCAGAGGCCACCGTGTGTTGGAATATGGCTGCGGAACGGGCAGCTTGGCGTTCGATCTGGCCGGCGAGGCCAGTCGCGTCGTGGGGATTGATATCTCGGATGTGGCCATTCAACACGCTCAACACAGCGCCGGTCAGCGAGGTCTGACCAACGTCGATTTTCTAGTTGAAAATGCCGAGGCAATGGGCCTGCCCGGACAGCAGTTCGACGTCGTGGCGGGCAGTGGAATAGTGCACCACCTGGATATTCCGAAGGCGATGCAGGAAGTCCGACGTGTGCTGGCCCCGGGTGGCGTAGCCATTTTCGCCGAGCCTCTCGACCACAATCCGTTTGTGAAGTGGTATCGGCAGCGAACTCCCGAGCTGCGCACTCCCGACGAACATCCACTGACAGTGGCCGACTTGCGCGCGGTGGCGCGCGGCTTCACCTCGAGTCGCATTACGTTCTTCGGCCTGGTCGCACCGGCGCTGGGCCTGGTGTGGCGGCAGGCCCAGTCCGGCAATCCCATTACCCGCTTTGTCTGGTGGCTCGACCGGTGGGTGTGTCGCATTCCCGTTGTGAAAAACTTCGCCTGGTATTGCCTCCTCGAGGTCAGGCCGTGATTACCCTGATAGTGCCCACCTGCAATCGTGCTCACACACTTCGCATCGTCGCGCCGAGTTATTTTCAGCAAGCGGACGTCTCCGAAGTCATCTTTGTGAATGACGCCGGCACCGACGAAACCCCCGCCGTCATCGATCAGTTGGCCCGTGAATATCCGCACGTCGAGACTCGCCTGCTCACCAACAAGCAGCGCCTGGGCGCCAGCGAATCCCGTAACGTGGGCGTTCGTGCGGCGAGCAACCCCTATGTCCTTTTTTGCGACGACGATGAATACCTCGAGGCCGGCTACGCACGGGTGTTGCTGAGCAAGCTGGTCGAGCTGAACGCGGGCGCCGTGTCCGGACGACGCATATACCTCGAGCCCGGAGAATCTCCGACCCAAGCATTGCGCCGCTTCGGCACCGGCCTGCGCCGCACCAAGCCGTTTCGGTTTGTAATCTGCGAGTATGTCAATGCCGCCCGATACTCCGGTGACATCCGCCTTCCCATTACCAACGCGATCATCCTGACGCACAAGTCGCTGCTGCAACAGTTTCCATTCGATTCCCGCTATGCCCGGGGCAACGGCTATCGCGAGGAGTCCGACTTCCAGATGAACCTGTTCACGAACGGGTACGACATCTATGTGACGAACGACCGCCACAGCTTTCACCTGCCGCTTTCCCAAGTGCGCACAGGCGGGCAGAGGGCGCGTGTATGGGCGCGGATCCGGTGGGCGCTCTATTACACGCATTACTTTTTCGGCAAGTATTATCAGCAATATGCGCGGCGCACCGGTGTTAGGACGCCGCGCTGGGCCGCCATGGCGCTGTTCACGATATTCTGCTTGTATCGGGAGACGCTGCGGCCGCCTCTCTATCGGCTGGCAAAGTGGTATTTGCGCCGTCAGCAACACCTTGCGCCGGAGGGTGTGGGCACATGAGCGTCACATCGGCCGTTGACGTCATCATCCTCTCCTGGAACAGGGTCGATGACACTATCGCCGCCATCAAGAGTGCCGCGTCGCAGACGGGCGTCGACTCCCGTATTTACATTGTCGATCAAGGCAGTGAGCCGGCGTGTCTGGAGCAGTTGGATGCTCTCGTAGCAGGCTTGCCGAACGCCCGGCTGCAAAAGTTGCCGGCCAATTCGGGTGTCGCGGGCGGGCGCAATATCGCCACGGCGATGGGTACGGCCCCATTCGTTGTCGCATTGGACAGTGACGCTGTGTTTGAAGATGAGCGGACACTGGCGCGCGCTGTCGCGCACCTCGAGCGTGACCCGGATTTGTGCGCCATCGGCTTTCATATCAAGAATTTCTTCACCGGTGGCAATGACGACACCTCCTGGGACTATGCCGGGCGAAGCTCCCCGGACAGCCGCTTCGCGGCCACTCGCTTCATTGGTGCCGGACATGCCATCCGCCGGGCCGCTTTCCAGGCGGTGGGCGGCTATGACGAGCGCTTGTTTTTCTGCGGCGAGGAGTTGGATCTGTCGTATCGGATGCTCAATCTCGGCATGCGGATCGACTACTGCCCCGATGTCGCGGTGTTGCACAAGGTTTCTCCGCAACATCGGGTCTTCTGGGACAGGGGCCGCTTCTACTACACCGCCCGGAATGCGCTCTACAGCCTGTACAAGTTCGGTGCGCCGCGCAGCCGCCTGCTCCTGGCGGCACTCTCCTTTCTACTGAAAGGCGCCCGCAACGGGATTGCCGGCCAGGCCGTGCGCGCCATTGGCGCCAGTATCCGCTTGAGTCGCGAATTCGCGCGCTCGCCGCAGAATGAGCAGCATTATCGACTGTCGGCGGCGACGCGGGAATACATCGATCGCTGCGAGATTTCACGCCAACAAAGCGTTGCGACGAAGCTGCGCCGTCTGTTGAGCCCCTTGCCCCATCAGAGCAGGGGATGAGCGACGTGTCTGCCACGGTGGCCTCATTCACGCCCGCCGATGTCGATCTGCGAGGCTCGATGGATGAGCTCAAAGGCCGGTTATCCGGTTTGCTGTCATTCCTCCCCGTCGAGCGGCCGCTCGTGTATCTCGATTATCCCGTGCACTTGAATTTCGGTGACCTGTTGATCATGAAAGGCACCGAGCGGTTCTTCGCGGATTGTGGGCACAGAATCGAGGCGCGGGCCGCATACATGAGCTTCAGCGACTCCCTGCGCAGGCGCATTACCGGCGACACCATCCTTGTCATGCACGGTGGCGGGAATTTTGGCGATCTGTATCCCGTGCATCAGCGCTTCCGCGAGCAGGTTGTGCGCCAGTTTCCTGACAATCGCATCGTAGTTCTGCCGCAGAGTGTCTATTTCTCGTCTGCCAGTGCGTTGGAACAGTCCGCCGAGGTCTTCCGGGCCCATCGTGACATCGTACTCTGCCTTCGCGATCACGCATCGGTGCGCCGCGCGGGTACACGCTTCACACACAACACGGTCCTCATGCCCGACATGGCGCATCAGTTGTGGCGCAGGCCCCCTCCTGAGCCCACGGCCGATGACCGCATTCTCGTACTGATGAGACGCGATCTGGAGATGTCGCAGGATCAAACGCGTTCCGGCGGGGTATCGCACTCGAGGGATTGGCTGGATTTCATCCCGCGCTGGAGCTGCCGGATATTCGGCAAGATTTTGCGTCTCCATGAGTTGGAGGGACGCAGTGGCCTGCGTCTCGGCGCGCAACGTGTCTGGTATCGCTACTGCGACCTGCTCCACACGCACATGGAAAAGCAGTTTCAGGGCTATGGCCAGGTGGTCACGAGCCGCCTCCATGGGATGATTTTCGCGGCATTGCTCAACAAGCGCGCGCGCTACCTCGACAACACTTACGGCAAGTTGACTGGCTACGCCAATACGTGGTTTGACGACAGCGTGCGCGCTCAGCCGTGCGCCGGGACGGTCGGCTGATGGACCTGCGCAAGCTCGCCACCCGAGCCCTGGCCTGGACGACGCTCGAAAGCGCAGCGCTCTCCGGTCTGTCATTCATCACGTTACTCGTACTGTCCCACTACCTGTCTCCCAAGGAGTTTGGTATTGCGGCAATCGCGTTGGGCGTCGTACAGCTTCTGAATGTTCCGGTTGAGGTGCTGTTTCACGACGCCCTGGTCCGCAGCGAATCGGCTACGGAAAGCCATTTCAATTCCGCGTTCAGCTTTACGTTGGTCATGAGCGTGATTCTGTGCGGGGGCTGCTGGCTTCTGAGCGGCTGGTTCTCCCACAAGATGGATATGCCCGAGCTCGCGACTGTCCTGCCCTGGATGAGCGTCAGCCTGGTCGGCATGGCAATGGGTAGCATTTTGATGGCGCAACAGCGGCGCAATCTGCAGTTTCGCGCCCTGGCCCTGCGCTCCCTGGTGGGCCGCGGCATCGCCGCGGCAGTCGCGATAACCATGTCCATCCGCGGCTACGGTGTCTGGGCGCTGGTGGCTCAGCAGGTTCTATTGGTCAGCCTGGGGTCGATGACGCTTTGGTTGGCCTCGCCGTGGCGGCCCAAGTTGAGATTCCAGTGGCTGCACGTGCGCGAGCTGTTGGGATTCGGCTTGCACTCAACCCTGACCACGTTTCTCGGACTGGCGACCCAACGAGTCTTTCTGTTACTGGTTGGGGGCTACCTGGGCAGCTACATCGTCGGCTGTTTCAGCCTCGTATTTCGTGCGACCGACATGCTGCGCGATCTGATGTCAGGCGCCGTTTCGCAATTGGCGTTGCCTTTGTTCGCGCGCGTGCAAAGTGATTTTGCCCGCCTGGCGGGCGTGTACACCCAGGCGCTGCGCCTGACATTTTTTATTGCCTGCCCCGTGTTTGTGCTGCTGGCCGGCTGCGCCGGCGATGTGGTCCGGGTGGCGTTCGGGGACAAATGGCTGGAAGTTCCCGTGTATCTGTCCATCAGCGCAGCGCTCGCGCTGCAATTCTTTGCGCGCATTTTCTCCGGCCCGATGTTCAGGGCCGTGGGTCGCGCGGAGCTGCCCAACATCGCCTTGGGTATCCAGATCGGCTATCTGGTTTTGGGAATGGCGCTCTTCGGCAAGTACGGGGCTGCCTACGCGATGGCTTTGTGGGTATCCAGGGTGCTTGTAACCACCCCCATCGATGCGTGGCTGCTCAGGCGAGCCACCGGGATGAAGCTGGGGCAGCAGTTCGCCGGTACTTTGGACCCCCTCATCGCCTCCATCGCCATGGTGATTGTGGTCATGGTGATCGGACAGGGCCCGCTGCAAGGTTTGCCCGTGATCGCGCGGCTGTCTGTTGAGATCGCTGTGGGTGTCGCTTGCTATCTGAGCTTCATGCTGTTGTTTGAACGCACCTTGACGAAGCAGTTGTTCAGCTTCCTGCGTCAGGCTGCAACACTGCGGGCATGATTGCATGGCAGTCGTAGACTACCTATCGACGCAAGTGACTCGCTGGAGATCCGGCGTGACGTCACGTTTCGGACTCGGGCCGTTGTCGACACGAGCTTATGCGGAGCGCTTCGGCGCGGACTGGCGTGAAGTCTTTCCGGCTGCCATGGTGCAGCGAGCGCCGCCTGCCTGCATCGACAGCTCTGACCGTCAGCTCGAATCCAAGTTGGCAAAGAGCTTCCCCGCCGCAGGCGTACTCACGCTGCAGGGTGGCTGCATCGCCGGCCCTGAAGGCTGGGTTTTCGGTGAGAAGAAGGTCTGGCTGCCGGACCATTCCTGGTATGGCGAATGTCCGGCGGAAGCGAGTCCCCGCATGTCGCAGCGAGCGGCGCGCCGATCGGGTACCTGTTTGACGTTAGCCAGCAACTGGTCGTTTGCGAACTATGGTCACCTGCTCCTCGACAGTATCCCGCGGCTTCGGTTGTTCACAGGCGCAGGATTCTCATTCGAGGACGTGGACCACATCTACTGCCCGGTGAAGAATGTTGCCAAGGGGGCCGCGCTGCTGGGGCGTTATGGGGTGCCGATTGAGAAGTGTATATTTGAGCCCGTGGCGCACAGTGAAGGACTGCAGTTCGACACGCTCATCGCCCCTACCTTTCCGGGTGTGAGGCGCAACTATCCGCATTGGGTGCCCGATTTCCTGCGCACCGCCTTACCCAAAGCCGCGGCTCCTCCCGCGCGGCGGCTCTACGTGACGCGGGGCTCAGGTACACGCCAACTGGCCAATGAACGCGACTTACTCGGTCTCCTGGCCGACTACGAATTCGAATTTTACGATCCGAGTCTGCAACCCGAGCCCTGGCTGGATTTTTCTCAGGCCACCGCCGTTATCGGGGCACATGGGGCGGGGCTCACAGACTTGGCTTTTTGTGCCGCGGACACGACCGTACTCGAGCTCCTTCCGTCGGACCACATCTATCCCTACTACTGCTCGTTGTCGCACGCCGCGGGTCTGAACTACGGCTACCTGGTCGGCAAAAGTGAGCGGCAGAGGCGCGCCGGCGCGCGCGGTCCGAGTCCCTACGATTTTGTGGTGAGCGAACCGCAATTCGTTGCGGGATTGCGCTGGGTGGGGAAGCACTGATGGCTAGTCAGGACAACCTGCGTGAACGCGGGCGCGCCTGATTCCGGCTTCGCGGTGTCGGTGGTCATCCCGACCTACAATCGGGCTGACAAGCTCCTCCGAGCGCTGCACAGTGTGCTGAACCAGAGTCTTCCGGCCGTGGAGATCATCATCGTCGACGATGCATCGACCGATGGAACGGCGCAGATTGATTTTGCCGCCCTGAGTCCGCGCATCCGCCTGATTCGCAGTGCGCAGAATCTGGGCGGTGCCGTTTCGAGAAACAAGGGTGTGCAATGCGCGAGCGGCAACTGGATCGCCTTCCTCGATTCCGACGATGTCTGGCTCCCCGACAAACTGCAACGGCAGCGCGAGATCGCGCGGCGGCGGCCCACGGCTGACATCTTCATCTGCGGCAATGTCATCTCCCGCAAGATCGACGGCGCGGAATCGCTTTATAACAAGCGAGCGCCGCGGCACGGTGAGGATTTGAGCGAGTACTTCCTGATCGAGGGCAACAGCTTTCAAATCTCCTCGCTCGTGGTGCCGGCGCACGCCTTTCGTCGAGTCAGATTCGACGAAACACTCAGTCGGCACCAGGACTGGGACCTCGTGCTCAATCTGGTCCGAGCCGGTTTCGACTACGAATACTGCGATGAGCCGCTCGCTGTGTATTGCGATGACCTCGATCTCACGCGAATTTCCCGGCAGCGCGACCCGGCGCCGACCCTCCACTGGTTCAATGTATCAGGCGACAAAGTGTCCACCGCCGGTGCGGCCTATCTGTATTCCTATCTGTATTTTCCGCGGCATTTGCGCGCCCGCACCACGGAGGCGCTGAAAGTCATCGGCAAGCTGTCGACCCGCGACCTGCGCTCGCTCCAATCAACCTCCCATGCCTTGTCCCGGCGGTTTCGCGAAGAAGTGCGCCGTGTCCTGGCCCGGGCCCACAGTTGACATGAAACGGTTGGTGGTATTCCGCGAGGACCTGCTGCCGATCTCTCAAACCTTCATCAAGGAGCAGATGCTGGCCCTGAGGAGATGGGATCCTCTGTTGACGGGTCTGCGCTTCGTACGGGGACTGGATCTGCAGAGCCTCAATTGCCGTCTGCTGTCCGGTTGGTTGCCACGGCGATTGGCGCGGAAGCTGGTGCCCCCGTTGCGCGAATTGGAGCTGGCACCGCCGGGGATGCGTCAACAACTGCGGAAGCTCGCTCCGGCGCTGTTGCACGTGCATTTTGCAACCGATCTGGTGGCCGTCTGGCCACTGCTCAAAAGTGTGCAGGCGCCGATTCTGGTGACGCTCCACGGTTACGACATCAACATACATGAGGAGTGCTGGAGCGGCGAGAAGTTTGCGGGGAGCCGCTATCCGTCGAGACTCCGGGCCATCGCACGTGACCCGCGAGTTCATTTCATTGCGGTCAGCAAAGCAATTCAGGCGCGCGCCATTGAATACAGGCTGCCGCCGGAGAAAATCTGGGTCAAATACATCGGCGTCGACGTAGCTCGCTTCAAGCCTGCGGACCGGCCCGTTTCGCAACGTAAACCCACAATCCTGTTCGTGGGCCGCATGGTGGCAAAGAAGGGCCCCCACGTCCTCATCCGGGCTTTTGCGCGGCTGCGCGGCCGGTTGAAAGCGGCGGAATTGATCATGATCGGCGAAGGCCCTGAGCTGGCGGCTGCCCAACAACTGGCAACCGAGCTCAACGTCCCGGTCAGCTTCCAGGGCATGCAACCGACGGAATCGGTCCTGGCCGCCTTGAACGAGGCCCGGGTGTTGTGTCTGCCCAGCGTGACTGCCGCCAATGGCGATGCCGAGGGACTGGGAGTCGCCCTTTTGGAAGCCCAGGCCTGTGGCGTTCCGGTGGTGACATCGGCCCGGGGCGGTGCGACCGAAGGCATCATCGATGGCGTCACCGGATTCGCATTCACTGAAAACGATGTGGAGCAGCTCAGCGCGCGCCTGTGTGCCGTGCTGGAGGACGACGACCGGGCGCTCGCCATGTCACACGCTGCTCGACAATTTGCAGTGCAGAGCTTCGATATACGCAAATGCACGCAGGAGCTGGAGGACCTGTACGAGCAACTTACGGCGTGACCTGCGCCGCGGAGGTTTTCTCCGCCACCAACGCGTAAGCCAGCGGGAACTGGCGCGATGTCCTGGCGGAGATCCTGCGGCCCGGCCCGGCGCGGACGAGGAATTGGGTCATCGTTTGAGTCAGGGCCGCCAACGGCCGTCCCAGCAACGGCAAGTGCACCAGGTTTTTGGCGAGAATATCGGCCAGGACTTCGGGCGCGCCCCCGATGGCTGACAAGTGCGTAATTCTCAGGTCCGCCTGGGCCGCGAAGCGCTGCAGCGCATATTCGGTATAACGGTAGTAGTCGTGCGGTTGCTCGTGGAGCCAGTAGAAGAACGGCACGTTCAACAGGATCCGGCCTCCTGTTGACAACACTCGGGCCATTTCCCGCCACAGTGGCTGCGGTTCCGCAATGTGTTCCAGCACATCCGACAGAATGATCGTGTCAAACTCGCCGTCGGCGAACGGCAACGGTTGAGTCAGATCGCACTCGAGGTCGAGGTGGCCATTGCTGTGCAAAGACTGGCCCCAGTCGACACAGACGGTTTCGGTGGCAAACGGCCGATAGGCCTCGAACAGAGGCACTTTCCCGCATCCGAGATCCAACAACCGGCCGCGCACGTGCTGTGCGATCTGCGCCTCGTACCAGCGGGCGGTCAGATCGGTGATCAGTCGCGAGCCGATGGGCACTTCGCGGGTGTCCCGCGTGCCCGTCAGCTTGCCTCGCCGCCGCACGAATTTGCTCGGCTGCCAATTCGCCGCGTCTTTCACTGATCGCCCGGTCTCATTGTGCCATCCCTTGCAGGCTGCCCAGCAGTGCCTGGAGGTTTGATCTCATGAACAGGTACGCCGCGGCCACATAAATACACAATCCGGACGCCGTCAGCACACTCAGACGAAACACCGGGCTTTCGCCGGAGGTGAAAAACAGGTCTATCGCGCCTACGAGCACTGCCATCACAATGGCGGTCAACACCTGCGGTGCGATGGATTTCAGCAGATCGGTGAAGCGCAATCCGAGCAGCCGCAACGGAATGGCGAACCCCGGGTAGAAGAGCAGGAGATTGACCACCGCATATGAGCGCGCGACTCCCAGGTAACCCCACTGAAGTCCGACCAGGAAGCCGAGCAGGGTCGCCGTGCTTGCAAAAACCCCCCATTTCATCATCGTCGCGGTTTGGCCGACGCCCAGGTAGATGAGCCCGACGGAAGACAGAACTGACTGCATGAATCCGATTGGCGCGAGCCATCCGAGCACATCGGCGACCGGCAGCCATTTTTCCCCGAAGACCACTGCGACGAACGGTTTTCGCAGCACCCAGACGCCGGCCATCAGGGGCGCTGTGAATAGCGCGATGGTCCCTGTCGCTTTGAGGTAAAGCGCGGCGAAGGAAGAAACATCGTTCTGCTTGCGCGAAAGAACCGGAAACAGAGAGCGAAACACGACGGCCGACAGATTCGTCAACGGGAACAGCATGAGTTTGTACCCCATGTTGTACCACGCCAGGTCGGTCGCCCCCAGAAAGCGTCCGATCAGCATCGTGTCGGCATTGCGCGCCAGATAGTTCAGCACCTGAAATGATGCGAGATTCCCGCTGAATCCCCACAGTTGTCGAAACTGCTCGCGGTCCCAGCGCGCAGTCGGACGCCATGACGAAGCTAGCCACAGTTGCACAGTTGAGATCACTGTCGCCGTGAGTGCATTCAGCACGAGACTGTAGACGCCGAGCCCGTTCAGCGCCGCTACGGCCGCCACGGCCAGGGCTGTCAGCGCTGAGCTGATTTCAATCCGCGCCAGGGTGCGAAATTGCAGCTCCCTTTCCATCAGCGCCTGGTGAGCCGCTGCCGAGCTCGCGATTGGAAAGCTCGCGGCCAGCGCGATCAGCACGCCGGCCAGGCGGGGCTGATGGAAGGCGGCCGCGATCGGAATCGACAGCAGCACCACCAGGATTGCCAGCGTGATTCCCAGCCCGATGTTGAACCAGAAGACGGTATCCAGCAGTTCCGGTCCGAGTATGTCACGTTGGATGACGGCCGATGCCGTCCCCATATCGCGCAGCAAGTTGACGAATGCAGTCACGACGGCTGCCATGGCGAGCAGGCCGAAATCGGTCGGTGGCAACAACCGGGACAGCACCACCAGCGTCGCGGTCTGGATCAGGACGCGGCCCGCCTGGGAGACGCCCGACCACAGCACACCCGATGCGGCCTGTTTAGGGCTGTGGGCTGAGCTCATCGGGCGGTCCGGCTAATGAATGCGCAGTGGCTGGCATCCGCGCATTATCCGCAGCGGCGCTCAATGTGTCGTGAGATTCGACGGCGGCTCGGGTACGGCGATCTCCTGCCAGACACGGATATAGTCAATGGTGTAGTTCCACTGAGACTCGTCGGCGGTCATGCCGGTCATGTCGGCGAAGGCAATGCCGATCTGGTTGGTCACCAGGATGTGGGCCGGCGGCGCGTGCCATTCATAGTAGGTTTGTTTGACCGGCTTGCCATCGACCACCCAGATCGGCTGATTCTCGCGCCAATCCAGGGCGAACACGTGGAAATCCGCCGAGAAGTCGGGGCCCGGTGCGTATTCGCCGTTCTTGAACTGGGTCCAGATGTCATGCGGCTTGCCGAAATTCTCCGGGTGGTGATTCGTCTGAAAATTCCCGGTCATGGTGGTCGTATGCGGCCGCCACTTCCAGTTGAAGAATTCAAAGATGTCGATTTCCGGCGGCCAGGGCAGGGCGGAGAAGCTGCCATTGTCGTACTGGACACCCGGTTCCAGCCAGAACGCCGGCCACGCACCGATGCCGGTTGTCAGCTTGGCCCGCATTTCCACGTACATTGTCGGTGTGACAGGAAACTTGCCACGCAACATCCCGCTCTCGATGCCCCGCGGATGCAGTCCGCCGTTGGGTGGGATGCGTCCCTTCAGCACCAGGGAGCTCGGTGTGAACACATGCAGCGAACGGGGATCGCCGTCGGGATAGTCGCGATGATAGGACCAGTACGTGCCGATTCCATCCAGTTGGCCCCCGGCGAAGATGTAGCGGTAGTAGAAATTCTTGTCCAGATCCGCGCGCGAGCGGATTGTTGCATCCGGGCGCGTCGTTCCGAATGTCCAATCCTTCAGAAGTTTGAATTTACCGCTCTGGCCGTACGGCTTTGGCGTGGCATCTGCTGCGCCGCAGCCCGAACTCAGGCAGGCGAAGGTTAGAAACGCGGCGATTACGTGTTTGGAGCCGATGAATTGTCGCACCATGACCGGCATCACCTCTGAACATCCATTCACTCAACCGCAGTCTCGCACTTCAAAACGTAAATCGCACTCCGAGTATTGCCAAGTTGTCTTTGTATGTCAGTGCCGAACGGTTGGAGCCACGCTGTTCGTGGCGTAATGTGAGGTCGAGCTGAAGCGGGTCTCTGGGCAGGTAGGTCGCGCCGGCTTGCACCGACCGCACTGTGTCACGGCGGAATGGTTCCCCCAGATCTATCAGTTCGGATCCGATGTACTTCTGCCTCTCCCACGATGCGGCCAGTGACGTCGAGATCCGCTCCGTAGGCGTCCACGTTGGTGCGATGCGTGCGCCAGTCGAAACAAAATAGTTGGATTCCGCGTCAATGTACGCCGTGAGATCGCGCCAGCCGGTGACAACCAACTGGGTCTTCGCGCCGGGACGCCAGGTGAGCGTAGCCCGACCGGTGCCGCCGGAGTAGTTGCCGATGGCTGCGTTGGGGTAGTTACGACGCAGGTATCCGCCTTCGAGGTTGAAATCGGTCTTGCTGCCCAGGGCGTAGTTCAACCAGAAAACCGACGCGCTTTCATCGTAGTTCCGATCAAATGCGCCCGTGACCGGAGCCAGTTGCTCGCCGGCGAAATTCGCGTTCGCGTGCCGGTAATTCCACCCCACGCTGGTGCTGGGCAGTAGTCTGAAGGCGATTCCGAGCTTCTGTGTCCGGATATTGGCGTCGTCGACTTGCCGGATCTCAGCCCCGTGATCAATGGATGCCCAGCGGATATCCGCTGTCAACGTCCAGCGGTTACCCAGCAGATACGAGCCGCTCGCAAACGAGCTCTTCTGCGTCAATACATCCTTCACCAGGACGAGGTTGTTCGCAAAGTCCGCCAGCGAGCGCGCGTAGTCGGCTCCCAGCCGCCCGGACAAACGGCTTCCGAGCCGCCAGTCCCAGCTTCCCATGGCCTTGCCGGACACGTTGTTCAACTGGTCGTTGTGCTCGAACCGATTGCCGTCGCCGTGAGCCTGCAATTCGAAGGTCTGGCGAGCGAGCGTCCAGGTCCCGTCGACCCCGGCGGTCAGCCGCTCGATGAGGTCGTCCCGATGCAGATTCGCCGCAACCGCCGACAGGTCCGCGCCGCTGGGTTGTCGGAACAGGTTATCGTCGTACAGGGCCCCCGCCCCCACGAAAAAATCGAGTTTCCGCGGCGGCTGTTCCTCTGCCGCCAGCGAGTGCGTCCCTTCTGCTGCAATCGAGTGCGCCCAGGGCCCCAGACCGGCGGCAGCCGCCAGCAGGATGCGAAAAAAAGGCGACTTCACGTTCGGCCGCGGGATACGGATGGGGCTGTCACCACCCCGCGCAGGCGGGGCGAGGTCCATAGTCGAAGGCATTGCTCTGGCCACATCCGGCCATTAGAACAACAACTCGCCCGAAAGAAAATCTTGACGAGCGCCAGGATAGGCGTTGCCTGAGCAGTTTCTCTTGCAGGGCGACAATCAACGGGAGTACGGTAGTCCTGCGCCACAACAATCAAATCAGGGCGTGCGGGCCCGATGTCACTGGAACCCCCAAGAAATTCATTTGCATCCCTCGACGGGATGGTCAATCTGCCCCCGCAGATCGATGCCTCGAGTGCCGAGTACCGCAAAGCGCCGCCCTTTCCCCACCTCATTCTCGACAACTTCTTTTCCTCCAACATCCTCGATCCTCTGATCGCTGAAATGAGCGGCCTGCGCGAGGATCAATGGAGGACCGTCGAGTCTGAAGCGCGCGAACGGGTGCGCCGCATGCGGTCCTATGGCGACCTGGGAACAGCCGGCACCCGGCTCGTCAACCTGCTCCATTGCGCTTCATTTCTTTATTTTCTGTCCGCAATCACCGGCATCCGGCAATTGCTGCCCGATCCCTATCTGCAGGGCGCGGGTTATGCGTCCATGCAGCCTGGAGATTACTTCGGCGTTCACTCCGACCGGAATGTCGCTTACGAGACGGGCCTCATCCGCAGACTCGCCATGATTGTCTTCCTCAACAAGTCGTGGGATTCCCGTTATCGGGGGCAACTGGAGTTGTGGGATGCCGATGCCAGGCATTGCAAGGTCTCGATCGATCCGATCTACAACAGGACCGTGATCTTCGAGGTGGCCGCACCGAACTTCCACGGCGTGCCCACACCGATCGCCTGCCCGCTCGGCCGCAGCCGAGACTCATTCATCGTCTACTACCACACCGTCGGCACCGACGGAGCCAGCGACGCTGTTCCCCACAGTTCAATCTTCGCCAACGATCTCAATCGCGGGCGCGTGAAGTTGTTGGCACTCGCTCGTGAAGTAACGCCACCGGTGCTGTATCAAGCCGCAAAGAGGCTGGTGCGGCGTTGGAAGTCTAACCGTGCCGATTCAGCCACCCTGTAACGTTCGCACGCACTTCATCGAGACCCGTGCCTTGCGCCCACTGATGCGTCACTCCGGGTAACACCACGACTTTGAGACGCTGCGCGTCACCAACCGCTCCGCGCTGCCCACCCCACTCACCGTAGGTGCCACCTGCGCCTGTGCGCTCGTCAAGCGCGTTTCTGTAGCTGACCTCCAGCGCATGCACCAACGCTTCCGCATCCTGCGGCGAGCTCACCGTGTCATCTGCCCCCTGCAGCATCAACAGGGCAGGGCGGTTCCGGCCAATCTCTACCGCACGATTCGTAAAGTTGGTTCGCTCGGCAAGCTGCCGCGCCTCAGGCGACCAGTTGTAGGTCGCATGAGTGGCCCGTTCCAACGCCCCAATGGCTTTGTCCAACCCCGTCGGCGCGTTGACCGTAATCGCCGCCGCAATTCGTACATGTTGTTCAGCCAGCGCGGCAAGCACCGCCGTTCCGCCTGCGGAGAAGCCAAACAAATCAATCTCGCGGTCCTTCGGCAAACAATGTCTTTCATCCAGCGCCGACGCCACCGCCGGCAGCTCCTCCGCGGCGCCAATAACAATGGGCTTGAAAATGAGAGTGGCATAGTCGCGCTTCTGCCGTTGCGCAAGCCCGTCAGCACTGTCCTTCGGCGCTCGCTCGCCCGTCAGCGGGAGGCCGAGATAGACCTTGACCGCTTGAATGTCATCCAGCGGCAAAGCCTGCATCAGCGCAGCGGGATCGCCGGGCGACCCGAGCCCATGCCATAGAACAATGGGCCGATGGGTGATGCTGTTCGGCAGGCGTACAACGGCGGGTACGCCTGCCAATGTTGTGTTGATCACCCTGGGCCGAGCGTCAGCGCGGACAGCCACGCAGGAGAACTCCTCCGCCCCCGCGTTCGGCAACTGCAGCAATGTGGCCGTGATCAATGCGGCCGCCGCTATGAGCGTCTGGTAGTACGTGTTCATTGTGCCGGCAATTGTACTGTATCGGCCACTTCGACCCGATTCGGCTCGACGGAGTTTTCGAGCGTTCTGACCACATTCAGACGCTATCCAAACCAGCCCTGCGCACTTTAGCCTGCTTCGATGCATTCGCCTCTGCACGCGTTGCTCGTGGCCTTCCTCCGCAGTCGTTCGGAGTCAGCAGCGGATTTGCTGCGCGCCCTCGAAGCGGAAGTGCCCGAGTTCGACGAAGTCCGCCATGACTCCGAAGATCTGACTGACCTGAATCCGGCGGAGTACAGAGCCGATGCGGTGTTGTTTCTGATGCGGCAGACACAAAAGGTGCTCGGCGTCATCGTGGAGGTGCAGTTGGGTCGCGACCAGGACAAGGCATACACCTGGCCTGCCTATATCGCCAACTTGCGCTCACTGCACCGTTGCCCAGTATGCCTGCTCGTTTTCACAACCGAGGAAGCTGTAGCCCGTTGGGCTCGAAAGCCCATTGAGTTGGGGCCAGGTACCCGGTGCCAGCCCTGGGTCTTGGGCCCGAGCATGGCAGATTGTATTATGATCTCATCCTCGAGTCCGTATCAGAGAGCGTCAAAGAGACGGTCAAGGCAACCATGAATACACCTGGTTATGAATTCAAAAACGAGTTTCTCCGTCGCTATGTTGCCGAAGGCCTGGCGGAAAACCGCGAAGAGGCCCGAAAGGAAGGCCGTGTGGATGTGATCCTCAAACAGCTAACAGTACGATTCGGTCCGTTGCCCGAAGAAATTCAGACTCGTGTCCGTGGCTCGCAAGACGCGGAGTTGGATAGACTCGCCGAACGCATATTGACAGCCCAAACTCTCGAGCAAGCGCTCGGCGTCCCATATTGATACACCGTCGAGCGCCGTTTCAATGCGGGCGCTCACTCACAGTCTGATCTGCCCCGCATCCGTAGCTACAAACCCCGCCCGATCAAAGTACAAACGCCGCAGACGCTCCTCAAAGTCGACGTGCAACCACTCACACTTCGCATTGCGAGCCTCCCGCGCGCAAATGGCGAGCATCTGTGTGGCAATGCCCTGGCGCTGGTATCGGGCAGCCACCATCGTATCCACAATGAAAGCGTGGACAACGCCATCCCAGGCCGCATTCACAAAGCCCGCCAGCTCGGCGCCGGCTCGTGCGCACACTTGTATAAGTCCTGGATTCAATTTCACGCGCAACCATCCCGCCGTTGATTTCTGCCCGCAAACATAGATTAATGCCGAAAATCGACATCACTTTCCCGGCGGCCGTCTCCCTTGCTGCGTTGCTTCCCTTTCGCCACATTTTGGTCGATTATTTCAGCTTGCTCCCGCCAGGGATCTGCGAATGCACGATCATCGTCCGCCCCAGGATCGGCTCACAACCAAAAAGAGGTCCACCTGACGCAATGCAATATCAACAGACGCGCGTACAAAGCGCGGAATTTTTGCGCGTAGCGGTGGGGCACATGGGGCGGCAGGAGGCCGCACTGGACCCTGCCAGCTACACCCTCTGGTACGAGCACGTAGCCGGCCTCAATCCGCCACTGAGCCAGATCCTCGAGCAACGGCTCAAGACTCAAAACCCCTTAACTGACGCTGATGTCGCTCATTTGTACGCGACGCACGTCGCCTCGCGCGAGGCCCAGGCTGTCACGCGCATTCACGAACGCCTGAGAGTTCTGTTGACGGAGACCTCCGAGGTGATCTGCCAGAGCGGCACGCACGCTGTTCAATTCGGTAAGTCATTGGAAGGTCATACCGAACGCTTGAGCCGACCTGACGCGGCGACGGCCATCCACTCCGTGCTGAGGGATCTCATGGTGGAGACTCAGAAGATGTCTTCAGTCAGCCTCACGCTGACGCGGCAGCTCGATACGCGAGCGCAGGAAGTAAAGACTTTGACGGAGCGCCTCGAGAAGGCGGAGGCGGTGGCCTTCAATGATCCGCTCACAGGGCTCTTGAACCGGCGCGGGTTTGAGAAGGCATTTGCAGACGTGATTCCGCGCGCGGCTACTGCGGAAGGCACCTCATTACTCCTGGTGGATGTCGATCGGTTCAAAGAGATCAATGATGCCTACGGGCACGGGGTCGGGGACCAGGTGCTGAGGGGGGTTGCCCATGTTCTGCGCGCCCGGATCAAGGGTGCGGACATCGCGGCACGCGTGGGCGGGGATGAGTTTGCGATTTTGCTGCCGGAGACGGCACTCAATGGGGCCATTGCGGTGGCCGAGCAGATCCGTGCCTCCCTCCAGCACGCGCGCTTGCGGAAAGCCGGAAGCGATGAACAAATCGGCCAGGTGAGCATCAGTGTCGGCGTCGCCCACAGCGTCGAAGCCATTGACCTCGATAAGTTGATGCAGAAGGCGGATGGCGCACTTTATGCGGCAAAGCGGGAAGGGCGCAATCGAGTTGAGTCCGTAGGATCCACCTAGCTCAGGTCCTGGCGGGAATTCGCCGCGCTTTCGGTCTTCACCTGCATCAGACAGGGGTGTCGGCATGAACGCACTGCAACGGCTCGCGGCCGGAATCGTTTTCTTCCTCCTTTGCACGGGTGCTCACGCACAAAGCGTGTTCGATGGCACCTGGCGGCCGGATCCGCAGCGTGCCGGCCCGAACGAAAAACCTGATGAATACGTGCTGAGCCACGGTACGTACGAATGCCGTTCATGTACGCCGCCATACAAGATACTGGCGGATGGCCATGATCATCCGGTAGCCGGAAACCCACGGTACGACTCTTTGAGCGTTCAGGTCATCGACGCCCGAACCGTGGCGAAGATCGCCAAGAAGCAGGGTCAAACCGTCGCTGAGACCCGCGCAACTGTTTCCGCCGACGGCAATACCCTGGTGGAGCAACAACGACTGTTTGGAATGGGGCCGGGTCCCATTGAGCTGACCAGCAAATCAACACGCGCCGGGCGGCGGCAATCACCTGCCGACCCCGCCCTCTCAGGCTCCTGGCACCGGATTGAAACCGACCTGACCCATCACGACGAAGACACAACGTTCAAAGTCCACGACCAAACACTGTCCATGACCGACCACATGGGCCGTTCCTTTCAGGCCAGGCTCGATGGCACCAATGCGCCCTACAACGGCAGTCCCGAGTTCAACTCGGTGGCAGTCAAACTGCTCAATGCCAACACCATTGAAGAGTCGGACAAAAAAGATGGCGCCGTGGTGAAGGTCAGTACCTGGACCATTGAGCCGGATGGCAAAACCATCCATGCGCGGTTCGATGATCTGCACGGGCGCATACAGGAGCAAACCGGTCACAAGTTGCCCTGACCCCCCCTCAATGTGTGTTGACGGCCGGCCACGACCGCCGCGCCGATTCACGCGACTCGCGCCGGCCGATCGAACACGGCAGTGGCCGCGGCCGGTTGGGACTCGACCGCCACGTCGATGAGTTGCAACGATTGGGCGGGCGGCCCGCGCAACGGCGCATCAACGGCGAAACCGCCGGACGTCTGCCGCCTCAGGCTCAAAGCATTCCACCGATACACACACCCGATCATTGTCCCGATCAGCGAAGAAAAAGGCGCATTTGCGCGCAATGGAATCCACCCGCCAACCCGTTCGGGTCAACTCGACCTGCTTGGCGGCGATCGCGGCGCGCAGATCCGATCCTCCCGGCAACATGCGGAACTCCAGCGCACGGCTCATCCGGTCCCGCACGACCAACCAGCGGGGTTCGCCGGTCTTCTCCAGTGGGTCGAGTCGTCCCGGACGTGTGCTCATCTGCAGATGATGACTCAGTGGACCAGGCCCTCAGCAAACCCGATTTTTAACCACTGTATGTCCGCGGCGTCCTGATCCCGCGCACCCCCTCTCAGTTTTCCATATTCCTTTCCCGTACCATCCCCGGCTGAGCGTCATTCCCGCGCCCCAACCATGTGCAAGCCACAGCCCCAGCCGAGCCTCCAGGTGACTGCCCGTGTCTGACTCACTGATCCGCGCCCTGCCGGACCTGGTGATTGGCGTTCGCCGCGACGGAGTCATTCTCGCCGTGAATGCCGGGCATGGGGTTGGCGATCTCAAGCCGGCCGGCGACAGCATCGGCAAGCAGTTGACCGCAGTGTGGCCGGAGTCCGTTGCCGAGTTGGTCAAACAGTTGACCCGCAAGGCGATTTCCACCCGGGATACCGCCGAGGCCCACTTCCAGGACCGCGGCTGCGACTACGAGGCGCGGGCCTCGGCGCAAGGCCCCGACCGCGCCATCTGCGTCATCCGCCCGGTGGTGCACAACTCCCTGAACGAAACCATTGAGACCAGCGCCGAGCGCCTCGCGCCGCAGATTGATCGCCGCGGCTTCTTGAAACGCTTCAAGGAATCGACCGCCATGGCGTCCTTGCGCGAAAAGCCGCTGGCCGTGGCCATTATTCACATCGAGGGTCTCGCCGATATTGCTCAGGCGATTGCCCCCAAGCTTTCCGAACAGATCATGACCAGCGCGGTCATGCGACTGTCCAGCGCGTCACAGACGGCCGAGGGCCAACCCACATGGTACCTGGGTCAGTTGAGTGACAGCCTGCTCGCCCTCGTGCTCGACTCCGCCGATCGGGCCAACATCGAAACATGCGTGGAGCACATCTGCGCGAGCTTACGCGAGCCGGTGGAGCTGGCGGGTGATGTGTATCAGTTGTCTCCCAGTGCAGGCGTTGCGCTTCTGGGGCAGGATGCTTCATCGGCCAAGGCACTGTTGGATCACGCCCGCGCGGCTGTAAATGAGGCCCGCCGCGGCAGTGGCGGTCGCATCTGCTTCTTCACCGATACCTTGCGCTTGAAGTCCCTTGCGCGCATGGACATCTCGCGCGAGCTGCAGAACGCCATCACGAACGGCGAAATTCAACTTCGGTACGTCGGCCGTCACGATCTGGCAACCGGCCGGTTGGTTGCCTGGGTAGGGTACCTGCGCTGGCAACATCCGTTGCGTGGCGAGATCCGGCCGCTGGATTTCCTGCGCGTAGCCGAAACGACCGGTCTGGGAACCACCTTGTCCCGGGCGGCCATGAAGTGGCTGCAACACGATTTTCTGATACTGAGCCGCCGCGGTCCGCCCGATGTCAGGATTTCATTCGGTGCGCTCCGGCACCATCTGTCACATGAGGAGTTTGTGGAGGATTTCAACCGGCTGCTCAGCACCGGCGCGATCCCTGCGCAGCGCCTCGAGCTGAGAATTGCCGAGAAAAATATCGGAGTGCGGCCACCCTCCGACTTGAACCCGCTCGCCGCAGCCGGTGTTCAGTTTGTTGTCGATGAAGTCGGTCGCAGCACCATGTCCCCGGAGTGGTTGGCGCGGGCCCCCATTCACGCCATGCAGTTGGATCGCGCCTGGGTGATCGCGGCGCGTAAGGATTCTGTGGCCCTCAAGGTTTGCCGCGCCAGTATTGCCGTAGCGAAGTCATTGGACTTGACGCCGATGGCCACCGGGGTCGATGACGCTGAACAACGAAGTCTACTCACCGCCCTGGGGTGCGTGCAGGGATCGGGTGATCTGTATCTCGAAGCCACCTCCGAAGCGGTCACCGCTCTCAAATTCCGAGCCGCCCGCAAGCCCCCCAAGGCCCGCTGAGCCGTTGTAAACGGTCACAGCAGGCGTTTTACAGCAGCATTATTCGAACTGCGTCGCAAATTCGCCCCGGGTCTGTGAGTGCGCGCCCGCCGTCGGCCTTCTGCATTTCAGATCAAATGCATTCCCACACGAAGTCACTGCGGCTTCGGGAAACGGGAAGTTGCGATGAGTTTTTTTCGGTTGGTCTCGGCAATTTCGATTGCGTTGGGTTCGGTAGCCACGGTTTCATCCGCGGCTGACGCGATCTCCCCTGACGACACACGGAAGCGCGTTGAACCCCCGCTTCTGTATATCGTGCAGGCGGAGTCGTTGAACACGGCAGACAAGAGCGTGGTCCGCGTCAACGCAAAAGTAGAACAGGAATTCGAGATCATCCATTCTGTTTCCGCGTACCTCACGTCGAAACAGGTAGCGATGCTGCGCGAAACCCAGGGCATTCGTGTCTATGCCGATCGCCCCGTCACTGAGCGCGGCCTTTTGTCGAATGTCACTTCGACTCTCAATTCAGTTACCAGCGCCACCAACAATGCGGTGGCTGCGTCGGCGGTCGGAACCGTCACGGGAAAGGTAGTTGCTCCTGTCACCTCCACCGTGTTGACAAACTCCCTGGTGAGTGGCGTTACATCGCCGGTTGTGAGCAGTCTGTCCGCGCACACAGCTTTGCAGGACGGCACGGGTGTCTCGGCATTGACACTCAGCTATCAGACCGACTATCCGGCGCTGGTGGGTGCGGACTCCCTGCAGAAAGCCGGCATTACCGGCAAAGGCGTCACGGTCGCCATCCTCGACTCCGGTCTCTGGCAGGATCTCTCGCAGAACTACGGCGGTCGAATTCTTGCATCCATTGACGTAACCGGCGGCGGTTCAGGCGCCGTAACGTCGGATCCCTACGGCCACGGCACGCATGTGACCTCTATTGCGGCCGGTGGCGCGCAGAACCTGGGCGGCGGCTACCTCGGCATTGCGCCCCAGGCAAACCTCGTGGTGGTGCGCGCTTTCGACGGCAACGGTGCTGGCCGATACGTCGATGTCATTTCGGGAATCAACTGGATTGTTGCGCACAAGAAGCAGTACAACATTCGGGTTGTGAACCTGTCGTTCGGTGCCCAGCCGCAGTCGTACTACTGGGATGATCCGCTCAACCAGGCTGTGATGGCTGCGTGGAAGGCCGGTATCGTGATTGTCGCTGCGTCGGGCAACGAAGGCCCCAGCCCGATGACGGTCGATGTCCCCGGCAACGTGCCGTATGTCATCACGGTCGGCGCGCTGACCGACAATTACACTCCCTATGACGGCTCCGACGATCGTCTGGCTTCGTTCTCATCGGCCGGCCCGACGTTCGAAGGCTTCGTGAAGCCTGAGATGGTCGCTCCCGGCGGCCACATCGTGGCCTCGATGGCCTCCAGCAGCTACCTGGCCAACATCGACAGGAACTCGATGAAGCCCGGTGAAGCGTTGTTCACGATGTCGGGTACGTCCATGGCCGCGGCAGTGACCACGGGTGTGGTCGCTCTCATGATTCAATCCGACCCGACCCTGACTCCGGATCTGGTGAAGTGTCGTCTGATGAGCTCGGCTCGCCCTGCAATCAACTCAAACGGTACGCTTGCCTACAGTGTGTTCCAGCAGGGCGCCGGTTTGATCAACGCGGTGTCTGCAGTCAACAGCTCGGCGAGCGGCTGTGCCAACGGCGGCCTGGATATCGCTGCCGACATCGCGGGTACCGCGCATTTCGGTGGCCCCGCCAACCAGGATGCCAACGGCAACTACTACGTGATGGACCTCAACGGTTCGACCTGGGGTGCCGCGCAGTCCGGCGACGGCATGTCGTGGTCGCAGGGTTACACCTGGTCGAAGGGCTACACGTGGACCCAGGGATATACCTGGTCCAAGGGTTACACCTGGTCGAAAGGCTACACATGGTCCAAGGGCTACACCTGGTCGAAGGGGTATACCTGGAGCAAGGGCTACACCTGGAGTAAGTCGGTTCCCTGGTGGACCAACTCCAGCCCTGCCGCGTCAAAGTCCCAGCCCGCCGGCATCGAGTCGTGGGTGCCGAACGAATAGTCAGTGCTACGAAGTGTGACGTAGTTCCCGCTGGTTATTGCGCTGCGGGAATTACGTCAAAGCCCTGATGCCAACATAATGCAATCCTTTGCATATGCATCTGCGGCATCGGGTAACAGCCTGGCGATCGCTGCTGATCGGCAGCGTGATGTTGATGTCCGGGGTAACTGCGACCACGATGGCTGCGGATGCCCCGCCGCTCATCCTTGAGCACCTGACAACCAGCGACGGCCTTCCCCAGGGTACCGTCTACAGCACTCTCCAGGACTCGCAGGGATTCATCTGGTTGGGTACCGAGGACGGCCTCGTTCGCTACGACGGTCACGAGCTCGTGCGCTACGCCTATTCGCGCGACGCTCACAACTCGCTTCCCGGCAACTTTGTCTACGAGATCCTCGAAGACAACAGCCACGATCTGTGGTTGGCACTCAAGGATGCGGGGCTGGCGCGCTGGAATCGCGCCAGCGACAGCTTCACTGTCTGGCGTCATCAAAGCGGCCGTCCCGGGTCACTGTCGAGTGACGCGGCCAGGACGCTCGCGGCGAGCGCTCAGGGTCAGATCTGGATCGGCACGAGCGATGCGGGCATCAATGTGCTCGACCCGAAAACCCAACACATCGAGCATCTGCGGCACGATGACAGCAATCCCGCATCCCTGGTCGACGACCGCATTCTGTCACTGCGGCTCGACCGATCCGGACGCATGTGGGTTGGTACAGAGAAGGGCCTGGATCGCTGGGACGCCAGGCAGCGCGCGTTCGTTCACTACGGCGCAGTCAGCGGCAACCAGATCACAGTCATTCACGAAGACCGCGCCGGCACGCTGTGGGTAGGCAGCTTCGATGGCGGACTCGTGCATCTGGACAAGGAAGGGCGAGCTGACCAGGTTTACCGTCACGATGCACAGGAACCCACCTCTCTTGCGAGCGACGACATCCGTGCCGTTCTCGATGATCAGGCGGGACATCTGTGGGTTGGAACCCCGGAAGGCCTGGACCTGTTGGATCCGGCGAGCCGCCAGTTCGTTCACTATCGCCCACATGCCGGCGACGCCGACTCGTTGCGTGACTCCTACATCATGTCGCTGTTTGAGGACCAGTCCGGGCTGCTGTGGATCGGCACCCGCTCAGGCGGCGTCAGTCGCTGGAATCCGCACAGTTGGGAGCTCGGCGGCCACCGCCCCGACTGGTTGGGTGGCCGGCCGGTCACCAGCTTCGCCGCGGCGACCGATCAGCAGGTCTGGATCGGCTCACTCGGTGGCGGCCTGGTGTTGTTCGATGGCGCAACCGGCACGGCCACGGGCCTCGACACGCTGCTGCACAAAACCAACGCTCTGCATGACAAGCGCGTCATGTCGCTGCTGCGTGACCGTCTGGGCAATCTTTGGATTGGAACAATGACCGACGGCCTGTGGGTGCTGACCGCCGCAGGCAGGCTCGAGTCCATTCCCGTCAACGCAGGTGACCCCCATGGCATCAGTGCCGCGGGGATCATGACACTCTTCCAATCGCGCACAGGGTCGATCTGGATCGGCACGCACGGCGGCGGTGCAAACATCCTCGACCCCGCCACCCGTCAGGTCCGGCAGATTCCCTACGATCCCGCGCAGCGGGAGGGCACAGGTTTTCCCCATGTCAGTGCGTTTGCGGAAGACTCGCGCGGCAATGTCTGGATTGGCACCGATGGCGGTGGGCTGCTCCTGGCGAAATCCGACGGCCGGGTCGTCGAGTCATTTCACTACGATTCGAAAGACCGTCATTCATTGCCCGCCAACACCATATTTTCCATCGCTGTCGACTCTCGGGATCGTGTCTGGATAGGCACTGACGGCGGCGGGCTCGCCAAGGTCATCGGCACCCCGGCCAATCCGGGCGGCCTCTATTTCGAAGCCATCGCCCGCCAGCAGGGACTGTCGAGCGACACCATCTACGGGGTGCTCGCGGACGGCGCCGGGCGGCTCTGGCTGAGCGGCAATGCCGGCCTCATCCGCTTCGAACCCAACACCGGCGCCATGAAGACCTACCATCGCCAGCACGGCCTGCAGGGCGAAGAGTTCGACTTCAACGCCTACTTCCGTTTGCCCGATGGCCGCTTGTGTTTCGGCGGCCCGGGCGGCTTCAACATTTTCGATCCGGCGCGCGTGACCGAAAATCAGACTCCGCCCCGTCTTGCCCTGACGCAGGTGACGGTCATGGGCGTACCCGTGTCAGCCGACACGCCGCCCTGGTTGCTCACGCGCTTGAACCTGAATTTCCGCGCCAACATCGTGTCGCTCGACTTTGGCGCACTGGATTTCGTATCGCCGAAGCGCAACCGCATCGCGTACCGCATGAGTGGGCTGACGGACCGCTGGATCGATGTGGGGGTGCAACGCCGCGTCACTTTGACTAATCTGGACGCGGGCGATCACCTCCTGGAGGTCAGAGCCGCCAATGCTGATTCCATCTGGACCCCAACCCCCTTCCACCTGGTCATTCATCGCGATCCTGCGCCCTGGCGCTCATGGTGGGCCTACGCCGCCTATCTCATTGCAATCATGGCGATTGTCATTCGTCGGATTCGGGCTCAGCGTGAGCGTTTCCGGGCGGTTATTGCTGAGCAGCAGCGCTTGGAAGCGAGCGCCAAGGCACTGACCGAGCGCATCGTCCAGGTAAACACGCTGGTAGAAGCCCTTCCGGACCGTCTGTGGGTGGTGGATGCAGAGGGCCGTATTCAGTGGAGCCCGAACGCGGACAATACAACTGCGATTACGCCGCCCGCCATCCTTCCCGATGCGTTGTATGCAATCGGTCAGACGGCAGCCGACGGTAAACAACGCAATCTCGAATATCGCGAAGATGATGTGGGTGGCTCACGGCATTCCTACGAGATCCGCTTCACGCGACGCGAGGGCGGTGATGTTGTAATCGTCCGTCAGGACACGAGTGAGCGCACCGCGGCCGCGGAGCACATTGAGCGGCTTGCGTATATGGATGTTCTGACGGGTCTTCCCAACCGTCAGCGCTGCATCGAAACAGCGACCGCAATGTTCTCCGACGCACGGGATGCAGGCGAAGCGGTCGCGGTGCTCTACATGGATTTGAACAGCTTCAAGCGTGTGAATGACACGTTCGGTCATCCGGTTGGAGATGCGGTGCTGCGCGTCGTGGCGAGCACACTCGAGCGTGCTCTCGAGCCCACCAAGCTCATGATTCCGCATGTCTCCCTGGCGCGTTTCGGAGGCGATGAGTTTGTCGTGTTGTTGCGCAGCCGTGATGCGCGGGACATTGCATCGCGCCTGGCGCAGGCGATATGCACGGCCTTCGAGAAGCCGACCGAGTACAACAGCCTGGAGTTCTATGTCACCCCGAGCCTCGGCCTTGCCCTGTTTCCCGATGATGGTGCCGATGTCACGACAGTATTCAAACACGCCGATACGGCGATGTATCACGCGAAGGGCGGTTCTTCCGGCGCGATAGCCGTGTACACGGCTGCCATGAGCAGTCGGCTGCGCGATTGGTTGGACCTCGAGGCGCGCCTGCGGCGTGCCGTGAACGACGGCATCCTGGGGCTGCATTTTCAGCCGAAATTCCGGCTCCGCGACAACCAGATCGTGGGCGTGGAAGCGCTGTTGCGCTGGACCGATTCAGAGCACGGCGACATTTCGCCGGCGCGCTTCATTGAGATCGCCGAAGACAGCGGCTTGATCATCGAGATTGGTAGTTGGTTGGCGCGCGCTGCGTGCCGCCACCTGCGCAAATGGCTGGATGCAGGCTACGCCGTGCCGATTGCAATCAATGTTTCGCCGAAGGAGCTGCTGCATGGTGATCCGGCGCGGGTGATTGAGGCGGAAGCGGCCATGGCCGGCGTGCCGACGTCCCTGATTGAAGTCGAAATCACCGAGTCCCTGCTGGCAAAGGACTCCACCACGGTCCAAGGCGCCCTGCAGCGCCTCCGCAAACTCGGCTGCAAAATCGCCCTGGACGACTTCGGCACCGGTTATTCCTCGCTGGCGTACATCACCCGCTTTCCGCCGAATCGAATCAAGATCGACAAGGCTTTTGTGCGTAACGTCGATGAGTCGGCCGGCGACGCCGCCATTGCCATGGCGATCCTGTCGCTGGGCACCAGTCTCAACCTCACCGTGACCGCCGAGGGCGTCGAGAGGGAAGGGCAGCTCGAGTGGCTACGCTCGCGCGGCTGTGACGAAGTGCAAGGCTTCCTGCTGTCCCGCCCCCTGACCGCCCAACAACTGGAGGAGCGGCTCCTCCAGAAGTTGAATCCCTTCAGGTCGCCAGAAACGGAAACATGTGGCGCCGTGCGTCCTCGTCCCATTCCGTCTTGAACTGAAAGCGATCTTTCAGCGCCGCCGCACGCACCGCCGCCGGCCGCGCGTTGATCTCATCCAGATGTCGCTTCACGTGCGTGAGCTTGCTCAATTCCTCATCGCCTAGGACAAACGCCGCGGCGCGCGCCCAACCCCAGAGCGCCATATCCACCAGCGTGTACGTGTCGCCCAGCATATAACGATGGTTGGCCAGCCGGGCATCAATGATGCCCCAATGCCGCCGCGCCTCGAAGTTGTACCGCTTCACCGGATACTCCTTGGGATCCGGCGCAAAGTGCTTGAAGTGCACCGCCTGCCCGGAATACGGCCCGATCCCGGTGGCAACAAACATCAGCCACGACAACATCTCGCCGCGCGCCTTCGGTGTGTTTGCCGGGAGGAAATTCCCCGTCTTCTCCGCGAGGTACAGCAGGATGGCGTTGCTGTCGAACACGGTCACATCCCCGTCGACAATCGACGGTGCCTTGGCGTTCGGGTTGATCGCCAGGTAAGCCGGCGCAAACTGTTCTCCTTTGCGCACGTCCAACGGAATCGCCTCATACGGCAATCCCGTTTCCTCCAACATCAGGGCGACCTTCGCCGGATTCGGTGCCGGCGAAAAATAGAACTGGATCATCGCAAACCCCTCGGTAGCGCGGCTTCCCGCGATATGGCTGGAACGTGCAGCGCACCCTAGCCGAGGTCCCGCTGAACCGTCTCTCTCCCGTCCGATGGGTTCCCGCCGGTAACGTTTTCGCCGCCGCCTTTGCCCGGCGCACCCGAACACCGCGGACTTTCGCTGCCTCGCACCGCCGCTCATCCCCACTGCCGCTGACGCCCCGCTGCGGCGGCGCCCCGCCGGCACTATTACTACTGCTGCGGCCTTCGCTCCGCCGCAGATCCGCCACGCCCCAGATTCGCCACGCCACCGGTACTCGCACAGCGCCAGCCCGGGAGTGCGGCCCGCAATTTCACGGGGTCCCGGCGTCCCGCTGCGCCCGGCTCGATTGCCATTCTGCAATCGTCTATACTGCGCGCCTCCTCGTGTGCCGGCTTAGCACAGATGGTAGTGCACCTGATTTGTAATCAGGGGGTCGGCGGTTCGATCCCGTCAGCCGGCACCAAATCAACAACTTACGCTCGCGTACTCATTGTACGCGAGGCGTGTGGACACTTTGGTCATGCGGCTGAGTTTGCAGATCGCGTGATCCGAGTCGACGGCCTTTGACGTCGGCTCTATGTAGTGACCGCGGCCGACCCCGATTCGCGGCTCAACACCATCAAATTTAAAACTCCAGCTCGACAATCTTATCGTCCGGAAACGTCAAACGCTCTCCGCCCCTACTCGTGACCAGGATGCTGTCGCACATATAAACAGCTCCCAACCTACGAGCCTCTTTTGAGTTATGGAAGGACAAGGAAGGATGAAAAGTGAACACTTCATTCTCTTTTAACTCGATATCCTTCGCCGGGTTCCACCACTTGCCCTCAACCGCATCTATGCCGATTCGGTGCATGTGCCAACTTCCGCCCGCCTCACTCGCCAATTTGTATCCGTGCGGGGTCATAATTGACATGAATGCATCCAGAACACCTCGCTGCATGGCTCCTGGCTTCGCTGCCTGAAGAGCTTTCGAGAAAGCTTCATTCCATAGGCGCCAATGCTGTTGAACGTCATTGGGCGGCGCGCCAAAACTGTAGCTATGACTGACTTCTGCCCAATACCTCGATGGACCTGGGGATTCAAAAAAAACAGACATTACATCCCGCGGCTGGAAACACTCTGTGGACCCGCTCAGCCAAACGTTGATACCAGGGTTATAGCAGCCATAGATCTTGGTGAATTTGGCCACCTGACCTTGTACTTCTCTTTTGTGGATTCCCGGATAGAGCCTTGCTTCAACCTCCGCGAACACGCGTCGAAATATTTCAGAGGTGTTTCTCATCTTAATGAGCTCCTCTTCACTTTTGGCCTGCAGCAGATCGTCAAATAATCGAGTGGCATCTTTGAGCGTTGCTGTTGGCAGCTCCTTTTGCAGTTGCTGCAAATGCGTGGCACTGAGGCCCCCGTCATCCAGGCCAACCAGGCCAATATTGGCCTTCTCACCCTTCAGTTCTCTCAGAATTTTTCCAACTTCAGCGCCAGGAAAATTGCTGGCCCGAAAGTCAGTAACCCATTTTGTCTTGGCTGGATCCGCATCCCCGGCGGCCACTTCAAAATCC
>JAFEDS010000014.1 GCA_018241505.1 Pseudomonadota bacterium | reverse complement strand
GACCAGCTCGCGCGGGAAGCGATGTTCCTCAAAGCATTTTTGGATGATGGGCAGGATCCGCTCGTCCACCAGCCGTGCCACCGAATCCTGCACCATGCGCTCTTCTTCAGTGAGTGCGCTGCGAACGTCGAACAGATCCAGGGAGTTCACTTCACCCCTCCTCAATAATGCCGGGCCAATTAGTTTAGACCTAAAGATACCACACTGCTGCTTGCGCGGCGCGGGGGGCGTTGGGGAAAATGAGGGCGTATGGCTACGCGCGCCACGCAGTTCCGAATCCTGCAAGCAGCACTGGAGCTCTTCAATGAGCACGGCAGTGCCGCGGTCTCCTCCAATCGTATTGCCGAACGGTGTGGCATCAGCAAGGGCAACCTGCAATATCACTTCCGCAACAAGCAGGAAATCATCTACGCCCTGTTCCAACAGGCCATCAACGAGATGGATACCGGTTGGTACCGCGACCACCTGGCCCCGACGCTGGAGCACATGGCTACGATGTTCGTGCGCCAATTACAGCTCATACTCAAGTACCGGTTTTTCTACCGGGAGATGGGAGACCTCCTGCGGCAGGACCCTCTGCTTCGCAAACGATACGCAGACAACCGGGAGAGGCGGCTGCGTGACCTGGAGAGGTTCATGTTGGCGTTGCAGGCGGGCGGTCACATGCGCTTTCCGCCCGATCCGAAGCGGCTACGTTCCATCATCGATGTGACTTGGATCGTCAATGAGAACTGGCTGAACTACCTGGATTACCACGACCGGGAGGTCACGGTGGAAGCCATCCTGGAAGGCTATGCCGAGACACTGGAGGTCCTGCGACCCTACTTCTGCGCCGATCTGCAGCAAATCACGCGCGAGTCCTATCACACGATCGAGCGCCTCGCTGCCCAGGCAACTGCCGAAGCCGAAGCCCGCTTGGCCGCGGTCTGACGCGCCGCGCACCCAGCAGCCAGGCTGGGCGCCCCCCCAAAAACCACGCTTTTTGGTGGCGGAAACGCAGCCCCGGCTCCGCGCGGCCAGTGCCGCGCCAATAAAATAGGCCCTTCAGCCTAAAGCGGGTCTGTACAAGGACTTGTCCGTTGGGGAGAGTACCCCGCAATGAACACTCCAGTTGTTGCGCGCCCGAAACCATGTCTGGTGAACGTAAAAGCCGGCCGGACGTATTTCTGGTGTAGCTGCGGACGTTCCGCAAAACAGCCTTTTTGCGACGGCTCGCATAAGGGCACGGGCTTCGAACCCATGAAGTTCAAGGCTGCCCAGGACGACGAGCTGCTGTTCTGTGGCTGTAAACACACACGGAATGGCCCGTTCTGCGATGGCGCGCATACGAACCTTCCGGGTGGTTCGCCCCTCGACGACCCGCTCAGTGCCGCGAACCGGGATATCCCAGTGGTGACCGAGCGCGACGGTGCCCGTGCCCTGCTGAATGGTACCTGCTACGTCTTCTCGTCCGGCCTGGCTGCCATGGAGACCCGCGGCTCCCTGCGCTACTGCTACATGGTGTCCGCGGAGTTGGGCGCCTTGTATCAGACGCAGCTTTTGATGGAGGTCTCTGGCGAGCCCTCGCCGGTATTCAGCCTGGGATCCCGCGATGTCATTCTTTTCATTGGTGCCGGGTCGGGCAGCGTGACCATTTCCGGCACCGCGCTGCCGGTCAAGGCGACCGACGGCGTCTACATCCGTCCATCGGAAGCAATCCAACTCTCAGCCGCTGCCGGCCAGACACTCAAGGTGTTTGTGCTCGCCTGTCCGCTGGGGGAGATCAGTTGGTTGGACGAGATGCCCACCAACTTCGATGCCCAGTGTCCCGAGCGGGTCGTGGCAGTCGATCCGCAGCAACGCACCGAGATGGGTCCGCGCTACTTCCAGGTCCTGGTCGACAAGCGCATCGGCTCCAATGTCATCACTCAGTTCATCGGCCACATCCCACCCTCCAAGGCCGCACCGCATCGCCACCTGTATGAAGAGGCGATCATCGTGTTGTCGGGGGAAGGCTACATGTGGACGGAAAACAAGAAGGCGCGCGTCACGGCCGGGGACGTGATCTTTCTGCCACGCAAGCAACTGCATTCGCTGGAAGCAACCTCCGCGGATGGCATCGATGTGGTCGGGGTGATCTGCCCCGGCGACAATCCGAGTATCAATTACTACGACTAGACGCCGCGGGCGTCACACAATCAGGGGTCTGAAAATCGTGCCAAACAACAACGGCTCACGAATCATCGCGATTTCTGTTGCCAGTATCCTGTCCGCCGGCGCCGCGGTGGCCGCGGATGCACCCGCTTCCGACAGCGCCGAGCTCACGGAAGTCGTGGTGACGGCCAACAAGCTGAACGCAACCAAGGTGTTAGACACACCGGCGTCGATCCAGGCGCTCTCGGGCGATGCCCTGCAGAAGGATGGCGCTGCTGAAATCATGGACATTGCCGGCGATATTCCCGGCCTGTCGATCCAGGACCTGGGTCCCGGCGACAAGAAGTACGTCATCCGCGGTATCAACTCAACCGGTGCGTCCACAACCGGCGTCTACTATGGCGAAGCGGTGATCAGCGGCTCGAACGCTGATGATGGCGGCGGATTCGAAACCGACATCCGCCTGTACGACCTCGATCGCGTCGAGGTACTGCGCGGACCTCAGGGCACTCTGTACGGCGCCAGCTCCATGAGCGGCACCATTCGATTCATGCCGAAGCTGCCCAATCTCAGCACCGTCGAAGGTTATGGCACCGCCGAGTACTCGAACACGAGCCATACCCCGAAGGAAAACTACAATTTCAACGGTGCGGTCAATCTGCCCATCATTGATGGAGTGTTGGCTGTCAGGGCCGTTGGCTGGAAGCTCTACAACGCAGGTTATGTGGATCAGACGCGCGTCGGTACCGTGGGTCTGATCAAGGGCGTCAATGACGACGACGTCGGCGGCGCAAGGGTGGCTGTCCGCTATCAGCCGTTCGAAGAGCTGACGATCGATGCCAACTACACCAAGCAGACCGAAAAGTCGGGAGGCTCGTCCCGCTGGACGCCCGCCGGCATCACCGCGTTCAACGGCGGACCGATTGCGCCGGTTCAGGGTTGCGACTTGTGCAACACGGACGTGACGCAAAGCCCCTGGACTGACAATCTGCAGGTCTTCGGCGCAACGGTGACCTACGACACTCACCATGGCACCGTGACAGCGACCAGCAACCAGTTCAACCGCACGACCGGCTTCACCTTCGATTCGACGCCCATCCTGGTGTCTTTCGATGTGCCGATTCCGGCCGAGACGCTGGAACCGCGTACGCGGCGCGTCAATTCCAGCGAGTTGCGCTATGCGAGCCAGCTCGATTTGCCGGTGAACTTTGTCATCGGCGGCTATCGCGAGCACGAGAAGCAGGACCTGGCGGTCGAGGTCATCAAAACAAATGACTTCGGCCTGGTGAATGGTCCCTTCAGCTCAGCCAACAGCGACGACGCGCTGGGCAGCCCGAATGGCAACACCTTCTTCGGCCGCACCGACTCGCGTACCACCACCCAATGGGCCGGTTTCGGCGAAGTGACCTGGAAGGCCACCGATGCGTTGACGGCCATCGCGGGCATCCGCTACTTCACCGAGACTTTGAACGGCGTGCAGACTCAGACCCATCCGTTCGGCGGCTTTCCGCCTGATGCGCCGAACCTGGTACCGATCCCCGACCCGCAACAGACCTTCAACAAGATCACCTGGAAGGAGAACATCAGCTACAAGTTCAGTGACGCCGTGCTGGCCTATGAAACCATCTCGACCGGTTTCCGCAGCGGCGGCTTGAACGCCGTCAGCGAGCCGTTCGAGCCGATTCCGAAGGCCTACGCGCCCGACTCACTGACCAATTTCGAGGCGGGCCTCAAGGGCCGGTTGTTCAACAACAGCCTCGAATACCAGGTGGACGGTTATTTCATCCGCTGGGACAACATCCAGGTGCAGGAAACCACGGCGGATGCGGCGTTCGTCTACCTCGGGAACGCGGGCCGCGCGCACGTGAAGGGCGTTGAGTTCGAGCTGACGGCCCGGCCGATGGAGTATTTGACGGCGACGTTGGCCGGCTCGTACCAGGATGCGTTCCTCGTGGAGGGCGCCTCGGCCGATCAGTACGCGTTGAACAATACGTTGGGCCGTACTGGAGATGACATTCCGAACGTGCCGAAAATGCAGTTCAACATTGGTTTGAACTACACCCGGCCGATCTCCGGCGACTGGGAAGGCCTGGGCGCGGTCGATGTGACCTATCGTGATTCCGTGGATGCCTACTTCGCCTCCAACAAGGACTTCAACCTCGTGTTGAAGCCGTACACCCTGGTCAATCTGCGGCTCGGAGTCATCAATGGTCCGTGGACGGTGGCGGCGTTCGCCCGCAACATCACGGATAAACGGGCGGAAGTGTCGGCGATCAACTCGACTCAGGACCCGCACGCGCTGCTCACCGTGCGGCCCCGGACCGTTGGGATAACAGTCACCCGCAAGTTCTGAGTTTCTAGTACCTTGTCGATATCCGGCCTGTACCCGGTTTCGGTCGTGACGCGGAACGCGACCGATCCGGGTACAGGTCCGGACACTTTATGAACGTATCCTCCATCAGCGAACGCGAAGGCGGTCTGAACCGCGGGCTCTCCAAGGCGCAGATCGTCATGATCGGCCTCGGGGGCGCCATTGGTACGGGTCTTTTCATGGGCAGTGGCATCGCCATCGGATCGGCGGGGCCCGCGGTCGTGCTCAGCTACGCCCTGGCGGGTGCCGTGGCGCTGGTGATGGTTTTCAGCCTGTCCGAAATGGCGGTGGTGCATCCCACCGCCGGCTCTTTCGGCACCTACGCAGAGACCTACCTCAACCCGTGGGCCGGGTTCGTAGTGCGTTACACCTACTGGATCGCCCAGGTCATTGCGATCGGCGGCGAGGCGGTCGCCGCGGGCCTGTACATGACATTCTGGTTCCCGGACGTCCCGGTGTGGATGTGGTCCTTGGGATTCTGCCTGATCCTGCTGTATTTCAACTCCCGCTCAGTCAACAACTTCGGCACCATCGAATTCTGGTTCTCGACCATCAAGGTCACCGCGATTGTGTTGTTTATCATCCTGGGCGCGGTCACGATTTTTGGTATCGGCCGGCCCGCCACCGGCTTTCACAACCTGACCGGCTTGCCGGGCGGGTTCCTGCCGAACGGTTTCAGTGGCGTGTGGATGGCGGTCATTGTCGGCATCTTCTCGTTCAATGGCATCGAAGTGATTGCCGTCACCTCGGGTGAGGCGCAGAACCCCCAGGTGGCCATTCCCGCGGCCTTGCGCACCATGGTGTTCCGCCTGTTCTCCTTCTACCTGCTGGCGCTGTTGATCATTGTGACAACCGTTCCTTGGACGGCGACCGGCGTGAAAGTGGTCGCGCAGAGTCCGTTCGTCAGCGTGTTCGCACACTCCGGAATACGCCATGCCGCGGGAATCATGAACTTCGTGGTGATCAGCGCCGCCTTGTCCAGCATGAACACCAATGTGTACCTGTGTTCCCGGATGTTGTTCTCGCTGTCGCGGGGCCGTTATGCGCCCCAATTTCTCGGCAAGCTGAGCAGGAACGGCACGCCGGTTGCTGCCATCCTGACCTCGGGGGCGTGCATTCTCATGGCCGCCGGGGTGTCGATTTACACGCCGCGTGCCTACAACTACCTGCTGGGTGTTGCCCTGTTCGCGGCCATCGTGGTCTGGATGATGATCCTGGTCAGTCACCTCAGTTTCCGGCGGCACCATGATGCCAGCAAGCTGCCTGTGCGCATGCCGCTGTTTCCCTGGATGCAGATATTCGGCTTGCTGATGCTGGCAGCGGTGCTCATCACCATGGGGTTGAGCAGTGACTACAACGTCTCCTGGGAGTTCGGCATTCCCTGGATGCTGCTGATCTCGGCAGCGTATTTCGTATGGGCGAGAGTAAACAAATGATTACCGACTTCAAAGGGCTGCGCAGCCGTTTTCCCGTGCTGGAGCGCAAGACGTATCTGAACAGCGGCTCCTACTGTGCGCTCGCGGACAGTGTGAAGGAGGCAATCAACAACTACATGGATGACCGGTTGCTCGTCGGCGCGAACTGGGATGTTTGGGTGATGAAGAACGAGGCGGTGCGGTCGCTCATGGCGCAGGTGTTGCGCGCGCAGCCGGATGAAATCGCCGTGACCGCCTCCGCGTCCGCCGGAATCAACGCCCTGGCCAGCGCCTGCAACTTTACCGGCAAGCGCAACAAAGTCGTGATCAGCGACTTTGAGTTTCCCACCAACGCCCAGATCTGGCACGCGCAGGAGTTGCGCGGCGCCCGCGTCGTCCACGTGCATCGGGACGCGAATGGCTACATTCCCCTGGAGCATTTCGAGCAGGCCATCGACGAAGAGACGCAGATTGTTGCAGTCACTCACGTCTGTTTCCGCAACGGCGCGAAGCTCGATATTGCCGGGATCGTCGAGCTCGCCCATGCGCGCGGCGCGAAGGTGATGCTGGATTGCTACCAGGCCGTCGGCTCCATGACCGTCGATGTCAAGAAGCTCGATGTCGATTTCGCCGTGGGCGGGATGCTGAAATACCTGTTGGGAACCGCGGGCCTCGGCTTCCTGTATGCGCGCCAGGAGTTGATTCCGGAGCTGACCCCCACCAACTCGGGTTGGTTCGCGCAGGCGAACATCACCGCCATGGACATTACCGCGAACCGTCCGTCACCGACGGCGCGGCGCTTCGAGGCCGGAACGCCGGCCGTGGTCAATTGCTACGCGGTGGAGGCGGGGCTGAAGATCATCCTCGAGGTCGGCACGGATGTGATCGAGGAACGGGTCAGGTATCTCACGCGGTTGTACATGGATCGGCTCCAGGAAATCGACTGGCCGAGCATTACGCCGCGCGAGGACGAGCGCCATGGGCCGATGATCTGTGTCCGGGCGAACCAGGTGGCGCAGTTGTTTGCGAGGCTGACGGAGCAGGATATTGTCACCTCGTTCCGGGACGATAATCTGCGGGCAACTTTTCATTTCTATAACAATGAAAAGGATGTCGATGCGATCGTGCAGGCACTTCTAGGCCACCGGGCCGAATTTCGTCCTTAGAGAGCGCCGGGCTGTCCAGTATCATTCATTCAAACCTCAACGGAGAATGATGATGAACGCACGGATGGCTGGCTCCTCGGCGGCGTTTCCAGCCGAAACCCTGCGCAAGCAATTTCCGGCGTTGCAACACGCGGGGGCCGGGATTTTTTTCGACAACGCTGCCGGCGCCCAGGTGCCGCAGATGGTGTTGGACGCGGTCAACTTCCACCTGATCGATCACAACGTGCAGCGCGGCGGCCGCTACCGTCAGAGCATGGCGGTTGATGAGACGATCGCACGGGCGCGTGCCAGTGTCGCCGCCTTCATCAACGCGAAGCGGCCGGAAGAAATTGCCTTCGGCATGAACGCAACTTCCTTCATCCGCATCATCAGCCTCGCCATCGGGATGACGCTCGACAAGCGCAATGAAATCATCATCACCGACCTCGATCACGAAGCCAACATCGCCACCTGGCTGGTTCTCGAGCGCATGGGCGCGAAATTTGTCTGGTGGAAGATGCGTGACGACGGCTGCCTGCACGTCGATGACCTGAAGCCGTTACTGAATTCTCGCACGCGCCTGGTCGCGTGCACTCTGACATCCAATGCGCTTGGCTCCATTGTTGATGTGCGTGCTGCCGCTGATGCCGCGCACGCCGCGGGCGCGGAGATCTTCCTGGACAGTGTGCACTACGGCCCGCACGGTCAGATGGACGTGCAGGCGTTCGACTGCGACTACCTCGTTTGCTCCGGCTATAAGATCTTTGCGCCGCACATGGGATTCATGTACGGGCGCTACGACCTGTTGATGTCATTGCCCACTTTCCGGGAGGACTTCATTCCGGATGAGCCGCCGGGAAAAATTGAGGCCGGCACATTTATTTATGAAAACGTCGCGGGCATGGATGCGGCCATCAACTACCTGGCACAGGTGGGACGGATGCTGTCAGGCAAGAGCGGCACCCTGGCGGAAGATACCCGGTTTGCCATGGGCGCCATCCGGGCTTACGAGCAGACGTTGTCCATTGAGTTGCTGCGTGTGTTGAAGGACCGCAAAGCCGTCATCTATGGCGTCGATTCGGAGGCGCGGATCGGCGAGCGCGTGCCCACGATCTGTTTCAACATACCGGGCGTGTTGCCGCAGGCCGTGACGGAAACCGCCGCGCGTGCCGGAATCGGCATCCGCGACGGCCATATGTATGCGCCGCGGCTGATGCAGCGCATGGGGCTGGCAAAGGAAACCGGGATGGTCCGGGTGTCGCTCGTGCATTACAACACGGTTGCCGAAATCCAGCGCTTTGCGCAAGTCTTGAAGACGCTCTAGCGCGGAATCGAGACTGTGAAGGTGGTCCGGTTGTTTTCGCCGGACTGCACATCGACGCTGCCGCCGTGCGCGAGAATGATCTGCTGCACAATGTACAGCCCCAGCCCGAGTCCTTCGGCACGGCCAGCCTGGCGCTGAGTGCCGCGGAAGGGATCAAATAGCTGCGGTAGCAGGTCGGCCGGAATGGTGCCGGAGTTCGTCACCGCAATGATGACGGCGTCGGCTCTGCCGGCATCGACATCGACCTGCACGCGGTCGGCTTCATCCCCGTGTTGGAGCGCATTACCCAACAGGTTGGCGGTGACCTGTGCCAGGCGCTCGCCGTCCCAGTTGCCGTTGAGATTGCCCGACTTGTGCACTTCGATACGGCGCTCCGGCCAGGCGGCCTGGACTTCGCCCACCACGCGATCCAGCAGCGCGCCGAGGTCGGCGGCCTCGCGCTTGATCGGAATGCCGCCGGCGAGGCGGGCGCGTGCCATGTCGAGCATGTCCTCGATCATGCGGCTCATGCGCTTGCCGCTCGAGAGAATCCGGGCCGCGGTGTCCAACACCGGCTGTTCCGTGGAACGGCGTTGGATCAGCACGGCCGATGTCAGCACGGCATTGAGGGGGCTGCGCAGGTCGTGACTCAACACCGCCGTGAGCATCTCGTTCAGGCGCAGAGTCTCGGTCTTCTCCCGCAGCTCGCGGGCCAATTGCTGTTTGTGCCGGTGCAGTTGAAAGAACACATCCGCCTTGTTCTGCAGAATGTGCGCCTCAATGGGCTTGAACAGGAAGTCCACGGCGCCGCTTTCGTAACCCTTGAACAGCCGATGCTGATCGCGGGCCCCGGCGGTCACGAAAATAATCGGTACCTGGCGCGTGCGCTCGCTGCCGCGCATGAGCTCGGCCAGCTCGAAGCCATCCATTTCCGGCATCTGCACATCCACGAGGGCCAAGGCGACATCATGAACCAGCAGCAGCTCCAGGGCCTCCCGGCCGGAGCGCGCGCTGAGGATCTCCAGGTCCGGCCGCCGCAGCAAGGCCGCCAGCGCGAGCAGGTTTTCCTCCAGGTCATCAACGAGCAGGCACTTCACTGAACTCTCCATTTCGAGCACGGCCGGGCGTCGGTCAAGCGAGGCCCACGAGCAGCGCCGCGATATCGGGCAGCGACAGGACAAAATCCGCCGGATTGCGCTGCAACGCGGACACTATCATGAGCGGTACTTTGGCGCTGTCCGGTTGCTGGACCACGGTGACACCGCCGGCCCGGTGGATCGCGTGCAGGCCGGCCGCCCCGTCCTGGTTGGCGCCTGTCAGGATGACTCCCAACAGCCTGTTGCCGTACACATCCGCGGCGGACTCAAACAGGACATCCACCGAAGGCCTGGAGTAGTGCACCGGCTCTTCCGTGGAGAGGGCAATCTGCCGGTTCCGCTCAACTAACATATGATAATCCGGTGGCGCGAAATACACCGTGCCCGGCTCGATCGGTTCCTTGTCGTCGGCTTCGCGGATGGGCAGGGCACAGCGCTTTTCGTATATCTCCACGAGGAGGCTCGGCCGCTCCCGCGGCAGGTGCAGGACAATCAGCAGGGAGGGACGAAACGCGGCGGGGAGGGCGGGAAGAATCAGGCCCAGGGCCTCCACGCCGCCGGCGGAGGCACCGACGACAATGGCCTCGATCCGTCCGCGCAGGCTGTCCGCGGCGATCACAGGACGTCCCGCTTCTGGTAGATGCGATCATTGGCTACCAACTCGCTGAAGGAATCGTGATGCGCACTGAAGCGCAGCGACTCCTTGGAGCCGATTCCCAGAAAGCCCTTGCGGCACAGCGCATCGCGAAACAAGCCGATGGCGCGGTCCTGCAGGTCGCGGTTGAAGTAGATGAGCACATTGCGGCAGGAAACCAGTTGCACCTCGGCAAACACGCTGTCCGTGGCGAGGCTGTGATCGGAAAACACGATGCGCTCGCGCAATGACTTGTCGAAGACCGCCCGGCCATAGGCGGCCGTGTAGTAATCCGACAGCGAGGTGTTGCTGCCGGATTTGCGATGGGCTTCAGTGAAGCCGGCAATGCGGTCGACCTCATACACCCCGGCCGTGGCCTTCTGCAGCACGCTCGGGTTGATGTCGGTTGCGTAGATCAGGCTGCGCTCCAACAGGCCTTCCTCGCGCAACAGGATGGCAAGCGAATAGACTTCTTCGCCGGTGCTGCAGCCGGCGACCCAGATCTTGAGCGACGGGTAGGTGCGCAGCAAGGGAATGACGGTGGTGCGCAACGATCGGTAGTAGCTCGGGTCGCGGAACATTTCGCTCACCGGCACGGTGAGGTAGTCCAGCAACAGGGGAAACAGGGTCGGATCGTGCAGCACCCGGTTCTGGAGCTCGGAGAACGTCCCGCAGTTGAAACGCGACATGGCCGCGGTGAGCCGCCGCTTCAGGGACGCTGGCGCATACCGCCTGAAATCGTAGTGATACTTCAGGTAGATCGCATCAATCAACAGATGCAGCTCTATGTCGATGTCAGCGGCAGCCACGTCGTCCTTACTTCGGCATCCAGACACGCACCAGGGACATCAGCTTCTCCACGTCCAGCGGCTTGGCAATGTAGTCGTTGGCGCCGGCGGCCAGCGACTTCTCCTGGTCATCGCGCATTGCCTTGGCGGTGAGGGCGATGATGGGCAGCTTCTTCCATTGCGGCCGGGTGCGGATCTCGCGCATGGCCGTGAGCCCATCCATCTCCGGCATCATGATATCCATCAGCACCAGGTCGACATCCGAGTTTCGGGTCAGCGATTCGATGGCTTCCCGGCCGTTGCGGGCGATTTCAATCACCGCCCCCTTGGGCTCCAACAGGCTCGACAACGCAAAGATGTTGCGCACGTCATCTTCCACCACGAGTATGCGCCGGCCTTCCAGCGCCGCATCGCGGTCGCGCGCGACCTGCAACATGCGTTGCCGTTCGGCCGGCAGCTTCGCTTCAACCTGGTGAAGAAAAAGGGTGACCTCATCGAGCAGGCGCTCGGGCGAGCGGGCGTCCTTGACAATGATGGACTTGGAGAAGCGCCGCAGGCGTTGTTCCTCATCCCCTGTCAGTGAGCGGCCGGTGTAGACAATGACCGGTGGGAAGGCGACTTCATCCGCCTCCGCCATTTTCTGCAACAGCTCATAGCCGCTGAAGTCGGGCAGGTTGAGGTCCATGACCATGCAGTCAAAAGTGGTCGTGCGCAGGCGTGACAAGGCGTCCGCCGCAGCTCGTACCGCGGTGATCTCGACCTCATCATTCTGCAGCAGATGGCGGATGCTCTCGCGTTGGCGCTCATCGTCTTCGACGACGAGTACTTTGCGGACACCCTGGGAGAATTTTGCCTCCAGCTTCTGGAGCGCTTCCGCCAACTGCTCGCGCTTCACGGGTTTCATGGCGTAGCCCACCGCGCCCATTGCGAGGGCCTCCTGCGAGTAGTCCGCCACCGATACCACGTGTACGGGAATGTGGCGCATCTGCGGGTTGCGCTTGAGCTGGTCCAGCACACCGAGACCCGAATAGTCGGGCAGGTTCATATCGAGCAGAATGGCTTTCGGCCTGTAGGTGGCGACCGCGGCGAGGGCGTCGTTGGCCGTGTGAGTTACGACACACTGAAAACCCTGCTCGTGCGCCAGGTCGCGCAAAATGGCGGCGAATGGCGGATCGTCTTCCACGATGAGGATCAAACGCGAGTCGGCTCGAATGCGTTCCGAATCGTCTTCCACCAACCGTTGCGGCGCTGGGGGTGCCACCGACCTTGCGGGCATTGTTGGTGCAGCGGCGAGCGGACTGACTCGCGCCTCGGCGTTGTGTGTATAGGCGAGCGGCAATGTAAGGGTGAACGTGCTGCCTGATCCCGGCGCGCTCACAACACTGATGTCACCCCCTAACAGGCGAGCCAGGTCCCGCGAGATCGTGAGCCCGAGTCCCGTACCACCGTATTTGCGATGGGTACTGCCATCCGCCTGCCTGAATGCATCGAAAATGATTTCGCGTTGATGCTCGGACACGCCAATACCGGTATCGTGTACGTCAAAGCACAGCGTTCTATTGGTACCCCCAAACACTCTCACTGTCACCGTCCCGGCCTCGGTGAACTTCAGGGCGTTGGAAATCAGATTTTTCAGGATCTGGCCCACCCGCTGCGGATCGGTGTCGATGCGATCGGGCGCACCCGGCGCCACTTCGATCTCGAAGCCGAGGCCCTTGTTCTGCGCGACCGGTTGGAACGTGCGCGACAGATCGTCCAAAATCCGCGCCACCACCACGGTTTCGGGTACCAGGTCCACTTTACCGGCTTCGATTTTCGACAGATCGAGGATGTCGTTGATAATCGCCAGCAGATCGTTGCCGGCGGAAGAGATGGTCTGCGCGTACTTGATCTGTTCGGCTGTGAGATTGCCACCGCGATTGTCGGCCAGGATCTTCGCCAGAATCAGCGATGAATTCAGCGGCGTGCGCAGCTCGTGGCTCATGTTCGCCAGGAACTCGCTCTTGTACTGGTTGGCCCGCTCGAGCTCCGCCGCCCGTTCGGTGAGCACATCCTGGGCCCGCGACAGGTCGTCCTTCTGGTGCTCGAGCAATTGCGCCTGTTCCTCCAACTGCGAGTTGGTCTGCTCCAGCTCCACCTGCTGTGACTGGAGTTGTGCCTGCGACTCCTTCAAGGTGCGCGATTGGACTTCCAACTCTTCGTTGCTGACACGCAGCTCTTCCTGCTGGGTCTGCAACTCTTCACCCTGGCGCTGGGTTTCCTCCAACAGCTCTTCGAGGCGGGTACGGTCCTTGGAAGATCGAATGGCAACACCGAGTGCTTCTGACACCCGGTGCAAAAGCTCCAGGTCCTCCGTGTGCAGCGTACGCAGGAAACCGAGCTCGACGACGGCGTGAACCGTGCCATCGACCGTTGCCGGGGCAATGAGGATTTCACGCGGAGCACCATGGCCCAGGGCTGAAGTGATGGGTAGGTAGCCTTCCGGGACATTCTCGACACGGATAGGGCGGTTGTCCCTGGCTGCCTGGCCGAGCAGTCCTTCACCTGCACGAACAACATCGCTGCCGGCCCCCATGGCATAGCCGGCGAACCGCCGAAACACGCCCGCGCCTTCGGCTATGTACATAGCACCGACCTTGGCGCCGAGAAACGAGCCAAGAAATGTCAGGACGTGTTCGCCGAGGCGCTCCAGGCGTTGTTCGCCCTGGATGCGCTGACCGAAAGCCATCTGACCCGTACGCAGCCAGGCCTGTGTTTGGCGGGCCCGATAGTCACGTGAGGTAAGGATGGCCGAGGACCCAATGAGAATGATCAGGAGGGTTGAGCCGCCAAATGTCACCGCGGACGAGATGAACTCCGCGTGCTGCCAGGCGTCCTCCTTTTCCGTAAGGGCCGAACGCTCGCTGGCGGACATGGTGGTCACCACGGACCGGATGCGGTCCATGAGCACTTTGCCTTTATCGGTGCGAACCACGGAGAGAGCTGATGAGGTTTCACCCTTGCCGCGTAACGCCACCGTCTGATCCAGTTCTGCAAACTTGTCCTTGACCGCCTGGTCGAGGTTCTTGAGCCGCTGCACCTGTACCGGGTCTGCGTCGACCAGGTCGAACGCCTTGCGCATCTCCTCTGGAAACTGTGACTTGGCGTTGTTGAAGGGTTCGAGGTACTGGTCTTCCCCCGTCAGGAGGTAACCTCTCTGTCCCGTTTCCGCGTCCTTGGCTAGCGACATGATCTGCTGGAGTTGCTCTAAAACCTGAAGCGTGTGCGTGACACGCACAGCAGCAACGGAGCGAGCCTTCAGGGATTGCCAGGTCAACAATGCGATAAAGGCGACCGCGGCCACCTTCAGCACATAAGCCAGTAGCGGCCCGGGTGGCAGAGGCGCTCCGCTGCGCGGTCCGCCCCTGAACTCAGCTTCTACACCCGAAGAGGCCTCGCTCATTACGATCCTGCCTTGTGTTGCACCTAGGGCACATCTTACGGGTGGAACACTGCCAATGTGACGTAATCGAGTGCGGCTCCCCCGACCGGCAGCCGAGAATCGCGCCTGGGGATAGGAACCCTGGCACATGCTGACGGCAAAGAAGCCCGATAACGAACAATCCCGACTGGCTTCACTGCACGCGCTCGACGTGCTCGATAGTGCGCCCGAGGACCCATTCGACGCGTTGGTGCGCGCCGCAGCATACATTGCCGGAACGCCCATATCGCTGCTCAGCCTGGTGGATACCCACCGGCAATGGTTCAAGGCCAACATGGGCCTGCCCGGCATTACCGAGACTTCACGCGACGCGGCGTTCTGCGCTCATACGATCCTCCAGGACGAGGTCATGGAGGTTGAGGATGCATCGCGCGATCCGCGTTTCGCCGACAATCCACTGGTCGTTGGCGGGCCCCAGATTCGTTTTTATGCCGGAGCGCCGATTCGTCTCGATGACGGCGCCTGTGTCGGTTCGTTGTGCGTCATCGATCGGGCGCCTCACAAACTAACCACGGAACAGCTCGACCTGCTGCAACGGCTAGCTCGGGCGGCGGCCGCGGCGTTGAAAGGCCGACGGGCCATCCACCTGTTGAGTGAAGCGTCCGGTGAGATGCACTACCACGCCACGCATGACGCGTTGACAGGCCTGGTAAATCGCAGCGAGTTTGAGTCCCGGCTGCGCCGCGTGTTGCAGAAGGCGGCCGAAGATCGCAGCGAGCACGCACTGTTATATATCGACATCGATCAGTTCAAGTTGGTGAATGATTCCTGTGGCCACGCGATCGGTGACCAGCTCCTGCAACAGGTTGGCAAGTTGTTTGCCGATGCCATTCGCACGCGCGACACCCTTGCACGCCTCGGCGGCGATGAGTTTGCGATCATCCTCGAGCACTGCTCGGCGGAGCAGGCCCAGCGCGTCGCCCAGCAGATCTGCGATGCGATGGCGACATTCCGCTTCATGCACGATGAGCGAAGTTTTCGTGTGGGCGTGAGCATCGGACTGGTGCCGGTCGATGATCGTTGGACGACCGCGGCCGCCATCATGCAGGCGGCTGATGCCTCCTGCTATGCGGCGAAAGAGGGCGGTCGAAACCGCGTTCACCTGTGGTTTGACACGGATACCGCCATCCGCGTGCGCGCCGGCGAGATGCAATGGGCGATGCGCATCGAACAAGCGCTGGACAACGACCAGTTTGTATTGTTTGCCCAGCGTATTGAAGAGCTCGGCAAACGATCGCACGGCATCCGGGCAGAAGCCTTGCTCCGGATGGTGCAGGATGACGGCGATCTCGTGCCGCCGGGTGCGTTCCTTCCTGCCGCGGAGCGCTTCCATCTGGCTTCGCGGATCGACAGGTGGGTGATGCAGCACGCGCTCGCGTGGCTCGAGGCACTTCCCGATCCGCTTGCAATTCACACGCTGTCCATCAACTTGTCCGGTCACTCCATTGGCGACCGAGCGTTCCATCGGCACGCCATTGAATCGTTCCGCGAGGCCGGTCCCCGCATCTGCCAGCAGGTGTGCGTTGAAATCACGGAAACCGCCGCGGTGACAAACCTTGGCGATGCCGCTGCCTTCATTGCCCGGATTCGGGCGCTGGGAGTCGCGGTGGCATTGGACGATTTCGGCTCCGGTGCTTCCTCGTTCGGCTATCTGAAGAACCTGCCGGTGGATTACCTGAAGATTGACGGCCAGTTCGTGCAGGATGTGGTCGATGACCCCCTGGATGAGGCGGCCGTACGCTGCTTTGCCGAAGTGGCCCGGGTCGTCGGCGTCAAAACGGTTGCCGAGTTCGTGGACCGGCCGGAGGTGCTGGCCAAATTGCGCACCCTGGGGATCGACTATGCACAGGGGTTCCTGCTGCACCGGCCTGCGCCGCTGAACGATCTGCTGAGGAGTGGGGCGGTCGCCTGCGTTTAGGTTATTTGGCGCGGCACTGGCCGCGCGGAGCCTAGGTCCCTTTTCCGCCGGCAAAAAGCGTGGTTTTTGCCGGCTGCTTCTGTGCGTAGGCGCCTACGGCGCCGTGTGACTTTTTTCGCTGGGGGCATATAGATTTTCTTGCTTGGCTGGCGCCCCCGGGTGTGTACGCTTGGCGGCATGGACGACTTCAACCCGCGTACCTACATCGCCGCCCTTCTTGACTCCCGCCGCCCGGGATATGCACTCCCCAGTGCATTCTTCAGGGACGAGCGGGTCTATGCCGCCGACCTCGAGCACATCTTCGCCCGGCACTGGCTGTTTGTAGCCAGTGAGGCCGAAATTCCCGAAGCAGGGGACTACAAGGCGTATCAGATCGGGCCGTATCCGATCTTCATTTTGCGCCAGGACGATGGCTCTGTTGCCGCGTTCCACAACACCTGCCGCCATCGCGGCTCGCGGATCCTCCAACAGGAGTCCGGTGTCGTCGGATCGAAGATAGTTTGCCCGTACCATCGCTGGGGCTACGACCAGTCCGGCAATGTGGTGGATTGCGGGCCGGGGAATGATGTGGAGCTGGCGCGGGGCCTGCGGCTGAAGCCGGTTCATTTGCGCAACCTGTCCGGCCTGCTGTTTGTGTGTGTTGCGGAAAATCCGCCCGCCGATTTCGAAGATCTGTCGGCCCGGGTCACGCCCTATCTGGCCGGGCACGCCGTGGCGCGCACCAAGGTCGCCAAACAAGTCGACCTGATTGAGCGGGGTAACTGGAAGCTCACCATGGAAAACAACCGTGAGTGCTTCCATTGCGGCGGTCACCCTGAGCTGTTGAATTCACTGTTCCACTTTCTCGGTGACATCGACCCGGCGACGCTGTCGGAGGAAGAGCGCAGGGTCTATCTTCGTTACGAAGAGTCGCGGCGGCTGGCGATGGAGAGTTGGAATCGCGCTGGCGTGCCGTGGCAGCGGATCGAAGCGCTCCACGGCCGACCCACGGGATTTCGGACGGAGCGGCTGGTGCTCGAAGGAGCCGGTGAGTCCATGACGGTCGACACCAAGGTCGCCTGCACGAAGTTGCTGGGGTCGCTCACTGAGCGGCGCCTCGGATCACTGCACCTGCATACACAACCCAATGCCTGGTTCCACTTCCTGAGCGATCACATTCTGACTTTTGCCGTCTTCCCAATCGATTCCTCGCACACACTGGTACGGACCACCTGGCTCGTGAACGCCGATGCGGAAGAAGGGAAGGACTACGACCTCGAGAAGCTGACGCAGGTCTGGAACGCCACGAATCACCAGGATGCGCAGTTCGTCGCGGAGACCCAGCTCGGCACCGCGAGCCCTGAGTACGTCCCTGGACCCCTCAGCTCCACGGAGTTTTTGGTCGACATGTTCCATCGCTGGTATGATGAGCGGATGCGAGCGGGACTGAAAATCTGACCGGTGAAGGGCGACCTCTATCCGGCTATTGAGCCTTATCGCAACGGTCGTCTGCCCGTAGACGACCTCCACACCATCTATTGGGAAGAGTGCGGCAACCCGTCCGGGGTCCCCGTATTGTTTCTCCATGGCGGCCCCGGTGCGGGATGCTCGCCTGAACATCGGCGCTTCTTCGATCCGCAATATTACCGGATCGTGTTATTCGATCAGCGCGGCGCGGGTCGATCCACGCCTCATGGCGAAACGAGAAGCAACACGACAGCCCATCTCGTGCGCGATATTGAGGCGCTGCGCGAGATGTTGAAGATTTCCCAATGGCACGTCTTCGGCGGTTCGTGGGGCTCCACGCTCGCGCTCGCGTACGCGCAAACACATCCACCGGCCTGCTTGAGTCTGACACTGCGCGGGATCTTCCTGCTACAGGCGTACGAGGTGGATTGGTTTGTGCGCGGAATCCAGAAATTCGCGCCGCAGGCTTGGAAAGAGTTTGTGGAGTTCCTGCCCGAATCGCTTCGGGGCGATCTATGCGATGGCTACTGGACACAGTTGAATCATGAGTTGCCGGAGATCCGAGCCGCCGCGGCGAACTCATGGGCGGGCTACGAAGCTAAGAGCGTGAGCCTGCGGTCTGCTGCTACTGCCAGCGCCCCGACTGCGAGCACGACTGCGTCGCCGTCCGCCGTTGGATTGGCACGGCTGGAAGTGCACTACATGAGGTCGAATCAGTTTGTGCCCAATGACGCCCTCATGCGGGGGGTGGAACGGATTCGGCACATTCCGTGCGCGATAGTGCAGGGTAAGTATGATTTGCTGTGCCCGCCGATTACGGCGGTGGCGCTGCATGAGGCGTGGCCTGAATCGACGTTGCATATTATTGAGGATGCCGGGCATTCGGCCTTCGAGCCCGGGATTCGAGCGCAGTTGGTAACGATTATGGACGGGCTGCGTATCCCGTCGGCGTGAGTAGCTATGGCGGCGGCGCGTTTGGCCCGGGATCTGGGTAGCGGGTGATTTGTCGCGGCATGCGGCGCGTTTGGCCCGCGGTCTGCGGTGCCGCGTGAGGTTACGGGCGGCTGGCCGACAGCGTCGCGTTCAGCGCCTCAACCACAATTTCCACATGTTCCATGCGAAATGGCATGGGCGGACGCAGCTTCAACACATTGCCCAGCGGCCCTTCGGAGCCAGTCAACACACCGCGTTCTCTCAGCCCGTTGACAACATACTTCGTTGTCGCTCGGTCGGTCAGCTCCACCCCGATCATCAAACCACAACCGCGCACCTCGCGAATCGCGGGCTGCGTTTGTGCCAGCTCTTTCAACCTTCGAGCGAAGTAGTCGCCTGTCGTTCGCGCGTTCTCGACCAGGCGCTCTTTGTCCAGCACATCTAATACAGCCAACCCCGCCGCCGCGGCGACAGGGTTTCCACCGAAGGTGGAGAAGAAGCCCGTGTCGCGCTGAAACTTTTCGAGCAGCGCGCGCCTCGTGATGACTACACCTAGCGGGTAGCCATTTCCGACTGGCTTTCCGAGCGTCACAATGTCGGGGTGATAACCACGTCTCGTGAAGCCCCAGAAGTGCGAGCCTGACCTGCCGAGGCCAAATTGCACTTCATCGCCGATGATCAGGCCGCCAGCCTTTCGCACTGCTGCGGCGATGGGGGCGATCCAGGCGGGAGGCGGATCGTAGATGCCGGTGCTGGTTAGGGCGCTGTCTATCATGAGCGCAGCGGGTTGGAAGCCACGCGAATTGAGACGCGCGATGGCGTTGGTTACATCGGCTTCCGCGGTGGCCGCGATGACGTTAGCAATGTCAGCTCCCGCGAGGGGCGCGGTGGCGGTGCTGGTTGTGCTGGTGGCCGCGATGGCGGCGCCGGTTGTGCTGGCGGCCGCGTTGTCGTTTGGCGCCATCTTCGGTGCCGCGATCTGCTCCACGTATGGCGGCACTCTCGCACATATCGCCGGTGACAACGCAGTGACTGCATCGGTGATGCCGTGATAGGCGAACGTCATCACGAGCGCCCCCTCGTGCCCCGTGTGCGACTTCGCCATGCGCCACGCGATGTCGTTCGCTTCGCTTCCCGAGTTGACGAACAAGCACGCATCGAGATCAGGCGGCAGCGTCTCGGTCAACCGCTCTACATACTCGATAATCCGAGTATCCAGGTACCGAGTATTGCTCGCGATGCGTTTCGCCTGGTTCGCGATGGCAGCAACTACGGCGGGGTGCGCGTGACCAACATGCGGAACGTTGTTGTAAACGTCGAGTAGTCGTTCGGCATCGGAGGTGAATACCCATACGCCTTCGCCGCGCACTAGATGGAGTGGTTGGTCGTACGATAGCTCAGCATTTGCGCCGAGCGCGTTGTGTCGACGCCGGACAAGGTCGGCGGGTACGACGCGCCTGCGGCCCATGCGTACTGATTGGATGCCCGTCGCGTCTAGCCACTGCTGCGTCAGGTCTTCTTTGCCGCGTGAAGCCAGTTCCTCCAGAACCGCTTCTGATGCGGTGGCGAGATCACTGCCAGTCTGCGCGCCATCCCGCTCCCGCCATACCTGAATCAACACTCCCAGAGCAACACGCGCAGTGATCAAGTCGTACAGCACCTCGACGTCAGCGCGCTCGAGGGGCTGCAAACTCGTATAACCGGTTAGCAGCTCTGGAAATTCGTCCAACGACGCATTGCCATCCGTCAGCAGCTCCGCCATCGTGACAGCGATCTCCAGCGCCAACGGCGCGTGGATCATATCGCCCAGGTCGATGATTCCGACGCACGCGTCACCAGCGTTGTTGACCAATAGATTCCGGCCATGGCAGTCGCCATGAATCGCCTGCGAGCGCAGGCCGCGCATTCGCTGCAGAAGTTGTTCGAGGGGATCCAATGCGGCGCGAAGCGTGCGCTGCAATTTCGGCGGCTGCACGTGGGCCAACATCGGCAGCAGCGCATGCGCACGGCGTACATCCCATGCAATGGGTTGCGCGAGGGCAGGGTGGAAGAATCCCACGAGCGCGCGGTCGAGATGGGCGATGCGCGTGCCCACCGACCGCAACAGGCCCGCCGGCGCCGGCGATCGCACCTCCTGCATGAGCCGACCCGGCACGAAGCTAACCAACCGCACGCGGCATGACACCGCCGCGCTACCTTGGCCTCCGCGGCCAACGCCACCGCCGGCCGCGGCGCCACCGCCAGCCAGCGGCACCACCCCCACCAACTCTCCACCCCGCGTCCCCACAACCCGCGGCACCGACAACAGCGGCGCCGTCGCCGCGATATGGGCCAACGCGGCCGATTGCCCGTCGACCACAACCTCATCAGCCTCAGGGTCAATAAACTTCAGCACCAGCCGTCGGCCGTCAGAAGTATCGAGTCTGAAATTGCGGTCGCGCTCGCCTTCGAGAGGTGTTGCGCGCGCGGTCAAGCCGTAAAGATCGAGCGCGACGGATTCGGCGGTCGTGGTGTCAACCGCCGGCGGTTGTCCACGAAGCGCCAGCAAACCCTCCACCATCGGGCGCGATTCCAAATCAGCCTCGGAGCGCCGTCACTTGCCCAACACATCCTTGATGGGCCGTGCCGCCATGGGTACAGCCTTCACGTAGTCCTTCCCGAGAAATGCTGCAATAGTCGCGGCAATCTGGGACTGCGTTACGGCCGCCACCTGTTTGCGCTCACCGAGCGGCGCGGTGTCCGGGCCCATGACAGCGATCCACACATTCTCCGAGCCCTTCTCATCGACTCCGTGTTCTTTCCATTCGACAGGGGCGTTGCCACGACCATGATCCGTGGTAATGATGAACGTTGTGGTGCCGTGATACTGCGGCATGGCCTGCATTGTGTCCCACAGCTCCTTGATGGCGGCATCGGTGCGATGCGCGCTTTCCAACACGAGATCGTATCGCCCCTGGTGCGCCCAGTTGTCGGTCTCACCATAACCTACAAACAGCACCCGGGGTTTGGCACGCTGCACGTAGTCGAGCAATTTGACTTGCAGGAACGAGTTGCCTACGTCCTCTTCATCGAAGCGGGTCGTGGTGTCATACAGCCGCGCGAACAGCGCATCCTTCGAGGCATCGCCGGTCTTTGGCGGCGGTGTCCAACCGGCCTGTATCACGAGTTGACTGCGCTTCTGATTGAAGATGCGGTAATAGGCTTCCCAGGTCCCATAGATCGCGACGTGCCCCGCGAGATCGGGCTCCTTGTTGAGCCACTCGAACACGCTCGGGTTGGGGTTGGGACCAAACTGGTTGCTGTCGATCGCGGGGTTGGGATAGCCCACCGACATTTCGTTGTAACCGGGATAGGAGAACGCCTTCCCGTTGGTCACGTGGGCATCGCTGCCTTCGGTTCGATTCCCGAAGATCTGTCCCTGTTTGGCCACGGTCCCCCAGATGAAAGGGAAGACGAGCTCGCGGCGCGCCTGGGGGGTCTCGCGCCAATAGCGCTTCTTCATCTCGGCGTCATCAACCCAGTTGCCGCCGTTCTTGGCATCGAGCAGCAGCGGATCGGCGCCCTGGAACATCTCCTGCCATCGCAATCCGTCGCTGACAATCAATACCACGTTCTGGGTTTTCGCGGCCACCGCGGGCGTGATGAGCCCGGTCAGGCATAGCAGTCCGAGCAGTGAGGTCAGTTTGCGCATGGGGAACGGATCTCCGGCGGTTGTTCTACTTCTCCGCGGCCAGTGTCTCAGCGGCAATCTGCTGTAGATTGCTTGCAAGCGACGGATCGATGCCCAAAGCCGCCGCAGCCTGCTCGTGCGGGCCCAGCGTTCTCGGATCGCGTCCCGTGACGTTACCGAAAATCACCAGCGCCTCGAGATAGTAGCCGTAGTTGCTGCCATGGTAATGATCGGGGGCCCATAGGTCGATCTGTGCTTTCGGCACGGCGACGTACGGATTCGCGGCCGCAAAATGAGCTGCGATGGCTCGATTCCATGCCTGTCCCACGGGAATCACCGAGTGGATGGCGGGCGAGGTCGTGGCGGCCTGGTCATACGCTTCGCGCAGGTCATTGGCCATCACGTCAATCGACTTGCCGTGCCAGTGGCCAGCGCGCGGGTAGGTCTGGTCAGCGCGTGACCAGGTGGAAACCAGGCGAATGTCCACACGCGCGTTTTTGGCCTGGAACAGTCTGGCCAGTCGACCGGCGTAGTCAATCAGCAGCGCCGGGTCGCCAGGTTTGTTCTGGTCCAGGGTGCTGTAACCCTGCAACAGCACATGGTCCCACGGCCGATCGATCTCGGCCGCTTTTTGCTGTAAGTGGAAGTCGAAGTTCTTGCCGGGGGAGGTCTCCAGGCTCACCTCGTAGTCGAGATGGGCCTGCTCGGTGAAAGCCTTGAACAGAGCCGGCACGCCGCCCAGATGCTCATTGTTCAGGTCGTGAACCGACTCAGGCCGGTAGTATTTGACCGCTGACAGCGCGCCGAATGTGAAGCTGTTGCCAATAAACAGAATGGAGGCAGCCCGCGCCGGTGCGGGCGAGCTCAGCGTCAGGATTGCGGCAACAACAACGAGAACCCACCACTTACGCACTCACAGCTCCGTGGGGCGCGGCAGAAACATCAGCACCAGGGCCGCCAGCGCCGCCACGCCCGTGATGGGCAGGAGACTTTGCATTACCTGGGTTGCCGTCGCACCCGCGCTCAACAGTTGACCCGCCAGGTACGGCCCCAGGGCCGAGCCGAGCCGGCTCGCGGCAACCGAAGCGCCAGTGCCCGTGCCACGGGCCATGGTTTCATAGTAGGTGGGAGCCAGGCCATACAAGGTAAATTGAGCGCCAATGAGGCAGGTTCCGAGGATGCCGGCCGTGGCCGCAACCAACGCCACATCCTGACCCAGCGCCGTGATGACCAACAACGCCGCGCCGAGACCGGCATAGCATATGAGCAGTAGCCAGCGGCTCGGCCGCACTTGCATGATCCACGCAATGCCCACCGAGCCGGCGGCCGAGCTGAGATTGAACACAATCTGGATCAGAAAGGCCTGCGGTTTGGTGAATCCCTTGGCCACCATCAGGCTCGGCATCCAGTTGAGCAGTAGATGCAGCATGAGCGCCGAGCAGACGAATGCCAGCCACAACAACAACGTCTGTCGCACCCGTGCTCGAGCAAACAGCGTAACCAGGACACTGGGTTTCGCATGAGTGCCGGACCGGGCGCTTTGAAACAAGGTCGATTCGGGCAACAGCGCCGCCATGATCGGCGCCAGTACCAGCGGAGCCAGTCCGCCGACGTAGAAGAGGATCCGCCAGTCGCCGCTCAGGCCGCCGGAAAACCCGATCAGCGACGCCACTGCGCCTCCCGCGGGCATGCCGGCTGCGGTAATCACCACGTTCAAGATGCTGTTGCGTCCCCCAGAGGCCTCCGCTGTGAGTGCAATCAGATTGGGAAAAGCGCCGCCCAATCCGAGCCCGCACACAAAGCGGATGACGACCAGGGCGGCATAGCCTGGCGCCCAGGGAGTCGCGAGCTGGAAAATGCCGAATACAATAATGGACAGGATCAGCGCGCGGCGGCGGCCCCAGCTATCGGCGGCACGGCCGCCGAGAAACGCGCCGAAAAACAGCCCCAGTGGACTGGCGGTGAGCACCGTGCCGAGGGCTTCCTTTGACAAATGAAACTCGGAGGCTATCCCGCCGGCCGCAATTCCCATCGACTGGAGGTCAATGCCCTCGATGATGGCCGCACAGAAACACAGCGCGAGTGTCAAGGCGGAACTGCGGGCGGTGGTAGCATCAGTGGTTGTTCGCATCGGGGTAGTATAATTTGAAGATCATCGCCGTAACGAATATCAAAGGGGGCGTTGGCAAGACCACCACGGCAGTGAATCTCGCCTACCTCGCCTGCGCCGGGGGGAGCGCGACCGTGTTGTGGGATCTGGACCCCCAGGGCGCGGCGACCTACACCCTGAGATGCGAGCCGAATGAGCGGGCCTCGGTCAAGAAGCTTCTGTCGGGCAAGCGCGAATTGCCCGAGCTGCTGGTGCCCAGTCAGTATGAACGGCTCGATGTGTTGCCCGCCGACTTCTCCTATCGCCACTTCGATGTGCACCTGAGCGACAAGCGCAATCCAACCCAACGCCTGCTGCGGATGAGCCGCCCGCTCGCGGAAAGCTACGCGCTGCTGTTTCTGGATTGCCCGCCGGGCATTTCGCTGTTGTCGGAAAATGTGCTCAAGGCCGCCGACCTGGTGGTCGTGCCGTTGTTACCAACACCCTTGTCGGTTCGCATGCTCGTACAACTGCAGGAGTTTGTGGACGCTGAAGGGTGGACCGACGTGAAGCTGCTGCCGTTCTTTTCCATGGTGGACCGGCGCAAGTCGCTGCACGCCGAAGTCATCGCCAGCACCCGGGAGCAGTTTCCGGCGATACTGGCCACGGAAGTGCCGTATTCGAGCGAGATCGAGCGAATGACCCAGCGGCGTGCGCCGTTGCCGGCCTACTCCCCGCGAAGTGCCGTGGGGTTGGTGTATGCGGCACTCTGGTCGGAGGTGGAAGCGCACCTGGAGAACTGAATTTTCAGTTCGGACCTCGAATTGGTGGCGGGTTTGGCGGGTCTTTCCGGTTGTGAATGGGGCAGTACCGGGGAGATTGCGCGTCTATGGGGTTTCCGTCAGCTAGTGAAACCGACTTTGGTCTCACTGCGCGTATCAAGAACATCCTGCTCACACCGAAAAGCGAATGGCAGGTCATCCGAGCCGAGCCGACCACAGTGGCCAGGCTCTATAGCGGTTACGTGATTCCGCTGAATGCGTTTGCCTCCGTGATGTCTTTTATCCGGTTCTCGGTTGTAGGCGTGCCGCTTTCGACAGGCGAAGTGCTCCGCGCCTCCTGGGTGAACGGACTGTTCGCGGCGCTGCTCACGTTCGGTTTGGGCCTCGTCGGCCTTTATCTGGTGGGGCTCGTGATCCACATGTTGGCTTCCGCTTTCGGTGGACGGCCGGACCAGCGGCAAGCGGTGAAAACCGCTGCCTATTCGCTCACTCCCGCCTGGTTGGGTACGGCCCTGTCGTTTGCGCCCCTGGGCAGCCTGCTGCAGTTCATCGCAGGTTTATACGGCGTTTATGTGTTGTATGTCGGGCTTCCGGTCATGATGCAGGCAAAGGAGGAGGGCGCGGGCGGATACGCCTCGTCGGTTGTTGCCTGCGCCATGGGTGTTGGCATTCTATTTGGATTTGCCCTGCGGGTGTAAGATGCCCGCATGGCGGAACTCACCCAACTGCTGGAAGCCGTGCGCGCGGGAGAAGCGGGAGCGATCGATCAGGTCTTCACCCTGACTTATCGCGAGCTGCATGAGATGGCCCATCAGAGGCTGCACCGCTCCAACCGGGTAACCTCGCTCGATACAACCACGTTGGTGCACGAGTGCTATCTGCGCCTGGTCAGGGTGGGCCAACTCCAGACGCAAGACCGGTCGCACTTCTTGGGATATGCCGCCCGCGTTATGCGCTCTATCGTGGTCGACTTCGTGCGTCAACGCCTGGCGAAGCGGCGCGGTGGCGACGAGTTGCGGGTGACCCTGGGCACTGACATTCGGGACTACGCGCCCGTCAGTGAAGAACAGATCATCCAGGTGGATGAAGCCCTGCAGGAGCTCGCAGTCCTCGATCCCCGCTTGGTAGAGGTCGTCGAGATGCGTTATTTCGCGGGCTTTACAGTCGAACAGATTGCCGAGTCGCGCGGCGTGACCACCCGGACTATCCGCAGGGACTGGGAGAAAGCGCGGCTGCTGTTATACACCGCGCTGCAAAAATAACCGCCCTCGCTTCAGCTCCCCGGCAACTGGTTCATGGCCACCCAGTAATAGCCTACCCGGACCACTTCTTCGGAGAAACGCTGAAAGTCCACGGGCTTGACCAGGTAGCTGTTGACACCGAGGTCATAGCTGCGCACGAGATCGGACTCTTCCTTGCTCGATGTCAACATGACTACCGGGATGGAGCGGGTGCGGCTGTCCGCCTTGATGCGCTTCAAGACCTCGATGCCATCTACCTTGGGCATCTTGATGTCGAGCAGCATGACCCGCGGCCGCGGGGTTGGCTGGTCCGAGTACTGGCCTTCGGAAAACAGGAACGCCAACGCTTCTTCGCCGTCCTTCAGCCACTGCACGTGGTTGGCGAAGTTGGCCCGCTTGAGAGCCCGCAAGGTGATTTCCGCATCCTGCGGATTGTCTTCGACCAGTAGTATCTCGACCGGCTCGTAGTTGCCGTTTTGGGGCATGCTAGACCTCCGTCGGAAGTGTGAAACCGAATGTGGCGCCCTTACCGCGCTCACCCTTGGCGGACACGGCGCCCTGGTGGCGGCTGATGATGCGTTGGACGATCGCCAGTCCAACGCCGGTCCCTGGATACTCGTCCATGCTGTGCAGGCGCTGAAACACACCAAACAACTTGTCCGCGTACTTCATGTCGAACCCGACCCCGTTGTCCTCGATCTCGTAGCGGACCTGGCGCCCTTCGGCTGCTGCGCGCACCTGCACCTGGGGAGTGGCCGATTTCGCGCTGTACTTGACGGCATTGCTGATGAGGTTGGTCCAGACCTGGCGCAGCAGGGCGGGGTCGCCGAGCACCGGCGGCAGATCCGGGATGGTGACGTTCGGCTTCGGTTGCGGTTGATTCTCCAGTACTTCGGCCGCCGCGCGCCGCGCCAGCATGGTCATGTCGACCGTCTGTCGATTCAGGGCCTGGCGGCTCAACCGGGAGAATGTCAGCAGGTCGTCAATGAGCGCGGCCATGCGCTGGCTGCCCGCGCGGATGGTTTGGATGTAGCGGCGGGCGGTGTCGTCGAGCTGCGGGGCATAGTCTTCCTCCAACATCAGCGAGTACCCGTCGATTGCGCGCAGCGGCGAGCGCAGATCATGCGAGACCGAGTAGCTGAAGCTCTCCAACTCGCGATTGGCGTTTTCGAGGCTCACGTTGAGGCGATCGAGCGCGTCGGCATGACGCGCACGCGCACGGGCTTCGGCGCGCACCCGCAGGCACAGCCATGTCAACATGGAGACAACCGTAATCAACAGGATGCAGAATGCGGCAATCAGCCCGTTGGCCCAGAGCTCGTCCTCGCCGCGGCGCGCCGCGAGCAGGTCACTTTCCTCCTTGCGCAACTGGTCGATCTCGCTGCCGACCTGCACTGTGGCTTTGCCCACGTCCTCGGAAATCGGATCCCGCTGAGCCGCCGCCAATCCTCGCGCCTGTGCCAGTCCAATCAGCTCATCGACCTGCCTTGCGCGCTGCGCGAGGCTGTCATGCAGTTTGTGCAGTCGCGATTGCAAACTGGCATTGTCGGCAGTCAACTGAAGTGCCAGTTGCAGATGCTCGTCCAACGTGCCCAGGGCCGAATCGCGCTCCCTGAGATAGGTGGAATCGCCTGAGCTGAGATAACCGCGCCGGGCGGCTTCCGACTGCGCGAGAGAGGCGGTCAGGCCTTCGAGCTCCGTGACCACTTCATGCGAGTGAGTCAGCCACCTGTTGGTGCTCGCATAACCCCGCACCGCGAGAACCGCGACGCATGAGACGAGGACCAGGACCACTACGGCCGCGATGAATCCCACCAGCGTCTTGTGCTCGTGCGCCGCATCCTTTTTCGCGCTTTCGTTCACCGCGAGTGCTCCTGGACGAATCCACCAGTATGGTACACGCTAATGTTTGGGTGCCAACAGTGCTTCCAGGGCGGCCGCGGGCATCGGCTGCGCATGCAGGAATCCCTGGGACTGGATACAGCCGGCCTGCTGCAGGAAGTTGAGTTGGGCGCGGGTCTCCACGCCTTCGGCCACCGTGGTCATATCGAAGGCGCGGGCGAGGCTGATGACCGTTGGGACCAGGCGGGAAGAGGCCCGGTCGCCCGGCAGTCCGTTAATGAAGCATCGATCAATCTTCAGGGTGTCGACCGGCAGGTCCGATAAACGGCTGAGCGAGGAGTAGCCGGTGCCGAAGTCGTCGATGGCTACGCGCACACCCGCGCCGCGCAAGGCGCGTAGCTTACGGACCTCATCCGATTCCGGGTCGATGAGCAGGCTCTCGGTGATCTCGAGGTCGAGGCCCCACCCATCCCCGCTCCAACCCTGGACAATATCGCGGACGAGCTCCGCGAAGCCGGGACGCCGCAGTTGCAGTGGCGAGCAGTTCACCGCCACGTGGATGGGCCGTAATCCCGCAGCCTTCCAGCGCTGGCACTGCGCGGCGGCATGATGGAGCGCCCATTCGCCTACACTGACAATCATGCCGGTCGATTCCAGGATGGGCAGAAACTCCCCCGGTGACACAATGCCCCGCTCGGGATCGTCCCAACGCAGCAGCGCTTCCACACCGTCCAACTCGCCGCTGGCAATGTCGATCTTCGGTTGGTAGTAGAGCAGGTAGCGATCGTTCTCCAGTGCGCCGCGCAACCGGTGTTCGAGGGCGAGACGGGCGGCCAGCTTGGAGCTCAGATCCAGGCGGTGGTGGTGATATTGCTCGCCGGCCAGCTTCGCCTGGCGCAGCCCGGCTTCCGCATTCTGCACGAGCGCTTCGGCGTCCTGGCCGCCGGGACCTCGACAGGCGAGACCGGATTTGACCGTCACCGGCACATCGTGAGCCTCGATCCGGAATGGCTTGTCGAACATGGCCACGATATGTTGTTGCAACTCGCGCAAGGCATCGTCCTGGCCGTCCGCGTTCTCCAGCAACATGCCGAAACAACCCGCGCCCAGGTAGGCGAGTGATTCGGTGTTCAGGCGGCTGCGCAGCCGGTCGGCAATCAGACGCAGCAGATGATCGCCCGCGTGGCGTCCGTATGAATCGTTGATGATGCTCAGGTGCTCAATGTCGATGATGGCGACGGCAGGCTGGGGTTCCTCCGCCTTGCGCGCGGTGAGCCGGCTCGCCAGCCGCTCGCAGAACAGGACCCGCTTGGCCAGCCCCGTGAGCGAGTCGAAGTAGGACAGGAATTGAACCGCGCTTTCCTTCTCGAAATACTGCAGCGCGAACGACAGGTTGGCAGCGACCTCGCGCAGCAGATTCAACTCTTCGTCGGTGATGCTGTCGCGGTCCTGGGCGGTGAGCGTCAGCGTTCCGACGATGGTGCCGTCGACCGTGAGCGGCAGAGCCACAATGGCCTGGAACTGGGCATCCCGCAAGCTCGGGAATCGCGACACGATCCGGTCGGCCCGGGCAATGTCATTGCACAGAAATACTTCGCCGGTACGCAAGACCCGGCCTGTGACGCTCGAGTCCTCCTCTGCGCTGGCCGCGATGACGAAAACGCGCGATTCCATCTGCTCATCGGCCTCGCCGGCCCAGGTGTGGGGGCGCGCCGTGCGCGTACCGGGCTCGATGAAAGAAACCAACGCGGTGACATAATGTCCGGTCGTGACGGCGATGCGGCAGGCCTCGTGCAACAACTCGAGCCGGTCGCGGATTCGCACCACCGCGGTGTTGATTCCGGACAACATCTCGAGGATGCGGGTCAGGCGGGCAATGCGGGCCTGCTGGGCGGTGCGTTCGCGCTGCTGCTCAGCTTCGCGCAGGGCGCGCGTAACTGCCGGCGCGAGCCGCTTGAGATTACTTTTGAGTACGTAATCGACTGCACCGCAACGCAACGCTTCAATGGCACGTTCCTCGCCGATCGTGCCGGACAGGAAGATAAAGGGAACGTCCGGCAGCTCCCGCTTGGCCAGCGCCAGGGCTGACATGCCGTCGAATTGCGGCAGGGAGAAGTCCGACAGAATGATGTCGTAGCCGCCGCTATGCAGCGCATCGAGATACTGCTGTTCCGTCTCCACGCGTTTGTACTCGCACGGAACACCCTCCGTTCGCAGGCGCCGGACCGCCAGCTCCGCGTCGGTTTCCACATCTTCGACAAACAACACTCGTGCCAGCACGCTGTCGTACCCGCCCCGCTACCGTCAGCGAACGGGAAGTTACCATTTTGAGCTGCCGGCGCAGCGGCTGTTCGCCGTCAAACACACCATAATTCGCGGTAATTGAGACGTGGGTCATATCATGCATTGCAACACAATGGAGCCACTCGGCGGTAACTCCCATACAATCGGGCATGGCCGATACTGACACAGTCGAGCAACCGTCCGCGGCGTTGGTTCGAAACCTGGAGGCCCGCAATGGCCGGCTGCAGCAGGCGCTGCAGGCCGCGGGGCGCGAGATAGACGCGCTCACGTACTCGATCGCACACGACCTGCGTACCCCGTTGATGCACATCGACGGCTTTGCGCAACTGCTGCAAACCTCCAGCGGCGCGGTTTTGGATGACGAGAGCCGCGATCACCTGGAGCGCATCATCCTGGCCACCCGTACAATGAGTGAGCAGCTCGGCGCGCTGGTGGAATATTCCCGGGTGAACAGCGCCGAGTTGGTCATCTCGGAGGTGGAGCTCGAGGATGTGCTCAGCGAAGCGCTGGAGCTGGTACGGCCCTGGACTCAGGGCCGCAATATTCAATGGCAGCGGACCCGGTTGCCGAACGTCCGGGCGGATGAAAACCTGCTGCGCGAGGTGTTCGTCAACCTGATCGCCAATGCCGTCAAATATACCCGCGCGCGCGAGCCCGCCGTCATCGAGATCGGCACCCGCGTGGCACAGCCGCGCGAGCTGCTGCTGTTTGTTCGCGACAACGGCGTGGGATTCGATCTCAAGTACGCGAGCAAGTTGTTTACTCCCTTCCAGCACATGCACGCGGCGGATGCATCCCGCGGGATCGGCATGGGGCTGGCCAAGGTGCGCCGAATTGTTACCCGCCACGGTGGCCGTGTCTGGGCCGAATCTCAGGTCGGACAGGGCTCCACTTTCTACGTCACGTTGCCCGACGACACGGACGTTTGAGCGGCGCACGGACTCATGGCAACCATCCTCGTAGTCGATGACAACGGCAGCAATCGCAAGCTCGTTGTCACCTTGTTGACTCACGAGGGCCACCGGTTGATTGAAGCCCGTGATGGTCTCGAAGGCCTCGAGGCAGCGCGTACCGAGATTCCGGACCTGGTGATTTCCGACATCCTCATGCCCTCCATGGATGGCTTTGAATTTGTGCGCCGCCTGCGTGCGGATCCCCAGCTCCACAATGTCGCAGTCATTTTCTATACCGCGCACTACCACGAGACCGAGGCGCGCAATCTGGCCGAAGCCTGCCGCGTGTCGCGCGTCATCGTGCGCTCGAGCGGTGCGGCGGGTATCGTCAAAGCGGTTTCCGAAGTGCTCGCCGGCAACCCCGACGCCCCGCCGCAGTCGGTGGATCCCGGTTTCGACCGCGAGCACCTGCAACTCATTACCAACAAGCTGGCGCAGAAGGCCAACCAGCTCAAGGTTGCGAACGCACGCTTCGCGGCCCTCACCGAGTTGAATGTGCAGCTCGCATCCGAGCGCGAGCCGCGCGTGCTGTTCGAGAAAGTCTGCCGCGGGGCTCGCAACTTGTTGGGCGCGAAATATTCGGTGCTGGCGGTCGAGGGTGACGCCGGCACCGTGATCTACGCGAGCAGCGGGGTGGATGTGTCGGACATACCCTGCGTGGAAGCGGGGCTGCTCGGTCGCGTGGCGTCCGAGCGGCGCCCGTGGCGTGTGTCGAGTGGCAATGCAAGCCCGATTGATGCCGGCTTGCCTGGCCGCTATCCACCGGCCCGCGCTTTTCTGGCCGCTCCGGTAATGTCCCTCACGCAGTCATTCGGCTGGTTGTGCCTGGCCGACAAGGTGGGTGCCGAGGAATTCAGTGCAGAGGACGAGCTGATTCTGTCGGTGCTCGGCGCGCAATCGGGGCGCATCTACGAGAACGGGCGGTTGTATTTCGAGGTACAGCATCATGCCGCCCAACTCCAGGTGCAGGTCGATGAGCGAGCCCGCGCCGCCGCCGAGCTGAAAGTCAGTGAGGAGCGCTTTCGCGAGCTGGCCGAAAACATCCAGGACGCCTTCTTTGTCGTCGCCGGCGATCTGTCCTGCACACTGTACATGAGCCCTGCCTATGCGCATATCTGGGGTCGCCCCTGGACCGATGGCAGCGCGGCGCCGCTGCCGTGGACCGATTCGATTCATGCGCAGGACCTGGAGCGGCTGCGCGCTGAAGTGCAACAGGATCCCCGCGGCCTGTCCGAACAGCGCGAGCTCGAGTTCCGGATCGTGCGCCCGGATGGTGAAGTGCGCTGGATCTGCGCGCGCACCTTTCCCATTGCCGCCGACAACAGTGGCCGCATCGGGCGCGTGGTGGGTGTTGCAACCGACATCACCCAGCGCAAACAGTCGGAAGCTCAGATTGAGCACCTGAACCGCGTTCATGCCATGTTGAGTGGTATCAACTCCCTGATTGTGAGGGTCGCCGACCGGACGGAGTTGTTCTGGGAAGCCTGTCGCCTCGCTGTCGAGTATGGCCGCTTCCGCATGGCCTGGTGCAGTTGGCTCGATCCCGAGACTTCCCAGGTCACGCCCGTGGCCTGGGCGGGCGACGCTCCGGATCTCGCACAGGCCATGGCCTGCAAGTTGGGGGCGGTGGGCGAAGCGCAGGAGAGCCTGATTTCCGCGTCCATGAGGCTGCAACAGCCGGTGATCTGCGACGATCTGTTGAGTGATTCAAAGCTCGTGCCGCCGGCGCGGCAGATGCTCGAGCGGGGCCACCGCGCCATTGTCGCGTTACCGCTGGTGATTGAGGCGGAGTCGGTCGGCTGCCTGGTGCTGGTGATGGATGAGAGCGGCTTTTTCAATGCGGCGGAAATGCGCCTGCTCAGTGAGTTGTGCGGCGACATCTCGTTTGCGCTGGATCACATCAAGAAAGCTGAGCGGCTCAACTATCTCGCCTACTACGACTCGCTCACGGGACTTGCCAACCGTACATTCTTCTACGAACGCCTGGCCCAGTATGTCAGTGCCGCAGCCCGCGGACAGCGCAAGTTTGCCCTGGTCATCGCCGACCTGGAGCGCTTCGAGACCATCAACGATACTTTCGGACGCCATGCCGGCGATGAGCTGCTCAGACAGTTGGGCGAACGGCTGGCGGGCTGTGTGGGTGATGCCAGCGAAGTGGCGCGCCTCGGCGCAGACCAGTTCGCTGCTGTGATATTCGATGTCGGAACGGCGACCGAAGTCGCGCAGACCATTGAAAAGTGGCGTCACCAGTGGCTGGGCGCACCGTTCACGGTGGAGGGCACCGAGTTGCGCCTGTCAGCCAAAGTGGCGGTGGCCGTGTATCCGGCCGATGGCCATGAGCCGGTGGAGCTGATCCGCAATGCCGAAGCGGCCCTGAAAAATGCCAAGACCACCGGCGACCGGCTGTTGTTTTACGCCCCCCATCTCACGGCCCGCGCCAATGAAGCGCTCAATCTGGAAAACCAACTCAAGAGGGCCATTGAGCAGGAAGAGTTTGTGTTGTATTACCAGCCAAAAGTAGACCTGGACGGCCGGCGCCTGCAGGGCGTCGAGGCCCTGATCCGCTGGCAGCATCCGCAGATGGGCCTGGTGCCGCCCATGAAGTTCATTCCGCTCCTGGAAGAGACGGGCATGATCATCGAGGTGGGAAACTGGGCCCTGCGCCAGGCGATCCTCGATCGGGGAATGTGGGTGGCGCGTCACCTGCACGCGCCACGGATTGCCGTAAATGTCTCCACGGTACAGTTGCAGCGTACGGATTTTGTCCGCTCGGTGGCCAACGTGCTGAAGTTGTCCGGTCACGATCCGGGACTCGATATTGAAGTCACCGAGTCGGTGATCATGAAGGACGCCACGGGCAACATTGAGAAGCTGCGGGCGTTGCGCGAGCTGGGCGTGCGGATTGCCATCGATGACTTCGGCACCGGCTACTCATCGCTCGCCTATCTCACCAAGTTGCCGGCCCAGACTCTGAAGATCGACCGCTCGTTTGTGATCGCCATGCTGGAGGATCCGGCCACCATGACGCTGGTATCCACCGTGATTTCACTGGCGCATTCACTGAAGCTGGTGGTGGTGGCGGAGGGCGTCGAATCCGAGGAGCAGGCGCGGTTTTTGCATTTGCTGCGCTGCGATCAGATGCAGGGCTATCTGATCAGCAAGCCGCTGTCGTTTGCTGACATGACCACCTGGCTGGGACGCAGTCGAGGTGAGCAGGACCCCGTGCGGCGCACAAGTTGAATACATGTCCCAGTAATGGGATGCAGCACTGGTACGCGCCGCTGCGTCGCCAGTAATCTCCGGGGAAACGGCTGAAGTAACCCCGGGGGTTGGATTCTTGCGTCGCTTGCCTCTGGGTGAGTTGGCGGTGGCGGCGGCGTTTTTCCTCGCCGCCTTTGCGGCTACCAGTATCTTGAAGGTCACGGCGGCTTCGGATCTGGTCTGGCCCGGCAATGCTTTGGCCGCGGCCCTGTTGGTCCGCATGCCCCGGGTTCGCTGGCTGCCCGTCCTGGTGGGTGCAGTGATGGCCGGTGTGCTCGCCACTGAGCTCAGCTTGCACCTGCCGCTTCAGTATTCTGTGTCCATGAGCTGCGTCAATGTGCTCGAGATCGGCACCACAGCCTGGATATTCCGGAACTGGCTCACATTTCCCCTGCCCAACATCTCCTTTCACCAGGGCTTGCGGATGGCCGGTGTGTTCGCATTCGCTGTGCCGTTTTTCACCGCGCTGCCAGGCGGCTGGCTGATACATTCGGAGTTCGGAAAGCCGTGGTATGAGGCCTCCCTGCACTGGTGGCTCTCCGGTGCCATTGGCGCCTGTCTGTGTGCACCGGCCGTTTACCTGTACAGCACCCGGACGGCGCTGCGCCTGATTTCCAGACCGTTCCTGGTCGAAAATATCATCCTGGCCGTGTTCTGTTTCGTCTCGACCTACCTGTCGATCCGCTACATGCGCTTCCCGTTCATAGCGATGGCGGTGCCGTTGACGGTGGCCGCATTTCGCGCGGGCGCCTTTGGCGCTGCGGTGCTGTCTGGCGCCTGTGGGTCGATGGTCATTGCGCTCTGGACCTTCGGTATCCGGCCGGAAGTGTTGAATGGCGTCGGCCCGGCACTACCGTTTCTCGCTCTCGCCGCCACGATACTGCCGCCAGTTGCAGTTGGACTCGCGACCGACAAGAGGCGCACGGCCAATCGTGAGCTGGCGGCCGAACGGCAGCGCCTGAGAACGACATTACGAGCGATTGCCGACGCCGTGATTACCACCGACGCTGACGCAAAGATCATCTACATAAACACGGCGGCCCACGAGCTGCTGGGGCAATCGTTGGAGGCGGTCGAAGGCCGCAATCTCTACGATGTTGTTGCCATGACCGATCCGCGCACCTCGCGGATAGCTCCCCATGCGCTGGCCAAGTGCCTGGAAACCGGTGAGGTGATCCGGCCGACGGATGTGGTGTTGTTGCATCGGCCTGATGGCGGTGTTCGGTATGTATCGAAGGCGGCGACTCCCGTGTTTGGCCCGAATGACAAGGTCGTTGGCGCGGTCCTGGTGCTGCGCGACGCCACCGAGACCTATGAGCGCGATCGCAAGCTCAGTCACCTGGCGACGCATGATGTTCTCACGGGCGCTTATAACCGGTTTGAGTTCGAGCGGCGCCTGCAGGTGTTGTTCGACCGCGCCCGCTTCCTCATTCTTCCGGCCACTCTGATCGTGGTTGACCTCGACCGCTTCAAAGCGGTGAACGACGTTGGTGGACACGCGGCCGGCGATGCCGTTCTGCGTCGAGTGACGGAGGTTCTGCGCGAGAACATTCGTGCGAAGGACAGTGTCGCCCGCCTCGGAGGCGACGAGTTTGCTGTCGTGTTGGAGAAGGTGACGCCGGACCGCGCTCGCGCGGTGGCGCACCAGATCCAACAGGCGCTCAATCCGCTGGAGGTTGAGTGGAACGGGCAAACGTATTCTGTCGGGGCTAGTCTGGGCGTTGCCACGATTACCAACGGCTACGAGAGCACGGCAGCCTGGGCTGCTGGGGCCGATGCCGCTTGTTATGAGGCCAAGCGGACGCAGCGCGGCCAGGTTTGTTTTGCGCCGCCGCTCAACAGCGACGCGGCCCCCGGCGATGAGCCGGAGGCTGACCAGACACCTGGACAGGCGGCGGGCTAGTCGCGCGCCGCCGGCGCATCACCGCAGGCCGCCGCCCGCCATCGCAGGCCGCCCGCCATCGCAGGCCGCCCGCCATCGCAAGCCGCGCGCCGCCGGGCCCGCCCGCGCGCCGCGGCCTACTTCGCGCCGAACGCCTTCATCAACCTGTACGTGTACTCGACGCTCTCGTCGAATTCCCGCACCCCGATCCGCTCATCGCGCCCATGCGCCCGGTTGTCATCCACATCCATCCACAATCCCCCCAGGTCGTAGGTGGGAATGCCGGCGGTTCGGGTCTGACGGCCATCACTGAACCCGCTGGCCATGGTTGGAATGATCGGCACCTTCGGCCACATGGAGTGCACCACCTTGGTGGCCTTGTCCATGATCTCCTTCGTCAGCGGCGATTCGGGGCTCAGAATCGGGGGAGCATCGAGCTTGATGCTGATCTTGGGGTCAGCGAGCGCGTTGGTCAGCAGCGTCTGTACGTTCTCGATGGTGTCGTTGGGCATCATGCGACATTGAATCGTTGCCTTGGCCCGTTGGGGCAGGGCATTCTCGGCATGACCCCCTGAAATCAATGTGGCAACACAGGTAGTTCTGAGCTGTGCGTTGAGTTTGACGTTCTGACTCAATCGCTCGGCGGCGTCCGGATCCGGAGTATCCCGGGCGACGGCGAGGCGATCATCGTGCGCAGCTCCCGTTTCCAGGCCCGCGAACTTCTCGAAACTGGCGCGGGTCGTGGCCGTCGTCATCACCGGAAACTTGTATTTGTCCAGGCGGCTCAACCCGTCCGTGAGCCGATAGATGGCGTTGTCGGGACCCGGCAGCGAGCCGTGACCGCCGGGGCTCGTGGTCTCGAGCGTGAAAGTGGCGTACACCTTCTCGCTCGTGCCGATTTCGTAGAACAGGCGTTCGCCGTTTTTCAAACTGCCGCCGCCGCCATCCAGGTTCACAGCGACCGTGGCGTCAATCAGATCGCGATGCTCCTTCAACAGAAAAGCGGGGCCATTCGCATCGCCACCGGCTTCTTCATCGGCTGTCAGAGCCACTATGACATCGCGCGCCGGAACATAGTGTTCCCGCTTCAGGCGGATCAACGTCTCCAGCAGTGCGGCAACCCCGTCCTTCATGTCCTCCGTGCCACGCCCGTAATACCAGCCATCCTTTTCCGTCAGTTGGAATGGATCGGTGCTCCAGTCCTCGCGTTTGGCTTCGACCACATCGACATGACCCAGAAACAACACCGCCTTCGTGCCGGGCTTGCGGGCGCGATAGCGCACCACGAGATTGTCCTTGGTCGGCTTGTCGGCAGGGGCAATCAGCACCACATCTTCGGGCGCAAACCCGGCGGACAGAAGCTGCTTTTTCATGACTTCCGCCGCCGCGGTCGTGCCGTGATCGTGCGTGGTGTTGATATCGATCAGCTCTCTCAGGATGTGGCGGGCGAGCTCCCGATCCGCCGGTGGCGGAACGGGACCCGGTGCATCGGCCCAGGCGGCCGAAACGCAGGCGAGTGTCAGCAGGACGGTGAGTGTTTTCATTGTGTCACTTTTTGTCAGGCAATCCCGTGGTCATTATTTCACGTCTTCGGATTCGATTTTCGGCCGATCCTGGACTCCCGTGCGAATGCCGATATTGAAAGTGCGCCCATCGAGGGGTGCCCAGACATCGGTGATGGGATCGCCGCCCCATCCGGGGGTGGGTCGGAGCAGGGGGTCGTAACGGGTCTGGCGAGTGCCGGTCAGATTCACGGCATTGATGAAAATGGAAAAGCGGCTGAAGCGGATTTCAGCCAGCGCATTGACGGTGATGTAGGGCCGCGAGAACGTCCGATACGGGTCGTCTTCCAGGCGCTGCACGCCGATATAGTTGGCCTCGAGGCCGATGCGGCCGAGTGACTCGTCTTCCAGTATCCCACCCAGCTCGGCGGAGTGATGCGGAATCAGGTCGGCGTTCTGCGTGGCGTTGATGTAACTCCAGGACCCGATCATCTGCAGCGGTCCGACCACGTAGTGAATCAGGACCTCGCTGCCCGGGGCCTTGCGCGACTGTGTGTCGTTTGCCAACTCGAGCTGGTTGCCGGGAACGGGCCGGGCCTCGATGGGATGATGGACTTCTGAATTGAAGACACTGACATTCACATCCCACTCACCCTGCGCCCATTTGGCGTCGAGCGATTCGGTCACCGCCCGCTCGGCATGCAGCCCCTGCAGGGGCCTGAGAACACCCAGTCCCGTTGCTTCGACTTCATCAACAAATGGGGTGGGGGCCGCGAAGCCGCTGCCGGCTGACGCGCGCAAGCTCCACGGACTACCTGGCTGCCGAAAGAGGGCGGACAAGCGCGGGCTCAGGTAGGTTCCGTAACGATTGTTGGAATCGATGCGCGCGGCGGCTGCCAACTTGACCCAGGTGGCGGGGGAAAATTCATCCTGTGCAAACAGGCCGGGCACGTTGTACGTGTAGCCCACTCCAGGTACACCTTCAACGCGCAGGGCGTCGTGCTGGAATGCAAGGCCAAGCGCCCATTGATGCTCACCGGTATCACCTGTGAGTGATTGCTCGCTGAAGATCGTGGCCTGTGTCGAGGGGATCCGTTGCAGGCCGAAGGTTCGATCGAGGTTCGCGGAAGTCACTGAGAAACGGCTGTTGAACGCCACCGCATCATTCAGTTTCCGGTAGCCTACTGCGCCACCGTCAAAGCGCCGTGTGCGCAGTATTTCGGGGAAGGGGACACCGGTGGCCGGTAACCCGGCACCCAACATCGTGCCCCCTTCACGTCGCTCATCCGTGATGCCTCCCGTTACAAACAGCGATTGGTCCTTTCCTGAATTCCACCATAGGCGCGGTCGCACAGAGTAGCGACGAAAGCCGGGTATGTCGGCCCAGCCATCGTGGTTGACGTCCTCCCGCGACTGATCGTGCACGCCTGCCGTAAGGGTCCCAGTAAGGTTCTTCATCGAATCGTCGGTGAGGAAAGCTTCCAGGTCTCGCCCGCCGCGCGACGTTGCGTTCGCCAGCACGGCGGACTCCGCCTGGGGGCTCTTGGATACGATGTTGAGTACGCCGCCGAGTGCAGAGCCTCCGTACAACGCGGATGCGGCGCCTTTGATCAGCTCGATTCGCTGCAGGTCCAACGGGGGCGTCTGAAGAAGCCCAAAGTCATCGGGCTCCCCTCCGAGAAGTGGCAAACCGTCGGTTAACACGAGCGTGTGCCGAGTCGGCATGCCGCGAAGCTGCAGCCCGACGCCTCCGAGTCCGGGCGCCGCAGCCTGGATTCGAGCACTGGGCAGCTCGTTCAGTAGCGTGGAAATGTTTCCCGGTTGAACCGTGAGATTCTCTTCGATCTCTTCCGACGGGACCGCCTCGATGCGGATCGGCTCGTCGCCAATCAGGGAGGGGACGCGAGCGCTGGTCACGATTACGGTGTCCTGGGCTGTGGCGGCGTTGACACACACTGAAGCCAGGATCGCAAACGCAGCCCACCGCAATGCCAAGGTCCCCTTTGTAATCCAAAGTGGCACTATACAGTAATGCCTGAGCGTGGAACCTGGATGGACGCTGCGCCAACTTAAACACTACGCTTCGCGCATGCCGCACCCGCGTCCTTATTATTACCTCGAGAACTTCAATACTGCGCTCGGGTGGCTCCAGCAACGCTACGGAGATCTTCTGACAGCGCCCGAAGCTGTGTTCATCGAACGCTTTCGGTGCCTGCCGCTCGAGTCCTCCGCACTACTGGTCCGGATGCTGGGCCGCCGGGGCGAGCTGTTTCGCACGGACAAGCTGCAATACGATGAGATCGGCTGCGCGCGCGCTGCTGCCGCACCGTTGATTGACGAGGGGTGGGTAGATGATCAACCAGTGCTCACCGCCGTGGAGCTGGGGCGAGTGTTGCGGAAGGGGGAGGTGCTCCGCGCGTTCGCCCCGCACGTCCCGTGCCCTGGTGCCGGTGCGCGCAAAACTGAACTCCTGTTGCACATCGAATCTGCGCCCCTGGCACCGCGTCGGCTCATTGACTGGTGGCCCGATGCGCCCGCCAACATATTCCGCGTGGTGGTGAAACCGCTGTGCGACCGACTCCGGTTGCTATTCTTTGGCAACTTTCACCAAGACTGGTCCGAGTTCGTACTCACCGATCTCGGCATCTTCAAATACGAGCAGGTCCCTCGTGATGCGGCAACGCGCGCCTTCCAAACGCGCCAGCACATCGACACCTTTCACGCTTTGTTCGAATGTCGCCAACGCGTGGCCGAAGGCGACGACCTTGCCGCCGTCGTCGAAGCACTTCCTGCACCCATTGCCGACAATGAGTGGTTGGAGGGACGCCGCCGCAAAGTGCAGTTCCAGATTGCTCAAACCTACGAACAGCAGAAGGATCTCGAGCGCGCGTTGGCACTCTACCGGGATTGCCAGTACGCCGGCGCCCGGCTGCGCTCGGTCCGATTGTTGGAGCGGTTGGGTGACATTGACTCGGCGATGCAACTTGCATTTGCCGTGCGCAAACAGCCCGCCGATGAAGTCGAAGTCCAGCAGATAGGGCGCATGTGGCCGCGGCTGCAACGTAAGGCCGGCCTCCAGACCACCCGCACCCGACGCTTGCACAATTGGACGACGTTCCAACTCGTGCTGCCGGTAGCCGAGCGCCCCGATCATTTGGAGGGCGCAACGGGCGAAGCGCTTGCGACACCCGAAGCACCGGTCCATTACGTTGAAAACGGCCTGTTGAATTCGCTGTTCGGGCTGTTGTGCTGGCAGGCCATTTTTGCGCCGGTGTCAGGGGCGTTTTTTCACGAGTTCCAGGCCGCGCCGGCGGATTTGCTTGCCCCGGATTTTCACACTCGCCGCGAGGCTCACTTCGCGCAGTGCTTTGCGCAACTGGATGGCAATGCTTACCTGGATACCATCCGCCGCAACTTCGAGCAGAAGCAGGGCATTCAGTCGCCGTTCGTGTTCTGGGGCGTCGTTTCGGAAGCGCTGTTGGAGCTGGCATTGAGCTGTCTGCCGCCGCGGCACCTGAAGGTGTGCTTCACGCGGATACTGGGTGATATCCGGGCCAACCGCTGTGGGTTGCCGGATCTCGTGCAGTTCTGGCCACAGGAGCGCCGCTACCGGTTGATTGAGGTGAAAGGACCGGGCGATCGGTTGCAGGACAACCAGATCCGGTGGTTGTCGTTTTGTGTGTCGCAGGGGATTCCGGTGAGTGTGTGCCACGTGTCGTGGGCGGTGCCGTCGCCCGAGGTGCCGGACGTGACCGCTGCACGTGATGGCGCCGCTGCACGTGATGGCGCCGCTGCGCGCGACGTCGCCGATGCGCGGCATCCGGGGACGCGCACTTGACCTACGAAGTCGCCGTTCGCACCTTGTGCGAATTCACGGCGAAGCGCGGCAACCTCGACATGCGCTTCACCCCGTCGCCCTCGGCCGTGGAGGGAATGGCCGGCCACCGCACGATCGCGGCGCGCCGGGGCAGCTCATTCCAGACGGAACTGACATTGACGGGTGACTATGGGCTGCTCCACGTTCGGGGTCGCGCGGATGGTTATGACCCCGAGCAGAACCGACTCGAGGAATTCAAAACCTACCGCGGCGATCTCAGCCGGATGCCTGAGAACCACCGCGCGCTCCACTGGGCGCAGCTTCGGATCTACGGGTGGTTGCTGTGCCAGCAGAAGAACCTGGCGAGCGTGAAGCTGGCCCTGGTGTACTTTGATGTGGCGAGCGAGCGCGAGACGATATTCGAGGAAGAGCGGCCGTCGCGAGAACTGGAACAACACTTCGCGGGTCATTGCGAGTCGTTTGTGAGTTGGGCGGAGTTGGAGACTGCGCACCGTGGGGAGCGCGACGCCGCGCTCAGCGAATTGCGTTTTCCCTTCGCGGAGTTTCATGGCGGGCAGCACGAGTTGTCCCGTGCTGTGTACAGGCGCATCAGGACGGGAGGGGCGCTTCTGGCCCAGGCACCTACCGGCATAGGCAAGACGGTGGGGACGTTGTTCCCCGCACTGAAGGCGATGGGGGCGGTTGGGCCCAGCGCAGCCCCCACGCCCCACGCACCCGGCGGCCCCAACACGCCCAGCGCACCCCAGGCGCCCCCCACCTCCTTGGACAAACTCTTCTACCTGGTCGCCAAAACCTCCCAACGCAAGCTGGCCCTGGACGCCCTGAAACGCCTCCAGCCTCCCAATGCAACCTTGCCAGTGCGAATAGTCGAGCTGGTCGCCCGCGGCAAAGCCTGCGAAAACCCCGGCCTCCCGTGTGACGGCGCCGTCTGCCCCCTGGCGCGGGGTTTCTATGACCGCCTGCCCGCGGCACGTGCCGAGGCGATTCGCATCGCCTTCCTCGACCAGGACGCCGTCCGCCAGGTAGCGCAGCGCCACCAACTCTGTCCCTACTACCTGGGACAGGAGTTGGCACGATGGAGTGATGTTGTAGTGGGTGACTACAACTACTACTTTGATCGAAGCGCCATGCTGTTCGGCTGGACCGTCACCCACGAATGGCGCGTTTGCCTGCTCGTCGACGAGGCTCACAACCTGGTGGAGCGGGCGCGCGCGATGTACACCGCTTCGCTCGACTTCGACTCGTTCAATGCCGTCCGCGATGTGCTGCCCGCGGCCTTTGAGCCCGTGCGCCGGATCTGGAGCGAAATGAATGCCGCGCAGCCAGAGCCGCATCGAATCTACGATGAGCCTCCTGAAGCGCTACTGACAACACTCAACAGACTGATTGCCACTCTGGTGGACTACCTGAGCAGCCATAGCGCGCAGAACGAGGCATTGCAGGCATTTTTCTTCGATGCGCTGAGCTTTGCACGGCTGGCAGCGGAATACGATTCCAGCACACTGTTTGAAATGACCCGATCGGGTCGCGAGCAGTCGGTGTTATGTCTGAGGAACCTGGTGCCGGGACGGTTCCTGGCGCCCCGTTTCAGCGGCGCGCAATCCGCGGTGTTGTTTTCCGCGACCCTGGCCCCCCACGAGTTCTTCCGCGACATCCTCGGTCTACCCGGCTCGTGCGGCTATCTCGATGTGCAATCGCCGTTTCGGCCCGAGCAATTGGCCGTGCGCCTGGTGCGCTCCATCTCCACCCGGTTCAAGGACCGCGCCCGCTCCCTGGCACCCATCGCTGACCTGATGGCCAGGCAATTCGCCGCGCAACCGGGAAACTACCTGGTATTTCTCAGCAGCTTCGAATATCTCGAGGGCGTCGCAGCGCTGTTCACCGAGCGATACCCCAGCATTCCCACGTGGCGCCAACATTCGGGCATGAGCGAGCCCGACCGCGAAGCGTTTCTATCGCGCTTCGTTCCGGAGGGCGCAGGAGTCGGATTCGCAGTGTTGGGTGGGGCGTTCGCGGAAGGTGTGGATCTGCCGGGTTCGCGGCTGGTGGGCGCCTTTGTGGCGACCCTGGGGTTACCCCAGGTCAATGCGGTCAACGAAGAGATGCAACGCCGCATGGATACCCGGTTCGGCTCAGGTTATGAGTACACCTATCTGTATCCGGGCATTCAGAAAGTGGTGCAGGCCGCGGGCCGTGTCATTCGAACGACAACGGACCGCGGCGTGCTCTACCTGATCGACGACCGGTTCACACACTCCAAGGTGCGCAAACTGCTGCCGCAGTGGTGGGCTATCAACCCGCATCCTTCTTCAGTTGTTTGACTTTGGCCTTGACCGCATCCAACTGATCGTCCGCCTGCTTCTTGCAATCCTTCTGGGCCTGGCCCGAAAGGGATTCACATTGTGCGATGGCTACTTTGTGGTCGCCTTCCGCCTGGGTGATGACGGCATCGCCGGCGGCATCGGTGGTTTTCTCATCGGCCTTGGCCTGCGCATCGCCAACAGTCTTGTCGGCGCTGGCATCGGCCTTGGCCAACTTGTCGGCAGCCTTGGCGTCATTTTCCGAAGCCTGGTCGGTGGCCTTGGCCACATTCTCCTGCACCTTGTCCGGTGACTTCGCTTCATTGCACGCTGTCAGGCCCAACATCGCAATGGCTGTCAGAGTCAGAATCGTTCCGGCACGAATCATCGTCACTCTCCCGTAGTTATAGTGTCGTGAGAATCTAACGGGTGAGCTTCAGCGAAAGTTCCCGGCCGGGAGCCGCGGCGGCCGCGAGCCGCCGCGTCGTCAGAAACGTCCGGCGTCAACCTCGCGCTCAGCCTCGAGCCAATCTTCCTGCTCGTGGCCGGGTTCGAAGTTGCGCAACTCAGCGCGACGGTACGCGAGATCGCAGATGCGCCGATGGCGCTCCGCGGGGGTCAGCCTGTGTGGAACGAGGTAGAGGGGTCGCAGAAAATTCCCTTTCACAACGGGCGTCGCTCGGACGGGCGTTGCGGACGGCGATTCAGTCCCTGGAAACCGTGTAATTGCAACTTCGCGGGCCATAAATCCCCTCAATTCGGCACATCCGGCCGAGGTTCGAGAATGGCTCAACACAAGTGCCCCAACAATGGAGCTCAATCCCACCGCGCTGTAGGAAAGCTCCTACGAGTCCCTGCGGCTGCGGTATATAATATGATCAATCATTGAGGCAGGTTCATGACAGAGAAGAAAGCCGGCCGCCGGCGGTTACGTTCGCGCGCGTGGTTCGACAATCCCGGTAATCCCGATATGACCGCGCTCTACATTGAGCGCTATCTGAATTACGGCCTGACGCGCGAAGAGTTGCAATCCGGCAAACCCATCATCGGCATCGCTCAAACCGGCAGTGACCTGTCGCCCTGCAATCGCCACCACATTGTACTCGCTCAGCGGGTGCGTGAGGGAATTCGTGAGGCCGGTGGCATTGCGATCGAGTTCCCTGTGCATCCGATCCAGGAGACGGGCAAGCGCCCGACGGCCGGACTCGACAGAAATCTGGCGTATCTGGGTCTCGTGGAAGTGCTGTACGGCTACCCCCTGGATGGCGTCGTGCTCACGATCGGTTGCGACAAGACCACGCCCGCATGTCTCATGGCCGCGGCGACTGTTGATATTCCCGCCATTGCCCTGTCCGTCGGCCCGATGCTCAACGGCTGGCACCGGGGCGAGCGCACCGGCTCAGGCACCATAATATGGAAAGCGCGGCAGATGATGGCCGCGGGCGAGATCGACTACGCGGGCTTTCTCGAGTTGGTGGCTTCTTCGACCCCCTCGACCGGCTACTGCAACACGATGGGTACTGCCACGACCATGAACTCGCTGGCGGAAGCGCTCGGCATGCAGTTGCCCGGCTCCGCGGCAATTCCGGCGCCGTATCGGCAGCGCCAGCATGTTGCCTATGAGACGGGCAAGCGGATCGTTGAGCTGGTGCGCGAGGATGTACGGCCTTCAGCCATCATGACGCGCGATGCCTTCATCAACGCCATAGTGGTGAATTCCGCCATTGGCGGCTCGACCAACGCGCCCATTCACCTTGGCGCCATCGCGCGGCACCTGGGTGTCGAGCTCAGTCTCGAGGATTGGCAGACCTACGGTCACCGCGTCCCGCTGCTCGTGAATCTGCAGCCGGCGGGTGAGTACCTGGGTGAGGATTACTATCACGCCGGCGGCGTGCCGGCGGTGGTCGGCGAGCTGATGAAGCAGGGGCTCATTCGCGAGGCGGCGCTGACGGTCAACGGGCACACCCTTGGCGAAAATTGTGCCAAGGCTGCGATTGCGCTTCCGGAGGTCATCCGCCCGTTCGCCAATCCACTCAAGCGCGATGCGGGTTTCATTGTGATGCGGGGCAATCTGTTTGAATCCGCGATCATGAAGACCAGCGTCATTTCCGCGGAATTCCGCAGCCGCTACCTGTCGGACCCGAAGGACCCGGAGGCGTTCGAGGGCCGTGCGGTTGTGTTTGATGGTCCTGAGGACTACCACGCAAAAATCGACGACCCGGCACTGGAAATTACACCGCGCGACATTCTGTTCATGCGCGGCGCGGGGCCGGTGGGATATCCGGGCGCGGCCGAAGTGGTCAACATGCGCCCGCCGGCCTACCTGATTAAACAGGGAATTACCGCATTGCCTTGTATCGGTGACGGCCGTCAGTCCGGCACCTCGGGCTCCCCCTCAATCCTGAATGCATCGCCCGAGGCGGCGGCTGACGGAAACCTCGCGCTGCTGCGCACAGGCGACCGGGTGCGGATCGACCTGCGCAAGGGCACAGCCGACATGTTGATTTCGGCTGAAGAGCTCGAGCACCGCCGTGCCGCATTGCAGGCGGCGGGGGGCTATAAATACCCGGCCTCGCAGACGCCCTGGCAGGAAATTCAACGCCGGATCGTGGGTCCCCTGGGCACCGGTGCGATCCTGGAAGGAACGGAGAAATACCAGAAGATCGACCAGGCCTTCGGGGTCCCGCGCGACAACCATTGAAGGTCCGCATCTTGCTACCGTCTCCAAAGAGCGACTTTTGGAGCCGATGAGATGACGCATCTGATGCTGACGAGTGTGCTGCTCTTTGCTCTGCTGGCCATTGTGGCCATTGCGATTCGCGCGTCCGTGGGCATTGCGCGCGACGTTGTGGATGAGTCCGATGAGGCAGCGACTGATACTGCGTCCACAGCCTCCGGCAACGGCCATGGCCTCGCCGAAGACTTCGGGTTAGGGTTGCGGCATGCCACCCACTTTGCCCAGCACGCCGGCCGGTCGTTCCGCCGCCGCTGATCTCACAACGCTCGAGTTTGACGACAGCTTTACCAGGAGCTTGCCGGCCGACCCCGAGGGCCGGAATTTCGTAAGACAGGTCGCCTCGGCCGCCTACTCTCACGTGACGCCGACGACCGTATCGGCACCCCGCCTGCTCGCATGGTCCGATGACTGCGCGGCCTTGCTCGGCCTCTCACGTCCGACCCAAGCCGCCGTTGAAATTCTAGGCGGGAATCGGTTGGCTCCCACCATGCGCCCTTATGCCGCCCGCTATGGCGGTCACCAGTTCGGTCATTGGGCGGGTCAACTGGGTGACGGCCGCGCAATCACGCTCGGCGAGCTGACCCCATCCGGTGGACGCTGGGAGCTGCAATTGAAGGGAGCGGGGCCCACGCCGTACTCCCGCACGGCGGACGGTCGGGCGGTGCTTCGCTCTTCGGTCCGTGAATTCCTGTGCAGCGAGGCCATGCACTTTCTCGGTGTGCCGACCACCCGCGCCCTGAGCCTCGTGGCCACTGGCGATACCGTGGTGCGGGATATGTTCTACAACGGCGATCCGCAACCCGAGCAGGGTGCGGTCGTCTGCCGCGTGGCGCCATCCTTTGTGCGCTTCGGAAACTTCGAGATCCACGCCAGTCGCGAGGAAAACGAGTCCCTGCAGCGACTGGCCGACTACATTATCACCCAGCATTTCCGCGATCTCGGTACCCCGTCGCCTGAGGTGTATGCGCGGTGGTTTGCGGAAATCTGCCGGCGCACGGCGGTGATGCTGGCGCACTGGATGCGAGTTGGATTTGTTCACGGCGTCATGAACACCGACAACATGTCGATTCTGGGCCTGACAATCGATTACGGTCCGTATGGTTGGCTCGAGGGTTACGACCCGGCCTGGACACCTAACACAACGGATCTGCCCGGGCGGCGCTATGCATACGGGCGCCAGCCTGACATTGCTTCCTGGAACCTGGCTCGGTTGGCCAACGCGCTCAATCCGCTGATTGAGTCCGTGCCGGCGCTCGAGCATGGGCTCGAGGTCTATGCGGATGCGTTCACCCGGACCTGGCGTGGGATGTTGGCGCAGAAGCTCGGGCTGACCACATTGGATCGCCCAGGGGACGAAGAGTTGGTGCGGGAGCTGTTCGGGGTGTTGCAGCAGACTGAAACCGACATGACCCTGTTTTTCAGGGGCTTGGCCCGCGCGTCGGCCTCGAATATCGAACCGTTGGTTGCTGCGTTTTACGTGGACGGAGAGCCGTCGGAAACCCATCGCGCACGATTGGTGAAGTGGCTCGGACAGTACGAGGGCAGGTTGCAGGTCGAGGCAATGCCGGCGGATGAGCGTATTGCCCGTATGAACCGCGCCAACCCCAAATATGTGCTGCGCAATTACCAGGCCCAGCTCGCAATTGATGCGGCGGCGCAGGGGGACGTGTCGTTGATTGAGCGGCTGCTGAGCGTGCTCTCGCGGCCATACGACGAGCAGCCGGAGCATGAGGACCTGGCGCAGCGCCGCCCCGAGTGGGCGCGCCACAGGGCAGGGTGCTCGGCGTTGTCCTGCAGCTCGTAGCGCTGATGCCGCGGTGTGGCGCCGCCGGCCCCGCGCAAGCGCCCGCCGCCTCGCGCAAGCGCCGATCCGCGCGCCCGGCCTTGGCGCCCGTCACCCGCAACCCACCCGCGCGCCGATAGTACGATCTGCTTCCAACCGGCGCCGGCGGATGCCACCCGTTCTGCACCTTGCACCCCCACACGCGCGGGCGAAACAATGTTCTGCGTCCGCCACCCCAAAATGCGCGTATGAACAACTCAGAACGTTTTGATCGTTGGATCCGGACCGCCTTCGTTGAGCTGAACACCGAGCTCGAAAATCTGTATTTCGCCCAGGCGGACCGGGCGCAGGTGGAGGGGTGTGGCGAATCTTTGAAGGCAACGCTACGCGACGAGGGGCACGTGCACGTGGTCGCGTTGCTCGCCGAAGGCAATACCGGCGACGGATTCGACAATGCATTCGGTGTTCTGGGGAGCGTCGGGATGTACCTCGGGGCACTCCGGCGCCACGAGCTGACCAATCCACTACGAGAGGAACGGTCACCGTTTGTTGAGGCCTCGTCACTTGCGCTTCACGTGGGCTCGTCGCTCGGCATGGCGCCCCGATTCGCAACAGCTCACCTGGCCACACACAACAAGGCCGAAGCAGGCCTCCGCAAAAGCTTCACCTCACTCCCGGACGAGTTCCTCTTCATTGATGAAAACACCCGCGGCATCCTGTCGTTGCAGCGCGTGGCGGACGCGCTGATCCGGATTTCCTTCCTGGGCGTGTCCAGTCCCGTGGCGGATGTCCTGTTTGAGACGGCGAAGGACGCGTTGAGAGATGTCATCCGGTTCAATGCCAGGCTGTTCGAGCAGCTCGATGTGCAGAGATTCTTCTACTCGGTGCGCCCTTACTACAAACCCTACAGGGTAGGGCGGCAGGAATATCGCGGCGCGAACGCCGGCGACTTCTCCGGCATCAATGAAATCGACCTGCTGCTGGGACTGTGCCGGGCCAACAACCCGTACTACGCGCAGCTTCTGATGGACAAGATGTTGTTCATGCTGCCGTCCGATCAGGCCCGGCTGCGCGATTGCATGATGCGCACCAGCCTGTTGGATGAGTTGCTGGCGCTGGCGCCGGAACATGCCAAGGCGGAGTGGTTCCAGCAGAACGCCCGGGCGTATCTCGAAGTGTGTGACTTGTTCGGGCAAACGGCCGCGCAGCATCATGACACGCTCGTCAAGCGGTTCATTGAGGAACCGGCGCAGGAAATGGAAACGCGGCACCTGGTGGGAGTCACGGCCAGTGGGCCGCCGTTGTCAGTGCTCCTGCGGGCGTTGGAGATGCTCAGAGACCTGCGGACGGCGGCCGACCGTCGCGACATTCCAACGCGCTACGCGGACCTCGCGAGCCTGCGGGCGCTCATTGCGTAGCCGTCGCAAAGGCCAACCGCCGCGCCCTAACCGCGCGGCCCGCCGGGCACCGCCGCGGGTTGAAACTCCGGGACTCCCATCTGCCACAGCATGAACGCGATTTGATCCGCCTGCAGCTCATCCCGCTGACTGCGCGTCGATCCGATGCCATGACCGGCATCATAGTCGACACGCAACAGCACCGGCCGGCCGCTGGTGTTGGCGGCCTGCAGGCGTGCCGCCATTTTGCCGGGCTGCCAGGGGGCCACACGGGGATCGTTGATTCCCGTAGTCAACAACGTCGCCGGATACGCCGTACCGTCTTTCACATGATGGAGTGCATCGACCGCATATAACGCCTTGAACCCAGCCTCCGTCTTGGTGCTGCCATATTCCAGTGAATTGGCATCTCCGTCGGTCTCATATTCCGCGCGCAGCGCGTTGGAATCGCCGACATCGCTCAACACCACGCGGAACAGGTCAGGGCGCTCGGTCATGGCCATGCCGACCGTGATGCCGCCGGCGCTGCCGCCGCGAATAGCCAGGCGCGCGGGCGACGTGTAGCCCTTGCTCACGAGGTATTCGGCACAGGCGATCAGATCCCGGTAGGTATTCGGCTTGGTCGCCTGCTTGCCCGCGAGGTGCCAGTCCTCACCAAACTCTCCGCCGCCCCGAACATGCGCGATCGCTATTACCCCACCACGTTCGAGCAGCGCGAGTTGGCCGGATAGGAACGACGGGGTCAGGGAAATGCCGTACGCCCCGTAGCCTGTCAGCATGGTTGGATGCGTACCATCCAATCGAATGCCCTTCTTGGCCACAATGGACAACGGAACCAGTGTGCCGTCCGCCGCCTTGGCCTGGACTTCACTCGCCTGGTAGCCGGACGTGTCCAGGCTGCTGCCTGGCACCAGGCCGGTATCGCTCGCAACGCTCTCCGCCGGATCGAACTTGATCCAACGCTGAGGCAAGATCCAGGTCTGCACTGGGTAGAACACACCGGTCACATCGGGTGACGTCGCAAAGGCGCCGATGCCGCCGGTGGGTCCCTTCGGCAGGTCGGACACCTTGTCATCTTTGAAGGTGAGACGGCGCATCTTCTGAACGCCGGCGTCCAAAACGCGGAAATACAGCGCGTCCTGCGCCACGCCGAAATCCTGGATAACGCCATTGCCCGAGGGCACGACCGTCTGCGCGTTTGCCAGCGTGGGGTCGCCTGCCTTCATGCGAAGGATCTTGTAACGGGGAGCGTCCTTGTGGCTGAGCAGGTAAATGTCATCGCCATGCAGCGCGACATTGGTCACCGCATCGGATACATCCGCAATTTTGACCCACTGCGCCTGTTGGTCACGGACCGGACGGACCTGAGCCAGAGGTGCGAGGTATACGGTGTTCTCGGGACTGTTACCGTGGCTGATGATTGCTAGGGCCCAGCCCGATCCGGGCGCTGTGATCATAAAAGGCGAATCAACGGGCGTGAGACTCACCGTCGGGTTCAAACCCACCGCGAGAATCGGCATGTCTCTTACAACCAGTGTGCCAACAGCGTGTTGCCATAGGCCGCTATTGAGGTATTTGTCGGTCTCGGGCGCGCCGGGCGCCATTTTCGCAAAGCGATTGTAAAAGAAGGTCTTGCTGTTGGCGCTCCAGGCAGGCGAGCCGTACTCGGCCCGATCGATGCGCTCCGGCAGCGTATGGCCCGTGGTCGTGTCAATGATCCGCAGGACACTCTCCTCGGAGCCGCCCTCGGAGACTCCTACGGCGACGAGTTTTCCATCCGGCGACAGTGAGAAGTAGTCAATCGACTGGTGCTTGCCTTTCTCGACGCCGATGTTGGGATCCAACAGCAGGGTCTCTGCGTTGGAAACCACGTTGCGCACGTAGAGCTTGTAGACGTCATCGCCCGGCCGGCGCTTTTCATAGACCAGGATGCCGGGGGCGAGTTGCATCCCCCTGATCAGGGTAGTGGCGCCATCGAGGGTTGCAATTCGCTGCAGCAGCTTGCCCCGGTTCGGAATGGCAGCGAGGGTGGCCCGGGCATGCTCGTTCTGCCCGCGTGCCCAGGCCAGGAATTCCGGATCCTGCCGGTTTTCCATCCACCGATAGGGATCGACGACCTTCGTGCCGAAGTAGGTGTCCGTGACGGGCCGGACGGGGGCGACCGGAGGTGCCGGGATCTCGGCGGCGGCCGCGCTCCCCGCCAGCATTGCCCCCATCAAAAGGCCCAAAAGCATCCGCATGGTGTCACCCTAGTTCCATCCCCGCACCCATTATGGCCTAGACTGTGTCGAAATCTTGGGGGAGGCATGAAGAATTGACTGCAGTCACCTCGGAGGCCGGGGGGTCTCGTGTTCTTGGCCTGTGGATGTGTACGGCGTTCGTGGTCGGAAACGTCATCGGGGTTGGCATATTCGTCCTGCCTGCATCCCTGGCGCCGTACGGATTGAACGCGCTCACCGGTTGGCTGATTACGGTTGTTGGCTGCTCCCTCCTGGCCATTGCACTTTCCAACCTCGCACGTGCCTTCCCGATCGATGACGGACCCTACAGCTACGTGAAGCGCGCCTTTGGCGATGCGACCGCGTTCATAGTGATGTGGTGTTATTGGTTCTCCACCTGGGTCACGAACGCCACGATTGCCATCGGCATCGTGGGATATCTGACAGTGCTCGTTCCGGCACTGAGTGCGACCGTCTGGGTGCCGCCTGTCACTGCCCTCTCGCTGTTATGGTTCTTCGTCCTGATCAATCTCATCGGTGCGCGCGCCGTGGGTTGGGTGCAGATCGCGACGACGGTGTTGAAGCTGGTTCCTCTTATCGGTGTCATCTGTTTGGGGGTGTGGGTGTTGTTCACCAACCCTCACGCCTACACGGAGCACGTGCCTTTCGCGCCTGCAACATTCAAAGCTCTCAGCGGTTCGACCACCCTGACTCTGTTCGCCATGCTGGGCATCGAGTGCGCAATGGTTCCCGCCGGCCGTGTACGCGATCCCTCCAGGACGATTCCCCGGGCCACCCTCATCGGCACGATTATCACCGCCGCGATTTACATCGGAGTTTCAGTGGTGCCGATGCTGTTGATTCCGCAGGCAGCCCTGGCTACGTCCAACGCGCCACTCGCGGACGTATTCTCGCGAGTCTTCGGCGACCGCTCCGGCCAGGTACTGGCGATCTTTGTCGTCGTGGGTGGCCTCGGCGCGCTCAACGGCTGGACGCTGATCCTGGGTGAGGTAACGCAGACGTTTGCGCGCCATGGGGCATTTCCACGGTCTTTGTCGAAAGAGAATCGACATGGCGCGCCGACACTCGCGCTCATTGTGACCGGCGCGATTACCAGCGCCATGCTGCTGTCAAACTACAGTGACTCGATTGCCGGCATGTTTGCTTTTCTCAATATTGTGGTGACTGCCGGGAATCTGCCATTTTACTTTGCCTGCTCCCTGGCGGTCGTGCTGAGCTCGAGCCAGTCTCTGTTGGTACGGGCCGCCGCGCTCGGGGCTTTTGTATTCTGCGCCTGGGCCACCATTGGAATTTCGCCGCGGCCGCTGGCGTGGGCGGTGTGCCTTGCGGCTGCGGGCCTGCCGGTTTACTGGTTGTGCCGTCAGCAAGCCGAGGGCGAGCGGGTAACCCCCGTTTAGGAAGGTTGAGCGCCCGACTCCCCTGGGGTCATTCCGGGCTCCAGCCGCCCCCCAGCGCTTTAATCAACAACACGGCGGCGGACATTCGCCGGATCTGAATATCGGCGGCGGACAACTGGGCCGCCAGCGCGGCGTTTTCAGTCACCACCACTTGCAGGTAGGTGACAATGCCGCCTTCGTACTGAAAATGGGCCTGCTGCAAGGCGCTCGCCGTGGCCGCGACCGCCGCGGCCTGACTCACCGCTTCTGCCTCGAGATCTCTCAGGGCAGCGAGATTGTCTTCCACTTCCTGGTAGGCCGTCAGGACCGTTTCCCGGTACGTCGCAACCTGCTCGTCGTAGCGGGCGTGCGCTTGGGCTGACAGCGCGCGATGTCGGCCGGCATCGAATACCGTGAGAACGGCAGATGGGCCGATTGACCAGAATCGACTGGGGGCGTCGATCCAATTGCCGGTCCGTGTGCTCTCCAACCCTGCTGAAGCTCCGAGATTGAATACCGGAAAGTAAGCAGCGCGGGCCACCCCGATGTCGGCGTTCGCGGAGGCTGTCCTGCGCTCAGCGGCAGCTACGTCCGGACGGCGCTCGAGCAACGCCGACGGCAGCCCCGGATCGATGGGCGGTGGCTTCAGATCGACGCGCAGTTGGTGACTGTCGAGATGAAAGGTCGACGGCGACTCGCCCACGAGCACAGCGATAGCGTGTTCTGCCTGAGCACGCCGCAGACGAATGTCCCTCGCTTGAGTCCGGGCCGATTCGAGTTGCGCATTGGCCTGGTCGAGATCGCCACGGGCCGCGGCACCGCCTGCAAACAACGCCTGTGTGAGCTGGACGGCGCGCTCATAGTCGGCGACGGTCTGATCCAACAGCGCCTGTTGGGTATCCTGGCCGCTCAGAGTGAAGTAGTCTGTGGCGAGCTCCGCATGAGCGCTCAAATCCAGCGTGGCGAGATCCGCGGCCGTGGCCTGCTCCGTGGCGCGCGCAGAGGCCACTGAATTACGAATCCGCCCCCACACGTCGATTTCATAGGAGAGATCGGCTCCCAGCACGAAATCGTTGCCCGTGGTGGGTTTGCCCGGACTGTACACCGGAGAATTCACGGACGTGCGGTCCCGTTTGACACTGGGGCCTGCCGTTAAAGTTGGAAGCAGAAACGACCGCTGTACGCGGGTTTCCGCCCGTGCCTGCTGGAGGCGTGCAAACGCTGCCTTGATGTTCTGATTCGCAGCCGTTACCCGCTCCTCCAGCGCATCCAGTTGCGGTTCATTGAAGACCTTCCACCATTCGCCGCGAGCTGCGGAATCCGCGGGCGCCGACTGTTTCCAGTCGCCGCCTTCCTGGTATTGAGGAGGAGGGGATGTTGGTGGCGTCGGCGTGGCGTACCGCGGAGCGAAAGAGCATGCAGCAAGAGCGCCGCAGGGGGCCAAAATGAGCAATAAACGCCGCACCTACGACTTCTTCTCGGGCGAGGCAATCTTCACCGCGCCGCCATCGCTCAGGGAGTCCGGCGGATTGATGATCACCTGGTCCTCGGCGGTGACGCCGGACAACACTTCAATGGACGTACCGAAGTCGCGACCCTGGATGATGGATCGCAAATGCGCCTTCCGGTCCGATCCGACCGTGGCAATCTGCAGTCCCTTGGCGCGGAAAATGAGGGCGGTTGCCGGAACCCGCACGGAGGTGGAGTTGCCGGGGATCTTGAAGTGCGCTTCCGCGTAGGCACCTGGAAACAACTCACCCGAGGCGTTGTCGACCTGCAGCTCAACCCGCAGTGTGCGTAGAGTCGGATCGAGCGCGCGGGCGGTGCGAACGAGAGTGGCCGGAAACTGTTTGCCGGGGTGCTCGTTGAACACCAGCTCCACTTCGATCCCCGGCTTGGTTTTCGGCGCGTAAGGTTCCGGTACATCAATGTAGATGCGCAGCTTTTTCGTATCGGCAACCCGGAACAGGGCGTTACCGGCTGTTTGGCCCGCCGCGATGAGGGCGCCGATGTCGGTATTGCGCGCGGTCACCACGCCGTCGAACGGGGCTACGATGCGCTTGAACCCTTCCAACTCCTCCAGCCGCGCCACATTGGCCTGGGCGGAATTCAACTGGGCGCCCGATGCGGCAGCCTGTCCGGCCCGCGTGTCCGCATCCTGTTGGGAGACCGCCTGGTTGGCCAGCAGGCCCTTCCAGCGAACATCGGTGATGTGGGCCAGGTCGGCGTTCGCCTTGGCGGTCGCCAGATCGGCCCGCGCCTGGCGAAGCTGCTCATCGACCTCGGGCGTGTCGATTTCCGCCATCAACTGACCTTTTTTAACCGGGTCGCCAATATCGGTGTACCAGGTGCGCAGGTAACCGCTCGTGCGCGCGAATATGGGCGCCTCCACAAAAGCCTGCACGTTGCCGGGCAGCACCAGTTGCTCCGATGGTGGGCTGGCATCCGGCTTGCGGACGATGACGACCGGTACGGCTTCCTGGGCGGTCTCATCGCCGAGTTTGTTGCGCGAGTGCACCCGGTTCGCCACGCCCCAGACGGCGAGAACGACCGCCACCACGAGCAGAGTCAGCCCGTAGCGTCCGAGATGACGGAACTCGTGATTATTGGGCCGGGGCTGGGGTTGGTTCTCGCTCATCACCCTTCCTCCCGTGAATCAACACGAACACCGTTGGTACAAAAAACAATGTCGCCACCGTTGCAAACACCAGACCTCCAATCACAGCGCGGCCGAGGGGCGCGTTCTGCTCCGCGCCCTCTCCGATGCTCGCGGCCATGGGAATCATGCCGATGATCATGGCCAGCGCGGTCATCAAAACCGGGCGGAAGCGCGCGAAGCCCGCGGCGGACGCAGCTTTGAACGCGTCATCGCCGGCGTCCATTCGTTCGCGCGCAAAGCTGACCATGAGCACGCTATTGGCAGTCGCAACACCCATGCACATGATTGCGCCCGTGAGCGCTGGAACGCTGACCGTCGTACCCGTCAGGAACAACATCCAGACAATTCCGGCCAGCGCCGCCGGCAGGGCCGTGATGATGATAAACGGGTCGAGCCACGACTGAAAATTGACGACTATCAGCAGGTACACCAGGATCACGGCGCCGGCCAAGCCGAGCAGCAGGCCGCGGAATGAGTCATTCATGGTTGTCACCTGGCCGCGAACGGTGATAGATGAGCCCTTCGGGAGCGTCTTCTCCGCCTCGGCGACGATCTTGTTGACCTCCGTAGAAATGAAACCGAGGTCGGTTCCCTGTACCGCGCCATAGACATCGAGTACGGGCGTCGCATCGTAGTGGCTCACCACCGCGGGGCTGGCGCTGCGTCGGAATGTCGCGAGGTTCGCCAGCAGTTGTGAGTTGTTGGTGCCTGGACCGCTGGTGATCGGCGTCGCTGCCAGGGCATTGATGGATTCTAGCTGGGCTTGCGGGCTCTGGGCGGCGACGTTGTACTGCGTGCCGGTGCGCGGATCGGTCCAGAATGAAGGCGTCGTCTGGAAACTGCCGGACAATGAGACCAGAATGTTGGATGCAACATTCTCCTGCGTCAGTCCCATCTGTCGGGCCTTGGTGCGGTCGACGTCGACGTTGATGGTCGGATAGTCGTACGCCTGTTGCACCCGCAGGTCAACGGCGCCGGGGATCTGTCGTAGCTTTTGCAGCAGACGGTTGGCGACTTCACGGTTGGCGTCGGTGTTGAATCCGGAGATCTGCACATCAATGGGGCTCGGCAGGCCGAAATTGAGGGTCTGGGTGACAATGTCGGCCGGCAGGAACGCGAAGCTGGTGGAGGGGAAGTTGTTCGCGAGCACTACCCGAAGCCTGCGTATGTAGTCTTCGCTCGGATGATGGTCCGGTTTCAGGGCCACGAAGATGTCGGCATCGCTCGGCCCGACGGGCGCCGAGGTACTGTAGGAAAGGTTGATGCCGCTGTAGGGCAGGCCGACGTTGTCGACAATGCTCTCGATTTCACCGGCCGGAATCTCTTTGCGGATCAGCGCTTCGACGTGATCGCACAGCGCTGCCGTCTCTTCGATACGCAACCCCGTGCGCGCCCGCAGATGCAGCTTGATCTGACCGGCATCCACGACCGGAAAGAAGTCCTGGCCGAGTCCGGGGAGGTACCTCGAGAACGGGAATGCCAGGATGGCGGTGCCGATCATGGCGGCGAGGAAAATCCCCGCGAAGCGGTAGCCGCCGTGCAGGGCCCTCTCGAGCAGGGCGTGATAGCGATCGCGCAGTTGCTCGAAACCGCTCTCGAATTTCCGTTGCCAGCGCTCGAAGAAGCCGCCGTTGCCGTGCGGGTGATCATCGTGCTTCTGCAGCCAGTACTTCGACAGCGTGGGCACCAGGGTCCGCGACAGCAGGTACGAGGCCAACATGGCGAACACGACCGCTTCGGCCAGCGGAATGAACAGGAATTTGGCGATGCCGGCCAGCAGGAACATCGGCACGAACACAATGCAGATGGCGAGAGTGGATACGAGGGCGGGCAGGGCGATCTGGTGCGCACCCTGCAGGATGGCATCTTCCACTTCCGCACCCTCTTCGAGGTGGGAGTTGATGTTTTCAATGGTGACGGTGGCGTCATCCACCAGAATGCCGACCGCAAGTGCAAGTCCTCCCAGGGTCATGATGTTGATGGTCTCGCCCAATGCGGCCAGGCAGGCAATGGATGCGAGAATGGACAGTGGAATGGAAATGAAAATGATGAGGGTGCTGCGCCAGCTTCCCAGGAACAACAGGATCATCAGCCCCGTCAGCATCGCGGCAATGGTGGCTTCGCGAATGACGGCGGAAATCGACGCCTTGACGAAAACCGACTGGTCGCCAATCGGCTGAATCTTCAGCCCCTGGGGCACGACACTCTGAACGTGCGGCAGCTTCGTCTTGATGGCGTTGATGACATCCAGGGTGGATGCTTTGCCGATCTTGAGAATGGTCATCAACGCGGCGCGCTTGCCTTCCATGCGCGCAATGTTGGTCTGAGGGGAGGAGCCGTCGCGCACGTGCGCCACGTCGCGGACAAACACCACGCTGCCGTCTTTCGAGGTGATCGGCAGATTGTTGATTTCCTCGATCTTCTCCGGGCTGGCATTCATGCTGATGTAGTATTCGATATCGCCGATCTTCTGGGTGCCGGCCGGAATGATCAGGTTCTGGGAGGCGATCGCGGCGACCACATCCGAACCCGACAACCCCTTGGCGCGCAGCGCCTGCGGATCGAGATCGACCTGGACCTGCCGCTGCCGGCCGCCGTACGGGTAGGGAATGGCCGCGCCGGGAATGGTGGCCAGCTCGGTGCGGATGGAATTGTTGGCCGCGTCGAAGATGGCCGCTTCCGACAGCGCGCCGCTCGACCGCGGGTCGCTCGACAGCGCTAACTGGATGATGGGGACGCTGGAGGCGTTGTATGCCAGGATGAACGGCGGGTTCGTGCCCGGGGGGACCTGACGCAGCGTCGTTTGTGAGATGGCGGTGATCTGAGAGTAGGACAGCACCTCGTCGGCGCCCGGCTGGAAGAAGTACTTCACGACCGAGATGCCGTTGAGTGACTGTGATTCCGTGTGCTCGATGTTATTGACGGTGGTCTGGGCCGTGCGCTCGGTCGACAGCACGATGCGGTTGGCCATGTCTTTCGGCTGCAGGCCCTCGTAGCGCCAGATTGCGGCAACTACAGGAATCTTGATGTCTGGAAAGATATCCACAGCCGTTCGCGCGATGGCAAACAGGCCCAGGAGCAGGATCAGAATGGCTAGAACAATGAACGTGTAGGGCCGCTGCAGCGCTACTTTGACAATCCACATGCCGCGCGAACTCCGCAATGCGGGCCGTGCCGGTGAGCACGACTCATTCCCGACTCTGGCAAACGATGCGAGCTGGCGTCAACCCGCGACCGGATGACGCAAACCCATCCGCTCCAACCGCGGCAGCACCTCGTCGCGGAAGTACGGAAACTCCTTCACGTAGTCGACAAAGGACAGTGTGCAGCCCGCGAATCCAGCGGCCGAGATGCGTGCCAGCTCCCTGGCAATTGTATCGGGATCGCCAATCAGCGGCAGAGTTCCATGCCCTGCAGCAAATCGTCCGCGCAGCATCTGCAACGCTTCGGCGGGAAAGGATTGGGCGTGCATGCCCTGCAGCCGCATGAGATTGTCCACAGCGGCCCAGTCCGCGTTTTCATCGGCGTACCAGTGCAGGTACTCCTGCGCCTCCTCGGCCGTCGGACGACAAACAACATGGCACAGCGTGAACACACCGGTGTTGCGGCCCTGGTTTTTGGCCTGCTCGCGGATGTCGATCACTTCCTGGCGGGACTTGTCCGGATCCACTGAAATGCAGAACAGGAAATCGGCGTTGCGGGTGGCGAATTGCCGGCCTTCCCGGGAGCCGGCGGCGTTCATCACCGGGGGCACCCCGTCGAATGGCCGGGGAAAGCCGTAGACGCCCTTCAGTTTGTAGAATTGACCGTTCCAGTCGAAGGGGCCCTCGTGGCTCCAGATCTTGCGAACGACATCAAACCACTCCTGCGCCAGGGCATAGCGGGCTGTGTGTTCCTGCGGCAGGTCGACGCCGAACGCGTCGTACTCGGGTTTGTTCCAACCGGCGACGACGTTCAAACCGAGGCGGCCGGCCCCGAGCATGTCCGCCGTGGCGAGCTGTTTGGCCGCGACGACCGGGTGTATGAACGCCGTGTGCACGGTCGCGAACACATTGACTCGCTTTGTGTGAGCAAGCAGCCCGGTTGCCCACGTGAGCGTCTCCAGCACACTGCCGTGGAAGTCGGTCTCGCCGCCATAGCCGATCCAGCGCGCAATCGGCAGCAGGAACTCGATTCCGGCTTCATCGGCGAGCTGCGCCAGCCGGATGTTGTTCGCCCAGGTGTTCTGCCAGCGCTCGGCCACCTTCGTGACCGCCATGCCGCTCGAGCAGTTGGGCGAGAAGAAACCCAGCTTGAGTTTGTTCTGACCGACAATGGGGGACTGACGATGACCCATGAGGTGCCTTCCGGTTGCCGATGCACGATCCTAGCCGATCTGGCTCTTGCGGCGTACCAGGAGCCAGATTCCGAAGATGACTAGAACCGTACCAACCGCGATCCACACAGTGAACGGCTCGCCCAGGATCAGCACGCTCAGAAATATCGTCGATAGCGGCCCAATGATCCCCGCCTGAGCCGCCACGGAGGCTCCCACTCGCTGGATGGCCACCATCATCAGCAGGACAGGCATCACCGTGCAGACCGTCGCGTTGAGGACGGACAGGCCGATGACTTCGGGCGCGACGAGCATTGCGGCCGGCGGTCGCAAGATGAAGAACTGCAAGATGCAAAGCACGCAGGCGATGCTCGACGCGACTCCGGTGATACGGATGGCACCGAGGCGTTTGAGGGCTTGTCCGCTGTACACGAGGTAAAGTGCGTAACTGATCGCGCTTGCGAGTATGAGTGCCGAGCCGAGCACGACATGCTGGCCGACGACAGTCACGTCGTGCCCAAACACTACGCAAACACCCAGATAACTCACTGCAAGTGCTACGCACTGTCCGCGGGTGACCGGCGTATGAAACCGGAGCGCTCCAATCGCGAGCACAATGGTCGGGTTCAGATACAGGATCAGGCGTTCGAGATTGGCACTGACGTATTGCAGCCCCAGAAAGTCGAGAAAGCTCGCGAGGTAGTAACCGCTGAACCCCAGTCCTGTCAGCAAGCGCAGATCGGCGCCTGTGAGCGAGGGCCGGCCGCGCCCCGCCCACCACGCCATGGCGAGGAAGAACGGAAGCGCGAACAGCATCCGGTACATGATGAGGGTGACGGCGTCGACGCCGTACCGATAGGCCAACTTGACGATGATGGCCTTGCCGGAGAAAGCAATCGCCCCCGCGCTGGCGAGCAGAAGGCCGTCGAAACGATGCTGTGCCGGTGCGCGGAGGTTCAATTAACCAGGGAATAGTTTTGTCGCTGTCTCCGCAATGAGCTTACCCTGAAACCGCGCGCCGTCGAGCTCATTTGCGCTCGGCTGGCGCTGTCCCTGGCCTCCGGCGATGGTCGTGGCCCCGTAGGGACTGCATCCGGTGACCTCGTCGAGCTTCATCTGACCCTGAAAGCTGTAAGGCAGGCCGACCACAATCAACCCGAAGTGCAGCAGGTTGGTGATGATCGAGAACAGTGTCGTTTCCTGGCCCCCGTGTTGGGTTGCGGTCGAGGAGAACGCGCCGGCCACTTTGCCGTTGAGGACTCCCTTCATCCATAAGCCTCCCGCCTGATCCAGGAAGCTCGCCATTTGCGAGCACATCCGGCCGAAGCGCGTGGGCGCGCCCACGATGATTGCGTCGTAGTTGGCGAGATCGTCGATCAGAGCGATGGGCGCTTTCTGATCGAGCTTGAAGTAGGACGCCTTGGCCACATCCGCTGGGACGGTTTCGGGTACGCGCTTGATGTCCACGGTGGCACCGGCGGAGCGCGCGCCTTCAGCGACTGCGTTCGCCATCGTTTCGATGTGACCGTACGACGAGTAGTAGAGGACGAGGACTCGGGCCATGACTGTTCCTTGTGAGCGGGAATGAAACGGCAGCATAGGCCCGTCCCGATTACTAGAGAACACGGCATAATAGGCATAATGAAATCCAAAAATAGGGGTAATCCCACGCCCGACCTCAATCACGTCTTTCTGTTCGTGGAAGTGGTGCGTGCCAACAGCTTCGCGGCCGCGGCCCGGCGCTTGGGGATGCCCGCGAACTCCGTGAGCCGCAAGATCCAGGAGCTGGAGGCTCAGGTCGGCAGCCGGCTCATTCATCGCTCGACCCGCAAACTCACCTTGACCGCGGCAGGACGGACCTTCTTCGATCGTTGCGCGGGGCCGGTGTCCGAGCTGGCGCAAGCCGGGCAGGCCTCCGTCGATGAAACTCAACTGGCCAGCGGGGTGGTGCGCGTGGCGGCACCGGCGGACTTCTTTGATCTGTTTCCCATTGAGTGGATTGTGCAGTTCCTGGAAGCCCATCCGCGGGTGCGAATGGAATTTGTGCTGGACGATGCCAAGGCTGATCTGATCGGCGAGGGCATCGACGTTGCGCTGCGGGCGGCTCACAACGTGGATGACAATCTCATTGGCCACAAAATCGTGGCCACTCAATTCGATCTGGTAGCGAGCCCCGCGTACCTCGCGGCGCGCGGTACGCCGGAAACCTTCGCTTCATTGGCCGACCACGATTGTCTGCCGCAGTCGAATCGAACGGGTCCCGTGACCTGGCGCTTGATCGGCCCCGCGGGTGAGGGCGAAATCGAGGTGTCGAGTCGCTTTCGCGCCAACACAGCCCGTGCGGTGTTACGCGCGGCTCTGGCCGGATTGGGTATTGCGCTGCTGCCGCATCCCGTCATTGCGTCCGAGATGGCGGCGGGCCGGTTGGTCAGAGTGCTGCCGGAATATCGCCGTGACGGCGCGGACTTTTACGCGGTGTGCGTGAGCCGGCGCCACATTCCGCGGGCTGTGTCGGCATTTATTGAGTTTGCGGTGGAGAAGCTGCGCGGCGCGATGTCCCTCTGAGGCGTTCCCGCGGCCGCGAAAGTTTCAATGGCAATTGTTCAAGCCGCCGGGCGGCCCTGGATGTTGTAATGTCACCCGCGCAGTGCCGCGATCAACCGGAGACAACCATGAGTACCCCTCAAAACCGAACCGCCATTGTGACCGGAGCGTCGCGAGGTATTGGCGCTGCGGTGGCGCAGCGATTGGCCCGGGACGGATTCAATGTTGTCATCAACTTCGCCGGCGGCGCCGGCGAAGCGGAGAGCCTCGCGAGCCGGATTCAGTCGGCGGGAGGCAGGGCATTGCCGGTGCGCGCCGATGTCAGCGATCCGGTGGCGGTCCGCGCGCTGTTTGACGCGGCTGCGGCGGCCTACGGCGGTATCGATGTCGTGGTCAACAATGCCGGCATCATGCAGCTCGCCAGGATTGCGGACGCAACTGACGAGATGTTCGATCGGCACGTTGCCGTCAACCTGAAGGGTGTATTCAACTGCTTGCGCGAAGCGGCGCAGCGGGTGCGTTCCGGCGGGCGCATCATCAACTTCTCATCGAGCATGGTCGGTCTGCGGCAGCCGACCTATGGCATCTACTCCGCTACCAAGGCGGGCGTGGAGGCCATGACTCACATCCTCTCCAAGGAATTGCGAGGTCGCAATGTCACGGTCAACGTGGTGGCTCCCGGACCTACGGCGACCGATCTTTTCCTCGACGGCAAGTCCCAGCAGGCGATTGACACGTTTGCAAAGCTCTCGCCGCTCGAGCGGTTGGGCACTCCGGCGGATGTTGCCAACACGGTTGCCTTTCTGGCGGGCCCGGACGGAAGCTGGATCAACGGTCAGGTACTGCGCGCCAATGGAGGCGTAATCTGACGGCGGGGACTCCAAGGTAGGTAGATTTCGCGCCCAATTTGGGTATTTCCTCCCGATTCGAACCGCGGCCCGCACGGCCATGCTTCTCCCAGGCCTCAATAACTACCGGGAGATTTCATATGAAGCGTTCGATTGCGTCCCTCGCCGTTCTGGCCGTTGCCCAGGCATTGGCCGTTGGAGCCCTGGCCCACGCCGCGGAGTCGAGTCATCGTTATGTGGTTGAGAGCGCGGCGCCGCCGGCGACACAAGGGAAGGCCAAAGCCAACGACTCGTCGGTCGGTGTGCATTGGTTGCGCTCGTATTCCACTGCCGACCGGAAAACGACCTACTCGTTGTATGAAGCACCTGACGAAGCGGCCGTGCGCAAGGCCGCGGCTTTGAACAAGCTCACGGTCATCCACGTGAACGAGGCCCCCGTCGACCTCGATTCCGAAAGCGACGCCCGTTCCGGAAACCTGCCTTCCGGCATGCACCGCTACATGATCGAGCGTACCTTTCCCGCCGGTGCGCTGGCCGGGCTCGACTCCGCCACCAAGGCGAAGGTGAATGCGACCAACTCGAAGTTTGGGGCGCAGTGGGTTACGTCCTACGCCAACTCCGATGAGACAAAGACCTATTGCATTTATAACGCGGCCGATGAAGCCGCGGTGCGCGCCGCCGCCAAGGCAAACAACCTGCCGGTCGACAAGGTCACCGAAGTGCCCGTGACCTCGACTTCGAAGTAGTCACTCCGACAGCTTGCGTGCCATCGCGGCCGCTTCCGCGCGCGATGGCACGCCCAGCTTGGTGAGAATCGCCGAGACGTGATGGTCCACGGTTTTTGTGGATAAAAACAACTTGGCGGCAATTGCGGAATTGCGCAGCCCCTGCGCCACCAATTGCAGGATTTCCGCCTCGCGCTTCGTGAGCCCATGCGGATCGAGCCGGGTCGAAACGCGTGATCCGCGCGGAATACCCTGGATGCCCCTGGCGCGCATCTGTTTGCGAAGCGCCTGCGCGGCAGGGGTTGCCCCGAGCTGTTCGAACACGCTGAGCGCTTCACGCTGCTCCGGCTCCCCTCCGTACCATCCCAACATGTTGGCCCGTTCATAAGGGCAGCCCAGCGCAGCCCAGGCGTCCGCCGCTGCCTGCCAGTCACCTGAGATTTCCAGGCGGAAGGGCGCGGGAATGGTCTGAGGGATCGTTTCCAACGCGCCGGCCCGCCACAGCCAGATTGCCAGCATTCCCGTGGCCCAGGCGTTGGGCTGCTGGCGGATCAGCTCATACGGCGCTGCTACCTCTCGAATAACGCGGTCCCGTTCGCCAAGGAGCCAGGCAGTTTCGGCCAATGCGGCCGCGAGCGGCGCGATACGTTGCGACTCCTGACTATCCGCCGCCAGCGTACGCGACTCCTCGAGGGGGCCGTCAGGGTCGGGATCACCGCGACGGATGCGCATGTGGCCCAGTGTCGTGAGAGCCAGAATTCGACTGACGGGAGCTGTGCGACGGTCGCGCAAAACGCCCTCCAGATCCTCACTCGCGCCATTCCAATCCGCCTGTTCAAACTTCGCCCGAGCCCGGTAGGCGAGCATGTACAACCGCCAGGAGTCGAGGTCGTACTCGTCGCAATACGCGATGCCCTTCTCGAGATAATCCATGCCGGTCCGATAGGAACGGCAGGCGAGGTCCGTCGAGGACAGGTTTGTGTAGGCCCGTGCTACGTGTTCCTGAAAGCCGCCTTCGAGCGCGAGTTGCAGGCTGCGCTCCAGGTCGTGCCGGCCGGCGGGATCGTCTCCCACCAGTCGTGCGGTACCGAGATTGTTGAGTGCGTGACTGAGGATGTCCAGGCGCCCGAGTCGCTCGGCCAACTCGATGGTTCGCTTCGCCCAGTCGATCGCGGAGTCAACGTGGTGCCCCAACATGTCGAGTTGTGCGCGATTGCTGTAGGCCATCGCCAGCTCGGGCCCCGGGGGCAAGTGCTCCAGGGAGGATACGGCTGCAACCGCGTACTCACGGGCGGCCGCGCCACGGCTCGCAAACCAGCTCAAGCGCGACAGCCAGCGCAGATTGTCGCCTTCCTCCAGGCGCTCTGCGGCGGCACTGCGCAGCTCCAGTGCTTCCTGGCGCGCTTCAATGGCCTGCTCAATCTGATCCGTCATGTAGCATTCGTAGGAATAGTGTTCGTACAGGGCCGCTCGCTCGCCGGGCGCGAGTTTGTCTGCGTGCCGAAGCGCGACACGATAGTGTGCGGCTGACTCGCGGTGCGATCCGATGTTCGCCGCGTGCGCTGCTGCCAGAGTTGCGAATCGAAGCACGTCCGGGGTGTTGCGTGCGCCGTTTGCGTGATGGGCAAGTCGCGCGGGCGGTGAGTCAGCTTGCGCTGCGAGAGTCGCCAGCACTTTGGCATGGAGGGCCTGTTGGCGGGCCTGCGACAGAGAGTCTTCAAACGCCCGGCGTGCCAACTCGTGCCGGAAGGCGAGAGAGCCATCCTCCCCACGCAACATGCCGATGCTGAGACAGCTCTCGATCGCAGCCTCGTCGAGGCAACCGGCCTGTGCCAACAGCCAACCTTCGGTCTTGCCGGGTACGACACTCACCAGTTCCGCGATTTCGCGCGCAGCCGGTGATAGCCGCACGGCACGCGCGAGAACGGCATCGCGCACCATTACGGGCACGCTCGTGTCGCTCCCGGCCAGGGCTTCAGTAACAAATAGCGGATTACCGCCTGTAACACTGTATAGGTCACCTACGGCCCGGCCGGCCTGTTTGGCGAGTTGCTCAACCGCGGGCTTGGAAAGAGGCGGCAGTGGCGCCCGATGGGTGTTCGCGCGCGGGAAGTCGCCAATGACGAAGCGCAGGGGGTGCCGGGCCCCGACCTCGTCGTCGCGGTACGACATTGCGAGCATGACTTTGGTGCGCTGAATCCGGCGCCCCAGGAACTTGAGCAGGTCGAGCGTTGCTTCGTCCGCCCAGTGCACATCTTCGAACACCACCAGGGCGGCGGCACCGCGCTCAAATTCGTCCAGTGTGGCCGAGAACACCTTGTCTCGACTGGCTCCCGACTCGATCGCCGCTAACAACGGGCCTTTCGACTGGCGGGCGATGTCATGCACCGGGGCGAGGGGGCGTGGGGTAAAAAGAGCATCGCAGGCGCCCCAAAGCACCCGTGCCGTCCGCTGTTGCCGGGAAAACTGTTGCAGCAGGGACGTTTTGCCGATTCCGGCCTCACCGCAGACGAGGGCAATGGACCCGGAACCCGTCACGGCGGCGTTGAGCCACTGCGTCAGGTCCTGCAGGTACTTGTCGCGTTCCAGCAGCTCCATACCTCGAGATCATACTGTGGTTTCGCGCGTTATTGTGCTCATGAAACAAGCAAGCAAATGGCACCGGAGGCGCGTTTGGGCGATCAGGGCGCTGGGAGGCGCCGCTGCGCTCGTCGCATTGCTGTTGGCGACGCTGCTGCTCACGCAGAGCCATCTGAAAGACCCCATAGTCCGGTATGTTGCCTCTCATTCACAACGTGAGATCCGGGTGGAGGGTGCGCTCCGCGCGAACTTCTTCTCGCTTCACCCCTCAATTGTGGCGGATGGGGTCACCATCGGAAACCCTTCCTGGATGCCTCCCGGTGTTACCGCGCAGATCGGTCACATCGAGCTGACATTCGGCCTGCCGCCGAAATATCCGTTGCAGACGGTCGTGATTGATGAGGCGACTCTCCATCTCTCACGCCTGAAGAATGGGAGTTCCAACTGGCAGGCATTACCGCCAGGCTCGCGATCAGGAACCGGCCCGCCGCTGATACGCAGCCTGCATATGCCGAAGGCCCGCGTAATCTACGACGACGCCAGGCGACATCTGAGATTCGAAGGCACCATCACGGCACAGGATCTTCAGGGGGGCGGGACGCTTCCCCCCTTACGCATTGACGGAGCAGGACAGCTCAACGGGCGTCCCACTAACTTCGCTCTGAACTGCGATCCCTTGGCAAGCGCGAGCCGCGATCGCCCGTACCGGTTCGATTTCATGCAGGCCTCGAGCGAGACCCTGTTGACCGGGAGGGGCGAGGTGCCCCGGCCATTCGATTTTCACTCTCTCGATTTGAGGTTTGAAGCGACCGGCCACGATATGAAAGACCTGTATTTTCTCACGGGCCTCGGGCTGCCGAACACGGGCGATTATCACCTCACGGGCCGGTTCAACCGTCAGAACCTTCACCTGGAGTTCACCGACCTGCAGGCTCGGTCCGGAGAGAGTGATATGCACGGGACCGTGGTGGTGGAAGCTCAGAGGGACGGCGCCACTTCTCACACACACGCGGATTTGAAATCCAAGCGCCTGCGCACGGCAGATCTCGGCGCGCGGGCTGCGGGTCGAGGCATAGCCGGCAACGATCACACCGTGCTACCTGACACTCCGTTTAATTTGAACGGCGCGCGCCACACCATTGCCGACGTTGATTTTCACGCAGAGACGTTGGAGTTGGGCCGCACGCCCGTTCGGGATCTAGCTATGAAAGTGAAGATTGACCTGGGTGCAATCGAGGTGGCGCCCCTGTCCGGTGTCGTGCGTGACGGAAAGGTAACCGGCAGGATCAGAATCGATGTCACCCGAGATATTGCCCGTGCGGATGTTGATTTCAAAGTGGCGCACCTGAAATTGGCCATGACGGACGGGAAGGCATCCCCGGTCGAGGGTCCTCTGCAGGCCCGGCTGTCCATGCACGGCAAGGGTAATTCCCTTCACGACCTCGCGGCCAACGCCGATGGCAAGCTGACCGCTGTGTTGCCGCACGGTGCGATACGCTCCTCGTTGGCGGAATTGTCCGGATTTGACCTGCGCGGGCTCGGGCTCATGGCAACAGGAAATGAGCAGGACACCGGTATCCGCTGTGCCCTTGCCAGCTTCGATCTCGAGGATGGGACCCTGAAAGCTCAACGCCTCCTGGTGGACACCGATCCGGTGCTGATCACCGGTCAGGGGAGCATCAGTCTGGATTCCGAAGCATTGGATCTGAAACTGATCGGTCGTCCGAAACATCCGCGCCTGCGTATCAGGGCGCCGCTGTTGGTTCGAGGCACCCTCCGGCATCCGGCCTTCAGTATCGAGGCAAAGAAGCCGATTGCGCAGGCAGGTGGGGCAGTTGCGTTGGGTGTGCTTCTGACGCCCGTTGCAGCTATGCTTGCTTTCGTGGATCCCGGGCTTGCCAAAGACAGTGACTGCGGGGCATTGCTTGCGGAGACTCCCGAGGGGAAGAAGTGAATCCAACCGACTCGTTTCGCAAGGCCCGTGACTTTCTCGTTGCGCATCGCACGGATTACGAGGGCGCCTGCCGTGGATTCGAATGGCCCCGTCCCGAGCGTTTCAACTGGGCCATTGACTGGTTCGACGCCATCGCCCGCGGCAACACGAGAATCGCACTGCGAATTGTCGGGGATGGCGGCTTCGATGCCCAACTCTCCTTTGACGAGCTTCGCGGCCGCTGCAACTTTCTCGCGGATCAGCTTCGCTCCCGGGGCGTCAAGCGGGGTGATCGGATCCTGATGATGCTGGGGAATGTCCCCGCCCTGTGGGAACTGACCCTCGCGTGCATGAAGTTGGGATGCCCGATTATCCCGACCACCACGCTGTTGATGCCGGCGGATCTGCGCGACCGGGTGGAGAGAGGCGTGGCGCGGGTTGTTGTCACAGACCCCCTGTTCGCAGAGCGCTTCGACGGCTTGTCTGACGATGTGCTGCGCGTGTTGGTTCGTGGCTCACGCCCAGGTTGGCAGACATTGCCCGCAACAGGTTCGCTGGATGCCTTCGATCCGGGCGCCGTGACCCAGGCAACCGATCCGCTCTTCCTGTATTTCACCTCGGGTACCACTGCAAAACCCAAGCTGGTGGTGCACACGCAGGTCAGCTATCCCATCGGACACCTGTCGACCATGTACTGGCTCGGCTTGCGGCCGGGTGACCGGCATCTCAACTTGAGCAGTCCCGGGTGGGCCAAGCACGCCTGGAGCTCGTTTTTTGCGCCCTGGAATGCCGAAGCGAGCATAGTGATGGTCAATCACGCGCGCTTCGATGCCGCGGCGCTGGTGCGCGAGTTGGCGCGGTGCGAGGTCACATCGTTCTGCGCTCCACCCACTGTGTGGCGATCCATCATCCAACTGCCGTTGGATGAGATCAAAACGAGCCTGCGTGAGCTGGCCAGTGCGGGCGAGCCCCTGAATCCCGAAGTCATTGCCCGAGTGCAGTCGGCGTGGGGTCTCACCATTCGGGACGGCTACGGACAAACTGAAACTACGGCGCAGATCGGCAACTGTCCGGGCCAGGAAGTGGTGCCGGGCTCAATGGGGCGTGTCCTGCCCGGATACCATGTCGAGCTGTTGGATACGGACGGGAAGGTGGGCGACGAAGGCGAGATCTGTGTATCGCTGCGGGAAAAGCCGGTGCCGGTCACGCCCGGGTATCTCGGCGATACCATCAATACCGCGGCCGTCATGGCCGGCGGTTTCTATCACGCCGGTGATGTGGCGAGACGCGACAGCCGCGGCTATTTTACCTACATCGGTCGCAATGACGATGTCTTCAAATGCTCTGACTACAAGATCAGCCCGTTTGAGCTCGAGAGCCTGTTGATTGAGCACGAGGCCGTGGTGGAGGCGGCGGTGGTACCCAGCCCGGACGCGCAACGCCTGTCGGTACCGAAGGCGTTTGTGATTCTCGCGGCCGGTCATGTAGCGACGCGCGAGACCGCGGCTTCGATTTTGAAGTTTGTGCGGGAGCGGACCTCACCCTTCAAGCGCATTCGCCGTATCGAGTTTGCCGACCTGCCGAAGACGGTCTCGGGCAAAATCCGGCGCGTCGATCTGCGCCGCGCGGAGTTGGCCCGTGAGCTGACGGCTGCGTCCCGCAACGAACGGGAGTTCTGGGAAGAGGACCTCTAAAGTTGGGCGGCGGCGAAGGTGTCGCAGGAATCAATCTGCGCACCTTGGACTCCCCGCTTGAACCACGCGACGCGCTGCGCACTGGTACCGTGAGTAAATGACTCTGGCACCACAGTGCCGCGCGACTTGCGCTGTAATGTGTCATCGCCGATTTGCGATGCGGCGTTCAGCGCTGTTTCAATATCGCCATCTTCGAGGCGCCAGCCCTTTTCCCGTTGCGAACGAGTGGCCCACACGCCGGCCAAGCAGTCTGCCTGCAGTTCGAGTCTGACGCTGAGTGCATTCGACTGCGCATCGCTCGCTCGCGAACGTTGGGCGTCTACTTTCGGAATGATGCCGAGCAGGTTTTGCACGTGATGACCTACCTCATGACCAATGACATAGGCGTGGGCAAATTGCCCAGGTGCGCCGAGTTGCTGCGTCATCACGTCGAAAAAAGACAGGTCCAGGTAGACGATGTGATCCTGCGGACAGTAGAACGGACCGGCAGCCGCTTGTCCCATTCCGCACCCGGTGGGGTACGCATCGCGGAAGAGGCGTAACTTCGGCTCTTCATAGGTCGCACCGCGCTCCTGGAATACCGTCGTCCAGACCTGCTCTGTGCTCCTGAGAATTTGCGATACAAATTTGGCCTGCTCATCGCCTTGGGGCGGCGCCTGGCCGGGTTCCATGGGCGCCTGAACGCTGCTGGTCGAGCCGCCGCTCAGCAAGCCCAGGATCTGGAGGGGATTGATGCCGAAGAGCCAGCCACCGATGAGAGCAACCGCCACTGTACCGAGGCTGATGCCGTGAACCGGCCGGAAGCCACCGCCGCCAGAGCCGCGCACGTCCTCGACGTTCCGGCTCTCGTCCTGGTCATCCATCCTCATGGTCATTCTCCCCCGGGAACTGTGTGCAGGTTAGCTCGACTTGGCCTGCGCCGCAGCTTTCATTCCCGGGGGGACGGCCGCCGCCGCCCAGCTTTGCTCATCTATTAGCCTGCAAATGCGCCTCCAGGAACCACAAATCCTTATCAATGTCCCGGGAGATCCCGGTAAAGAGGTCCGAGGTGTCCGCATCGCCGGCCTTCGCTGCCTCGTCGATACCGTTGCGGACTTTCGCTCCGAAGCTTGCGACCGCACTGGCGAGTGCGTCGACATGCTGAACGCCTTCGATAATGTCGGTCGGGTACGGGGGCAGGCTGGAAGTGCGCGAAACCGCCGCAACCGTGCCGCCCAGCGCCGTTATCCGCTCCGCCAGCGTGTCCACATGATCCGCAATGTGCTCGGCAATCCGGTCGAACAGCTCATGCAGGGCAATGAAGCTCGGCCCCTTCACATTCCAATGAGCCTGCTTCGCCTGCGTCCCCAGGTCGATGGCATCGGCCAGGCGGCCGTTCAGCAGGTTCACGACCGGCGTGCGCACTGACTCGGGTAGATCGTTTCGGGTGTCGTACATGATGCAGGCTCCAACTTTTTCCATGGAGTGCATTGTCGGCGCAGTGGCGGCTCGCGGCCAATGAGTGGTTTGAATGAAGGCGATAGGGACAACCTATCGCTTTTTCAGGCACTGCTGAAACCGCCCATCGACCCGATGCGCGTACCACTCCGTTGTCAGGTTGCGCGTAATTTTCGGCCCCTGCAGCTTGATCCGGGGCACCACGGCCTGTGGTGCTTCGCGCTTCTGTGCGCGCTGGGCCAACGCAAACACCCGCTTGTATACGGTTGTGCGCTCAAAGTCCGGGCTTTTGCCTTCCTCGAGCGCGCTGTGAATGTCATTGTCATTGACATTGAGCCGATCGCCCAGGTTGCGCACGGCTGACTCCGTGCTGCCCAGATCACCGTTCGCGGGTAGCAGGGCGCCGTCTGGTGTCAGGGGACGCCCCGAAGCGGTGGCCAGTGCACTTTGGAACGCGGCATTGCGGCTCGCGTATTGCCCCGCGTTGTAATCGGCGAATCGATACAAGTATCTGGGGTAGGGCGCGCGGTATCCCAACAAGTGCGCAACGCCGAAATAGACGCTTCCCCGGCGGCTGAACAACTCGTCGGCGAGGCTCGTCTTCACTGGGTACGGATAGCTTTGCGCCGCGGAGGTTTGCTTGAGAAAAGCAACATTGACCTGCATCGGCCCGCGAGTGCGGATGGGATTGTGATTTTCAAACAGGGTGTGCCCCAGGGGCACCGAGCCAATGAAGTCCTCGTAGATGTCACTGAGGTCCTTTTCGGTTTTCGCCCGATCGATCCGCTCACTGTAGGTGCGCCCCGTCGGCGATTTCACATCCAGTGCCGCCTTCACCACCAGCCACGGAATCAGCGTGTGATCGGCCCGTGTGTGAATTTCCTTCCACGCTATCTGCGCCATGCCCGGCACAGCCGTATTCACCTGAAAGTTCGATTCCTGCGCAATGACCGAAACCACCGCACACACGTTTTCTTTCGTGGGTTCGATCTGCTGGGCTTTGAACGCCCCATAAATATCGTCGGTCCAGCCAGGCTTGTCCACGACAGTCGCCGGCAGGGCCTGCTCAATGATTGTGTGCGCGTCGGCCTCGCTGACCCCCGGCCCGCTCGGGCGCTCACTGGCGCAACTGGCCACGAACGCAGCCAGCGCCAGCAGAATCGGCCGTTGTACGTTTAATCGCTGCATCTTTGCTTAATGATACCGGGATTGGCACCATATCTTGCATGGACGACAAGCCAATTCAGCCCGAAGAGCCCTTCCCCCAGCAAGGGCGTGAACGAATGATTTGCCCTCAGCCCATCAGTGCTCTGGGCACGGGTGAGCCGAACATGGAGAAGCCACTGCTGGCGCGCATGTCACCCGAGCGTGTCTTCATGATGGGCGACAACCCTGCGCTGCCGCGCATGCCCAAAGCACCGAAGCTCCTCGACTTCTTCCGGCTACGCTTTTCGCAGATCACGTACCACCATTTGCTACAGAGTGCAAAAAACGCGCTGGATGCCGGCCACGACGAAAGGATAGTCATCGCGTGCCTGCTACATGACATTTCCAACGGCGCGTTCCTGCGGACCGAACATGGCTACTGGAGTGCTCAGATGGTGGCGCCCTATGTCAGTGAGGAAATCGCCTGGGCCATCCAGTATCACCAGGCGCTGCGTTACTTCGCCGACGAATCCGCCGGCTTCGAGTATCCCGATTCGTACAATCACTTCTTCGGCGCCGACTACGAGCCACCCGAGTATATCCAACAGGCGCATCGTGAGGCTCGCGCCCACCGTTGGTACATGACCTCACGCCTGATCACCGTCCATGACCAGTACTCGTTCCAGGACAATGTGGTCATTGACCCGGAAATGTTCACGGACATCATCGGGCGGAATTTCCGGCAGCCCCGCGCGGGGCTGGGCTTTGATGGATCGCCTGTCGCGCACATGTGGCGAACAATGATCTGGCCGAATAACTTCCTCTGAGCCCCGGCCGGCGTGGCTGTCAGGTGATTATCAGCATCACCGGCATATCCTACAGTCATGAAGCATCTGAATATTCCATCAGTGTCCGCAGCCGTGGCAGTCCTGTTATCCCTGGGCTGCGTGTTCATGGTCTCCCACCGGGCCGCGGCGGACGAGAATACCGCCAAGTCTACGAGCGAGGTACGCACCGTTCCGGAAATACGCTCGGCCGTTGCACAGGGCCAGTTGCTATCCTTGCCCCGGATCCTCGAGCTTGCGCAGCAGCAGGTCGCGGGTGAGCCGGTCAAAATCGAGCTCGAGCGCAAGCACGGTCGCCTGGAGTACGAGGTCAAAATCCTGGCCGACACCGGTCGTGTACGGGAAGTGAAGTTGGATGCCCAGACGGGTGCCATCCTGAAGGTTGAAGACGACTGATGCGTGCGTTGGTGGTGGAAGACGATCCGGACGTTGGACCGGATCTGGTGAGAGCCCTCACTGAAGCCGGCTTTGTCGTCGATCTGACAGGGGATGGCGTGGATGCGTGGCAGAAGGGCGGTGTGGAGGACTACGCCCTGGCCGTGCTGGACCTGGGACTGCCGAAGCTGGATGGTTTGAGCGTCCTGAGACGTTGGCGCGCCGAGGGACGGGAGCTTCCGGTCCTGATACTCAGCGCCCGAGGGGATTGGACTGAGAAGGTGGAGGGCATCCAGGCGGGCGCAGATGACTATCTCGCGAAGCCGTTTGCCATGGGAGAATTGGTGGCCCGTGCGCGTGGCCTCGTGCGCAGGCGCGCTGGACTCAGTTCTCCCTTGCTGGAAGTCGGACGTCTGATCATCGACACCGCGCGGATGCGCGTGTTGGTAGACCAACGGCCAGTTCGGTTGTCACCGCTGGAATACCGGTTTCTCGATGTTCTGGCGCACGCGCCTGGCCGGGTTCTGACTGCCGGGGACATCGCTGAGCAGCTCCATGGAACGGCCGATGCGGCGGATGCAAACGCGATCGAAGCGCTCGTGCTGCGACTGCGCCGCAAGATTGGATCTGACATCATCGAGACCCGCCGCGGCTTCGGTTACACACTCGGCGGATCATGATCCGCGATTCTCTCAGGGTGCGACTGCTGGGAGGGGCCGCGGTGGCAATCCTGGTTGCCCTGGTGTTGGCCGGCATCGGCATGGCCTGGCTGTTCCAACGTCACATCGAGCTTCGTGAAGCGGCCTCGTTGATCCGGGACGGCAAGTTGCTGGCAGGTGCATTGAGCCTCGATGCCCAGGAGCGGCCCGTCATCGACTCTCTTCCCACGGAGAGTCGCTACGCAAAAGCCGCCAGCGGGTTGTATTGGCAGGTCACCAACTCCGCGGGAAGCGCTCACTCCGATTCGCTGTGGGATCAGAGCTTGCCGCGGCCGCGTGCTGCCGATGCGTTGGAATGGCGCGTGGAACACGTCAGGGGGCCCTTTCGCGAGTCGCTCCTCATGGTTGAGCGCCTGATAGAGCCAGCTCAGGGTTCGAGCTTCGTGCTGATCCAGGTCGCGACCAGCGATTCGGCGCTGCGGGCCGCGGGTCGCGAGTTCAATCGCGAGATGGCGGCCTCGTTGTGTGTGTTGTGGTTCTTTCTGTTCGCGGCGGCCTACCTGCAAGTGAAATTGGGGCTGCGGCCGCTGGCCCTGGTGAAACAGCACCTCGAGCAATTGCGGCGCAACCCCGCGGCGCGGCTTCCGGCGGTGTATCCCCGGGAGATCGCGCCGTTGGCGGATGCGATCAATGCGTTGGCTGATGCGCGCGAGGAGGACTTGCAGCGCGCCCGGAAGCGCGCGGGTGACTTGGCGCACAGCCTCAAAACGCCTTTGGCGGCTCTCGCCGCCCAGACGCGCAGGGCCAGGGAGGCCGGCGCAGAGAACGCGCTTCGCGGCGTAGACCGTGCGCTCGGCGCCATCGGCGCGACTCTGGAGACGGAGTTGGCACGCGCGCGCGCAGCCGCGGTGCGCAGTGTTGGCACCAGTCATGGGGCTGATATCGGAACTCTGCTGGAAAACATCATTTCAGTCGTAGAACGGACCGAACGCGGCGAGCGGATCGTGTTTGAAGTTGACATTCCAACGGAGCTGCGCGTTCCAGTTGCGGCTGAAGATCTGACTGAGTTGCTGGGTGCGCTGGTTGAAAATGCGGTGCGCTATGCACATCGTCGCGTACGAATTTCAGGTGCGGCGCAAGCTTCGGCAAGCATCCTGCGGGTGGAGGATGACGGGCCCGGTATCGACCAGAATCGTTCGGAAGCCGTGATTGTGCGAGGCGCGAGGCTGGATGAGGCGGGTCCCGGGCACGGCCTGGGACTGGCCATCGTAAACGACCTGGTCGCGATCACCGGGGGCACGATTGCTTTTGGCCGCGCGGGGCTCGGCGGGCTAGAGGTCTGCTTGCGTTGGCCTGCGAGCTCTGAGTCCGAAGAGCCTGTTTCGCGGCCGTTTCATTGGTTGATGCGCCGCTGACGATCGGTGGAGGTGCGGCCAGTGGCGCTCAGCCATCCGAGTCATAATCGAAACCGGAGTCCTTGCCGGCGATACCAAACGCATAGCTCAGGCCCACATAAATGATGCGGCCTTCAGTGCGGCGCTCGTACAAGCGCGTCAAGGACGGTGTGGAGATCATGCGCCTGGTGCGTTGACCATTGAAGAGGTCCGAGACCAGCCCGACGCCGGTGAGCGCGGGAGTGAATGAGTGTTTATACCCGACATTGACAATGTTGATTGCACTGATGCTCCCTTGGGCAGTCAGGCGCTTGTCCGTTCGTGTGAACGTCACCTGCGCCGAGTCCGATGCGCTGGGGCGGTAGTCCAATTTGGCCTTCACGTTGCTGCCGGTCGTTGCTTTCAAGCCGGAACCACCGAGTGAGGTGCCATCGATCTGCGCATAAAAGGCGTTGCCGCTCACACTGTAGGATAGTTGCGACCAGACACGCCCGGCCGCTGAGAACTCCAATCCCGCGGAATCGTCCTTCGGTAAGTTCGCCTTCGTGGTCAGAGAGCCGTTGCCACCGAGATATTCGGTTACTTCGGTGACGCTGTCGGTGTTGTGCCGGTAGTACGCGCCGAGTCCGTAGGTGGTGCCGTGATTCTCGTAGTTGTAGCCCAGATCGAATAGTTGCGTGGCTTGGGGCTTCAGGTCGGGATTGCCGGAGGTCAGGTTGGGGAAGTGTTCCGAATCGACATACGGATTGAGATCGTCCGGGTCGGGACGCGTGACCCGCCTGGCCACGCCCAGTGACAGTGTCGATTGATCTGACAGAATGCGATCGAGGCGCACACTGGGATTGATGCGCAGGTAATGAGTTTGCCGGGACGAGCCGTTGGTCAGGAGCAGCGCATCCGTCGTCGTCCATTCAGTGCGCACGCCGCCGAGTACCGCCCAGGCATCGAAATTGCCCTGGTAGCTCTGATAGATGCCGTGGACCCTTTGCCGGAACCTGAAGTCGTTGGTGAACTGCGGATCGACACTGCCGCTCACGTTGGTAAAACCATAATCCTCCTGCTCGAAGGCATAGCCCAGCTTCAATGACTGTCCCGTGGACACAGGCAGCGCATAGTCCATGTCGAACTCGGTGGCGCCGATGTCTTCATTGAAGGTCAGGTTGGTGTTGAACGTGTCCTGGAGCGGGATGAAGGATTCATTGATGTAGTCATAGTGCTCGCGCTGATGCGAAATTGAGCGATGCAGCGAAAAATCCAGAGACTCATCCGGCCGGCTCAGCTTTTGGGTGAATTTGAGGGTGGCGTTGTAGTGGGTCATGGGATCATGGCCCGAGGACAGCCGCCGGGAGGAACTGATCGGCTCGCCGGAGAGCAAAGCGGTGTCATCGAGCTGAGTGTAGGTTCGGCGTCCGCCCCGGCGGGACCAGCCGGCTGAGCCGGAAAGAGATTGCTGATCGTTCGGTGTGAATTCGCCGGATAGGGTGATATTGGGCGTATCGCGTCGCGCATGTTCAGCCACGAAATCCTTGCTGGCCAGGACCTGGTTGGTGGCCGTATCGAACCCAGCTACGTCGGTTTGAGTCGTGCGTTGACGGTAGTCAGTGCGGTAGCTTGCGGCAATGGAAGAGCTGAGTGTCTTTCCGCTGTAGCTGGCGTTTGCACCCACCAGGGAGCGGCGGCCCCCTCCGAGGCTCGCTTGCACAGAGCCCGAGGCGGCCTGCCTGGAGCCGCCCTTGCGCGTGATGATGTTGATGACGCCGGCGGCACCTTCGGACTCGTATTGGACTGGGGGAGTGGTCATCACTTCGATGCGCTCGATGTCCAACGCCGACATCGACTGCAGGGCCTCGCCTGCCTTGGACCCCTGAAACTGTGTGGCCGCTTTGCCGTCGATCAGTACGAGGACGTGACTGTCGCCACGCAGAGAGAGGATGCCATCAGGGTCGACGTCAATTGAGGGAACCACGCTCAGGACATCGCTCAGGGAACCAACGGAGCTCATGGCGTCTTCCGGAAGGGTGTAGATCTTGCGATCGATCCTGGACTCGACGGTGAGTTTCTGCCCCTGGACGACGATTGTGCTGACAGGGTCAGGGGCGCTCTCCGGAGCGCTCTGCGCGGAAGCTTCCATTGCCACGGCGATGGCCAGAGGCAGGCATGCGAGGGTGCGCTTCCTATGGCGATGAGCATGAAGAAGGCTGCTGCCCGGAAGGAAGTTTGATGAGGTCATCGCGCCCGCCCTGTAAGTGATGGGCGCGATACTGGCAAAAGACGCCTGACAGCCGGCTGACTCCGACCGTCAGGGTCGTAACAGTTATTCCTTCACGTTACTGGTGCGCCGGATGAAGCCGGCTACGTTGTCGTGCAGCATCTTGAGCGAAGTATCCTTCGCATACACCATGTGCCCCGACTCGTAGAACTTGTACTCGATGTTGGCCTGCAGGCTGTTCGGCATCGGCAGGTGATGCATCTCGTAGACCCCCTGGTAGAACGGCGTGGCGAGGTCGAAATACCCCGCGTTCAACTGCACCTTCAGGTTCGGGTTGATTTTCATCGCATTGGCCAGGTCGGGCATGACGTTGGTGCCCTGGCGGGATGACATGGGCATGCCGTTCATGCCGGGCTGGGCATGTTGGAAATTCCAGGTGGCGAACGTCCGAATGCTCGGCTTGAACGACTTGCCGTCGCCATAGTGCAGCTCCCGGCGAGCGTATTCATTGAACGCGGAAACGTATGCGGAGCCGAGAGCGGATGCCTGCGGATCGTATTCGGCGCGCTGGGCCAATGGGTCGAGCTCCGGACCGGAGAAGCGCGAATCCAGCCGGCCAGTGGATTTACCGTCGGCGCCCTGCAGTGTCTGCCGGAACTCCCCGCCGTCAATGCGCAGATCGGCTTTCAGGATGTAATCAACCGGCAGACCGGTGTACTGGTGGAGCTTCTCGGCCACCGCGGCTTTGTCATTGGCCGACAACTCCGAACCGGCGGCCAGCGCCCGCGCATAGTCGCCCATCGCAAACTGTTCCACCTCGGTCAGGAACGCTTCAATGTTCGGATGCTCGCCGGGGAGCTTCTTGTGATACCAGGCCGTGGCCGCGTAGGTGGGCAACACGGTCTGGTAGGGCGCGTCGATGCCCGGGTTGCCCGCGGGCCGGTCGGGACTCAGGTCGAAATTGAGAATCTGGGACAGGAGAATGACCCCGTTGAAATCAATCGAGCGATCCGACTCCAGTTGATTGACCAACACCGCGGCGCGAGGCGTGCCGTAGCTCTCGCCAAACAGGTATTTCGGCGAGTTCCAACGGGCGTACTTGGACAGGAACTGCGAAATGAACTCCGCGAAGGCGTAGGCATCCGGGTCGACGCCGTAGAACGCCTTTTCCTTGTCCTTGCCGGCGATGCGGCTGAACCCGGTGCCGGGAGCGTCAATAAAGACCAGGTCGGAGGCGTCGAGCAGGCTCGATGCGTTGTTAATCAGGGAATAGGGCGCGGCGGGAGTGTGTACATCCGTGGAGGTCACGATCCGGCGCGGACCGAATGCGCCCATGTGCAGCCAGAACGAGGCCGAACCGGGGCCGCCATTGAAGATAAAGGTGACAGGCCTGCTGGCTTTGCCTCCCGTGTCCTTGGCGCCGCCCTCCTTGAAGTAGGCAACGTAAAACATGGACGCTTCGGCGGTTGGGTTTTTGCCTTCGCCATCGTCCGGCCCCGGCTTGTCGGTCGCCGGATCGCGCGGCACATCGTCCCAATCCTTCGGATGCACCACCAGCGTTCCGGCGATGGCCTGGTAGGAAATTGATTTGCCATCGACGGTTACGGAGCCATTGCTCGTCACCGCTTCGGGTTTGAACGGTTCGAAGCGGTGCGGTTCCGGTTTCTCGGCGGCGCTCGGTGGCGACCCCGGCGCACCCGGCGGTGGCGGCGCTGCGGCGACCCAGGGCGCCAACGACAGACCCATTACGCAAGCACCCAACACGCATCGCTTCATCGATCGGCTCCCGAATGTCGTATGATCATTCATATGAGTCTAGACGAACGCGCGCCGCGATTGCCTGACCGCTTGCCTTTAGAATCGTCAAGCAGCGCCAGTGAGCGGCTCGCTCAACTTGATTGGAGAAAACAAGAATGGTCGCTCGTGTTCGACGGCTTGCCGTATTCGTCCTTTCGACTTTCACCTGTGCAGCTTCCCTCGCAGCAGGGGCTGATCGTCCGCCGCTGCTGTTCGGTTTCAGTGCCGCGGAATCGGCGACTGAACAAGCCCTGGAACACCGTTTCGATGCCGCGCTGAATCCATCGGATCTCGATGGTTGGCTCAAGAACATGGCCTCAGGCGCCAACCACGTAGGGGCGCCCCATAACAAAGCCAATGCCGAGCTCACCCGCGACCTGTTTCAGAAGTGGGGTTGGGATGCGAAGATCGAAGAGTTCTATCCCCTGTATCCCACGCTGAAGTCCCATACGCTGGAGCTGGTTGAGCCCACGAAGTTTGTCGCGGCACTGAAAGAGCCGCCGGTGGAAGGCGATGCTACCTCCACGCGTACCGACGGAATGGGGCCATACAACGTGTATGGGGCCGACGGCGATGTCACCGCCGAGCTGGTGTACGTCAACTACGGAATGCCGGATGACTACAAGGATCTCGCCCGCCGCGGGATCGACGTCAAGGGCAAGATCGCCATTGCACGATATGGCGTTGGCTGGCGCGGCCTGAAGCCCAAACTGGCGCAAATGCATGGCGCCGTTGGCTGCCTGATCTATTCCGATCCGCAACAGGATGGCTACGGCCAGGGCGATGTGTGGCCCAAAGGCGGTTGGCGCCCGAAGGATGGCGTGCAGCGCGGTTCGGTGGCCGACATGCCGGTTTATCCGGGCGACCCGTTGACCCCGGGTGTCGGTGCTACCAAGGATGCCAAGCGACTGTCCATTGCCGAGGCCAAGACGATCCTCAAGATCCCGGTGATCCCGATTTCCTATGCGGATGCCCAACCCTTGTTGGCCGCGCTCACCGGGCCGGTGGCTCCCCCGCACTGGCGCGGCGCGTTGCCGATCACCTACCACCTCGGGCCTGGCAACGCGAAGGTCCACATGGCGGTCAACTCCGACTGGAGTCAGAAGCCCCTGTACGATGTGATTGCGAAGATCCCGGGCGCACAGTTTCCGGATGAATGGGTCATCCGCGGCAATCACCGCGACGGCTGGGTGTTCGGCGCGGAGGATCCGCTGTCCGGTCACGTCGACATGATGGCCGAGGGCAAGGCCATCGGCCAGTTGTTGAAGTCGGGTTGGAAGCCGAAGCGAACCCTCGTGTATGCGAGCTGGGACGGTGAAGAACCCGGCCTGCTGGGCTCGACGGAGTGGGCCGAGGCTCACGCAAAAGAGCTACAGAGCAAAGCCGTTCTCTACCTCAACTCCGACGGTAACGATCGCGGCTTCCTGTCGGCCGGCGGCAGCCACTCATTGCAACACCTGGTGAACGACGTTTCCAGCGGTGTCACGGATCCGCAGACGGGTGTCAGTACCCAGGCCCGACTGCGCGCCAAGTTGCAAGTCGACGGCTTTGAGAAGGGCGCTTCCGACGATGACAAGAAGGCCGCGAAAGTCGCTGCTGCCGGCGGTGATCTCAACATCGATGCATTGGGTTCCGGTTCGGATTTCACACCGTTCCTGCAACATCTGGGTATCACGACACTCCAAGTGGGATACACGGGTGAATCGGAGACGGAGGGCGTGTATCACTCCAACTACGATTCGTATGACCACTATGTGCGTAACGGCGATCCCGGCTTTGTGTACGGGATAGCGGAGGCACAGACAGTGGGTCACCTCATCCTGCGGATGGCCAACGCCGATATTTTGCCGATGCGGTTCGGTGCATTTGCGGAGACGGTGGCCGGCTACGTGGGTGAGTTGCACGAGCTGGCCGACGGCAAGCGTGAGAAAGCCGTTGCGCTCGGCAAGTTGCTGGACGAGGGGGCTTTCAAGCTGGCGGCCGATCCAAAACGTCCCGTGCTGGCGCCCGAGCGTGAGCCCGAAGTGCCGCATTTCAATCTCGCGCCGCTCGACAATGCGGTGGATAGCTTGAAAAAGAGCACCCAGGCCTATGACGACGCCTACAACAAGCTCATGGCGGGGCAAGCGAAGCTGACGCCGGCCCAGCTCAAGGAGCTGAACGGCGACTTACGCGAGATGGAAGCCGCGTTGACCGATCCCCGCGGTCTGCCGGGCCGCGACTGGTTCAAACACCTGGTCTACGCGCCAGGCCTTTACACTGGCTATGGTGTGAAGACGCTGCCCGGGGTGCGCGAAGCCATCGAAGAAAAGCACTGGGACGAGGCGAACCAGTATTCGGTGATGACCGCGGCAGCCTTGATGGCGTATTGCGATCGTCTCGACAAGGCGACGAATGTTCTATTAGCGCGGCACTAGCCGCGCGGCGCCCGGATCGGTTACTTGGGCGCCTGGCGCGCGCAATGCGCCCCAACCTCCGCCAGGTCCGGTGTAGGGTTTGATGCCGGGGATCTTTGCGCGCTTGGACATTGTTAGCTGCGGAATTTGAGGCTGCGGTTGAAGCTGAGGGCGGCGAGAGTGCAGGCCGCTCCGGAGAGCAGGTACACGCTGACATACGCGAGCCCGAAATGTGCCGATAATCCCAACGCCACCAGCGGTGCGAATGCAGCACCGATGAGCCACGCGAGATCCGAGGTCAAGGCTGCGCCCGTGTAGCGATAGCGGGCCTCGAAGTTGGAATTCACGGCTCCCGCGGCCTGGCCATAGGACAGTCCCAGCAGGCTGAAGCCGACGATAATGAACAGGTCCTGCCCCAGGGGGCCGCCATTCAACAGGGTGGGGGCGAATCCGCTGAACACCGCGATGACAATCGCCAGCGTGCCGAGGGTCCTGCGCCGGCCGTGCCGGTCCGCGATCCTGCCGGAGATGATGATGCCAACACCGGCCAGTGCCGCACCCAACATCTGTACGCCCAGGAACCCGGGAATCGACTGGTGCGAATACAGTTTGATCCACGACAGTGGAAACACGGTAACGAGGTGGAAGAGGGCGTAGCTCGCAAGCGCCGCGAACGCGCCGATGATGACAGTCGATCCCTGCGTGCGTGCAATCTCAACCACACTCGCCGGCTCCAGCTCACGCTCATCCAGCAATTTGGCGTACTCGTGCGTCGTCACCAGGCGCAGGCGCGCGAACAGAGCGACGACATTGATGGCGAATGCAACATAGAAAGGGTAGCGCCAACCCCACTCGAGAAAATCATCGAGCGACAGGCTGGAGTACAAAAATGCGAACAGGCCGCTGGCGATAATGAAGCCCACGGGAGCCCCGAGTTGCCCCAGCATGGCGTACCAGCCGCGCCGGTCCTCGGGCGCGTTGAGTGCCAGGAGCGAGGGCAATCCGTCCCACGAGCCGCCCAGCGCTACGCCCTGTCCCAGGCGGAATATGGACAGCAGCACAATGGACGCAATGCCCAGACTGCCGTAGGAAGGCAGGAACGCAATGCCCGCGGTCGAGATGCCGAGCAAAAACAGTGCAACAGTCAGCTTGGCTTCGCGCCCGAAGTGCTTTTGGATGGCCATGAAGGCCACGGAGCCGATCGGACGCGCAATAAATGCGAAGGCAAAGATCGTAAACGCGAACAGCGTCCCGTCCAGCTCATTCGCAAACGGGAAGAACACCGCCGGAAAAACCAGCACCGCGGCAATGCCGAACACAAAGAAGTCGAAGTACTCCGAGGCACGGCCAATAATCACACCAATGGCGATTTCGCCAGGCGCCACCTGTGAGTGATCGGCGCTATGGCGGGCGTCGTTGCCCGGAATGTGCTGCGGTAGTGCGTTCGTGTGGATGTTGGACATAATTGGTGCGGTGGCTCAGGTTTCAAGGCCCGCAAGCGGGTTTTACTCGTATTGACAGGGTCTCATCCCCACCCGCGGTGTGCGATAGGACAAAACGTCCAATGCCTATGCACCTGAACTCGAATTAGATTATGCGCTCCCTGGGTACGTGTCCGGCGCATGTCAATTCGCAGTTTCATCAAGGGGTTTGTCAGTCTCACAGCAATCCTGCTGGCGGGATGCAACACCGTGTTGTTGCATCCGTCGGGCGCCGTCGCGGCGCAGCAGGGTCGGCTGATCGTGCAATCGACGGTATTGATGCTGCTGATCGTGATCCCGGTCATAGTCTTGACCGTTGTGTTCGCCTGGCGCTATCGGCAGTCCAACGCGCAAGCGACCTACACTCCGGACTGGGATCACTCCACGCAGCTCGAGCTGGTCATCTGGGCGGCTCCGCTGCTCATTATTATTGCGCTCGGTGCGCTGACCTGGATCAGCTCACACACTCTCGATCCCTTCCGCCCGCTGCGCAGCCTGGATGCCACGCGCGCCATTCCCAGCGCAACCCGGCCATTGACGGTTGAGGTCGTGGCCCTCGACTGGAAATGGTTGTTCATCTATCCCGAACAGGGGATTGCCACCGTCAACGAGATCGCCGCTCCGGTGGATGTGCCCATCAACTTCAAGATTACCGCCTCATCGGTCATGAACTCCTTCTTTGTGCCGGCGCTCGCGGGACAGGTCTATGCCATGCCCGGCATGCAGACGCAGTTGAATGCAGTCATGAACGAGCCCGGCGTGTATGAAGGATTCTCGGCCAACTACAGTGGCGCGGGTTTCTCGGGCATGCATTTCAAGTTCAAAGGTCTGAGCGCCGACGGCTTCAATCAGTGGGTGCAATCGGTGAAGGCCAGTGGCCAGGGACTGAACAAAGCCAACTACCAGGAGCTTGCCAAGCCGAGCGAACGCGACCCGGTGCGTCTGTATTCGTCCGTCGATGCATCCCTGTACGACGCCATCCTCAACCAGTGTGTCGCTACCTCTTGCCCTGCGATTTGACCACGCCATGCCTGAACACACCTCCTTGACCTCCAACCTGTTGGGCCGGCTCGACTGGAACGCCATTCCTTTCCACGAGCCAATTTTGCTCTACACCTTCATTGCGGTCGCCTGTGGCGGGATCGCCATCCTGGGCGCTATCACTTACTACCGTGGCTGGGGACCGCTGTGGCGCGACTGGATCACGAGCATCGATCACAAGAAGA
>JAFEDS010000013.1:1416-487901 GCA_018241505.1 Pseudomonadota bacterium | reverse complement strand
ATCATCCGCCCTGCCGCCAACTACGTTGGGCCGGAGAACCTGAAGTTTGTGCCTATCGACGAACGCAAGTGACTGCACGTTCGAACGTACCATCTGACATCTGAAACCAAGTGAGTGTTTGAAACATGTCTTCCCACGATATCAAGTCAGCAGAACGTCCCGCACCGGATTCCGCGTTGGTGGCTATAGCTGACTATGCGCAGAGCTACAAAATTACGAGTGCGCAAGCGTACGAAACGGCACGCTATTGCCTGATGGACACCCTCGCCTGCGGCTTTCAAGCTTTGAAGTATCCCGCCTGCACAAAGCTCATGGGCCCCGTGGTCCCAGGTGCCGTGATGGCGGGTGGCGCTCGCGTGCCAGGCACATCATACGAGTTGGACCCTGTACAGGCCGCATTCAACATCGGCGCAATGATCCGCTGGCTCGACTTCAACGACACTTGGTTAGCGGCCGAATGGGGGCACCCGTCCGATAACCTGGGTGGAATTCTCGCGGTAGCCGACTACCTCGCCCGCAAAGCTGTAATGGAGGGTAAGGCGCCCCCCACCGTGCGCGACGTGCTCACTGGAATGATCAAAGCCCACGAAATTCAAGGTGTGCTCGCCCTCGAGAATAGCTTCAATCGTGTGGGACTCGACCACGTCATACTCGTGCGCGTCGCTTCCACGGCCGTCGTGACGGCAATGCTGGGTGGTACTCGCGATCAGGTAATCAACGCTGTCTCCAACGCTTGGATCGATGGCGGTGCTCTGCGTACCTATCGGCACGCGCCGAATACGGGGTCGCGCAAGAGTTGGGCTGCGGGTGATGCCACCAGTCGTGCAATTCGACATGCGTTTATCTCGCTCACCGGGGAGATGGGATATCCGTCCGCACTGTCGGCGAAGACCTGGGGGTTCTACGACGTCCTCTTCAAGAGCAAGCCGTTCTCGCTTCCTCAGCCGTTTGGCAGCTACGTGATGGAGAACGTGCTCTTCAAGATTTCCTTCCCCGCGGAATTCCACGCGCAGACGGCTGTTGAAGCCGCGATGACGCTTCACCCTCAAGTGAAGGATCGTATCGACCAGATCGACAAGATCGTAATTGAGACGCAGGAACCCGGCGTTCGCATTATCGACAAGACCGGCCCGCTCGCTAACCCCGCCGATCGCGACCATTGCATTCAATACATGGTTGCTGTGCCGCTGATCTTCGGTCGCCTCACCGCTGCAGACTACGAGGACGCCGTCGCTCGCGACCCACGTATCGACGCGCTCCGGGGAAAGATGCAGGTGCGTGAAAACGCCACCTTCACACAGGAGTACTACGCGGCTGACAAGCGCTACATCGGCAACGCGGTCCAGGTGTTCTTTAAAGACGGTTCATCCACCGGGCGCATAGCTGTGGACTTCCCGATCGGACACCGCAAGCGTCGTGCTGAAGGTATGCCGGTACTAGTGAAGAAATTTGAGTCGTCCGTGGATGCCTGGTTCTCGCCGAAGCAGGCCGAGCGCGTGAAGGCCGTGTTTGCCGATCCTAAGCTGGATCAGATGCCGGTGAATGAGCTGGTGGCCGCTATGGTGACCAACGGGGTGGGATGATTCACCCCTTCTGAGCTGTACAGCTTGGCGAGGGGCAGTCGCCCCTCGCCGTAGCCCTCGAGCGCTACCGTAGCGCTCCCGCAGGACTGCGGTTTGCTTGCCCCCCAAGCAACCACCTATGGAATGGGCAACACTCAATCGACCAACCTATGCGGCATGCGTCGTCGCGGTTGCCCTGGCCGGTTGCACGCTGGGTCCGGACTACAGACGTCCGAACGCACCCACGTCCGCGTATCCTCAACCGTCGCAACACCCAGGGGCCGTCAGCCTCGTGTACGGCGGCGAAGTTGCAGCCGATTGGTACACCCTGTTTCACTCTGATTCGCTCAACACGCTCGTACAGGAAGCGTTGCGGGCGAATCCTGACCTCGAAGGCGCGCGGCACAACCTGCTGGCCGCACAATACGAACTGCAGGCCGTTTCGGGAACCGCTCTTCCCCAGGTCACGGTGGGTGCAAGAGCCGTTCGTGCGCGAGTCAACGGCAGCGTGCTGTACGAGCCGCCCGAGATGTTGCAGGTCACGGCCAACCAATTCAACGTCGGACCCTCGCTGGCGTATGACCTCGATGTCTTTGGCCGAATCCGCCGCTCGATTGAAGCCCAGTCGGCGCAAACCGACCAGGTAGGACATGAGGCATTGAATGTATACATCACACTGGTCAACCAGGTGGTGCTGGCCGCTTTCAACCAGGCTGCGGCCGACGAGCAGATCCAGGTAACCCGCTCGCTGGTCGGTGACTTGCAGGAACAGTTCGATCTGACCCAGACACTCGAGAACGCCGGCAAAATCGCACACAGTGACTCGTTGCAAGCGAAGGCACAGCTCGAAGACGCACGCGCCAACCTGCCAGGACTGGAAAAGCAACGCGACGTCTATCACAACGCCCTGCTGAGGCTACTGGGTAAGACACCTGACAATGGCGCACTGCCGGGATTCGCCTTGCGTGATTTCAGTCTGCCGCGGCAACTGCCGCTCTCGCTTCCGAGCCAGCTCGTCAGGCAGCGGCCGGACGTGCTGGAAGCGGAAGACACCCTGCACCAGGCAAGCGCGGAAGTCGGTGTCGCCGAGGCCGCCCGATTTCCGTCATTTGATATCTCAGCACAGTATGCACAGCAGTCAAACAAAACGGGCGATCTGTTTACCAAGGCCGCGCAAATGTGGTCTGTAGGTCTGAATGTCACGCAACCGCTTTTCGCCGGCGGCACATTGCAAGCGCGTGAGAAGGAAGCACGGCAACGCTTTCTGCAGGCACAGGCCCAATACCGAGGCACGGTATTGGATTCCTTTGTGGATGTCGCCAATGCAATGCAGGCGTTGCAACATGACACTGATGGCTACAACGCCCGGACCACGGCGCTGGCTGCGGCACGGGAGAACCGTGACCTGGCGCGCGTTCAGTTTCAGAGGGGCCGTGTAAGTGAGCTCGTGGTGCTGACGGCCGAGCAGCAATATCAGAATGGCCTGCTGACACAGGTACAAGCAGACGTACAACGCTTCGCCGATGCGGCGAACCTATTCCACGCACTCGGCGGTGGTTGGTGGAATTCGCAGCAGAACCCGAGTGCACCTCATGGCCGAGAATGAGGGTAAGGAGCGCCCCCAAGGCGAACGAAAGCGCAACTACAAGTTCCTCTGGATCTTCGGCGGCGTAGCCGTAGTCGCCATCATTGGCGTTCTGATCTATCACTATCTCTACGGCCAATATCACGTCACGACCAAGGACGCCTACGTCAACGGCAATATGATCCGATTGCAACCGCAGGTCACCGGAACGGTTACGTATATCGGCGTCGACCAGACGCAGCCGGTCAAGGTTGGGCAGCTTTTAGTTCAGTTGGACGCAAAGGATGCGGAGGTGTCGCTGGCGCAGGCGAAAGCAAATCTGGCACAGACTGTGCGCGATGTGGTTCAACTATTCGCGGACGAGAAGCGTCAGGAGGCCGTGGTGTATGCCCAACAAGCGCAACTGGTCCGTGCGAACAAGGAGTTGGCCCGCGACCGCGGGCTGATCGCATCCCGAGGTGTATCGCAGGAGGAGTTGGAACGTGCGGAGGAGGACTCCCGGAATGCCGAAGCGGGCATCAGAGAGGCCCGTGCTTCGCTGGAATCGGTGCGCGCACAAATCTCCGGCACGCAACCGGCAACGCACCCGCGCGTGCTGCTGGCCGAGTCGAATCTGCGTAATGCCTGGCTCGCCAGGAATCGAACCAGCGTCCGTTCTCCCTTGAACGGCTACCTCGTGCGTCGCGAGGTGCAGTTGGGCCAACAGGTCACGCCGGCCACCGAGATGGTGGCGATCGCGCCGCTGGATTCGGTTTGGATTGATGCCAATTTCAAAGAGACGCAGTTGGCAAACATCCGGATCAACCAGCCGGTCACCATCACGGCCGATGTCTACGGATCGGACGTTGAATATCACGGGCGGGTGCTGGGGCTCACCGCCGGAACGGGCGCGTCGCTCGCGGTTCTGCCACCGCAGAACGCGACCGGAAACTGGATCAAGATTGTTCAGCGGTTGCCCGTGAGGATTGGGTTGGATGCGCGGGAGTTGCGCGATCATCCGCTGTACCTTGGGCTGTCGACCAAGGTGGATATCAATGTCCACGACGTAACGGGCGCGGCGTTAGCGAATTCGCCGGCGTGGCCGGCGGCGATGCAAACCCATGTTTACGCCGACCAGGACACGGGAGTCGCGGCGGAAATTGACAAGATAGTGCGCACCAACCTGCAAGGCTACGCCGAGCCTGAGGAACCTGTGGCGAGGGCCGGCATTGGCCAGCACTAATCCATGGCTCATCGCACCCGTAGTGGCGATAGCCGCTTTCATGGAGGTGCTGGACATCTCCGTAGCAAACGTCGCCCTCCCCCACATTGCCGGTGATCTGTCCGCCAGCCAGGACGAATCCACGTGGACCCTGACCAGCTACCTGGTCACGAACGCCATTGTCATGCCCATTTCGGGCTGGTTGTCGGAACACTTCGGGCGCAAGCGCTTCTTCTTGACCTGCATAGCCGGATTCACGATTGCCTCGTTGCTGTGCGGGCTGTCGGTGAATCTGGGAATGCTGGTGGTGCTGCGCGCAATCCAGGGCGCAGCAGGCGGCGGAATGCAGCCCTCCGGGCAGGCGATTCTCAACGACGCGTTTCCACCCGAGCAACGGGGAATGGCCACTGCAATCTATGCCATGGCGGTGGTATTCGCTCCCGCCATCGGCCCCTCCATCGGTGGCTGGATAACGGACACGTATGAATGGCGTTGGGTGTTTTTCATGAATGTCCCGGTGGGGGCGGCGCTGATATTCCTGATTGGCTTCCTGTTGCACACACCCGGTGAGAACGCGCGCGCCGAGAACAGGAAGATGGATTGGCTCGGACTGGGCCTGGTCGCACTGGCGCTCGGCAGCCTGCAGGTGGTTCTGGACCGGGGACAGGAAGATGACTGGTTTGCCTCGGGGCTCATCACGTACCTGACGATCGCCTCGGCCGTCGGCTTCGTGTTTCTCATCTGGTGGGAGTGGTCGCACGAGCACCCCATCGTGAACTTGCACCTGCTGCGGCGCCGTGACTTCAGTGTCGGCTTTGTGTTGATGTTGTGTTTCGGATTCATGGTCCTCGGCAGTACCTATCTCGTCCCCGCTTACGCCCAGGAACTGATGGGCTATCGCGCCACGGAAGCGGGCGAAATCATCGCTCCCGGCGGGCTGCTGCTGGTGGTGCTGTTCCCGCTCATGGGCAGGATTGTCAACAAGGTCGACCTGCGCCTGATGATTGCGTTCGGAATCGTGGTCTGTGGGGGTGCTGTCTGGTGGATGACCAACTTCTACCTGGACGTGCCTTTCTGGGTCCTGGCACTCGGCCGCACCATGCAGGCAGTGGGACTGGCGTTCCTGTTCCTGCCCATCAATGCGCTCGGCTTCCGCGATGTCCCCAAGGACCGGACCAACTACGCCTCCGCACTGATCAACCTGGCACGCAATTTTGGTGGCAGTATCGGGATATCGGTTGCGTCGACCTTGGTCACCCGCCGGCAGCAGTTCCACCAGAGCCGGATTGTCGAGCACCTGCAACCGCTCGATCCCGCCTACAACGCCTTCATGGCACAACTCAGTCACGCGGCCGGCGCGGCCACGACCGGCCCTCATGCGCTCGCACGAGTCTCCAGGATCGCAACCGAGCAAGTGGTCCTGCTGAGCTATCTGGATACATTCAAGTTCTTTGGGGTCGCGTTCCTGTGCCTGCTGCCCCTCCTGCTGTTGGTGCGGCGGGGAGCGGCCAGCGGCGGTGGGGGCGCCGCCTGAAGTGGCTCCCTTGTTTTGGAGGTAAATGGTCCCTCCCCGCCGCCGCGGCCCGCCGCACCATGCACGCAAGCTGCACGGGAGGCGCCATGGTACCGGTTGGCATTCGCTTTTATGGACTGGGAGCGATCACGCTGGGAGTTGTGGGCATCGCGTGGGGCGACTTCGCGCTCCAGTGGCAACCGGTTGCTGCCTGGTTCCCCGCGCGCACGTTGCTGGCCTACCTGTTTGCCGCCGCCCTTGTCGTTGCCGGTGCTTGTGTCAACGACACCAGGGGCCGTCGCGCGACCGTGTTTGGAGCAACCGCACTGGCGGCCCTATACACCGGTGTTGTGATACTCATGCACGGCCCGCTGATAATCCAACATCCCGCTTCGTTCGCGAACTGGAGCGGCGGCGCCGAGCAAGCCACCCTGGTCGCTGGCGGACTGGCCTCCTACGCCTGGCTCACCCGCAATCCGGGGCCGGGAAACGCAGCGGTCACCCTGATGGGCGTGTGCCTGGTGATATTTGGAATGGCCCACTTCCTGTACCTGGACTTCACAGCCTCCATGGTTCCCGCATGGTTGCCGGGAGGCCAGAAATTCTGGGCGGTGGCTACCGGTATTGGGCATATCGCCGCCGGTGTTGCGTTTCTGACGGGCGTCAGGGCGCGCCTGGCCGCCGTCTGTATCACCGCCATGTTTGGATCGTTCAGTATTCTGGTACATCTGCCGTTGATACTGACCGGCCCCAGAACGCACTTGAACTGGGTGATGAATGCTATAAACCTCGCCCTCACGGGCGCGGCATGGGCGGTCGCAACTTACCTCGCCGATGCAATACCCGTTACTGGCGTCGAGCTGTCGCCTGGCGAAGAGTGATTGCCTGGGTTACTTGTAAAAGTACGGGTCGAGAATGCGCACTTCGGTGATGTGCTCGATCGGCAGTTTGTTGCGGCTGGCGGTGCGCCGGATGGCCTCCGGCGAGGGCCCGTCGTAGATGCAGAACGACTTTTTCTTGTCGATGCTCACGTAGGAGTGCACCCAGGTCACCTCGTCGGCCGCGTTGCTTTCGACTACCGTCAGGCACGTGCGCGCCCCGTTTTCGTCCATTGGGATCTGCAGGCCATCTGGAAAACTGCGTTCAACGACATAGCGTGGCATTGCGTCAACCTGGGTAACTGACTTCCTGATGGCACAATAGAGTCGGCAAGGCCAAGACAAATCGGGAGAACTACCTAAATTGTCCACCTCCGCCCCCCAGGTTGGCCTGCGCATGTTCCCCGGTGCCGCATCATCGAGCCCGGCGCATAGCCTGCAATTTGTCAAGAAACGCCTCCAGCTCCTGGCGCCGGGCGGTCGGCTCATCCTCCCGCAGCAGATCCGCGGCGACCCGCCCAGCCACGGCATCGACCAGCCGGTCGAATTCGGCTGGCTCGAATGTTTCGCCGGCAAAGGCAATGGGATTGCCCACGAGGGGACGCCCCAGTGCCAGCTTCCTCACCAGGTTGATGGCAAACGGGGCACAGGCCAGCGAGTCAAAACACAACGAGGCGAACGCCCGGCCGGTCAGTCGCAGCTCCTGGCGGCGTGTGAAGATATAAACGAGAGTGGCGAGTATTACGCAATAAAAGAGCGCAACGAGTGCCAGTAGCTGTGCGTCCGTGCCGTAAATCGCGAGCGTCACCGGCAAGGCGCACAACAGAGCCAACAACACGGTGACCAGATACTGCACCGGCCGCAACGCCCCGAAGAACCGTTCCAGCTTTGCGCTGTCCTCCCGCTGCTGGCGCGGGTCCGATTCCGACCAGCGTACTTTGAATCCAGGTATCCCCGGAGTCAGTGGATTAGGTAAATAGACCCGGTTCCCGGCCACAACCAGGGGCAAGCTCTGCACCAATACCCAGCCGCGCCCGTAGCGCAGGAATAGCAACTCGTTTGCGTAGAGCCGGAGGCTGGAATCAAACAGGTACAGCACGAATGCCCCAACGGGCAGCCATACCTCGAATGAGCTCACCCGCGGCTCTTGCGCGTAAAAAGATTACGCACCCAGGTCACCGCGGCCACGACGCCAATCATAATGAACTTCCACGACGCGGCCAGAAAGCCGGCCAGCACGGAGAACAAGCCCTTTTTGGCGGCGACCGCGGCAACACCACCCACTATCAACGCCGCCAGCCCGTATTCGGCCACCTTGTCGCCGCTACGCCAGTCCGCATAGGTTTCGCCGGGATTGAATGAATAACCCGTGAGCACGTGGTCCAGGCTGTCCTCCGCCGCGCCGAGGTTGGCGGGATCGGTGACCATGATCACGGTCGTGTAGCCGCGTCTGCCCAGTATCTTGGTCGAGAAGTTGACTGCACGGCCATCCGTCGACTCGAGAATGGTGGCCCATTCCAGCCGCTTCGTCGCCGTGTTGTAAACAGGAGGCGTCGCCCAGTCAACCAGGCGCAGCTCGGTCCAACCGCGTCGCTTGCGCTCGGCATTGCCAGCCTGGGTGTTGGTCTGCAAGGTTTTCAACAACGCCGGGGCATCGATCTTCTCGTTGTCCTTGACGTAGCCTTCAGCGGAGAACTCGAGGTACGCCGCCCACTCCATGTTCCGGGGCGCGACCATGACCTCACGGCCATTCCCCAGATTGTGCTGCAGCTCCAGGAACTTCCGGGTATTGCCCGCATCCAGATACACGTATTGATCCGGAATCACGAGCTTTGAGTCGCCTTCCACATTGACGGTGGCCGGCCCCTTGACCCAATTGAGCGCGCGCATCTGCTCAATAAACGCGTCGCGGGCGGCCTGGCTGTCCTCAGCCGCCTGCAAGGGGGCGCTGCCCAGAAGCAACAGCGCCACGCTCATCCAGATTGACCTGAACATACTGACTCGTTGCCTCAGGCCAGCGCGTACAGGAACTCAACAAACGAGGCAATGGCGCCATCGAGTCCCTGGATCTTGGGATTGGTGGACTCGATCAGGTAGTACTCATCGGGCGCGTGCGCGCCGGTGCCGTGTCCCAACCCGTAGTGGCCCGCGGCCAGACTGACCGGTGCTTCCGTGAACACGCAGCCCGGCCAGGAGCCGGCGGATCGCGGCCACAACTGCGGGTCGATGCCGAGCTTCTTGTAGGTGGCCAGTTGCACTTTGATCAGCTTGCTGTTGGGGTCGGTTTCCGTCGGGTTGTAACCGCCGCTCATGTTGACTTCAATATCCGGGTAGCCTTGCGCGGCCAGATGCGCTTTGAGCTTGGCGAGCGTATCGGTGGCCGTCATGTCGGGAACGAGGCGCATGTCGATTTTGGCCACGGCGCGGTGCGGCAGGACCGTTTTGCCGCCGGGCCCGGTGTAACCGGCCACCAGCCCTTCGATGTTGATGGTCGGCTTGGAAACGAGCAGCTCCAGCGAGTCCTGCCAGTTGGCATCGTGAACCCAGTGCCGCACGCCGAGCACCTGCTTTACCGTACTCTCGGAGGTCTTGGCCGCATGCTCTTGGATCATCTGCTTCTGCGCGGCCGTCAGCGGCCGCACTTTGTCGAAGAATCCCGCCACCGCGGGCGTGTGGCCATCCTTCTCAACCAGGGTGTGGAGCGCCTGCACCAGATGCCACGTGGGCGAATCGACCTGGGCCTCGAGGCTCGAATGCACATCCTTCGCCGGGCCCCGGCCCCACTTCTCTCCGCTGGAAACCAACTCCAGCTCCACCACCCCCTTGGCGCCGAGGCTCACCTCGACCCCGCCATCGCGATCCTGTCCGGCCTCGGGAATGAAGATTCCTACACACTTCTTCAGCTCGGGCAGCACCTCGGGATGCATGACAATTTCGCGGAAATGGGGCGAGGCGATTTCTTCCTCACCCTCACACACCAACACGAGATTGACCGGCAGCTTCTTGCCGGCAGTCTTGAATGCCATCAAGGCACTCAGGAACGAATTCTCCGGTCCTTTCTGGTTTACCGCGCCGCGGCCCATGCAGACCGTGCCCAGGCCGGGCTTTTCCACCAGGCGCGCCTCGAGGGGCGGTGAGCTCCACTCCTCCGGCAGAAAGTGCTTCACGTCGTACATGAAGTAGACACCCACGGTCGTCCGGGCGCCGGCATCGATTTTGCCGAAAACACCGGGTTTGCCCGACGTGGGGATGATCTTCACACCCGTGAAGCCCGCCGCTTGCGCCAGCTTGGCCATGTATTCGGGACCCTGCGGGAAGTTGAGGTTCTGGGCCGCTATGGAGGGCAGCGCTATCCAATCCTGCAGCCGCTTGATGTTCTCGGCGTGCATTTTCGGTATCTGGGCCAGGACAGCCTTCTTGTCGCCCTGGGAAGCGGCCATGACGATACCTGGCGCCGCTGCGACCAACGCAGCCCCTGCCGCGGCACCCTGTACAAACTCACGTCGCCCGAGCGTCGAATCCCCTGAGTCAGCCATCGGTTTGTCCTTTTTGCAGTGACCGGATGGCCCGGATACTAGCATCCGGCGCCGGTCAGGTCTGCCAGCCGCCCCCCAGCGCCCGGTAGATGGCGACGAGATCTGTTGATATGGCGGTCGTGTTGGTTGCCAGTGCGAGCTCGTTCTGTTGCAGGGAGCGCTCGGCATCGAGCACGTCAATAAAGTTGGCCACGCCGCTCGAGTAGCGGGCCCGCGCCAGACCCAGTGCATCGCGGCTTTGGTCTACCGCGGCCGCCAACGAGACGCCGCGGTCGCGATCCGACTTGTAGGCCGCCAACGCGTTTTCAACTTCGTGCAACGCCGCCAACACCGTGCGTTCGTAGTCGAGGGCCGCCTCCTGGGCCCGCACATTCTGCAGCCGCACCGCCGCCCAACGGCTGCCATCGAATATCGGCAGCTCGAATGTCGGCCCGATGCTCCCGAACCGGCTCGCCCACTTCAGCAGGTCGGAGGCGCCTTGGGATTGCGTCCCCCCGGTCGCGGTCAGGGTAAGGCGCGGAAACAGATCGCCCACAGCCACGCCAATTCGCGCAGTGGCGGCATGCAGCTTGGCTTCCGACTGGCGGATGTCCGGGCGGCGCCGGGCAAGATCGGACGGCAGCCCGATGGGCAACACCGGGGGTACCTGCGGTACCGGCCGGGCGGACTCCAACTCGGCTCGCAGCGAGTCCGGCGCCTGCCCCATCAACAGACTCAACTGATTGATGTCCCGGGTCACTTCCTGCTCGAGCTGCGGCACCAGGGCCCGGGTGCTGTCGAGCTGCGCGCCGGCGTTGGCCACATCCAGGTCCGTGGTGAGGCCGACCGCCTGGCGCTGCCGGGTCAGATCGTACAGCTCCTTTTGGGTGGCGAGACTTCGGTCAGTCACTTCTTTGCGCAGTTGCGCCCCGCGCAATTCAACGTAGTTGCGTGCCACGTCCGCACAAAGCGACACCAGCACCGCGCGCTGATCTTCCACGGAGGATTGCAGATCGGCATTCGCCGCCTCTACCGAGCGCCGCACACGCCCAAACAGATCCGGCTCCCAGGTGGCGCTGCCGGCCAACTGAAACTGGTTGTACGGATTGGGGAAATTGATGGCGGGGACGCCCGGAATCGGGGCACCGCCAAAGTGGGTGAAGGCCGCCCCCGTCGTGGTGGTTTCGCTCAGACGCTCACGCGTGAACGAAGCGTTTGCCGACAGAGTCGGAAAGAAGGCGGCTCCCGCTACGTCCCTCTGCGCTCGTGCCTCGGTTATACGCAAAACGGCTGCGCGCAGATCGAGGTTAGAGTCCGTGCTGCGCGCAATCAGAGACGACAGTGTTGGCTCCTGGAACGTAGTCCACCAATTGACCACCGTCGCCGGATCACTGCTAACGGCACCCGAGGCCGCCGTGGCTGACCAACCCGCAGGGGTGTGCGGATCCGGCTTCTTGAAGTTGGGCCCGACGGCGCAGCCCAGTGGTGTGCTGGCCAGTGCCACAATAGTCAGTCGCTTGAACGAGATCATCGGTGTGAGCCTTCAGGTAATCCGGTGGCCGAACATCCACGATGCGCCACTCAGGGTGATGATCGCGATCACCGCCAGCGGCAGCAGATCGTGAGACAGCAACGGCAAGCCGGCGCCTTCCAGGTATACGCGCCGCGCAATGTCAATGGCATACCTGAGCGGATTGATGGCCGTGAAATACTGCAAGACACTCGGCATGTTGTTGAGAGGAGTCGTGAGCCCGGACAGCAACGAGAACGGCATGATGATCAACAGCGCGAACAACATGGCCTGTTGCATCGTGGCGGCCACGGCCGACAGCAGCAGGCCGATGCCGATGGCTGCCAGCAGGAAGAACATCAGCCCTGAGAACAGCGTCACTATGGAGCCCGCGAATGGAATCCTGAACCAGAGCTGCGCGACCAGGAACACGCCCGTGGCCTGTGTAATTCCCACGAGCATGGACGGCATGGCCTTGCCGGCCATAATTTCAAATGGGCGGAAGGGAGTGACCAGAAGCTGGTCGAAAGTCCCCTGCTCCCGTTCGCGCGCCACGGACATCGCGGTCAGCATCAGCGTCTGTATCATGGCGAGGGTGCCGATCAAGCCCGGAATCATGTTCCAACGGGTTTCGAGGTTGGGGTTGTACCAGGCCCGGTCGGTGGAGGTGAGTACCGGCCCGGACATGCCGTGCTGGGTGCGCCAGTTGTCATTGAAGCGGCCCACGACCGCGGTAATGTAGCTCGACGCAGTGGCCGCGGTGTTCGAATTGCGGCCGTCGCTGATGACCTGCACATCGGCGGTCTGACCCAATTGCAGCTTGCGCTCGAAATTCTGCTCTATCTGCACCACCAACACGGCGCGACGTTCATTGATGTAGGTGCGGATATCCTGGGCGCTGTGCAAATTGGCTACGCGCTCGAAAACTCCCGACCCGTCGAGACCGGCAAGCAGCTCACGAGAGGCCGCGGTGCGGTCCTGATCGAGCACCGCATACGCGACGTGATTCAGATCGTAGGTGGCCGCATAACCGAATATCAGGCCTTGCACGATCGGTGGAATGAACAGGCTCATGCGGGCACGCCGGTCCTTCAGGACGGCCAGCAGCTCTTTGCGGGTGAGCGCGAGAATTCTCAGCAAGGTGTCAAACATGTTGCATCAGTCCAGCCGCTTGCGGGTCACCGCACGGCTTCCGATTCCCAGTAACACAATCATTGCAAGCAAAACCAGCATGTTGGGGACAATCACGCTCCAGACATTGCCCGCCAGGAAGATCGTCTGCAGCAACGTGACGTAGTAGCGCGCGGGCAGCAGGTAGGTGACGAGCCGGATGGCGGTCGGCATGCTGCGCAAGTCGAATAGAAAGCCCGACAACATCATTGCCGGCATGAACGTCGCGAGCAACGCGAGCTGGCTCGCCACGAGCTGATTCTTGACTGAGGACGAGATCAACAGTCCGATACCGAGCGCAACCAGAACGTACAGAATCGATGCCCCCAGGAGCACGGGCAGCGTGCCGCGCAGAGGCACATGAAACAGGAATTTTGCCGACACAATGCACAGCGCCAGGCCGATCATTCCCAGGAGGAAATACGGAATGGTCTTGCCCAGCAGAATCTCTTCACTGCGCACCGGTGTCACAAACAACGACTCCAGGGTCCCGCGCTCCCATTCCCGGGCCATGACCATCGCCGTCAGCAACGCGCCAATGAGTGTCATCACGAGCACGATGAGCCCCGGTACGAGAAAGTAGTGGCTCTCGTTGGCGTCGTTGAACCATAACCGGCTCTGAATGGCGACCGACCCGGTGGACATCGCCTTGCCCTCCGCCGCTTGCCGGACGTTCCAGGCTTGAATCGCACCCTGGACGTATCCCTGGATGATCCGCGCGCGATTGGCATCGCCACCGTGCAACAACACCTGCACCTGCGCACTTCCTTCATTCACGTGACGCGCAAAATCAGACGGAATCCGCACGATGGCGTCCACCGAATGCTCGAGCATCATCCGCTCGGCCGGCGGCAGCGAGTAGGTAATCTGTGCGTTGAAGTAAGGCGACAACTGGAATCCCGCCACGAGCTCCGTGGCCGTGGGTGAGGGATCCTCCACCACCAGGGCCACGGGGACATTTTTTACGTCCAGCGACAGGCCGTAGCCAAACAGCAGGATCAGGATCATCGGCATGACCACGCCAATGGCGATACTCGAAGGGTCGCGCAGGACCTGGCGGGTCTCTTTGACAATGAGCGCCATGACACGCTGCCCGGAACTCACGCCGCCGCCTCGCTCGTGCCGTTCTGCCGCCGCGATCGCTCCACGACTGCAATGAACGCGTCCTCCATTGACGGCTCTTCACCCGGTTGCTTGTCAGCCAGGTGCCGGATTTCACCGGGCGGCCCTTCCGCCAGGACCTTGCCGGCATCCATGATGGCAATCCGGTCGCAGTATTCCGCTTCCTGCATGAAATGAGTGGTCACAATAATGGTCACACCCTGCTCCGCCAGGGCGGTGATCCGGCGCCAGAAGGCCCGTCGCGCGAGGGGGTCCGCCCCACTCGTCGGCTCGTCCAGGAACAGGATATCGGGCTCATGCAACAGTGCCGCCGCCATGGCCAGCCGCTGTTTGAAGCCGCCGGGAAGTTGGCCACTGGTCTCTTTCGCATGCGGACCCAACTCGAACTGCTCGATTGCCCAGTGGATACGGGCAGCCTTGCGCGTGCCGCGCAGTCCGTAGGCGCCGGCGAAAAATTCCAGGTTCTCGTCTACGGTGAGAGCGCCATAGAGGGAGAATTTTTGAGCGACGTACCCGAGGTGAGCGCGCGCCGATGCGCGAGCGTTGCGTACGTTTGCGCCTGCGACATGCAATTCGCCGTCAGTCGCGGGCAGCAGGCCGCAGAGCATGCGGAAGGTTGTGGTTTTGCCGGCGCCGTTGGGACCGAGCAGACCGAAGATCGCACCGCGTTGAACATCAAAACTGATGTGATCGACGGCTGTGAAGGCACCGAATTTGCGTACGAGGTTGCGGACACGAACGGCCACTTCAGTGTTGGTGTCAGCCGGCGGACGGTCCAGTGATATCGCGGAGGCGTGTTCCTGATCGGCTACGCGACGCAGGAGGGACATGAAGCCATCTTCGAAGCGCGGCACAGCTCGAGTGATGCGGGCGCCGTTGAGGACAGCCGCGAGCCCGTTCAGCGGCGCGGCACCGGCGGATGCCACCGCATCGGCGGTCGCACCAGCGCCGCCAACGGCGTCAGCGCCGGTCGGCGTCGCGGCGGCCCGCACAAACCTCACGCGCCCGCCATCCGGCACGGCGTCAATCACATCAGCCGCGTCGAGCAATCGTGATTGCACGCCCCGTGGGCTCTGCCCCACTGCCAACTCGGCAACAAACACGCGACCCCGCGCGATCGCCGTGATGTCTTCGGGTGGCCCCTGCGCCAGAACCTTACCCTGATGCAAAACAATAACATGCCCACAGCGCTCCGCTTCGTCCAGGTAGGCGGTGCTCAGCAGCACTGTCAGGCCCTGCGAATGAACCAGGTCGCGCACGATTTCCCACAATTCACGGCGCGACAGCGGATCAACACCGACGGTCGGCTCATCCAACAGCAACAGGTCCGGCGAGCGCACCAACGTGCAGGCGAGTCCGAGCTTCTGCTTCATGCCACCGGAGAGCTTGCCGGCCAGCCGGCTCGTGAACCTCCCGAGGTTGGTCATTTCCATCAAACGGGGATAACGCTGCGCGCGCTCCTCGGGACTCACCCCGTGCAGATCGGCATACAGATCCAGGTTCTCGGCCACGGTGAGGTCTTCATACAGGCCGAATCGTTGCGGCATATAGCTGATCCGGTCCTGGATCTGCTGGGGGTCCTTGGCAACATCGATGCCCAGTACGTCGAGCTGGCCGCTGTCCGCACGCAGCAGCCCCGCGGCGAGCCGGATCAGAGTTGTTTTCCCGGCGCCGTCGGGCCCGACGAGCGCCGTCAGCATGCCGCGTGGCGCCTCCATCGAGACACCTTCCAGTGCCTGCACCGGCGGCAGCTTTTTCGGCGTGAACCGCTTGTGGATGTCGCGCGCCGACAGGACCGCTGGCGCCGCACCGACGGTGCTGATCATTGCGCGGCTGCGTTGTTGGTGGGATCGGTGGCCGCAGCGGTGCCGGCATTGGGACTCGCGGCGGCGTTCGGACCCGCGGTGGCATTGGAACCCGCGGCTCCGTTGGGACCCGCGGCGGCGTTCGGGCTCGCGCCACCACCAACACCCGATCTGCGGTCGAGGTGAATGGTCGCAGGCATCCCCAGCCGCAACTGGTCACCGGGATCCTTAACAAACACCCGCACCTCATAAACCAGGCTGGAACGAAGCTCCTCGGTCTGTACGGTCTTGGGGGTAAATTCCGCGGTGGGCGAAATGAATCCCACCCAGCCCTCAAACGGATGAGACGCGAACGCATCGGTGGTGATGGTCGCCCTGAGCCCTTCCCGAACAGCACCCAGGTCGGGGTCCGACACGTAGGCCCTGATCCATTTCGGGTCGGTAATCGCGAGCGTAAAGGCCGCCTTCTGGGGTGAAGCGATTTCCCCGGGCTCAACCAAACGCGAACGCACTACCCCATTGATCGGCGCATGCAGCTCCATGTCAGCCAACTGTCGCCGCAGCAACGCGAGTTGGGCCTCATCCGATCGCAACTGCGCTTCCGCCTGAGCGATGTCTTCCTTGCGCGGACCGGCGATCTGCAGATCGAGGGCCTTGCGGCTGACAGCCAACTTCGCCTGGGCGACATCGAGCGCGGCTTTCGCGCTGTCGATGTCCTGTTTACTGACCGCGCGGCCTGCCGAGTTGCGTTGTAACTCCACGAGGCGGTCGTACTGACTCCTGGCATTGGCGCCGTCAGCCTCCGCGGACAACACGTTGGCACGTCCTTGCGCCACCTCTTCGGGGCGTGTGCCGGCGTGCAGGCGGTTCACCACCTCCTGTTGCGCCGCCACCTCGGCTTCCGCTTTGGCCACCTGGGGCTGCATACGCGTGGGATCGAGGCGGGCCATCACCTGCCCGGCTTTGACGTGATCGCCTTCCTGAACCAACACCTCGGTCACGCGCTCGCTCGCGTTGAACGGCAGATCCGCCTGGCGCAGATCCACGTTGCCGTACAAGACGAGAGAGCCTGCGCTCTTGTGACGGCCGGCCAGCCACCACACGGCAACGGCAATGGCTGCGGCAGCGGCCACGAACAGAATGCTGAGACGGGCTTTGGACATTTTGCTTCGATTTCCCTGCGCAAGCTCGCGGGCACCTTAAGGCCCCGCGCGGCCTCCAGTCAAATTCAAATTTGAATTTAACCAATGTGGGGTAGTGGTATAGTCCGAAGGATCGGTTTGCCACTGAAGGTCACTGACCTGTAGACGCATGGCTGCGAGGAATATTGTTGCGAAACGCACGGGGCGCGGCCGCCGGGGCTCGGGTACACGGGAACAGCTTCTGGAAACCGCCGGGCAGGTGTTCTCCGAAAAAGGCTACGCCGCGGCCACCGGCAAGGAAATTTGCCAGCGCAGCGGGGCGAACGCCGCCGCGGTGGTGTATCACTTCGGCGGAATGGAGAACCTGTACAAGGAAGTGATCCACGAGGCTCGCCGGCAACTGGCTCCGTCGGAAGCACTGGCGCTCGCCGTAGCCAAGGAGACCGATCCGAAGCGCAAGCTCACAGCATTCATCCAGCTTCTGGCGGCCAAGCTGGCGGGATCCTTGTCTTCCACGTGGGCCGTACGGCTCATCAGCCGGGAAATGATCTCCCCCACCCCGATTTTCGATGAAATTCGCAACAAGGAAATGCGCGGCCGGGCGGCCATTCTGCGCGGAATCGTCAGCGAGCTGACGCAGCTACCGGAAGATCATCCGGCGGTCGCGCGAGCCTGCATCAACATCATGGCCCCGTTCGGGGTGATGCTGCTGATCACCCCTCAACGCATTGAGCGGGCTTTTCCGGTGTTGTCGTTTGGTCCCGAGTCGATGGATGAGCTGACTCGCCACATGGTGGAGTTTGCGCTGGGCGGCCTCGAGGCCATCGCCCGTAACGCGCGCGCCTCGCGCTAGATCCTGGCGGCAATCAGTCGACCGGATCCTCCGGCGGCGGCTTGTTGTTCGCCCCGCTGGCCAGGAACTCGATCAGATCGTGGCGCTGGGCCGCATCGGCAATCCCGGGAAAGCGCATTTTGGTACCCGGCACATAGGCCTGCGGATCGGTGAGGAACTGGTCCAGGCGCTCGCGCGTCCACTTGCCTCCCAGGTTCTGCATCGCCGGTGAATAGCGGAAGCCAGCCATGTTGGCGACCTTGCGGCCGACAACCTTGCGCAGGTCCGGGCCGATGCCGTTGGACTCACCGTCGCCGATTACGTGACAACCATTGCAAGCCTTGAATACGGTCTCGCCACCGCCCACACCACTATCAACCTCAACATCGAGTATCGCGCCGCGGTCGGTCCACATCAGCAAGTGACCGTGGGAGCCTTCCGCAATATCCCGCAGGCGCCGACCGAACGGCATGCGCTCCATCATCACGATCCGTTGGTCGCGAACTCGCGCCCTGTAGAGAGCGCCATCGCGAAGCGAGACGATGAGGACATCGCCAGCCCACAACTTGAACTCGGGGCCGTGCAAGACGAGCAGGCTCGACACTCCAATGGAGGGAACCCAGCTATAGAACGGCTCTGAGTAACCCTCGTGCGACCCCGGTGTGGGATCGCCGGGCCAGAAGTGAGCGCCGTACTCAGTACCGTAGCTGACGGACGGCCAACCGTAGTTGGCACCCCGCTTGATGAAATTGAGCTCATCGCCTCCCTGGGGGCCATGCTCCGTCTCCCAGATCGCCTCCGGCCCGTCGACAAACAATCCCTGCGGATTGCGATGCCCCTTGGAGAACTGTTGATGGGAGAAGTCAGTCAGGTTGATGAGAATGGTCTTGCCGTAGGAGCTGACATCATCCTGCGGCAGCCGATCCGGATTATTGACTCCGTCATGCTCATGATCGCCCACGGCAAGCAGCAACTCGGTCGGGCTCAGCAGGCCCATGCGGCCGCCGATCTGGATCCCGCCGAAATGCATCAGCGGACCGGCGGTGTCCAGCGCGATGCAGGGCGTCGACTCGAATATGGTTTTCCAGGTGGCCGCGCCGGTGTCGGCCTGGGCCAGACGGTCGCTGTCGGTTTCCAGCATGGACACCCGGACCACAAAGCACTTCTGCTCAGCCTTCCAATAGTGATGGGAAGCGAACAGCCGGACTTTCGCACCCAGCTCCTGCACGAGAACGTCCGCGGTCCTGAAATAAGTGACATCTTCCACCTGACCGAAGGTGTGCTCGAAATCGTGCCAGTTGATGGGCACCGAGGGCTTCAGTTGTTGAGATTTGAGCTCGTGCGTAGCCGGATCACGGCTCAACAGAAACAGGTCGCCTACCCCGTTGACGACCACGAAGTCATCGCGGAATGCGGCAACCGCCCCGCCCGTGGCGGGCGACGGCGAAATCAGCTTGCGATACTCGGTAACCTCGAGGCCGTACAACGCCGTGTCCAGGCGCCAAACACGCACAGCCGGCACGACATGAGGCTCGGTATGGCGTGCGATGGGCAGGACGAGGCCCAGCACCCCCAATATCGCTAGCAGGCCCAGGCGCAGCGCCGGTTGCCGCCGAAGCGCAACCGTGACCGTCGCGAGCACACCGCCCCACAACAATTCCGCGAACAGCAACTTGTTGGGAACGCTGTCGTGAATGTGCAATGCGTAGAGAGTGGCCGGCAGGAAGCCGAGCGCGAACGAGCTGACGAGCGTTTCAAATCCGGGCGGCCGCCGGCTGCGTTCGCGCCAAATCAGCAGGCCCGCGCACAGCAGGTAGCCTGCTCCCAGCAGCAAAGTAAAATTCCGCAGCTCCCCGGACAGGCTGCGCAAGGACACCGGCAGAAACAGGACGACCCCCAGAGCCAAGCCGAGCGCGCACAGAATCTGCAGAAGTATCAGCACGCCGGCCCGGGATGGTGTCAGGTCCCTCGTAGCCGGTTCTTGGGTGACCGAATCTATTATCGAAAGCTCCGGGAAAGGAGGCGGCAGGATGCTGCACCACCTTGCGGACTGTCAAGACACGAGCCCTACCAGAACGAGAGGTAGAACACCCCAACAGCCACCAGCACGACGCAGCTCAGTGCAACATCCAGGGTTGTCCAGCTCGCCCGTGTGGCCGCCTTCTCCTGCGCGGTCGCCCCATACCAGGTAAAGCGCAGTGCCTCAGGCGCACACGGACGTGTGACGAAGCTGAGGAGAATCATCAACACAGCGGTCGCAAGGAACAGTATCTGGGTGTAATACAGCCAATGAATACTCCAGAAATCAAATATCCAGCCATGGCGGGCGTGGATGGGAGCCAGCGCCGCGGCGTACTGCTCCCGTGTGATGACCCCGTGAAAGCGCTGTTGCTTCAGGGAAGTGACCAGCGCGCCGTCGCTGCGCATGACGAGATCGGCGGCCAGGCGGGCGAAGCCCCCCACCACCCCGATGATGAACGCCCACAACGCAGCCGCCGGGGTCGCCCGCTTCCAGAAAACCCCGAGCAGGAACAACACCGCAATGGCGGGTGAAAGGTAGCCCTGCACGCTTTGCAGATACACGTACAGGTCGGAGTGCAGACTCTTGATCACCAACACCCAACACACGCCCATGACGACAATCACCGCGGTGGCGATACGCCCGATCACCACCTCGGTTTTGCCACTGGCATCCGGATGGCGTTCTCGGAAGAAGTCCATGGTGACGAGCGTCGCAGCCGCGTTGAATTTCGAGGCCAGCGAAGCCATCAATGCCACGATCATCGAACAGGCAACCATGCCACGCAGGCCGTGCGGCAGGATCTGCGCGACGAGCGAGGTATAGGCGGCATCACCGCTGGTCGAAAAACCGGCACCGGGCATGCGCGTGAGCGCGAAGGCGATCATCCCGGGTACGAGGAATATGAACACGGGAGTCAGCTTCAGGAACGCCGCGAGAATACTGCCGCGGCGCGACTCGCGTTGATTGCGGCCGGCGAGCACCCGCTGCACGATGTATTGATCCGTGCACCAGTACCAGAAGCCGATGATGGCGGAGCCCGGCAATACGGCCGCCCACGACCAGTCAGGATCATTGAACGGCCGGATCAGGTGGATGTTGTCACCGGCGGCCGCCACGGTCGCGCGCCACCCCGCCAGCAGATCGCCGTGACCCAACTCGCTCAGGCCGCAGAACAGAATCGACAACGACCCGAGTATGAGCACCGGCGCCTGCAACACGGCGGTGTACATGATCACGCGCAAGCCGCCCAACACCGTATAGAGACCCGTCGTCGCCGCAAGCCCCAGGGCGATCACCCAGAATACATCGACACGCGCGCCGAGGATGTCGACCGACTCGATGCCCAACAAGGTACGCACGACGACATCGCCCGCGTAGATGGTCACAGCGATCTTGGTGAGCACCAGGCTGGCGATGGTCAGGATGCTGAGCACGTTGCGCGAGCCGCGGCTGAAGCGCAACTCGAGGAATTCCGGCATGGTGAACACTTTCATCCGGTCGTACAACGGTACAAACACCCAGCCGAGCACCAGAATCAGCCACGACTGGATTTCCCAGTGCGCCATGGCCATGCCGGTGGCAAAGCCGGCACCGGCGAGCCCGACCAGGTGCTCGGAGCCGATGTTGGATGAAAAGATGGAGGTGCCGATCTGCAGCCAGTTGCTGTCGCGGCCCGAGAGAAAATAGTCCTGTCCCGAGCGCGCCCGCACGCGCATGGAATACAGGACAATCGCCAGCATCACCAGCACAAACAGGCCGACTACGAGCCAGTCCGCGGTGTTGAATACCCCGCCTGTCACCTGCTCTCCCCCCTTCAGGCACTGTCAGAGAATGCGGACACCCGCTCGTGGCGGTGCCACTGTTTGCAACGGATTGCGCAAGGGCAGCCGGAACGGCTGCGCTTCGATCTCGAAAACATCGCCGTCGCGCGCCTGGATGCCGTCGGCGAACGACAGGGTCGCGGTCCCGAAGAAATGCACGTGCACATCTCCGGGCCGGCGGCACAGGTCATATTTGAAGTGGTGATGCTCGAGATTGCGAACGTAATGCGACATGTTGGCCTCTCCAGTCAGGAAAGGCTTCTCCCAGATCGTCCGCCCCGCGCGAGTGATGCGCGCGGTACCGCGGATATCCGCCGGCAAGTCGCCGATCAGCAGCTCCGGGCCGAGGGCAGCCGGACGCAGCTTGGAATGCGCCAGGTACAGGTAGTTGGTGCGCTCGGTGACGTGATCGGAAAATTCGTTGGCCAGCGTAAAGCCGAGCCGGCAGGGTGTCCCGTCTGCGGCAATGACATAGATACCGGCCAGCTCAGGCTCTTCACCCGCGTCGGCCGCGAACTCCGGTGACAGCAACGGGCTTTCGGGAGCGACAACGCCCCGGCCATCCCCTTTGTAAAACCACTCGGGTTGCACGCCGACCCGCCCGTCCGGCGCCTTACCCCCCTCGAGCCCCATCCGGAACATTTTCATGGAGTCGGACGCGTCGGCTGAATGCGCCTTGGCATGCATGCGGTCGCGCGCATCGGCCGAGCCCAGATGTGTCAGACCGGTACCGGTCATCAGAAGGCGGGCACTGTCCGGGTGATCGACGGGTGGCAGGATGCGCCGCGCTTCCAGGGCTTCGGCCAGATCGATCTCAGCGCCATACCCTTTTGCAGCCAACAGGTTGGACAAGGACGTGTTGGCCGCGATGGCCTCATTGGCGAGCGCATAGACCGAAGTCGCGCCGGTCACCTGCCGGCCAAGAGTGCCCGACGTGGCGGCGGCCACGCTGCGCTTCCCGGCATCATCCAGCAGTTGCACCAATCGCAGTGACATGCACGCGATCCTAAAATAACTCAGACAATAAAGCGACCCCGGCGATGCGGGACGATGCGCGCCGAACGATGGGGAGCCGCCCACGGCGCGACCAACCACGCGGGGCGCCAACGCTGCGGCGCGCGCCCCGACGCGCCGCAGGCGCCATTGCACGAACGCAGCCAGCAAAAACCACGCTTTTTGCTGGCGGAAACGAAGCCCGGGCTCCGCGCGGCCAGTGCCGCGCCAATCCACTAGGCTAGGCGCGGCGCTTGTCACCCTTGCGCGAGCTGGGCGTGTCCATCCGGGCGAGCTCAATCAGCTCGCTCATGGCCTTCTGCGCTTTGGCCGCATCCTTGGCGGCAATCGCCGTGAATACCTTCAGGTGATCCGGCATGGGGTCACGGCGCAGCGGCCGCTTGCGCTGCTTGAAGATCGTGGTGGTGCTGATGGCCGCGCTCACTCCACTGGTGAGCGAAATAATGAACGGATTGTTGGTCGCGTTCAGCAGCGTGGTATGAAAATCGAGATCCGCCTGGCGCCCTTCCGGTGTCGCCAGCGTATTGGCTGCCATGGCATCCAGGGCAACGCGCATGGCCTCCAGTTGAGCCGCGGTCCGGCGCAACGCCGCCAGCCCCGCCGCCGCGGATTCCACCACATTGCGCAGCTCGAACAGACTGTTCAGCAGGATGAGATCCGGCTCGGACTCGAAAGTCCACTCGAGCACATCCGGATCCAGCAGCGCCCACTTCGACTGCGGATTGACCCGCGTGCCCACCTTGGGACGCGCATCCACCAGGCCCTTGGCAGCCAGGATCCTCACTGCCTCCCGGTAGGCCGTGCGTGACACAGCGAACTGCTCACTGGCGGCAATTTCGCTGTCGAGCAGATCGCCGGGGGCGTACTGGCCGGACACGATGGCAATCCCGAGCTTGCGGGCGATCGTACCGTGCAGTCGCAGGGCTTTGACGGGGGGATCGGCGGGCGTCTGCGGTCCGGGCATGCGCTCTTTCTTTATGTGTTGGTGCGTCCGAAAACGCGACCTTTCTACTATACGCCCTTGCCGCGCCGCCCGGGACTGGCTTATTGTCTGAGTTATTAACCGCCGGAGAGACGCAGTGCGAATTTTCCTGATGGCTGTCCTCGCATCCCTGGTGGGCGTGAGTGGCGCCGAAACACCTGCAGCGGGGACGATCCATGCCGACCAGCCCGGCGCGAAGATCGATCGGCACATTTACGGACAGTTTGCCGAACATCTGGGACACGGCATCGAAGCCGGCGTCTGGGTCGGAGAGAGCTCGGCGATCCCGAATACCCGCGGCTTGCGCAACGATGTCATTGCCGCGCTGCGCGAGCTGCATGTTCCTGTTGTACGCTGGCCGGGCGGCTGCTTCGCGGACGAATATCACTGGCGGGACGGCATCGGTCCGCGGGCTTCCCGACCGACTACACTCAACACCAACTGGGGTGGAGTCCCCGAGACCAACGCTTTCGGTACGCACGAATTCATGGACTTCGTGCAGTTGATCGGCGCCGATGCCTATATCAACGGCAACGTGGGGACGGGCTCGCCGCGCGAAATGGCGGAGTGGCTGCAGTACCTGACCTCCGACAAACCCACTGCCCTCAGCGCCGAACGGGCCCGCAATGGTCACCCGGAGCCTTGGAAAGTTGCCTACTTCGCCGTAGGCAACGAAACCTGGGGCTGCGGCGGAAACATGTCCCCGCAGTACTACCTCGACGTGTTCCGCCAGTACGCCACCTTTTTGAAGACACCCGAGGGCGCACGTCCGCAAATCATCGCCAGCGGCGGCCACGACGAAGACACGTCCTGGTCCGAGCTCCTGACGGCGAAGGCGGGACTCGACCTGAGTGCTGTCACGTTCCACTACTACACCATTCCCGGCGAGAACTGGCGCAACAAGGGGCCGGCCATCGGCTTCGGCGAGGACCAGTGGATCTCCACCCTGGCACACACCCTGAAGATGGATGACTTCATCCGCGCGAATGCCGCGGGGATGGACAAATCCGACCCCGGGAAAAGGGTCGCCTTCGACGTCGATGAGTGGGGAACGTGGTACGACACCGAGCCCGGCCGCGAGCCCGGATTCCTGTTCCAGCAGAATTCGCTGCGCGACGCAGTGGTGGCCGCTGTCAATTTCAACATCTTCCATCGCCATGCCGACCGCGTCCGCATGGCCAACATCGCCCAGATGGTGAATGTGCTGCAGGCAATGATCCTGACTGATGGGCCGAAGATGCTCCTGACACCGACGTACCATGTCTTTCATATGTTCCGGCCGTTCCAGGACGCGACGCTTCTGCCGACCGACTTCGAGGCACCAGCCTACAGGCTGGGCGCTACATCCGTACCGGGAGTCAGTGTGTCGGCGGCGCGGACCACTACGGGCGAGATCGCCGTTGCGCTCGTCAACCTCGACCCGCATAAAGCAGCGCCCATCAGCCTCTCCATCGCAGGTGCGCGAGTCCGGACGGTAAAGGGCGAGATTCTGACTGCTGCGGCGCTGGATGCGCACAACACGTTTGAGAGCCCGGACGCCGTGAAGCCTTCCCGCTTCAACGGCGCCGCGCTCGAGGAGGGCAGGCTCTCTGTTACGCTTCCCGCGAAATCAGTGGTCGTGCTGAGCCTGCGTTAATCGCTACTTCATAACCCGCAGCGCCAGGATCGTCTTCTGGGAGTAGACCTGACCTGGACGCAGGATACTCGAAGGAAAGGCAGGATGGTTTGGGGAATCCGGGAAGTGTTGGGTTTCAAAACACAGTCCGGTCCGATACCCATACACGCTTCCCACACCGGACGGTTTCCCGTCCATGAAATTGCCTGTGTAGAACTGCACGCCGGGCTGCGTGGTACGAACTTCGAGAGAACGGCCGCTCTTCGGCTCGGTAACCGTGGCCGCCTGCGTCACCCCGGAGCCCGTTTTGTTGAGAACCCAGTTGTGGTCGTAGCCGCGGCCCAGCCGCAATTGCTCGTCAGCGGCACCGATCCGGGCACCGACCGCATGCGGCGTACGGAAATCGAAGGGTGTTCCGGCCACGGGACGCAACTCGCCCGTGGGTATGAGGGTCGCATCAACCGGAGTAAACCGATCGGCATCGATGGTGACCACGTGATCCAACACCGTATTCGCCGGGTCGCCCGTCAGGTTGAAGTAGGCATGATTGACGAGATTGAGCGGCGTGGGGGCCGTCGTCGTGGCGTGGTAGTCGATTTCGAGGTTGTCGTGGTCGTCGAGCTTGTAGACCACCTGCGCGGTCACCTCTCCCGGATAACCTTCGTCGCCATCGGCGCTGACGAGCGTCATGCGCACGCCCCCGCCCTGCGCCGGCGGAACCTCTTCAGCCTTCCAGATTCGCTTGTCAAAGCCCCGCTTGCCACCGTGCAGGCTGTTGGGACCATCGTTGGCCGCCAACGTGTAGGTCTTGCCGTCCAGGGTAAACCGAGCCTTCGCAATCCGATTGGCGTAGCGCCCGACCGTGGCACCGTAGTACGGGACCCCTGCCGCTACGTACTTTTCCAGGCTGTCAAAGCCCAACACAATGTTCGCAAGCTTTCCGGACCGGTCCGGAGCCGTCAGGGAAACGAGCGTGGCGCCGTAGGTGGCGATGCGAGCCTCGACTCCATGGGCGTTACTCAGTTTGTAGATTTCCACGGTCCCCTCATTGGTGTGTCCCCAAGGGGAACTGCTTACCTGTACACCCGCCGATGCACTGAACGGCACCGCCACGGCAAGTGCCGCGGCCCACGAAATCTTAGAGTACAGCCCCATCGGGGCATCTTGCCAACCCCGGGGGGCTATGGCAATTTGTCTGAGTAAATGAACAAGCCAGCGCATTCCACACCTCGTACCCTGCGATCCAGGGCCTGGTTCGATGATCCTCACAACGCGGACATGACCGCGTTGTACCTCGAACGATATATGAACTTCGGGCTGACGCTCACCGAGCTGCAGTCGGGGCGTCCCATTGTGGGAATCGCCCAGACGGGCTCGGACCTGTCGCCCTGCAACCGCCATCACCTCGTCCTGGCTGCGCGGCTGCGTGAGGGTATACGCGATGCGGGCGGTGTGCCTATAGAATTTCCGGTACATCCGATTCAGGAAACGGGCAAACGGCCGACCGCGGGTCTGGATCGCAATCTCGCCTACCTGGGACTCGTCGAAGTGCTGTACGGGTACCCCATCGACGGGGTGGTCCTAACTGTCGGCTGCGACAAGACGACACCGGCGTGCCTGATGGCGGCGGCCACTGTTGATATTCCCGCCATTGCCTTGTCGGTCGGCCCGATGATGAGCGCCTGGGCGGACGGCAAACGAATCGGCTCGGGGACCGTTGTCTGGCGTGCGCGCGAACGCTACGCGGCCGGTGATATAGATCGCGAAACGTTCATCAAGCTCGTGGCTGCGGCGGCACCCTCCACGGGTTACTGCAACACCATGGGTACGGCCACCACCATGAACAGCCTCGCCGAGGTACTCGGGATGTCGCTGCCCGGCTCGGCGGCTATCCCCGCGCCTCATCGTGACCGGCAGGAGTGTGCCTACGAAACGGGCCGGCAGATCGTCGAGATGATCAACACGGATCGCAAACCATCCGACATCCTGCGGCGCGAGTCGTTTCTCAATGCCATTCGAGTAAACTCCGCGCTGGGCGGCTCGACCAACGCCCCAATGCACCTGATTGCGCTCGCGCGCCACATCGGCGTGGAGCTTACGATAGATGACTGGCAACAGTACGGTTACGATGTTCCCCTGCTCGTGAACCTGCAGCCGGCGGGCGAGTACCTGGGCGAGGACTTCTATCGCGCGGGCGGCGTGCCCGCCGTCGTCGCGCAGTTGTTGAAGAACGGCCTGATTTTCGGCGATGCGCCCACGGCCAATGGCCGGACCCTCGCTGCGAACTGTGCGGCCGCGGTCATCCGGGATGAGGCCGTAATCCGGCCGTTCGAGCGGCCGCTCGCGGACCGGGCGGGCTTCCTCGTCCTGCGCGGCAACCTGTTCGACTCGGCCATCATGAAAACGAGCGTGATCTCGGCGGAGTTTCGCGATCGCTATCTGCGCAACCCCGACGATCCGGACGCCTTCGAAGGCCGTGCTGTTGTGTTTGATGGTCCGGAGGACTACCACGCGCGCATCGACGACCCGGGACTCAACATCGACTCCCAGTGCATCCTGTTCATGCGCGGCACCGGGCCCATCGGCTATCCGGGCGCCGCGGAAGTCGTCAATATGCGCGCGCCGGTCCAACTCATACAGCAAGGAGTTCACGTGTTGCCTTGCATCGGCGACGGACGACAGTCGGGCACGTCGGGCTCACCGTCGATTCTCAACGCATCGCCGGAAGCCGCGGTTGGCGGCGGGCTCGCGATCCTGCGCACCGGCGACCGGATCCGGGTCGACCTACGCAAGTGCCAGGTCAACATGCTGGTGGCGGAAGCGGAGTTGCAGAAACGCTACGAGGCACTGCAGGCAGCCGGTGGCTACGTGTACCCGCAGAGCCAGACTCCCTGGCAGGAAATGCAACGGGCCGCGGTCGGGCAAATAGAATCAGGCGCCGTGCTCGAGCCGGCTGTGAAGTACCAGCGCATCGCAAGCACAAAGGGCACCCCGCGCCACAATCATTGATTGCCGTTGAGTAACCCCGCGGAAACGTTGACCGCGAAGCCCAGGATGACGAGATTGAACACGAACGCGATCACACTATGGATCGTAACCATCTTGCGCATGTCAGTCTGACGGGTTGACACGTCCGCCGTCTGACACGCCACCCCGATGGTGAACGCGAAGTACACAAAGTCCCAGAACAGCGGTTCCGTGGTGTCGGGAAATGAAAGCGGCGGCGGATCGTCGCCCAACACGCTGTAGAACATATCGGCATAGCGGATGGTGAACATGGTGTGCACCAGCGCCCACGAACTCACGATCGTCATACATGCAAGTACGGAATGGGCCGCGCGCTCGCCGGGAGGGACCTGTCTGGCCGTCGATAGCAACGCAATGATGCCGAGCACGCTGAGGAGCGCACCGATCACCGTTACGAGCAGGATCATCGGCGCAGTTGGATCCTCTTCCTGGTATTTGGCGCGCAGCGCCCCGGCATCGAGCTTGCGCATCCACACATAGGTTAAGGGCACCAGAACAAAGATCGCTCCGTTCCAACCCGCGAGAACCCTGACGATCCAGTCCCAACGCGAGGGCAAAGCAAAAACCAGGACGATACCCACGAGAGTGGCCAGCCACAGCTTGATGTGGTTCCACACCAGCATGTTCCAGGTCGAGCGCTGGCCCGAACGGGCCGCGGCGGAAGCGGGATTGGGCCGGGACACCCGGCGGTTTCTTCGCCCTCTCATTCCCGCATTGTGAGACCGGATGGGCCGAGATAGCCAGTGCGGGACCTGCGTCAGCCGTTTTCAATGTGCCACTGCACCGCGCGCTGAATGAGCTCGGTGCCGCTGCGCAAGTCGAGCTTGGCGCGAATGTGTTCGCGGTGAGAATCGATCGTGTGCACGCTGACATTCAGCTCGTTGGCAATCTCCCGAGTGCTCTTGCCGCGCCCCACCAGTTGGAATATCTGCAGCTCGCGGTCAGTGAGCGCCTCCGTGCCGCCTTGCGCGGCCCTGCTGCCGATGGCCTGCGCAATCAGGCGCTGTGCCATGGCTGAGCTCAGATAGCGCTCGCCGCGCAAAACCGTCCGCAGCGCTTCAACGACCTTGCCCTGCAGCTCCTGCTTGTTGATGTAGCCCAGGGCCCCGGCGCGCAAGGCCCGTTCGGCAAACAGTGACTCGTCATAGGCGCTGACCACGAGCATGCGGGTGTCGATGCCCGCGGCCACGATCCGCTTGATCAGGTCGATGCCGTGCCCGTCCCGAAGCGCAATATCCACAATCACCAGCGCCGGCCGGCTCGCGGCAATCAACTCCATTGCCGACTCGATGTCATCCGCTTCCCCGCACACCTCCATGTCCGGCTGCGCCGAGATACGGGCTGCCAGGCCCTCCCGCACCAGCGGGTGATCGTCGACGATGGCAATGCTGACGCGGCCCGTCCCCGACGTTCTGGGTTCCATGCTCAATTCGCTTCCCGGTTGTTGTGGCTCTGCGTGCGCAACACCGAGCAGGCGATGCAGGTTCCCCCATCCTGCCGCGGCTCGATGGAAAAGTTGCCGCCGATCATGGCGCAACGGTGCTCCATCAGCCGCAGTCCCACGCCCTTGCCACTGTTGGGCGCCCCATGCAGGCCGATGCCGGAATCCTGTACTTCCAGCAGCAAACGTCCATCCACCTGCTCGAGACGGATCCAGATGGCACTCGCCCTGGCATGGCGGGTGGCGTTGCTGACCGCCTCCTGGGCGATGCGATACAGGTGGGTCGACTCATTGTCGTGCACCAGCTCCACCGGCGCCGGGCATTCAAAGCCACAGGGAATGCCGTGGATTTCGGTGGTCTGTCGCGCCAACTCCGCGAGCGCGGTCATCAGACCCTCGCGATCGATGGGCACCGGCACCATGCCGCGGGCCAGTGAGCGGACCCGCTGGTTGCACTGTTCGATTCCGCGCGCGACGCGGAAAGCCACCTGGCTCGCGGCCGTCGCATTGTTGCGGCTCAATGACTCCGCCAGGCTCATGGCCAGCAGACCCAGGCCCGTGAGCTCCTGTTGGGTGCCATCGTGCAGCTCCTGGCCGATGCGGCGCTGTTCGAGCATGGCCACATCAATGATCTCTTTCTGCAGCGCCTTGTGCTCGGTCATATCACGGGCCACGCCGACAAACAGGTCCCGGCCCTCGACTGCATTCACACTGAGCTGGATGGGGAACACGCTGCCATCCTTGCGGCGCCCGGCAATTTCGTGGCTGCGCCCGATGAGGCGGGTGTAGAAGGAGCGCGTGGCGGTCGCCTTGTAGCCGTAATGGCCGACCCGTTCCTGGGGCGGGATGAGGACATTGACGTTCTCGCCAATCACCTCATTGGCCGCGTAGCCGAAAATCCGCTCCGCCGCCCGGTTGAAAGTGGCAATCCGGCCCAGGATGTCAATGGTCACGACGGCATCCGCGGTTGCATCCAGAATGGCCCTGATCTGCTCTTCACTGTGCTGCAGGTCCGCAGCGCGCTCGGCGACTCGCTGCTCCAGCCGCGCGTTCAGCATCCGCGTTTCGTCTTCCGCCCGCCGGCGCGCCGTGATGTCACGTTCTGTCGCCGCCAGTGATTCGGGGTTTCCGGCCGCGTCGAACAGCAACGCAACAGTGGCGGAAACATCGACGATCCGGCCGTCCCGGGTGCGCCGTTGAGTATCAAAAGATGGCATGGCTTCGCCACGGGCAACCCGCCGCATCACCTCCAGGGTCGAGTCGAGACGATCCCCGGTCATGAGGTCGCGTACGTTGAGCTTCAGGGCTTCCGCTTGGGGATAGCCGTAGAGCCGCTGGGCACCCCGATTCCAGGCGACGATGCGGCCACCGAAATCCATCACGACAATGGCATCGGCCGAATCCCGCAACATGGCTGCAAACCGCCGTAGCTGCGCATCGGATTCAATCTGCCGGGTGATGTCGACGAAGCTGACCACGACACCGCCCACTTTGGCGCCCTCCCCGCGATAGACCTGTACCCGTCGCAGGAAGCACTTGTGGTGCGGACTGACGACGGTTTTTTCGATCGGTGTACGGGTCTCAATGGTGAGTTGGGCGTCGATGGCGAGCTGCTCATCGAAGCCACGCGCCACGGCCGTCCACTGACGGCCCAGGTCACTGTCACATAAATTCAACAATTGGCCGGCCGAGGCCGTGAACCGCTCGATACGCAGCTCCGCATCCAGGATCAGCACCGCCAGGTGGGCGGCACCCAACAGATCCGCCAGGTTGTTCCGCGCACCCTCGAGCTCGGCAACCCGCGCGGCAAGCTGACTGTTGATGGCGGTCAGCTCTTCATTCAGAGACAACAGTTGCTCGCGTGCGGCGACGAGATCCTCGTGCGCCGACTGGAACTCTTCCTGCGTGGTGAGGCAGCCCGGGCGGCGCCGGGCAGTGTCGGCCGGCCAGGTACCGGACTCGTGTGAATGGTGCGCTACTTCCACCGAGTGCTCCAGCACCTCCAGCGGGATCGGCTCATGTGCGCCCCCGAGGCGCCGGAAGATGTAGCCCTCCACGTCCACGACCTGGAACAGGTCCGTTGAAGGGCTGATGGCCTCATCGGCACTCAGCAACAGGTGACCGCCCGCATTGAGTGCAAAATGCAACAACGCATACAACCGCGTGCGACTTTGCTGGGGCAGGCGCGCCAGGGCGCTATGACAGTCGATAAAGTCCAGCCGGGAGAGCGGCGGATCATTGTCAAAATCATGTATGGCAAACACAACACTGTCGCGCAGCGCGGGACTCACCCGGTAGCGGTGGGTGCCATGGCGCTGGAAGAACTGCTGTAACCGCTCTGCGGACACGCCCTGCAGGTCCGAGTCGCAATACACCCCCGCCCGCGCCACCTTGATGGAGTTGGCCTCCGTGTCGGTTGCAAAAATCCTGACATTCGGCTGGCGCCCGTAGCCGTGGAAATACTCGCTCAGCAACATTGCGATGGAATAGGCCTGCTCGCCCGTACCACAGGCGGGAATCCACAGGCGCACCGGTCGGTCGGCCAGCGCGCGCTCCAGCAGATCCTCCATAACCCATGCTTGGAGGGCGGCAAAGGCCGGCGGCGAACGAAAAAAGGCACTGCAACATAGCGGCAGCACCTGGTGCGATGCAGTAGCCACAACGAGTTCCTTTATCTGCGCACTGCGACCGGTCCGGAAGCGTTGCAGCAAGGCATGATGGCCCTGCAGGCTTGGAGCCGGCAGGCTGTCAGGGTGACACACGCAGTGCGGCGGCGGCAACGTTCCGCGGCACTGTCGCGTCGCAGCTAGTGAAAATCACCACAACGCATTGGCAGCCGGCGCGATTCCTGAGGCGCCGCAGACCGCAGGATGATGCGTTTCGGGTGTCCGGCTCGCACACTCAACGAGCTTATGAACAATTGTTGAAGAATACCGACATGAGCGAAGCGTACCAATACGACGATGGCTGCCGGCTGCTGATATTCCGCTACGGCGACGAGGAATGTCAGGCGCTGACAGCCCACTACAGCGGCGTCCGGTTCAACCAGGTACGGTTGACCTTTCTGCCGCAAAGCGCTCTGCAGGACTTCCCGGACCGTGAAGAAATCGAAATGAATTTCAACATTTCGGGAATGCCCTTCGATCTGACCCGCCACGGCTTCGCGCATCCGAGCTGGTGGCGCATGGTGCCGCCTTCCGGAATCACACACCGCTGCAGCACCGATGGCTTCGGACGGGCCTGGCGCGCCATCCGCACGCGGACCGGTTACCGCCTGCAGGGTGCTCAATATGCCGATGGCATGACCAAGCTCACCCTGGCCTTGAAGCCAATCTTCCACGCCCGCCGTTTTGTGCGCGGCGTCACACCTTTGCCCAGCCGCTGGTAAGCGCTTCCAGAACCTGATGCCGCCCTGCAGCTTCAAGGTGCGGGCGTGCCCAATATGTTACCCGCCTGGTTGAATGTGACCGGGTTCGCAGGTACCCCGCCGTTGCTCCCCCAGTTGACGTTGTAATCCGAGTCGTTGGTGTTATTGGTTGCCGCATCGAGCCGGTAGTGCCTGGACCAACAATCCGGCTCGCCCGCGAAGCTGTCACCTGTTCAAATCACGCCACTGCGTGCGATAAATCCGCGCTTGATGACAGGCTAGAACGAGACGATGGGGGAGCGACGGCGATGAGGTTGAGAACAACACTGGCGGTGCTGTGCCTGCTACTGGCGGCCTGCCAGCCCAAACCCCAATCCGGGGCCGTCAAGGACGAGGCTCTGGCCGCGGGCCGGACCGCCGCCTCGTTCCCGCATGCCGATGAGGACTATTTCCACGACATGGATGGCGGGCTTGCCCTCAGTGCGGAGGAAATCAAGGGTCGCAACATGTGGCTCGTCTGGACCGGCGGCAACGACCGCTTCTGGAACGAGATGACGCAGTACACTTTCGGGGCGTTCGATCTGTTGAAGGCCATCAGCTCGCATCCCAGCCTCGGCTACTCGCGCGCCAATCGCTGGACCTATCTCGGGTTAGTCAACGAGCCCTGCTTCCAGAATCCAACAGGCCCGGATCCGGCGCGCCACGGCCTGTGGCTCGATGTGCGCGGCCAGGACTGTCCGGCCGACCCCTTCGAGAACGAGAAGAAATACCCGGGCGTCGTTACCGGCGCGCGCGGGAAAACCGAGCCTGTGGGTTCCTACTACGGTTACGCCACCGGCATCCTCGGGCTGCGGCTGTTTCCCAATCCCGACTTCGACGCCAAGGCGGCGAAGGAGTGGGATCCCGAGCGCTACTACACCGATCCTTCCTACTACAACCGCAAGGATCTCATCCGCCCCTACCGGGTCGGCATGTCGTGCGGCTTCTGCCACGTGGGACCGAGTCCCGTCGCGCCGCCGGCCGATCCCGGCGCCCCGACCTACGCCAATCTCAGCTCATCGGTGGGTGCCCAGTACATGTGGGTCGACCGCCTGTTCATATTCAACTCGAATCATCCGCAAGGTCAGAAGAACTTCATGTACCAGTTGGTGAAGACCTACCGGCCGGGCTCCATGGACACCTCGCTGATCTCCACGGACAACATCAACAATCCGCGCACCATGAACGCGGTGTACGACTTCGTCTCGCGCCTGGGGCTCGCCCAGAAACTCTGGCACGAGAAGCTCGCCGGCGGCGAGCTCAACAACAAGCAGTTGGCCGGCTACTATGATGCTGCCAACGGTGTCGTGCGCACACCGCACGTGCTCAAGGATGGCGCCGACTCAGTGGGCCTGCTCGGCGCCCTGAACCGCGTGTATCTCAACATCGGCCTGTTCAGCGAGGAATGGTTGACGCACTTCAATCCGGTGGTGGGCGGCAAGCCCATCTCGCCGATTGAGATTGCGGTTGCGCAGAAGAACTCCAGCTACTGGCAGGCCACGGAAGCCGGTACCGGCAACCAGGCACTCTTCTTCCTCAAAGCGGCACGGCCGGACCGGTTGAAGGACGCGCCCGGCGGCAGTCAGTACCTGAGCAGCGACGCGAAGCTCCTGGCTCATGGCAAGGAGGTGTTTGCGGACACCTGCGCGCGCTGCCATTCCAGCAAGGCGCCGCCACCGCCGCCGGATCTGAATCTCGATTCGGAGCGGTGCGCGGGCTCGCTGTATCTCGAATGCTTCAAGCGCTACTGGACCTGGACACAGTCGGATCAATACAAGACGCTCATGCGCGCGATCGTGGCCGCTGCGGATTTCCTGGATGGTAACTACCTGTCAACGGACGCTCGCATACCCGTCACCCTGTTGCGTACGAATGCCTGCAGCCCGCTGGCCACCAACGGGATTGCCGGCAACATCTGGGACAACTTCTCGTCTCATTCGTACAAGCAACTGCCGAGCGTGGGCGCGGTGACCCTGTACGATCCGTTCACCGGCGAGCCCTTCCAGTACGAAATGCCTGGCGGCGGCCGTGGCTACACGCGCGTGCCGTCGCTCATCAGCATGTGGTCGACAGCGCCCTTCCTCCTGAACAACTCGGTCGGGCCTTTTGACCCCGATCCTTCAGTCGCGAGCCGCGTGAAGGTGTTTGATGCCTCCATTGAGCAGATGCTGTGGCCCGAGAAGCGCGACCAGGATGCGGTCCTCGGCAACAAGATTCCCGGCGCAATCGACCGGACGACCCAGGTCAGTCAGTTGACCATCCCGGTGGGATTCGTGCCGGAGGCACTGCAGCCACTGCGCAAGGACGCACACTGGTGGTTACCTCGATTTGTGAGCCAGGGCGGCGACATTGAGATCGGGCCCATCCCCAAAGGCATGCCGGTGGGGCTGCTCGCCAACCTCAGGTTGCTGCCCGAGAGCGACACCGCCGCGGCCCGGGTCAACCACTACCGTGAAGTGACCAAGGTGTTGTTGACGTTGCAGGCAGACCTGCTCGGCAGCATCGGCCAGTCCGATGAGAAATTGGAAAGCAGGCTGTCCAACCTCGCCCGGCCCCTGTTGGCGCTCAGCAAGTGCCCGGACCTGGTCGGCAATCGCGGCCACTATTTCGGCACCCGGCAGTTCAATGACCAGGATGGGCTCAGCAAGGACGAGCAGTCGTTCGGCAAGGAGCCGGAGCTGAGCGACGATGACAAGCGCGCACTGATTACGTTCCTGAAGACCTTCTGACGGATGTCCATGAGCGATGCGGAAGGCGGCTGGGACTACGTAATTGTTGGATCGGGCGCGGGGGGTGGAACCCTCGCCGCCCGGCTGGCCGAGTCCGGGATGCGGGTGTTTGTTCTCGAGGCGGGCGGCGATCACCTGCAAACGGCGGATCCACGGCTGCCGGATGATTACTCGGTCCCCGGTTTCCACGCCTTCGCGTGTGAGAACCCGGCGATGCGCTGGGACTTCACAGTGCGTCACTACTCGGATGACACGCAACAGAAGCGCGATTTCAAAGCCGACCCCCATACCGGCGGCGTGTTGTATCCGCGAGCGGCCACGCTGGGTGGCTGTACAGCACACAACGCAATGATCTTCATGCTTGCGCATGATTCCGACTGGAATCACATCCGCGCACTCACAGGCGACGGCTCCTGGAGCGCCCGCAGTATGCGCCGGCATGCACGCAAGCTCGAGGCCTGCCATCACAGACCCCTATGGCGGATTCTGCGGCATCTGGGACTCGATCCCACGGGACACGGCTGGGATGGCTGGCTGCAAACCGAAAGACCTCCCAAGGAACTGGAAGCCGAAGCGCTCGGCGACGAGGCGTTGCTGAATATGATTGCGGTGACCAGCGTCGAGTTTGCCCGCCGCCTGAAGCATCCGCTTGCCAGGATCGCCCAATGGATTCACAGCGCCGCGGATCCCAATGCCCGCCCGTGGCGGGCGAAGGACTTCGAGGGACTTTGCTACACGCCCGTCTCAACCTGCTCGCGCCAGCGTATCGGATCGCGGGAGCGGCTTCTCGATGTGGCAGCAAAGCACGGCGACCGGCTGCACATTGAGTTGAATGCACTCGCAACCCGAGTGCTCTTTGACGCTGAGGGGGCCGCTTGCGGAGTCGAGTACCTGAAAGGTTCCCGGCTCTACAAGGCTCACTGTAATGCCTCCCCTGCACCGGGCGAGCGTCGTGAAGTGCACGCGCGGCGGGAGGTGATCCTGTGTGGCGGGGCATTCAACACACCCCAGTTGTTGATGTTGTCGGGCATCGGGCCCGCCGCGCAACTTCGGCGCCAGGGGATCGCGGTCCGCGTCGACCTGCCCGGCGTCGGCCGAAACCTGCAGGACCGCTACGAAGTCGCGGTCACGTATCGCATGCGCGAGCCCTGGAAGTTGCTCGAGGGTGCCCGCTTCGAGCGGGGCGATCCTGTCTGGCAACGTTGGCACGAGCATCGTGACGGGCTGTATTCATCAAACGGCGCCGCCCTCGCCTTTGTCCGGCGCTCATCACCCAACCTCCCCGATCCTGACATCTTCTGCATGGCGCTGCCCACGCAGTTCGACGGCTACTATCCCGGCTTCTCCGCCAACCTGCGGAAGTACAACGACCGGCTGACCTGGGCCCTGTTGAAAGCCCATACCCACAACAGCGCCGGAACCGTCACGTTGCAGTCGGCGGACCCCCGAGACCCGCCGCGCATCGAGTTTCACTACTTCGAGGAAGGCGACGACACGCAGGGCCACGACCTCGCCGCGGTCGTGGACACCATTCAATTCATTCGCGAATTGAATCGCCCGCTGCTCGAATGCGGGCTGTTCGCAGAAGAATGCGCGCCGGGCCCACAGGCGCGCACAGCGCCGGCACTGGCCGAGTACGTCCGCAACAACGCCTGGGGGCATCACGCCTCCTGCTCCTGTCCGATCGGACTCCGAGCCAATGGCGGCGTGGTTGACAGCTCGTTTGCGGTGCACGGAACCCGCCGGTTGCGCATCGTCGACGCCTCCGTGTTTCCCAGGATCCCCGGCTTCTTCGTGGTCAGCGCGGTCTACATGATCGCGGAAAAGGCAGCCGAAACCCTCTTGCAAGAAGCAAAGCGAGCACCCCCATGAACTACGATCCGAAACAACTGTTGGCGATGTCGCAGGCGCAACTGGACGACCTGTTCCGAGCCAACTCCGCCGGCGACATTCCAAACGGACCCGCCGACGGCACGGCCATCATTGCACCCGGCACCCGCTACTCCACCCTCATTGCACAGGTCATCAATCACTTCGGCTGGCAAGGCAAGGTGTTCGATGCCGCCGGCGGCTTTCTCAAGAACCGCATTACCGCCTTCGGAGTCGAAGCCATCATTGCGAAAGTCTACAAGGGACCGAGCTGGCTGGATGGGAAGGAGTGCATTGTGTTGGATTACTCCCAAACCTCCCTGGTCGCGGAGCGCATCCGCGATGAAATCCGGCTGCTTTCCCCTGGCTTCTATCTGGGCAAGGTGTACTGGGGCAAGGACCGGCTGATCGACTTCTGCCTGCAATTCCAGCAGTAGCCATGACACCCCAGGGGCAGTTCACGGTCGTGGCACCGATTGCGGCGGACCGGCTGCCGCCGCTGCGGGCACTGCTGCTGAGCATGAATGCCTCGCCCGGAGTGGCCGACCCCGGCAATGCCCTGCTGCCCTTCGCTCAATTCCCGCAATTGCACTTTGCGCGGTTTGTGATTCTCGACGATCCGACTCTTGCGGACATTGAGGTGTACGGCGTGCCCCGGCCGCGGCTGCCGATCTATCTGGCCTTCATGGGCGATTGTGACGGTGCGGCGGCAGATTGTCTGGCCGAAATGGTGACCCGCTCGCCGGCTGGGTTGCGGCAGATCTTTGGCCTGTGCGCGGACTTCCCGCCCGAGGGCGATCTGCTGGCGTGGCTGCGCGCTCACGATCTGCCTGTTGCCGCCAGCTACGTCAATTGGGTGGGCCGCACAGTGCAGCAGATCCAACAGGAAAGCATTCTGCAGCAAGTGTTATCGGCGCGAGTGGACCGCACTCCCCTCGAGTCCGCGGACGATGCGCGTACACGGTGGCGGGAAATGGTCAACTTCGTGAGGACGGAGGTGGACAAGCGGCGACTGACGCTCACGCCGGCGGCTCCGACTCCACTCAGTTGGTTGTTCGCGAAATGGATGAACCTCGTAGCCACCCTGCTCGTCGCGTTGCTCGCGGCCCCCTTTTTGCTCGTACTGTCGCCGCTATTGATTTTGCGGTTGCGGCGCCTGGAGACGAGCGATCCGGAGCTCTGTCCGCGCCCCTCAGCTTCATTGCTGCTGGAATTGCAGACACTGGAAGACCAGGACGTTACCAACCAGTACACCGCATTCGGATCTGTCAAACCAGGTGCGTTGCGCCGCTGGCTGACACCTGCGGTATTCGCTGTCATCCAGTTCACCGCGCGGCACCTGTTCAATCGAGGCTACCTGGGCCGCGTACAAACCATTCACTTCGCGCGGTGGGTGTTTGTGGATGGCAAGCGTCGCGTACTGTTTGCGAGCAACTACGACGGCGGCCATCAGGCCTACATGGATGACTTCATCAACAAAGTCGCCTGGGGACTGAATGTCGCCTTCAGTAGCGGGGTCGGCTGGCCCCACACTGACTTTCTGCTCACGCGCGGGGCGCGGCGGGAAAGCTTCTTCAAGTATTTTCAGCGGCGGCATCAGCTACCCACCCAGGTCTGGTACAAGGCGTACCCGGGACTCACCCTGTGCGATATGGAGCGCAATGCGCGGATCCGGCAGGGCCTGGAGCAACATGACCTGAGTGCCGCACAGGCACTCGCTTGGTTGAAGTTGCTATGAGCGAAGTCAACCTCGACGACATCCAGGGGCTGCTGCGGTTTGGGTTCAAGCACCACACCGAAGCCGTAATCCTCCTGTTGCGGGTGAAGGATCCGGCTGCTGCTCGTCGCTGGCTGAGTGAGGTTGAGGTGACCAGCGCGGTCACAATCCAGCCTGTGCCTCCCACTGCGCTGCAGATTGCGCTGACGCGCGCAGGCATGGATGCGCTCGGCGTGAGCTCCGACGCGGTGGGCGGATTCTCAGAAGAGTTCCTGGAGGGAATGGCCGGCGATGCCAACCGCACCCGGCGCCTCGGCGATGTGGGAGAAAGCGCGCCTGAACGTTGGGATTGGGGTGGCCGCGAGCGCGAGCCGCACGTCGCGGTGCTCTTGTACGCCATGCCCGGCCATTTGACCGGGCTGCAGAGTGGCATTGAGTCAGCCTGTGCCGCCGGCTTCGACGTCGTCTATAGGCTCTCAACTACCGATATGGGCGGCGTTGAGCCCTTTGGATTTGCGGACGGGCTCTCGCAGCCACAAATCGACTGGGAGCGCGCGATACCCGTAGCAGATCAAGAGGAGCGCGCCTACCGCAACCTGAGCTGCCTTGGTGAGTTTGTTCTGGGCTACCCAAACGAGTACGGTCTCTACACGCCCCGCCCTGTGCTCGACGCGAGCCGCGACCCACAGGAGTTGCTGCCCCGAGCGGAGGACAGTCCCAACAGCGCCGATCTCGGGCGCAATGGCACGTACCTGGTTATCCGCCAATTGCGGCAGGACGTCCGGGGGTTTTGGCAGGTGCTCAATTCGCGCGCTGGAGGAGTCGACGTTGAGCGCGAGTGGCTGGCCTCGCAGTTGGTTGGGCGCACGCGAAGTGGGGAATCAATAGCGGTTGAGCGACCGACGACAGCAGTCGCAAGCGCATCGGCCAAAGGCGGCGCACCCGCGCCCGACCCCAACGACTTCACATTTGAATCCGACCCTTCTGGCCATCGCTGCCCGATTGGCGCGCACATTCGGCGCACCAACCCGCGCACCGCGGATCTCCCAACCGGCGGCGCGGGTCTCCTCTCCCGGTTGATACGCACCCTCGGCCTCAACCCCGATGCCCGCGCACGCGATCTTGCCGCATCGACTCGATTTCATCGCGTTCTGCGTCGGGGACGTGAATACGGCGTACAAGTAACTCCCGAAGCAGCGCTTCGCTTACCAGCACCCGTGGATACGGGGCTCCACTTCATGTGCCTCAACGCCAACATCCAGCGGCAGTTCGAGTTTGTGCAGAGCGCGTGGATCATGAGCGCCCACTTCAATGGGTTGCACAACGAAAGCGATCCGTTGCTCGGGAATCGCACACCGGGATCCGGGGGGCTGCGCTGCGACTACTTCTCGTTACCCGCGGCTGACGGCCCCACCCGCCGGCTGGAAAACCTGCCTCAGTTCGTCACGGTCGCCGGCGGGGCGTACTTCTTCCTGCCCGGCATTCGCGCCCTACGCTGGCTCGCCGCCGAATGAGAGAATCCTATGGACTCCAACACAGCGCGCCCTATTCCGCCCGCCAACACCGGCTCCCGTTTCCTCAACTTCGTGTCGGACTCAACGTTCAAGCTCCTGCAGTTTGAACGTCGCTTCGACCGGCTTCTGCGCCCACCATTTGACGCCGTACTACGGGACCCGATCGCACGCTTCACCACCGCATTGATCAATCGACAGCGCACCAACGAACACCTGGCGTTGGCTGAAGAAAAACTACTGCCCGACGAAGAAGCATGCGTCGAATCCATTATCGACACCTTCCGCAAACAGATGCAGGGACTGTGGAAGCCGCGTGGCTTCGAACGCGGCGGCAACACCAAGACCCACGGCATCGTGCGTGCCGAATTCATCGTTCACCCTGACCTGCCGCAGAAGTTCCGGCAGGGTGTGTTCGCCCAACCGCGGACCTATCGAGCGTGGGTGCGATTCTCCGGACCGGGTCCCTACATTACCCCGGACATCGACGATGTCGGTTTCATGAGCATCAGCATCAAGCTGCTGGGCGTCCCAGGACCAAAGCTCATGGACGAAGAGAAGTACACTCAAGACTTCACAGGTGTGTCCACGCCGACATTCGTGACTCCGGACGTGCGGGCAAACGCCCAACTGCAGAAGGAAAGCCTCAGGAACGCCTCCACTTTCTACTTCGTGAATCTCCATCGCCCCCACCTGCTGGATTTCATCATGCAGGGGCTGTGGGTGAAGACGCAGAGCAGTCCGTTTGAGGCACCCTACTTTAGCTGCGTACCCTACCTGCTCGGCGAAGGCCAGGCGATGCAGTATTCAGTGTGGCCGAAGACCAGCCGGCGCACACCCATACCCCGACTGCCCTTTCGGCCATCGGACAACTATTTGCGTGAGGCGATGGTGAAAGCGCTCAACGGCGCGGACGTGGAGTTGGATTTTCGCGTCCAGCTACAGACGGACTCCTTCCTAATGCCGATTGAGAATGCGGCGGTCTTGTGGCCGGAGAAGCTGTCACCGCGCGTTTCGGTGGCCACACTACGCATTCCGCGGCAGAAATTCGACTCACCGGCGCAGATCAACTTCGAAAAGCAGCTATCGTACAACCCATGGCATTGCATCGCGGAGCATCGGCCACTGGGGAACCAGAGCCGGGCACGCAAGCGCATGTACCTCGCGCTGTCGACATTCCGTCACCAGATGAATGCGATCCCCCACTACGAACCTACTGGCGATGAGGTGTTCGACTAGCGGCCATGGCCCCGAGTGGCAAGCACACCGTCGCCGTGCAGCTCCGCTGCAAACCCCGCCTTGCGCAATCGCCCGGCAACCTCATTGGGGACATCCCGTCCGCTGGTGAGTTTGTTTGGCGTCCCGGTGTAGTGGAACAGGATCCCCCGTGGGCGCAACACACGTGCAAGTTGATCGTAGAAGGCCTGCGAATACAACTCACCGGCAATACCAAACCTGGGAGGGTCATGCAACACGGCGTCAAATGATTGATCCGGCAAGGAAGCGATTTCAACAGCAACGTCGCCGCGCACGAGGCTCAAGCCCTCGCCTGTTGGCGACCACGGGTTCAGGCCCCGCAACCAAACCACATCCTCGTTCTTCTCATACGACAGCACCCGTCCCGCCTGCCCCAGCAGACACCAGGAAGCGAAATAACCGAGGCCACCGCAGGTATCCAGGATCTGCTTGCCGCGGGGCCGGATGAGCGCCACCTTGCGCTTTGCGTCCTCGTACGGTGAGGCTTTCGCCGTGGGCAACATTTTGATGCCGTCGATTTCGAAGGTGGGAGGCCCCCACTGCGTGGGCACCAACTTGATGAGTGAGCTGGAGTAGCGTGCCGCGGGCTGAAAGTCCTGTCCGGCCCAATAGTAGATGGTTCTGTCCTTGCAGGCGCCCAGGAAGGGATAGCGGGTTCCCTGCCAGCTCCAGTGTTCCGCACTCACCTCGACCGAGGTCCCGGAGCGATCGAGATCGAGCGAGCATTCGACCGTCGCGAGTCCCTTGCGGGCCGCCGCCTGCAATGCTGCGTGGACTTTCAATGTCAAAAGCGGCCCCATGACCGGAAATAATAGCAGCTATACTGGCGCCCCGATTTGCAACGCGGCACTTCATGAAAGACTCCCTCGTGGCCTTTGCAGCCCTGTTCCTGGCTCAGAATGCCTTCGGCGCGGATACCGTGATTCACGCGGGCACACTGATCGACGGCATCTCACCCAGCCCTCGTAAAAACGTTTCCATCACCATTCACGACGACACCATCACCGCGGTCGAAAATGGCTTCACGACGCCGCCGGGTGCCCAGGTCATCGACCTGTCAGGGGCAACCGTGTTGCCCGGGTTCATCGATTGCCACGTGCATGTCGCGGCGATGCTCCCCAGTCGAACGAACGCCACGGAATACTGGGTAACCCACAACGACATCGATCGCGCGTTCGACGGCGAAGTATTTGTGCGCCAGATGCTCCAGCAGGGGTTCACCAGCGCACGTGATGTTGGTGGCGGCGATGACAGTGTCGCGCTTCGAAATGCCATCAACGCCGGAAAGATTCCTGGCCCGCGCCTGATGGTCGCCCTTGAACCATTGGGGCCCACGGCAGGTCACGGCGATGTTTACAACGGTGTCGACCACGCTCTGTCTCATCCAGGGTGGCGCAATGGCATCGTCGACTCCCCTGATGAAGCACGCCTGCGTGTCCGCGAGCACAGGCAACGTGGAGCCGATGTAATCAAGCTGATGCCGTCCGGTGGAATCGCATCGACCGGCGACGATCCGCGCCAGCAGCTCATGACCAACGATGAGATGCGCGCAGCCGTGGAAACGGCCCACTCGTTGGGAATGAAGGTGGCGGCGCACATCTACCCCGCGGCAGCCATTGAAAATGCCGTGATCGCCGGCGTCGACTCGGTCGAGCACGGATCATTTGCAACTGCCCAGACCTTTTCACTGATGAAGTCGCACGGAACGTACCTCGTTCCCACGCTGACAGTTTACGACGTGTTCTACACAGTGGCGCACGACCACCCCGAGTTGCTGACGCCGGGCACGGCCCCCAAGGAGCTCGCCAACGACCTCCTACCGAAGAAGAACCTGCCATTGGCTGTCAAGTCAGGCGTGAAAATCGCCTACGGTACCGATCTCGGCGAGGGCGACCACACACTGGAGTTCGCACTCCTGATTGCGAACGGAATGAAGCCAATGGACGCCATTCTCGCGGCCACGTGGAACGCCGCGGACCTGTTGGGGCGCTCTGACAAAGTGGGGTCGATTCAACCCGGGAGGCTGGCCGATATTGTGGCGATACCGGCCGACCCCACCACCCAACCCGACGCCCTGCGGCACGCCGGATTTGTCATGAAAGGGGGCGTCGTCTATCGGCTCAACGGACACCCCACGGCGCTGGAGTGAGCCTCAGTGCCCTCCAGCCCCGACCTTCTGCACGGCCGGCAGGTTCGCACTGATCTGCGACACACCGTCGACTCCCGCGATCTTGCAGATGGGATGTGAGAAGTCGTTCGCCAGGCTGGGTACGCTCACCAGGCCCTTGTAGTTGATGTTGTCATCGTGGTTGTCACTGACACCGCCTGGAATGAAATCCAGGTTCAGGCGGTGCCGGGTGCGCCAGGCGATGTTGTGGTCGGCACAGGAAGTGTCGCCACTGACACCGACCGCACCGATGAGCTGACCTTTCGAGTTATACAAGGCGAGCCCGCCGCCGAACACGTTCACGCCGCCGATGCGGCGGCCCGTCATGGGATCGTCATCCTGGCCGAAGTTGGATGCAGGTCCCTGGTAGGCAACCGCGGTGTCGACCGGGTTGCTGTGCTGCAATCCATACAGCGAACCGCCCGGCTGAACCGCGGCATACAGGTTGGCCGTGGACAGCGCAAGTCCCGGCAGGCTGAAGGCGTTCGCGGTGTTGGCTTTCTGAGCGGAAATGACGCGGCTGCCGGGCCATTGTGCGCCACGATTGGCGCCGGTGAAGGCAACCTGACAAACGACCCCGTCGCGATTCACGACCGTTGCCCACATGTCGAGGTTGAATCCGCCGTTACTTTGCGCGCGTGCGTATTCCAACGCCGTTTGCAGTGTGTGGTGATCGGGCAGGCCCGCACAACCGTTGTCCGCCATGGCAGTAGTTGTGCCCAGAGCGAGGCTCCCAGCCAAACCGATCCCGACGATCGCATGGTGAGTTCGAATAGGCATGATCTTCTCCCGTTGTCTTTCGTTATTGAGAAGCCGGACAACGGGGAGTGTAGACCCTGAACGACTACTGTTGGGTAGAGTCCTGCGCGGGAGCGGTGGCCGCCGCCTGCCGGTCCGCGGCACGCGCCACCTCCTGCGGCGACGGAGGAAGTTGCTGCGCCGCCAGAGTCGCGCGGCTGACCGCTGTTGGATCGTCACGCAGTTTCACATACAACACATCATTGACCGGATGTGGAACAGGCAGCGAGTAGCCGGGGAAACCGTCCGGGACATCCACGGAGTGCGTGAAGTCGGCATCGCTGGACACTGATTGCACGAGGAAAAGATTCGAACCGGACAGCTTGCAAGCCAGCTCCGCGGACGCCGGGCACTGCAGCTCGCGCAACAGGGGCAGGCGCACGAGCGTCGCCAGCGGCTGCCAGTCCCCGGGCACGCCGTTCACAATCGTCCGAAACAGCAGCGGCCCGAAGGCGGAAGAGCCCAGCGCCTTGGTGGGATCGAGCGTGGCCACCGCCACCTTTGAATTCTCGAGGGTGATGCCGCCATTGGCAATGCTCAAGGTGGTCGATGCGGACTCATCGGCCATGGCCACCTCGATCTGCTCATCGCGTACAAAAGTGGCGGGAGTCTGGGCGCGCACGGAGAATGTCAGTTTCGCATCCTGTGGGAGCTGATCGGCGTTCGCGAGCTCGATGTTGCTCTCGGCCGAGGACGTTGCCGTCCGTACACCCTTGCCGATCAACGTCACGCGCGGACGCGGCGCGCTGACAGCCACATTGAGATCGAGAGTCCGGCCGTCGTTCAGCACCACCTTGGCAATCGACGTGTCGCCCTGCTTCGCGCTCGTCACGGGCTGGGTATCGCGCGTGACCATGGCGAGCTCGTCGCCTCCCTTGTTGGTATCCAGCTTGCCGGGGACAAACTCGACACCCTGGAGGATGAGCTTCGTAACCTGGTCCAGGCGGCTTCCCTTCAGCACACCTTGACTGTCACCGGCCCGGAAGGTGAAGCCATCGAGATGCGCCCCCTCGGAGAAGGCCTGCAGGTGGAGCTGCTGCGCCTGAGAAGTGCCGTATTGCGACACCAGCAATGTCATGGAACCCGGCTTGGCGGTCTGCAGAGGTAAGGTCACCTCCACTTCGCCCGGCTTGACCAGCTTCCACTGCGCCTCGTGCTCGGTGCCGTCTTCGCCTTTCAGCAGGACACTGTCGAGGCAAGTGACATTGCCGGCCTGCAGCCGCACGGTCTTGTCACGCCCGACAATCAACGCGCCTTCATCCGGAGTGGCCAGCGCCCACGACTGGTTGTGCACATTCACCAGCTCGAAGCTGGGCGCATTGTATTTTTCGAAACCCCAGTAACCCTGAAGCGACGCGCGCACCCGATCGCCCACGTTGGTCGCCCCGAGCTCCTTGGTGTCAATGAGGAAGCCGCCGAGCTGCGGATCCGCTTTCGCGGGCAACTCCACAGTCTTGCCGTCATCGCGGGTCACCCGCAATGTCAGGTCATGTGCGTACGATGTTGAGAACACCAACGGCGCGCCCTCGACCGGCAGTGCCAGAGTTGACTTGCGCATGCAGAAGGTGGCCTTGGGGTCCACCGCATGCAACGGCGGGAGCTGCGCCTGCTCGACGGCCGGCAATGCGACCACGATGACCGATTTGGGATTGTGGAACGACGGCGGCGCGTTCATGTACAACGCGAGCTGCTCGCCCTGTTGCATGGCGAGGGCCGGAATGTACTGGTACTGCGCGGTCCGGAATGAATCGAAAATGCGCGCGATGTCGAGTACGGAAGCAATGTAGGGACTGTAGTAGCCGTAGCTCAACTGCGGAGTGAAGCTGGCCTCCATGGCCAGATCGCTCGCGGGCCCGGATGTCAGCGCTTCGACAATCGACGCGCTGTGGCCGTCGTTGAGAATCAACGAGCTCTGTCCCTGCATGAGGCACGGCGCCTGTACCAGCGCACTGCGGTCCAGACACTTGTCATCCAACTTGATGGCCAGGCTGCGCGCCAGCAGGGGCGCTACTTCCTTGAGCTTGGACGGATCCTTGTCATTTATGGAGCGGATGGCCGCGAGATATTTTTCCAGTCGTGCGCGATCCAGCGAGGCCTGGTTCAGATCCTGCGAGCTGCGGACGAAAGCGCCGGGGCGGCCCCGCACGGCACTCACGAGCGTGCGGAAATCGCCGCCCGTTTCGGGAGCGAGGAAGACGAGAAGCTGTTGCGCGTCCGCCGGGACCGTGACGGTCAACCCTTTCTGGACGCATTTGGGCTTCCAGGTCTCACAGGGATAAAACCAGTCCTGGGGCGGCGGATTGGTGGCGCCGCGCAGAAAGGCCGCGACCATCAGGTAGTGCGCGTCCTGGTCCGCCGGAAAGTCAGCCTGAATCCACAGCCGATCGCCGGGTGCCAGGTTCGGCACCTGTGTGATGGGCAACGTCTTGCCCCCACGAGTCACGGTCACCGTCAGGTTCGGGCCGACGAGGTCGAAGGGAGCGGGATCGGCATGCACCGCAACCGCCGCGAGCAACGCGACGAGGGCAACCAGCAGGGGGCGCCAGAGCCCGGCGGCCTGCGGCAGGCGATCGCTGGCCACCATCATTCAGCCGACAGCAACCATGGCACTGGGAAGCAGGTAGAGGGTGGGCATAGGTGCTCCTGGCTGCGAGCGGATGACAATTGCGAATGATGGCATGCCCGGAGTCGATCTCCAAACGGCGGTACGCGCCGAATTTCACAGTTTCGGCGCTGGATCTGACTGTTCCGCGCCGGCAAAGTTGCTCTGGCTGAGCAGAAGCTGGCGCTACTCGGGCTGAAAATGCGACGTCACGCGGCGTTGAAAGTGCCCGCCGGTCTCATAGACCTTCATGACGATGTACGAATCCTGAATCTGCGAGCCATCCACATCGTAATGGGCAACACCGTAGGAATCGCGAATGGGCATTTCCATTCCGGCAAAACTGATGATGTTCATGGGTGCGGGAATGTAGGGGCGGTAGTCGGAACCACAGGTGCGCACTTCCGGGTTGTGCCGGCCATCCGGCCCATACAAGGTCGTGGTGTAGCAGTTGGGCGCGCGGCCGATCTGACGGCAGCGGATGATTGATGAGCTGGGATCGGCATCGGAGCGGCAGATGCCAATCTCCGGCGAGCGCAACTCATCCCCGGTCGCGCGCATTTTGTGCTGGGCAACGACCGCTCGCACCGTGAGCGAATAATCCACAACCAGACTCACCGCCCGCTCGCGGATCCTTTGATAGTCGGCGGCAGGCATTTCGAACGCCTGGATTGCAGCGCCGGCCGCATCGGTATTCAAGGGCGCGGATTTTCTCTCGGCGCGCCTGCCTCGATAGAGGGTTTGGCCCCTGGCATCGAGCAGCGCGAAGTCAGCCCGGTCCACGGCCAGGAATTCATCGTGGCCCATTCCTTTGACCTGGAGCGGAAAGCTGAGTGTTACCGGCGCGCCGCGGTTCCGGCTCGAGCTCTGCTGAATCTCCACGGCGGCATCCACATCTCCCTGCAGCAACGCCTGGGCGGCCCGCTTCGCATTCTCCTGCCGACTGCGTCCACCCGCCGTGGATGAGGCAACGGTGGTTTCTCCCGCTGTGACCTGAAGCATGGCTGGAGCCGTACCGATGGGCGTCCCCATCCATGTCTGGATGGCAAAAGCAACATTCCACGGCAACTGGATAATCACGAGCAATACGACACCGGCGGCGAGGACGAGCCGCGAAAGCGACGTCCTGCGCTCGTAGTACTGGAATCCGAGTACGACGGCGGAGCCAACCAGGATGCCGAAGTGTTCCAGCAGGCTTTGGATCCACAGGATGCTCGTATCGCAAGTGGGGCACCGGTCCAGACCGAATACCAGCGCGCTCAGCCCGACGCACAGCACATACAACAGCACGAGACCCGCGATCAGTACGACCAGCTCGACGGCATTGCGGGTCGCAGCCGCCACCGCCGCGGCCGGAACCAACAGGCAGACGAACAGGTAGAGCTCCTTGTAGAGCGCGAAACCGAAGGACGGCGCAAACCGAAATCCCAACGCCATCTCATCCACGATGTTGACAACGAGCATGGGGCCGCAGACCGTGACCGCCACGAACAGCAACTTGGAGAGCAGCAGGTCCGTGCGGCTCAACGGCCTGATGAGCCAGTCCTGGTCGACCCCGGGAATGGTGTCTTCATGAACGGCCACCACCGCAAGTGAAATGACGCCGATGAACCAGGCCGGGGTCAACAGCCGCATGATTTCGCGGGCCACCGGCGATACACCAAAGAAGCCAAACTGGTAGGTCGCCCATTCCAACGCAACCTGAATGAGGGTCACCAGGACCGCCAGCGGCCACAGCAGCGCCCAGTCCTTCCTGAGGACAGCCCAGATCATCGGCTCGCCCGCGCGGCAGCGACCATTGACACGAAAATCGTCCGCAGAGAGCCGTGCCCCTCCTCGAACTCGTCCCTCGCATGTCCGGCCCGCGGATGTCCTCTTCGTGCAAAGACTTCTTCGCGAGCGTGCTCGCGCAGCTCGGCAAGGGTTCCTTGAAACAGGAGCCGGCCTTCATCGAGGAAGGCAACATGCGTGCACAGGCGCTCGACCTCGTCCAGCTCATGGGATGAGATCAGAATCGACATCTCGCGCGGCTCGCGCAGGAACTCCCCGATCATTTCATCGCGCGTCAGTGCGTCGAGGCCGCTGAACGGCTCATCGAGCACCAGCAGGCGCGGTCGAAACGACATCGCGCACGCCAACGCCAGCTTGAGCCGCATCCCGTGCGACAGCGCGTTGATTCTGCGGGCCGGCGGCAGGCGCAACTGGCTTCGCAATTGCAGCTCCAGCCGCGAGTCCCAACTCGGATAGCAGGGCCGCAGATAGTCGAAAAACTGTTCCACTCGCAACCGACCCGGCAGCGCCTGGCTTTCCGAGACGTAGCCGACCTGTGACAGCAGGCTGGGACCGATGGAACGTGTGTCCGTTCCGAGCACGGTCGCGTGACCGCGGCTGGGCACCATCATGTTCAGAAGGATCTTGATAGTGGTGGTCTTGCCGGCACCGCTCGCTCCCACGAGGGCGAATACACTGCCCTCCGGCATCGACAAGTTGAGCCCGTGCAATGCGCCAAACTGTCCGTAATTCTTCGCCAGATCGTGCGTTTCAATGACAGCCGGCATGGTCTCGCTTTAAGTGGCAGCTCCCCCGAGGGCGAGAAACAATTGTACCGTATCCATGTAGCGTTGCGCCTGCGCTCGTACATAACCGAGGCGAGCGTTCTGATACAGGCGCTCGGCGTCCAGCACCTGGAGCACCCCGACATTGCCCTCGTTGTAACTCCTGCGGGTCAGATCCACGTTTTCGCGAGCTGCGCTCTGAGAATGCGCCTGTGCATCGAGCTGCTCGGCATCGTGGTCCAACGCATCCAGTGCATCGGCGACCTGGCCAAATGCCGCAAGAACGGTCTGTTCATACTTGGCAGTGCTGGCCTGCAGGGCATCCACGGCCGCCCGCTTCTCGGCGCGCAGCGTTCCGCCATCGAACAGGGGCGCCGTAAGCGAGCCAATGCCGTTATAGGCATTGTTCTGGCCCTCGAACAGGCGGCGCAGGATGGTCGACTGCAGGGTGAGAGAGCCTGACACAACAATGTGCGGGTAGAGATTCGCGGTCGCAACACCTACCGCTGCCGTCGCAGCGTGCAATTGAGCCTCGCTGGCCAGGATATCCGGGCGGTTGTGCACCAGCTCGGACGGCAGGCTCACGGGAAGGTTGTGGGGCAGTGTTACACGCGACAGATCAAACCCGGCCGGCGCCTCATTGCCCGGTAACTGTCCCATGATGACGGCCAGGGCATGCCGGGCCTCGCTCAACTGCTGGCGCAGAGGGGGCAACAAGGTCGCATCACTCGCCAACTGGCTCTCGGCACTGACAACATCGGTGCGGGAGACGGACCCCGCCTCGAAAGCAACCTGCACGAGCTTCCGATTCTGACGGTCCTCATCGAGAATAGCCTCGGCAGTGGCGATCTCTCCCTGCAGCAAGGCAATCCGCAGACATTGCATGACCGCGTTGCCGCTCACCATCAGGTACGCGGCGTTGAGTCGCTGCTTCTGATATTCCGCCTGTGCAAACTCCTGCTCAACGGATCGAGCCGCCCCGCCGGTATAATCCAGTGCATAACTGACTGTTGGACCGAGCGCGTAGTAAGTGAATGGCGGCAGCTTCTGGAAGGTGCCGAAAAACTGCGCGCCGTACTTCTGCCTGCCCAGGCCCGCCGTCATGTTGAGCTGGGGATACAACGAGCCCGCCTGCGCATTGGCCAGCTCGTTCGCCTGCGCCAGCGTTGCATTGGCTGCCCTGAGTGAGCGATTGCCTTGCAGGGCCCGCTCAACCACGCCGTCAATCTCATCGGACTGGAACAGATGCCACCATTCCCGGTCCAGGGCCGCTCCCAGCGTGATCTGCTGATCGAGGCTCGACGACTCCACCGGCAGCTTCCGTGAGGTATATCGCTCGGCGGCGGGTGGGTCCGGGCGCTTGAAGTCAGGGCCCACCTTGCAACCCGTGACCACTGCTGTCAGGCCCAGCAGCGCCACCCATGCAGCTTGCCTTGCCATCATTCGACCACCACCGCCGGCTCGGGAGCGGCCTGCTTTGCTGTTCGCAACAGCAGCACCGCCGGCACCGCAAACAGAGTCAGAATCAACATCATCTTGAAATCGTTGTTGTACGCGATCATGGCCGCCTGACTGGTGACCGTGTGATTCACCATTGCAGCCGCCGTTGCAGTCGACGGCGGCGCCGCATGCCACGGGTTGAAGTAAGGAGTGACATTCTCAGCCAACCGCGCGTGCATGATCTGTGTGTTTCGGGTCAGCAGCGCCGTGACGATGGAGATTCCAATGCTGCTGCCGATGTTGCGGATGAGACTGAACATGGCTGTGCCCTCGTTGCGCAGGATCGGAGCCAGCGTTGTAAAGGTGGCGGCCGCAAGCGGCACATAGACCATACCCGCTCCCAGGCCTTGCAGAAGACCGGACCAGACGACCCGGCTTGCATCCATCTGCAGGTAGAAGCCCGTCATCATGTACAACGACACCGCGGTAACGAGAAAGCCCGCGGCGATGACGATGCGCACATCCACTTTGTGGCGCATCAACCATTGCACGAGGAACATGGCGCCGAACGTGCCAGCCCCACGGGGAGCAGTCACCAGACCCGTCAACACCACGGGATAGTTCATCAGGTCCTGCAACAGCGGTGGCAACAAGGCCAGCACAGCAAACAGCACCGCGCCGACTATGAATATGAAGACACTGCCGGTCAGGAAGTTGCGATCCTTGAACAGGGCAGCGCTCACAAACGGTGTTTGCTTCGTGGTCAGCATGTGCACCACGAACAGGTAGATGGACGAGGCCGCGATGGCCGCGGTAATACAGATCTCGGTGGAATTGAACCAGTCCTGCAACTGTCCCCGGTCGAGCATGAGCTGAAATGCGCCAATGGCGAGGCTCAGGGTGGCGAAGCCGAAGAAGTCAAAGCGCGACTGGCGCGGCGGCGTCTCGGCAATGAAGGCCAGGGTGCCGAAGGCCGACAGCAGGCCGAACGGGACGTTGATGTAGAAGACCCAGCGCCAGTTGTAGTTTTCAGTGAGCCAGCCGCCGAGCGCCGGCCCCAGGATGGGGCCGACGGTCACCGCCATCACCCAGATCGCCATGGCGCGGCCGTGCTTTTCCGGCGGATTGATGTCGAGCAGGATGGCCTGTGACATCGGGACCAGCGCCGCCCCGCACAGGCCTTGCAGCAGCCGCGCAATCACTATTTCCGGCAGCGTTTGCGCCATTCCACACAGGGCGGACGTAATGGTGAAGCCGATGATGGAGGTCAGAAATACGCGGCGGCGGCCCATCCGGCCCGCAAGCCAGCCACTCAACGGGGTCATGATCGCCGCGGCGATGATGTAGGAGGTGAGCACCCAACTCATCTGGTCCTGGCTGGCCGACAGCGAGCCCTGGATGCGCGGCAGCGCCACGTTGGCGATGGTGTTGTCCAGGGATTGCATGATCGAGGCCAGCATCACCGTGATGGTGATGAGGATGCGGTGGGGGGCGCGTGCGTTCACTCAGCCGCCGCGAGCTCTCTGCGGCGCGGCGCTTCGCCCGAGCCAAACAAGTGCCGCTGGTATCGCGTATCGACACTCACGGTGGCACTCAGGCCGCCGTGCAACGGAAAATCCGGATCCAGGTTCTTCAGCTCAATCCGCACCGGCAGCCGCTGCACCACCTTCACCCAGTTGCCGGTGGCGTTTTCCGCCGGCAACAACGAAAACTGCGAACCCGTGCCGGGGCTGACGCTGGCCACCGTAGCCGCGAACTTCTTCCCCGGGTAACTGTCGACCCGCACTTCAACCTGCTGCCCTACCCGCATGTGGGCGAGCTGGTTCTCCTTGAAGTTGGCCTCTACCCAGGTGTCATTGGCCACGACCAAGGCAAATACGGGAGTTGACGCGCTGATATAAGTGCCAGCCTGCAGTTGCTCGACGCGCGTAACGATGCCGTCGGCCGGTGCCTTGATAACGGTATACGTCAGATTCAACCGGGCTCGATCCAACAACGCCTGAGCGTGCTGAACGGTCGGATGCCGGTCAACATCGACGTTCGGATCGCCACCCAGGTTGGCAACAACGGCGTTCGACGCCTGCTGCGCGGCGGCCAACTCGCTGCGCGCACCTTCCAAGGCGTGAACAGCGCGGTCTACCTGCAATTGCGAAGAAATGCCCGCGGCGAGCAGCCGCTTTTGCCGATCTGTTTCGCGCGCCTGGTACGCCAGGGTCTCGCGCGCTGCGGCCAGTTGTGCCTGGTGCTGCCGATAGCCGGCCTTGAGCGAATCGACCTGCAGTCGTGCGCTTGCGAGTTGCGCGGCGGCCTCTTCCACCGCAATCCGGAACGGCTCGCCGTCGAGACTGAACAGCGCATCGCCTTTGCGCACCGCTTGATTGTCGTGGACATCGACTTCCAACACCCGGCCGGCGACGTTGGAGCTGACAGCGACGCTGGCAACCTGTACGTAGGCATCGTCGGTGCTCTCATACCGACCGCCCGTCCAATAAAAATAGGCCGCCCCGATGAGAGCGAGCGCCGGCACGCCGATCATCAGGAATAATCGCAACCAGCGGCGCCTGCCCGGCTCACTCATGATCGCTCGCTCAATGAAAGAATGTTGTCGTAAAGGCGCTCGAGCACGGTCATGAACTGGTCGCGCTCGGCCTTGCTCACCCCCGCGAACAGCTCGGCGCGAATCTCATCGCTGAGACGCCAGATTTCGCTGAGAATCGGCCTGGCCTTGGGTGTGAGGTAAAGGCAGCGGGCGCGGCGGTCGGCCGGGTCGGGCCGGCGCTCCAGCAGCCCCTCCGCCTCCATGCGGTCGAGAATGCGCACCATGGTCATGGGATCGACCTCGGCCAGCTCGGCCAGCCGCGCCTGGCTTACGCCTTGGTTTTTTTCCAGGCGCACCAACGCCTTGGCTTGAGCGAGATTCAGGGAAATCTCGCGCGCGCGGACCTCGAAGCGCTGGACGTAGCGGCGGCTGACCTCCTTCAGGAGGAATCCGCAGTTGCGCAGGCGATCTTCCATGGGAACGGGGTAATCACAATGGATACTATCGATCTATATAGTAACATATGTGATCATATCAGCCGATAGCCCCTCAGCTTTTGACCTGCCGCAGCACTCCCTCGGAGTCGAGGCGGCCCACGACGTCCAATATGTCAAATTGAGCGCAGTACTCGACCTCATCCACCAGGTCCTTATCCCGCATCATCAAACCGACGCGGCTGCCCGTCAGTACCGTCTTCGGGTCATACGCGCGCCGCAGCAGCCGCGCCCCGCGGGCACCGTCGTTCAATTGATAACTGCCCTCCCCCTCGAGCAGCTCCACAAAGTGGCCGGCGCCATAGAAGTCCTCCAGGTTGAACATGCCGATCGACCCGGAACAGACAATCAACACCGATGAGTCCGGATGTACCTTCCTGATATGAGACGCCAGTGCCGCACCGTTCAACAGGCAACCGACGTACACATCCTGCGCGCCGATCGACGCACGCAATGCCACGGTCCCGTTCGTCGTGCAGTAAACCAACTTCCTGCCGTGCAACGGCTCCCGACCCAACAGCAACGGGAAGGCTGGCGAGAATCCGGGCAGGTGTTCCGCCAGGTACTCGCCCGATTTGATGCAGTCCCCGACTCCGGCGGCCACGACATTGGCATCGTCAGTATTGAGTGCCGGCCAGATTCCGGCAACGCCGTGCGCGAAGGCGTGGACCATGGTCGAGGTGGCGAACAGAATATCCAACACAATGACGACGCGATCCTCGAGATGGACCGGCAGCAGATCTTCCTTTTTCAACAGGACTTGCAGATGGGGCATGGTGGCGGCGGTGACTTGCGAGTGAGTGAGGGAAGCCTGCAGTATATAGCGACGCACAGGCAGGAGCCTCCCCATGTCTCTCTTCGATCTCACCGGCCGAGTCGCTGTCATCACCGGATCCTCCCGGGGCATCGGGCGCGCCGCGGCGGAGCGCTTCGCCGAGCAAGGCGCGCACGTCGTCGTATCCTCGCGCAAGCTCGACGCCTGCCAGGCAGTGGCCAATGCCATCAATGAGCGGCGCAAGTCCGATCCACGCGTGGGCCGAGCCATTGCCGTTGAAGCCAACATTTCGGCCAAGGAAGCGCTCGCGCAGCTCGTGGAACGCGCCCGTGGCGAATTTGGCAGGATCGATATTCTCGTTTGCAACGCCGCGACCAACGTGCACTTCGGCCCTCTCGCCAGCATCAAGGACGAGCAGTTCCGCAAGATCCTCGATAACAACATCCTGTCGAATCACTGGCTGATCCAGATGGTGGCACCGGAAATGATCGAGCGCCGCGACGGCGCGATTATCATCGTGTCGTCGATCGGCGGTTTGCGCGGCAGCCCTCTGATCGGTGCCTACAACATCTCCAAGGCGGCGGATTTCCAGCTCGCCCGCAATCTCGCGGTGGAGTACGGGCCGCACAATGTGCGCGTCAACTGTGTGGCGCCGGGCATCATCAGAACGGATTTTGCCAAGGCGCTGTGGGCCAATCCGAAAATTGCCGCTGCCGCGGAAGCCGGCACGCCGCTGCGGCGCCTCGGTGAGGCCGACGACGTCGCGGGCGCTATCGTATTTCTGGGTTCGCCCGCCGGGCGGTATATCACGGGTCAGAAGATCGTAATCGACGGTGGCACGCTGTCCTCGACGCCCTCGCTCGGCGACTGAAGCAACGTCTTTTGACAAGCAGGCGCCGCAGGCGATAATGGTTCGACTGTTGAAACGAGCCCCCACCCAATGGCGACCCCCAAATCTTCCTCCGGCCCTGCCAACGCAGTGGCCGTCATCAAGCTCGACAATCCGCCCGTCAATGCGTTGTCCCACGCCGTTCGACAACATCTGGTCAATGAGCTCGCAAAAGCCGAAGCGGATCCCGCCGTCACCGCGGTAGTCCTCATTGGTTCGGACGAATTCTTTTCCGGCGGTGCCGACGTCAAGGAATTCAACACACCGCAGGCAAGCGCCGAACCCTCGCTGGACAATATGATCCGGCGCTTCGAGCGCAGCAGCAAACCGACCATCGCGGCCATCTCGGGCACCTGCCTCGGTGGCGGCTTCGAGCTCGCGCTCGGCTGCCAGTTCAGGGTTGCGAAGGAATCGGCGCGCGTCGGCCTGCCTGAGGTCAAGATTGGATTGATACCGGGCGCCGGCGGCACTCAACGTCTGCCCCGGGTGGTCGGGTTGGAAATTGCGGTCAACATGATTGCCGGTGGCGAACCGGTGCGCGCCGCGGATCTTGCGTCAACTCCACTCTTCGATCGCGTCGTACCGGATAGCGAGCTGTTGGCGGCGGCCCAAGCGTTTGCCGCCGAAGTCGTGGCGCAAAATGTGCCAGCCAGGCGCATCAGTGAAATGCGGGTGAAGTATCCCAACCATGAGGCCTTCATGGGTTTTGCGCGCAACATGGTGAAAGCGAAGGCCGGCCCCTTCCCTGCCCCGCTCGCCTGTCTCGACGCCATTGAGCACAGCGTCACCGCGCCCGACTTCGACACCGGCAAGCGCAAGGAGCGGGAAATCTTCATCGGCCTGCTGGAGGCGCCCGAGTCGAAGGCGTTGCGCCACATTTTCTTTGCCGAGCGCGCGGCCGGCAAAGTAACCGGCGTCCCCGGCAACACTCCCACCCGCAAGATGGCGTCCGTCGCCGTGATCGGCGCCGGCACCATGGGGGGTGGCATTACCATGAATTTCCTCAACGCCGGCATCCCCGTCACGCTGTTGGAAATGAATGCCGCTGCCCTGGAGAAGGGAGTGGCGACCATCCGCCGCAATTACGAAAGCTCCGCCAAGAAGGGCAAGCTGTCCGTCGACGATCTCGAAAAGCGCATGGGTTTGTTGAAAACGACGGTCGCCTACAGCGATCTGCGCAATGCGGATCTCATCATCGAGGCCGTGTTCGAGGACATGAGTGTCAAGGAAAAGGTCTTCAAGGAGATTGACTCCGTAGCCAAGGCCGGGGCCATATTGGCAACCAACACCTCGACACTCGACGTAAACCGAATCGCGCAGTTCACACGCCGCCCAGCCGACGTCGTGGGCTTGCACTTCTTCAGCCCCGCGAATGTCATGCGCCTGTTGGAGGTTGTTCGCGGCGACGCCACTGCCAACGATGTGCTTGCAACCGTAATGCAGCTCGCCAAGAAAATCCGCAAGCTGGCCGTGGTCTCCGGGGTGTGCGACGGTTTCATTGGCAATCGCATGATCCATCAATATTTCGCGCAAGCCTCCGCCCTGCTCGAGGAAGGCTGCCTGCCGGCGCAGGTGGACAAGGCGATTGAAAAGTTCGGTTTCGCCATGGGGCCGTTCCGGATGAGCGATCTGGCGGGCAACGACATCAGTTGGGCCATTCGCAAGCGGCATTACGCCGAACACGGACAGCCGGCACACCCGGCTATCGCCGACCGCCTGTGCGAAAAGGGGCGCTTCGGCCAGAAGACCGGGGCGGGCTGGTATGACTACCGTCCGGGGGACCGCAATCCGCAGCCGAATGCCGAGGTCGATGCCCTCATTGTCAAACACTCGCAGGAGTTGGGCGTCACGCGGCGCAAGGTTGCCGATGCGGAGATCGTCGAACGCCTCGTGTACTCCCTCGTCAACGAGGGCGCTACAATTCTCGATGAGCGCATCGCTCAGCGGGCATCCGATATCGACCTCGTTTATCTGAATGGCTACGGCTTTCCGATCTGGCGCGGCGGGCCGATGTTTTATGCCGACAGTATGGGTTTGGGCGAAGTGGTGGATGCCATCACGCGTTACAAGCAGTTTCCGCCGGCGCCGCTGCTGGTGCGCCTCGCGGAAGCGGGCGAAAGCTTCTCCTCCCTTGACCGTTCGAACTCGGGATCCGCCTCATGACCGACGCCGTCATTGTCTCCACAGCCCGCACTGCGTTTGCCAAATCGTGGCGCGGCGCTCTCAACATGACCTATGGCGCGACTCTGGGCGCGCATGCGGTTCAACACGCGGTCGAACGCGCCAAAATCGATCCGGCTGAAGTGGAAGACGTCATGATGGGCGTCGCGCTGGGTGAAGGCACGACTGGCGGCAATGTCGCGCGCCAGATCGCGCTGCGCGCGGGCCTGCCAGTGACAACCGCGGGCGTCACGGTTAACCGCTTCTGTTCGTCGGGACTGCAGACTGTGGCCATGGCGGCCCAGCGAGTCATGACGGAGAAGATACCGGTGATTGTAGCCGGCGGCCTCGAGTCAATTTCGTGTGTGCAGAACGAGCTGAACCCGCACATGCGTGCCGACCCCTGGCTCGTTGAGCACAAGCCGGAAGTCTACTGGCCCATGCTGCAGACGGCTGAACAGGTGGCAAAGCGTTACAACATCTCGCGCGAGCGCCAGGATGAGTATGGTGTTCGCAGCCAGGTCCGTGCCGCCCAGGCGCAGTCCGAAGGCCGGTTCGAAGCGGAAATCGCGCCTATGAAAGTCACCATGGGCGTGGTGGATGAAAAGAGCTCCCGCATTGGCACCCGCGAAGTGCTCCTCAGCCGCGATGAAGGCATCCGGCCCGATACGACCCTCGAGGGGGTTTCCAAAATCCGCACCGCGCTACCGGGTGGCGTCATCACCGCCGGCAACGCGAGTCAGTTCTCCGACGGTGCGGGCGCGTGCGTTGTGATGGATGCCAAGCTGGCGGAGCGACGGAACATCGAGCCGTTGGGAATCTTCCGTGGCTTCGCCATTGCCGGTTGTGAACCGGATGAGATGGGTATTGGGCCGGTGTTCGCGATCCCGCGGCTGTTGGAACGTACGGGCGTCAATTTGCAGGATGTCGGGCTCTGGGAGTTGAACGAGGCTTTTGCCGTTCAGGTGTTGTACTGCCGTGACAAGCTTGGGATCCCGGACGAGCGGTTGAATGTGGACGGCGGTGCGATTGCGGTGGGGCACCCATACGGCGCCTCAGGCGCGCGAATGCTGGGACACGCTCTCATTGAGGGCCGGCGGCGTGGCGTCCAATACGTTGTAGTGACGATGTGCATTGGCGGCGGCCAAGGGGCTGCCGGCCTGTTCGAAGTCTGCAAGTGAGAACGCTATAGCTCAATCGCCTGGAGAAACTTCTCCAGTGCGATGTTTCGCCCACACACCACAACGGCCACCTTCTTACCCCGATACGCCTCGGCGCGTTTGACCAACCCTGCCAATGCTACCCCGGCCGACCCTTCCACGATCCAATGCTCGCCTTGCGCAATCATCCGCATCGCGCGGCCGATTTCGGGCTCCGCCACCGTGACCGGCTCATCGATCACTTCCTGACACAACGGAAAAGTCACCGATCCGCGCTCCACGGCGCCCGCGGTGCCATCGGACAAGGTGTCTTGCTCTTCCACATCAACAATCCCACCCGCCTCCATTGCCCGCAACATGCACGGTGAGTTCTCGGGCCAGACTCCAACAACCCGGGTACGCGGGCTCAAATTCTTCAGGGCCGTACCCACACCACCGATCAACCCGCCACCGCCCACGGAAATGAACACGGCATCGAGATCGGGCGCCTGCTCCACCAACTCCATGCCCAGGGTTCCCTGGCCCGCGACCACATCGAGATCGTTGTAGGGTGAGATGTATATCTTGCCCTGCTCTTCGGCGTGGCGGCGCGCCAGCAGCTCTGCCTCGATGGGCGGCCCATCGACGAGTATCAACTCGGCGCCCAATGCCCGGATGGCATCGATTTTCGGTTTCGCCGCGGACGCAGCCACGTAGACGGTGACCTTCACGCCGGTTTTCGATCCGGCGAGCGCAGCGGCTTGCCCATGATTCCCCGACGAAGCCGTGTTAACGCCCTTACGCCGAGCCTCATCGCCAAGGAGGCGCATCTTGTTCGTGGCACCGCGGATTTTGAACGAGCCCGTGGGCATCAAATGCTCGTTCTTGAGCAGCACCGTACAGCCCAAGGTGCGCGACAACGTACCGCTCAACTGCAGGGGAGACACTGGAACCTGGGGACGGATGGCCGCGTGGGCCGCTGTTATCGCATTGATTAATTTAGTCATGGCTCTCTATTCGCTTGCACACCGCGCGTGATCTGTATAAATATACAGCATGGACCTGGAGGCCAAATTAGCCGTCCTCGCCGACGCCGCCAAGTACGACGCGTCCTGCGCCAGCAGTGGCGCGCCGAAACGCTCGTCCGCGCAGGGGCGCGGCATGGGGTCGACGACCGGCATGGGCATTTGTCACAGCTATACCCCCGACGGCCGCTGTGTCTCGCTGCTCAAGATCCTACTCACCAATTTCTGCCTCTACGACTGTCTCTATTGCATCAATCGCCGCTCGAGCGATGTTCCCCGGGCACGATTCTCCGTTGCGGAGGTTGTCGATCTCACCCTCTCCTTTTATCGCCGTAATTATATTGAGGGATTATTCCTGAGCTCGGGGATCATTCGATCCGCCGACTACACCATGGAGCAACTCGTGGAAGTGGCACGCCGCCTGCGTTGCGACCATGAGTTCGGCGGCTACATTCACCTGAAAACCATTCCCGAAGCCAGCCAGGACCTGATTGCCGCGGCGGGCCGCTACGCCGATCGCCTGAGCGTCAATATCGAGCTGCCGACCGGCGAAGCGCTGGGCGCTCTGGCACCGGAAAAGAACGAAACCTCCATCAAACGGGCTATGGGGACGATTTGCGTCCGAGTGGATGAGTCGCGTGAGGATGGGGTTCGGGCGCCGAAGTTTGCGCCAGCCGGGCAGAGCACGCAGGTGATCGTAGGCGCGGATGAGAGCTCCGATGCGAAGATCATTCAGTCCGCGGACACGTTGTATCGATCCTACAAGTTGCGGCGGATCTACTATTCGGCCTTCAGTCCAATCTCGCATTCATCCTCGCGACTGCCGAACAAGTCGCCACCGCTGATGCGCGAGCACCGGTTGTATCAGGCCGACTGGCTCATGCGGTACTACGGCTTTTCCACCCCGGAGATTGTCGCTTCCATGCCCGCGGGCAACCTGGACCTGGAGATGGACCCCAAGACGAGCTGGGCGTTGTTGAATCGCGAGCGATTCCCGCTCAATGTCAACACGGCCGAGCGCCAGGAGTTGTTACGAGTCCCCGGGTTTGGAGTGAAGGTGGTCGATCGCATCGTGCGCTCGCGCCGCCATGGACGTCTGCGCTATGCAGACCTGAAGCGATTGGGCGCGGTGTTGCGCAAGGCACGCCATTTCATTACCACTGCGGACTATCACCCGCCGCGGGATCAATCGAGCCAACATCTGCGGGCGGCTATCGGAGTGACGCCCAGCCCCCAGCAATCGCTGTTCTGACGCGCGTCATGTACCGGCACGAGGTGCGAGATTTTGAGGGATGGCGGGCCGCGGCCCGGCCTTTGCTGGCGGGGGCTGTGCGACCGGAGGATGTGGAGTGGTCGGATTGGCGGGAGCGGAGACTGGCGGATACGTCGGGCGGCGACTCTCGACCACCGGATAATTCGCCGCGCACGCCGGTGATTTCGCGACGGCTGTTGCATCTCCTGGAAGACCTGGCCTGCTACCGCGATCCGCACCGCTGGGAATTCATGTATCGCCTCACCTGGCGGGTACTGAACCAAAACCACGATCTATTGGACAACGACGCCGACCCGGATGTGCGGACCGCGCGTAGCTGGGAAAAGGCGATTCAGCGCGACGTTCACAAGATGCATGCCTTTGTTCGGTTTCATGAAACGGACACTGGAGACGGCGGCAAACGTTACGTCGCCTGGTTCGAGCCCGCGCATGAAATCCTGCGCAGCGCCGTCCCGTTTTTCCTGAAGCGCTTTCCCAACATGCGCTGGATGATCGCGACACCCGATGGCGCCGCCCACTGGGATGGCGATCATGTTGAGTTCATTGATTCGCCGAAATCGAGCGTGCCACGCGCGGACACGACCCATTCATTGTGGCGCACCTACTATCGCAACATCTGCAATGTCGCCCGAATCAATCCGGCGGTGATGCAACGTGACATGCCCAAGCGGTACTGGCAACACCTGCCGGAAGCCGGCGAAATCAAATCATTGATCCACGAAGGCGGTGTAAAGACTCACAGGAGGTTGACCACCCCGGCAACGCCTGATGACTTGCGCATTCCGCAGGCGATTGCGCGCAGCCTGGACCGGATCGCGCCACGGGCCGACTCGCCTCTGACATGCAAGCTCTGCGATTTGTGGCGTCACGCCACGCAGGCCGTCGTGGGTGAGGGACCCGCGGACGCTGCAATCATGCTCGTCGGTGAACAGCCTGGGAATGAAGAAGACCTCGAAGGTCGCCCTTTCGTGGGCCCCGCCGGCCAGATGCTCGACACAATCCTGCTGCGAGCCGGGCTCAATCGGGGCGAGTTGTTTGTCACGAACTCGGTGAAACACTTCAAATGGGAACCGCGCGGCAAACGGCGTTTGCACAAGCGGCCGGACGCGCAGGAGGTTCGAGCCTGCAGCACATGGTTGGATCGCGAGATATCAAACGTCGCGCCGCGGGTGATTGTAGCGTTGGGGGCCACAGCTATCCGTGCCGTGACCGGATCGTCCGCAAAGATTGAAGAAGCGCGGCAGACAATACTCCGGCATCAACGAGGTGCGCTCGTGATTTGCACTTATCACCCCTCTTCAATTTTGCGCGGCGAAGGGGACAGGAAGGCCGAGCTCATGCAAGCGCTGGAAGATGATCTGCGGCGGGCCAAGCGGTTGCTGACCGAATAGTGCGAGGCGGACAACGCAGCGGTGCCGCGAGCCATCATGGCGCGACCCCGTCATATGCACGTGCTATCGTCGCATCGCATGAGCGACCCCGATCCGATTCTCCTGGCTATCGACCAAGGGACCAGCTCCAGCCGGTCTATCGCGTTCACGGCGCGCGGCACCCTCGTCGCACAGGACCAGCATCCATTCGAGCAGATCTACCCCGCCTCAGGCTGGGTGGAGCACGATCCGGAAGTCATCTGGGCGACGACGATTTCCACCACGCGCGAGGTCCTGAAACAGCTCCGGGCCAGGCAACAGCGGGTCGCCGCGATCGGCATCACCAACCAGCGGGAAACGACCCTGCTGTGGGATCGGCGCAGCGGGATTCCTGTTTACAACGCCATTGTCTGGCAGGACCGCCGCACCGCCGAGCAGTGCAGGACACTGCAGGACGCCGGCCACGAGAACGAGGTCATCGAAAAGACCGGGTTGCGCCTCGATCCCTATTTTTCGGCCACCAAGCTCACCTGGATCCTCGACAACGTGCCTGGTACCCGTGAGGCGGCCGAGGCAGGCCACCTTGCATTCGGTACTGTTGACACCTATCTGATCTGGCGACTCACCGGCGGCCGCGTGCACGCGACAGATGTCAGCAACGCCAGCCGCACTGCCCTGTTCGACATCCGCACCTGCTGCTGGGATGAGGCTCTGTGTGAGTTGTTCAGAGTGCCTGCGAAGTGTCTGCCGGAGGTTCGCGACAGCGCGGCTGACTTCGGCAATACGGATGCCGGCCTGTTTGGCGAAGCCCTGCCGATTCGTGGCGTGGCGGGCGATCAACAGGCGGCGTTGATTGGCCAGGCCTGCTTCGCCGCGGGTGATGTCAAAAGCACCTACGGGACGGGCGCGTTTCTCGTACTCAACACCGGGCACCAACTGGTCCGGTCGCGGAATCGCCTGCTGAGCACCGTCGCCTGGCGGCTCGAGGGCGCAACCACATACGCCCTGGAAGGCTCGATCCTGTCGGCGGGATCCACGATCCAGTGGCTGCGCGACGGCTTGGGAATCATTGCACGCGCCCCGGAAATCGAGCTGTTGGCCCAGTCGGTAACCGACACCGGGGGAGTTTATCTGCTGCCCGCCTTCACCGGACTGGGCGCGCCCTACTGGGATCCGGACGCCCGGGGTGGAATCGTCGGCCTGACACGCGCCACCGGCCGCGGCGAGCTTGCACGAGCGGGCTTGGACAGCGTCGTGTATCAAACACGAGATTTGTTGGATGCCATGACAGCGGACGGCATCGGGCCGTCGCAGTTGAAGGTGGACGGCGGGATGGCGCAGAACGGGTTCTTTTTGCAACGCCTTGCGGACGTCCTCGGTGTACCTATTTTGCGGCCGAAGATGGCTGAATCAACAGCCTTCGGGGCGGCCTGCCTGGCAGGCCTGGGCCACGGGGTGTTCAGCTCGCTGCAGGACATCGCGAGCCTTTGGGAGGGCGATGTGCGGTGCGAGCCGAAGTTGGAAGCCGGCGCTCGTGAACGCGAAATTCGGGGCTGGCGGGAGGCACTGCGGCGCGTCAGGTCGCGGTAGGTCGCTGTAGGCGCGAACTACGCGCGGACCACCGAGAAGGCATCGGTCACCATGCTCACCCAACGGCGACTTGTTTCCCAAACCACGCCGCCACCTGCTCCCGCTGGGCCTCACTCAACCGCAACCCCATCTTGGACCGCCGCCAAAGCGCATCAGCTCCCGTTCGAGCCCACTCCTTATCCCGCATGAACTGCAACTCGGCCTCATACAACCCAGGCCCCAGCTCCTCACCCAGGTCCTTCACCCCCTGCGCATTGCCTAACACCAACTCGATGCGCGTCCCATACGCCCGACACAGCCGGCGCGCCAGCTTCGCCGGCAACCAGGCATACCGGGCCGCCTGCGCGTTTGCAAATGTCTCGAAATCGCCGTTGGGAATATCCCCGCCCGGCAGAATCGACCCGCGCGTCCACTCCCGCGCATCAAACCGCAATGACGAGCGAAGCTCTGACATCGCATGTTCGGCAAGCCTGCGATACGTCGTCAGCTTCCCACCATACACAGACAACAAGGGCGTGCGCCCTTCCGCCGTGTCCAGGTCAAACACATAATCACGCGTCACGGTCGATGCACTGACATCGCCATCATCATACAAGGGCCTGACGCCCGAATAGCTCCACACCGCCTGCGTCCCAGTAACCGGCGCCTGCAAGTATTCCGACGCAAGGTCGCAAAGATAATGCAGCTCCGCGCTACTGGCCGTGACTTTCGAAGGATCCCCCGTGAATGGAATATCGGTGGTCCCGATGAGCGTGAAATCATCCTGGTACGGAATGATAAAAACAATGCGCCGGTCACTGGTCTGAAGGGTAAATGCCTGCGGCCCTTCGTACAGCCGCGGGACAACAACATGACTTCCCTTCACCAGTCGAAGCGAGCTGCGCCGGACGCTTCCAGTCGAGCGCAATACCTCCTGCACCCACGGCCCCGCCGCATTCACGAGTCCGCTTGCGCGAACGGTCCGCTGCTTACCGTTGTTGGAAACCATGTCGACGTGCCAGAGCGCGCCTTCCCGGCGGGCGCCGGTGACATTCCAACCGGGCTCTATACAGGCACCCCGGGCTGCGGCATCAACCGCATTGATGGCCACGAGACGTGCATCGTCGGCCCAACAGTCGGAATACTCGAAGCCCTGAACGTACTTTTCCGCAAGCGGCGTCAGCGCGTTGTCACGCCCTCTTCGCACAGTTCGCGTGGGTGGCAGCACCTTGCGGCCGCCAATGTGGTCGTAGAGAAACAGGCCGGCCCGCAAAACCCAGGGGGGACGCAAACCGCTGTGAATCGGCAAAACAAAACGCAGCGGCCAGATGATGTGCGGCGCGGCCGCCAGCAGCACTTCACGCTCCGCCAGGCTCTCGCGTACCAGCCGGAATTCATATTGCTCGAGGTAACGCAACCCGCCGTGCACGAGCTTGGAAGAGGCGGACGACGTCGCGGCCGCCAGATCGTCGCGCTCAACGAGCAGTACCGACAATCCTCGTCCCGCTGCATCGCGGGCAATCCCAACACCATTTATGCCACCACCGACGACCAGCAGATCATAGGGCGGCTCGTCGAATGTCACCAATGCTTCTCGCTAGGCTACCGTCGCGCGGAACAATACTGCTGGCTGGATCTGCGATCGTCAACGCCCCGGTAAAGCCAGTCCCGTCGCTGCCGGTGCTGGACAGGTGGATCGGCCCCAGCGTAGGTTTCCGGCCCAGGGGGGACCCATGGGAGAGATTGAATCCGTGACTGAGACGCCGGGCTACAGGCCCTTGTATCGGCAGGTTTACGACATTGTCGTACGCCAGGTTGCGGAGGGGAAATGGCGTCCGGGTGAGGCGCTCCCCAGCGAACAGACCCTCGCTCGCGAAATGGGCGTCAGCCAGGGGACGATGCGCAAGGTGCTCGATTCCCTCACCGCAGAGAAGCTGCTCGAGCGCCGCCAGGGTAAGGGAACCTTCATTGCCGAGAACACCCAGGAGCGTGCCCTCTTCCGCTTCTTCCGGATGGCGCACCCTGGCGGCCAGCGCGCGGTCCCTGAGCGCGCCCGCGAATCGGTGCGGGTTCGAGTCTCACGTGCGCCTGAACGGGTGAAGCTCGATCTGGCGCGGACCGACCGGGTGGTCGAGATTACGCGCACGCGCTGCATTGATGGACGCCCTGCCGTACATGAGTTGATTGTGATTCCATCGGCTCTGTTTCCCGAAATCGAGAAGCGCGCGTCGCTGCCGAATACCTTGTACTCGTTGTATCAGACCGAGTACGGCATCAACATCACAGCCGCCCACGAAGAGCTCAGGGCCGAGTTGGCAACAGCGGCGGACGCGAAGGCGCTGCAGATCGCCGCGGGCAGCCCGATCCTGGTAATCGATCGCGTTGCCGTCTCGTTGCGTGAGCAGAAGGTTGAGTGGCGCACCAGCCGAGTGAGATCGGACGACCTGGTGTATGCGGTGAAACTGACCTAGGGCTGCCTCATAGCTGTGGATTGAACAAGGGATTGGGCAGACCCGGCACAGCGACGCGAAGAGAGTAAAGACCGCCGCCCGCACCCACGCCAGGCGGCGGATTCTTGTCGCGAGCCGTTGTCACAAACAACGTTTTCAAATCCGCGCCACCAAATGCCGGCATCGTCGGACAGCGCACCGGCAAGGCATGTGTTGACAGGAGCTTGCCCGACGGATCGAACCGGGCAACCCGGCTTCCCTCGTACAACGAGGACCAATAGCAACCTTCGGCATCCACGGCGGCGCCATCCGGTCGACCCCGATCGGTTGCGGTCGGCTCGAGGCGTACGAACTCGCGGCGGTTGGCGGCCTCCCCCGTGGCAGGATCGTAATCAAACCGGTAGATGACAAAGCGCGGCGTGTCGGAAAAATACAGCGTGCGGCCATCCGGCGCGAATGCCAGCCCATTGCCGGTCATGAAGCCCTGATCCAACTTCGCCAGACCGCGCGCGTCACACCGGTACAATCCCGCGTTGCCGATCTTCTTCGACTCATCGAGCGTGGCGCTCAAATAGCGGCCCGCGGGGTCGACGCGGCCGTCATTGAAGCGGCTGCTGGCGAGGTCTTCCGGGTTGGAAACCAACTTCCGGCGCTTGCTGCCAGACTCGTTCAACAGCCAGACTCCGGAGCGCATGCCGGCGACATAGCCGCCACCGCGAGCCACGGCCACGCAGCCGATGTCCTCATCGACACCGGCCTGCGCAAGCTGCCGCGAGAGCGGATCGAAGCGGTAGAGCTTGCGGCCGCTGATGTCGACAAAAATCAACACACCGCGCTCGGGAACCCACACCGGCGACTCGCCGAGCGTGCAATCCACGTCCAGAGCGAGAGTGAAAGCGGCGCCCTGTGTGCTCATATCGATGTGCTCACGTCAAGGGTAATCGGGACACTTGTCTTCGTCATTTCAATCTGCAATCTTATGTCTTATATAAGACTTCGTTAATAGATGGATCGCCATGGCCAAGATACCTCACCTGCTCGTGCACAACCGCCGCGACAACGTCGGCGTGGTCGTCGTCGAGAATCTCGCGGCGGGCACCGACATGTTCTGTGTGGTGACCGAGGATAACAGCGAATTTCACGCTACCAGCAATCAGAACGTCCCCATCGGGCACAAGGTCGCGCTTCAGGACCTCGCGGTCGGGGACACCGTGATCAAGTACGGCGAGGACATCGGCCGAATCGTCGCCGCCGTGCGCAAGGGTGACCATGTGCATACCCACAACCTCAAGACCAAGCGGTGGTAACGCTCATGTCGTACTCAAATCAGACCATCTGGGGCTATCGCCGCGAAAACGGCCGCGTCGGAATCCGCAACTACGTGGCGATCCTACCGCTCGATGACATTTCCAACGCCGCCTGCGAAGCGGTGGCTGCGCATATCCGCGGGACCATTGCCCTGCCGCACGCGTATGGACGGCTGCAGTTTGGAGAAGACCTGGAGCTGCACTTCCGGACCATGATTGGAACAGGCGCCAATCCGAACGTGGCCGCCTGCATTGTCATTGGAATCGAGCCGCTCTGGACTCAGAAGGTGGTCGATGGCATCGCCCAGACTGGCAAGCCCGTGGCCGGATTCTGGATCGAGGGCAACGGCGACATCGCGACCGTGGCGGCCGCCTCCCGCAAGGCCAAGGAATTCGTGCATCTCGCTTCGGAACAAGTGCGTGTCGAATGCCCGCTGACTGACGTGTGGATTGCCGCGAAGTGCGGTGAAAGTGACACCACGACCGGTCTGGCTTCCTGTCCGACCGTCGGCAACATGTACGACAAATTGGTGCCGCTGGGACTCTATGGCTGCTTCGGCGAAACCTCGGAGCTGACGGGTGCGGAACACCTGGCCGCTGCCCGGGCCGTGTCGCCGGAAATCTCCCAGAAATTCATGACGACCTGGTCGGCCTACCAGAAGGATGTCATTGAAGCGCACAAGACATCCGACCTGTCCGACAGCCAGCCCACCAAAGGCAACATTGCCGGCGGGTTGACCACTATCGAAGAGAAGGCACTGGGCAATCTCGAGAAGATCGGCAAGAAAGTGAAGTTCATTGATGTGCTGGCACCGGCCGAAGCACCGGCGCGCGGCAAGGGACTGTACTTCATGGACACTTCTTCGGCCGCGGCCGAGTGCTGCACCCTTCAGGCCGCCGCAGGCTATGCGTTGCACATCTTCCCGACCGGGCAAGGCAATGTCATCGGCAATCCCATCATGCCGGTCATCAAGGTGAGCGGAAATCCGCGGACGGTGCGCGTGATGAGCGAGCACATCGATGTCGATGTGTCAGGAATCATCCGGCGCGAGATGACCATCGATCAGGCAGGAGACGCGTTGATTGACTGCATCGTTCGTACCTCCAACGGCCGCTACACGGCCGCGGAGGCGCTGGGTCATGTTGAGTTTGTCATGACCAAGCTGTATCGAAGCGCCTGAGGCGCGAGTGAACGCATTCCGGAAGATCACGCTGCCGCTGGCCGCGGTGGAGGATCTCGTCACTCAGATACTCGTGACGAGCGGGGCATCAAAACCCAACGCCGCGGCCACCGCCGCGGCCCTGGTCGCGGCGCAAGTTGACGGCCAGGCTGGCCACGGGTTGTCACGGGTCGCCAGCTATGCGGCGCAAGTCAGGAGCGGCAAGATCAACGGGCAGGCACAGCCCGAGCTGAGGTTTACCCGGACCGCATCGCTCAGGATCGATGCGCACGGGGGATTTGCCTATCCCGCCCTCGATCTCGCGATCGCCACACTCACAACGCTCACGCGTGACACGGGTGTTGCGGCCGCCGGCATTTTCAACTCACATCACATCGGCCAGGCGGGCCGGACGGTTGAGCGACTGGCCGAGCACGGACTGGTCGCAATGGTCGTATCCAACACGCCGCGCGCCATGGCCATCCATGGCGGAGTTCAGCCGAAGCTCGGAACCAATCCGCTGGCGTTCGCTGCCCCCATTCCGGGAAGAGCACCGCTGGTCATCGACCTCGCCCTCTCGCTCGTTGCCCGCGCGAAAATTGTTGCAGCCCAAAAGGCCGGCAAGCCAATCCCGCCTGACTGGGCGATCGATTCGGAAGGCAATCCCGCTACTGATGCGACAGCCGCATTGGGCGGCGCCTTGTTGCCCGCGGGTGGCGCAAAGGGTTCCGCGCTGGCATTGATGCTCGAGATTCTTTGCGGGGCGCTCGCTGGCGGCCATTTCGGCTGGCAGGCTACTTCCTTCCTGGATGACCAGGGCCCTTCACCGGGGGTGGGTCAGATGTTGGTTGCGTTCGCCGTGGATGCCTTCAGCGGCCCCGAATTCGGGTCGCGAATGACCGAGCTGTGCAACGAGCTCGCCGCGGAGTCAGGGGTGCGGCTGCCCGGCGAGCGGCGGCTCGCCGGTCGGGACCGGGCACGCACCGACGGGCTCGTGTTGGACGGCCCGACCCACGCCATGCTGATGTCTCTCAGGTCGACTTGAACCCTATCCGCGCATGGGTGCCATCACAAAACGGCTTGGTGGCACTGCCTCCACACCGACACAACTTCGCGGCCGTGACGCGCGAAACGATCCTGCCCGTGCCGCTGGTGATCTCCAGGTTACCTCGGACCGATAACGGTCCGTTGAGCTGCGGATCGATTGCCAGCACGCCATTGCGGACCGCGAGCGGATCGGCCTTGACGGTATCAGGCTCACCCGTGGCGCTGAATTTGACCTCATGGTGCGAGCCATCGCAGAACGGTTTGTTTTTGGATGCACCGCAGCGACACAACGTGGCGCGGAAGCCGATGGGTTCGCCATCCAGCTCGAGCTGCCCCCGTACGGCATAGGGTCCGGATTCGCGAATGCTCGCGAGGTTGACCGGAGGCGCGGTTTCGTTGTGTACGCCGTCCCTGCGGCGATACTGAACCGCGCCGGAGGGGCACGCGTGAGCGATTTCCACGACGCGCTCGACTTCCATTGCGTCCGGGTGGAGCCATTCGCCCGGAGTGTTGGCGAGAAACACATCGGGAGCGCCGGTCACACAGAAACGCGCATGAATGCAGCGTTTGGTTTCAAACAAGAGGTCGAGTTTTTCGCCGCGGGCGGTTTCCATGCCGTTGATGTTGGTGTAGGCCGGGGCCGCTGCGCCAGCAGACGCCGCCGCCGGTTGGCCGCCGTTTGACGCGCGTGCGATGCCCGCCGACGCCGGGGGCGCCGCTATGCCCGCCGACGCCGGGGGCGCCGCTGTGCCCGCTGGCGCCGCAGCCCCTGCTACAGTGCCCGCGCCAACGGCCGCTGTGGCCGTCGGGGCTGCCGCCGCCAGATCAAACCCTCGCGCTGCCCGCTTGGCCAACTTCCCCAGCAGGTCCGCCGCCGTCAGTACCCGCTGATCGCCGCTGGCGCGCAATGCATCGGCTGCCTCGGATAGCTGCGTAAAGCGCTCAACAAAGAACCGCCGAGCGGCGCGTCCCGGAGGCAATGCGGCGGCGTCGCGCAAGGCCGTAAACGACACACCCCCATGACAGTGTGGATTGGAAGGTCCCGCTGGAAGCCGGGCGGCCCGCTCGGCCAGCGGCACCATGGCCTGCATCAATCCAATCGCCAGGTCGGCTGACAACGACTTCTCCGCGCAGGGCGCCGGCAGTGCGTAGGCATAGGCTAGTAGTCGCAGCATCAACCCATACGAGGCATTGGCCAGGTCCACCACCGCAATGGCGTCGGGATTTTCGAGCCACACCCGTCCCTCGGGTCGCGGCGGCCGGCGCAGTACGGGGTTGGTGGCCGCCGGAAAGGCTGGCGAAAAGTTGGGGTTTTTCGCCTTCAATGCGCGGTACTCCTCCCGCACACCGAGAAACTTCTGGTAGTGAGAGTCGGCCGAATCCGCTGGCGCGCCTTCCCCCTGAACGACAATCGCATCGAAAGCGGCCAGGGCCGTCTTGACGCAAATCACCGGCTTACAGCCGGCCATGTTGATCTCATTCTGCGACAACTGCAGCGCCGGGTCCCCCGCGAAAATAACTGCTTCGCCGTACTGCGCCACCATCGACCTCAAACCGTTCGACAGCGCGGCGTAGAAATCGCCGACGGTGTCGTAGTTGATTCCCATCGGCGTCAGGTACGGATAGTCGCTGCCCCGAACATAGTTGCGTTCATACACGAAGCCTTCGCCATCGACTTCCGTCGATCCCTTGGGACGCTCCAGAAATACAAAGTGCTGCAGGGTCTCGGGCGAAAAGGGTGCGAGCTTGACGACGATACCGGCCGGCAACATGCCCGGGTCGAGGGGAAAGTTGGTGCGGCCGATCCGCGGCGCGCCGCCCAGGGCCGACGTGATGTTCCAGACGGCCGCCAGGTGCTGCATTTCCTCGACCGCGACCCGGATCAGTACCTTTCGCCAGCGGCCAACGGCCGCGGCCTCATCGGCCGCGAGCCCTTCAGCCTCCCCGTCCTTCAGGCTGAAAGCCGCGTACAGGTACGTACACATGAGATTGTGCTCGAGCTCCGCGGCTTCGTACAACGCGTGCAGGGCACGCTCGCGAGTAATGGGAGCTTTCGGGGTGGATGGGGCTGCGGCGTCGTTCATTGCTTTCTCCAGCGGGTCGCCCTGGAATTTCGCATCAATGCCGGGGTCGCTGCCACCCCCCATCCAGCCAGTTCACTGTGACACCTCTTGAACCCAAGGCCGTTCCGGCTGCACTCACATGTGAGGCGAGACACACGGCCACGCGCCCAGCGACAGGAGTGCCCCCGGACAATGCTTTCAATTCTGGTTTGCCACTCCTACTTTCTGCGCTTCGATCCCAAGCAGGTGGAGCGGGCCAAGCCCTACCCGCCGCTGGCGACCCTGCAGGTCGCAGGTCTCCTGCGCCAGGCGGGGCATCACGTCGCGCTGTTCGATGCCATGCTCGCCACGGGCATCGAGGAATATGACCGGAAGCTGGCGGAGGTCCAACCGCAGGTGGTCCTTTTCTATGAGGACACCTTCAATTTTCTGAGCAAGATGTGTCTCGGCAAGATGCGCGAGGCGGCCTGTCAGATGATCGGCACCGCGCACCGGGCGGGCGCGCGGGTCATTGCCTGCGGGCCGGACGTCAGCGACGCGCCCGAGCCCTACCTGAGAGCCGGCGCCGAAGTGGCACTCATGGGTGAAGGACTCGCCACCCTGCTGGACCTCATTCCAAAGCTCGATGGCAACGCCCGGCAGCCGGCCGGTGAGCTGATTGAGGGGCTATCGGGAACCATGACCCTGGTCAATGGCGCGGTGGTGAAAATCAACGGCGCGCGGGTCCTGGCGAACCAGGCGCACACCGGCGAGGCTGCCGCCTGGGACCTTTTGGACATTGAGCGTTACCGCTCGATGTGGCTGCAAGCACACGGGTACTTCAGTCTCAACATGGCTGCCTCCCGTGGCTGTTCCTTCCGCTGTAGCTGGTGCGCCAAGCCGATCTGGGGCAACCAGTACCTGCAACGCGCCGCCGTCGCCGTCGCCAACGAGATGTTGTATCTGAAGCGCACCTTCAAACCGGATCACATCTGGTTTGCCGATGACATCTTTGGATTCCGGGTGGACTGGTTGAACGACTTCGCCGCTACCCTGCAAGCGGCGGGCGGCGGGATCCCCTTCACCATCCAAACCCGTGCCGACCTGTTGAGTGAGCGCATGGCGGCGGCATTGGCCGCGGCCGGTTGCCGGGAAGCCTGGATTGGCGCGGAAAGCGGCAGCCAGCGGGTTCTGGATGCCATGAACAAGGGCACGACCGTCACGGAGATTGTCACGGGTCGCGAACGCCTCAAAGGCGTTGGAATCCGCGTCGGTTTCTTCATTCAGCTCGGTTACCTGGACGAGCAGCTATCCGACATCCTGGCCACGCGCGCCCTGCTGGAGCTGGCACGGCCCGATGATGTGGGTGTCAGCGTGTCGTATCCGCTTCCCGGTACCCGCTTCTACGAGTTGGTCAAAGCTCAGCTCAATGGCAAAACGCACTGGCGTGACAGCGACGATCTCGCCATGATGTTTCAGGGCACCTACACCTCGGAGTTCTATCGCGCCGTCCGCAACCTGATCCACGATCAGGTGACACTGCAGACAGTCGAACCGGCGGCGCAGAATTCGCCTGCGAAACGGGCGCTCGAACGCCGGTGGCACGACCTCATCGCACGTGAAAGATTGCATCGGACGCAGCCGATCGGTGGAGCTGCGCAAACGGGATGAAACTGCCGCCCCTTCCGGTCTTGCACGGCAAGCTGCGCACGATCACGGAGCGCTTCGCAAGCGAGCTGGCACAACCTTCCGCGGTGGCGCCCGATTGGTCCGGGTTCGAGTGGCAGTTGGCGCGAGCCGTCGCGGCCATGCACGGCGTCTCGCCGCTGCTGGCAACTCACCTCAAATGGGAAGGGCCGCCGGACTGGAAACCATTTCTCGACTCACAGCGAGCCCACGTCACCGTCCGGCAGCACCGGATTGAAGCGCTCCTGACACTGTTGGACGCTCGCGCGCGAGAGGAACAGGTAGCCCTCGTCGGCCTGAAGGGCACCGCCCTGCACGGCCTGGGGCTCTATCGCGCGGGTGATCGGCCCATGGCCGACATTGATCTCCTGGTACACCCTGATGAGGCCGCCCGCGCCTGTGAAGTGCTCGAGTCACTCGGCTTCAGCGACGCGCCGGCGTCGGCAAACTGGAAGCACAAAGTTTTCATGCCCAAGGTACGCGACGTCCCGGCGCAATTGGGCGAGCATGGGCAAAACTATCTCAAGTTCGAGTTGCATGAACGGATCGCCGAGATACTTCCATTGCGTCCGTTGGATGTAACGGCCTCCATCTATCCGCGCCGGCCCCATCCCGGGTTGAACGCATATCCATCCCGGGTGGCGCTGTTGATTCATCTGCTGATCCATGCATCGAGCTGCATGGCCTATCGGGCGCTGCGCCTGCTGCATCTGCACGACATTGCGCTGGTGGCCGGGCGAATGGCGCCAGCCGACTGGCAAGAGTTGCTGGCTCACGGACCGGACACAGGCGGTCCCTGGTGGGCCCTGCCACCGCTCCTGTTGACTGCACGTTACTACCCGAAGGCCATTCCTGCGGTGGTGCTGCCCGGCGTGCAGGATTATTGCCAATGGAATCTGCGCCGCCTCGCGCGCCGACAAACCCTGTCCGATGTATCGATGTCGTACCTGTGGATCGAGGCCTTCCCCGGCATAGGTTGGTCGCGCTCTCTGTCTGAAATGCTCGAGTGTGTGCGCAGCCGCGTTCGACCCAATGCGGATACGCGCCGCCTGCGCCAATCGCAAACTCAGACCGAGGTCGCCGCCTCCCACAGCGATTGGTCCCGGTTGTCGCAGAGGCAGAGGATCCTCCGCTGGGTCGTTTCCAAACAACCCCGGCCCGACACGCTGCATGCGGTCCGGACGATCCTGGCAGAGCTGCGGTGAACGAACAGGAATATGCGCAGCTCGCCGCGGCGTGTGACCGTCTGCTGCGCGGACGCGGCACGAGTGTCGCCCGCCTCGCCATCCCCGCTCTGCACGTGATCAATGAACATCCTGGCTCGCTGGCGCAATACGCGCCTTTGCTGCAGAAAGGTGCCGGCGGCAACCTGACACACACACCCAGGGCTGCGCTGCGGATTGCACGCGGATTGGGCCGGTCCGTGACAGCCGCGGCGCCCCCGGCCCTTCACCAAGCCGACGCAATCATAGTCTCCCACCTGTCCAACCCAACTCAGTTGGACCAACAGGATGACTTCTATTTCGGCCCCCTGCAGAGCCTGCTGGAGGAGCGTGGCGTCAGCTCCGTGCTGGTGTTGATCAACCATCTGCCCTATGAGCCCGCCAACGCCAGCCCCCGATCGCGCATCATACTGCCACGCGCGGTGGCGCCCGCCGCCGAGCTGAAAATATGGGGCGAGTGTATCGGTGCTGCCAAGCAGCTTCGCAAAGAGACTGCGGACGTCGAGATCGCCCACTTCGCCAGCCGCCAGGCGCTGTCAGCGTCGACAGCCATCAACTTGCGAATCCACGCAGCTTTGAGCAATCTGTGCCGCGCGCTGAATCCCGGAATAGTTATCACCACCTATGAGGGCGAAGCCGGCGAAAGGCTCATCTGGCACGCCGCGCGAACCGCCAAGCGCCGTCCGCTGTGCGTAGGATACCAACACGCGCGCCTCCTCAAACATGCCCACGCCGTCCGCCGCAGGATCGGGGCTCCGGGGCTCGATTGCGACCCGGATGTGGTGCTGACACTCGGTAAAATGACTCAGCGCAGGCTGGCAGACAGCCCGGAATTCGGTCCCACGCAACTGATTGAGTATGGATCGCATCGCAGCTCGCTTGCGCCCGCGACCGACCTGCCCAAGCCGGAAGACCGGCCGCGCCAGTGCGTGGTACTCCCGGACGCCGACGACCGGGAATGCGCGTTGTTATTTAATTTAGCGGTGGCCGCGGCCCATCAGCGAGCTGATTTCCGCTTTGTGCTGCGCCCCCATCCGATAGTTGACGCGGTAGCGCTGCGCAGCCGCCATGCAACACTGCGATCGCTCCCCAACAACGTGACGCTATCGGCACGCACTCCGTTGGCGGAAGACCTGTCGCGAGCGCGCTATTGCCTGTATCGCAGCTCGTCGGCCGCCCTGCTGGCGGTTCAGGCCGGCATCAAGCCGTTCTACCTGGCGCGAGCCGGTGAGCTGCCCATCGACCCCCTCTTCGAGCTGACGAGCTGGCGCGAGACCGTCACTTCGGCGGAGGAGTTGAATTCACGCATCGGTGCCGCGGATGACGTGCCGGACCGGGAAGCCGCCGCCCAAGCCTCAGCGCTTTATAGTGACTACTCGTGCGCTCTGCGTCCTGCGGCCATCGACGAGCTGCTGACGATCTCGCGTAGCGCCGCAACGGACTCGCCCGGATGCTGACCTCGAAGCAACTCGAAGGATGGCAGTTTGCCGACGTTGCGTGCGAACTGCGGCCAGGTGGGCTGGCCGGCGGCATACGCCTGCTCCGCGGTGAGCCGTCGCATTGCCTCCGCACGCGACAGCCGCACCAGCAGCCGCTGGGCCCCCGAGGCCTTGCGGGCCGACAGGAACACCACGGATCGGACCCGCAGCGGCTGTTGGGCCAATGCGTGGGCGCCGGTGCGCAAATCAACTTCATACTTTCGGACGCCACTGCGGCGTTGAATTACGGGCGACCTGCGGATCGCGGCGCCAGCGGTAGCACCGACCCACTTCAGGGAGTCGGCCCGCACGTGCAGAAAATTCGGTACACCCGTGGCAAGCAACGTGTCGGGAGTGACGAACACGGCGTCCTCGCTGAGAAAAGACATGCCGTCCAACAGGCCGTGGAGAGTCACGGTGGACTTGCCTGCGCCGCTAGGCCCCATGAGCAACACGCCACGATCCGCAAGTCCTACACAAGCACCGTGCATCGATACGAGACCCTGGGCTCGTGCCGCGAGTGTGAATACGGCAAACTCGATGAGCTCATAGCGTGTGTGATAAGGGAACCGCAACATCCTCGGAGTCACGGCAACGAGCGCGGCGCCATCCTGCGGCGACACAACGACGAAATTCGACGCTTGGGTCGCACCACAGAGCAAACCCGCACCCGACAACATCTGCAGCGGCGGCGGTTGCGTGCGTGGGCTCCGGCGCTCTTCGGCTGTCAGCTCCAATCTGACGCGCAGGCGCGGAGTACTGCGGGTGAGCCGATGAGGTGGCAGACCGGCATAGGCAGTGTCCACCAACCGCATCAACTTCGGGCTGTTGCTCTCAAACAGGAACTGCGCGCCCAGCAGGTGCAAATCCCGGCGAACGCGCACCGCGCTGCGCTCGCCAAACGGGTCGGAATAGAGCTCGGGTACGTTGGTCTTCAAGCGCGGGAGACCCTGTGACTGTCCGGCAGACAGCATACCCTGCGCAACGCCGTGGCGACACTTAGGGAGTCGGATGCTGTGAATATTGTGAACGAGGCTGACACCACGAACGAGCGGCTGCGCGAAACCCAGGATGCATTCGATAGTGTCGCGGCAGACTACGATGGCGCCCGAGGCAACAATGACCTCATCCAGGACATGCGCAAGGAGATGTGGCGCTGGCTGGACGCCACCTTTGCCCCGGGCCGCCGCCTCATTGACCTCGGCTGCGGTACAGGCCTCGATGCCGTGCGAATGGCACAGTCGGGGTTTGAGATCACCGCAACTGACTGGTCGGCGCAGATGGTGGCCCGCACGCGGGACCGGGCCGAACGGGCAAAGCTGACGGAGCGCGTTCACACGGTCAACGTGGGGGCGCACGATCTCGCGCGTCTCCCGGGCAGCGGAATTTATGCGGGTGCCTATTCCAACCTGGGCCCCCTCAACTGCGTACCTGACCTGAGCGCGGTGTCGCGGGAATGCGCGCGCCTGCTGGAACCGGGCGGCTCCCTGGTATTTACAGTCATAGGTCGGATCTGCCCCTGGGAAATCGCACACTACGCGAGCCAACGGCGCTGGTCGCGCATCAAGGTGCGCTTCGCGGCCAACCTCGTCCCTGTTGGCATGAACAAACGCACCATCTGGACTCGCTACTATGGGCCACGTGAGTTCTACCGCGCCTTTGAGAAAGATTTCACCCTCACTCACTACCGTGGCCTGTGTGTGTTCGCGCCACCGCCCTACCTTACCGGGGTCCGGGAACGACACCCGCGCCTGTATGAGCGGCTGTGGCGCGTCGACCGGCGCGTCGCAGGCCTACCCTTCCTGCGTGGAATGGGCGATCATTTTCTGATTGTCATGAGGAAGCGTTGATGTGAACGGGCTGCTGCGCAAGGCCTTGCGGTTGTTCAGGTCCGCTTCAAACACCGAGCAGCCTGTCAGGCGCTGCGAGCCGCAGAAGGCCCGTATCATCGTGCTGGCGCCTCACATGGACGACGAAGTGCTTGGCTGCGGAGGCACTATCGCACGGCACGTCGCAGCAGGAGCCGACGTCAAGGTGGTCTTCCTGACCGACGGCCGTCTCGGCCGTGCTGCCGGCGAAGACCCGGCCCAAATCGTGACGATTCGCAAGGCAGAGGCGGAGCGCGCCGCACGGGTTCTGGGCATCAACCAACTGTTCTTTCTCGATGCCGCGGACGGCCGGCTGGGCTCGGATACAGGAGTGGCCGGGCGCCTGTCTGAAATCCTCGAGCGCGAGCGCCCGGAGATTGTGTACCTGCCGTTCTTTCTGGAGCGGCACCCCGATCATCGCGCCGCCAATGATGTGTTGCTGTCCGCAACGCGCCACAGCCACATGCAATTCGAATGTCGCGGCTATGAGGTGTGGAGCACGACACTGGCCAACTGCCTGGTCGCCATTGATGCAACCCTGGAACTGAAGCGCCAGGCGGTGGCCTGCTACCCGAGCCAGCTCGCGCTGACGGACTACCTGCACTCGAGCTTCGGTCTCAATGCCTGGCGCGCCATGGGATTCGGCCAGGGCGTGCGGTTCGCGGAAGCATTCCACGCGGCTCCACTCGAGGAATATAAGCAGCTCTACGCGGTATTTACCGACAACAAAAACTGATCAACCGGCCGGTCCGGCACGCCATATCATCTCAAACGCCGGTTCGGTAACCATGGCCCCCAGCGCCGATAAATGCTCATCATCGACGTACAACGAGTCGGCATTGTTGGCGACAGCACACTTGCCGCCCGCGCACAGCAACTCTTGCGGCTCGAGGATGTGAAACGTGTACTGCTTGCGCAAGCGCTCGAAGACCTCCGTGGGACTGCTCTGTTGGGAATCGTACTGAGCCCGGGTAATCCTGAAATCCAATTCCAGCCCGCGGCGCCGCGCTGCAGCCAAAGCATAGGGAACATACACTGGGCTTTGTGGCACATCCTCGAAAACAAAAACCCTGACGTGCTCACGTTGCAAGACGGCGAGAAGCCGCTCCAAGCCACGCGCAAAAATCGCAGTATTGTCGCGCGCGGACCCATCACCCGGGCTCTCGGAATCGGACAGCCACTGCCGATTGGCGGATTCCGTGTAAGCGATCCAGTGACCTGCCAGGATCACGGTGCGTATGTGATGGGAGATGATCCAGTCGAGAACGGCATCGGTGTGGCGTTTGCAGGCTTCACTTTTGCCATATCCAGCCGCCTCGAGCCAGGAATGCAACAACTGCGACTGCGCTGGTTGGAAAATCCGGATGCGCACGCCCAGCAGCGGCGGGCAACCGCCGTGTTGTGCCAACATCACGGCCTCGTGATGTCTTGCATAGGCTGCATCAACAGCCGGTAGAACAGCGAGCGCATGGGAATCGCCCCACAGGACTGCAGCAACTGGCGCGGTTGCCTCACCCAGTATGCACGGCGGCTTTTGCACCTGCTCAGGTGATGTGTTCCGGCAGCGCAGTTGGGCCGCAGTATCGCTGGGGAAGCTTCTTGACTGCTGATGAGTATATTGACTCACCCGCGTCTGCAGATATATGCCGGCAGCAACGACCATCAAGGCAGCCCCCGTCGCGGCTGCCAATCCGAAAACGGCGGGACGCTGCAACCAGGCGTTGGGTCCGCGAAACGGCTGCTCGACGTAGCGCCATGAGAGCGCTGCAAGCAGGATGCTGACCACCAGTAGTGCTGCACGCGCCAGCGGAGCAAGCGGCTCAAACGCGTAATACTGCGCCAAAACCAACAGCGGCCAGTGATACAGATAGATCGAATATGAGCACGAGCCTATGCGCCGCATGACCGGATTGCCGAGCAAGCGGCCCATCGGTGTGGACACACCGCAGTTCGCATAAATGATTGCAGCCGCACCCACGCAGGGCAAGAGTGTCAACTCACTCGGATAGGGCCGATCGAGACTCAAAAAGACACTCGAGCCGATAATGAGAGCAAGTCCCAGCAGTGCGACAGCCCCGCGTACGTGCGGGTCGCGCAGTGGAGGAATCCTTCCCACGGCCAGCAGCGCTCCTGTCAGCAGTTCCCACGCGCGAAACGGCGGCAAATAGAAGGCCGCCCGCGGAATGACGCGCACCGCAATGACACATAACACAAGTGAGCACAACGCCAGGCAGCCCAGAACGGTCACATACCGTTTGGCACCGAAGCGGGCGATTGCCACCATCAACAGCGGAAACAGCAGGTAGAACTGTTCTTCGACAGCCAACGACCACGTGTGCAGAAGGGCGATCTGATTTGCGAATTCACCGCCGTAGGCGCCCGCGTTCTCGAAGAACGCATAGTTGGCTAGAAACGGGACGACGAGCAGCGCCATCCGGCTCTGCGTATGCGATTCAGGCGGAAAGAGGATTGTCGCGGACGCGACGAGCACCAGGCCATACATGACAAACAGAGCCGGGATGATCCGCCGGATGCGACGCTCGTAGAACGACAGCAACGAGAAACGGCCCACCGCCAGGTCACTGCCGATTCCCGCCGCAATCAGGTAACCGGAAATGACAAAGAAAACATCGACACCCACAAAGCCGCCGCCGAAGCCGGGAACCTTGTAATGCAGGAACGTGACAGCAAGGACCGCGATCGCTCTCAGGACATCAATGTCTGCACGATAGTGTGACACATCGTGACGATGATCCAATGAGCGCGGTCCGTAGTTGCGCGACGACTCGAGACGGGATCCTCAATGATACTGTACGCGGCCGATCATGTCATGGTCCGCAGCCGCTGCATTGACACAGAGTAACGGGTGTCACCCTCGAGATGTGCGGCCACTTTGCGCACGACCTCATCAGCAGCCGCCGACTGCATATCCACGGAACCACCGGCAATATGCGAAGTCAGAAAGACATTGGACAGCCGGCGTAGTGGGTCATTTTTCGGTAGCGGCTCTTCTTCAAACACGTCCAGGCATGCGAACACATCGCCACGCCGTAAGCGCTCGCGCAGCGCTGCCGGCTCTATCAGCTCCGCGCGCGCCACGTTGATGAGAACTGAGCCCGGCCGCAACTGCGCCAGCTCGCGGGCGCCCAGAAAATGCCTCGTTTCCGTAGTCAGCCCACGGTGCAACGACACAATGTCAGCCGCCAGCACCTGATTGAGTGAAGCACGCGCGATGCCAACTCCTGCCTCGCAGATATCAGCCTCGGTAGCGTGCTCTGTATACACGAGCACGCGCGCGCCTGCAGCCAACAGGCGACTGGCCAATGCGCGCGCATTGTCACCCCAACCAAGCAATCCCACTGTCGCCTCACGAAGATCCCGTGTCATCGATGGTGCAACTGCGCTCGTAGACCTTCGCCGTGCTGCCCTCCACATCCGCAGCAACGGAGCCTCCAATCCAATTGCGGCCACGAACGGACGAACTGCCCGCGCGCTGCGCTCGATTGCGCCGCGCAAACCAAGAGTCCGGCCGTGCGTGCCCCACTCCCCCATCCGCATCAGGGCATGGGAGGCAAATGCGCGTCGCCGGCCCAGTATCGCCAGACCCAATGCAAACTCCGCCACCGACTCGGCGTGTGCGCTGCTTGCATTGATCAATCGGACGCCGCGCGCCAACAGCAGTTCGGGCGCGAAATGACTCCAGGACAATCCGGAAATGCCCACCACCTCGAGCGCGGGCAATTTGTTGAGGATTTCGCTGCTCAAGGCGGGCGAGCCCCGCCCGAGGATTGCCGCGCGGACCTGCGGTAGCGGGCCGGGGGAATCACGGACATCCTCCAAACTCAGGAGCGCATGACGCGGCAGCCAACGAGCGAGTGCCGATTGCAATCCGAGCGGCCGGGCAATCAACACAGCGTGGCCGCCGGTCTGCGGCGTTTGCCTGACCTGCATTGAGTCAGGCGCCGGCAACTGCACCTTGCCCTGGAATCCGGTTTCTATCAATTCGGCCAGAAACAAGGATGGGGCGAGCGCTTCAATGGCGTGCCGCGGTTGCGTTCCCGTAACAATGGCGTGCAGAAACGACTCGTGCTCCGCTTCGATACCATCTCCAACGGAACTAACAGCGAGAGTCTCCGGCGAGGGCGTGTTCTGCCGGAACGTAACAACACTGTGGTCGGTCACAGTACACGTGGTACCGACCCTGTGAAAAACATACTCTTCACGCCTTGCGCCCGCTGCATTGTTACAGAGGAACACACCTTGCGCGCCCTGGCGCCATCGCATCATGGCGCTGAAGACGGCCGGCTGAATCCCGTCATCTGCAAACGCCGTCAGGTGCTCCGGCAATTCACCCATCATGAACACGAGTGCATCCAGTGCGTGAATGCCGTTGGCGGTCAGCCAGGTGCGCGCACCGAACGGCGCCGGCTTGCCGTATTCCGGTTTGTGAAACACGGCCTCAGCAAAGTCCCATCCGGCCTTTCCCGCGTGCTCCTGCACCGCACCGAGCGACTTGTAGAACCGCCGATTGTGCCCACCCACCGCAATGAGCCTCCCCTGACGAGCGGCCTGCGCCAATTTGGCAGCCTGCGCATGCGAAGGGGCGACCGGCTTCTCCACAAAGAGGTGTTTGCCGCCGAGAAGCGCGCCCAACCCCAGCTCATAGTGCATCTGGGCACTGCCGAACGCGTAGACAACGTCAATGTCCGCTCGGGCAATCTCAGTCAGTGCATCGCCGCTATCCTGAAGAAATCCGAACCGGGCCCGGGCCTGGCGGGCGCGTTCACGTTCCAAATCACACACCACGGACAGCACGATTGCACGTTTGTCACGCAGAGCCGCAAGCACTGGGAAATGCATGTCCACGGCAGCGGGACCCGCGCCAATGACCAGCGCGCGCAACGCCCGCGAGCCCGAATTGGCCATCATCGCCACAACAGACGGCCGAGCAAGCTCTCGAGCTCGGCGATGTCCGGGGCGAAGTAGCGCTCCATCTGCGCGCGAAACGCCGCATCGAGCACCGGCTTCCGCCGGGGAACCGTGTTCAGGTGCCAGGCAAGTCGCGCGGGGCTCATGCGGGCGGCTGTGAATAAGGGCCGCATCGATCCATACAGCTTTCTGACCCATCTCGGCGGCTGACGCAGCAGTCGATCGAGCCCCGCAGAGCGATGACCCAACGCAGGATTGACCACCGTGAAATCTGAGTGTGTATCCGCGGGTACCTCGAGGAATTGCAACAGCTTCGCAAAGTGCCGGACTGGATCCGCGAAGAACTCCTCATAGACGATGATGTACCGCTGCCCAGGTGGCACGTGCTCAAACATCCGGCGGATTTGTCCGGCATAGCAATACATCGGTCCGTATTGCAAAGTGGCCGGGTCGGGCCAACCAGTTGGCATCTGCTCTCCGGCGAGACGTGCGGACTGGATGCGCCAGGCCTGTTCGAAGCTACGTACATTCTCGTGTCGGTGACTCCAGCGCGCCGCGTGCAAGGAATGGGCGGCCTCGACCGGATTGCGCAGAATCGCAATCACCTTGGTTCTCGGATTGTGTGCCATGATCTTTTCAATGGCGACCCGGGAGTACAGGTAGAACGTGCTCGCTTCACCTGTTACGATGTTCGCGTGCGCTCCGGCAAACAGCGCCCGATAGCCATCCAACGTATAAACGCCACCGGTGGTCTTCAAGTCGGAGCAGAAAAACTTGGGCTCCTTCAGGTGCGGAATGAAAATTCGCGGCTGGCGGCGCAGATACTCAAACAACGCAGTGGTGCCACACTTCGGCGCGCCCGCAATCACGAAGTCAGGCCGCGCGTTCATGTAAACTTCGCACGATACGCCCTTCCCAGAGCTCGTGAATGATCTCACAGTGACGCAACGCGCTCATCCGATGAGCGATCATCACGATCGTACAGCGGGGGCGCAGCTTCTCCAACATGTCGACGATTTGCTCCTCTGCGGTGCTGTCGAGGGAACTGGTCGCCTCATCCAGGATCAGGATCGATGCATCGCGATACAAGGCCCGTGCGATTCCCAATCGTTGCCGCTGGCCGCCGCTCAACCGACAACCGCGCTCACCCAACACCTCGTCGATTCCCCTGGGGAAAGAGGCAACACACTCGCTCAAGCGCGCCATGTGGATGGCACGCTCCACTCGCTCGATATCGATATGCGCCCGTTGCACGCCCAAGGCCACGTTCTCTGCAAACGTAGCGTCAAACACGAGGACTTGTTGTGGCACATAGGCGACAGCCGCGTGCCAGGCACCGCGTCGCGACTCATCCAATACCGTTCCATCTATGATCACGCGCCCCGACTGCGGCACCAACAGCCCCGCCAGTACATCCACCAGGGTGGTCTTGCCCGATCCATTGGCACCGATGATACCGACACAGGAACCGGCCTGAATGACCACCGAGAGGTTGTTGAGAGCGGGCGGTCGATCGGCAGCATAGCGGAAGCAGACATCCTGCAATTCGATACCACCCGCCAAAGTCTCCTGCCGGTTCTGGTCCGTGAAGGCTGCTGCCGCGCTGCGCGCCGGCCCTGCGGCCAACAGATCGGCCTCAATGTTGTCCAGAGCTGAAAGATTCGCGCGGATGCGCACCACGGCAATGAACGTCAATTGCAGAGCTGGCAGCAGCCGATACGCGGCCAGGGCAACAAAGCTGAGCTCGGCCATCCACGAGCCGGCCCCGTTGCCGCCGGCATGCAGATACAGAGCGACGGCCACGAGACAGAGCACGGTAAGACATTCCAACAGATTGCGCGGACTGAGCGAAATTGCCAGCGTGCTCAGTTCCACCCGGGTCATGGCGTGACACTGCTGCGCAAACCGGTGCACGAACGAACCCCGGGCATCCGCCAGGGTGACCTCCTTGATTGCGCCGAATGTCTCATTCACCACCTGGCTGCGGACCGCTACGTGGCGGCTCTCATTGCGGCCATTGTTCAGCAGTCGCTGGCGCATCAATCCGTAGATGAGGACATAACTGGCAGCCAGTGCAAACATGGCTATGCCGGCCAGCAGCGGATTCAACAGAAGGATGGCCATCACCACAAAGGCAATCGTGATGAGATTGGCAACCAGAATGAGCCCTTGGTTGAGAATGCCGGTGACCACGCGGCCGGTCTCGTGCAGCACCCTGGCCGACAGCAGCGCGCTGTTGTGCCGGGCATGAAATGCGCAATCGCGCCGCAGATACTCATCGAACAGGCGCACATAGAAGCTATCGCCCACCCGATGGGCGAACCGGTTGATGGCGAGCGTTCCCAGCAGATTGATAGCGTTCGCCAGCAACACAAACACCGCGAAGGCAATTCCCAGCGCCACGGTGAAGGCCCCCGCACCGCCGGATCCCAGATGCAGATATAACGCCTGCAGAAACGGACTTCGATGGATGGCGGCGGGGTCGGTGAGCACGGTAAAGAAGGGCACCACCGCCGCCAGGCCACCAACGGTCGACGAGGCCATTGCCACCGCAACCAACTGCAAGCGAACCAACTGCCGCCGCTGTGACGGCGCGAGCAACCGCCAGATTCGCGAGAAGATATTCAATGTCTCACCTGACGAACCAGGGACACGAGGCGTGGGGGCACGCAAGCGCGCAGCAGGGCCCGTGAGCAGGCCACATGCCAGTGCCAGCTACGCCACGAATACGACCAACTCGTTGCGATTGTCCGCCGGACTCCCGCGCCATCCCGTGCCGATGCATACGCGCAGGCGAGACCACCGGCCTGCCGCGCACGCTCGCGCCTCAGGAGAGAGGCCGGGACGCGGCCCTGTATTTTGGCGAATATTTGCAACCTCGCCTGGAAGTTGCGCACCGTACCGCCACTGAAGTGCTCATCGTGGCGGCGAACGCAGGACAGCGGCTGCGCAACCACCAACACTTTGGACAGCAACGCCAATCGCAGCCACAGGTCGTAATCCTCGTGCAGTTCCTGCCGCTCATCGAATCCTCCCGCCGCTTCGATCAGTGCCCTCTCGGCCACAATCGTGGGCGTCGGCGTACCGGCCCGCAATTGAAGCAGCGCTTCTACAATGTTTCCTTCGGGCAGCGTCCTGCTTGGATTGCGCTGCCAATCAATGGAGTTTCCCGCCGCGTCGATACGCACATGATCTGTATAGCTCCAGCGACAGTCGGCTGACGCACGCAAGGCACGAACCTGGACAGCAAGCTTGGTCGGCATCCACGAGTCATCCGAATCCAGAAACGCGACGTACTCGCCGCGTGCCACCCGTAATGCGGCGTTACGCGCCGCGCCCGGATTTCCCGTGTGTGGCAAGCGGAGCACCCGGACCTGGGAAAGCTCCTCCAGCGACTGCAGATAGTCCAGTGTTTCGCGGTCAGAACCGTCATCTGCAATGAGCAGCTCCCAGCTTGTCAGTGTCTGCGCCAGGACGGAGTCAACTGCAGCCGGCAGAAACCGCAAGCGGTTGTAAGTCGGAAGAATGACTGAGACCAACGGTTGCTGCACAACCTACTCTCTCACAGGCCGGATACCCGCGGATCCCACAATCGGATGAACTTCCGTGAAGCATTGAGCTCCCAGGGACGTCCATAACGCTCGAAGCGATAGCGCCACGAAGCCAGCGCCTGAAGCGCCGCCTTTCCCCACGATGGTGAGCGCACATCGGTGATGGTCGGGAACCGGCAACCCAGCACCGTGGTGAAGTCACGAATTCGCTCGCGCAACGCCGGCGTGAGCCAGGGAGCGTCGGTATGGCACCAGTAGCTCAGCCACTTCTGCTGCGCCCAGCCGTCGGCAGTAGTTGGAAATACGAGCGGCTTCCCATCCGTATCGGACAGAGCGCTCACCGCCTTCTGCACCTGCGGATTCGGCTTCCCCGGGGCAGGCGGCAATGGAGCATAGATATAAAGCATGATCTCCGTCTTCGGATGCAGTCGCTTGACCTGCCTGATGAAGTCGAACGTGCGCTCGGTCTCCCCTTCCGGATCCTGCGGCGGCGCCAACATGAACGACAGCTCGGGAATGACGTCGTTGCGACGGCAGATTTCAACTGCCTCCAGCGTCTGATCCGTTCGTGTGCCTTTGCGTACATCGTGCAGCAACCAGTCACTGGGTGACTCCGCACCGATGTAGGCCATCCGCAGCCGGCTCTTTCTGACCAGCGCCCACGAGCTCTCCGACAAATTCAACAAGGCATCGGCGCGTGCAAAGCACCACCACGGAAGCTGCAGGCGTGACAGGACCTCGAGCAGTGGCACCGTGTCTTCTTCACGGTCAAAGAAGTTGTGATCGAAGAACTGCACCGAGTCAGCGCCGAAATGCCTCTGCAGATGCCGCAATTCGTGTTCGAGCCGCTCGGCCGGTGGCAACGCCGTCTTGCCCCGAAACATGGAAGCAACGCCACAGAAAGTACACCGGAAGCGGCATCCCAGTGCCGCCTGGAATCCCGTGGTCCGGTTGCCGAGAAATGTCCTGCCCAGGTAGGCGCGCGGATTGGTGAGGCGATCGTAGGGCAGACTGCGACCCAGGCCGGCCGTCGAGAAGGCGCGACCGGGGTTGTGCACGACACGCTCCTGCGAGCGCCACGACAATCCTGCAATGTTATCCAGCCGCTCGCTGCTGACCCCGAACAACACATCCAACAGGGCAACGAGAGTCTCCTCGCCTTGTCCGCGGATGGCATAGTCGACATACGGCTCGTTGAGCGCCGGTTCCGCGCAGATGCTGGGAAAGTGGCCTCCCCAGATGATCGGAACCCCAGGAAAACGGGCCCGAATGGCTTTTGAAACCAGGATGGCACTGCGCAACTGCGGACCGCCCATGACGCTCAAGCCAACGGCATCGACGTGCCCGCCCGCCAATGTCCGCAGCGCCGTGGTGACAAAATCGCGATCGATGTTGCCGTCAATGATGCTCGAGGCATAGCGGCCCGCGAGCGCCGCGGACAGATTCAGCACCGCCAGGGGAAACCGGGCGCTGCGCCGCGAGGTGATGGTCGGATTGATCAACAGAACGTGTTTGAGCATAGTCATGACAGCTTCTGCGCCGGAACCAGCCACCGGGTGAACAGCATTTCGACCGGCCAGCGGTAGAAGTCACGCGTGCAGCGATACCGGGCGAGCCTCTGGATGAGGCGTTTCCCCGGCGACACCCGCTTCCAAGCCAGCTCGTGAAAGAATTTGAAACGCTCAATCAACTCGAATTTTTCCGGCGTGACCCACGGCCCCGGCAACCCGGCGACGTAATCGAAGCGCGCCCACTCCTCCAGGGTGTCCGGGAGCCGGAACCCCTTGGCCACGGCCTCGATGACCAGCTCGCTGCCCGGATATGGCTTGAAGTAGTAGATGGGCGTGAGAAAGTCGGGGCTCATGGAACGCAGCCGCTTGGCCACATCCAGGCTCTCCTGGATGGACGCGCCGCTCTCATCCGGAAAGCCGACAATGAATGGAAAATGACCGGCAATGCCGTGTTGGACCATTTTTTCCGCGGTCGCGAACACCTGTTCGATCTTGATGTCCTTGCGGATGCGCTTCAGCATCTCGTTGGAGCCCGACTCCACGCCAACGAGCAGGCGGCGCAGGCCCGACTGCTTGCATTTGGCCCACACGTCATCGGGCAAGCGCACTCCCTGGTCCGCGCGCATCGTCGCCGCCCAGGTGATCTTCATGCCCGACTCGATGATGCGCTCCGCCATCTCGCGCACCCGCTCGCGCTTGGTGAAGAACGTTTCGTCCTGGAAGTTGACATCATCGAACTGATAGCGATCCCACAGCTCCTTCAGGCGCAGGGCCATGCGATTGGGCTCGAGACCCACCCACTTGCGCCCGTACACAAACGGATCGGAGCAGAACGCACAGCGGAAGTTGCAGCCCTGCGATGAAATGTAGTCGAGCTGGCGTTTGCCCTTCAGTTGAAAATAGCGCTCCACGGGAATCAGGTCGTAATCGTGGGCGCGGAACTTATCGACAGGAGCCAGCGCACGCGCCGGATTCTCATGGATCCGCCCATCGGGCAAGCGAACCGTGCAGCCCGCGCAGCCTTCGAGAGACCGCCCCTCCGCCAGGCGCTGCACAATCTCAACAAAAGTCTCCTCGCCCTGCCCACGCACCGTAATGTCGACAGACGGCTCAGCGAGGCACTCACTGGCGAACATGGAGGGATGCCATCCTCCCCAAACCACCGGCAGGTCCGGACGAGCACGTTTGACCGCCCGAGATACCTGCAACGCGTCGGAAATCGGCGCGCCCGTCAGAACTGTGACTCCGACGCACAACGCTCCTTCCAGATGTGACAGCACGACACTCGGCGCGTCTGTCTCCAGCCGCGCATCAATGATGACCACCTCGTACCGTTCGGGATCGAGCTCCGAGCCAATGGCCAACAAGGCGAGCGGAAAAGTAAAGAACACCGCCTGCGGGTTGTAGAGCACAACCTTGGGTCGCGTACCGACCCGGACGCAGGCAGGATTTGAAACCGATGCGGTCATGCCGCCCTCCACGTCAAATCAACAATGTCGACGCCCGGCTCGCGGCATCCGGCCGCGGACAACGCCCGGGCCAGCGTGCTCTCGAGCATTCGGGGACAGCCATCGACTTCGATTCGGGACCAGAACTCCGGCGGCGCCATCCTGGCCGCGTGGGCTTCATCCGCAAAACGGGGAATCCCATCCAGCACCACGAGCCTGACATCCGTTCGCGCAAGCTGCGACAAGGGCCGGTCCCCGGGCACAACCAGGAGGTCGGCCAACAGCCCGGCCTCGAGCGCACCCCGATCGGCCAATCGCAACAGCCTGGCGCCGGCCGAGGTCACTAGCGACTCGAGCAGGATCTCGCTGAGCCCGGAGCACTGTCGCGCCACTCGCAGCTCTTCCAACAGGTCGCGGCTGCCGCTCAGCCGGGAGTCGGTACCGAGTGCGACCCGTCCCCGCTCGGCGAGCCATTGGACTTCGGCTGTCCGACCGAACAGGGTCAGGTTGGATGAGGGACACCAGATGAGACCCGCGCCGGCATGGTCGAGGCGTTGGCGCCGCTCGGCATCCAGGGCGATTCCGTGAACCAGCAGCGTATTCGAGCCCAGGCAGCCGAGCTCTTCGAGCCGGTCAAATTCCTGCGCTGACTCGCTATCTATCCCTTCAGCCGCATGGATGGCCCATGGTTGGTCAGGAGGCGTGCATCGATAGGAGTCGCGCACTGCGTCCCCGCCGTCGATATACAACGAATGCGACCAACCGCTGCGAGTGACAACGCGGGTCGGAAAACCCGGGTCCGACAGGATCGGATACAGCTTGTCGTGGTGAGCCACCGTGGTCACGCCGCTCAGCAGATTCTTGACTCCGCCAATCAGTGACCGGTCATTGCGCGATACGGCGATCAGCGCTTCAAAATCGGGGTCGCTGCGCCGGCGGCCATCGACATCGAGTATCCATTCATGCGCGCGGTTGTAGCGACGCGCGGTTTCGAGCGGCGGCAGCGTATTGAGTTGCAGGTGGTCGTGCGCATTGATCAACCCTGGCAGAAGGCGCGCCCCGCCCAAATCGATCACCGTGTCGCCGGCCACGGGCGGTGTGTCGACCGACGAAATGTGTGCGCCGACCGTGCGCAGCGTCCTCACGCCACTGCAGTTCATGAAAGTCACACACCGGTTAGCCGACATCATTTTCCGGCTCGCACAACCAACACGAGCGGCAGGCCGTGCCACTGGCTGTAGAAGGATTCTGATCCGGGGAAAGGCTCCTGCAGCTCATAACCCACACGCAACTCGCGAACCATCTGCAGCCGCAACCCAGCGGCGACCGCGGCGCCGACCTGCTCATCGACGCTGTAGAGCTGGTGAGGCACCGTCAGCGTTACATTCTCGGCGTCCTTGAACGAACGGGTGAGCCCGGCCCGAGCGGCTTCCGGATGGAAATCGGAATATAGAAGAGTCCCGCCCGGGCACAGCACGCGCGAAACTTCCGCCGCCCAGGGCCGCACTGCCGACGCATGTGCCAGGGCGAGACCGGATACGACAACATCGAAGCATTCCGCGAGAAACGGCAGTTGCATCATGCTCGCACAAACTCGCCGCGAACCCTCGACCCGTTGCAACATCGGCATGCAGAAATCGAGCGACACGACCTGCGCGGCTTTCGACTCCAACAGGGCGCGCGAATATCGGCCGCTACCGCACGCGAGATCGAGTACCCGGCGCCCCGCTACATGCGGCCAAGCCTCGAGCATCGCGCGCTGCTCGATCCGCATCAGCGGATTGTGGGCAACGGGCGGATAGAGGGGCGCCCAGCGCTCATAGACCTGCAGGGTTTCCTGTGCTGCGTTCATGGCAGGAGAAGCTCATCGACGTTGTCAGGGTCGCGGTACAACGAGCACACACAACTGACGCACTCCGGACGTCGGCCCGCGCGAATAGTGTCCCGCAACTCCATCATGGCCGGTAGATTCAGCACGCTCTCCAGGTCGCCCTCGTTGGCGGCCGCCCCCTGCCCGGCGATGAAAAAGCACGGTTGGACCGCGCCCTTCACACCCACCACAGCGGAAAATTCAGGGGCGTTGCAACGTACCGCGGGGTACGGTGCCCGCCCCTGTACGGCGGCAAAATACTGTTGCAGGCGCCGCAGCTTCGCGGGGCTCTCGGCAATGAAGCGGGACTCGAAGTCAGCCGCGCGGTCCGCTTCCAACTTCGCAATCGAGTCCCCGAAGACCGGCAGGTCCTCGGTACTCAACGCCAGGTCGGAGGAAAAATCGTCCGTGCGCCCGAACGCGTGCGGATTGGCGACATCCACAGCCAGAAACGAAATGTGATTGACCCCGAGCCGCCGCGCCAGGTCCACAAACAGCGGCAACTCCTTGTAGTTGGCGCGCTGCAGGGTCACACGCACACCCACCTTTGATCCGGCCGAGACCGCCGCTCGAATGCCCTCGCAGACCTTATCGAAAGCATCGAGGCCCCTGATCGCCTGATAGGTGCGGGCATTGGTTCCATCCAGCGATACGGTGATTGCATCGAACAACTGCGATGCGCGCTCGGCGTGTTTTGCGAGCGACAATCCCGACGTCAGCAACCAGGGTTTGATGCCCGCGCCTTTCAGCAGGCTCGCAATCTCGTGCCACTGAGCATTGAGCAGCGGCTCGCCGCCCGAAATGAGGGCCACGCGCGTGCTCAAGCTCGAGAGGCTGGGAATGAGGCGTTGGATGAAATCGAGGCTCGCATCGAGCCGCCCGTGACGCCAGTAGTCGCACGTCACGCATCGGGAATTGCAGCGCTCGGTCAGATAGAGCGTAACCAGCGGCAGACGCCGTAGCCGCGAAGTGGAAAGGACACTCGACATCCGGAAACGGCACCTCGGAAATACACAGGACGCATTTGCTTCAGAGTGTGAGTACCGCGTTCCCGACCCCGGGTTCAAAGCTGAAAAAAGCTCTTGCGGCAGGAAACCTCAGGCCGCCGTGGCCGCACCTACGGGCTGGGTAACCTCTCGTGAGCACTCGAAATGTCGTCTGTGGGATACAAGACAATCCTCGCTGCAATGGCCGCCGCGGCCGCACTGTGTGGGTGCGCCGGAAACGGTAACGGACTCGACGCCAACGGCAGTCCAATTACACCCGGGGGTGGCAGCAGCGGGGGTCCGCTGACAGCAGACTTCAAGTCCATCCAGGAGAACATATTCACGCCGATCTGCACGAAGTGCCACATCGGTGCAAGCGCTCCGGAAGGGCTGCAATTGGATGCCACCCACAGCTACTCACTGCTGGTCGGCGTGGCGAGCACCGAGCAGCCGTTGGTAAAGCGTGTCGAACCCGGTGATCCCGACTCGAGCTATATCATCCGCAAGCTGCAGGGCAGTCCCGGCATCAGCGGCCAGCAGATGCCCTTCGGCGGCCCCTACCTGCCCCAGTCCACTATCGATGTGATCCGGCAGTGGATCACCAACGGCGCCCAACAATCCGCCACCGCCCAAAGCATCGAAGCCGCGGTGAAGAGTGTGCAGCAGTTTGCTGTCGCCATGACCTCTCCGGATGACGGTTCGATTGTCAGCACCCCCGTGCCGCAGATCGTGATCGCCTTCAATGGCGATATCGACTCAACTTTGATCAACAACACCACAATCAGTGTCGATTCGGCCGGCCACCCGGGCGGCGACTCGGCGGCCAACCCGGGTTCGCAGCAGCCGGTGCCGGTCGCCCTGTCGGTGGCCACGGGAAATCCCGCCGCCCTGGTGATCAAACCCAAGGCGCCGCTCGGCAATGGCACCTATCGCGTCACGCTGCACGGCGCGCTCGCCAACATGAACGCACAGGCGCTGGGTTCCGACATCTCCTTCACATTCACGGTGGATGCGCTCCAATGAGAACTCGTGCCCTGGCTTACCTGTCGCTGCCTTTGCTGTTACTGCTGACGTTGGCGGCTCATGCCGAGCCCTACCTTGCCGTTCAGACCGGCTTCAAATGCGGGCAGTGCCACGTGAACCCTACCGGGGGCGGCGAAAGGACCGTATTCGGAAATATCTTTGCCCAGACCCAGCTTGCGGCTCATCACATCGATACCGGCGATGCGGTCTGGACGGGAGAAATCAGCCGGTTCCTGTCGGTCGGCGGCGATCTACGCGCCCAGGCACAGTTCACCAAGCAGCCCGGCAAGTCATCGACCGATGACTTCGACGTCGAGCAAGGCCGCATCTATGCCAGCGCCAACGTCATTCCCGGCCGCCTCTACGTCTACCTGGACGAACAGGTCGCTCCCACGAGCATCAACCGGGAGGCTTATGCCGTGTACTGGTCGAAGGATCACGACTGGTACGTAAAAGGCGGCCAGATGTACCTGCCTTTCGGCTTCCGGCTGCAGGACCAGAGCGCCCTTGTACAGCAGATCACGGGCATCAACATGACCGCGCCTGACCAGGGAGTCGAATTTGGCGTGGAACGCGGCCACTGGGATGCCCAGCTCGCCATATCCAACGGAACCGCCGCGGGACCCGAGGTGGATCATGGCAAGCAGTACAGCGGCCAACTGAGCTACGTCGAAAGCTTCTGGCGGGTGGGCCTGGCCGCCAATTTCAACAACGCGGCCGCGGGGAACAAAACCGCCGGCGGATTGTTCGCAGGCCTGCGTACCGGACCGGTCTCGTGGTTGGGCCAGGTCGACATCACCGATGACAAGAGCCAGGCGCCCCTGGCCGGCCGCCAGCTCGCCACTTTGCTGGAAGCAAATTGGCGCATTGCACAAGGACATAACCTCAAATTGACCCACGAGTACGTGGATCCCAATCGTAGCGTCCACAACGATGCGCAAACGCGCTACAGCGTCGTTTACGAGCTGACGCCGATCCAATACGTGCAGATTCGCAGCGGATTCCGCTATTCGGACGGCATCCCCCAGGCTCCGCTGCAGCACCTGAAAATCGGCTTCGTGGAGCTCCACGGGTTCTTTTGACACGCCGTTAACGGCGTCCGGCCCCTCATCCGGTCTCCCCCGTCCGGATGGCACACTGGGGCCGGGCGCTGCCTCCTACGCTATAACCCGGCGTCGCGCAAGGCTCAAAATCGCTCTTGAATGTTGATCTAACATCCCCTCTTCTCGACATTTGTCCGTGGGGTGTTGGTTTGTACTCATTCATGATCCCGCCTCATGCGTCGCCAAAAAGTAGCTATTGCGTTCGGAAGGATGCTGCGTGAAGTGCGCAAGCAGAAGGGTCTGTCACAGGAAGAGCTGGCCGGTGAGGCTGAGTTCGATCGGACATATCCCTCGCTGCTTGAGCGCGGTCTGCGTACTCCTACACTCACGGTTGTATTCCAGCTCGCCAAGGTGCTGGGCATGAGTCCCGCCACCCTGGTGAACAAAACAGTCGAAGAGATGAATCGACGGTGATTCAGCGCAATTCCAGCTAGCGGCCCAGGATCTCATCCCGGACGTCCGCGATTTCACGCGCTCGTGAGGGACGAGCTCCCTCACAGCGCTCGGGACGCGGACACCGTGTACTGCGCGGACAAATAATCCGCGCGGGCTGAGAAAGTGCGTCCTCAATCCAGGCAATGTTGAGCACATTGGCCACGGCCCGGAGCACTTGCGAAGCCGCCTTGGGGATTTTCCCCTCACCGCGACGGTGCAGGCATTCCTTGAAAATGGAATCCACCAGATCCGCCGTGCCGGCACCGTTCGAATCGAGCGCCGGGGCCAGGTCGACTCCCACCGACAGCACATGGGGATTGCCGGCCATGTCGCGCACCCGCTGGGAGTTGCAGCAGTACAAAAGCGACCGATCGCCGTCCCGCAAGACGGAGATTTGCGATCCGGACGCCTCGCCGCGCGTGCCTTCGATCATGCGAAACACCGCCCAGTTGGGACAGGGATCGCTCACTTGCGCCAGATTGCCCCACGGCAAGGGAATACCGTTGCCCCGATACACCGCCCGCAGGTAACCCGGCGGATAGGCATCGAAGAAATGCCAGTACGGATACGGTGAGACTTTCGTCATCCGGCGCATGATGACCGCCGGTGTCAGCTCGAGTTTGACCCCGGCCTCGACCCGGTAGCGCTCACTCGTCAGGAACTTCCGAAACGGCACGCGCGGCGCCAGCAGCGAGCCCGCAAAGAAGCTGCACTCAAAGTCGCGCCACGCATGCAGTACATCCTGGGCGTCCATGCCCGCCGCACTGGAGCCACCTTCAGGACTGCCACCCATTTCACCGCCGGTGGCATGCGCGGATTTCAGGCCGTCGCCCCCATGCAGCACCTTGTGGGCAATGTGGGCCGCAAGATCGAATTTCAGCCGGGCCGGATCGGCTTGCAGCGCCTTGTTGGCGTATACGACCCCCGGAGGCTCGAAAAACGAGCGGACCATGCTGCGCACATCGCGGTCCTTGTCGCGCACGAGCACGGGTTTGCGCTCAAACCAACGGATCTCCAACCCGTGGCGCTTGCAGAGCTGCAGTAGATCCTCGACCGACAGCGGAAAGCGGCGCTCACCGACGCTGTCCGCCGCCCTCTCGAGATCGGGAAAGTCATTGCGCGACATCTCCTGGTGCGACCGGATCAACAGGTGCGCGAACTGCCGCCCGGTGGTACCGGTCTGCGCCAGCAGCTCCGGGATCGCGGCCTGCAATACATTCTTTGAGAACAGGAATGCGGGCTCGAGGGGAATTCGCGCGGCGCCCCCCTGCGGCGCCTCGGCCATCTGCAGCTCGGTATCGGGAGTTTCATCCAGAAACCAGGCCGGATCGCGTTGGAATACGGACGCTAGCAGCTCCAGCAACTCGGGCGAGGGGGCCCGTTTGCCGCTCTCGATCATGCTCAAGTACGAAACAGAAGGTGCATTGCTGACATCGCGGTGGATACACCGCGCCGACAGCTCTTCCAGGGTCAGCTTGTTGCGTTTGCGGATGGAGCGCAGCTTGGCCCCCAGGAAGTGACCCTTACGAAGAAGCGTGGGCATGACAATAATCCTGTGAAATTTCACTGTGAAATTAACAGTGTGAAGTTTCTGCAGTCAAATTCTTTACCGGCGTGCGTTTATGCTCCCGCAGATGAACGCCGAACCCGAGCTAGCCAGTTATTCCCGCGAGCAGTCAGGACCTCGCATCGAGATCTCCGGCCCCTGGGTGGAGCGCTCGGAAGAAGTCCTGACACCGTTGTCAATGCAGTTGTTGGCCAGCCTGCACCGCCGCTTCAATCCACGGCGGTTGGAGTTGTTGGCCGCGCGCGCGCAGCGCCAGGCTGAGCTCGACGCCGGTGCCCTGCCGGAATTTGTGCACGCCTACCCGCCTCTGGCCGCTGCTGAAGCCGCGCCCGGTGATTGGACCGTGGCACCCATTCCCGACGATCTGCGTGACCGACGTGTTGAAATCACAGGTCCGGTCGATCGCAAGATGATCATCAACGCCCTGAATGCACCGGTGAAAGCATTCATGGCGGACTTTGAGGACTCCTGTTCGCCCACCTGGGGCAACCTGGTCCGCGGCCAGGTCAATCTGCGCGACGCCATCCGCGGCACCATCAGCTTCGCGGATCGGGAAAACGGCCGTGTCTATCGGCTGGCGGAGAAAACCGCCACCTTGATTGTGCGGCCGCGCGGCTGGCACATGCCCGAGAAACACGTGCGCATCGGCGGTGAGGTGGTGTCGGGTGCGCTGTTCGATTTTGCCTTGTACATGGCCAACAACCATGAAGCGCTGGCGCGCAAGGGCACGGCACCCTACTTCTACCTGCCCAAGCTGGAAAACCATCTCGAAGCCCGGTTGTGGAACGATGTGTTTGTGGCAACGCAGGATGCGTTGGGCATGAAGCGCGGCACAATCCGCGCGACCGTGCTGATTGAGACTGTGCTGGCGGCCTTCGAGATGGACGCCATCCTGTTTGAGCTGCGCGAGCATTGCGCCGGACTCAACTGTGGACGTTGGGATTACATATTCAGCTACATCAAGAAATTCCGTAACCGGCCGGAATTCCTGCTGCCCGATCGGTCGGCGGTCTCCATGGACCGGCACTTCCTGAAATCCTATGTCGACCTTCTCATCCAGACCTGTCACCGCCGAGGTGCTCACGCTATGGGCGGTATGGCGGCGCAGATTCCCATCCGTCATGACCACGCCGCAAACGAGCTCGCCCTGGCGCGCGTACGCGCTGACAAGCTTCGCGAGGCTGATGCCGGACACGACGGCACCTGGATTGCGCATCCGGGACTGGCTCCAACAGCGCTCGCGGCATTTGATTCCGTGATGCGCGGGCCCAACCAGATCGATGTGAAGCGGGCGGATGTCAAAGTGTCCGTTGCCGATCTGTTGCAGGCGCATTCTGGTGACATAACCGAGGCCGGCCTGCGCGGCAACATCCGGGTCGGTGTGCAGTACATCGAGTCCTGGTTGCGCGGCAATGGCTGCGTGCCCCTCTATAACCTGATGGAAGACGCCGCGACCGCCGAAATATGTCGTGCCCAGCTTTGGCAGTGGATTCGCCACGGGGCGCGGACGAATGATGGTCGCCTGATCACCGAGGGCCGCTTCGACCGCCTGCTGACCGACGAGTTGGACCGGATCCATCGCGAAGTGGGCGCCGCGCGTCTGGCCGGCGGGGTATTCCCCACGGCAGCGCGCCTGTTTGCCGAAATGATCCAACAGGAAAGCTTCGACGAGTTCCTGACCCTACCTGCTTACGAGCATTTGACCTGACGGAGAACTGACACAATGAGTTTGCAGCGATCGCAACTGCCCACCGCCGACGAGCTACGCAAAACCTGGCGCGACAGCCCCCGCTGGCGCGGAATCGAGCGCCCCTACAGCGCGGAGGATGTCGTACGGCTGCGTGGAACCATTGCTGTAGAGCATTCGATCGCGCGGCTCACATCCGAGAAGCTGTGGCGGTATGTGAACGAAAAGCCGTTCGTGAACTCGCTCGGGGCGCTGACCGGCAATCAAGCCATGCAACAGGTCAAGGCCGGGCTCGATGCCATCTATCTGTCCGGCTGGCAGGTCGCAGGCGATGCCAACCTCGCCGGTGAGATGTATCCTGACCAGTCGCTGTATCCGGCGGACTCTGTTCCGGCGGTCGTGCGCCGTATCAACGCGACCCTCAAGCGCGCTGACGAGCTGCATCATGCCGAAGGCGATGACTCCATCGACTGGTTCAAACCGATTGTGGCGGACGCCGAGGCCGGTTTCGGCGGCGTGTTGAACGCCTTCGAGCTGATGAAACAGATGATCGACGCAGGCGCCGCCGGCGTGCACTTCGAGGATCAGCTCTCGTCCGCCAAGAAGTGCGGTCACATGGGTGGCAAGGTCCTCGTTCCAACCCAGGAAGCCATCAACAAGTTGGCCGCGGCGCGGCTCGCCGCCGACGTCTCCAACGTACCCACGGTGTTGCTCGCCCGCACGGATGCTGAGTCAGCCAATCTGCTGACCTCCGATGTTGACGAGCGCGACCGGCCGTTTATTGACACCGCCAAGGGCCGTACTTCGGAAGGCTTCTTCCAGGTGAAGGCCGGCATGGAGCAGGCAATTGCACGCGGTCTCGCCTATGCGCCGTACGCGGACCTGTTGTGGTGCGAGACGGGCAAGCCGGATCTCGAGGAGGCGAAACACTTCGCCGAAGCCATCCAGAAGAAATTCCCGGGCAAGCTGCTGGCCTACAACTGCTCGCCGTCCTTCAACTGGAAGCGCAAGCTCGATGACGCGACCATTGCCAAATTCCAGCGCGAGCTGGGAGCCATGGGCTACAAGTTCCAGTTCATCACCCTCGCCGGCTTCCACGCGCTCAACTACTCCATGTTCGAGCTGGCCCGGGGTTACAAATCGCAGCAGATGACGGCGTATGTCGCGCTCCAACAGTCGGAGTTTGCCGCGGAGGCCAACGGCTATACGGCGACGAAGCACCAGCGCGAGGTGGGTGCCGGATACTTCGATGAAGTGACCCAGGCTGTCACGGGTGGTAATTCGTCCGTGACTGCCCTGACCGGCAGCACCGAAGAAGAACAGTTCAAGCGGGGCGCGTAGGCCGGGGTGCGTAGCCCGCGGCGCGTAACCGGACACGGTTGACACGCAGCCGGGCTCCGCGCGGACAGTGCCGCGCCAAATCGACCAAGGGGGTCTTGGACGCGCGCTGCCGGGGGATCGCCTCCGGCAGCGCGCGATTTCGCTTACCACCTACCCACGTGGTGCACTCGTGCCCTCCCCCCGTACCCTCCTCAACGCTTAAAACGACGCGCCACCCAGCAGCACGAATCAACGCCTGTCTTAGCGTCCTTCTTCCCAATGCCGCCGACTTCTGTCGGCAGCAATTTTCGCAAGCACGAGTACGATCCCGTCAACGGAAATCTCGCGCAGGCCGAAATGTTGGTCCGATCTTCAAGCTCCCCGCACACACTGCTGGAAGACGTCAAAGCGCTGATCGAGACTGCGCGACAAAGTGCAGCGACGAGAGTGAACAGCGAGTTAACCCTGCTGTTTTGGCGCATCGGCCGACGTATCCACAAGGAAGTTCTGGTCGGGGAACGAGCTGAATACGGGGACAAAATCATTGCACGTCTATCTATTCAGTTGGTTCGCGGGTATGGGAGAAGCTTCACTGAGAAGAACCTAGCTTCGTCGCCCGACAGAAGCGCATTCAACTGGATGGGGACGACTTCTACCTCGACCTGTTGCTCTACAATCGAAAGTTGCACCGACTCGTTGCCATGGAGCTCAAAGTTGGGGACTTCAAGGCTGCATACAAAGGTCAGATGGAATTGTATCTTCGGTGGCTGGATAAGTATGAGCGCGAACCGAAAGAAGCGCCTCCGCTCGGGATTATTCTTTGCACCGGCAAGAAGGCCGAACAGATTGAGTTGCTGGAACTCGACAAATCAGGCATTCATGTCGCTGAGTACCTGACAACGTTGCCACCCCGCCCCGTTCTTCTAGAGCGGTTGGCGCTGGCCGCGCGCCGAGCAGAGCAGCAAATCGCCCAACGCGCGCACGTAGACCAGGCACGCTGACGACCCACCGCCACTTTTTCGAGTCCATTGCCATCAGTCCTTTGATAATATATATTTTGATGGTTATCAAAATATATGCGTGACTCGGTCTTCAAAGCCATTGCCGATCCCCAGCGCCGCAAGATATTGCAGGTGCTGCAGGCCGGCTCGCGCACGGCCGGCGAGATCGCCGCTGAATTCGATATCACCAAGGGATCCCTTTCCTACCACTTCAATATCCTGAAGGAAGCCGATCTCATCCGCAGCGAGCGGCGCGGGCAGGAACAGGTCTATTCCCTCAATACCTCGGTTCTCGAAGACCTCGCGGTGTTGGTGCTCGATCTGGTGCGGTCTCCTGTGCCGCGAAGGAAATCCGTGTGACCTCAAACGCTCGCTACCCAGCCGCGGCCTGGTTCGTTCTGATCACCTTTGCAGCCACCGCGCTCAGCTATACCCGTCTTCCCGATCTGATGCCTCTTCATTGGGACTCACACGGACAGCCCGACGGCTACTTCCCTAAATGGTGGGCGGCGTGGATCGTACCCATCCTAACCGCCATCGTTACTGCCACCTTAGTGTGGGTGTTGAGCCCAAAGCGCACCACCACCATCATCATCAACGCCGTGGCGGGCCTCATGTGTTACTTCAGCGGCGTGAGTCTGTTTGCCGCGATGCATCCGACGGATCCACCATTCACCTATGTGTTTATGGGCCTCGGTATCTTCCTGATTGTCGTGGGTAACATCCTCGGCAAGCTGACGTGGAACTACTTCGTCGGCATTCGCACGTATTGGACCATGGACGACCCTCGCGTGTGGGAGCGGACGCATCGAGTCGCTGGGCCGGTGTATGTGTTGGGTGGAATCGCGGTCTTTTGCGCCGGCATCGCGCACGCCTCAACGACGATTATGCTTGCTCTACTTCTCGCCACCTGCCTCTGTCCGATCGGCTACTCCTATATCGTCTGGCGCCGCGGCTCACTGCCCCAATAGCCTCCGTAAATTGGCAAATATTCTGTGCCTACCCCGCGTTAACCTGCCTCACAGGTAACAGCAACGCAGGAGCTCGCAGATGAAACGGTCTGACGCTCAGCAAGTCATTCGCGAGCGGGCAGCCCGGTCTGAGCTGACCGTCCTCGCACCCAATGCCCTCTTGCAAATGCGGGAGTTCGGTATCGACTTCCTGGACGTACATCGTTGCTTGAGCCGTGGTAAAGCAGCCCGCGGACCCTATGCGCCATCCGATTCGGAAAGCAACGAGTGCCGCTACGACGTGGAGGCGATTGTCAACGGCGAATGGCTGCGTCTTGTTGTGGAGCTGCCCGACAAATCACCGGACATGGTCGTTGTCACTGTTTCAGTCATCCTATGAATGCAACGTACCACTACCGTGAATGCGGCCTGCCCAACGTCCATTTGACCAACGGCTATCGCGAAGTTGCAACGCCCTACGGCAAAGGGTTTTCCATTGAGGCGGTGGAAGATTTGCACACAACGCTCGCGCTGTCACTGGTGGAAGAAAAGCCCTCCCTCACCGGTCCCGAAGCTCGTTTTATCCGCAAACTACTCGAGCTGACTCAGGCGCAGCTCGCCGAGTTACTTGGCATAGACGATCAGTCAGTTCGCCGCTGGGAGAAGTTGGAGCACGTGCCCAAACAGGCAGACCACGCCATCCGGCTGGTGTTTCGGGATCTTACTGGCCAATCAACCAAACCGCTGGCCGACATCGTCCGACAAATCGGCACCCTGGGCGTCCGCGAGCCCCGGACCATCCGCTACCACCACAATCCAACTTCGAGCCCGCCGTGGCGGCCCGATTTAAAGGGCAAATTCCGCCGAATTAGCGGTTGACGCGGCCCTCGCTTCGTGGTGACATGTACACAACCTCCCTGGCTGATTTATCCGACAAGTACGGATAGGCGCCCGGGCGCAAAGGCCGCCGCAAGGCGGTCTTTGCATTTCTGGTCTTTGTAGTTACCATGCAACCGCGACACTCTCACGCGCTTCGAACCCGTGTGTATGTTGACGGTTACAACCTATATTTCGGTCGCCTGAAGAATTCCTCGCACAAGTGGCTGGATCTTCGCGCTTTTGCCGGTCGAATTTTGACCGATACTATTCATGAGCCAAGCGCCGAGCCGATTCGCTATCGGTTCGTTACCCCCGCAATCAAGTATTTCAGCGCACCCATTCTCGAGTCCTTCGCGAAATCAGACAATTCGAGCTCCCGACAACTTTACTATTACGACGCACTGGCCGGGCACTCGAGCGATGATTTTGAGATGGTGAGCGGCTATTACCACGCGCGACCGGCGCGTGCCTACAAATGCGAAGAAGGCAAAGCCGCACGTGACTGCGACCGAGTGGAAATCTGGAAGCTGGAAGAAAAGCAGTCAGATGTGGCGCTCGCCTTGCATGCTTATAGCGATGCGATTCTAGCCGGGAATGTCAATGCGCAACTCGAAAAGCACGCCGACTGGGTACGCAGGGATATCCTCGACGACGAACTCGCATGCAGTCAACTTCCGCCCCTCGTGCGCCGACATAACAGCGTGGTGCGTAAGCCTCTCTCGTGGTACCCGCGACCCGATCTTCTTGTTCCGATCTTCAATGAGGCGAAACGAGTGCGGGGCAGCGTAGGTGCTGCGCACAAGTGGATGCATCAGCCTTGTAGACACCTGGACAACCGAATTCCAATCGCAATGTGCGAGCGAGACGACTCTGCCCGAGAGCTCAGAATATACATGGAGGCCTATGCCCTGGAGTTTGGACTCTGATTGCACATCAGGAGTCGGATTGTCGCGAAACATTCCGCCGAATCAGCGGTTGACGGGGCCCTCACTTCGTGGCGACCACGCCGCGAAGCTTGCGTCAGTGCGCCCCGCTCGCAGCCTCCTTCGACTGCGGCCCACCCTTCTCCGGCTTCGCCAGCCAGATAACCAATATCAACGCCAGAAACAACAGCCCCGACACGTAAAAGATGTCGTCCGCGGACAGCATGAACGCCTGCTGGTCCACCAACCGGTTCAGCACTCCGTAACTCTGCTGTTGGCCGAGACCGCCGGCCTGCAATGTAGCCAGAGCCTGCGCCGAGGCGGGGTCGCTGCCGGTCATATGCTCCACCAACTGCGAGTGGTGGAGAGTCGCACGGCGATCCCACAGAGTGGTGGTGATTGACGTGCCGAACGAACCGGCGGTGATACGTGCGAAGTTGAACAAGCCCGAGGCAGCGGGAATTCGCTCTGGCGCCAAGCCGGACAGCGCCATGGCAATCAGGGGAATAAAGAAGAACGCCATTGCGATACCCTGGACCAGCGTCGGCACGAGCAATACACCGATAGTGGCGTTAGTGTTGAAGTGCTGTCTCATGAACAACACGATTGCGAACACACTGAAAGCGATCGTTACGAAGATGCGAGGATCGACCCGGTCGGTCAAGCGGGCAACAATGGGAGTCATGAAGATCGCGAACAGTCCGACCGGCGCCAGCACGAGGCCGGCGAGCGTTGCGGTGTATCCCATGTATTGCTGCAACCACAGCGGCAGCAGTACCACGTTGCCGAAGAACAGGCCGTAGGCCAGCAGCATGGCGACAGTGCTGATGAGGAAGTTGCGCCGGCTGAACAGGGACAAATCGACGATGGGATGTTCTTCAGTCAACTCCCAGATGAGAAACAGGGTGAATCCCACCAGGGCGACTGTCGCCAGGGTAATGATCTGCCCCGAGTTGAACCAGTCGAGGTCCTTGCCCTTGTCGAGCATGATCTGCATGGCGCCGACCCACAGCACGAGCAGGAACAAGCCGATCTTGTCAATCGGGAGCTTCACGGTCGGGGTCTCACGCGACTTGTAAATGACCCACGTGGCGGCGCCGGCGACTATGCCAACTGGGACATTGATGTAGAAGATCCAAGGCCAGGAAATGTTGTCGGTAATCCATCCGCCCAACACGGGGCCAACCACCGGTGCAACCAGCGTGGTAATCGACCACATGCCCAATGCAGCACCCGCTTTCGCCTTTGGATAGCTCGACAGCAGGAGCGCTTGTGAAATGGGCATCATCGGACCCGCGACGGCGCCCTGCAGTACGCGGAACAGAATTAACAACTCCAGCGAGGGAGCAAGCGCACAAAGGAATGACGCGAGCGTGAAAAGGCCGACCGACCAGATGAACAGCTTTACCTGGCCGAAGGTTCGCGTGAGCCAGCCGGTCAGGGGCAAGGAGATGGCGTTGGCAACACCGAATGACGTGATCACCCACGTTCCTTGATCGGGCGAGACACCGAGGTCACCCGAGATCGCGGGAATCGACACGTTCGCGATGGACGTATCGAGCACGTTCATGAACGTCGCGAGCGAGAGCGCGATGGTGCCAATCGTCAGCGCGCTGCCCGTGAGGGGCTGCAGTTGCGGCGGCCCACCCGGGCGCCCGGCCCCGGGACCACCGGCCGCCGCCGGGGACTTGCCCGCAGCGCCGCCAGCCGTATCGGCGGAAGTTACTGCGCCCGCATCACCGGCGCTGCTCACCCCCATTCCTGGTTTCTTTTCTTCAGCCATGTTGGTATTCCCAACGACCCTGAATCAATTCAGGCTCGCCACTTTCCCAGCCACCTGTTTCACCGACCCATATGCCCGGGCGTCGATGGAATCGTTGGCAGCAATGATCTGCTGAACTCGCGTATCGGCAGCGTCATCGACCGAGTGAAACACATCCGTCGAATAGGCTGGCGCGTTATGTGCCATCTGCGGCAACCGCTCGCCACTGCCGTCCCGCACCGACACCTCGGCTTTCATGGACAAGCCGATCTGCAATGGATGTTCGGCGAGCTCGGCTGGATCGAGCGCAACACGCACGGGAACGCGCTGCACGATCTTGATCCAGTTGCCGGTTGCGTTTTGCGCCGGGAGCAGCGCGAACGCCGAGCCCGTGCCAGCGCCGAAGCCGGCCACCTTGCCATGATAGCGGAAGCCGTTGCCGTACAGGTCCGCGGTAAGCGTCACGGGCTGCCCCACTCTCATGTTGGCCAATTGCGGCTCCTTGAAGTTCGCGTCCACCCAGACCTGGTCGAGCGGAACGACTGACATCAATGAAGCGCCAGGTCCTACGCGCTGGCCAAGCTGCACGGCGCGGCGTGCCACAAACCCGGACACAGGAGCAGGAAGCGTCGTGCGGCTGTAGTTGAGATACGCATTCCGGACCGCAGCCGAAGCATTTCGAACGTCCGGATGGTTCTCCAACGTCGTGCCATCGACACGCGCCTGGTTAGCATTCAACTGCTGTTGAGCGGACATCAGCGCTGCCTCAGCACCACGGACGGTATCGCGAGCATGCTGAAGTTCTTCCGAAGAAATCGCGCCCGAGTTACCGAGTCGCTCGCGCCGGGCCAGATCCTTCTGGGCCATTGCCAGGTCGCTCTGGCGTACGGCAACGGCCGCGCGCAACTGACCTGAAGTGGCGAACATGTTGCGCACTTCGCGCACCGTCTTGGCCAACTGGGCTTCAGCCTGATCCAACGCAACCTTCGCATCAGCCTGGTCCAGCCGCACCAACGGCTGCCCGGCCTTCACGAATTGCGTGTCATCAGCGCCGATTGATACGACCGTTCCCGATATCTGTGGGGTTATTTGGACGACATTGCCGTTTACGTAGGCGTCGTCGGTCCCCTGCCGGTATCGCAGCACGGAACTCCAGTAAACTGTGTACGCCGCGCCGACCAACAGGAATGCGCCACCGAAAATCGACAGCCACAACACCCGTTTACTACGAAAATTACTCTTTTTCTCTGTGCTCATGATTAATGCTCCGACGGCAATCCCTGCACGAGCGCGGGATTGTCAAAACCCCCGCCGAGGGCGCGGGCTAAATTGATTGAAGTGTCGAGTGCGCGCGCTCGCAGATCCGCATCGAGGCTGCGCTGTGAAAGAAGTTGCGTTTCAGTCGTCAGCACCTGCAGGTAGTTACCGACGCCCTCGCGATACCGAAGCGTAGCGAGATCGTAGGCATCCTGGGCAGTCGCCAGGCCTTCACGCTGCTGCACCTGCTGTTCCCCAACGCTACGGAACGACGTGAGCTGATCTACGACCTCGCGTAAACCGTCGGCCACGGCCTGGTTGTATTGCTCAACCGCCACGTCGTATTCGGAGTCGCGAGCCGCAAGGTTGCCGCGCCGCTTGCCGGCATCGAAAATCGGCAGCGTTACCGCCGGACCCACCCCGATCTCGCGGTTACCGGCCGTAATCAAACTACCAGCGCCCAGGATCTGGAAGCCCACGAATGCGGACAAATTGACGTCCGGATAAAACTGCGCCTTCGCGTTGTCGATGCCGTGACGGGCAGCCTCAACTCTCCACCGCTGGGCCAGGATATCGGGGCGGCGTCCAAGCAGCTCAGAGGGCACGCGACTCGGAATTGACACTGTCGCCAACGCACTGGCTGCAGGGCGTTGGATAGCCTGCCCGCGGTCGGGGCCTTTTCCGAGCAGGGCGGCGAGTTGGTTCCGTGTAAGGTCAATCGCCTCCTGCCACTGCGTGATTTGTTCGCGGGCTGCGGGGAGTGCAGATTGCGCCTGACGCAGCTCGAGCCGCGAATCGACACCGGCTTCATTGCGATCCTGGGTCAGCTTGAAGATCTGCTCACGTTGAGCAAGAGTCGCCTTCGCGACATCCAACTGCAGGTAGGCCCGTTCGAGCTGAACGTACGCATGAGCGATGCTTGCCGACAGCGCCAACCGCGCCGCACGCGCATCCAAAGCGCTCGCGCGAGCCTGACCTACCGCCGCCTCATAGGCCGCACGATTCTTACCCCACAGGTCGACTTCCCAATTCAATGTTGCTGACAGCTCGCTGAAGTTGTCCCACGAGCCGGCGTATGGCGGTGGAACCAGCGACTGATTCGGGAAGCGCTCACGAGTGATGTCGCCTTTGGCATCAACTTGCGGAAACCGTGTTGAATTGGCTACCTGCGCCTGCGCGAGGGCTGCGCGCGTGCGCGCTTCCGCTACCTTCAACGTCGGGCTCCCCGCGAGGCCCTCGGCTATCAACTGATTCAGTTGTGGGTCCTGGAACCGGGTCCACCAGTCCGAATCGGGCCACGCAGCCGGATCCACCGCAGCGCTCGACAACGTCGCCCCCGCTTGCAACGAGTCGGCTCTCTGGACCGTTCCTTCGGGTTTGAGCCCATGAGTGCTGGCGCAGGCCGACAGGATGGCTGCCACCGCAACGCCGATCACTATTGTTTTCATGAGCCCTTCTTCCTGCCGTGGCTAAAAATGCCTAGGCAACTAATTGGTTAAAAAAACTCAACTGCCCCGGGGGGCGTTCTCCAGCATCCGGGTCAAAAAACCTTCCAGTTGCCGCGCTTCCGCCTTGGTGAACCCCTCCAAGAATCGGTTCAAAACCCGTCGAGCGGTATTGCGCATTCGAGGCAGAGCAAGCTGGCCTTTTTCGGTGAGCTCCAGATTGACCAGCCGGCGATCATCGGGGCAGCGGCTGCGCTTCAGCAGCCCCTTCTCTTCCAGCCGGTCGATCATCCGGGTCATGGCGCCGGCGTCGTAGGTCATGCCCTTGCACAGATCGGACGCCGACTTCACTTCCTGTGTGCTCAGGGTGGCGAGCACAATGAATTGCGCCGAGGTGGCCTGCAATTCGGCGAGCTGTGCATCGGCCGAAAACTCGCGGTCCATGGCCGCCAGCAGCTCCGATCTGACGCGATGCAGCAAGTAGCCGACTCCCTTCTTGGGAGCGTAGTTCTCTTCGTCGTAGATATCAGCCATGGCAACAAGATAGTTGCCTAGGCTGTATTTGTCAAGGCATCGATCTGCCGGGCGCCGCGGCGCCTCTCACTACCCAGGCACGTCCCGCAGTATAGGCTCACTTTCGCCCCGATCGCCCTTCGCCTCAGCCTTGGCCCTGTCCTTGGCGTGATCGGCACCCAGCAGGATATAGACCGCCGGCACAATGAACAGAGTGAACAGCGTACCGATGGACAGGCCCGTGAACAGTACCCAGCCCATCGCCTTGCGGCCGGCTGCCCCGGCCCCCGAAGCCACGACCAGCGGCAGCACGCCCAATACCATCGCGGCTGTCGTCATCAGGATCGGGCGCAACCGGACGGAAGCCGCCTCCTCAATCGCCTCGATCTTGCTGCGCCCTTCGCGCTGCAGCTCATTGGCGAACTGCACGATCAGGATGCCGTGCTTGCTGATCAGACCCAGCAACGTGACCAGCCCGACCTGGGTGTAGATATTGAGCTTCGACACCCCGAGGTTGATAAACAGCAGCGCGCCGAACAAGGCCATGGGCACTGAGACCAGGATCACCACCGGATCGCGGAAGCTTTCAAACTGCGCCGCCAGCGCCAGGTACACAATCACGAGCGCAAACAACATCGTGGTAACGAACCCGCTGGAACCGCGGACAAACTGGCGGGACTGGCCCGAGTAGTCCACGTTGTAGCCGGTTGGTGCAACCTCCTTCAGGGCATCGCGCAACATCTGCAGGGCAACTCCGTCGGAGACGCCGGGCGCGCCGGCGATGGTGGCGGAATTCAACTGCTGGAAGTGGTTGATAGCTTCAGGAACTGTGCTGGTTTCGATACTGGCGACCGTGCTGGCCGGAATCAGCGAGCCGTCACCGGACTTGATGTAGTAGTCCAGTACCTGGTGCGGATTCAGCCGGTCCTTTTGCAGCACCTGCGGAATGACCTTGTAGGATCGGCCGGACAGCGAGAAGTAGTTGACATAGCCGCCGCCGAGGGCCGCGCCGAGCGAGTTACCCACATCCTGCTGAGTCAGCCCGAGGTCGGCCACCATGTCCCGGTCGATCTTCAAAGTGGCCTGCGGCTTGTCCAGCTTCAGGTCGGAATCCACAAACCAGAACATGCCGCTCGCTTTCGCCTTCTCCAACACCTTGTTGGCCACCTCATTGAGCTGCTCGACCGGCTCGGTGGTGGTGATCACGAACTGCAACGGCAGACCCTGCGCTCCCGGCAGTGACGGAAACTGGAAGGCGGCCACCCGCACGCCGGCAATGCGGTTCCACTTTTCCTGCAGCACCTGCTGCAGTTGATCGGCCGAGCGCTTGCGCTTGTCCCAGGGCGCCATGAGGTAGCCCCCGAAGCCCTGGTTGACGGCCGGGGTACCGGTGATCTGGAACGACGAGTTGAACTCCGGCAGCTCCTTCGCGGCATCGAATATGAGATCGGTGTACTTCTGCATCTGCGCATAGGTGGCGTTCGGCGGCCCGATCACCTGCGACAATACGATGCCCTGATCTTCCTGGGGCGCGAGCTCCGAGTCCGAAGTCATGAACAGGTAGACCACGCCCGCCAGCAACAACAGACCCAACACGACGAGCACCTGCCACGTCCTCAACCAACTGGTCAGGACCCGCTGGTAGCGGGCGCGCACGGCACCGAAGACGTTGTCGATGAGATGGACGAAACGGCCCTCTTCCTGCTCGGCACGGAACACGGTCGCGCACATCATCGGTGACAGGGACAGCGCAATGATCGCCGACACCGTCACGGCGCCGGCCAAAGTAAAGGCAAACTGCGTAAACAGCGCGCCGGTGAGACCACCCTGGAATCCGATGGGCAGATAGGCAGCGACCAACACGGCTGTCATTGCAATGATCGGCCCACCGAGCTCGCGCGCGCCCTGCAAGGCCGCGTTGAACGGCGAGCGTCCCGCCTTCAAGTGGCGATCGACGTTCTCCACGACGATGATCGCATCGTCCACGACCAGGCCGATCGCCAGAACGAGCGCCAGCAGAGTCAGCAAATTGATGGAGTAGCCCAGCGCCGACATCAGGAAGAAAGCGCCTACCAGCGACAACGGCATGGCGACGACTGGGATGACCACGGCCCGCAGCGTACCCAGGAACAGGTAAATGACCACCGTCACAATCAGCAACGCCTCGACCAGGGTCTTGATGACCTCCTTGATCGACGTGTCAATAAACTCCGTTGCGTCGTATGCCAGCTTTTGCTTCATGCCGACGGGAAGCTGCGCTTCGATGCCCGGCATCGTCGCCTTCACGCGGTCCGCAACCTGCAGCACGTTCGCAGTCGGCGCGACCTTGATGCCTATGAACACGGAGCGCTGGCCGGTGAAGGCGACACTGAAGTCGTAATTTTCAGCGCCCAGCACCACATTCGCCACATCTTCCAGGCGGATGATGGCGCCATCCTGCTGCCGCACCACCAATTTCCTGAATTCCTCCAGGGAGTGCAGATCCGTGGACGCGGTGAGATCCACCGTGATCGCATCACCCTTCGTAGTACCGACAGCCGTCAGGTAGTTGTTGGCTGCCAGCGCGTTGTAGACATCGCTGGCCGCAACTCCATGGGCTGCCATGCGGTCCGGATCGAGCCAGGCACGCAGGGCGTACAGGCGGGTGCCGATGACTTCAGCGGTCTGCACACCCTCCACGGCATCGAGCTTCGGCTTGATGACACGCACGAGGTAATCGCTCAAGCCGTTCACCGGCAGGGTGTCGCTGAAATAGCCGATATACATGGCATCGACCGTTTGCCCGACCTGCACGGTCAGGACCGGCTGCTGCGCCTGCGGCGGTAGCTGATTGCGCACCGAGGCAACCTTGGTGTTGATTTCAGTCAGCGCGCGGTTGGAGTCATAGTTGAGGCGCAGGGTTGCCTGGATGACCGACACACCGGTGCTGCTCGATGAGGACAGGTAGTCGATACCCTGGGCCTGCGAAATCGCCGCCTCGAGCGGCTGCGTAATGAATCCTGCCACCGTCGCCGCATCCGCCCCGTAGTAGGTGGTGGAGATGGTGACGACCGCGTTCTCGGTCTCGGGGTATTGGCTCACGGGTAGCTGGAAAATGGCCCGCGTGCCCAGCACCAGGATCAGCATGCTGAGCACCAGTGACAACACCGGCCGCTGGACAAAGATATCCGTGAACTTCATGACGGCAGCCTCACTGCTCTTGCGGGCTGGGATTCGGGTTGTTGGCCGGCAGTACCGAATTGTCGATAATCAACTGCACGCCGTTGATCAGCTTCATCTGGCCGCTGGTCACCACGAGCTCGCCCTCCTGCACGCCCTTCAACACCGCGACCTGGTCGCCGCGCGTGGGACCGAGCGTCACGAAGCTCTGTTGTGCAACCAGGTCCTTGTCGGAACCGCCCGGTTTCTTCTGTGCCACGAACACGGTGGCGCCGTACGGGTTGTAGGTAATGGCGGTCTGCGGCAGCGTCAGGTACTGCTTCTTGTCGCCGGCAATGACCGCGACCCGCGTGAACATGCCCGGCAGCAGCTTGCGGTCAGGATTGGGAATCGTCGCTTCCGCCTGGAAGTTGCGGGTGCTCGCATCGACTCGCGGATCGATGGCGTTGATCTTGCCGACAAACGTGACACCCGGGAACGAGTCGGTGGTCAGGTTGACCGACTGGCCATTGGCAATCGCCGCCAACTGCTGTTGCGGCAGCTTGAAGTCCACGTAGATGGGATTCACTTCCTGCAACGTCACCACCTTGTCGCCGGTGTTGAGATACTGCCCGGGATTCACGGTCGTGATGCCCAGACGGCCATCGAAGGGCGCGCGAATGAACTTCTTCGCCACCAGCGCGGCCTGCGCGGCCGCCTGCGCCCGCTTGTTTTTCAGATCCGCGGCATCCGCATCCAACTGTGCCTGGCTGATTGCCTGGGCATCGTACTGTTCCTTGTCGCGTGCGTAGACCGTTGCCGACAGGTCAGCGGCCGCCTCCAGCGCATGCTGCTGGGCGAGCTCCGCGTCCGCATTCAACTCAACCAGCACCTGGCCGGCCTTGACCTCATCACCGGACTTGAAGCGCAGCGAACGCACCAGTCCCGCGACTTCCGTCGTCACATCGACACCGCGCACGGCACGCATGCTGCCGACCGCACTGATCTCAGGCTGCCAGTCGGTGTACTCGACGGCGGCGGCACTGACTGTCTGCGGCGGCGCTGCGTTCTTCTTGCGGATTCCGGCGACCAGGTTGGCCTTCCAGATGTTGAATCCGACAATCAACGCCAGCAGCAGCAGGGCGCCGAGTACCACGAAGATCATACGGCGGCGCAAGGCGGCGCGATCGTAGACCCTGTCATCCGAGACGATGCTGCTCATTTGCCGGCCACCTCTTGATCCTTTCGATTCCACCAGCCGCCCCCCAGCGCCTGGAACAAGGCCGCGGAGTCCGAATACCGGGCCGCCTGGGCCTGGACGCGGCTCTGGCGTGCCTCGAGAAACAAACGCTGCGCGTTCAATACCGTCACGTAACTCACACCCCCGACCCGGAACTGTTTCTTGGAAATGTCGAACGCATCCGCGGCCGCCTTCTCGGCATCGACCTGGGCACGCAGAGCCCGCGCATCCGTCTCGAGCGCGCGCAGCGTGTTAGCGACTTCCTCCATTGCGGCCAACACCGTTTGGCGATAGTTGGCATCGGCCTGCTCCAGGGCTGCCACCGCCGCCCGCCGCTTGTAGCGCAGCTCACCGCCATGGAACAGAGGCTGCAGCAATGACGCACCGGCGCTCCACGCCCCCGTGCCCGCCCCGAACAGTCCGCCACTCGTAATGGATTCCGAGGCGATCGATCCCGTCAGGTTGAGCTGCGGGTAAAGGTTCGCGGTGGCGATTCCAACCGCGGCCGTCGCCTGATGCAACTGGGCCTCCGCAGCCTGAACATCCGGGCGCTGCCGGATCAGCTTCGCCGGCACACTCACAGGCAACTCCGTCGGCAGCGTGAAGCGATCCAGCGCAAAGTCGGGAACACTTGCATCGTCGGGCGTGCGCCCTGCCAACACAGCCAGGCGGTGTTGAGCCTGCGCAAGCGCCTTCTCCAAGCCCGGCACCACCGCGGTGGCCTGGGCAAGCTGGGCCTGCTGGGACAGAACGTCGGATTTCGAGGCTCCGCCCACCTCGAACTGCCTTTGTACGACCTTGTACTGCTCGGACTCGGCAGCGACCACGTCCTTCACGGCAGCCAGTTGATCGGTCAGGGACGCAACGTCGAAGGCCGTCGTCACGACATTGCCGGTCAGAGTCAGATTGGTGGCCTCGAGCTCCCAGCGCTGAAAGTCAGTCTGGGCGCCCAGTTGCTCGAGTTGGCGGCGGGAACCACCGAAAATATCGAGTCGATAGGTAACGTTCACCGTCGCGTTATAGAGAGTGAACTGGGTCGTGGGCGCGCTCGGGGCGCCAAAAGCCGCGCCCGGGGATTTCTGGCGCGTCACACCGAGCTGGCCATCCGCCTGGGGCAGAAACAGCGCGCCGCGTTCGGCGCGATAGCTGTCTTGCGCCGAACGTAACGCGGCCTTTGCCGCCACCACCGTCGGACTGTCGTGCAGGGCCCTGCGAACCAGCTCATCCAGTGGCTCGGACTGAAAAAGACTGTACCAGTCAGCCGGTATGTCCCTGTCAGTTTGCAATGTCTGCGCGGCCCCGCCGGGCACAGGCGCATCCGAGGTCACCCCCGGTTGTTGGCCACGCGTGTAATTGGATGTCGTGGGCGGTGCTGGCGCGTGAAAGTCCGGGCCAACGGCACAGCCAGCCAACGAGCCCACGGCGATCACGCCGGCAATGGTGGAGCGCCGTAACATGTTGAGCACTCTATAGTTTGAAAGAAAGCGTCGCAAATCCGGTGCGGCAAGCTGATAGACGAATGCGATGCACCGAATATTGTACGAACGGCGCCGATTGTCTCGCAGGCGCGCAGCTTAGGGCGGCGGGGCGTTCCCCTACCCTCCCTCAAAAGAGGTAGGCCGTATACGGCGCGGTTAGCCGCGTCCGGCTTGACGTTGCAGACTAACTGTGTGCAACGAAATATTCCTGCAATGACGCGACGCCCAGCCTTTGCGCCTCAAACAGACTTTCCAGGTGTTCCCGCGAGTTGACGAGGCCGCGGGCCCGCAGGATCCCCGCGGCATCCACCAGCGCCGCGAACGGCAAGCGGCTGACCTGATAGGTCATGCCCAGCGGCGCTGACACAACATATTGAAACCCGGTCAGGCCCTTGCCGCGGACAAACTCGCGCTGCGTGGCGAGGTCGCCGTCGCTGGCAAGTACGATGTGCAACCAGCTTTTCTCCTGCTTGCGGCTGGCTTGCAACACCGGCAGAAGCGACTCGCACACGGGGCACGTGGGCGATACAAACAGCAGCAGCGTGCTCAAGCCGTCGCTGCGCGGCGCGCCCACCTGCAACGCCTGGCCACTCAGGTCACTGACGTCGATCACGGGCACCTTCTCACCCACGGTGAGCCCCTTGTTGATCATCAGCGCGCCCACAGGCGATATCCGCTCGTGCAAAACACCGATCTGGCGGGTCAACGCCAACACGAGGGCCAGCAGACCCAACACAACAATCCACAGTACGACATTGGAAACGGCAAGTGCACTCATCGGTCAGTCTCGTTGAGAAATTGTCAGGGAGCGCGGGCGGGAGTCAACAGTCGGTCGAGGCAGAGGTAAACCAGCGCACAGCAGGCGGTTCCGAAGCCGATGGTGACGGCATCGGTCAGCACCATGGGCCGTCCGCTCCAGGGCAGCAGCGCAGCGGCCAGCACAATCGCGATTCCGAGATTGCGCCAGATCATCCAGGCGGCGATCGGACGGCGGTCGTACGGACCCGCGCAGCCGCAATCCAGATCGCGGCGCCCGCGGGCCAGGTTGATGGCGATACCCGCCACGTACAGGAGCAACAGTGCGATGCCGGTCCACAGCGCCGGCGTGCGCAGGTTATCAAACAACAACCCGACCGCAACGGCGAGCTCCAGCGCCGGCACTACCGGTGCCAGGGCACGCCCGGCGGCGGGCGGAGCCAGGCGATAAGCGGCAAACACCTCGCGGAAGCGGCGCAGGTCGCGCAACTTGTGGATCGCCGCGACCAGGAACAGCAGCCCCACGCAGGCGGCGATCAAACAGGCGACAGCCGGATCGATGCTCATAGTGACAGTCCTGGGGCCGATCGCGCCGACCAGCGGTCGCGCACCCGCGCAAGCCCATCCATGGCACGCAACCCCTGGATGACCATGCGGGCCCCGAATTGATTGAAGCGGTGCATGGGAATCGGCGCCAGCGGCGTAACCGGAAAAGCCAACTCCGGCCCCGGCATGCCGAGCGCCCAGTCGGCCAGAATCCGGCCCATTACCGTCGCCATGGCAACACCGCGCCCGTTGTATCCCAGACCCGTGAGCAGCCCGGGGGCGATCTCATGCAGGTGAGGCAGGTGGTCGCGCGTCATTCCCACGAGCCCGCCCCAGTGATATTCGTAGCGGATCCCCTCGAGCTGCGGAAAAATCTCGCGGACGGCACGGTAATGGTGCCGGGCCGCCACGGCAACCGGTACGTCAGCGAATGTCCCGCGCGAGCCCATCACGAGCCGCCCTGTCGGATCCAGTCTGAAATAACGCAGCAGATGCCAGGTGTCCGACGCCGACTGGCCTTCCGGCAGAATCGTCTGGCGCAGCTCGTCGCAGATCGGCTCGGTCGCCACCTGGAACGAAGGCACGGGAATCAACGTTCGTCGCAACGGGTCCACGAGCCGGTCCGTATAGGCGTCTGTTGCAATGATGACCATGGCACTGACGACACTGCCCTGCGGAGTTTGTATTCGCCATTCGCTGTGAGTTTCCTCCAGGTCCGTCGCGGGCGATTGGCTGAAAATCCGCGCACCGGCACCGCGGGCCGCGCGCGCCAGGCCCCGAACATACGACAACGGCTGAATCGTGCCGCCCCGCCTGTCGATCCAGGCGCCGAGATAACGCTGCGAGCCGATCAGCCGCGCGGTCTCGGCCGCCGACAACAACTCAACATCGGCCCCGCGCCGGCGCCATTGACCCACCCGCGCGGCAATGACCTCCAGGGTCGCGGGCGAGGTAGCCGGCTGAATCCAGCCGGTACGTGTGGCCGCGCAGGCAATTTCATATTTGCGGATCAGATCGAAGACCACATCGGGGCCGGAGGCGACGGTGTCCACGAGCCGCGAACCGGCCACCGGGCCGAACATTTCCTCCAGGATGTCAGGATCGTGTTTGACACCCGGAATCACCTGCCCGCCATTGAGGCCCGATGCGCGTTCGCCCACCTCCAGGGCTTCCAACACGACCACATCCCGGCCGGCCTCGGCGAGCCGCAGGGCGGCCGACAGGCCGGTGTAGCCCGCACCGATGATCGCAACCTCAGCGCGCACGCTCGCGGTGAGTGGTCCCAGCACAGGACCGGGAGCAGCGGTTGCGTACCACAGCGAACCGGCCACGCTCACCCCTTCAACAACTCGTTCACTGCCCGATCCGCCTGCGCAATTGCCGAATCCGTGTAGGCAGCGCCGCCCGCATCCGAATTCGCGATGGCGATCCTGCCGAAGATGGCGCGCCCGATTACATTTGGCCGCTGGTCCTCAGGTCCATCCGGATCCCACAGCGGGTTATATTCCGCCGCATAGCCGTGCGGCCACCGGTTGACGGTAATTGCTTCTATGTCGCGCGCTGGGTCGAAACCGCCACCGGCGAGCGTGCGGGCCAATTGATCGCGAATGTTGCGCTCAAAGGTGGCGAACGGCGTGGCGAGCAATTCGGCACGCCCGGCCTTGTTCTGCTCGTGCTCCGACAAACCCACATTCGGCTTGCACGGCGTCCGGGTCATGTGCAGCAGAATCGGCTCGGCGGGCGAGTCCGGGCTGTGGTAGGCGCCGATTTTCATATTCCAGTTCAATGCGAGGCTCGAGTGATACCCCGCCGGCGCATACACCCGGCTCACCTTCAGTTTGTGGAAAGACTCCCAGTTGCGTAATGCCACACTGGTGTAGACGAGCGGTGTCTTGACGAGTTTGTGGAGAGCCGCTTTCTGCGCCTCCGGCAACTCCGGACACAGGTAGGGAATCATCATGTTCCAACAGGCCATCACGCAATTGCGGGCGCGGACCTTGAATGTGCCGCCACCGTTGACGTACGTGACTTCCACTCCCGCGCTGCTGTTGACCGCGCGAACGACCGTGCTGTTGAGTCGAATCCGTGTCGGCGCTCCAGCGCGGTCGAGAACGTCGTAGCGGGCACGCGCGGTAACGATGTCGGTCGCGGTCGTGCCTGGAATTGCCTCCGGAACGAGCTTGCGCACCAACAACCGGGCGATGGTTGCATTACCGTCGGGGAAGTGCAGCGTGTCCGATCCGCCCGTCGCAGCGTACCCGGAAGGCGTGTAACCCATGCGCGGGATGATCCCGGGCGTGAGCCCGAGACCTTTGAACCCGACCATTCCAAAGCCCCAGCAATCAAGGGCCGATATCGCATCGATCCCCACGCCCCATTCACCGTGCGGCCATGCTTGGTAGAAAGCAATGGCGGCCGGATCCGCTTTGACGTAGTCGCGCAAATAAGCGGCGTAGCTGATTTTCGACAGTTGCAGTTTCTTCGCATCGGAAGTGAGCCCCGGCATGAAATCGGCGGCGCCTTCTTCGATGCGCCGAATATCCTCGCGCGCGCGGGCCGACAACGGTGCATCCGACAGCAGCGTGCTGATTGGCACGGAATGGTAGCCCGACACCAGTTTGTCGGCTCCGAAGGTCTCCCGATCGAAAAACACACCGGCGCGCATGCCGAGCGATTCATAGAACTTCGGATGCTCGACCTGACGGCTCAAGGCCGGCACATCAATGCCCAGCTCGGCGAGCAAAGCCTTTGGAACGGCTGCGTACGGACGCGGACTGTCGATTTCGAGGGTGCCACCGTTCAGCAACTGCAGGCGGCCGCCCAACTGGAACTCGTTGCGCTTGGCGTGGCCGCCGAAGTCATCGTGATTGTCCAGGATCAGGATGCGGGTCGCCCGGCCCGCCCGGGCCTGGAAGAAGTGGGCCGCCGACAGCCCACTGATGCCGCCGCCAACGACCACCAGGTCATAGGCTTCGCCGCTGTCGGTTGGAGCGCTGGGCTGACGGCCGTCCCGCACAGCATGCGCCGTTTCGAACGAGCCCGGATGACTGCCCCGCAGCCCCGTCGAGGCCGGAGGGTAGTACCCGGCTGCATTTTGCGGCTCGACGCTCTCCGCCGCCTGTGCCTGCAGCAGGGGGCCGGTTAAAGTTGTTGCCGCGGCGACCAGTGCTCCTTGCAGAAAGTCACGCCGCGGAATCTGCCTGTCCTCGCCGAGATTCCGCTCCCGCGAGTGAGGTGGACGCGCTTCTTTCATGCCGGCAGCGTAGCGCGAATCCTCACTACTTTCGACTCGGTGTGCGATATGCGAGACTCGAGCGCGCTCGAACGGTCCAGGGGGTAGAAATGAGAAAATATTGGCCAGGTGTGACGCTGGGAATGCTCGCTGCGAGCATCGCTCCCTCCTGGGGTGCGGCGCCCGCCAAACCGCAGCCGCCGCCGCTTGCAGCGGAGCATCTGACGATCTCCACGGTCGGACCGAAATCGCCTCATTGGGTGTACGTGGTCGACTACGCGTTCAACAACGAGATCGACTCACGCGTCTGGCTGTTTGACGGCGATACACATCGGCGCATCGGCCAGATTGACGCCGGGTTCTTTCCAGCCGTCAATATTTCCCCGGACGGCCATACGACGGCCGTGGCAACAACCTATTTCGCCCGGGGCGGCCACGGCACCCGCACCGACGTAGTCGAATTCAACGACAACAACACGCTCGGCAAGACCGGCGAGATTGTCATTCCACCCAAGCACGCCCAGACGCTGTCCATGCTGTTCACCATGGGTTACAGCTCGGACGGCAAATTTGTCTATGTGCCGTACCTGACGCCCGCGGCGTCGTTCGGCGTGTTGGATCCGGCCAAAAAGACCGTGTTGAGTGAGATCGACACGGCCGGCTGTACCCTGGTTTTTCCCTGGGGTCCGAACCAGGTGTCTTCCATTTGTGAGAGCGGGCGCCTGTTGACCGTCACACTGAATGCCCAGGGCAAGGAAGCCTCACGTACGAGCTCGGAGCAGTTCTTCAACGTCGACGAGGATCCGGTTTTCGCGCAGGCCGTTCCTCTGTCCGACGGCTACGCCTACCTGTCGTTTCTCGGCCAGGTGCACGAAATCGACTTCACGCAGAAGAGGCCCGCCGCCCGAGCCGCGTGGTCGCTGGTCAGCGCGGCCGAAAAAGGCACCTGGCGACCCGGCGGCGTGCAGATCGGCGCAGTCCATCGGGGACTGAACAAGTTGTTTGTGCCCATGCACAAAGGCGGGGACGGTTCGCACAAGGACCCCGGCACCGAAATCTGGGTGTTCGACCTGAAGTCACACCAACGCACGGCGCGCTGGCCCATCGACACCCGGGTAACCGGCGGCGCGGTGGCCGTGCAGGTATCGCAGGATCCGGCGCCGTTGCTGTTTGTCGCCACGGATAAATCGCACGTGCTGATCCTCGATGCCCAAACCGGAAAGTTGCGGCACGATGAAAAGAACCTCGGCCAGACTCCACAATTGATGTTGAACCCATGAAGAACCTCGATCGCCTGGTTGAGAACCGCGCCCGCTCCCTGGCCAAGCGCACCTCGCGGCGCTGCCTGCTGGCATCCCTCGGTCAGTTGCTCACCGGAGCCGCGTTGTTGCCATTGCTGCCGATCGATCGCACGGCACGCGCGCAGGAGCCGGCCCGGCCGAGCGCCGATGAGCAGAATTGCCAGTATTGGAAATACTGTGCCATTGATGGATTCCTGTGCGCCTGTTGCGGCGGGACCTCCACGTCCTGTCCGCCCGGCACGCAGTCCTCGCCCATTACCTGGATCGGCACCTGCCACAATCCGACTGACGGACGCGACTACATTGTTTCGTACAATGACTGTTGCGGGAAAGTGAGCTGCGGCGATTGCTTCTGCGAGCGTAACGAAGGCGAGAAGCCGATGTACCGGCTCTCGCGCAACAACGACGTCAACTGGTGCATGGCCAACTCCGAATCCAACTACCACTGCTCGGTGTCGGTCATCCTGGGCGTGGCTGAAAAATGAGGCGCGCCGCGGCAGCGGGCGCCGCGGTAGCCGCCGCGCTGGCCAGCTTGTTGACGACCGTCGGCGCCCACGCTGCGAATCCTTCTCAGGACTATGCCCTCCACTGCATGGGCTGCCATGGCACCGAGGCACAGGGAGTTCCCGGCAAGGTACCGCCACTCGCCAACGCGCTGCGCCAATTCATGCGTACCGCCGAAGGCCGCAATTACGTGCTGCGGGTCCCCGGCGCAGCCAACTCGGCCTTGTCGGATGAACAACTCGCCGCGGTGTTGAATTGGCTCGCGGTCAAGTACGATTCCAATGCATCCGCAAAGACACCCTCGCCGTTTACGACCAATGAAGTGGCCGCCCTGCGCCATCAGCCGTTGCTGTCCGTACTCGCCACCCGCAGTGCGGTAGTCCACAATCTGGCAACAACAGGATCCAGCCCACCCTCCCAGTATTGATTCGGAGTCTCCTGAATGCTCCTTGTGTTAGCGGCAACCGCACTTGCTGTCAGTAACGTCCCGGACACAATCTACACGAACGGCTACGTCTACACGGTAGACAAGGTCAACAGCGTCCAGCAAGCCATCGCCGTCAAGGATGGACGTATCAGCTACGTAGGTTCCACTGCCGGCGCCACGGCGCTGGCAAAACCGACAACCAAGATTGTCGACCTGCACGGACGCATGCTGATGCCTGGGCTGATCGACGGCCACATGCACCCGCAGGATGGCGGAACCGTCCTGCTGAAGTGCAATCTCAACTACGAGAAGCTGACAGTCCCCCAGTTCCAACAGCGCATCCAGGCCTGCCTGGACCAAACCCACGCACGGGAACCGGACCAGTGGCTCGAAGTGGTCAACTGGTTCCAACAGGATATGCTGCCGGCCGGCGTCGCAGTGACCAGCGCGACTCTCGACTCACTGCCGACGCACCGGCCCATCGCAGTCATGTCGTCGTTCGGCCATACGGTGTTGGCCAACAGCCGGGCACTGCAGCTCGCGCGGATCGACGCGAAAACGCCTGACCCCGTCGGCGGCAAGATCCAACACAATGCCGACGGCAAGCCTTCCGGGCTGCTGGAAGACGCTGCCCAGACAAAAGTCATGGACCTCATTCCGGCACCGACGCGGGCCGAAAGTGTTGCCGCGGCCCGCGCGGCGCTCGAGGCGCTGCGCAAACAGGGCATCACCACGTTCCTGGATGCGGCCGCCGAGAGTATCGACCTCGAGTCGTTTTCGACTGTGCAGCGCGCCGGCGATCTCACCGTGCGAGCCCATTTCGCACCGGTCATCAAGCCCGCCGCCAATCTGGATCCCGTCGCGGCGGTTGCCGCGGTCAAAGCGCTGGCCAGGCGCTTCGACCAGGGAGCGCTGCGCCCCGCCCCGGGCATTTCGGTTCACAACACGAAGCTGTTTCTCGATGGGGTCATTACCGCGCCGGCTTTCACCGGCGCCATGTTGGAACCCTACCTGACGAGAGGCAAAGACCGTGGCCCCGATGTCTACTTTCCGGCTCCCGTGTTGAAGGCGCTGTTGCTCGGACTGGCGCGCAACGGCCTCGAGCCGCACATGCATGCCGACGGCGACCGGGCTGTTCACGAAGGCCTGGATGCCATCGAAGCCCTGCGCAAGGAGTTTCCTGAATCACAGATCCGCGCGGCCATCGCGCACAATGAAATCGTGGCGCCTGCCGATTTCCCCCGCTTCGCGAGTCTCGGCGCCATCCCGGTTCTCTCCTTCCAATGGGAAAAGCCGGCGTCGGACACCATCGAAGGCGCACGCGACTACCTGGGCCCGCAGCGTTTCAAATACCTGGAGCCTGCCGGCTTTCTCGCCAATGCTGGCGCCCGCGTGGCCTACGGAAGCGATTGGCCTGTCGATCGCCTGGACGAATGGTTCGCTCTCAAAGTGGGTGTGACGCGCGAGAACAGCGCAGCGGCCGGCCCTTCCTACCGGGGCCGGTTGAGCACCGATCCGGGACTCAGTGTCGCGACAGCCATCCGGGCCATCACCGCCAATGCCGCCTATGAGTTGCACGCGGAGCAGGCAGTCGGATCCCTCGAGGTCGGCAAGCTGGCCGACCTGATTGTGCTCGACCGGAATATTACAAAGATTCCGGCGCGCGAAATCGCTGACGTCAAAGTGCTCATGACCGTAGTGGGGGGAACGACCGTGTTCACGGCCCCACCGTGAACGGCGACGTACCGGTATCAATACCGGTACGTGGCTGTCACACCGTAAGTACGCGGACGGAATGTGAACTGCCGCTGCAGCGGCGCAGAGCCCGGCACTCCCGGATCGATCGTGAAGTCGTAGTTCGTCACGGTGTGGGTGTCGAACAGATTGTCAATGAACGGCTCGATCGACCAGGCGTCGACCTTCACGCCCGCGCGCAGCGAGGCGAAGTTCGTTGCCGAAAGGGTGTAGTTGGCGGCGTTGAACTGTCCGGAGTTGGGGTCCTGGCGCGGCGAGGTCCAGTGATTGCGCCCGGCATACTCATAGTCGAAGCGCACAAAGGAGTCATGTTGCGCGACTGAGAACTTGTACTCAGCCCCCACTGACACCGTCACAGGCGCCCCTGGCTGCCCGCTTTGACCGACGATGGCATTGCCCCGGTTCACGATCGGCAGAATCGGTGTTACACCGTCGGTGCCGTATCCGCCTTGAGTCGAGCCGAACGATGCATTCCGCGTAAAGCGAGCATCGGTGTAGCCGGCAGTCAGCTCAGCGGAGAGCGCGTCGGTCGCCTGCCACTCAACCTGCACGTCGCCACCCCAGGCAAGCGCCTTGCCCAGGTTGGTGATGAAGGAGATCTGACAGATCGGCGGCACAACGGTCTGCTGGATGTTGTTCCAGCGGATGTAGTAGAGGCTCGTGGCCAGGCGCAGCCGGCCGCCGACGCTGTTCTTCGAGCCCACCTCGAAGCTGTGCACGCTGTCGGACTCGTACGAATCCGGCGACTTGGTAATGCCGAAATTCTGGAAGTCCTCCGCGCACGCCGCTTGCGGCAACGGATTGTTGCCGCCGCCCGGACGGAAGCCCTTGGCGTAGGTCGCATACACCATGTTGCCCGGATCGATCTGATACGAAACGTTCAACTTCGGCGTGAATGAATTTTCCTTGTTGGCGGGGTGCGATTCCTGGTTGGGCGCGAAAAGCTGCGGGCCGCCGGTTTCGCTGTCGAAAGAAAATTCCGTGCGTGAGAAGCGTATGCCGGCCGTCACCTTCAGGCTGTCGGTGAGCGCATAGGTCGCTTCGCCGAAGGCGGCGTACTGTTTGTCGCGCGCGTGCGTGTGGAGGAAGTAGGAGTCATTGGGGTACCGTGGATCGTAAGGTACCGAGACGGTGTTGCCGTCCGTATCCGTGAACGTAAATTCATCGAGATAACCCACTCCGAACACCGACTGGCTGAAGGCCTCGAGCTGCGGATCGTGGATCTCTTCCAGGTACTGCTGGCGGTTGCTGCTGAAGAACAGGCCGCCGGTCCACAGCAGCTTCGAACTCGGATCACTGGACTGGAGCCGGATTTCCTGCGTGAAGTTCTGTTGATCATTGGCGACGGTGGCCGGCGAGCGGTAGTTGGCAATGTCCGCCGGCAGATGGATGCCGGTCGAATCCAACAGCGGGTATGGCACGCCGTCCTGGACTCCGAATGTCTGATAGAAGCCCAGGTTGTAAAGCGTACCGTCGTAACCTGAAATTTCCTCACGGTGATAGTACGAGGTGTTGGAAATCAACTGAAAGGCGCCGAAGTCACCCTGGATCTTCAGGGCGGGCAGATAGAACTTATCCGGAGTGGGACGCCCGGTCGGGTTGGCGCTGACGTATTTGTCACTCGACGGGTTCGAATAGAGCGGCCAGTATTCGTTGGTGTCGTGCTGGTCGCGCCTCTGATAGAAAACGCTCGGGGTCACCGTCCAGTTGTCCGCGGGAGCCCACGAGGCGGCCAGCCGGATCATCACGTTATCGGCGTGATTCGCATTGCGGTCGACCACCGCATTCTGCGGATCGGCTGCAGTCGGATCCAGGCGATCGATCCAACCGCCATCGCGGCGATACCAGACGGTCGCGCGAACACCGAGCTTGCCGTCAATCAGCGGTGTGCCGGCTGCAATGCCGGTTTCAAAGCTGGGATCGCCGTGCGTGGTGTAGGAGACCTCGTTGCGGCTGTAAACGCTGGTTTTAGTGAGGCTGGGCTGGGTCGTGATGTAACGCACCGTGCCACCTTCCGAGCCGGCGCCGAACAAGGTGCCCTGGGGTCCGCGCAGGACCTCCACACGCTCGATGTCGAAAGCTTTCGGCAAGGCTTCATCCGGGTTGAACGCCAGGCCGCGCATCTGGATGGGCGTATCGTCAATGTAGATGCCGGTGGTACCCGAACCGCCGGAGGAGGCAATGCCGCGAATGGCAATGTTGTCAGTTCCCGTCGTATCGACGGAAATTCCCGGGGTAAAGCGCGCAACGTCCGTAATGTCCTTGATGCCCTTGCTATCAATATCCTGCGAAGTGATGGCGGTGATGCTGATCGGCACCTTGCTCAGGCTTTCTTCGCGCCGTTGTGAGGTAACGACCACCTCCGCCAGCGCCCCCGAAGCTGAAGAATCCTCCGCGGGCACGGCATCCGCCGCGTAAACCCCTGTTGCGGCTGAAACACACAGCGTCGTGGCAAGGGCCACGCGCACCGCTGCCTGGATGCGGATGGCGGACATTGAGCGTGCTTCTTTCGTTTTTGACATGAAAAATCACCCCGTTCAGCGTTATTTGCGCTCAATTGCACAATACCGTCGCTGTCGCGCCAGAGCAATGGGAGGCCCCCCGCCGCGGCAACGGCTGTTCTATTTGCACAACGCGGCTGCGAGTTGATATCAACTCGGATTGCACCGCCGCCATGGGGCGTGGAGTATACCCATCGAGCTGGGGCGGGGGCCCGAGGGCACATAAGTTGCGAGCCCCGACCGGCGATTTAGTGTCACACGGGAGTATTCAAAGATGTCATCGTCAAAGACAGGGCGGCCGGAACGGTCCCGCCGCAATTTTCTAGCATTGGCGGGAGTAACGGGCGCGGCAGTGCTCGCGGGCGTCCGGCCGTCACTGGGCGGCGCGGCCGAAGGCGCCGCAGCGCCTCACCTCTCGGAGTCCGATCCCACGGCCAAGGCGCTGGGCTATACCGAAGATGCCAGCAAGGTGGACAAGAGCAAATTTCCCGCCTTCAAACCGGGCGCCCACTGCGCCACCTGCAACTTCTTCCAGGGCAAGGCGACCGATGCCTACGCGCCCTGTCAGATCTTCCCGGGCAAAGCCGTTGCCGCGAAGGGCTGGTGCGCTTCCCATAGTCCCAAGGCCTGACTGACGGAACTGCCATGGCCGGCCGGGCGTCAACCCGCCCGGCCCTTGTTGTAGAACGCGTGCGCCGCGCTCTTGAATTCAGCCGACCCGAGCCGCTCCTGAAACGCCCGCAGCTCTTCTTCAATCCGGGCCGTTACCCCGGCTTCGCTGCGCAGCAATTGTTTGGTGGCATGCAGCGCGCCGGCCGGTTGTTCGGCAACCGCACACGCCAACGCTCGCGCCTCTTCATGCAACACATCATCGTCCACGACCCGATTCACCAGTCCGATGTTGAACGCCGTGGCTGCATCCAGCGGCGTACCGAGTAGCAACAGCTCAGCGGCGCGCTGATGCCCTACGAGCCGTGGCAGCAGCAACGAGCTCGCCGCTTCGGGAACGAGCCCCAACTTCACGAACGGCATCGACATGCGCGCACTACGCGCGGCAACGACAAGGTCACAATGCAGCAACAGCGTGACGCCGATCCCCACGGTAGAGCCGTGAACGGCCGCCATGAGAACCTTCCGGATTTTTGGCAGCAGGCGGATGAAGCGCGCGGCACTGTGCTCTTCTCCCAGGGCGGGCCCGCTCAAAAAATCACCGAGATCGTTGCCAGCCGTAAAGCTTGCTCCGGTGCCGCTCAGGAGAATGACCCGGACACTTTCATCCGCTTCCGCGCGCACGACCGCATCCCAAAGCATGTCGTACATCGCAAGAGTGATGGCGTTGCGCTTCTCCGGGCGGTTGAGACGCAATTCGCACACGCCGCCGGAGGTGGATACTAGGACTAGGTCTGTCATTGCGGGATCTCTTCCATGGAATCAACGCAGACCATAATATTACCCATGACCCGCAATGTCGCACGCCTGAGCCGGCTCGCCGTCGAACGGACGTTGTCCAGCCACGATCAGATTGCCGCGGTCCTGGGTACGGAGATCCTCAAGGGCATCCATCGTCCGGGCGCGAACATGCCGCCCGAGCCTGAGCTCATAGAGCGATTCCAGGTCTCACGCACGGTCATGCGCGAAGTCATGAAGACCCTGACCGCCAAGGGCTTCGTTGCCTCCAAGACGCGTATTGGCACGCGCGTTCTCGATCCCGGGAACTGGAACTACTTTGATGCCGATGTGCTCGCATGGCGAGTCAGGATGGGCTTGGACGATGAATTCCGGCAGCGGCTCACCGAAGTCCGGCGCGCAATCGAACCGGTCGCGGCCGGGCTCGCAGCGCGGCGACGGACCGAGGCCGATGTCGTCACGTTGCGCGACACCGTTGCATTGATGGGGCGTTCGGGCCATACGCGTCAGAGCTTCGCGGAAGCAGACCTCGATTTTCACCTGACAATCGGCACTGCTTCCGGGAACCCATTGATGCGCTCAATGGCCGGAGTCATCGAGGCAGCGCTGGTCGCCTCTTTTTCCCAGAGCTCGCCGGTGGATGACTGGAGCGATCACGAGAGAACCGTGAACACTCATGCGGCCATTGTGGATGCCATCGAAGCCCGCGATGAACAGGCGGCCGCCACAGCGATGCTCGAAGCCATCGACATTGGCTACCGCCGGATCAACGACTCCACCAAAAAGAGCCGCGCGAAGGGCTAAAGCTGCAAGCGCAGCTCGGTTGGCTTCTGACCCGGCACCGCGGCGTCAAAGCAGAACAAATCACCTGCGAGGGGCTGCTCGGCGCGTTGCACGGCCGTCAGGCCATGCCACGCGGTCGTCACAAACATGCTGGAATAATCGGCACCGCCGAAGGCCACCTTGGTGACGTTCGCGCACGGCAGTCGAATCTGTGACAGCAACTCACCCCCGGGCGAATAGCGCCGCACGCCCCATCCGCCCCACATGGCAATCCACAGGCAACCTTCCGCATCTACTGCGGAGCCATCGGGATAGCCGCCCTCCGCCTCGATTTCGAGCCACACCCGCCGGTTTGTGAGCGCACCCGACCCGTCGCGATCGAATGCATACACACGCCGCTCGAGGGTGTCCGTGTGATAGAAAGTCCGGGCGTCCGGCGAAAAGGCCGGACCGTTGCTGACAATATAACCACTGTCCAGCGGCACACACCGGCCACCGGGATTCAGCCGGTACAGCGATCCGCTCGGCCGCTTGGCGTGATCGTCCATTGAGCCGAACCACAAAGTGCCATCAGGGCAGACGACACCGTCATTCAGCCGGTTGTCCGGCAGATGCGGTTCCACCGTGGCAAACAAGGTGAATCGGCCGGTCGCCGGATCAAACTCGTGCAGGCCTGTTTTCAAGCCGGCCAGCAATTGCAGTCCCGTGCGCCGAATGGGTAGAACAAATCCGCACTGTTCCGGCGCATCCCAGCAGCGCCGCTCGCCGGTGACCGGATCGAAGCGATGCACACGCGGGCCCTTGATATCGACGAACCACAACGCCGCGTCACGCTCGATCCAGACAGGCCCCTCGCCGAGCTCGGCGCCGACTTTGGCAGCCAGGGAAACGTCCTTGCTCATCCCCATACGTAGGCGGTCTTCACTTGTGTGTAGAACTCGACTGCGGCAAATCCCTGCTCGCGCGCACCATAGCTCGAGCGCCGGGTGCCGCCGAACGGCACATGATAGTCAACCCCGGCCGTCGGCAGGTTGACCATCACCATGCCGGCGCGAATGTTGTGCTGAAAGTGACGCGCATACTTCAACGAGGTGGTCACAATCCCGGCTGACAGCCCGAACTCGCCGCTGTTGGCGATCTGCAGCGCTTCCTCGTAGTTTTTCACCCGCACGGTACTGGCCACGGGGCCGAAGATTTCTTCCCGATTCACGCGCATATCCTGCGATGTGTCGGCAATCACGGCCGGACTGACGTACCAACCGGGTTTGTCCAACTTCAGTTGCTTGCCACCGGTGAGCAACCGCCCACCCTCCTTGCCGGCGATCTCGAGGTACGAGAGCGTCTTTTCCATCTGCACCTGGTTGACCAGGGGACCGACCTGCGAGCCGGTTTCCAACGCATCGCCCACCTTGAGAGCTGCCGCCTTTGCCGCCAACGCCTCCACAAACTTGTCGTGAATACCGTTGGTGACAATCAGACGGCTGGAGGCGGTGCAGCGTTGTCCTGTCGCGAAGAACGATCCATCCAACGCACACATGACAGCCCGGTCGAGATCCGCATCATCGAGTACAACCAGCGGGTTCTTGCCGCCCATTTCCAACTGCACGCGCGCCTGGCGGGCCATGGCGCCCATCCCCACCTTGGCGCCGGTCGCCTGCGAGCCCGTGAATGAAATGCCGTCCACGCCAGGATGTTTGACAATCGCCTCACCGACCGCGGCGCCACCAAATACCATGTTGAACACGCCCGGCGGCACACCCACTTCGTAAATGATGTCGGCGAGAGCGGCTGCCGTCGCCGGTGTGGGATCAGCGGGTTTCAACACCACCGTGTTGCCGAAAGCCAGGGCCGGCGCAGATTTCCACGCCGGAATGGCAATAGGGAAGTTCCACGGTGTAATGAGTCCGAACACACCCACTGCTTCGCGTGTGGTGCTGGCATCGACACCGGGGCGGGTGGAGGCCAGGTTTTGCCCATGACGACGTAATGCCTCGCCGGCGAAATATTTGAAGATCCGGCCCGCACGCGCGACTTCGCCGATGCCTTCGGGGAGTGTCTTGCCCTCCTCCCGTGACAATAAACGTCCGAGCTGCTCGCGCCGCTCCAGGATGATGTTGCCGATGCGATCCAGGAAATCCGAGCGCACCTCGGGCGAGCTCTCGGCCCACGCGGGGAATGCTTTGCGGGCCGCCGCGACGGCGGCATCCACCTCAGAAGCTCTCCCGTCGGGGAAACGCGCGACAATGTCGCGCGTGTCCGAAGGGTTTTCGCTGGCGTGCTCGGCCTTGGCCGAAACACGCTCGCCATTGATGTAGTGAGAAAGACTGGGAACACTCATGGATGGGGATGACTCGCGACAGTGGCCGCCGTCGCCTCAGGTTTACTCCACAACTCCTGGATGGCCTCCAGGCTGCGGCCCTTGGTTTCCGGTACGTACCGGATCACAAACAGCGCCGCGAGGACGCTGAAGCCGCCATAAATCCAATAGGCAAAGCCGTGATTGAACAGGCCGTTCAACACGGAGCTGCCGTCAATGACCTTGAAAGACGTGGACACGACCCAGTTGGCAATCCACTGGGCCGCCACCGCGATCCCCATCGCCTTGCCCTTGATGGCATTCGGGAACATTTCCGACAGCATGACCCACGCCACGGGCCCCCAGGACAGTGCGAAGCCGGCGATGTAGACAACCACCGCCACCAGAGCAACCAGGCCCACCACGTGCGCATTGAAGAGGCTCCCGAGCGTAATCATCGCAACCGCCATGATCACCGCTCCGGTGATCAGCAGCGGCTTGCGACCCCACTTGTCGACCGTAACGATGGCGACCACCGTGAAGATCACGTTAGCACCGCCTACAATCACCGTCTGGAGCAGCGCGGTATCGGTCGAAGCACCCATGTTGGAAAACATGAGGGGCGCGTAATACAGCACGGCATTGATACCCACGAGCTGTTGAAACACCGAAATCAGGATACCAATGATGAGTACCGGCAAACCGAATGACAGCAGCTTGCCGGACTTCTCCGCCAGCGACTTCTGGATCTCTGACAGGATACTGCGGGCATCGTTCTCGCCCATGACCCTGCGCAACTGCACGAGCGCATCCTCACTGCGTCCGCGCAACACGAGCCACCGCGGCGTATCCGGCACAAACAGCAGCAGAATCAGCAAAATGGCGGACGGGATGGCTTCCGAGGCCAACATGTAGCGCCATCCGGTGGACTTGATCCACGCATCGTCGCCTTGGGAGGCTACGAAGTAGTTGACGAAGTACACGAGCAGGATGCCACCGACAATCGCGAGCTGGTTGAAGGAAACGAGCCGTCCGCGGATGGCGCTGGGCGAGATCTCAGCGATATACAGCGGTGACAGCATCGAGGCCACGCCGACGCCGACGCCGCCCAGAATCCGGTACGCGACAAATTGATTCAGGGCCTTCGGACCCATCTGGCCAATGGTCCCGAAGCCAAACTCGGGCCACGCGGAACCCAGGGAGCCCAATAGAAAGAGCAGGCCCGCCAGCATGAGGCCGCCTTTGCGCCCCATCACCGTGGAGACCCAACCGGCGATCGCGGCACCGAGAATGCAGCCGATGATCGCGCTGCCGATGGTCCAACCGGAGAGGCTGCCGCGAGCGAGCTCCGGCAGTTTCAACGGGTCGATGAAATACGCATCAATCGAGCTCACCGCGCCTGAAATCACGGCCGTGTCGTAGCCGAACAGTAGCCCGCCAAGCGTGGCGACGAACGTCAGCCCGATCATGAGCGACGTATTGACCCCGGTATCTCGTCCATCGTTCATTTGCGCGAACCCCCTCGAGTGAGGCCGTTCCACGATCCAGCGGCCAGCCTATCATTCCGTGCTGCCGCCACCGCATCAACGGCGTTTATGGTAGCGCTACCTTTCCCAGAAGACCGCGTAGCTGTCAAGTCGGCGCTCACTTGGCTATGGCGGTGGGGTAGCTATACGGCTGGGTCGGGTGTGGGCGCGCGGGCGGTTTCGCGAGTGAGGAAGTCCACCACGGCCACCAGCGCCTCGCGCTCGCTGGCTCCCGCCTCCCGAGCCTCGTTGTACGTGCGGATCTGCCGGTGAGCGCTCGTGCCGCGCTCGAGGATGGTGCGGCTGTATTCGACTTCCCGCAGACAGCCCAGCGCTTCGGCATCCTCGCGCACCAGCGCGATCAGCTCTTCGACCATCTGTGCGAACGGGACCAGCTCGCCGCGCGCCAGGTCGAGCAGATTCTCATCAAAGCTGTAGCGCATGGCACGCCAGCGGTTTTCGGCAATCAGTACGTTCTTGTACCAGCGCCAGCTCTGATTGCTCCGCCGCAACCGATACAACATGCGGGCGAGGCACACGACCAGGGCCGCCAGGCACATGGAGTCATCGATACAGGTGCAGCAGTCCATCACCCGCACTTCCACCGTCGGATAGCGGGGATTGGGCCGCACATCCCACCACATCTTGGTGGTGTTCTCGATCACCCCGTTGCGAATGAGCATGTCCAGGTGCCGGCGCAACTCGCTGTAGCTCGCGAAGCGCTCGGGCAAGCCGGTGCGCGGCAGGGAGCTGAAGGCATTCAGGCGAAATGACATCAGCCCGGTGAGCTCCCCTTCCCAGAACGGGGACGAGCACGACAAGGCCACCAGGTGCGGCACGAAATACGACAACTGGTTCATCAGATCGACGCGCAGGTCATCGTCGTCGATACCGATGTGCACGTGCATTCCATTGACCATCATCCGGCGGGCTGCCGTCTGCATCTCGCGAGCCAGCGCGAAAAATTGCTCCTTCTCAGTCGGCATCTGCCGCGTGGAGCGCGCGAAAGGATGGGTCGATGCGGCCACCGGAGCGAGGCCATAGTCGGCTCCAACGTCCACAATGATCTTGCGCAGCTTCGTGAGATCGGTGCGCACTTCCGCGATGGAGTGGCAGACACGCGTGCTCACTTCGAGCTGCGAGCGCAGGAATTCCGGGTTGATGTGCCCGCCGCTGCGCTCGGTGCAAACCTGAAGCAACGTCGACGGCGGATTTTCGTCGACGTCGCGCGTCTGCAGGTCAACGAGCAGGTATTCTTCTTCGACACCCACCGTGAAAGGTGGCTCATTGTTGCTCACGGCTGGAGCCCCCTCACGCTGTTAGTTGCGCTATCGGTAACGGTGCGGCAACAAAAAATCCCTGTGCGAAATCCACGCCGAGCCGCTTCAGCTCATCCAGTACGGCCTGCGACTCGACGCATTCGGCCACCGTGGCAATCCCCAGTGCCCGCCCAACCTTGCTGATGGCTTCCACCATGCTCCGGTCCACCGGATCCTCCGCGATGTGACTGATGAACTGACCGTCGATTTTCAGGAAATCCACCGGCAGAGTCTTCAGGTACATGAATGAGGACAGGCCGCTGCCGAAATCATCCAGCGAGAACTTGCAGCCGCGGCCTTTGAGCTCGCGCATGAAGTAGATGGCATTGGACAGGTTGGTGACCGCGGCAGTCTCGGTGATCTCGAAGCACAGCGCCCCCGCAACGGACGACTCGCCCACGTTCTGCAGCACAAACTCGGCGAACGATTGTTCGTTGAGGGAGGTGCCGGAGAGATTGACGGCGAGCAGCGGTAGAGGCGCGCCACTACCTTGCCGATCCTTCAGCAACTGCACCGCGCGGGTCACGACCCAGCGGTCGATGATCGACATGACGTTGTAGCGTTCCGCCGCGGGAATGAACTCGCTGGGCGGGACCAACTGTCCGTCATCGTCGCGCAAGCGAACCGTCAACTCGTGGAAATCAGGTTGTTGGCTAACGCTGCCGGCGGCAACGTCCGTGGACACGATGGGCTGAAAGTACAGCTCCAGCCGGTTTTCCTCGACAGCGCGAGTGACCCGGGCCACCCAATGCATTTCCCGATGGCGATGCGAAACACCTTCCTGCTCGTAGACGTGGATACGATTGCGGCCCTCGTCCTTGGCGGCATAACAGGCAATGTCGGCGGCACTCATGATGCTGGCCACACTCTGCGTGTCAGGCTTGATCTGCACGACGCCGACGCTTGCGCCCACCGACAGAGTGCTGGCGCCCCACATGAAACGGTAGTCACGGATGGCCTGGCGCACGCCTTCGGCAATTCGGGTGGCCTGCTCCAACTTGCAGTCTTCCAACAACACCCCGAACTCATCGCCACCCAGGCGCGCGATAGTGTCCGACGCGCGCACCCGGGTCTGCAGAAGGCCGGTTACATCCCGCAGGAGCCGGTCGCCGGCCTGGTGACCGCAGGTGTCATTCACGACCTTGAAGTTGTCGAGGTCGATATAAAGCAGCGCGTACGCACCTTCCCCACGTTGCGCGGTCTGCACCGCTGCGTGCAGGCGATTATCGAATTCTCGGCGGTTGATCAGTCCGGTCAGCGCGTCGTGGCTCGCCTGATAGGACAGCGCGCGCTTCAGGCGGCGCTCCTTGGTGACATCGTGGAAAACGATCACGGCGCCGATCACCCGCCCTTGCCGGTCGCAGATGGGCGCCGCGGACTCCTGGATGGCAACTTCCTGGCCGGATCGGGTAATGAGCACGGAGTGATCGGCCGGTACCCCGGCTTCGCCGCGACCCAACGCGCACATGAGCGGATTCTCGATCGGCTCGCGGGTGATTTCGTTGACGAGATTCAACACATCGGCAATCGGACGGCCGCGCGCCTCATCGAGGCTCCAGGCGGTCAGTGTCTCGGCAACCGGATTGATGTACTCGATGCGACCATCGGCATCGGTACTGATCACCGCGTCACCGATCGACTGCAGCGTCACTTGCGCCCGCTCCTTTTCGGCGAATACCGCCTGCTCGGCGCGTTTGCGTTCAGTGATGTCGGCAATCGTACCCTCATATCCGATGATCTGGTTCCCGGCAGCGCGGACCGCGCGTGCGTTCTCCAGGATCACGACCTGTTGCCCGTCGCGCCGGCGCATCCTGAACTCGGCGTTTCGAATCTCGCCTTCGGATTCCACGAGACGCACGAACTCCGCGCGATCCTCGGCATTCCAATAGAGCATGGCAACGCTCGGCAGCGCATAGAGTTCCGCTGCGCTGCCATAGCCCATAATGGCAACGAACGCGGGATTGACCGACAGCAGCCGCCCATCCGATGAGCTTTGATACACGCCTTCGGCAATGCTTTCGAACAGCCCGCGGAACTTGGACTCACTGGCCCGCAGCGCCTTCTCCGCCAGGCGGCGTTGAATGGCAATTCCGGCGAGTTGTGCGGCGTGGGCAATGATTTCCGACTCGCGATAGGTTGGCAGCCCCGGCTCACGCCGGTACACACCGAGCGATCCGAGCAGCTTGCCGCTCGAAGATTTCACCGGTGTCGACCACGCGGCGCGCAGTCGCGCCTCGAGCGCGGCTTCGCGTCTCTGCTCCCAGAAAGGATCCTTGCCCACGTCCGCAACCAGAACCTGCCGGCCGAGATACACGGCCGCGGCACAGGAGCCATTGCGGATGTCGATTGCGGAGCGTTCGAGCACCGCCCGCAGCTTCTCCGGCAGGTGTGGCGCGACCATGGACGAGAATGCGAGGCCGTCCTCGGCGAGCATGCTGACTGAACAGACCGTGCCGATGCCGACCGACTCGATGAGGCGCGTGATGGATGCGAGCACTTCCTCCAGCGGCGCATTGCTCGTGAGCTGCTCGAAGACCTGGCGCTCGGCCGCGGCCACGCGTTCGGTTCGCTTGCGATCCGAGATATCCGCGATACTGCCGCGGACCAGCCGATGGCTGCCGCTCGGCATGCGCACCAGGCGCACTTCGCAGATCAGGTCCTTGCCGAAGGAGTCGCGATGCATCCACTCGTGCACCTGAGGCTCGCCGTCCAGGGCGCGTTGGACGTATTCGCGGGCTCGTTCGGCAGAAGGGCTGCCGTCCGGTTGCAGCGGCGGGCTCAAGTCGACCGGCCCTACCTGCAGCAGCCGCGCCCGGTCGAGGCCGAAGAACCGTTCCGCGTTCTCATTGGCGTCGACAAACCGTTCGGCGTCGACATCAAACACAACAATCGCCTCGGGCGCGTGATTCACGAGCAGGCGGTAGCGTGCCTCGCTTTCGCGCATGGCCTGCTCCGACTCGCGCCGGTCGGTAATGTCGCGCAGACACAGAACAAACACTTCGCGGCGCGACAGGCGCGCCTTGCTGACGGCAATCTCGGCCGGAAAGAATTCACCGTCCTTGCGCTGACCCCACGACTCGCGCGAGGCGAGATCGAGGGCCGTGTCACCGGTGCTGGCGGCCAGGCGATACAACGCCTGGGTGATGGTTTCGTGCTGGGCGATTTTTGGAACCAGCAGGTCGATGCGCTGGCCGACCACTTCAGCCTCCGCATGGCCGAAGACGCGCTCGCCTGTTGGATTGAATGTCTGGATGACGCCGTCCTCGTCCACCGTGATGACGACGTCCTTGATGTGGTCGAGAATGACCTGCAGGTGCTCGGAGCTCTGTTCGCGCACTTCGTGCGCCATGGCGCGCGCTTCATCGGCCATGAGCCGCATGGACTGAACGATGCCGCGCCGCTCTTCATCAATGGCTTCGTAGTGCGCGCTGACCACGCGCAGCAGCATCGCGAGATCGGGTGTCGCCGCCAACGGATTACGCAGCCGCAGCTCTTTCAACTGCGCCCGAAGCTGGTTGTGCAACTCGGGACTGTCTTCCGCGCAAAACGCATCATCGGCGCGGACGACAGTGGTCGTGGCGCTTTCAGTGGCCGGGGCGATTGTCGCCTCGCCTGACAGCCTGCCCGGCTTCACGGTCCTTTCGCCACCTGATCAGGCAATCCAACGCCTGAGATGACTGGAATGGAAAATGCCCGCGTCGACTCGATGTTCCCCGCCGTGAAGGACACGACCGCGGAGATGGTGAAGATGCCGTCCCGCTTCGGGAGGACCTTCAGGACGTGGCGTATCGGTGTGCCCGCCGTCAGCTTCTCTACCCGGTCCATCTGCGAACCTGCGACGATTTCGAGGCCCTCAGCCACCTGGAACGAAATCGAGACACTGTCGGGAACGGGCTGGCTCGGTACGAGGGCCACATCCAGCTCGGTCACCTGCCCCACTTCCGGTCGCACCGGCAGTGCGAATTTGAGCTCGACCGGTGGACCCTTGGCAGGCGTGACAGCGGCCACCATCTCATTCAGCGGCTGCTCGCCTGGGAGGGCCGCCGACTCGGCCGCCTTTCTACCCTTGTGAGCTCTGGTTACGGCGGACTTCGGAGCCGAATCGCCCGAGCCGCAGCCCGGCGCGCACAGCAGCGCGGCCGACGCCAGCAGCGCCAGCCAGCCGACACCCCAAAAATCGCCAGTTTTCCGGATGGCTCGGTGCATTACTTCGAGTAGCTCCAGCGACGCAGAATGGCGAAATGTACCGCGTCTGAGCGGGGCAGCGCACGTATCAATGCCTCTTTTGTGATGGGCGCGGCACTGGCCGCGCGGACCCCGGGTCCTCTCACGCCAGTGGGCGTCAAGAGCCTCCCAACGGAGGGTCATCCAGCGCTTCGAGCTGTTCGCGCAAGTCCGCGACATAACCCTCCCAGTAGCGATGCTCGCCGAACCACGGAAACGCCCGCGGAAACGCGGGATCCTGCCAACGATGCGACACCCACGCGGCATGGTGGAGCATGCGCAAAGCCCGCAGCGGCTCGATGAGCGTCACCTCCCGGAAATCGAAATCAGCGAACTGGGTATAGCCCTCCAACAGCTCGGCCCACTGTCGTCGCTGGTCCGAGCGCGATCCCGCCAACAGCATCCACAGGTCCTGGATGCGCGGTCCTGTGGCGCAGTCATCGAGATCGACAAACGCGGGCCCCTGCTCGTTCCACAGCAGATTTCCGAGGTGACAATCCCCGTGAATGCGAATCTCGCGAATGGGAGCGGCGTGCTCAAACGCCTGTTCCACGCGGCCCAGCAGCGCTTCACTCGTGTCGACATAGCGATCGCGCAGGACCTCCGGCAACAAGTCGCTCGCCAGAACCTGATGACACGCATCGATTCCCAAACGCTGCAGCCCCACTCTTGGCCGCACGCGGAACGGCCGCAGTGCACCGATCTGATGCACGCGCGCGAGGCTGCGCCCGAGCAGTTGCCGTGCGTCCGTCGCGTCGAGCTCAGGAGCGCGGCCCCGCATCCACGGGAACGCTGCAAAGCGAAAATCATTGAACTCAAACAGCGTCTTGCCTTCAATGCGCACTGGCGCGGCGACGGGCAGCTCAGCCGCGGCCATCTCTGCTGTAAACTCGTGCTCTTCGGCAATCTGGTCATCGGTCCAGCGTTCCGGACGATAGAATTTGAGGACGAGGTTGCCACCGGGACTGCCGAGTTGGTAAACCCGGTTCTCGTAGCTGTTGAGTGCAAAAAGGCGGCCATCGACGTCGAGGCCCACTGATGCGGCCGCATCCATCACCACATCTGGTGACAACCCGGTGAAGGGCTTCACATCGGGCGAATCGCTTTTGTTTATCATGCCAAGTTCATCATTGAGTCTACTGAAAGGAGCCGCTCTCGCATGAGTCGCGCGTCGATCTTAGTCACCGGCGGCGCCGGATATATCGGAAGTCACACCGTTTTGCAGCTCAAAGCTCGGGGTGAGCAGGTGGTGGTGCTGGACGATCTGTCCACCGGGTTCAGGCAGGCAGTCCTCGACACGCCGCTGGTCGTTGGCAAGGTCGGCGACCGCGACCTCGTGATGGAGGTGCTCCGCACCCATGGCGTCGACACCGTTCTGCACTTCGCGGCGCACACGATCGTGCCGGAATCCGTTGCCAACCCGCTGAAGTACTACGGCAACAACACCTGCTCGACCCGCAACCTGCTGCAGTGTTGCGTGGAGGCCGGCGTGAAGCATTTCGTATTCTCGTCGACCGCGGCGGTCTACGGTATCCCGGCCGACAGCTCCGCCTCGGAGACCGCCCCCACGGCGCCCATCAACGCCTACGGGACATCCAAGCTCATGTCCGAATGGATGCTGCGGGATGTCGCCGCTTCGTCCCCCCTGCGATACGTTGCCCTGCGATATTTCAATGTGGCGGGCTCGGATACCCAGGGCCGGATCGGCCAGGCAACGGCCAAGGCCACCCTGCTGATCAAAGTGGCTTGCGAGGCAGCGGTGGGCAAACGCTCTCACGTGTCCGTCTACGGTACGGACTTCGAAACGAAAGACGGCACGGGCGTCCGTGATTACATCCACGTTGAAGATCTCGCCATGGCACATCTCGACGCGCTGCAGTATCTGCGCAAGGGCGGTGGGCCGCAGGTCCTGAACGTCGGCTATGGTCGGGGATATAGCGTTCGGGAAGTGCTGAAAAGCGTCGAACGAGTTGCGGGACGCAGCCTGGATATCCGGGAGGAGCCGCGGCGACCGGGGGATCCGCCCATTCTGATTGCGCGTGCCGAGCGGATCCGTTCGGAGCTGGGCTGGCGCCCGAAGCTCGACGACCTGGATACCATTGTGAAGACGGCCCTCCAGTGGGAGCAGCGGCTCGTTCGCGAGCCGTGGTGAGGACACAGCGCGCGCCGACACGGCTCAGCCCTTCCGGCTAGAATGTGCCATGCAATGGGCACGACCCAAGTCATTGAGCGGATTGATGCTACTCGGCCTGGCACTGATTGCCGTGCCGTTGCTCGTCGCGGTTCTGACCGCGGCGCTGCAAATCCGCCAGCTCGCCGATACCGGTCAGAAGATTGTTGTCGAAGGCGTCACCGCGGCGCGGGCGAGCCAGGAGCTGTTCAGCGAAATCTCCTCGTTGGAGCGCACGGCGCGCCTGTATGACGTACTGAACGACTCCAACCTGCTGGAGCTGTACCGGCGCCAGGACGCACGCCTCACTGCAACACGGATCCAACTCGAGCGCCGCAACCAGTCGCCCACTTCGCGCAAGACGCTCGGGGAGCTCGGCGACCTGCAACGGAACATCGGCCAGTCTGTGGTGTCCATGCAGGCGGGGAAGGGAGCCGCCAACGCATCGGGCATGTCACGCCGCTTCACGGAGCTCGGCGCGCTCGCCGATACGGTGGCGGAACAAAGCAACGCCCAGATCGACACCGAGGTCGCGGCTCTCGAGGCCCAGACTCAACAGGCGCGGCGCCGGCTGTTGTGGCAGGCAGGACTGCTGGTGCCACTCACGATCATTGCCATCATTGTGCTGACAGTGGCTGTCGGCAGGCCGTTGCGCCAGCTCGACCGCGCCATCAGCGAGTTGGGCGAAGGTACCTTCTCCAACCAGATCGCGGTGGCGGGACCCCACGACCTGGAACGGCTCGGCGGCCAGTTGGAATGGCTGCGGCAGCGGCTGCTGGACCTGGCGCAGGAGCGCAACCGCTTTCTGCGCCACATGTCGCACGAGTTGAAGACACCGCTCGCGAACATCCGTGAGGGCACCGAGCTGCTCATGGATGGGGCCGTCGGCGAGCTCGACTCCAATCAGCGGGAAGTGGCGGGCATCCTGCGCGAGAACGGAATCAAACTACAACGCATGATTGAAAACCTTCTGTCCTTCAGCGCCTGGCAGACCTCCAGCGTGGGCCTGGAAGCCACGCAGTTCCGGCTGCGGCCGGTGGTGAAGCAGGTCCTGGAAAACCAGCAGCTCACGCTGCTGTCGCAACGCGTCCGCCTCGATGTGCGCATTGAAGATGTGACGCTCATCGCGGATCGGAGCAAGGTTCGGCTGATACTGGAAAACCTGATATCCAACGCCGTGAAGTACTCGCCCAAGGGCGGTACTATCCACCTTCGCGCACGGACCGCGGGCGAGATGCTGGAGCTGGATGTGGCCGACAGCGGTCCGGGCATTCCGGTCGAGGACCGCGCCCATGTGTTTGAAGCTTTCTACACAGGACGGGCCGCCAAGACCTCGGCGGTCAAAGGCACCGGCATCGGACTGTCCGTCGTGCTCGAATTCGTCTCCGCGCACGGCGGCACCGTGCAGATCATTGACGGCGAATTCCCGGGTGCCCACTTCCGCATCAGAATGCCCAGCCGACCTGTCAACACCATTGAACCCAAAGAACGCGCGCATGCCGCATAACATCGCGAGAACCCTGGCGGGCGCCGTGTTGAGCGTGCTGCTGACCGCCTGTGCATCCGACTACAACGCGCGCGAGCGCGAGCCGCGGCCGCCCCCGCCCGTGGTGGACAAAAATGCGGCCTCTGTCGCAGTTTTGACCGAAGACCTGCAGTTGTTGCAAAAACTCGTGCAGGCACCGGCGGCCGAACAGGCGGAAATGACGACCGCAGTGCAGCGAGATTTCGAGACGGCGCCCACTCCGAGCCGCCAATTGCGCTACGCACTGGTGCTGGCGACCACCGGACACCCCGCAACCGACCTCCCGCGGGCCCAACGCCTGTTGCGCGAGCTGATGGCCAACCCGGAAATGTTGCTTTCTGGAGAACGTGCCCTTGCTTTTTTGGAACTGCAGCAAATTGACGACCATTTGACGTTGGATGCGGAAAATCGCAGGCTGCAGGGGGACGCCGTTCGCGCCGATCGCGAGCGCCTGAGCACGAGCAATCGCCGTCTGCAGTTGGAGACAGATGAGAATGCCCGCTTGCGCAAGGAGCTCGAGGAAGCCCGAGCCAAGCTCGATGCCATAGCCAACATCGAGCGCTCGCTGAACGAGCGCAAACCGAGCAATGAAGGACGCCAACCGTGACGATTCCCGCGACGCTGTTGCAACCCGAGCAGTTGAGGACCAGGCACTTGAATCAGACAGGTAAACGCAAAGCCCGCATCCTGGTCGTGGATGACGATCCGGGCCTGCTGCGCCTGCTGACCATCCGCCTGCGCGCCGAGAGTTACGATGTTGAAGCGGTCGAAAGCGCGGTCCTGGCCCTGGCGGCCGCCAGCCGCTTCCGTCCGGACCTGGTGATCACCGACCTGCGCATGGACCACATGGACGGGATCGGTCTGCTCAAGGAGCTGCAGAATCGCTGGCCGGGCCTGAAAGTCATCATTCTCACGGCCCACGGCACGATTCCGGATGCGGTGCAGGCCACGCAGATGGGGGCCTTCGGCTTCCTGACCAAGCCGGTGGACAAACAGGAGCTGCTCGACCAGGTCCAGAAGGCGTTGCGTATCTCCGGCTTCGGCGCCTCCGACGAAGACTGGCGCGCGGAGATTGTCACGCGCAGCTCGGTCATGGAGGAAAAGCTCGCGCAGGCGCACATGGTGGCCGGCACCGATGCGCGCGTGTTGATTACCGGTGAGAGCGGCACGGGCAAGGAGCTGCTGGCGCGCGCCATCCACCACGCCAGCCCGCGTAAGAACAAGCCGTTCGTGGCCATCAACTGCAGCGCGATGGCCGAGAACCTGTTGGAATCCGAATTGTTCGGCCACGAGAAGGGCTCCTTCACGGGGGCCACGCGCGCGCACCGCGGGCTCTTCATGGCCGCCGACGGCGGCACCCTCATGTTGGATGAGATCGGCGACATGCCGATGCGCCTGCAGGTGAAACTGCTGCGGGTGTTGCAGGAGAATGTGATCCGGCCGGTGGGCAGTACCGATGCGATCCCGGTCAATGTGCGCGTGATTTCCGCCACGCACCGCGACCTGCAGAACCTGATGACGGCCGGCCAGTTCCGCGAGGACCTGTACTACCGTTTGAACGTCGTGCACATCGAGATGCCGGCACTGAACCGGCGGCGTGAGGATATCCCGTTGCTCGTGGCGCACTTCCTTGCGCAGATTGCGAAAGAAAGCGGCGTGCGCAAGATCTACGCGCCGGAAGCGGTCGAGTTGCTGGCTACGGCCGACTGGCCGGGCAACATCCGGCAGTTGCAGAATGTCGTGCGCCAGAACGTGGCGTTGTCACAGACGCCGATCATTCCCGTCGAGTTGGTCCAACAGTCGCTCGGCGGCGGCCCCGGCCGCCTGCCCTCGTTCGACGAGGCCCGCGACGAGTTTACGCGCAGCTACCTGTCGCAGATCCTGCAGATCACGGGCGGCAATGTGAGTCAGGCAGCGCGCCTGGCGAAACGCAACCGTACTGATTTCTACAAGCTGCTGGCGCGCCACCAGTTGACGCCTGAGGAATTCAAGCAGCGCTAATCAACACGTGTGCCGATCCTAGCGGGGATCGGCACAGTACTGTTTGACGAGGCGGCGGACCTGGATCCTGTCGACCAACCGCCGTGGCTGCATCACCGCCATGCGCCCGACCAGCTTCACGTCGGCGAACTGCTCGACCACCGAATACTCCGGCCGGCTCACATAGTCATCGAGCAATATCTTCGTCTCGCTCAAAGGCGACAGGCTGAGCAGGCTCTCCAGTACACACGCCACCCTGAACCGGCCGTCCACGAGAATCAGGTCAGGTTGTTGGCCGATGGTCCGGAAGTAGCGCCAGGGCGCCTTGGCGTATTCCTCCCATCGCCGCACCCGCCGCCGGGTGGGCTTGGTGAACACCGGCATGCCCCAGTCAACCGTCAGTCCGATGTTGACGTGAATGAGCTTCGACATGGCACGGCGGTCGGAGTGGGACAGTTTCTCGCGCACGTCCGCAAGGAAGCTCGCGTCACTATCCACGCTCACGAGGTTGGTTACTATCTGGTTGGCGAGCACCGTCGATCCGCCGCTACCGTATTCGAGGTAGTTGCGGACGTTCGCCAGTTCCTGGCGAAAATATTCGGTGCTTTCGTCATCAAAATGTGGCTCGGTGGGGACGTCGAAATGCCGCATCCGGTTGCCTATGACTACCTTGGCAGTCCGGTAGGCCTCGAGGAAACGGCGAGGCGCGATTGATGCGCCCAGTGTCGAGAGGGAGGTTGCTCCAGTCATTGCGCACGAGTCCTTCTTGTGGGATGGCTCTCCGGCCGGCTCGCAGCAATGTGCGTGCCCGAACCCACCGGCAGGAATGATTTTGGCTATCATTGGCCGGTGGAACAGTCACATAGCATAGGCCGCGACCTCCGCCGCCTCAATAGCGAATTGTTCGATGTACTCGTGGTGGGTGGAGGAGCCTCCGGCGCCGCCGCGGCCCGCGAGGCTGCGCTGCGTGGCTTCAATACCGCGCTGATCGAACGTGAGGATTTTTCAGCCGGTGCCTCGGCGCACTGCTTCAAAGTGGTGCACGGTGGCATACGCTATGTGCAACACGGTGATGTCCGGCGCCTGCGCGCATCCTGTTTCGAGCGCGCGGTGATGCTTAGGATCGCCCCTCATCTCGTATCTCCCCTCCCCTTCGTAATTCCTACCTACGGCAGAGGCAAAAGCAGCCGCTGGTTTCTCGGCACGGGAATGTTGCTGTACGACGCGTTGAGCGCAGATGTAAATCGGCACGTAGTGGACCCTGCACGCCGCGTTCGGGGAACGCGTTTCCTGAGTCGGGCCGAAACGCTCGAATTGTTTCCTGACATCGCCAGCGGCAGCCTCACGGGCGCCGCGGCGTTCGAAGATGGGCAGATGTACAGTCCGCCCCGGCTGGTACTCGCCTTTGTTGGCGCCGCCGCCGCCATGGGCGCCGCGATCGGCAACTATGTGGAAGCCGCCAAGCTGTTGACTGAAGGATCGCGCGTCACGGGTGTCCAGGCGATTGACCGGCTCACAGGCGAGCGTTTCGACATTCGCTCAAGACTCGTCATCAACGCCGCGGGACCGTGGGCCGAAGGCCTCCTGCCATCCGGTTACGGCCAACCGGGTACCTACTCTCGCGATGCATGCTTCATGGTGGACCGCAGGTTCGCCACTCCGATGGCGTTGGCGGTCCAGGGGCAGGTGAAGGACTCGGATGCGCTCCTGGCTCGCAACAGCCGTCATCTGTTTCTCGTTCCCTGGCGCAACAGTACGTTGGTCGGAGTCTGGCATTCGATCGTACCGCGCGATCCGGATGCTGTCGGGCTGCCACGCGAGGAGTTGCGCACGTTCATCGAAGAGTTCAACACGTGCTATCCCAACTTGCAGTTGCAGGAGTCGGATGTACGGCGCGCTGACTTCGGACTCGTCCCGTTTGGCGAAGCCAAGAAGCAGCACGGCGGCCTGAGCTTTGGCAAACAGTCCCGTATGATCGATCATCGCAGTCTCGGCCAGTCCGGACTCTTGTCGGTCATCAGCGTGCGCTACACCGTCGCGCGCCGAGACGCGGTTGAAGCGCTCGACATGGCGATTGCGCAACTCGATGCGCGCCGCTCCGGGGATGACTCCACCACAGCCCCGCTCATGGGCGGTGATATTGCGGACTTCAATTCAGCCGCCCACGAGTTCCAGTCGCGGCGCCCGCCCTGGCTCACGGAGAAATCTGCTGACGGGATGCTGCGCAACTACGGCACCGACGCCGTGCGTGTGCTGCAACTGGCAGAGCACGAGCCGAACTTGGGGCGCTGCTTTACGGGCAGCCATGTGAGCCTCGCTGAAGCCGTCTACGCCGTCCGGAGTGAGACAGCTCAACGTATGGGGGACATCGTCTTCCGCCGTACTGAGCTCGGCACAGACGGCCATCCGGGCACTGCCGCACTGGATGAGCTGCAGATGCTTCTCAGCCAGGAGCTCGGCTGGTCGGCGCAGCGCACTGCGGAAGAGCGTGCGCTCGTCGAACGGGAATTCGCACGCTACCTGGCAACCCCACCGGCCACACAAACCCAACAAAAAGCCATTGCATGAAAATCTTTCTGACGGGCGGCTCCGGCTTCATTGGCAGCCGGCTCGCCCCCCTTGCCGTGAACGCAGGCCACGAAGTGACCGTGGTGACTCCCATCAACACGCCGACCGAAAAAGCGCGCTGCGAGGCCCTGACCCAGGCCGGCATCAAGCTCGTCATTGCCCCCCTGGAGGATTCCGCGGTCATCGCCCGCGAGCTGCAAGGCAAGGACGCGGTCATTCATCTCGCGGCCGCCCAACACGAAGCGGAACAACCCGAGAGTTATTTTCATCGCATCAATGTCGACGGCACGCGCAGCCTGTTGGAAGCCGCGGCCAAAGCCGGTGTGCGCCGCTTCGTTCACGGCAGCACCATCGGTGTTTATGGCAGCGCGGCCGACGGCAGCCTGGATGAAGACTCGCCGCTCGCGCCTGACAATCCCTACGGCCGCACGAAGATGGCCGCCGAGAAGGTCGTGCGGGAATTTGTCTCCCCCCTGGAATGGACCATCATCCGGATTTCGGAAACCTACGGGCCCGGCGACATGCGCCTGCTGAAGCTGTTCAAAGGCGTGAAGAAAGGCCGCTTTCCCATCATCGGGGGCGGCCGGAACCTGCACCAGGTCATCTATGTCGAGGACCTGTCGCGCGGCCTGCTGGCTGCCTGTACGCAAGCCGCGGCCAACAAGCAGACCGTGGTGTTGGCCGGCTCCGAGAAGATCACCACCAACGACATGGTGGCCGCGGTGAGCGATGCCGTCGGCAACCCGAAGAAGCCCCCGCACGTGCCCCTGTGGCCGTTCATGTTGGCAGCCAGGGTCTTTGAGGCGACCTTCAGCCCGTTGGGCTTGAAGCCGCCGCTGCACCGCCGCCGGCTCGACTTTTTCAAGAAGTCGTTCTACTTCTCCAATGCGCGGGCTGAGAACGTGTTGAATTTCCGGCCGCAGGTGCCGTTCCGCGAAGGCGCGCGCAAAAGCGCCGAGTGGTATCAGACGAATGGACTGATCTAGTGGATGCGTCGGTGCAGGCGTTCTTCCAGCACCTTCACGATCTTGGCGGCTCCGGTGTCATTGAGATGATCCTCGTCCTCGAAGTCCCGGGGATCCGTCAACTCGTTACGTAGATCGATTACTTGGCTCACACCGTGGCTCGTCAGCCACGTGTTGAGCTCTGCCACCTTGTCCGGCGAGATCTGTGCCGAGTACCCCGGATGAACCGGGAAGCGCACACCGATGACTTTCACATGGTGCTCGCGGGCAACATCCAATATGCGCTGGTACCACATGTAGGGTACCTGCGAGTCCCCTACTCCGGCGTGATCGCCCTGGCCCGTTTCGGTCGCGCTGGCAAGCCTCTGCTCGTCAGTCAGACGACTCCACGCCAACGGGTCGCCGGCACCACGCGCCTTGGTTTTAGTGCGTGAAAACAGCGTCCCCAGGTCTTTCCGGAAGTACTGCAGGAAGTCCTCGTTGAACAGCGGCACCTGCTGCAGCAGGGCCGACCAGATGTTTTTCTGCAGCCCGGACGAGTCCCACGCCTCAATGAAATACCGATCAGCGAACGAGCGGTTGGATGACTCGAGGCGGCCCTTGCCAAACATGTGGGGGTCGGCTGTCAGAATCAGCGTGTCGATCCCCGGAGTGTCATTCAGGACATGGCGCACCTTCGCGAACGACTCTCGCAGGGAGTCGCCGCCGGCGGCAACGCTATAGCCCGGCGCCGCCACGTACTCATCCAGGTAGTCATTCAGCGGCACGGCAAAGTGCGAATCGCCTGCAAACACCAGGCGCACGTCGCGATGCCGCGCGATGCCCGCCACAATCTCCTGGTATTCGTGCTCTTTCTGAAAGAATCCCGACGTCTCATACGTCACTACATTCGCCACGACAAACAACAGCACGGCCACCAGGAGCTGTGAAATGAGCCGCGTCCAGGAGAACGAACGGGTCATTGCAACCGTGGCGATATCGGGCGTAGTGGCCATTTCTAGAACTGGAAGTAGATGAAATCCAGCGATGCGCCGGTATACCGGAACAACACAATCACGGCAAAGACCGTGGCGCAGGCGGGCCAGGTAATCAACGCCGCCCGCTCGCCCAGCTCGAGCGCGTAGCGCTTGTCGCGCTGCCACCATTCCATGGCCAGAAGGAACGTGATTGCGAGCATGGCGTACGCAACTGTAGTCAGCAGACCCATTGACCGCAACACCGGCAGCGGACTGGTGAACAATGACCGCGAGGCAATCTCCCCGAGCACCTTCCAGGCGCCGGCAATCGTCGGCGAGCGGAAGAAGATCCACGCGAGCACAGTCAGCGAGAAGGTAAACAGGATGCGAAATGTGACGGTCGGCACCCGCACCAGCCAGTTGGGCGAGCTCGCGGCCGGCGCCAGCGGCTCGCCAATGAAGACCCTGGGAATAACATACAGCCCGTTGAGTACACCCCAGACAATGAACGTCCAGTTCGCTCCGTGCCACAGGCCGCTCAGGGTGAATGTGACGAGCAGGTTGAATGCCTGGCGAGGCCTGGAGGCGCGGTTGCCGCCCAACGGAATGTAGACGTAGTCGCGAAACCACGAGGACAGCGAGATGTGCCAACGGCGCCAGAACTCCGGATGGCTCTGGGAGAAATACGGCGTCGCGAAGTTCTGCATCAGCTCAAAGCCGAACAGGCGCGCGGTACCGAGAGCGATGTGTGAATACCCCGAGAAATCCGCGTAGATCTGGAATGCAAACAACACCGAGCCCAGCAACGCCATGCTGCCCGACAGTGTGTCCCCGCCGGGGATGGTGTGCTGCGCGAAAATGCTGTTGACCACGGTCGCGCAGTTGTCGGCGACCACCAGCTTGCAGAAAAAGCCCCACAACATCTGGCGCAGACCGCTGGCGAAGCTTTCGGGCTCGATGACCCGCGGCACGAAAAACTGCGGCAACAGGTGCCGCGCCCGCTCAATGGGCCCTGCCACGAGCTGCGGAAAGAACGCCACATAGGCGAAGAATCCGATCGGATCGTGTACCGCGCGCATCTCGCGCCGATACACGGCAATGGTGTAGGTCAGGGCCTGGAAGGTGTAGAAGCTGATGCCCACCGGCAGGATCACCTTCAGAGTGGGCGCCTCCAGGTGCACGCCGATGCCGGCAAAGGCCTCAATGAACGAGGACACGAAGAAGTTGTAGTACTTGAAGAAGCCCAGTACGCCGAGATTGACGCCGATGCTGAGCAGGATCAGCAGGCGGCGGCTCCGCGGATTGTCGGTACGCTCGAGGCCGAGGCCCACCAGGTAGTCATTGAGGGTGGTGCCGAACAGAAGGCCGAGAAAGCGCCAGTCCCACCAGCCATAGAACACGTAACTGGCAATCAACATCCAGGCGTTCTGCGCACGCAGGCCGGCCCGCCGCAGCAGGACGTATACGAGCAGAACGAGAGGCAGGAATAGAACGTAGTCGGCGGAGTTGAACAGCAACTCAGACGCTCGCTGTGGCCGCAACCTTCTTGCTGAGGATTTTGACCTTCTTGCCGTACAGCATGAACATGACCCGGAAGATGGCCTCCAGGGTGGAAGTCACCGCCAGACCCACATAGTTGAGCGGGTTCTTCCAGAACACATACAACTTCAAGGCGAACGGCCGGTAGTCGCGAAAGCCCGCCAGCTCCAGGATCTGGCCCAGGCTGTATTCGGTCACCAGGTAGAAGTGATCGATGTTATGTGAAAGGTTCTCGGAACCGACCATCGGATTGGCGGCGTTCATGGCATAGACCACGACCTCGCCACCCGGCCGCAACGCACGCCGGCACAGGCTCAGAAACTCCACAGTCTCATCCAGAGTCAGGTGGTTCAGCTCCTGCTCCGGGATGATGACATCGTACTGGCCTTCCTTGTCGCCGAGGAACTCGAACGCACGCGCCACTTCGCAAGGCAACTGGTGACGCTGCGCCGTTTCAACCTTGGCCGCGTCCGAATCGATGCCCAGGACCGAGTTGTAGCCACAATCGCGCAACATCTTCACCAGGTAGCCCGGACCGCAGCTCACGACCAGGATCCGGGCCTGCTTGTCGGCCGGCATGTGCGGCAGATAGTTGGCGCGGTAATAGGCCGTGAACGAGGTAAAGCCCTTCTCGACATCCTTCGGCGCCTGCCAATAGGAGTCGAACGGCTCGAGCCTGGCGGCCAGGCGTTCCGAGCGCCCCGCAAGGCTGCCCTTGTCATAAGATTCGGCCCGGCGAAAATTAGCATTCATCCTACGTATCCCCAGTGTTTTCCGTAGAATACACGCGATCCGGGACACGCGGGACCTTCATTACACATTGCGGATTTTATTCTGTAACTACGAATACCCACCCTTGGGCGGTGGGGGCGGCGTCGTGATGGCCGCCATGGCCCGCTCGCTGGCGGAACGACACGACGTGACGGTACTGACATCCCAGGCCGTAGACCTGCCATACGAAGGAATGGACGCGAATGTGAAGGTCGTGCGCGTGCCGGTTTTCTTTCGCAAGGCCCTGGCTACAGCGAACTTTCCCTCCATGGCGGCGTACCTGCCCATGGGCTTGTGGCGGGGCCTGCAGCTTGGCCGCAAACAGCGCTTCGACATCATCAATACCCACTTCGCGGTGCCCTCCGGCCCGCTCGGGGACTGGCTGTCCAGGCGCATGGGAATTCCCAACATCCTGTCGGTGCATGGCGGTGACCTCTACGACCCTTCGAAGAAGAGCTCGCCCCACCGCCATGCCTTCCTGCGCCGCGCGGTTGCCCGCCTGTTGGTGAAAGCGGATGGCGTGGTAGCACAGTCGCGCGACACCGCGAACAACGTTGAGAAAATCTATGGCGTCGACCGCAAGGTCGACCTCATTCCGCTCGGAATCGACCGCCCGCCGCAGAACATTCGCGCGCAACGATCTGAATTCGACATTCCCGAGAACGCCTTCGTCATGGTGACCGCGGGGCGCATCGTGCCGCGCAAGGCGAGCACGCAGCTCGTTGACACCCTGGCGGCCTTGCCGGATGCCTTTCTGCTCGTGGTCGGCGATGGACCGGAAGCGGCTGCCGTGAAACAGAAGGCCATGGAGCTCGGCGTCTACAACCGCCTGCGGATGCTGGGATACGTGACGGATGAGGTCAAATACAAGGCCTACTCGGCGGCCCATGTGTTTGTTTCAACCGCACAGCACGAAGGATTCGGGCTCGTGTTCCTGGAAGCCATGTCGTTCGGCCTGCCCGTTGTCTGCTACAACCGCGGCGGCCAGACGGACTTTCTGTCGACACCGGACACCGGCTTTGTGATCCAGTTGAATGACCAGGCGGCCTTCAATGAGGCGGTCCGGGCGCTGCGCGACTCGCCCGAGCGCTGCCAGGCGGTGGGCCGCCACAATCTCGACAAGGTTGAAGATTATTTTATTGAGCGTTGCGCCGAACGCTACGAGCGGGTTTTTTCCGACGCTCTCGCGGCGCGACCAGCGGAGCAACAGTAGCATGTGTGGAATTGCGGGAATCGTCGGCGCGAGCTCGGTGTTGCACCAAGGCATGCAGGACATGCTGTACGCCCTGCGACATCGCGGCCCGGATGGCGAAGGCGTGGAATACGACTCGCACGCCATCCTCGGGCATCGCCGCCTGTCCATCATCGACCTGGAAGGGGGCCGGCAGCCGCTGTTCAATGCCGACAAATCCATACTGTTGGTTTGTAACGGCGAGATCTACAACTACAAGGAACTGCGCGCGGACCTCGAGGCACGCGGGCATCGGTTCCTGACTCACAGCGACTGCGAGGTCATCATCGGCCTGTACCAGGAGTACGGCGACGAGCTCGTGGATCATCTGCGTGGCATGTTTGCGTTCGGCCTGTGGGATTCTCGCAAGCGCCGCCTGTTGATCGCGCGCGACCACCTCGGTCAGAAACCCCTGTACTACGCGAAGACCGCACGTGGGTTTGCGTTCGCATCCGAGATCAAAGCGCTGCTGGCGTTCGACCCAAAGCTGCGCGAGCTGAACCTGGCCGGCCTCGACCAGTACCTCGGCCTGCGCCTGATTGCACCCCCGATCTCCATGTTCCAGGGGATTCTCAAGCTGCCTCCGGCGCACACATTGGTGCTGGAGGAAGGCCGTGAGCCCGTCATCAGCCGGTTCTGGAACCTGAGCTACCAGCCGAAGCTGGAAGGTTCCGACGAGCAGTTGCTGGATGAGCTGGAAGCCAAGGTCGAAGAATCTTTGCGGCTGCATCTCGTCAGCGATGTGCCCGTGGGCGCGTTGTTGAGTGGGGGGCTCGACTCGAGCCTGCTCGTCGCGATGCTCGTGAAGCGTATCGGCGTGAAGGACCTCAACACGTTCACTGTTGGGTTGCCGCACGCACGCTTCGATGAGGCCCCGGCCGCCCGCGCCGTGGCACAGTTGTTCGGCACAAACCATCACGAGCGCAGCCTGTCACCGTCGCTCGTCACGTTACTGCCGGACCTGATCTATCACTTGGATGAGCCTTCCGATCCGTTGTCACTGTGCACTTACCATGTATCCGAGCTCGCGAAGCAGACGGTCAAGGTAGTCATTGGCGGCGACGGTGGCGATGAACTGTTTGGTGGCTACGATCGCTACTACGGAAACCTGTACGCCAACCACTACGCTCGCGTCCCCGCCGCTCTCCGGCGTCACGTTCTGGGTCCTGCGCTGTCGTTGATCCCCGAGGCCGGCTGGTACAAGAGCGTGGGGCACCAATTGCGGTGGATGCAGCGCCTCTCGTTCCTGTCAGGTTCCGACCGCTACGCCGCGAGCCTGAGTTACTTCTATTTCGAAGCAGCGATGCGCCAGTCGTTGTTCACACCGGCCGCGTTGGAACAACTCAGGGGCGTGCACGCCGAAGATGCCATCCGCAATCCCTTCGATGCCGCCACCGGCGACCCGTTGGATCACATGTTGGCCGCGGACAGCCAGGTACGGCTGCCCGATCACCCGGTCATGATCACGGACCGCATGTCCATGAGCCACGGCCTCGAGGCCCGCAGTCCGTTCATGGATCATCGGCTGGCGGAATTCACCGCCCGCCTGCCCTCGAGCCTCAAGATCCGCGGCCGCTCCTTGCGCTGGGCACAGCGCAAGCTGGCCGGGCGCTACCTGCCGGCGGCCATCCTGGATCGTCCCAAGCAGGGGTTTTCCTCCGCCCTGCCCTACATTCTCAAGGACGAATACCGGGCGCTCTACGAGCGCTTCCTGCCGGACTCAAAGTTGGTGGAGGCCGGGATCCTGCGCCGCGCTCCGATCGATGCCCTGTTGGCAGAACATCTGGCGCAGCGCGCCGATCACGGTAACCGGCTCTGGCTGTTGATTAATGCGGAACTGTGGTATCGGATGATGATCCTCGGCCAGCAGCGCAAGGATCTTCAGCTCGGGTCCCTGCGAGGCAAGCTCGCTTCCGTTGCCTGACGTGTTCGGGCGACGGAGGCGATGACATCCAGCGTCTCCCGGGCACATTTCTCCCAACTGAACTGCGCGACGCGTTGAAAGCCCTTGCGCACGTTATCTTCGGCCAGCTTGCGGTCGGTCAGCACCTTGTAGATGCCTTCGGCGATATCCGAAGTGTCATACGGGTTCACCAATACGCCGGCGCCATCCACGACCTCGGGGCAGGATCCCTGCGTGGAAGTGACGATCGGCGCGCCGCACGCCATTGCCTCCAGGAGCGGAATGCCGAATCCCTCATACAGTGACGGCAATACAAACGCATCCGCCATGCTATACAACACCGGCAGATCCTCTTCCTCCACGAAACCTGTTGGAATGACGCGGTCGTGCAGGGAGTATTTGTCGATCGCCGCGAAGTCCGGCTCGGTCTTGTAGTGCTTGATACCGGAGATGACGAGGCTGTGCGGCACGCGATCGCGTAGCTTGGCGAATGCCTCCACCAGTCCGCGGACATTCTTCATCGGGTAGATGCGTCCGACGTACAGGATGAATTTCTCAGGCAACTTGTACCGCTCACGGGCACGCGCCCGGCGTTCCGGGTCTTCCACCCGGCGAAAGTCGGTTCGAAAGCCGTGGTAGACCGTCGCAAGCTGCGACGGGGACAGGCTGGCCTTCTCAATGGCAATCCGGGTGGCGTCGTGGGAGACGGAGATGATGCGCGCTGCCTTGCGACAGAACAGGGGCAGCGAAATCGCGTGGTACAGGCGATCGAATAAGTAATAGTTCTGCGGGAATGCCAGCCAATCGGCGCCGTGCATGACAAAGATGGCCGGCACGGGGGCCAGCAGCGGCACGGAGTGTTTGAGATTGATAACTACGTCACAATCGTATTGCCGCAGCGCGCGCGGCACCTGGACTTGATCGAAAATGAGCTTCGACGGACTGTTCAGAACAACGGGATGGGCATTGGGGAACTCCTTGAAGCGCTCCCCCAGGGCCGCATTCGCAATAAACAGGTAGTACTCGTTCACCCGGTCGATGCGCAACAAGGCATTGAGCAGGCTGCGAGTATATTCGCCCGGTCCGCCGACATCGGTCAGACTTCGGAGCATTACTCCGATTTTCATGATTGAATTGCAGTCATATTGCAGCACATTATAAATTGATTCGCCGGCTCCGACTGGGACCTCAACAACAAAACCGCACAACCTTTCGACAATCTTTCATGAAGGAATCACCGCGACCCGCCCCTGTTGTGTACTGGCTCACCGAGGCCTTTTTCCCGCCCCTGGTGGGTGGCCAGGAGCTGATTGCCGCCCACCTGGCCCAAGGACTCTATGGGCGCGGCTTCCAGGTGCAGGTCATCACCCGGCAGACCCTGCCGCCGAGCCCGGCACGCGAAAATGTGGACGGTGTCGATGTCCGGCGCCTGCGCCCGGGCGGAATGCTCAAGGGCAAAGGCTTTGCGGCGTTGTTCCCTGTTTTGATCTTCCTGGCGAAGCTGGTCTGGATTCTGTTCAAGGACATGTTCCGCTACGACATCGTAATCGTATCGGGCGCAAAGATCATGCCCCTGGTGGTGGTGCCGCTGTGCGCGCTGTTGCGCAAGAAGTGCATCATTCGCGCCGAGTCGTATTTCGAGCTGCACGAAACGATTTCCACTGAAAGCATGCGCACCATGGGCTCGCGCAAGGGCAAGCTCGTGTTCAACTTCCTGGAGAACGCGCGCAACCATGTGCTGCGCAAAGCTGACGCTGTCATAGCGATTTCGGCGCAAATCAACGAAGAGCTGCTCAAGCGCGGCGTTTCCGCGGCGCGCATCGTTTCCCTGCCGAACGGGGTGAGCCTGCGGAAATTCCGCCCTGTTTCACTTCCCGAGCGCCGCGCGCTGCGCGCCAAACTGTCCATTCCCGACGATCGCATCGTCGTGTTGTATGCCGGCCGCCTGGCACGAGCCAAAGGGGTGCCGCTGCTGGTGGATGCGTGGCCCACCATTTTCGCGAAGCATCCGCGGCTCTACCTGGTGATTGTGGGCTCGGGCAACCGCTCCTTCGATGATTGCGAAGCCCAGGTCAAGGAGCGGGTCAAACAGTTGGGCCTGGAAGGCGACATTGCGTTCTTTCCCGAAACCGATGCCGTCGTTGACTACCTGCAGGCCACCGACGCCTGGGTCTTTCCCACCGAGTATGAAGGCTTCAGTCTCGCGCTCGCCGAGGCGATGGGCTGTGGCTGCACCGTGCTCGCAACCTCCGTCGGCGCCGCACCGCAGTTGATTCAGCAAGGCTGCAGCGGGTTCCTGTTCCCACCGTTGGAAACGCAGGCGCTGATCGATGTATTCGACGAGGCGCTGGCCGCCCGCGATCAGTGGCCGGCGATTGGTGCCGCCGCACGCGAGGCGGTAACACCCTACGACCTCGATCTGATTGCCGGACGATACGCGGAACTGTGCCGTTCGCTGTCAGAACAGTTTCCGCACACGGCGCATCACCATTCGCCGTAGCACTCTGCGAAATTCCGCTCCGGAAAACGCGAGCCGCTTGCCATCCACGAGCGTCACGTTGCCAACTCCCGACAGGGTATGCAGACCATCGGGGTAAGGCCCGCCGGCATCCGGAGCTACGAACGCAGCGGGCTCCTCGCGGAAGGTCGTAGGGGTCAGGGCCACGACGCGATTGATGACGACCCGAGCGCCGTAGGTCGCAGAGGAGTCCTGCGCGGGCCGATACAACACGCCCTCTGACACAAAAGTTGGTCCGGCCGGGCGTGCCGAGCTCACGTCGGTCTTGACCGGGTTGGATGCATGAGGCGTCCAGGGCCCCCTGATGTCAGTCGCGTACCACAGGTGCAAGTCCGCGCCGAGATGCGCGCCGCCCGGATCCGAAGCGCCGGCCAGCCACCATCGCTCGCCGTGCCGAAACAATGTGGCATCCACAATCAGGCAGTCCGGAATCAGGATGGCCACTCTGGTCCAGCGATCGGGAAAGCGCTGCAACTCATACAACGCAACTTCCCGCGCACCCTGCGTCTCCGGAATACACAACAGCCGGCCTTCATGCTCGAAAACCGCGGGATACGACAGATGGACGCGCGGCACAGGACCAATCGACACCGGCACGCGGGAACTGTCACCGTTGGGCTGAATCGCGGCAATGGTCCCGACCGCATCGCCACCATAGTCCAGGTGCTCACAGAACACGGTGAGCTGTCCGTCGCGAATCAGGCCGAACGGGTCCGCGACAAACTCGCCCGGCGCCGGTGTTGGTAACCAGCGGATTGGCCGGCGCGCGCGTTGCGGATGCACGAAATCCTCGACCGGCTGCTCGATGATGCCGATGTTCCAGTGATCGTGCAGGAACCAGGGCCGCATGCCGCGGCTCACAACATACCAGGCGAGGCGCAAGCAATAGCGCAGCACACCTTTATTACACGGCGCCGTGTTGAGTGTCGAGCGGCCGCGCAGCGGTGCGGCCGCCAGGTACTGTGCATCCCCGCTGGCGATATCCCGGCAGACCTGCGCCGGCCAGTGAGTGAAACGACTCAAAAGCTGGTCACGGTTGCGCGGGTAGGAAAACGGCCGCGTGCTCAGGCTGCCACGGCGCAGGGGAATGACCTCGTCGCGGTCCCCGGTCACACGACACAACATGGCGGCCGAGACCGGTGCATTCCGATACACCTCCCAGAAGCCCGGCGGTGAGCCGCGGAACTGCGTCCAGTCGCCGAATTCGAAGCGCCACAGACCGTAATATGCAATTGCATGAAGCTCATGCAGCGAGGCCGCGCTGAAGCTGATTACGAAATCGAGCCGCAGAGCGCTGATTTGCGCGGCGGCGTCCCGTGCCTGCAGCTCTATGCAAGGCAAACTGGCGCAGTTTGTGGGAAGCTCGGTCAGGCTCGCCGGACTGCCGGGAACGGCCTCGTCCAGGTGACGAAACAGGCGGCCGGCGGTGCTGTCGAGCGGAGGACGATTGATCAACAAAACAACCGGGACGACACCGGCCAGCGCCTGCAACTGCTCCAGGCAATTGCGTTGCCACAGTTGCAATTGCCGTCCGTCGCACAGAACTCCGAAATGCATGGTGGCTTGCGGCTCGTTTTTCATAGGTCGCGTCGGGCGGTTTGCCGCGCCGGCAGTTTATGGATGACCGGCACGGGACACAATAGGCGCACCGCCCTGTACTGGAGCGCCTGCGCGCTCCTGGCGGGCGTTGTTGTATTCGGATCGGTCCGGCCGCTGCTGTCGATCGGTCGCTACTTGCCACTCGACCCCAATGAAGGTTGGAACGCGTATTTCGCCGATGCGGCCGTGACAGGCGGCACGCTATATCCGCCAGCGGACGCGCTGATCACCAACAACTATCCACCGCTGTCGTTCTACGTCGTCGGCGCAGTCGGGCATCTGACCGGCGACACAATTTTCGCCGGCCGGGTTGTCGCTCTCGCCAGTCTGCTGTTTGTAGTTTGGAGCCTCTACTACTGGCTGAGGATCACCGGCTCCGCGGCCCGGATCGGACTGCTCGCCGCCCTAACTTTCCTTGCGTACGTTGTAACTTACGCGCGCGGGTACGTTGCCATGGACGATCCACAATGGCTGGCGCACGCGTTGATGATGGGTGGCCTACTCGTCATCTGGACAGGCAAGGACGACGCGCGGCACCTCATTCTGGGTGGGGTCCTGATGGTAGCCGGGGGTTGGACCAAGCACCTGCTGATTCCCCTGCCCCTGGCTGTGTCGCTGTGGCTGCTGTGGCGTTCGCGACCGGCCTTTGCCCGGTTTGCGCTCAGCGCAGCGGTTGCCTTGGCACTGGCGGCCGTGCTGTCGGGTTGGTTGTACGGCATGAGATTTTTTGCGAGCTTCCACGAGCCTCGCGAGTACCTGCGCTCAAAGGCGATCACCGAGGCCTGGGCCGCCCTGCGGTGCTTTGCCCCCCTGGTGGTGCTCTGGCTGTGGGCCCTGGCAACGCGGCGGCAAAGTGAGCGGCTCGCCTTCATCAGCCTCTATCTGCTCATCTCCGGGATCGTAGCCCTGTTCGCGGCCGGCGGTGCGGGTGTCGACGTCAATGTGTTTTTCGATTGCCTGATCGCCCTGTGCCTGGCCGCGGGCCTGACGGTTGAGAGTCTCTGGACGCCCCCGCTCGACTGGGGTCCGCCGGCAGGCCTGGGCCTGGCAGTCTGGCTCGTGGGATACATGGCCGCCCTGGCGCCGGCCGAGATCGAAGCCATCCGCAACATCGCCGCCAATGAACGATCCGCCCTGCGTGACATCGCGATTATCAAAGCCGACGGTCACAATCGGGCAGCCTGTGAGAACCTGAATCTGTGCTACTGGGCAAAGAGTGCTTTCTTGATGGATTTTTTCTACTTCGGTCAGAAGCTCAAAACCGGGCTGTTGCCGCCGACCGCGTGCGCGGACACGTTCGAGCACGGCAAGATTGCCCTGGTGCAACTCGAGTCCAACCTCCGCTACCGCGCCAAGCTGCTGCCGCACGACTGCGATGCGCTCATCACGAGCCGTTACCATCCGGTCCGCGAATCCAACTTCGGCCAACTTCTGATGCACGGTGCAAATCGATGAGACGCCTGGTTCCATGGGCCGCATGTGCCCTGATGATGACGGGTTGCGCATCTCTCGGCGGTTCCGGCGACCGATCGGCGCCAACGCAGCTACGAGTCGATTGCGCCAATGCAGTCGTGGTCAGTCTGCGTTGGGAGCCGCCGCTGGGCGCCAGTTGGTGGCGGCGCTCATCGCAGTACGCTGTCACCCGCAACGGAGTACCGATGGGTGCGACCCTGGCAAACAACTTCGTCGACACGACCGTAGCCGCCTCAAAGAGCTATTCGTACTCTGTCAATGGCGGTGCTGCGTTGGTCGTCAACACGCCGGCCGCGGCGCCGGCCGGTGACCCGCCGTATTGTCAAAGTCCCCACCTCCAATCCATGAGCTTCGATTGGGCCGGCGGCTATACCGAACCCAATGGCAGCGACCTTTGGCCCGTCACCTGGGCCAAGGACGGGGGCGTGTATGCCTTCTTCGGTGATGGTGGCGGCTTCGGCGGGGACAACCACCGCGGCCGGGTCAGCTTCGGTGTGGCCAAGCTGCTATCGCCACCGCCTTTTACGCCGCAATCCGGTAAGAACATCTATGGCGGTTATGAGTCCGAGTACCCCTCGATCCTGGATGGCAAGGCCGGATCGATCATTGCGGTGGACAACGACTTCTACACGATTGGCGGCCTGTGGAATGCGCGCGAACTGCAAGGCGTGAAGGGCCACAAATCAGGTGCGCCGCGGCGCAACCAACTCGGCTACTCCAAGGGCAATGCCCACTCCTGGCAGGCGTCCCAGTGGAGCTTCTGTACACCCGACTCCCCGCCGGGCGGCTTTTGTGCCGGCGGCTTCATCAACTTCGGCCGCGGTAACCACGGTGCTCCCGATGGCTACGTGTACCTGCTTGGAGTGGCCAACTCGCGCGACTACTGGGCAGGCGATGATGGCCCGGAAGTGGCTGCCGAGCAGGGAAGCACGACAGCCCCCCCCGACGCCGCGCCCGCCACGTCGTTTGCCAACACCTATCTCGCTCGGGTATCGAAGCGGCACGTGCTGGAACACGATGCGTATGAATATTTCGCGGGCCTCGATGCGAAAGGCCGGCCTGCCTGGACCCGGGAGCAACAGCACATGCAACCGGTGTTTACCGATCGGGCGGGTACCAGCCTGGAGAGCGCGTACTACATCCCGGGCATTCGCCGTTATATCGCCGTCGCGCAAGGGTCCTGGATCGGACAAACATCATTTTATGACGCGCCGCAGCCGTGGGGGCCCTGGACGACCGTTTCATACAACAACATCGACCCGCAGACAGGGAACGGCGGTTGGGCCAACCTCGGCAAGGCGGGCGGTGGCACTCTGGGTGTTCACGTTGTCAATGCCTGGACGAGCAAGGACGGGCTGTCCTTGTGGATGACGTATTCATCGGACGGTAAAGCTCCGGCCGGTGCCCTGTTCCCGCCGCCGGGGACAATGCTGGACTCATTCAACCTGGTGCACGCGCAACTGATGCCGCGGAGCTCCGCAAGCCACTGATTTGACTTCTTCTGGCGACACCTCGCAATTCGGCGCGAGTCCTTGGACGGGCGAATTTGAGGCCGCTAAACTGCGCCCCGCCCCATTCCAATAACAGGCCCGAAACCGATGACGGACAAGCCCATTGCCGCAGACTTCTCTGTCGTGATTCCCACGCTGGGCCGGGCCTGTCTGCGGGATTCGGTCCTGTCCATAGTCGCGGGCAGCGTGGTCCCGGCTGAGATCATCCTGTCACACCAGGGTGTCCCCGGCAGCATGGACGCCATGATGGCCGAGTTCAGCCAGCTTCCTGTCAAAGTCACTTACATACATTCCAACCAACGCGGCGCGGCTGCTGGACGCAACACGGGCATCCGGCAAGTCAAAACGCCGTTCTTTGCCTCTACAGACGATGACTGCACGGTGGCACCCCGCTGGTTGGAGGAAATCGTCCAGGGGCTCAAACAGTATCCGCGCGCCATCGTGTCCGGACGCGTGCTGGCGAGCGAAGAAGGCGCGCCGTCGGTGAACACCGCAAATGCCAACAAGGTGTTCCGCACGTTACCCCTCAAAGGCGATCACTTCGCGGGCGGCAATTTCGGCACGGCCGTGTCGACCTTCGAGGATTCGGGGCCATTCGATGAGACGGAGCTGCTGCGCTATTGCGAGGACCCCGAGTGGTCCTATCGCGCGCTCGTGAAGGGTCACGAGATCCACTACATCCCTGAAGTCACGGTGATCCACCTGCACTGGCGCGGCAACGCCGATATGACCCAGTTGTATTCACAGTACGCCTATTCGCAGGGGGGTTGGTTCGGGCGGCGCCTCCGCCGCTTCGATGCCGGTTTCCTCGTGAGGCTCGGCTACGAGCTCGCCAGAGGCGCAAAGCGCTGGTGTGTGGGATCGTTGCAGGGTGATCTGCTGCGCAAGGTCAACGGCCGTGCGTTCGTGATCGATCTTTTGCGAGGCGTGGCGGCGGGCTTGAATGGACATTGAGACCGCTGAAGCCGCCGCGACCCCTCACGAAAAAACCGTAACCACAGTCGCCAACGACGAGAAGCGCGCCGGCAAGGCCCTGCTGTGGAAGGCGGCCCAACTCGGCTCCAGCAAGCTCCTGTACCTGCTCGGCACGCTGGTCCTTGGCCGCCTGCTCACACCTGCCGACTTCGGGCTCGTTGCCATTGCCACGGTTGCGATCACCACGGTCATGACGGCGACCGAGACCGGCATGACCAACGCCCTCGTGCAGGCAACTGAACGCGAGCGCGAGCATTACGATGTTGCCTGGACGATCGGACTCATCCGGGGCTCACTCGTCTGTGCAGTCCTTTGCATTGCCGCGCCGTACGTGGCAGCGCTGTTCGGCGACGCGCGGGCCACGCCGCTAGTGCGAATGATGGCGTTCCTGCCACTGCTCAACTCAATCAACAGCCCGCACATGACCGACCTGATGCGGGAGCTGAAATTCTCGCGCATTGCAGTCGTTGCAATCGCGGCGGTCATTGTGGAGGTCGCTACCTCCATCACCCTTGCCAGCTCGCTCGGGGGTGCCGCCATCATCATCGGCAAACTGGCGGGGGCGCTGACAACAATGCTCTTGAGCTACGTGGTCGCTCCCTACGTACCGCGCTTCCGGCCGCGATTCGCCTCGGCCCGGCAACTCATCGCCTTCGGCCGCTGGTTGTTTGCCATTGGCCTCACCGCAGTCATTGCCGACTTCTTCATCAAGGTCGTGGTCGCCCGCAGCCTGAGTGTGAGCGGGCTGGGGCTGTTCTCCCTGGGCGACCGCCTGGCGGAGACGCCCACCCAGTCGGCGAATGAATCCATTGGCGCCGTGGCCTTCCCGCTCTATGCGCGCCTCAAGTCCGATCCGCCGCGCCTCGAGACAGCCGTGCAGGCGCACCTGACCGGTCTCATGTTCCTGCTGTTGCCGGCCACCGGTCTGATCATCGGTCTCGCGCCGTCCCTGGAAAACGATGTGCTCGGCCCAGCCTGGAAAGGCACTTCGCTCATGATCATCCTGTTGGCGATCGGCTACGCGTGTGAAGTTTCTTTCAACGTCGTGTATTTCCTGCTGCAGTCCCTTGGCTGGGGCGGGCGGCTGTTCGCGGCGGAGCTCACCCAGTACATCGTGCTCATCACATCCGTGGCCCTGCTCGCCGGCCCCTACGGCCTGATCGGTATCGGTGCGGCCCGGATATTGACGGCCATTGTGGTAGCCATCGCGGGAGCCAAGGCAGCGCCGCCGTGGTTTGTTAAGATACTGGGCAGAACGTTCCGAACCGCGGTGGCGCTCGTCATTCTTTCGTCGCTTGCCGGCGCCGCGGCGTGGTTCGGTGCCTCGGTCGTACCCGGTACAGCGGGAGTCGCCGTCGGGCTCGTCGCCGGCGGCATCGGCTATTTCCTGCTCGTATTGCTGACGGATCAGCCTTTCAACCTGGGGGTACGCCGGGCCTTGGCGTTGTTCTTTCCGGTACTCGCGAAGGGCTAAAACATTGCTGGATGAACGCCTGAAGGGCCGCCTGGTGGTGGTCTCACCCCATTTGGACGACGCCGTGTTGTCGTTGGGTGCAACTCTCGCACACGCCGTCGAGTCCGGATCTGACGTTCAAATCCTGACGGTGTTTGCCTGCGCACCGGACTCCAACGCCCCCACCGATGAGTGGGACCGAAAGTCCGGCTTCGCTACCGAAGGCGAAGCTGCCCAACAACGGCGCCGCGAAGATGAAACCGCCTGCGCCATTCTCGGCGTCGCGCCGCGTTGGTTTGATTTTGGTGCGGAACCCTACGAGCGCCACGGCAGCATGCAGGAAGTTGTAACAGCCGTCGCGTCCGCGACAGCCGATGCCGACATCGTGCTCATGCCGGGATTTCCTCTCGCCCATGCGGACCATGCCGCGCTGACCAACGGGCTGTTATCTCACGGGTTGAGCTGTCGGCGTGTGGGGCTGTATGCCGAGCAGCCCTATTCGTTTGACCGCAGCGCCACACCCAACGGGTCGGTCCCAGACATGCCCGCGGCGCGCATTCGCAGCGGCACTCTCACCTGGCAACGCGCGTGCGCCGCGCACAGGCACCGCCAGTTGAAGTTAAGAGCGGTAAAACAATATGTTTCACAGCTCCCCCAGCTCGGCTTGCGCCAGCTCGGGCATCTGCGGCTGCGCCGCATGTTATGGCAGGAAGCGCGCCTGGGTGGCGAGACGATTGCCTGGCCCAACGCAACATAACGAAACGGCGTTCCCTCACCGTAGGCGGTTTGTGTGACGTACCGCACGTACGGCGGTATCATAGGAGGGTATCTAGTGGACTTCGCGCCGCGGCGCCCTCGCGATAAAAAAGCCCGCCAGATGCGGGCAACTCCAAGACGAGCGCGGCGTTATCATTGTGACTGTCAAGCCAGGGGATATGGCCATCGATGCTGATTGAGCACCCTAACCAGCGAGCGGATCTGCCCGTCCCGCATTTGTCGGTAATCGCGCCGCTTTACAATGAAGAGGACAACGTTGACCCGTTGTACGCGGCTCTGACGGAGGCGTTGGATCCCACCGGCCTGAATTATGAAATGGTCTTCGTGGATGACGGCAGCAAGGACTCCACGCTGGCCAAGGCCATTCAGATTGCGCAGAACGACCCGCGGGTCAAGGTGGTCAAGTTCCGCCGCAACTGTGGCCAGACCGCGGCAATGGCCGCTGGGATCGAATACGCCGCCGGTGACGTCCTCGTGACCATGGATGGCGATCTACAGAACGATCCGCTGGATATCCCGATGTTCCTGGAGACCATCGATTCCGGCTACGACATCGTGGTGGGCTGGCGATTTCAGCGCCAGGACAAACTCATTACGCGCAAGATTCCGTCCAAGATCGCCAACTGGCTCATTGCCAGGGTGACCGGGGTGCCCATCAAGGACAACGGCTGCTCGTTGAAAGCCTACCGGGCCTCCGTGATCAAACAGATTCCGTTGTATTCGGAAATGCACCGCTTCATTCCCGCCATGGCCTCGATTGCGGCCCCGCGTATTGCCGAGGTCAAGGCCAGGCATCACGCGCGGCGCTTCGGCAAGTCGAAGTACGGCCTGTCCCGTATCTACAAGGTCCTGCTGGACATGCTGGTGATTAAGACACTGGCCTCCTTCGCCAGCAGCCCGCTGTTGTGGTTCGGAATGCTGGCGATTCCGCTCCTGCTGGCCGGCACCAGTCTGCTCGGCTATGTTTTCATGCACACACTGCTGGTGGGTGCCCCCATCTCCCTGCCCATCGCGGGTTGCGGAGTCATTTTCCTCACGTCCGCCTTCATGATGGTGTGCAGCGGCGCGCTCGGCGAGTTGGTCTATAACCTCGGCGACATGCGCGACCACGAATTTGCCCGCCTGACCCAGAAGCTGCGGATGCGGCCGGCCCACGTCGAGACCCAAGCGCAATGAGTGAACGCAACCTGAACCGAATCTCCGTCATCATCCCCGTCGGGCGCCGCCACGAGACGCTGCGCGAGCTGTATGAACAGTACCGCGCCGGTCTGGAAGCCGTAGGGCTGCCCTACGAGTTCGTGTTTGTCATGGACGGTCCGCACCGGGAGGCCATGGCCGAAGTCGGCGCGCTGATCGACGAGGGACAACCGAATGTGCAGATGGTCGTGTTGAATCGCGCCTTCGGCGAGTCGACCGCCATCATGGCGGGTTTCGAACGTGCCGACGGCGACATCATCATGACCTTGCCCGCCTACCACCAGATCAATGCGGAAGACATTCCGAAGTTGATTGCGCCCCTGGAAACCAAGGACCTGGCGCAAGGCTGGCGTTGGCCGCGCAAAGGCGGCGGGCTGGAGCGCCTTCGCCGCTCGATGTTCCACGGGTTCGTCGGTCGCTTCACCGGCATGCGCCTGCACGATCTCGGCTGCGGCGCCCGCGCCATGAAGCGCGCCGTGCTGCAGGAGCTGTCACTCTACGGCGACCAACATCGCCTCCTGCCCGTGTTGGCCAATCGCCAGGGCTTCGGGGTCGTCGAAGTGGAGATGCGCCAGTCGGAGCGCGACCGCTTCCAGGGCATGTACAAGCCCCGCGAGTACGCGCATTTCGTCCTCGATGTATTCACAGTTTTCTTCCTCGTCCGCTTCACCAAGAAGCCGTTGCGCTTCTTCGGCATGCTGGGCGCCAGCATGTTCGGTCTCGGTGCACTGCTGGTGTTGTGGCTCGTCGTGGAGCGGCTGGCATTCAACACCAGCCTGTCGGATCGTCCGGCGCTGCTGTTGTCGGCCCTCGTCGTGGTGTTGGGACTGCAGTTGTTCGCGCTGGGCCTGCTGGCCGAGCTGATCATTTTCACCCACGCCCGGCACATCAAGGACTACCAGGGTGCTGAGATAATCCAGTACCCACGTGCGGAATTGCCTCGCAAGGCGCGCGAGGGGCGCACCGAGAAAACGGCAGCGCTTTAGACTCAGCACCCGTGGCCTCCGACAGTACTTCAGAGTCACGCTCCGCGTGGCTGAGCCCGCTCGGGTTGCTCACGATGGCCTGCATCGGCGTCGGCGTGTTGGCGCGCTTCTGGCACCTGGGCAAATGGCCGCTCGCCATTGACGAGTACTACTTCGCCCAGTCCGTCCAGAACCTGCTGCACTTCGGCTTTCCGAAATTCGCCTGTGGCGGCTACTACGTGCGGGGCTTGTTGCTGCAGTACGCCAGTGCCGGATTGCAGCTTGCCGGGTTGTCAGCCGAGCTTGCGCCCAGGCTGATTGCCGCGGTCTGTACGCTCGTGACACTACCGGCCGCGTATCAGATCGGACGCCGGCTGGGCGGCCGGGATGTCGCCCTGCTGGCGGTGGCCGTGCTCGCGCTGTCCGTGTGGGAGGTCGAGATTGGACGGTTCGGGCGGATGTATGCGCCGTTTCAGGCCGTTTTTCTCTGGTATGTCTTTTTCTTCCTGCAGTATGTGATCGACGGCCGGCGGCGCGCCCTGCTGCCTATGCTGGTGCTGTCAGCCGCAGGCCTCGCAGTCTGGGAGGGCGGCATTTTCCTGGTGGTCACCAACCTGCTGCCGCCATTCATCCGCCATCCCGACGGGCGCCTGAGCGGACGCGACATTGCCTATCTCGTGGGCTGCTCGCTGCTCCTGATCCCCGCGTATTACCTGACGATGGCGGACCTGCGCACGAGCGACACGGACTTGCCCGCGGACTATGTCGACGCCACCGACACCCCATCACAGAGCCGCCTGGATGCGGCCATCCCCCCGTTCAAAACGCTCAAATCGCATCTGGGGTGGGCAGCCGCGTTCCTGGTTCCGCTGGGCTTTGTAATTTGGGCCGCGGTGCGCCAGGTACGCACCCGTCTACAACCTCGGGCACAGCCGTTGGCGGCGCTTGGGGTCGTGTTCGTACTCGGGTGTGCGGCACTGCAACAATTCGAGCTCGCCGTCGGGTTGCTCGTAATCATGGTGTTGCTGGGGGTGCTCACCACAGAGTCCCTGTCGCCCGCCACCGCGCGGCCTTTGTACATCGCCGTGCTGGTGTGTGCGGTGTTCTGGGTGGTTTTCGGCATTTCCACCCACGATTGGCACGCACCGGGGCTTTCGCCGCTGCAGACCCTCTTCCTGCTCGGCTACGAGTTTGTACGTTTTCCCGATACCGCGCGCCAAGTTGCGATGCCGTGGGCCCGGACCGTGCCATTGCTGTCACTGGGACTGTTGATCCTCGTCGGAGCCAACATCCTGCGTGGCGTGCTGCGCTACCGCAATACATCGCCGGTCGAGCGCATCCTGCTCGCGCTGTTTGTGGTGTTGATTCTTGCCGCGGCCGCCTCCAACCCGCCCCGTCAGGAAACACGCTATGTGTTCTTCCTGTACCCGCTCGCCCTCCTGTTCTCGATCGTGACCTTTGGACGCCTCATGCGCGCGCTGCTGGGTGACTCACCCCTGGGAGCCCGGGCGGCCGTAGCCGTGTGTCTGGTTGCGTTCGTGTTGAGTGAAGACTTTCGTCCGCAGCACCTGTGGAACATCGACAGCGAAGCCGTCAACTTCCGGATCGGCATGGGAGCCCGGCTTTCCAGCCACTATCACCCCCGCAGCGACACCCGCGCGGCCGCCACGTGGCTGCAGGCACATGCGGTTCCGGGCGAGGATCGGGTGATCATCAGCTACCCCGGTGTCGACTTCTACTATCCGAAAAGCGATTACTACTTTGTGGCGGACTCGGATCCGCGCTTCGAGTCATGGGCGTGCAGCCGGGGTACGGTTCAGCGGTGGAGCAATCTGCCCATGATCCACTCCTACGCGGCGCTGCAAGCGAAGCTCACGGGCGCAAGGCGTGTATGGATGGTCCTGGAGCCTTCCCGCATGCAACCGATACTGGCCACATTGCCACCTGGGCACTGGACGTTGGAGTGGACCTCCAGGGAACACGATATTGTCATTGTGTCAGTTCGCGCACCGCATTGATGCGTTGTTGGGCAGTGCAGCGAGCACGCGTGATGTTGAATAACCACAGCGCGATTTGCTTCGGACTCTTGTCAAATCCGCCTTGCTTTCAACCGGGCGTTTGGGTGTGATAGCGCACGCGCGGGCAGCGTATAAATGGCACGCACGGCGGGCCGAAAACATGAAAGGGGATGGAAAGTATCCGCCCGGCTGCAGTTCAGGCACGAAGCCTGCAGCGCACGACGTGCAGGGGCGGCGGCGCCAGGCCCGGCGGCCGCGGAAATCTCTTGGTATTATGGCGCCTTATTGTTCAATGGGAAGGTAGGGGATGAATATGCGTGAGCGTACGGGTGCCGCGGTTTTGGCTCTGTCGTCGGTATTTCTGGCACTGGGAGCGGCTCTGAGCGCCCAGGCGGCCGATGCACCTGCCGGGCCCGCCCTGGTAGCCACCCAGACTGATTATAAAATCCACGCCGGGGACAACCTGCTGGTCGGCGTTTATGACGACCCGAAAATGCCCCCCATCACCGTCACGGTTACCCCGGACGGCAAATTCTCGTTTCCTCTCATCGGCATCATCGTGGCCGGCGGCAAGACCCCCGAGCAGGTGCGTGTTGAGATGGAAACCAAGCTGCGCAAGTACGTATCCGAGCCGGTGGTGACCTGCTCGATTGTGGAGGTCAAGGGCAACGTCGCGTATGTCATCGGTCAGGTTGCCAAGCCCGGCGCCATTGTCATGAACCCGGCGGTCAACGTCCTGCAGGCACTCAGTATCGCGGGCGGTGGCAACGCCTACGCCAAGATGGACAGCGTCATCGTGATCCGCAACACGACGGCCGGCCAGCGCACGATGAAGTTCCATTACAGCGAGGTGAGCTCCGGCAAGAACCTCGAGCAGAACGTACAGTTGGAGAGTGGAGATGTCGTTGTTGTCCCGTAGTCCGGCCGGCGCCGGCCTGACGGTCGCCACCACGGTCGCAATGCTGTGCGCGCTCGCCCCCGCGGGCGCCGCTGAAGTCTATTATCAGCCGCTGCTGCAGCTCTCGACCCAATACAACACCAACCTGGACCTGTCGCCGATTCCTGCGGAGAAGCGCAGCACGGAAGGCTACTACGCCGATGCGGCCACGACCGTCGGTATCGCGACACCCACAGCCGAAACAACGTTGCAACCGCGGGTGTTGTACAACTACTACCCGAGCGCAACCGACCGCAATCGCCTGGAAGCCTTCCTGAACGGCAACGGCCGTTATAGCGGCCAGCGCGACCGCTTCTCCTGGTACGGCACCTTCGATCATCGCGACGACGTCAATGCCGAACAACCCGGGGCGGCCGACCAGAACACGGTGAATCCCGGAACCGGTACCAACACGCCGACGACGGGTCATCCCGCCATAGGCGTCACGCGCGACTACCTGATCGTGGACCCCACCTACACGCATTCGCTGACGCCGCTGTCGGGAATCGGCGTTGCCGGCGAGTACCAGTTCATGGGCTACAGCCGGGAGGATTCCGGTCACATCGGCTTCGACTTCTACCAGGCCCGGATGTTCTATTCGAAGACGGTGGACCTGCGGACCGATTTCTCGTTCGGCGTGTTCGGCAATCACTACACGGCCCGCTTCGGCGATGCCCGCTCCAATTCCGGGGGTGCGCAGGGCAATGTGGGTTACAACTGGACGCAGGTGCTGCATTCCAACCTGTCGGCCTCGGTCCAGCAGACCGACTTCAAGGAAACCCGGGACAGCGGCAACGTCAGCCTCACCAGCCATCCCTGGTCGGTGGTGCTCAACACGGTCTACGATGCCGGCGCGACCACGAAATACAGTATTTACCTGGGGCGCGCGATTTTTCCGAGCAGCGTCGGCGGACTGGCCCAGATCGACCAGGCGCGCGCGCAATACGACCACGACCTGTCGGAACGCCTGCACTTCACCGGCGCCGTGCGCGTGTTCCGCGATCGAACCGTTTCCGGCATCGCCGATCCCAACTATCGCAACTACGCGACGGCCAGCGTTCGCGGCCAGTACATGTTGACCCGGCGGATTTTCATCGCCAGTTCGTTCACTTACGTTTACCAGAAATACAAGTTCGATCCGGCATCGGCCGACGCCAGCGTAGTCAACGTGAGCATCGGCTATCGCGGGCTCGAACGGCAGCACTGATTCTTCAGGACGGAACATGAACACCACAGCAGCAGCGCCAGCAGGCGGAATCACGGGCTACCTGCCCATCCTTCGGCGGCGCTCACGTTACATCGCCATCATCCTGCCGCTTTTCATCCTGCTGGCGGTGTACGTGTCCTTCGCAATCACACCGTTGTACCAGTCGACGGCGACCATTCTCATGGAAGCCTCCACGGTGGATCAGAAGGTGGTGCAGAGCACCGTCATGAGCGGCGCCAACGACCAGATCGAGATCGTGCAGGGCCGGGTCATGACCCTCGGCATCCTGAAGGACCTGGTCAAGGAGTTTGACCCGTATCCGGGCACGCCGATGAGCACGAGCGAGAAGGCTCAGCAGATCCTGGAGGATACCTCGCTCGAGCGCGTGGACCCGGTCACCCTGAAGCCGTTGTTGGACTCGAACGCCTTTTCCCTGCACTACCGCAACCCGGACAAGGAGCGGGCGTCGGAAGTCACCAGCCGCCTGGCGAAGCTGTTCCTCACCTACAACCAGAAGACCCGCGAACAGGCCGCCGAGGGCGCCGCCAAGTTCCTGGGCGCCCAGGCCGAGGACGTCAGCCGGCAGATGCGGGCCATTGACGAGGAAATCCGCATCTTCAAGAACCAGCACGGCGATGCCCTGCCGGAATACGTTCAGCGCAACGAGGCTTCCCTGGATCGCGTCCAGCACGAGATCGAGAACCTGCAACAGCAGATCCTGCAATCTGAAGAGAAGGAAGGAACCTTGGCGGTGACACTCAGTGCCACCAGCCCGAACATGGTGACCGCTACGGGCGACCTGACCGACCTGGCGACTTTGCGGTCGCAGTATGCCCTGGCACAGCAACGCTATACGCCGGATCACCCTGAAGTGAAGCGTCTGAAAGAGGCTATCCGAGTAGCCTCCGAAGCGCAGAAGGCCGCTACTTCCGGCGGAATCGTGCAGAATGCCAACAACCCGGTGTATGCCACCACGGCCAGTCAACTGCTGTCGACTCGCAAGGAATTGGCGAGCCTGCGCGCTCAGATGACCCGCAAGCAGGCTGAGGCTCAACAGTATGAGGCGTTCCTGCGCAAGACCCCCGGCGTCGAGCGCGAGTATTCGGACATCATGCGCCGCCGGACCGCCCTGCAGAACACCTACCAGGGCATCCAGGACAAGCTGCAGAATGCCCAGGTCGCGGTCAACTTCGAATCCGAGCAGGGTGGCGAGCGCTTCACGCTGCTGCGTTCACCGTCGCGCGCCAAGCTGCCGGTGTACCCTAATCGCATCGGCCTGATCCTGCTCGGCGTGGTGCTGGGGAGTCTCTTTGCCGGAATCGCCGTGGCCATGGCGGAGGCAAGCGACTCGAACGTGCGCGACACCGGCGACCTGCCCTTGTTGGGCAATGCCCCGGTGCTGGCAACGATTCCGCTCATCAACACCTCCAGGGACCGGCGCGTGCGTCGACTCAGACTGGTGTCCTGGGCTGCCGCCTACTGTGTGGCGATATGCTTCGTGGGTATCGTCGTCATTCACGCCGTAAGTTGAATCAATATGACTATCATCGAAGCAGCTCTCGAGAAGACGAAGGCACTGCGCGGTCAGCGGCCGGAGCCGCTGAACCCGCCCGGCGGCATCCAACACGATTATTCGCGCCGTGCGGCGGATCGCGCCCCGGCGGACCGTGCCAATGACACGATACCGGCGGCGGTTCCGCCCACCACCCAGATCCAACCCCATCGCGTTGCGTTCGATCCCGAAACGGCCCGCGAGAACCGCTTGTTGTTGACAGCTTCGCTTCCCGAGGATCACGGCACGATCGCCGCTTACGGCATGCTGCGCACTCGCATTCTGCATCGCACCCGCACCAACGGCTGGCGAACTGTTGGAATGACGAGCGCCGCGCCGCAAGACGGCAAATCGCTGACCGCCGTGAACCTGGCGTTGAGCCTCGCGCGCGAGAAGAACAGCTCGGTCGTGCTTCTGGACCTCGACATGCGCAATCCCAGTGTCTGCCGGACTCTGGGCATCACGCCGCCCACGGAGTTGCGTGACTTCTTCGAGTCGCGGGTCGAAACGCCGGAAGACCTCTTCATGTCCATTGGCATCGATAACTTGTTGATTGCCGGAAATGTCACCCCCACCGACAACTCGGCCGAGCTGCTGGCCTCCGCCAAGCTCGAAGAGCTGCTGGAGTTCATCCGCCGCACGACCACCAATCCGCTGATCCTGATTGATCTGCCGCCGGTATTGAGCCCGGATGACACTCTGGTGGTGGCGCCCCGGATCGACTCGCTGGTACTGGTCGCCTGCGAGGGCAAGACACCCCGTGCCGATATCCAGAAGGCAGGCGAGCTGCTCGCCGATTTCCCCATCGTGGGGCTGGTGCTCAACCGATCCAGTGAAACCGTCCAGGGATATGGCTACGGCTACGGGTACGGACAGAGGAGCGGAAGCGGTCAGACATGATCGAGCCGCGCGCGCACCCGAAGTTCCGGCTCCTGGTGCTCTCATCGGACTCCTTTCCGCCGACCCGGGTCGACGTCGCCGTCCTATTTGGCGAAGAGCTCGCCGGGCGCGGGCACCAGATAGATTACATTCTGCAGAGTGAAGCTGACTGCGATCGCGGTTACGTCACTCAGTGGGGTGGCGGCACCGTCTGGGTCGCGCGCACCAACAGCCGCAACTCCCTGCTGTCCCGATTGGCCAAGCACGCGGCGGCCATCTGGAATGACGCTCGTGTGTTCAAGCTGTTGAGCGGCGACCGGTATGATGCCATCGAGGTCAAGGACAAGTTCATAGGCGGTGTCTTTGCCGTCGTGGCCGCCCGGCTGTTCCGCAAGCGCTTTGTGTACTGGCTGTCGTTTCCGTTTCCGGAGTTTTATCTCACCCAAGCCCGGGACGGCCTCGCCCCCTACCCCCTGCTGTATCGGCTGCGCGGCCTGGGCTTTCAGTTCATGTTGTATCGGATCCTGCTGCCCGCGGCGGATCATGTCTTTGTGCAGAGCGAAGAGATGCGGCGCCAGGTCGCGGCGCAGGGCATTGCGCTCGCGAAGCTGACCGCGGTCCCCATGGGGATCAAGATGGATGGCGGCTCGAGCGCCCCGGTCGCCACAGCGCGCAGGCGCATCCCCGCGGGTCAACCTTGCTTCCTGTATCTCGGCTCACTGAACCGGGAGCGGCGTATCGACTTTCTGCTGCGGGTGCTCGAGCGCGTGTTACGCCACGCGCCGGATGCGAAGCTCTATCTCGTGGGCAAGGGCGACCTGCCGGGGGATGAGGATTTCATCAAACAGGAAGCCGACCGTCTCGGCGTGAGCGGCTCGGTGCTGTTCACGGGGCAACTACCGCGACAGGCCGCTTTTGAATACGTACAGGATGCGGATGTCTGCGTGTCCCCGATTTTTCCGACCCCGATTTTCAACTTGTCCTCGCCGACCAAGTTGGTGGAATACATGGCCATGGGCAAGGCCGTAGTCGCCAACACGATCCCCGACCAGAAGCTGCTCATCGACGAGAGCGGCTGCGGCTATTGCGTGCCTTGGGATGAGGAAGCGTTCGCGGATGCGATCCTCGCGCTGATGCGCGCACCGGAGCTCGCTCGCAGCATGGGAGAGCGCGGTCGACGGTATGTGGTCGAGCACCGTTCGTACGGCGCAATCGCGACAACAGTAGAACGCGCAATGTTGCAAGTGGTGGCAGCGTGAGCAGAACACGCGTCTGCATCGTGAATCCCTTCCAGCACGGAGGGGGTGCCGAGTTCCAGATCAGCCTCCTGACGGCCGCGCTGCGTGAAGCGAATCGCTTCGATGTCTATTACCTGACGCACCATGTTGCGGCGGATATCAACCCGCAGGGCTATGAGGTCGTCCGTATTGGCGACAACGCGCGGGTTCCACGCTTCGGTTACGTGACAGACGTCATCCCTTTGTACCGGGCACTGAGTGCGTTAAATCCGCATGTGATCTATCAGCGCGTTGCCGGTGGATATACGGGAATCTGTGCGCTCTACACCCGCAATCACCATCGCCGCACCCGCATGATCTGGCACGTCGCCCACAACACAGACGTGACACCTGAATCGCTCGATACCGGACGCAACGTCGTGCGGCGTCGATTGGAAAAATGCAGCGTTGAATATGCCATCCGCAGAACTGACCGGATCGTGGTGCAGACCGAGGACCAGGGCCGCCTGCTGGCGCAGAACTACGGCCGCCAGGCTGACGCGGTCATTCCCAACTTCCATCCAGAGGCAGCCGAGCGGCCCGACAAGTCCGGTCCTTTGACCGTCGTGTGGATTGCCAACCTGAAACTGTGGAAGCGTCCGGACGTGTTCGTACGTCTCGCTCAGGCCCTGCAGGACTTGAGCGGCGTGCAGTTTCTCATGTTGGGAGAAGCGCCGGCCGCCGACCAGACGTGGTGGACGCAGCTACGGCGGAGCATCGAAGCCACTCCCAACCTCCAATACCTGGGACAGCGGAGCGGGGCCGAGGTCAATCAAATCCTTGCCCAGGCCAGCCTTTGTGTGAACACGAGCGTTCACGAGGGCTTTCCCAACACCTTCGTACAGGCGTGGCTGCGGGATGCGGTTGTTGTTAGTCTTACAGTGAATCCCGATGGGGTCCTGGATGGCAAGAATATCGGCGTGCATGCCGGCACGGAAACAGCCCTCCAGACGGCGGTACGGCGCTTGCTGACCGATCCGGCAGCGCGCGCGGGCTACGCACAGCGTGCGCGCGACTATGCGAAATCGACGCACTCGGTACGGAACATTGGCAAGCTGACGGAGATGATTGATGCCTGTGCCGCGGCTGCCTGAACGCAAATCGGTGCTACTACCCTGGATCCGGCGGATGGCGCAGTTTGCGCAGCCGCGCCGGAACACGCGGGGCGACGGACGTCCTGCCACCCGATCCTATGCTATCCTTCCAACAACCTATAGCGCCGCGCCGGAACACAATAAGGTAAAAACACCGGCCCGCGGCGGTCAACCGTTGAGATTGAGCTGAAACATGCCCCGCCTGCTTGCAATCAACAATTACTACTACGATCGCGGGGGCTCCGAGGCGATCTTCTTTGCGCACAACCGCATGTTGGAGGATCTCGGCTGGGACATCGTGCCGTTCTCGATGCAGCATCCGCAGAATCATGCAACGCCATATGCAAAGTACTTCATTGAGGACCTGGATGCGCACGGCAAATACTCGCTGTGGCAGAAAGCGTCACGTATTCCCAAGGTCATCTATTCATTTGAGGCCCGCCGCAAGCTCGAAAAGTTAATCCAAGTTATACAGCCGGACATTGCGCACGGGCACAACATCTATCACCACATTTCGCCATCCGTGCTCAGCTTGTTGAAGGGACGCGGAATTCCGACCGTACTGACTCTCCACGACCTGAAGATCGCCTGCCCTGCCTACAACATGCTCGCGCCCGATGGCGTCTGCGAGCGCTGCAAGGGCGGCAGGATCCACAACGTGGTGCGCAACCGATGCATCAACGGCTCGGCGGCAATGAGCTTCGTCATCATGCTGGAAGCCGCGGTGCACAAGATGCTTGGTTCGTACAAGCGTTACGTGGACGCTTTCGTGGTCCCCAGCCGGTTCTACATCGAAAAGTTCAGTGAGTGGGGCATGCCCGCCTCGATGTTTCGGTATGTACCGAACTTTGTGGACGTGGGACGCTACTCACCCAAATACGAAACAGGGGACGCCTTTCTGTACTTTGGACGTGTGATCCGTCAAAAGGGAGTTGCCACGCTCATCCAGGCCGCGGCCGCGGCCCGGGCCAAGCTGCTGATTGCGGGGACCGGGCCCGAAATGGCGCAGATGCAGACGCTGGCGGCTACACTGAAGGCCGACGTCACCTTCCTCGGCCATTTGGGCGGTCAAACGCTGCATGATGTCATTGGACGCTGCCGCGCTGTCGTGTTGCCCTCGGAATGGTACGAGAACGCCCCGGTCAGCTTGCTCGAAGCCTATGCGTTAGGTAAACCTGTCATCGGCGCGCGCATTGGCGGGATTCCGGAGATGATCCGCGAAAACGAGACGGGCGCGACCTTTGCCAGTGGCCAGGCCGAATCGCTGCGTGGCGTGCTGGAGGATTTCATGGGCCGACCCGGCGAGAAGCTGCGGGACATGGGCGCTGCAGGCCGGCGTTGGGTGGCGGAGGACTTCACTGTTGCCATGTATCGCCAGAGAATCATGTCGGTTTACAGGGATCTGGGTGTACCGGCCGCGGCAGGCGCCGCCGGTCGCGAGCCAGTGAGTGCTTCGTCTTGAGTATGCGACCACTGAAAGTCATGGTTCTGGGTATTCGGGGCATCCCCTCCGTTCAGGGTGGGGTCGAGACCCATGCCGAGCAGCTTTACGAGCGGCTGGCCCATATGGATTGCGAGGTGGAAGTCCTCGTGCGGACGCCGTTTGTTCCGTCGACCCAAAGGTCGTTCGGATCCATCCGCCTGCGTCGGATCTGGGCCCCCAAATCAACCGGCTACGAGGCTCTCGTGCACTCGCTGCTGGGTGTCTTGTATGCGGCGGTCGTGCGGCCGGACGTTCTGCACATCCATGCCATTGGACCTGCGATTGTGACTCCCCTCGCCCGCTTCCTCGGGCTGCGTGTGGTCGTGACCAATCACGGGCCGGACTACGACCGCGACAAATGGGGACCGTTTGCGAAATGGGTGCTACGCACCGGCGAGAGCCTGGGAATGCGGTGTGCCAACGCGCGGATCGCCATTTCGAAGGTCATTGGACGGCTGATTGAGGAGCAGTACCACCGGGAATCGGATCTGATTCCGAACGGCGCTGTCCCGGTCAAGCCTCAATCCGATACCAGCGCACTCGATCAGTTTGGCCTGCAGCGTGGCAAGTACTTCCTGCAAGTGAGCCGAATCGTCCCGGAAAAACGCCAGCTCGACCTGATCAACGCCTTTGGTGCCGCCCGGCAATCCAATTGGAAGCTGGCCATCGTGGGCGCGGGCAGCGGAGACTATGGGCAGGCCGTAAAGGCCGCCGCCGCCAGGACGCCCGGCGTGGTACTGGCAGGCTTCCAGCGCGGTGCGGCTCTTGGCCAGTTCTACACACACGCAGGCGCGTTCGTATTGCCCTCATCCCATGAGGGACTGCCTATCGCGTTGCTGGAGGCCCTGAGCTTCGGCTTGCCGGTGGTCGCGAGCGATATTCCGGCCAACCTGGAGATCGGGCTGCCGGCCACGAGTTATTTCCCCATGGGGGACACGGCAGCGCTTGCAGAACGGCTGTCCGCGCTGGCGCAATTGAATCCTGACGAAGCGGCCAGCGAAGGCCGCAAGCGCTGGGTACACGAGCGTTATGACTGGGGTCGAATCGCCCAGCAGACGCGCGAGGTGTACAGCCGCGTCGTCCGGGAACCCAAACTGCTGGGCCGAAGTGTAATCTAATATTGCTGCCCGCCCCCGCGGGCCCCAACTCACGCACCGCGCGTTGTTCAAAGCGGTGCGTCAACAAGAGCTATCCATGGACCTGACAGTCATCTCGACCTACCGCTGCAATTCCCGGTGCCAGATGTGCTACATCTGGAAAAATCCCACGGACCAGAAGGAAGAAGTGTCCGTGGAGACGCTGGCCAAGCTGCCCGGCGGCTTCGACAACCTGAATGTGTCCGGCGGCGAGCCCACCCTGCGGCGCGATCTCGCCGACATCATCGATGTGCTGTATCCGAAGGCACGCATCCTGGAAATCAGCTCGAACGGGCTGCATCCGGAGAAGCTGGTGCCCATCATCAAGAAATACCCGAAGATCAAGGTGCGCTTCAGTGTCGAGGGCGATGAGGCCACCAACAACGCGATCCGCGGCGAGAAGGACGGCTACGCCACGAAAATGGCCGGCATGCGCGCCCTGCAGGAAGCCGGCGGCGAGGACCTGGGCTTCGCGTTTGTCATCCAGGACGAAAATGTCGACCAGCTCGTACGGGTATACGAGATGGCGCGCCAGATGGGTGTTGAATTGTCGACGTCCACCCTGCACAACGCCTGGCAGTTCTACAAGAACGACAACTACTTCTATGACCGCAAGACCGTAGCCCGCAAAGTCGAGGGCTTGATCACCTCGCAGCTCAGCAGCAAACAGCCGAAGAACTGGTTCCGCGCGTACCTCAACCTGGGCCTGATAGAGAAGATCCTGGGCCACGAGCGCCTGATCACCTGCACGGCCGGCAGCGATTTCGCCTTCATCGACCCCTGGTCGGATGTCTGGTCGTGCAACGTGCGCTCCGACCTGCTGATGGGCAACCTGGCCCGGCAGTCGTGGGCCGACATCATGGCGAGCCCCGAGGCACAGATCGCGCGGCAGAAGGTTCACGCCTGCAAGCAGAACTGCTGGATGGTGACCACAGCGCGCACCGCCATGCGCTCCAACATCATCCCGCAGTTGCCGAAGATGGGGCCGCTGATGTGGGTGTTGCAGAACAAGCTGAAGGTATCGATGGGCGGCCACATTGCATTCGACCGCTATATCGACTATTCGCACGTCGAACCAACACCGCACGTGCAGCGCACGTCGTTCCTCGGTCAGAAGGCCAAGGCCCCGCTGGTCCGCGGACGCAACACGCCCGAGACGCGTTATCCGCTCAAGAGCTTCGAAAACAACTAGGCGCGCGCCGGTTCCGGTTGTAACTGGAACCGGGGCGGCGGCGCGAACAGACCCGGGATTTTCCAGCGCTCCAGCAGATAGACGAAGACCATTGGCGCGGCGATTCCCACCGCCGTGCCCACCAGCAGGTGCAGCGGCACGCTGTTGACTCCCAACAGCTTGATGAGCGCGATGCGAACCGCGCCGGCCGCGGTCGTATGCAACAGATAGATCTGCAGGGACATCCGTCCGAGCTGTGCCATCAGGCGCACGCCCCGGGTTGCCAGCAGGACGCTCAAACACACCGTCATCATCGTTCCCGCGACCGCCGACAGCAGGTTGCCGGCGGAAATCAGCGGGTTCGACTGACCATAGGGAACCGTTTGCGCGAGCCAGTGCGCCAGCACCGTGGCCCCGGCAAATACCGCCACGGCGAGCGCCAGCCAGCGGCGCGGCTGGGCCGTGATGCTTTGTGTTGCAGAATGTAACAGCGCGCCGGCCAGGAAATAGACCAGGTACCAGGCCGGATACATGATGGACGGCCAGCGCGGCACACCGGCGCGGAAGAAGTAGAAAACCACGGCCGCAACCAACAACATCCAACGGCGTTGCGGGGGTAATACAGCGTACAGCAGGCAGGCGATCAAGTAGACGAAAAACAACGCGTACAGGAACCAGAACTCCTGGCGCGGATGCCACAGCAGCGAGAATACCTCACCCAACGTGACAGGGTTGTTAATGTGCTGCGACATCGCAACTTGCAAAAAACCCTGCAGCAGGGACCACAGCACGTAGGGATAGACGAGCGTGTCAACCTTGCTCAGCATGACGCCGCGCAGGCCCCGCCGCTGCCAGGAATGCGGGAAAAACAGGCCCGACAGATAAAAGAACAGCGGTATGTGGAACGAATAGATGGCATCCCAGGTCCATCGGAAGAACTGGGGATCGAGCTTCAAGCCCGCGAGTTTGACGCCACTGAGGACATGACCAAACACCACGAGGACGATGCCGATCCCCTTGGCCTGATCCACCCACTGTAGCCGCGTGGCGACGACCGGCGTCGCAACATGGCGCGAATGTGAACTGGCGGAAATGGTTTCGTGCATTGGGTCCCGGTCTGAAACTGTCGAGCGTGTCATATTGCGCCCGGATCATCGAATCGGCGCCGCGCTGTATCACCTGCGCGCCGCAGCAGGACCCGGGGTTGGACACTCGTTCGCCGGTATGTTGCCCGACTGTCGCCAGAGTTTGACAGTTTGACCCATACAGCCCCCGTGGATAAGTTTACAGCCCGCCATGCTGGCGGGAGTCCTGATACGCCGGACTCGAAACAGGCGGGAGTGACTGATGGCATTACGTGATCGATTGTTATGCGTGTCGCTGGGCGCGCTGCTGACTTGTAACCTGGCGCTGGCTGCCAACAAGCGACCCAATCCGCCGCCGCAGATCTGTATCGGCTCGAACTGCGTCACCACCCAGCCGCCCAGCACCGGGTCGCTGAAGTTTCATCCGGGATTCTACCCATTTTTCAACTACGCAGGTGGCGTGTCCGCGGGCAAGCTGCCGGCGGACCTGAAGCTCATCCAGAGCCTGCAGGACAATGACAACGTCGCCGGCATCGCGATCGCCATCATGTGGCGCACCATCGACCGGGGCACCACCGGTCCGAGCTATGACTGGACGCTCATCGATCAGTACCTGGCGGCCGTGAAGGCGGAAAAGAAGCGCCTGTGGGTCCGCGTGCAGGATGCGGTCATCACCGCAAATGCCAGTGTTGCGAACGGGCGCAAGGTGGTGCCCGACTGGCTCGTCAATAAATACGGCGCGGAAAACGTGATGGTCAATTACGAACCGGCGCCGCGCGGCGTCTCGGCAAAGCGCTATAACAAGGTCGTGACAGATGCCTACATCGCAATGTTCCAGGCGATGGCGGCGCGTTATGACAGCGATCCAAACTTCGAAGGCGTCACCATGTTCGAGGAAACCGCCTTTGGGATCGATACCTCCGGCAGCGCGGTAACCCCGGCGACACCCGGTTACGACTATTCCGAAGGCGGGATGTTCACGCAGCTCTACGCTCTGATGGACGGGCTGCGCGATCCACAGAAGGGTTTCAAGACTTCCAATGTGCAGTTGTCAGCCAACTACCTGTTCAAGCGCTCCGACAGCGCGGCCAACTGGCAAAAGGTGTTCACGCGCCTGCAGAGCCTCAAGATGATGCTCGGCGGCGCCGATAGCTGGATCGAATCCTGGACCTATCCGAATCTGCCCTACGACGGCCCGCAGCACGCCGGCCCGGGCGCGCCCCCTAAAACCAACCCGGACTACAATCGCGCCATCTTCTCCGATGAGGTCTATCGCGGCTGGTGGAAGGGAAGCACCGACTGGCGCGGCAAGATCCTGTTCGGGCCGGATGTGGAAATCACCGACATCGGCGGTTATGTCACCAAGAACATGAAGCCCATTCCGACTCTGGAGGACATCTGGAAAGTCCGTGGCGGGTTGGACAAGGCGCAGTACTTCTTCTTCGACATCAACTTCCTGCAGTCGGGGAACTACGGGACGCCCGCCCAACAGTGGACCACGGCCCAGTACCCGTTCATCAAGGCCGCCGGGGCCAGCGTGAATACGGTAAATCCCTATAACTGAGGACTTTCCCGCAGCCCGGTCCGTGCCCGCGCACGGACCGGGGTGATTCGAATCGAGCATGACGGCGCCCCGCCTCGCGCGGGGCTTGGTACACTCTCGCCGGCATGTTCGCGCTAACCCTCATTGCCCTTTGCGCCGCTTCGGTGTGCGAATTCCTGGGCATCGTGCTCTCCGCGCCCATTGCGTACGTCAAATTCGTTCCCGAGCTGCTGTCCGCCACCATCACCGTGGCAGTGCTGCTCGAGGGCATGCGCAAAGGCTTTGGCCTGATCTCGGGCAAATACTGGGCGGCGTTCGGAATCGCTGTTTTCATTATTGTCTGTGCCTTCTTCGCCAACTCCGAAGAGCCCGGCCCGGTGGTCGCCGGCATGCGCCAATATCTGCGCGCCATGCCGATGTTCCTGATTCCGGCGGTGTTTCCCTTCACCGAGAAACAGACCCGGTTGACCTTCAAGGTCCTGTTGTACATCGCCCTGGCCCAGGTTCCCATCGCCTGTTACCAGCGCTATGTGATCTGGGCCGCCGGACGTTTCTCGGGCGACGATGTCCGGGGCACAGCGACCGATTCGGGCATTCTGTCGATTTTTCTCGTGGCCGCTGTGGTCGTGTGGCTCGCCTACTTCATGCGCAAGGAAGTGACCCGCGGGCGATTCATCGGCATCTTCCTGCTGCTGTTGTTGCCCACGATGATCAACGAGACCAAGGCGACGGTGGTCCTGCTGCCACTGGGGCTTCTTGCCACCGTGGTCGCCGGCTCTGCATCCGGCCAACGCATGAAGGTGTTCTTCATGGCCCTCGCGCTGCTGGTGGTTGTGGGCGCCATCATGGTGCCGGTTTACGACTATTTCGCGCAAAACAACCCGTACAAGAACGAACGTCATCTGCTCGACTTCTTCACCGACCAGAAGCAGATGGATACCTACATGAACACCAAGGGGGGCACGGGCATCGGCAGTCACAAGCTGGCCCGGCGCGGCGATGCCGTCCGGGTGCCCGTTGAGTACCTGGCCAAGGACCCGGTAAAGCTGGCTTTCGGTTTGGGACTGGGCAACGCCTCGCATTCCAACCTGGGTGAGCAGTTCACGGGCCGCTACTACGATCTGTTCCAGGCTTTTGCCTACATCTCGTTCTCCATCTTTCTGCTCGAGATCGGCCTGCTGGGCACCTTGATCGTGTTCCTGCTGTACGCGATGGTGTTTTTCGATGCCATCTACGTTGCCCGGCACGATACCAACAAACTGACCGGACCGTTCGCCGTGGGCTACATCGGCGTCGTGGCGGTCTTTGGGGCAGCTACGTTCTACGCCGCCCTGCACGCATACGCGATCCTGTCATATCTGTATTGGTATACGGCCGGAGTCGTGGCGGCGCGGCGGGTTCAGCTCCAACAGGAGGCACGCGCCCCGGCACGGCCGACTTTCCGCGACCTGCGGCGGCAGCAGGCCACCGCCGCCTCAATAGGCTTTGTCCCCTCGCGCAACAATCAGAACCGTCTTGACCAGGATCTTTAGATCCAACAACGGCGACCAGTTGCGCAGGTAGTCCAGGTCGTACTTGACCCGCTGCTCCATCTGCTCGAGAGTCTGGGTTTCGCCGCGCATGCCGTGCACCTGCGCCCATCCCGTCATGCCCGGCGCCACCTTGTGCCGAATCATGTAACCCTTGATCAGCTTGCGATACTGCTCGTTGTGCGCCACCGCGTGCGGACGCGGGCCGACGAGGCTCATCCGCCCCTGCAGCACGTTCAACAACTGCGGCAGCTCATCGAGCGATGTGCGACGTAACATCCGTCCCAGCGGCGTGATGCGTGAGTCGTCTTTGGTGGCCTGTTTGATGGCGCCGCCGTCTTCCGTCACCGTCATGGTGCGGAACTTGTAGACCATGATCTCCTGGCCATCCAGTCCGTAGCGGCGCTGCTTGAAAATCGCAGGACCCGGGGAGGTGAGCCGCACCAACAGGCCGATCAACAGCATGAAAGGTGCGATGGGCAACAGGATCAGGATGCCCAGCACCAGGTCGGTCAGGCGCTTGCTGACACCGCGCGTGCCGTGAAATGGCGTCTCACACAACGCAATGAGCGGTACGCCGAGAAATTCGCTGGTCCCGCCCTGAATGGTGTCGAATGGAAACACCATCGGCACGTAGTAGATGGAGACCGTGGTATCGCGCAGGTCATCGAGCAGCTTCTGGACACGGGCTATGTGGCTGACGGGCAGTGCCACGAAGATCACATCGATCGCGTTACTCTGTACGTACTCGATGATGTCTTTCAGGCCACCCTGGATCTCGAGTGGGATATCGCCTTCGGCCGCGCCTCCGAGCCTGTGAGGGGCGCGATCGTCGAAGAAGCCCGCTACGCGCAGGGCGGCCGAGGACGTCCTCTCGACGCGCTGGGCCAGCGACACGCTGATTTCGTTGTAGCCCACAAAAATAGCGCGCCGCGCGCTGGCGGGATCCGACAACATCCGGTTGAGCGCTTCGTGCATCAGCAGCGCCAGTCCCGCCAGCACCGGCGGCGTGGTTACCGCCCAGGTCAACAGCAGGCCGCGCGAGAAGTGGTCGGAGCTCTTGGTGGCGTAGCCGATGGCGAGCAGGACGCACAGGAGCAGCATCCAACGCAACGCCAGCCGCGCCACGAGACGCCGCCTTCCGCCAATGAGCTGCGTCATCATGCCGCGCTCGGGTTGCAGGAAGGGCACGCCGAGAATGACCACGAAGGTCAGCAGCAACACGAACGGGCGGTCGATCGGAATGCCGAATCCCAGCATTTCCAGAGCCAACAACGCGCTGGCCAACAGCGGCAAGCCGACAGTCTGCGCAATACTCAACAACCCCATTCGCAGGGTTTGTTTGACGACGACGGGATTGGTCATTCGGGGTTACGGGACATGTCGCGTTCCACCGTCATGCTCGCCTCTTCTTGCGGCCGCTGTGCTGCAAAAGCCTGGAAATAAAGTCAGTTGGACCGCGCTGTAGACCGGCGGTGCAGCCGCAAGTTTCGCCCACCCGGCCGCTGCAGGCCAACCTGTCGGGCATCGGCGACCTGACTGTTTTGAATTTAAATTCAGACACTTAGCTCCACCTGGACAATTCGCCGCCGCTGCCGCTGTCGGCACCCGGCAACACAAGATCCTGCCGTTCAGCCTGGGTTAACCTTCCGCTGCCACCGCAAGCCACTGGAAAATATGGTAATTCAAAAGATGGCACAGTGGTTGCACATAGTCACCCGAGGCACGTGGAACACCTGCTCGCCAAGCAGATGTCACACCCGCCTTGCAAAGGCAAACCCGCCGAAAGGCGGGGACGCAAAACTTCCGGTCTAAAGGCTCGCACAGGCCCACGACAGCGGAGTTGCCGTAATCGCGCTGGCACGCGGTTTCGTTAAGGAGCGATCGCGAACGATCGCTTTGCAGCTTCGACATCACCCTGTGTTGCGCCGAACCGCTGGAAGGTCTTTGCAGCAGCAGTTCAGGCGTTATATGGGGTGGCGGGGAATGATCAGAGTTCGATTGGGCGGCACGACCGCTCGGATGTTGGCCACGGCAGGCCTGTGTGTATTGGTTGCGGCATGTGGAGATGACGGCTCGGCAGCAACTCAGGCTGCGAATGCGAACGTCTCCATGCCCATCGACCGTTCGGGTGTGCTTGGGGGGATGCAGATTCAAGGCTCCCCCGCCAAGACCGCCAAGGTCGGTCAAGCGTACAGCTTCGAACCGTTCGTGCCCGGCACGAACGGCACGACGGTCAAATTCACTATCGCGAACGCGCCCTCCTGGGCCAAGTTCGACAGTGCCACCGGCAAACTGAGCGGCACACCGACCGCGAGCCAGGTCGGTACCTACCCGGACATTAGCATTGCCGCGGTGTCCGGAACGAGTACGGTAATGCTGCCGGCATTCAGCATCGTCGTGATGGAAGGCAACTCGCAAGGCAACGTGACGTTGTCGTGGCAGGCGCCGACCAGCAATGCGGACGGCTCCGCACTCATGGACCTGAAGGGATACAAGGTTCACTACGGACCCGAGTCGAAGTCCTATTCGGACACGATCCAGGTCACGAACGCGGGCATTACCACCTTCGTGGTGGACAACCTCGAGGCCGGGAAATACTACTTCGCGGTGACCGCCTACAACGCGGCGGGCCAGGAAAGCTCCCTGTCCCCGGAGGTTTGGACGCAGGTCGACTGAAAGGAGCGCGTTCTTTGAGGTATCGTGCGCGGGCCAGCGGCAGCATGTCGAAGATCCGTGACCGTAAAAACCTTCACTTCCTGGGGCAATGTCATCAGGAAGCCTCAAGAAAGCGCGCCCCTGCTCAACCGGCACGCCGGCTTTCCTGCGGCGCCCGCGCTGTCGAGCCTGTTGCCCTACGGTAACGGCCGCAGTTACGGCGATAGCTGTTTAAATGTCGGCGCGGGGTTGATTCCCACGCGCGGCCTCGATCACTTCATTTCGCTGGATGTCACTTCGGGCCAGGTCACGTGCGAGGCCGGCATCCTGTTCGATGACATGTTCCAGGTCATCGTGCCGGCGGGCTGGTTCGTACCGGTCACTCCCGGAACGCGCTTCATCACGCTCGGCGGCGCGATCGCCAACGATGTGCACGGCAAGAATCATCACGCGGTGGGCACGATCGGCCGCCACATTGTGCGCTTTGAATTGTTGCGCTCCGATGGCCGGCGTCTCATCTGCTCGCCCACGGAGAATGCCGACCTGTTCAGTGCCACGATCGGCGGCCTCGGACTCACGGGCATCATCACGTGGGCACAGCTACAACTTCGGCCGATAGCGGGCCCGTTGATGCGAGTCGAGACTCTCCGGTTTGCGAACCTGGATGAGTTCCTGCGGCTGCAGGCCGAATCGGACCAGGAGTTTGAATACACGGTGGCGTGGGTCGACTGTCTCGGCACCGGCAGGCAACTCGGCCGGGGCTGGTTCGAACGAGCCAACCATTCGCCCGTGCCCGCCGCACGGCCACCGGAACGGCCGAAGGGCCTCAATGTGCCGTTTGCCCCGCCCTTTTCTCTTGTGAATGCCGCGTCCCTGCGGTTATTCAACACGCTCTACTATCACCGGCCGCGCACTCAACGCGGCGACCGGCCGTTTGAGTCCTATTTCTATCCGCTCGACAGTATCGGCAATTGGAACCGCTTGTACGGGCCCCGTGGCCTGTATCAGTACCAGTGCGTAATTCCCGCTGCGGCCGCCCGCGAAGGGACCGCGGCACTGCTCAATACCATTGCCCGCAGCGGCCAGGGCTCGTTCCTCGCGGTGTTGAAGGGTTTCGGCGCGCTGGAATCGCCCGGCATGTTGTCGTTCCCGCGCGAGGGCTTGACGCTCGCCCTGGATTTTCCCAATCGCGGTCAGTCCCTCGAGCGGCTGTTCGCCGCGCTGGACGCCATTGTCCGCGACAGTGGCGGCCGCCTATATCCGGCCAAGGATGGCAGAATGCCGCCCGAGCTGTTTCGCGAGGGCTTTCCGCGCTGGCGGGAATTCACTCAGTACATTGATCCGCGCTGCTCATCCTCGTTCTGGCGGCGCGTAATGGATGGTGCATGAAAAAGATTCTGGTCATGGGAGCCGGTTCGGCCATCGCGGAAAGTACCGCGCGCCTCTTTGCCCAGCGCGGTGACGCGCTGTTTCTGGTGGGCCGAAAGGCCGACGTACTGGAAGCGATGTGCGCGGACCTGCGCGTGCGTGGCGCGAAGGCGGTAGGGATGCAGGTTCTGGACGCCAACGATTTCGCCGGCCACGAAGCAATGCTCAATGCTGCGGAGAGCGCCCTGGGTGGCCTCGACACGGTGTTAATAGCCCATGGCACCCTGAGCGATCAGAAAGCGTGCGAGGCATCCGTCGAGCACACGTTGCAGGAGTTGAATACGAATGGCGTGTCGGTAGTTGCCCTGTTGACGCGGGTCGCTGCGCGCTTCGAACAGCGCAGGGCCGGAACCATTGTGGTCATTTCATCGGTGGCGGGCGACCGCGGCCGGCAAAGCAACTACGTGTACGGCAGCGCAAAAGCACTCGTCACAGCTTTTACGTCGGGATTGCGCCAGCGGCTGTATCCGCTGGGGGTGTCTGTCATCACCATCAAACCGGGATTTGTGGATACACCCATGACAGCGGCGTTTCCGAAAGGCGCGCTGTGGGCCAAGCCGCAACAGATTGCCAATGGCATTGTGAGCGCCGTCGACCGCGGTGCCGCCACCGTGTTGTATCTGCCGTCGTTCTGGCGGCTGATCATGCTCATCATCCGTTCGATCCCGGAATCGATCTTCCGCAAGCTGAAACTCTAGGCTTCCGGCTCCTCGGGAGTGTTAGTCGCGCGGCCGAACTGTGTTGCGTCGATCTGGTTTTTGGCCAGCAGGTCGTACAGAGTCGGGCGGGTCACACCGAGCAACTTCGCCGCGCGCGACAGATTGCCGCCGGCCACGGCCAGCGATTGCCTGACCGCCTGCGCCTCGGCACGCTGACGTGCCACGCGCAGGTTCAAATACTCCGGATCATCGCCCGGATCCTCCAGGCCGAGGTCGCTCGCCATCACGACGGACCCTTCCGCCATAATGACCGCGCCCTTGATGCGGTTTTCCAGCTCACGCACATTACCGGGCCAACCATGTGCCTGGATGGCGCGAATGGCATCGGGCGCCAGCCCGCGGGTCGGGCGGCCAAAGCGCTCGGCCATTTCCTGGACCAACACCTGGGCGAGCAGCAGGCTGTCGCCCTGCCGCTCGCGCAGCGGCGGAATGCGGATGGCGACTTCGCTGATGCGATAAAACAGGTCGTCGCGGAACTCGCCGGTGCCAATGAGCTTATCGAGCTTGCGGTTGGTGGCGCAGACGATGCGCAGGTCCAACGGGATCGGCGTGCGGCCACCGATACGTTCGACGGTACGATCCTGCAGAACGCGCAGCATCTTCGCCTGCAGTGAAGCGGGCATCTCACCGATTTCATCGAGGAAGACCGTACCGCCATTGGCGGCTTCCAGCTTGCCGGGCGTGGTTTTGGCCGCCCCGGTAAACGCGCCCTTCTCATAACCGAACAACTCGCTCTCCAGCAGGTTGTCGGGAATCGCCGCGCAGTTGATGGCTACAAATTGCAGGTGCGAGCGGCCGGAAAGCCGATGGACCGCTCGCGCCAAAAGCTCTTTACCGGTGCCGCTATCGCCCAGAAGCAGCACAGTGGCATTCGTCGGAGCCACCTTCTCGATCGCACGGCAAACCGCGCGCATCGAGTCGCTAACACCGATGATGCCGTCCAGGGCCATCGAACCGGTGCGCTCGCGCAGACGCCAGTTCTCTTCCTCGAGCTCGCGGATCCGGAACGCGCGCCGCACGACTATGGAGAGAACTCCACCGTCGAGGGGCTTGTGATAGAAATCGGTTGCACCGAGTCCCACGGCGGCGACGGCCAGCTCGCGCGCGTCGTGCTCGGTCATGGCAATAATCTTGGTATCGGGCGAGAGATTCAGGATCTGGCGCAACAGGCCGAGGCTCTGTTGTGCGAGCTCCGGCTCGCGGGCGGCGCCCAGGTCGAAGAGAACGACATCGGGCTCGAGCCGGCGGACGAGAACCAGGGCCTCCTCGGAGGTCTCGGTCGAAGTCACGTCCAGATCGGAGAAGATCTGCTCCAGTTCCTGGCGCAGGCCGCGATCGTTCTCCAGGATGAGAAGCTTGCGGCGCTGCATTTGCGCAGACGGCAACAGCTCCTGTGCCATTCGTGCTCCCGATTCCCTCTAGGCCAGTCCTATGAAGCAGAACTTTACACTAAGTTGTAAAGGAATCTGCCAAGAGGTGTGAGCAGCGCGTCACAGTCAGGAGCAATGTGGCGCCGCGACACCGGTGACAGCCCACTGCCCCCGGTAGTGATAGGCCGCTCGCAGGGCCGCCACCCACTCGGCGGCAACCGGCAGGCGGACTTCAGGGACGATCCGGAGAGTCCCATCGTCGTGGATCTCGATGCTTACATCCTCAAAACCCACCCATTCCCGGGATAGCGGAAACTGGCATTTGTAGAACGCCTCCTTGGCGGCAAAGATCAGGGCTGCCTGCCGCCGCGCCTGTGCTTCCGATAGCTGCGCGAGGCGTTCCCGCTCTTGGGGTGTGCAAATCCGTTCCCACAGGTCCTCACCTACCGACTCGATCACCTCGCAGTCGATACCGAGCGACTGCACCTGGGCGCGGTGGGCGACCACTGCCGCGGCAAAGCCTGTGGTGTGAGTGATGCTACCCACGATGTCCTGCGGCCACAGCGGTTCCCGCTTGTCTCCCGACAGCAGTGAGAACCCCTCGACGCCGAGTTCCCGGAGGCCCCGGCGAGCGCAGGCGCGGCCGCGGGTGAAATCATCAATGCGCTTGTTTGCACAATGGCTTATAGACTTTAGCTCAACCTCAGTAAGAACTGACCGCGGCGCCTCGACCGTCAGCTCCACCGCCACGACTCGTGACGGAAACAACTCGGCGATGCGAGGTGAGAGGTGCGCAGGGTTTTCGAGATTGCCATCTGCCATGGTGTACGGCACATCATAAGGCACGCTGTGCGGATGTTTGTCCTGCACAAAAAAGCTTCGAGTTGGTCGAGGCCGGCGGGGAGCTGGAATGACGGTAAGGCTGATCACAGTGAGAGTGTGATCCACTCGGCACTTCTGGGAAAATCCACAGGTAGCCCCGCAACGAGGGCACACTTACCGCGACCGTCTCGAAGCTTTCTGAAACCATTCGCGCAATGCTTCCGGTACTGTTTACTGGCAGGGTTCTGCTGCGCTAAAAATGAAAATATCTCTGGCATCGATACCCGAGGCATTCGACCGGACGGCGATGCGTTACCGCGATCGCGCTGCCATCGCGGGCGATGCCGTGCAGCTCACTTATGGCCAGCTCGCCGCCAAAGCCGATCGCATCGGCGCCTGGCTGCGCGCGCGGGGTATCGGCCGCGGTCACACCGTTGGACTGTTCGCACAGCGCTCCGTAGACACCATCGCGGCCATCCTTGGAATCCTCAAGGCTGGCGCGGCATACGTGCCGCTCGACCCGGCCTATCCCCGTAAGCTCCTGCAATACATTTACGAAGACAGCCTGCCGTCGGCAATGTTGGTGCAGGACAGCTTGGTCGCCACCCGTCCGACGGACGTGTTCTGGAAGGGTGAGGCTCTGAGCCTCGATGCCGACATGGAGTTGCCGGATGCAGGCGGTCTTTGGGATTGGCCTGAGATTGAGCCGGAAGACGTTGCGTACATCATGTACACGTCGGGCTCCACAGGACGTCCCAAAGGCGTGGTTGTCCCCCACCGGGCCATCCTTCGACTGGTCGTTGACAATGACTTTGCAACGGTCGGCCCGGACGAAGTTGTCCTGCAGATGGCGCCACTGTCATTCGATGCGTCGACGTTTGAAATCTGGGCGGCGCTGTTGAACGGCGGCAAGCTGGCCGTCGTCTCCAATCCATATCCTTCGCTCGATGACGTTGCGGCAGAGATTGCACGTCACGGCGTGACGACAATGTGGCTCACCGCAGGTTTGTTCCACTTGATGGTGGACAACAACCTCGACGGTCTGAAACCACTGCGTCAATTGCTGGCCGGGGGCGATGTGCTCTCGCCGCCTCACATTGTGAAGGCGCTGCGCGCCCTGCCCCACTGCCGCCTGATCAACGGTTATGGACCAACTGAAAACACAACATTCAGTTGTTGTTACACGGTGCCACGCGATTACGACGGCTCGTCCGCGCTTCCTATCGGCAAGCCGATCCGGCAGACGGATGCGCTGATTCTCGATGAGTCGCTGCAGGCGGTCGCCATAGGCTCCGAGGGTGAGTTGTACGTGGGCGGCGCGGGAGTTGCCCTGGGTTATCTCAAGCGCCCCGAGTTGACGACCGAACGGTTCATTCGCCTGCCCTCGGGGGCGTTGGTTTACAAGACCGGGGATCGGGTGCGGATGCGCGCCGACGGCAATATCGAGTTTCTCGGCCGTCAGGATCGCCAGGTCAAAATCAATGGTAAGCGCGTCGAGCTCGATGAAATCGAAGCCCGCATTCGCGCGACCGGACTGGTCAAGGATGCGGCAGTGGTGTGCCCGCCGGGGGCCGTGGGCCATCGCCAGATCATCGGGTTTGTGATTGCGGCTTCGGGCGCCGGCACGGTCGACATCGAGAAGCTGCGCCGCGTGCTGCGCGAGGATCTTCCCGAGCACATGATTCCGTCGTCCCTCACCCAGTTGGAGAGCTTCCCGCTGTCGCCGACCGGCAAGGTGGATCGCGCCCAGTTGCCCGTTGTGACCGCGGCACCCGCTGCTGACATTCGCGGGCGTGCGCCCGTCAATGGAATCGAAGCGGCCTTGCGCGAAATCTGGCGCAAGGTCCTGGGCAGCCAGTCGGTCGGCGTCGACGACAACTTCTTTGATCTCGGTGGCACGTCGCTGAACCTGATCGAGGTTCACGCCCAGATCAAACGTTCAATGACCAGCGACATCACAGTTGTCGAAATGTTCCAGTATCCGCGCATCAGCGCACTTGCGGAACGCATGACTCGAACCGCGCCCGCGCGCACGCCGGCTCGCGCAGCGGTTTCGCGCGGTGGCGACGGTTTGATCGCCATTGTTGGCATGTCCGGCCGATTCCCGGGCGCGGGCACGCTCTGCCAGTTCTGGCACAACCTGCGAAACGGTGTTGAATCCATCACCCGCTTCAGCGAGGCTGAGCTGGAAGACAGCTTCTCCGATGAGGTCAGGCGGCAACCCAACTTCGTGAAGGCCCGGCCGATTCTCGATGCAGTGGACCAGTTTGATGCCGACTTCTTCGGCATGTATGCGCGCGAGGCCGAGCTGACCGATCCGCAGCACCGCGTATTCCTCGAGTGCGCCTGGGAGGCCCTGGAGAGCGCGGGTTGCGACCCTCGCCAGTTTGCGGGCCCGATCGGTGTTTTCGCGGGAGCCAGTATCGGCACCTACTTCCTCGAGCATGTGCTGCGCGACCGCCGCACCATCGAGGAATTCACCAGCAGCTACCAGGTGGGTTGTTATCCCATGCTGCTGGGTAACGGCTCGGACTTCCTGGCGACTCGCGTTGCCTACAAGTTGGATCTGAAGGGCCCGGCGGTCACCGTTTCCAGTGCCTGCTCCACCTCCCTGCTGGCCGTGGCGCAGGCGTGCCAGAGTCTGACCTCCGGTCAATCCGACCTGGCCCTGGCCGGCGGCGTGTCGATCACGTTTCCGCAGAAGCGCGGCTACCTCCATCTCGAAGGCGGCATGGTTTCGGCGGACGGCACCTGTCGAACGTTCGATGCCAACGCAACGGGCACCATCTTTGGTAGTGGCGCCGGCGTCGTCGCCCTCAAGCGATTGTCTGACGCGCAGCGCGACGGTGACCATATCTATGCGGTCATTCGCGGTTGCGGCGTCAACAACGATGGCGCGACCAAAGTTGGATTCACCGCCCCCAGCATCGACGGCCAGGCGGCAGCCATTGAGATGGCTCATGCCAACGCCGGAGTCGATGCCCGCTCCATCAGCTATGTTGAATGCCACGGGACCGCGACACCCTTGGGCGATCCAATTGAGGTCGCCGCCCTCACCAAGGCATTCCAGGCGACGACGAGCGACAAGCAGTTCTGCGCCCTGGGCTCGGTGAAGCCCAACATCGGGCACCTGGATGTGGGTGCCGGTGTCGTCGGTCTGATCAAGACCGCCCTGTCGCTGGACCACGGCGTGCTTCCGCCTTCGTTGCACTACACGACGCCCAACCCGCAGATCGATTTTGCGTCGACGCCCTTCTTTGTGAATTCCTCGTTGACCGAGTGGCCGCGGACAACTGGACCGAGACGAGCGGGTGTCAGCGCATTTGGTTTGGGCGGCACCAATGTGCACGTGGTACTCGAGGAGGCGCCGGCTGCCGCGAACCGCCCCGCTATGGGGGGATCCGAGGTTGCGCCCCAGGCGTCCGAGCTGTTGGTAGTGTCGGCTCGCAGCGAATCGGCCGTCGCCGCGGCGCGTAGCAACCTCGCCGGCTACCTGCGCGCCAATCCGCAAGTGTCGTTGGCCGACGTAGCGCACTCGCTTCAGGTCGGGCGGCGGACATTTGATTTTCGCTCGTTTGTGGTCGCACATACGCCTGACGATGCGGCTTCCAAATTGGAGTCTGCATCAGCGCCTACCGCACGGCCGCCTGCCACCGCGTTGTCCGAGTCCGTTGGTGGTTCGACCTCATCGGCACGCCCGAACCGGGGCCGGCCCATCGCGTTCATGTTCCCCGGCCAGGGATCGCAATATCCCGACATGGCTCGCGACCTGTACGTCGGCGAGCCCGAGTTCCGCGCGCACTTTGATCGCTGCGCCGAGATTTGCCGCTCGACCCTCGGTGAGGATCTCGCGGCGATCGTCTACCCGGCGGTCAATTCGCCGGAAGCCGCGAAGCAGTTGATGAATACGAAGTTCGCCCAGCCGGCGATCTTCGCCATTGAATACTCGCTCGCCAAGCTCTGGATGAGTTGGGGTATTCAGCCTGCCGCCATGATTGGCCACAGTGTGGGTGAGTTTGTTGCCGCGGTCATGGCCGGGGTGATGTCGCTCGAGGATGCACTGCCGCTCGTAGCGCTGCGTGGCCGGCTGATGCAGGAGTTGCATCGCGGCTCGATGTTGTCCGTGCGGTTGCCGGAGCGGGACTTGCGGCAATTGTTGGCTGACGATGTTTCGATTGCGGCTGTCAACGGACCGTCGCTGACCGTTGCTTCGGGACCTGACGCGGCCATCCAAGCGCTCGAGAAGACCCTGCAAGAACGCGGTGTCATCTGCCGGCACCTGCATACGTCCCACGCATTTCATTCGGCGATGGTCGAACCCATCGTCGAGCCGCTGCGGGAGCGCCTCAAGCAGATGCGGCTGTCGTCGCCGACACTGCCCTACGTCTCGTGCGTTACGGGGACGTGGATCAAGGAGGCGGAAGCCACGTCGAGTCAATACTGGGCGCGACATGCACGCGAAACAGTTCGTTTCGCTGATGGCATCAAGACGATGCTGTCCATGGAGTCCGCGCCGATCCTGTTGGAAGTCGGCCCGGGCAATGTGTTGTCCACGCTCGCCTTCCAGGCGTTGCAGGGTGCCACCAACCCGGTTGTCACTTCGCTCCAGGACTCAGCCAGGGAATCGTCCGATCGGGCCTGCATGTTGGAAGCGCTCGGGCGGCTGTGGACCCACGGGGTCGAGCCGAACTGGAGTGCGTTGCATGCGCAGCCGCCGCGGCGCGTGCCGTTGCCGACTTATCCGTTTGAACGCAAGCGATTTTGGATCGAGGCGCCGCCGAAGGTGCGCGGTGGCGACCCCAGCGCCGGTACCGCAGCCGGCGGTGCCGCCGGGACGCCAGTTGTTGCCGCGACCGGTTCACCCTTACCCGTTTCTGCCGTGCCGGTTGCCATTGTTGCACCGGCCCCCGTTGTTTCTCAGGACACTACTGCGATGACTCAATCAAACACACCCACCGCCGGCGACCGGATTGCCGAACTGAGTGCCGCCATTGCGGCCATTCTTGAAAACCTGTCGGGCAGTGCGCCGCCCTCCACGACGGCGCCCATCAGCTTCCTGGAAATGGGGTACGACTCGCTGTTCCTGACACAAGTGGCGCAGAAGATTCAAAGCCAGATGAAGGTGAAAATCACCTTCCGGCAATTGCTGGCGCAATACTCGACTATTCCGGCACTCGCCGCATTCCTGGCTGAGAAGGTACCGGCCAGTGTGTTGCCTGCCCGAACGCCCGCCGCGGCCGCTGCCCCTGCTGCACCCGCCGCACCGATGGCGGCTGTAGCGATGGCCGCTGGGCCAGCGACGCTGTCCGCGCCCGCTGGCGCGCTGATGCCCGCCGCTGGGTTTGCTGGTCAGCCCGCGCCTGTTGGATTTGCTGGCGTCGCGCCGGCCGCAGGCGCCCAGTGGGCCTCCGCGCCGCAGGGCGCCGTGACAACGGGCGTCGCGCCGCTGACTGGCACCGTCGGCGGCCTCGAAGGGCTGTTCCGCGACCAGCTCCACACGATGTCGCAACTCATCAGTCGTCAGTTTGACGTGCTGCAGGGACTTGGACTCACGCCGGGGGCCGCGCCCGCTGGTACGGTCAACCCTGCAGCCGTTATCAACCCCGCGGTTGCCGGCGCGGCCTACGCGCCCGCCGCCGCAGTACCCGCTGGTGCTGCCGTTAGTGCCGGCGTGACGCCTGGCGCTGACGCTGGCGCGGCGCCGACCGCGCCGACCGCCGCCGCCGCACCAGCCGAGGAAGCGCGTCCCTCACGCTTCGCAGTGTTCAACCCGAAAGAACCCTCCTCCAGCAAGGCGCTGTCGCCCGAACAACAGGCGCACGTCCATGACCTGACCTCTCGCTACACGCGCAAGACAGCAGCGTCGAAGCAATACACTGAGCAACATCGTTCGGTGTTGGCCGACCCGCGCGCAGCATCCGGCTTCCGGACTGAATGGAAGGAGCTGGTATACCCGATCGTTACCGATCGCTGCAAAGGCTCCAAGCTGTGGGACTTGGACGGCAATGAGTACGTTGACCTGGTCAACGGCTTCGGTCAGACCGCCTTCGGTCACTCGCCTGACTTCGTCATTGAGGCTGTGAAAGAGCAGTTGGATAAGGGCTTCGCCATTGGTCCCCAAGCAGAGCTCGCGGGTAAGGTTGCAGCGCTGTTCTGCGAGATCACCGGCAACGATCGGATGACCTTCTGCAATACCGGCTCTGAAGCCGTGATGGCCGCGATGCGCCTCGCCCGTACGGTTACGGGCCGCGAAAAGATCGTCATATTCAACGGCGACTACCACGGTCAGTTTGATGAGGTGTTGGTAAAGGGCGTGCAGCGTGTTGGCGCAGAGCCGCGCTCGATGCCGGTAGCACCGGGCATCCCTGCTTCCGCGGTGCAGAACATGATCGTTCTGGACTACGCAACTCCGGAAACATTGAAGTGGGTCCGGGATAACATTGAAGACCTGGCAGCAGTCATCGTAGAGCCGGTGCAGAGCCGTCACCCGAGCCTGCAACCGTTCGAATTCCTGCGTGAAATTCGCAAGATCACCGAGGCCGCCGGCACCGCGTTCGTCATGGACGAGGTGGTGACGGGCTTCCGTACTCATCCGGGCGGAATCCAGGCTCTGGCCGGCGTACGCGCCGACATGGCCACCTACGGCAAGGTGGTTGGCGGTGGATTGCCAATCGGCGTTCTTGCCGGCAATCGCAAGTTCATGGATGCGTTGGACGGCGGCACGTGGCGATTCGGTGACGACTCCTTCCCGGAAGTGGGAGTAACCTTCTTCGCCGGCACGTTCGTCCGGCACCCCCTGGTACTCGCCTCCGCCTGGGCCGTGTTGAATCACATCAAGACGCAGGGGCCGCAAATGCAGCAGAAGCTGCAGAAGCGCACCTCGGAGCTGGCCGCCGACCTCAACAAGTTGTTCCAGAAGTACGGCCTGAAGACGAAGGTGGAAACCTACGCAAGCTGGTTCTTCTTCAACATCCATGGCGAGCACCCGAACGCCTCGTTGTTGTTCTATCATCTGCGACTGCGCGGGATTCACATTCAGGACGGCTTCCCCTGCTTCCTGACGACGAGCCATTCCGAAGCCGACTTCCAGCAGATCTATAGCGCGTTCGCCGAGAGCGTGGCCGAGTTGAATGCCGTAGGCATTCTGGGCACGCCGCCGGGCCGCGGTGCGAGTGGCGGCACGGCCGGCGGTGGCGCGGGCGCTGCAGCCGCTGGTAGCCTGCCGACGGGAGGCTCATCCAACGTAACCGGCATCGCCGCAAGCGCATACGGTGCGGTCACGGCCAGCGCCAACGACGCGGCGGCAAACAATGGCGGCGCCGACTCCGGTATCCCCCTCACCGAAAGCCAAACCGAAATCTGGCTCGCGGCACAGATGGGCGACGAAGCCTCCTGCGCCTTCAATGAATCAGTCAGCCTGACACTGCGCGGCACGCTCAACGAGGAGGCGCTGCGTGCGTCGCTGACACTGCTGTTGGAGCGACACGACGCTCTGCGTGCCACCTTTACCGATACCGGTGAAGAGATGCGCATCAGCGCGGCAAAGCCGGTGGACCTGCCGGTCATCGATCTCACCAACAAACAGGACGCGAAAGGCGCCGCTGAGCAACTCATTGCCGACGACGCTCGTACGCCGTTCGACCTGGTGAACGGCCCGGCCGCGCGCTTCCAGTTGCTGCGCCTCGCGCCCGATCACCACATACTGATGTTCACCGGCCACCACATCATCATTGACGGCTGGTCAATCAACGTCGTGGTGAGTGAGCTCGCTGAAATCTATCCGGTATTGAGCAACGGCGGCACGCCCGAGCTGGCCCCTGCCCTGCGCTTCAGTACCTACGCTCGCGACCAGCACAATCGCGACCCCGAGGAAGCAGCGAAAACCGAAAGCTACTGGCTCAACCAATATCGCGAGCCCACCCGGACGCTGGATCTGCCCACGGACCGCCCGCGGCCGGCATTGAAGTCCTACGCAGGCTCGAGCCGCTGCCGCCGCATTGATGTGAGCCTCTATCAGTCGCTCAAGAAAGGGGGCGCGAAAGCGGGCAACACCTTGTTTGTGACACTGCTCGGCGCGTTCCAGGCGCTGGTCGGGCGGCTGTGCGATCAGACTGAAGTCGTGGTGGGTGTTCCGACCGCCGGTCAGTCGCTGCTGGAAGACCGGATCCTCGTGGGCCACTGTGTCAACTTCCTTCCCATCCGTGGCGCCTGGAGCGGAACCACCGCCATCGGCGAGCATTTGCGTGCTGTTTCAAAGAGTGTCCTCGACGCCTACGAGCACCAGAGCTACACGTTGGGCACCCTCGTACGCAAGCTGAAGCTCACTCGCGAAGCGAACCGCGTACCGCTCGCGGAAATTCAATTCAACCTGGAGCGCCTGGCGGACCAGATCCGGCTGCCGGGGCTCGCTATCGACGTCACGCCCAACAGCAAGGCCGCCGTCAACTTCGACCTGTTCCTGAATGTGATTGAATCCGAGAGCGGGCTGCGGCTGGACTGCGACTACAACACCGACCTGTTCGATGCCGGCACCGTCGACCTGTGGCTCGACTGCTACGAGGCACTGCTCGAGTCGATTGCATCTGATGCGAGCACCCCGGTGTCGCAGGTGAACTATCTGCCGGCTGCCGAAAAGCAGCGCGTACTTGCCGACTACAACCGTACCGCGGCGGCGTTCCCGCCGGTTTGCGTCCACCAGTTGTTTGAAAAGCAGGCAGCCGAGCGGCCGCAGGCCATTGCCGCGAAATTCCGCGACGACAGCATGACGTACGAGTCGCTCAACCGGCGGGCCAATCAGCTCGCCAACGTCCTGCTGCGCCGCATGGGCGGGGTTCGCAAGGACGGCGCGCCGCAGTCGCTCGTCGCGGTGATCGTCGACCGATCTCTCGACATGTTGGTTGCACTGCTGGCCACGTTGAAAGCCGGCTGCGCCTACGTGCCGCTCGACCCGACACATCCTGCGCAACGCTTGCGGCACATCCTGAAGGATGCCGGAGTAGCCGCGGTGATTACCGACGGCACGATCGATATAGAGCTGCCGAACTCGGCGGTACCAACAATCAATATTCGCAAGGAAATCGCGAGTATCGCCGCGACCACACCCGCATTGCCGGCGGTCAAAGTTCAGCCGAACGATCTCGCGTATGCAATCTATACGTCAGGGTCGACGGGAGTGCCCAAGGGTGTGGAGGTTCCACACTCTGCTGTTGTCAACTTCCTGACCTCCATGACTCAGGTGCCCGGCCTTACCAAAGATGACGTGCTGCTGGCCGTAACAACCATTTCCTTCGACATTGCGGGCCTGGAGCTCTTCCTGCCGCTGAGCGTCGGCGGGCAGGTGATTATCGCGGAAAGCGACGAAGTGATTGATGGGTTTGTACTCCTGCAACACCTGGAGCGTTGTGGCGCAACCGTGATGCAGGCGACGCCGGCCACGTGGCGCATGCTTCTCGAGGCGGGTTTCCGCGCCAAAGCCGGTTTCAAGATGCTGTGCGGCGGCGAAGCGCTGCCCCGTGAAGTCGCCAATCGCCTGCTGGCAGGCTCGGGTGAGCTTTGGAACATGTACGGTCCGACTGAGACAACAATCTGGTCGTCCTGCACCCCGGTCACCCCGGGAGATGCACCCATAACCGTCGGAAAGCCGATTGCCAACACGCAGTTCCTCGTTCTGGACCGCGGCGACCAGCCGGTTCCTCACGGAGTATCGGGGCAGTTGCACATCGGTGGCGATGGCGTTGCTCGCGGCTATCACAATCGTGCTGAGCTCACCGCGGAGAAGTTTGTCCGCAATCCGTTCGCGTCAGGACGCATGTACCGCACCGGTGACCTGGCCAGGTGGCTGCCGAATGGCGAGCTGCAGGTTCTGGGTCGCATGGACCACCAGGTGAAGCTGCGTGGATTCCGGATCGAGACCGGGGAAATCGAAACACTGTTGCTGCGTAAAGCCGCACTCCAGGCGGTCGCGGTCATTCTCCGGGAAGACAACCCCGGCGTGCAGCGGCTGGTGGCCTACTATGTCGAACCCAGCGGCTCGAGCCATACGACCGAGCAGCTCCAGGCGCTGCTGGCCGATGATCTGCCGGAGTACATGATTCCGACGGCGTGGCTGCGCCTGGAGCGCCTGCCGGTCTCGCCGAACGGCAAATTGGACCGTGGGGCGCTGCCAAAACCGGAGCCCCTGGCGGTGACCGAGGCGGAATTCGTCGCCCCCCAGTCCCAAACCGAGATCCGGCTGGCGAAAATCTGGGCCGACGTCTTGCATCTGTCCCGTGTGAGCGTAACCATGGATATACTGAAGCTGGGCGCGGATTCAATCCAACTATTCCAAATTATTGCGCGCTCCAGCAGGGAGGGGTTCCGATTGAGTGCCAAGCAGCTTTTGCAGTACCGGAATGTACGGGCAGTCGCTGCTTCCCTGGATGGCTCGACCATTGGCGCGGGAACGGCAGCGGACAGCCGTGCGAACCTACCCTCCCTGGGGCAGTTCAAGCGCAATCGGGCCGCGGCAACCCCCATGAAGCGATGACGGACGGATGGCCACGGCGAGCAACCTGCTTTTTGAGCCGCCGGAGACGGTGAGCGCGCCCGTGCCGGATTCCGGAGCGGGGACGGGCGAGGCTGCGCAGTACTCGGATTTTCCATGCTCGGTCGCGCAGGAGCGCTTCTGGCTGCTGGATCGCCTGGAGCCTGGCAATCCTTCCTACAATGTCGCGGTCCGCTGGCAACTCCTGGGCCACATTGACGCGCAGATCCTGGAACGCGCCTGGCGTGAAGTGATCGCCCGCCACGAAGTACTGCGCACCCGGTTTCTCGAGGTAGACGGCAAGCCGATACAGCGCGTCTCCCCCGGCAGCTCGTTCAGCCTCGGAGTGATCGACCTGACCTCGCTTCCGGAAACCGAGGCAGCCGAGGAAGGCGACCGCATCGGTCTCATTGAGGCTCGCGCACCATTCGATCTGGGCAGTGGCCCCCTGCTGCGCGTAGTCCTTCTGCGCTACTCGGCGCAGAAGGCCATCATCCTCGTAACCTCGCACCAGATCGTCTCAGACGGCTGGTCGATCGGTGTCATGGCACGCGAGATGGGCCATATTTACCGGGCGTTGGCCCTCGATGTGGCCTCCGATCACGAGCCGTTGGCCATTCAATACGGCGACTATGCGCAGTGGCAGCTCGAATGGCTGAAACAGCGTGGCATTGCGGCCGAGAATACCTACTGGACGCGGCAACTTGCCGGCGTCGCCCCGTTTGAAGTCATCGCCGATCGAGCGCGCCCGGCGGTCCCCACTACCAACGGCGCGATTGCCTCCGTCGTTCTGCCACGCGATCTGACCAACCGCCTGCAGGAGCTGACCGCCGAAACCGGCGTCACCATGTTTGCCGCCGCGGTATCGACCTTGAGCGCGGTGTTGGCCCGCTATACCGGTAAGTCCGAAATCGTCATCGGCACACAGGTCTCCGACCGCGACCAGGTCGAGCTGGAGCCGATGATCGGGCAGTTTGTGAATTCCTTGATATTGCGCAACCGCCTGGAGGGCGACCCGCGCTTCACGCAACTGCTGGAGCGCACCAGCACGACCATTGCCGAGGCGCTGGAGCACAAGAACATTCCCATTGAGAAGCTGTTGGGAATGGTCAAGGCCGGCCGCGGCGGCAGCAACAGCCCGGCGGTCTCCATCAACTTCATTTTCCAGCGCACCTTCATTGAAGACCAGGACTACGGCGAGTTCCGGCTGGTCGACATGCCGTCGCTGCCGGCCGGCGCCATTTATGACCTGAATTTCTTTATGATCGAGCGGCCGGCAGGCTGGCGTTTCTCGTGTCAGTACAACACAGACCAGTTCGAGGGCGCCACCGTCAACCGCCTGTTGAGTTATATCCAGGCGACGATGGCGAGCGTCGTGGCAAGCCCGTCGCGCCGCCTGTCGGAGCTGCGGCTCGCCGATCCCGCCGAATTGACTCCCCTGCTGCCACGGCTGCAGGGGCCGGCACGCACTTTTCCCGACACCCTTACCGATCTCTTCATCGAGCACGCTCGCAACACCGGCGACGCCACAGCAGTCTCCTTCGCAGACCAGCGGCTCACATATGCACAACTCGACGCTGAAGCGGCTCGCTTCGCGCGGCTGTTGATGGAGAAAGGAGTTGCGCCCGGCAGTCGCGTTGGTGTGCGGCTGCCGCGCTCGCTGGATCTCGCGATTGCCATCCTCGGTATCTGGAAGGCGGGCGCGACCTGGGTTGCGCTCGATGGTGTTGAGTCAGACCTGGCCGACGCGAAGTTTGTCATCACTACACCCGAGGCCGGCGCGGCAGCTCTGGCGGCCGCAACAGTCATCACGTCCGTAGCCGGTTCACCACGAGATTCGGGCGCCCCGCTGCCACGGGTGTCGGTGCAATCTGCCGCCGCCGTCTGGTTCAGCTCGGGAACCACGAAGGCCGCAGTGGAGCTCTCACATCACGCGATTGTCGGCTCACTGACCTGTGTGCATGAAAAAATCGGCGGCACGCGCGCCGACGTCTACTTGTCCGCGGGTCCCGTGAGCGCACCCGCAATTGCCACGGAATTGTTGATGCCATTGGCGTTCGGGGCTCGCGCCCTGTTCGCGACAGCGCACCAGGCGGCAACGGCGAACGACTTACGCCACCTGCTCAAGCACTCGCGCGTCACCACCTTATTCGCCTCGTTTCCGCGAGCCACGGAGCTGTTGGCCGCGCTGGCCGCGGACGTGACGATCCCGAAAATCATCGGCGATCAAAAAACGCTGAACGCGCGGCTGCGGTCACATTGCAAGGAGCTTTGGGCACTCCACTCGTACGTGGAAACAGGCGGCGCCGTGTCGGCAAGGCGTGTCGAGGGCGCGTATGACCTGCGCCTGGCAGGCGAACCCTTTGCGAATACCCGCTTCCACGTGTTGGATGAAACTCTGAGGCCTCCGCCACTGGGCGGCCGAGGCGAGCTCTATGTCGCCGGCAACCTGGGTGCGGTTGATGAATCGGCCCCGGCGTCTGAAGGTCTCTTCACCTACGCGACTGGTGACGAGCGAACTTTCCGAACCGGCGATCACGCCCGTCTGCGGGCCGACGGCACCGTCGAGCTCATTGATGTGCACCCGGCGCCCGAAGTGGAATCAACGGATGTCGCCACAACCGCGGCCGACAGCGCGCCGACCGACCCCGAGACCGAGAATCGCATCCGCGCCATCTGGGCGGACCTGCTCGGTGCGGATCCGGCCACTATCGAGCCTGCTTCGAATTTCTTCGAGATGGGCGGCCACTCCTTGTTGGCGGCGAGAATGTTGACACGCGTGCAGGCCGAATTTGGCCGCCGCATCACCCTGACATCGCTGTTCCGCTCCCCCACCGTGCGCGGACTTGCGCGCCTGGTGCTCACGGAGTCGCGGGAGTTCGATTTCCGCCAGATGGTGCGGCTGCAGGCGGAGGGCAGCAACCTTCCCCTGATTGCGATCAACAACACCGGCGTCTACTACTTGCTGGCCAAGCGGCTCGGGCCGCAGCAGCCCGTGACGTCGCTGCAGCTTTTCGATCCGGCTGCCAAACACGATTCCCTGCCCGAGACCCTCGAGCAGATTGCCGCCGAGTACGTGAAGTTGATCCGGCGCGTTCATCCTGAGGGGCCTTACCTCCTGGCAGGTTGGTGTGTCGCAGGCGCCCTCGCCTTCGAGATCGCGCGGCAACTCGCCGCGGGTGGACACGCTGTCGGCAACGTATTCCTGATCGACTCCTGGGTGCCGCGTTATTTCACACGCCTGCCCTGGCTGCGCCGGGTATTCGGCAATTATTCGCTGCGCTGGCAACTGGCCCGGGCGGACTGGCGCCAGTTTCGGGCCGGTCATCAGACCTTGCAGCAATTCATGGATCAGCGGCCGAGCCTCGGCAAGTTGCGCCGGTGGTTGGCGCCTTTGTGGGGCGCTGTGTCCGACGCCCCGGTCAGTGAGGTGGCCGGCGCACCCGAACAGTACGACCGGTGGTTGCTGGAATTTCTCAAGTCCACCACCGAGCGCTACGAACCTGGAACCTACCCCGGTCGAGTCACTCTCCTGCGCAGCAAGGGAGAACCCACCGGTTGGTTCTTCGACCCCCTGGCCGGCTGGGGATCGTTTGTAAAAGGTGGCATCGAGCTGGCCATGGTCGACGGTAATCACTTCACGATGTTCCAGGATCCGGGCGCCACCCAGATGGCGGAGCGGATGGGGCCGATGCTCGCGGCTGCCAAGCGGCCGAGCTGACACGCACCGCCGCGGATGCGTACATTCGAACTGCTGTTGTTGCTGGCATGCGCAGCATTCAGTATCCGCCTGGCCGGCGGCCGCGCGGGCGGTTGGGCACACGGCATGCAGGTCGTGCTGGCGCTGGCGCTGTTTGCACAACTGTTGCTCGAGGGATGGCGCTGGCAGATCCTGCCAACCTATGCGGCTGCCTTCATCGTGACACTGACGCCGGCTTTTCTGAGTCAGAGCGCGTTTGCACTGCTGTGCTCGGCGGCCGTCAGCTTCAGTCTGCTCGGCGCCTCCATTGCCGCATGCCTGGTATTCCCTTTCGTCGCGCCTCGCACTCCCGACGGGCCATTCGGCGTTGGAACGAGCGCCATCCCGGTGACCGTCACGCACTCCGCGAGCGAGCCCGCGGAGCTGCAAGCACAGCCGCGCGTGCAACTGTGGTATCCAACACAACATTCCAACTACTGGCACCGCTTCCGGGCCTCCCTGCAGACGCGGGTTGCCAGTGGCTTGCGGGCCACGGCAACAGCGCCTGCCGGCACCGATGAGCCGCCCGCGCAACAGGGTCCGAAGTTCCCTGTCATCGTGTACTTTGACGGCTGGCCGGAAGACAAGACCCAGAACATCAATCTGATCCTGGAGCTGGTGAGCCGCGGTTTTGCCGTCGCCTCGATTACCTGGAACGGTATCGACCGCCCCCTGGTGGACCACTCCTCCGATACTGCAGTGCGGCAGTCAGTGGCGCTCGATGACCAACGAGCGCGCTCGCATGCCCGGGACGGTAGCGCAACCCTCGATGCGCTCGCGAACCTGGACTCCCAGCCGCAGGGGCGTTATGCCCGTAGATTGGATACTCAACATGCCAGTGCCCTGGGATTTTCGTTCGGCGGCGCTGTGGCCGCGCAAATGGCCCTCGACGAACCCCGCGTCAGGTCTGCGATCAATCTCGACGGCCGGCACTTCGCGCAAGCGTTGCAGAGCGGTGTCAGCAAACCCTACCTGTTTATTTGCGAGCAGTTGATTTTCCCCAGCGATGCCGATGTGACCTCCCCGGACCCGCCCACTCGCTACGAGGCGCAGCTCGACCGCATCGACTATTCCCAACTCGACAAGAACCAGGCGGCGAATGGCGGCATGCGGGTCACCCTGCCCGGGGTGGCGCACATGAATTTCACCGATGTGCCATTGCGCTCGCCGCTGAAACGCTTTTCGTTCGGCGGTGAGCTGGATGCGCGGCGGGCCCAGGACATAATCCGGACATATGTAATTGAATTCTTCACGCGCTATGGGCGGCCCGGCGCTCCACCGCCTCTGGACACAGGCTGGCCTGTGTTTCCCGAGGCGCACATTCGCATCTGGCCGATTCCGCACTGACACACGCCGTTGACTTCCGGGGGTGCAGACGTCACCATTCCCGAATAATAATAACAATGGCCCTTCCATGACGACGGTGTCAGCGAGCGTGCAATATTCATCGGATGCGCGCAGAGCCCGGTCGATGCTGCAGGCGGTCGTGCTTGCGGTCGCAGTCCTCGCCACGCTGGCGGGCGTTTTCTTTCGCACCCACAATCCGGGCGCGAAGACCTTCTGGGGCGACGAGTTAGTAGGCCTGACGCACACCCTCGGCTACACGGAGGCCGAGATAGTCCGGGCCGGCCCCCAGGTTCGCACTGCCGCCGACATACAAGTGTATTTCAACCTGGCGGGACCGCAGAACAGCGGACCGCGACCGTTACGGGCAACGGTTGCCTCCCTGGCCAGTGAAGATCCGCAACACCCGCCGGTCTTCTATCTGATGCAGCGTCTGTGGGCCGGTGTGGCCGGAGTCTCGCCAACCGCACTGCGTACTCTGCCGATCATCTTCGGGCTGCTGACCATCGGCGCCATGGCGTGGCTCGCCCTGGAGTTGTTTCAAAGCCGCCGAGCGGCGCTCATTGCCGCCTCGCTCTACGCTATTTCACCGTTCGCAGTGCTCTATGCCCAGGAAGCTCGCGAAACAACACTGTGGACGTTGGAAATCGTCACTGCAAGCGTGCTGCTGCTGCGCGCGGCGCGCACAGCGGGAACGGGAAGTTGGGTTGCCTACGCAGTGGTCTGTACGCTTAGTCTGTACACCTACCCGTTGTCCGCCACTGTCATGGCAGCTCACTTCGCGCTCGTCATCTCAATACCGAGTCTGCGTCAGCGGCGGGTCTTGCTGCCCTACGTGATCGCGAGCGCCGTCGCCACACTGTTGTTCCTGCCGTGGCCGCTGCTGTCGAACACGCACGCCGGTGCCAAAGCATTGGGAGTCCTGCTCGCGAACGAGCAGACGCCTCTCGGCCTCGTCGTGACGTTCCTGCGGGACATCAAGGCCTCCATGATTGACCTCGGAGCGGTTGAGCCGGGCAGCCTCAGCCGACTCACCTCGATGGCGTTGGGTACTGCCGTACTGGCGGTCGTCCTGGCCAGTATCGGCCGGCTCGCCGTAGCTTCGCGAGATCGGGTCGCGGAACGCTTCATACTCGCCCTGTTTGTGATTCCGACGCTGCCGATTGCCCTCATCAATGGGGGTGCGCTGATCAGTCAACTGCGCTACCTGGCGCCCGCCTTCCTGGCCACGCAGCTCGCGCTGACCGCCCTGTTCTGCGCGAGCTTCCCGACCGAGCGCCGTGCCCGAGGCAGCGCCATCGTGTTTGCAGCCACCTATGTGTTGATTGTTGCATTCGGCGTCCTGTCGTGTGTCATCAGCGCCGGTGCCGACACCTGGTACCCGAAAGCCTGGCAACGCAGCCCGCATGTCGCAGCCATCATCAACCAGGCACCGCGGCCGCTGGTGGTGGGAGATGAGACCGTGAGCAACGATCGCGGCACGTCCCGGGTGCTGGAGATTGCCTATTCTCTCGACCCCAACATCGCCATGCGGGTCAATCTGCATTGCGAGGCCTGTCTGATCGAGGCGCCGCCGCGGCGGGATGTGCTGGCCGACGCCGGCCAGTTCCGCACCGTTTTTGTACTGGGTGTGTTGAAACGCCCGATTCCTCGAGGCGACTACGAAGTGCGGCAGGTCGGGGTTGATATCGACCCGGCCGGCCGGGGGCCGCTCGAGATGTTTGCCCCGTATCCACGCTAGGTCCGGCGGAACCGAGCCACGGCTCCGCGCGGCCAATGCCGCGCCAATTGACTGGCTGCTCAGATCGTGGAACCGCGCATCGACCGGCGCGGGCGCGTGCAGGTATTCTGCCCGCCCATATGACCGAGCAGCACGTCAACCCTTCCAACCCACGGCGCCTGGGCTACAAGGCCCTGGAAATTCTCCTCGGCAGGCTGCCGACAGGCCGTTGGGCCCGGGCGATTCCGGGACTGCCGGCTCTCTACACCGGCCGTGTCATGGCGCGGCGCGATCACACCGGCCTGCACAGTGGGATATACCCCACGTACGAGGCCGCGATGGCGGCCATTCCCGCGTCCCGCAAGTCCGGCTGGGACCACGACAGCTCCGCCAAGCTATGGGTCGACCAGATCGACCCGGTCCGGTTGTCCACCTACCCCATCTTCTTCTGGCTGGACCAGCTCTACGGCGAAAATGCGTCACTGGTGGATGTGGGCGGTTCCATCGGCCTCACCTACTACGGCTATCGGCGACTCGGCCGCCTGCCCGCCGGTGCCACCTGGACGGTGGTCGAGGTCAGTGCCATCGCCCGCCAGGGCAGTGAAATAGCCGCCCGCGAACAGGCCGCGTCCCTGCGGTTTGTGGACTCCCTGGCGGCCGCGCCGCCCTGCGATGTGTTGTTGTCGGCGGGCGCCCTGCAATTCATGCCGGCCGCCATTCCCGGCTTGCTCGAATCCCTGGCACGCAAGCCACGCTATGTCCTGTTGAACAAGCTGCCGATCACCCCGGGCCCGGATTGCTGGACGTTGCAGAACTACGGTCCGGCGGTCACGCCCAACAGACTGTTCAATGAGCAGACGTTTCTGCAGTATTTCGCCGCGCACGGCTACCGGCTGCGCGACCGCTGGGCGGTTGAAGACCTCGACCTGCTGATACCGTTCTATCCCGAGCGCTTCATCAGGCATTTCGCGGGCTTTGTGTTCGAGCAAACCTGACCATGTTCGGCCGCCTGAGGAAACTGTCACCTACCTCCTGGCTCACGGCGCAGAATCTGTTCAAACAGGGGTTTGCGATCCTGCTGTTTGCCATCCAGGCGCCGCTGCTGGGCCCGCATGCCTTCGGGCTCATTGCGCTGGTGATGGTGTTTATTGCGTTCTGCGAGTACGTGCTGGAGATTCCGGCCACCGACGCCCTCGTCTCCGTATCCAACATCAATGAGAGTTACTACGCCACGATGACGACGGTCAACGTCGTGTCGGGGTTGATCATCGGTGCGCTCATTTTCGCGTTCGCACCGCTGATAGCAGCCAACTTCCATGAGCCGGACCTGACGTCGATCCTGCGGTTCATGTCCCCGCTGCCGATGCTGACCGTGCTCACATCGGCCCCCAATGCGGCGTGCCGGCGGGAATTGAACATGGAGCCGCTGGTGACCCGCATGCTGATCAGCACGACGCTGGCCGGCATTGTTGGGCTGGTACTCACTTTCCTTCACTTTGGCGTGTGGGCGCTCGTATGGCAGGCCACTCTGCAGCGCGTGTTGAATGTCGCAATCCTGTGGCGGCTGGTGAAAATGCCGTTCCGCCTGGGCTTCTCAGCGCCCCATTTCCAGGAACTGCGCCGTTACGGCGGCCCCATGGCACTTTCGCAGGTGATGGCGTGGGCGGCCGATCAAATACCGCGTTACATCCTGGGCTTTTTCCTCGGCGCGAGCGAGCTCGGCCTGTTCAGCCTTGCCGGGCGCCTGGCCGATATCGTCCTGCAACTCGCCGTTTCGCCCCGTTTCGGTGTAGCCCGCATCGAAATGCGCGAGTTCAGGGACAAACATGACGGCATCAACGAAGCGATGCGGCGCATTCTGATGCAGATGAGCGCCTTGACCTTCCCACTCTGCATCGGTGGGGCCGTCGTGATGCCCGTACTTTTCAGTGCGTGGCTCAACGCACGGTGGGCCGGCGGAGTATTGCCCGCGCAGCTCATGATTCTTGGAATCATGCCGCAGGTCACCCACTACGCGCTCAGCGCCGCGCTGTTGGGTGCCAACCGGCAATCATCGATTGCAATCAACGCAACGGCGCAAACGGTGACATTGACGCTGGTCAGTTTGATTTTCGCGCCGCTGGGCCTGTATGCGGCGACGGCGGCAATCGCTACTCGCCCGTTGGTCACTTCCGTGTTTCCCGTGGTCTTCGCGCGCCGTTACTGCAGCATCGAACCCAAAAGGGTATTCACAGCGCAGCTACCGGCACTGTTGGCCGCATGCATAACGGGTGTAGTCACATTCGCTGCGCTGTGGATACTCGCGCCGTACATGAATTCGGTCGGGCTGCTGGCGGCGTTGGTAGTGATTGGAGGCGCGACCTACGCAATGTTGGCCACACAGTTGCTGCCGGAATTTACGACACAGTTCACCGCGAAACTGCCGGCGAGATTTCGCCGCGCACCGCGCGCAAGTTGACCGTCAAGCGGGCGGTGGAGTCCAAACCCCGTAAGTGCGGGCAGAGCGTCCGCCCCTGGAAAGTGAACGTACACCGGCGATCGTGCCGGCAGCAGCCAGTTTGAACAGATCGCCTACTGGCGAGACGCCGGGCGGCGTAGGCGTCAAACCGAGGCGCCGCAGGCGGCTGTTGATACGATGAATCTTCGCGGTCCGCTCGACGGAACGCAGCTCATAGTTGACGCTGATGGCCACGGACACGTTGTCACTGTTCTGCACCCAATGGGGGGCGGCGACCGGAACGTGGATGCCGTGGCCCGCCTTCAGATCGTACGCGATCGCATCTTTCTGCCGCTCCGCCCGGTACACGGCGCTGCTGATATCGCCCGCGAAATACTGCTCCCGCTCTTCGTTTGTCACGAGACTGCGGTCTTCGTGATCGAACACGTAGAACCACTTGTCGCCGCGCACCTGTACCAGGAAGTTGGTTTCAGCATCGAAGTGGTAAGGGGTCACGCGGTTGGGCGAGCTGATGAGAATCAGCGTCTCACCCACTATCACATCCGAGCGCATCTGCTCGCCGGCAAAGGCCACCACCCGGGCCAGAAAATCCTGCAGCACCGGTCCATAGACCGGGTCCTGCTCGGTGTGCTTGAGAATTACAATCGAGTCGTTGTGTTCAATGTTGGCAATCGTGTCCGGCAGGGACGCGCGCCCACCGGTCCCGGCTTCCCACTTGTTGCCGATGGCCACCTTGCCATTGGACCAGTACGGTTCGTGCTGCGGCGGCGTCCGCTTCGCCAACTCCAGCAGGTTATCCAGATCGAACAAAGGATTCGCCGACAGACCGTGCGCGAACATGAAGCTGCGCCGGTTGTAATGGTCGCGGAACGCCCCGGTGGGATCGAGCAGGCTCGGCTGCGAAGGATCGGGGACCGAAGGCGCGGTGGGCAGCGCGGACATGGCTTCAAACCTTGCGCAACTTGGCAGTGAGGTTGTTGACGCGACGGCGAATAGGGAAAACGACGCGCATGGCCGCCGCCTTGGCGGCATCGCGGCTGGGGCAAACGCCGGGCATCGCGGGCTGCAAACCGGCCCGGCGCAGGAAGTGATTGGCGGCCCGCGTCCGATTGCGTGCCCGTGTGGCATCGGTTTCAAATACAAAAGAATACGAGATCGAACGCCCGGCGCCGGTCGCGACCCAGTGCGGGCAGTTCTGCGGCTGATGATGGCCGTCACCGGGCTCCAACGCATAAACGTGCTCGAGCCGGGGATCGCGGGTCGGCAAATCGACTTCGGCAATGCTGACGATGCCTTCGCGGTAGAAGCTCTCCAGCTCCGTCTCGCTCATGCTCGACGGGGCGTACACGTGGTAGTTCTTGCGTCCCTCGATCTGCGCAAAGAAGGCGATTTCAGGATCGAAGTGACAAGGCGTGATGGACGTGGCCGAGGTCACGAAGACAGCGGACTCGAGGCGCACGACCCGTTCGCCCTTCAACCCACCCCGCATGCCGATGACCTGCTCAAAGAGTGTATCCAGCAACTGCCGAAAGCGCGGATCGTGGTTCTCCGGGCGCTTCAGCAGCACCCGCACCGAGTCCGAACCGACCCGCTGCATCGCCTCGCCGACCGACCACTGACTGTGCGCAACCGCTTTGAATTCGGTCGCGGCCGAAGACGCCGCGGCGGCCACGAAATAGTCGCGCGGCGCGTTGGCGTAGCGCCCGGCAAGCCCGATCAGCGAATCGAAGCTGAACAGGTCCAGGGTATGCAGGTTGTGCGAGAAGCCAAAAGGCTCGCGGTCAAAACGCTCGCTGAAGCCGGCTGGCTCAATGAACAACCGGGGGCCGTCTGGGTGCATGCTGGCTCTTTTTATGGTCGGCGCAAAAGCCCCACCGGGCTATGCCGGGGAGTATCCGGCAACCGCGGCCAAACGCCAACGACCTGGGTCTCAGTCGCCGTCCCGCAACCAGATCTTGCATGAGATTTGTTGCTTAACATACTGAAATAAATACAATTCTCCGCCGCGAACGCGGACGTAACAATGGCCTCCCGCGCCGCCCGGGCGCGCCAAACAACCCCATTTGTGGCAAAGTACTCTGGCGGTACTGAGACCTCGCACTCGGCGCGTTTTGCCCGGGGCTGCTTCAATTGCCGCCATCGTGCCCCACAATAATCTAATGAGCGTCGAACGATCCGTGCCCGAGCCTGTCGTGGAGTCTGATCAGGACATTTCAGACGCCCTCGTGCTGCTGTACAAGCTGCCCGGCGAGGCCATAGAAAGCATCTGGCAGGCGCAATCGAGCCTGGGCGTCGATTTCGCCGAAGCCGCCCTCCACACCGGCCTCGTGACCCAAACCGAGCTCGACGCAGCCCAGGACTGGGTGCGCCGGCGCGAAATGAACGAGGGCCGCAGCATCATCGAGGAAGCGCTGCGCCGCCGGCCGAGCGCCAACGCCCTAGTGGTCTGGGAGGGCGAAAAGCTCAACCCCGGCAAACAGCTCATCCTGGCACACGACCCCTACAACGATCGCAGCGAGGCGATTCGCAGCCTGCGCACCGAGCTGCTCATGCGCACCAACGGGCGGCGCGGCGCGGCGATGTTTGCGCTCGCGAGCCCGACCTCGGGTGAAGGCCGCTCGCAGCTTTCCGCTGAGCTGGCCATCGCATTTGCCCAGCTCGGCAGCCGCACCCTGCTGGTGGATGCGGACATGCGCAATCCGCGCCAACACGTGCTGTTTGGAACCGAGAACACCGTGGGGCTCGCCCAGGCCCTGGTGGATGTCAAACAGCACCGGCTCTACGGCGTGAACGGCGTGCCGCACATGTCGTTGATGACGGCCGGCACCCTGCCGCCGAACCCGCTGGAGCTGCTGTCGGGCATGCGTTTCGAGCGCCTGGTCGCCGACTGGCGCCGCAGCTATGAGTTCGTGGTGATCGACACCCCGCCGGCGGCGAAGTTTTCCGACTGTTTTGCCATCGCCACCGTCGCGGGCAACGTCGTCGTGTTGGGTCGTACCAACTCAACCTCCTACCACGCGATGACGGAAATGCGTCGTAAACTGGATACCACCAACGCGTTTGTTGTTGGCGCGGTGCTGAGCAACTTCTAAAGAGCGTATACCGGCAACGGTCAGCGCTTGCGACACGACCGGCGACTTTGTGCTTAAATGATGGAGACTCACGATGCGCCGCCGGCACGCCGGCTGCAGCAGGACATCATGGCCGCTACCGAACAGATTCAGGGGAACGGGGCTGCATCCGCCGCAACCTTTCACCCACCTTTCACCGACTCCAGCGGGAGCGCCGTGGGCCCGCAGCTTACGGCACAGCAATTCGCTGATTTCCGCCGCGACGGCTATCTGCGCGTCGACGGTCTGAGCAGTCGCGAAGAGATCGACTCGCTCATTGCCGCCTACGACCGCCTGTTCACCGAGAAGCGTGGCTGGGAGAGCGGCGCCCTGTTCGACATGGTCGCCCGGGACGATCCCAAGAAAGACCTGTCCCTGCCCCAGATGTTGTGGCCGTCGCGGTATGAGCCGCTGCTGCGCCAGACACGTTTGTACGCGAGCGCCTACTCAATTGCGCAACAGCTCCTCGGTCCGAAACTGGTCAATGTGCTGGAACACGCCATTTCGAAGCCTGCCGGCAGAGGTGCCGCGACCCCCTGGCACCAGGACGATGCGTTCAGCCGGCCGGGGTCGGGTTTCGTGGAAGCGATCTCGATCTGGATGCCTTTGCAGGATGTCGACGTCGGCAGCGGGTGCATGCAATACATCCGCGGCAGCAATCATGGCCGGTTGTTCGATCATCGAAGTCCTAACAATGACCCGCGTATTCACGGCCTCGAGCTCGTGGCGCCGCCCGATCTGACCCACTGCGTACCCGTGCCGCTACCGGCGGGATCGTGCGTGATTCATCACTCACGGACCATCCATTCGGCCGGGCCGAATACCGCCAACCACCCGCGCCGGGCCTATATCCTCGGCTACTCGGTGCAGTCGAAGCCCCATCAGCGCATCCACAAGGACTATCCGTGGAACCTGGAGAAGCAGACCGCCCGCGATGAGCGCGAGCTGGCGGCCATGACGCCGTTGCGCCGGAGCTGGCGGCGGCTCCAGAAGATGATCCGCGGCTACGGCCTTTAGATTCCGCAGCTCGGGGCTTTGGATTCCGCGGCGCGGCCCTGGCGCCCTACTCAGCCCGCAAGCCGCTGGCGCACCATGCGCCAGTAGCGCCGGTGCCAGCGATTCGCTTCCCGGGCTGAGCTCCAGTCGATCATGCTGTCGTTCAGGTCGTAGTGACCGAGTTGCCCGTCCGGCACATTGCCGGACTCCACCGCCCGTACCAGCTCCGGCAGCTTCCGATAGAACAATTCGGACCGGTATGGCGGGTGCAGTGACCAGAATCCCGGCGCATTGCCGAGCAGGTCGATGCGCCGGAGGCCGGACTGCTGCATGGTTCGGGTCATCAACACCTCGGCCTCCCGCACGTGCGGGGGATTGCCCAGCAGCCTCGATTTCATGCGTTGCGCCGGTCCCGGGGCCAACAGCGGAAACACCCCGAGCCGCTCCTTGAAGCGCTGCAGGTCGATCATGAACACCCGGGTGCTGACATCGCGATGGCTGTAAGCGGGCCACGGCAGCGATGCGCGGGCCGTCTCACCCTGCTCCAGGTGCCCGAAAATGCGGCCATCCGCCCGGGGCGGCCCCGGAAAGGGTGCGGTGACCAACACGTCGGGGAGCTGCTCCATGCAACCGATGGCGTCGCGGATCCAGGTGTTGCTGGAGCCGCCGAGCAGGATGTCGCCGTCCATGTGGAATACGTAGCGCGCCTTCGCCATGTAGAGGCCGAAGAAATACGCGTAAAACGGGCCCCCGTCCCAGGCCTTGACCGGGATCGAGTCGACTCCGAAGAAATACCGCGACACCTCGCGTTGCATGGCCGGCGAGTAGTCGACATCCGCGAATTCGAGCTTCGGGTAGGATTGGCCCGCTTCCTGGATCAGGCGGCGGATGCGCTCCAGGTTCTGTTGAAAGTTGGCAACCCGATAGCGCCCGGAACGGCTCTGGTGGGTGTCGATGGTGACCACAAAGCGATCCACCATGGGGCCCAGCGCCCGGATCTGGTGCGGCAACAAATGCTCGAGATGGCGCACATCCATGGGATAGGTGCTCATCTGGGCCGCGACGCCCTGGCGTTCTGTCATCTCACTCCCGTCATGCGGATTTTCCGCGAACCTTATACACCGCCCCAGACACCCCGGGGTATGATGCCCTTCAAACAAGAGCGAACGATGCAGCAGACAGTCCTGGTTCTTGGCGCCAACGGCTTTATTGGTACAGAGGTGGTGGCAGCCCTGGCGGCCACCGATTGGGCCACACCCATCCTCGGCCTGCGCCGCGCACCACGCGCCGGCGGCCGCTTCGGGCACCGCATCGTCGATGCAACCAACCTGACATCGGTGGCAAGCGCTATCGAGGGCGTATCGGCCGTTGTCGATTGCGTCGCGGGAGGTGCGGACACGATCGGCGCTTCGGCAGCGGCGTTGTTTGGGGCTGTCACTCGGGCAAACCGCGGGATCCGCGTCATGCACCTCAGCAGCATGGCGGTATACGGCAGCGCTGTTGGCGAGGTGGACGAAACGGCCCCGCTCCGGGGCGACCTCGGCCCGTACTCCGTGGCGAAGATCGCCGCCGAGCAGGTCGCTCGCGGCTACGCGCACACCACTATCTTTCGCCCGGGCTGTGTTTACGGACCTACCAGTGCGCAGTGGAGCATCCGGATTGCGCAACTGTTGTTGGCACGGCGCCTGGGCGATCTGGGACCCGCGGGCGATGGCGCATGCAACCTGGTACACGTTGCCGATGTGGCAGGGGCCATCATCCGCGCGCTGGAGCGGCCAGCCACGCAGGGCGGGATATTCAACCTGTCCTTGCCCCATCCGCCGACCTGGAATGAATACCTGATTCACTATGCGATGGCGCTGCGCGCCGTGCCGGTGAAGCGGATTCACGCTCGCAACCTGAAGGTGGAAACCAAGTTGCTGGCGCCGTTTCTGAAGATCCTGGAAATCGCCGCCGGCAAGCTGAAGGTGCCTGCCCGCCGCTTGCCGCAGCCGATCCCGCCTTCACTGCTGCGACTGTTTGCCCAGGATATCCGCCTGGACACGCACCACGCCGAAACGGCGCTCGGCATGCAATGGCGCCCGCTCGATCACGCGCTCCAGGAAACAGCCGACGCGATTACGGGGCGAGCGCCGGCGCGCGGCGCGCCTCCCTGATCGACAAGGCGACGATTCCCAGCGTGTTGATGATCTCGGCAGTCAACAGCCCGAGCGATGCGCCGACCGTGCCCAGGTAACGCATCAGCACGAAGCCGGTGGACAGCGAGATGACCGCACAAGTCGCGGTCAGCACCGAGGTTGCGCGAAACAGGCCGCGCGCCGACAGGAAATACAACAACTGATCGCGGAACACCGTGACGATCGCGTTGAGCGACCAGACAATCAGCAGCCCGTCGCTGCCGGTGAAATGCTTTTTCAGCACGTGATCGAAGATCCAGCCGCGCGCCAGCCACATGACGCCGAGATAACACGAAGCCCCACCCGCCAGCGCCGTTGCAAACAACGCGAGGCGTTTCAGGACCACGGTCGGAGGGTGATCTTTCGTCCACTTGGAGGCGGTCGGCAACATCAGGGTGCCGATTCCTATCGACAACAGGGCGACCGGCATGGTGAACAGGCGCGTCGCGGCGAGGGCGGCCACGGCAGTGACATCGATAGCTCCCGCCACCATGTAACCGTAACCCTGGCTGAAGAGCCAATGCGCCGTCCCGCCGAAACCTGACCACGCCCCTTGTGGTGCGATCTCGCGCAATGTGCCGGGAGCGGCCTGCACGTTCCAGGGCTCGTGGCGCCACAGCGCCCGGCCGAGCAGCGTTCCGCCGATGATCCCGGCCAGCGCCAGCCCACTCGCCGCTACGGCAGCCGGCAGGCGAGTCAGCGTGGCCACGTAGGCGCCGCTCACCAACAGGATGCAGTACACGAAATCCGACTGCAGCACATCATTCGGCCGCCGATACGCAAACAACACCATGCGGAAGAACTCGCGCCGCAGGGCAGCGACGAACGCCAGCGCGCCACAGGCCAGGATGGCCGCGATCGACCACGTCAGCCGGCCGGCCAGGAGAAACCCGGTGGCCACCAGCGCCAGCAGCACCCCGACGAGCGGCAGCAGGCGGCGCTGATCGCGCAACAAGCCGCCAATCAGGTCAGAGCGTCCCTGGGCGCCTGCCGCGCGGGTCAGGCGGATGATCATGGGCGGCTGAATGAACGACCCCTGCAGGGTGGTGCCGAACAGGATCGCCGTCGTAATCAGAACGTAATATCCATACTGCTCATCCGAAGTCTGGCGAACCAGCATCAGTCCAACCACGAAGTTGGAAGCCGAGAGGATGATCTGGACGGCGACGGCGCCGCTGAGCATGCGCAGGAAGGCGCTGCGGCCGGCGGTGGGGGCATTCAAGCGGAGCGGATCCTCGAGTTCGATTTCAGGAAATAAAGCACATTAAAGGCCGCGCGACCCGCATACACTTCGCATTATGTATACTTTTGCCGAACAGCGGCAACGGAACGTTTATGGCGCGGTTGCTGGTCACGGGCGGAGCGGGCTTCATTGGAACCAACTTCGTGCACTATTGGCTCGCCACGCATCCCGGCGACCGGGTCGTGGTCTACGACGCCCTCACCTACTCCGGCAATCCCGCCAACCTGCAGCCGGTCAAGGCGCATCCCCAGTTCCGTTTCGTGCGGGGCGACATTCTCGACAGCGCCCGTGTTGAATCCTTGCTGCGGTCCGAGAAGATCGACACGCTCGTACACTTTGCCGCCGAGTCCCACGTCGATCGCTCCATCACCGGTCCGGACGCCTTCGTACAGACCAATGCGGTCGGAACGCACAGCCTGCTGAAGGCGGCGCGCCAGGTGTGGCTGCTCGACAAGAGCAAGCTCGCGCACCGCTTCCACCATATCTCCACCGACGAGGTCTACGGCTCGCTGACGCCGGAAGCCCCGGCCTTCACCGAACAGACTCCCTACGCACCCAACTCCCCGTACTCCGCCAGCAAGGCGGCCTCCGATCACCTGGTGCGCTCATATCACCACACTTACGGCCTGAGCGTTACCACGAGCAACTGCTCCAACAACTACGGCCGTTACCACTTTCCCGAGAAGTTGATCCCGCTGGTGATCGTCAACATCCTGCGCGGCAAGCCGCTGCCGGTGTATGGGGACGGACTCAACATTCGCGACTGGCTGCATGTGACCGACCACTGTCGCGCCGTGGATGCGATCCTGCGCTCGGGGGTCCCCGGTGAGGTGTACAACGTCGGCGGCCGGAGCGAGTGCACCAACATCGACCTCGTCCAACAGTTGTGTGCGATTGCCGATGAGCTGCTGCGGCGGCGGCCGGACCTGCAGCGGCGGTATCCGCACTGCCCGGTATCGCAGGGCAACACCGCCCGCTCCCTGATCACCTTTGTGACCGATCGCCCGGGACACGACCGCCGCTATGCCATCGACGACACGAAACTCGAGCGCACGCTGGGATTCAAACCGAGCCGCTCCCTGCAGGAGGGACTGCGCGATACAGTCGAGTGGTATGCCGACAATCCCGGCTGGTGGGGCGAGATCCTGGATGGCCGCCATCATGAGCCGGCCGCGCTCGCTGCCCTGGCGTAAAGACCGGAAGCCGCTGCCATGAGTGTAACGCCAGTCCGATGGCACGTTGCCGTGCCCTGGTTGCTGAGTGCCGGCGAGAAGTGGCGCCTGACCCAATTTGTGCCGAACGACGACGCCGCATTTGAATTTCAGGTCGTTCCCGCGAGCTACAAACACGACCGTTCGCGCAAGTACACAGGACTGCGGGAATGGCAGGACTATGTGCGGCACGGCAACGAAGCCTGGTCGGCGGCGCGCCGCGCAGCGCGCCCGAGTGCCATCATCACCTCATTCCCGCAGCTACCCATCGTGGTCGGCATGCGCAAACGCCTCGCCTTTTCCAAGCTGCCGGTGGTCGCCTGGACATTCAACCTGGGCCAGACCTATCCCGGCCTGAAACGCCGCCTGTCACAGGCGGCGCTGCCGCGAATCGATCGCTTCATTGTGCACTCGCGTGGCGAGATCGCCGCCTACAGCGAATGGCTCGACATTGCGCCCGAGCGTTTTCAGTTCGTGCCGTTTGAAACGCCGGTCCGCGATATCGAGCTCGAGGAGGACCGGCAGCAGCCCTTCGTACTGTCAATGGGCACGGCGCAGCGCGACTACAAGCTGCTGTTCGCAGTGATGGGGGAGTTGGGATATCCAACAGTGATCGTCGCCGGGCCGCACGCGGTCGCAGGCCTGAAGGTCCCGCCCAACGTAACGGTCCGTTCCGGGCTCACGCCACAACAATGTTTCGAGTTGACGCAACGCGCGCGACTCAACGTGATCCCGGTCGCCAACAGGACCACCGCCTCAGGGCAGGTCACACTGCTCGATGCAATGATGTTCGGCCGGCCCGCCATCATCACCTCCTGCCCGGCGAGTGTCGACTATGTGACCTCGGGCAAGGATGCGCTGTTGGTGAGATATGCGGATCACGATGACATGAAAGCGAATATCCAGCGCCTGTGGGAAGACGAAGGCCTGCGCACATCGCTGGGAGCGGCGGCGCGCCAGACGGCGCTCGGGACTTTCGCGGAGGCCGTGATCGGCCGCACCATGCGGCAGATTCTGCTGGAGGTCGGCAACCGCCGCTGAAATCAGCGCCGCTGCGGCTGGCCCTGCCGCTGCAGGTACAGCAGTACATTCGCCATGGCGAATGTGGCGATGGTCATGATCACGAACTCGTTGGTCAGCGAGTTCCACCAGCGCGCCTCGGACAGGTTGGCAATGAACTGTTCGAAGATCAAAGCGAGAAACAACGCTCCCTGGGGCCGGTACTGGCGGAAGATCCGTAACCCCTGCCGCACATACGTAATCAGATAGCCGATGAGCAGGAAACCGCCGACGTAGCCGAGGTCGTTGATCACGTCCAGGTAACCGTTGTGCGACTCCGTCGGGTAGAAATACAGCCGCACCAGGTGTTCCATGGACGGAGAGTCCGGTTTCTGCACCCAATAAGCGCCGTAACCCGTACCCAGCAACGGATGCAGGGCAATGTTCCTATTGATGATCTCCCAGATCGCGGTGCGGCCGCTGAATGTCAGGTCTTTGCCCGTGATGGCGGTAATGGGTGACAGCAAGGTGCCGGACCCCGGCAGCAGGTTCAGAACCGCCAGGGAGTAGGTCAGCAGCACCACCACGAACGCACCGATGAGGTAAGGCAGGTAGCGGCGCAGCCCCGCGGGCGAGCGTAGCAACATGACCAGGAGGATTGCGGCAAATGCCGCCGCCATGATGGAAGTGGAGCTGCGCGACTCGACGACACAGATGACTGCAGCGAGCATGCCGACCAGCGCCAGCAGGCGATTGGCTTCTCCGGACAGCCAGGCGTGCAGCCACAGGATCAGGCCGACGGCCGCCAGGGACCCCAGTCCGTTTTTCTGCAACGACAGGCCATGCCAGGCCCCCGCCAGCTCCGTTGCGGCGGACTGCTCGATGGCCAGCTCGGGGTTCACCAGGCAGAAAATAATCGAGCCGACCAGGATCACCAGGAAGATGGGCCGCAGGGTCCGCTGCATCATCCGCGGGTCGTCGCGGGCGAGCAGCGCAAACGCCAGGCTGTCGAGAATGATGGTGCCGGAGCGGATACAACGCCGAAAGGTAATGAGGGGCTCAATGGACCAGACCACACTGGCAATGGCGAGCCCGAAAAACACCAGGATCCAGGGATTCGCCCGCTTCAACAGCTTGCGGGTGGCGCCCACCTTCGAGGCCACCACCGCCACACCGAAGGCGAGCAGCGCCAGCCAGATCGCCCGGCTCAAAGGGCTGCCCTCGGAGGGCATCACCAGCATCGTCGGCTGGTTCAAGAGCTGCTGGCCCGGGGTCAACGGGATCGAGCGCGGATAGTTGAACCCCTCCGGGACGATCGTGAACACCACCAGAATCCACATGAAGACGACCAGGAGTGTGGAGGTTCGGGGCCGCCGCGCGGCCACGCGGGGCTGAGCCGCCGCCGCCATGGGCCGCTGGGTAACCGCCATGCGGCCTCTAACTGCCATGGCGCCGGCCTACTGCCCGCAAGGGCCTCAAAGCAATGTCCGATATCCGCAAGTGCCACACCGATCCGCCGCGATTTCTTTAACTTATATCCGACTCCTGAGCCGCTTTGCCAGCAGCGCCATCGCAGTTTGCGCGCGCAGCCGCGCAATCCCCCCCACGCTCACGCACGAGTTATGGCAAACTCGCGCTCCGCAGCGCCACAACCAAGAAACGTAACGAGCATCACGCGCGACGTTGCGCCAGCGGCGACGGACGAAAAGGTGACGGGCCGCACACACTTCAACGGTGCGCGGTTTCATTCCCGCTTCGAAGCAGCGGGTGAATGTGACTTCGATGTTGGTTTCCAGGTGCGGCGGCGCGCGAGTTGGATGTTGAGTTCACACGGATTGTGAACTGCCGCACAGGGCTTGTAGTTGATTACCGACACTTTGCATTCGAGCGGCCATGACTGCCTAATCAGCACTGTGGAAACGGTCAGCCGCACCGGCGGCTTTTAGCTTGCGGAGTCGAAGCATGAGGTGGACGATGAGAGTTGGTCTTACGCTGCGCATCTGCGTACCGGTCGCATGCATGTTGGCTTTGAGCGCCTGCGGCGGCGGTAGTGATGGTTCAGCAACCAACACCTCCGCGGCGCTCGGCCCGGAAACCGGCACCAGCAGCGCGGTCCAGATCGCCGCCGCCACCTACAGCGTGAAGCAGTCCTCCGGTTCGGCAACGGTGACTGTCCAGCGTAGCGGCAACAGCACCGCGGCGACCAGCGTGGCCTACTCGACCGCGGACGGCTCGGCGAAGGCGGGTTCCGACTACACCGCGGTGAGCGGAACGCTGAGTTGGACCAACGGCGACACCACCACCAAGACCGTCAGCATCCCCGTCAGCAATGCGACCAACTTCTCGGGCAGCAAGTCCTTCGCTCTCGCGCTTTCGAATCCCGCCGACGGCACCTCGATCGGCACACCGGCCTCGACGACCATCACGATCGCCGGGAATGGCACGGGAGCGGGCTCCGGTACGTCGGCGCCCGGAACGGTTGCTTTCTCGGCCTCCTCTTACTCGATTGCGCAGACCCTGGGGACGGTGTCGGTGACCGTCAACCGGATTGACGGCTCGGCCGGCGCGATCCAGGTGAGCTATGCGACGGCCGCGGGCAGCGCGGTAGCCGGAACCAACTTCACGGCGACCAGCGGCACTTTGAGCTGGTCGGACGGCGACAGCGGCGACAAGTCGGTTTCGATCCCGATCAGCAGCGCGAACGTTTTCTCAGGTACCAAGACTTTCTCAGTTGCCCTGTCGGCACCGACCGGCGGCGCGACGCTCGGCACTGTCAGCTCCGCTACCGTAGCCATCGCGGGGTCGGGCGCGGGCACGCCGACGAGCGGCGGCCCTTCGGCCGTTTCAAACCTCACCCTCGTGAGCCAGGGTGGCCCGAACCACAATGCCACCAACATCCAGCAGATGAGCTGGTCAGCAGCAACGGCCGGGGCAAACCCGGTCAGTTACTACAAGATCTACCGCAACGGTGTGTCCTACGCCACGACATCCAGCCTGTCCTACACCGACAGCAACGCGCCGAAGAGCAATGACCCCACGTATGCAACCGCTGCGACGGTTTACTCGTACGAAGTCGCGGCAGTGGACGCCGCGGGCGTAGAGGGACCGAAGTCGAGCAATATGAGCCTGTATGCCTACCGGAACGGCAAGTCGAACTGGGGCAACAACGATCTGTCCTACGGCTCGCTTCAGGAGAACTACTCGAGCACTGCCGGCAACCCGCAGGGCGGAACCTACGATATTTCGGTGTACTTCCAGAACGGCGGTTTCCAGCCGGCCGTGGCACCCCCCCAGGCGCCGGAATGGGACTTGGAAATCGGCGCGTTCGGCTACTTCGTCATCGACGTCAATCCCGGCGCGATGATCGCGGGGAACACGCTGCCGTTCGGCACCGTGTCGCGATTGCCACCGGGCGACGTGTACGGCTGGCACCCGTCCGTGAACGTTTTCGACTACGGCCCGGCCCCAGTGGCCAACAAGTGGGCGACCTACAAGATACCGCTGCAGGCAGTTGCCATGGGCGCCTGCGACTTCACCGGCTCCATCTCGGGGAACACCCTGACCGTCACAGCAATCGTGAATGGTGAGCCCTTGGTGGACGCAGGTGGGTTTGTGACCGGACCCGGCGTACCCGCAGGGACCTATATCACCGCCTATGGCCAACATAGCGCCATTGGCACCTTCACCGTGGCGGGCCCGGGCATTTCGGCCAGCACGCACGTGGCCAGTGCCAAATTGACCTATCAACGCACCTCGCTTTACAAGTTCGGCATGCAACCCACCATTCAGAATACGACGATGTATTTCAACAATATGGGATTCACGACGAACTGAAGTCTCATTCGCGCGGGGTGTCGCTGGACACCCCTGCGGGGTTCAGGTACGGTTGTTGCAATCTAACAACGACGAGTCCGTGCCCGGACTCAGCCGCGCCTTGACCGACGACGCTCAGCAACAGACACGCCGCGCCGCGTGGCTCCCCTGGATGATTGCCTATGCTTGCGGCGCACTCATTGCGTTCCTGCGAGCCAATCACTGCTGGCAACGTCCCTCGCTGTGCATGGACGTTTATTGGCTGGAGGCCTGGCTAGTAGAAAGCTCTCACGGATTGCATGCTCGCGGCTTGCTTGGCGCCGTCACTCACCTGATCGCCCCGCAAAGCCCCAACGTCGTCGTGCTGAACGCCATCGCCCTGGCAGTCAGCACGGGTATCGTCGCAACGTTGCTGATCACGCTCTATGTAAAGACCCAAAGTGTCTGGTCGCGCCTGGCTGTTGCCGTTGTGGCAGCCAGCCCGTTGTGTGCGTTGTTTTTCGAAGAAGTGGGCGATCCGTTGATGGTGGACTTCGCGCTATTTCTGCTCGCAGCGGCGCTGATCCGGCGCACCTCCAGCAGAACGCTGCGAGCCGCGGTCTGCACCGTGTTCTGCCTGTTGGCAGTCGCCATTCATGAAGCAGCCATCTTTCTGTTTGTACCGGCGGCGGTGCTGCTCTACTTTCCACCCCAACGCCTGACCGTGGGCTCCTTTGTCAGATGCGCGCTGGTGGCGGCGCCGTTGCTCCTGCTGATCCTCCTGGACCACGCACCGCGAGTATCGAATCCCGACTATCAGGCCGTGAACTCACTGAGCGGCGAAGTCATTCCCCGGATCGAAGTCCCCTTTCCCTCGTACATTCAACTGGCGCACGAGGAAGCTGACATCTACTTCGCGAGCCCGGTGAAGGTGTTGCAGTTCTTCCTGAAATTTCCACGGGTCTGGTATATCCAGCTTCTCGGCCTGGTGCTGGCCGCGGGACTGTGGGTCCGCGGCTCACAGGCACGCCTGTTGTGGCGCCACTGGATCTACCTGTCCCTTTGTTCGGCGCCGCTGTACGTGATTGCCGTGGACTGGGGCCGCTTCACGACCCTCACATTCTGGCTCTCGCTGCTGATTGTCTGGCTGCGGCAATCGATGGGCACAGCCGCCGACCCGGCGCCGCTGCCGGCTACGTTTCATAACATCGTGCCGGAGCGCATGCCGGCCGAGAGCCTGCTACTGGGAGTCACGGCCGCGTTGCTCCTCGCCGCCAACGCGCTCTATCCGGACTACGGAATCAACGGGATGCCGGCCATCTCCCTGCCGATCCTCGTGCCCTTCCTGCTGGCATGGGCAGCGTGGCGGCGTTGGAGCACGAGGCAGCCATCGACCGGCGATTCTGGATCCGAGCCGCGCCCGTGAGTGCCCATTTGAAATATCGCGCCGACATCAACGGCTTGCGCGCCATCGCCGTGCTGTCGGTTCTCTTCGATCATCTGGGGCTACCGTGGTTCGGGGGCGGCTACTTCGGCGTCGATGTCTTCTTTGTGATTTCCGGCTTTCTGATCAGCGGCATCATTTTGACCGAGGTCAAAGCCGGAGACTTCTCCCTGGCGCGTTTCTATGAGCGGCGGGTGCGCCGCATTTTCCCGGCACTCGCGGCCACTTTGCTCGGCTCGCTCGTGCTCGCGTGGATCTATTACCTGCCGTTCGAGATGAAGAGCTTCTGCAAGTCGCTGCTGGCGGCGGTCTTCTGTGTTTCCAACCTGTTCTTCTGGGGCAAGGATGGTTATTTCCAGGCCTTGTCCATGCCCAAGCCACTGCTGCACACCTGGTCGCTGGCGGTCGAAGAGCAGTTCTATTTTGCCTTTCCGCTGTTCCTGATGCTCGCGTACCACCTGGTGCGCAAGAAAATCGACTATCTGGTCATCACCTTGTTTGTATTCTCGCTGGCAGTGGGCCTGCTCGGCGCCTACTACCGGGGAGCAGCGGCCTTCTACCTCGCGCCGGCGCGGGCGAGGGAGCTGCTGCTGGGAGCGCTGCTGTCGCTCCAGGTGTTTCCAGAGCTGCGCAGCCGCTTCAATCGCAACCTGGCGAGCTTGCTCGGCCTGGCAATGATCGGCTTCTCGCTCGTGTATTTTTCCGCCGATACGTTGTATCCGGGGATTGCGAGCATCGTGCCCTGTCTGGGCGCGGCACTCATCATCGAGGCCGGACGCTCGGGCGACTCATTCGTCGGATCGTTGCTGGCGACTCGGCCGATGGTGTTCATCGGGCTGATTTCCTACTCCCTGTATCTGTGGCACTGGCCGATCATTGTTTTTCATCGGGTCGGCTTCCTGCCCACGGACGGTTACCCGGCCTACCTCGACAACGCCTTTCTCATCGGGCTTTCAATCCTCGTCGCAACGCTTTCGTGGCGGTTCGTTGAGACCCCGTTCCGCAACAAGCAGGTCTCCGCACCCACGCTGTACCGGTTTGCTCTCGCGGGCGCGGCGGCTCTCGTGATTTCCGCCAGTGCCCTTTGGGCCACAAACGGCTTGCCCTGGCGCTTCCAGCCCCAGGTAGCCCGGGCAGCGTCCTACCTCGAATACGACCCACGCCCTGTCTCCCGTGCCGGCACCTGCTTTTTCGAAGCGGAGTATTCCCACGCGGACATCGATCCCGAGGTCTGCCTGCACTTCGATCCAACCCGGAAGAACTACCTGCTGATCGGCGACTCACACGCCGCTCACCTTTGGTACGGACTGGCGAAGGAATTTCCCGAGTTGAATGTCATGCAGGCCACGGCGGCGGGCTGCAAGCCCACGATCGACCCCGCGTATCATGAAGACAAAAGGCATTGTCGGCGCCTGATGGACTACGTTGCGCATGAGTACCTTCCAACTCACCAGGTCGACGCCCTGTTGATCGAAGCTGTGTGGCGGGAGGAGGACCTCGCGTTGTTGCCGCACACGTTGGAATACGCAAAACGATACGCAAAAAACGTGGTCCTGTTTGGACCCATGGTCCAGTACGACGCCTCCCTGCCGAGAGTCTTGGCCGTCTCGCTGATGAAAAACGATCCGCAGTATCCATTCCAGCATCGCCTGCCCTTCCTGGACGAGCTCGATTCACAGATGGCCGCATTGGCGCAGCGAGCGGGCGTACGCTACGTTTCATTCAACAAGATGCTGTGCGGTCCCGACCGCTGCGAGACGAGCGCTGCGGATGGTGCTCCGCTGATGTACGACTACGGCCACCTGACAGTCGAGGGCTCCACGCTCGTTGCGAGCTTCATGCGCAACCACGGCGAATTGCCGTAAGCAAAGTCAGGTGTAGGTTTGCAACGGCGGGCTCCAGAAGGCCGCCAGCTTGCCCATATTCGCCCATACGGTAATGAGCCACCGGGCCGCCCGGTGTCGGCCCGCGGGCAGGCAGATGACCGCCAATCCCACGGCAGCGGCAATCTGAACCGCCACCCGCACCAGAAACACAGCCGATCGCAGCCATCCCGCCGGTGCGTAGCGGCCGCGCAGGGTCTGCCGGCCGAACTCCTGGCCACCGGAATAAGCGCGGCGTAGCAGCCATTTCAGTGACATGCGCGACGGCTCTATGGGCTCGAAGACCGGCGCCGTCTCCGTCCAGACAATCCGGGCGCCCTTGTTGGCCAGCCTGACGAGCAGGTCACCGTCTTCGCCGGTACCCAGCGCGTATCGTTCGTCGAATGGACCCGGTTCCGCGCGTAACCAATCTCCCCGCAACACCAGGTTGCCGAAACGCATGCAGTTCAAGGGCACGACAGCCCCTTCCGGCTGATGAGGGAAATCGTAGAATCGACCGCGCCGGATCCACTGCGGGGCCTCCTCCGGCAGCCGCGGCTCCACCGGCGCCAGTACTCCTTGGGCCTGATACTTCTCGGCCGCCTGCATCAATCGCTTCAACCAATCCGCCGGCGCACGTTCGTCATCGTCCACGAACGCCAGCCACTCTCCTTGCGCAAGCTCGACGGTTCGATTGCGTGTACGCGCAATGTTGCGCTCCGGTTGCACTGCGTAGTCGAGTTGAAAAGGCGCGCCGCCGGCCCGCATCGCCTCAATCACCGTGCGCGCCCCACCCACGGCGTCATTGTCGACGACGACAATTTGATCAGGTAGAAATGTCTGCCGCCGCAGGTCTTCCAGGACTTCAGCGAGGCGCTCGTTCCGGCGGTAGGTGGCTATGCAGACGCTGAGCTTCATGTCGCGGTACAGTACAAGATAGTGATGCCAAAGTTATCCCGACCGCTGCTCATTCCAGCGTTGTTCGCCCTCTGCGCCTGCAGCGGCAGCGGCGTCGCCGAATCGCAGACCGCCGTGCGCGCACCCCCTGCTCCGGGCATGAGCGCCCAGGTGCCGTTCAACCATCATCTGCTGGTCGATCAGTTCGGCTACCGTCCCAATGACCCCAAGGTGGCGGTCGTGCGCGAAGCCCGCGCCGGTTACGACGTCATCGACAAGTTTACTCCCGGCTCGACCTACAGGGTCCGCAACGTGGAGGATGGACGGATCGTCTTCTCAGGCTCACTGGTCCCGTGGATGCACGGCAGCACACAGGCCTCATCCGGGGACCATGGCTGGTGGTTTGATTTCTCCTCGGTCGACGCACCCGGCACGTATTTCATTGACGATACGGAGCGCAACCTGCGCTCGGCCACCTTCCGCATCGATGAGCACGTCTATGCCAACATCCTGGCGGCGGCCACGCGCATGTTTTTCTACCAGCGCAGCGGCTTCGCCAAGCAGAAGCCCTTTGTACCGGATTGCTGGACCGATGGGCCGGCGTACCTGGGTCCCGACCAGGACTCACAGGCGCACGACATCACCGATCGCAACAACCGCGGCAAGGTACGGGATCTGTCCGGCGGCTGGTTTGACGCCGGCGATACCAACAAGTACGTGACATTCGCGGCTCCGGCCGTGCACCAGTTGTTGAGTGCCTACCAGGAGAACTCCGCGGCTTTCACCGACAGCTTCAACATCCCGGAATCCGGCAACGGCGTGCCGGACGTGCTCGATGAGGTGAAGTGGGAAACCGACTGGCTGAAGAAGATGCAGTCGGCGAACGGCAGCTCGGCTCTCAAGGTCGGCGTAACCGGCTACCCGCAGGCCGCGCCGCCCAGCTCCGATGCGTCCCCGCGTTTTTACATCCCGAGCTGCACGTCGGCCACCATTGCCAGTGCCGGCATGTTTGCCCATGCGTCGCTGGTTTTCGGCAAGATCGAGCCGCTGGCGCGTGATGCCGGCGAGCTGAAGACACGGGCGGTCAATGCCTGGAACAACTACCAGAAAACACCAAAGCAACTGCACTGCGACAATGGCGAGGTCAAAGCGGGCAACGCCGACTGGAGCGAGGCTGACCAGAATGCGTCCGCGGTTATTGCGGCCATCTACCTGTTCGCCGTCACGGACGCACCCGTCTATGACAACTACGTGAAGGCGCACTACAAGGAGACGAGGCCCTACAACCAGAACGAGTTCGGCTGGTCGCGTTACAACCCGGACCAGGGGGAAGCGCTGTTGTTTTATACGACCCTGCCGCATGCGGACGCGTCCCTGAAGAAAACCATCCTGGCCGACAAGTTGCGCGATGTGAAAGCCGGCAACCAGGTGTATGGATTCAATCCCGAGGACGACCTGTACCGCGCCTTTCTCCCCGATGAGCAATATCATTGGGGCAGCAACATGCCGCGCGCCAACTACGGCAACACCAACATGGACGTGGTGACCTATCAGATCGATACGGCCAACACGCCGGCCTACCAGACGCGGGGCCTGGAAATACTGCACTACTTCCACGGCGTGAATCCGTTCGCCATGGTGTACCTGAGCAACATGTACAGCTACGGGGCAACACGCTCCGCCAACGAGATCTATCATAGCTGGTTCTGGCACGGTACCCGCTGGAGCGATGCCCTCAAATCGCAGTGTGGCCCGGCTCCGGGGTATGTTCCCGGCGGACCCAATGCCAAGGCCGGCGAGCAGGTGCCCCACACGTTGGTGCCACCCACCGGGCAGCCGCCGCAGAAGTCCTATCGGGACTGGAATGTCGGCTATCCGGAAAGCGCCTGGACCGTGACAGAACCCGGGATCTACTATCAATCCGGGTATGTGAAACTGCTCTCAAAATTTGTTCGATGACGTGACCGGGCGCGCCACCGGGCCGCTCGAGTCCCACGCGCGTAGCATTCTTCCAGTAGCATTCGGGGACTATGCGTCCGTTGGCCCGCTACATTCCGCACGTCCTCGTAGTTTCATTCGCCCTCTGGTGCGCGTATGCCTTGCGCGGCGACCTGGCACAGGTGTCGCTGATCGCCGTGTTGCGTGCTTGGGACCTCATTGCACTTGCGGCGCTGCTGACGCTTCTGAACTACGCACTGCGGATCATCCGTTGGCGCTCGTACCTGGCCAGGCTGGGACATCCATTGGGATTTCGTTTTGCCGCGCTTACGTTTATCGCCGGATTTGCCTACACGCTGTCGCCCGGCAAGGTTGGCGAGATGGTCCGGGCTCGCTACTACCTCCCGCTGGGCGTGCCGCTGCCGAAGACGGCGGCAGCCTTCTTTGCGGAGCGGCTTCTCGATCTCGTGGCAATGGTGGTGCTCGCAGCCATGCTGTTCGCGGGCTCGCGGGACTACCGTGGCGCGATTATCGGCGCCGCAGGCCTGGTTGTAGTGGCCCTGGCCGTCTTTGCACTCGTGCCCTGGGAGCGCCTCTGCGGCCGCCTGAAGGCCATTGAGAACCTGCCGGCATTGCTTCGGAAGGGGGCCGTGGGTGTCACCTCGGCTTTTGCCGCGACCCGCCCGTTGCTGCGACCCGCTCCCCTGCTGTTCGGATTCGCGCTGGCGCTGGGCGCCTGGGGCCTGGAGGGCGTGGGTCTGTCCGTTCTGACCGGCATGGTCCCGGCGGTTCACGTGAGCTTGCCGTCAGCCGTCGGGGTGTATGCGGTCGCCGTGCTGATTGGGGGCCTTTCATTTCTGCCTGGCGGTCTGGGCAGCACGGAAGCGATCATGACAACAATGCTGGTAGCGCTGGGGGTTCCTCTGGGTGATGCGATTCTGCTGACACTCGCTTGTCGAATTGTCACATTGTGGCTGGCCGTGTGCCTCGGGTGGGTCGCCGTGTTGATTCTGCCGAAACCCTCGTTTGCGGCGGCCTCGTCATGAACGCGGCTCCGGAGTCTTACCGGGTACCGCTGTGCGTGGACCTGGACGGTACGCTCATTCATAGCGACACCCTGCTCGAATCGGCGCTCCTGGTGCTGAAGAAAAATCCCTTCATGGTGTTCGCCTTCGCGTTGTGGCTCCTGCGCGGCCGCGCCGCGCTGAAAGCCGAAATCGCGCGTCGCGTGAAGCTCAATCCTGCCGCTCTGCCCTACAACCGCGAGTTGCTCGGCTGGCTCCAAGCGGAACGTACGAGCGGCCGCAGCTTGTGGTTGGTCACGGCAGCGAACAGCTCGCTGGCCGATGCGGTCGCAGCTCACGTCGGACTGTTCGAGGGTGTCATCGCTAGTGACCCCAATACCAATCTCGCGGGCGACTCAAAAGCCGCGCGGCTCGTGGAACAGTTCGGTGAGCGCGGCTTCGACTACTGTGGCAACGAACGCCGTGACCTGAGAGTCTGGCGGCACGCGAACGGTGCAATCGTCACCAATGCCGGGCCGTCGCTCGAACGGCAGGCAGCCACCCAGACGAACGTGGTGCGCACTTTCCCGGCTCGGGGCAAGGCGCTTCGAGCGGCGTTCAAAGCGATACGCCCGCATCAGTGGGCCAAAAACGCCCTCATCGTCGTGCCCCTGCTGGCGGCCCACACGGCGGGCAACGTCCATTCGCTGCTCAATGTTGCTCTCGCAACCGTTGCCTTCTGCCTATGCGCGTCGTCTGTGTATGTCCTGAACGATCTGCTCGACCTGGAGGCTGATCGGGCGCATGCGCGCAAATCCAAGCGTCCGTTCGCGGCCGGCACGCTGTCGATCGCGGCGGGGCTCGCCATGGTCCCAGCGCTGTTGGGCACGTCGGTTGTCATCGCGGCCTTTCTGCCGGTCAAATTTGAGCTGGTGTTCGCGACCTACTACGTGTTGACCGTCGCCTATTCGTTTTCACTGAAGGGGCGCGTCATTGTCGATGCCATGACCCTGGCCGGCCTGTACACCCTGCGCATCATCGCGGGAGCCGCGGCCGCCCAGGTGCCCCTGTCCTTCTGGCTGCTGTTGTTCTCGGTATTCCTGTTTCTCAGCCTCGCCTTCGTCAAGCGCTTTGCCGAGCTCGATGCGCTGCGGCGCCAGCAGCGCCTGCGAGCCGCGGGCCGCGGCTATCACGTGGAAGATCTGCCCGTTCTGCAGAGCCTGGGCAGCGCGGCCGGTTACCTGAGCGTCCTGGTGCTCGCCCTGTACATCAACTCGCCGGCCATTGAGGGGCTGTATCGGCAGCCCAAGCTGATCTGGCTGCTGTGTGTGCTGATGCTCTACTGGGTCAGCCGGGTCTGGATGAAGGCGCAGCGGGGTGAAATGCACGACGACCCGGTGGTTTTTGCGCTGAAGGATCGCATCAGCCTGATAGTGGGCATCCTGTCAGTGGCCACCGTCATTGCGGCCGTCTGAGGGGCCTGTCGCCGAATTGTGACGGCGGACGCCCGCTCAGTCCGCGCTGCAGGGTAGGATTCGCTGGGGGCACTGTCAGCGCGAAGCACTCAGGAAACTGCGAATTGATCGACAACAACAATCGCTGGATCGCACGATCGGGCACCTCAGCGGCGGCACTGGGCGCGGGGCTCATCTGCCTGGTGGGACCGCGGGTGGCCGGCGCCGTCACGGACTTCAATCCCTTTGGGACCGTGGCCGTCCAGCACAGCTCGAACATTTTTCAGCTACCTGACAAGCAGGCGCTGTCGCCGGGGTCTTCGTACACCGACACCGTGACACAGTTCATTGGGGGCGCCACGGCGGACTTTGACTGGGGCCCGGAGCAGCTCGCCCTGAACGGGCGTTACTCCAGGCTGCAATACGCTGAAAACGACTCCTTGAACCACTACGAAAGCGAATTCGGCGGCAAATTCGACTGGCTGACGGGTCCAATCTTCAGCAGCACCGTGGACTACACGCAGTCCCGCACGATTTCCGCGCCCGGCAACACGTTGTCCCAGCAACTCGAGATGCAGACGGATCACGCGGCCCATGGCACGTTCCGATTCACGGTCTCGCCCCGGTGGCGGCTCGAGATCCAGCCCACCTGGCATCAGCTCGACTCCCCGCTGCCCGCGTTCCCCGATTTCGGTTACCGCGAGACCTCGGCCGCCGGCTCGCTGTCGTACAACAGCCTGACGAAGCTGTGGTCCGGCGTTCGCTTCTCTTACCTCGATGGCGCGTTCCACCACATCAAGGACGCGACGCAGTACAACCAGAAGATCGTGGAAGCGACCTCCACGTACGCCGTCACCAATATCACCTCATTCGATTTCCGGGCCGGATATACCTGGCGTAACACGAGCCTCGTCAACCCCGCGGATGCGAGCGACCTGGCGGCGGCAGGCGGCACGCTCGGTAGTACCAACGGCTTTACCGGGTCCATCGGCCTCACCCGCAAAATGACCGTCAAGACGGGCATCAACTTCAGGGTCTTCCGCGAAGTGAGCAGCTTCGGTGCGGGAGCCAATTCGGACATCAGCACGGGTGTGGAAAGCGGCGTGAAGTGGGACCCGGACTTCCGCTTTACCATCTCCGCCAACTACCGCTACACGCGGGAATCAATCGAAGGCGTGCAGGTCATCACCGGATTTGCCGGCCGCTCGGACAAGGTCAACGCCTACGAGTTGAGCGTTGGTTATCACGCGGCAAGATGGCTCACCGTGCGGCCCTACGCATCCCGTTACACGCGCAGCTCGAACCTGGAGCGGGCGAGTTACAACTCTACGATCGTAGGTATCGACTTCACGGCGCGACTGCATCCGCCGAAGCTATGACGCTCGGCCGGATGCTGCCGGCCGTCGCGCGCAGGTGAGCAGCGAGGCGCACGGCCAGCGCCACTATGCTCAATGTTGGGTTAGCCTGACTCGAGGTCGGAAATACCGCGCCACCGGCCACAAACAGATTGTCGATGCCGTGCACGCGGCATTGCGGATCGACAACGCTCGTGCGCGGATCCCGGCCCATCCGGGCGGTTCCCAGATGGTGGCCGCCGTAAGCGCCATAGCGGGTGATTTCCGTTTCAATGGATTGCGGGTCGTATTCAAACACGCCGATGCCGCTGCCCGCGATATCCTGGGCAAACAATTGCACCGCTGCCCGCACGGTTTCTACATCGAGCGCGGTATAGCGCCAGTCGATCAGCAAACGCGGTACGCCGAGCTCATCGCGCTCCTGGCTCAACTGCACGCGGCTCGCGGCATTCGGTTCCTGCTCGGCGTGAAAGTCCAGGCTGTAGTGTCCCGCGGTCGACTTGACAATCACCGAGGGGAATTTGCGCGCCGCCAGAAAACGGTCGCGGGCCATGTGGTGGCCGAATGCAAACAACTCACCGACGCCGCCCAGGACATTGCCGACGTGCCGGGCCCAGGTCCCCCACGTCATGGCTTCACCGCCATGCAGCCTCTTACCGTACTCGTAGGAAATCAGGCCTTTTGCGAGCTGGAGTGCCGACAGCACAGCCGTCCGGTGTTGCGGGTCCGTGATGCGCGGATGATGTAGACGTCCGATGAAGTTGCCAATTCGCAGCTTGCGCTGGGTTTCAGGCGTCAATGCGAGGCGTCTACGACAGTAAATTCCATCGTCGGTGACGTCATAGTTGTGCCAGACACGGTCGCGGCCCGGCTGCTTCAAAGTGCCGATGGTGCCGGCAATGTGGCACATGTAGTACCGGCCCACCAGGTCGTGCGAATTACCGACCCCGTCAGGCCACGCATCACGATTCGCGAGCAGGATGCGCACAACTTCCAGCCCGCCCGCGGCCAACACGAGTTGCCGGCATTCAACACTGATCCGTTTGCGGTCGAGCGTCTGCAACAGCACGCTGTGCACGGCGGTACGATTCGGGTGAAAGTTGATTTGTGTCAGATTTGCATGCAGCAGCACACGAACATTGGCGGAAGCGCGCAGCCGGTGAGCGTAGCGCCCGCCGAAGTCGGTCGGGCAACTGAAGCGCTCCAGGGAGTCGGTGGTGAAATGTTCGCTGTTCAAGCCCTCGATCATCGGCTGCAGCGGCCGCTGGAAGGCCGCGCTGGCGCGATATTCGAACTCTCCCGCCTCACAGATCCGGTTGGCGCGCGGATAAAACGGCAGGAGATCTGACAGGTCAATGGGCCAGCCCGAAGCTGACACGTAGTCACGCGCCTCAAAATCGATCGGATCGAGCGGGGCACAGCGGCCGCCCCAGATGGTGGTGCTGCCGCCGAAACGCCGCTGCCGATAGCGGTGCGGAGCGCTGTGCAAACGCTCGTCGGCCACCTGCCCTTCATACAGTTTCTGGACCGCGTCCTCGGCCTCCAGGCCGCCGGATTCGACCAACAGCACCTGCAGCCCGCTGTCCGCCAACTCCAGTGCCAGTGTGATACCTGCCGCGCCCGCTCCGACGATACACACATCGGTCGCGAGCGCTGTGCCATCGGGCACCTGGACGGTGTCATCAATCATAAACTTTGCGGCTCATTTTCAAACCAGGGGAAAGTATGAGTATTCATGCGCGCCGGCGCGGTGCGGGCCTTCCCAGTTACACCATTTCCGCCGCTTTGGCCGAACTGTGCAGCAGATCATGCCGCTGCAGCGCACGCCGCGTACAATACTCAACTTATTCCTTAAAGGCCCGCGACGTTTGATTTTACCTGCGGCTCTGTGGATTACCGCCGTCCCCGCCACGGCAGCCAGTGCCTATCTGCTGCTGCTGACGCTGTTGTCGGCCCGCTTGCCACCGCGTCCCTCGTCCGAGCGGAAATTGCGGTTTGATGTCATCGTGCCCGCCCACAACGAGCACGCCGTAATCGCCAATATCATCGCCAGCCTGCAGCAGCTCGACTGGCCCAAAGACCGGTATCGGATCGTGGTCGTCGCCGACAATTGCACCGACGACACCGCGGCGATTGCCACCGCCGCGGGTGCGCACGTGATGCAACGTGTTGACCAGAACGAAAGGGGCAAGGGCTATGCCCTGAAGTTCGCGTTTGCCGCCAGCCGGGCCCGTCAATGGGCCGATGCGGTAGTCGTCATCGACGCGGATGCCAAAGCGTCTCCCAACTTGCTGGAAGCCTTCGCACAGCGGATCGAGGCCGGCGAGCAGGCGGTACAGGCCCATTACGGGGTGTCGAATACGGACGCCTCGTGGCGCACCCGCCTGCTGAGCATTGCAAAAGCTTCATTCCACATCGTCAGATCACGCGCCCGCGAGCGGCTGCGGCTGTCCTGTGGCATCCGCGGAAACGGCTGGTGCGTGACCCACGCGTTACTCGAGAAAGTCCCTTACCGGGCGTTTTCGCTAACCGAAGACCTGGAGTTCGGCATCGAGCTCGGAATGTCAGGTCATCGCGTGGCCTATGCGGATGAAGCCCACGCGGATGCGGAAATGGTGACTGGCGAGAAGGACGCCCGCAAACAGCGCCAGCGCTGGGAGCAGGGGCGCTTTCAGTTGGTACGCCAGAAGACACTGCCGCTGTTGAAGCGGGCCTTGTTGCAACACAGTGCGGTGTGTTTCGACCTTGCACTGGACCTGATGGTATTGCCGTTATCCTACGTGGCTTTGAACGTGGCGGCGCTGGTGGCTCTGGCGGCGGTTGCAACGACTCAGGGCGTATCCGCGACCTGGCTGTGGCTTGGGCTCGGCTGCGGCGCCTCGCTGTTCCTGTACACCCTGCGTGGCTGGCAACTGAGCGGCGCGGGCATGCGAGGCTTGCTGGACCTCGCGCGCGTGCCGTTCTTTCTCATCTGGAAAATTGCCGTGATGGCGCGCGGGCGCCACTCCAAGGAATGGGTCCGTACCAACCGGGAAGGCTCGTAACGCGGCCTCAGCCCGCTGCCTGTAGCGCCTTGACCGTACCCAGCTCCGCAATCACGGGGATGCCGAAGCCGCGCTCCATGTCATCCCGGCAACGCACGCGGCGGTTTACAAACAGCTCGTACGCAAAGGGCCAGGCCAACCCAACCCCCAGGCTCATGGCAATGGCCATCAGGAACAGCTTCGCCTTGTTGGGCTTGGTCGGCTTCGGGGGCGGATCCGCGCGGCTGATCAGGCTCACGTCCGCGTAGTTGCCGGCGGAAGCAAACATGACCTGGTCGTAGCCATCGAGCGCGCGCCGATAGTTCGCCTGGGCGGACTGCAACTCCAACAGCAGCTTCGTGCCCTGATCCTGCAAGCCGCGCCGTTCGAGCACGCGCGTGCGCTCGAGGTCCAGCGCGATCCGGTATTTGGCTTCCAGCTCGCGTGCCCGCTGCAACTGCAACGAGCCGTTGGTCGAGAGCGACTGCACTTCGTTGGCGAGCGCCTTGCGGGTGGCCGCCATCTCCGACTCGAGCTCAATCACCTGGGGGTGTTTGGGCCCGAGCGTCGCGCGCAGGTCGGCCATCTTGCCCTCTTCAGTGACCAGCTTGGCCCGCAGGGCCGCCACACTGCCGGTATCCAACACCGCATCGGTGCTGGCGGTGCCGCTGATCTGCTTCGACTCGATTTCGCGGCGCGAATTCTGGGCCGCCTGCAGCTTCTCCTGCAGGTCGCGCATGGTGGCGCTCTCGGAGTCGCCGCCGCCGTCCGCGCCGGCAATCTCGGTGAGACCGGTCCGCTGGCGGAATTCGGTGACCCGATCCTGGGCCTGCATGGACTTCGCACGCAGCTCCTCCAACTGCTTCGAGTAGCGCTCGGCACGCTCCGCGGCCGGCGCGTTGGTGCGTTCACGCTCCTGCTTCAGGTATTCATCCGCCACGGCGTTGGCAATCTCCGCGGCCCGCACCGGGTCCTTGGAAGGCGCCGTGATATACAACAACTGGCCGCCGGTACCCGGCAGGACGCTGAGCTGATCGTGCAGATTGTTGGTGACGAGCTCATTGAGGGCGCTCGGCGTGCCCTGGAAGCCACGCGCGAACTCGGGGTCGGTGGTGAGCTTCAGGCGCTGTGCCACCGGATTGAGCACCACGCGGCTCAGAATCAGCTCGATCTGGGTCGGGATGTAGGTTCCGGCCTGCCCGGCCGGGAACTCGCGGTTGGCGAGCACGTCCTTGTTTTCATAGTTGAAAATGAGAGTGGCGGTGGCCGTGTACTGCTTGGGCAGGGCCTTGATGGCCACGAAACTCAACACCACGAGCCCGAGGAACGTGAGCAGGCTCGCGACCCAGTAATGGCGCAGAATGCTGGTGATCTGGCGGATGGAGATGCCGCCGGCGCTTTCATCCTCGGCCATGAGCGGCGCACCGGTTGAACCGGGCGGACCGGCCAGCAGATGCTCCGCGGAGCTCTGCATCGGCAGAGCGGGTTTCATGTTGATCAAAACAAGCGCTCCTTGACCGTGAGCACATCATCCGGCTGGATCTTGTCCTCGGGCTTGGCGGAAATCACGGTATATCCGCCCTGCGGGGTCTTACGCTTGATGGAGACCCGGCGCGTGCTGCCACGTTCCGTCACCCCACCCGCTCTGGCAATCGCCTGAAGCACAGTCATACCGGCATCGAGCTTCATAGCGCCGGTCGTATGCACCTCGCCGGCCATGTAGAACATGGCGGCCGTCGGCACATACAACGCATCACCGGCACGCACGGTCTGCAATGCGGCCGGCGTACTGCCGTCCTGACTATCCAGCCCTCCTCCCAGGTCAACGGGAATGCGCTGCAACGCACCCGCGGCGTCGGGACGCAGGATGTAGACGGTGCTCGAGCTCTTGTCCGTGGCGCCCCCTGCTTGGGCCAGGAGGTCGAGAATGGTGGTGTTGGACTCCACGGGATAGCGGCCCGGCGCGTGGACCGCTCCCATGACCGAAACGCGCTGACTTCGCGATACCAGCACCGTAAAGGTGACATGCGGGTCGACCAGGATCTGTCCCTTCTTCAGGGCTTCTTCGACTTTCTGCCCTGCCTGGGCGGGCGACAGCCCATTCACCGCGACCGGGCCCGCCAGGGGTACCCGGATCGTGCCATCGTCACCGACGTACATGGTGCTGTCCATTTCCGGTCGGCCGAAAACGTCCATCCTGAGCTGATCTCCCGGCCCGAGCTGCAGCAACGGCCGGTTGTTCGCCGGCAGCGCGCCATCAGGCAGCGCATCCGGCAAGGGAACCTGCGCTGATGCGGCAGCGAGGCACATCAGCCAGGCGGCGAAAATCCGCAACGCAAAACGCAGCGCCAAATCGAGCTCTCCCCTTCAATCCCTTTATCTCGCTGATAACACAGGACAGGAGTCCCGCTCAGGAGTTCTGGGCCGGGAGTCTACTGGATGAGCGCCGGATCCGGATGTGAACTGGATGGCCCAAAACGCCCGGGGGGCGCAGCGGCATCACAATTTTCATTGATTTCAGAAAATTACAGGGCCATCACGGGGCTTACACTGCCCGCGATGGCCCTGAGCGCCCGCCGTCCTCTGGCCGGGCGCATGCGCTGTCCGTTGCGGATCAGTTCTGGGTGAAGCCCATGTTGTTGAAGTACATGGTCGTGCCCTGCACCTCCGGCTGGATGCCGAACTTGTAGAGCGAGGTGCGCTGATAAGTCAGAGTTCCCGTCGCCACTTTGGTGGCGGAGTTGATGCCCGGACCGGCGACCGTGAAGGTACCGACCGCGGAATTCTGACCATACGCCGTGATGTACGTTCCCGCGGGCACCCCGGGACCGGTCACAAAGCCACCCGCATCCACCAAGGCCGCGCCGGAAGTGATCGCGGTGACGGTCAGCTTGTTGCCGGTGATCGAGCCGGTGAACTTGCAGAAGCCCATGCCGAGCGCGCTCATGGGGATCTTGTACGTGCCCCACTTGTTGGCCATGGGGGCCGGACCGTAATCAAACACGTTGACGGTGGGGTGCCAGCCATAGACATCGCCGGGGGGCAGGCGCGAGACCGTGCCGAAAGGCAGCCTGCCGTTGGTCACAGTCGATCCCGGATTGACATCCATCACGAAGTAACCGAAGGCCCCGACCTCGAGATCCCAGGTAGGTGCCTGCGGCGGCGCCACCGCGGGTTGAAAGCCACCGTTGATGAACTGAACGGAGACATCGTACGGGCCGCCCTGCGGCGAACCGGCCGTGCTCGAGTAGTTTTCGTTCAGCGTGCCATATGACAGGTCATTGTTACCCCAAGCCGACTTGCCGTTGCGATAGGCGTAGACAGCGTACTGAGCAGCCTGCGGCCCTTCGTTGCCTGTCGAATCAACTGCAGTGACATTGTATTGGTAGACGGTAGCGGCGGTGTCATAGCCGCTCCAACCCGGATCGTTGCTGTTGGTTGCGTTGCTGTCGGTGTAGGTCGTGGCCGATGCCGAAACGCTCGCATAGGCAACGCCGTTGCGATAGATCTTGTAGCTCGCGATCGGATTCGCGCCGGCAACGGCCGCTGTCCAGGAAATGCTCTGCGAGTTCTTTACCGGGTTGTTGGCGTTGTCCGTACCACCCTGGTTGATCAGCAACAGGTTGGTCACCGCGGACGGTGCGCCCGTGCCGCCACCGCCGCCGCTGGTGGTACCCGAACCGCTAATGGCGACCGGCGCGGTACCGGGAGTACCAACTTGCGCCCCGGTGCTCGGCTTCGAGAGTGCGACGTTGAATGACTTGGTGCCCGTGAACGGCTTGGTGTTCATGACCGGGACTGTGAAGCTCTTGGTGGCCGTCTCGCCGCTGGCCCAGTTCAGGGTGCCGGAGACTGCAGTGTAGTCAGTGCCAGCCACCGCGGTGGAGTTGGCGGTCGCATAGGACGCGCTGACGGCGCCGGTCGAGCCGGCGACGCGGTTGACTTTCACCGTGATCTGACCAGCGGTTTGACTAACCGTGTACGAGGGTGCCGACAACTGCAGGGTGGATGTGGTCGTTGTCCCGCCGCCGCTCGACGTGCCTGACTTTACGGTAATGCTCCAAATGGAGGTGTAACCGGTGGTATGGCCGTCCGTCGCGCTGATGCGGATGTTCTTGTAGAGCCCATCGTTGCCCGGATACACCTTGCCCGAAATCTGGCCGGTGCTGGTGTTGAAGGTGGCCCAATACGGCTTGCCGGTGATGGCGAATTTGACCGTGGTACCCGATGGAGCCGAAAGCCAGGGTCTGAATGAGTAGGTCCCAGGCGCCTGCACGGTCGTCGCCGGTGAGCCGCCGATATAAACCGTGGCCGCCGCCATTTGCGGCGTGGCGGCCGCCAGCAGCGCTACGGCTGCCCACAGGCCCGTAGTGCCAGAATTCCGATAACGCTCGACCTTCGAGCTCGTGTTGAGTGCGACTCGCTCCATGGGATCCCCGCGAAATAAGTAAAAAGAACACTCGCTCGATTCGCACCGCTGCCGACCCTGCAGCGACCGGGTCACCTGGTGTCCCGGTTCCGTGTTATGCGGAACGAATCCGACGAGCAACGTGAAGGCGGGCTGCGCCTTTACGTGGCGCGAAGTAGAACCCACGCGGGGCATTGAACAAAATGTCGCAACCTGCCGACGTACGCTGTTTGCGACAGAAAAAAAGATTGAATGAATTTATAAACGTGTCCGTAGCCGCATGCCGCGGCTCAGGCGCGGCCGGCAGGCGCGTTCCGGTCCATCCTACGCGGTCCAACCTTGCGCCGTTCCTGGGTCACCGTACGCATCGCGATTCCAACTAGTTGGTTGTTTGATTCGCGCGGGCGGGCGGGCGTCCCGCCGCCGCCGGCCGGTGACCGACGAACCCCTATTTTGTAGTCTTTTCGCCACGCCGGCCGGCTGTACGCGCACAGGATGTATGCAATGCCAGGCGGGTGTTGAATGGGCCACCGCGGTTGCAACATGCACGGGAAGAGCACCTATAGAATGAGGTTGAGCGGACCTCACGCTGCCCGGCGCCCCTGGGTTCGACGCCCGCCGCAGTCCCCGCCAACGCTACGTGGTCGAGGCCACGAACGCGCTTTTTCGGGCATGGCTTTTGCATTCAAGCAGATCTTTTACATATGCAGTGGGGTGCTCGGCGCCGCTGGAAATCGGGAACGCGCGACAGCGCCGATACTTCACATAAGATGCCCCGCCCCACCGCTCGAAAAAAAGGCTCACGCCATCCAACAAATGTAATACTGTGAGACCAAAGTCCGGTATAAGCTTTGTTCCGGTAGGCAGCCGCCGCGCGGTTGTCACGAACTGCCCGAAATGTGTGACGAGGCACGCGCTTTGCCGCGCGCCAGCCATAGAAGCAAAGAGGCGGTGTTAATCTCCATGAGCCATGAGCAAGGCACGCTCAAAATAAAGAACAAAGTGCGACAAACACAGTAGGCGCAACAGTTCTAGAAAACCTACGCTCTGTGACGGATTTTTCGAGGGAGAAGTCAAATTGGCTGCGGTCGTCGGTTCAGTAGGCGGTTCAGTTCCGGGCGCGAGTACACAGCGGCGCATCGGATTGGGCAGCGTGGAACCTGCTCTTCTCGCCATACTCAAGCAGCTCGAGCCGCTGGCGACCATCGTCACCATGACAATCTGCGCCGTCTGCTTCCGCGTTCCTCTGACACTGTCCATGTGCGCGGTCGCACTGCTGACTTTCGTCATTGCAGGCCGCGTTTTCGGGCGCACGCACCGGCATGAAGAGCTGAGCGGTAAGACACCGGCATCCGTTCTCCTGCAAATCATCCTCGAGTGGTGCTCGGTGGTCAGCGTGCTGCTGCTGGCCGGATTCGCTTTCAAGATCACCGCGCAGTTCTCGCGATCCATGATGTTGACATGGTTCGCGGTGACTCCCCTCGCGGTCTACGGGGTGCACATCGCCCGCCTGCGCGCGCAATGGCTCATTTCGAACAGCGACCTGGCCCCGAGCTACCTGATCATCGGCGCGAACAGCGTGGGTTTCGAGCTGCTGCGCCGCCTGCCCAGCAAGGGGTTCATGGGTTTCTTTGATTTTCGCAGCGCGGACCGGCTGCCGGACTCCATCGACCCGAATCATCTCGTGGGTCATTGCAAGGACGTCGCGGCCTTCGCGCGCACGCATGGCGTGACCTCCATTTATATCGCTCTGCCCCTCAGCAACGTACCGCGCATCGGCGAGATGGTGCGTGAGCTTCGCGATACGACTGCTTCCGTGTACTTCGTGCCCGATGTGTTCGCCTTCGATCTCGTGCAGGGGCGCCTGGTCGAGATCAACGGCATGCCCGCCATCTCGGTGTGCGACACGCCGTTTCACGGCATGGATGCGGTCATGAAACGGGTGACCGACCTGGTCCTGGCCAGCTTCGCGCTGCTGTTGCTGGCGCCCCTGATGGTGCTGATCGGCCTTGCGGTCAAAGCAACATCCCGGGGCCCCGTGCTCTTCCGCCAGCGCCGTTACGGTTTGAACGGTGAAGAGATCCTCGTCTACAAGTATCGCAGCATGCGCGTAATGGAGGACGGCGCCACCGTCACTCAGGCCACCAAGTCCGACAGCCGCGTGACCGCGCTCGGCCGGATCCTGCGATCAACCTCACTCGACGAGCTGCCTCAACTGATCAATGTGCTCGAAGGCAAGATGAGTGTGGTGGGTCCGCGGCCTCATGCGGTCGCACACAACGAGCAATACCGAAAATTGATCAGCGGATATATGATTCGGCATAAAGTTCGGCCGGGCATCACCGGCTGGGCGCAGGTGAACGGCCTGCGCGGCGAGACCGAGACCGTTGAAAAGATGCGCGAGCGCGTACGCTTCGACCTCGAGTACCTGAGCCACTGGTCGCCATGGATGGATATCAAGATTATCTGCAAGACTCTCTGGGTCATCGCACGCGATAAGAATGCCTATTGAGCGACTTGACATTTGAGTCTCAGATTGAAGGGCAAGTGTTTGAAAGAGCGGGCTGCGAAATGAGACTTCAGGCGTACCGTGTTATGTCAGAGAACGGATACGGCCACTGAAGCGCTTTTAGCGACGCTGTTCACACTTGGAATGTTCTGCTGCGAGTTGTGCTGACGCCGATCACAGGCGGCACAATCTCGTGTAGCATGCGGTGGCTGGGGAAAGGATAATAATTGCACATGGTATCCGAGTCGCGACGTCGCGCCGCTTCGGACGATGCGAAGCCGGATGTAAGTTGGAAAGACGCTTCGGATTCCGTGCAGGGCTCCGTTATGGCCGATAATTCAACTGGGAACCAAAGTGCCTATTCGCTCGTGCCGCCGCTGCGGGTGCCGGCTGTGAAGACCTCGACACAAAGTGCGTATGCCGAGTCCATCGGCTTGACCGACACAGTAATCCTGCGCGAGGTCGTGCACGTCATCGATGATTTTGGGCTCACCGAATTTGCAGCGGTGGCGGCCACTTATGGACAGGATCGTTTCGGCTACGTAGTGACCCCGAATGTTGATCACCTGATCCGCTACTACGAGGATGCTGTTTTTCGCGCGCACTATCGCGCCGCTGAATTCATTCTCATGGATAGCCGCTTCGCAGCACGCCTGGTATATCTGTTGAAAGGCGTGCGGCTGCCGGTGTGCACCGGCTCGGATCTCACCGCACACCTGCTCGCCCAGGTGATTCAACCGAACGATCGCATTGTGATGATCGGCGGCGATGAGAGCCAGGCGCGACAGATTGCCGGCCGTTACGGTCTCCACAACCTGAAACACCACAACCCGCCCATGGGCTTCATCCATGACCCGGCGGCGGTGGAGGCCTGCCTCGACTTTATCGAGCAATCCGGACCTTTCCGCTTCTGCTTCCTGGCCGTCGGCTCCCCGCAGCAGGAAGTCATTGCACAGGCCCTCAAGGCTCGCGGTATTGCCCGCGGCCTGGCGCTGTGCATCGGCGCCTCATTGAACTTCATTACAGGCCACGAGAGACGCGCTCCCCGGTGGATGCAGAAACTGGCGCTCGAATGGCTGTATCGGCTGCTGCAGAACCCCCGCCGTCTCGCCCGGCGCTATCTGGTGCGCGGCCCGCGTATTTTCGGGCTCCTGAGACGCTCGCGCGTGGTACTGCGCAAAGCGAGCCATCAGGTCTGAGCCGAACCGGCCCGAGCGTCCAAAAAGAGCTCATCGGTTCGCGCCTCCCCTACAATAAGAAGTTTTAAGGGAGGACCCGGATGCCGGACGTCTCAATCGTCGTACCTACGTTTCGCGAAGCTCCGAACGTTCGAGAGCTGCACGCGCGCGTGGCGGATGTCATGGGCTCCCAGCGCTGGGAAATCATCTTTGTCGACGATGACTCCCCTGACGGCACTGCCGATCTCGCTCGCGCGCTGTCAGCCGAAGATCCCCGAGTCCGCTGCGTGCAAAGGATCGGGCGCCGTGGGCTTTCCACAGCGGTTGTGGAGGGAGCCCTGAGCTCGTCCGCGGACACCATTGCGGTAATGGACGCTGACCTTCAGCACGATGAAAAGATACTGCCGGCCATGCTGAATGAGCTGCGCGCACGCAAGCTCGACGTCGTCGTCGGTAGTCGCTACGTGGGGGGTGGCAGCACTGGCGATTGGGACGAGAGCCGCAAGACGATCAGCCGTATCGCCGGCCGCCTGGCGCGCGGGCTCGTGCCGGAGGGCCTCCACGATCCCATGAGCGGCTTTTTCGTAGTCAAGTCGGCGACATTCCGCGAGGCGGCCCGGAACCTCTCCGGCTACGGCTACAAGATCCTGCTCGATCTGTTCGTGTCAGCGGGGCGCCCTCTGCAGTTCGCGGAAGTCCCTTATACCTTCAAGCCGCGTGCCCATGGCGAGAGCAAGCTCGACACCCTGGTCGCGTGGGAATACCTGATGTTGCTGGTGGACAAGCGGATCGGCCACATCATCTCCCCGCGCCTGTTGTTCTTCGGCCTGGTAGGTGGCTCCGGCGTTGTGTTCCATTACGCGATTCTCAGCCTCCTGTTCCTGGGCCTGGGCGTGCCGTTCGCGAGCGCACAATTGGTCGGCACCGTGTGCACAATGACTTCCAACTTCTTCCTCAACAACCTTTTCACCTATCGCGACCAGCGCCTGCGCGGCACGAAACTGCTGCGCGGCCTGTTGAGTTTCTACGCGGTCTGCGGCCTCGGAGCGCTCGCCAACATCGGCGTGGCCGCCTACGCTTTCTCCAAAGACGTGGAGTGGGCCCTGTCCGCTCTCGCGGGCATCGTCGTGGGAACGCTGTGGAACTATCTGGCCACCGCCCGCTTCACCTGGGGCGCCAAAAAATAGCCCGCGGACATGGCTGAGCCAACCAAACGCCGGCCCATCCGGCGCTGGCTGTTCATTTTCGGGTGCGGAGTCCTGTTGTTGTTGGCTGCGGCAGCGGCGGTCCCCTCGTGGCGCCAGGGCTGCCTGCGCTCAATCGGCTGGCTGCTCGTGGCCCAGGACGAGCTCGCGCCAGTCGACCTGATCGTGCTGTCGAGCGACAGCCTGGCCGCCGGCGCCCTGGAAGCGGCCGACCTGGTGAAAGCCGGTTACGCCCAGCGCGTGGCGGTGTTTGATCGACCGCAGCTCCCGGTGCAACGCGAGCTCATCCGCCGCGGCGCGCCTCCTTACGATCCGGCCGCCTTCCTGAAGCTTGTTCTCCACAGCCAGGGCGTGAGCGACATCGTGGATTTGCCGTCGGTATCCGGCACCAACGACGAAGGACGGGTGCTGCGGGACTGGTGCTCCGCCAATTCCATTCATTCGGTGATATTTGTCAGTGTCAGAGACCATTCGCGCCGCACGCGCCGGGTGTTGGCCCGGACATTGGGACGCGAGAACGTGCGCGCGATCGTTCGGTACACACGCTGGTCCGAATTCGATCCTGACACGTGGTGGCACAGCCGCGACGGCCAGAGAATCGAAGTCCAGGAGGGCGAGAAACTTCTCGCTGACATCCTGCTGCACCCGTTCTGAGCCATCGCCGGCGCAACCTCGGCCGCGATTGTTACAGACGGCGAGAAATCAAAAGAACGTTTAACCGGGTCAACTTTTCCCGCGCCGCGGCGTCGAATTGCCTGTGCCGGCCGTTGGCCGGCAGTTGTCCCGGTGTGGCGCTTGCGGCCGAGTTTTTCACCCTCCCTGAGGCTCGGTCGCCGCCGCCAACTCTCCTTGCGGAGCACCGTTGGAAGCCGCTCTCATGAAGAGCGGCTTTTCTTTTGGTGTGCCGTGCGGTCAGCTCGCTGCCGCGATTTCCCGCAGCACCGAGCGCAGGTTGACGCGCCAGTGACGTGCGGGAATGCCGAGCAGGTCGAGCAATGAGCGTTTGTCCAGGACGCTGTAGGCAGGACGGCGCGCCGGTGTTGGATATTCTTCGGTGGCGATCGGATCCACGCGTACAGAAGCCGGGACGAGTCCCAGCGCCACCGCTTCCTCGGCAATGGCGACCGCGAAGTCATACCAGCTCGCCACACCGAGATCCGTCCAGTGATGTGTGCCTTTGACGTCCGGACGGGCCGCCACCGCCCAGATGGCTTCGGCCAGCGATGTCGCAGAAGTGGGCGTACCCACCTGGTCCGAGATCACACGCACGTGTCCCTTGCTGCTCATCAAGCGCAGCATGGTGCGCACAAAGTTGTTTCCCTCTGCGGCGTACACCCAGGCCGTCCTCAGTACGACGCCGGTTTCGGGAAGAACCTGCAAAACGGCCTCTTCTCCGGATCGCTTGGTGCGGCCATAAACACTTTGAGGATCGGTCGCCGCATCCGGCCGGTACGGCCTCGAGCCGCGCCCGTCAAAAACGAAGTCAGTGGAAATATGCAGTAAGCGCGCGCCCGTTTCGCGAGCAGCGACGGCCAGGTGCCGCGGCCCCATTGAGTTGGCACGTTCCGCGGCCTCAGGCTCGCTCTCGGCTTTATCGACTGCCGTATAGGCTCCCGCGCTGATGATCAGATCCGGCCGCTGCGCGCGCACCGCGTTCCGCACGGCGGCCTCATCGCCAATGTCGAGGTCGGCATGTGCAAGGCCCCCGGCAGTCCAATTGGCCGGAGCGGATTTCAACAGGATCCGCCCGACCTGCCCGCCCGCTCCCGTAATCAGTGCCTTCATCACGGGTAATAGGCGGCGGTCTTGAAGGGCCCCGCGGCGCTATCGCGCGCGGACAACACCGGCTGAGCCCCGGCGGGCAAACGCCAGTCGATATTCAGGTCAGGATCGTTCCATGCGATCGCATGCTCATCCTTGGGAGCATAGAAATCAGTGCACTTGTAGAGAAAATGCGTCCGCTCACTCAACACCACGAAGCCATGCGCGAATCCCGGCGGCACCCACAGCATGTGATGGTTGTCTTCGCTCAGCTCGGCGCCCACCCATTGGCCGAATGTCGGTGAGCTGCGCCGCAAATCAACCGCCACGTCGAAGACGGTGCCACTCACTACCCGCACGAGCTTGCCCTGCGGTTTGGTGAGCTGATAGTGCAAGCCGCGCAGCACGTGGCGGCCGGACAGGTTCTCATTGTCCTGGCAGAACTCGAGCTGCAAGCCGCCGGCGGCGAACTTGTTGGCTTCCCAGGACTCGAAGAAATAACCGCGCGAATCGCCGAACACACGCGGCTTGATCAACACCACATCGGCAATGGCGGTCGGCACAAACTCCATGGCACTCAAACCTCGTCGCCGCGCAGGATTTCCAGCAGGTAGTTGCCGTAACCGGATTTTGCCAGGGCCGCGGCGAGCTTCTCCACGCTGGCGGCATCGATATATCCAGAGCGGTAGGCGATCTCCTCGGGACAGCAGACCTTCATTCCCTGACGCTTTTCCAGTGCCTCTATGAAATTCGCGGCCTCCAGCAGCGATTCATGGGTTCCCGTGTCCAACCAGGCAATGCCGCGCCCGAATCGCTCAACGTGCAGGCGTCCGCGCTCGAGGTATTCGCGGTTCACATCGGTGATCTCGAGCTCGCCGCGTGCTGAGGGTTTCAACCCCGCCGCAATGTCCAGAACCTCGTTGTCGTAGAAGTACAGACCCGTCACGGCATGATGCGACTTGGGCTGCTTCGGTTTCTCTTCGATCCCCAGCGCCCGGCCCTCGGCATTGAAGTGCACTACACCGTAACGCTCAGGGTCGCGGACCCGGTAGGCAAACACTGTGGCACCGTCGGTACGCGTGGCGGCCTGCCGAAGCTGATCCGGCAATCCGTGCCCGAAGAAGATGTTGTCCCCCAGCACGAGCGCGCAGCGGTCGGAACCGACAAAGCGCTTGCCGATTATGAAGGCCTGCGCCAGGCCTTCGGGCCGGGGTTGCTCCGCATAGGTGAACGATACCCCCCACTGGCTCCCATCGCCCAGCAGCCGCTGGAACAGGGGCAGATCGTTGGGTGTGGAAATCAGCAGGATGTCGCGGATGCCCGCCAGCATGAGAGTCGCCAGCGGGTAATACACCATGGGTTTGTCATACACCGGCAGGAGCTGTTTGCTCACTCCCAGGGTCATAGGGTGCAGCCGGGTGCCGGAGCCGCCGGCGAGAACGATGCCTTTGAGTGCCATATTTCAAATATGGCATGGTTTATTCTTACAAAACAATGCAATGGCTCGCATCATCAGGAAATGACAGCGGGGGTTCGCTCATCGATACCGGGCGGCTGCGGGAGTGTCCCGGTGGCCTGCGGCGCCTGCCGTGCAGGCAGGCTGATCTGCACCGCCAGCCCGCCCGCGGCCAGGTTCCGCGCCTGGATGCGGCCGCCGTGAATGCCCACCGCACGCGCGGCAATCGCCAATCCCAGGCCATCGCCGCCCACCGAGCGGTTGCGAGCCGCATCGACACGATAGAACGGCTCGAAAATCAGCTCCAGATCCTTCTCCGGCACACCCGGCCCGCTGTCGCGCACCGTGACATCGATCTGTGAATCGGTCCGCGTCGCTTCAATCTCAACTCGCGAACCCGGTGGCCCGTAGCGCAGGGCATTGCGGATCACATTCTCCAAGGCGCTGCGCAGCAGCTCCGGGTCGCCATTGATCTGCAACTGGCCCTGCGTCTGCAAGGCAACCGCGCTGCCGTGCGCCTCCGCTTCGATTCCAACATCGCCCACAATGTTGGTGAGCAGGGCGGCCAGGTCCACCGCCACGCTCTCGACGCCTTGCATCGGCCGTTCCAGGCGCGCCAGCTTCAAGGTGCGGGCAATGAGCTCCTCGAGGCGATCCGCTTCACAGGCAATGCGTGCAAGCTGCCGCTCGACGCCGGTATTCTCCTGGCGTCGCGCCAGCGACAACGCCAACTGCAGACGCGCCAGGGGCGAGCGCAGCTCGTGAGACACATCGCGCAACAACTGTTGCTTCAGCTCCAGCAGGTTGCGCACACGTTCCGACATGGTATCGAGGTCGGATGCCAGCAATCCCAACTCGTCCTGCCTGCCCTTCAACTTCGGTGACACCCGCACATCCAGGTCGCCCGAGGCAATCTGGCGGGTGGCACGCCGCAACTGATCCACGGGCGCCACCAGATAACGCGCCAGGAAGAAGCACACGACGGCGCTGACCACCAGCGCAATGAACAAGGTTGCGGTCGAAACTGCGGGTGTTTCGAGCTCGCCGAACAGATGCGGACCCGCACGCAACGGACCGATGACGACCTGGAATGTCTTGCCACCAGGGCCCACCAACACCAGCGGACCGCCGATGCCGCGGATGTTGCCAACTCCCGCCATGTTGTTGCCGCCCCGCCGCGCGTCCGGCGGCGTATCCAACAAGGTATCGGGGACCGAGCGGCCGAGCATCTCCTGGCCGTCGCCATCGAGAATGAACGTGCGCGAGGACAGCTCGGGACGTTTGATTCCGGTCAGCCAGGCGCGCAGCCCATCGGGGCCACCGCTTTCAAAGGCCTCGGTCGCCTGGCCATACAACTCGCTGCGCAGCAGCCAGGCCTGCGCGAAGCGGCGTTGTTGCTCGCCGTTCACAACAACCGACACCGTGCCTATCAGGATCAGGGCCAGCGCCAGCCAGAAAGCGAGGAAAATGCGCCAGTACAGCGAGTGCACGGGTGAGCTCGCTCAGTGCTCGCTGTCGTCGCCCGGCTTCGACGCGAGCGCCAGCGCATAGCCGGTGCCCCGGACACTCTGCACACTGACGCGCGATGTTGCCTTTGCGAGCTTGCGCCTCAGGTTGCTGACATGAGTGTCGAGACTGCGATCGGTGGGCAACAGGCGGCGGCCGAGGGCCTGCGTCATCAGCTCATCGCGCGTCACCGTCTTCGTGTCCGCGCGCACCAGCAGCTCGAGGATGCGCAATTCAGCAGCCGTCAGCTCGAGATCCTGCTCATTCACATCCGCCCGGCGGGCGCGCAAATCCAGCCGCAACGGCCCCCACTGCATGGCGCCATTGGCCGGATGACCTTCGCCGGACATTCGCCGCAGCACGGCCCGGATGCGCGCGACGAGCTCGCGCGGACTGAACGGCTTGGCCAGATAATCGTCGGCGCCCATCTCCAAGCCCACCACGCGGTCGACCTCTTCACCGCGGGCGGTCAGCATGATCACCGGCACGCGATTGAGGGCGCGAATCCGCCTCAGGACCTCAAAGCCCGACAGCTCGGGCAACATCACATCCAGGACGACCAGGTCAACCGCCTCGCGGCCGAGCCGTTCGAGCGCCGCGGGGCCGCTGCCCACGGCCTCGGTCATGAACCCTTCGGGTCCCAGGTACTCCGCGAGCATTGAACACAGCTCATGATCGTCATCGACAATCAGGAGCTTGGGGCGCGGTGCCGTGCTGGTCGCGGGTTCTGCCATGTTCATAGACTCCTGCCCATCCTACTTTTATTCCACCTCAGGGCCGAGGTGAGGCCCACGCTGTCCCGCTCGCGTGGCGGGACAATTTCAGGCGCGGTCCGTAGGTTCCATAGTAACGCTCGAGATGCCCCAAAAAGCCTCTCTAAACGACTGTTAATAATTGGGCTATCAGGGGGCCTAGGCGGGGTTATCGAGGCTGAAAGCCTGCTGGTTGTCGTCGTACGCGAATGCTTCAGCGTACCGTCCCCAACTGATGACTGTGCGGAGGGTTTCCTCGGCGGCTTCCTCCGCCATGTAGTCTTCCAACTCGTCGGCGAATCGACGCTTGGGCGCAGACTTGCCTTTGCGCTCATCGAGCACTCGACGAATGTGCGCGGCAAGGGGAACGTACGTGAGCAGATGACGGGAGAACAGGCGTTTGCGCTCGTCCGTTTCTTCGCGGACGAATTGTGCACCCGCCTCGGTCAACCGGATGTCGCCGCGCTCGATTTCCGCGAAGCGCAGCATCTGCAGCGCCTCAGCAACGGGGAGCAGATCGCCTGCCTCCATCTGCAGGTTCTCGGCGATGTCAGGCAAATCGGCCTTGCCCCTGTAAGGTTCTTCAGCGACCGCTTCCATCAAACCTGACAGCAGGTTGGAGGACACATGGGTGAGGATGGTGCCGATGCCCGTGCCGGGGAAACGCTCGACCCGGCCGCCCGGGCGCTGCTCGCCGTTGCGACGAGTGGTCATTTCCGAGTAAACGCGATCGACCAACGCAATATAACGCGGATCGTTGGCATTGCGCGGCCGCGGCATGCTGATCGGAATCTCACTCACCACCCGCCCGGGGTGGGTGGAGAAGATCAACAGCCGATCGCACATCTGGACCGCCTCGTCGATGTTGTGAGTGACCAGCAACACCGATTTGATCGGCAACTGTCCCTCGCACCACAAGTCCAGGAAGTCCGTGCGCAGCGTCTCCGCTGTGAGCACATCGAGAGCGGAGAATGGCTCGTCCATCAGCAGGATGTTCGGATGAACCACCAGCGCCCGGGCGAACCCGACACGCTGGCGCATCCCGCCTGACAACTCGCGCGGATACGCGGACTCGAACCCGTCCAGGCCGATGAGATCAATCGCCTGCAGCGAGCGCTGCCGGCCTTCCGCGGCCGGCACACCCTGCGCTTCCAGGCCAAGCTGCACATTTTCGAGAACGGTCAGCCACGGAAACAGGGCAAAGCCCTGGAACACCATGGCAATGCCGTCCGCGGGACCTTCAACGGAGTTGCCGAGGTAGCGCACTTCACCGACCGTGGGCAGATTCAGGCCGGCAATGACTCGCAAAAGTGTGGACTTGCCCGATCCCGAGCGTCCCAACAAACCGACAATTTCGCCTTCGCGCAGCGTGACATTCACGCCCTCGAGAACGACGAGTTGATCTCCGTCCGGCTTGCTGAAAGCCTGCGAGACGTTCTGTACATCGAGCAGCGGTACGGCGTTCATTCGATTCTCCGTCACGTCAGCCTGAACTTACGCTCGGCGCGCGTATATAGCGGCCGCCAGAAAAAGCGATTAATGAGCACGACGAACAAGCTCATCATCACCGTCCCCAGCGCCACACGCTGAAACTCCCCGCCATCCGTCGCTGCTGCGATGTAGGAGCCGAGACCGGTCGCGGTGAGCTTTTCGTGCCCCCAGACTGCGACCTCCGCCGCGATGCTCGCGTTCCACGAACCGCCTGACGCCGTAATCGCGCCGGTCAGGTAGTAGGGAAACACCGCGGGCAACCCGATCCGCTTCCACCACAACCAGCCGCCCACTCGCAGATTCTGGCCCACATAACGGAGCTCGGCGGGCAGCGCGGAGGCACCGACGATCACATTGAAAAGAATGTACCACTGAGTACCCAGGATCATCAGCGGGCTCAGCCAGATGTTGGGGTTCAGGCGCAGCATCACAATGGCTGACACCACGACCGGGAAGAACAGAATCGCCGGAAACGCGGCCAGGAACTGCGCAATCGGTTGCGCAATCCGGGCAACACGCGGCCGCAGCCCGATCGCCATGCCAATGGGTACCCAGATGAGACTCGCGATAGCAATGAGCACAACGACGCGCAGCAAAGTGATCAGGCCGAGCTCGACGACGTGCGCCACTTCTCCTGCCGGCACGCCGCTCAGGATGAAGGTGCCCGTCTTGATGAGCGCACAGAAAGCGACCACCGCAATGAGGGCGTACCACAACACATCGCCGAGCCGACTATTGGATTGCGCAGGCGCGCGGCGCCGGGAGCGGCTCACCGTCGTAGTATCGGCATCCGAAGACGATCGCCCCCCCACGTTCAGAATTCCGGCGAACAGCCGGGCGAACACATTGATCAGGCGCGAGCGCCGCATCATCACGAGCGCCCAGGAACGTGACGGCGTCAGCGCACCGGACTCCTGCTCCAGGCGGAACCAGTCGGCGCTCGCAATCAGAGGCCGGAACAACAACTGGTCATATATGAGAATGACTACAAACATGGCGGCAATGGCATAGCCGATAGCGGCCACATTGCGTTGCTCAATAGCCAGGGCGATGTACGAGCCCACACCCGGCAGGGTCACCGTGGTATTGCCGACCGTGATGGCTTCGGACACGACCACAAAGAACCAGCCGCCTGACATGGACATCATCATGTTCCAGATGAGGGGTGGCATGGCGAACGGCACTTCCAGCCGCCAGAACTTCATCCAGGGCGTGAGCTGAAAGCTTCGTGAAACCTCCTGCAACTCATCCGGAATACTGCGCAACGACTGATAGAAGCTGAACGCCATATTCCATGCCTGGCTGGTGAAAATCAGGAACACGGATGCCATTTCGGCACCGGCCACCCGCCCCGGCGTCAATGACAGGAAGAAAACAATGAGAATGGAGAAGCTGAGAATCGGTACCGACTGCAGGATATCCAGCAGCGGCACGAGCACCATCTCGGCGCGCCGGCTTTTGGCCGCGAGCGTTGCGTAAGTGAACGTAAAAATCAGCGAGCACGCCATCGCAATCAGCATGCGCAGCCCCGTGCGCGCGGAGTAGCCCACGAGCGACCAGGCGTCCAGTGAAATTGGCGTGGCCTCGAGGCGCGCCAACGGCTGTATGAGACCGTGCGCGGCCTCGGCGAGATAAATGAAGAAGGTGATGACGAGCAGAAAGGCGAGCACATCCCACTGCCCCGGTATCAGCCGGTTCTTGATGATGGACAGCGGTGGGAATTCAGGTAAGCGCATGGCGGGCGGCAGTTTGCCCGAAGTGGAGTTCATTGGCACCGCAATCGCAGTACAATCTGAACATGCGACTGCTCATTGTTGAAGACGATCACGAGTTGCGCGAAGCACTCACCGCCCTGCTGCTGCAGTCGGGCTATGAAGTTGATGCGTTCGCGGATGGCCGGCTGGCCCTCAACACGCTGATGACGAAGGAATACGACCTCGCCATCGTGGACCTGATGGTCCCGGGAATGAGCGGCCTCGCGCTGGTACGCAGCATGCGACGCCAACTCTCCGAGCTGCCGATCCTGATCGTGACCGCGCGCGATGCGTTGGAGGATCGGGTCTCGGGCCTCGACGCGGGCGCGGACGACTACCTGGTCAAACCGTTTGAAATGCCTGAACTGGAAGCCCGCGTGCGCGCTCTTCTGCGCCGCCACCGCTCCGATCGCGAAGCGGAAATCCGGGTTGGGCCGTTGGTGCTGGTCCCGGGCGAGCCGCGAGTTTCGCTGGGTGGCGCGAGTGTCGATCTGCCGGCCAGCGAAATGGCCCTGCTCGAGACGTTGGCCACCCGATTGGGCCGCGTGGTCAGCAAGGAGGCGATCGCCGACCGGCTCAATCGTGGTGGCAATCCGCCGTCTGACACCGCGATCGAGATCTGCGTGCATCGACTGAGGCGGCGGATCGGGCCGTTCGGACTCAAGATCCGGACGCTGCGCGGTTTCGGCTACCTCCTGGAAACGACTGTCGGTGAATGACCGCAGCCTGCGGGTCGGGCTGCTGTCCTGGCTCGGGCCTGTGTTGGTACTGCTGCTGGTTCTCGATGCCCTCGCTTGTTATTTCACCGCCCTGCACTTCGCCAACCTCGTCTATGACCGCTGGCTGATTGATGACACGCGCTCGCTCGCCTCGGCCGTCCGCTTCGAGCACGGCGAGACCCAGTTCGATGTCCCCCGCGTCGCGCTGCAGATCTTCCAGTTCGATGAAGTCGACCGGACCTGGTTCAAGATCGTTTCCGACCGCCGCGGATTCCTGGCCGGCCAGCGGGACCTGCCGTCCGCCGCCTCCAGAAAAATCCCGGTCAATGGGATTCGCCTGCAGACCACGCACATGCAGGGACTGCGGGTGCGCGTGGTGACGACCCGCATTGCGCCCCCGGAATCCAACGACATGGTTACGGTCACGATTGCCGAGACGCTCACCAAACGCAACACGCTGGCGGGTGACATTCTGCTCGCCATGGTGGCACCGCAGGTCGCGCTTGCGGCCATTGCGTTGTTGTTGGCCTGGCTCGGTGTATCACAGGGCCTGAAACCGTTGACCGATCTCGCCAGGCAGATCGAGTCGCGCGACCAGAACAACCTCTCGCCCGTCCCGCAAACAGAGTTGCCCCGCGAAGCGCGGGTGCTCGCGGCGCGCATCAACGAACTGTTGGCCCGGCTCGGCAGCGCAATTCGCGCCCAGAAGCGTTTCGTTGCCGACGCGGCCCATCAGTTGAGAACACCGCTCGCCGCTGTCACGCTGCAGGTGGAACGAGCCCAGCGCGCTCCGGACGAAACCACGAAGCGCGAGGCTTTACGGGCGCTGCACCGGTCGGTCGAACGCGCGGGAAGAATGACTCAACAGCTCTTGTCGCTGGCGCGAACCGGGCCCGAGGCCGTTCATACCGTCGAGCTCAAGCTGTTGGACCTGGTGACCCTGGCGCGCAACGTGGGTGAGGAGTGGATTCCACAAGCACTGAAGCGGGACGTCGACTTCGGCCTGATTGTTCCACCGGGCCCGCTCATGATCTCGGGTGATGAGCGGCTGCTCGGCGAGCTGCTCTCCAACCTGATTGACAATGCCCTGCGCTATTGCAGCCCCCAGGGCCGGGTGTCCGTGATTGTTGAAGAGACCCCACAGCCCACCCTGGCCGTGCAGGATGATGGCCCGGGAATTCCCGAGGAAGAACGGGTCAAGATCTTCGAACGGTTCTATCGCGTCGAGGGCGCCGCAGGCGATGGCTGCGGGCTGGGACTGTCCATTGTGGAAGAAATCGCGCGCCTCCACGGCTCGACAGTGGAAGTCGGCGCCGGCGCGGACGGCCGGGGCAGCCGGTTCTCGCTGGCCTTCGCGCCTCAACCACAGCAAGGCTCGCGCTGAGACCCAATCGTTACTTCAACGCAATAGATAGTGTTACCCCGGATTGAGTAAAGTCGCAGGGGTGCTGCGCTCAATCATTCTTCGCTTCGTGTTGCCCCTCGCGCTGGCGTCCGCCGTGGTCGCCTACTTCGCAATGCCTCACATCGACCAGATGCTCGCCGAATGGTTTCGCGGCGACATTGAGCTGCGCGCGAGCCTGATCGAAGGCTCAATGGAGGAACGGCTGGCGGACCTGGTCAGTCACCGCGACAAGGCAGGAGTCCGAAAGTATCTGTCGCGTGCCACGGCCGACAAGCGGATCTCCGCCATCCTGGTGTGCGATTCGGATGGGACCCTGTTCTACCGCACCGCTCCGACTCCGGACGATGTCTCCTGCTCGCTGAGTGCCGCACCCAACCCGGGCACGAGTCAGATCATTCGCACCGCCGCGGGCGCAATGCACGTGGCGGGCTTCCAGATCGCGCGCCCCGACAAGCCCGCGTTCACCGTGTTTGTCGCCCACGACCTCGGGTTCGCGGCCTCCCGGCAAACTCGGGCGCGTCGTTATCTCATTGCCTTCACCGCCGTTTCAGTGGTGGTGGTCGGCCTGCTGGTCGTGCTGATCGCCTGGTTCATGCTGCGCCGCTGGGCCACCATCCTGATTGGCGACATCCGCAGCCGCCGCTTTCTCGACGACGCCCACTCCTCTTCCCTGTCGATGCCGGTGCTGTCCCAGGTCAGGCAGGTCATGCGCGAGATAGAGGAAAGCCAACGGCTGGAAATCGACTATCGCGAGAACTGGACTTCGCAGGCTTTGCACCAGGTGGTGCGGGATCAGTTGCGCTCGCCGCAAATGATTGTGGTCTCAAATCGCGAACCTTACATACACAACGTCGGCGATGATGGCCGCCCGCTGGTGCAGTTTCCCGCAAGCGGCATGGTCACGGCACTCGAACCGATCGTGCGTGCCTGTGCCGGGACGTGGATCGCGCACGGCAGCGGCACCGCCGATAAACAGGTTGTGGACATACACGACCGGATCCGCGTTCCGCCTACTGATCCGTCTTATGTATTACGGCGTGTCTGGCTGACGCAGGACGAAGAGGAAGGCTATTACTACGGGTTCTCCAACGAGGGCCTGTGGCCGCTGTGTCACCTCGCGTATGTCCGCCCGGCGTTCCGCGAAAGCGACTGGCAGACTTACCGCTCGGTCAACGAGAAGTTTGCGGCGGTCGTCGCGCGCGAAGCCCGGGAAAGCAACCCGGTGGTGTTGATTCAGGACTATCACTTCGCGTTGCTGCCGCGATTCGTTCGCGACCGCAAGCCCAACGCGACCATTGTCCTGTTCTGGCATATTCCCTGGCCCAACGCGGAAACGTTCGGCGTGTGTCCGTGGAAGCAGGAGATGTTGCTGCATCTGCTGAGCGCCGACATCCTGGGCTTCCATACCCGGTATCACTGCCAGAACTTCCTGGCGACAGTTGACCGGTTCGTGGAGTGCCAGATCGATCACGAGCACATGACCGTAACCTTGCAGGGACACGTGTGCCACGTGGTGCCCTACCCCATCTCGATCGAATGGCCGCCGCGCCAACTCGACAAACTGCCTCCCGTCAACATCTCACGAGTCGACGTCCGGCGCCGCTACGGCATTCGCGATGACGTCTCGCTCGGGCTGGGAGTCGAACGCTGGGATTTCACCAAGGGAATCGTCGAGCGCTTCCATGCGATCGAGACCCTGCTGGACAGCCGGCCCCAGCTACGCGGCAGGGTCACGCTGTTGCAGATCGCCGCGCCGTCACGAAGCAAGCTGCCGGCGTACCGCATGCTCCAGGATCAGACCCTGGCGGAGCTCGAGCGCATCAACGCCAAATTCCGCGACGACTCCTGGCAGCCGATCATTCTGGTGGACACTCAACAGACCCCGGATGCCGTCTGGGAGTTATATCGGGCCGCCGACTTCTGCATTGTCAACAGCCTGCATGACGGCATGAACCTCGTTGCCAAGGAATTCGCGGCAGCCCGCGACGACGAGGATGGAGTGTTGATTCTCAGCACGTTCGCCGGCGCCTCGCGCGAGCTGCTGGAGGCGCTGTTGGTCAACCCGTTCGACGTATCCGAAACCGCGGCGGCAATCGCCGCGGCGATTGAAATGCCGCGCGACCAGCGCCGCGAACGGATGCAACTGATGCGCCGCACGGTCAAGGAAAACAACGTGTATCGTTGGGCCGGGCGCATGTTGATGGATGCAGCGCGGGTGCGGCAGCGCCAAGCTCTCGCAAAACGTGACACTCATGCACTGCAGCGCCTTGCTGCGGCTGGACGAAAATAACTGTTTGTTTGCTACACGCGGCAGTGGTAGCGTTAGCCGTGTGACATATATCCGCGCCTTTGTCCCGCTGAAGCATCCGGCCTGCGCCCGGCGCAGGATGTTGGAGGATCTCACCGCAAAGCAACGTCACTCCATGTACTTCACCCTGGCGCGGCGAATCATTACTGCGTTGCGGGATGTGCCCCTCGTGCGGGACACCGTGATCGTGACCTCCAGCGCGGAGGTCGAGATCTTTGCTGGGCACCTCGGTGTGCGGGTCATGCACCAGATGCGTGACGAGGGAATCAACTCCGCATGCGCTGCAGCGATAGCCTCGTCCTCGGCTGTGGGAATCACCAATGCGCTGATCGTGGCAGGGGACCTGCCGATGGTCAGCAGCAAGTCCATTGAGGCGCTCTTACAGGCCTCCGACCTCCAGCATCCCGGAGTAACCATCGTCCCGGACCGGCACCACGTAGGAACCAACGCGCTGGTGTGCACGCCGGCGGACGCCATCAGGCTGCATTTCGGCCCCAACAGTTTCGCCGAGCACCTCAGGACGGCCCGGCAGCACGGCCTGGCGACCCGCGTATTCGAATCGGGTGAACTGGCTCTCGATATTGACGAGCCGGAGGATTTGGACGCCTGGCGCGGGTACGATACCCACAATTTCGTGGGAGATCAGCGTGAAAGCACCTCTATTGGTGGTAGCCGCGGCGGCCTGCCTGGCAATCGCAGCGACGTCGTCCGGGCGGGATGAAACCTCCGCGAGCAGCAGCACCAGTTCCCTCAAACAGGACGCGAAGGACGTCGGCGCCACCATCAAGCTGGATACCAAGGAGGCGGTCGCCGTCGTCAAGCGAGACTCCAAGCAAGCGGGTCAGGCCATCGCGCGGGGCGCGAAGGCGACGGGCGCGGCCGTCAAGCGTGAGTCCAAGGCGGCTGGGGTTGCCATCAAGAAGGGCGCGAAGCAAGTGGGGACGGCGATGAAGCAGGACGCTGGGAAGGTAAAGGAAGCCGTCAAAAAGGACGACTGAGTCCGGCGCTGCCGCGCCGATCGAGCCGGCGTTCCTCCTGATGCTGCAGGCCATGATAAATTCCCGGCCGCAATGAAAGCCCCGACTGACCCCCTCTCACCTGCCCCGACCGACGTCCTGGTCATTGGCGGCGGCCCGGCCGGCTCCTCTGCCGCCATAGTTCTGGCCGAGCGTGGCCGCAGCGTCGTGCAGCTCGAGAAATCGCACCATCCGCGCTTTCACATCGGCGAGTCCCTGCTCCCGGCCAACCTACCGATATTCGAACGGCTGGGGGTGGCTGAGCAGGTCAAGGCTATTGGCATGCAGAAATGGGGTGCCGAGTTCGTATCTCCCTGGCATGGCGGACGCGGCGAGACCTTCAACTTCACCGAAGGCTGGAACAAGTCGCTGCCGTTTGCCTACCAGGTGCGGCGCTCGGAATTCGACGAGATCCTGATCCGGCGCTCGCAGCAGCAGGGGACGCAGCTTTTCGAAGGCTGCCGCGCACGAAGGGTCGAACGGCAATCCGATGGACAGATGCTCGTCGAGGCCGAGGACGACGACGGCACGCCACGGGCGTGGCTGGCGCGCTACGTGATCGATGCGTCCGGTCGCGACACCTTGCTGGGCAACCAGCTCGGAAACAAGCGCCGTAACAGCAAACACAACAGCGCGGCCCTCTACGGACATTTCCGGCATGCCGAGCGTTATCCCGAGGAAAAGCGCGCCGGTAATATTTCGATCTACTGGTTCGAGCACGGCTGGTTCTGGTTCATCCCACTGGCCGACGGAGTCACCAGCATCGGCGCCGTCGTGTGGCCCTACTATCTGAAGAGCCGGAAAGTTCCTGTGCGCGATTTCTTCCTGGACACAATCGCGCTGTGCCCATCTCTGGCGATGCGGTTGAAGAACGCCGAGCTGGTCGCAGAACCCGAAGCCACAGGGAACTATGCTTACTCGTGCGCGGCGTCGTACGGTCCCGGATATCTTCTCGCGGGCGATGCGTTCTCGTTCATCGACCCGATGTTTTCGTCCGGTGTATTGATGGCGATGGTCACCGGAATTGCGGGCGCGGAAGCCGTGGACGAGTGCTTGAGCCAGCCGCAGCAGTACACCAAGGCCATGAAGGAATTCGACCGCATCGTGCGCCACGGACCCAATGAATATTCCTGGTTCATCTATCGCATCACCAATCCAACCATGCGCGATCTGTTCATGGCGCCACGCAATGATTTCCGCATGAAGGAAGCCATGCTCGGGCTGCTGGCGGGCGATATCTACGGCGATACGCCCATCTGGAAGTCGCTGCGTGCGTTCAAGGGGATTTACTACGTATTCTCGACTCTCAGCTTGAAGCGTTCGCTGCTCGCCATGCGTCGACGCGCGGCAAACATCCGTCCAACCGAGCCCGAGCGGGCTGCCGCGGGCTGATGGCTTTAGCAGCGGGCCTCCTCCAGGTCGACTACATTCCACTTGCCGAAGGAGCACCGGCACGGTGGGATGATGTATTGGGTTTAGCGACCTTTGACAGCGCGCCGGTGCTGGCCGACTCCGGAGACGTCCCGGTCGCGAAAATTCTCACACCGGTGCTTGGTAACAACGTCTACGAGGTCTGGCGTTCGTCGAAGCCTCTGGAGTCGGGGCGTTATTCGCGTGTTCACTATCGACGCAGTGAAGACGTTCTGTTTGGATGTATCTCACTCACGGAGGACTCCGGTCTGCCCGCCGCAACGGAGGCGGCCTATCGTGAGGTCTTCGCAACCGTCAACGAGTTGGGTTATCCCCATCTGGCGAGAATCTGGAACTACCTTCCGCGGATCAACGTTGAAGCAGACGGCTTGGAACGCTATCGCCAATTCAACAGTGCGCGACGCACTGCGTCCATTGCGTACCGTCGTGAGCTGACAGGCAATGTGCCGGCAGCCTGTGCGCTCGGCTCGGTCACCGGCAGCCCTCTGGTTGTTTATTTCATAGCGAGCCGACAGGCAGCCACGGCTATTGAGAATCCCCGCCAGGTCAGCGCCTACGACTATCCGCCGCAATACGGACCGAAGCCCGCCTTCTCGCGCGCGAGCGTCCTAGGTGACATTCTCTTTATTTCCGGAACCGCCAGCATCGTAGGCCACGAGACCATTCACGTCGGTGATGTAGCGGCCCAGACTCGCGAGTCACTGACCAATATTGAAGCGTTGTTGGCTGAAGCGAAGCGCTTCAGCCTCGACCGCCTGACCTTCAAAGTGTACGTGCGTAACAACGCCGACCTCCCCGTCATTCAATCCCAACTTCACGCCAGGCTGGGCCCCCGCGCCCACGCGCTTTACCTGCAGGCCGACATTTGCCGCCTGGATCTGCTCGTCGAGATTGAAGCCGTTGGACGAGCTGTATGAACAAGGCGCGGTTACTGGGGGGTGTGCTGCTCGCGGCGGTTTGCGTGCAGGCGGTAGCCGACGAGGACAAGCAGCCGCCCGTCTGGGATTTTGGCCTGGGTATCGGAGCCATCAGTTTCGCGGATTACCGCGGTGCGGACACGACTCACGTTTACGTTCTGCCTGTCCCGTATTTCTACTACCGCGGCAATTTTCTCAAAGCCGACCGCAACGGCATCCGGGGCAAGCTGTTCCGGCAGGACTGGATCGAGCTGAATATCAGCGCCAATGCCACGACCCCCGTGCGCCGGAACGCCACCCGGGCCGGCATGCCGGATCTGCGCTCAACGGTGGAGATCGGCCCGTCAATCGATTTGCATCTGTGGAAATCGGCCGATGAGCGCGTCAAATTCGATGTCCGGCTGCCCCTGCGCGCGGCGTTCACCGTCCAGGCCCGGCCGCATTCCATTGGGGCCGTTTTTGCACCGAATGCCAGCATCGACATCAAGGACGTGGCGGGATTCCAAGGTTGGTATTTCGGCGCGCTGGCGGGTCCGTTGTTTGCGGATCATCGCTACCATGATTATTTCTACACGGTTGCGCCCATCTTCGCGACGCCGGAACGCCCTGCTTACGAGGCAAGGGCCGGTTATTCGGGCGCTGAGTTTCTCGTTGCCCTGTCGAAACGCTATCCTTCGTTCTGGGTTGGGGCCTACGTGCGGCACGACACGCTCGCGGGCGCTGTCTTCGAGCCCAGCCCGCTCGTGAAACGCGCCAACTATTGGGCTTCGGGCCTTGGAATGGCATGGATCATCCACCAATCCCAGCGGCGGGTGGACGATACCGACGACTGACATCGATGCAAGCGATCGGAATGTTGCGGCCACTCAAAATCATTCATGAATACGTCGTCGCATATGGGGTGCTGGCGCTGTTGGGAGTGATTTGCCTGGTGTATTCCATCTGGGCGTTGGTGGCCTATCCGTTGTTGCCGCGGCGCGTGGGAACGGCGGTGGGCCGGTTCGGTATCTGCGCGGGCTTCCGCATGTTCTCGTGGTCGCTCACCATGACCGGTGCGTACCGGCTCGACCTGAGTGCCATTGACTCGTTGCGGGACGGCCCACCCGTCATTCTCGCGCCCAACCACCCGTCGTTGATTGATGCGCTGCTGATACTTACGCGGCATCCGAACATTGCCTGCGTCATGAAGGCCGAGCTCATGGACAATTTATTTCTCGGCGCCGGCTCGCGACTCGCTCGCTATATCCCGAGCAATCAGCCGCGTCAGATGATCAAGGAAGCAATCTCGGATCTGCGCGAGGGCGGCACGCTGTTGCTCTTCCCGGAAGGCACTCGCACCACGCAGGATCCCATCAACCCACTCAAGGCCAGCACCGGGATCATCGCCAAACACGCAAATGTGCCCATCCAGGTTGTCATCATCGAGACGGATTCGCCGTACCTACGCAAAGGATGGCCGCTGTTCCGGCGTCCCAACCTGCCAATCACCTACCGCGTGAGACTCGGACGGCGCTTTGACCCGCCGGAGAACGTTGAGAGCTTCATGATTGAGCTGCAGCGCGAATTCCGAGAGCAGTTGGAAGGCGCATCGCAATCCGAGTGGCTCGGCAGCGAGGTCAACGGCACACCGCTGGACGCCTATAGCCAGTCATCGGGCAGATAACCGCCGATGAGCACGCCTGTTGTGCCCTCCGACCGGTCGGCGACCCACTTAGTCCTCATTCCCAGCTACAACCCGGGCCGCAAGGTCTTCGAAACCGTCCAGGGCGCGCGCGCGCAGTGGGATCCTGTCTGGGTTGTGGTGGATGGCAGCAATGACGGTACCGCCGAAGCTCTGCAGGCCATGGCAGCGGCGGACCCGGGCCTGCGCGTATTGGTTCGGACCAAAAACGGCGGAAAAGGCACGGCCGTGCTGGAGGGCGCGATTGAGGCCCTGAAGGCCGGCTATACCCACGTGCTGACCATGGATTCTGACGGGCAACACCCTCCAGAGCGCATCCGCGACTTCATGGCCGCGTCCGCGAGCAACGCGGCTGCGATGGTGCTCGGTGTACCCGTATTTGACGCCAGCGCACCCAGTGTCCGGGTGAAGGGGCGGCGCATTTCGAACTTCTGGGCCAACGTGGAAACGGCGGGCGCCGGCATCCAGGATTCGCTGTTCGGGTTCCGCGTCTACCCCACGGCTCCGCTCGTGCGCATCATGCGCAGCCACCATTGGATGCGCAGATTTGATTTCGACGTCGAAATCGTGGTCCGCTTGAGCTGGAGCGGCGTCGAAGCCATCAATTTGCCCGCCAAAGTGCAGTATTTCCGCCCCGAAGAAGGCGGGGTCTCGCACTTCAACTACCTGCGCGACAATGTGCTTCTCACGTCAATGCATGCGCGGCTTTTTGCCGGATTCATCCTGCGTTTACCTCTGCTGCTGGCCCGGCGGTGGCGCAACTAGCGGCCGGTTTGCGCTCCCGCTAAACCCAGCTATCATGACGGCTGCGGCTGTTCTGAATTACAAGGTATATGTCCGATAAAGCGTCGCCTCTCCGACAACCGGCGCCGCCGGCTGACAACGCAGCTCTGCAGCGGGAAGTTGCCGGCCTCATTGTCGCCGCCCTGAATCTCGACGTGGCCGCTGCTGACATTGATGTACAGGCACCGCTCTACGGTGACGGCCTCGGCCTGGACTCGATAGACATCCTCGAGATCGCACTGGTCGTCTCCAAGCAATATGGCATCCAGCTTCGTGCCGACAGCGAAGAGAACGAGCAAATTTTCCGCTCACTGGCGTACCTGGCGGACTATATCGCGGCACACAGGACGAAGTAGCGTCCTGGCCACTTTTCCGCTGATTACGCATAGCTGCGCCGATGCGGTGGTCGCCTACCGCGCGGGCGTTCCGCTTCGCGCCGGGAACTTTCTCGCCGATGTTATGCGCGTAGCCGCGGCCCTGCCCGAGCGCCGCCACGTGCTCAATGCCTGCGTCGACCGCTATCGCTTCACCGTTGCGTTTGCCGCCAGCCTGGTGGCCAACAAGGTGAGCCTGCTGCCCTCCACCCATACACCGGAGGTCATCCGTCAGCTCATGCAGTTCGCACCGGATGTGTTTTGCCTGACCGACGACGCACGGTGTCAGATCGATCTGCCGCGAGTGCGCTTTCCAGACCTCACTCCCACCGGCGACGGGTCCCTGCACTGGCCGCCCATTGAGATCGAGCACGATCGCCTCGCGGCCTATGTGTTTACTTCAGGCTCAACCGGAACCCCGTTGCCGTATCAGAAGACGTGGGGGCGCCTGGTCAATTGCGTGCGCTTCGAAGCGCAGCGGCTCGGTTTGTTGGACGGTCGCGCGCATACGCTCGTCGGCACGGTTCCACCGCAGCACATGTACGGCTTCGAGTCGACGGTATTGCTGGCGCTGCAGAGCGGCACTGCCTTCAGTGCCGGGCGGCCCTTCTATCCGGCCGACATCAGCAGCGAGCTCGCGTCGGTCCCCGCCCCCCGCATGCTGGTTTCAACACCGGTTCATTTGCGCACACTGTTGGGAAGCGATGTTGAGCTGCCGGAGCTGAATCTCGTGCTGTCCGCTACAGCCCCGCTATCACAGAACCTGGCACGCGAGGTGGAGGAGCACTACGCAACCAGGCTGTTGGAAATCTACGGCTCCACGGAGACCGGGCAGATTGCGACGCGGCGCACGGCCCAGACGGTCGAATGGCAGCTCTTTGACGGCGTGCGGCTGTTCGCGCAAGGCGAGTCGGCGTTTGCCGAAGGCGGTCACGTGGAACAGCGCACACCGATGTGCGATGTACTGGAGATCACGGCGGCGGACCGGTTTCTGCTGCATGGGCGCCAGTCGGACCTGGTCAACATTGCCGGCAAACGCAGCTCACTGGCCTATCTGAATCACCAGTTGAATGCCATCCCGGGCGTTGTGGACGGGGCGTTTTTTGTGCGGGAGCCTGAAGAGGCCTCTCCGAGCGGGGTGACTCGTGTCGCCGCCGTTGTCGTGGCACCGGGTTTGAGCCCGGCGGATTTGAGCGAGGCCTTGCGGCAGCGGATCGATCCGGTGTTCATGCCGCGGCCGCTGTTGTTTGTAGACTGCCTGCCGCGCAACGATACCGGCAAACTGCCACACGATTCCTTGCGGGCTCTGGCGGCGGCTGCGATGAAGCGCACATGATTATCACTGCCCTGCCCATCGCGGCGGACCACCCTGCCTACCAGGGACATTTTCCGGGAACGCCGCTGCTGCCGGGGGTCGTCCTGTTGGATGCAACCCTGGATGCACTGGAAAAGGCCGGCAAGGCGCCTACGGGCTACTGGGAAGTCAGCAGTGCGAAGTTTCAAAGCGCGGTGCGGCCTGGCGAGTCCCTGACGCTGCACCACGAGACCTTGCCCAACGGCTCGATCCGGTTCGCCATCCGGGCGGCCGACCGCGCCGTGGCCAACGGTTTGATCGTTCCTTCTTCCACAGCTTCGGAAAACGGACGTGGCGAGCAAGGCTGACGATGTGACGCCGCCGCGGCGTGCGGCTGAGTGGGTAACTCATCGCGAACGCGGCAGCATGACATTGCTGCGGATAATGACTTTCCTGTCGTTGCGGCTGGGGCGCACGGGGGGACGGATATTTTTGCAGTTGATTGCCGCTTATTTCTTTACCTTTGCGCCGACTGCCCGCCGCCATGCGCGGGCCTACCTGCGGAAAGTCCTGGGGCGCGAGCCCACCGCGGCGGATCGCTATCGACATGTGTTGAGCTTCGCCACCACGATCCACGATCGGGTGTACTTGTTGAAAGAGCGGTTCGACCTGTTTGACATCACTCTCGAGGGCGAGTCGGTGGTCCAGGAGGCGTTGGTAAAGGGCCAAGGGGCGTTTCTCATGGGGGCACACGTCGGCAGCTTCGAAATGATTCGCGCCATCGGGCGCCAACAGCCCGGCCTGCGCGTCGCGATGGCCATGTATGAGGACAATGCACGGCAGTTGAACGCCATGCTCGCGGCCATCAATCCCACCGCAGCCCTGGATGTGATTGCGCTCGGTCACATTGACGCCATGCTGAAAATTCAGGAGTGCCTGGATCGCGGCACCTTTGTCGGCGTTCTGGGAGACCGCACCCTGGGGAATGAAGCCAGCCTGCGGGTCGACTTTCTGGGGCAGCCGGCGCGCTTCCCGATCGGCGCCATGCGGGCCGCGGCCATCATGCGGCGACCGGTCATTTTCATGATCGGCCTGTACCGGGGTGGGAATCGCTACCACGTGGCTTTTGAGTCGCTCGCCGATTTTTCCACCGTGGCGCCGCGGCAGCGCGAGGCTGCCGTCCAGGCGGCGATCGGGCGCTACGCGCTGCTGCTGGAGAAGCATGTCCGCCGGGATCCCTACAACTGGTTCAATTTTTTTGATTTCTGGCGGGGCGGCGATGCGTAGGCTCCTGGCCGTGGCTGTGTTGTTGTTGATGGGCGCGGCCGATATCTCGGACCTCGATCGCGTCATGACCGCCCTCGCCCAACGCAAACAGGGGCACGTGAGCTTCACGGAAAAGAAGTTCATCGGCCTGCTCGACCAGCCGGTCGAATCCTCGGGCGAGCTGCTGTACGTCGCGCCCGACCGCCTGGAAAAGAAGACGCTCAAACCCAAGCCCGAAGACCTGGTGTTGGAAGGGGGCGTCGTCTCGGCCCAACGGGGCAAACGTCACTATGTGTTGGACCTGAAGCAGTATCCACAGGTACTGCCGTTCATTGAAAGCATCCGCGCCACGCTGGCCGGCGATCGCGCCGCACTGGAGCGGGTTTTCAAAGTGGATTTCGCGGGTCAGTTCGAGCGCTGGACCCTGGATCTCACGCCCCTGGATGCCAAGCTGGCCAGGACGGTCAAAGGGATCCACATCGAGGGCGAGAAGGACTTCATTCACACGGTCGAGATACGCGAAGCGGACGGCGATCGCTCGCTGATGACAATCAGCGCGGCAGCTAACGCCGACGGCGCAGAATGACACGCGGGGGGCGCGTGGCGACGGCTGTCTGGGCAGTCCTCGTCCTCGCCGCCATTGTTGTGGTCGCCCGCGCTCAGTACACAGCGGACCTTTCGGCATTCCTGCCGCGAAGTCCGACCGCCACCCAACGACTCCTGGTAGACCAGCTCCGCGAGGGCATTGCATCGCGGCTGATCTTGATTGGCGTGGAAGGCTCTGACTCAGATGAGCGCGCGCGGATTTCAGCCGCCATGGCGAAGCGTCTGCGCGCTGATTCGCAGTTCGTGGCGGTCTCAAACGGCGAACCCATCGGCGTGGAGCGGGATCGGGAGGTGTTGTTCAACCACCGATACCTGTTGAGTGAAACGGTGACACCTGAGCGGTTTACCGCTTCCGGCCTGCGGGATGCGATCCAGGAGACGTTGGATTTGCTGGCATCCCCGATGGGATTGCTCGCTAAGTCGTTGCTTCCACGCGATCCGACGGGGGAGATGCTCCAGATCGTCGATCAGCTCGGAAGTGAGCGGCAACCTCCATCGGTAGACGGAGTTTGGGCGTCGCGCGATGGGAAGCGGGCGTTGCTCGTGGCGCAGACACGCGCGGCGGGGTCCGATACGGATGGGCAAGAGGCGGCTGTTGCGGCTGTGCGCGCGGCGTTTGACGGTGCTGTGCGCGAGCGTGGCGGCGATGGCGCGGTGGCGGCCGGCGGCGGTGCGGCGGCGGGCGCCGGTGGGGCGCTGGCGGCCGGCGGTGGCGCGGCGGGGGGCGGCGGGGCCACGCTGGAGATGAGTGGTCCGGGTGTTTTTTCCGTTGCGGCGCGCGCCACAATCAAACATCAAGTTGCCCGGCTTTCTGTGTTGAGCACCCTGCTCATCACGCTGATGTTGCTGTGGGTTTACCGCTCCTTTCGGGCCCTCGTGCTAGGGCTCATCCCCGTGGCATCGGGCGCCCTCGCCGGCGTCAGTGCGGTGGCACTGGGATTCGGTTCAGTGCATGGAATTACACTTGGATTCGGAGTCACGCTGATCGGTGAATCCGTCGACTATTCCATCTACCTGTTCATCCAATCACAACAGCGCAATTCGGCCCTCTGGCCTACCATCCGCCTGGGCGTGTTGACTTCCATTGTGGGCTTCATGTCATTGCTGCCGTCCGGCTTTCCAGGGCTGGCCCAACTCGGCCTGTTTTCCATCAGCGGCCTGGTCGCCGCGGCGCTCGTCACCCGGTACGTCCTGCCCAACCTGATGCCGCCCAAGTTGAACATTGGTGACGTCACTCCACTGGGTACCGCAGTCGCAGCCGGGTTGCAGCGTGTCAGGACACCGCGCGCCCTTCTGGTCGTTGTGCCAATCCTCGCGGCGGTTGTCTTGTTCACTCATCGCGGGCCCATCTGGAATCACGAGCTGGCGGCTTTGAGTCCGGTCTCGGCAGCCGACCAGGCGCTGGATTCCATGTTACGGTCGGACATTGGCGCCCCCGATGTCAGTTATCTCGTTGTCATCGCCGGCCCCACGCAAGAGGCCGTCCTGCATGCGGCGGAAAAGGTTGACCCCGCACTCGATACGCTCGTTGAGCAGAAGGTGATTGCCGGCTTTGAGAGTCCCGCCCGCTACCTCCCCAGTCTCGAAGCACAGCGTGCGCGCCAGGCGAGCCTTCCACAGTCGACCGAGCTACGCGCAAATCTGACGAAGGCTTTGGAGGGTCTGCCGGTCCAGATCGACCGGCTCGCCCCTTTTCTGCAGGATATCGAGGTCGCCCGAACCCAGCCTCTTCTCACTCGGAAGGACCTGGAGGGAACCTCAATCGCGACTGGAGTGGACGCCCTGCTCCTGAATGACGGCACGCAGTGGAGCGCGCTACTGCCGCTGCGCGTACCCCAAACGGTTGCGATTGATATTGGGCGTGTGCATTCTGCCCTCTCAAAGCTTGCTCTCGGGGCAGGCGTGGAGGCCGTGGTTCTGGACGTGAAGGGTGAGGTCGACAGGCTGTATTCGAGCTACTTGTCCGAGGTCGTCCGGCTGTCGCTGGCAGGCTTCGCGGGCATCGTCGTGTTGCTCGCGATTTTCATGCGCTCGCCCACGCGAACGATGCGCGTTGTCGCGCCTCTGGCGCTGGCGGTGTTAACGGTCACCGCGGGGCTGATACTGTTCGGTGAACAGCTCACCATTCTCCATTTGATTGGCATGCTGTTGATTGTGGCCGTGGGCTCGAATTATGCGCTGTTCTTCGACCGCGGCTCGAGTGACCCGCACGCCGGTTCGACGCCGTTGACCCTGGCTTCGCTGGTCATTGCCAACGCCGCGACGGTATTGGGGTTCGGTGTGCTGGGATTTTCGTCGGTGCCGGTGTTGTCGGCGCTCGGCACAACGGTGGCACCGGGGGCGTTTTTGGCGCTGGTGTTTTCGGCGTTGTTGGCGGGGGGCACGCGAGGCGTTGGTGGTCCGCCGGGCGTTGGTGCCGCACAAGCCGGCGTCAGGGATGGGCGCGGGGACGGGCAAACCAGCGCCCCGGCACCGGGTCGATCGCAAGGCGGCGGGCCGCCTTGATGCGCACCGTAGTTGATTCCGCGCAGCCTGGTGTAGTCGCCGCTACCCGCGTGTTATTTCTGCCGGCCGCTTACAGCGGGCCGGAGGACTTCGTGCGCGCCGGTTTTGTGAGCGCCGTCCGCAAACGGGGCTTACCGCTGGATCTGGAGTTCGCCGATGTCAACCTCCAACACCTGACTGACCGAAGCATTCTGCGCCGCCTGCGCCACGAGCTCGTGTTGCCGGCGCGCGCGTTGGGTTGCCAATCGATCTGGATCTGCGGCATTTCCCTGGGCGGGTTTATTGGGCTTGCGTTCGCCGAACGTTACCCTGCGGAAATCGAGGGGCTGTGCCTGCTGGCACCTTACCTCGGCAACCACATGATTACCGGGGAAATCGAGCGCGCTGCGGGAGTTGCGGCATGGCAGCCCGGAGAGTTGGGGCCGGACGACGACGAGCGTCGCGTGTGGCGCTTCATCAAAACCAGTGCCAGCTATCCGGTCAGCATTCATCTAGGCTATGGGCGCGACGACCGCTTCGCCAACAGTCACCGGATGATGGCCGCCGCGCTCGACCCGCAATCGGTGCAGGTAGTCGCCGGAGGCCACGAGTGGCCTGTCTGGTCGGAACTGTGGACGGTTTTTCTCGACCGGCAGTTTGTACAACACGACACCCAGGTGGCGGCTTCAAATGGCTGACCGCTGGAAACCAACGGCGGCCATTCAAGTGTCGTTCGCACTGCACGCGGCCGCATTGGCTGTTGTAATTGCACGGCCGCACCTTTGGCCGTGGGCCCTGGGCGCTATTGTCGCCGACCATCTGGTACTGACAGCCGCCGGACTCTGGCCCCGCAGCAAGCTGTTGGGACCCAACTGGACCCACCTGCCGGCCAACGCCGCGATCCACGGTTCCGTGGCGATTACCATTGACGATGGTCCGGATCCAGTGGTTACGCCACAGGTCCTCGACCTGTTGGATCAACATTCGGCCAAGGCCACTTTTTTTTGTATCGGCGAGCTGGTCGAGCAGCATGCCGCGCTGGCGCGGGACATTGTCAGCCGCGGGCACACAATTGAGAATCACAGCCAACATCATCTGCATCGATTCTCAGTCCTCGGCCCATCCGGCATCAAAGCCGAGATTACACGCGCACAGGACACGATCGAGGCAGTCACGGGTCAGCGACCGCACTTCTTTCGCGCACCGGCGGGACTTCGCAGCCCGTTTCTGGAACCGGTTCTCGCGCGCCTCGGATTGCGGCTTGCAAGCTGGACCCGGCGAGGATTCGACACTGTCAATCCAGACCCCGCGGTTGTGTTCAAACGATTGACCATGGGACTGAGAAGCGGCGACATCCTGTTGCTTCATGACGGCCACGCTGCCCGCACGCCCGCAGGGTCTCCTGTCATTCTCGAGGTCCTCCCGCAGGTGCTGCAGGCTGTGTCTGCCGCCAGACTCACGCCGGTCACATTACGCTCGGCCCTGACATGAGGACGCGCGCCACTACCGAGGATCTGGTCAGAGCCGCCAGTGCACCTTATTGGAAGACGGATTTCACCGGTTATTTCAAAGCCCGCGGCAAGTTGCGGGGCGACCCCGCATTTACGAAGATTTTGAGCGAAGGCCTGTTGGCAGGCGCCAGGCGGATTCTGGATCTCGGCTGTGGGCAGGGTTTACTCGCCGCGTGGCTGGAGGCGGCCCGCAGCAGGCATGACGAACGGCCTCACCTGTGGCCCAGGGAGTGGCCGGCAGCACCGCGACCTGTTTCATACAGAGGCATTGAATTGCGGCGTCAGGAAGTCTGGCGAGCCCAGATTGCGCTCGGAAGCCGCGCGCAATTCGAGGTCGGTGACATTTCGCAGGCCGACTTTGGCAGCGTGGACGCGGTGGTCATCCTGGATGTCATTCACTACCTCGAGCATCGAGCTCAGTTGCATGTTTTGGACCGGGCGCGCGCGGCAATGTCCTCGGGCGGAATACTGCTGCTGCGCGTTTCTGACGCTGATGGCGGCATCCGATTCAAGTACGGAAAATACGTCGACCTGACCGTCATGGCCATGCAGTACCGGCGTGCACCGAGGGTCTACTGCCGTTCCGTCCCCGAATGGCAACGCCTGCTCGCTTCCTTGGGATTTCAGGTTGAAGCTACGCCAATGAGTGCAGGCACACCCTTTGCGAACACAATGCTGGTTGCTCACGCGCACCCAACCGTACGGCAACCGCATAGTTTGATGGATTCACTGATCACCCATGACTGAATTGCTGCTGAAGGAATACACGGCGACGAGTTGCGTCGGTCACGGCAGGCTCAAAACGCTGGAGGCTTTGTGGGCCCAGCGTGGCGGGCTAGCGCCCTGCTCATTTGAGCGCGCCGAAATTGATACGTGGACTGGAGAGGTTAGCGGCGTTGACGATGAGAGGCTGCCGGACGCTCTCCGTCGCTTCGATTGTCGAAATAATCGGCTTGCGCAGTTGGCGTTGAGACAAGACGGGTTCATGAACGCGGTTGCACAAAGCGCAGGCCGATGGGGGCGGCGGCGCATCGGCGTTTTCCTGGGAACGAGTACGTCGGGAATATTGCAGACGGAGCTGGCATATCGACACCGGGATCCAACGACAGGTGCTCTGCCCGCAGATTTCGACTATGCCGGCAGCCAGAACTCCTTCTCGGTTGCTGACTTCGTTCGGCAGGCGTTGGATCTGGACGGGCCGACTGTTGTGATTTGCTCCGCCTGCTCTTCGAGCGCCAAAGTATTTGGATCCGCCAAAAGGATGCTGGATGCGGATCTGATCGACGCGGCGGTTGTAGGCGGTGTCGACTCGTTGTGTCTCACAACGTTGTACGGCTTTCACGCCTTGCAACTGACGTCCAAAGGTCCCTGCAAACCATTTGATACGAAACGCGATGGCATATCGATCAGTGAGGCCGCGGCGTTCGCCTTGTTGGAACGAGTCCCGAACTCTCTTGATGCAACCGCCGTGAAACTGCTCGGTGTCGGAGAGTCGAGCGACGCTTACCACATGTCATCTCCCCATCCGGAAGGACAAGGCGCGCGTACAGCGATGCTGGCCGCACTAGGAAGCGCCCGGCTCGAACCTGGTGACATTGACTACATCAATCTGCATGGGACGGGCACGCCCAGCAACGATACCTCGGAGAGCTGCGCTGTTGCCTCCGTCTTCGGTACGGCGGTCGGCGGCAGTTCGACGAAGGGCGCCACCGGCCATGCGCTGGGCGCCGCCGGTGCGCTCGAAGCGGTCATTTGCAGTCTCGCGCTGCAATACGACTTTGCTCCCGGGGGCATCAATACCCGGGACCTGGACCCGGCCCTGGGAATCCAATACCTGGTACAGAACAGGCCGGGTCGGGTGAATCACGTCATGAGCAATTCATTCGGCTTCGGTGGCACCAACTGCAGTCTTCTGCTGGGTCGCGCCGGCTGAGCCGCGCAGCTCAATGGTCAAACTCACCGCACACATTGAGGGAATTGGCCTACTCGGGCCGGGCCTGGAGAACTGGGCGAGCGCAACCGCCATCCTGGAGGGACGTGCGCCCTACGTCAGGCAACCGACGGTGGTACCTGTACCCGAAGGGCTTCCGCCGGCGGAACGTCGGCGACTCGGGCTGGTTGTAAAACTCGCGCTGGGTGTGGGACTGGAAGCAGTCTCGAAGGCCGGGGTGCAGCCGGACACGCTGCCCGCGGTATTTGCGTCGTCGGGGGGCGATGGACAGAACTGTCATGAGATCTGCCAAGTCCTTGCGAACGACGAGCGGCTGATTTCGCCAACGCGATTCCATAACTCGGTTCACAATGCGGCGGCCGGGTACTGGAGCATCGCGACGCGCTCGAAGGCGGCTTCGAATGCGTTGTGCGCGTTCGATTGGAGCTTCGCGGCGGGATTGCTGGAAGCGGTGACGCAGGTGGTTGTGGATCAGACACGTGTTTTGCTGGTGGCGTATGACGCCCCGTATCCGCAACCGTTGTTGGCCAAGCGGCCAATACCGGAGGCGTTTGGCGTGGCGTTTGTGCTGGCACCGGTGGGCGGCGCGACGACCGTGACGTTGCAGTTGGCTGATGCCGCCGCTGATCGCATGAGCAATACGGACCTCGAAGCCCTACGCACCTCTATCCCGGCCGCCCGTGCCCTTCCGTTACTGCAGCAACTTGCCACGCAAAAGGCGGGGTCGATCAACATCGAGTATCTCGACGGACGGAGTCTGGCGGTGGAGGTTGAGCCGTGCTCCTAGACCGTCGCTGGATTGAAGAACACATTCCGCACAAAGAACGGATGTGCCTGCTGGATGAAGTGTTGAGCTGGGATCTCACACAGACTCAGTGCCGTACCTCAACGCATCGATCTCTCGACAATCCCCTCCGTGCCAACGGCCGCCTCGGTTCAGCATGTGGGATCGAATACGCGGCGCAGACCATGGCGGTGCATGGGGCGCTCGTTGCTTCCGCTTCCGGTGGCGTTGCGCCACCCGGTTTCCTTGCGAGTGTGCGAGGCGTCCGGTTGAACATCGATCGTCTCGATGTATTCGAGGCGGACCTCGTGACCTCAGTGAAACGGGTCGCCGGAGATGAACGGACCGCTTTATATGAGTTTTCCGTTTCAGCAGACGATGTCGTGTTGGTCATGGGGCGAGCCGCGATAGCGTTTAATTTATTTTCCGGAGCCGCAGGTAAGGAGACGCCGTGAAGAGACGGGCACTGGTCACTGGCGGCAGCGGCGGCATTGGCGCGGCCATCTGCAAACGCCTCGCACGAGAAGGCCACTTTGTTTACGTTCATGCCAACCGCGGGCTGGAAGCGGCCTCCGCGGTTGTTGCTGACATCAGCGCGGCCGGCGGGAAAGCGCAGACTGTCAGTTTCGATGTCACCCGAGCCGACACAACTCAAACGGCGTTGGAATCACTCCTCAACGAGGGCCCGATTCAGATCCTCGTCAACAACGCGGGCATCCACGACGATGCCGTATTTCCCGGAATGAGCGCCGATCAATGGCACACGGTGATCAACACATCCGTGGACGGCTTCTTCAACGTGACCCAACCCTTGATGATGCCGATGATCCGCAGCCGCTGGGGCCGGATCGTCAACCTGTCATCAATCTCAGCGATCACAGGCAATCGGGGACAGGTCAACTACGCCGCTGCCAAGGGCGCGCTGAACGCGGCCACGAAATCGCTCGCGTTGGAGGTCGCCAGCCGCGGTATCACCGTCAACGCGGTGGCGCCGGGCATCATCACTACACCTATGAGCAAAAGCGCCTTCGATGACGAAGCGATCGCGCGCCTGGTGCCGATGAAACGCGCCGGACTGCCCGAAGAGGTGGCAGGCCTCGTGGCCTACCTGACGTCTGAAGAAGCCGCGTATGTGACCGCCCAGGTGTTGTCCATCAATGGCGGAATGATTTAGCAGGGAAGTCAGCTAGCTTTGAATGCGGCGGCGGACGCAGCCGCCTCGCTCGCCACACTGATTCGATTGCGTCCGGCACGCTTCGCAGTGTACATCGCGGCGTCCGCGCGCTCGAGCAGCGCTTCCAGGGTGTCGCCTGCTTTGGCAATCGCAACACCCACTGACAACGTCACCTGACCGATGGAGTCGTTACCGTCGGGACGGTGAATGCGTCCCTGTGCAACGGTCCCTCTGATCTGCTCGGCAACCGCCGTTGCACCTGTGAGCGATGTCTGAGGCAGCAGGATCGCGAACTCTTCGCCGCCCAGCCGAGCCGCAACGTCACGGCCCTTGATGCTGGAGCGCAGAACATGCGCAACGGCTCGAATAACCTTGTCACCCAAAACGTGCCCGTAAGTATCGTTCACCACCTTGAAGTGATCGATATCGGCGAGCAGCAGCGCGGAACCGAGCAGGCCGGGCGGCTCGCGCAGCAGATCCTCCACCGCACGCTCCAGGCCGCGGCGGTTCTTCAATCCGGTCAGTGAGTCGAGCAGTGCCTCACTCTGGGCCCGGCGCAGGTTCTCGGTAAGCGCGTTGACCTCGTTGGTGCGGGCGTGCAGTTTGGCTGACAGGTCCGCCGTGACGTGTTGCATCTTCTGGGTACCAACGAGCAACTCGGCGACAATCTCGCGAAGCTTTTCGGGCTCCTGCGGAGCGGCCAGCTCCTTGGCGTGATCCTGAAGCGAATGGCCGAACTGCGCTGCCTGGTCGCTGGCCGAGGCCGTGCTCTGCGCGGTTTCTTCGAGGAGATTGCGCAGTTGCAGTTGTAACCGCTCGAACGCCTCCATGTCGCGGGCGGCGATGTGCTGTGCATACAGGCGCCAGACATCGGCTTCGGTGAGCGCCACGTTGGTCGTCAGGCGCGAGTCGAGCACCCGGCTGAGATCGGGGTTCATGCCGGCGCAGTGTTCGTACCACAGCGCATAGCTCAATGGATGAAATGCAGCCGTCTGACGTGCCATCAGCGGCAATGCAAGGCGCAGGATTTCGGTGCTGCGTTCTTTACTCTCCAGATAGCGCATTTCGTTTACTCGGATTTCTCAGCGCAATCGCTGTCACCGCTAGCCCTCGCTGGCCCGACCGCCCGGGCGTAATTGCTCTCGTCTCCTGCGCCGTATAGCGGCAAGATGAACCATCCCTTGAGCGCAGCCGTGGCGCGCTTTTCCTGGTCCCCCCGGCCCTGTCAGCCGATGCGTCGCCCGCGCGTTCCAGATAACCAGGAACACGCGGAGTAGCCGACTATGCGATCCCTCTCTAAGCTATTGATCCTACTGGCCTTTGGCGCCACCCTAAGCGGTTGCGTGGTAGCTCCTTACGCACCCCGGCACCGCGCTTACATAGCGGCTCCAGTCGTCGTGGTACACCCTGGATACTACGGCCCGCGCTACTACTACGGTCCGCGATGATTGGGGTTTGATCCAGATTTGTGACATGCGTTCGAGCGCGAAAATCATTCGGTGTCCTGCGCCTTTATTGATAGTCTCGCGCGTGCACCGGCCGTCTTCCGGTGCACGCTCCCAGGAGGACACCGCCCATGTCACGATTCGAGTTGGCCCAGTTGAATATCGCGAAAATGAAGGAGCCACTCGAATCGCCGCTGCTGGCGGACTTTGTGGCCAACCTCGACCGAATCAATGCGATCGCCGAGTCGGCCGAGGGATTCGCATGGCGCCTGCAAACGCCTGAAGGCGATGCAACATCACTGCGCCCTCTGGGTGTGGACACGTTGGTGAACATGTCGGTCTGGAGGGACGTGGCGTCACTGCGCAACTACGTCTACCGCACCGCGCACGTGGAAGTCATGCGCCGGCGCAAAGAGTGGTTTGAGCACATGTGCGAAGCATTCATTGTGCTTTGGTGGGTTCCGGCAGGACACCTCCCCACGGTTCAGGAGGCGGTAGCGAAGCTCGAATTGCTGCGCAAAATCGGCCCGTCGGAAGACGCGTTCACCTTCAGAAATGCGTATCCCCCGCCTGACGAAGCAGATGCACGGACGCCGTTCGACATTGGCGACCGCTGCCCCGCCTAGCCGTCCTCACACTCCGCGCAAGCACCAAGCCGCACGTTCTCGTCGGTGACGACGTAGCGTGCCGCTTGTAGCTTCGGAATCAGAACGCTGATGGTCAGCAGGATTTCTTTGCACGCGCGGGCCTCCGGCGTAGCGACCACGGACCTTTGACGGTACTCGCCCATCTCCTCGGCGAGAAACGACGCCAATGTCTGAAGCTGAGCAATGGAGGTGTCGAGCAGCAGGCGGGGGGTAATGGTCATTGCAGGAACTCCGGGGCCGAGTCGAGCTGTACAAATATACAGCTCTCGCGGAGATTCGCAAGATGTACCGAAGTCCTAGTGGGCCACTTGCCCGCTAGCGGGGCTGTACCACCCTCAGAGCGGCTGCACCACTGTCGGCTCAGGTGCAAGGACGATGGGCACCGCGTCGAAATTGTCCACCGGCTTCTGGCGTCTACCCGCGCCGTGCTGCTCGAACACTTCGCGGCGGTGCCATTCGAGGTAGAAGCACTGCTCTGGGCGAAACGCGCCCACATTCAGCGGTAGCTGGATGTGCCAGTTGTCGAGGACGACCGGATTGAGGTCCTGTGACACCAACAGGTCACCGTCATCGGAAAACGCAATGTATCCGCGTTCGAAGAGATGGGCGATATGGGGTGCCATCATCAGCCCGTTAGCACCATCGAGCTTCTCTGCGTCATCGCATTCGCACCAGGGCTTGATGTGTCTTGCCCAGAGATGACGACGGTCCAGCACACCGGTGATGCGGCACGAGTGCTCACTCTGCTCGACATTAAAGCGAAACACGCCTCCGCCATAACGCGCCTTCAACAGATCCGATTTCTGCGGCGGCCCGATATCGGTCCGCTGTTGGATAGCGGCTTCGGCTACATCTTCCATGAGGCTGCGGCCGACCTTTTCAATGATGGTGCTGACAATGCGCTCGACCTGGCCCTCCAGAAGACCGGTCAATGTCTCCACCATCGAGGGCGGCACGGCTGCCAGCAGCATGTGTTGGTTGCTCGCCCCGCTCGACAGAATCGGCGCATGCTTGCGCGGCAGAACGGGAGCCAGATTGCTCATGTGCTCATCGAGGCGCAAGGGTGCCGTGAGCCTCGTGAAACGGACGGGAACGATCCAACCGCTCTCTGAACCGCCCGGCTCGGCAATGGCCTCGAATTCCGGGGGCCTGGCGGCCTCACGGGCGGCGCCCATGACCACACCGATGGCACCGATCTCACCCTGCGCGAAAGAAAAGATGACATCGCCGGGCAGCAGCTTCTGAGTATTCTTCTCCGACTCGCTGCGCGCCTTGCTCTTGTGGTTCTTGTTCGCAAACCACAGGTACGAGCCGTCGATTTCGGCACGGAATGTGTGCGAATGATTGACCCACCAGAAGCTTGCGCTCATGCCTCGATTCCCCTCGCCCGCAAGGTACGAAAGTTAACATTCGACCGTGCCGGCACCGGGGTTGCGCATGGGCAACCGTGCGCTGGATCACATTTTCGGATTCGGACCTAGCGCGCTATTGGCGCGGGTTGCGCAGACGCTGGAGGCGGTACACCCGCATCGAGCCCCGATCCGAGCCCATTGATTCCCTGTACCACCCGTTCGGCCGCCGCCGCGCCGCTGTCCATGAAGATCACTTTCCCGCGCGAATGCTCCGCTACGTGCTTCAAGGCATCCGTGTACTCGAGGAACAGCAGGAACTGGGCATTAACGCCGGACGTATGCAGGCTTTCGACCGCCTCCCGCATGCCTTCCGCGATGTTCTTCCGGAACAGCGCCAAGCCCTCGCCGCGCAGAGCCGCCGCCTTCTTGTCAGCTTCCGCGCCAATCGTCTTGTAGGCGGCCTCCGCCTCGGCATCCTTCGTGCGCTTGACCAACAGCGCGGCACCTTCATTCGAAGCGGCCGCCAGCAGGTTCTTGGAGGACACCACGCGCGCCATGGAGTCGATGATCTCCTTGTCGAAGGTCATATCCGTAATCTGGATGTCACGCACGACATAACCCCAGGCGAGCACCACCTCGTCCAGATTGCGCTTCGTGTGCTCCACGATTTCCGCACGCATCCCCAGAATATCCGCCTGCTTCGTCGTCGCCACAAACTGCCGGATGGACCCGTCAATCGTGCGCTGTAACGCAAGCAGGAACTCACGATTGGAGGCGAAGCTGAACACCGCTTTCTTGATTGCATCCTCTTCGGACGCGGCCACCGCATACAGCACCATCGTCGCAAACTTGACGTTGGCCTGATCCTGCGTGATGGCCTGGAATTCGAGCTGCAGGGCACGGTTCTGCAGCGACAGCCGGAACGCGAGCTTTTCCCAGGGCCATTTGATGTTGAGCCCCTCGCGCATGATGCGATGATATTTGCCGAACACCGTAACGACGGCGACGGTCGCCTGCTCCACGGTGCGGAACGAGGCCAACAGCACGGCAATGATGATGACGAAAAAGAACAGCAGTCCGTACCCGTTCAAGATGCTACCCCCTTGCGACAGACCATCAGGATCTCATCGACCGCGTCGGTTGGAATGAGCCCCGGCGACAGTTGTAACGGCTTTTGAAAACGCAGTGCCAGGGGCATGAAAGCCCGGTTGTACCACCACATCGCGCGTTCGCGCCGATGGGTCATCCACCACATGCCCCAGTCCAACAGCTTGGACGAACGCGGCTGCATGCCGAACACAGCGCTGCGCTGGATCGTCAAATGTTGGCGGGCCAGCTTCTGCAGCAGCCCGGGAGTTTCGTAACGGCGCTTGTGGCCGACAAAATCATCGAACGGCGTCCAGCGGGAGGGATGCAGTGGAGTTGAAATCAAGAGCACGCCGCCCGGCTTCGCGACGCGCGCAATCTCCGACAACGCATTGTCGTCATCGTCGACATGCTCGATGATGTCCAGTGCGCACACGAGGTCGAATGTAGCGTCGGCAAATGGCAGTGCCGTGACTTCGCCGAGCGTCACGCGGCCACCGCGCTCACTCAACAATTTGAGCGCGGGGGAGCTGATATCCACGAACTGGGTGGCTTCGATCGGCAACCTCGGGCGCAACCCTGGGGCGACTTCCAGTCGCAGGCCGGAAGGCGGCAGCAGCGATTGCACCAGCGGCCAGGTATTGAAGCGCTCCGGCTCGACGAGCTGGCAGCCGGACCAGAGGGAGTCGTAGAACCGCCGATTGTCGTCGACCAGCTCCCGGGGGGTGCGGGACTGGGGGAGCTTCGCATGCATTGCAGGCACTGTAGCACCTGAGGAGAGGCTGGTGGCCTGCCTGGCAAGCTCTGCCGGGGGTGCTGGTTCCATAGCACGCCGCGGCAATTCAATGCACTTACGCCGACTCGTGCGGGTCGTAAGTTCTTGATTTAAATGGCGTCCCCAAGGGGATTCGAACCCCTGTTACCGCCGTGAAAGGGCGATGTCCTAGGCCTCTAGACGATGGGGACGCACTGTTTCGGCATGCCGGTGGCCTACCCGGCAGGGCGCGCAGATTACACACATTGGGGGCTGGGGTCCATGTGCTCAATGCGGGCGGGATTGGGCGGTCACCCATAGGCTGATTGAGCGGATAGCGTCGCATCTCGGATGCGCTTCAGGGCGTCAGCACCTTGAACAGCAAGGACGAGTTCGCGGGATCGTTGCTGCTGGGGCGATATCCATACCGGGAATAGAAGCCGCGAGCGGAGACAGTGCTCTCCAGCGACACCTCACGCAAGCCGCGACGGCGCGCCTCGGTTTCGAGGGCATTGAGAAGCGCGCGACCTACTCCCGTGAACTGCACCTCGGGGAGTAAGTAACACAGGAGAATGGCGCCAGTGGTACTCATTGATGCCACACCGCAGACGGCAGCGGCGCGCACGGGGTCCGGAGCATCGACGCTTTTGGTGCTCATTGGGTCCGTGTCAGGTGTGTTGGTGCCACGGTCGGCAACGACCATGTAGGTGCGAGGCGATTCAATCCAGGCCCGAACATTAGCGACAGTCTTGTTCTCGAGCCACGCGCCCAGGACGCCGGGGTCGTTATGGTGATCTGCCACGCACAATTCGGTGATTGAGCGCCGGAGGACAGTCACGATGCGATCCGCGTCCGTCAGCGCCGCGAGACGAATCACAAACGGACGATGGACGGCCGTGCCATCGACAGCCGTGCCCTCAACCACCGTGCCATGAGCCGCCGTGCCATCGACAGCGGGGCCATCGACGCCGGTCTCATCAACCGCCGGGTCCCTGCCCTTCATTCATACCTCAGTGCCTCAACAGGCCGCGTCCGCGCGACCATCAGTGCATGCCCTGATACCGTCGCCAACGCAATGAGCAGCGCCAGAATACTCGCTCCCACGAACACCAGCGGATCCAGGTCAACATGATAAGCGAATCCTTCGAGCCAGCGATGCATACCCACGTACGCGAGAGGCCACGCAATCACGTTTGCCCACAACACCGGCCGCGCGAACTGCCAGCCGAGGAACCGCAGTATGTCCCAACGGCTGGCGCCCATGACTTTGCGCAGGCCGATTTCGCGCGTGCGGCGCTCGGCCGTAAATACAGCCAGGCCCAGGAGGCCTAGTGCGGCGCTGACGACGGCGACCGCCGAAAACGCGGAAAACAGTTTCGATTGGCGTTCGATGTCCGCATATAACTGATTGACGCGCTCACTCAAGAACAAGCCGCCGAGGGGTTTGTCCTGCGTCCGTGCCCAAAGCGCTTTGACTGCTTGCATGGTTTCGGGAATCGAGCGGCCGTCGAGCTTCATTACAGTGAAATAGTCATTGGACGGGTCAATGAAGTACACGGTGGGCTCGATCACGTCGCGAACCGATCCGACCGAGAAATCGGGAATGACCCCGATAATCTGCGAACTTTGCGCCTGCGACATTGTCGGGTTGGCAAAACCGCCCAGTATCCGGGTCCAGAGGCGGTACTGATGGACGGCCGACTGGGGGTTGGCGTAGCCGAGAGCCCGCGCCGCTGACTCGTTGATCAGAAACGCAGGATTCAACGTTGAACCCGGATCCGCGCGCAGCAGATCATCTTCGCCCCGATCCGCTGCAAACAGCCGTCCGGCCAGGGGTCTCACTCCGAACAGCTCAAAAAAACCATAACCGACCCCGGCACCGCGCACAGCCACCGAACCGCCGTTCGGCGCTTCGAAGGTGACACTGAATCGATCGTAGGCCAGTGCCGAGCCGGAAGAACAGCTAGCGGCCAGAACGCCGGGAATGCGGACGGCGCCATCGCGGAATGCAGCAGGACATCCGCCCTCAGTCAGGAAAATCTGGTCGGTTGGCAGCCGCAGGCGATCCCGCATCGCGTATTCGGTCTGATGTTGGATCGTCAGGGTCGACACAATCAACGCAATGAGTGTGCCAAACTGAAAGATCACCAGTGCCTGCCGCAGGCGCCCCGAGCCGCCGGGTAGAAACACAATGCCCTTCAACACGGCGCCGGGCCGGAACATTGACAGAACAAACGCGGCGTAGGCCCCTGCCGCCAGGCCGGTCAAAAGCCAGGTGGCGAACAGCGCGGCGCCCAAGAGCGGCTGCCGCACATAGTCAAACCTGATTTCACGCTGCAGGAACTCGTTGAGCGCAGGCAGAATCAACTCCACGGCGAGCATCGCGAGAACGAGCGCAAGCGCTCCGTAACACAGGCACTCCCCCAGAAACTGCACAATAATCTGCCGGCGCGTTGCCCCTGATGCCTTGCGAACACCCACCTCCAGCGCCCGGCCGGCAGCGCGCGCGGTCATCATGCTGACGAAATTGCTGGCTGCTATGAACAGGGTCAGGATCGCGATCCCGATGAGCGTCTCGAGTGTACGGACATCACCATGGGTTTTCATGTCGGCAACGCTGCCCGGCTGCAGGTGAATCTGCGTCAACGGAATCAGGTTGAATTGATAGATCTCGGCAAGGCGTTTGCCGGCAAACGCACCCGGCACGTGGCGCAGGGCGAATTCGTGCAGGGCGGCCGTGAGCCGCTCCACCCGCGCACCGGGTTTGAGCTCGAGGTAGGTGAAGGTGTTTTCAGGATTCAGCGAGTCAGGGTCCCGGTGCTGCCGATCGGCCTGTGTCAGCGGCGAATTGCTGGCAATTCCCGGCGCGAAGATCTCCGCCGCCAGGTGTGTATTGGCGGGCAGATCCTCGAGGACCGCGGTCACATGCAAAGTGAACTTCCGATCGACCTCGACCGGCTCGCCCATGACATCGTCTCGGCCGAACAGCCTGCGTGCCGCCGTTCGAGTGAGCACCAGGCCATCGGGCTTTCTCAGTGCATCGTGGAGATTGCCTGCATAGGTGGGCAACTGAAACACGTCAAAAAAGTTGGGATCGGCCCAGTAAACGGAGCCGACACTCTCAATGTCGCCGTGCCGAAGCGAAGCATCGCTGCCGCCGAGACGGGTGGCGGCTTCGACTTCGGGGAAATCCAACTTCATGGCCGCGGCGATGTTGGAGGCTGTCACAGCGAGGCGCAGCGGCCCCTCGCCGGGCGGATAGATGACCGCGGTGACATTGAAAATCCGCTCGTGAGCGGGAATGAACCGGTCGAAGCTGTACTCATCGCGCACAAACAGCGCAATCAGGATCACCGCTGCGAAGCCTAGTGCCAGGCCCAGGATGTTGATGATGGCGTACACGCCGTTGCGCAACAGGTTGCGCAGAGCGGCGGCCAGATAGTTTTGCAGCATGTCGGGCTACACCTCGGTGGAGTCGACGAAGCGCCCATCGAGCATGTGCACGACGCGATCGGCACGGTTTGCGTGCGCCTCCGAATGGGTGACCATGATGATGGTCGTGCCACTTCGGGCAACACCAGACAACATCTGCATGACCGCATCGCCGTTGGCGGTATCGAGATTGCCGGTAGGCTCATCGGCAAGGATGACCTTCGGATCAGATACCAATGCGCGGGCGACAGCAACACGCTGTTGCTGGCCACCCGACAACTGTTTGGGCAGGTGTTTGGCGCGGTGAGACAGGTCCACCCGCTCCAGCGCCGCGGCAACACGGCGGCGGCGCTCCCCGGCAGGCACCCGGCGGTAGATCAAACCCACCTCCACGTTCTCGGCGACATTGAGGTCGTCGATGAGGTTGAAATTCTGGAATACGAAGCCCACGCCCGCGCGCCGGCGCAGGGTGAGATCTGCTTCGCCGAGCCGGGCAATGTCTTCGCCCATGAACCAATATTCGCCGGTCGTCGGCGAGTCGATGAGACCCAGGATGTTGAGCAGTGTCGACTTGCCACAGCCTGACGGGCCCATGACAGCGAGGAACTCGCCGGGCGCCACTTCGAGAGACAGGTCATCGAGCGCGGCGGTTTGCACATCCTGCGCACGATAGACCTTGGAAACGTGTTCGAGCTTCAACATCGATCCGTCCTCAGTGTGTCAGAACTACCCGGCCGGCCTTATCCAGTGCCGCGTAGTCGGAAATCATGACGCGCTCGCCCACCGCAAGCCCGCTCGTGATCTCGAGCTGCTCGACGGTACGGCGGCCCACCTTGATCTGGCGGCGCTCAGCGGACTTGCCGTCGGCCGCCACCACGAAAATCCAATCGCCCCCGGTGCGCTCCAGGAAGGGTCCCGCCGGCACGATACGCGCCGGACTGTCATCGCCCAGTTGCAAGCGCCCCTGCGCGGTCTCGCCGGCGACGAGATCCGCCGGTGTCGATTCGCCGAAAGCAAAATCCACCCGGAATCGCCCGTCATGTACCTGCGGGTAGATGCGTTTCACGGTGACCTTCACCGGTTTGCCATGCAGGTCGATGTTGGCTTGCTGCCCCAGGCGCACGCGCGCCAGGTAGAACTCATCGATGTCAGCCGACAGTTTCATGCCATTGGGGGGTGTGACTTCCGCGAGCCGCTGGCCCGCATCCTTGTGCTCACCGACCTTGAGATCGATAGCGGTCACACGGCCGCTGACCGGCGCCCGGACAATCAAACCATCGAGGGTGCGGTGAACAACATCGAGATTGCCGCGCAGAATGGCGAGCTGCCGGTGGATATCGGGCAGCAACCGCTCGCGCAGGCTGGCCTGCCGCTGGTTGCTGTCGGTCTGAATGGGCATCAGGTGCTGGTAGTAGGCCAACTCGTCGGCAATGACATCGCGCTGCTCCGCCGACTCGAGCCCTCGCGACACCAGGTTGTCGCGGCGTGCCCCTGAGCGCTTCAGGCGCACGAGACCGTATTCAACTTCCGCCAGGGCCCGCTCATTGGACAACTTGTTCTGCTCCAGGGCGATCTCGTTCTGCTGCAGTTGTGAGATCGCCTGGTTGAGCTGCGACTCCTGCTGGATCACCGACAACGCCAGGTTGGTATTACTGAGCTCGATGATCGGTTGGCCCTGTTGGACCATATCACCCGCTTCGACCAACACGCGGTCGACACGACCCCCATCGACGGCGTCAACGTAAAGTGTCTCACGCGGCACCACGCTGGCTCGCAGCGGTATGAGGTCATGGAAAATGCCCTGCTCCACCGTGGCGAAAGAGACCTGCGCAGCCGGCATCCGCAACGTCTGCACACCGGAGCTCACAAAGATTTCGATGGCTGCCAGCAGGATGCAGACGGCTGCTGCGACGGCGCCGGCCACCTTCGCGCCTGAGGACCAGCGGCTCGGCGCAACCTTGCGATCCATCCCTGAGGCCGAAACTGCCATGCGGGTTATTTCGGTTTGCGCTCGAGCTTACCGGCCAGCGCCGCAAGCTGATTGGGATCGAGCAGGGCCGCGTCCACCAGTCCGGCCAGCACCCGCTCCATGGAGCCGCCGCAGAACCGGTCGACAATGCCTTTGACGGCTTTGGCGGCCGCGGACTCAGCCGACTCGGTGGCGCGATACACGAATGTGCCGCTGCGAACGGTGTGGGTTACATAGCCTTTCTGCTCGAGCCGCCGCAGTACGGTTCGGATCGTTGCATCCTTCAATTTCCGCGCCACCTGGCCGCCGAGCGCCAGGGCCGTCATCTCTCCCTGCTTCCACAGGAGGGTGAGCAGCTCGTGCTCCAGGTCGCCGAGAGGGGCCGAGGGACGCTTCATTCTGTGACTTCCCGTAACATGTGACGGCTTGTAACACTTGGGCGCGAAACTTTCCAGCCCACCGGACATTCAAAAGAGGGGATCTTCGACCAGGAGACATTTATGGACGACAAGGCGATTCGTCGCCTCGATGAACATGCCCACGCGCTTGCGCGCAAGCTCGGCGTGCATGCGAGCGTCAGCTTCGAGGAAGCGGATGTGTCGCAGGTCGAGCCGACCGGGCCCAGGCTGGTGTTAACTGTCTACCACGACGAAACGGACCGGCGCAGCATCCACTTTCGCCCCGACCAGCCCCATCTGCTGGCGCGCATTGAGCAGGAGATTCCGTTGCTGGCGCAGGAGCTCGGACAACAGCACTAGCCGGGTAACGGCTCGCCCCGCGTCTCCACACACAATGGCAGCAGAAACACTCCCAACACGAAGGCAATGGCCGTCGCAGCCACGGGCATTCCGACACTTCCGTAGCTGTGAACGCCCGCTCCGATCAGGAAGTTGACCCCGGCGCCGACGAAGCGGCCGAATGAAGTGACGAAAGCGAACGCGGTGGCGCGGATCGTCGTTGGATATTGTTCGGGGAGCCAGAGGCTGTAGAGGGCGAAATTGCCGCCGAAGAAGCCCAGGAAGAACAGGCTGGCTATGAATAGATTCATACCGTCGGGCACGTAGTAGGCCCAGCCGAAACTGAGCCAGATACACACGGCCATTCCCAGGAAAAACACCGCGAGCGCGCCGCGGCGGCCCAGTCTCTCAGCCAGCGGTGGCGCGGCCAGACAGCCGAGAACCGTGCCAATGGACAACAGCCCGGTACCGAACGAGGCCAACCGGGTCGCCTCAACAGCGCTGTGGCCCGCCTTTTTGGCGAGGGTCACAATGGCCGAAGGTTCATACACCGCGCCCGCCCACAGGCCGATGATGGAGACCGTCACGAGCCCTGCATTCAACAGGGTGCGGCGGCGATATTGAGGCGAGAAAATCCCCGCGCGGGCCGCGGCCTGCGCGCGGACCCAGCGATCCGACTCCTTCACTTTCGACAAAGTGTAGAGCGCCAATAACACAGGCGCCCCGCCGCACAGGAACATGGCGCGCCAGCCAAATGCCGCACCCACCGTGAAATTCAACGCCGCGGCGAGAAAAAATCCAACGTAATAACCGGTTTGCAGATACCCCGCGCCCATCTTGCGGCGCGACTCCGGCCAGACCTCCGCCACGTAGGTGCCGGCCAGCGCCCATTCGCCGCCGATGCCGACACCGGCCAGAAACCGGAACAGGCCGAGCTGCCAGACATTCTGTGCCAGGGCCGCGGCAGCCGTGAACACCGCATAAAACGCAACGGCGGCGGCGAGAGTGCGGGTGCGCCCCCAGCGATCGGCGAGGGGCCCCCAGATGAGCGACGTGCCCCACCCCGCCAGGAACACGGCAAACAACACCGACCCTGCGAACACCACGTGAGACGGCGAGCCGTCCATTCCGGATTTCGGCAGCAACTCAGTGAGCGCTGGCGCCAGTACCAGCGCAAAAATGAACGAGTCCATGCCATCCAGCGTCCACCCCGCCCACGCGGCCCAAAAACCGCGAATCTGCGCACCGGTCAGCGGCACGCCTACGGCGCTCGCCTGTCCCATTGGAATGGGCCCCCTCCTGCCCTTCAACTATTTACGAGGCGCGTACAACGAGTCATTCGTCGCACGCAGCACGTTCTTCTGGACCTTGCCCATGGTGTTTCTGGGCAGCTCGCTCATGAGCAGGATGCGCTTGGGCAGTTTGTAACGGGCGAGGCGCGAACGCACCGCTTCGAGAATTCCGGCCTCGTTTAGCTGCGCACCCTTGCGCAGCACCACAGCGGCCGTCACTCCCTCACCGAAGTCGGGATGAGGGACGCCAAACACGGCGCTCTCCAGGACTCCGGGCACCGCATCCAACTCGATCTCGACTTCCTTCGGATACACGTTGTAACCGCCGCTGATGACGAGATCCTTCACCCGTCCGACAATGTGTACATAGCCTTGGCTGTCGATCTTGCCCAGGTCGCCCGTCCTGAACCAGCCATCGGCGCTGAACTCCTTCGCGGTCTTGTCTGGATCCTGCCAATAGCCGGCAAACACGTTGGGCCCCTTTATCTCCAGAGTTCCGATGGAGTCAGGCACCGTGGTGACGGCGCCGGATTCCGGATCGATGACCCGGACCTCGATCCCGGGTAGCGGCGGCCCGACGGAACCCGGCACTCGCGCACCATCGTAAGGATTCGAGGTATTCATCAGGGTCTCGGTCATCCCGTAGCGTTCGAGGATGTGATGACCGGTACGCCGCGAAAACTCCTGGTGAGTCTCCGCGAGCAGCGGCGCGGACCCTGACACGAACAGGCGCATGCGGGCCGTAGAGTCTCGATTGAGACCGCCTTCCTGCAGAAGTCGCGTGTAGTGAGTCGGAACGCCCATGAACACGGTCGCCTCTGTGAGGCGGCGGACCGCATCGGCGGCATCGAACTTCGTGGGCAACAGGATCATGCTGCTTCCGGAAGCCAACACAGTGTTGATCGCCGCGAACAGGCCGTGCACGTGAAACAAGGGCAGCACGTGGAGAAGTACGTCATCGCCACTGAAGCGCCAGGATGCAGCGAGAGTGTCCGCATTGGAGCCGAGATTTTTCCGGGTCAGCATGGCGCCTTTCGAGCGGCCTGTGGTGCCGGAGGTGTAGATGATCGCGGCCAGCGAGTCGGCGCGGAGGCCGCGGGGCGCCTCGAAGGGACGCGCGCCCGGCGAAATGTCAGGGTCACAGCGCCAGGCCAGGTCCATCAGCGATCCGCGGCCGTCAGCGCCCATTGTGACAGTGTGCTCAACCAACCCCCGCGGCTCGAGCGCCGGCACGTCGGAGGGATCAACCACTACGACTCGCGGTTTGCAGTCAGTCAGGAAATATTCGACTTCAGCGGCAGAGTAAGCGGTGTTGACGGGCACGAATACCGCACCCAGGCGCAGGCAGGCAATGTACAGGAGCACGGCCTGCGCAGACTTCTCGACCCGCACGGCAACCCGGTCTGCGGGCACAACGCCCAAGCTCTGGAGGGCCACAGCGACCAGACCCGACTCATCGAGCAAGTCCGCATAGCTCCACTCCTGACCGTCGGGGGTTCGCATGAACGGTCTCCCCGGCGGCACTCGCTCGAGCCACCCGGCCGGATCAGCGGACATCAGCGAACCGATTTGGCATCAGCCGTCCAATTGACATACTCATCCGCGAGCCCGCGCTGATAGAACCCCTTCGCGGCCTGTAATGCCGTTTGGCGATCCACGATGATGCGGCGGGGATATTCCTCACGGCGATCTCCGACCTGCAACACCACCATCCCGTCCTGCTTGTCCAGCGGCGCTAGCGCGAACAGGATTTTCGTCGTCTTCGCGCTGGTAATTTTGACAACAAAGCCCTGCTGGCTGTCACCAATAATGGTGAGCACGTTCCGGTGCGCCACCGTGAGAACCACCGTTCCCGGATCCCCGCCAGTCAACAAATTGATCAGCGATTCGACATTGTCCGAAGTCGGTTGCTTCTTTGAGAGGCGTGGGCAGGCGAGGCGCTCCCACGAGACCTCACGTGGCGTCGACGCCCAAGAGGGTTGAATCGGCATGAAGCAGACGGTACACAGCCAGAAAGAGCCCTATGCTACTGACGATCCGGCCGTCGTGTCAGCATCTTGGGCTCGAGCGATGCTCGCGGGCAGGTGCTGCAGAAGAGCTGTGAGCTTATCCAGATCCAGGGGCTTCACCAGGTGAGAGTCGAACCCCGCCTCACCGGAACGACGCCGGTCCGACTCCTGGCCCCAACCCGTCAGGGCCACGAGGGTGATTCGACGGCCCCAGGGTTGTGCGCGAATGCGCCGTGCGACCTCGTAACCATCGAGCTTCGGCATGCCGATGTCGAGCAGGGCCACTTCGGGCAGGTGCCGCTCGGCGGATTCGAGCGCCAGCGCGCCGTTCGCAGCACTGAACACTTCATGCCCACTCAGCTCGAGCAGCGTAGCCAGGCTCTCCAGCGCATCGGAGTTGTCGTCAGCTACCAGAATCCGGCGTCGAATCTGCGCCACGGACTCCATCTCCGACCCCAACGCCCGCGAGGTGGCACGGCCGTTGGCAGCACCGCTCTCGTTCGATATCACAGGCAACGTAATCAAGAATTCACTCCCCCGGCCATTCCCCTCGCTGAAGGCTGTGACCGTTCCGCCATGCATTTCCAGAAGCTTCCGGACGAGAGCAAGTCCGATGCCTAACCCGCTCTGTGGACGTCCCGGCTGATGATTTAACTGGGTAAACATGTCGAAAATCATCGGCTGCAGGTCGGAGGGGATCCCGATGCCCGTGTCTCGCACCCGAATTTCGACCCAGCCATCCGCCTGCCGGGCAACGAGGCTGATGGCACCGCCGTTTTCGGTGTACTTGGCGGCGTTCGAAAGTACGTTACCCACCGCCTGAGTGAGGCGCAGGGGATCGCCGAAGACCTGCATGGAATCCGGACTGACATCCAGACTCAATTGGTGACCGCGCTCGACGATCAGAGGCTGTACGGTCTCAACGGCGCGGGCAATCAGGTCCGCGACTTCCACCGACTCGCGCGATAGGTTGATCTTGCCCCGGGTGATGCGGGAGACGTCCAGCAGGTCGTCCACGAGTCGCGTGAGATGACCGAGCTGCCGCTCGATGAGATCCCGCGACCACAGCAACTGTGGGTCGGCAAGGGGCTTTTTGCGAATGAGCTGGACGGCATTCAGTATCGGGGCCAGTGGGTTGCGCAGCTCGTGGGCCAACATGGCGAGGAACTCGTCCTTGTGGCGGTCCGCGGCCACCAGAGCCTGCTCCACGCGGGTGCGCTCCGCGACTTCGCTCTGCAGCGTCCTGTTGGCCTGCTCGAGCTCGGTGTTGGCCCGCTGCAGCACGCGGTTCAATGTCTCCAACTCGCGGGTCTTCTCGGCCTGCAACGTGGTGTTAGCCGCCGCGAGCTGCTCATTGGCCGCGCCGAGCTGTTGATTGGCAATCGCCAGCGTGCGATTCAACTCCCTGAGCTCGCGCCGCTTCGAGTACAGCTCCACCAGCACCGCGACCTTGCTGCGCAGGATCTCCGGTACGACCGGAATCGACACATAGTCAACCGCCCCGACCTTGTATCCGGTCAGGTGATCGAGCTCGCTGACATGCACCCCCGTCACAAAAATGATGGGCGTCTTCTCGAAGCGCGGATGCTCGTGAATCAGGCGCGCGGCCTCGAAGCCGTCCATGTCCGGCATGCTGACATCGAGCAGCACGACGGCAAACTCCTGCCGCATGAGCTTGTCGAGCGCCTCGAGTCCCGAGCGGGCCGACACGAGATTCCAGCCAAAGCCGCTCAGCACCGATTCGTAGGTGAGCAACCGGGAAGGCTGGTCGTCGACCAGCAGGATGCTCACCTTTCCGTCATTGTCCATATTATTGTCAGCGGGCCCGGTGTGGCGTTGTAGCGCGCACTCTACCTATGCAGCCACATCCGCACCAGTGACAACAACTGGTCCGTATTGACCGGCTTTGCGACATAGTCCGAGGCACCCGCCTCGAGGCACTTCTCGCGGTCGCCCTTCATGGCTTTCGCGGTGAGGGCAATGATGGGAAGCCTGCGGAACTGGTGGTTGCTGCGAATCCGCCGCATGGTTTCATAGCCATCCATCTCCGGCATCATGACATCCATCAGCACGAGAGACAGATCGTCGGTGTTCTCCACCAGGTTGATTGCTTCCTGGCCGTTGGTCGCGGTGATGACCTGCATGTTGTGCCGCTCCAGCAGGCTGTTCAGCGCGAAAATGTTGCGGATGTCATCGTCGACCACGAGCACTTTGCGGCCCTGCAGCGGCTCATCGCTTTCGTGGAGGGTTTCAATCATGTGTTGCTTGGCTTCGGGCATGTCGGCCACCACCCGGTGCAGGAACAGCGCGGTCTCATCGAGCAGCCGCTCCGGCGAGCGCACCCCCTTCAACACAATGCTCTTCGCCTTCTTGCGCAGCTCGCCTTCTTCCGCCTCCGACAACTCCCGGCCCGTGAACACAATGATCGGGGTCTCGCGCAGGGCCGGATCCTTCTGCACCTCGGCCAACAGGTCGAAGCCGGACATGTCCGGCAGCCGCAGATCGAGCACCACGCAGTCGAACTGCGTCTGGCGCATCAACTCCAGCGCTGCCGTCCCCGAGCCGGCGGAGTTGATTTCCACATCGTTCGCGCCCAGCAGCTCGGTCACGCTCATCTGCTCGGCCGGATCATCCTCCACAATGAGCAGCCGGCGTGTGCGCGAAGCGGTGAAATTCTTCAGCCGATCGATGGCCTGCTCGAGGCGGTCGGTGGTGACCGTCTTGGTGACGAAGGAGAAGGCGCCCCGCTCCAGCCCGTACTGGCGTTCATCCTCGATGGTGAGGATCTGGACGGGGATGTGGCGGGTTTCAGGGCTGCGTTTCAACTGGTTGAGCACTGTCCAACCGAGCATGTCCGGCAGGAATACGTCCAGCGAGACCGCGGTCGGGCGGTGTTTGCGCGCCATGGCCAGGCCGTCGGAACCCGTGCGTGAGTGAATGACCTTAAAGCCACGGTCCCGGGCAAGGTTGACCAGGATCCGGCTGTAATGCGGATCGTCCTCAACCACCAACAACACGGCATCGTCGGGCTGCAGGTCGTCGCGATCGTCGGCGATCGTCTCTTCCTGCCGCACCACCACGGGCGATACCGGCTGGAATGCCGCCGCCGCGGGCGCATTTGCGACGTTGCCAGTCACCCGCGCGTAGGCCGGACCCATATAGCTGAGCGGCAGGTACAACGTGAACGTACTGCCACTGCCGGCGATACTGCTCAGGCGGATTTCGCCGCCCAGCAGATGGGCCAACTCGCGGCTAATGGCGAGCCCCAGGCCGGTACCACCGTACTTGCGGGCTGTGCCCGCATCCGCCTGTTGAAAAGCCTCGAAAATGATTCGTTGCTTCTCCTGCGGAATACCGATACCCGTGTCACTGACCGAAAACTCCACAACCGAGGGCGCCTGGGTGAGGGTCGGGTGATCGGGAGTCCAACCGCCCATCGCGATACCAACATGCAAACGCACGCCGCCGCGATCGGTGAATTTGAACGCGTTCGACAACAGGTTCTTCAGCACCTGCAACAAACGCTTGGAGTCGGTCGTAATCGCGCGCCCCAGCCGCGTGTCGAAGTCCGCGGTGAACGATAGCTTGCGGGCGTCCGCCTCGTGCCGGAAGTTGCGCTCGATTGTCTCGCGCAGATGGGTGAACAGCAGGTCTTCGCACTCGACCGTGACCGTACCGGACTCGATCTTGGACAGGTCGAGAATGTCGCTGATGAGGTTCAGTAGGTCGGTACCGGCACCGTGGATGGTCTTGGCAAACTCGACCTGGCGGGTGGTCAGGTTCTTGTCCGCATTCTCCGAAAGCTGCTGGCCGAGAATCAGGATGCTGTTGAGGGGGGTGCGCAGCTCATGCGACATGTTGGCCAGGAACTCCGACTTGTAGCGCGAGGTCAGCGCCAGCTCCGATGCCTTTTCTTCGAGGGCGCGCCGGGCGAGCTCGATCTCCTGGTTCTTGCGCTCCACTTCGGCGTTCTGCTCCGCCAGCAGCTTCGCCTTGTTGGCCAGCTCCTCGTTGGTCTGCTGCAGCTCGGTTTGCTGGGCCTGGAGCTCACCGGCAAGCTGTTGCGACTGCTTGAGCAGACCTTCGGTACGCATGGTCGCTTCGATCGTATTCAACACCACGCCCACGATGCTTCCGGTCAACTGCTCGAGGAACGCGAGATGTGAGCCGGTAAATTCGCCCAGCGAGGCGAGCTCTACGACAGCCTTTACGTGCCCTTCGTACAGTACCGGCAGCACGACCACGGATTTCGGACGCGCCGTCAACAGTCCGCCGCGCACCTGGATCGTTTCAGCCGGGATGTCTGTCAACAGCAGGCGTTGACGGTCCGCTGCCGCCTGTCCCACCAGCCCCTGACCCGGGCGGTAGCGGCGCAAGGCGCGGTCTTCGGATCCCTCATCCGCATACGCCGCCAGTTCCTTCAACTCGGAATCGTTGGCCGCACCCTCCATGACATACACGACCCCCTGCTGTGCATTGACGAGGGGGGCGAGCTCGGACAGCAGCATCTTGCCCACCGTCTCCAGGTCGCGCTGTCCCTGCATCATGCGGCTGAACTTCGCCAGGTTGGTTTTCAGCCAGTCCTGCTCGGTGTTGCGCTCGGTCGTGGCGCGCAGGTTACCGATCATCGCGTTGATGTTGTCCTTCAGCTCGGACACCTCGCCGCGCGCATCCACCTGAATCGATCGGGTCAAGTCACCTTTGGTTACAGCGGTGGCCACTTCCGCGATGGCGCGCACCTGAGTGGTGAGATTCGCCGCCAGCAGATTGACGTTCGCAGTCAGATCCTTCCAGGTACCGGCCGCGCCCGGCACGTGTGCCTGTCCACCCAATCGCCCTTCCACGCCCACTTCACGCGCCACGCTGGTCACCTGGTCGGCAAAGATCGCCAGCGTGTCGGTCATGCTGTTGATCGTGTCGGCCAGGGCGTTGACCTCGCCCTTGGATTCCACGGTGAGGCGCTGGCGCAGATCTCCGTTTGCGACCGCGGTCACCACCTTCACGATACCGCGGACCTGGTTCGTGAGGTTGTTGGCCATGACGTTCACGTTGTCGGTCAGATCCTTCCAGGTACCGGCGACACCCGGCACGACCGCCTGGCCGCCCAGCTTGCCTTCGGTACCCACTTCGCGTGCCAGGCGGGTCACTTCGGCCGCGAATCCGTTGAGCTGGTCGACCATCGTGTTGAGGGTCTCCTTGAGCTGCAGGATCTCGCCCTTCACGTCCACCGTGATCTTGCGCGACAAGTCGCCGCGCGCGATGGCAGTGGACACTTCCGCGATATTGCGCACCTGACCTGTCAGGTTGCGGGCCATGGAGTTGACGTTGTCGGTCAGATCCTTCCAGGTACCGGCGACACCCGGCACAATCGCCTGGCCACCGAGCTTGCCTTCAGTACCCACTTCGCGCGCCACGCGGGTCACTTCCGCCGCGAAGCTGTTGAGCTGGTCCACCATCGTGTTGATGGTTTCCTTGAGCTGCAGAATTTCTCCGCGCACGTCCACAGTGATTTTGCGCGACAAGTCGCCGCGCGCGATCGCGGTCGCCACTTCCGCGATGTTGCGGACCTGAGCCGTCAGGTTGCTGCCCATCGAGTTGACGTTATCCGTGAGGTCTTTCCAAACGCCGCTGACATCTTTGACGTCCGCCTGACCGCCCAACTTGCCTTCGGATCCGACTTCGCGCGCTACGCGGGTCACTTCCGCCGCGAATGCGTTCAATTGGTCAACCATGGTGTTGACCGTTTCCTTGAGCTGCAGAATTTCTCCGCGCACGTCCACCGTGATCTTGCGCGACAAGTCGCCACGCGCGATGGCGGTCGCCACCTCCGCGATATTGCGCACCTGGCCTGTCAGGTTACTGGCCATGGAGTTGACGTTTTCCGTCAGGTCCCTCCACACGCCGCTCACGCCCTTCACTTCCGCCTGGCCACCCAACTTGCCTTCGGTACCCACCTCGCGCGCCACGCGGGTCACTTCCGCTGCGAACGCGTTGAGCTGGTCGACCATCGTGTTGATGGAGTCCTTGAGCTGCAGGATCTCGCCTTTGACGTCCGCGGTAATCTTGCGGGACAAGTCGCCGTTCGCGATGGCGGTCGCCACTTCCGCGATATTGCGCACCTGACCTGTCAGGTTGCCGGCCATGGAGTTGACGCTATCGGTCAAGTCTTTCCAGGTACCTGCGACACCTGGAACGACGGCCTGTCCTCCCAATCGCCCTTCAGTACCGACCTCGCGCGCTACACGAGTCACTTCCGAAGCAAAGGATCGCAACTGGTCGACCATCGTGTTGATGGTTTCCTTCAACTGCAGAATCTCTCCGCGCACGTCCACAGTGATTTTGCGTGACAAGTCGCCGGAGGCGATGGCCGTAGACACCTCAGCGATGTTTCGGACCTGGCCGGTGAGGTTACCCGCCATGGAATTGACGTTGTCGGTCAAGTCTTTCCAGGTACCCGCGACTCCCGGCACGACCGCCTGGCCACCCAGCTTGCCTTCCGTACCGACCTCACGCGCCACGCGAGTCACTTCCGCCGCGAAGCTGTTGAGCTGGTCCACCATGGTGTTGATGGTGTTCTTCAGCTCCAGAATCTCACCTTTCACATCGACAGTGATCTTGCGCGACAAGTCGCCGCGCGCCACGGCGGTCGTGACTTCCGCGATGTTGCGAACCTGACCTGTCAGGTTGGTGGCCATCGCGTTGACTGAGTCGGTCAGGTCTTTCCAAGTACCGGCAACGCCGGGGACGATCGCCTGGCCACCCAGCTTGCCTTCGGTACCCACTTCGCGCGCCACGCGGGTCACTTCCGACGCGAAGGAACGAAGCTGATCGACCATCGTGTTAATGGCCTCCTTGAGCTGCAAAATCTCGCCGCGGACGTCGACCGTGATCTTGCGTGATAAATCACCGTTCGCGACGGCGATCGTGACCTCGGAAATGTTGCGCACCTGACCCGTCAGGTTGCTCGCCATGGAGTTGACGCTGTCCGTCAGATCCTTCCAGGTACCTGCGACACCGGGTACCGCTGCCTGGCCACCCAGCTTGCCTTCCGTCCCGACCTCACGCGCCACGCGCGTCACTTCGGATGTGAAGGCGCTCATCTGCTCAATCATCGTATTGACGATGGTTGCGGACCGGAGGAACTCGCCCTTGAGGGGCCGCCCGTCCACTTCCAGGGTCATTGTCTGCTGCAAATCGCCCTTTGCGACTGCCGTGATTGTTCTCGTCACTTCCGTTGTCGGCCACAGGAGGTCGTCGATGAGGGTGTTCACCGAGGTTTCCATTGCGCCCCATGCGCCGGACCGGCGATCGCTCGCTACGCGGTGGCGAGTCTTACCGTCCTTGCCGACGATCTGGCCCGCCCTTTCGAGCTCGCGCGCTAAGCGTTGGTTGGAGCTGACGATCTCATTGAAGGTATCGGCGACCTTTCCTGCGAGGCCGGTTTGGTCGCTCGCGAGACGGACCGAGAAATCACCGTCGCGAACTGACTGGAGGGCCCGGAGGAGCTTGCGCAGATCTAGATTGGACGCATCGATTGCGTCCTTGGCGGGCTTAGCAGCGGCGGTCTTGGCACCGGACTTCGAACGCGCGCGCGCGCGGACTGGCGTATCCATCAATTGGCTCCGGGAAATTCGTAAATGAGGAGGACCTTACCGCAGGGTGCGGCGGTCCGACCGCTTCGCCTGCGGCGCGGGAAGAGACCACGATCCATAGCTACGGAGAGACTCCTGCATTCCGTCCAGCGGACGGTCTCCGTGCGACTGACAAACCCCGAAAAATCAGCTTTTTTATGATCGAGCGCAACCGGCTGGACCATAGCAGAAGCCGTTGCGGCCGCAAGCTTAATTCAGGCGGCGTTTAGGGAGCGTGAGCAGACTGTATAGGCGTCCCCGGGCCCTTGCTACGGTTGCGGTCACGGCGCATAGTGATTGACGTTACATAACGCTGATGCACGAGCGGGTCGGAGCGGATTTAATGAACGGGTCTCGGTTGAACGTGGCCGCACTCCGTCGGGCTGTCCCCCTTCGCATGTGGGGTGGGAAGGGATCCGGCCTGCCATGTGATTTTTGCCGCGTGACTGTCGGCCCGGACGATGTTGAGTACGAGGTCGAAGCGCAGCTCGACGGCGGTACTGTCATGCTGCGCTTCCACTACCGCTGCCACTACGCTTGGACCGGGGGTGAAGAACCCCGCGCCGCCGAAGATCCCCGCATTGCTGCAGATCGGGCTTGATGTAAATTACGCGGCTTTCCAGCATCGAGGCTCGAATGTCGCCCTTGGCGTGTTTCCGGCGCGTGATCGCCTGCTCCGCTTTGGTTCTAGTGTCCGGGGCGGCGGGTGCCGACTCTTCCAAACCCACCGAACCCGCGGTCAAGCCGGTTGAACTGACGGCCAATGTGCCTGCACAGATTGCACGCTCGGCGCTTCTATCCGTGGAGGCGACCGCCAAGCCCGACGTACTGCAGATCGCGATCCGGCGCGTCACTGATAACAGCCCGGTGGTCACGGATGACATCACGGTCGCAATCGACGGTCACAATGAAGCTGTTACCCGCGACAAAGGAATCGTCTACGAGCTTGCGATCAATGACCTTCGCGGCGAAGGTGTAAAGGATGTTGATGTCACTGTCGCGCACGACGGGATCCGGGAGATCGTGTCGGGAAAGGTGTCCGTGGCAGAGCCCCCGGCCACCAGCCTGTTGCGCGACCACAAGCAGGTTGCGTGGTGGGCGCTCAACATTGTGATCATCCTGATCGCAGCCATGGCGTTTTCACGTAAGAAACCGGCGGTGGAAGAAGAAAAAGACGATACAGACGGTTAATGCACGAGCGCGTCCGCTCAGGTGGCAATCTATGCCTCGTTCCACCGGTCTATTCAGGAAATGACACATCGGAAGGCGTAGATGACACTCTTGATCCTGGTGTTCCTGGGCGGCATACTGACCATTCTCAGCCCGTGCATCCTGCCGGTCCTGCCGTTTGTGTTCGCGCGGGCAGAGCAGCCATTTTTAAAGAGCGGACTGCCGCTGCTGGTTGGCATGACTCTCACGTTTGCGGGGGTCGCCACATTGGCCGCGGTGGGCGGCTCATGGGCCGTCAGCATCAACCAGTATGGCCGCGTCGCCGCCCTGGTGCTTCTGACTGCGTTCGCGCTGACGTTGCTATCCCGCCGCCTGGCGGATCTGCTCGCGCGCCCCTTTGTCGCCCTCGGAAACCGTCTGACCGAGGGCCGCAGCTCCTCTTTGCTCATCGGGGTCGCCACCGGCCTGCTTTGGGCGCCCTGCGCCGGACCGATCCTGGGCTTGGTTTTAACCGGCGCCGCCCTTTCGGGGCCTAGCGCGCATACCACTCTGCTGCTGTTCGCCTATGCCGCCGGGGCCGCCGTTTCGTTGGCCATTGCGCTGCTGGCGGGAGGCCGGGTCTTCGCGGCCTTGAAGCGAGGCCTGGGGGCCGGTGAATGGGTCCGACGGGGATTGGGGGTGGCCGTGCTGATCGGGGTGGGCGCGATTGCGTTAGGACTGGACAGTGGATTCCTGACTCGTCTGTCGCTGGCACGAACCGACAGCATTGAACAAACGCTCATTGGCCGGATTCGACCCACCTCGCAGGCAACCGCGCATGCGAGCGCGCCGGCAGCGGCGCCTGGCAAGCTTCCTGTCGAGGGCGAACTGCCGCCGGCGCTCAGCGGAGCAACCGGTTGGCTCAACTCTCCACCGCTGACCCGTGAGGGGTTGCGGGGTAAAGTCGTGTTGATTGATTTCTGGACCTACTCCTGTATCAATTGCCTGCGCTCACTGCCCTATGTCAACGGCTGGTATCAGAAGTACAAGGATCATGGGCTCGTGGTGATTGGGGTCCATTCGCCGGAGTTTGCGTTTGAGAAGGATGTTGGCAATGTGCAGCGTGCAGTGCGTGATCTCAACGTCACGTATCCCGTCGCGCTGGATAGTAACTATGAGATCTGGCGCGCCTTCGACAACCAGTATTGGCCCGCCCATTATTTCATTGACGCGCAGGGCCACATTCGCGGGCATCACTTCGGCGAAGGCGACTACCCGGAATCGGAGCGGATCATCCGTGAGCTGCTGACCGAAGCAGGGGCCACTGCTCTACCGCCTGCCGGCATATCGGTGGCGAATGCAAAGGGCGTACAGGTGGCCGCGGATGACAACAACATGCTCTCGCCCGAGACCTACATCGGGTATGCACGCGCGGAGCATTTCAGCTCGCCTTCAGGTGTGGTGCCGGATCAGCCGAGTGACTACACCACGCCTGACAAGTTGGATATCAATCAGTGGGGGTTGACGGGCAAGTGGACTGTTGATGACGAGAAAGGAACGGTGAACGAGCCGCATGGCAGCATCGTGTTCCGATTCCAGGCGCGCGACCTGCACCTGGTGTTGGGGCCGGGACCGAGCGGCAAGCCGGTGCGGTTTCGTGTGCGCCTGGACGGCGCTGATCCAGGAGGCAGCCACGGGACGGATACCGATGCCACCGGCGCCGGGGTCGTGACGGAGCAGCGGCTATATCAACTCATCCGCCAACCCGCGGGCGACATACGCCGGCATACATTCATCATTGAGTTCCTGGATGCGGGTGCGCAGGCCTATGCGTTTACGTTTGGTTGAAATGCGCCGTAACACCTACACGAGCTCCAATCTAAGCCGCCGCCCGACCAGCGCGGCGGCGCGCTGAAGGCTGGAGACTGTTACATCGCTGGCGGGATCGAGCAGACGATTGACCTGCGTCCGGCTGGTGCGCAACATTTTGGCCAGTCCCGCCTTCGATACGCGCTTTTTCTTCATCGCTTCTTCGAGCTGCCAGGCGACAACTTCCTTGACGGCCTGCACCTGAAGCTCTTCGAGGATACCCTCTGACTTCAGAAAAGCGTCGAGACTGCTGCCGATGCGGGGGGTGCGCTTTTTGCTCACGATCCTTTCAGCTCCTTCATTCGCTTCTTGGCCAGCTTCAGTTCCGCGTCCGGCGTCTGTTGCGTCTTTTAATTAACCCATGCAGAGCAACCAACTCATCATGCTCCGTACAAAATATTACCCTCGCAATGCGACCGCGCGGCAAACTACTGCGGACTTCCCATAGCCCGTCGCCCAGAGGGCGACAGAGCGGCATGCCCACAGGCCAACGCCATTGCGCCCGCATAAGATCACGCCCGATTTCTTTGCGATCCTCCGCGGGCAAACTTTTCAGCCATTCCAGAACCGGCTGCACTCCTGACGGCGAACAATAGAATGACAGATTGGTCTTCCGAGGCTCCTCCTCGCGCTCAACCATATATGAACCTTATAAAGTACATGTACCACAAAAGGTCCGGAGAGACAACGCAATTTCGCATGCTTCTCGTGCGCCTGAAATACTAGGGAGGAGCAACGAGATAACGGTTTCTGATTTAGAAGGCCACGGACCGGAGTCGGTGCTGTGCGTGGGGCAATCGATGGCGCGTGAATACCAGCTAGATCTCGTCCATATAAAAGTTAGCGGACGCGACCTTACAGAAATCGAACTTTCGAGGGTTCAGCGCTACGGGTAAATGCTTGATTGGGCTAGTCTCCCTCACATTGGCGTCTGAATTCGGCCTTTTTTTAACCGTTTCCTCCGCTTGGTCGGACGCGGTTACCCCACACATACCCCCATCCCCTGCCGGATCTAGTCGGATCATGGTGGAAGCTAATACACACCTCCCGCCCGCGGCCGAAACGGACTGTTCGACAGTCGCAGCGATTCCCTCAGACGGACCGCCGCGGAACAGGCCTCGTTTGACAGAATCCAAGATACCTCCATATCTTCCTCCTCCGTTCGGCAGGCGGATTCCAACTCGTGGTGTCCAATGGCACCGATTGACTCAGCGCGGCCGGCAAGGCATCGTTCCGGCCAGGATCCAATAACAATAGTAGTAGGGATGTCCACCCCGAAAATTTTCACCGGTGCGACTCGCGACAGAACCGGTATTGCTGGGTTGTGCTTCGTGATCGTGTTGGCCGCCTGCGGCGGTGGCTCGACTTCCAATTCGCCACCCTCACCGCCCCTGCCACCTGATCCGCTGTCTTTGAGTCCGACGTCGGCAACAGTGGACGCGGGCATGACTCAAAAATTCGCGGCGAGCGGTGGAGTTCCGCCATATACGTTCACCATTACCGCGGGTCAGGGCACGATGGATGCGTCTGGTGGAACATTCACTGCGCCGACCTCATCCGGGACTGCAACAATCAAAGTTGCAGACAGCAGCGGGTCGAGCATGACTGCACAGGTGACAGTAGATCCGAGACTCACGCTGACACCAGGTTCTGCGACTGTCACGGCTGGTACCGGCCGTTCCGTCCAGTTTGTCGCAGGCGGCGGCAGTGGCGGTTATAAATTCTCAGTCGCGTCGGGTTCAGGGACGATAGATGCGAACGGTCTTTACACCACGGGAAACACAGCGGGCACGGACATCGTTCAGGTCACCGACAGCGTCGGTGGTATCACGCCGGCCTCGATTCTGGTGGTGCGGATACGCACAAATGGACCAGTCGAGTCCATGGTTACCGACGGCTCCGCAATTTACCTAGGCGGTTCGTTCACCGCTGTGAATCCATATCTGACTCCGCGCGCCGCCGTCTTGGATCCGACACTGGGTAAGCCCATACCGGAATGCGACCTGGGTACCGGTTTTGATGCAGCCGTGAATGCCAGCGTGGTGGTTGGGAATTCCCTCTATGTCGGCGGTGCATTTACCAACTACAACGGTCAGCCCGCGCATGGGATCGCAAAGTTGGATGTCTCCACCTGCGCATTGGATACTACGTTTACGCAGGCCCAGGGGCTGTCCGGTTTCCTGGACTCATGGAGCGGTGCCCCGGTGCCAACAACGGCTCTCGCTCTCGCCAGCAACGGGTCTGCTCTCTACGTGGGTGGCAACTTCAATCAGTATCGCGGGGTAGCCGCAAATGGATTCATCAAGATCGATCCTCAATCGGGTGCCCTGGACTCGACCTTTACACAATCGACCGGACCCAATCACCTGGTGAATGTGATCTCCGCGTCGGCCGACTGGGTCTTCTTCAGTGGTGAGTTCAACCAATATCGTGGAGCGGTCGTCCCGAACGGAAGATTTGCGCCGCTGAAAGTAAGCGCAACCACGGGTGACATGGACCCAGGCTTTGTACCTCCCCAGTCAGACAGGGTGGTCGCTCTGCTTCAATCGGCAGGATCTATTTACGTTGCTGGAAGCTTACATGCCCCGGTGCAGAAACTCGATGTCGCCACGGGTACATCTGACCCGGTATTTGCGCAGGGCTTGGCCACGACGAGCATCACCGGTGTCGGGTCAATCGCCATTTCCGGCAGCTCGCTTTACCTCGCCTCGGCGTTCACCAACACGAGTGGATTTCCGGTCAGCGGAGTTTCAAAGGTTGATGCGCTCACCGGTGTTCTCGATCCCTCATTCAGCCAGGCGACGGTCACGGATCAAGGGCAGACAGTTACGGGAATATCGGTCTTGGGAAACTCCCTATATATTGTAGGAAGCTTCGCTCAGTTCGCCGGGCAACCAGCCCCGGGTTTGGCAAAGATCGATGCGAGCAGCGGCGCGCTGGACCCGCAATTCGGTCTCAAGCCCGGTTTCGAACAATATTCCACTCAATCAATCGTCGCGACACCGAGTGCTGTCTACGTGACCGGCACGATGTCGACATATGGCGGCGTTCCGGCTCACAACATAGCCAAGCTGGATGCCGTGACCGGTGTGGCAGACACTAAGTTCCTGTCCGCGCCCGGACCGGACGCCGCAGTATCAAAGCTGCTGCTGTCGGGGTCGTCACTCTTTGCGGGTGGCCAATTTACGCACTATGGCAATCTGCCGATCGCGGGTCTCGCCAAGGTAGATCCCGGCACTGGAATCGCGGATTCCCAGTTCATACAAGGGATCGGATTCGAAGCTGATTTCAACGTGAACCGAGGTGTCCCAGCCAACGTGACCTCTTTGGCTATCAAAGGGGACGCGTTGTACGTGGGGGGCCTGTTCGCTACATACGGCGGTCAACCGGTGGTCGCGCTCGCCAAGCTCGATATGAATAGCGGAGTGTTGGATACAAGCTTCACTCAGGCTTCGCAGTTCACCGCGTTGTGGAGTCCAATTTCCCTCATCCCGTTGGAGGTAACCGCGCTCGCGCTCAGCTCAGACTCGCTTTACGTTGCCGGAAACTTCGTACAATATCGAGGTGCTCCCCAGAAGCTCGTTGCCAAGATCGATCCGATCACCGGCGCATTGGATCCTGCGTTCGCTCCCATCACCTCCCCCACTCCCGACGCTATCCAATACAACTCGACTATGGTCAATGCACTGCTCATCTCCGGGAATAATTTGTATATCGGAAGTGCCCCACTCACTCTCGCTGGCGGCGTGAGCTCGTCGGGACTTGCCAAGGTGGACGTGTCGACCGGCGTGCCGGACGCCTCGTTCTGTCAGGCGATTACACTGTCCACGTTTTCTGCGCTGACTCCTGCAGTGCGGGATCTCGCGCTGATCGGTTCTTCACTTTACGCCGCAGGAAACTTCGCACATCCGGTGGGTAGCAGCGGCGCCTATGCGCAGAATCTGGCCAAATTCGACTCGGCCGGTGGCGGGATCGATACGACGTTCAGCCAGCCGAACGGTCCTAATGGGACCGTAACTTCCCTGTCTCTTGACGGCTCCTTGCTCGATATCAATGGCACATTTTCGGGATACCGCGGCACTGTCAGCCCTTACTCCATCGGGGTCGATCCCGCAAATGGCGCCCGCGAGAAGTAGCCTTTCGGCTTGTGCTTCGAGGACGTCGGCGGACAAGTGATGGCGACCCGGTATTGAAACGCCACCAGCGCGCCCCGGACGGGAGAATCAGGATGAATAGACCGCCGCTATCGCCCATTGTGTAAGGCTTTTCACGGGGCTTGGCACTCCGAATGGAATTGTCGGTAAGCATGGGGGTAACTGTAATCCGCGACCAGCGGTTACCCCCATAGTTACCCCCACCTCTGCTTGGCTGTCAACCGACTGCCAGGGACCTCTGCGGATCCAAAACCCCTGAAAATGCAGCGTTTGGTGCACTCAGAAGGACTTCGGTGGAGGTGGTCGGACGGGCTGATGGTGGAGCTAGTCGGGATCGAACCGACGACCTCATCCATGCCATGGATGCGCTCTCCCAGCTGAGCTATAGCCCCGTGCGTATGACGCTGTTTCTGAAGGGAAACTTGCCACCTCTAGCCTCGCGTGAGGTGCGGTCCCGTCGTACTGAGGGTCGCGAGGATACCAGAAATCCACAGCTTGAAAAGCGCTAGCGCGTGGCCCTGTCCAGGGCGAGGAGTTCGGCTGCGTCGTTTTGAGCAACGATGTGGCCCTGAAGAGGAATCCGGGCGGGCGAGAAGGGTTTCATGATCAGCGCGTACTGGTAGGTGTCGTGTATACGCCGCCAATCTACGTTCACATCACGCCCTTCGTCATACCAGAACTCCGTCGGCGCGTATGGCAGGTGCTCGTACCGAAAATACTTCATCGGCGACCCCACATTTCCACTGAACTGATAGGGAATCAGCGCGTGGCGATCCATCACCGCGAACGAAGCCACATGGAGGTATGTATAGAGGTTACGGTTGTGGCCGCCCGTGTAGATCGGAAGCACGGCACTGTGCTCGGGAATCTTCGCCACAATGCTTCGGTACTGTGCCAGCCAGATGCCGCTCTTGCGAAAGTGGAAGGCCAGGACAGCCAGGTTGGCGGCCACCAGGGCGATTGCCAGACACTGAACGACTGTGCCGGTGCTGGTGGCGCGCCGGGGCAGATTCAGAATCCCGAGAATGAGAAAAACGGGTATCAGGGTCAGTGTTCGGACATCGATGTAGGACGCTTCGGTCTGAGCCCACGGCAACGCGAGGTACAGAACCAGGAATACTCCAGCGTATGCCAGAGGTTCGAGAACGTGCGACGATTTTCGCGGCAGGCGTTCGCGGCACGCGCAGCCGAGAAACGCCGCGAGCAATGCCAACAACACCAGCTCCTGATAGATGTTGTAGCGCAACAGGTCCCAGATGAGGTGGGAAAGCTTCCTTGCCGGGGTGCCCCAGACGGAGAACTGATTGATGAGATCCGTCGGTTCGCGATAGTGAATCGCCACGAGCTCGTGCCAGGCTACGGCAGCGACAACGGGCGCAATCAGCAGTAATTCGCGGACAATTCGCGCCCGACGCAGCACTACTCCCCACACTGCGGAAACACCCACGGCCGCGCCGATAAATACTGTAGCTGCCAGATGAGCCAGATAGGACGCAACGACGACCGCAACAAACGCAACATAGCGCAGCAACGACCAGCGACGCCTGAGCAGCTCCATCAGCGCAAGCGCCACGAATACAATTGCCATGGACAGCTTGAACTCGGTGAAGCCCATCACGAAGAAAGTGTCGGTGCTCAGATAGAGACTGATCAACAACATCAACAGCGTCACATCAGCCGATGTCTGACGTGCCCGCAGGTAGGCGTAAAGGCTCAGTGGCAACGACAGAAAGGTGACCATCACCCACGCAGCTCCTGCGACACTGACGCCGGCAACCGCCACCAGCACAGCCAGGATCAGGTCACCCAGCACGTACGGCGTGAACAGAAAGTGATACCGGTAGGTCGATCCGAACTCGGCGCCGTGATGGAAGATGAGATCGGCCATGATCAGGCCGCGCGCCAGGTGGTTCGGGTAATCCTGGATGACCAGGGGCGAGAACCAGGCAATAACGCCGATATACAACAGTACCGCCAGCAACAGGATGTTGCGAGCGGTACCGTAGGTCATTGCTTCAGGGCGGCGTCGATGCGGGCCAGTGTGCGATCCCGGCCGAGTAATGCGAGCGTGGCGTCAATCGGTGGCGACACGGCCGATCCCGCGACGGCCACCCGCAGCGGCTGAGCGATTTTGCCCAAACCCGCCTGCAACTGCGTTGCGAGGTCGTTCAGCGCCGTGTGGACGGTTGTGGCCGTCCACTCGGTGAGCGCGGCGAGGCGCTCACGTACTTGCTGCAACAGGGGCATTGCGGCGGGGGTGAGATGCTTGGCGACCGCCTTCGGATCCATCTCGAGTTGATCGGTGAAGAAGAAGCGACTGTTTTGCGCCATTTCCTTCAGGGTTTTAGCGCGCTCACGTTGCGCCACAATGACGCCTTCGAGCAGTGCCTGGTTGTCGCTGTCGAGACCGAGCCGCGCCAACTGGAATTGGAGATGGGGCACCAGCGCTGCCGGAGCGGCCCGCATCATGTGCTGCTGGTTGAGCCACAACAATTTCTCGGGATTGAACGCGGAAGCCGCCTTGTTGACATCGTGAATGTCAAAGGCCGAGATCATTTCCTCGCGGCTGAAGATCTCCTGATCCCCGTGCGACCACCCCAGGCGCACCAGATAGTTGAGTAGCGCGTCGGGCAGGAACCCCTCCTCCTGGTACTGCAACACGCTGACCGCCCCATGACGCTTGGACAGCTTCGCGCCGTCCGGGCCGAGAATCATAGGGACATGCGCATACACCGGCGGCTTCGCGCCAAGCGCCAGCAACATGTTCATCTGGCGCGGCGTGTTGTTGAGATGATCGTCGCCGCGGATGACATGGGTCACGTTCATGTCCATATCGTCCACCACCACACAGAAGTTGTAGGTGGGCGTGCCGTCGGAGCGGGCGATGATCAGGTCGTCGAGCTCGGTGTTCTGGAACGTAACCGCGCCATGGACGAGATCCTCGACGATGACCGCACCGTCGGTTGGATTTCGGAATCTCACGACCGGGGCGACGCCGTCGCGCGGAGTGGTCCGATCACGGCAGATGCCGGTGTAACGCGGCTTCTCCTTGCGAGCGATCTGCTGTTCACGCATCGCATCCAGCTCCTGCTTCGTGCAGTAGCAGTGGTAGGCGGTGCCGTCATCCAACATGCCGCGGATGACTTCCTTGTAGCGATCGAAGCGCTGCGTCTGGTAGTACGGACCCTCATCGGCCTGCAGGTCGCACCACTTCATGCCATCCAGGATCACCCGCACGGCTTCATCGGTTGAGCGCTCGCGGTCGGTGTCCTCGATGCGCAGGATGAACTTGCCGCCCATACGCCTGGCATAGAGCCAGCTAAAGAGCGCCGTCCGGACGCCTCCGACGTGGAGCATGCCGGTGGGGCTGGGGGCGAAACGGGTGACTATTGCCATGAAACAGGCCCTATGCAGGATAAGCCGTTGATTTATCTGGTGCGCGGTACTGGGATCGAACCAGTGGCCCCTGCCGTGTGAAAGCAGTGCTCTACCGCTGAGCTAACCGCGCAACCTCGGCCCCACATCGGGGGCGGCAAGTCTATAGCCCCTGTCCCCGCGAGGCAACGACGGCAAGGGTCTATCGATCCGCTTCCAGCAAGACGGTCATTTGATCCATGTCGCTCGGATCGAAGGCCCCGTGGACCGTACCGACCCGGCTGGTGCGGTCGACTGGGGAGGTGCGGACATTTTTCCAGCCGGCAGCCGTGAATGCCCGGCGATAGTCCGCGGGACGCAGCCGGTTGGGCTGACCGGGGAAGTAGAACAGGCGGTAAAGCCAACCCGGATAGCGGTAGATGTTGGCCGGATCCTTGTCCCGGATCCAGCGCGAGTGTGTTTTGAGGTCAATGTGCACGCTGAGCTTGCCGCCGGGTTTTACGACAGTGGCAAGCTGCCGTGCCACATCGGGTACGTCATCGAAATGCTCGAATGCCGCATTGCTGACAATGACATCGAACTCGCCCTGCCCCAGCTTCGCGGCGAACTGAAAATCCGGCACGACTTCGTAGCGAACGCCCTCAACAACACCGCCCAGGGCCGCATGCACCGCCGCGGACCGCTCGCTCACCAGCGGATTGCGGTCAACACCAACATAACCCCGGGCCCCGGCCTGCACCAACAGGATGCCCACCCCCAGGTCGGACCCGGGCCCAAGCTCGAGCACACGCTTGCCTTGGACGTCGACGTGCTGCAGAAAAATCTGCGCAATGCGCCGATCGTAGCTGACACAGCCGGCAACATCGTCCGCCCCAACCACCTTGGGAGTGAGGTATCCCTGGGTGAGATACTTCAGCTTCGCGAGCGCGAGAAACGCGATGCCGGCTGCATAGTAAATGGCCTGCAGCGCGGCTGAATCCCGCAGTGAAGCCTCAGATGTGCTCATTCAGGGAGCCTCCATGCTTCCGCAACGGGAAGCGGCCGGAAAACCATGGATCATGTGTCAGTTGATTATATAGCAGTCGGGCGCGCGCGGCGCCGCGCCCATTGCCCGCCGATTTACATGAACAATCATACGAATTCCCGAGACCGGTTCCCGGCACGGCCCGGTTTGCTATGCTGGCGGCGACGGAACGCAAAACAACAGCAAGAATTGTTTCAGCATTATGCCCGATGTGGTCATCCGCATATCGTTACTGACTCGAATCAACATAATCCTCGGCGTGTTGGCCGTGAGTTTCGCGCCGCTGCTGTGGACCTGGCGTGCCATCCGCAACGGCGAAATGGATCAGCAGGCGTGGCTTTCACTGGTGGGACAACTGGCGTTGCTGCAACTGCTGCTGTGGCACGCGCAGAAGCGCTGCTCCAGCGAGAACCTCACTTTCTGGCACGGTGTCGCGGTCGTGGCCGCGAGCATCCGCACGAATTGGATTTATACGGATGTGCTGCTGGCATTGTTGGTACTGCCGTTGATGTTGACAGCAGCGGCGCTGTTGGCATTCTCGAGCCGCCCGGCGTACCGGTTTCAGCGCCTGGTGCACGGCTTCTATCGCAATCGCATGGAGCAGTAGCCGGCGGCTCACCACAAAGGTGACACCGGCTCCGTATGAAACTCCGCCGCGGGCCCGGCGCGGCCGTTCCCATGAGTGGAGAAGTGGAGTTTGTTCCGATAGGTGTCGGCCGCCGGGTCGATTGTCACAAAGATCCTGCCCGGCGGGCCCTCGGCGCCCGGACGCCCATCCGATCCATCCATCCCGGCGTTGCCCGACACGCCGTTCGGAGCGCCTGTGCCGCCCGAACCGCCACGGCCGCCCCTGCCACCCATGCCACCATTTCCGCCCTCGCCGCCGTTGGCATCAATCGTCAGTGAGCCACCGTCGGGGTCGACCAGAAAAAAGTCCTCGCGCTTGCCGCTACCCTGGGCACGCACTTCGATGAGATGTTCGGGACCCGGTTGTAGCGTTACCCAAACGTGAACGGTTTGGCCGGGAAAGCCGTTGCCGCCGTCACTACCATTGGATCCATTACCGCCGGAACCACCTGCCACCGGGTTGTTCCAATTCAAGGAACCCGCGGTACCGTCCGTACCGGCAAGCCCATCCATTCCGCTGATACCGGGATTGCCCGAGGCGCCGCTGAAATGTGCCGCAAATGGCACGTTATATTTCACGGGAACATCCAGATCCACCTGGATGTCAGGATGGCCCACAACCGTGATGTGGACGCGAGCGCTCTTGCCGCTGCTGACACGAGGATCCGCGGGCAGCCACACGTAGCCGTTGCTGTTGATGTTCGCCACCGTTGATTCCAGCTTGAAGCTGTCGAACAGGACCGTCCCGTGACCGGCACCCACCGTGGTCCAGGTCTTGCCATCAGCCGCGCTGGCCACAATCACCAGCCGGCCTGACTTACCGGGAGTCAAACTCGGCTGCGGCGCGAGTGTGGCCGACAGCCCGGTGACCGGCAGTTGGTCGAGTCGGGTACGCGTCCCCAGTGCCACGCCAACGGACCCGCAACCCACCAACGTCAACGAGATGACAGTTGCACTTCCCATCCGGGCTGAAATCATCGACATTGCGCTTCCATTGTGCGGCTCGTTGCACGGATTCTAAATGAAGTGGATTGCCTTGACATTTCTTAGCGCGCCATGACCACACCGGGGTCGACTCCCGCCCTCGTGTTGCTGCCCGGGATGGCACCGGGGATTTTTTCCAACCACTGTTGGAATCGCTGGGCCCGGGCATCCGGACCCAGGTGGTGCGTTATCCCGTTGATGGAGGGTTCGACTACACAGCGTGCACGGCGCTAGCACGCGCGGCGCTGCCTGCGGAGGGGCCGTTCGTACTGTTGGGTGAACTGTCACCGTCTGCAACAGTGATCGAGCTGGATGCCCCACACTGTTTGCTTCAATGCGCGCCGCAGGCAGCGGCACGGCTGATCGCACAGTTCGTCCGCGAATTGTCATAAACTGGACGACTTCGAAACTGCTGTAGGGGGAGTGACTCATGGGAACGCGGACGAATATCGGCTGGCAGCTTGTCATTGCGTGCGTGTTGAGCGCTGCGGCGCATGCGGCCGAAGGGCCCCTCGTCCATCGGTTTCTGGATGTAGAGATTTCACCCGACGGAGCGCTCGTTGCATCCGTGGAGGGCGACTCGCCCGTCAATGGATCCTATCCCGACCTGCGGGAACTGGTCATTCGCACGGTGGCGACCGGGGCGCAGACATCGATCACGCTTCCCTGCGGACACGTGCCGCAGTGTTGGCCCGGGTCTCCCGCCTGGTCTTCTGACAGCAAGCGCCTGAGCTTCACTCTGCGCAAGCCGGGCAGTCATGCCTACGGCGTGTACACAGTCGGCGCGGACGGCAGCAGTCTCAACAAACAGATCGACTTCCAGGGCACTGTCATAGACCTTCGGTACATGCGCGATGGGCGCTTGTCCATGCTCGCTGTCGAGGGAGCACGCAAGGAAGTGGGTGCCACCGAAGCCGGCGCCGCCGTGGCGGGCGATCTCGACGCCGCACCGCCGGAGCAGCGGATTGCAATTCTCGCGGACGGAGCCATTCGCTGGGCTTCGCCGCCTGACCTGTTTGTCTACGAATACGATGCGCGACCGGACGGCAAGGGATTTGTGGGGACCGCTACGCCGGGAGACGGTGACAGCAACTGGTGGACCGCGAAGTTGTATGCGTTCGATGCAGCCGAAGGCGCCGGTAAGGTCATCTACGCGCCCAGCGACATTCGCCAGCAACTCGCGAACCCCAGGGTGTCGCGTGACGGCACCAGCGTTGCCTTCATTGCCGGCATCATGAGCGACTTCGGCTCAACGGGCGGCGATGTGTACACGTTGCCGCTCGCGGGCGGCGCGCCGACCAACATCACGCCGGAGCGGCCGACCTCCAGCCGCTTCGTGTTCTGGAACTGCAAAAACCAGCTCGTGTCCGAAGAACTGGCGGGCGACAAGAGCCAGCTCGTGGAGCTGGCCACGGGCCGCAAGGCGGGCCAACCCAAGGTTCTGTGGAGCAGCGCTGAATCACTCGCGCGCGGCGATACTTATATCTCGCTCGCGTGTCCGTCGGGAATGATGGCGGTGTCCCACGAATCCTTCACTGCGCCACCGCAGATTGCGACGGGCACTGGAGCCCGGTGGAAGGATCTGACAGCAGTCAACAAGGGCCTCAGCACACCCGCACGGGTGCAGAGCATCCAATGGACCAGTGACGGCCTCACGGTCCAGGGGTGGTTGCTCCTTCCCGAGCATGTCGATGGCAAGGCGCCGTTGGTCACGATGGTGCATGGCGGACCGGCCGCCGCGCGCGTTCCGACATTCAGCGGTCCCGGCCTGCAGCAGAAGCTGCTGGAGCGCGGATACGCGATTTTCTATCCCAACCCCCGTGGCAGCTTCGGACAGGGTGAACGCTTCACGCTCGCCAATGTGAAGGACTTCGGCCATGGCGACCTGCGGGATATCCTGGCGGGAGTGGATGCGGCGGAGAAAGCAGCGCCCATTGATGAGGCCCGGCTGGCGATCACCGGGGGCAGCTATGGCGGTTTCATGACCATGTGGGCGGTCACCCAGACCCACCGGTTCAAGGCGGCAGTCGCGGTCGCCGGACTCTCCAACTGGCTGTCGTACTACGGCGAGAACGGCATCGATGCCTGGATGTTGCCCTACTTCGGTGCATCGGTTTACCAGGACCCGGCGGTGTACGCGAAGTCATCGCCCATCAACTTCATCAACAATGTTCGTACCCCTACATTTGCCTATGTTGGGGAGCGGGATATCGAGTGCCCGGCCCCGCAGACCCAGGAGTTCTGGCATGCGCTGAAAGCGCTCGGGGTGCCCACGTCGGTGATGATTTATCCAGGTGAGGGCCATGGGCTGCGCGAGCCGGCCCACACCGAGGATGCGCTGCGCCGGACGATCGAGTGGTTCGACCGCTACCTGAAGTAACCGAAGCTCAGCCGATCGTGGGCTGATGCGATGGAATCAACGGCGCGCGAGCCGGGATGGGAACGATCCGGGCGCGCGCAATCTCATCGCGACAGTCGAAGCCGTCGCCGTTATCCGCGGGACTGCAAACTCTAACTCGGTGCGGGCCGGCATCCAGGCTGGCCTCGTACAGCATGATGGAGGTGCGCCAGATCAGCGGGAAGTGCTGTTCAATGCGCGTGCGGTCGCCGCCCTTCCACATGGTGTCGTCAAAAGCCTGTTGGATCAGCCAGAGATATTTATCGAGCTTGCGCTGCGCGAGCACCGTCCGGGCCACCTGTGCAACCGCGCTGTTGTCGCGAGTGCTGTCGGTGGACGCCGCCGGCCGGTACGCCGGATCCGACACGACTGCCACCGTATCCCGAAACAATGTCTCACCCAGAATCCGCGCCAGCGCGCGATCTTTGACAAACCCACCCAGCGCGGTGCTGCGATGGGGAGCGATCTTGGCGGACGGTGTGGCCTGAACGATCGGGCAGCACAACTGCAAGGCAATTGAGACACCGAGCGCGAGCAGCGCCGGACGTCCCGGCAATGGGCGTCGAAACAACGGAAATCCCCTCTTCGAACAGCGGCGCTTATTAGGTCTTTTTACCGCTGAGGCCAGTCTAGCAAGCCGGGCCGGCCGGCCGGCCGGGTCATTACATAACGGTCATTGAACACATGGATGAGCCGCCGGCAGGTACAATTTCTGCTCATTGATGCGAGTTCGAAGCGGAGCAAACACCCTTGTCCAGAAGAAAGTTTCTGCGCGCCGGCATGGCGGCGATGTCGATGGCAATGCCCTGGTCGCGCGCATTGACCGCGGCGGCGGCCACGGGCGCCCGCCCCAACGCCATTAAACAGCGCGGGCCGGCACAACCCTTCGACTATGCAAGGCTCAAGGGCATCGCCCGAAAGCTCGCCGAAGCGCCCTACACGGCGCCTCCGAGCCAGTTGCCGCCCGCCATCGCCAAACTCGACTGGGACCACTGGCAGTCCATTCGCTTCCGCGAGGAGCACTCGGTGTGGGCGGATGACGGCTTGCGCTTCCGGATCCAGTTCGCACACCTGGGGTTCGTGGTCAACAAGCCGGTGCGCATGTATCTGGTGGAGGACGGCCAGTCACAGGAGGTCGCCTTCGACCCGGCCATGTATGACTACAGCCGTGCGGGCGTCGCCTCGAAGGATCTGCCGCCCACCATGGGGTTCGCCGGCTTTCGCATCCTGTTTCATACCGACTGGACGCGCGACATGGCGGCTTTCCAGGGAGCTTCGTACTTCCGCGCCGTGGACGGCGAAATGCAGTTCGGCATGTCCCATCGGGGCCTGGCCATCGACTGCGGCATGCCCACGCCGGAGGAATTCCCGGACTTCATTGCGTACTACCTGGAACGGCCCCAGAAGGACTCCAGCCGTTTGAATGTGTACGGCCTGCTGGATTCACCCAGTGTCGCCGGCGCCTACCGCTTCATGATCGATGTGGGCGATACCATTGTCATGGACATGGACGCCGCGCTGTATCCGCGCAAACAGATCGAACGTGTTGGCATCGCCCCCGGCACCAGCATGTTTTTCAGCGGCAAGAATGACCATCACTTCTCGCAGGACTGGCGCCCGGAGATCCACGATTCGGACGGCCTGCAGCTTTGGACGGGCGCCGGCGAGTGGATCTGGCGCCCCCTGACAGACCCAACCTCGGTACGCGTCAACAGCTACGCCGACGACGGTCCGCGCGGCTTCGGCTTGATGCAGCGCGAGCGTAACTTCGAGCAATACCAGGACGACGGCGTGTTCTATGAGAAGCGCGCCAGCGTGTGGGTCGAGCCCAAGAGCAACTGGGGCAAGGGCGCGGTCACGCTGGTTGAAATCCCCACCCGCGACGAGACCATGGACAACATCGTGGCGTTCTGGACGCCGGCGGCCAAACCGCAGAAAGGCCAGGAGTATCTGTACGGTTATAAGCTGTACTGGGCGCGGCAGAACCCGTTCGGTCCGAAGCTCGCGACCGTGCGCGCAACCCGGACAGGTGTCGGCGGGGTCGTGGGCCAGAAACGCACCCACTTCTCGTGGCGCTTTGTAGTGGACTTCGCGGGCGGCGACCTGCCGCTGCTGGGCGGCGGCGCCAAGGTCATTCCCAATATTGCGGCCTCGCGCGGCCGCATCGAGATCGCTTCCGCCCGGCCGCTCGCCTCCATCCAGGGCTGGCGCGCCATGTTTGATCTGGCGTTGACGGACGACAGCCTGGAACCGATCAACCTGCGGTTGTATCTGTCGAGCGACGGGCAAGCGCTGTCAGAGACGTGGCTCTATCAGTACAGTCCGCCGCCGCCGGAGCAGCGGACCCTGTAGGGAGCGCCCCGGCGCGGGGGGCAAGCTTTCAACTTGAAAGGTTGGCACGGCGTGCCAACCGCGGCGCAATTTGACAATTTCCGCCGCCAGACGCGCCGTTGCTGCAGTGGGTCAACGGAAAACCCGGTGGAGTCCTTCCAAACCGTGCGTCCGTGTGGCCGGAACCTCAGGGGCTGGTGGCAAGCACACAACGCCCGCGGCTCCCGGACCACCCGGGCTTTCCGCTCCTGCCAGGAAGGTTACTTCTTCTTGGCAGCGCGTCCGCGACCCGACGGGGCGGCGCGGAACGAAATGCCGGTGCGCATGGCCTTCTGCTGAACGGCGGCCGGCGTGCGACCGAGCTGCTTGGCGGCGGCCTGGGCGGTTCCCGACTTGGCAAGCTGCTTCAGCGTGCGCAGTTCGCTGGCACTCCACGATGCTCCGTTGTTGGTTGGACGTTTAGCCATCAGTCTCTCCTCGAGCTTACAGTTGAACGAAGTCGCGATCATACACAACTCGAGGGGGTTTCTGACAGTAGAGTTTGTACCGATTTGGGTGAATTGCCCCGGAAGTTGCCCATGTTTGGGTCGAGTTTGGGCCAGTTGGGGGTTGGTTGGCGGCCCGCTGCCGGCGAGTTGGGCCGAGTTGGGCCGGTTCCGGCGGCTAGTTGGACAGTTGCGGGCGGGGAAGTTCCGCGGCGGCGCCGGTCGCGCCCGCCATGCAACAGGCGCCAACCTGACTCGAGGGCTGGCGGGAGCGCAAAAGTCAAGGGCCGCGGTCCTGTAAACTGGCGGTTCCGACACAATCGGACACAAAGGCATGCCAAACATCGACACTTGGGCCGCCAACCCGGCCCGCGGCGGCCGCGCCGGGCCCGGCAATATGTTGGGACGGCTGCGGGCCGCGGCCGCGGCCGCGCCGTTGGTGCTCGGCAACGGCAATTTTTACACCGCCAACGACCTGCAGCCGCGGGCCGAAGCGGCTGTTGTAGTTGATGGGCGTATTACGTTCGTCGGTGCCACCCCTGACGCGCTGCGACGCGCGCCGCCGGGAGCGCGCCGAATCGATCTCCACGGTGCAACAGTCCTGCCGGGCCTGAGCGACGCGCACGCACACCTGAGCGGCATCGGCGCGCGCGAGCTGAGTTTCAACCTGGAGGGAACGAAAAGCCTCGCGGAGCTGCAAAAAGCGCTGCGCAAGCGCGCCGCCGGCGGCCAACCGGGCACCTGGTTGACCGGCAGTGGTTGGATCGAATCGCGCTGGTCACCCGCCGTCTTTCCAACCCGACAGGACCTCGATGCCGCGGTGGCCGACCGGCCGGTAGTACTCGAGCGGGCCGACGGCCACTCGTTGGTCGCCAACAGTCAGGCCCTGCAGCGGGCCGGAATCGATCGAAACACCAGCGATCCGCCCGGCGGCAGCGTGCTTCGGGACGCCACGGGCGTGCCGACGGGCATGCTCATAGACAACGCCATGAGCCTGGTCGAACGGTTGCTGCCGCCCCCATCCGCGCAAGAAACGGCCCGCGCCCTGGAGGTTGGGGCGCGCCGCTCCGTGCAGCTCGGCTGGACCCAACTGCAGATTGCAGGCAACAGCTTTGACGAGGTCGAGCAGTTGTGCCGGCTGTATGCGGCGGGCCGGATTCAACTGCGCCTGTATGACGCCATTTACGGCCCGAGCGCCGACGCCGAGCGACTCCTGCGGGAGGGACCGGACCCGCAACATTGCGGCGGCAAACTCGCTGTGCGCGGCATCAAGCTCTATATCGACGGGGCACTGGGTTCCCGGGGTGCCGCGCTGCTCGAGGCCTACAGCGACTCTTCGGGGTCCCGTGGATTATTGGTGAATCAGCCCGACAGGTTGTTTCCCCTGTTGACTGCGGCCCTGCGCCGGGGGATCCAGGTGCAGACGCATTCGATCGGGGACCGCGGCAACCGCATCATGCTCGACCTGTATGCACGGGCGTTTGCTGCCGTTCCCGCCGGCCAACGTGCCGTCGCCGAGCCGCGCTGGCGGATCGAACACGCTCAGATTCTGAGTCCGGCTGACATTCCACGCTTCGCACAACTGGGTGTCATCGCTTCAATGCAACCCTCGCATGCCATAAGCGACCTGTTCTTTGCACCCGCCCGACTCGGACCCGAGCGCCTCAGGGGCGCGTATGCCTGGCACTCGCTTCTGAATACCGGTGCGATTGTTGCGGGTGGCAGCGATGCACCTGTTGAGAAAGGCGATCCGCTCGTGGAGTTCTACGCCGCCGTGGCACGGCGCTCGGTGCAGGGATTCGCTGACGCCAACTGGCATCCGGAACAACGTGTCTCGCGGTCCCAGGCGCTGAAAATGTTTTCCGTGGCGCCAGCTTACGCGGCTTTTCAAGAACGGGATCGAGGCAGCATCGAGGTCGGCAAGCTGGCCGACTTCACCGTGTTGTCGACTGACATCATGTCGGTGCCGGAGCCGCAGATTCTGACCAGTCACGTTGTGATGACGATCATCGGCGGAGAGGTTGCCTACGCGGCGGGCGACGCCCCGGCTGCCAGATGAGTGTCGGCCGGGGTGCAGCCGCAGGGCTACTTTTCGCTGACTGCCTTGAGGTTGGCGAGGCCCCGCTCGAAATCGCCGCCAATCAGTTTGTCCATGTTGAAAAACAGGCCCATCAGCTTCGAGAGGTAGGGTGAAGGTCCTTCCATCGCCCACACGACCTCTGTATCGCCACCGGCGGACTGGAGGTTGAAAATCGCCCGGTTGTGAGCCTCGAAGGGTTTGATGAAGTCGAGCTTGATGACAACGCGCCCAGGCGCGGCCGCATCGGTGATCTGCATGCGCCCCTGCCCCACCTTGCCGTTGCCTTGCCATTCGTAGACGGCACCGTTGCCGGACTCGGGTCCGGTGAAGCTTCGCTTCATGGTCGGGTCGAGCTTCTCCCAGGGCGACCAGACCCCCCATTGGTGGAAGTCGTTGACATAGTGAAAAATCTTCTCCGCCGGGGCGCTCACCCGGATCGAGCGCTCGACGCGAAAGGAGTCGGGACGGGTCGCCGCCGCAATCAGTACGCCGGCAATGATGACGACCAATACGATGGCAATGCGCTTGAACATGAAAGCTGCGTCCTTTTTAGGTTGGTGTCCCCCAGGACGTTTGGCACAGCTCCAGTCCGACCACTTGGGGTGAATTTCTTCGAGGTTGCCACTGGATACAGGATCGCCCCAGAATCGAGGTCCTCTTGGGTTCGATGGTCGAAACGATGATTCCAGCACGAGAAGCTTTGCAACGCCTGCGCGAGGGCAACCTGCGCTATGTGGATGAGACCCGCCAATCGGAGTCACTCGTCAGCCCGCGCCGGCGCGCGCAGCTCACGGGCGGCCAGGAGCCGTTTGCCACCATTCTCGGCTGTTCCGATTCTCGTGTGCCCGTGGAAATTATTTTTGATCAGGGACTGGGCGACCTGTTTGTGATCCGGGTCGCCGGCAATATTGTGGCGCCCTCCCAGGTGGGCAGCGTTGAGTTCGCCGCCGAGCGCTTCAAGACCCGACTGGTGGTTGTCCTGGGTCACTCCAAGTGCGGAGCCATTGCGGCGACGCTCGAACAGCTCACAGCTCCCAGCGAACGAGCCTCGCGGAACATGCACTCCATTGTGAACCGCGTGCGACCGGCGATTGAGGGCCTGATGGAGACGGGGTTGAGGCATGACTACGATGCCCTCACCCATCACGCGGTACGCGCCAATGTCCGGGCTTCCTCCAACCAGTTGCGGCACGGGTCACAAGTCATCGAGCAGATGATTCAGACGGAAGGCCTGGTGGTGGTCGGCGCGGAATACTCGCTCGAAACCGGCATGGTCGATTTCTTCGACGGAGTTCCCGAGGATTAGCAAGAATCGGAATGCCGCGCAGAGTGGGCGCGGCGACACTGGCACTCATCGGTCACAACAGGAGTGCCTACATGAGCTTTCAGGTTTCCGGACTTCCACTGGCGCCTTTCGCGCAGCTTTTCGGCTCGTCTGATACTGAACTGGCCAGGCAGGATATTGTGCGACGGACGGCGGACAAATCGCCGGGGTTTCCGTGTCGCGTCAGCCTGATGGACGCCGTGCCCGGAGAGACGTTGCTGCTGCTCAATTTCGAGCATCTGTCGGTGGCCAGTCCTTACCGCTCTCGACACGCCATTTATGTTCGCGAGTACGCAGAGGAAGCAAAGGTCGCTGCCGGAGTCGTGCCCGAAGTGCTGCGCCGGAGATTATTGTCTGTGCGCGCCTTTGACAGCCACGGAATGATGTTGGACGCCGACGTAGCGGATGGACGAGAGGTTGAGGGCGTATTTGAACGAATGCTCGAGCGCAAGGACGTCGAATATCTCCATGTGCACAACGCGAAGCCCGGATGCTTTGCCGCGCGCGTGGATCGCTATGGGGCTCGATAAGCATCTTCGCCATTCCAATGAATTACGCCCTGGCATGGTTCAAACAGGCGCGGGATGTCGAGCACAAATCCCATTGTCCTGACTAAAGCGAAGGCACGGACGTCTGCTTTGGGGAACGCTTCCTGTATGCGGATCGCCGCTGCGGCAAGCGTTCGTCCTTTTGTGATGACATCGTCAATCAGCAGTATGTTTTTAGCTGCTCTCGACGACGGGACGACCGTGAAAGACTGATAGTGTTGCTGCACCGTTGGCCGTTCCCACATCCAGGCTGACGATGACTTTTCTACGGAGCCGACTCGCTTCAGGCCCGTCCACACCTCATCCGCAAGCCCCGTCTCATGCAGGGCAAGCGCCAGCCGCCTGGCAACCCAGAATGTCGCCTGTCCGGGCAAGCGGAACTCAGGGATGGGAACGAGCAACACTGGGGCCGTGAAGAAATCGCTGAAGACCTGGCCGTGAAAGACTTCCTGGTGGACCGTGGCTGCGTACGATCTCAGCCATTTTGTGCTACCGCTTTTGACTCTTGCGCAGAGTTGGCGGGAGCGTTGGGAGACGTCAGATTGGCCTTTAGGCGAATACGCGTAACACGTGGCGAACGGAAGGAGGTAGTCAGCGGGCAGGCTCGCCGTGGTGTTGACAGCACGGCTGTCGCGGACGTGGTGGTTAAGGTTGGTGGTCATTGTCTGGGGTTCTGGTGGAGGTTGGGGTAGAGTCTGTGTTGTCCCGGACGTCGGACGAGCGTTGCGCGGCTCGTCCCCGGTCAGCGGTAGGCGATGGTGGGTCCGTTGACGCGGCGGGTTGTTGGGCGCGCAACTTGAGCCAGTTTTCTCGGGCTTCGCGGCGGATGTCTTCCAGGCTTTTTGGCGCAGGGTCTTGCGCGGGCTGTTGGGCCTGGGAGGCCTGTTGGACCAGTGCCGGCTGCGCGGGCTGCAGGGCGGGCGCGGGCTGTGCGGCCGGTGCGATCGGTTCACGTTCAGCCTGGCGGTCCATTCGCGCCTGAACTCTGGCGTTGTAATCAGCGCGGATGCTTTCCGCGACGTCGCTGTACTTGCCCGCACGCTCGATCTTGTACGCAGCGAATGGAATGTGTGGCTTCGGCTCCCGGTCAATCCCCTGCTCTGCCAACGACCGATGATCGACGCGCGCCTCAATGTTCGCTTCCTTCAGCGCTTCGTTCGTTATGGCTGCCCATCGTTCCCGGATGGCAGTGAACTCGACGGAACCGCTGGGTAGACCCAATCGGGCGCGATCATGTGTTGATAGCTCCAAGCCTGCCTTGGCTCCCAACCCCTCCGGTGACACCTCGCGAGTCGTCATCAAGAGATGCGCGTGGTGGTTGCGCGGATCTCCTGCAGGGCGCGGCTCGTGCACGGCGAGATCGACCGCAACCTTGTAGTGGTCGGCAACTTCCTGAGAGAAAGCTCGAGCCAACTCTATGCGACGTTCTGAAGGGAGCTCGTGCGGCAGATTTACCTGGATCTCCCGTGCGACCCGGGCGTTTTTGCGACCTTCGGCGTGCTCGACCGAATTCCACAAGCTGGCCCGGTCCCGGGCCCACTCCATTTTCTGCCCGGCCAACTCACTCGGCAGCATGATTTCGCTGTGTTGGACATCCTTGCGCCGCGAATGGTTGTGAATCTCGTTGGTTCGATCATCCCGGAGCTTCTCGCCTGCCCTGTAGGCAGCGGCACCCACTGAGCTGTGTCCGTCGCCGCGTGCGATCGACGAGATCTGCAATCGGTAAATTGCCATGGCGTTTGACCCACTCAACGCGGGCGTGCCAACCGCACCCGGCGCCAGGCACGTGACGAAGCGGTCTTCAGATAGCCCGTGAGATCCGGAAGTTGCTCCAGCTCAGAAGGCATCACGGCAGATTCCGTCACATGCTGCGTAGTAGTGTTCGCGGACCGGCGCCCACCTTTGAACAGGTACGCCCCTTCCCTGTCCCTGCCCCGTGTCGTCTGCCGGCGAACGATCTCCCGCTCCCCGATCAATCGAGAGGCGAATTGCGAAGTACCGCCGTTGTCACTGCCGGAGCAGCGGAGAATGAGTGTGTTGCCGCAGTTTTCGATGATCGTCTGTGCATCAGACCCGTACGTTCCGGACACCTGTGCGGCCGACTGGAAACCGATGATGCATCGGCCTCCGAATTTACGTAGGCGGGCCAACGCATCTTTCAAACCGTCGATAGCACCGAGCGCGTCTAGCTCATCAATGACGAACCAGAGATGCCGGTCCTCCTCTGGACGATTCATTGCCTCGAATATGGCGAGGCGGACCCACGTGGCAATGATTGTGCGCAAAGCGGCGATCTGGTTCGCCTGATAGGGAATGAACAGTGAACCGGCGCCTGAACGAACCCAGTCGCGCACGGAGAATGAGGGCGCCCGTTGTGCCTGTATGTACGCGAGAGCGGCCACAGCCGAGCCGGTAACGGACCTGATCGAGCCGAACATTCGTGCGTTGTCGGCGTCTAGAAAGGGTTGCGCGGGTGTGCCTGCAACCACCTTTCGGAGCTCAGTGCTGGAGGCAATGGCCAGCAGCCGCCACAGCTCGGCAGCATCCCCCTTTCCCTTCTCACTACAACGCTCGGCGACGGCGGAGAGAAACGTTCGCGCATAGCCACGCCATTCCCGACTCGATGCATCCTCGGTTGTGGGAATCAGGCCGCTGGCCAACTGGTCAACATCGTAAGGAGTGTGAATTTCGGCAAACGGATTCCATTTGACGGATTGCCGGTCGAAGGGATTGAGGATGACATCGCCACGGTGGCGATCGTGGAAACGGGCCAGGTAGCCGCCGTCCGGATCCGCAATGATTGCGCGGTCGCCTCGTGCCAGCGCGCCTTCCAACAGCTCGGTGATGGCGGTGGACTTGCCGGTACCGGTCGTCCCGATGAACTTGAAGTGCCGGGTTTCCTCGGCCAGGCCGATCGTTATCCCAGCCAGGTGCAATGACCGATCGTTGCTCCAGAGTTTCAGGTTCTGCAGCGCGCGTCGCGCACGCCAACCGGACACGACCAATGATCCTCGTTTGTACCATTCCATGGCATCAATACCCTCTGACAACCAGGTAGTCCGATTGCTCTCCGTAGCTGGGCGCCTTCCGATCAACCCGCACGCACAGGCGCGCTCCAGCACCGCAACGCCTCAGATCAATGCGCCCGCCCCGCTCTTCGAGGCTCGCTATCTTGATTGCGAGCTCATCGTGCCTGGCACGGAGCACCGCTATCTCACCTCGAGAGGGAATGAGCCAGCACGCCAGCAGCAGCGGAATGGCGGAGCACAGTATGGTTATTCCCACACTCCATATGAGGACCCTGAGAGTGGCGGCGCGTTGGACCTCACGAAGCGCATTTGAGGCCCGCTTGCTGTCGGCTTCCAGGCACTGGAGCTCAGTGACAATCACATTGCGCACCTCATCGCGGACGATGGTGGCGATGTCGTGGGTCGTGGCCTTGAGCTTCCGCAGAGTAGATTCCGCGGATTTTTGATGTGTCTGGGCTGCTTCCATCAGCAGGCCTAGTTGCATAGTGTTGTCGTCCATGGCGCGGGCTGCCTATTCGCGTGTCAGATCGCTTGATCCTTGACCGCGGGAGCCGTCGTTCGCATGAGCCGAACCGGCGGCTCTTGTTTCACGTGTGCTTTGAGCATCCGGGGGCGTGTGATTAGCGCGCCAGTGTTGCCACGCCGTCTTCGCTGTCTCGCGGGCCCGCGCGCCATCACCCGCTGGGTCGGGAGCTACCAGCGTCACCTGCTGCCAGTGGGCTACCGAGGCGAATTTCAGGTAGCCGGTCAAATCCGGGAGCTGCTCAATTTGCGAGTCCATGACCGCAGGTTCAATGCCTACGTGCTCGGATAGTGTTGTGGACGACAACAGGTCGCCAGGGCGGCGGCTGCGCGACCGGTTGGTGCGCAGAACCTCCCGCTGGCCGATGAGCCGAGAGGCGAAATTCGCCGTGCCGCCGTGGTCGCTGCCAGAGCAGCGCAAAATCAGTGTGTTGCCGCAGTTCTCGACGAGAGTTTGAGCGTCCCCTGTGCCATAGGTACTGCTCACTTGCGCAATCGACTGGAAGCCCAAGATGGTCCGTCCACCAAATTTGCGCAGCCGGGCCAAGGCATCCTTCAGGCCATCGATCTGGCCCAGGGCGTCCAGCTCATCGACCACGAACCACAGGCGTTGATCCCCTTCCGGCTGACTCATTGCTTCAAAAATGGCCAGGCGCATCCAGGCGGAGATGGTGGAACGCAGCGCTGCGATCTGGCCTGCCTTGTAGGGAATGAAAAGCACGCCGCCGGCCTTTTCATCGTTCCGGACCCACTGCCTGATGGACAACGGCTCGGCGCTCTGTTGCGCAATATAGTCGAGCGATCCAACAGCGGAGCTCGTAACCGATCGGATCGAGTCGAACATCCGGCCGTTGTGCTCCTCCAGGAACGGTTGCGCCGGCGTGCCCGCGAGAAGTCCGCGCAACTCCTTCGCATCGGCCACAACCAACAAGCGATACAGCTCGCGCAGGTCCGTGACGCCCGCTTCATGTGCCTGCCGCGTGACCGAGCTGAAAAACGTCCGCGCGTAGCTGATCCAGCTACGGTCGGGGCCACCCTGGTCGGGCAGCAGCGACCGCGCCAGTTGGTCGATGTCGTAAGGGTTGTCGATCTCCCCGAACAGATCCCACTTGCGCGATTGGTTTTCGAACGGATTCAGGACGAGGTCCCCCCGGGACGGGTTTTTGAATCGCTGCAGGTAGCCACCATCCGGGTCGGCGATAATGGCCCTGTCGCCGCGATCCAGGGCCCCCGTCAGCAACTCCCGGATAGCGGTGCTTTTGCCGGTTCCGGTTGTGCCAATGATTTTGAAATGCTTGGTTTCGTCGAGTGCGGCAATCGACAGTCCTGCAAGAGTGATTGCTCCTCTGGGACGACTCGGCTCTTCGCTTGCCGCACTGGCACTGTGGATCAGGGTTCCTCGCTGGTGAATGCTTGTGGGTTTAGGTGGACGAGAGATTGCGCGCGCGGCGCCATAGCCGATTGCCACACACACTCCCGCCCCCACTGCAGACGCAAGGACGCTGCCGCTCGCAATTCCGAGTCCATGGATCACCGGGCCCAGAACGGCGTTGGTAATCCCGGCCGCCAACGTAAGAGGTACGGCAACCGCTGCTGATGCCATCGCTTTGGCGTAGTCCGCCGTACGACGGAAAACCGTCACCGCCATGGGAACCGCCACCGCCGCGTACCCAAGGACCAGGCCCGACGCCCCGTGTGTCAGGGAACTCACAGGCTCGCTCCACTGGCAACCCGGCGCTCTGGGTCATACCAGATTTCGCGAATGAAGCGCTCGTGGTGCTCGATTCCGCACTGGATCACCACGTCCACCAGCAAATACAACAGGTTCTTGATGTCCGATCGAGCCAGCTCGCGGCCGCCGGCGCTCTGTTTGACCAGTAGAACCAACTGCTCGAAAGCCAACTGGGCGCTGGCGGCATGGACGCTCGTGATTGATCCAGGGTGCCCGGAGTTCACATTGCGCAAGTAGTCGAACGCTTCCTCCGCACGCAGCTCCGCCAGGAGGATGCGATCCGGCTTCATGCGCAGACACGACTCCAACAGTTGCTTTGGAGTGACACGAGCGAGTCCCTGACCGTCCTTGCTGTAAAACAAGCGGACATGATTGACGTGCCGGTCGAGGACCAGCTCTTGGGCGTCCTCAATCGTGATCAGGCGCTCGTCGGGCGGGATCTCGCGGATCAGCGCCTTCGTCCAGGTTGTTTTGCCCGATCCCGTGGCACCCGACACCAGGATATTTTTGCGACTCACCACGGCAAGTCGCATGAAGGACTCGTAATCCCGGGCGTTGAGCAACCGCAGCAGCTCGGTTTCGGTTGCATCCAGTGTGTCCGCTGCCCGGCGCGTCATTCGGAAGATGCCGCGTTTGCACAGCTCGGCAATGGACCAGACCTCCTCGGACGGGCGCCGAATGGTGATTGCCGCGCACCCCTGAGTGGTAGCGGGAGGAAGAACTATTTGAATGCGCTCGCCGCCGGGAAGCGAGGCGGATAACAGCGGCGAGGACTCGTCGATGCGCTGCCGGGTGGAATTGGCGACGAGCTTGGCCAGTCGGTGGCACCAGTCGAATGTCGCGAACGGCAGAGTCTCGCAACGCCATCCGGAGCTGGTCTCAATGAAGGCCTCCTGCGGACGGTTGATGCAAAATTCAGTGACATCAGGATCCGATAGCAGAGGCTCCAGGGCACGGAGCGTCAGGCGCAGAGCTGACACATCACCGGGACCCGCCGCCGCCTTTGGTGTTGACTCGGACATCGTTCTTGCAGCCTCAACGTCCCGTTGCGACTGTCCGCAGCTCGTACACCGATCTGAAGTCGACATCGCGTGCAACAAAGACCTGAATGCGGTCACCGTTGCGTTTGGTGACCGTCGGAGGAATGTTTACGGTGCTTTTCAGAACATCGGTTATTACGCTCTCGGAGGCTGACGGGTTGTAGATGACCGCTCCCCCGCCCCGGCCCGTGGAGCTCACGGTCGCTTGTACGGCCCCATCCAGGGTTGAAATGAGAATGGCCGCACCGAAACGATCCCAGAAATGCCGATTGACTTCGCCTGGCAGCCCCGAGCGTCCCAGCTCGTCGGTACCCGGTGAGTCGAGGGGGACGACTATGCCGGTCGGGGTTCTCGCCTCAGTCCACAATACGAATACTCGCGCAGTGCCTTGCTGCACCTGGCCACGCGTCTCGCCAATCAGCTTAGTGCCCCGTTCGAGCAACACCACGGTGCCGTCGGAACTGAATGTGTCCGTGGCCGTGATGCAGGTGGTCATTCCAGGTAACGTCGAGTTGATTGCCGTTTCCAGCGTGCAATCCACGAATGCGCCTTTCGGCAGCAGGAAGCGCTGAGTGGGCAGGACTTTCGCGCGCGCCGATGCGGTCGCCGTGGGCCGCAACAGAGATCCCAACTCTGGGCCGGCGCTGTCTGGCGTGGCCGGAGGAAGATAATCACGGGAGTCAGCGGTTGCGTTGGCCAAGGCGGCGACAGCGGACCTGCCGCCTGATTCGCGAGCGTATGCTGCACCAGACAGCAGTCTTTCGAGTGCCTGTTGTTCAGGAGATTTGTGCGGCGCTGGCCGCACAACAGCGGTACCCGGCTGCATCAACGGAAGCTCCGTCGGCGGGGTTGAAGCCATTTGCACCGGTGGAGGCGTCGGTGCTGCGGTCTCGTTGGCGGATGCCTTGAACGAATTGAAACCGTTCAAGGCCGGGAGCGGCATCTCTCCTTGCGCCCGATGGGCAACTGCCGAGCGAGCGCTCCGCTCCGCCCGTGCCTGCCTGGTCATTGCGCCCGAGTAGTACCAGGCGAGCATTCCGGCGCCCAGAATTATCATCAGACCGCAGGCCATGACGCTGCTGGCTCGCGACTGCAGTGACCGCGCGGTACTGACCGATGGCGCCCCTCGCTCGCCGCGCACTTGATCGATGCCCGTGTCATCGGACTCAGGTGTGGGATCGGCATGCCGGTGCTTCTTATTGCGCTTCATGGGCGACGACCTTCGCCAACGCGCTCGACGCTGGACGACACTGTCCCCGAGTCGAGGCGAGCGCCGGAACCGGTGAATCCTTTGTTGACAATCAACCCTGTCAGCCGGCCGCGTCGGATGATGAGTTGGCGCACAACCCGATGAATGACCACATCGCTGCCTTCAATGCTGAAATTCAGCAATGACTCGGTGCCGTCGTCGTTCTTCACAAAGACCGCGGGTTGTTCGGCTTTGGGCGCAAAGCGAAGCCGCGTATGAATGCCATCATCCATGGCGGACGTCGGTTGAATTGCCCGACTGCCGCAATACCAATAGTCGCCGTTCCCCGGCCGCTCGGTCCTCGATTGCTGCAAAATCCGGTTGATGCCGTCCGCAATCACATCGCCATTGTTGGGTGGGTAGCTGAAGCGGACCACGAACATGATCTCGGGATCCGCGGTGTCCGAGCGCAGAGCCGAAGCCGAATACGCGAACTGATAGGGCCGGCGATTCGTCAACACCGTCAGATTGGTGTTGATGCGGGCCGCCTTCGGCTTGATGAACAGATGATTGTCCTGAGACACAAACGACAGTGCGTCAATGTCGCCGGCTCCAATCCCGACAAACGACTCACCCTGCTCAAACTGCAGATCGATTTCGTAACCGACGTGGCCTTGGAGGCGATAGACCTCATTTGCGTCGTAGGACGCCGAGCGAATCCTGGCATCGGCGACACCGCGAGTCGGGACGGTCTCCGAGAGACCTTCCCTTGCGTGCAGGAGCAATACGACGGCCGGCAAGAGTGCAATCGGGAGCCTCATTGCACGGACCCCGCGAACGCTGCACCGGATGGCGCCGCGGTCGGCGCAATGACTTCCGGCTCCGAACCGAGCTCGACAATCTTGAATCCGAGTGGATTCCATCTACGGACCGCCGCATCCTTGGAAGGGCTCGTGTAGACGTACTGTATGGTGGCGATCCAATGTGTGGTGTGCTCCGCCGCGCCGCCCGTTGGGTGTTCGGACTTTCTGTATCGAACCTGTGCCAGATCCTCCACGCCGTTGGATCGTCTGAAGAAACTGACGGACTCCACTTCAGCACGGATGCTGCTGCCATCTTTGTGGACGTTCAATGGCGATCGGGGATTCGTTGTGTTCCACAGCGCGTACCAAGCTTGATTGCGTTGTGCAGTGTGAAAGGCACCGCACTCCTGGTAGTCGCTTTCGGCGGTCACGATGTTGAAGCGCTCACACACGGTGATGTAGTGAGTGAGGAAATATCGGGTGACGGCCTGGTCCATTGGGGCGCGGCCGGCGTAGACGGGGACTACGTCTACAATGCCGGTGGCATTGTCCACACGAATTACGAACGGCTCGACGCCTTTCAAAGGGGTCAAAAAGGCAAGGGACACACCGCTGGCCACGGCGCAAAGCCAGCCGGCACCTGCGACCCACCACGCGGTCCGTTCGCTTCGCCTGGTTTGCGAAGCCCGGTCGAGGTCCCAGGAGACCGCTTCCTTCAGATAGCGTTCGAGTGCCGGGTCGGGTTTCATGACTGTGGGCCTCTGCGGGTGGGCTTCGAGCGCTCCGCAGGTTGGGAGTCATGCGTGGTTGCGTTGATGGGGCGCAAAGGCCCATGACACTTGACCGGATGGCTGGAGCACGCTGTGACCACGACCATCAGTCCCACTGAATAAATCCATTTCATGAGCCTTCCTTAGCTATTGCACGTAGATTCCGGGCTCGTCAGGCCGCGCCTCGCGTCAGCAATGCCAGGGCGGCGCGCCCACCCATTCGCATGGCACCGAACCCGGCACGAGCGCCCCAGTTGGCCGCGCGACTGACGGTCCCCATTGTGTTGAGTGCTGCGCCGCTGGCCAGACCCGAGGCGATCGGCATCACCTGTCGCATGAAGAGAAACACGAGTACGGCAACGAGCACCATGTTGATGGCGTCAACGGTCACGATGGCGGTTCCACGCGCCGCCGTTTGCGATGCATAGTTTTTCACGACCTGCAACAACAGCGCGGACACCATGATGGTCAACAGGGTAATGAGTGCATAGTTGGCAAGCTGTGCCAGCCATGCATCGAACAGCCGCTTGGTGGTGTCGAAAAAGAGCATCGCCATGAAGAACGGGCCCAGCGCCAACAAAATCGCCAGCGCTACGTGTGACAATGCAATCAGAAACATTGTGTACACACACAGCACGCCGACGAATAGCCAAACAATGGTTCCAGCGACCACGAAACCGAAGTTTTCAAAAATGGAGCCATTGTTCCACAGGGCTCCGGCCACGGTGCCACCCTGTTCCCAGATGGTATCAATGGTTTTGACGGGGTCCGACGCGCCAACGATGGCGGCCGCGAGTTGCGCCGGCGCGCTGTAGAATGTGTCGACAATCACCGTGTTGTACAACCACAAGTGAAATGCGACACCCAGGACAATCGCCAGCGTGAGAATTCGCTTGAGGCCTGTGGTGAACGGCTCATCGATTCGGCCGGTAAGCTGCAGATAGCCCCAAATCATCACGTAGAGTGTTCCAAGAGTCACGATGGCTGGTTCGAGTGCCGCAGACACACGCGCGGTGTTGTCACCCACATACTGCGTCAACTGCTCGTTCAGCCAGGTCCAGAATGTTTCAAAGAATCCCACGGGTACCTCGCTCAGGGCACAGGCTGGAAGCGTTCTGCGAAGATGCCGTGTCCCACGGTGGCGCGCTCCCGCATCTGTTGCTGATTTGCGCGCTCCTGTGCCTGCACAACTTCAGCGAGCGTCCGCAGCTTGCTCTGCTCGTTCAAGAGCATTGCGTTCTCCGCCGCCGCACGCGCGTGAAGATCCAGGACGGCTTTCTGATCGACCGCATGCGGGATGGCCGATATGAGCTGCTGCAACAGATCGAACCGCTCACTGGTTGTCTGCAGCGCCTGCCGGGACAGGTTCTGTTGTAACGCGGTCAGGCGACGTCGTTCGGTGATCTCTTTCCGCACGTCGTCGGGAAGAAGCGCGAGCGACGCCTCGGACAGGATGCTGTTCAGGGTCACTGTGGCCGCAATCCCGCCTCCCAGCCCACCGAAACCGCCCCCTCCTTGCATGACGGCCTGCAGGTCGGCCCAACTCGTCGGCTGATAGTTGCGCGGCGCCCCACTCAGAAGTTGCTCCATGCCCCGACCGCCGGTGATGGAGGCGAACTCTGCCTGCGCTTGCGCCAGGTGGGCACGCGCGGTGGTGAGCTGATCCTGCAGCAGCTCGACTTCGGCAATGAGTTGGGTGATTGCGCCGACGTCAATCACGGCAAATTGCGCGTGGGCGGGCTGTATTGCCAACGTGCTCAGCAAGAGCGTAGCCACCAGTGCTCGGCGTTGCATCGAGGCAATCATGACTCACTCCTGTCCATAAAAGGGGGCAGCCAGTTCGCGGGGTCCGGTCCGCGGGCAGCGACAATGCGCTGCATCCGCCGGACCTCGGTGAGCCGACCGGAAATGACACTCAACTCCGCGTCGAAGCCGGCGAGATCGAGCTGACACACCACGCTGTGAGCTCCTTGTTTGACCAGGAAACGGCGCGATCCCGGGTCGATCTGCTCCTTGATCAGCTTGAATTCACGTTCCGTCAGCCCGAGACCCAGATATTCCGCGGCGTTCGCGTTGCCATTCGGGAAGAACACCTTGGTGGGTGTTTGCTCAATCAGCGTGCGGCTGATGGGACTGTCCAGAACATCACTGGCGCTCTGCGTCGCGACACACATGACGCCATTCAACTTGCGCCACGTCTTCGGGGCGTCTTTGGCGAAGCTTTCGAATGCCGGGTCGGCCAGCAGCCGCCAGAACTCATCCATCCAGCAAACGAGCTTGCGCCCGTCCAAAAGTTGCCGAACGAGATGGAAGAGATAGAGCGTGACGGGCGGACGCGCCATCTCATGGTCGAGAAAGTCGGTTACATCGAAGCCGATCACTGGCTGGGCCTGCATGCGAGGGACCACTGAATCCACTAGATTGTCGAATACCCAGGCGTAGTCGCCCTGACTCACCTCGCACCAACGCACCAGGCGCGCATACACCCCTTCCGGGTCGGTCGGATCCAGGAATTCAATGAGGCGCGACAGGCGGCGCGCGGGCCGATCGAGGGCCAGCGTTCCATGCAGCGCCTGATCCAGGTCGGCTTCCTCTTTTGCCGCCAGGGAGCGTCCATCACCGGGACGGACCAGGGACCGCAGCCACACTTTCAGGAACTCGAGGTCCGCAGCGGTATCCGGCAGTTGCAACGGGTTGAAACCTGTCGGGATGCCATTGGCGAGTGGCAGATATTCACCACCCAGGGCTCGCACCAGGATTTCCAGGCCCCGATCCTTGTCGAATACAACCTGCGTGACATCCTGCCGGTCCAGCATGGCGATCAGGAAACCAATGAACACGGTTTTGCCCGAACCTGTCGGACCGCAAATGAATGTGTGCCCGGTATCCTTCGGTCCAGCTCCATCCCGATCAGTAGGATCGCTGGCGTGCAGGGAGAAGTAGTAGGGAGACCGTGCGGCGGTCATCAGCACGGTCAGCGCCGGCCCCCAGTGATTCCCCACCGCGCGGCCGGTGGGAAAATTGTGGAAAGGTGCCATTGCCGCGAAATTTCGCGAGCTGATGGGAGCCTTGCGGGGCCGCATGGGGAAGTTGCCCGGTAGCTGCGCCCAGAATGCCGCCTCCAGTGCGAGATCCTCTCGCGCGACAGTCATTCCCGTGTCGGCCAACAGAGCGCGGGCCAGCGCCACGTGATCATTCAATTGCTTCAAGCGGACTGAACCGTCATCGCAGGGCCCCTGAGTCATCTCGCACAGCACCTGCAGCGAGAAGTGATGGTCGCCCATTACAAAGTCATTGCTGGTCAAGGCATCGAGGGCGTCCTTCAGCTCCTCAGCCTGTGAGACGGCGAAATCCCCAGCATTCATCATCCGGTGGAACTGCCGTTGCAACAGCCCCTGGCTGGTCTGCTTGGCCAGAAACGCAAATGATTGCGTCAGAACCAGGGGAAATGGTGCCGACAGCAGCCGGTCGTACATTCCGGCCACCGTGGGCGTCGGGTACTCCTTGATTCCCAGCATTGCGCCAACCCGGGTCTCACTTGGAGTCCGGTACTCGATAGCTTCGTTTCCAAAGAACAGGCGGCTCGTCACCAGCACCTGGTTCACTGCACACCTGGGCAATCGTATGCACCGCCACTCACCGTTGACCAACAGTCCGAAATATTCCAGAAGGGATGAGCACCACGCGTCGCCGATTCGATACGTGCCAAGCAACTCGGGTTCGTAACGTGCCAATGAAACACGCAGTGTCTGTGCGAGCTTCTCGCACGCCTCCAGTGCCTCGGCCAGCTCCAATCCCGACTCCGTCCTGTGCACATTGGACAACAGTCGCGACACCGTACCCGTAGCCAGACCCGCCGCCGGCCGGTACACGAGGGCAACAAACAGCTCGTTGACCATCAGTGTCTCCCCGGCCAGTCGACGTGCGTACCGGGCTTCGAGCGCCCCGGAAAAGCTCAGCGCGCCCTCCGGCACGGAGGTCGACCGCTCCCGACGACGCACCACATGAGTCCACAGAGCCACGGTGGGACTTGCGACATTCCGCCACAGCACATTGAGCAACTCGTGCCAGTGGTTGATGCGCTCTTCATCGGCGGTTTCAAAGCTGGCGCCGCTCACACGGAACACCTGCACATAATCACCGAAGGTTGTCTTAACTACGCTTGCAGCGACGTGCGCGACGCACGGGATTCTTTCGTCCGCGGCCGGTTCGCGTCGCAGAGCGGACATTCGACGACGGCTCACCATGACGTTATCCCCCTGCGTCGCGATCCGAAGCGCGACGGGACATCAATGAGCAATGGGCTGTAGCTGCTCGCCCGCCAAAGACGCAAGTTTCCGAACGCAGCGGGTAGCCGAGTCCGCCCCCACAACAGGACGAGATCGAAAAATCGCGCATCCCGTGAGCAGAGAATTGCGAACACTCCGTGGATGGGCACACAACACAACAAGGTCAGGAGATTCTTGGTGAGAAGAAACGCCTCCATGGTGAAGACCAGGTTGAACAGTAGCGCCGAGTAGCTCACGCCCCAGCGCATGGGTGGACGCGTGGCACCGACAAACAAGGGATCGATTTTCAGGCCGGGCTTGGTGTCGCTCATGGGTCAGACTCCAAACATGCCGCGGACCCAGGTGACAATCTGCGGAGCGCCGAAAGCCAGCGCAATCCCAAAGATCGCGCCCAGACACCATGCCCAGGAAATTCGGTTGGCCATGGCCATGCCGCCCAACACCATCACCAGAATGATGGCTATCGGGGTCAGCCACTCGAGAATATTTTCCTGGAGCGAGGTGACTCACGTGAGAAACGGAGATGCCTGTGCCAGTACCAGCCCCGGAGCGCCCGCGACCAGTCCGAGCGATATGCGGAAACGCTTGCTGCGAATCATACTCAACCTTCCTCCGGCTGTTCCCGGGCGCCGCCGCGCTGCGCTTCGAATTCTTCGCGCTTCGCCGGTCCGGGCGCGCCGAACCGGAAGCTGTCGAGCACGAACGAATGGTCGTATTGCTTGCCGCCCTGCTTGTCGATCCAGTTGTTGGCCTCGATATGCGCCTCCACAATGAGCTGGTCGCCCTTGCGAACATTCTTCGTAATCGCCTCCCCCAGCGCTCCGAAGGCGGTAATCCACAACGTAGCGACGACCTCGCGCGCCGTCCCTTCGTCATCTCGACCGAGGTAGTCGTTTCCAACCAGCATGAAACGGGTGTACAACACCTCGCCCTTGGCAACGAGCTCGGGATTGCGTGCCAGGTTTCCTACGGCAATCAACTTGAAGCTTTTCATGACGATCCTCCATGACCGCGGTGTGATTCAGTGAGCGCAAAGTCTAGCGATGCACTGCACGCCCGAGGGGCGATTTGACTGCGCCTTTACCCAGAAACGCCGCAGGGCAGCCGGTGTATGGTCAGGGGACTCATCCAGCCGGGAAGACCGTCATGCCGAGGATTTCAACACCAGGTACATTCGAGGAGTGCGCGGACGAGTTGAATGATTTCATTGCCACGCTGCAACGCTATCCGCCGAACGTTCTGGCGTTTGTTCTGAGAGCGCACCTGGCAGCTTTGCTGCAGGCACTGTTGTTATACGGCCTGTGGACGCCGGATGAGATTACGAGCTTTCTTCAGGACACGCAGCGAGATGTGCTGCAACCGGAGGCGGACTAGTCAGGGAACCCGTGGCAACGCCTGACTCTCCCACTGCGCCGGCGGGTCCGCGGGCGCGCCGGCCCTGGCGAAGTACACCAGCGCTGCATCCTGCTCCCGCGCGTGAGTGCGGAAAACTTCCAGCGCATCGGTTGGAAACTCATCGAGATTCGATGCGGAAATGTGCAGACGGCTGTATTCCTCCATACGGTATTGGAATACGCGACGCTGTGCCATGATGGCACGGCCCTGTGCCGAATCCAGCGGCCAAAGCTGTTGCTGGAGACTCAGGCCCAGGCCCTCCACCAGAAAGGTATCGGCGCGCGCGAAGCCCCTGGCGGCACGGCGGCATAAATCCAGCCGGCCAGGTACTCGTTGAAGAGCCAGGCCTTTGCACGAGTAGGTAAACGACTGAGTTGGGGGCAGGACACTGGCGGCAATGACACCCATCATCTCCATCGTCGCGCGGGCGGTCTCTTTAGGCGAGGGCACAGTGCCCTGTTGTCGAACCGATGCCAACGCAGTGGCGGTCGCGGCTACAAGGGGATCGAAATACACGAAGAACCGCTCGGAGTTAGCTATGGAGGCCAGGGCACCATCTATTCCGGCGACGTCGTTCTTGCGTTGGGCACGGGTCAGGGCACCCGTTGCTCCGACACCGTTGGTCGGGTCAACCTCGTGAAGGTGCTTTTCAGGAATCGTGTCGTCGCAATCGCTGGAGCTCGCGCACAGGCGTACTGCGAGCCATGCGAGGTCGCGGCGATCGGGCGCCAGTTGGACTGCGCGTGAGATGAGCTGGTAGGCGCCGCTGTCTGTTTCGGCGCCGAACTGTTGGAGTGCGGCTGCTGTGGCCAGGGCGTCCGGCGTGCCCTTGGCGATCAGGTGGTCGATAGCCGCCAGGCGTTCACCGGCGGCGTCAGCGTGGGCCATTGGGCCCGATAGTGCCAAGGCGGCGACAATGGCGGTGCAGCTCTTGGCGGCGGCAGATTGAATTGTGGTAGCCACACTGCCCTATTGCCCTACCGAACGAACGAGTGCCCCCAGCTCATAGATCGAGCCCACAATGTGGTAGAGGTTACCGGCCGTAACGGTCTCCCGCTTGAACTCTCCCGTGGGTGACAACCGGTCGTACCACAATCCCGGGACCTCAGTGTCGAAGTACCGCAATAAACCGTTGGCAGCGTCCGCGGTGCGCCGCCAGTACTTCGCGTCGCCATAGAGTCGAGCTGCGAGCGCAGCCGCGCGCAGCCGTTCAGTCTGCGCCCATAGGCGCGCCGAGCCGTCGTGCACCGTAGTGTCATTCATGATCTCGTAGATGGCCACGCCACCATGAATGCCGTGCTCCTCAGCAACTTCCATCAATCTACAGGCTGCTTCCCGCACATCCGCCCTGCGCTGTCCCCAGCGCATGAGCAGCCACGCCCATTCAAACTGGTGTCCGGGCTCAACCAGGCGTCCGGCGGCATTGGAGGTCACCTTCCAGGAGTAGTCGAAGCTCTCATGCAACATGCCGGTCTTTGGGTCGATCAGGTGCGAAATCGCAAGCTCGCCGAGCTCGTCGGCCAACGCAACCCACTCGCTGCCGCCGCCGACGTCAATCCACGCCAGGGCCGCTTCCAACAAATGCATGTGTGGGTTTGAAAGCAAAGGCGGACCGTGCGGCAGCCCTGTTTCAAATCCGGGGCCGTTCGACCGCTTCAAATGCTTGTACAGCGCCTGACGCAACTGCTCACCCTCACCCGCGAGGTTGAAGGATCCGCCTAACAGCGGACTCGCTGTCGCGAATGCCAGCAGTGCGAATGCCTGGTCATAGAGAAGTACCCGGTCATCGATCGGCATTCCATCCGGTGTGACGAGCGTACGGAACAAACCGTCGGCACGCCGATAACGGGTCAGAAAGAAGCTGATGCCTTGTGTGACGGCGCCGGTAGCATCCCCCTTCCAACCCAGCGACGGTGCACGAGCGAAGGCATACACCTGCCGCGGCTGCACCCTCGCCCTGCGCGCATCGTCGGTAGGGTCGCCTGCCAGCGTCAGTCTCTCCTGAAAGCCCCCGCGCACGGCGTCGATTCCGCGGGAAGACCATATTGGATAGGCCGCATTTACGAGCCAACTCGTCAGCTTCGCACCAGCAGCTTCCACTGCCGCGACGGGCGCCGCATCGTCAGTGGTTGCATCAATCTTCATCAATTCCCCCATCTTCTATTCAGTGCGCCACAGAGCCCGCCGGCTGGCCGCCGGCAACGACCCGGGCTTTCGCGGCGCTCAGGGCGAAAACGCTGATCGCGATGTACGCCGCCATCGGAACCAGGTAGGCCGCATGCAAGCCTGCGGCATCCGCGACCCGTCCCGCAAGCTGGGGCAGGATTGCGCCGCCAATAATAGCCATGCACAGCAACCCCGACGTACCTGCCGCGGATGCCGAGCTACGCTCCAATGTCAGCGTGAAAATAGTAGGGAACATGATCGAATTGCACAGCCCGACCGCCAGGGCGCAGACCGCAGCGGCAAGCCCTGCGCCCTGGTTGACGCACAGGCACAGAATCGCGGCGATCGCAGCCGCCATCGTCAAAAGCAATGTGGCGCGGATGCGGGTCAACAGCACACTACCCACAAACCGCCCGATCATCGCCCCCAGCCAGTAAACGGCCGTAATCTGGCCGGCACGATCGAGCGACACATTCAGCATGTCGGGTTGGTGCAGGAAATTGATCAGGGTGCTGCCGATGGACACCTCGGCGCCGACATACAGAAAAATAGCGGCAGCGCCCAGGAGTGCCCAACGGGATTGCAGCGCATGCAGCACCGAGTCATGCGCCGGCGCCGGCGGCGGGGCCGAGCTGTTCAAGCGCGCGGACGAGCGCCAGATGAACACCAGGAGCAGCACCAACATGGCGGCGATCGACAGGAAACCGGTATCGATGTTATGCAACGAGGCGGCCCGGCTCGCTTCGTCCACGGCCGCACCATTGCTGGCAAACACGCCGCCGCGCAGGAGCAACATCGAGCCCAGGTAGGGCGAAATGACCGTGCCGAGTGAGTTGAACGACTGGGACAGGGTCAGTCGATAATGGGAGCGCTCCGGCGCACCCAGCACCGCGGCCAGCGGGTTGGCGGCTAGCTGCAGCACGGTGATTCCCGAGCCGATGACGAACAGGGCCAGGAGCACCAGCTCATAGCGCTGCAGGTAGGTCGCAACCGGCATGAACAGGCAACCGACAATCATTCCGACCAGCGCGATCAGGATCGAACGCCCGTAGCCGGCGCGGGCCACCAGGGCCGCTCCGGGCAGGGACACGATTCCGTACGACATGAAGAACGCAAATTGCGTCAACATCGACTGCGTGTAGCTCAGACTGAAGATTGCCCGCACCGACGGAATCAGCGGATCGATCATTGCCGTGATGAATCCCCACGCAAAAAACAGCGTGGTGACCGCGATGAATGCATGCCGAAGTGTGTTGTTCGATTTCGCTTCCAAGTCCCTACCCCTGTGAAACCTTCATCAATGCCGACCGGGTCGGCAGGAGCCTGTGAGTAAACGGCAGGATGGCCGCGCCGACCGCCGGCGCATCATCAGACATCACTGCCTTCTCGACCGGCGCAATGGCCGGCATCGTCGCCGCATAGGGCTGCAGACGTTCGTTGAGCCGCCGCGCCAGATCCTCGATGACACTGGCGGGCAGGCGTCCGCCTATCAACACGGCCTGCGGATTGATCAAACAGTTGATCGCCAGCAGCGTCTCGAGCAACGCCTCGACTGAAATCTCGACCCATTCACTGACGAGCCGGCGCCCGCCTTCATCCAATCGTGTCAGGCCGCGCGGCGATGAAACCCGGTAGCCGCGCCGCGCGAGCCGGCTGTACAAGGCCGACAATGACACAATGTTCTGGAGCTGGCGGGTGCTGGAGAAGCCGTCGTGGCCGCGGAGCCAGCCCAGTTCCGCGCTTCGGCCGTTGGCGCCCCGGAAATAGTTGCCGTCAATCACCAGCCCGCCACCCAGAGCGGCCGTGATCAGGATGTAGAAGAAGCTCCGATACTGGTGACCGCGCCCGAACTGCATCTCGCCCATGGCCGCCGCCGCGGCATCGTTCTCCACGTACACGGGTACTTGCAACGACTGGCTGAAGAGCTGCTCGACCGCCACGGACCCCCACGCCGAATATTCTTCCGGCTGCTCCGGCAAGGCCGCTCGCTGAATGTCATCCGGAAAGGCGACGCCGATGCCAACCAGTTGCGCGGCACCGATGCCGGCCTTGTCCAACAGGTGTCCGACGGAGCGCTGAAAAAAGGTTGCGACCGTGGCCGGCAGCGCAAACGCAATCTCCCGCGCCGACCGGGCCCGTACCGTCCCCTGGAAATCCAACACAACGAGTGTAATGTGGTCGCGATCGACGTTGACGCCGATCGAGAACCAGCTATCCGGATTGATGACCAGCTTGATCGGCGGCTGTCCCCGGGCGCCGCGTACCCGGCCTGCTTCGCGGATCAGGTTGTCCTGCAGGAGGCGCTTGGTGATATTGGCAATGGCGGGAGGCGTGAGCCCCGTGATATCGGCGAGGTCGCTACGCGTAATCGGGCCATTCACGCGGATCGCATGCAAAGTGACGCGCTGATTGTGATCGCCGGCACGCTCGAGGTTCGTACCCGAAAGGGTCATGCCGGCATCGCGCCCCTCTTCCGGAGAGCCGTCGCTTGGGTGAGTGTCAGCCATATTCTTTGCGGTAGGGGCTGTGGAACCTTGCGCCGCCGCCTGCGGCATGTCAACGATTAATTATATATACTTTCTTTATTCCGCGGCGGGGGAACGCCCATGATCAGAGCATTGGTGCTCATCGGATGTTTCATGCTCGTTGGCTGCGTGGAAGCGCCGGTATTCGACGAGAAGCTGGTCAGCACGCATTCGGCGTCCGAGATCGAGATCATGGGTGCGCGCGGGCCGCTGTCGAAGAAGCAGTCGAAGGCTGTTTTGAGCCGGCTCGCGGCCCAGGCACCCGATGCGGGCGCACTGGAGCGCCACCTGGCCGTTGAACAGGCGGTTGCGGAAAGCCCGTTGTACGCCGGCAATACAGTCAGGATCCTGCGCGACGGCGAGCAGACGTTTCCCGCCATGTTTGCCGCGATCCACGGCGCCAAACACTACCTGTACCTGGAATACTACATTTTCGAGGATGTGAGCTGTAACGGCGAACAGCTCGCCGATGTGCTGCTCGCCAAGGCCCGGGAAGGTGTGCAGATCCAGATCATTTATGACGGCATCGGCTCGCTGGCAACACCCCAGGACTTCTTTGCGAAACTCCAGTCAGGCGGCATACAGGTGGTCCAGTTCAATCCACCCAACCCACTGCGCTCGGGCGGGCATTTCTCACTGAACGATCGCGACCATCGCAAGATGCTCATTGCCGACGGCTCGATCGTGATTGTGGGCGGCGTCAACCTGAGCTCAACCTACCAGAGCGCGCCGGGTGCCTCGGTCATTGCCAACCCGCAGGATGTCTGGCACGACACCGACCTGGAGATCTCAGGGCCGGTGGTGGTGCAACTGGAGAAGTTGTTTCACGAGCACTGGCGCGAACAAGGAGGACCCGCGACGACGGCCGCCGATGCAGCCGCCCCAACGGCGGATGGCAGCGAAGTTGTCAGGATCATCGGCAGCGCACCCCGACGTCTGAAGTCGCGCTACTACGTAACTGTCCTGTCAGCCATCCGCAACGCGGAAAAAAACATATGGATGACACAGGCCTACTTTGCGCCCACTCACCGCGAAAAGGAGGACCTGATTCGCGCGGCCCGCCGCGGCGTGGATGTACGGCTCCTGTTGCCGTCCCACAGTGACTCGTCGCCGGCAATCCACGTGCAACATTCGCATTACGAGGCGTTGCTTCGATCAGGCGTGAAGGTTTACGAGCGCAATGACGGAATTCTGCACTCCAAGACCATGGTCGTCGATGGCGTGTGGTCCATGACGGGCTCGTCGAACTTCGATTACCGCAGCGTGCTGTTCAATGACGAAGTGGATGCGATCGTCCTTGGAAAGAACACCGGCGAGCAGCTCGCGGAACTGTTCGAGTCCGATCTGCAGCACGCACAGGCCATCGACCTGCAGAGCTGGCGCAGGCGATCCATCCTCACCAAGATGCGCGAGCAGTTCTGGCGACTGTGGGAAAAGCTGTTGTAGCCGCTACTTCGGCGACAGGTCCTTCGACAGGCGCAACGCCATCCAGGCCAACAACCCTGCCCCAGCGATCAACACCGCCCACAACAAAGGTGTTCTCCAGGGAAAGGGCGCGGCAACCGGCTGCAGGAGGGACTCCCCACCGGAGAGCTCCGAGCTCGACAACGATGCTGGAGCAATTGCAAGGTTTTTAGGAAGCAGGCTGAGCGAGGCCGCGGCCGACCGGGCAGCACTGCTGCCATACGCGAGATAGAAAGGACCGGCGCCACGCGCTACGAACACCACTTCGTGCGGGATCCACTCAACCACCAGGCGCGGTGCGGCAGTGCCGAGCCCACCCTGCCTGGGATCTGTGTGTACCAGCCAGTAGCGGTCGGTCGTCGGACTGACAGACACCGGGCCATTTCGGAGCTCTACGCCGTCGCCTTTCAAGCGATAAAAACCGCTGCGCCTGACGGTGTGCCACGTGTCCTGCGGACGCCCGCGCGACAGTAGTTCAACGTCAACCACTGTGTTGATCTCGGGCAACTCCAGGTTGACGCGATCGACCGGCGGCGTTGCGCCCAGATCGAATTCGAACTCGCCGGGCGTCACCTTCGCGGACGAGCCTTTCGCGGGCGCGGCTGGCACGGTCATGCTGGCGTGGAGTGCATCGACACTGCGTTTTGCCGGCTCGCCGAGAATGGCTGTCAATGCAAACGGCGCTGCCTGCCCTACCCAGGACAGCCGCCAGAATTTGGCTTTGACAGGCGCAAACTCGACGCGCTGCTCCACGAGCCGGTCGGCGCTCGAATGCAGGTTGGCGATCGGCGCCGCGCGCGCCACCACCTGCCAATCACTCAAACTATCGCTGGCCTCGACTCTGATCCGGCCCGCGAAATCGGCAGCATCCTGCGGCCACTCCAGGTGAAGCGCGGCAACCAGTACATCCACAGCCCGGCCGTCAACCAGATAACTGTTGATGCGGCCGCCCTGGGCAGCTCGACCACTCGTAGTCTGTACGTTGACGGCGCCCTTGCCGGATTCGATCGTGACCCGCAAAGCATCGAGTGTCGCAACGGAATCGTCCTTCAGCGGAAAGATCGAGAGCGCGACAGCAGCGTTTGCAACGGTTCCCGCGACCGGTCTTCCAATCGCAAACGGCACCTGCTCCGCGTTCCCATTGAAGACACGCACATCGGCCAGGTCCGGATGCACAACCTTCTGATAGACGGCCAACGGCACCGTGACGCGATAGGCGGACGCCTCCGCGGTGCCTGTCACCTGCATGCGGTAGGCGAAGTCCTTTGGAGTGGACAGTGTCGCAGTGGCCGCGACCAGCGCGAGGAATACTTTCATGTACTTGCGCGATTCGCCTGCTCCAGTGCAGGCGGTAGCGGCGAAAAATAGCCAATGACCAACATCAATACACCGACACCGACAAACGAGACGATCCGCTCGACTGTACCTACGTGCGACAGGTCCACGAGAAACAACTTGGCAATCACCACACCCAGCAGGCCCGCGGCAGTCAACCAGACTACTCGGGCGCTCTTGCGGGTCGCGACGAGCATGGTCGTCAGGGCAATCACCGTCCAGAAGATCGAGATTGCGGTCTCGACCAGGTTGGATTGCACCAGGGCCGGGACTTCGAAGGGGACACCCGCCAGGTGATGCACGGAGCGCAGCAAAGCCGCATTCAGCCAGACGAACGCCAATACAGCGAGTCCCGTGAACACCGGACGCTGCGGAATCAGCACGAAGTCAGCCAGTTGCGCCGACCGCAGAAACAGCCAGTAGCGCAGCAGGACCAGCAGCACGAAGAATTCCGCCAGGTCCAGGGGATTCAAAAGCGGCACAAACGGCAGCGGGTACGGGTTGCCGGGAAGTGTCACGTTGGTCCCGACGCTCCACAGCGCAAGGTAGAAAGCCAGACCGAGCGCCGCGATTCCTCTGTAAGCCGTGCGATGCGGGGTAAAGGGCCAGCGTTTCAGCTTCGGCAGGGCAAACAGGATCACTGCGGGAACCAACGCCCAGGCAATGGTGGGCCAGGAGCTTCCGCCCGCGATACCGTGGTCGATCCACCAATACAACTGCCAACTCGCGAGTGCCGCCAGCAGCCACAGCGAACCCACATGCAACGCATTTGCGAGCGGCGATCCGGGCTCACCCTCGTGACGTTTACATACAAAGTAGAATGCGGCGAACGCAACCGGCCAGGACAACCAGCCGCCATCCGCGAATGGCTGCTGAACGCTCACCGAGGCCAACAATGCATAGAAAATCATCATCGGCAGCAAGGCGAGCGCTGAATAGCGCGCAAAACTGATTCTGGCGCGCCGTACCAGCTCGCTCGACAGCAACGCTGTCAGCGCCATCAGCAGCAGGCCGCCCGCGTTTTCAAATCGGTGGGGAATGCGGCGGTGGATTTCCATCGAGCCCGTGAACAACCACCAGAGCACGCCCCAGAAGTACAGCAATGGTGCCAGGGCATACTCACTTCGATCGAGCCGATCGCGATGGCGCTCGAGCATGCCGGCAGAGAACACCGACGCCGCGCTGACCATGGCGCCGCCCAGGAAAGCACTGTTGAGAAGCGGCACAGCTCCCTGCGGTGCCTGGATGTCGAACAGGAAAATGACACCCCCTGCAATCTGCAGGAGCGAACCAAACGCCCGCGGCAGCCGGCGATCCTGGCGGCAGCCGATCCAAACCAGCGCAGCGCCCTCGAGCGCCCAGGTGGCCGCGCTCCAACGTCCGTCCAGGGCCAGCGGGACCGCAAGCGTGAGGAACAACACACCGAGAGCCATGAACGACTCGACCAACAGGCGGTACGAGGCGTGCCTGGTTCGATGCAGCAGCGTCGCTAGCGCGAGGTACAGCGCACTAACCGCAAGCGCGCTGAATGCAAGCACGAACCGCCTGTCGTGAAGCATTGCAGACTGCAAGCCGAAGGCCACGATGGGCGTACCGAACACGAGTGTTCCATCTACATACCCACGCAACTGCGGCGGCTGGCGGGACGCGAACAGGATTGCAATGGCTACATAGAAGAGGAAGAAGAGGACGAGGAAGGGCTCGGTTGTGGCAAAGAGTTGCGGTTGATAGCTGAGAACGCCCCAGGCCGTGCCAATCACGAATGTGAACAGGAATCCCAGCACATTCAGAGGCCGCCAGGCCTTGAACCAGGCAATGGCCAGAATGCCGCCATTCAGGATGGCGTAGTAACTGAAGAGCATGACGTGGTCGCCCTTCCCGGTCGAGGCGAGAATGGGCGCGAGGAACCCGCCGCTGACCGCAAGGAAGGCAAACGACTGCGAGTTCTGCAGAATGGCCAGCGCCGCTGAGAAGGCGGCCACGACCACGAGCAGTGCAAACGCCGCACCGGCCGGAAGCACGGAGTAGATCTTCAGGCCGGCGAATATAGTCAGGTAGAGGATTCCAACCGCGCCACCCTGCAGGGCGAGCGCGTACCCTGCCCGCTTGGTCCGCAGCCTCCAACCCAACACGAGAAGGACGATTCCGCCCAGTGCTACACCTGACAGGCGGAACTCAATGGGGACGTGCGAGTGTTCCGCCGCGTAGCGGAGCAGGAACGCGACCCCGAAGAATAGGATGATGACACCGACGCGAACCAGTGTGTTACCGCCGGTGAAGTATTCGCGAACAACGCGGACTGCTGCGTCGACGAAATCCTCGCGATGAGGTTGGACAATGTGGCGGGTTCGGGCAGCGGCCGACGTTGAGGGTGCGTCGTCGGTTGGAGCACTCGTGGTAGTGGCGTTGGTCGGGTCCGCCGGGGCGTCGCCGCGGGTCGATGAGGCGGTCGATCCGCTTGGTGTGACCGAGGGGCGCGCCGTCGCTGCGGGCGCGCTTGGGATGCCAGAGCGGGCCAGGGTGGGTGCGCGTCCGACTAGCGGGCCAGCGCGCGGTGCGGCGGTCGCGTCGACTCCGTAAGGCTCCCACGTGCCCGCGGTAGGTTGACTGGTTGTTGTTTGTGCCGGGCGCGGTGCCTGTTGCCCCTCACCTTCGGGCGCAGTTGGTCGCGACTCCCGCTCGCGGCTGGCTTGTTGCGCCATCGCTTTGCGCAACGAGCCCAACTCCTCCTCCAACCCCTTCAGCTTACCGCGCAATGCGCCAAGCTCGCCGGCACCAAAGCCTGCGAGGGCCCCTACGATGATGCCGAACATCTCGTGGGAGCTGCTCGCCAGACTGAGACCGGCGATTGCGCCAATGATAGCTAGGATCACTCGCATGGCGGCCCGCAGGATACCACGGAGTTGGCGGAGCGCCCCGCAGCTCGCCCTCCGCCCGTACGCCAGTGTGAGGCGAGTATCAGTTCTTCAAGTCACGCGCCGTTAAATCGAGGCAGCGCCAGGCCTTTTCGATCAGCTCATCGATCTGCGCCCGCTCCATCACCAGGGGTGGCGCCATGACCATGGTATCGCGCACGGCTCGCATCACGAGCCCATTGGCAAAGCAGTGGTCACGGCAGATCAATCCGACATCGCCGCGATTCGGGAAGAACCGCCGTGCGGCCTTGTCCGCCACCAGCTCCAACGCACCAATAAATCCAACGCCCCGCGCCTCGCCCACCAACGGATGCTCGGCCAACTCGCGCCAGCGTTTCTGCAGGTAAGGGCCGGTTTCGGCTCGAACCCGCTCGACAATACCCTCGTCCTTCAAAATACGGATGTTGCGGACGGCAACAGCGCAAGCCACGGGATGACCGGAGTAGGTGAACCCGTGGTGGAATTCGCCGCCCTTGTCAATCAGGACGTCCGCCACCCGGTCACTCACCATCACGCCGCCCAGAGGTTGGTAGCCGGAAGTGATTCCCTTGGCCAGGGTCATGAGGTCGGGCTGGAACCCGAAATGTTGCTGACCGAACCAGTGACCGAGGCGCCCGAAACCGCAAATCACCTCGTCGGCCGCCAGCAGAATCCCGTAGTGAGCGCAGATTCGCTGAATCTCGGGCCAGTAGGTATCCGGCGGAATAATCACGCCTCCGGCACCCTGGATGGGTTCCCCAATGAAGGCGCCGACGTTCCGGGGACCCAGCTCTTCAATCTTGCGCTGAAGCTGCTGTGCGGCCTTGATTCCGTACTCCGCCGGCGAAAGCTCGCCGCCGTTTTCATACCAGTAGGGCTGCTCGATGTGTACGATCCCAGGAATGGGTAAACCACCCTGCTCGTGCATTGGCTTCATACCGCCGAGGCTGGCGGCAGCCATGGTGCTGCCGTGATAGGCATTGTCGCGGCTGATGATGATGGTTCTGTTGGGCTCGCCGTTCACATCCCAGTAGCGCCGAACCATGCGCACAATCGTGTCATTGGCTTCAGAACCCGAGCCCGCATAAAACACCCGATTGAATTGCGGAGGTGTGATTTCCGCGAGCAGACCGGCGAGCTCAATCGCCGGCGGATGGGTCGCTTTGAAGAAGCTGTTGTAATACGGCAGCTCCAGCATCTGCCTGTAGGCAGCCTCGGCGAGCTCCTTGCGGCCATAGCCGACATTGACACACCACAGGCCTGACATCGCATCGAGGATGCGCTCGCCATTGGAGTCGTGCAGGTAGACGCCCTCGGCACGCGTGATGATGCGTGAGCCATGAGCGGCAAGTGCCTTGAAGTCGGTGAAGGGATGCAAGTAATGCTGCGCATCTGCGCTCTGCCACTCGCGGGTGCTACGGGGGGCAATCAAAGGGGTCTGTGACATTTTCTTTCTCAGCCGGCCGTCAAGTACCAGTCATATTCGAGTGGGGTGACCTGGTTGTCGAACGCCTGCAACTCCGCGCGCCGGGTTGTCGCGTAAAGCTCCTGGAAATCGGCGCCGAGATACTCCGCAGCGAAGGCGCTCCGCTCGAACAATAACGCGGACTCGTACCAGTTCGTGGGCAGCGCTGCCGCCTCCACACAATCTCTACTATAAGGGTTGCCGGTCACAGGATCGCACGGCTCGATCTTCTGGGTGATCCCCTTGTGAACGCCCGCCAGTACCAATGCGGCCAACAGGTAGGGATTCACATCGGCGCCTGCTACGCGGTGTTCCACACGACGGTTGTCAGGTGTATCAGCAGGAATTCGCAGCGCAACGCCGCGGTTGTTGAGGCCCCACGTGGGACTCATCGGAACGTAGCACTCGGGCCGGAACCGCCTGTAGGAATTCGCCGTCGGCGCGAATACCAACATGGATTCGGCCATGCTGGTTGCAAGACCGCCAATGGCGTGCCGCAAGCTCTCATTGGGCTCCAGGCTGTCGGACGCAAACTGATTGCGGCCGTCATCCTTCAGCAGGCTGACATGGATATGAGTCCCGCTTCCGGGCTCGTCGGCATACGGCTTCGGCATGAAGGTCGCATGCAACCCGTGTTTGAGAAACACGCCACGCACGATGCGCTTCAGCCGGATGACGTGATCGCACGCCAGACACGGATCGGCAACATGACGCAGATTGACTTCATACTGGCCTGGACCGCTCTCGGCGAGCATGCTCGTGGCGGGGACGTTCTGGATTTCGCACGTCCGGCTGATCTCCGCGAGAATTGCCGACATTTCCTCGATGCGCGCCATGGAGTTGATTTGTTTGCCCGTGCGCCGGGCCGGCTTGCCGGGAGCGGCGGCGGGCCGGATTCCACCCTGCCGTGTTCTGCGGGGGTCTACGACATAGAACTCCACCTCGAGCGCAATCACCGGCCGCAATCCAATCTCAGTGAATCGGTTTACCACCTGCGCCAACACGTGGCGCGGATCGCCGAAAAAGGGCTTGCCGTCGTGATCGGCCATACTGACCTGTATCTGCGCCACGCCCTCGTCCATCCACGGCGCGCATACCAGCGAGTCGTGAACAGGAATACAGGACCGGTCGGCATCGCCGTCATCGAAGCCGAGCCCGGTAGCCTCGATGGTGTTACCGAGTGCGTCCATTGCAAAGATGGAACCCGGCAGCCGGAACGCGCCGGCATATACAGCCGGCAAAGCGTCTATTTTCAGCCGTTTGCCACGTGGTGTTGATAACAGGTCTGGAAGCAACACATCCACGAACTGAGTGTCGGGATGGGCCCGGGTGAACGACTCGATATCAGAAACATGAATAGAGGGCATGATGCATGGCAGCTCATCTTGCGGAAGCGTCGGAAATCGCGGGCGCAAGCGCTCGCGAGCAATGGCTAGCTGGCCAACGTACCGAGTGGGATTTGCCGGCCCGACACCGTGATGTCAGGACCATCCAGGGTGGAGCAACCCCCGTGCCAGCATGGCACAGTCAATGAGGTCGCTGACTTGAAACCCGGATTGAGCATGGGCCGAGTATGCCGCTTTTGCGGCAATAAGTCGAGTCATGTTTATTCGTAGCGCAATGCCGCTACGGGCCGCGCGCGAGCGATCAGATAACAATGCGTTCCGACCGTTGCCAAGGCGAGCAGCAGTCCCACTACAGCGGCAGCCAGCATCAACCACCAATCCAGCTCCACGTGATAGGCAAATCCATGCAGCCATCGGTTCATGACGAGCCCGGCAACCAGCCACGCGACAACCATTGCTCCCAACACCGGCTGTGTGAACTGCCACAGCAACATGCGCAGTATGTCCCGCGATTGCGCGCCCATCGCCTTGCGAATACCGATTTCCTTGGTGCGCCGCTGCGCCAGCGAAGCTGACAGACCGACGAGACCCAGACAGGCGATCAACACAGCGACGGCCGCACTGAACGCCAATGCCTGCTCCTGGCGCCGTACCGACGAGTAGAGGTTTTGTATGTAGTCGTTGAGAAATTGCCGGTCAATGGCAGCAGCGGGTTGGGTTGCCGTCAACAGGTGATCGATCGCGAGCAACGTCCTGGGAATGTCGTGCCCCGCCAGCTTGATGTTGATGAGTTGTTGCCCAGCCTCGTTCCGCTCGAACGCTGTATACACCGCGGGACGCACCGGCTCATTTACCGCATTGATACTGAAGTCGGGAGCGACCGCAACAATGGGAATGCCGGCCATGTCCGTGGAATCGACAATGGGAAGATATTGCCCGACAGCCTGGGCGGCACCTTTGAAGCCGAAGCGGCGTGTCGCTGTTTCGTTGATGACGAGACCGGCTGCCGCCGCGCCGGCCTGCGGATACTGGCCTGCCCGGGGCGGCAGGCCCAGCATCTGCAGGACCCCCGGCTCAATCGGGTTGATATCCACCGCGGTGAAACTGCCATCCCGCAACTTGTAATTGCCGAACGCGGCGCTGCTCAACAGCGATTCATCGGAACATGCCACACTGACCACTCCCCCGAGAGCACGCAACCTGTCCTCGAGCGCCCGCTCGCAGCGGGTCCTGATGAGCAGCACCTGGTCAGTGTTGACGCGGAGCGCTTCGTGAGTTGCATACTCGCGCTGTTCGTAGACGACGCCCGCGGCAATCACCAGGCCCATCAGAACGGCAAACTGCGTACTGACCAACAGCAAGCGCAGCGTACTGCCGCCCGGCAGTGCTAGCCGTGACTTCAGCACCGCCACCGGCCGGAATGTGGACAACAAGAAGGCCGGGTAGCTGCCGGCGAGCAGCGCCAGGAGCCCGGTCCCGGCAGCGATCCAACCGATCAGCAGCGGCTCGCGCCACCAGGTAAAGGTCGCCCCGGTTTGCAGAAAGTCGTTGACCGCCGGCAACAGCAGCTCGACCAACATGACCGCCAGAAGTGCGGCAATGAGCGTGTACAGGAGTGCCTCACCGAGGAATTGCACAATGAGGGACCCGCGTCCCGCGCCGGATGCCTTGCGGATACCTACTTCGAGCGCACGGCGCGCGGCCCGCGCGGTCGTCAGATTCACGAAATTGACCGCTGCAACCGCCAATATGAGCACGCCGACAACAACAATCATCAACAGTCGGCTGGCCACCCCGGGGGACACATCTGCCGACAGATGCACCTCATCCAATCGCATGAGGTCGAGCCACGAATGCGTGCCCGCGGGCATCAACCTTTCGGGACGCACACTATTGAAAAAATCGGGCATCGCCTGCCGCAGCCGCTCAATCGATGCGTTTGGCGCCAGCCGGAAATACGTCAATACCGATAGCTCGATTCCCGTGCCATCGGGGTGGTCCGTGCTGTCGAGGTGTGTCAGGTCCGAGAAAGACGCGGCACCGCTGGCAAGAATTGCAGTCTCGAATTGCGTGTTGTGGACCGGCAGATCCGCAATCACCGCCGTAACCGTCATTGCGTGCGTACTGTTCAGCAGTACAGACTTCCCAAGAGGGTCGTCATGGCCGAAATACTTCCTGGCTGCGGCGCGGCTCAACACAATGCCGTCGGGCCGCCGCAGCGCCATCCGAAGATCTCCCGCGAGAGTTGGAAATCGCAGGACATCGAATACGTTCGGATCCGCCCAGTAGATCGCTTCCCGCGCCCCCACGACTCCCTGCTGCAACCGGACGTCCTGCCGCGCGAGCCGCGTGACCGCCTCGATTTGAGGAAATTGCCGCCCCAGCGGTGCGGCGATCCAACTTGGCGTTGCCGTGGAGTACAGGCCCGGGTGCCCAGCCGGCAAGAGCACCTCGCCTGCAAGGTAGATGTGCTGGTAACCCGGCAGGAAACGGTCGTAGCTGCTTTCGTTGTGGACTATCAAGCCCACCAGGATCGCGGCGCACAGGCCAATCGCCAGCCCAAACACGCTGATGGCGGAGTAGATCCGGCTGCGAGCCAGGCTCCGTAGCGCCGCTGCAAGACAACTACGGAACATGGCACACATCACTCATAGCGTAACGACGCCACGGGCCTGACAGCCGCGAGCCGCAACACCTGTGCGCAAATGGTCGCCCAGGCGACCACAACAGCCACCAGGCCGGAGCCAATAAAGACCTCCGCTCCCAGGTCCACGCGATAGGCAAAACCCGCCAGCCAATGACGCAGCAGAAAGAAACAGACCGGCCATGCTATGAGATTGGCTGCCAGGACCGGCAAGGTGAGCTGGCCAAACAGCAGGCGCAGGATGTCAGCCCGTCCTGCTCCCATGGCTTTGCGAATACCCGTCTCCTTGGTGCGGCGCTCGACCGCGAACGACGCCAGGCCGAACAAGCCCGTACACGCAAGCAACAATGCAATTCCGCTACACGTGCCAAATACAGCCGCCGCGGCCACGAGGTCCGCATAGAAGCCTTGCAGCTCCTGGCTGATGGGAAACATGGACAAGGGGCGGAAGGGCTCCTGCTGCTTCCAGAGGTCCTTGATCGAGTCCAGCGCGGCAATCTGCCGCGCCGGCTCGGTTCGCACACTCAGCATCCGCAGCTCGCCGCCGGTCACCGTGAAGACGGTGGGCTCGATCGGGCTACGTACCGACTCCAGAAGAAAATCCGGAATGACACCCACGATACGCGTGGCTTTCCCATCATCCGTGACCGTCACGAACTGCCCAACTGCCGCGTTGGCCGAGGAAAAGCCAAAGCGCCTGACCGCGGTGGTATTGATGATTGCTGTTTCCGCGTCCGCGGTGGGGTCCGCTAGAAACAGGCGGCCCGCCACCGGTTTCAGGCCGTAGGCCTCGAAAAAGCCACTAGCGACCGTTTCCTTGCGGAACATCGTACTGACTCCGCCGTGAAAGGCGCCATAGCTGTGGCGCTTCACGTAACCTAGGGGTGCGCTTTCAGAACATCCCGCCGCGATCACACCGGGCAAGGCGCGAACCCGCTCGACCAGGGATGGCCGGCACTCGGTGTTGATGGCGAATACCCCGTGTGTATCGAGCCGCCCGACTGCCGCCTTGGCCAATGAAGTCTGTTCGAATACGACGCCGATGGTGCACAACAATCCGATCAACACGGCGAATTGCGCGGTCACCAACACGTTGCGCAACACCCCACCCGCTCGCACAGGCCCGCCCTTCAGGGCAGCCACCGGATTGATCGAACCCAACACCAATGCCGGATAGGTCCCCGCAAGCAACCCCACCAGCAGCGTCAACCCTCCCGCCCAGGCCAGAAGCTGCGGATGGCGCCAGTAGTCGAAAGCAAAATCGGTCCCGGACAATTGATTGAATCCAGGCAATGCCAGCTCGACCAGGCAAACAGCGAGAATGGCGCCGGCGCACGCATACAAAGAAGCCTCGCCCATGAATTGCACGATGAGTTGCCCGCGGGTCGCACCCACCGCCTTTCGGACCGCCACCTCGATTCGCCGCCGCGCCGCTCGCGCGGTCGACAGATTGACGAAGTTGATTATAGACACTACCAGGATCAGCAGCCCGACACCCCCAATCGCAAACAGCATCTCAACACTGCCGTGAGCCCGCATTGCGGCGGCACCCTCAGGCGCGAGATGGATGGCGGCAATCGGCATGACCGGAAGGGCGTCGCGCATGCCGGTGTGCCTGCCCGGGAGATCGCCCTGCGCGTGGATGTATTCAGCCAGCGCTGCCCGGACGTCCGCAATGGCAACGCCCGGCGGAAGCCGAAAGTAGGTGTTGGCATCCCACGGCCGGCGAACGTCGGCCGGCTCCTTGTCCAGCATCGCCGTGGAACTGAATTCCGCCCGCGTGGAACCAACCAGAGTGAATTCAAAATGCGTGTTTGCCGGCAGGTCTTTGACCACGGCGGCTACTCTCATCGTATGAGCGTGGTCCAACTCGAACGTTTCGCCAACCACCCGCTCCCGACCGAACATGTGGCGGGCGGTGGAGCTCGTGAGTACAACTCCATCCGGCCGCTGCAGTGCGCTCAGCAGGTCGCCCTGCTCAACCGGGAAACGAAAGATATCGAAGAACTGCGGATCCGCCCACTTGATGTGTCCGAGCCAATCAACTTGCCCGACGCGAATGACAACGTCGCTACCCACACTCAGCCGTGCGATGGGCTGAAGCGCGGGCATGTGACTCTTCAACCAGGGCGCTACATTCGTCGGCGAGGAGTCGACCGGCGTCATCGGGGCACCCGGCGGGGCAAAACCGGCTGAAATCCGGTAGATGTGCGCAAAGCCCGGCAGGAAGCGCTCGAAGGTCAGCTCGTTGTGGATGTACATTCCGCTCAGTAAAGCGGCCGACAACCCGATCGCGAGTCCAATAATGTTGATCAGGGCGTAGAGCCGATCGCGCAGAAAGCTGCGCCACGCCGCCGCCAGATAACTCGAGAGCATCCGATTCTCCGCTCAGGCGGCTAGCTGGGTTTCGCTGACGACCCGCCCATCGAGCAGCTTTACGGTCCGCTTCGCGTATCCCGCATGCACCAGCGAGTGAGTCACCATGACCACGGTGGTCCCGGCATCGTTGATTTCAGTCAACAAGGTCATCACGGCCGTACCGTTTTCAGTATCCAGATTGCCCGTCGGCTCGTCCGCCAGAATCAGCTTCGGTTCCGCAACCAGCGCCCGGGCGATTGCAACACGCTGCTGTTGACCGCCCGACAACTGGTGCGGCAGGTGTTTCGCGCGATGTGCTATGCCCACGCGCTCGAGAGCCGCCGCCACGCGCCGCCGCCGCTCGCCACCACTGATTCCGCGATACAACAGCGACACCTCCACATTTTCGGCGACATTGAGGTCGTCGATCAGATTGAAGCTCTGGAAGATGAAGCCCACGCCGGTGCGGCGCAGCGCGGTCAGCTCGCGTTCGGAGCGCCTGGCCACCTCTTCCCCGAAGAACCAATAGGCGCCCTGCTCCGGGCTGTCCAACAGGCCGAGGATGTTCAACAGCGTGGATTTTCCACAGCCGGACGGCCCCATGACGGCCACGAACTCGCCAGGCGCAATCTCCAGCGACACGCCGTTCAACGCGCTCGTCTCGACTTCACTCGTGCGATATTTCTTCGACACCGTTTCCAGCCTCAACATACAACGTGCTCCTAGTGAGTCAGTTCGATTCCATCGAGATGCTCCAGTCCGCGGTAGTCGGAAACCACGACGCGCTCGCCCGGTGAGAGGCCGGCGAGAACCTCGAGTTGCTCGGCGTTGCGGCGTCCGAGCCTGATGCGACGTCGCCTGGCGGACTGGCCGTCGGGTGCAACAACGAACAGCCAGTCGCCGCCGGTTTGTTCCAGGAATGCACCTGCCGGAATGACCGTGGCGCTGACATCCTCCCCCAGCCGAAGCCGGCCCTGGCTGGCTTCCCCGGGCGCAAGCCCTGCGGGGGCCGCGGATTCAAACGCGAGATCAATGGTGAATTGTCCTTGCTTCACTTGCGGATAGACGCGGCTGACCTTGACGGGCACGGTTTCAGCGGCGAACTCCATATCGGCTCGTTGCCCCTTGCGCACACGCAGCAGGTAAAACTCGTCAACGTCCGCGGACAGCTTGAACCCGGTGTCCGGAGTTATCTGCGCGAGTCGTTTGCCACGCTCACAGTTCTCACCCACCTTCAGATCGAGGTCCGTCAGCCTGCCCGACACCGGCGCGCGCACAATCAGATTGTCGAGCTTGCCGCGCACGATACTCAAATTCTGCTGCAGCTTTGCCAACTCGTCGCGAATTTCGGGCGTACGCCGCAGCCGCCAATCTTCCTGCCGGGCGCTGCTCTGCGTGATAATGGGATGCAGGGAGTGGTAGTAACTCAACTCGTCGGCGGCATCCTCCCGTTCCGCGACCGGGACGGCGCCGCGGCTCGCCAGAGAATCGCGGCGTTCGGTCAGTCGGCCCAGACGGGTGAGGTTGAATTGAATTTCAGCGAGCGCGCGCAGATTGGTCTCCCGGTCCTGCTCCAGGGAGCGTTCCGTGCTGCGCAGGTTGTTGATCTGCTCGATGATCCGCACCTCACGTTCAATGACCTGCAACTGCAACTCCGTGTTGCCGAACTCCAAAAGCGCTTGTCCCGCCGTGACCGTATCGCCCGCTTCAACCAGCACCCGCTCCACGCGCCCTCCCTCCTGCGCATCAAGGTAGACGATATCGCGGGGAACAACGCGTCCTCGCAAGGGTATGAAGTCACGGAAGACCGCGCGTTGGACAGGCGCGATGGTCACTGCGTTGGCAGACATTCTGATGGTTCTGCCAGTGCGCAGAGCTCGCGCAGCGAGGACGAGCAGAACCGTGGCCATGAGGGTCACTCCAATTGCCCAGGCTCGCCGCCGCCACTTCCGCTGAGGTAAAGGCACATCCATGCCTGAATTGGCGAGCGTTGTGTGCATTGAATGGGTTCACTGCAAGGATGGAGCCACCTAGCGCCACCCATGCAAATCAGAGGCTTACGCCGCGGGATGATCTAACGACTGTACGTAATCGGACACTCAGTGTACGTTTCCGGACATGGCACTGACGACCGGCACCCTTCTCGTCGTAGATGACAATTCAGACGTGCTCACGGCAGCCCGGCTTGCCCTGGCGCCGCACTTCGAAAAAGTCGTGACGCTCCAGCATCCCGAGCGCTCGAGCGGCGCACTCGGCGCGTGCGTGCCGGACGCGATCCTGCTCGATATGAACTTTGCGCCGGGTGAGCGAACGGGACGCGAAGGGTTGGATTGGCTGCGGCAGTTTCGGCAATCACTGCCCACGGCCTCAGTAGTGCTCATGACAGCATTCGGCGGCGTTTCTCTCGCCGTCGAAGCCCTGAAGAACGGTGCCGTGGACTTTGTGCTGAAGCCCTGGCAGAACGACAAGCTCGTGGCGACCATGTCCGCCGCAGTCGCCTTGTCGCAGGCGCGCAGCCAGGCAACGGCGCTGCGGGCTCGCAACAACATCCTCATTGCCGAGTCTGCCCCTCCCAAAGGGGAGCTCATCGGCAGCGCCGCCGCATTGCGGCAGGTGTTTGACATCATTGCACGTGCGGCGCCCACGGATGCGAACGTACTCATTCTTGGTGAAAGCGGCACGGGCAAAGAGCTGACGGCCCGCGAGATCCATCGACTTTCGCGGCGCGCGCGTGAACCGTTTGTCAGTGTTGATCTGGGTGCGCTGCCGGACTCGCTGTTCGAAAGCGAGTTGTTCGGACACAAACGCGGCGCTTTCACGGGCGCGGACTCGGACCGGGCTGGACGGATTGCGGCCGCCAACGGCGGCACTCTGTTTCTGGATGAAATCGGCAACCTGCCGCTACATCTGCAGCGCAAGCTGCTCACCGTGCTCGAACGGCGCGAGGTTGTCGCAATCGGCGCCGCAAATCCGACCCCCATTGACATCCGGCTGATCTCGGCCACCAACCGCTCGGCCATCGACCTGGAAGATGATGAGGTGTTACGTCAGGACCTGTTGTTTCGCATCCGGACGGTCGAAATCACACTTCCGCCGCTGCGGCTCAGAGTGGCAGACATTCCCGCCTTGTTGGAACATTTCCTCACAATCTACGCACGCAAATACGACGTTCCGCGCCGCAAGATATCCGCCGACGCGCTCGCCCTGTTGGAGAAATATCCGTGGCCCGGCAACGTCCGTGAGCTGCGTCACGCGGTTGAGCGGGCGACCATACTCGCCAACTCCGACCGGCTGATACCCGAGGATTTCCCGTTTGCGCAGCAGCGACCCGTGACAACGGGCCCGCCCGCTGAAGATCTCGACCTGGAGCGCACTGAGAAACGCACTATCGAGCGCGCACTGAGGCTGTACGATGGCAACATCTCTCAGGCGGCCAACGCACTGGGCTTGACGCGGCCGGCGCTATATCGCCGGATGACCAAACACCAACTCTGAAGGGGAGCACCACCTTGTTTGCTGTCGGGATCGGAGTCAGGGCCGCACTCCTGGGAGCTATCGCTTTCGCGATCCTGGAGCTGCTTGTCACGCAACACTTGTATGCGACGGCGATTGTATTGAGTGGACTCGCCGCTCTCCTGTTGCTCGACCTGGCGCGGTATGTGTCCCGTGGCGACAGAATGCTGGCGCGATTTGTCGAAGCGCTCGCCGCTGGCGAGCTGGAACACCCCGCCCGCGGGATGACGGGTTTTCAGCGCTTGCAGGGGGCGATCGAACGAGCGGTTGCCACATTGGATGCCGCGCGCCTGCGCCCGCAGCAGCAAATCGATCACCTGCAGACACTCATCGATATTGCCCCGATAGCCATTATCACCCTGGACGATACCGGCAAAGTCAGCCTCGCAAACCATGCCGCGCGCCGCCTGGCCGGCCGGGCGATCGGCAAGCTCGAACACCTGAGCACCATCGGTATTGCAGCCCGGGAAGCGCTGTTGGAGCTCGCGCCCGGGCAACGCCGGGTCGTGAGAATCGCGAGCGGCCAAAGGGTGCTTGCCTCGGCGGCGCGATTCTGCGCCGGAGGCCGCCAGTTACGTGTGTTTTCGCTGCAGAACATCGGCGGCGAGCTGGACGCTGTAGAGCTGCAGGCGTGGCAGGATCTCTTGCGCGTGTTGGCCCATGAGATGATGAATTCGCTGACTCCCATTTCATCGCTGGCGCAGAGCGTGCGCCCCCTGTTGAGTGCCGCCGTTGAGTCAGATCCAAACGGCCGGCTGCGCGATGTAGCGGATGCAATTGATGTTATTGCGCGGCGCAGCTCGGGTCTCATGAATTTCGTGGCGCGTTACCGCACCATGGCGGAACTGCCGCCGCCGTCGCTGGAGCCGCTACCGGTGGCGGATTTTCTCCGCCGCATCGACCAACTGATGCAACCTACGTTGGCCGCCCGGGGAATCGCCTATTCGAGCCGTGTCGAGCCACCAGAGCTGACGCTGCGTGCGGATGGCGGCCTGTTGGAACAGGTGCTGATCAATCTCATTCACAATGCGATGGAAGCGTTCCCAGCGCCGCAGACAACCCCGCTTGCGCCCAGCATCGAAGTGCGGTGCCAGCTACGGGACGATCATTGCCTCATCAGTGTCAGTGACAACGGCAAGGGACTCGAGAGCGGGTCACTGGAACACATCTTCGTACCCTTCTTCACCACGAAGCCGGGAGGGTCCGGAATTGGACTGAGCCTCGCCCGGCAGATCGCCCACGCCCACCGCGGACAGCTCGAGGCAGCCTCGAACGAACCACAGGGGGCGGTGTTTACTTTGTCGATTCCTGCACCGACCGAGGCATGCTGAGCCAATCCGGTCAGGAAGGCTGTGGGCGTGCGCGGCCGGGGACGTTGGGGCCGACCTCAGGCCTATAGCTTACTTTCGCGGATCCGGTCTGCCGCGGCGGTCTTCATTCCGCTGCGGCGGTGGCGCGGAACGAGGCGCCTCCGCTGGGCGAGCTTGCGGCTGCTGTTGCACCGGTCGTGGTGCCTCCATGGGACGCAGTTGCACGCGCGGTTGTTCCACGGGGCGCGGCGGGGGCGCAGCGCGAGGCGGCTCAATGGCGCGGGGTTGCTCCACGGCACGCGGTTGCTCAATCGGCCGCGGCGGCTGAACGGGCGTCGCCTGGGGAGTCGCCGTCGGATGCGGCGCCTCGAAACGGCGCGGCTCGTTGGGCTGTCGGAACTGATCGAAATTACGTGATGGCTCGGCCTGCCTCGGCTGCTCCGCCGGACGCGATTGCTCAAACGTGCGTGGCTGATCCGTCGGCCGCGGTTGCTCCGCCGGGCGCGACTGCTCTGTCTCCCGCGGCGGCTGGAATGGGCGGCCCTGCGGAATCGGGGTGGCCCGCGGTGTTGGTCGCGCCTCTTGCGCCTCCTGGCGGCTTTCTCCGTTGTTCTGCATGCGGTACTGATCGTTGCGCATCTGGCTGCCAGGCGGGCGATCTGTGCGGAAGGTCTGGCCTCCATTCTGTTGTGATGGCGGAATCGGAGTGGCATGTAGCGAGCGCTCACGCTCCTGCATGTTGGTCTCCGGACGGTTGTTGCCTGGCCGGCCCACTTCCGGGCGGCCGTTCTCCGGCCGCGCCGTGCCAAATCGCTGTCCACCCTGAATGGGTCGAATCGGGCTCGGCGCGACCACTCTGACTCGCTGCTGATTCACAGTAGGCGACTGCGACTGCAATGCAGTGAGTTGCGGACGCCCCAACGGCCGCCCGCCATTCTCACGAATGGCCGCCTGCTGACGATCAAATGACACAGGAGCCGGCGGCGGTGCGGTACGCGCCACCACGGGGCGATTCATGAAGGCGGCCGGCGGCCGACGCACGTTCATGTCAGGCCGATGTCCCAGAACACTCTCCCGTGATGGCGCGATCGCGGGCCCCGCACCATGAGCATTGAATCTCGCCAGCTCATTGGGCGGTATCCGCATCGTGCGCCCGGCGATCGATCGTCCCGACACAAAGGTGTCCCGCGAAACCGACACCACCGCACCCGGCCGGCCGCGGTTTGCGTATGTAATGTTGGTTACTTTGTTCTCATATACGTTCGTGATGTAAGTGTTGTTCACGATCGTCGTATTGGTGACGTTGACGTTCCTGACATAGGTGTTGCTCACACGATAGCCAGGGACATATACCTCGCGAGGTGCAAGCGGGAACCAACCAACGCCAGGCCCACCGCCGACGGTAATCGACACGCTGGCGCCCGGGCTGCCCACCCAGCCAACGAGCGCAGGCGCGTATACGGGGCGCACATGACGCGGTCCAGGTACCCAGCACCATCGCGTGCTACGATAGGCCCAACGGCCGTAGTGGAACGGCACGAAACCCCAGGGAGCGGCATCAACCCAGGTCCAACCCCAAGGCGACACCCATACCCAACGGCCATCCTGGTATGGCGTCCAACCGGCTGCGACTACCGTCGGTGTCCACACATCCCCATAGTCGGGAGTCGATTCCCAGGTACCGTACTGAGCCAGATCATCACCTCCAGCCACATCGGGAGGCAGATACTGGTTGTTCTGCTCCCGGGCCTGCTCAGAGCGGTGCTCACGCTCAATTGACCAGGAATCCAACGCATCGGGTGCGCCGACAGAGGCTTGGTCAACGTCCACCTGATTGGTGCCGCTGAAGGCAAACGCCTGTTGGGTATGTATTGGGACCGTCTGCCCGGTAGCGCTTACCTGCGCGTCGCCATTTGCGACTTTGACAACCGTGCCATTCCCGGCGTCATTGACTTCAACCCGATAGTCGCCCGGGCTCTGTACCAGCACCGCAACATTGGGAGTATCAATCTCGAACTGCTGGTTTTCACCCAGGTCACGCACGTGAACGATGGCCGTTCCCGCAGTGACATTGAGCTGCGCCATCTGGTCGTCGAGATTGAGGAATGACAGGCCCGTGTTGCTTCCGAGCCGGATTGCGGCAGAACCCATGTCGAGCTCGGCCCGTGAATTCTGATCCGCCCACAGCTTGTCGCCGGTAGTCAGGGGGCGATTGATTGTTGCGTCAGCCCAATCCTCAACTCCGGCAGGCTGCAGAGACACCGACCCGTCAACGTAACTCAGGCGCGCAACTCGCCCAGGAGGATCTGTCTCATCATTGGCCAAGGCAACCGTGGTGCCCAGAACCGACAGCAACACCAGGGTGGCCACCACCGCTCGGTGCCCCAGGAACATTGAACGGCTGATCATTCGTCTCGCCCCTCACCCGGTACAAATTCCATTGCTACGTTATATAACGCCCGACGCAGTGAATAGTGCATGAACGCCGATGGTAATTATGTCCGGCTGCGGACATACCGCAGCGGCATTTGAGCCGATCAGCGGCGTCTGCGAGGTGGACGGTATCGCCGCCAGTGCGTTAGAGCGAACAGGAAGGCCGCTACGCCGATAATCTCGTGAGCGACACCGGCGGCGTCGTGTACGCGATCGGTCGTGTAATAAAGCGCATATCCCGTCAGGGCGAGCATTCCCGCAACGGTGGCCATGGAAATACCGGAGGCGCGCTTGATCATCTGGGACCACCGGTCGCTGACGTGCCGGGCGGTGATCCAGCCGAGCAGAAAGACGCCCGAAACCGCAATCCAGCCATGGATACGCAAAATGACGGGACTCCATGGATTTTCGACCGCGCCAAAATCGGAAGGTTGCGCAAAGAAGAAGTGGAGCACCAGCCACAGGCCGCCCGTGAGCCAGAGGGACCCAAATGCCACAATGACTGCCGATCGCAGGGCCAGGGACATTCGTTGCGGGAAGACGGCCGACATGTGGCTAGACCGCGTGCACTGGCGCCACGGCGCTTCCGGCGCTGGTGGCGGCCGGTGCCGGCCGCAGCGTCACCTGCCACAAGGCCGTTACCCAACGTACACCCTGGGTGACGTGCTCGCAGGATAGCGTCGCACCAGCGATGTTTTTGATGTCCGTGCCGAACCTGAGATGGTCGAGGCCCTGGCGCCCATCAAACTGGTTGCGCCAGGCAGTGCCGCGGATCTCGCCGCCATGACTTTCCCGGTACGACAAGACTTCGATCGCGCTCGTCTTGCCCACAGTGTCGATTCCCACAGCGTAGGTAATCATGTCCTGCCGCCCCAGGACCTCGTCCACGAACACGTAGCCGAGAACATCGCTGCCGCGCATGGCCCGCCACGCCCGAAGTGAACGGTGGGGGGGCTGCGGGCCGGCAAGCTGAGCGACGGCCCGCTTTTGGTCAGGATTCAGAGCGAGAACCACCTCGTCGAAACGGTCCGCCTGGGCGAAAAGGCCCCGTTGCGCCGCATCGACGGACAGGTAATCGGCCGCGATAGCCACCTGGGTCGGTGGAATGACAAGAGCAGCTAAACCTGAAGCAGCGAGAAACGGGATCCGGGACACAGGGCGCCTTGACAATAACGCAAATGCGAATCATTCTCGACGCTTCTGTGAGTACGGTCAAGCGGCTTCGAGTCTCGCTCGGTACGCTGGTTGCCATTGAGGCAACCGCCGACTCCTCTCGCCGCGCGGAAGCCGCCATTGAAGCCGCCTATGAGGCGATTTCTCACGTTGACTGCCGCATGCACCCCCACAAAGCAGGCAGCGACTTGGCGAGAATCAATGGGTCTCCCCTGCACGTTCCCGCTCAGGTCCATCCCAGCGTCGGGCGATTGCTGGATCTTGCACGCCAGCTCCACAGCCTCACCGATGGCGTCTTCGACCCGTGCCTGCCTGCCCGACCGGGACGGTTGAGCGACATACACGTCTCGGGTGACGAGACCGAGGTTGTTTGCCATATGCCCGTGGCACTCGACTTCGGGGGGTTCGCGAAGGGCTATGCGGTGGACTGTGCTGTTGAATCACTGCTGGCGGCCGGATGCACCGCTGGGTTGGTCAATGCAGGCGGAGACTTGCGAGTGTTTGGTCCACGCGCGGAACCGGTGTTTTTACGAGGGCCTGCGGGTGAGTTAACCAGCGTGGAATTAACGGATGCCGCGCTGGCCGTGAGCGATGCGGGATCGCAGCAACGACCGGCCGAGCACCAGGGCTACTACGTCCACGATCGCCGACCCGGCCACGACGAGTCGCACATGCACCTTTCAGTAGGTGACGCGCACACCTCCCCATTCGCAACAACTTACGCCGCTGTCATCGCCAGCACAGCCCTTGTCGCCGACGCGTTGGCCAAATGCGTGTTGTTATGCCCGTCGTCCGTAGCCGCTCGGACCCTACATGCGTGGGGTGCTTCGCACGCGGGAAACTCACGGCCACGCGGTTAGTAAATCCGCCGCTGAATCCGCCGCCGATCGCTCCCCACAACCTCATCTGCCCCCTCATCCGCATCGGCCGGTTCCTCGTCCTTGACCGACTTGTCGGCCGCGCCATCATCGAGCACAAAGCCGCCGGCCTGCCGGCTCCACAGCCGCTGATATGAACCACCCAGCGCCAGCAGCTCCTCATGGGTGCCATCCTCAACAATGCGTCCCTGGTCGAACACCAGGATACGATCGAGGTGTGCGATCGTGGACAGGCGGTGCGCCACCACGATCACCGTCTTGCCCTGCATGACTTCATTCAGGGTTTCCTGGATCGCCTGCTCGGTGATCGAGTCCAGACTGGACGTCGCCTCATCCAGGATCAGAATCGGCGCGTTTTTAACAACGACACGCGCGATTGCAATCCGCTGTCGCTGGCCGCCCGAGAGCTTGACGCCGCGCTCGCCCACCAGCGAGGAATACTGGTCCTTGATGTTGCGGATAAACCCATCCGCATGCGCTTTCCGCGCCGCGTCCACGACTTCATCGTCGGTCGCCTCCAGACGCCCGTAGCGGATGTTTTCCATCAACGTGCGATGAAACAGGTTGGGATCCTGTGGAATCAGGCTCAACTGCGAGTGCAGCGAATCCTGGGTCATCATCCGGATATCGTGACCGTCAATCACGATCTTACCGCCTTGGGGATCGTACAGCCGCAGCATCAGGCTCACGAAGGTCGACTTCCCCGACCCCGAGAAACCCACGAGTCCCACCCGCTGCCCTGCCGCGATCGTCACATTCAGATGTTGAAAAATGAGTTGCTCATTCGAGTATCCGAACGAGACATCGCGGAATTCGATGCGACCGCGCTCGATGGGCATGCGCTGCGCGCCGGCTTGATCGACAACCTCGTGCGGTTTCACGATGGTGTGCACGCCGTTCGAGACGTTACCGACGTATTCAAAGAATTCCAGGAATCGCCGGCTCAGATTGCGGGCCTCATTGATGATGAGCAGCGTCGTGGTGCTGGCCACCACGAACTCCGCCACTGAAATCTCCCCCCGCCCCCAAAGCTGCAACGCGTAATACAGCACCCCGATCTTCAAGACCGCCGCCGAGGAGTACTGGAACCACCGCACGCGCTCGGAATACGAGTTGGAGCGGCGCACCGCGGCCAGCTCTTTCTTCAATTGGGTGTTGAGATACTCACGCTCGTAGTCCAGGCGGGCAAACAAGCGCGTACTGGTGAGATTGGTCACGGCATCGACCACTTTGCCGGTGGTCTCACTGCGCGCCGCGGAAGCGGCCACCGCGAACGGCCGGGTGCGCGTGGCGAGCAGGAACGACAGCAACACAAAGCAAACCGCCCAGACGGACACGAAGACCGCGAGGCCGCGATGTGCGTGGCCGAGCATGAAAATCGCCACACTGAAGACAATCGCCATGGGATAGAAGTCGAATATCAAGGTCCAGATGGTCTGCGAGTAACCCATCGAGGTCTCGCTGATCTTGTGGGCCAGTGCGCCGGCGAAGTCGTTGCTCAGGAACCGGTGGGAGTGATGTTGCAGGTAGGCATACATCGCACGCGTGACCGTCTGACGCTGTCGCGGACCGATGATGATTTGAATCCCGCCACCGGCACGCGCAAAGACGACTTCGCCGATAGCGAGCGCAATGAACAGCCACAACGGCCCCTTCATATGCTCCAGCAATGACAGTGACTGCTCATGTGCCTGGGTCACGGCCTTGATGATCTGTCCAGTCGCGTACGGAATGAGGATGCCGCACGTGGAGTTGATGGTCTCGAGCAGGATCATCAACAGGTACCAGTTGCGGTACTGCGCGACAAAGTACAGGACAAAGCGAAAGGGTGTAGCCGGCAGCGCGGGCGCGGCCGGCGCGCGATGTAAGGGGACGTCCATGCGGGTCCGATCGTACCGCAGACGCAGCCGGGGTGGGCGCCCCAGAACCCAGGCGCGGCCCGCGAATCAACTCACATTCAATGAAGCGGTGCGAATCCGTACTTCTCGAAGATCTCGCGTGCGGGCTTGCTGCGCACGAAGTCCACAAACTGCTGTGCGGCCGCGCCGCCGTGAGTCGTCACCGCGATGGGGTACGTGATGGGTGAATAGGTGTCCCGCGGAAACTCGGCGACAATGCGCACCTTCTTTTCCGCGAGCGCGTCGGTCTTGTAGACAATGCCTAACGGCACCTCCGCGCGCGCAACAAACGCAAGCGCCGCACGAACATTCTCGGCGCGGACAATGTGGCCCGACACCTTGTCCCAGACGTCCAGCTTCTTCAGTGCGGCCTTTGCATACTTGCCCACGGGTACCGAGTCCGGATCACCGGTAGCAATCTTTCCGGAGCCAAGATCGACGCCCTGCTTCAACTTGATGGTCACCGCGCTGTCAGCCGGAGCAATCAGCACGAGCGAATTGCCCACGACGTCGTGACGGCTGCCCGCCTTCAAGAGCTTCTTCTGGTCGAGGTAATCCATCCACTCGAGGTCCGCGGAAAAAAACACATCGGCGGGCGCACCGGCTTCAATCTGCCTGGCGAGTGCCGAGCTGGCAGCCGGTGAGGATTTCACGGGCAGCTTTGTTTTGTCGGTGAAGGCCTTTGCCATGTCGTCGATGACGTTGGTCAGTGAGGCGGCGTCGAACACCAGGACGGGGGTTTCCTCGGCAACCGCAGCGGTGGTACCGCTGAGTACACCCGCGACCAGCAGCCAGGCAAAGATCCGAACCACGCTCAATCCTCCCACGGTATATCTGGGAGAATATAACGCGGAAACAGGATACGGCGCCCGCTTGGGTGGCGCGGCCAGGGAGGCCGGGGCAATGAGCTAGTGGCGTTTGGGTCCGCCCGGACTGGGCGGCTTCAACACATAGCCGCTCTGCGGCTTGGCAGAGCTCGGCGGGTTGGGCGGGCTGCTCGGGCCGGCACTCGAGGGCGCCAGGCCTTTCGGTGCCGTTGGCGGCGCTGCGGCGGCAGGGGGCGTAACTGTCTTCGCCTGTGCGGGAGCCGGCTGAGGCGGCTGCGAGGGAACGGTCGGGGTCCTGAACGTCCCTGTACCGGTGCTAACCGGGGTGTTCTGCTTCTGAGGGGGAACTGGAGCCGAGGGTGGAAGGACTTCCACCGACATCGTGAAGGTTCGCTTTTCGGCGGCTTGGAGGGCGCCGACATTCACGACCTGGCGAGTGACTTCCTCGCCGCGGTCGTTGCGGATGGCAATGATCACAAAATACTCGAGCGGCTGCTCGTTCGGGGGATGCCGGATGATCCCCTCGACACGTAACGCCGGCGCAGCCGCCACCTGTCGCTTCGCTGCTTCCGAGTCGAAGCGCAGGTGGTGCATGCAGCCCGGGCAGATACTGAGGCTTTCGAGAATCGTCGCCTTGCAGTGCGGACAGGTGCGCGTCTTGCCCGTGGATACCGGGCGAGAGGCTACACTCATGAACCGGTGCCGTATCCCTTGGCAGAGCTACGGCCTTCGCTGTCCCACCCGAACTCGACCTGGCCGCGCATGCGCGAACCGGCGGCAACGGTGAGAGAGCCTGCCTTCACGTCGCCGCTGATGACGCCACCCTCGAGCAACTCGACGCGCTTGGCGTTCTCGATGTTGCCGATGAGCTCGCCACCGACGACGACGACGCTTGCCTTGACCTGGCCTTCCAGGTGCGCGCCCGTATCGAGCGTCACATTGCCGTCAACAGCGACGTCGCCTTTGAAGCGGCCGGCAATCCGGACGTGGCCGGAGCCGATGATCTTGCCCTCGATGGTCAGATCGGAAGCAATGACCGATTCTTTCATGTCGAGCCTCTGAGTTTCCTTCACCGGGCGGCGGGCGGCGTCGGCACTGAGCGGTGCGACGTTAGTCTTCTCCGGCTCTCGGGTCGGCGGCGGGGCCGGGTTGGTGAAGTTTTGCGCCGGCGTCGTGCCGGGCTGAGAGGTCGTATCTTTCCAGAGCGCCATGAGTAGCCCCTTTGCAGTTTGGGACGGAAAATTACCTGCCGACGACACCAGCGACCAGTGTGTCTCCGAGCAGACAGATGCTATCAACTACTTGATTGCAGGGCCGCAGCACGGCCCGCGGGCGGTTGTACCACGCGCTGGGATTTGAAAACTGATGCATACCGCACAATCGTATCATTATCCGGCAGGACTGGCCCCCATGGGACCCGGCTGCCGGACCCAGGGGCTCAGCTTGCGGTTGCAGGTGTTCGCAGCGCGTCGAACAGGACCTGGATGTCACATCCCTTGCACACGTACGCGGCCGCACCGCGGCGTTTGGCCTCGCGGGACACTTCTTCGCTATTGGCCAGGCCGCTGAACACAATCACTCGCAACTCGGGGATGGCGCTGGTGAGCTGCTCGATCAGGGGCAAGCCGCTGCCGCCCTGCAGCGTGAGATCGAGGATGACCGCGTTGGCGGACGACTCACGCGCCCGAGGCAGCACTTCGGCAGCATCGCTGACCTGCCCGACACAGTGCATGTCGGGTTCCGTATCAATGAGCTGGCTCATCACCTCGCTGAGGTCGCGATGGTTTTCGGCGATCAGGACGCGTATCGACTTGGGTTCCATCATCGCGTGCTGAGCAAGTAACGTTCCTGCTTCAGGAATCCAGCAGGGCCAGCAATTCAGCCGTCTTTTCCTGCATCAGGCCCACATCGCCGCGCGACTCGACGTTGAGTCGGACGAGCGGTTCCGTGTTCGAGCCACGGAGGTTGAAGCGCCACTGGGGAAACTCAACGGACAGGCCGTCGGTGAAATCGAGGCCGGTGGCATTCTTCTCGTACAGACCCTTCACCCGGGCCAGAATCGCCTTCGAATCGCCGTTCAGGCGCCGGTTGATCTCACCGCTGGCTGGAAAAAGCCGCATCCGCTCGCCTACGAGCTCGGACAGGCTCTTGCCACTCTCGGAAATCACCTGCAGCACCAGCAGCCAGGGAATCATGCCGCTATCACAGTAGGAGAACTGCCGGAAGTAGTGGTGGGCACTCATCTCGCCGCCATAGGCGCCATCCACTTCGCGCATCTTCTGCTTGATGAAGGCATGACCGGACTTGCACAGGACCGGGACACCTCCGTTTCGCTTCACAATTTCCTGGGTATTCCACGTCAACCGCGGATCGTGAACGATGCGCGCACCCGGCTCCCGCTTCAAAAACACTTCCGCAAGCAGGCCCACGAGGTAGTACCCCTCAATGAACTGCCCCTGCTCGTCGAAGAAAAAACAGCGGTCGTAATCGCCATCCCAGGCCAGTCCCACAGCCGCCTTGGTTTTACGCACGACATCGGCGGTGGCGGCCTGATTCTCAATGATCATCGGGTTGGGAATGCCGTTTGGAAACGTTCCGTCCGGCTCGTGGTTAACCTTTACAAACTCGAACGGCAAAAAGCGCTCGATCTGGTCGACAATCAGCCCTGCCCCGCCGTTGCCGGCGTTCACCACGACTTTCATGGGTTTGAGCTTCGAGCGGTCGATGTAGCTCAACAGGTGATCGAGATAGCTCTGGCGCAAGTCGAGCGGACGTTCGACGCCGGGCTGCGCCGCCTTGGGCGGAAACGACTGCGCCTCAATGAGCGCCTTCATTTGTTGCAGTCCGGTATCGCCGCTGATGGGCCGCGCTTGCTCGCGCACAAACTTCATCCCGTTGTAGTCGGGCGGATTGTGACTGGCGGTGACCATGATGCCGCCATCGAGCTTCTCGGCGAACGCCGCGAAATAGGAACCTTCAGTGCCCCACAACCCGATATCGAGGACATCGCAACCGCTGTCGAGCAGTCCGCGCTTGAGCGCCTTGGCGAGCTGCGGGCTCGACAGGCGAATGTCGTATCCAACCGCAACCCGGCGGGGCTTCACGAACGCCGCATAGGCACGGCCGATGTCATAGGCCAGGGTTTCATTGATTTCGTCCGGGATGCGCCCGCGAACGTCATAGGCCTTGAAGGAGTTGAGATTCATCAGTTGGTGGTCCCCTGCCGGCCGTAGCGATCATCGAAGCGCACGATGTCGTCCTCGCCCAGATACGAGCCCGACTGCACCTCAATGATGTGCAACGGGATCATGCCCGGGTTTTCAATCCTGTGTTTCACGCCTATGGGGATGTACGTGGACTGGTTTTCCTCCAGCAGGAATACCTCTTCCCCCCGCGTGATGCGCGCCGTCCCCGACACGACAATCCAGTGCTCCGCGCGGTGGTGATGCATCTGCAGGGACAGTGTTGCACCCGGCTTCACCTTCAAGCGCTTCACCTGGAAGCGTTCGCCGTTCTCAATGCTGTCGTAGCTGCCCCAAGGCCGGAAAACCTCGCGGTGCAGCGAGTGCTCGTAGCGGCCGGCTTCCTTGAGCCGCGTCACCAGCTTCTTCACGTCCTGGACGCGGTCTTTCGGCGCGACCAGCACGGCATCTTTCGTTTCGACGACCACGTGGTCGCGCAGGCCCACCGTGGCCACCAGCCGGCTCTCGGCGTACAGATAGTTTCCGTTGGAATCCTCGAATATGACATCGCCCCGCGACACGTTGCCATGACCGTCCGAGTCACAGGCCTCGTGCAGCGCCGACCAGGAACCAACATCACTCCAACCCGCGGCCAGCGGCACGACGACGGCGTCGGAGGTTTTTTCCATCACGGCGTAATCGATCGAATCGCTGGGACAGTTTTCAAACGTTTTGGCATCGACGCGCATGAAGTCCAGATCGGACTTCGCGTTCTCGAAGGCGGCGCGGCAGACGCGCGCGATTTCGGGGGCGAATTTCTCGAGCTCGTGCAGATAGCGGCTGGCGCGGAACATGAACATGCCGCTGTTCCACAGGTAGTCGCCTGACTGCAGGAACTGCTGCGCGCGTTCGAGGTTCGGTTTTTCGACAAAGCGGGCGATCTGAAACAACCCCGCGGCGGCGGCGGTTTCAGTGCCACGTTGGATATAACCATAACCGGTCTCGGGCGCGCTCGGCACGATGCCGAAGGTCACGAGCTTGCCCTGTTGGACCGCCGGCAGTGCTACCCGAACCGCCTTCTGAAAGGCCGGCACATCCCGGATCACATGGTCTGCCGGCAGAATCAGCAGCTCGGGGTCCTCCCCGGCCGCTATTTTCAACGCTGCGAGGGCGGCGAGCGCGATGGCCGGAGCCGTGTTGCGCCCGAAGGGCTCGAGCACGACGGCCCGGGTGTCCGTTTTCAACTGTCGAAGCTGCTCGGCGACCAGGAACCGGTGCGCCTCATTGCAAACGACCACCGGGGAGGCCGCGGCCAGTCCCGACAGCCGCAGGGCTGTCTGCTGCAACATGGTACGCTCGCCGGTCAGGGCCAGGAGTTGCTTCGGATATAACTCACGGGACAGCGGCCACAACCGCGTACCCGCTCCCCCGGAAAGAATGACTGGTGTCAGCATCAGGCACCTGGGCTACTGTGTTATCAGTTGGGGGTGGCGGCTTTACCTCGCCCGATCGCGTAGTACGTGAAGCCGAAACGACCCACCATGCCCGGATCATAAAGATTTCGGCCATCAAAAATGAGGGCTGACTTCAAGATCTGCTTCAGCCGGTCGAAATCCGGGCTGCGGAACTCCTGCCACTCGGTGACTATGCACAAGGCATCCGCCCCATCGGCCGCCTCATAGGCATTCTTCGTGATAACGAAGTCCGGGCGGTCACCGTAGATCCGCCGGGCCTCGGCGCCGGCAACCGGGTCATAGGCGCGGACCTTGGCGCCCGCCTCGTGCAACAGGTCGATGATGGCGCGGGCCGGCGCCTCGCGCATGTCATCCGTATTGGGTTTGAATGCCAGGCCCCACAGGGCAATGGTCCTGCCTTTGAGCTGGTCGGCGAAGTGGCGTTTCATCTTGTGGACGAGCACCTGCTTCTGCCGGTTGTTGACCGACTCGACCGCATCGAGGATGCCCGGAGTGTGACCTACTTCGTGGGCCGAGCGGATCAACGCCTGCACATCCTTGGGGAAACACGAGCCACCGTAGCCCGTACCCGGATAGATGAAACTGTAGCCGATGCGCGGATCGGAGCCGATGCCCACACGCACCTTCTCGATATCGGCGCCCAGGCGCTCGGCAATGTTGGACAGCTCGTTCATGAAGCTGATTTTCGTGGCGAGCATGGCATTGGCCGCGTACTTGGTCAGCTCGGACGAGCGGATGTCCATGACAATCAGGCGGTCGTGGTTGCGGATGAACGGCTCGTACAGGGCGCGCATCAGCTCCGTCGTCCGTGGGTTGTCGGTGCCGACGACGACGCGATCAGGCTTCATGAAGTCCTGGATCGCAGCGCCTTCCTTGAGGAATTCGGGGTTGGAGACGACATCAAACTCAACGTTGGCACCCCGCCCGGCCAGCGTCTTGGTCAACTCGGCGCGCACCTTGTCAGCGGTACCGACCGGCACCGTCGACTTCGTGATGACGACCGCATAACGGTTCATGTGTGTTGCGATCGTCCGCGCAGCACTCAACACGTAACGCAGGTCGGCGGACCCATCCTCATCGGGGGGCGTGCCCACCGCAATGAGCTGAAAGAGACCGTGCTCCACGCCCTTGACCGCATCGGTGGTGAACTCGATGCGCCCGGCTTCTGCATTGCGCTTGATCAGCTCATCGAGCCCGGGCTCGTGGATCGGGATCTCGCCCCGCTTCAACCGTTCGATCTTGCCCTGGTCGACATCAACACAAACGACATGGTTGCCCGCATCCGCCAGACAGGCACCCGTCACGAGGCCCACATAGCCGGAGCCGAAAATGGTTACACGCATTCCGTAAGTTCTTGAGTAGTAAGGGGGAAAGAATAGAAATAGTAAAGCACGGCCGCCTGACCCTCAAGCGGGACCGGACTTATTGCGCTGCAAATCGAGGCTCGAGCTTCAGCTCGGGCTCAGGCTGGCCCGGAACGCGCCGGACGTGGCTCAGGCAGGCCGCTGCTCGTGTCCCGGCTTGCCGGCTTCGGAGCTGCGGCGCTTGGCGACGAAATCGGCGATCTTGGCGTCGGAGGCATGCGGAAGGACCTGCTTTCGCGTCCAAACGTAGTCGCTGATCTCCATTCCCTGTCCGTTGTACTCCGCAACGGACTCCGTCAGCATTCCCAGAGCCCGGTGGCAGTCAAAGCCCGACAGCGCGATCAGCAGATCGTTCAGGATCTGTTGCATCCGCATCCACGGTAAGCGGTGCTCAATGGCCCGCAGGATCATGGGATGATCGGTGCCGGTCACGTTGGTGCCAATGAGCAGCTCCTCGAAGAGCTTCTCGGCCGTGCGCAAACCGGTGTATTCGATCTCGATGTCACCTTCGGGATTGTCGGCAGTCCTGACGGTGAGGCCCATCAGGTTGACCATACGGCGCGCCAGGTCATCGATGCGCACCGGCCGCCCCATATCCAACACGAACACATCGCCGCCCTTCGCCATGGAGCCCGCCTGGATGACGAGCTGGGCGGCTTCGGGAATGGTCATGAAATAACGGATGACATCCGGATGCGTGACGGTGACGGGTCCGCCACGGCGAATCTGCTCGCGAAACAGCGGCACGACCGAACCGGACGAGGCCAGCACATTACCGAAACGGACCATGCAGAAACGGGTGCCGCTGGAGCGCTCCTGCAAGCCCTGCAGAACCAACTCGGCCAGCCGCTTCGTGGCGCCCATGACATTGGCGGGGTTGACCGCCTTGTCGGTTGAAATCAGGACGAAGGTTTCCACACCGGTCTCGATGGCCGCCTCGGCCGTGTACCATGTGCTGATGACGTTGTTGTGAATCCCTTCGATCACGTTGTGCTCGACAATCGGTACGTGCTTGTATGCGGCGGCGTGATAGATGGTTTGGACGCCGTAGGCCGAAAGCACTTCGCGGACGCGCTGCCGGTGGTGTGCATTGCCGAGCAGCGGCACGACATCCACCGCCAACTGGTCGCGTGCGGCAATCTCATTGAGCTCGCGCTCAATGGTGTACAGAGCGATTTCAGACATCTCAAACAGCACGAGCCGGCTGGGCGAGAGCTGCAGGATCTGGCGGCACAACTCCGAGCCGATCGAGCCGCCCGCACCGGTGACGAGAACACACTTGCCGCGGATGCAGGAGCCGAACAGCCGTGGATTCGGCGGCACGGGGTCGCGGCCCAGCAGGTCGCTCACATCAACGTCGCGCACCTCATCAATGTGCGCCTTGCCGGCGATCAGATCCGAGAGGTGTGGCAATGACTGTACGTGCAGTCCCAACGGCTCGAGAGCGGTGAGTATTTCGCGGCGCCGCCGCCGCGAGGCGGACGGCATCGCCAGCAGGATCCGTTCGATCCGCATCTGCCGGACCATGTTCGGCAGCGCGTCCAGGCCAAATACCGTGAGGCCATTGATACTGCTGCCCTGCAGCGACTTCTTGTCATCAATGAAGGCAACCGGCTCAAAGTCGGGACCACCGAGCAAGACGGACGACAACCGGGCGCCGGCGTCGCCTGCTCCATAAATGGCCACGCGGGCGGCTGACTTGCCGTTCAAGGTCGCCGCGAACAGATACCGCACCATGAACCGGCTGCCGACTGTGTACAGCAAGGCGAGCGCCCAGAAGATGGCGAACGCCGACAGAGGTATGACTGCGTTCGACACGAAGCGGTCGAACACTATGACCACGGCAACTGACAGCGACACGCCGGTGACGACCGTCAACATGGAGCGCGGGCCCATGAAGCGGATGACGGCCCGATACAGGCCAAGCATGGAGAAAACGACGAGCGAGGCGCTCAGTGCAATGAGAAAATATGGCGCAGTGCGCTCCAGGAAGGGATCGAGCCGATCGTACTTGAGCGCCAACGCGGCCCACAGCGCGATTGGAATAGCAACCGCGTCGGCCAGGAGCATGATCAGTCGCTTCTGCTGGCGAGGTAGCGCCAGTATCGCCTCCGCAACTGAGGCCCCCATAGTCCTGTGTCTCCCGGCGTCGTGCTTATCCTTCATTCAGTCTCCCCAGGCACCCGAGGATCGCTTACTCATCCGCTGGAAAACGTTACCTTGTACTCGGGTGTACCAACAGCGCGCGATTGTAAAGGAATCAATCAGTTCAATCGACAATTAATTCAACCAATCGACAAACACACGTCCCACTTTGAACACAGCAACGCACGCGCGAAATCGAAGTTGACGTAGAGAAGCAAGAGTCGGTCCCACAGCCACATCCATTGCCTGAACAGCGCCGCGCGGAACATCAATGTCGGCGCTCGCCGACATTGCAGGAAACCAGCGGATGTCATGCCGGGACTCACAGTACGAGCCGCACTGTCGGCTTACTGTTAATTTTTGCATCGCTTGGCTGATACAAACGGCTACAAGCGCGGCGAGTGGCTGCCGGTGAAGTCGTTCACGCAGGATCCTCGGCCCGCCCGGCGCCCGCCGCGAAAGCCACAACGGCCAACGGCGCGAGAGCAACGCACAACGCCCCAACGGCGCTGTGCGGATGGAGAGTTGCAAACCACGCACAGGGGAAGACCCACAGCAGGTTGACGAACACTACAGCCAGCGTAATCCGGCGATGACTGTTCCAACGCCGTGCGAGCCACTGGTATGCGTGGCTGCGGTGAGCGGCCTGAATCCGCTCGCCGCGCGCCAGCCGCCGGATGAGAGTGGCCGTTGCATCGACCAGAAACACCCCGCCCAGAATCAACCAAACCGGGATGGCAACCGGGTTTTCGCGACCCGCGGCCAGGGCCAGCACCGCCAGTACGTAACCGAGATAACCGCTGCCGACATCACCCATGAAGATCCGGGCGGGCGGCCAGTTCCAGCCGGCAAAGCCACAACACGCCGCGCCGAACACCCACGCGGCGGCGCAGACACCCAACACAGGGGCGGCGGTGAAGCTCAGCGCTGCTGCGCCCCAGGCAATGAAAATCGCCTCACAGGCGGCCAGGCCGTCAATCCCATCCATGAAGTTGAATAGATTGAGCACCCAGACGATCCCGAGAATACCGAGAACGTATCCGAATGCACCCGAAGCAATGAGGCGATCACCGATGAGCAGCGGAGGCAACCCTCCGAGCCACACCAACGCCCAGACGGCCGCCGCGAGGTGCACCGCCAGCCGAACGCGAACTGAAAGGGTCCGGCGATCGTCGATAAAGCCGACTATGGCTACCGCGAGGCCACCGCCCCCCACGGCTGCGAACAGATCGAGACGTACGAGACCGAGCCTCGTCAGTACAGCCAACGCAACGGTGAACGTAGCAACTATCGAGATCCCACCGCCACGGGGCGTGGGTGCGTGATGCGAGCTGCGCTCGTTGGGCACGTCGATAACTCCGTGCGAAAGAGCAAACTTGCGGACGAAGCCCGTCATGACAGCGGAGGCGAGAAGCGACAGCCCGCCCGCCCAAAGCAGTTGTGGATCCATCTTCAATTGAAACCCACGGCGAGAGCACCCATACCCAGATATTCATGCAGCGCGCGCTTGGTCGACTCGAGACCTCCGGCCCCGGGAAGCAGCCCGAACAAAGGCGGCCGCGATCCGCCCACCCTTTGACCGGTCGGCGCGGGAATCGGATGGGCACCCGCACGTTGCATCAGCCGCATGGCGCGTGGCATGTGATAGGCAGACGTCACGAGAATAAAGGGCGCCTGGCCAATCAGCCTTGCGACGGCGCGGGATTCGGCCGCCGTGTTCGCGGAATGTGGCAATACGACGATCGCGGTATCCGGCACTCCAAGATCCCTGGAGAGCACAGCGTAGCCGACCGCCGGTGCAGAATGCCCCGGCACCTCGCCGCCCGACAGCACGAGTTTCGCTGACCCGAGCAATCGTTCCAACCGCACCCCTTCAACCACTCGCGCCAGGCCGTCCGAATCCAAAGCAGCGGTGATTGGTACTCCATCGTGCGGAGTGTACCCACTGCCCAACACAACTACGTAACTGACCCTCGGCATTTCGCTTCCCAACGGCGGATACTGGCGCTCGAGGGGACCGAGCAGAGCATCTCCGACGAAAGGAATGGTACCCAGGTAGCCGACGAGCGCGGCACCGGCAAGCAGGTTCCGCGACAGCACCCGCCGCTGCGATGCGCGAGCGATCGCACCGGCCACGACCATCAAAAGCGCCGCAATGACCGGATCGCTCAAAAAATCTATTGTTTGCCTCACAGGTTATTGGCTGCGATACCACGCCGCTGTCCTGGCGAGGGCGGCATCGATTGCAACCGGGGGCACCCATCCGAGCTCCCGGTGTGCCGGTGATGAGTCCACGACGAGTGAACCCAGCAGGCGGGACAACTCCGCCTTCCGGCCCGCGAGCTGTGCTGCGAGTGACAGCAGGCCAACAGGTACCGGCAACAGGCGCGCGGGGCGATCGAGCGCCCGGGCGATTTTGCGAACGAGCTCCGCCGTCGACAGGTCTTCACCATCGGACACCAACCATGTACGGCCGGCGGCCGCCGGATGCGACAGCAGCGTCACCAGGAAATCACTGAGATTCCAGACATTCACGAGGCTTCGCCGGTTGCGTACGGATCCCAGAGGCAGCGGCAATCCACGGTCAACCAACGCCATCAGCCGCAGAAAGTTTGCGCGCACCCCCACACCATAGACCAAAGGCGGCCGTACAATGGCTGCCTCCAGAGAAGACTGCTCGGCAACGCGCAGCAGGCACTGCTCGCCGAGCAGCTTCGACTCGCCATAGGCATCCATCGGATTCGGTTTGTCGGCTGCGGTATAGGCCCTGCCGGTCGTTTCCTCGCCGTTCACTTTGATACTGCTCACAAACACCAGGCGACGAACGCCGGCGTGGGCTGCCGACTCCGCCAGCCTGCGGGTACCTTCCGCATTGGTTTGTGCGTACAGGGCAGAATTGGGATCGTGCAACACGTGAACCCGCGCGGCGAGATGCACGACGTACTCCACCCCCCGGAGCGCCGCGCTCCAGTCGGTCGTACCGTCGATCTCCCCAACATCGCTGCGGGAAACCGTGCGCACGTCGTATCCACCCTCGGTCAGCATGGCGCACAAAGTGCTGCCGACAAATCCGCGGGCGCCCGTCACCAGAACGCGCATTACCCCGGTCCAATGCCCCAGACCCGGCGACGTACGTAGTCGGTGTAACTCAGGATGATCCGCACGATCTTATCGGACACATTGAGCGTCTCGTAGTCGCGCACGAGGCGCAGCAACCGCAGATCGCCGCGCGGCTGATCCGCCAGAATCTTCAGGGCGTCCTGCACACGATTCAGATCGAGCCCGACCAACATGACGGCCGCCTCCTCGAACCCCTCCGGACGCTCGTGTACCTCTCGAAGGTTGAGCGCCGGAAAGTTGAGAATTGAGGACTCCTCGGTAATTGTGCCGCTGTCGGAGAGAACTGCCCGCGCGCCGATCTGCAGGCGAATATAGTCCGGAAAGCCGAAGGGCTTGTGCAGCACAACGTTCGGGTGAAACTGGACGCCCAACGCGTCCAGCCGCTGCCGGGTACGCGGATGCGTCGAGACAATCAGCGGCTCGGAATACTGCTGCGCCAGATGGCCGGTCAGATCGGCCAACCGACGCAGGTTGGCTGGGACATCGACGGTTTCTTCGCGATGCGCGCTCACGACGAAATAGCGCTGCTCAGTCAGCCCCAACCGACTCAGCACGTCCGAGGACTGGACCCGATCGGCGTAATGCTGGAGCACTTCCCGTAACGGGCTACCCGTGTGGATGACCTGGTCCGGCGGCAATCCCTCGCGCAGCAGGTACTCCCGCGCGATCTGGCTGTAAGTCAGGTTGATATCGGAGATATGGTCGACGATGCGCCGGTTGATTTCCTCCGGCACCCGCTGATCGAAACAGCGGTTGCCCGCCTCCATGTGAAAGATGGGGATCTTGCGCCGTTTGGCGGCAATCGCCGCCAGCGCACTGTTGGTATCGCCCAGGATTAAAAGTGCATCCGGTGCATGCTCGGCGAGTGCCCGATCCGCGGCAATGATCACCTGGCCGATGGTTTCGGCCGCGCTCGGGCGGGCCGCCTCGAGAAAGCAGTCCGGGCGGCGGATACCCAACTCGGTAAAGAAGATCTCATTGAGCTCGTAGTCATAATTCTGGCCTGTGTGCACCAGCACGTGGGCGCAGTAGCGATCCAGCTTCGCCATGACCCGCGACAGGCGGATCAACTCCGGCCGGGTCCCGACCACCGTCATGACCTTAAGCATTCAGGGCCTCGCGCACCACATCGAGGGTGGTCAGAACCTTTTTCAACTGCTCCAGGCCGAGACGCTCGGTGTTGTGCGAGGTGTAGTCCTCGATCTGCGAGACCGAAGTCTGGCCCTCGACAAAATACTTGTCATAGTTGAGATCGCGCGAGTCGGCCGGGATCCGGAAAAAACGGCCGAGATCGGCGGCCCGCGCCATCTCTTCGCGCGACACCAGCGATTCATACAGCTTCTCGCCGTGACGCGTGCCGATGATGCGGATCTCATTGCTCACCCGCAGCAGCTCACGCAGTGCCAGCGCCAGATCGCCGAGCGTCGACGCCGGTGCCTTCTGCACGAAGATATCGCCCGGCTGCGCGTGCTCCATGGCATACAGGACCAGCTCGACCGATTCCTCCAGCGACATGAGAAAGCGCGTCATGGCCGGATCGGTGACCGTCAGCGGTTTGCCGTCGCGCAATTGCTGGACGAACAGCGGGATCACCGAGCCCCGCGAACCCATCACATTGCCGTAGCGGGTAGCGCACAGGACCGTATGTTGGGGATCGCAAAGGCGCGATTTGGCCACCATGACCTTCTCCATGAGAGCCTTGGAGATACCCATCGCATTGATGGGGTAGACAGCCTTGTCGGTACTCAAGACGACGCAGCGCCGCACGCCATTGGCGATGGCGGCGCGCATGACATTCTCCGCACCGAGAACATTCGTCCGGACCGCCTCCATCGGATAGAACTCACAGGAGGGAACCTGTTTGAGCGCGGCGGCGTGAAAGATGAAATCCACGCCGCTGCACGCATCGTGTGCGCTCTCATAGTCGCGGACGTCGCCGATATAGAACTTGAGGCGCTCATCCTTGAGTGCGAGGCGCATGTCTTCCTGTTTCTTCTCGTCGCGGCTGAACACGCGCACCTCGGTGCAACCGACGCCGAGCAGCCGCTTGACGACAACCTGACCGAAGGAGCCGGTCCCGCCGGTGACCAGTACCACCTTGTCTGTAAGCATCAACACTGTCCTGTCAGAATGAAATAGCGACTCAACCAAACGCGTGCATGGCCCGGACCAGCTCCGGCCACGGCGGCGCGACATAACCGGTCAACTCGCTGAAACGGCCGCCATCCAACGAGCGGTCGATGACGAGCGCGGCATCGGGCGCAATCTCGATTGTTCTGCCGTAATCGGCGGCAATCAAACGCAGCAGCTCGTATTTGTTGATCGCCGCCGCCGCCACATGATACAGCCCCTGCAATTGCGGATTCGGCAGCACAAAGTCGCGAATGACCCGCGCCAGCTCAACGGTGGGCAGACCCGAGAAAATGGCGCGGCTGAAGCCGCGCACGCGGCCGCTCTGGGCCAGGAACCAGCCGAGCAACCCATGCGCGCTGTTCAGCTCCGGCCCGATAATGGACGTTCGCAGGGTAACGGCTCCCGGGCCGCTCACCTCGCCCAGAAATTTGCTGCGGCCGTACAGGTCCTGAGCGTCCGACGGATCAGACTCCTTGTACATTCCCTTCGTCCCGGCAAACACGCAGTCGGTGCTGATGTGCACCAGCCGCGCGCCGCGAACCGCACACAACCGGGAGAGACGATGCGGCAGGAGTGAGTTGATCGGGATGGCCGCAAGCGGGTCCTCTGCCTCTGCCAACTGTTTTACGAGCCCGACGCAATTGATGACTACGTCAGGTTGCGCGCGCGCAAACAGGGCAACCAGGCTGTCCCAGTTGTCCACATCCACGCCGGTAATCACGTTTGCCCGCAGGGCCGCGGGCAGAAGTGCCTGCGCCGCGCCGGATCGCACCGATCCGTATACGGAAATGCCGCTGCTGCCCGCGAAGAAACGCAGCACGGCATGACCCAGCATGCCCGAGGCTCCCAACACCAGGACGGTGGACTGCTTGCTCATCAATGAATCTCGATACTCCGGAAATGCTCGACCAGGCGCTGCGCCAGGTAGTCTGGATCAAAATTCTGTTGATAGTAGCAGCGCCCGGCGGCACCCATCCGCTGCAACTGTTCCGGCTGCATATTCCGGAGGCGTAGAACCGTCCCGGCCAGAGCCTGTGCGTCTTCCGCGGCGCACGCCAGACCCGCACCCGCCTCTTCCACGACCCGGGCACCCTCACCGTCGAGGCAAGCGACAATCGGCCGGCCCGCGGCCAGGTACGCCTGAACCTTGCTGGGTATCGTCCGGCTCATGATAGGACTGCGCACGAGACTGACCAGTAACGCCGAGGCGGCACCCAGCACGGCCGGCATTGCCTCCGGTGGCAGACGGCCGGCGAGCCGGACATTCGTCAGCTTGCGGCGCTCGATCTCCTGCAGCAGCCAGTTACCGCGGCTGCCGCTGCCCACGAGCACAAAATGAATATCGGGCTCATTCAGGAGCAGCTCGGCCGCCGCGAGCAGCGTATCCAGAGCCTGTACCGTACCCAGGTTGCCGGCGAACACCACGTTGAAGCCGGGCTGGTATTCAATTGGCGGCGGCCCGGCGCGCATCGGCTGAGTGAATGCCAACTCGCCGGGATTTGGGTGGTAGCGAACGGCCGTGCTGCCCGCCATCGCAGCCACCTCCTGCACAAAAGAGCGCGACTGGACCAGGAGCAGGTCGCTGCGCCGATAGATCCAGCGCACGACCGCCGCCACGCCGGCCAGCAGGTGAGGATTGCGGACGAATCCGGTGACCTCCAGGCTCTGCGGCCACAGGTCCTGGACCCAGGTCACAACACGGCCGCGCGTCTGCCGGCGCAACAGGATGGCGGGAATTGCCTGCAGGATCGGCGATATCCCGTAAACAAACAGCACATCGAAGCGCTGGCGGCGCAACTGCCACGCGCCCACCAGCGAGGCACTGCAGACGAACGACAGGTAGTTCGCCGCCAGCCGCCACGCCGAACCTGTCCCGCGCGGAAATAGCGGTACGCGCACCACCCGGAAGCCGGCCGCTCGCTCATCGGGCCCGGCGTGCCACGCGCGATAGCCGGGAAAAATCCGACCATCGGGATAATTTGGCTGACCCGTCAGCACAGTCACCGAGCAGCCGGCCTGCTGCAGGCTGGCGACTACTTCATTGATGCGGAAACTCTCGGGAGAAAAATACTGCGTGACAACGAGGACGTTCATCGGTGGCCGGCCACTTCCTGAAAGCGACCCAGCATCTCGCGAACGACATTGTCCCAGGACTTGAGGTTGGCGCCGGACAACGAATGACGGGTCACATGCAGCAGTGGCGCGGGCAATCCCGGCACCGACACCTCATCGAAGGGCATGTTCAACAGCAGCTCCCGGTGCGGTCCGATATTGGAAATATAGGACTCGGCAGCGAGAAAGATGCCTTCAGCGGCCGCGTTGTAGGAGTTTTCGACCCGCGAAGTCGTGATGTAGAACTGCGACTGGCGCAGGCTCGCAATCACTTCGTCACGCGGCAGCAGGCCTCGGACGCTCACATCCGGCATGCTGCGCAGTGCCGGGGGAACCCAATCCGGATTGCCGATGATGGACAACCGCAGGCCTGGGTTGCCCCGCTGCAGCATCCGGAAAACCAGCACCGAATCCTCGAGCGCCTTGTATTGAATCGTCCCCACGACGGTGGCGACGTTCTGTTTCGGTTCGGGATGTGCCTCGCGCAGCACAGCCAGCTCATCGTCACTGCCATTGACCGAAACAAACAACCGGCTGGGCGCCACACCGCTCAGCAGTTCCGTGGACGTCTTCGATTCGGCGGAAATCACCTGGGCGTTGGCAAAGCCGCGCCGGATCCGTCTGCCGAGCAGCGCCGCGCGCAGGCGGCCCGAAAGGGAGAGCGGAATGCCTCGCGTGCTCAACGGCAGAACATTGCTCAGATGGAACCAGTTCACTGTGCCAACGGGAAAATACAGTGGAATGCCGTAGGAGTAGTACAGCTCCGGCTTACCGATCTGCCGCTCGATGTCCCGCAGATAGCCGCAGTCATCGTAAAGGCGCCGCCAACGGGACGGCGAAGCGATGAAATATCGGTTTCGTGGAAATTGGTCGCCGAGGTCCGCACAGCGGGGGTGCACTATGAAGTTGGCACCGCCGTGCTCGTCGAACCAGCGCGCGTATTCAAACAAACGCTTGTAGCCGCCGCCGGACCAGGAGGCCGCGAAGTTGCACAGCAGGTTGTGCCGCGTAGTCACGGGTTGACCGGCGCCAGAAGCGCCAGGGACTTCTGCAGGCCACGAGCGCGCCCGAACGGCGGCTCGAACCCTGCCTCGGTCAGCCGGCGTGCGCTGTAAATCACATCCGGGCGATTCACAGGCCGCCGCAACGATCGTACCCAATGAGCCATCCAGACAGGCATCGAGAGCGCGGGTGGCGCAGGAACCGTGTCACTCATCGCTGCCAGGCAGGCCTGGACTTCGAGATGGGTACCCCCGGGCTCCTCGTCGCTCGAAATGATATACGTCGCGACCGGCGCGTTGCTGTTGGTTTGCAGGCAGAACAGCGCGGCCGCGGTGACATCTTCCACGTACACGAGATGGGAGAGCTCGTTTCCCTTGAACCGCAGTCGCATCCGGGCCCGGCAGGAGCGGTCGAGCAGCGCTGCAACCGTCGACTCGTCAAACACGTTGGTGGGCCTGAGAATCGCCACCACGCCGGAATCGAGGCCCGCGCTCACGATCTTCTCAGCCGCCAGCTTGGTTTCCTCGTAATGGTTCATGGGTGCGCATGGCGTGGTTTCATCCACGAGCCGGACGGCCACTTTGCCGATCACCCCGACACTGCTGAAATGACAGAAGAATCGTACGCGCTGCCGCCGGGCGAGATCGAACAGAAGCTCGGTGCCGGTCACGTTCGTCGCCAGCATGTTGGTCGTATCGAGCTTCTCCCCTGCGCAGTGAAATACCGTGCTGCAGTCCTGCAGGGCAGCTTTGACATCGGCGGCTCGCAGCAGATTGCCCCGCTGTACGCTGACAAGGGGATGCGGCACCGGGTTGCTGCCGTTGCGCGACAGAATCCGCACCCGCTGTCCGCCCGCAACCAGGCTTCGCACGAGCGAGCGGCCGACGAGGCCGCTTCCTCCAGTGACCAGGACCGCGCCCAATCAGATGGCAACCCGATAGTGTTGGCGCCACAATTCGAACACCACGAGCGCGAACAGGCGTTCGCTGTTGGCACGACCGCCATCCTGACCGTCGAGCAGTGATTGCAGGGCCGGTTTGCAAAACAAGCCGGAGTCCGAGCCGAGCAGCACCTCGCGAAAATATTGCCGCCACGGCCCTGCCTGCAGCCACGAGGCCAGGGGAATGGAAAATCCATGCTTGCGATGCCGGTCGAAGCTCGGCGGCAACTGGCGGGCAACCAGCTTCTTCAACAGGATCTTGTGTTCCGAGCCCGTAGCCTTCAACGCCCGCGGGACCTTGCCGAACGCAAATTCCACCAGACGATGATCCAGAAACGGCGCGCGCACTTCCAGAGAGTTGAGCATGCTCGCCCGGTCGACCTTAGCCAGGATATCTTCCACCATGTAGTTCTCGAAGTCGCTGCGGGTGGCCCGTTGCAACAGGTCCGCGGTTTCCGGCAAGTGAGCGCGCCGAATCTGCTCACCCCGCAGCGCCCAGCGGCGCTCGCGTCGCATCAGTTGCCGGCGGCCCCCGCGATCGAAATGGGTGGCCACCCAAGGCAGATCCGAGCGGAGGTCCACCGCCACCCCTTGCAGCCAGTTACGACCCCTGAAGCCAACAGGCAGGAAAGCCTGGGCGGAAGTCGACAGCAGCGCGCGCACGGCACGCGGCACGCCACCGATTTTCTCCTGCATGCGCAGCAGGCGGCTATAGTGAGCATAGCCGCCGAACAACTCATCACCGCCATCGCCCCCCAGGGCCACTGTGCAATGCCTGCGGGTCAAGCGGCTGACCAGGTAGGTAGGGATCATCGACGAGTCGCCGACCGGCTCATCGAATTGAGTGGCCAGCATCGGCACCAGGTCCGTGGTCGCCTGCTCCGCATCCAGCTCTACATGCTCAGTGCCGAAATGTGCGGCAATGAGTCGGGCGTGCTCGGTCTCGTCGTATTTGCCGTGTCCGGGAAATCGCATGGTGAAGGTCTTCACCCGGGGAGAAGCTCGCACGGCCATGGCAGTCACGAGGCTCGAATCCACTCCGCCACTCAACAGCACACCGATCGGCACGTCGGCAATGAGCTGGCGTCGCACTGAATCCGCGAGCAACGCTTCCAACTCTTCGAGCAACTCGGTTTCGCTCGCTGCCACCGACTCGGCAGGTGCCTGCGGAAGCCGCCAGTAGCTCCAGGTGCGCAACTGCCCGTCCGACAGTCGGAAAACGAGGGCATGTCCGGGACGCAGCTTGCGATAGCCCTGCAGGATGCAGCGCTCACCGGGCACAAAACCCATGGTCAGAAAGCAATCGAGAGCCTCGGCGTCGATGCGTCGAGGTACAGTCTCGTCGGCCATGAGCCCCTTCAGCTCGGAGGCGAAGCGTAACTCCCCGTTGTGCTCGCGGTAGAACAGGGGTTTTTCTCCGGCCCGATCGCGTGCCAGAAGCAACTCCTGGCTGCGCGCATCGTACAGCGCAAAGGCGAACATGCCATTCAAACGCCCCACACACTCCGGGCCCCACTCGCGATAGGCTGCCAGGATGACTTCCGTGTCGCTCTCGGAGCGAAATGCATGACCCTGCGCGGCAAGTTGCTGGCGCAGCTCGCGAAAGTTGTAGATCTCGCCGTTGAAAACAATCTGCAGCTCGCCGGTCGGGTCGGCCATGGGTTGATGGCCGCCAGGGCTCAGATCGATGACGGCCAGGCGGCGATGACCCAGCCCCACCCTGGTGTCCGGCGACCACCACTCTCCCGTATCGTCGGGACCGCGATGTCGCATGGCATCCCGTCCGGCTTTGAGCCACTCGCGCGCACGCACGGGCTCCCTGCTTGCAACTCCAATTATTCCGCACATACAGATACAGTCAGTGAGGGGTCGCTGCGGCGACTGGCAAACAACAACGAGTACAAATACACCCCCACCACCAGCGGCAGAGTCTCGAGGATGACCCAATCGACTCCGAAGCTGTCCACGAGCTTCATGAAAATAAACAGCAACACCGCCCGCTTCGCCACCAGCATGAAGGGATTGGCGCCGCTCAATCTCACAAACAGCAGTTTCAAGCCGGCTGCGAGCCCGAACAACAGCGGCACAGACCAGTATTGGAACAGCGCGTAGAACTCGCCGTAGATACCGAGCTGATCGGACTGGTAGAACTCCGTCACCTGCGCCTTGGAGGGAGTGCCCATGCCGAGATAGGCAAACTGCAGGGCGTTCGACATCTTCGGCTGGTCATACACATCGAAACCCGGCGTCAAGACATTGTCGACGATGCTCTTGCCGTACGTGGACAGGTTGAGGATCGACTGATACTCCTCGCGGTGGGCGATGATCTCCGCGGCGTAGTCGAAGAAGCCCGCCCGGTTGAAGATCGGCGGCAAAATCAGATCGAGGCCCGTCCCGGGCGCGATCAGGGCACTCCCCTGTTGGCTCAGAGCCACGGCCTGGCCCAGATCGAACGCGCCCCCGGCCTCCTTGTTGGCCCGATTGAAGGTACTGATGGTGAACGAGGCCACCAGCAGCAGCACGAGCACCGGTAAACCAGCGATCCCCGCCAGGAGATATTTCCTGGGGAAACGGATGCTGCCGGCGAGGGCGAGCGCGACATACAGGCAGTTCTGCACAAAGCCAACGAGCGCGCTGCGGCTGCCGAGCAGCGTATGGATCGCCATCTCGATGCCCAGCAACAGGAAGATGTAGAACGCAAAGCGGCGGGTGAGTGACGGGCGGTACACAAAGAAATAGGACAGCACCATCAGTACGGTGATGCCGGGATTGAGAAATATCGAGACAACGCTCACGAACCGCGGCAGAGCATCCTCATCGAATACGCCAACACTCAGATAGGCGTACATGATCGCAGCCACCAACACCGCAATGACCCGGCCGGGCCGCCGGGGTTTCCAACCCTCAGCAGTGACTTGCAGCCGGTTCCCGCTGCGCACGGACAAAAAACCGCCATAGAGCGCACAGTTGGCGATCAAAATGAAGATGAGCGCGTAGTTCGAATCTCCCGCGTCATACGCGTAGCGCATGAAGACCACGGAAAATGGATATATGGAGAGCGTTATGATCCGCAACGAATAGTAGATCGTCATCGAGAATGCGAGCAGGATGACGAACGGGTCGCGACGGGTCCGCTCGAAGAGCAACGCGACATAAGTCTGAGCACACAACAGTACACCCAGGAACATCGTCTCCCGGTTTACGTACGGGTTATCCCCGATCTGGGTGACGCAATACAGGATGCCGGCGATCAGGAGCAGGTTGACCGCTCTGAGCACCGCGTTGAAATCGACTTGCGGTTTCATGCCGATACCAGTCCCCGCAGCGCATCGCGGATGAGACGGGTCCCACTGCTAACAGCATAGGCAACGCGCCGTTGCCTGACCGCATTGCGCACCGACAGCCACAAATAACGCCCACGAAAGCGAAGTGGGCGGGTCGGCTGCTGCGACATGATGAAACAGGTGAGCGCGATCCGCTGTCTACGAAGACGGTCGTCCATCAAGCCGCGATGTTTGAAGTAGAAATAGCGCGCTCCCAGGTACTGAGATCGCATGTTCGTGGTGATGCGCGAGCCGCCATGGTATCGGTGCAGAACGAGCGCCTCGGCACAACCGATAATGGGTCCCCGCTGGCGTAGCCGCACCCACAGATCCAGGTCCTGGCCACTCGCGAAACCCGCATCGAACGCACCGATTTCCCGCAGCACTGTGCTCGAACAAACACACATTGACGCCCCGCCCAGAGGATTCTCCAGCAGAAGCTCATGCAACGTTACGGCGCCGGGAACTGCTCTCCTGGCGGCCACACCGGACTCTCGCAACAGGGTATACGCACAACTGCACGCGACGGCGGCCACTGTCGTTTGCAGGGCGTGCAACTGCTTCTCGAGCTTGACCGGCAACCACTCGTCATCATCATCGAGAAAAGCGATCCATTGACCCCGGCTCTTGGCAATCCCCTCGTTACGGGCCCCTGCCCCACCCCTTGGAGATGGATTGCGCACAACGGAGACTCGCGAGTCATCCGCGGCGAGCTCCGCCAGATACTCAGGTGTACCGTCACTCGAGGCATCGTCGACTACGATGATCTCGAAATTCTGCTCGGACTGGCACAGAACCGACGCCAGCGCGCGGCGCAGCAACGGCAAGCGGTCGCGAGTGGGGATCACTACGCTCACCAGTGGCATTTGCATGAGGGATGGAAATCTATTTCGTGAACGACATGACCAACATATCACCCAACGTCGGTTCGAGCAGCCGGTCGATCCGCCTTACCAGACTGGACCGCATGAGGCCAGGGCCGACTCTGGGAATGTGCATGATCGGATGGCCGTTCTTGCGCAGGACCAGGTCGCGAACCCCGTACTTGCGAACCACTTCCCGAAGCTGTTCGGCCGAGAAAGTCTCAGTCCAGGGATTCATCCGGCCCTGGGTCCGCCAAGCGCCTTCAGATGCTTCGCCCATCCACGCATCCTGGTCGCGGCGACTGAATTTCCCCCGCAGAAAACCGAGCAGGCGGATGACACCGAACTGAATCGAATTCTTGGCGTACAGGGCGATGATCGCCCGTCCCCCTGGTTTCAACACGCGATAGGCTTCGTCCATTGCCGTCCGGAAATTCGGTGTGTGATGCAGGACGCCGTTCGAATAAACAACATCGATACTGTTGTCGAGCAGCGGCAGGGTTTCGGCATTACCCTGCGCGGTGAAACCGTCACCGCCGGCCGCCCGCAAATGACGCAGCGTGTACATGGCCGCGTGCCGCGAGTGGTCGATCCCGATGTAACGGGCGCCAGAGTGTCCGAACATCGCGCCGACGGCACCTGCGCCACAGCCAATATCCAGGACGATCTTGTCACGGATAGCAGGCCCGCCCGCCTCGATCACACTGACGTGCCCTTCGCTGCGTAAATGGGGTATCTCCCGCTCGAAGTAGGCGTCCCAATCAGCTCGCGACTTCAGATTATTCAGGAACGCATGGTCTCCGCTCTGGAAGCGCGCCTCCCAACCGTGGTCCCAGAAAGTGCGCCGATGATCGCGGTCACCGCCCACATCCGTGGTGTTGAGCGCTGCCTCGGTTTTGGGAAGGTCGAACTGCGGCACGTCGCCGAGGACCGGATAACTCGCACCGCAGGAGCGGCAACGGATCGAGTCGCCCTCGCGGGCAACCGTGCCCCGGCACTGCGGACACATCAGAACAGACATCATATCCAACATCACGCGCTCCAAGTCGAAAAGCTCACCGCCAGGCAGCCGGTGTCGCGAAGCGTACGAGCTGCGCCCGGGTCATACCTGCCAAACCGGGCCACAACAGGATCAGTGCCGCCACCGCTGCTCCATAGGCAAGCGAAGCCACGCACAAAGCCCCGACGCCCATGCCCAACCGCTGCAGAAAAGCACCGCCGCAGGCTAGCAGCACCACTGCGAGCGTTCCAACGGCAATGACGGCGGCTCCTTTCCGGGCCACGGTGGGCGCAAACTCGATCTTGAGGAACCGGCAGTTGATCCAATCGTAAACCTGAGAAGTTAACAGCCCGAACAGAGCCGTCTTGATGGCCATCCCGGTGGCTCCCAGGTGCAGGCCGGGAACAGCCGCATCGCCCGGGGCCAGCAGTATGTACGTGAGCAGCAGATCGGGGAATGACAGCACGATACTCCACCGCGCATAGGTTGCGGTTCGCTCCATTGCCTTCATTGACGCCATGGTCAACTGGTTGATGGTCTGCGACAGCGGATAAAACGCCATAATGGCGACGACCCCGGTGGCCGCCTGGAACCTGGGTCCCGCTACGACCTGGACCAGCAGGCCGCTACCCGCCGACAAACCGCAGGACAATACGAGCGCGAGCAGAAAAAACAGCCGGCTGAACTGCTCGTAGGTGCGGGCGGCATGCTGCAGATTATCGCTGGCGCTGTGGTGGGCCACCTCCCGCCAGAATATCCACACGCCCGAAGTGGTAAACACCATCGCAAACGCCGACCACTGCAGGGCGAGAGCGTAATATCCCTGCTCTTCGGAGCCGTACCACTTCTGGATGAGATACAGGCCCAGGTAGCCCACGACAGGAAGGTAGTACTGGATGAGCAGGAGCGGCTTCGTAAACCGCCACCACCGTGCCACATAGGCCCCGGTTCCCTGTACACCATCCCAGAATCGCGCCCGCTCACGCCACAGCAGTCTCCGGCCGAGCGTCAGGCAGGTCAACACGGCACCGGCCAGATTGACAGACACGAACGTGTAAAAGTCGAGTTGACCGGTGAAGCGCAGCAGCAACAGGGCCAGGAGAGTCACCAGGGAAACCGCCGCCGTGGTCAACTGCAGATAGGACGTCAGTCCTTTGCTGTCGCCAAGCTGCTGCAGCGACAACACGAGAAACAGGGCCCAATCGAGCAGGGTCACCAGCACGATCTGGTCGAGCCTCTGCGCCCGCCACAGCCAGTCGGTCTTACCGGTCGCGGCGGCGACGGCCACGAGAACGACGACAATGCCGAACTGCAATGCGAGCGCCCGGGCATATAAACGCGTGAGCGGCCCGCTGGCACGCTCCTGCGAGGAGAAGGTAAAAAACGCCTGTTGGGTCCCGTTGTCGAGAAAGCCACGAAGCGCCGCCGACGTCGACAACAGGAAGTTGTAATTCCCGTATACGGCCGGACCCAGTGCTCGTGGAACGATGGCCGCCGTGACCACGGACAGGAGCAGCCGAAAGATCTGGGCACTCAGCGTGACCGCATATCGGGAGCGGACGCTTTCCGCCGGCGGATGCTCCTGGCTCACGGTGTCTGAGGGCTCGTCGTGAGGGTGAATCGGGTGCGCACTCGAACCGGAAGTCGGCTGCGCCAACGCAGATAGAGCGCGAGAGCCGGTTGTTTCTCCCCATAGGTCGGCGAGCTCCAGCCGTCGACGTCCCCGCCGAATGCGACCTCGGTTGCCGGCGCGTCCGGAAACCCGTCAACCTGCAGTTGGACCCGGCAGCCGCGCCCGGTTACAACCATGGACTGCTCGTCATACGAATCGAGGCCGGCGCCGAAATGCCAGCAGAAGACAATGTCGGCATCCCCCTCACCTTCGAATGAATCAACGACCGACAGATCGTGCGCACCGTTCTCGATCCGTCGAGAATGCCTGCGCACAGGCGTTGCACGAGCAAAGCCATCATGCGACATCTCGACCGAAGCACTGTCCGCAAGCAGGCACAGCCGGGCCGCGGCGTGCGGCACGGGCCACCATTCTCCGTTCGGCACCAGCGTTTCGCACAAGGGAGCAGATCCATTGACCACCGGCACGTTGTGCCCGGCCGCGCTCTTCTGGAACAGCGATACGGGGTCGGCGGTATAACGCCAACGACCCGCATCCGTCAGGATTTGCCTGCCCTCGTGCAACCAGACGAAGCTCGTCGCATCGGCATGCCCGTGGGTCGGAAAACCCAGCGGAAACACGCCCGCCGGAAAATTCCCCAGCACAATGGAGCCGGCCTGCTCCAATCGAAACCAACCATCACGAGGGCGCCATTCGGGCAGCGCCGCCGGGGGCGACAGCGGCCAGAAATCGGGGTACAGACACAACAGGCGCGCCAGACATCGATCCGGGGCGACATCCGGAGACACATCGCCAACTGTCGCCAACAAGCGTTCACTGCGGGCACAGAGCATTGCGGCAGCCACAACCATCCGCTCTATGTAGCCGCGCAGAAATGTCCCGTCCGGGCCGCCCCGCCCTTCCCCTTCCGTCACGAAGCGCCATGCATCCAACAGCCAGTTGAGCACAATCAACTGATAGTGCGAGGAGCGTTCGCGCAGGAAGCCTCCCTCGGCAATCAACTCGGGCAGGCACACGCGGAAGATCTGCATGCCGGCAGCCGCTGCCGCTCGATTCCCGCTCGCGACGCCCCCTATGACCAGAGCTCGCGCATTGTTCAGAATGTGGTTGTTGGTTCGTCCCGGCCCGTAATACTCGAGATGCCGATACACCCAGGCAAGCGAGTTGTCCACGAACGCTCGCAGCTCCGGCAATGCGGGCGGCTGCTGTGTCGGGCTCGAAGCGACCGCCAGAAACACGATAAGGTTCGCCACCCGCTCGCAGCACGAATACGGCTCCCAGGCACGGGCGGCACGATCCGTATTCGCCCGCACCCAATCCAGGCAGTCCGCCACGGCTCGATCCGGGTCGCGGCGTCCGGCGAGCAATTCCTCCAGAAGAAATCCCCACCGGTGTTTGCCGAACTGATCCTCCGGATCGGTTGTCGAGGCGATCCGTACCGGCTGGGCCGGTTGTTGAGCCATCGACTCAAACCCATGAGGCGGCGCCGGATACAGCGGCAGGACGAACCCGCCGGCGGCGGGCGCGGAGCGCGGCCAGGGACCCGTAGCGGCGCTTGCCAGCCAGGCAGGTTGGATCTTGGCGCCCCGGTGCGGCGCGGCCAGGCGCAAGGCGATTCGGGTGCGAATTCTCCGATACACCGCACTGGCCAGACTCGGGAGCTGGCGTAACACAAACAAAGGCTCGGTTCGCAGCCGGGCAACCAGGACTGCGCGCTCACGGCCCAGGGTGTCCGGCCCGATCGGGCCCCGATTGTCGGCGCTGCCGGCCAAATCAACCCGCGGTATTCAATGCGAGCAAGCCCTTCCATCGCGGCAACTCGCTGTCGAGATAGAAATACTCCTGGCGACTGCCGGCGGCGTGGGCAAGATCGTCCATTGCCGCCTGCAGCGCCGCGGCCAGCTCGGCGCCCGCGCAGACGAAACGCACCCCGGGCTGATCGCGCAGTGGACTCAGATTCAGGCCTTCGCCGTCCATGGAGATGATCACGGGCAAACTCGCGATATGAGCTTCGACCGCCGCCGACGTGCAGTTTGCGGCGATCGCAATATCGAAACCGGTCAGGAGGGTGCCCAGTGCTTCCCGAGTTTCGCGCACGCGCAGCCCGGGATACGCGGCCAGGTCCACAGCCAGGCCCGGGTGGGGTTTGAGCGTGAATTCAAACTGCGGGCCCACGTGCGGCGTGGCCTCCTCGAGCAGGCGCAGGAGGTAGTGCATTGAGGCCGGAATCAGGTCGCCGAGTACGAGGACCCGGACGGTCGCGCCGCCCGTCCGCGCCGGCTTTTGCCGCTGGGACAATACCAACAGATCCAGATAGCGCAACGCTTCGACATCCACGAGACGCTCGGGCGGGTACTGAGTGGCGACAAACGATTTGCGCGCCGCGAGGCCGTTGGCCGCGAGGCGATCGGGAAGCGGCAACGCGCCTTTCGGCCGGCGCTCGAAACATCGTGGGTCCTCGAAGTAGTACAAATGCCAGAACGGCACTGTTGCATGTTGGACGCCGATGATTTCGCCGTGATTGTACTTGCGCCACGCCCGCAGCAGCGCCTTCTCCCAGGACTGGTTCTCGTGCAAATACAGTCCCAGGGGTTGGTGGGGCATCTGTGCCAGAGTCGCATCGAACAGCGAGAGGGCCAGACAATTGCTCATGGCCGTCGTTCCCGAGAACGACGAACCCCAATCATCACGCAACATCGGCCACAGCCAGGGAGCGCATCCGGCTGGATCGAACGCCGCGCTGATGTTGCGCAAACGCCGAGCCCTGCGCTGCAACCAGCCCCAGGTCTTCAATGTCGTCCATACAGTCCGCGTGCTGAGTTGGGTGTCGACGAACGCATGGCGGCCTTGCTCAGCGGCTGACTGATTGAACCGCCGTGCCCAGCGCAGGCCCGTCGCCGTGTCAGGTACAACCGCACTGAACAGGAACAGGTGCAGCCAGTTGAGCCGCCGGCCCGCCGCCTGCAGGACCCGTGGCAACACTTCCCATTGCCGCGAATAAAACTCGCCACGCTCGCAGCGAACCGGGTCGAGATGAATGAAGTAGGAGCAGATGAACACTGCATCGGGACCGGATGCCCATGCCTGCCCGCCGACCCCTCGCAGCGACCACCTCTTCAGAATGTGCCGCAGGCTCAGCCACCCTTTCAAAGCATGAGGCAATCCTTCGTACAGGCGACGCACCGCCCCGCCACGCCGTGCCGGCTCACCCCTCCTCCAGGTAAAGCGGACTCGCTGATCGGCACATAACCTGCCGATCGACTCGGCGAGCGCCGCATCGGCGCTGGCCAGGACGACCTCGCCCGGCTGGCGCTGCTGCAGAATTTCATGAAGCGCAAGCAGGCGCAGGCACGCATAGATTGCCGGGGATTTCAGGGGACTCTTTTCCGCAATCAGCGTCATCCACCAGAGGCTGAATCCGTCACCGAGATCCAGATGATCCACCACCCGCTTGCCGTCTATGAGGGTCTCACCGACCTCGTAGACGAACCCCAGATAGCGCTGCCGGAGCCGCAGTGCGTGATCTTCGAGGTAGCGTGGGATCGAAAAGACAGTCGCACTCTGCGAAAAGCTGTTCCAGCCCCACACCTCGCCCGCACCTCCGGCATCGGCAGGAGGCTCACCGGCGTGATCCCAGACGAGTAGCGACAAGGTTGGCGTCAACGCGTCCGCATGATGCTGCGGATCTCCTCAGGCAGCTCGAGATCGAGTCGCGTTCCATCCGACTCCGTTGCGCGTTTGCGAATCGCGACTGCGCAAAAGCACAGGCGCTCATAGGGCGTCATGGCGCTCGCGGACGGCGGGCCCCAATAACCGAAGGCCGCGATGCCCGCAGGATCGAATCCCAACAGCGCCTCCATCAGCTCACCGGCGTTCAACACTACGTAGGCGGCCTTTTCACCGGCACGGACGCCTTCGAAGTTGATGTACTGGTAGGAACGGGCCATATCGTTGCAACTCGGACCGTCCGTCAAACGGAAGGTTGCCACCAGGTGCCCGCCGGGAGCGACGTGCTGCCACACTGCCAGCAGCATCTCATTGAATCGGACGTTCCAATCGACACAACTCAACGAGAACACGACGTTGAATGCCCAGTCACGCAGCTCACCGCGACTCAGATCGAGGATGTCACCTTGAAGGATGCGGGCCGCGCCGTTCATCCGGCGGCCGGCGGCCGCGGCCGCGCTGTTGATCTCGACACCCGTGTAGTCGGTCACACCGAACTTCTCACGCAGCGCCAGTCCGAGCCCGCCGCAGCCACAGCCGACATCGAGCACCGAACGGCTCGCATTGAGAGCAAGCCGGCTGATGATCACCCGTTCGGACTCGTAGAACTGGTCCCACGTCACGCGATGGGTCGCGAAATACCGGGCGAGCTCATCCGTGCGATACACGATGTTGGAATTCATGCTGGCGGGAACTTCACTTGTAGCGCGCCCAGTACTCGTCCGCGGCCATGTGCCGCTCGACGAGGTCGATGTCGCTGGGGCTGTCGACCGAGAAAGACTTCACATACGGATAGGGTGCGATGAACTGGCTGAAGGACATATCGAGGATTCGATTGCTGTCACACGCTTCCACCTGCTCCAGACGAGTCTGGGGGTGTGCGGTGAACTCCCGCAGGTAGCGCCAGCGGAAGGCGAATATTCCGTAGATGCGCCTGGCGAGCAGTGCTTGCGAGAATTTGTCCTTGCAGTAGGGCACTGGAGCGCGCGACGTGTAAAGGACCTCGCCAGCGTCGTTGTGCACGATTTTCACCGTATCGGGATTCAGCCAGATCGACTCTTCCGCGATGTGCATCGCCAGCACCGTGCACGGGATCGAAGGATTCGCCAGAAGCGGCGCCAGTACCGTGCTGATCATGTCGGGGCGCATCATCGGCTCGTCGCCCTGGACGCAGACGACAACATCGTCATCCGCATAGCGTCCGGGAAGTAGTGTGACCGCTTCGGCAACGCGATCCAGTGCGCGCGAGTGGTGCGAGCCGGTCATCGCCACCGGAATCGATTTGCTCTGCGCGAACCGCTCGATCTCCCGATCGCAAGTTGCGAGGACGAGATCGGTCCATCCGGCATACATCTTCGCCCGCTCATACACATGCTCGACCATCGGGCGTCCGAGAATGGAATGCAGCGGTTTGCCGGGGAAGCGCGAGGCTGCCATCCGCGCCGGAATGATTCCTGCCACTTTCATCGTTCAATCTCCCTGCGGGGCCATGGTCTGATAGAGGCTTGCCAGGGCATCGTCGCGCCGGCCGAGCCGCCCGCTGTCGCCGGCCTCCGCAACCTCTACCCAACGTTGAGTTTCATCCGCAACATAGAAGGAATTGAGCAGCCGGATGGTCGCCAGGGTGTCGGCATACGACACGGAATACGGCCGTCCGTGCTCGAAATGGGCCACCAGGTCAGAGTAGATGCGGGCATGGCCGTTGCCATACACGTTGCCGGAAAAATCCTCCGAGTTGGGTGCGCAGGAGCCGGGATCCGGCGTATAGACCTGCAGCTCGTTGACGGCGATGCCACCGATCTGCGCGAGACCATTCTCGCACACCAACGACAAGCTCGCCTCATAGTCGATCGGCCGTGCCGCGGTCGTAATCTCGAGGCTGCCGAGCGCCCCGCTCTTGAACACAAACGAGGCGACCGCTGTGTCCTCCACTTCAATGTCCGCGCCGAGTGTACGGTGAGCGCTACTTACCCGCTCGACTTCCCCGCCGAGAAAACGCAGCAGGTCGATGTGATGAATACCCTGGTTGGTCAGACAACCTCCGTCCATTGCGAATGTGCCCCGCCAGGGAGCCAGGTCGTAGTAGCGTTGCGGCCTGCACCAGCGAACCCGCACTCCCACGGCCCGCACCCGTCCGAGCTCGCCGCGCTGTATCCCTTGCAGGACGCGTTGCACCGCGAGATTGTGGCGGTTCTGGAATACCGCAAAAATCTCCACCCGCGCCGCCTCAGCCGCCGTGTAGGCCTTCGTCACCTGCGAGGGCTGCATGAAGGTCGGTTTCTCGACAATGATGTTCTTTCGATAACGTTGGATGATGTCGAGCACGTGCTCGAAGTGCATGCCGGACGGCGTGATGATGGCCACAGTATCGATCTGCGGATTCTCACGCAGCATCTGGTGATAGTTCACGTAGGACCTGGCCCCGAACTGCTCGCGATAGGCATCCGCCTTCTGCGCAACCAGGTCGCACACGGCGACGAGCTCGGCACCCGGCGTCTCCACAATCGATCGGCAGTGGTGACCCGATACCCGCCCGCAGCCGATGATAGCCACGTTCAACATGCCTTTTTTCATCACTGATTCCTACACCGCCAGTTTCGTCGAGATCACCGTCGCGGTCTTCTGCCGCGACACGTTGAAGTCGATCACTCGATAGCCGAGCAATTGGTTGAAGAGATAATAATCGCTGCTTCGATAGTAATGGTCACCCGCGGTGTCATCCGGCGGAAACAGCTCGTAGAAGTTGGTTACGAAGCGGCGTTCACGCAGCAGCTTCCCGAACATGCGGCGCACGATGGCGCGTGTTCCAATGACATTCTCGCCACTGAGAATCAGATGACCGCCCGGCTTCAGAACCCGATCCGCTTCGCTCAACAGGCGTAATGGATTGGCCGCATGGTGAAATGCCGACGCCAGGAATACAACATCCAGCGATTCATTCGCCAGGCCGAGATTGTAAAAAGAGCCCAGGCTGCGGCGCACCTTGCCGGGCGCGCCGGCAAACATGCGGATGGCCTGCGGAAACAGCAGCTCGAGCCGGTGCTCACTGATTTCAACGGCATGGACGGTGGCCACATTGGGCAACCGGGAGAGCAGGCTCGACGTCCAGCCGATTCCCGCGGCCAGATCGGCGATGGCTAGTTCATGCCCCGGAAGCCGGGCCACGAAGCGCTCGGCGACCCGATATTCATCCAGCAGGCCCGACTGCTCGAGATAACCGCGCAGCCGCGCGAAGGCGGACTCGGTGCCGTCCGCGATCCACCACTCCTTGGATTTTTCCTCGCTCAGGTCATTCCAATATTGCGACGAATAGATGGAACTGAGCGCCGCGGCGTCCAGCCAGCGCTCGATCGGAGCCAACATTTCAACCGCCATCGGCGCCGGCCCCCAGGATGAGATCCGCCACCCGGGCCATGACGGCCTGTGGCGCCAGACTGAAGCGGCTGTAGCCACGCAGGCTCGGATGATCGGATACGGCACGATATAACACTTTACCCGCCAGGGCGGCCTGCACCGCCGCCGCCCGCTCCCCGAAGGCAACATGTATAAAATTACCCTCACCCGGGAGCACGCTGAAACCGGCCGCGCGCATCGCGCGCGCGAAGAAGTCCTTGCCCGCGTTGATCCGGGCCACGGCCCCCAGCATCTGGGCCTCGTGATCCATCATGCGGGCCATGCACTCCACTGCCAGCGTGCTCACTTCATACATGGGCCGCATCTTGTGCAGGAGTGCGATCGTGTCCGGATGACCGACGGCATAGCCGATGCGCAAGCCGGCTGCGCCCCAGGCCTTGGCGAACGTGCGCGCCACAATGAGGTTCGGACTCGCCGCGGTCCACGGCGCAGCCGACCAGGCATAAAACGGGTGATATGCCTCATCAATCAACATCACCGTGCCCACGCGCTCGCACTCGGTAAGAATGGCGCGCAGTACCTGCGATGGCAGCACAGTGCCCGTCGGACTGTCAGGATTCGGCAGGCATAACAACTTCGGCGCGCGCTCACGCACCGCGCGCAGAACGAAGTCCGGATCGATGACCGGTCCGGCGGCGCTCGCTCGATATTCGATCGGACTCACGGCGGCGCCGAACATCTGGCTGTACACCGGATACATCGCGAAGGTCGGAACGGTGTGCGCGACGGGATCGCCGGGCTCAACAAAAGCTTCGAACACGAGGCGGATGGCGCCGTCACTGCCAGGAGTCAACAGCAGGCCGCGCGGGTCAACGTCCACCCAAGCCGCCAGCTTCCGATACAACTCGCCCGCTTCCGGATAGGTGGTCAATGCCGTGGTCGGGATCGACTCGAGCACCTCTCGCAAGGTCTGCGCGAGCGCCGAATCCTGATTCTCGTTCTTGTCCAGCCACAGGTTGGATGGATCGCGTGGCTTCGAGTCCAGTGCGTGCGGCCGGCGCAACTCTGGGTTCAACAAGGAGGCTCGGGGACGTATGCTCATGGTATTGCGCTCTCATCCAGACCGCGTATGGCCGCACGTCCCATGGCGAGGATGGCCTCCTGGGCGCTACCTCCCAGGTGAGGTGTCACCAGGAAATTGGGCAGGCACAGTAATTCAAGGTCGGTCGGCGGTTCAACCGCAAACACATCGAACGCGGCCGCCGCGAACCGCTTTTCCTTCAGCGCCGTTCGCAAAGCCGCCTCATCCACCAGTCCGCCGCGCGCAGCGTTGATCAGTACAGCGGTGGGTTTCAGTAGCGCGAGACGGCGTGCATCCAGCATGCCGCGCGTACTGTCATCCAGTGGCACGTGCAAAGTCACAATGTCGGACCGGCGCAGCAGGTCATCGAGTGTCACCGCCTCGATCCGATATTTCACATAGAACTCGGGAAATTCGACGATGTCGTGCACCAGGATCGGGCAATCGAACGCCTGTAGCAACGGCACGAGATCCTTGCCGATGTGACCACAGCCGACGATACCGACCGTGCGGCCGGTCAGGTAGCCGCCGACGTGCTGGCGCCAGGTGCCGGACAACACTTCCCGATGAGCCGCCGGTACGTGACGCAACATTGCAATCGCCGCCGAGATGACCAACTCAGAAACAGAACGCCGGTTGACCCCGCCGGTCCAGCCGAGCCGCTTACCCAGCGAACGCATGGCGGCCAGGTCAATCATGTCGAGACCGACCCCATACTTGCCGATGACCTGCAACTCGGGTAACTGGGACAACACCGCCTCATCAATCACTTCGAGCGCCGTAATCGCCTTCGCGTGTCCGCGCAGAAACTCGACGAGGCTCGCGCCCCGCAACGACACTCCCGCGTCATTGAAGGTGACATTTTCATAACGCTCCAGCAGCTCGGCACGCAGCACCGGGTTGTGGGAGAACGACCGTGAGCAGACGGCGACTTTCACGGTGGACTTCATTGCGGCAGAACCTGCAGGAACTGCGAGCATTGCGAGCGGAACGCCTCATCCGCTACAACCGTCACCGGCTCGATGATGGCCGACTCGCCCTTCGGGAAAATGAGGCGCAGTCCCGCGCTCGTATTCTTCTTGTCCTTGGACAAGGCAGCCTGCAATGGCGCCTCCGGAATGGCAACGGCGGCGAATTGCGCGTAGTTGCGCTTCAACACCGGGTGCATGCGCTCGAAATGGCGCTGCGGCAACAGGCCGCGCCGCACGGCAATGAAGTTCGCCATGTCCATGCCCATGGTTACGGCAATTCCATGCGGCACGCCGTAGTCCGTGGCCGACTCGATGGCATGCCCGAAACTGTGACCGTAATTGAAAATGTTGCGGATGCCCCGATCGAACTCGTCCTGCTCAATGTAGCGCTGCTTGATGGACAGCGCGGCGCGGATGTACTTCAGCAGCACGCTGCGGTCGGTAAACAACTGCCCGAAGTCCCGTGCCAACTGGTCGAAGGCGCCCGCCCCGTCAATGGCATGCACCTTGAGGATCTCCCCCACCCCGGAATGGATGTCCTTCGCTGCCAGCGTATCGAGGAACGCACTGTGGACGTAGATCTGCCGCGGCGGATTGAATGTCCCGAGAACATTCTTCGTGTCGCCGAGATTGATGGAGCTCTTCGAGCCGATGCACGAGTCCGCTTGCGCCAGTAAGGTCGTTGGAACAAAGCGCCACGGCAACCCGCGCAGCAACGTGCTTGCAATGAAACAGGTGATGTCCTGAATGATCCCGCCGCCGATCGCCACCAGCGTGTGATCGCGCCGGATGCTGTTGGCGATGAGCCGCTCGAATACCGGGATCGTCCGCTGCAGCGACTTGTTGGCCTCGGTCGCCTCGATGATGATCGTGTTGGGATGCTCCACAACACTGCGCAATTGCGTGGCATACAGTCGCGCCACATTCGCGTCGATCAACACGTGCGGCCGGTCGCCGAGCACCGCGAACGGCTCCTGCGGCAGACCCTGGTGGAATTCGACGCGATATGGTCCGGTGTGAGATTGAATCACCAGCTCATCAGACACGCGTAAAACCTCCGTCGATCGCAATGTTCTGGCCACAGATGTAAGTATTTTCCGGGCCGGCGAGCCACAAAATCAGCCGGGCGATTTCCGCAACGTTGCCCAGCCTGCCAATCGGCACGTTGGCCAACACCGCGGCGATGCCCGCATCACCCAGCACACGCCGGGTCAGATCGGTATCAATGAAGCCGGGCGCCACGCTGTTCGCCAGAATACCGTGGCCCGAATGCTCGGCGGCCAGGGCGACGGTCATACCATCGAGCGCAAACTTGCTGGCCGAGTACGGGCCCCGCTGGGCCCTGCTCACCTTGCCGAATATGGAAGACACATTGACGATGCGTCCCCAGCCTTTTAATTTCATTGCCGGGATCACCGCCTGGCACAACAGCAGCGGCGCCAGGACATTGACCTGTTGGATCCGCAGAAAGTCCTGCGGGTCGATAGCTTCGAACGGCGCCACTTTATTGATGCCGGCATTGTTGATGAGAATGTCCGCCCCGGCGGCGCGCACTCGGTCGGCACAGGCCCGGAGCTGCTCCAGGTCGGAGAAATCCGCTTCCAGCCATTCCTGGCAGGCCGGGTCTGGATCCGTCGCCGCTGCGGTCCGCGTACCGATGACCCAGGCACCCGCGTTACGCAGCGCCTCGGCAACAGCCCGGCCAATCCCCCGCGAGGCGCCGGTGACCACCGCCCGCTTTCCGTCCAGCAGCACCGCTCAGCGTTCCTGGCGAACGCGGCGCATCAGGTACGCGCCAACCAGGTGGTCCAGGACCATGTGAACATCCTCCGCGGGGCCATACTCCTTCATACCCGTGGGTATGTGAACGCCGTCATCGGCCTGCTGCTTCATCTTGCCGCCGTCGAAAGCAGTGATCGCGAACGTCTTGATACCCGCTTGACGCGCGTAGTCGAAGGCCTTCAGCAAATTCGGCGAGTTGCCGGAAGCCGAGATGCCGACGACCACATCGCCTTTGTGGCCCAATACGCGCAACTGCCTGACGAAAATCTCTTCATAACCGAAGTCGTTACCCACCGCAGTGAGGATGGCAACATTGTCAGTCAGGCTGATGGCCCGGAACGGTTGCTCGTAGTCGTGCGTGCCGATGGCCAGGTCATTGGCGAAGTGACTGGCGGTTGCGGCGCTGCCGCCGTTGCCAATGAAGAAAATCTGGGCGCCCCGCTTGCGGGCATCCAGCAGTGTGTCGATGAAACGGCCGATCGCGGCGGTGTCCACCTGGCGCAATACCGTCTGCAGGTACTCGAGGTAGGCGGCCGAGAAGGCGACCGGGTCGGGTGAATAGAAACGGTCAATGTTGTTCATAACTGTCCGGATTGGGAATATCGTAAGTGGCACGCCAGATCGGATCGGCGTAATAGATCTTGAAAACGAGTTGCATTGTGCGCAGGGCATCCAGTGACGTGCCGCTTTCCACGGCCATGTCCGCCCGGATCGCCCTGAAAAATGCGGCGATCTCCTCATCCCAGGACGGGTCGCGGTTGTAGCGCGTTACCTGCTCCCGCGGATCGCCGCCATCATTGTCCGGATCGGCTCGCACCACAGTGAGAGTCTCGGCACCGTAGCTCTTGGTTCCCGAGAGGATGCCGCCGAGAATGAGGCTGCCGTGCTCCAGATTGATATCCAGGTTGAAGCGGTGCCGCCATTGCGTCGCCGAGGAATTCAACATGGCAACGACGCCGGTGGCCGTGCGCATGAGCGCGTAGGCGTTATCCTCCACGTCATAGCCCCAGTGACTGTTGGAAACAAAGCTGTGGACGTCACAGAAATCGCCGCCGAACAACCGCATGATGTCCACCATGTGGATGCCCTGATCCAACAACACGCCGCCGCCGGCAATATCCCGGCGTGTGCGCCAGTCGGGTTGATTGAAGGTGATGAGCTTTGCCTTGCCGTACATGCCCCGCATGTTGATGACTTTGCCAAGCTCGCCGCTGCGTAGAATCCGCAGCGCATCCTGCACCGACTCGTGGTACCTGTGGTTGAAGCCGTACATGAGCTTGAGCGCCGGATGACGCCGCTCGCATTCCCGCACCGAGAGAATATCGGCCACACTTCGTCCCGGAGGCTTTTCACAGAAGACGTGCAGACCCGCCGTCAGCCCCGCAATGGTGACCTCGGCGGCAATGTCATTGGTGAGGCATACGATCAGGACATCGAGCTTTTCGGTGAAGAGGCCACGATAGTCGCGATAACAGCGTGTGCCATCCTCCAGCGCGCCTTCCGTCGCAAAGCTCCGGTCACACACGGCTACGACCTGAGCGTCCCCGCGCCGGTCGACACAGGCCTTGCGCCGCTTGCCCACCACTCCGAAGCCGGCAATCCCCACTCGCAACGAGCTGCTCACCGCCGACTCCCGACCCGCTCAAAATCCCAGGGACTGCGATCCATGTGGCGCATTCAATGTAATCTCCAATTGTAACACCCGGCCGCAGAAGGCGGCACGGGCGTGCGAGAAGCAGCGGCCGGTTGGCCGCACCGTGAGTACGATTGATCAGCGTCGAATCGGCCGGGTCGGCCGTCAACTGCAGGCTGTCAGTTATCGTCCAGAAGCTGCGTGAGAATTCCGCCCAGCACAGTCGCACGTCGCGCGTGTGAACTGCTCAAAGTGTCTGCGGTGAATGCGCCGCCAACGGGCGAGACGAGCGTCCCGCTCGCCGGACGCAGATCGGCAGCATCCGCGGCGAGCAGCGTCAGGGTACTCTCTCCCGAATTGGCAATCCAAAATTTCTTCCCATCGAACGCGATGCCACGCGGGCCAATTCCAGTTGGATAGGTTCCGAAGCTCACACCATCGGATGTCCGCAGACGCGTGACGGTGTTGTCGTAGGAGTTGCAGACCCACAGATACTGGCCGTCGTACACCATTCCTCGGGCGCCGTAACCGGTCGCATAGTCTCCCAGGTTGACTCCGCCGTACGCCCGCAGCCGGGTCACGCCCCTGGTGGCGAGCGTGGGTTCGACCCGGCTCGAGGGTGCCCCGTTGCCGATCCAAATGCTGGTGCCGTCGAAGACCATGGAAAGCGGGAACAAGCCCGTCGGGTAGGTGCGCAGAATCGCGCCGGTCTCCCGGTTGAGCTTCATCACGTTATTGCTGTTACTGTTGGTGACCCAGATGTAAGTACCGTCGAACGCGAACCAGTCCGGGTTGATGCCGACGGGATATTTCGCAATCAAGCGCGTCGTCACCGGATCGAATTTGGAGACGTAATTCGCAACCGGCCCATTGTTGGCGACCCACATGTACTTGCCGTCGAACAGGATCCCTTCCGGATCCGACCCGCTGGGCAGTTGAATGGTGTTGAGTATCTGCCCGCTGCGATCGAGTATGCTGATCGTGCTCGATACATAGTTGGTGAACCAGATCCGCGAACCGTCGTACGCCGCCTCAATAGGCACACTGCCGACCCGGGTAGTGCTCAGGACCGCCCCGCTGGAGCTCAGCTTGGCGACCGAGCCACCGTTGTGGTCCTGAAGCATGACCCAGATATTCTGGCCGTCGAAAAACACTCCATTGGCCGCCGTCCCGGACATGACGCCGTCGATGTGGACGGCAGCCGAGTAGAGTGGCGGTAACGGGTCCTGCCCCCATGCCGGCGACACGAGCGCCAGGCAGACGCAGGCCCACAGCAAGCCAATGACCGAGCTACGCAAGTGCGGCTCAGGAAGCCGTGCCGACATATTGAACCCGGCAGAAATGGCCGCTCGGCGACCCGGGCCACAAATCATTTGGGTCGCCGGTCACCGTCACTTGCAATCCGGCCGCCTGTGCACTCAACACCGTGGCGACGACGGCTTTGTACCCCGGATCGGTGGCTTTGAGGTACCACCCGGACTCGCAACCGGCCGACTGCTGGCTGGTGGAGAAAACGAAATCGCCGCCTCCATAGGTAGCGTAGGCATACGACTGCACCACATTGACGGGCAAACCGGGACTGCTGAGGGCGGCGAGCGCGAAGCCGGGTGAGAGGCCGCACAGCGCGGCCAGAACGGACAGTGTCGAAGAGTTCTTCATGGTTTTATTGATCTCCAGTCGAATCGAGCTCAGCACGCTCGAGTTGGTCAATGACAATCTTCCAAACAGGATCCTCCTGACTGCCTGGCGATTTGATGTAACGTGCACGATACTCCGCATATTTGCGCGTGTCGACGCGCAGCTCCGCAGTCCAGTCGACTGCCGCCAGATCGGTCTCATCGAGATTGATCGGGGTTTTCCCCAGCTCCGCGGCGGCCATGGCGATACAGCGCCCCTCGTGAGTGGGCACCAACTCGTTGGTGGTCACGAAGATGGCTGGTTTCTCGAACAAGACTGCGAATTGAATGGCCGTGCTGTCATGACACACGACCACACGACAGTCCTTGATCAGTTCCGCGGTCGCACCGTACGCGATCGGGAAACCCGGAAAGCAATCCAGACCCCGCTCCCGATACGTGGTGCGAGGATGGGCGGCAATACGAACCGCAACACCCAGCGCGGAAGCGATAGCACCCAACCCGGCGCATACGGCGGGGAAATACCTCTGTGGACTGGCTAGCGGCTGCATCGCCTTGTAAATGTACTCGGGGTGGAAGCAGTAGTCCTGATCAATAAAGACGGCGTAACTTTCTGTTGCAATTGAGTCCAGCTTCTCGAGCCGCATGAAGATGTCGTAGTCGAAATTGTGGGCGCGAATCACGGTAGCGCCCCTGCAACCGGCTCGTGACGTGGCTTCACCGCCCACAATCACCCAGTCGGCAGGCAAACAGGCACCCACGACCCTGACAAAGAAGGCATTGCACACTCGTCGCCAAATCGCTACAGGACCGGATGCAATGAGTCGCATCAACCGCCGGGCGAAGCCGGACTCCCGGGGGCGCGGCGGGACCGGAATCGATCCGAGGGCGCACACCACCCGGATTACGCCGCGCCGCAGCAATGGCCATTTCGCCCGCAGTGAGTGATAACTCTCACCTGTCAGATCAACAAAGTGAGTGACGCTGCCGCAGCCCTCCAAGCGGCGGGCCAATGCCCGGGCCGAGTCAATGGGAAAGTAATCCGCGAACTGTTTTAGTCTTTTCCCGGAGGCCGCGTAGTCCTGCCACACGGCCGGATGGGCCCAGGGCGTCAGGTCCCAGACTTCGAGCTGCCAGCCCCGGTCCAGCCATGTCTGGATGCCGAAACGACTGTAATTGCGCTCATCCAGGACCTGTTCGAGCAGAAAGACAACTTTGTTCATCTGAGCACAGCGCCGCGGGCCGATGCCACCGCCTGCGCCAGCAACCAATCCCATTCCGTATCGATATCGATGCCTTCCGCGGGATCCTCACTCACCAGCGGTACGGCATCCGCATGATAAAAGGCCCCACGTGCGCGCAACTGCTGCGGAGTAACGAGATAGAACGAACCGTTCAACACGAAGGCTGCTGGCAGATCCTGGCTGCGTATGTGCCGCTCACCGTCGAGGAAGGGCCGTAACTCGTCACCCTCGACACGGAAACACCACAGAGGATGCGAAGCAGCGGGCGACACCCCGATGACCGGCCGGCGCTCGTGCGATCGAAACAGCTCGATGCCGCGGATAATTGTGTCGCGACTTCGAAATGGCGAAGTCGGCTGCAGCAGCAGAAGACCGTCCACCGCTCCTGCGACGCTCTCATACCAGTTGAGTGCATGCAGACAAACGTCCGCGGACGAGGCGAAATCGGTGGACAGCTCCGGCGGCCTGAGCCATGGGACGAGCGCCCCTCCGTCGCGCGCTACCTGCGCAATCTCTGCGCTGTCCGTGGAAACCAGCGTGTCGCAGATCTCCGGGACACCGTTCACCGCTCGCACGCTCCAGACCAACAGGGGCGCCCCACCCAGAGGCCGGATGTTTTTTCCCGGCACGCGCTTGGAACCGCCGCGCGCCGTGATTAAAGCCAGCAGTCGCAACCTCAGTCCTTGATCAGGAAAGACGGCGTGTAGGCGAATGAAAATTTCTGAATCCGCTCGGGACGCCGGTGCTCGGCAAGGTACTCGTCCACCGCGCGCTTGGCCCCTGGAAAACCCTCGTAATCATCGAGGATCACCACACCGCCGCGCACCACCAGCGGAAAAACGTGTTCCAGCGTCGCCTTGATGGGCTCGTAGAGATCGAGGTCGATATTGACTATCGCCACGCTCATCTGCTGCCGCTCGGCAAAATAACGCGGTATCGACTCGCAGACATCGCCCTGTACCAGATCGACATTGTCAGCCAGGCCCTGCTCTTCGAGAAGCTGTTGCAGTGCTGGACGGGAGATCCCATGATCCCCGTCGATCGCCCATTGCCGTTCGAGCTCGGCCTTGTCCGGGCCGTACTGCGGATCCGGAAACTTGCCGAAAACATCGAAGCCTACGAACCGCCGCGTGTGGTCGGGATGGAACAGCCGCCCCAACTTGCGGAAGCGGCAGAAGGAAGCGCCTTTGAAGACTCCCGCTTCGACAAAATGACCGGGCAATCCCAATGACATCTCGTACAACTTCGCATGCGCGAGAAATTTGGAGACCCGGTCGCTGCTGCAACGCCGGTAGAAGTCGTTTTCCGCCTCAAACACGTCTGTGTAATTCACAACTTGCCTGCCCTCAGAATGCATGATCGACCGCCAGGGAATCGGGTCCCTTCTGCATGATGTAATGAACGACGCTGAGCGAAGGCTGGTCTGCCTTGAGATAGACCCAGCCCGCCTCGCCGTCGAGAAATTCCTCGATTCCAGGCACGAGCTCCCGCAGGTCCGTGGCGACAGTGGCGCCGGCAGCGATGTGCAACCGCCCGCCGAGAGGAGCGCTGCCGCGCGCGTTGTACGCAGCAATCTCGTAAACCACATCGGCAGGCGCGGCCGGGTCGAAAATCTGATTGGAGATGAACAGCCACGTGCGCGTATCGGTGTCAAACAGAACGGGAAACCACCGGCTGCGCACCCCCGTGGCGGTGTACGGCATGGGGCCGTCGATGAGAAAAGCCGGCACGCCACCGCGGTATTGATAGTGGATGCCCATATGGAAGCGCGTGGGCACCTGTGTTGCATGGCTGATCGTGAAATCAACCGCCCCACTGCCGCCGTGCGGCGCGAGCAGATCGGAAACAGGGACACGCACCGGTCCCGATGCCGCATCGGCGCCCAGGACGATATCGGTCCGGGCCGCTTCACGTCCGTCGGCGGTTCGAACCGTAATCGTGTCGCGATAGCTGCGATCCGGCCAGGTTGGATAGAAATCGGCCCAGCAAGCCCAATCCGGCCCCGCCAGCGCCGGGATCACGAAGCCGAGCGGTTTGCGAGTGCCCTCGGGCATGGGCAGGCAATCCTGCCGCCCCCCGCGCCCCGTGTAGTTGAAATTCGAATGATCCACCGACAGAGCGCCGTCGCTCGCGCGCACGTGGCCACACAACATGCGCGGGAAAACTCCTGCAACCTGCGTGGCAACCTCGAGGCAGCCGGGGCGGCCTTGCAGGTGCGCGCCGAAATCCAGGTGCCTGCCTGGGAAGAAACGCCTGGTTTCAAACGGCGCGTAGCTGACATCCGCGATGGCCGCGCTCGCGCGCTCACCGCGGTGGTTGGTGAGTGTAAAGACCAACTCGTGTGAGCCGATGCCGGTCGCCCCGTTGTGAATCACGAAAAAGGTTTCCAGTTTCGGATCGGGGTGGACCGTCCAATTGCCCTCACAAGTGAGTTGCACGGCATCTATGCGCTCAGGGACGTCACCGCTCGACTCGGCCAGGAAGCGGCTGTAGGAGTGCGCGGTCGAATGCCAGCCGCCGCCATGATAACGAACGATCACCGCCGGGTACGGCACGTGCAGGTTGACATCGCTCAGTATCTCGATCTCGCAGGACCCTTCGAAGGCGGGCGCAAGCACGGCCCGCTCGAGCAACTGCGCAACCTTCAATGCATGTGCGCCAGTGAAACTCATTGGCCCGGCTTCCCGGTAAACGACGCTGCCGGAGCAGTCGCGCAGCGTCACGGCCAACGTGAGATTGTTGATTCCACGCTTGTGCAGCCAATAGTTGAACAGCAGAAATTCCGTGTTCACCTCGGGAGACTGCAGGACGTAGAACACGCCTGAGGAGCGATGCACCGACCCTGGCTGGGATTCGTGCTCGCGGTGCTTGAAGAAGCCTTCGCGGATGGTGGCATTTTCCATGTATTTGAGCTCCGTTGCAGGGCCTGGTTGATGACGATCAGGTGCGAGTCGCAGCCAGAAATGCGCGCAACACTTTCAATCCGGAGGCGCCGCTCTTCTCCGGATGGAACTGGCAGCCCACCACGTTGTCCCGGCCGACGACCGCGGCGACGTGTTGTCCCCCGTACAGACAATCCGCGATGCGGTGCGCCGGATCAGCCGGGCTCGCCATGAATGAATGCACGAAATAAACCGCCTCGCCAGGCAAGTGGTTCCGTAACGTCGTGCCGTTCCAGTCGCGCCGCCCGTCGGGCAACTCGAGCGAGTTCCAGCCGATGTGCGGGACTTTCTGCGGGGCACCGCGCGTGGTTACGCCCGGTATCGGAACCACCCGGCCGGCAATCAGCCCGAGACCCGCCGTGCAGCCGAATTCCTCACTCTCATCGAACAGCATCTGCATGCCCAGGCAGATGCCCATCAGTGGACGGCCGCGGGCGGCTACGTCCAACACGACCGACACGAGATCCCGTCTCCTCAGTTCCTCCATCGCCTTCGCGAATGCGCCCACACCGGGTAGCACCACTCGGGGTGCCGCTCGCAGGACCGCGGGGTCCGAAGTAACGGCAACGGTAGCGCCACAGTGCTCAAAGCCCCGCCGCACACTGAGCAGATTGCCCACGCCATAGTCGATGACCGCAATATCAGGCGTGCTCATGTTTCCTGACCGTAAGGCCGGCGGCCTCGGCAGCGCGCCGGATATCCCCGACGGTAGCTCGTTGATAGTGGAGGATGTCGGCCATGGCGACCGCATCCGCTTCCGCCTGCTGCGCGACTGTAACCAGGTCCTCGGGTTTACCCATGCCGCCGCTCGCAATCACCGGTACTGATACTTCGGCGGTCACGCTGCGTACCAGGTCGATATCGAACCCACGGCGGGTACCTTCCCGGTCGACGGACGTCAACAGAATCTCACCGGCGCCGAGGGCCACGCCGCGCCTGACCCACTCGACCACGTCCAGTCCCGTTCGCTCCCGGCCGCCGTCGGTATAAGCCTCCCAGCGGGCCGGCCCGATCTGCTTGGCCTCAATTGACAGGACCACGCACTGGCTGCCGAACCGTTGCGCGATGTCACTGATGAGAGTTGGATTCGCGACAGCGGCCGTGTTGACCGCCACCTTGTCAGCTCCGCACCGTAACACTTCACCCGCATCCTCCACGGAGCGTATGCCGCCGCCGACGGTCATGGGAACAAACACATCCTTCGCCGCGCCTTCGACGATTTCACGCAAATTGTTGCGCCCGTAAAGGCTTGCGACACAATCCATGTAGATCAACTCATCGGCACCCTGCGCGTAGTAGCGCAACGCATGCTCATTCGGCGAGCCGATGACCCGCAGGCCTTCCAGGTGGATGCCCTTGATCAGATTGGGGCCCTTGATATCGAGCCGGGCGATCAGTCGAACGCTGCGCATCGGGCGTCAGCCTTGCTCCCAAACGGTGTGCTTCAGCTTCCAGTCACTGCCGACCTGCTCCCACAGATGCGGGGAGCGCCAGCTATCCACGACTTCGTTGAACTCCTGCTCGGTGATCGAACAGTACTCCAGGAACTCGGAGAAGTACTTGCGCGGAAATTCACCGTCGTAGCGCTTGACGAGCGCCACGCCCTCCTCACGAGCGATCTTGCCGTCGCGAATCTCGTGCGAGGCATCGGAAGTGGTGCGGCCGATCCCGAACTTGATGAATCCCAGGTAGTAGTGATAACCGTCAATGCGATCGTCCAGGCTCGCATACTTCGAGTAGGTGCCTTCTGAACGCTCGGTGTTCGGAGTGAATCCGGTATGCTCGGTGCAGTAGTAGAAATTCTCCTGAGGGTCCCAGAATTTGTAGTACCCCAGGAAGTGAATCGTGGTCCGATTGCGGACAATCTGCTCGTGCGGCGGCGCCATGAAGGGCTTCAGGTCGGCGGCCGAGATACCATGCTCCGTCCAGAATTCCGGCGGCAGACCGGAGAAGTAATGCTTGTCGTGATCCTGGATCTCGCGATCCGGCCGGAAAGCATTCTTGTTGTCGCCACCATATTCGACCTCGCCGTTCTCGCCGTACATGATGAGCGGCACGTTGTACTTGACCGCCATGTGCAGGGGGAAGTTGGTCTGGCCGTAGATGAAGGGCTGGAAGGGATCGCCCAGATAGCGCAGCGCCAGGTTGGTCAGGCGCCGGGTGGTTTTGCCGTTTGGAGTGCCCAACACATTGTCGAAACCCGCCGCAATAAAGGCATCCAGATTGCGCCTGCCGATCTCCGTCGCCTTCAGAGGTGCCCAGGTCACGGTGAGTGGATTCATGCCGTACCGATACTTGAGCTGATGGGCGACGAAGCCGCCGTCTTTACCGCCGCTACAGGGGACTATGACATCGTAGTCGCCATTGCTCTTTCTGTATCGGTCGCACAAGTCGCTGAGCTCCCGGTCGCGTTGCTTCCAATCGACGTGCTCGCGCTTGTAGGTGGCGTAGTTGCACGCTGAGCACACACCGTCGGCGTCGAAGGTGATTCGGGGTCTCTGATTCGAAATCGTACATTTCTTGCAGAACTTCACTTCGACAGGCAGGTTGTACTGCTTGATGACGTCGCGCTTCTCCACGTTTGACTGATCCTTCGGTACGATTGCAGGTAGGAAATTAGGTAGCGGGTCGCGGTGTAGTCTGCGACCGGGCGCGCTCGAGGTCGGCTGCACGGCCAACATCGAGCCAGGGCTCGTGCATCGGGTAGACAATGGTGCGCGCAGCCCGTTCTTGCAGTCGCGTAAAGAGCGTGGGCATATCGCAGTTTTCCTTGCCACTCAGCGTGTCCAGCGCACGCGGCTCGAGAACATAGATGCCCGCGTTGATGTGGCTGCGGCTGATCGGCTTTTCCTCGAAGCCGACGATGTCGACTCCGTCGGTACGCACTACGCCGAACGGGTGTTGCCACTCGTGCATACGGACTGCCATGGTGGCGGCCGCGCCGTTGCGCAAATGGAAATCGAGCAACTCCCCGTACCGGATGTCGGTCAGGACGTCACCGTTCGAGACAACGAACGCCTCAGCAGGCCGCGGTTGCAACAGCCCGAGCGCTCCCGCCGTGCCCAAGGGCGCCTCCTCGCGCAGATAATCGATCCGAACATTCCAACGGCTCCCGTCGCCGAAGTAGGTTTCGATCATTCCGGCAAGGTAATGCACGGCGATGACGAATCGCTGAAAACCTTCGGCGCGGGCCCGCTCGATGATGTGCTCGAGCATCGGCTTGCCGTTGATGGGCAACAGCGGCTTGGGACAATCCTGAGTGTGCGGCAGCAGGCGCGTGCCTTTCCCGCCGGCCATGATCACCATCAGGTTGGAACGTCGGTTGGGGGTCAAAAGCCGATTGAGCAGATGCAGACCGACCACGCGGCGAGCCGCATCCACGACGGGAATCGCGCCGAAGCCGTTGGCACGCATGAGTTGCAGCACCGTCTCGCCGCCCATCTCCGGGGGCACCACCAATGGATCGGGTTTGAACAGGGAGTTCACGGGGCTATCGAGCGTCAGTCCCCGGATCAGCCCGCGGCGGATATCGCCATCCGTTAGGGTCCCTGCCAGTACACGGTCAGTGCCGCACACGAGGACGATCTGAAGGCCGGTGTAGTTCAGGCAGGCAATCGCGTCCTGGAGGGTCGCTTCGGTCGGGAGCACGGCATCCTGCCAGCTCATTTGCGATGCATCCGTGGGTGCGCTGTGTTGAGTCAATTGGGATTTCCAGCCCGGTTAGTGACGTTCGCGCAGAAGCTGGAAAGCCTCGGCGGCCCTGAATCCCGCGGTGGCGCCGCGCAAGCTCGCCAATGCCCGCACCGCCTCGGCACTGCGCGGAAATGGAAACTGTCCCAGCTCCGAGCGGTAGATGGTCAGCGCCTCGAGCTTGGCTTCGAGATAGCGGCTGATGTCGACATAAAAGTTGGGGCGAAAGTAGCTGTCGGCATCGAGTCCGAACTCTGTTTCAGACAAGGTCTCGTACGCCAGTACGCGTGTGACGGACGGATAGCGGAACCACTTGGTACAGGCGGCCGCGGTCTCAAACACCAGGCGGTGGTCGGTATGCACATCGGATGGATGGGGAACCAACACCTCGGTCGGCGCAAAAGCCTCGAAGGCGCTCGAAAACCTGCGCACGAGATCAGCCCTGGGGAGCTCGTCCAGACGCGCGGTTGCCAAGCGCAAATTGAACACCTGATCGAAACCGACGCGCGCCGCCACCTGGGCAATCTCGGCATCCCGCGCCGCCACCGCTTCGGCCGAATAGCCGGCTGCCTCGGAAATACCAGTGACAATCAGCCACGCGAGCTCAGTGCCTTCTGCTTTACGCCGTAGCAGCGTGCCCCCGCAACCCAGGAGCTCGTCGTCCGGATGGGGTGCGATCACCATCGTCCTCAAAGATATTCTCCCGCAGCCAGAACGCATTCAGGCTCCGTACGCAACAGCAGGAGTCCTCGTTCGCCGCATGCCAGCACCGGGCCTCGCGAAGTGACCGCGAGTACCTTGCCCGGCTCGGCATTCACCGGCGTATCCATGACGAGCTCCGTCTTCCACAGCTTCACTTCATTTCCCTTGTGCAGAAAGTGGGCTCCCACGTAGGGCTTTGCCAATGCGCGCACCAGGTTATGAATCGATCGCGAAGACATCCGCCAATCGACCTGGCCGTCTGCCCTGCCCCGTTTCCGCCAGGAATTGGCGCCGCTCGCGTCCTGTGGCATACGACTGAAGCGGCCCGCTGCAAGCTGTGGCACGAACTCACTCATTTGTTCCAGCGCGCACTGGGTCATTTTCTCATACAGCGTTCCGGCATCATCCGCCGGCTCGATGGCAAATCGGCGTTGACTCAAGATATCGCCGCTGTCGGCGCCTTCGTCCATGAAGAAGAAAGTGGCCGCGGTGTGTGGCAGTCCGAGGACCAGTGCCCAGATCAGAGGATGCCGCCCGCGGTTGGCGGGCAGCTCGGCGGGGTGGAATCCCACTACGCCCAGCGGTGCGAGCTGCAGTAGCGGCCGGCGCAACAGCCGCGACCAACCGAAGCAGAAAATCACATCCGGCCGGCGGGCGGCGATCCATTGCAGGCACTCGTCGCTATTGATGTTGGGCGCGTGGAGCCAATCGACGCCGTGCGCCGAACACGTGGAGCGAAGGTCGCAATGATCGGCGTTGACGCCAGAGCTTGCCAGGGTGCAGACCCCGACTACGTTCGCCCGCAACTCGAACAACCGCTCCAGGGCGCGCCGCGAGAATTCAACTGCGCCTATGAAAACGATTCTCATCGCAACGGCACGTCGAAAAAGCGCTTCTTGAGAATGTCGTCCAGCCGCGTCCGCGCGAGAATCTCCACTATGCGCTTGCTGGCACCACCATCGCCGTACGGATTTCTAACCTGTTGCAACCCAGCTCGAAATTCAGGTGAGCGGACCCGTTCGATGGCAGCAGCAATGGCACTGCGCTCGGGAAGGCAATCAACGACGCTGGCTGCCTTCAGGCGCCCCCGTTGGCGGTCACCTATGTTGATCGTGCCCTTGTGAAAGCTGGGTACTTCCGTCAAACCGCTGGACGAATTGCCCACCACGGCGTCCACCTGATTGACGCACGAAAGGTAGAGAAGCTGGCCCAGTGACGTGTACGCACGCGAGTTGGCATGCGTCGCAACGAATCGATTGATCATTTCGATCAGCACGCGGCCGTCGGTGTCGGCGTTCGGCAGAGTAAACAGGAGCGTCGTGTCGTTTCGCTCCGCCAAGGCTGCGAGCAACTCGCTCATCTGCGAGGCACTGGTATCGGTCTCGAGGGTCACCGGATGAAAGGTGATCAGCAGGCTGCGGGACGCCAACGTGCAGCCGAGTCGCTGTTCCACTGCCGCCCGATCGAGCAGTGGAACCTGTCCGATCGCATCGACACCGAGCCCGCCTACGAGAAACACGCGATCAGGCTGCTCGCCCAGTTGTATCACCCGGTCGCGATATTCCTCGAGTGCAACGAAATGCAGTTGTGCCATCTTGGTGATGGAATGACGAATGGATTCGTCAATCAAGCCTTCGGTCGACTCGCCGCCGTGCAGATGGGCGATGGGAATCCGCGCCACCATCGCCGCAGTCGCCGCGGCGAGGATCTCAAATCGGTCCCCGAGCAACAGCAGCACGTCCGGGCGCAGCCGCTGCAGCGCATCGGCAAGGCCGATCATCCCCAGCCCCATCGACTTGGCGACTCCGGCCGGCGTATCGGAACTGAGTAACATCTCCACTTTCGCATCGATGCAAAAGCCATCCGCCTCGATTTCGCGGTAGGTGAGACCGAACTCGGGGGACAGATGCATGCCCGTCACAATGACCTGGAGATCGAGATCCTGCGACTCACGAATCCCGGCCATGACCCAACGCAACAGCCCGTATTCAGCGCGCGTGCCGGTCACAACACAGATGGTCCGCTTCATAGCTCGATCAATTCGTCGGCCACGAAGGCGCGCACGGCCGCCCGCCCGAGCACTTCGTCCCAGCGCATCGGTGATATGCCAACGCCGGGGCGCTTGACCGTGATGTTGTCGACAGTGAAACGCTCTCCCGCCCGTATCGGACGGGTTGCCACAATTGACTTGCGCGCAATCGGCATATTCTTCGCTTCACTGGCGCTGGGCGCCTTGCGGCCGGTGCCGAGCGCCTGTTCGATGTTGCGGATCTGCCGCACCATGGATTGCAGTTCGGCCGGCTCGAGACTGGCCTGGTGATCCGGCCCCGGCATCCGTCGATCGAGTGTGAAATGTTTCTCGATGATAGAGGCGCCCAAGGCGACCGCTGCAATCGCAACTTCCGTCCCGGCCGTATGATCGGAGTAGCCGACCGCGACACCGAAGGCCTCGCGTATGGACAGCATCGCGCGCAGGTTGACGTCCCGCATCGGCGTCGGATATTCGGTGTTGCAATGAAGGACGGTGACCTTGTCGCGCGCGGTCCCAGCCCCCTCGAGGACATTCAGTGCCGCCTCGATCTCGCCCAGCGTCGACATTCCGGTCGACAATATCACCGGCTTACCGAAGCGGCCGACGTGCCGCAGGTATGGCAGGTTGGTTATTTCGCCGGAGGGAATCTTGAAGCGCCTGGCGCCCAGCCCGGCCAGCAGGTCGAGGCTGGCCACATCGAAGCCGGTGGAAAAAAAACCGATGCCGCGCTGTTCGCAGTGATCAAGCAACGCGTGATGCATCGGGAGCGTCAGCTCGAGAGCGCGCAACATCGCGTGCTGCGATTCGTCCGCCGCGCTGTTGGCCTGTTGGTACTCGGCTTTGCGCGCGTGGAGGGTCACGAGACGGTCGGCACTGAAGGTCTGAAATTTCACCAAGTCCGCGCCGGCGGCGGCAGCCACGTCAATGAGCTGCCTGGCGATATTGAGGTCGCCGTTGTGATTGACGCCGGCCTCCGCGATGATGAGCGTGCTCATTCCGCAACCCTCGCTGGCGGAAGCTGCGCGCCCGCCGGGCAATCCTTCAGCACGCGTTGTCCCATTCCGATCACACACCGTTCACCAATGCAGATGCCCTGACGAACACAGGCATTGCTGCCGAGAAAAGTCCCGCGCCCGATGTGCACGCCGCTGTTGATCGCGGCGGCAGTGGAAATGTGGCAGTGATCCGCGACGACGCAGTCGTGCTCGACCAGTGCCATGCTGTTGATGATGCAGTTGCGACCCACAGTGGCTCCCGCATTCACGATGGCTCCGTGCATGACAATCGTGCCCTCCCCGGCCACCGCATGCCGCGACAAGTGCGCAAACGGTGAGACCACCAAAGGCATCCTGAACCCGATTTCGAGCGCCAGCTCGAACAGGCGCTCGCGCGCCTGCGGCGATTTGATTTGTCCCACCGCCACCAGGGCGTTCGGGTGCTCGCGTTGCAGCCGCGGCAGGTCGGCATCGACCCCCAACACCGGATAACCCAACATGCGTTCCCCCACCTGCTCCGGCAGCCCGATAAAGCCGCCGATCTCAAAGCGCCCCTCCTGCTCGATGACATCCACGCAGGCACGGGCATGTCCGCCGGCGCCCAACAGCAGGATCGAGCGGCTGCTCACGCGCTTGCCGACTGCGCCAACTGGGCGCTGCTGGGGATATTGATCAGGCGGCGCTCCAGCGATTCGGACACCGGCAGGCTCATACGCGGGCAGGCACTGAAATGCGCCATCCGATGCATCAGCGTCCAGGCGGGACGCGTCATCAGGCCTGCATCGTTGGTGGCCGCCAATACCTGATCGCGCCGGTCAGCGACCGCCTCGTCCAGCAACAGAGTCTGCAGCCAGTAGTTGCTGGAGCAGTTGGCCGGTTCGGCTACGAGATGCACCTGGGAAACTCGCGCGAAGGCGGCGGCGTAGAGCTCGAACAGGCGGCGCTTCGAGCGCAGCAGTCCGGGCAACTGCTCGAGCTGCGCGCAGCCGAGCGCGGCATTGAGATTCGGCAGCCGATAGTTGAACCCAACTTCATCGTGCCGGTATTCCCAGCGATGCGGCATTTTGGCGGTCGTGGTGAGGTGCTTGGCGCGCTTCGCCAGCGCGCTGTCGTTCACGAGGATTGCGCCACCACCGCCGGTGGTAATGGTCTTGTTGCCGTTGAAGCTGAGGGTCCCCAACGAGCCGAAAGTGCCCGTATGGCGTCCGCCGACAGTGCTGCCAAGCGACTCGGCGGCATCTTCCACCACTTGCAGATGGAAATCCCGGGCAACGGCCAGCGTCGCCTCGATATCCATGGGGTGTCCGAATGCGTGCATCGGCAACACGACACGCAGCGGCCGGCCGGTGCTGCGATTGAAGCATTGTCCGGAGCGAATCTCGGCGATTGATTGCAGGTAGTCCCGCAACGCATGAGGATCGAGACCGAGGGTACGCTGCTCGCAATCGACGAAGTGTGGCACGGCGCTGCAGTAGGCAACGGCGTTGGCAGTGGCCGCGAATGTCAACGCAGGCATGAGAACTTCATCACCGGGACGCACGCCCGCCAGCAGCAGGGCAACATGCAGCGCGGCTGTGCCATTTGCCACTGCGATCGCATGTCTGGCGCCGGTGAAGCTTGCCAGCTCCGCCTCGAAGCGGTCGACGAACTTGCCGACGGACGAAACAAACGTCGAGTCCAGGCACTCCTTCAGGTACACCCATTCATTGCCCGCGAAACATGGCTCGTGCAACGGCACCTGGCGAGGTCCCACGACGGCACGGATTGCCTGGAGTATGGCGGCAACAGGTTCCGGGTGACTGAAAGCGGCGTTCACAAGTTGTAGCGATCGGACTTGTACAGGCGCAGGTTTTGCGGGTCGCGGAAGAAGGCAGCCGTGGCGGTCAGTCCGCGCCGCAAGCCCTCGAGGCCCGCATAACGCGGTTCCCAGCCGAGCAGCTCGCGCGCCTTGCCGTTGGCCGCGCAAAGCCGTTCGACCTCGCTTTTTTCCGGCCGCAGCCGCTGCTCATCGCTCACGATCTCGATTTCGGCCTCCATGACCGAGGCAATGAGCCGGGCCGTATCGCCGATTGAAATCTCAAAACCACTGCCCGTGTTGATGACTTCACCGACAGCGCGCTCGCTGCTCAAGGCGGCGAGGAAGCCCGCAACCGTATCGTCGACGTAGTTGAAATCGCGCGTCGGACTCAGGGCTCCCAGCTTGATCCGGCGCATGCCGCTGGCAATCTGAGTCATCACGGTTGGAATGACCGCGCGCGCCGATTGGCGCGGGCCGTAAGTGTTGAACGGACGGACCACCGTTACGGGCGTGCCGAAGGAACTGTAAAACGACAAGGCAATCTGGTCGGCGCCGATCTTGCTCGCCGAATACGGTGATTGGCCCTGCAGCGGATGCTCCTCCGTAATGGGGACAAACCGGGCGGTGCCGTACACTTCGCTGGTTGAAGTGTGCACCACTCGCGCGACCCCCAGGTCGCGCGCCGCCTGGACCACGTTCAGCGTCCCTTTCACGTTGGTATCAACGTACGTGTCGGGCGAATGATACGAGTAGGGAATGGCGATCAAGGCCGCCAGATGCAACACCGCATCGCATCCCTTCATCGCCGTACGCACCCCGTTGGGATCGCGCACATCACCGCCGAAGGCTTCGAACTGGCCGCGCACATCGGCGCCACACTGATCGAGCCAGCCCCAGGAGCCGAACGAGTTGTACAACACGAACGCGCGCACATCGTAGCCGGCGCGCACGGCCGCTTCGGTCAGATGGGAGCCGATGAAACCATCGGCCCCGGTAATGAGAATTTTCGACTTCATTCAGGCACGCTACCGCCCTGCGACGCGGCAATTGAAACCATCGCATCAGTCAACAGCGCGCCAGGCTCCCGCCCGGGGTCGCTATTTTCGGTTTTGCAGCTCCGCCTCACGGCGAAGCTGTTCGATCTCTTTGCGCAGGGCCTCGTATTCCTGCACCTTGGTGTGCAGGAATCGCGAGGTCACGCGCGCCTTCTCCTCGAACCCTCGCGGAGTCAGCAGATACATATAAGCAGTCTTGTTGTTGCTGTTCTTGAAGTTGGCAGCCTTGATCCAACCCTTGTCCACCAGGGCCTGCAGGCAATAGTTGACCTTGCCGAGACTGATGCCGAGCTCCTTGGCCACTTCGCGCTGACTGAGCTGCGGATTGGGCTCGAGGAGCTTCAGAAGCTTGTAGCGGACTTCTTCAGTGAGCATCTGGTGGGGCCGGTGAGGCTCGTTCGGGTGCGTTCAATCATTGAACAGTCGATATTTAACGATGCGCATCGCAAGGCCGTCAACCTGGGCGGCAAGAATTGCCGCGCGGCTCACACTCCCCGCGCGAGCGCCGGCTGCTGGCCGCGCCGGGCGCCGACCGACTCGACAACAAAGGCGATGCCGCTGCCCAGCACGAAGCCGAGCACGAGCCCAATGAGCGTGTTCAAGAGTCGATGCGGCCCGGCCTTGAGCTCCGGCGGCACCGCCGGGTCGACGACTTCGTAGGCGTAGTCGATCCGGCCGTTGGCCACCATCAGGGTCTTCGTCTCGTTCTCGATGATGCTGTACATCACCTTGCGCAAATCAACCGAATCGGTCTTGCCCATCTCGCGGTTCAGGTAGGCAATGTTGCGGCTGGACTCGTCGATGGCACGGTCGCGCAGCAGCTCATTGGCGAGCATCACATAGTCGTTGGCCCAGCGCGCCGCGATCTTCGCATCCTGCCACTCCATGGTAATGGTCGTGAGGCCCTTCAACTTGTCGCGGCGGATGGTCAACACGTTCTCGCGGAAATAGCGCACCGCCCGCCACATCGTGGGCGGCTTCGACGACTCGCGCAACAACACGGGAATCAGGTCGTTGCGCTTGATGAACTCCGCCGTCAGCCGGTTGGATTCCAACACGGCGGCGAACTCCTGGTTGCCGGCCGCGCCGCCCGCGGGGATATTGACGCCTGCCAGGGACGCGAGGCCGCCCAATTGGGAGGCCAGCGATGAGACATTCGCCATGCCCTTGTCGCGGACCTCGGTCACGCTGGTCTCTGCCCGGAAATAGGGGGGAGTCATGAACGAGCGGATGCCGATCAGCAACGCACCCAACAGCGCGGCAATTCCCACCAACATACGGTGGCGCCGGAGAAACTGGCTGATGCTGGCCAGGCTCAGCTCCTGGTCATCGTTCATACGACGCGGCTCAACAAGATGGACTCCCTCGAAACACACACCTGCGAGGCCTGCCCGAGCAGGTTGAGCAACACCACGACCCGATCGGCGCCGGCGGCACGCTCGAACACGCCCTCCAGTCCTTCAAATGGCCCGCGCCGGATGCGGACGGTGGCGCCTGGTGTCAGGCGCGACTCGCTGTTGAGACGATGCAGACCTGAATGGGGGTCCGCCCGCTCCTGCAGCTCCCTGACGACGCGGTCCGGAACAATGGTGTATTGAGACCCGAAACGCACGATGGCCGCGACACCTATGGTGGATGCCACCGGCGCCAAAGCCTGTTGCCCTTCGTTGAGACGCAAAAACAGGTACCGTGGGAAGAGCGGAGCAATCCGGTCGATGCGGCGCTCGCCCCGGCGCACCGACTCCACGATGCGCGGCAGATAGACGTCGTAACGCTGGCGCTCGAGGTTCTCACGAGCCACTGATTCGGATGCCGACTTCGTGTGGACCAGGTACCAGCGCAATAGGGGCCCTATCATGCGTTCAACCATTGAACGCACGAGTTTAGGGCGCCGCCTGCGGGCTGTCAATTTTGGAACGAATGCACAGCCGCCGCGGCAATGGCTACGTTGTAGAAGATCCCGGTCACCGCCTGCCAGAACGGCAACGCCGGCATCTTCTCGGCATCCAGCGGCACCACCACGGTATCGCCCGGGTGCATGGGCTCATCGGATCGGCTGAACCAACGGTTGCTTTCATGTGCAACGACACTGCCATTGGCGCGGACAACGTAGATCCGGCTCTTGTCCGCACGACGCGTGGTTCCGCCGCTTTGCGCGACGTAATCGTCACGCGTGGTTCCCGAGCGATACAGATGAGAAGTGGCATTCTGTACCTCGCCGATAACCGTGACCTCCTGTTGGAATTTAGGCACGATCAGGCGGTCGCCCTCGCGCAGCACGATGTCAGCTTCGGAACCGGGTTTCGCATTCATGCTGCGCGGCAGATCGATTACGAGGCGACCTACGGCCTTGGTCGCCTTCAATTGCGACAGCAGCGACTGTCCGACCGAAATCGTACCGGCACCGTTGCCGCCTGAATTGGTGGCGACCGCCTGCAGCGCGAGGATGGTGAGATCATGTTGCATGCGTTCCGCGAGATCATCCATCTCGGTCTGCTCGCGCTTGCGCAGCTCCTCGCGAGTAAACACGGCCCCTGCCGGGAAAGCGAAGTCGGTCAGCCCACCTGCCCGCCGGATCACGGACTGCAGCGTCTCGCCGCGCTTGACGGCATAGCGGCCCGGGAAGCGGACCTCGCCCTGGAGCAACACAGTCTCCTGGCCGCTCCACTGCGGCAGCTCCTTGATGGTCAGCAGGTCGAACGGCGCCAAGGTGATGTCGGCGCCCGGGTCGCCGCGCAAAGCCTTCGCCAGATCGATTTCTATGAGCTCGGTGCGGCGAATTTCACCGCTCGTCACATCCATGCGCATCAACTCGGCGGTATTGCCGTAAGCGGAGTCCTGCAGGCTGCCGCCAGCCCGTATGAGATCGCTCACGCGCATGCCCGGCTCGAGCGGATAGGAGCCCGGCACCTTGATCCGGCCATCCACCTTCACCAGCGGGGTGGGTTCCGCGAGGTTCGATTGCAACCGCAACTCATCCATCAACGGCTTGATCACCCGGTCGCGGCCCGAGGCCAGGTCGAACACGGTGATCTGATCGCGCGGCATGAGCTGCAGGTCCGCTTTCGAGCCCGGTGCGGCCAACGCCTTGGACAGGTCCGCGGACAGCACACCGATGTGCCGATCCGGCGGATACTCGCGCCGGATCAACAGGTAGTGCAGGTCGGCATTCGGTTGCAACTCATCAACTGAATGAATGACGTCCGTCAGTCGGATGCCATTGCGGTACGCAAATGCGCCAGGCGTGAACACCTGGCCCTTCACGGTAATTCCGGCGTCCAAAGTGGGCCGCAGGCGCATGACTCGCAATACGTCGCCGTTGTGGATGGCCTCGGTCTTGCCGTTGCGACCGGCGATTTCGACCGGCAGCACGATACGATGTTGATTCGGGTCGATTCGCGTCAGCATCGCGTTTGAAGTGTCCGCCTCCGGCAACAGGCCGCCCGCCAGGGCGACCAGCTCGGCAACGGTCGTTTCACCCTTCAGCTCATAGATGGCGGGGCGATGCACCTGGCCGTCAACACTGACCGTGGGGCCCACCGGCGGCACGAAAATCACGTCGCCGGGCAGAAGTTTCGTGTCATCGGTGGTGTCGCCCCGAATCAACATGTCGTACAGGTCGAGGTTGTGCACCACCGCGCCCTGGCGTTTCAGTTGGATATTGCGCAGGGAACCGATCGATTTGACGCCGCCGGACGCATACAGCGCCGAGGTGATCGTGCCGAGTCCGCTGATTGTGTAGGACCCGGGGCGGTTGGTCTCGCCCAGCACAAAGACCCGGATCGAGCGCGTGTCACCCATGGCAACGCTGGCCCGGGTACCCACCATCTCGCGGGGGACGCGCGCCTCGATCTGTTCCTTGATGCTGGTGAAGCGCTGGCCCGCGACGTTGATCGGCCCGAGCTCCGGGAAGTTGATGCGGCCATCGCGACCGACTTGCAGGAAAAGATTCCGGTTCTGCGTTCCATACAACTGGACCTGAATTTCATCGCCGGCGCCGAGTACGTAGTCGGCGGGCACCGGAACGTTAGTGACCGGGGCAAACGTCGAGGCTGGATGCATGAACAGGTCATAGCCAAACGCCTTCAGGCCTTCCGCGCCGGTCTTCTCGAGCGGCAGGCGCGTGACGCGCACATCGAGCCCCGTCAAGGCCGGCTCAACCTTCAGACGCAGTGTCGCCAGGTCTTCAATGAGTCCCGCAAGGGGAATGCCCTGGAACCCCGGCAGATACAACACACCATCGTGTGACAACTTATAGGGATTGCGAGCGCGGATGAGCCTGATCAGCTCCTTCAGACGCTGCGCTTCCTCATCGGACATGTCAGCCGGCGGCTGCGACCCCGATGATTGAACGGAGCCTCCCGTCGCGCCCGGAATCACCGGAACCTGCGTGGGGATGGTCGCTCCCGCCGCCGCGGCCTGCTGGCCGCCGGGCGGCTGGCCACCCGGCACACCGCCACCACCGATGGCCTGCACACCCAGCGGAATAGTTGGCTGGGGACGCGGTGGCAGATGAAAGTCGATCTCCACAATGACCCAGTCATCCGGCCGCAACTTCGGAATCAACGGCTCCGGTTCTTCCGTCTCCTCGTTGCGCATCCGGCCCTGGAGAAGCGTGTCGAGCTGGTTGTCCCGATCCTGATTGCGTTGACCGAGCCCCAGGGAGCCGCCGCTGAGCCCGCCCAGTCCGCCACCCTGATTGCCGCCGAGCGCGCCGCCGATGGAACGCAGAATATTCTGTTGCTGTTCCGAAGACAGGTTCCGAAACATGTCGAGCTGATCGGCGCTCGGCGTAACGGCCTGCGCGTGCGCCTCGTTACGCAGCAACCAGGTGCCCATCAGGGTCAGGGCGAGGAGGACCGCAAGCAGCATCACCACCGGACGTCGAATCACGTTGTTCAGAATCCTTTGTCGCCTATACGCGTGACAGGACGCTAGTGTACTGAAGGCGGGCAGTTCTCGAGGACTCGCTTTAGAGCGCACCCGCCGCGACTGGTTCCGAAGCGGGCACCGCCGAAGCGCGGCTCCGGGTCGCATGCCATACTCGCGGTGCATGAAGCGAACAAAACTCCTCGGGCCGCTGCTGCTGGCCACACTGTCTACAGCGGCCTTCGGCCGCGGAGTCAGCCCCTACCTTCCCTTGAACCTCGAGCCTGAGATGGAATCTCAGATCGAACGCGTGCTCATTCTCGGCGACCAGCCGGTCATGACCCGCCCCATCGCCGCCGCGAGGGTCATCGATGCCCTGCCCAAGGCCTGCAAGGTTGACCATGCCTTGTGCCAGCGGGTGGAACGATACCTGAAGCGATTCATGCACACCGAAGGGATCACGCACGCCAGCGTCGAGGGAGCCGCTACGACCGGAAAGAGCGGAAACACCGTCGACCCCAATCGTTACGGCATGCGCGAAGACAGCCATTGGGATGCGTCCGCCCAGGTTTATGCTCAGCTCGGCGCCTACGTTCTGGTCGATGCCGGCGCCGTCGCCTACCAGGGTAGGACGGATTTCACCGGCTCCATGGTCAGCCTCGGGTTCGAGTACGCCCAGTTGGATATCGGCTTCCGTCCCCACTGGTTCTCGCCGCTGACCGACAGCAGCATGCTCATGAGCACGGAGGCAGCCACAATGCCCTCCGTCACGCTGTCCAACTACTCGCCCATCTCACCGTTCGGCCTCCACTACGAAGTGTTCGCAGCGCGCATGTCCAAATCGAACGACATTGTGCTGGGCGATACCCACATCAGTGGCGATCCGCGCCTGACCGGGTTTCATTTCGACGCAGAACCCGCTAGTGGCTGGTCCATCGGCGTAAACCGTCTGTTTCAGTTCGGCGGCGGCGCCGCCGGCAACGGCTCGTGGCGACATGGACTGACGTCGTTGTTCGTCCCGAATGCGGGCCGTCAGACTGCTGACATCACCCAGCAAGTCGGCAATCAAGAGGCCTCCTTCACCAGCAGTCTCCTGTTCCCCGGCCGGGTCCCCTTCTCCGTGTATTTCGAGTATGCGGGTGAAGACACCTCGCGTGGTAAACCCTATCTTCTCGGCAACTCGTCGCTGTCCGCCGGAATTCACTTCCCACATCTGTGGCGCCGCTTCGACCTCACGTTGGAAGCCACTGAATGGCAGAACGCCTGGTATGTGCACAGCGTCTACCTGGACGGAATGACCAATTACGGTCGCGTAGTCGGCAATTGGTTCGGCGATCAGCGCCTCTTCCGCGACAGCGTGGGCGGTCGCAGCGCCACGGTGCAACTGGGCTACGAGCCGCCATTCGGCGGTTTGTTCCAACTTCGCTACCGGATGCTGCAAAACGAGCAGTACTCGAATGAGCACTACCAGAATTTCCACGACGCCTCACTCGTCTACTCCCGGCCGTTTCGCGGTGTCGTCGTGGGTGGCGAGCTGGAGGGCGGGCGCGATGTTTTCGGCGGCAGCTTCTCCCGCATCGGCGGCTTCATTCGCTACGACGAAGGCGGCTCACTGGCCGGCTCGATCGTGGACGCATTGAGCGGCGACGATCAGCCGCTGATGCAGGCCGGCGAGTTGTTCGTGGATGTTGGCGCCAACAACAACCGGCAGAACGTCGATCTGACCACGGCTGCCACGCGCAAGAACGGTCCGTACGCCTTTGGCGCACACGTGGCCCTCGGCGCGCGGCGATTCGTTTCGGACCACAGCGATCTCGGCGCCCGGATCGAAGTGGACGACATACAGGGTCGCAGCCTCATCGGCGTGCGCGCCCTGGACTATCGGTACCGCTTCAACGGGCCTCTGGCTTTGAGCGTTTTCATTGGCGCCGCTCGCTATGCTCTCGCGACGCCCGCTTACGGTATCTACTACGGCGCCGGACTGCAGTGGCGCAACCTGATGCGCGGCTGGGATCTCGGTTTCGACTATCGATACGCCAACAGCGTCGCGCGCGACCACCTGCTACCCGGCGATCCGCCGGACGTGGGCGCACGGACCGACAGCTTCTACAACATCTCCATTTTCACACTCGCGATCAGTCGGCACTTCTGAGCGCATCGATCCGCTGCAGCAGCTTCAGCACACCGGCCGGCACCGAATGGGCGGCGGCCGGATCCTTCACGGCGGGCGCCAGTTGCTCGGCCAGCTTCTTGCCCAATTCCACGCCCCATTGATCGAAGGAGTTGATTCCCCACACCACACCCTGGGTCAGCACCTTGTGCTCGTACAAGGCAATCAACTTGCCCAACATCGCCGGATCGAGCTTCGCAAACAGCCAGACGGTGCTGGGCCGGCTGCCTTCGTGGACCTTGTGTGCCGTGAGCTCGGCGATGCGCTCCGGCGCCATTTTTTGCCGCTCCAGCGCGGCACGGACCACTTCGGCCGATTGTCCCTCCATGAACGCCTCGGCCTGGGCCAGACAGTTGGCGATCGCGAGGTCCTGGTGATTCTGGTCGCCGCAGGATGACTTTGCGGGCAGGATGAAATCGAGGGCGGCGCGCTGCGTGCCCTGGTGCAGGAGTTGAAAGAAAGAATGCTGCGCGTTGTCGCCCGGCTCGCCCCACACAATCGGCGCAGTCGGCCATTCAACCGGCCGGCCGTCGAGCGTCGTGGACTTGCCGTTGCTCTCCATCTCGAGCTGCTGCAGGTAGGCCGGAAAGCGCTTCAGCCGGTCGTCGTACGGCAACACGGCGTGCGTGGGCAGATTGAGGAAGCTGATGTTCCAGACGCCCACCAGGCCGGCCAGTGCCGGCAGGTTGGTTTGCCAGGGGGCCGTGCGGAAGTGTTCATCCATTGCATGACCGCCCGCCAGGAAGCGGTTGAAATTCTCCCGGCCGATGGCAATGGCCAACGAGACACCGATGGAGGACCAGAGAGAATAGCGTCCTCCGACCCAGTCCCACATCTGGAAGCGGTAGTCAGGATGGACCTTGAATTCATTCATGGCCTCATGGTTGACCGAGACAGCCGCGAAATGCGCCGGGACCGCCGCCTCACCCAATTTTCCTTTCAACCAGGCACGCGCGGTCCGCGCGTTGGTCAAGGTCTCCAGCGTGACGAAGGTCTTGGAAGCGACAATGAACAAAGTCGTGGCCGGATCGGCAGTGGCCAGGACGTCATACAGGTGATTGCCGTCAATGTTGGAGACGAACTCACAGTGCGGCGCGCTCTCCGTGTAGCGCTGCAGTGCCTGTACAGCCATCGCGGGACCCAGATCGGAGCCGCCGATGCCGATGTTGACAACGAGTTTGAATGCCTTGCCGGTACTGCCGGCAATCCGGCCGTGGCGCACTGATTCGGCGAACGACAACATTCGCTCACGTTCGGTCATGACCTGGTTTTCAATGTCGGCGCCGCCGATCTGCGCGCCCGGGGGTTGGCGCAGAGCCACGTGCAGCACCGCGCGGTCTTCGGTGCGGTTGATTTTCTCGCCGCGGAACATCGCATCGATCCGCTCGCGCAGCTTGACGGCATCCGCCAGCTCAGTGAGCTTCCCCAGCACCATCTCGTCGATTCGCTGGCGTGAGAAATCCATCTGCAGGCCCACTGCTTCGCGCGTAAATCGCTCAAATCGGCCCGGGTCCCGGGCAAACAGCTCGCGAGTGGGAACGGCGCTCAGGCGCGCTGCATGGGAAAGGAGATCCGCCCACGCGCTGGTGCGGGGCCCGGGTGATATCTGCATGGTTGCACCTCTGCTGCGGACGACTCAGCCGCGACTGAAGAATGCCGCGATCGTATCCACGACGTATTGTAGTTGCTTGTCAGTCAGCTCCGGGAATATGGGCAGCGCCAACACTTCCTCGGCTGCCTGCTCGGAGAGCGGGAAATCGCCAGGCCCGTGTCCGAGGTACGCAAAGCACTTCTGCAAGTGCAAGGGCACGGGATAGTAGATCTCGCTCCCGACCCCATTGGCCGTGAGGTGTTGCCGCAGCAGGTCGCGATCTCTCACCCGCACAATGTATTGGTTGTAGATGTGGCGGTACCGTGGCAATGCCACCGGAGTCTGCACGGCTCGCCCCAGATCGGCGCGGGCGAACGCGGCATCGTAGTAGGCGGCATTGCGCTGCCGGCCCGCACTCCACTCATCCAGATGCTCGAGCTTGACGTTGAGAATGGCCGCTTGCAGCTCATCGATGCGGAAGTTGCCGCCAATCAACGAATGGAAATACTTCGGCTTGCCACCGTGTACGCGCAGGACATCCAGCTTTTCGGCCAGGGCCGGATCGTTGGCCACGCACATACCCGCATCACCGAATGCGCCGAGGTTCTTCGTAGGGAAAAACGACAGGCAACCGATGTCACCATAACTGCAGGCACGGCGGCCCTGCCCGTCCTCGGAGCCGATCGCCTGGGCAGCGTCTTCGATGACGCGCAGATTGTTCTCCTGGGCAATCTTCATGAGCGCCGGCATATCAGCCATCTGCCCGTACAAATGCACCGGCATGATGGCTTTGATCTGCTCGCCCCGGGTCGTGTAGAGAGCGTCGCCGCGCCGCTGACATTTCTGGTCAATGAAAGTCTGCACGGCCGCCGGCGATAGATTGAACGTCGCCGGGTCGATATCACAGAACAGCGGCGTCGCCCCCGTGCGCGCAATCGTTCCGGCCGTGGCGAAAAAGGTGAAAGGACTGGTGATGACCGCATCGTCGGCGCCGATGCCGAGAGTCATCAGGGCGAGCAGCAGCGCATCCGTGCCGGAGGAGACGCCAATACCGAACCGGCACTGACAGTAGGCGGCCAGGGCGCCCTCGAGCTCCTTGACCGCCGGTCCCAGGATGAAATGCTGACTGGCGCAGACCTTGGCAATGACAGCCTGGATGCGCTCGGCCAGGGGCTCGTACTGAGGTTTCAGGTCGAGCAACGGAACCTGCATCGGGGGTTGCTGTGGAGTCGTCACGGATGAAGATTCCCTTTGGAGCGGTACGGGTGGGGCCATTTTACCTGAGCGTTACTGCAACGCATTGCGCGAGATCTGCGAACACACCATCCGCGAGCGCAACGTCAGTATCGGACAGCGGTTTGCCGCTGCGAACGAGGTAACAGCGCCCTACCCCAGCCAGGCGGCCGGCTTCAATGTCGGCCTTACGATCACCGACGAGCAGGGACGCGGCGGTATCGATATTGAGCTCGTGGGCCGCGGACAGAAGCATTCCGGCGCGCGGCTTGCGACATTCGCAGTCCAGGCGATACTGGGTTACTGACGCGTCCGGCAAATGTGGACAGTATCGGACGGCGTCGAGCATGACGCCGGCTTCCGCCAGGCGCGCGCACATGTAGGCATTGAGCTCGTGAAAGTCAGCTTCCGAATACAGACCACGTGCAATGCCCGACTGGTTCGTGATCACAACGAGCCGATGGCCCGCGGCCCGCAACTCGCGCAGCGCAGCCACCGAGCCCGGGATGAACGCGAAGTCCGCGATACGGTGTACGAAGCCGCGCTCTTCGTTGATGACTCCGTCGCGATCAATGAATGCAGCCGCTGCCATCAGCGCGGCTCACGGATACGCGCCAGCAGCGCAGAAGTGGAATATCCGGACACAAAATCAATGGCCAGCGAGCGTCCGCCCCAGCTCCTGACCAGGCGGGTTTCCTCGAGCTTCTCAACATCGTAGTCGCCGCCTTTCACGTACACATCGGGCTTGCAGCGTTGTATGAGCTCGCAGGGCGTGCTCTCCTCGAATAACGTAACAAAGGACACGCTCTCCAATCCGGCCAACACCCACATGCGGTCGGCTTCATTGTTCAACGGCCGATCCGGCCCCTTGCCTAATCCGCGCGCCGAGGCGTCGGTGTTGACTCCGATCAGAAGGGTTGCGCCCAGCTCCCGGGCGCAAGCCAGGTACATTACGTGGCCACGGTGCAGGACATCGAATACGCCGTTCGTGAAAACGAGGGGTCGAACCCAACGATCTGCATCGATTGCCTGCGGCGCCAGAATCTTGCGAGTCACGGAATCAGTCACGACTGTCCCAGCCAATCGACATAACGGCTGACGCCGCTGGCAACATCGGCAAAACGCACATCGCACCCTGTCGAGCGCAATCGGGTCAGGTCCGCCTGCGTAAACGACTGGTACTTGCCGACCAGCGCCTGCGGAAATGGAATATAGGTGACCAGGCCCTGGCTCACCTGCTGTTGCAATGACAGCGGCGCCTCGCCGGCAAGCCGCCTGCAACCGTTCACGGTGGCCAGCGCAACCTCATTGAACGGCTGGGCGCGACCGCTGCCGAGGTTGAAAATGCCGGACTTTTCCGGGTGCTGCAGGAACCAGAGGTTGACCGCGACTACATCATCAACGTAGACGAAATCGCGCGATTGCGTACCGGCTTCATAGCCGTCGTGCGCACCGAACAACGCCACCTTGCCGTGCTCGCGAAACTGGTTGAAGTGATGGAAGGCCACTGACGCCATGCGGCCTTTGTGCTGCTCGCGGGGTCCGTATACATTGAAATAGCGGAAACCGACCACTTGCGACTGCAAACCCGGCAGCTCGCGGCGCACAATGTTGTCAAACAACAGCTTCGAATAACCGTAGACATTCAACGGCTGCTCGAATCGAGGTGTCTCCTGGAACTGCGCCGAGCCGCCGTAGGTCGCGGCAGACGACGCATACAGAAGGCGCGTGCCGCGAGCCCGGCAGACATCGAGCAGTTCCCGGGACCGCCGATAGTTGTTCTCCAGCATGAAGCGGCCGTTGTGCTCCATGGTGTCGGAGCAGGCGCCCTCGTGAAACACAACATCGACCTTGCCGAGCTCCTGGCGCGCGAAGCGCGGATAGAAGTCGTCCTTGTCGAAATAGTCGGCTAGCTGCGCGCCGAGCAGGTTGCGAAACTTGGGCCCGTCGGTCAGATCGTCGACGGCAATGATGTCATCGATGCCGATGGCATTCAGTCCGTGCACCAGGTTGCTGCCGATGAAACCCGCCGCGCCGGTGACGACGACCCTCATGGGAACAACTCTCGGTAACTGACCGTAGCGGTACCGAACTTGCCGACGACGATCCCGGCCGCGCGGTTGGCAATCGGAAGTGCCTCGCGTACGTCCATTCCACACGCCAGCAGCGCAGCCATTGTTGCAATGACGGTGTCGCCGGCACCGGTCACATCGAACACTTCACGCGCCTTCGCGGCAACCCGCAGATGGCCGGCCGAATCGAAGAGGGACATGCCCTCATCGCTGCGCGTGAGCAGCAGACCGTCCAGTCGCAGCGAATGACGTAGTGCCTGGGCACGATCTTCGAGCTGCCCTTCGTCGATCCAACCACCGATGACCTGCGAGAGCTCGGATCGGTTCGGGGTAATCAGGGTTGCGCCCGCATAACGCGTGTAGTCGAGGCCCTTGGGGTCCACCAGCACGGCCTTACCGGCCGCGCGGGCGAGCTCGATCATCCGCGCGATGTGGGTCAGGCCGCCCTTGCCGTAATCTGAAAACAACACGGCATCGTGCCGGGGCAACGCGCGATGGAAATCACCCAGCATGTTACCGAGCACCTCGTGATCGGGCTGGTTCTCGAAATCCACACGCACCAACTGTTGAGCCCGGCCGATCACGCGCAATTTGACGCAGGTATAGAGCTGCGGATCCTTCCCAAGAATGGCTTCGACACCCTTCTCCTGCAGAAGCTGCTCGAGCTTCGAGGCAGGCTCGTCGTTGCCTACTACCGTAACGAGCGTGACGTTCGCGCCCAGCGCTTTGACGTTCAGTGCCACGTTAGCCGCGCCCCCGAGGCGGGCTTCTTCGCGCGTGACGCGCACCACCGGCACCGGGGCTTCCGGTGATATGCGCTCGACATCACCGAACAGATAGCGATCGAGCATAGCGTCGCCCACCACGAGCACCCGGGCGCGCCGCAGTTGGTCTTCGAGAGAGGTCACGTCAGGCCCAGGTCGCGCTCTACCAGGCCGCACAAGACGTGACCTATGAAGCTGTGTGCTTCCTGGATCCGCGCTGTACTGTTGCTCGCAACGACGATCGGCACATCGCACAACGCACGCAGCGTGCCGCCGTCGCGGCCCAACAGGCCGATGGTGTGAATTCCCTCACCACGCGCAACCTGCGCTGCCCGAATCACGTTACGGGAGTTTCCCGAGGTGGAGATGGCAACCAGGCAGTCACCTTTGCGGCCGAGTCCCAGGACTTGCCGGTAAAAAACGTCGTCGAAACTGTAGTCGTTGGCAATGCAGGTCAGTGCGGACGAATCGGTTGTCAATGCCAGGGCGGCCAGGGGGCGGCGATCATTGATAAACCGCCCGGTGAACTCCGAAGCCAGGTGCTGACTGTCGGCCGCGGAACCACCGTTGCCGCAGAACATCACCTTGCGGCCCTCGGTCAGTGCAGTGACCAGCAGGGAAGCAGCGGCTTCCACCGCAGGGGCCAAACTTTCCAAGCGGCTGAACAGTTCCCGATGCTCTTCCAGGTTGCTCAGCAGAAACGCCCGGCCCGTCCGGGAATTCACTGCGTCTGTCAAAAAAGGATCCTCGGGCGGCGCTCGTGTGCGCCATTGTACCTACGCGCCAGCGCGGCGGCGACTGCGGTACCAGTCGTAAGTGGAACGCACTCCGTCTTCCAAGCTGATGCTGGGAGCCCAGCCGAGCGCCCTCATGCGCGAGGAATCGAGCAGCTTTCGCGGGGTACCGTCAGGCTTTGACGTATCGAAGCGAATTTCGCCCCTGAATCCGGTCACGCGGGCCAGGGTCCGCGCCAACTCCGCAATGGTGAGCTCGGTTCCGGCGCCGACATTGATCCAGCCCGCCTCATCGAGGCGCTCCATGAGAAACAGACACGCGGCGGCGAGATCGTCGACGTGCAGAAACTCACGGCGCGGTGCTCCTGAGCCCCACACTTCCACCGTGGGGCTGCCGCGCTCGACGGCCTCGTGGAATTTACGCAGCAGCGCAGGCAGCACGTGTGAGCTGGTCAGGTCGAAGTTGTCCTCAGGGCCGTACAGATTGGTCGGCATCACGCTGATCGCATTAAACCCGTACTGCCGCCGGTAGGCCTCGCACATCTTGATGCCAGCAATCTTTGCCAGGGCGTACCACTCGTTAGTGGGCTCGAGTGGCCCCGTCAGCAAGCTGGCTTCCGTGATCGGCTGCGGAGCGAGGCGGGGATACACACAGCTCGAGCCCAGGAATAGCAGCTTGCGGGTGCCGTTGCGATGAGCCGCATCAATGACATTCGTCTGGATGGCGAGGTTGTCGTAAATGAACTGCACCGGCAGCGAGTCATTGGCGAGGATACCGCCGACCTTGGCCGCCGCCAGCAGCACATACTCTGGCCGCGCCGTGGCAAAGAAACGCTCGACGTCTGCCTGACGGGTGAGGTCGAGCTCGCTGCGGTCGCGCAGGATCAGGTTCTCAAAGCCGCCGGCATGCAAGGCACGGACGAGCGCCGATCCCACCATGCCCCGGTGGCCGGCTACGAAAATGCTGGACTCACGCTTCATTCGTGGTGCCGGTAGGTCTTGAAACCCTCACGCCGGATGACTGCATCGCGGCGCGCGATCTCGAGGTCCGAGTCCACCATGTCCTGCACGAGCGTGTCGAAGCTGATCTGCGGCTGCCAGCCGAGTTTCGTCCGGGCGCGAGTGGCATCCCCCAGCAGCGATTCCACTTCTGTCGGCCGGAAGTAACGAGGATCGACCCGCACAATCACGCGCCCATTCGCGCTGTCGATTCCCTGTTCGTCGAGTCCGGTGCCACGCCACTCGAGCTTCATGCCCAGACAGGCGGCGGCACGGGTAACAAATTCGCGGACGGAGTGTTGGATGCCGGAGGCAATCACAAAATCTTCGGGCTCGGCCTGCTGCAACATCAGCCATTGGGCACGCACGTAGTCGCGCGCATGTCCCCAGTCGCGCAACGAGTTGAGATTACCCAGGTACACGGAGCTCTCCAGGCCTTCGTGGATGCGCGCCAGACCGCGAGTGATCTTGCGCGTCACGAAGGTCTCGCCGCGCAGGGGCGACTCGTGGTTGAACAGAATGCCGCTGCAGGCGAACAACCCGTAGGCTTCGCGATAGTTGACGGTGATCCAGTGGCCATAGACCTTCGCGACACCGTACGGTGAGCGAGGATAGAACGGCGTCGTCTCGCGTTGCGGAGTTTCGAGGACTTTGCCGAACATCTCCGAGGTGGAGGCCTGGTAAAAGCGCGACTTGTCCTGCAGGTTCAGTATGCGAATCGCTTCGAGCAACCGCAAGGTACCGACCGCATCCGCATTGGCGGTGTATTCCGGCGTCTCGAACGACACGGCGACATGACTCTGCGCGGCCAGATTATAGATCTCTTCGGGCTGCACTTCCTGGATGATGCGGATGAGGTTCGTGGCATCGGTCAGGTCCCCGTAGTGCAGGTGCAGGCGCAAGTTACTCTCATGCGGATCCTGGTACAGGTGATCGATGCGGTCGGTATTGAAGGATGAGGCCCGGCGCTTGATTCCATGGACCTCGTATCCCTTGGAAACCAACAGCTCGGCCAGGTACGCGCCGTCCTGACCGGTAATGCCCGTGATGAGTGCCCGTTTCGCCATGAGTAGATCCGTGAATCTGGAAGACCGCGCTGCGGATGGTGGATGATGATCGGCCCGCGTTGCAATTGTGCGATTGCACCGCGGCAGCCGGCGGATTTGGCGGCGGCGGGCAGCGGTTTCAGCGGCTGCGGCCAGCGGTTTCAGCGGCTGCGGCCAGCGTCCGTGCTGTAGCCGTAGTAGCTGCAGAACCAATCGACAAATCGCCGCACACCCACCTCAATGGGCGTTGCCGGCCGATAACCCACATCCCGAACGAGGTCGTCGATGTCGGCGAACGTCGCCGGGACATCGCCCTTCTGCATGGGCAGGAAATTCTTCTGCGCCTTGCGCCCGACGCACTCCTCGATCACTTCGATATAGCGCATCAACTGCACGGGCTCATTGTTGCCGATGTTGTACAGGCGATACGGCGCACTGCTCGATGAAGGATCCGGCGCGTCGCTGTTCCAGCCGGGATCGGGCTGGGCGATGCGTTCCGATGCCCGCACCACGCCCTCGGCGATATCCTCCACGAAAGTGAAGTCGCGCTTGTGGTGTCCGTTGTTGAACACGTCGATGGGCTTGCCTTCGAGAATGTTGCGCGTAAACATGAAAAGGGCCATATCCGGGCGGCCCCACGGTCCGTAGACCGTAAAGAAGCGCAAACCGGTGGTCGGGATCCGGAACAACGTCGAATAGTTGTGGGCCATGAGCTCGTTGGCGCGCTTCGTCGCCGCATACAACGAGACAGGATGGTCGGCGATGTCGTGTACCGAAAACGGCATCTTCGTGTTAGCGCCGTAGACGGAGCTGGTCGATGCATACACGAGGTGCTCGACGCCATTGTGTCTGCAGCCCTCGAGAACGTTCAGGGTCCCTGTGATATTGCTGTCAATGTAGGCATGGGGCACTTCGAGTGAGTAGCGCACGCCTGCCTGTGCCGCCAGGTGCACCACGCGGTTGAAGCGCTCGCGCGCAAACAACGCCCCCATCGCCTCTCTGTCAACGAGATCCCGATGCTCGAAACGGAAGTTCGGTTGCTCCTGCAACTGGGCCAGCCGGGCCTTCTTCAAGCTGACATCGTAGTAGTCATTGAGGTTGTCCAGACCCACCACCTGGTACCCCCGCGTCAGCAGCAGGCGCGAGGTATAGAAACCGATGAAACCGGCGGCGCCGGTGACGAGTATTTTAATTTCAGGCACTCGAGCGGTTCACTTCAGGTATGACTTGAGGTTGAGGGGCCGGCCACAGGCATTTGCCCCCACTCGCCTTGTTGATGACAGCCAACATGGCGGCATGGGCGGCGAGCTCCTCTTCGCTGGCGGAAATCACCACGAGCGGTATGGAGGGGCGTACCAGCGCGCGAATAGTCTGCGCTCCGCCGTTGGCGCCAGCAGATGCTGTGGATTCAGCCAGTGCCAACGCGGCCTGGCCTCCCGTCATAGCAAGATAAACGTCCGCGAGAATGCGGGCGTCGAGCAACGCACCGTGAAGCTCGCGACGCGAATTGTCGATGCTGTATCGCTTGCAGAGGGCGTCCAGGTTGTTGCGCTGCCCAGGATGCATACCGCGCGCGAGCGCCAACGTATCGAGCACACGGCAAAGCTTGGCAATGGTGCGCGACGGACCTTGGATACGCGCCAGTTCAGCGTCGAGGAATGCGGTATCGAAAGCTGCGTTGTGAATTACGAGCTCGGCGCCATCAATGAACAGCACCAGCTCTTCGACAATCTCCGCGAATTTGGGCTTGCCCTGCAGGAACTCGCGTGTGATGCCGTGTACGGATGCGGCGCCCTCATCAATGAGGCGTTCCGGGTCGATGTATTTGTGAAAATGACGGCCCGTCGCACGGCGGTTGATCAGCTCCACGCAGCCGATCTCAATGATCCGATGGCCCAATTCGGGCTCGAGGCCCGTGGTCTCGGTGTCGAGGACAATCTGTCGCATGGACCGCGAGTCTACCGGATTATGACTGCGATCCCATCACGATTGAGAACCGGTCATGACTGAGAACGAGTCGTCGGCTTGACCAGCCCGCCGAGCACAGCGGGCTTCTCGCGGAAACGCGGCCGTATTGGAGTTAGTGTGTAGACACGCTTGCGCGCCTTCAACATGTAGGCGCTGCCCGGCAGCGGGTGCATGATGCCGCGATTGAGAATTCGTCCGGTGCCCTCGCCCGGCGAGAGCCCGGAGCTCCACGGACTGCAGTACAGATAATGGCGCGATGCCACGACTTCATATCCGAGCAACACCAACCAGTCGCGCACGCGCCTTTCGGGCAGCACGCGCCGCAGCCCCGGCGGAAAACCGGAACGGCTGGCACCCGCCCGCAGGCCCCACAGGCTCCACGGCCGAAAACCGAGAACCAGTAGCTGACCTTCCCCCACCAAAACGCGATCTACTTCACGAACTATCGCGTACGGGTCGGAGGCAAACTCCAACGTGTGCGGCAGAAGTACGGCGTCCGCTGAATCACTACTGACGGGTAACTGGGAAGGGCGACCGATAATGTCGGCTCCCCCCGGGAACCCCGGCGCGGCGACCAGGGTCTGACGGCGGGTCCGGCTTCCCGCGAGTAGTTCCCTGGTGTCACCCCATGCGCCGATTTGCAGTAATTCCCATCCAAAAACGTCCTCGAGCGCCTCGCCCAACAGCTCGGATTCCGCGGCCAACAAGGCCCGCGCCAGCGGCCCCGACCACCAGGCTGTCAAGGCGGCATCGCGGTCCGTCATTCGTGAAGTGCGAACTGGCACAATTCAGGCTGGAAATAGTGAGAAGTTACCGGTTAAATTAATTGCCCCGAGTACAGTAGCGTCTGTTCCTCGAAACCCCTGCCTCGGCGGGGCCAAATTAGCACGCCGAACGAGGGTACGGAACTTGGCGAAGGAAGTGATGCGAACAGACGCGGCCCGCGTAACAATAATGGCTCTGCTGGTTGCGTGTGCGCTCGGCCTTGCCGCCTGCGCGCATGCTCCCGCCAAGGTTGAGACGCCCGTAACCGCGCCCGCCCAGCTCGTTCCTCCGGCTGAGCCGAGCGCCACCTACCCCGAAGCTCCAACACCGCCGTCGGCCCAGGCCGCGCAGCCCAGCGACTCAACTATCGACAGCGCGACCCCTACTCAGGTCGCGGGCCTGACACCTGCCCAGTACGCGGACCTCTTCGACCGGATGCGGGCCGGTTTCAAGCTGGATGACGTGCAGCGAGCCGCGGTCGATCGACAGCTCAACTGGTTCGCCGCGCATCCCGATTATCTCGAGCGCGCCTTCGGCCGCGCCGAGCTGTACATGTATCACATCGTCACCGAGCTCGAAGCGCGCGGCATGCCGCTCGAAATCGCCCTGCTGCCGGTTGTTGAGAGCGCATTCGAGCCGTATGCCTATTCGCGCGCCCGCGCCTCGGGCCTGTGGCAATTCATCCCTGACACGGGCAATCGTTACGGCCTGAAACAAGACTGGTGGTACGACGGCCGCCGCGACGTGGTGGAATCAACACGCGCTGCGCTCGACTACCTGCAGTCGCTGCACGATGAATTCAACGGCGACTGGTTGTTGGCCATCGCCGCCTACAACTGCGGCGAAATGGCGGTCGAGCGTGCGCTCGACGCCAACCGCGCCAAGGGCAAGCCGCTGGACTTCTGGAGCCTGAAGCTGCCGAAGGAGACCCAGGCGTACGTACCGAAGCTGCTCGCAATGCGCCGCCTCGTATCGGACCCCGAAACCTACGACATCTCCATCAGCCCGATCCCCAACCAACCCTACTTCGCCCGAGTCGACACTCACGGCCAGATTGAGCTGAAGGTGGCTGCCGAGATTGCCGGTGTCAGCGACGAAGAGCTCTACGAGCTCAACCCCGCGTTCCACCGCTGGGCCACCGATCCGAAGGGGCCGCACTATCTGTTGTTGCCGGTGGATGGCGCGCAGGTGTTCACACAAAACGTCTCGCAGCTCTCGGACGATCAACGGATGCATTCGGAGACGTACACCGTCGGCCGGGGCGATTCGGTTGCGTCGGTGGCCAGGAGATTCAACACAACGCCGAACGTTGTGCGCGAGATGAATGACCTGCCCACGGGCGCGCTGACTGTGGGAACCGACCTGCGCGTCCCGTCAGCCTCCGACACGCTGCCCGCGAAGGTGTTGCTCGCAGCAGCTCGCGTGGACAATCCGACGAAACGCATGTCCAAGCGACCCCACGTTCATGTGGTCCATCGTGGCGACACCATGTATAGCATCGCGCGTCGCAGCGGCATGGACGTGAACAAGCTCGCCATGATGAATGGCATGCAGCCGGGCGACCCGCTGCGCGCCGGCCAGCGCCTCCGGCTATCCAACAACAACGACGGCGGCGGCCGAACCGGGACTGTGTCACGCAAGGTCACTTACACGGTTCGCGCCGGTGACACCCTCACCCAGATTGCCAAGCTGTTCCAGTGTTCGGTGAAGGAAATCATGTCCTGGAATGGGCTCGCCTCGCACAAGGGGATACTGCCGGGCCAGAAGCTCACCATCCGGATGGCCGGCCGACGCGGCTGATCGCGCCGGCGTCCTTGCGCCCGGCCCGTCGCCAGCCGCGCCCGGCCGCCACTGCGGCGGCACACCCCGGCCGCCGGGCCGAGGCCGGTTCGGCCCTCATTTCAGCTAGACTGCACCTCCACTGCCCGATCCGCGGGCTGGAGGCCTTGAACAATGGGATTTCTCGCTGGCAAGCGCGCCTTGATCGTGGGCGTGGCGACTGATCGTTCTATCGCGTGGGGCATCGCCCAGGCAATGCATCGCGAGGGCGCCGAGCTCGCTTTCTCCTACGTAAACGACAAGATGAAGGAGCGCGTCGAGCCCCTCGCCCACTCCATTGGCTCGAAGCTGACAATGCCGCTCGATGTGACCGTTGACGGGCAGATCGACGCCGCTTTCGATTTATTGAAGCGCGAATGGGGGCAACTCGATATTGTCATCCACGCGGTCGCGTTTGCCCCGCGGGAAGCCATTGCCGGCAGTTTTACCGCGAACACCAGCCGCGACGCCTTTCGCATAGCCCATGACGTTTCCAGCTACAGCCTGACCGCTCTCGCCCGCGGCGCTCGCCCGCTCATGGCCGGGCGCAATGGCGCTCTGTTGACGCTCTCCTATCTCGGCGCGGTGCGTTCGATCCCCAGCTACAACGTCATGGGTCTCGCCAAAGCCAGCCTGGAGGCTAATGTGCGTTTCCTGGCGGCGGACCTCGGTCCTGAAGGAATTCGCGTGAATGGCATTTCCGCGGGCCCGATCAAGACACTGGCCGCAGCGGGCATTGCCGGCTTCCGCAAGATGTTGAATCAGGTTGCCGAGATCGCGCCGTTGCGCCGGAACGTGACGCCGGAAAATGTGGGTAACGCGGCAGCATTTCTGTGCTCCGATCTGGCCGCGGGCATTACCGGTGAGATCGTCTATGTTGACGGGGGCTTCAACACCGTCGGCATGAGCTTTCCGCAGGAAGCGGAAGGCTGACAGGGCCGCATGCGCCGTCGCGACTTTGCAGGAACCTTTCTTTCGGCCACTGCGGCGCTCGGCGCGGAGGCGGCGCCGGCCAGAGCCGACAGTGCTGCGCTGACATTGACCCAGGCGGAAGCCAAAGCCGGGATCAAATCCATCAATGTTGCGTTTCAACCGGGCGATGTGCGCCGCTATGGCGCCAAAGGTGACGGCGTTACCGACGATGCTCCGGCCTTCCAGGCCGCGATCAACGCGGCGCGCCTGCCGGGGGGCAAGACGATCTACTCTCCGGCGGGTGGTGGCAACGCCATTCACATTCCGGCGCCCGAGGTATTTTACCTGCTGGGCAGCCCGCTGGATTGCACCTTCGATAGCTCCGCCAATCAACATGGCCTGACGTTTCGCGGTGACGGCGGCCCGAGCATCGATTCGCCGACCCTCATCGCCCGTCACACCGGTCACGTGTTCGATCTCACCGGCTGCGACAGCGCGATTTTGCAGGATCTCAACATCGGCACCGACGCGTCGATCAATCCCGCGACCTGTTTCTTTCTCGCCCGCAATTCAACCCGGGGCAGCGCCGGTTATCATAGATTCCGCAATGTGCGGGTGCACGGCAAGTTCAGCAAGACGATCCTTTATAACTACGGCTCCGAAAGCAACGTGCTGTCGGAGTGTGTCTGGTACAACGAGGCGAACACACCTGGCACCCGAGTGGCGATCTTCACCACTCACAACCTGTTGAAGCTGTCCTCGAGCTTCACGAAAGTCGCCACCGGCCCGCAGTCGTGCATCGACCACCAGATCATCGGCGGCAATTTCGTCAATAGTTCCAGCGATGCGGCCGCGGATGTCATCTGCCTGGATGCTATCAACAGTCTGAAGATCTTCGGGCCGTGGATGTGCGCCGGCGGCAACGCCAGCGGCAGGGCGTTGATTTTCGTGGATTCGACCCATGGCCCCAGCAATCTGTGCCAGGTCTATGCCTTGCAGGGTGAGAACGGCGCGACCCAGAAGTACGGATTTTACTTTGGCGGCCAGACCGCATGCACTTCGCGCGGCTGGACGATCCAGGGATGTGTGCTCCCCAGTGTCAGCAATGCGATTTTTGCGGCTGAGAATCAAACCCTCGACGGGTTTCAGATCGGTGCCATCAGCGAGATCGCGTCCCGCGGACTGTCTGTTGCCGGAGCCCTCGAGAGCTCGACCATCGATGGCGGCACAATGTTGCTCAACATCGGCACGTCACGGGGTAATGCGCTGATTGGCGATTCTGGCCGCTGGACAATCGGCCGGCGCCAGGGCGACGCCTGGGTCGATACCGGCATCCAGAGCCAGAGCTGGAAGCCCGAACCGCACGATCTGCAGATCTCAGGCAAGCTCACCATCGAAGAAGCTCGCTGTGCGTATCACGGTCCGATGTTGACGGTAACAGCGACGTTGACCGCCGGCACGTCGCTGAGCTGCAAGGCCGGCGCAACGCTCACCGGCCTTCCGGCTCCTGCGGTTGCCAGATCCGCCCAGGTGGGCGTCGTCGATTCCACCACCGGTGCGAGCATCGGGTGCGGTAGCGTCGTGGGATCAGCCATCCGACTGCCGGCCATCGCCGCCGCGACCTCCATCATCGTCACGGCGACTTACTTCGCTGCCTGACAGTTAGCGCGACAGCGCCACCAGGCTCGTGCCGGAGACAAAGACCACTGAGGATCCGGCGACCGCACCCAGCTTGGAGTTGGGAAGCGGCGCCATCCAGCTCACCGCTCCAGTGGTGGGCGAGATGATTTCGTTGAGATCCTGGGCATAGATCGAGTCGGCAGCAAGCGGCTGCAGCCCGGCCAGTTCCGGCAGCGGCGAATCGGCGATCTTGGTACCCGTGGGTGAAAAGATGGCCGCGGACACGAACTGCACGCCCGATTGATTGGCCAGTTTGTAGGTGTTAACAAGCAAATGCGAGGCATCTATCCAGCCCACCGCATACCCGTCGATCGCCCCCGTCAGGGTCGTGCCGTTGAAGATCTGGACGCTTTCAGCGTTGTCCGACAGCAGCGGCGTCGAGTTGGTTGCAAACGGGTTGCCGCTACCGGGCGCGAGGCGGACCTGGCCTTTGCCGGTCGTATCGGAATAGATGAGCGAGGCGCCATCGCTACTGGTCACCTGATGGCCGACGCCGGATTGGCCGCCACTCTGCGCTATCACAGTGCCATCGAGTGAAAGGGCAATTTCGCCGGCCAGCGAGGGATTGAAGTCCTTCGTAACCGTTTTCGACGGCAGCGAGTAGACGATCACATCGCTCTCGCGACTTGCCAGTACCGTCCCGTCAGACGATATCTGCAGTTGGGCCGACAATGATGCAATCGTGTCCTCGATCGCGAGCGTCGTGCTGTCAAAGAAAACGATCCGGCCGGAGGCCGTGGACACGGCAAAGCGGGTCGGACTGCCGGCAACACTGGTGACTCGACCGTAGTTGAATAGGCTGACGGTAGCGGGAGCTCCCGTACCGTTCATGAGGACGCCCGACTGATTGCCGAGAAACCAATGTGTGGCATCCGTTGCTGCGTAGCTGCTGCCCGTAGCCAAGCCGGCCGGTAGCGTTGGATTGGTCTCGACCGGCGTAGCGCCGGATAGATCCACGATGCCGAACGGCGCGCTGGTCTGCCCTACCAGCCCCAGGGTAGTACCGGAAACGATGATCTGGGGATAAACGACTGTAAATGAGGCCTTCGGAGTGGTGCTGGCGCCGACCTGGTAGATATCGAGACGTGAGCCGCCGTTGTTCCAGAACCAGTTACCCGTGCCACCTAAGGCAGAGCCGGTTCCCGTGGTGATGTCCTGTTGAACGGCGGTCTTGGAATAGATGACTATCGAGGTCGACGTGTAGGTGATGAAACGCGCGCCATCGCTAAACCACGCGGCGAACGTGCCATTGAAGTTGCTGCTGATGGCTGATGCCCCCGCCGGCAGCGTGATCGTTTCAACCGCCTGGGGCCCGGCGGCGGGTCCTTTGGCAATCCGGATCTCGCCCGGCGCAGCGAATGCCACTCCGGACCTGTAATCGGCGGCCGCTTTCGTGAAAATGGCCGTTCCAGTGGGCGACCAGGCCTTCAGGCCACCCAAGCCACCAGCAACAACATAGCTGCCGTCCGAAGCAAGCTGCCACCAACTGTAATCGGTGCTGAACGCAGCGGTGATAGTACTGAGAACGTGTCCGTCCGTAAAAGAGCGGAACTCGAAGCCCGCCGGCGTCTTGAGCACGAACGAGCCACCGGCCATTTCGGCGATGTGATTAAACGGGCATTCATTCGCATCCTGCGAACAGGCAGTGTCGCCGCTGGTTACTTCCGCCTTGGTGGCCGCGTTCCACAGAACCCAGTGCCCTCCTGAATCGACACTCAATGTATGGGTGCCATCGTACTCGGTGGCGACAATGCGTTTGACGTGACCGAGGTCCAGCAGCTTGCCCGACTCGACTGACAGGGAGAACGTGATCTTGGTATCGCCTGCCGAGTTGGTCGCCGTCACCGTATACGTTTTTGCAGCGGACGTAGCGGTCGGCGTCCCACTGATCGTTCCATCGCTGTTGCTGAATGTCAGGCCGGCCGGAAGCGCAGGCGAGATGCTCCAGGAGACCACCGCACCGCCTGTCGAAGCGGGCGTCAATGTTGTGACAGGCAAGTTCTCGGCCAGAGCAATGCGACCCGATGAGTAACTGGCGACCGGGGCAACATCATTGACCGTTATGACAATTGCCGCGGTAGTGTTGCCGCCGGAATTGGTCGCAGTGACCGTGTACGTAGCTTGCGCAGTAACGGCGGTGGGCGTTCCACTTATGGCTCCCGAGGTCGTATTCAGAGTCAGCCCAGCGGGTAGCGCGGGCGATACTGAATAACTCGTGACTGTACCCGTGACGGTGGGTTGGAGTGCCGTAATGGCTTTATTGACTGTCAGTGTCTGCGGAGTGGTGTAACTCAACCCGCTCGGGGCCGTGACCGCTGGTGGACTGGTCGTCCCTCCAGAGCCGCCACCACCGCAGGAAATAATTACGAGGCTACTGACGAGGGCGAGGAACGCATTGCGGGCCAACTTCATGTCGGATGTCCATCCCATATGTGGCTTCTGCCATCTTGTGCCCTACTCTAGCACACTCTTTTCGCCTTCCAAGCGGGCCACGATCACAGTACAGGCCGCATCCGCAAACACATTGATCGCCGTCCGCGCCATGTCCAACAGGCGATCCAGCACGAGCAGCGCGCCGATGCCCTCGGGAGGCAATCCCACCGCCGAAAGTATTACGGCGATGGCTACCAGGGACGCGGCGGGAATGCCGGCGACACCCATCGAAGTCAGCAAAGCCAGGATGACCACAGTGAACTGCTGTGCAAATGTCAAATGCAACCCATACGCCTGCGCAATAAACATGGCACCGGCGCATTCATACAGCGCACTGCCGGCATGGTTGATGGACGTTCCCAGCGGCATGACAAAACTTGCGATACGTTCGGATACATTTGCACGCTTTTCCAGCGATTCGAGACTGAGCGGCAATGCAGCAGCCGAAGACGCGGTGGAGAATGCCGTCAGTAATGCGGGGCTCATTGCAGAGAACAGGCGATACGGATTGCGGATACCCGCCAACCGAAGCAATACCGGTATTGCAATGAGTGCGTAGATGAGAATTCCGGCGACCACGCAGGCACCAAACGTCAGGATGGGACCTGCGGCATGAATGCCGGACTTCGCGACCACTTTGGCCGTCAAACCGAAAATTCCCAGGGGCGCGAGACTCATGATGAAAATGGTCATGCGCATCATGATGCGGAAGATACCCTGCGCCAGGTCCAACACGTTCTGGCGGTACGGCAGCTCGATGCGCGCCAGGAAGAATCCGAACAGCACACTGAAGAACATCACACCCAGCAGGTTATTCGAACCGGCTGCCTGAATGATGTTGGTTGGAATGATGCCGAGCAGAGTGTCCGTGACCGTGACGGAGGCCTTCTGCTGCACGCTCGAATTGACGATGTCCGATGACGCCTCGAGCGCAAGGAGAGAACGCGCCGGCGCTCCGTTCACAATGCCGGGTTTGATGAAGTCAACGAGCGCGAGAGCGATCAACACTGACAGAAGGGTCGTGAAGACGTAAAAAGCGAGCGTCTTGACACCCAGCCGGCCTAGATCTCGGCCCGAACCGACGCTCGCCACACCCGTGATGATGGATGCCGAGATGAGCGGCACCACCACCATCTTCAACAGGTTGATGAAGGCGGTGCCGAGGAAATCGAAAAAGCCGAGGATCTTCGTTTCGGGGCCGACGAACCAGCCCACTATGGCGCCGATGGCCATTGCCACCAGGATCGGGGTGGCGGAGACAGGTCGAGCCTGATGTGCGGCCATGTGCTCGTCAGCCGCCCGGCAGGCCTATTCGAAGGCTTTCGGGTTCTTGCGAACCTCGGCCTTCTGGCGCATCTGCTCCACGTAGGCGCTCGCATCGCCCTGGCCGTGGCGCGCCGCATCCTGCCGAGCGATCAGCGCCTGTTGCTTGATCTGATCCGCTTCCTTGCTCTTGTCGGCGACCGGCGCTTCTGTCCGTACCTGGGTCAAGGCCACCAGGGCGGCGCCGCCCGTCTGTAAGGACACTGCCTCGTAGACAGGTTTGCCGGCTGGCTTGGGCGCGCGGAATACAAACTCACGCAGTTCCGCAGGAACGGTGGAGTCGGCACGACCGAGGAATTTGGCGGGCTCGGAGGTGACACCGAGTTGCTTGCTCACGTCATCGAACGACGTGCCGGCGGCAAGTTTCGCCTTGGCGTCCTGCGCCGCTTTCAATGCGGCTTCAGAGCCCCGCTCCTTCTTGATCGCGGCCACGATGCCATCCTTCACTTCTGCGACGGGTTTGGGTTGCGGTGCCTTGTGATCCGTTGTTGTCACGAGCACGAGCCGGTCCTCTCCGACCATCACCGGGCCACCAATACGGCCAGGTTGCAACGGCGAGTCGCCAAACACAATGTCCTGGACGGGTTGCGCCGTTCCCAATGGGGCGCCGCCGGCGCCGCGCAGGAAAGGCGACACCTCACCCGTGGCGAGATTGAATTCCTTCGCCACGGCGTTGAGATCGGCACCGGCCGTCTCCAGGCGCTGTTGGATCTTCTCCTGGATCTCACCGAACTTGTCGGCCGCGGCGTTCTTCTTCAACTCGGCTTCCAACTCCGGGCGCACGGCCTCGAGCGGCTTGGTCTTGCCGGCCTGGATCTCGTCCAGGCGAATGATGTGATAGCCGAACTGGGTCTTCACCGGCCCGCGGATCTCACCCACATTCATGCCAAACAAGGCATCGGCGAACGGGCCGACAAACTGCTGGCGATCCGCCCAGCCGAGATCGCCGCCCTTGTCGGCCGAGCCCGGGTCCTGGGAATACTGTTTTGCCAGCGCCGCGAAATCCTTACCCGCCTTGGCCTGTGCGTACACGTCATCGGCCAGCTTCTTGGCGGCCGCCTCGTCCTTGCCGACAGGAATCAGGATGTGCCGGCCGTGACGTTTCTCGGGCTCGTTGTAGCGGTCCTTGTTCTTGGTGTAAGCGGCCTTGATGTCGTCATCGCTCACGGTGACCTGCGCCGCCAACTGATCGAGCCGCAATTCCGCGTAGTGCAGCTTTACGGACTCCGGCGTCATGTACTGGGACAGATGGGCCTTGTAGTAGGCATCGACCGCCGCATCGTCGACCTGGATCGCGGCGCTGTACTTGTCGGGTGTCACCAGCGCATAGCGGACTTCGCGTTGCTCGTCCCGAAGCGCACGGGTGCGCTGCAGCTCCGTGGGCGTCTGGAAGTCGGACATGACGATGCCGTTGAGCAACTGGTTGCGTTGTTCGCGGCCACGCAATTCAGATTCGTAGGCCGCCAGTGTGATGCCCGCCTGCGCGAGGCGCTCTTTGGCCACTTCGGCGGAATACTGGCCCTCGATCTGGAAAGCGGGCTCTTCGCGGATGGCCTGCATGACGGCCGCATCGGTGACCCGATAGCCCAGGTCCTTGGAGCGCTCGTTCAGCAGAACGTCGCGAACCAGGGACTCGAGAATCTGATCCTGCAGCATCGCCTTCTGCTCGGGCGGAATTTCCCGCCCCAGGCGCTGCTGGTACATGGTCTGCTGATTGAGCCAGGCGGTACGAGCCTGCTCCACCGGAATCTTCTGGCCACCCGCTTCCGCGGCGTAGGTGGTGCCGCCGGCATTGAAATTGACGAGGCCGTACGCGCCCCAGGCGGCAAATATCAGCGCCAGGAGTCCCAGCACCACGTACGTGAGCCATTTCTGGCTCTCCAGCTTGTCTCGAATGCTCTGAAGCATGTTCCGGCTTTGACCTGAAAAGAGGGTCGGGTAGCCGGTAATAGTACCAATAAGTTACCGTTTGCGGGCACAGGCGTGCTGTGCGCGGATTCATCGTTGTACGACCTATGCAAGACTGGATTTCCCTGCGGTCCCCCGAGCTCAGTGCCGCCATCAACCCGATGGGCGCGCAGTTATCGATTCTGCGTGACAGCAACGGTCGCGACCTTCTCTGGAACGGCGACACGAGCGTCTGGGCGGGACGTGCGCCACTGCTTTTTCCCATCATCGGCGAGTTGGCCGGGGGTGCCTTCCGTGTCGGCTCGAAGGAATACAAGTTGCCGCGCCATGGCTTCGCGCGCAACTCGGCGTTCCAGGTAGTCAGTGCGTCCGCGACTGCGGCCACATTCAGGTTGAGCGCCGGCGGCGCTACCCTTGCGGTATACCCATTTGCGTTTCAGTTGGATGTCAGTTTTGTGCTGGCGGGCGCGACCCTGAATATCAAGAGCTCCGTGCGCAATCCGGGTAGCGGGCCGCTGACGGCGAGTGTGGGCTATCACCCCGGGTTCCGTTGGCCCCTGCCCTACGGGCAGGCACGTGAGGCGCATTTCATTGAGTTCGAGCACGAGGAAGGCGCGTTCATCCGGCGCTTGGATGCTCATGGGCTCCTTGCACCTCAGGGTCAACCAACACCTGTTGTGAACCGGCGGCTGGTGCTCAATGACGCACTGTTCCGCGACGATGTGGTGATATTCGACAACTTGCGCAGTCATTCCGTGACCTACGGTGCCGCCGCAGGCCCCCGCCTGCGCGTGGACTATCCCGATGCGACCTATCTCGGCATCTGGACGAAGCCCGCCCATGCTCCCTTCATTTGCATCGAGCCATGGCACGGAATTGCGGATATTGCCGGATTTACGGGCGATTTCCAGGACAAGCTCGGCGTGTTCACAATCGCTCCCGGCGAGGTCCAGGAGTTGAATATGAACATCACGCTGTTGGCTTGAAGCGCTCCTGCAGCTCGCGTACGAGCACGCGCTCATTCTCGGAGTAGTCGATCGGCACGGTGACCAGATGCACGCCGCCCCGGCAGAATGCGCTCTCCAGGGCGGGAACCAACTTGCCGATTTCGGCGACGCGGGTGCCGTGGGCGCCGTAGGCCGCGGCATACTGGACGAAGTCGGGATTACCGAAAGTCATGCCGAAATCGGCGAAGCGATCCACGGCCTGTTTCCAGCGGATCATGCCGTAGGCGCCGTCTTCGAGGATCAGGACCACCAGGTTCAGCTTCAGGCGCATGGCCGTCTCCAGCTCCTGGCTGTTCATCATGAAACCGCCGTCGCCGCACACCGCTAAGACGCGCCGCTTCGGATACAACATCGCGGCGACCATCGCGGACGGTAGTCCCGCCCCCATGGTGGCGAGGGCGTTATCCAACAGCAGCGTGTTGGCCATCCGGGTGCGATAGTTGCGCGCGAACCAGATCTTGTACATACCATTGTCGAGCGCAACGATGCCGTCTTCGGGCATGACCTTGCGCACATCGTGCACGATACGCTGTGGAGTAAACCGATCTTCGGTGGCGCGCGCCATGATGTGACCGAGAATCGGCTCGCGCAGCGGCAAGAGCGCCTGTGCGTTTGGGATCTTTCCCGCCACGTGATCCGCAAGAAGACGCAGGGAAGGCCCGATATCGCCGATCACTTCCGCCTGTGGAAAGTAAACTTGCTCGACCGTCGCCGGCTGATAACCCACATGGACGACCTGCGGTCCGCCGTTGCCCATAATGAATGGCGGCTTTTCAATCGTGTCGTGACCGATGGTGACAATGAGATCGGCTCTTTCTATTGCATCGTGCACGTAGTCGCGCTCGGACAGCGCGGCAGTGCCGATGTAGAGCTCGGTCCCACCGGGTACCGTGCCCTTGCCCATCTGAGTCGTGAAGTAAGGAATCCGGGTTCGCAGTACAAACTGCGCTAAATCCGAAGTTGAGCGCGGACGGGATGCAGCGGCCCCCAGCATCAACAGAGGAGCCTTTGCGCTCGTGATGAGCTTGGAAGCGCGGACGATTGCCTCCGTGTTCGCCACGGGAAGCTCCAATGAGTGCGGCGGGACGAGCGCAACGGGCTCACATTCCTCACCCGCTATGTCCTCGGGCAGCTCGAGGTGTACGGGGCCGGGCCGTTCTTCCTCGGCAATCCGGAATGCTTCGCGCACGAGCGTCGGAATTGTGTTCGGCGAGACGATCTGACGAGACAGCTTCGTGAGGGGCCGCATCGCGGCCACGACGTCGACGATTTGAAAGCGCGCCTGGCGTGAGGAGAGCACCCCTTTCTGACCGGTGATCATCACCATCGGCATGGCGCCCAGCAGTGCATACGCCGCCCCCGTGGTCAGATTCAGTGCGCCTGGCCCCAAAGTCGTTATACAAACGCCGGGTTTGCCTGTAAGGCGCCCGTAAGTCGCCGCCATGAACGCCGCGGCCTGCTCGTGGCGCGTGAGCACGAGCTGGATGGACGACTTGCGGATCGATTCGACCACGTCGAGATTTTCTTCGCCCGGAATCCCGAAGATCCGCTCCACGCCCTCGTTTTCGAGGGCGGCCACCAGAATGTCAGCGCCTTTGCTCATGGGGGCGAAGAGTACCCTGTCGGCGCTGTTTACAGGCTTCGCAGGGGGGTTTCCTACCACTCATCAATGGGTTACGCAGTGCCGTGGCGACTGGTTCACGAGCCCGCAGGCCGCCGGGTGTCGATGTATTTGACAGTGCCCTGCTGCAACGCCTCCAAGATTGGCGTTCGCGGAACACCCGGGCGGCCAAACGCGACCCAAAGCGAGTCCATTTCGTGGAGTGCGTCACACTTGGCGGGTTTTGGCGCCGCAACATGTTATATGGAGGTGTGCACAGCCATCACTGGCATGTGGGTTGCAATTACCTCATCACGAGAACAACAACGAGTTGATGATTTAAAAAAAGAAGACACGGATTGGCGGGCCGTTCGATCGGAAGGTAGCGCCCTGAAAATACCGGGTACGGATAAAAAACGAGACACGCTCCTGCACAGACGAGCATGCGACCGAAAGAAACCCCGCGTCAGCGGGGTTTTTTTTCGCTTGTGAGCCGCGGCAGGTGCTGCAACATCAGCGGCAGCAGTGTGTCGGACGGAACCGCGGTGCCGTGCGGATCGCGAAACTGGTGGGCCAACGCCAGGTGTGCGAATCCATGGACAATGGACCAGTTCGCCAGCAGGTAGCCGTAGGCGTTTTTTGACAGCTCGACATCGGGCGCAGTGCCCGTCGCCGCCCGCACAGCCCCTTCCAGCACCTCGTAAGAACGCTTGGCTACAGTGGCAAGCTCCTGGTTCGCTGCGTCGAGCTTCTCGTGGCGAAACATGAGTTGAAACTGCGCCGGGTGCTCGAGCGCGAAGCGCACGTAGGCCAAGCCCTGTTCATGCAAGCGCCGCACCGGGTCCGGACCGGCGGCCGCGTCGGCGCGCGCCAGAGCCGCGCCGAACTCCTGAAATCCCAATAGCGCAACCGCGGTCAAAAGCCCGCGCGCGTCCTCAAAGTGATGCGCGGGTGCTGCCGGCGATACACCCGCCCGGCGTGCCGCTTCCCGCAACGTGAAGCCGTCCACGCCCTTTTCCAGGATGATCGCCTCGGTCACATCCAGCAGCTTCTGGCGCAGGTCCCCATGGTGATACGCCGCCCGCCGCGCCTTTCCGGGTGCCCGGACCGGTTTCATCTTGACAGTGTTCACATTGTGCCCATAAGCTATCTAAACAGTGTTCAGATTAGCTGACGGGAGAGAACCATGCAAACGGTCGTGGGGCGCTTGGGTTTTGGGGTCGTGGTGGCGACGGCAGTCGCCGTCGCGCTGTGGTCGGAACGGTTTTTGCGGTATTCGCCGGCGCGTGGCCGTTCATCGATACCGGCATCCGGGGTGTGGTGTCCGCCTTCCCGGTGCGGGCCCTGACCCACATGCTGATTGCGCCGCTGGCGCTACTGCTGGGACCGTTCCAGTTCATTGCTTCGATTCGCGCGCGGGCCCCGCGTCTCCACCGTTACATGGGGCGCGTTTATGTAGCCAGTTGCGTAATTGCCGGCATTTCGGGGTTCGCCACGGCGCTGCACGCCTCCGGCGGCCCGGTTGCGGGCTGGGGATTCGGGATTCTCGCCGCACTGTGGGTAGCCACCTCGGTGGGCGGGATGTTCGCGGCCATGCGCCGCAGGTTCGAGTTGCACCGGCTGCTGATGGCACTCAGCTATGCCATGACGTTCGGGGCGGTGACCCTGCGGCTGCAGATCCCGGTCGGTTTCATGTTGGGGTATTCCGGATATCCGGAAATGTCTGTCTGGCTGGCCTACACGTCCTGGATACCCAACGTGTTGGTCGTGCTCGCCTGGAATTACAAAAATGCGCAACGTGTGCACTTGCCAAACCCCACGAAACGACGCAGCCTCGGCCCGAAAGTTGCTGCGTAGCGAGCATGATTTTACTGGATCTCATGGGTGGCGTAGCGTTGCTGTTGTGGGGCCTGCACATGGTCCGCAGCGGGATCGTGCGCGCCTTCGGATCGGATCTGCGGCGCTTTCTCGGACTGGCCCTGCGCAATCGATTTCTCGCGTTCCTGGCGGGCATCGGGGTCACGGCGCTGCTCCAGAGCAGCACGGCAACCGGGCTCATGACGGCGTCGTTTGTTACGGGCGGTACCGTCGACCTGGTTCCTGCCCTGGCCATCATGCTGGGCGCGAATGTTGGAACGACGCTCATCGTTCAGGTGTTGTCTTTCAACGTTTCGGCGGTAGCTCCCGTCCTGTTTCTCGTCGGTGTGACCGCGTTCAAACGGGGCGGGACGACGCGGGCTCGTGACCTAGGTCGCGTGGCCATTGGCGTCGGCTTGATGGTCCTCGCCCTGCACATTCTTTTGGACACACTGGCACCGGCAGAGAATGCGCCGGCGGTCCGCACTCTTCTTCAGGCAATCACGGACGAACCCTTGTTGTGCCTGTTGATGGCAGCGGCTCTCACCTGGGCCGCACACTCCAGTGTGACCGTTGTGTTGCTCGTGATGTCATTGTCGTTCTCGAATTTCATCACGCCCGTGGCGACGTTGGCATTGATACTCGGTGCCAACCTGGGAAGCGCGATCAACCCGCTCATTGAAGGCAGCCAGAGTGACAATCCCGCGAGCCGCCGCCTGCCGCTGGGCAACCTGTTGAACCGCCTGATCGGCTGCGCTGTGGTGCTGCCCTTCCTGCAACCCATCGCCACTTTCTGGATGCAGCTCGAACCCAACCCGTCGCGCATGGCCGCCGACTTTCACACGGTCTTCAATGTGGCACTCGCGCTCGTATTCATTCTGCCGTTGAACGGACTCGCCGCGGCGCTCACCCGCTTCCTGCCCGATCGGCCCAAGCCCAACGACCTGTCGACACCGCTCTACCTGGATGAGACGGCACTCGCGAGCCCCTCCGTAGCGCTGGCCTGCGCGGCGCGCGAAACGCTACATATCGGCGACATTGTCGAGACTATGTTGCGCCGGGCACGGACCGCGATCATGACCGACGACCGCAAGCTCGTTGCGGAAATCTGCGAGATGGATGACGCCGTCGACAAGCTCGACGAAGCTGTCAAGTTGTACGTTACCAAGCTCACGCGCGAGAGCATGAACGAGCGCGACGGGCACCGGGCGATGGAAATCATTTCGTTCTCCATCAATCTCGAGCACGTCGGAGACATCATCGACAAGAACCTGATGGATCTCGCCGCCAAGAAAATCAAGCGGAAAATTGCCTTTTCCAAGGAAGGCGCGGCGGAGCTGGAAGCATTTCACCAGGGAGTCATCGACAACCTGAAGCTGGCCTTCAGTGTCTTCATGTCGCGCGACGTCGGCGTGGCACGTCAACTCGTCACCGAGAAAGCTCAGCTACGCGCCACTGAGTATGCTGCCGCCGAAAGCCACTTCTCCCGACTGCGTGAGGGACGCGCGGAAAGCATCGAGTCGAGCTCGTTGCATCTGGACATTCTGCGCGACTTGAAACGGATTCACTCGCACATCTGCTCGGTTGCCTACAGCGTGCTGGAGGGCACCGGCGAGCTGCAGCCGAGCCGGCTCAAGGCCCCGGTCACCCCGCACCCCTCACCCGGCAGCGCGGCATCCTCAGTTTGAATTGTTACAATTGCGCGGATGAAGACAGTCACCCGCGTTGCATTGCTCCTCGGTCTAGTGGCGCTGATTCTGCTGGTCGTTCACAACGACATCCAGTCGATCATGCGGCTGCTGGGGCAGGCCGGTTGGCTGCTGCTGTGCCTGGTGCCCCTGCACTGCATGCCACTGGCGCTGGATGTCATGGGATGGCGGATGCTGATTCCCGAACGCATCGATCTTGCCACTCTGTTCAGCATCGCCGCGGTGCGCGAGGCCATCAACCGGCTGCTGCCGGTGGCGAATATCGGCGGTGAAGTAGTCGGCGCACGACTGTTGGTACGCCGCGGCGTGAGCTATCCGGTTGCGGTGGGCAGCATCCTGGTGGAGACCATGCTGAACATCCTGTCACAGGGATTATTTCTCGTCGTGGGCCTCGCCTGCCTGTTGCACGCAACGCAACACTTCGAAATGGCCGGTGTCGTGATCACAGCCGTGCTGGCCGCGGCAATCATGGCTTCACTGCTTTTCTGGATACTGCGCTCCGGGCTGTTCTTTCGGGGCGTCCACCGGCTCGCCGGACAAACCATCGGCGCACTCGCCGAAGTCGACGCGACCACGCGCAAGCTCGCATCGGAGCCGGGCCGGCTGGCGAGGTCGATCGCCTGGCAGGTCGCGGGGCTGGTCAGTGGCTCCGCCGAGACCTGGCTGGCGCTGCGCTGGCTGTCTCATCCGGTGAGCGTGGAAGGCGCGGTTGCGCTCGAGAGTTTCACGCTCGCTGCACGGAGCGTCTTCTTCCTCGTGCCAGCGGGGCTGGGCGTTCAGGAAGCGGGCCTGGCGGGAGTGGGCAGCCTACTCGGCATCGGCAGCGATGTCGCGATCGCATTGTCACTCGCCAAACGGACACGCGAAATCCTGTTCGGCCTGCCGGCGCTGGCCGCTTGGCAGATGCAGTGGGGTGGCAGTACTTCAGCACGAGCCCAATAGCGGCCGGCGCAAAAGTACCCGGGGTCCGCGCGGCCAGTGTCGCGCCAATGAAATCAGCCGAGCGCGCATTCGAGCTGCCACGCCTCGTGACAGGTGATGTGGAACTTGAAGGCGGGCCGCGTGCTGCCGCCGGCCTCAGTCACCTCGAACTCCACTTCATGCGAGCGGATTGGCTCACCGCACAAGGAGCAGACATCCCCACGGCCGTAGCCACCCCAAATGCATTGCGACTGCACTCGGGGGAGTCGGCCACTGGCAAGGCCAGCGCGCGCGGCGTGCTGTAGACGCTGTTCCATGGACATGGGCCACTCCTGCAATTCCATCCATCGACACTATCCGGTTGGTCGCCGCGACTCGCCGTTTGGTTCCAATGCGGGCTGTGAACAACTGTAAGCCAGTGTTGCTGTGCGCATACAGACGCTAACCTTTCGGCTAGCTTTCCTGTACAAAGTAATTTCAAACTTAATTATAAAAGTCTTGCAGACGCGATTTTGCCACATTACTTTGTTATACAAAGTTCATGATTGGCTGCGAGGGCATGGCGCGGATGAAGACACTTTTTTTGCAGGCCCCCTCCTTCGAGGGCTTTGACGGCGGCGCCGGCTCCCGCTACCAGGCCAAACGCGAGGTGCGCTCTTTCTGGTTCCCGACCTGGCTGGCCCAGCCGGCGGCCCTCGTACCGGACTCGCGCCTTCTGGATGCCCCCGCCGATGGACTTTCAGTCGCGGCCACTCTGAAGATCGCCCGGCTCTACGAGTTGGTGATCATTCACACGAGCACGCCGTCGTTTCCCACGGACGCGCGCTTTGCCGAATTGCTCAAACAACAAAACCCCCAGGTCCGCGTGGGAATGGTGGGCGCGAAGACCATGGTGGATCCGGAGGGCTCGCTGCGGGCCACGGCCGCCATCGACTTTGTCTGCCGCGAAGAATTCGACTACACCTGCCGCGACGTCGCCGGCGGCATGCCGCTGAGTGAGATCAAGGGATTGTCATATCGGGATGGCACGGGCCGGGTGATTCACAACCTGCCGCGGCCGATGCTCGAAAACATGGATGAGTTGCCATTCGTGGCGCCCGTGTATCAACGGGACCTCACCGTCCGGAACTACTTCATCGGCTACCTGAAGCATCCCTACGTGAGTCTGTACACCGGGCGCGGTTGTCGCTCGAAGTGCACTTTCTGCCTGTGGCCGCAGACAGTCGGCGGGCATCGCTACCGGGTCAGATCGGCGCGCAATGTGCTCGATGAGGTGCGTTGGATCAAGCAGAACATGCCTGAAGTCCAGGAGATCATGTTCGACGACGACACCTTTACGGACTCTTCCAACCTCGCGCGCGTCGAAGAGATCGCGCGTGGCATGGGCGAGCTCGGCATGACGTGGAGCTGCAACGCCAAGGCCAACGTGCCCTACGACACGTTGAAGATCATGAAGGACAACGGGCTGCGCCTGCTGCTCGTAGGCTACGAATCCGGGGACGACCAGATACTCCACAACATCCGCAAAGGCCTGCGCACCGACATCGCACGGCGCTTCACGGCAAATTGCCGCGAGTTGGGCATCGTCATCCACGGCACCTTCATCCTGGGACTGCCGGGTGAGACCCAGGAGACCATCGCAAAAACCATCGAGTTCGCCAAGCAGATCAACCCGCACACCATCCAGGTTTCCCTGGCCGCGCCCTACCCCGGCACGCAACTCTACAAGGAAGCCGTGCAGCACGGCTGGCTGGCGGAAAACACCAGTCAACACCTAGTCAATGAACAGGGCGTGCAGCTCGCCGTCATCAGCTATCCGCACCTCTCCAAGGAGCAGATCTTCCACAGCATGGAGCTGTTCTACCGGGAGTTCTATTTCCGGCCGGGCAAGATCTGGGAGATTGTCCGCGAGATGCTGCTCAGTCCGCAGATGATGCGCCGGCGGCTGCGCGAGGGCGTGGAGTTCTTCCGCTTTCTGCATGCACGGGAAGCCTGAATGGAGCTGTTGCATGAGCTGATCGGACTCACCGGGATTGGACTGTTACTGATGGCGGGCGGCTATGAAGCGGTCGCCGCGTTGGCATTCCTGGTGTTTGAGATCCGGCGGCGGTGGCGTGTGCCCGCGAACCCGCTCGCGCCGCCGCTCACCGTGTTGAAACCGCTGTGCGGCGCGGAACCCGGGTTGTATGAAAACCTGCGCTCATTCTGTGCGCAGGACTACCCCCGCTTCCAGATTGTGTTCGGTGTGCAAGATGGGGCGGACCCCGCTCTCGCGGTGGTTACGCGGCTGCGGCGCGAGTTTCCGACGCTGCCCATGCGGGTGGTTGTGAGCGGGTTGCAACACGGCTCGAATCGAAAGATCAGCAGTCTCATCAACATGCTGCCGTCCGCCGAACACGATCTGCTCATGATCGCGGACAGCGATGCACGGGTCGGTCCTGACTATCTGTCGGGCATGGTCGCGCCCCTGAGTGACCCGGGCGTGGGGTTGGTTACCTGTATCTATCGCGGCATGCCCACCACGGGAGTGTGGTCCCGGCTGGGTGCCATGTATGTGAATGACTGGTACATGCCCTCGGTGCTCGTTGCCTGGTTGTTCGGTCATCGCGAGTATGCTTCGGGTTTGACCCTGTGCCTGCGTCGCGAAACGCTGCAGGCCACCGGCGGGCTGCAGCACCTTTGTAACCACCTGGCCGATGACTACGAGCTGGGAGCACTCGTGCGGGGCACGGGACTGAAGATCGCGTTGTCGAGCCAGGTGCCGCGCACTGGACATTCGGAAGACAGTCTCGACTACCTGGTTGCGCACGAAACGCGCTGGATGCGCACCATCCGGGTGCTGCGCCCCAAGAGCTTCCGGTTCCTGTTTCTGAGCTTCGGTTTTCCACTGGCACTGCTGGGACTGGTGATGAGCGCGGAGTTGCAGTCGGTCGCGGCGTTTCGCACCTCGCTGTTACTGGCCGCTGTTGCCGCGCGCCTCACGCTTTTCATGACCTCCCGGTTGCGAGCCCGGGCAGTCGCGATCAGCGACCTGTGCCTGCTGCCGGTCAGAGAGTTGCTGTTGTGTTGGGTGTGGTGGCGCGCTTCCCGGACATCGGTGGTAACTTGGCGCGGCGCCGAGTTCACCGTTGATGCTGAAGGCATCATGCGTAGCGTCTCTTGAGTGGGGCGGCGCCCGCCCGCTTTCTCATCATCACCGCCGATGATTTCGGGCTGAACGACGCGGTCAACGAAGCCGTGCGGCAAGCTGCGCTCAGCGGCGTCCTGACGGCAGCCAGTCTGATGATGGGTGAGCCGGCCACACCGGCCGCCGTGCGGCTCGCCGAAACGTTGCCAGGACTTCGCGTCGGCCTCCACCTGGTGCTCGTGGATGGGCATAGTGTTCTACCCGCGCACCGGCTGCCGTCCCTGGTGGATGCCAGGGGCCGGTTTTCCAACGCCATGGTGTTGAGTTCATTCCGCATCGCGGCCTCGAGAAAGGTCAGGGCGCAGCTCGCCGCGGAAATCCGCGCTCAATTCGAGGCATTCGCTCGAACCGGCCTGCACTTGGACCACGTGAACGCCCACAAACACTTCCATTTGCATCCCCTGATTCTCAAGATGATCTCGAGAATTGGCGGCGAGTTTGGAATGGCCGCTGTACGGATTCCGCGGGAACCGTTCTGGTATGCGCGCCTTGCGGGCGCGAGTGCCGGTGCGGCGTTCCTGTTGCCTTGGCTGAAACTGATGCGCGCGCGACTACGCGCGGCGGGAATTACCTTCAATGACCAAGTGTTTGGTCTCGCGGCCACCGGCCGGCTCGACACCCTGGGGCTGCTCGATATCCTCGCCCGCTTGCCGCCAGGCGTGACGGAAATCTATCTGCATCCCAGCCTGCACAACAACGAATTGGCCGCGCTCCTCGATACTCGGGTCCGCGCAGCCGTGATCGCCAGCGGTGCCGTGTGTGGCGGCTATCGGGACCTGCGCAGTGAAAGCAACACGGCGGTGGGAACGGGAACATCAAAATAACCCGCGGCAATCGTCAAAGTCAGTTCTGTTATTCACAATCCCCGCCCCTGACATGACACAAGCGGACGTCGAGCCGCACACGGGGTTTGAGAATGAAGCATGATTGGTTGTTCAACCGCCTGGCGGACGGGACTAAAGTTGCGATTTTTGTTCTGAGCGTTACGACCGCAGTCGCGGCCGAAGACGACGGCAAGTCACAGCTCGACGAAGTCGTCATCACGGGCACCTCCATCAAACGAATCAACGCCGAGACGGCCTTGCCCGTGCAGGTGTTGAAACAGGAGGACATTGCGCGGACCGGCGCCAGCACCGCCGAAGAGTTGATGAGGAACATTGCCGCCATTGACAGCGCCGGAAGTGTCAGTGCCGCGCAGAATACCGGCGCGCAAACAGGCGCGATCTCAACAGTTTCACTTCGCGGCCTCACGAGCGCACGTACGCTCGTACTGATCGATGGCAAACGGTCGACCGTCTATGGAGGCAGTTCCGCCGGCGCGAGCGGCTCGTCCGTCGACATCGGGTCCATTCCGGTTGCCATGATCGAGCGCGTGGAGGTCCTCAAGGACGGCGCGTCTGCCGTCTACGGCAGCGACGCCATCGCGGGCGTGGTCAACTTCATCATGAGAAAGAACTTCCAGGGAGTGGAAGTGACAGCCGAGGGTGGCACGCCCACTCATTCCGGCGGCGGTACCGAGGAAAAACTGACAGCGCTGGCTGGCATGGGCGACCTGAAGCAGGATCGCTACAACGTGGAGCTCGGGATCAATTTCGAGCACCAGAATGCGCTGATGGGTGCCGATCGCGACTTCGCCACCCGCTACAGTCCGGGCTATGGCAATGACGTCACATCTTCCTTTGCTTTCCCGGCCAACGTCGCGCTGACTGGCGGCAAGGGCACGCGCAGCCCCGGCGCCGGCAACTGCGGACCCAACTCCATCAACGATGCGAATTTTCCGAATGCATGCCGGTTCGACAACTCGGACTTCGATTCGCTGGTACCGGAATACCGCAAGCTCAACGCCACCTTGAATGGCGGCTACGCCCTGAGTGATGCGAGCAAGTTGTACGGCGAGGCGAGCTTTTCGCAGGTCAAGACACAGACGACCGTACAGCCCGTGCCGCTGTCGTTTCAGAACCCGATGATCGCAGGCAATCCCTACATCGCGTACTTGGCCAATCTGCTTGCAACCAAGTATCCGACCTACAAGAACCCGAACGCCGCTCCCGGCACGGGTGCGTTCCTGTTGGGTCCGGACAGCCCGTACTACCCGACCGCATTCGCGACTGCCAATGGGGTGAACGGCCAGCCTCTCAACCTGATCTATCGCGATTTTGCGAACGGCTTGCGCAACACACTCGACACGGCAAACACCGTGCGCATCGTCGGAGGCTTGAAGGGAACAGCCGCCGGTTGGGACTACGACACGTCGGCCCTCTACAGCGAGGTCAAGGTGACCGACAATCTGCTGTCGGGATATCCCCAGTATTCGAAAATCATGCCGCTGCTGGACAGCGGTGTGATCAATCCATTTGGACCCACAACCGATCCCAACGCCATTGCCGCGGCCAAGGCGACCGAGTTCCTGGGCCAGGACCTGTCAACGAAGACCTCGCTCGCCAGCCTCGCGGGCACCGCCAGCCGAACGTTGGTGACACTGCCCGCCGGACCTCTCGCGGGCGCCGTAGGATTGGAAGTGCGTCGCGAGACATTCGATTTCAATCCGGCCGCTGCGGTCCAGGGCGGCGATATCGCGGGGCAAGGGGGCAACACCCTGCCGGAATCTGCATCGCGCAGCGTCGAGTCAGGATTTGTCGAATTCAATGCGCCACTGCTCTCCGGTCTCGAAGCTGACGCCGCGGTGCGTTACGACCACTATCAGACCATCGGCCACACGGTGAATCCGAAGGGCTCACTGCGCTGGCAGCCGGTGAACTGGTTCCTGTTGCGTGGCGCGATTGGAACGGGCTTCCGCGCGCCGTCCCTGACGGATCTGTACGCCGCGCAGGCACGCAGTGTGACCGGTAACGGCACACGCGATCCCATTCAGTGCCCGGTATTCGACGCCAACAATCCGTCCTGCAGCTTCCAGTTCACGACCATCACCGGCGGTAATCCGCATCTGTCACCGGAAAAATCCAACACCTTCACCCTCGGTACGGTATTGGAACCGGTGCACAATCTCACCATCGATGTGGATTCGTTCTGGATCTACCTGAAGAACCAGATTGTGGTGGGCGGCCTCAACTACGCCACCATTCTGCAGAACGCCCAGACGGCCACGCAGTTCGCCAACCTGCTCACCCGCGATGCCCAGGGCAACATCATTGCCATCAGTCAAACCAACGCCAACCTGTTCAAGACCCAGGTGAGCGGCCTGGACATGGACTTTCGCTACACCTTCCCGCTGGCCGACCGGGGCAATGTGACTCTGCTCGGCAACGGCAGCTACTTCTACAAGTACGATGCGCAGAATGCCGACGGCACCTGGACCGGGCAGCTCGACAAAGGACTGAACAATGTCTCCAACGGCGGCATTGTTTCGCGATTCCGCTACACAACCACGGCTCTCTACGAAGCTCCAACCTGGAATGTGTCCCTCACTCAACGCTTCCAGAAGCGTTATCGGGATTCGGCCAGCTCGATCACGCAGAAGACGCGCGAAGTGTCCGCGTACGACACGGTCGATGGACAGGCCGCCTATACAGGCCTCGAGCACTTCACATTCACCGTCGGTGTGCGCAATCTGTTCGACAAGAAGCCGCCGTACGCCAACTATGCGTCGTCCACCAATAATTTCGTGGGCGGCTACGACATTACCTACGGCGATCCCCTGCTGCGCTTTGTCTATGCCAGGGTGAAGTACACCCTTCATTAAGCCTTTGATTTATCTATAAATCTGCCCCAGCCCAGGCTGGGGCAGCGTCTTCAGACCGGTTTATAACCAGAACACACGAACTCATTAGCAACGCTTCGTTCTGGTCCGGGGCCCGTACGACTAAAGTTCACTCTCCCGTGGGAGGATGAACGTGAATTTGACGGCTGCTGGGTCCCTGACTAATTCCTTGGCCAATTCGCTGGCGCGCTGGTTCGGCGCGGACCGCGAAAACATCGACCGGGAAGCCCTCGCGGTCGTGAACCGCTCCATGGAGAATCTGCCGGCGCAGCAGCGCATCGAGCAGGCGGTGGAATTGCTGCCCGCCACACACGTCCTGTCCTCGAGCTTCGGTGCCCAGTCCGCCGTCATGCTGCACATGGTCAACCAGGTCGTTCCCGGTATTCCCGTGATCCTGGTCGATACCGGCTACCTGTTCCCCGAGACGTATCAGTTCATTGATGAGCTCACCGAAAAGCTCAATCTGAATCTGAAGACCTACCGTTCGGTGTCCTCACCGGCCTGGCAGGAATCCCGTTACGGCAAGTTGTGGGACAAGGGACTCGAAGGCATCGAGCAGTACAACCAGATGAACAAGAAGGAGCCGATGGAGCGGGCTCTGAAAGAGCTGCGCGCCACGACCTGGTTTTCGGGTCTGCGGCGTGCACAGGCGAAGACGCGCGAGAACATTGCGCCCGTGGAGCTGAAGCGCGGTCGGTTCAAGGTGCATCCGCTATACGACTGGACGGATCGCGACGTCGGCCGCTATCTCAAGGCCAACGGTCTGCCGTATCACCCGCTGTGGGACAAGGGTTACCTGTCCATCGGCGACTGGCATACGACCCGTTCCATCACTGAAGTCGACAGCGTGGATCAGTTGCGCTTCTTCGGGCTGAAGCGCGAGTGCGGACTGCACGAAGACTGAGTGCGGTCGGTCCGCTACTGGCCGAACAACATCCGCTGACTGACAAATGCGAGCATGATCGCCACCAGGGTGTTGGTCAGGATGGCCGGCAACTTTACCGTGGCCCGCGAGGCCAGCAGCACGCCGGGAATCGAACCGGCCAGAAGAAAAACCAGCAGATGCAAGTCCACGTGACCTAATAACGCATGGGTGGCGCCGGCAATTACGGTGACCGGCAACGCATGTGCAATGTCAGTCGCGACCAATCGGTCGCCAGTGAGCCGCAATGGGTAAAGGGCCAGCAGCGCCACGACGCCCAAAGCACCCGCGCCAACCGACGTCAGTGTGACGGCCGCACCGAGGCCCAAGCCGGTAATGACGGTCAGGGGCAGCGTGAAACGCTCCGCGCGCTCGATCCACACCGACGTGAGCCTGAGCCCCAGCCTGCGCAGCGGATATTGCAACAGCATCGCAAGCGCGGCGACGGCTAGGATGATCGCCAGCGCCCGGGCGATCACGTGCTCAATCACGCCGGGTGTGCGATGGGAAATCCAGAACCAATACGCGACGGCGGCGGCACCTGGAATACTGCCTAGTGCGAGACGGCCTACGATGCGCCAATCGACGCGGCGGCTATACCCAAAGGAGCCGGTCGCTACGAGCTTGGTCGTGGCGGAGAAAATGAGATCGGTACCGACCGCCACGGCGGGCGGCTGGCCAAAAATGAGTACCAGGATCGGCGTCATGAGTGAGCCGCCGCCCACCCCCGTCAAACCTACCATGGCGCCTACGAAAAGGCCGGCGACTGCATACAGAACGGGATCCGTCATCGACGCAAGTTTACCCTCCCGAAGCGGCCCTGCCCCGCCCTGGACCCCGCCGCTACCAGACCGAATTTCCATAACAATATAACCACGGGCTTGTGGCTATTGGCGAAGATTCATTCAATCCGCCCCTGCCGGCCCATGACAGACTGCCCCCGGACGCCCAACAACCCCCGCGGAGCCAAAGAGCCATGAGCAATACCATTACCACCAAAGACGGCGTGACGATTTACTACAAGGACTGGGGCAGCGGTCAGCCGATCGTGTTTTCGCACGGCTGGCCACTCTCAGCCGACGATTGGGACGCGCAGCTCCTGTTCTTCGTCAATAAGGGTTTCCGGGTCATTGCCCACGATCGCCGCGGCCACGGCCGCTCGACGCAGGTGGCGGACGGTCATGACATGGATCACTACGCCGACGATCTCGCGGCGTTGACCGCGCATCTGAACCTGAAGAACGCCTTTCATGTTGGACATTCGACGGGCGGCGGCGAAGTGACTCACTACATCGGGCGTCACGGCGAAAGTCGTGTCGGCAAGGCGGTGCTCATCAGCGCCGTGCCCCCCATCATGGTGAAGACACCCAACAACCCGGACGGACTTCCCAAGGAAGTGTTTGATGGGCTGCAGGCAACGCTCGCCGCCAACCGCGCCCAGTTCTACCGCGACCTGCCGTCGGGCCCGTTCTATGGATTCAACCGCCCGGGCGCGAAAGTCCTGGAAGGGGTCATTCAGAACTGGTGGCGCCAGGGAATGATGGGCAGCACAAAGGCACACTATGACGGCATCGTTGCCTTCTCACAGACCGACTTCACGGAAGACCTGAAGAAGATCACCGTCCCGACCCTGGTCATGCACGGTGACGACGATCAAATCGTCCCTTATGCGAACTCCGGACCGCTCAGCGCCAAGCTGGTCAAGAACGGGACTTTGAAGACGTACAAGGGATTTCCCCATGGCATGTGCACCACGCAGGCGGAGACAATCAACGCCGATCTGCTAGCATTCTTCCGTAGTTGAGGCCACTTCGCAGCGCAGATGCACGCGATTACCTTCGCACATCCAGGACCACCTGAGGTTCTTGCCTGGTCGGACACAGCGGCGCCCGCTCCCGCGGCGGACGAAGTGGTGATCGATATCCGGGCGGCGGGCATCAACAACGCCGACCTGCTGCAAAGACGCGGTGCTTACCCGGTACCGGCAGGTGCGTCCCCCATCCTCGGGTTGGAATGTTCAGGTACCGTCAGTTGGGTTGGAAACGCCGCGCGCGATTGGAAAGTGGGTGATCGGGTCTGCGCCCTTCTGACCGGGGGCGGCTACGCGGAACAGGTGGCGGTGCCGTGGGAACAGGTACTGCCTCTGCCTCGGGGAGTGGACCTGGTGGACGCGGCCGGTTTGCCCGAGACGGCCTGCACCGTTTATTCCAACTTGTACATGATAACCGGGCTGCGCCCAGGGATGAGCGTGCTCATTCACGGCGGGGGCAGTGGCATCGGCACATTCGCCATTCAATGGGCCAAGGCCCTCGGGGTCACGGTCGTCACCACGGCCGGCAGCAACGAGAAGCTGAACCGGTGTGCCGCGCTCGGAGCCGACATCCTGATCAATTATCGGGACACCGACTTCAGTAAGCAGACACTGCTGGCAACAGGAGGCAAGGGAGTAGACCGGATCCTGGACATTGTGGGCGCCGATTACCTGGTGCGAAATTTGAGCTGCCTGGCGCTGGACGGCCACCTGGTCATTATCGGTAACACGGGCGCAAGTGCCGACCCATCGTTGCCGTTGCGTTCACTCATGATGAAACGGCACAGCGTGAGCGCAACAACGCTGCGGGCCCGGCCCCGCGCGCAGAAAGCGGCGATTGTGAAGGCAGTGCGCGAGAATGTTTGGCCGCTCATAGAATCGGGGCGGATCGCACCCGTGATTGATTCGGTACTACCGATGTCCAATGCGGCCGATGGACATCGGTTGCTGGCGGAAGGAAGGACCGTCGGTAAGGTCCTACTGCGTGTACCCTGATGCGATGACATCCAACGCCGTGGCGTTTGGGGTCTTTTCAATCACCGGTCCATCATTCCTGAAATCAATGAGCTGGTCGTCCGCCGGGCGATAGGCGGGCCACTTCAGCCGGCCCTCTCCATTGGGATCGCCGGTTCTGGCGAACGCAACCCAGTACGCACTGATCAGCGCGGCCGCTTTCTCATCCATCGGTCCCGTGGGCCAGGGAGATGTGTTCAAGGTCTTGAACACATACTGGCGATCGGACGCGTGAGGGGCGGCCTTCAGCTCCTTAGGCGCCTGTTCCGACAACACACTGAACCGATACAGGTATACCGGGGCAACCTCGGAGTGAAGGCGCGCCAGCGAACGTGCCGTCTCGGTGAACAGGACATCACTCACGATGTTGGTGTTGTAAGCATCTTCAGAACCGTACGCCTGTAGCAATCGCGCGCCTTGGGATGCTGGGAATCGCATGAAGTAGCGCTGTTGCCACGCATCGTGCGGCGGCGGAAATTCCGCGGCGTTACTGCCGAGCAGGAAGGGGATATGAGCTTCGCCATGCTGTGCAAAAGCCACATCGGCGCGCGATGTCAGAATCTTGCCATCGATCATGGGGCCGCCCGTTGGGAATTCCGGATCGCCGGCGTCGACGATCCGCTGCGCTGGAATCGCCCGCAGCGCGCTGACATCATCGCTGGCGACACCCAGTTGTATCGCAAAGAACTTGCCCTGATCTTCCGCGGAAGCAATGCCCTCCTCATTCTCGCGGTTCAAATACGGGAAGGGGGCACGCGACACACCGGACTGTGAAATGGCCTTGTAAAACAAACCCCGGGCAGCCGGAGAAAACATAAGATTGATGACAGCACCGCCGCCCGCGGACTCACCAAAGATAGTGACATTACCGGGATCGCCGCCGAAGACCGCGATATTGCGCTTCACCCACTGCAGCGCCGCGATTTGGTCCATGAACGCGTAGTTACCGAGCGGACCGTCGGGACTTTCCTTCGTCAGCGCCGGGTGGGCGAAGAAACCGAACCGGCCGAGACGATAGTTGATGGAAACCACCACCACGCCCTGCTTCGCCAATCCGGTCCCGTTATAGAGAGCCGCGGTTCCCGAGCCGTTGACGTAGCCGCCGCCATGGATCCAGAACATGACCGGAAGGCTCCCGCGGCGCGCCTTGGCCGGCGCGTAGACATCGAGGTTCAGGCAATCCTCGCTGTCAGGCGGCGGACCTATGCCGTTGTCCTCTGTATTGATTTTCTGCTTGCACAAAGGTCCGACCTTGTCAGCGGGCCGCGTCCCGCTCCATGCAGGCACCGGCTGCGGCGGACGCCAGCGCAGATTTCCTACAGGCGGCGCTGCGTAAGGAATGCCCTTATAGGAGGAAACTCCGGACTGCGTACTACCGGAAATCCGGCCGCTGTCGATCTGGACGATGGAAGCCGCCAGAATGAGGGATGCCATGACGATCAATGCGAGACCTCACTTACGCGCGCCGAGACGCGCGAGCATCTCGGAAAGCGCTTCGGGACTGATGTAGAAGTATTCACAGACGCGCCCCCACAACATGGCGGTCGGCACATTGCGGCCGCCCCGCTCCTGCTGCGTCTGATGCAGAACATACAGGACGATCCGCTCCTGACGTGTCAACCCATCGCGGACATCCGGTATTCGGTCGTAGGGATGATTGTCGCGGGGGTCCATGGCACCGGACTTTAATCTAGAATTGGCGGCATGCGAACCGAAGTAGAACCGTTTCACGCCATTGCCATCAGCCGCCTGGCGCATGACCTGAAGGCACAGGGCCGCTCCATCATCCACATGGAGTTCGGCCAGCCGTCGACCGGCGCCCCGCAGGGTGCGATTGCACGCGCTCACGAAGTGCTCGACACCGACGGCATGGGCTATTGGGAGAGCACGGCGCTGAAAGCCCGCCTCGTGCGCCACTACCAGGACAGTTATGGTGTTGAGGTGACACCGGAGCAGTTCATTCTGACTTGCGGCGCCTCCCCTGCCCTGGTGCTCGCTTTGAGCACGAGCTTCTCTCCGGGCGATCGTGTTGCACTCGCCCGGCCGGGTTATGTTGCGTACCGCAACACTTTGCGGGCTCTCAATCTCGAGCCTGTTGAGATCCCCTGCGACCGCAGCACTCGCTTCCAGCTCACGGCCGCCGCCCTGGCGGCGCTGGAGCCTGCGCCGGCGGGAGTGATTGTCGCAAGTCCGGCGAACCCCACGGGAACCATCATCGGCGCCGCCGAGTTGCGCGCGATTGAGCAGGTATGCCGGGAACGGCGGATCCGGATCATTTCGGATGAGATCTACCACGGCCTGAGTTACGGCGAACGGGCCCACTCAATGCTCGAGTTCGGCAAGTCGGCACTGGTCGTCAACAGCTTCTCCAAGTACTTCAGCATGGTGGGCTGGCGCCTGGGTTGGCTGCTCGTCCCGCCGCACCACATCGCACGCGCCCGCGCCTACATGGGCAACATGTTTCTGACCGCACCGTCGCTCAGTCAACACGCGGGGCTCGTCGCGCTCGACAGCCACCCCGAGCTGCAGAAACACGTGGCCATGTATGCGCGAAATCGCGAGCTGTTGCTGGCGGCGCTGCCCGCTCTCGGGCTGGCTGACATTGCGCCCCCGGACGGCGCCTTCTACATCTACGCCGATGTTCGCCGCTTCACTGACAACAGCCTGAGATTCTGCGAAGCCATTTTGCGCAACACCGGAGTGGCAACAGCGCCGGGTATCGACTTCGACCCCGTCGAGGGCCGGCATTTCATGCGCTTCAGTTTTGCCGTGGCAACGAAGGAAGTAGAGGACGCAATCGCCCGGCTGCGGCCTTACTTGTCGACTTACAAGGGCTGAATGCCACTGAGGAACTCATTCGTGCGAGCGAATTCCTGCCGGAGTGCTGCGCTCACCTGCCGCAGTTGCTCGATGTCGCCAGTCGGCGCTTCGGTTTCGAGCCGCAGGGCCAGCTCCGTCAGCGCCTCAGCATAGAGGTTGGCGCTGGCGCCCTTCAGCTTGTGTGCCGCCCGGGCGATGGCGGCGCGATCGGACGCCTCCAGCGCCTTCTCGATCTCAGCTAACTGTTGATGGCCACTGTCCGAGAAAGCTGACGCCAGCTCGCGAGTGAAATCAGGATCTCCGTCCGTGAGTTGATTGAGGCGCTCCAGGTCAACAGGCGCAACCATGTTGAGCAGTATAGTTCGACCCCTTACGGTTCGACAAACGGCGCCACCTCCACCCGTTGCCCACTCAGAAACGCATCCGCGACGAGCTGTAGCGGTGCTGTATCAACATCGGTCGATCCGCGCCGCACCAGGTCCGCGAAGCGCGCATACAAGCCGGGGTATTCGCGGCGGTGTGGCACGGACATCGGCTCATTGTTGAGCCGCATCTCACTGCCTCCCTTGGACAGGCTCAGGCGGCCCGCCTCGGTGTCCACATCGATATCCCAACACGGCGGGCCGGGATGCAGGAAATCCAGCTCCATGCGGGTTGCGCCGCGGAACTCGAGGGTGGCCGCGATGGGAGTCTGACAGTTGCTCGGGAAACGCAGCTCAGCACTCTGCAACAGCAAGGGATACGGGAGAATGCGAGTCAGTATGGACAGCGCATTGATCCCGGGATCGAACACTCCGAGTCCGCCGGCTTTCCAGATCCACGCCTGGCCGGGATGCCAGACGCGCACGTCCTCCTTCCAATTGACTGTGACACTGCGGATCTGGCGCGCCGCGAGCCAGGCACGCGCGGGCTCAACCGCCGCCGCATGCCGTGAGTGCCACGACGCGAACAGAGCCACCTTCCTGGCTTTCGCAAGTTCAGCCAGCGCGACGACTTCACTGACCGTAGCACCCGGCGGCTTCTCCAGCAGGACGTGAAGGCCGCGCTCCAGGGCAAGCCGTGCAATCTCGTATCGCACCTGGGGTGTCGTACACAAGGAGACAGCGTCGATAGCAGTCACTGCATCCAACAAGCTGGCCAGGTCCTCGAAGCTGGGCACGCCGTCGAGGGCGTTGTGAGGACTAGCAACACCAACCAACTCGAAGTCGTCGCTGGCGGCCAAGGACGGCAGATGCTGGTCGCGTGCAATCTTCCCCAGGCCCACAATTGCTAGTTTGATCTTCGCCATGTCAACGTCCCGTGCGAGCTGAGGGGCGGCGCGCGGACTGCCGCGCCTCGCGCCGCGTAATGAGATCCAGCGCCTCCTGGATCAACTTCCGCATGACATCGCCGGCGGCCACCGCCCGGCCGGCCAGGATGGCATCGGCCACCTTCTGGTGCTCGGTAATGCTGGCGAGCTGCACGCCCTTGTAGCGATTGGTGGCCTGAATGCTGAAACGCAGCGCCGTGGCGGTAAACCCGGTGAGCTGGGCGTAGAAGCGGTTACGGCTCGCTCGCAACACCGCCACATGAAAGGCGATGTCCGAATCCAACGGATCGTCATCGCCACGATCCGCCGCCCGCATGCGTTCGATTCCCGCCCGAATGGCGGCCTTTTCTTCTGGTCCGGCCGCACGCGCCGCCAGCGCCGCCGCTCCGGGTTCGATGGCCAGCCGGATTTCAGTGAACTCAATTAACAGTGCGGGCGAATATTTGCGCTCCAGCAGCCAGCCCAGCACATCCGGATCCAGCAGGTTCCATTTCTCCTCCGCTTGGACCCAGGTACCGCGCCGGGGGCGCGCGGCCAGGAGACCTTTGGCGGTCAGCATCTTGACGGCTTCGCGCAACACCGGGCGGCTCGCCTCGTACTGGCGGCACAACTCGGCTTCGATTGGAATCGGGTTGTCGGCTGAATACACACCCGTGACAATAGCCACGCCCAGCTCGTGGGCAATGCCGTGCGTGAGATTCTGGCCCCGCATACGAGTCATGCGCGCTACCACCAGGTGGTGTACAGAACAGCCAGGACAATGACTATCACCGCCGCCGCGATGTTGAAGGCGGCGGAGGTTGAATAGTCGATGTTCTCGAGCTGAATGGTCATGGCGGACGGCGCAGGCTTTTGTGCGAACGAGATCATGATTGCCAGCGCCAGGCACGCAATGAACACCACGCCGACGCGATCAATGAACGGCAGTGCCGGCCAGAACAGTTTCAGGGCGAATGACAGGCCCGCCGAGGCAATCGCGGCTGAGAGAGCGGCGCTGGCCGTGCATCGCGGCCAGAACATGCCAAGCAGGAATATCACACAGATGCCCGGCGTAAAGAACCCGGTGAACTCCTGGATGAACTGGAAGGCCTGATCGAAGCTGCCCAGCAAGGGCTTCGCCGCCAGGCTCGCGGTGATCAAGGCGAGCACCGCGACGATCCGTCCAACCACCACCAGGTGTTCTGGTGAGGCATCCGGGCGCATCGGCCGGTAGACATCCATGGTAAAGATGGTCGCAATCGAGTTGATCTTGGAGCCCATCGACGCAACGATGGCCGCAATGAGCGCGGCAAAGACCAGGCCGAGAATGCCGGGCGGCAGCATCGCCATCAGATGGGGATACGCCTCATCGGCCCGCGGCAGGTGCGGCGCCAGTGCGACCGCCGCAATACCCGGCAACACAATGATTACCGGCATCAACAGCTTGAGAAAGCCCGCCAGCACAATGCCCTTCTGAGCCTCGCGGATGTCCTTGGCCGCCAGCGCGCGCTGAATGATGTATTGGTTGAATCCCCAGTAGGACACGTTCATGACCCACAGGCCGCCCAGCAGCACCGACAGGCCCGGCAGGTCCTTGTAGTTGGGGTCCGAGGCCGGCAGGATCATCCTGAAGTGTTCGGGGAAATGGGCCTGCAAGTATTGGAAACCGTGCAGGATGCCTTGGTGGCCGGAGACTTTGTCGAGCGCGAGGTAGCTGATGATCAAACCACCCAGCACCAACAGAGACACCTGCACGATGTCGGTCAGCGCAACTGCCTTCAGCCCGCCGTACAGAGCATAGGCGCCGGCAAACACGGCCAGTGCCAGCAACGCTGTTTGAACTTCGACCCCGGCTACCGTATGCACCGCGGTGGCGCCGAGCCAGAGAATCGACGTGAGATTCACGAACACGTACACGCCGAGCCAGAAGATTGCCATCACCGTGCGTACGCGCGGACTGAAGCGCTTCTCCAGGAACTCCGGCATGGTGTAGATGCGGTTCGTCAGGAACACCGGCAGGAAGTACTTGCCCACAATAATGAGGGTGAGCGCAGCCATCCATTCATAGGAGGCAATCCCTAAGCCGATGACATAGCCGGAGCCGGACATGCCAATGATCTGCTCGGCGGAAATATTCGCCGCAATGAGCGAAGTGCCGATCGCCCACCAGGGCAGTGCCCGGCTGGCGAGGAAGTAGTCCTGGGCGTTCTTCTTGTGCTCGCCCCGCTCACGCGACACCCATTGCGCCAGCGTGAAGATAGCGACGGCGTAGATTCCAACGACCCACATATCGACCGTTGAGATGCCCATTCAGTGTTGCCGCCGTGCGGCCTGGAATGCCGTGACCAACTGGCCGGCGCGCCGTCCGACTTCCGTCACCTCGTATTCGGGTCGGAACAACTCGCTGCCGAAGCCGAAACCAGCGGCGCCCGCCGCCACCCACGCCGGAATATCGGCGGCACCTACGCCTCCTACGGGATACAGCCGAACGCCTTTTGGCAGCACCGCCCGGATCGCCTGCAGAAAACGGGGTCCGCAGGTAGCGGCGGGAAAGATTTTCAGCCGGGTGGCGCCGGCTTTGATTGCGGCGAAGGCTTCTGTCGGTGTAGCAATTCCAGGCAGTACTTCCATGCCCAGATCCAACGCGCTGCGGATCACGTCAGGGTCGCAGTTTGGCGCGACGATGAGGCGGCCGCCCGCCGCATGCGTTTGGGTAACCGCTTCCCTGTCCAGCACCGTGCCCGCGCCAATCAGACAGTCGCAATGGCGAGCGGCCAGTGCTTCAATGCTCTTGAAGGGATCTGGCGAGTTGAGTGGCACCTCGACGACACGAAAGCCGGCGGCGTGGAGCACGCGGCCTGTGTCGAGCGCGCGCGTGGGCTCGAGTCCGCGCAGGATTGCGACGAGCGCCGCGGAATCGATAGTAGATCTGGCGGCGCCGGTCGCTGTGGGGTCGGTGGCTGTGGGGTCGGGGGCTGTGGGAGCCTTTGCGGCGGGGTCAATTGGCATGGGTCACCAGTTGTCTGCGGATTTGCGCCAGTCCCGCGAGCGCGGCGGCGGAACCATCGATGGTGTGTGACTGGCCGAGGCCGTGATGGCCCAGGCCGTCGGCGTAGAGACGGGTCAGGTTGGGGGAGCCGATGAGATACACGGTCGTTGCCGGGCCGAGGGCGGCGACCGCGCCGGCAATGTCACTGGCCACCAACAGTCCGGACAGGAATGCGGCGGCGTCACGCGGCACGAGCTCGCCCGCCAGGCTGCGGCTGCGGCATTCAAACAGTCTGTGCAGCAACTGAGCGGCCGGGAAGCGCGCGAACTGCGCGAGGCCATGGCAGAACGCAGGCTCGGTCAGGTCGCCGCGTTCACGAATCAACACGCTGTGAGTCGACAGCAGGTTGAACAGCTCACCCGTCGGCGCGGTCAGAAATTCACTCACCACGCCATCGTTCAGAACCGCCCATTTCGAGTGGGTGCCCGGCAGGCACAGCAGTTGCCGCCCCTGGTGCAGGCAGGGCGCGAGTGCCAACGCGCCGAGAATCTGGGTCTCTTCGCCGCGCATAAAATCGGGAGCGTCAAAATGATTGCGGCACTCGAGCCCCGGAACGATGCGAATACGGCCGTCGCGCAGGCTGGCGCTGCGGCCGGCGATATCCGCAAGCGTTGCCGGACAGGGCGCGTACGGCGCCTGCAGCCAACCGATGTTGGAGCCAACCATGCCGCACAGGACGGCCGGCAGATGCTCACCCCACTTCGAAGCCAGGGAGTCGAAAATTTCCCCGCACCGGCCGTCGCTGCCGGCAACGCCCGGACCGGTGGCTGAGTCGCGAACCGCGCCCCGCGCATCGCACAGAAACAGGCGCAGGTGGCTCGTGCCCCAGTCGCCGGCTATGAAATCCCCTTGCGCTGACAACGCCTATTGACCCCTCATTGAGTGCTTTTATAATATAAATGAGATTTACTACAGACACCAAGTCGTTGGACCGACTTTGTTCCGCCCCCTCGTAGTTTGTAGCGCTCTCGCAGTGCTCACCGCGTTCTGCGTCGGGCAGGCGCGTGCCGAGACGCTGAGCGCGCGTCACGCTTCATTCAATGACGATTGGCGCTTTTTGCGAGCCGACGCCGCAGGAGCGGAGCAGCCTGGGTTCGATGCTCGCCGCTGGAAGTTGCTCCGCCTGCCGCATGACTGGGCTATTGAAGGGCCCTTCGACCGCAACCTGAACCCCCACACCGGTGCCCTGCCCATTTCCGGGGTCGGCTGGTACCGAAAAACATTCACACTGCCCGGCCACCACTATTACGCCATTGAGTTCGATGGAGCGATGGCCAACTCCCGCGTCTGGCTGAATGGCCACGAGCTCGGTGGGCGGCCCTATGGCTACAGCGGATTTTCCTTCGATCTGACCCCGTATCTGCAACCGGCGGGCAAACCGAATGTCATTGCGGTGCGCCTTGCTCCCGAAGCCAACTCGTCGCGCTGGTATCCGGGGGCCGGCATTTATCGGAATGTCTGGTTGGACACCACCGAGGCCGTTGCGGTGGCGCGGTGGGGAACTTACGTCACGACACCGGAAATTACGGCTGACCGCGCCACGGTTGCAGTGAAAACCGAGCTGCGCAACCGGCTGACAGCTCCAGCGTCGATTGTCCTACGGACCGCGGTTGTTGACCAAGCGGGTCGGGAAGTAACACGCGTTGAGTCGGCCGCCACGGTTCCAGCGGGTACTGGAAGCACCGTGCCAACACAGTTGGTCGTGGCACACCCCCAGCTTTGGGACATCGACAATCCGTACCTCTACACGCTGGTCACGGAAGTGATCGAACGTGATCGGGTGCTCGATCGTTACGTGACGCCTTTCGGCATCCGTTCAATCGGATTCGACGCCCAAAAGGGGTTCTCTTTGAACGGGCGCATTCTGAAGCTGCACGGCGTCTGCCTGCATCACGACCTCGGGGCCCTGGGCACAGCGGTGAACCGGCGTGCCATTGAGCGCCAGTTGCAAATCATGAGGCGTGCGGGTGTCAATGCGATTCGCACGAGTCACAACCCGCCAGCTCCGGAGCTGCTGGAGTACGCCGATCGGATGGGCTTCCTCGTGATGGATGAGGCCTTCGACATGTGGCGCATTCCGAAAGTACCCAATGACTACAGTAAATACTTCGACGCATGGTCCGAGCGGGACCTGCGCGACATGGTGCGCAGGGATCGCAATCATCCGAGCATCATCCTGTGGAGCATCGGCAACGAGATTCCCGAGCAACGCACTGCGGATGGCTGGCGCGAAGCGCGGCGGCTGACCGGCTTGTTTCATTCGGAAGATCCTACCCGCCCCACGACATCGGCCTTCAACAACTGGGCTGACGCCATTCGCAACCGGCTCGCCGACGAAGTGGATGTGCCCGGATTCAACTACAAACCCACTTTTTATCAACGCATTCACGACGCGCATCCCAAGTGGGCGATCTACGGTTCCGAAACCGCCTCCTGTGTCAGCAGCCGCGGTATCTACCATCTGCCCATCAAAGCCTATGACAAGGACCCGTCCCTGCAGATCACCAGCTACGATGTTGTAGCGCCGCCCTGGGCGTATTGTCCCGATGTGGAGTTTGCCGCGCAGGATGCCCTCCCCGCGGTGCTGGGCGAGTTTGTCTGGACGGGTTTTGACTACATTGGCGAGCCCACCCCCTACTTCGGCGAAGACACAGTACACAATGAGCACGACTGGCCCGCCCGCAGCTCGTATTTCGGAATGGTCGACCTCGCAGGCTTTCCGAAAGACCGTTACTTCCTGTACCAAAGTGTGTGGACCCATGAACCGATGGTCCACGTGTTGCCTCACTGGAACTGGAAGGGGCACGAGGGTGAGAAGATTCCGGTGATGGTCTATTCGAACGCCGAGGAAGTTGAGTTGTCGCTCAATGGTCGAGCGCTCGGCCGCAGGAAGACTTTCGACACCCCTGTTGAGCTGCCCGTGGGCCCCAACGTCAGCGCAACGCGCAAGATTCAGAGCAAGTATCGTTTGATGTGGGAAGTGCCTTATCAACCGGGCACTTTGCTGGCGACGGCCTACTCGCGCGACAAGGTGGTTGCCCGGGATGAAGTGCACACGGCAGGTTCGCCGGCGCGGATTGAGTTGGTGGCCGATCGGAGCGCCATTGCTGCCGATGGCGACGACCTTTCGTTCATAACGGCCCGGATTGTGGACTCGGCAGGACACTTTTGTCCGCTTGCGGACAACCTCGTCAGCTTCAAGGTGTCCGGAGCGGGCGAGATCGCGGCCGTTGACAACGGAAATGCGGCGACTGTCGAGCCGTTCCATGCCGATCATCGCAGGGCGTTCAATGGACTGGCGCTGTTGATTGTGCGTTCGAAGATGCACGAGGCGGGGGCCGTTCACGTCACCGCCACTGGCGCCGGCCTCGCAGCGGCGCAGATCGACCTCGAGAGCCGCTAGCGCGACAACGCGAAACGAGGGCTTACAATGCGGGTTGCAGTGCCCTGAAACGCACCCGGAAATACCCTGAAGTGAGCCTTTGAATGATTGTTGGCGAGTGGGCCGTTGACCCGGTGGCCAGCCAGATCTCGCGCGGCGGTGAAACCGTGCGCGTGGACGCGCGGCTGATGCGCGTGCTGATGTCCCTGGCCGCTCGCGCTGGTGAGGTCGTTACCACGGAGGAACTCCTCGCCGAGGCCTGGAGTGGGGTCGTGGTGACCCAGGACTCTGTTTATCAGGCGGTTGCTGCGCTTCGGCGGGTGCTGGGGGATGATTCGAAGAAGCCCGCCTACATCGCGACGGTGCCGCGTCGGGGGTACCGGATGGTGGCGCGGGTGGAGACTGCGGCAGCAGGCGCTCATGGAGCCGCGGGCCCTGCGCCGGTGGCAGACGCGGTATCGGCGCCGGTGGCAGGTGCGGTATCGGCGCCGTTCGCCCGCTTCGCGCCGACCACGTCCGCGCGGCGCTGGAGGCTCGGCACCTTGCTGGCGGTTGGCGCGGTGCTGTGCCTGGCGCAGGCGGCCTCGGTCGACCCTGGTGCAACAGTGCCGCCGCAGAGGTCCGTCGCCGTGCTGCCCTTCCTGGACCTGACCACCGAATCCATGGACCAGGAGTTCTTCGCGGACGGGCTGACCGAAGAGCTGATCGATGACCTCAGCAGGGTGCCCGACCTCAGGGTCCCGTCCGCGACCGCCGCCTTCTACTTCAAAAATAAGCAAATGACGGTGGCCAACATCGCGCGGGAGCTCGGTGTGGCCTACATCGTGGATGGAAGTCTGCGCAAATCGGGCTCCACTGTCCGCGTCGCGGCGCGCTTGGTTCGAGCTGACAACGGCTTTGTTGTGTGGGCGCGAACCTTCGACCGGGAGTCGGACGATGTATTGAAGGTGCAAGGCGACGTCGCCATCCAGGTCACACAAGAGCTCCAGGCCACGCTGCAGACGCTCGCACCTCACGGGCAAAGCGTGCGGTAGCGGTCAGACCAGCGGCCACACCGATTGCAGGATGTCGCCCGGGTCCTGAATGACCCTGCCGCGCCGCTCTTCCGGATATCCGAGGCAGTTGGATACATACCAGACACCGTCGTACAACCGCCGGCGATTGCGGTGTTGGTGTCCATACACATGCAGCCGTGACCCCAACTGCCGGATCTGCTCATCAATCAGGCTGGAACCGGCCACGGTTGAGAAATTGAAGAGCGCCCGCCCGGGATCCGGCGCGGCAGGGGGCAGCTCCCCGCGCGCCGCAAACATCAAGTCCTGCCGCGGCAGGAAATGACTGAAGGAAATCCGGTTGCCGTGCCGGTAGGCGCCATTCAGGCGCTCGGCATTCAGATCCAGAAAATATTGCACTGGCCGGAAACCGCCGCTCCTGGGCCATTTCACCAGGTAGTCATCAGCCCATACGGACTCCGCCGGCTCCTGCATCGGGCGCTCGCGAAACAAACTGTCACTGCCTTCACCGGGCCGCGTATACCACGAGAACAACGGCACGACGCATACCCGGTCTTCACCGGAGCCGACGACTTCCGGCCCCGTATGCACGCCGAGCGAATGGCACAGCCGCAGCACTTCCTGGAACTTCTCCACAGAGCTCGCGTGTTGTCCTTCCCGTATCCACAGTTCGTGGTTGCCGGGAACGAAGAACACCTCGCGAAATCGCTCGAGGAAGATATCGAAAGTCCTGCGCAGGACCTCCGGCTCGTGGCTCACATCTCCCGCAACAATGAGCGCATCCGCCGCATAGTTGTGCCGCGGCAACTGCTCGAGCTGCCAGAGGTTGTCGCGGAAATCCGCATGAACATCCGATATCGCGTAGACCTGCATCGCGGCCCATTCTGCACTGTCCCCACGCCAGGGGCCTTTGTTATTTTCACAATGACCGTGCATGTCATATCGGGCTCCTGCTACGTGCGCCTGCGTACCAGCCCCCAGAAGCGGCCAACGCTCGCGCGGGGAATGCTGGCGAGGATCCCTTTCGGCAACAGCAGGAAGCCGCCCGTAACCATGAGGACCTCACTGATTACCGCGGCAGTACACACTCCGAGGCCACCATTGGCGTAATGAGCCTGGAACCAACTGATGAGCGGTGGGTCGAGAGCCGCACTGATGACAACGGACCCCAACTGCACCACAGTCCAACCGTTCTGGCGGCCGGAGGACACCAGGCAGGAGCCAATGACCATGCTGAAATAGACCAGGAACACAAAGGGCGCCAGGAGCCGCAGATCGTCGGCGGCGGGGCCGAAATCGCGCTGCCCGAAGATGGCTACGCCCACTTCCGGAAACAACCCGCAGCCCAGAGCCACGGGAATGACCACCAGGGAAACCCCAAACAGCGCATCGCCCGCGGTCTTGCGCCAGGCATTCCGATTCTCGGCATACAGGCGGCACAGAGTTGGATACAACGCGGCAATCAAAGCGGATGCCGGGAAAATCAAGATCCCGACGAGCTTTCTGGCCGCCGCGTACCAACCCATGCTCGCGGGGGCGGCAAATTTGGACAGCATGGCGGCATCGACCATGGGCTGCAGCAGAATCACGAGACCGAACAGAATGAACGGATGACCGGAACGGAACAGCTCCCGGGCAACGGCGCGGCGAACCACAAGTTTAGGAACTTGCATGCGGGGCAGCATTTTCAGGACGAACAACATGCCGAACGCGGCGCAGGAGACTTGAGCAACGAGCAGTCCTCGCAGGCCGCCGCCGGCGAGCAGCGTTGGGATGACTACAGCCGCACTCAACAACTGCCAACCGACATAGGACGCTGCAGCGAAGTCGGTACGCTCATAGCCGCGAAAGACATCCTGGCAGGCGGCTGAAACAGTGGCGAACGTTGCGGCCAGCATCGCCAGCTCGAGGACAACGAGGAATTCCCTGTCATAGCCCACAAGCGCACACACGAGCGGGACAATAACCAGAGCCGCCGCAGCGGCCGTCACGCGCAGAAGGATGCCGCTGCCTAGCAACTCGCCGGCTGCCGTTTGCTGCCTGGCTACTCTGCCGGTCAGTACGTTCGACTGCCCCCACTCCACAAACAGAAATACCAACGAGCTGAACGTCAAGGCCTGGTACAACAGGCCGAAGCTCGCGGCGCCGAGGGTGCGGCCCGCGACCGCATTGATGAGAATGGAGAGTGGAGTAACAATGACCTGAGCGATGACCAGCAGGCTGGTGTTGCGCAAGACGCGGGCCGCGGGGGCCGGCTGCGAATCAGGCTGAGCGCTCATGTCGCCCTCAGCGCGAGTCGAGCCAGTCGCCGATCACAGTACGCAAACGGAAGCGTTCTTTCTCACCGGAGAACAGGTGATCGCTTTCCGGAAAGAACTCCAGGCGCAGCTTGCCGCCGGCGGAGGCCTCCGGGAAGGCATCCAACATTTGCTGTTTATAGGTATGACGAACCGAAACGGAAGTGAACACCGCCAGCATTCGCACATCCCGTGCCGCCGCACCGCGATAACACTGGGGCAGATGGGAGCTGAAACGCAGGTTCTGCAGGTTGAGGCCCTCGAGCTCCGTCTGCGGGCGCACGCTGTTGATCAGGTGAGTGGATGCCAGCCGCATGAGGCCGCTTCGACCGGTCGCCACACTCATCCAATTGCGGAGGTTTTTCAGCCGCTGCATCACATAGTGAACGTAGTAGCGCAAGGTCGGCGGCAACGTCGGATCCATGAGAACCAACCCGACCACGCGCGGATCCGTATTGGCATACAGCACGGCGTGATCGGCGCCCGAGCACAATCCCACGAGAATGAACTTCTTCACCTCATTGGACTTCTCCAGGGTGTCCAACACCTCGCGGATATCCGACAGGCTCGCCATCAGCGGTGATGTGCTGTCCTTGCGCGGCTTGCTGTCACCGATACCGGCGAAGTCGAATCGCACCACCGTCCGTCCGCTCATCGCCAGATCGCGCGACAGGGAGACGTACATTCGATGATGCCCGACTCTGTGCACAATCCCGGTGTTGAGAATGACAATGGCCGGCTCTTCTTTCTGCCGGGCCGGCGGCGGACGGGTGACGATGCCGACGAGCGAATGCCGGCCAAGCAGGACTGCCTGCTCCTTGTACGTAAACTCTACCGCAGCCATTCTTCTATCCGCTGCATGGCGGGTACCGGCAAGGCACCCGAAATCGTAATCGCCTCCACCCAGGGGCAGGCGGCGCTGACAAACTCGACGGGCATCCCCAGTTGTTCGTGGGCGGCCAAGCGCTCAGTGACCAGTATCATCGTGCGTTCAGGAATCCCCTGCAGGCTCGATGGCAAGTCGATTGAGCGGATCTCGCGCAGCACATCCTCGCCGACATCACTGCCCGCTGGCAAGGCCGCCACGTAATGATCACCCGAAATGATCGGATCCCACATCACCAATGCTTCCACCGCGGACTTGCGTCGAACCGCCACACTCAGGGCAATATTTGCACCCAGCCGCAAGCCGATCAACACAACCCTGGAGGTTCCGGCAATGTCTTGCAACGCTTCAATGGCCGCCTCGACATCGGAACCGGCACCGTTGAGATTTGCCTGATCCACTTCTCCCGAGGAGTCCCCGGTACCGAAGTAATCGAAGCGCAGAGTATGAAATCCCGCCGCCGCCAACCTGGACGCCAGTTGCCGCATTGAGCGGTGCGCGTAGGTGTACTCCACTCCCCAGGGATAGCATAGAACCACCGCCCGCGGCTTGCCACGCGTGGCGGCCGCAGGCTCATACAGCCCGAATAGTCTGCGCTCGGCGGTGCCAATGAACAGTGGGTTCATTACGCGCTCGGGTCCTCGGGGTCGAGGATTTTCGCAACATCGCGCAAGTTGTGAAAGAACAGCGTGCGCGGGTCCAGACGGCGCCCGGTCTGCTTCTCAATCATCCTGGCGACCCGCAGCGACAGCAGCGAGTAGCCACCCAATTCGAAGAAGTTGTCAGCGGCGCGAATGCGGTCGACTTTGAGGACCGCCTTCCAGGCATCCGCCACAACCCGTTCCATGGCAGTGGCGGGTAATTCGTCAACCACCGGCTCCATGGGTTGGTTGCCAAAAGGATCCGGCAACGCGTTGCGGTCCACCTTGCCATTGGGCGTGAGCGGCATGGACACCAACGTCACAATGATGGAGGGGATCATGTAGTCCGGTAACTGGTTGCGCAGGAAGCGCTTCAGGTCCGTGATGGTCACCTCCTCACCTTCGCGACCGGTCACGTACGCGACCAGTCGCGGGTCATCCGGTCCAGCCTCCCGCACCGCAGCGACCGCATGCTGAATAGCCTGATGCGCGGACAACGCCTTTTCGATTTCTCCCAACTCAATGCGAAAGCCCCTGATCTTGACCTGGGTGTCCGAGCGACCCAGGTGATAGAGCTTACCGTCGGCACCCCAACGGCCCAGGTCACCCGTTCGATACAGGCGCGCACCATCGGCGGCATGTGGGTCGGGCGTGAAGCGTTCAGCCGTGAGAGCCGGGCGCCGGTGATAGCCGGTGGCAACGCCGGTTCCGCCGATACAAATCTCGCCGGTCACTCCAATCGGCGCAACCTCGCCCGCCGCATCCAGAATGTAGACCTGCGTGTTGGCAATGGGCCGACCGATCGTGATAGCCGCGCCATCGCGCTCTATTCGCTCCACGGTCGACCAGATGGTGGTTTCGGTCGGACCGTACATGTTCCACAGCTCGCCAACACGCGCCAGTATATCGTTGGCGAGGCTACGGGAAACCGCCTCCCCGCCGCACAGCGCGCGAAGGCGCCCGCTACCTTGCCAGCCTGCTTCAATCAACATGCGCCAGGTAGCCGGAGTTGCCTGCAGGACCGTTGCGCCACGGGCTTCCAGAAACTGGCCCAGCTCGGTTCCATCGGTCGCCACCTGCTTGGGAACCAACTCGATACGGGCCCCCACCATCAGGGGCAGATATAGCTCCAGACCGGCGATGTCAAACGACACCGTGGTAACCGCTGCGAGCACATCCGAAGCTGACAGTCCGGGCCGCTCGCGCATGGAGTTGAGAAAGTTGGCCAACGCGCGATGCGGAACGACAACCCCTTTCGGCTTGCCAGTGGAGCCGGAGGTATACAGGATATACGCTGCATCCTGCGGAGCCGGTGCGTGCGGCAGGTTCCCGACTTGCCCGCGCGTGGCGGTCACGTCGATGACATCGATGCCGGCTGGCACCTCCAGTCCTTGCGGTAGCACCCCAGAAGTGAGCAGTACGGTGGCACCGCTGTCCGACAGCATGTAGGTCAGGCGCTCGGCCGGGAACTCAGGGTCGAGCGGTATGTACGCAGCACCTGCCTTCTGCACCGCCAACAAGCTGATCAGCAACTGGGGTGAGCGCTGCATGCACACGCCTACGGTGCCAGCGGTTACCAGAGCACGAGCCAACGCATTGGCCCTCGAATTCAGCTCGGCATAGCTCAGTGAGTCGCCTTCGAAACTGACGGCCACGTTGTCCGGGGTGCGCGCTGCCTGGGCTTCGAACAATCTCGGGAAAGGATCCGATGGCCATGCAACGGTGGTGGCATTCCAGGCTTGCAGGTTCGCCCACTGCTCCGCGGGCAACGTGGGAAGGCGGCTGATGCGGGTTTCGGGTGCGGCGACCGCGGCTTCCAGAATTGTAAAATACTGGCCTACCAGGCGCTCTACCGTGCTCCGTTCAAACAGGTCGGTGTTGAATTCGACCGTGACCGTGCGAGTGACCTCGGTGTCCACACCGAAGCTGAGCTCAAACTGAGCGCCGCCGCGATCCAGCAGCACAGGCTCCCAGGTCAAGCCGGATAGTGCGATATCGCGCATCGGTGCATTCGTTACATTGAAGAGCACCTGCACGAGCGGCGCGCGGCTGCGGTCACCGCGTTGACCGATCTCCTGCACCAGGCGGTCGAATGACACATCCTGGTTGGCAAACGCATCCAGGGCAGTAGCGCGAACCCGGGCCAAAAGCTCGCGGAATTCCGGATCGCCCTGCAGGTCGGCCCGCAGGACGATAGTGTTGACGAACGTGCCAATCAGGCCTTCGATGGCACTGTGGGTGCGGTTGGCCACCGGGACGCCGATCGGCAGGTCGGTCTGTCCAGAGATGCGCTGCAACAGCGAGGCGAAGCCGGCGAAAAGAGTCATGAACAGGGTGCTGCCGGCGTTGCGGGCCAGCGCGCCCAGACCAGCGAAAAGCTGCGGCGGAATCGTCCTCTGGTAGGACGAGCCGTTCATGGTCCAGACTTTCGGACGAGTCAGATCGGTCGGCAGGTCCACAGTCGGCAGATTCGCCAGTTTCTCCTTCCAGAAAGCCAGTTGCGTGGCGTACTGAGCCTGCGATGTGCCACTGCGCTGCCAATGGGCGTAGTCCATGTAGCTGACGGGCAGTGGCTCCAGTACGGCGCTGCCCGCGGACCTGTGTTGGTTGTACAGCAATGCCAGCTCACGGCCGAACAGACCCATCGACCACTGATCGCCGGCAATGTGATGCAGCACGATGCCAAATACATATGAGTCGGGCGCGACCTTGATCAGTCGCGCGCGGATAACCGGCTCGACACCCAGATCAAACACGCGGCGCAATTCGGTATTGACGCGTTCGAGCGCGGCTGAGTCCGCGTCGGGCTGGCCGCTGAGGTCCTCGACAATCAGATTTCCTGCGACAAACGGTTCAATCCACACCTGCGGGCGCTCGTCTTTCATGCGGACCCGGGACCGCAGGATTGCGTGCCGCCGGCACAGTTCATCGTAGGCGGCCGACAATACAGCCGCGTCCGCGTTGCCGCGAACTCGCAGCGCCGCGCTCATGTTGTACGCGGTGTTGGCGGGATTGAGTGTCTGGATGAGCCACATGCGCTCCTGCGAATAAGACAGGGGTGCAGGTCGGCCATCCCAGTTCAAGGGAACGATTTCGGTGCTGTCTCGTGCGCCACCATCCGCCAACATCGCGTCGATTTCGGCGGACAAAGCTTCCAGCGTGGGCGCGTCAAACAGTGTCTTGAGCGGCAGCTCCAGACGAAATACGTCACGCACGCGGGCGACAACTTGTAGCGCCAGCAGGGAGTGCCCGCCGGATGCGAAAAAGTCATCGCGCTTACCTACGCGTTCGAGCCGGAGAACATCGCGCCAAATAGCTGCGAGGCTCACCTGGGTCGCTGAGTCGGGCGCTTCGTAGTACGCGTCCTGTTGGAGGGCTGCCTCGGGGGCTGGCAGCGCGCGTCGATCGACTTTGCCAGTGGGGGTCAGGGGTAGCTCTGGCAGAGGCACGTACAGCGAGGGGATCATGTACTGAGGCAGGCGGGCGACCAGGGCGCGGCGGAGGTCCGTCAGGTCGATTGCGTGGGGCGCGCGGGTCACGACGTAGGCCACCAGCGCCGGGCCCGTACCTTCTCCATCGCGAACGGCCACGGCCGCCTGTTCGATGCCTGGGTAGGTCGTCAGGGCGGCCTCAATTTCTCCCAATTCGATACGCTGACCACGCACTTTGACCTGTTGGTCGACGCGGCCCAGATATTCCAGTGAGCCATCCTCACGCCAGCGGACCAGATCGCCGCTGCGGTACATCCGGCTGCCCGGCTCACCGTAGGGGTCGGCCACAAACCGGGACGCAGTCAGTCCCGGGTTTTTCAAATAGCCGCGGGCAAGTCCCGCGCCACTGATATACAACTCACCCGGTACCCCTACGGGAGCGGGTTCCAAGGCGGCATCCAACACATACACATCGGTGCCGTTGATGGGAGAGCCGATCGGTGCGGTGCCGTCTCCTTGCAACGCAGCGCTCATGGTCGCGCAGACCGTGGCCTCCGTTGGGCCATAGGCGTTGATGAATCGAAGTCCCGGGCTCCATTGCGCAATCAAGACCGGAGGACACGCTTCACCGGCGACAACCAGGCATTCCAGTGTCAGGTCATCTGTCTTTGCCAAAGTCGCCAACACAGCCGGGGGCAACGTCGCATGACTGATGCGCTGTTCGACCAGCAGCTTACGCAAGGGCTCGCCGCTGACCGCATCCGCGGGAGTCAGCACCAGTGTTGCGCCGTTGGATAGAGCCATCAGCAGTTCCCACGCAGAGGCGTCGAAACTCAGGGTCGAAAATTGCAGGACGCGCGAGTGCCGGGTGATTTTCAGGCGGTCGTCTTGCGCGCTGACCAAGGCATTCAAACCGGTGTGCGTGACCACGACACCTTTGGGGGTGCCCGTGGAGCCGGAGGTGTAGATGACGTACGCGGGGGTATTGGTATGCACTAGCCGGCCGGGCCGCTTGGCCTGAACTGTCGAGTCGATCGCCAGACACGGGAGGTGTGATTCGAACTCGTGGCTGCCCAACAACAGGATCGGCTGCGCATCCGCCAACATCAGATGCAACCGGTCGACTGGATACGCGGGATCGAGCGGCAGGTATGCGCCGCCCGCTTTCAAAATACCCAGCAGGCCGATCAACATCTCCAAGGAGCGATCGGCCCACAAGCCTACAACGCCCTCTGATCCGACGCCGCGCTCAATGAGGCGCTGCGCCACTGCGTTCGCGCGTTCGTCGAGCTGGCGATAGGTGAGGCTTCGATTGCCGCTCACCACTGCCACCGCGTCGGGGGTTTCATCTACCTCAGACTCAAACAGATCTGTGAACGTCCTCGGTTGCAGCGCGGGCGCCTGATTGCGCGACCACCTCCAGACGGTCTCCGACTCAGCAGCAGGTATAGCCGGCAGGAGCCGCAGGTCCGTGTCAGCGCCCTCTTCCAACGCCTGCGTCAAGCCCTCCAAGGCGGCCAATACAAACTGACACGTTCTATGCGCGCCGATTCCGGCTACCGCGTGTGTTGTCAGATTGAAACCCTGACCCAGGTCATCTACTGCCAGACTGAGCGGGTAGTTGGTCCGCTCTTCACCTCGCAAGAATGTGACGCCGGGCAGCAACTCGACCGCCTGCGCGGAAGTTGTTCCATGAGGATCGTGGCGATAGTTGAATAGTGTCGAAAACAACGGCGTGCCAGTGGGCACCCCGCTCAATGCCTGGACGGCTGCCAGTGACGCGTGCTCGTGGCGCAATAGCTCGCTGAGACAAGCGTGCGTTTCCCGCAGGGCCGCGGCCGCATTTTTGTCAGCCAAGGACAAACGCAGCGGCAGAGTGTTGATATAGAGGCCGAACGCCTGATGTGCGTCCAGACCGCGGTGCATCCGGCCGGCCAAAACGGTGCCGAACACCACGTCGTCACGCGAACTGGTCCTGGCGAGGAACATCGCCCACGCGAGATGGAACAGACTGGAAGCGGCTACACCGAAGCGGCGCGCCAGGTCACGCACCCGGTTCGCGAGCACGGCAGGAAGCTCTAACCGGCCTTCTTCGATTGTCGAGCCGTCACCACGGATTTCAAGGATTCCAAAGGGCGCGGTTGGCTCGTCGACGTTCTGAAGCATCCCGCGGAAAAAAGTCTCGTTGGCAGCCGATGCGCTCGCGGCACGTGCGTCGGCAACAAAATCCCGGAATGGCACGGGCGGCGGCAATGAGCCCGAACGCCCTGCTACGTGCTCGCGCGCTTCGGCAATCAGCAGCTCGAGGCTGGTGTGATCGAGTACGAGATGATGGCTCTGTATCAACAGCAGCCAGCGATGTTGCGCAGGATCCCGCGCAACATGTACTCGCATCATCGGTGCCTGCGAGACATTGACTGGTGACAGGCCGAGACTCCAGAGTTGCTCAGCCTGTGTGGTGGGCAACCGCACAACCGGCAGTTGGGCCGAGCGCCAAACAACCTGCACCGGCTCGGGCAATCCCTCCCATTGCACCGCCGTGCGCAATGCTTCGTGTCGATCCACTGAGAATTGCAACGCGGTGAGCAGCCGCTCAACGAGTTGCTCACTATCGACGGCGAGCAAGGATCGCAATATGTAGGCGTCACGATCGGAGGTCCGATGGTGGACCAACATGCCTTCTTGCAGAGAGACCAGCGGATAGATGTCTTGTATGTTTGCCGCGCCGCCGGTGACGTGAGCGGCAATCCGGTCGCTTTGCGCCTGGCTCAACTCGATCAATGGCGCACTGGAGCGTGTCGGTGGCGTCGCTGTTTGGATGACGGCAGCCAGCGCAGCCACGGTCGGTTGATTGAACAGCTCACGGGCTTCGATCCGCCAGCCGCGTTGCGCCAACTGGTCAATGAACTGCACCAGCAACAGTGAGTTGCCGCCCAGCTCGAAGAAGTTGTCGTGGCGGCCGATGGATTGTGCTCGCAGCAGTGAGGTCCAGATGTCGGCGAGTGCGGTTTCCATCGGGCCGACGGGGGCCTCGTAGGAGGCTCGCAGCGCTGCGCCGTACTCCATGGTTGCGAGCGCGCGGCGGTCGAGCTTGCCGCTGGCGGTCAGGGGGAGATCTGGGAG
>JAFEDS010000013.1:0-1317 GCA_018241505.1 Pseudomonadota bacterium | reverse complement strand
CGCGCCGGTCACAATGTAGGCCACCAGCGCCGGGCCGGTGCCTGCCTCGTCGCGAACGGCCACGGCCGCCTGTTCGATGCCTGGATACGCTGTCAGCGCCGCTTCGATCTCACCCAGTTCAATTCGATGGCCGCGCACCTTCACCTGTTGGTCAACGCGGCCCAGATACTCCAGCGAGCCATCCTCACGCCAGCGAGCCACGTCACCGCTGCGATACATCCGGCTGCCCGGCTCACCGTAAGGGTCGGCCACAAAGCGGGAGGCCGTCAGGCCCGGGTGCTTCAGATAGCCGCGGGCCAGTCCTTCGCCGCCGATATACAACTCACCCGCAACCCCCACGGGAACCGGTTCGAGCGAGGCATCCAACACATACACCCGCGTCCCGTGGATGGGGGTGCCGATCGGTGCGGTGCCCTCCCCGGTCAGCGGCGCGCTCATGGTCGCGCACACCGTGGTCTCGGTGGGGCCATAAGCGTTGATCATCCGAAGGCCGCGACTCCATTGCGCAATCAGCGCCGCAGGACAGGCCTCACCGGCCACGATCAGACCCTCGAGGCTCAGATCGGCCGTTTTCTTCAGAGTGGACAGTACCGCCGGGGGCAGCGTGGCATGCGTGATGCGCTGCTCGATCAACAGTCGGCGCAACGGCTCCCCGCTCATGGACTCCGCAGGCGTCAGCACCAGCGCCGCCCCCGTGGTCAGGGCCATCAGGATTTCGGACACCGAAGCATCAAAGCTCAGGGTGGCAAATTGCAGCACGCGGGAGTGCCGGGTGACTTTCAGGCGCTCCACTTGCGCGCTCACCAGGGCATTCAGGCCCGCGTGGGTGACCACGACACCCTTGGGCGTGCCGGTGGAGCCGGAGGTGTAGATGAGGTACGCGGGCGCTTGGGCTCGTCCGCGCCGGGTGGGTCGGGTCGACTCGGTGCTCGAGTCGATTGCCAGGCGCGGGAGGGGGGATTCGAACTCCTGGCGGCCCAATAACAGCACCGGCTGCGCATCCGCCAGCATCCGCCGCAGCCGTTCGGCTGGATAGGTGGGATCGAGCGGCAGATACGCACCGCCGGCCTTCAGGATACCCAGCAGGCCGATCACCATCTCGATCGAGCGATCGGCCCACAGGCCCACGACCCGCTCGGCTGCGACGCCCCGCTCGATCAGGCGCTGTGCCACCGCGTTCGCGCGCTCGTCGAGCTCGCGGTAGCTGAGGCTTCGATTACCGCCGGGCGATGCGGCCGCGTCGGCCACTCCGCTCACCACAGCCACTGCCTCAGGGCTCTCCCCTACCTGCAACTCAAACATCTCCACAAACGTGCG
>JAFEDS010000012.1 GCA_018241505.1 Pseudomonadota bacterium | reverse complement strand
CGTTCGAATTTCTCTTTCGACATGGTGTAGCTTTCCTCAGAAAATCAGGCACTCAACTACTAAAATTCCCTACTCGACACTCGCGACGGCCCAACCGCCGCCGGATGGAGCCCACGACCGGAATCGAACCGGTGACCTCGTCCTTACCAAGGACGTGCTCTACCGACTGAGCTACGTGGGCGGACTTTCGCTGCGCGTATGGAGCGGGTAGTGGGAATCGAACCCACGTCATCAGCTTGGAAGGCTGAGGTTCTACCATTGAACTACACCCGCTGATGCACACCCCGCCTTGCCCACGGACTCGCGGTTCGTCGACCCCGGCCGTCGTGGTGGAGGGGGTAGGATTCGAACCTACGAAGGCGTAAGCCGGCAGATTTACAGTCTGCTCCCGTTGGCCGCTTGGGTACCCCTCCGCGAAAACGAGCCGCGTATTCTGATTTCGGGGGCCCGGGGTGTCAATGCATGTTGGCGCGCAAATTGCTGGGTCGGACCCCTTTTTTCACTGGCCGCCCCCGGGAAGGGGTCGGGAGGGCCGTGGCTAAGGCCTCGCCGGCAGCTCGGTGACCGACCCGGTGCGCACCTGGCGCTCGACGAGGCGCTCGAGCTTGCCGGCCGCGACATGAATTGCTTCGGCCATGGTCGGGGCCTCGTGCTCGGCGCTCAGCCGCTCGGCGCCGGCCAAACGGGCTTCCAGGCTGCAGACTTTGTCGCGATCGCCCGGCTTGGCACTATTAAGGTCGCGCAGCCACACCTCAACCCGGGTCAGGTGCTCGCCGAAGTGTTCCAGCGTTCCCGTGATCACACCCTCAACCCGTCGAATCAGCTCAGCGTCGCCGCAAATGGGGTCTTCGCAATGAACCAGAACCTGCATTCGTCAATCTCTCCTGTCCGCTGCTCCCACCCGTTTCGCGGCTTTGTTTGCCATCTGCTTTCCCGCAATAAGCATGCCGCGGCGCCGCGCGGGCCAAATCACCCCCCGCGATCTCAATCACTCCGCCGGCAGGTGAACTGCCCGCGCCAGTCGGCCCGCAACTTCGCCGTCAGCCAGACGCGAGCTCCCCGGCCGCAGATCGCGTGGCAACTCGATCGGACCATAGCGAATCCGCATCAACCGGCTCACTTCAAATCCAATGGCGCTCCAGATCCGGCGCACTTCCCGATTGCGGCCCTCGTGCAGCACCACGCGGAACGTAGTGTGGCTGCCATCCGTCTTGTCCTGGACGATCTCATCGAAGCGGGCGGGACCGTCTTCGAGCATTACACCGTCGCGCAATTGCCCGAGCGCGAACTCCGACGGCCGGCCGCGGATCCGCACCAGGTACTCGCGATCGATCTCGCTCGATGGGTGCATCAGCCGATGGGCCAGCTCGCCATCGGTCGTGAACAGCAGCAGACCCGAAGTGTTCACATCCAGCCGGCCCACGGTAATCCAGCGGCCGGCGCGAGGCTCGGGGAGGCGCTCGAAAACGGTAGGCCGCCCCTGCGGGTCGCTGCGGGTCGTCATCTCACCGACCGGCTTGTGATACAGCAATAACTCGCGTGCGGGCGCGCCCGTGGCATCGAGATCGAGCTTGCGCCCATCGAGACACACATCGTCGCCGGGGCCTGCGCGGTCGCCCAGTTGTGCAACGCGCCCGGCGACCGTGATGCGGCCATCCCGAATCCATTGCTCGATATTCCGGCGCGAGCCGAGCCCGGCGGCCGCCAACAACTTCTGCAGCCGGGTCATGCGGTGAATGCAACTATTCTGGTCATGCGATCCGTACAACTTTAGTATAACGATCCGGCATTTAGTGAGGCTCCACCATTCCTTGCCGGACTCAGCCGCGCAAGCGTAAGAAGGGCATCCCATGATCTACGACAATATTCTCGGCACAATCGGCCGCACGCCCATTGTGAGAATTCAGCGCCTCGCGCCCAAGAACGTCACGATGTATGCGAAGTGCGAGTTCTTCAATCCGCTCAGCTCGGTCAAGGACCGGCTTGCGATCGCGATCATTGAGGATGCGGAGCGCTCGGGCGCACTGAAACCCGGCCAGACTGTGGTTGAAGCCACATCGGGCAATACGGGCATTGCACTGGCGATGGTTTGCGCAGCCAAGGGCTATCCATTCGTTGCCATCATGGCCGAGTCATTTTCAGTCGAGCGCCGCAAGGTGATGCGCATGCTCGGCGCCAAGGTTATTCTGACACCCGCCGCCGAGCGCGGTACCGGCATGGTGAAGAGGGCCGCGGAGCTCGCGAAGAAGCACGGTTGGTTTCTCGCGCGCCAGTTCGAAAACGAAGCCAATCCCGCCTATCACCGCAGCACCACCGGCCCGGAAATTCTCCAGGACTTCGCCGGCAGGCGCCTCGACTTCTTTGTGACCGGCTGGGGCACGGGCGGCACATTGACGGGCGCCGGCGAAATGATCCGCCTGGCACGGCCTGACACCCAGGTCATTGCAACCGAGCCCGCCGGGGCCTCGTTGTTGTCCGGCAAGCAGTGGGCGCCTCACAAGATTCAGGGCTGGACACCTGACTTCGTGCCCCAGGTGCTCAAGAAGGAAGTGGCCCACAAGATCGTGGCCGTGACCGATGTCGAAGCGATCGAGACGTCCCGCTCGCTCGCGCGCAGTGAAGGCATTTTCTGCGGTATTTCCTCCGGCGGTACCTTCGCGGCGGCCCTCAAGGTCGCCAACGAGGCGCCCGCCGGCTCCGTCATCCTGGCGATGCTGCCCGACACGGCGGAACGCTATCTCTCAACGCCGCTCTTCGAAGGAATTCCAGACGGCAGCGATCCTGAGCCGTGAATGCGGCTGTGAGCGATTCTGAGGGCTCGTCTGTCTTCGGCACGGGAGGTCGCGATGACGCCCGCAAGTTCGCGCGCCTGCCCGATCCGTTTCCGATGTATCGCGGCGGCCAACTGCACCAGGGAGTAGTCGCCTACGAGACCTGGGGCAAGTTGAATGAAGCGCGGGACAACGCGATCCTGTTGTTCACAGGATTGTCGCCGTCGGCACACGCCGCCTCATCGCCCGAGGACGCCACCCAGGGTTGGTGGGAAGGCATGGTGGGTCCGGGGTTGGCGATCGATTCAGAGCGCTACTTCGTCATCTGCGTCAATTCGCTCGGAAGTTGTTTTGGGTCGACGGGTGCGGCTTCCATCAACCCGGCGACCGGCGCGGCGTACCGCTTGTCGTTTCCGGAACTGTCTGTTGAAGACATCGCGCGTGCGGGCTATGAAACGCTGCGCTCCCTGAAGATCGAGCGGGCAAACACGCTCATTGGACCGTCGTTGGGCGGTATGTCAGTCCTGGCCTTCGCTGCGCAGTTTCCCCGTGCGGCTCGCCGCCTGATCAGCATATCGGGCTCGGCGGCCGCATCGCCGTTTGCAATCGCGTTGCGCTCAATCCAACGTGAAGCCATCTTGCGCGATCCCGATTGGCGCGCCGGTGCGTACACCGACGCACAACCGCCGGCAACGGGCATGCGCATAGCGCGTAAGCTGGGCATGATGACTTATCGTTCGGCACACGAGTGGCGCGAACGATTCGCGCGCCTGCCGGCCACGCCGACTGATCCGCCCGAAGTCGGCCCGTTCGCTCCCGAGTTCGCCATTCAAAGCTACCTGGAAGTGCATGCCCGCAAGTTCGTGCGGGCGTTCGATCCCAACTGCTACCTGTACATATCGCGCGCCATGGATCGGTTTGATCTGGCGGCGCATGGCGGCTCGCACACCGAAGTGCTCAAACGCTCCGCAATCGAGCACGCGCTGGTTATCGGTGTCGAGTCGGACATGTTGTTTGCAATCGATGAGCAGGAGCGCCTCGCAAAGGCATTCGAGCAGGCTGGGGCAGTAACGACGTTCGCGCCGTTGGACTGCATCGAGGGTCACGACTCGTTCCTGATTGACATCAAGCGCTTCGGGAATGAGATGCGCTCGTTCTTGGATAAAACCTGACGCCCTCTCGACCGGCGCGCCAGCGCCGGCCCCTCATACCGGGTCGCGCTCCTGCGCGATCCCGGTTGACTGTTGGGCGAAGCCCGTGAAGATCGGCAAGGGACAATGTAGGACCGCGCACACGGTCCTCAGCAACTCCGATTCCGCCTCCGTCATCACCTCATCGCTGGTAATCGTCTTCACCAGGCCATCCATCAGCCGCTTCTTCGCGAACGGCTCCAACCGCTCGAGTCGCGGTAATACCTCGCTCAACTGGCGCGGCCAATCACTCAACGCGGTGTACTCGGGATAGCGCATCGGCAGAACCACGCTCATGCCTGCTTCATACGCGGTCCGGGCGCTGTGCTCATCCTGCGCCCCGAGTTGTGCCAGGGTCGCGAACAACACGTTGATTTCCTCCTGCGCACTTTCGAGCGACACCGTGCCATGCGGTACCCGTGCTTCCAGCTCGTCATTCAGCAGAGTTTCCAACAGCTTCGCCAGGGAGAACTCGAAAGCATCGATGCGCGCATCAGCGTGAATCAGGTCGGCGGCGAGACCGGCCAGTGCCCGCCGCTGCGCCGCGGGAACCCGCCGCAGGGAAGGGAAAACCTGTTGGAGCGCGGGCAGGCGCAACATAGGATCGATGGCATCCACAACGGGGGCAATCTGCCGTACGAAGGCGACGTTACCGGCACTCAGCTTCTGTTCCAACAGGGCAAACTGGCGCTGCCGAACTGCGGGCTCTTTGCTCAAGAGCAAAGCAACGACCAGCGCCTGGGCACGCCCTGGCGATTGGAAGTCACGAATTGTATCGGGCAAGGCGGCGTGAAGGGTTTGCGCGTGTTGGATGTGAGCCGGCGTCAGGGTGCCCGCGAGCGCTGAAATGTTGGCGAAGGCGGCGCCGGGGCCCGGGATGGGTGAGCGGGCGGCCGCTGACACAGCCCCTGGCGCGGCGCCTCCCACCGAGCCCCTTGGCGCCCCCGATCCGGCTGCACGCTGCGCGAAGCCGGCGGCGCCCTGGGCCAGCGGCGCTGTGCCGGCCGGCCCGGCATAGTCGCCTGCGGCACCGGCGGTGCCGGCGAAATCGCGCGTACCAACATTGGCGCCCTCCGCGCCCGCACTCGGTCCGGATGGCTCCGCGGCCATCTGCTCGGCCACGCGCGCGATCTCAGCCTCATCAAACTGCGGGTCCAACTCCCGGATGCGTTCGAGCAGCGGCGGGTGCGTTGCGAAGGCACGACTCAGGCCTTCAGCGAAAAACATGTGCGCCGCCTGCTCGGCCTGCGGCGTCGTCAAGACCGAGCCATCCGGCATCGCGGCAATCTTGATGAGTGCTTCCTTCAACCCCTGCGGGTTGCGGGTGAACTGGACCCCGGAAGCGTCCGCCAGACGCTCGCGCTGGCGCGAAACCGCCGCTTGCAGCAGCCGGCCGAAAAACAGGCCGACATAGCCGAGCACCATGACCGCAAGTCCCAGGACAACAATCGCGTTGTTGTTATTGCGCCGGTCCCGTGGACTGAAGTTGAGGATGAGCCGGCCAATCAACCCCACTACAAACAAACCGAACACCCAGCCCATGAGCTGCAGGTTCAGGCGCATGTCGCCGTTCAAAATATGACTGAACTCGTGCCCGATCACCCCCTGCAACTGGTCGCGATTCAATCGATCGAGAGCGCCCTGCGTCACCGTCACCGCCGCATTGGCCGGCGTGTGTCCCGCCGCGAATGCATTGATTGCCGCCTCCTGCTCGAGCACATACACCTCGGGCATCGGCACACCCGAGGCGATCGCCATCTCGGACACAACATTCAACAGCCGTTTGCGCTTGGCGTCGCGGGTATCGGGGTCGACCAGAACGCCGCCCAGGCTGCGGGCCACGACGCCACCGCCGCCACGCAGTTCCATCGACTTGTACAGGCTTGCCAACCCGAGCACGCCCATGACGAGCAGCGTGGACACAAAAGCCAACCCCGGGTTCTGGGCCGCGAATCCGACCGGATCAATGTCGGGCCGGTGCGCCCGGCCGGAGGCCAGGAACGTGAACAACACCAGGTCCAGCGCGAGCGCTACGGCAAGCAGCGACAGAATGAAGGCGATGACGAGCCAGCGCGACTGACCGCGCGCTGCTGCCTGTCGGGCGAAAAAATCCACGTGTGAGCGGCGCGCCGTCAGGCGCGGTCAGGTGAAGCTGACCTTGGGCGCTTCCCGGGCTTCGGGCTTGGCGATATCCAGGGGGCTCGCCGGTTGAAAGTTGAACATGCCGGCGACAATGCTGCTGGGGAACACTTCGCGCGCATTGTTGTAGTTGAGCACCGAATCGTTGTAGGCCTGACGCGCGAACGCCACCTTGTTCTCGGTGGAGGTGAGCTCTTCCGACAACTGCATCATATTCTGGTTGGCCTTGAGGTCCGGATAGGCCTCGGCCACCGCCATCAGGCGTCCCAGTGCACCTCCCAACTGCTGGTCGGCACCCGATAGCTGTTGCACGGCCGTGGCATTGCCGGGGTCGGCGGCTGCCGTCTTCAATCCCGTATACGCAGCGTTACGGGCCTTGATCACGGCCTCCAGGGTCTCCCGCTCGTGCTTGATGTAACCCTTGACGGTCTCGACCAGGTTTGGAATCAAGTCGTAGCGGCGCGTGAGCTGCACATCGATCTGCGCAAAGGCGTTCTTGAACCCATTGCGCGCGGTCACCAGCCGGTTATAAGTCGAGATGAAGACCAGGACGATGCCAACGATGACGAGCAGAACGATCCAGCCCATGGCGAGTCCTCGACGCGATTAGAGTTGTCTCCCCGGCCGCTACTCTACCAGCAATTCGAGACGCCTTGCGCGCCGCTGACGCCCTTCACGCCCGCCTGGGTCAGGGTGAAATTACCGCAGCCGGTATCCTTTAGCTGAGTGCCGCGCGCCGTCGCGGTCAATGTATAGGACTGGCCGGTCGGTAGGCTCGCGGTCGTATCGAACGCAATCGAAAGGCTGTACGTATTGGCGTTGTTCGCACCCAGTGGCAGGGGACAGTCGCCGTTCACGTCATTGGTCCCATCGTTGTAGCTGTTCATCCGTGTGTAGCAACGCTCCAACTGCTGTGCGCTGCTCGTGAGCATTACCTTTGCGTCCGCGCGCTTAGACTTCCGGACGTAAGACGTGTAGCTCGGGATGGCGATCGCGGCTATTAGGGCCACGATCGCCACGGTCACCATCAACTCAATCAGCGAGAAACCACGTTGTATGCGCATGTTGTGCTCCATTGCCACTAGCGTAGCTGCCGCCACGACTGCCGGCCCAAGGCGCCCGGGCCCGGATTCTGCCGGTGCTCCTCGAGCACACCGCTGGTATCCGGGGTGATGGCGTACTCGGCATTCGGGCCGGAAACGATACCCGGCTTGGTCAACAGGCCGTCGTCGGACTGTAAGCCGGAGGCCGGCACCGTCGCAGTCGATCCGTCCGCCAATGTGACCGTCACGAAATCCGAGTCATTGAAGTTCTTGTCACCGTTCAAGTCGAACGGCGTGTATTGCAGCTCGCCGCCGGTGAGCGAGTCCATTTCCATCAACCAGCTTCGACCGCCATATTTACAAGGATCCGGATCGGGGATGGTGGTCGTAAAGATGATCTTGCCGTTACGCAGGATGGGATCTGAGACCTGCTTTTCGCCCTCATAGACCTTTTTGTACTGGAGGTCGATATACCAACCACGCTGGGTGGGGAAATTCACCACATTGTGGCTCACGACGCGGACATTGAACGTCTGGTCGATCGTGGTCTTGCCGTCAGGTTGCAGGACGGAGACCGTCACTTGCTGTTGCGCGTCGATGGTCTGCTTCTGCAAAGGTCCAGGTGTGGTGGTACGAACCGGAACGACATCCGAGCTCGTGCCGGTGTTGTTGTCGAAAATTCCATAGAACGATTGGACACGCGGGTTGGTCGTGTCCACGGTCCGGTCCGAGGATTCAATGAATTTGCCGGTACCGAACAGCACAACGAGCCCCGCCCCGCCCGGGCCAAAGCCCACCTGCGGTCGCTCGGTAATGGGTTGCGGATTGCCGCTGTCGTCGGTTGCCGTAAACAGCGCTGCCGGCACGGTGTTACCCTTCGCATCGGTCTTGGTGTACGGAATGTTCCACTTGGTCGGGTCTGAGTTGGTAATGTCAAATTTCCACATGTTGCCGAGGAGGTCACCCGCATAGACGAAGTCGGCAACTCCGTCGTTGTCGAGGTCGATCACGGCCGGCGTGGCGAGCCCGTTGAGCGTGCCGGTCGAGACTGTAGTGCCCGCCTTGGTATCGATCTTGGCAACCAGTTTGCCGGTTTGGATGTCCACTACAAACAATACGGCAGTACCGTTGCCCGTCCCGTTATAGCCGTTGCCGAAAATTGCCACCCAACCACCTGAGTTGTGCGACTTGACGATCGCAGGGCGGCTGAATGTATAACCGAGATCGGCGTCCTGGGCGGAGGTAAACTCCCACATGACCTTTTTAGGCCCGAATGTTGTCGGGTCGGTTACATCGAGCGCATAAATCTCGCGGCCGCCTTTGTTCAGGCCGGCAGCCAATACGGTAGTCCATGCACCACCCACGTATGCGTCGACAACGGAGGGAGTCCCGTCAACGTAATAAAGGTGTGTGTAGGACTTGCTGGGCAGGTTCAGGAGGTTCGGGAATACCGTGCTCGGAATGAAAGCAAACTTTTCCGTGCCGGCGGCCAGGACACTGGCAGAGGCCGTATCCGTGTTCGCGTCAAAGGCATGCAACATCCCGTCGTTGCCACCCACATAAACCATGGGAGCGCGGCTGCTGTTGTCGGAGCGGAACGAGCTGTAAGGCGTTTTCTCCAGGCTGTCGGAGTAACGGAACGGCGGCTTGCCGATGTAAACGGGTGCTGAATTCACGATGTCGCCCAGTGGCGAATCGCGATTGCGGAACGAGCCTCCCGCGCTGATTTCCTTGGTACGGTCACCGCGCAGATAGTTCAGGCGGTCCTGGCCTGCCGTATCGGTTGCGGAAGTTTTGAGCTGGCCTTGCCGCGTGGCGTCCAGGTTGGTCCACAGGAATGAAATGGGAGTACCGTCCGAATTCGTCGCTACGATATTTCTCGAATCGGGCGTCGGGATTTTCTGGGAGGCATCCCAGGTTGGCTTGCTGCCGATCGTTCCATCGGTGGCGATGGTATAGGCCAGCAACTGTCCGCTCCAGGCGGCACTGTCAAACTTCGCCTGGAAGACGCGCGTATTACTGCTGATTGAGCCGCTGTTGACCGAGGCGGACGATGCGGAACCGGCGTGCGCAATGATTGAATTGAACGCGTTGGACAACTGGGTCTCGAGCAGCCCCGGATTGGTCACGAAGAAATAGTTGTCGGGCGTCTGGCCCTTGGAATCATTGGCAGCCCATTCGTTGCTGGCGTTCGGGATGCCGTCCCCGTTCAGATCCTTGAATCCGCCGTACTTGGCGGCGTACCACAGCGGCTGCTGCAACAGGCCCGTGGTGGCTGTGCCGGCCGTATGCGTCTTGATACCGCGCATATAACGGTTCAGCACCGTACCGCCGGTATCCGCCACGTTGAAATGACACAGCTCACTGGTACCGGTGCCGGGGAAACCCGCGCCGGTGCACGCAGTGTCAACTGCCGACTGGGAAGTTGAAAAGAACTTGCTCGTGCCGTCGTTCGTCGTAAAGCTGTCTGTGTTCGAAACGATGTAGTACGTACCCGAGTCGCTGACTCCGGAGATTGTGTAGCCCATCGTCTGCGTGGCGCCGGCGGAGGATCCGGTCAGCCACATTGTTAATTTCACAGTACCGCCGCTCACCTGGTACGCAAGGAAACCCTTCATGTCGTTGTCGTAGTCCGAGCCCGCGGGTGCGTTCTCGAAGTTCATGAAGTAGGTGCCCGAGCTGTTGTCGCTCGTCTGCGAGATGACCCGGAAATTGATCAACTGCATGGCGTTCTTGTTACGCAGGTTGTAACCGGCGGGAATCACCGTCACGGTGCCGTTGCCCACTGGAATCCTCAGGGTCGGAGTCGGCGGCGCGAGCGACACCGCGTAGGTGTCAACTGTCGGGATCGCATGTGAGTTCACAGTCTGCAGCGACTTCGTGTGTGCGTAGTAGGCGAGGCCCGCGACCGCGAACGATCCCTGCGAGCCGGCCGCCTCCGGGCAGATGCCGGTGACGGTGCTCAGGTTATTCACCGTCAGCGAAGTACAGATATCGTTCGGCGATCCGCCGGTCAGGCTTCCGACGTACCAGTTTTGACCGTTGATGCCCTCGTTCGCACCTATGGCGTCGGTCTTGGAGTTCATGGTGGTCTGGCTGAGGCCCGGGATGTCCGTCGCCGTGGTGTACTCGTCGTTGTCGAAGCTCACCACACCGGTGGAGATGGGCATGATGTTGGGCTTGGCACAGGACGAGGCGCCTCCGCCGACCGGCGAGGTCGAAGCGGCGCCGTAGGGATTCACCCAGCTCGGCGACCCCAGGTTGGCGATCCAGGCCGTATCATCCGAGGTAAAGGCGGAGTTGGGGGACGTGCCGGCTACGAAATAACGCAACGACTCCAGGAACATCTCGCCGACCGGGTTGCCCCAGTTGGCGCACTTGCCGTTGACCCAGGTATTCTGGCCGGACGGACACCCGTCAGTGCCGCCGTAGCCCGGATCCGAATAGGAATAGCGCGAGATCCGCATCAAGTTGATCGACTTCACGATACCAGCGGAGCCGGTGAATGTGCCGTCCGCCGCATTGACCTCATCGGTGAAGCGAGCGATGTTCTTGCGCAGCTCACCACCTGATTTGCGCCTGCCGTAGGTGCCGGTCATCAAGCCGAAGCGGATCTTCAACTGGTCGGCGTCGGCGAAGTCCTGCAGCAGACCCACGGGCTTCGAGCTCGTGCCGTAGGTTTTGCACTTTTCGCTGCCGATGAGCCCACTGACGCAGACATTCACACGTACGGTGAACTCATCCACCTTGTTGCCGGCGCTGATGCTGGGGCTCGCCGTGGGATTGGCCGAATTGGGCGTGAACTCATTCTGACTGGACGTGCTGGAAGTCCACAGGCACTGCTTGCTTTCCTGCGCGGCCCAATCGGGCCACTGGCCGTTGGCAACCCGCAGGCGCGGTGAGTTTGTGTTGGTCTGCGACGGGTTGTTATTGGCATCCGGCGGCGTTACGTTGCACAGCGTTATCCCGTTGCTGTAGGTAGCCGCATCGTACGGCGTGAAATTACCCAGGTCCGAGGCGTTGTAGAACTTGCTCCAGGCATGGTTGTCTGAAGGGATGTGAACGCGCTCGAGTGTGGTTGCCGTCGAGGTATCGGTGCTGCGATAGCCGCCGAACAAGACCTTCCGCAGTGCATCCATACGGCTCATGGAGGCCCAGTTGAGGAAGTTACCGCTCCAGCGCCCGCCGCCCGAGCTGCCGTTGCAACTGTGAGAGTTGGCGGCAACCGCGGCCGTCGGACTGAAACTACCCGAATCCGAGGCGCCGGAGTAGCTATAGCACTTCTGCGGGTCGAAATACCCGTAGTAGTTGATCGAGTCCTTGTAAGTGGGGTCGATCTTGCCGTCGCCGTCGATGTCATCGAAGTCGGTATAGGCCTTGTGATAGAGCTGTTCGTCGTTCGACAGCGCCATCATCACGAGCGGTTCGGCATTGGTAGCGTTGAGAAACACCGGCACATCGGCGATCGCCAGCGGCGCGGCGGATGCAGTCGATACCAGCAGCCCCGCGCACAGCAAGGCCGCAAGCGCGCGGCATGCAATGGAACTTCGAGAGCTCGTCATGGCAGATTCCCTCAATTGGTCGGTGCAACGTGGGTTGTCAGAACCGACGTGCGTAAGTGCTCTGCAATACAGTGTTGGCGAGACCCGTCGCGCCGGTGGACCGGCTCGAGACCTGGAAAAAATCGCGCCCCTCGGGTGGCTCCTGCCCCTGGTCGAGACTGTCCCTCACAAATCCCAGGGACTCCACCGTGTAACGTGGAACGTCATTCAGGCCGGCGGTCGAAGGCAGCGTCTGGGCAGGTCCACCGACACCGTATTTGGCGGCATTGGTAGTCCAGTCAAATTGTGCCGGGTCATAGATTGCAACCGGAAGCGTACCGGGCTGACATACCGTACAGGGCAGCGTGCTAGTGCCGTCAGGTGACGCCAGCGCGCTGACAACCGATTCGCCGTAACGCAATCCGGACTCCGCGCCCTGCACGGAGAGACTCAGATCTCGCGTGGCGCCCGCCATGCGCTCCTGCATGCGGGTTGTCTGCATCATCACAACACCGAGTACTGTCAATACCAGCAGCAGCAGCAAGCTGACGATGAGGATCGCGCCGGACTGGCGCCGCCGATTGGAGGTGTGGGGCTGGTTCACGTTGTAACGTTCCGCAAAGTAATCGTGGTGGTAAAAACCGACCGCTGGCGCCGATCGTTGAATCCCGAATAGGTGCCACCGCCGGCGGCGGTGCCGCCCAGCAGCTTGTAGGTCTGCTTGTCTTTCTCAACCCCGGTTTGATCAATCGATCGGACCAGGATCGCGAGATTGATGCTGACCACGCTTCCCCAGTCAGTGACGTTGTCCGCGGTTACGTATTGGTCCGCCAGCAAGTCGCTATCGGTATCGACTCCGTACTTGATCTGCATCGCCTCGACTCCCTGGATCACCTCCTGGGGGTCATTGGAGCCGACTTTCCGCCACAGTGCCGGCGGACTCACACCGGTGCAGGGCGCCGTGTTGTCGGAGCAGCTCGCGACGTAGTAGATGACCGTCTGCACCGGCTGGACCAGCGCATTGATTCCGAAACTGCGATTCAGCGCAGCGTTGGCGTTTCCCGGAGTACCGGCCCCGGCGGCGTGTTGAATCGTCGCGTTCGCACCGGGATTGAAGCCGGTGGCCAGAAATACCGCCGCCCCCTGGCAATCGCTGATGATGACCGGGACGGGAGTAGGAAACTTTGCGCTGGTTACATTCGGGTCCGCGGCCACCGGGATGTCCGCGTTGGCCGCGAAGGTCGCATTCGTCCTGAAGGTGGGTGACCCAGGCCGCGCCGCTCTCAACACGAGGACATCGCTCCCCCCAGTCGCCGCCGGGCTGGCAGGAACTGTGGTGAGTGTTGGAGTCCAGGCAGTCGTCGAGGTGGCCTCGAAGCCATAGACCGGCTGGGCGAAGTTCCACAACACGGTGGTGCTGCTGTTCAGGCCATTGGTCAGCGAGCTGGTCGGCGGATTGATGGCCTTATCGATCAGGGGATGTGCGCAACCGGTGTAGCCCGCGGCACGGGTATCCTGGATGATCAGCTCAAAAGCGGTACGGCCGGCTTCCTGGACCCGGGAGATGCGCTCATTCTCGGCCGAGGTGAGCTTCGTGCTGTAAAGAATCGACAGCGCCCCGACTGTTAGAATGAGACTGAGCGTCAGGGCCACCATGAGCTCGACGAGACTGAACCCGCCCATGGTTCCGCATGGGCCTGCCTGCCAGCTACGGAGTTTCATAGTTGAGTCACCGTCGTGAAGGAGATTGGCGAGCACGAGTCCAGGTTGACTCCCGTGCAGGCGCTCGAGTCCCCGCCCCGGCTGTCGACCCACTGAATCACGACAGTCGCGATGTTGGTTGTGGGATCGACCGTGATGGAGCCCTGACCCGAAGGAAGCGTAGCCAGCTCGGTAACCCACGTCTGCACATCGGTCTGAGCCGTGCTCGTGCCGGTAAGTGTTGCACCCATTCCGACGTTGTAGCTGCCACTGCGCGCATTTGTATTGTTGGCGCGCATCCGATCCACAATGTCAGCCGCGAGGTACGACGCCTGCGTCCGCGATGCCGCACTCATGTTGGCGCGCAGACCGGCGATCTGCATGCCGGCGACACCCAGCAAACCGATGGACAGGACGACGAGCGCAACCAGCGCCTCGATCAGTGTGAAGCCCCTGGCAGCGGAGCGTTGAACGCGATGTCGTGTCACGAGTGGATTCCTCGATCCTGGCGGTGCTACGGGCAGGCGATGTGTGTGTTCTGTGGTGAGCCGCCGAGCGTCACGACGACTTGTGTCTGGTTCAGGCCGCGGCAGCCGTTCACCAGGGTGTTGAAGGTGACCTTGGTCCCCGGAGTGAACAGCAGGCCCCGGGGGTCGTAGGTCAAAAGGTTGCTGTCAGCCGACACCTTCACGTTGCCGCCCGGAGCGCTCCACGCCTGCAACAGTTGGTCCGAGGCGGCATCGAACGCACCGTTGGCATTGACATCCATGAACACGATCCAGCCGGTGCTCCAGTCGGTCGACGTCCCGCCGGAAGCGACACAGGTCGCCGAGTCGGTCGAAGCGCAGATTGTCACGGTGCTACTGCGCCGTAGCGCCTCGCTACGCGCGGTGGCCAGGGCGGACACGAGGCTGTTGTTCGCTGCGGTCGTCCGGCTGTTGCCGGCGAACTGCCGCATGGTCGGAACGGCAATGCCCGCCAGGATCGCGATGATGGCCATCGCGGTCAGCAGCTCGGGCAGCGTAAAGCCATGTTGGGTCTTTCTCATGGAGGCGCAGTCTGCCGAGGCGCCGCAAGCCGCGCCCCACGTCCCGACCAATGGTTGTCCGCCGCCGATCAGCGGTGCGGCGGTGTGAAGCGCATCACACCCCGGGGTTCACTTAATGAGGAGCGGCGAAGATGGGGGGGCGCTGCATCAGCCTCTTGCCCGCCGGGCACGGGCGGCACAAAATCCTTTGGGTAATTAAGTTGAAGCGTGCATGGTGCAGGGCCGGGGAACGGCATAATGGCTCCGGTCGCGACGCACAACTACTAGAAAGACGCGAGGCTCATTTAAGTGGAACGCCGCCTGCACACGAGGCACCGTGCAAGAACCGTTGTCTACATCACCATCCCGGGTGGCCGCAGAAAGCTGTGCAAGGCCGTCAATCTGAGCGCCACGGGCGTGTTCATTGAAACCACCAACCTCGGCCTGCGCAAGGGCCAGCAGGTGATACTGGCCTTTGCCATCAACCTGGGAACCGTCACCAAGCTCCACCGCCGCACAGCCGTGGTCGCTCATGTGTCCAAGGGTGGCACCGGTCTCATGATGGAAAGCTACGGAGCCGCCCGCTCGAGCTGATCCAGCGGTCGATGCCGTTGGAACGCTTCGATGGCTGCCCGCGCCGCCGGGCCGGCCAGATCGGGGTTGACCAACACCAGGTACAGAGGTGCGTTTCTGGATGCGCCCGCGACCAGTGGCAGTGGTTTGATGACTCCTCGTTGCAGTGAGCCGCGGATCAGATGCTCGGGAAGCCAGGCGTATGCCAGGCCGGCTTCGACTGTTGCGAGCGATGCTTCCGTACTACCGACCGTGCAGCGAAGATCCGCGCCCAGCCAGCCTTCGTCGCGCGGATGCCTGACCCCCGAATCGCGCACGACTACCTGAACATGGCGAGCGAGATCTTCCGCCGTCAGTGAATGACCCGTCGCGAAGAGCGGATGCGTTGATTTCGCAACGGCAACAAACGTGACATCGAGCAGCCAATCCCCCAGGTGTCCGGAAGGCACCCGCGTCGTGACGACCACATCAGCCGTACCGTCGGTGATCGCCTCTTCCGCCCCCGACAGCACGGCATCTGACAACTGCATCTGGGTGTTCGGACAAAGGTGCTGCAGCTCCGCGACTATCTTCAGCAGGTGCTCACGCGGGAAGGCGGCGTCAACCACGAGGCGCAACTCGGGCTCCCAACCCTGCCGCAGCGTCTGCGCGAGCTTTTCCAGATTCGCCAGATCGCCCACGACGGAACGCGAGCGTTTGAGAAGTACCGAGCCATGCGCTGTAAGGACGGCCTTCCGACCTTCGATCGCCAGCAACGGCACATTGAGAGACTCCTGCAGGCGCGCTACTGCATAGCTCACGGCTGACTGACTTCGATTCAGGGTCGCGGCCGCCTGAGCAAAGCCGCCTTCGTCGACCACCGCCGCCAGCACGGCCCATTGCTCAACGGACGTGCGGGGTAGCGCCAAATTAATCCATTTTCTCGATCATTATGAGCCGAATATTGCGCTTTTTTATCTAATAAATCGACCTTATCGTAGCCCGCATTCAGGAGGTTCCCATGAACGAAATCAGGCGCAGCAATGAACGGGGCTTTGCCGACCACGGGTGGCTGAAGTCATTCCACACCTTCTCCTTTGCGGACTACTTCGATCCCGAGCACGTGCAGATCGGGCCGTTGCGGGTCATCAATGAAGATCGCGTCGCGGCCGGCCAGGGTTTTGGAACCCACGGTCACCGTGACATGGAAATCATCAGCTATGTGCTCGATGGCGAGCTCGCTCATAAAGACTCGATGGGCAACGGCTCGACCATTCGCCCGGGGGACGTGCAGCGAATGAGCGCTGGCACGGGTGTCCGGCACAGCGAGTTCAATCCGTCCAGCAGCCAGCCGGTGCACTTCCTGCAGATCTGGATACAACCCCAGGTGCAGGGTATTGAGCCGAGCTACGAGGAGAAGATGTTTTCCGTACAAGAGAAGCGCGGTCGACTGCGTATCATCGCGTCTCCGGATCAGGCTGAAGGGTCCGTCCTCATTCATCAGGACGCGCGTGTGTACGCGGGCTTGTTTGATGGGACCGAGAGCGCGGCGCTACCCGTCAAACCTGGTCGCACTATTTATGTACACGTGGCGCGCGGAACCGTGACCGCAAACGGATCCGTACTGAACGGCGGCGACGCCGTGACGCTCCGCGCGGCCGAAGCGCTGTCGTTGAAAGACGGTAAACAGGCCGAAGTGCTCGTCTTCGATCTGCCCCAATAGCTTCAGGAGTGGGAATGCGCAGGGAGGCACGCCTCTCATGCAGGCATCGCAGACAATTGGCATCGATCTGCCGCTGAAAGTGCTTGCCTGGGAGGATGCGGGCGGCCAGTCGTGGCTGAGCCACAACGATCCGCTGTGGATCACTGAACGTCATGGCATTCAGCAACCAGGCGACACACCCGCCAGCGCCATGCGAACCCTGCTGGCCGCCGTGACCCAGGGTGCGGCGATGCCTTAGACTGCAATACAAATGTCTTCTGCCACTCACAACGACGGCCGCGAGGTGGAGTGGCAGCTTGCTGCAAGCGACCTGGCCTCCGTGCGTCGCTGGCTCGACGAGCAGCCCGCCATTGATGGCCTCGTGCTCGCGCCTCGAGCAACACTCCAGATCTTCGACACCTATTTCGACACCGATGACTGGCGGATTTTTCGCGCCGGATTCGCGCTGCGCGTGCGGTCGGAGGACGGTAGATCGGAAGCGACACTCAAGTCGCTCCACCCCAGTCAGGATGCCAAGGCCGATCGGCGTGAGTTGAGTGAGGCGATCGAGAGCAACGCACGCGAGTGGAACGGGCAATCCAACGGGCCCGTTGGAACCCGCGTCCAGGCTGTCAGTGGTGCGCACACATTACAACCGCTGTTTGAAGTTCGTACGTCGCGGCAGCGCTACGCCGTGCATGCAGCCGGTAACGAGCAACCGCTTGGCGAGATCGCTCTCGACGACACAGTGATCTCGAGCCCGCAGGGCCCACCTCAGACGAGCATGCAACGCGTGGAAGTCGAGGCAAAAGGCGACGCGCATGCGCCTTTGCAAACACTCGTCGATACACTCCGCAGCCGCTGCTCGCTCCAGGCAGCATCGGACTCGAAGTATTCACAGGGGCTGAAGTCTGTGGGCCTCGTGCCCACGCCTCCGGATTTCCAGCCGACCGCCGTCGATCCATCGATGCGGGTGGAGGAAGTGGCACTCGCCAACCTGCGGCGCTACCTGTCCGCGTGGCATCAACATGAGCCGGCGGCGCGCTTGGGCGACGATCCGGAAGCTCTTCACGACCTGCGCGTGGCCGGACGGCGGCTGGATTCGATCCTGCGGCAGTTTGAGGCCTTCCTACCGGCTGCGATCGTCCGCTTCCGACCCACCTTGAAGAAGGTGATGCGTGCGTTGGGTCACGCGCGTGACCTGGATGTGGCCCTGCTCGAGTTGGATGAATACGGCCGCACCTTATCGGACAGCGACCGGGCGAAGCTGCTTCCTCTGCGCGAGCACCTGGGCGCCGATCGCGTTCGTGCCCGCGACAAAATGTTGGTGATCCTCGATTCGGCCGCGGTGCGGAAGGATTTCGACAAGCTGACTGTGGCATTGGCGCAGCCTGCAACGCCCCTCACCGGACCGGTCTCCCCGCCCGGCGCGTTGTCCGAGCTGATCCGGTCACGCTACCGCAAGGTGCGAAAAGGGGCTGACCGCCTCACGCCGAGCTCGTCCATGGAGGACTATCACGAGGTCCGCGGCCGCGTGAAAAAACTACGCTACGCGCTCGAGCCGGTCGCAGTCATATTCGGCAAATCCGCGCAGACCATGGTGAAAGCGCTGCGCCGCTGGCAGGAGCGGCTCGGCACGCAACAGGACGCCGACGTGGCCGGCCGGCGGCTGCGGACCCTCGCGGCCGAGTCCCACAAGAAGCTGCCGCCGCAAACCCTGTTTCTCATGGGGCAGTTCGCGGCCCATTATGCGGAACGGGCGGCGAAAGCCCGCAAACGGCATCCCCGTGCTTATCGCAAGGTCCGCGACCGCTGGAAGACGTTAAAATCAGTGCTCGAGCCCCTCACCACGCACGAGGCACCGCCGCCCGGCACCGGGCCGTGAGTCGATTGAATGGACCTGTTGATAGTTCGACATGCGATCGCATTCGACCGCGACCGCAATCGCTGGCGAGATGACGCCGAACGCCCATTGTCCCCGGCGGGAATCCGGCGCGCGCGCAAGGCGGCGGCCGGGCTGAAGAAGCTGACGGCGCGGCCCGAGCGCCTGCTGACCAGTCCGTTGCTCAGGGCCCGGCAGACTGCCCGGATATTGACGGACGTGGCCGGTTGGCCCACCGCCGAGGAAATGCCTGAGCTGTCACCGGGTGAGCCGGCGCTCGCCGTGCTCGAGCTGCTCAGCCAGGACCGCGGTAAGTTGACAGCCGTCGTCGGCCACCAGCCCGAGTTGGGTCAACTGCTGGGCGCCTGCCTGCTCGGCGGCGGCGGCCTTCTGCCCATTGAAATGAAGAAAAACGCCGTGGCCTGCGTGTCGTTCACCGGCCGTCCCCGCGCCGGACATGCGGCTCTCACCTGGCTCGCAACACCGAAGATGCTGCGCGCGTTGCGCTGATCCCCCGCGCGCCCGCAGGCCGGCGACGCACTGATACCTGCGTCACAACCACAACATTTTCCCGTGCCCGTCAACACTTTGTCGTTGGCATGTAACATGCAATGTGCAAAATGCACCTACTCAACAATATGTAGCAGACAGTGAACAGGAATGGGATCCATGAGTTTTGAAGCGACAGGTGATCGCTGGCAGGCCGCGGCAACGAGCGCCTCGAGCGGCACAATGGCTGACCGGTGGCGCATTACCACCCGCCAGTGGCTGGAAGCCAAGGCCGAGTACCGGGCTTTGTACGATGCGGAAATCACGAACGTCGCCGCGCTCCGCAAAGCCGCGCAGAAGCTGCACGACTTGGGTCAGCTCCGTAAGGTTCTCGCCGGCAGCGCCGGCTGAAGAATCAACTGCTCAGCGCGCGAGCCCAGGCCAGGACCAGGGGTAGCAGCGCAAGCAGTCCTGCGAGCCACTGAGGCACGCGATCCAACATGCGTGTTGCGGCCTTCAATGCTGCAATCGCGCCGCCACCCAGCCCCACGGCAAAGCCCAACGCGTGTGCGAGCACGTCCACCGTTTGTCCGCTACCGACGGTGGTGCCGGTTTGATCGAGTGACTCGCCGCCCGTGCCGGTCCAACTGAGCAATACAATCCCGGCCACCAACGGTGCCCAGCGAAGCGCCCAGCGCTGCGGATAAGCCAATCGGGTCCGCCAGGAAAAGCCCGACAGCAGCCCCAGGGCCGTGAAGACCGCCGTGGAGGCACCCACCGACAGATGCCCAGGCGGCCCGAAGTACCCTTCGACCCAATTGGCGAATCCGGCTCCCAGGACAACGAACAGCCACGCGTTGCCTACGCCCATGAGGCGGGACGCAAGATAGCCGAACCAGACCCCGAATACCGTGTTCGCCAGCAGATGCAGGCCATCCAAGTGCAGCGTCAGGGCTGTCCACACCCGCCACCACTGGCCCTGCTGTACGAGCGCTGCGTTCAGCTCACCTACATCGAAAGCATCGAGGCGCCACAGGCCCTCGGAGATCGCAAATGCAACACCAATGACAACGAGGGCATAGCCCACGCTGCCTCGGACGGCATGCGGATGGAGCTTCGGGGGTGGGGGCGGCGGCGGTGGCCTGTAGAGGCTCTCACGCTCGTAGAGCTGCAGGTGATTTGCGGCTGACGGGGCATCGTTCTCATCAACCAGTAGAACAAAATCTACGCCATCTCTCGCAATGGCACTTGCAATGCCGACCGCATACAGCATGAATGCCCGCTCGTTGCATTCCCGCAGACGTACCGAGCGGAAGATTTCGGCATGAGAGACCATTCGACGCGATATTCGACCCTGCTGCCCATTGCCCTGGTTCTGACGGCCATGGCTTCCGTGCAGATGGGGGCATCGATTGCGAAAACAATGTTCCCCAGGGTCGGCCCGGTCGGCATGGTCGCGGTCCGCGTGGCCCTCGGAACGATCGTGCTCTGCCTGATTCTGCGCCCGTGGCGCGCACGCGTGAATGCGAGCAACTGGCGTGCGCTCGTGGTGTACGGCATCACCCTCGGCGTAATGAACCTGTTCTATTACCTGTCGCTGAGCCGGATCCCGCTCGGAATCGCCGTCGCCATTGAATTCACCGGCCCCCTGGCGGTTGCCGTCCTGTCATCGCGCCGGATCGTGGATTTCTGCTGGATCGTGCTCGCGGCCGGCGGCCTGCTGTTGCTGCTGCCGATCGCGAACCTGGGTGTTGGTATCGATCCGGTGGGCGGCCTGTTGGCGCTCGCGGCCGGTGCCTGTTGGGCGGTTTACATCATTTTCGGACAGAAGGCCGGCACGGACCACGGTACGCAGAGCGTGGCGCTCGGCAGTCTGATCTCCTCCCTGTTCATTGTCCCGGCGGGCCTGTTCGATCGGGGCATGGTCCTGTTCTCGCCAAGCGTTCTGGTTCCCGGGCTGGCTGTCGGGATTCTCTCAACAGCGCTGCCCTACTCGTTGGAGATGTATGCGCTGACGCGAATGCCCGCACGAACATTCGGCATTCTGATGAGCATCGAGCCTGCCTTCGGCGCGCTCGTTGGCGCTGTGTACCTGCATGAGTGGCTGACCACGGTCCAGTGGATTGCAATCGTCCTGATTATCGCCGCCTCAGTCGGCGCGACCGCCTCTGCCCGGCAGAGCACGGCTACCGTCGGGTTGGAATGATGTCGATTGTTTCCGTCGCCGGGTCGAACACTATCTGCGCTTCGCCGCGCTCGAGTTGGCGATAAACGTGCGCGAGCTTCTCTTCCAAGCTGAAGTCTCGCGCGCCGTATTCGGTGCCCTCGCGCAGCACAAAAGACTCCACCACACCGCGGAGGGCTTCCGGCGAAAGCTCCCGGTGCGGAACAAATACCGGCTCCTGGGGTTCGTCGTCACTCGTCATTTCGTACAATAGCTCATGCAACCTATCATCCGCGTTTCCAATCTCACCAAGACCTACGCTTCAGGCTTCCACGCCCTGAAGAACGTCAATCTCGAGATCCGCAAGGGCGAGATATTCGCGCTGCTCGGACCCAACGGCGCGGGTAAGACAACGCTCATCAGCATCATCTGCGGAATCGTCAATCCGACGCAAGGAACCATCCTGGCGGACGGGCACGATATCGTTCGGGATTACCGTGCGGCGCGATCCCGGATCGGACTCGTGCCCCAGGAGTTGACGACTGACGCGTTTGAAAGCGTCTGGGCCACCGTCTGCTTCAGCCGCGGCCTGTTCGGCAAGGCTCCCAATCCCGCCCATATCGAAAAGGTGCTGCGGGATCTGTCGCTGTGGGATAAGCGCGATTCGCGCATCCTGGCCCTGTCCGGCGGCATGAAACGCCGGGTGATGATCGCCAAGGCGTTGTCCCATGAGCCGATGATCCTGTTTCTGGACGAACCCACCGCCGGGGTGGATGTCGAGCTGCGGCGGGCGATGTGGGAGATGGTCCGGGGGCTTCGGGAAAGCGGCGTCACCATCATCCTCACCACACACTACATTGAGGAAGCACAGGAGATGGCGGACCGGATCGGCGTCATCAACAAGGGCGAGATCATCCTGACCGAAGACAAGGCCGTGCTCATGAAAAAGCTCGGCAGCAAGAAGCTGACTCTGCAACTGCGGCAACCCTTGCCAAGCGTACCCGCCGAGCTGGCCGACGCGCGCCTGGAGTTGAGCAGCGACGGCAACGAGCTCGTCTACACGTTCGATACGCAGGGAGAGCGGACCGGCATTGCGAGCCTGTTGGGCAAACTGAGCGAGCACGGGATCATCATCAAGGACCTGCAGACCAGCGAAAGCTCGCTGGAGGATATTTTTGTCAGCCTCGTGAGTGCCCGCCGATGAACCTCTACGCCATTCGCGCCATCTATTTCTTTGAGATGCATCGCACCTGGCGGACCCTCTACCAGAGCATCCTCTCCCCGGTTCTCTCAACATCCCTGTACTTCATTGTGTTTGGTGCCGCCATCGGTTCGCGCATGGCACATATCGATGGCGTCAGTTACGGTGCCTTCATTGTCCCCGGGCTCATCATGCTCTCGATTCTCACGGAGAGCGTGTCCAACGCCTCCTTCGGAATCTACATGCCGAAGTTTTCCGGCACCATTTACGAAATCCTGTCCGCGCCCATTGCAACAGGGGAAATTGTGGCGGGCTACATAGGTGCGGCCGCAACCAAATCCGTGATCCTGGGCACCATCATTCTCATTACGGCGCGGCTGTTTGTGGACTTCCATATCGCCCACCCGGTGTGGATGGTGGCCTCCCTGGTGTTGACGGCCATCACCTTCAGCTTCTTCGGCTTCCTCATTGGAATCTGGGCTGACGGGTGGGAGAAACTGCAGATCATTCCCCTGATGGTGGTAACACCACTCACTTTCCTGGGCGGCAGCTTCTACTCCATCACCATGCTGCCGCCGTTCTGGCAGAAGGTCGCCCTGTTCAACCCGATCGTGTACCTCATCAGCGGCTTCCGCTGGAGCTTCTACGGCATCTCGGACGTCAACATTGTTGTCAGTTTCTCCATGGTCATGGTATTCCTGCTGGCGTGCTTTGCGGCTGTTTGGGCCATCTTCCGCACCGGGTACAAAATCAAGGCGTGACCACAGACACGGGTTGGACCGCATGGACGCCCGCTGAACGGGAAAGCTTCTTTGCCGCGATTGCGCGTCACCGGCGCGCGGCCTGGCGGGTTACCTTTGTCAGCCGGGCGGTCAATGTCGTTGTGGCGTTGGTTGTCGCCGTGCTCATGTCGCCTCTCTTCTACGCGGCGTTGGCACTCGCGCTCGATGTCCTCAACCTCGTAGTCCCCGCGCCGAATCTCGTCCCGAGCCTCGGTCACGCGCTCGACCGGGCGCTGAATGCGCCCGAGAAAATGAACGTCGAGAGCTGGATTGCGTTCAGCTTCATGGCGGCACTGCCCGGCCTGCTGTGGATGGGGTTGGTTCTGAATGCGCTGCGGCGGGTACTGCGCCTGTCCATGTCATTCGATTCGGGCGAGCTGGCTGCCCGCGCGCCGGATCCGACGGCGCTGGATGAGCAGCGATTTGGCAATGTTGTGAGTGAGATGGCCATCGCTGCCGCACTGCCACCCCCACGCGTGTTCATTGTGGACAGTCCAATCGTGGACGCGGTTGCGTTCGGTACGGACGAGCGACAGTCGACCGTCGTTATCTCGCAAGGGCTGTTGAGCCTGTTGAATCGCGCGCAGATGGAAGGAGTGGCGGCCAACTTGGTGGCGGCGATTGCCGATGGCGACATGAAGATAGGAGTCCGGGCTGCGCTGAGCATGAACCTGTTCTCATTGATCGCGCTGCTGGGGAGCCTGGTGTCCCAGAAACACGCGCGGCGCAATCTGCGTCAGATCCTGGTTGCGACGCTCGTACCGACCGCGCGCAGTGCGCGCAAGTTGGTCCTGCAGCTCGCGAATCCCTTCGCCGATGAGGGGAAGAAAGAGCCGGAGCCGGCGAATCCGACTCGGTGGCAAAAAATCCGGGCGTCTTTGTGGCTGCCGCTCGCGGGGCCGCTCGTAATAACCGGCTTTCTGGGGGCGCTCGTCAATCTGTTCATACTGGGTCCGCTGTTGTCGTTCGCATGGCGACAACGAAAGTACATGGCCGATGCGACCGCTGTGCGCCTCACACGGGATCCTGACACGCTGGCCGGCGCCTTGGAGCAGATGACAAAGCAGCGCAGCGTGCCACTGGCTCCGTGGGTTTCTCACATGTCGGTAACGGACCACGCGGGACGGCAGAGCGGCGTGTTCGGAGGAAGCGCCGTCCCGATGTTTCCCTCGATCGAGCGGCGGCTGCGCGCGCTGGGCACCCTGGGCGCCCATATAACGCGCGCGCCGGCCGCGAAGATGCCACTCAAACTCTGGCTCATCATCGGGCCGCTCCTGGCCATCCTCGTGGTGTGCGTGGGCATCCTGTTGCCGATGCTCGTCTGGCTATCCCTGGCCCTCACGATGTTGTTCGGTGGGATTCCATTCGCCATCATCCACTTGTTGCTCCGAGCGCTGGGCCACCATTGACGGCGTTAACGCGAATCGTCGTCCGGCGGCGGAAAGCCGAGTGAAGTAGCGGGAATCATGATGGTCGGCGAGTCGTCGACGTCCAGAGGCTTCACGGCCACTGTCTCATCAGGAGAAGCTGCGGTTGCCGCGGTCGCAGCCGTGGAAGCAACAGGAGCGAACGTACCCGTATTCACGGTGGGTTGGAACGGATGCTGGGTTCGCAACCGCTGCAGGGCGAGCTCGGCTTCGATCGGCTCGCTGAAGTAGTAACCCTGACCATACTCGCAGCCCATTTCCTGCAGGGCGCGCGCCGCGGCCTCGGTCTCGATGATCTCGGCAATCGCCGTGAGATTCAGGCTGCCGGCCATTTGCACCATCGCGGCCATCATGCCGGTGTTGGCGTTGTCCTGCGGGCCCGTGTTGACGAACGGCCGGTCGATTTTGACAAAATCAAACGGAAACAACTGCAGGTAACTGAGCGAGGAATAACCTGTCCCGAAGTCATCGAGCATGAGCCCTATGCCCATGGCGTGCAGGCGCTCCAATGTCTCGCGCGCGGCTCCCACATTGCTGATGAGAGCGGCTTCCGTCAGCTCGAATTTGAGCACGGACGGAGGTAGCTGCGTCTCGCGCAACAGCGAGCCGATGTACTCCACCATCCCCGGGTCCCGCAGCGCGGTGGGCGACATGTTCACACTGACAAAGAATTTCTGGTTGGCGGGCAGGCGCCGCAGCCACTCACCCGCGAGCTTGATCACCCTCAGGATGATCCAACGGGTGATCGGCACCATGAGGCCCGCTTCCTCGGCGATCCGGATGAACTTGTCGGGCGCCAACACGCTCTCGACCGGGTGACGCCAGCGCAGCAGCGCCTCGGCACCCACCATGCGATAGGTTCTCAAGTCCACCACCGGTTGGAACAACAGCCGCAGCTCGTGCTTTTCCAGCGCCACGTGCAGATCGGCTTCCAGGCTGACCAGGGACGCGGCCTGGCCGGCCATGTTGGCCGAGTACAGGACGATTTTCTGGTTTTCCTGCCGCTTGGCGACCGACAATGCGATGTCAGCCTCGCGGACCACATCCTCCGCGCGCTGCTGGCCTGAATCGACGGTCGTTACTCCAATGGTGGCGGTCACGACCAGCTTGTGACGGCGCAGCTCGAAAGGCGAACGCAGCTCGTCCTGCAGAACGCCCGCGACTCCCAGGGCCGAGTCGGTGGAGGCGACATCGAGAATCAGCACGGCAAACTGGTCACCGCCCCAACGGGCCAGTACGCCTTCAACCGCCGATGTTGATTTCTCGAAACGGCGCGCGGCCTGCACCATCAACTCGTCACCGGCGGTATGCCCGAGCATGTCGTTGACGAGCTTGAATCGCGAGATATCCACGATGATCACCGCAACGCGCTGGCGCCGTTTCGTGCGCACATCGCGCAGTGCCCTGTCCAACTGGTCCATGAAATACCGCCGGTTGGGCAACCCGGTAAAGGCGTCATGGAAACGGGCGTGATCGAATGTTTCCTGCAGGCTGAGACGCTGTTGCATCTCGGTAGCCAGTTGTTTGTTGATATTGCGCAGACGGGCGCGCGCCGCGGTCAACGCGGATCGCGAACGCTGCAGGGCATGGCTCAGGTCGTGGGTACCGAAGGCCAGCAGCCACGCGAGAAAGGCCAGCAAGCCGATGTCCGAAGCCAACTCCGTGGCCGGATACCAGCCGGTGCGCGGCAGAATGGCGACCTGCAGGTAGCTGCCGGCGGTCGCCGGTTGAAAGCCGTTCGGCAAGCGCAGCTTGATAGCGACCGCATCCGCCAGCGGTTCGGAGCTCGAGCTCACGAAAATGCGCGTCCGGGCACTGCGCGGCTCGACCTGGGACAGCTCGAAGTCGTAGCCCGCATCGGTGAGGCGCGCAAGGTGCGCACCCGAAATCATCTCATCGAGGTCACCATACGATACAGCCCAACCCCGGCTCGGCGACTCCACCCCGGCAATGGCCGGCACCACCGGCACGCGGGCCGCGACGAGCCACTGGCTTCCCAATCGCAGGGGTCCCAACACGGTTGCGCCCGGCACAGGACGCGCCGACTCGGCTGAATCCCACTCGCTGGCAATGCCGGCCGCGGCATTCGCATCCGCGGGCAGCGAGCTCGACACCCGGTCCTCGTTGGTCATCCAGAAGGTGTTGGATTGCAGCGGCACGGAATCGAGCGACGTGAACGTGTTGGTATTGGCCAGCGCCTTGCCCGCCGCCGCGGCCTGCCGGAATGCGAGCACTCCCAGCTTCTGCAGCTCGGGATCGATTTTGCTCGCATAGGCACCCAGGATCTTGGTGGCCTCGGCGCGTGCAGTGGCAGCATGGTGCTGCACGCTCAGGTACATGAGGCGCGAGCCCGCGATGAGCACAACGGCCAGCACCACAACTGTGGGTATCCAGCCGAAGTCGCGCCTTCTTTTCAGGAATGCCGCCACTATTACTTACCGTGATGTCCTATGTGAAAGACGTAGTTCAGATTTCCCTGGAAGCGCTTGCTGTCCACAAACGGGCTGTACAGCTTCTGGTAGTCGAGAATGAGGCTGATTTCGCTGCGCCAGCTCGGCAGCGGAACCGTGGCCCCCACATAACCTTCCTTCACCCGCAGGCCTGGAATCGAGGTCGGCTGACCTTCGATGTGCGCACCGGGTGTCAGCACCGCGGCGGTCGCCTGACCGACTGAAAAACCCATCAGCCAGTTCACGCCGGGCTCGAAAATGTCGATCTTGCCCGCCAACAGGCGCGTACCCAGGTTGGATCCCACCGAATAGGCATACGACACGGAGGTCTGGAAATGCGGATCCCACAGGTACGACACACCGAGCTTCGGCAGGTTGCCGGACACGGTGTCCACAAAGAACTGGCGATCTTCCAACTGCACCGAGAGCCGATGGAAATAGGTGCCGACCAGGCCCACGGCTTCAATGTGATAATTGAAGGAGCGGTCGCCGCTGTTGCCGCCACCCTCGTGCGCTTCGCCGTAAATGCTGTAACGCTGATCCCCCTGGCCCATGGAGTAGGCGCCGTTCACGGAACCGAACGTCCAATGCGAGTTGGCCAGCACCTGGTGCTCAACGCCCACGCCGGCCAGGGCATCCGCGCTGTAGTTGTGCAGCCAGGTCAGCGAGCCGCCGCCGCCGCCGCTGGTGTTGGTGAGGCTTTCACCCTGCAAGCCGATTGCGATCCGGTCATCCACCCCCGAGGGCGCGGCGGCGTGCAACGCGCACACCGGTGCGCACAGGCCCGCTACCGCGGTTGCAACTGCGAATCGGCGCCTCATCGCATCTGCCCCAGCGTCTGGGTGACCACCGTCGAACCGGTCGAAAATGGATCGGCCGTACCGGCTCTGGCGACCGGCAGAAAAGTTACGGTGAAAATGCGCTCCTCCTCACCCGCCAATGAAATGGCGGAGCTCGTTACCTGATAAATCCTGGGTCCAATTTCAATGTGCATTTTTCTTCTACCGGTCAATCCCGGCTCCCACCAACGCGGCGGAGCCTCGGGCTGAGCCAACAGCGTCTCGGCGTCGGCACCCACTTCCGCGCCTCCAAACAAGCCGCCGGCCGGCTTGTTGAAAGCAAGAACCAGGCCACGGGCATCAATCACGAAGGCCGCGTACTCGGCGGTATCCAGCGCCGCCTTCAGACAGAAGACTTCAGTCGCATCCTCAATGGTCAGGAGCGCGAGCCGCCGGCCCTTGTGAGCCACGTGGAGGACCCGGATCTGGGTGACCCGCAACTGCTCGCCTACGCGGATGACCGTTGCAGGGGCGCCACCGTCCGAGCCAACAACCAGCTCCTGCACGATGTCGGGATAGGAAAACTTCAGCGCCTCGAACAGCAGGCGCCCCTCGATCGCCAGGTCGCCGGCGCGCAGGTAGATGGTCGCGAACTCGCTGCAGGCGACGATGCGCATGGAGTCCGGATCAATCAGCAATGCGGGCAATGGCAGGCGCTCAATGAGGCCGGCCCACATTTCCTGGCCGCGCTCGGCTTCGGTACGCGCCATCACAATGTGCGCATTCAGGCGCTCGAAAATCGTGCCGACATACTCTGCCGCCACCGCGCAGGCAAACAACAGGATGGTAAATACCTCCAACAGCACGATCAGGTAGTTCGACGGCGCGAAGAAGCCCGAGAACGAGGGCTGCGGCACTGCGCTCTGATTGCCGAACAACCAGGTGAGCCATTTGTCCGTGCCCATGAGGCCGCTGGCATACCAGCGCAGTTCAGGAGCCTGGCTGAGCGCGACAATGCCCACCGCGACGACCGCAACCACGGCAATCAGATAGGGGTGCCAGCGCGACAGGAAAATCGCGCCCACGACCGGCAGAGCGAACACAGTGAGGAACATCGGGTTCTGCAGTCCGCCGACGTGCTGCCAGATGAAGGCGACCAGGACGACGCCGAGGATGTCGAGAAAGGTCAGCGCGCGATCGCGCCACTTGCCGTGCAGGCGCGCGGGCGCTGCCAACATGGTGAATGCCACGTGGATGCCGCCCAGGGCCAGCAGGCCCCAGCTCGCCATGCCGACATTCACCTCGAAACCGCTGGCAAACCACGGGACACCGGTCGCCACGAGAATGGCGACAATGGTCATCAACCAGATATCGTCGAGCAAGTGAACGCGCGGATTCTCCCAGACCGGGCGGGGAATGAGCTGCGTGCTTTCGGCGTTCGGCCTCACTTCGAATCCACGTTACTGCAGGGACTGCTGCTGCTGCGAGGCAACGCTCACGCTGCCCTTGTTGCTGACGGGACTGTTGCCGAAGTTGTTGTTGTCCAGGAATGGCTGGGACTGCACTTTCTGCCCGCTCGGTGGCTGGAAATCCTCGACGTGCAGGGCATACGCATGCGCGCGCAGGACCTGGTTGCGGCGCAGGATGGGCGAGTCGCCGATGACATCGATGCCGTTAAACTTCGCCTCAATGATGGTGTTGTCAACCGCGGTGCTGACCTTGGCCTTGTCGCCCAGTACGAAGGCCAGACCGTAGCCGCAGTTGTGCAGCCGGTTCGAGCGCACCGTCGTGTTGGATGAGCTGCGGACCATGACACCGTAGGCGGTGAGCCCTTCCAACTCGTTGTCATCGATGGTGGCGCCGCTCGCGTTCTCGGCAACGATACCCATGGAGGCGCCGCCATTGATGCGGTTGCCGCGGATCACCGCGCCGGCACCCACTACATGCACATCCGCTTCGTGCGCGTTGATGAAGTCATTGCGCTCAACCAACACCGGGATGTTGCCGGCCACGATGCCGGTGGTGTCCTCGGTGAACTTGTTGTCGTGAATGCCTATGACATCGTCGTGGGAGTCGGGCGCGCTGCGCACCGCCCACAGGCCGGCGTCCTTGCTTTCCTTGAACTCGTTGTTGGCCACGGCGGTGTTGTGACCGGAGGCGGCGAAGCGGATGCCGACCCGATTCTTGATGAAGTGGTTGCGCTCCAACAGCGAGTCGCTCGCGTTCTCGGCCACTTCGACGCCCACGTCGCAGGACTCGATGGTCGAGGCCGACAGCCTGAAGTGAATGGAACGCACCAGAATGGCCGCGGCGGGGCACTTGCTGACCGTCACTTGCTCAATGGCGGTGTTCGGTCCGGACACATCGAATACGGGGCCCGCGTTCAGGGACTGCGCGTCAATCACCGTCCCGGTTGCCTGGCCGACGACCTTCACACCGCGCCCGCTCACCAGCGCCGGCAGCGCGGTCTCGAGCTTGATGGAGGGAATCTCGATTGAAATGGTCCGGGGGCCGGTGGCACCCGCGACCAGGAAGAGCGCCTCGCGCAGCGTGCCGGGGCCGCGATCGCCCGCGTTCGTCACGTGCACCGTCACTTCTTTTTCCGTCGTGTTGCCTGGCTGCACCCGCTTGGTTTCATACCAGTGACCGGCCGCGACCACGACCGCCAGCAGTGCAAAGACGCCGATGGCTATGATGGAACGACGTTTGAGCGCCATGATTCAGCTTCCCCCCACTTTTTTTGGCTCGAGCACGAACACTGCATGCCAGGACTGGTTGACGGCGCGGCGACCAAACAGCGCGTCAACGGGCAAAGACAGTGCCGTCGAAAGCATTAAAAGGCCCATGGAGGCTGCGCGCGGCAACTTACGCAGATACGGCAACAGCCGCGTCCGCGTGGGCGCCGGATCGACTCCTGTCAGGGCTCGCAGCTCCAGATCGCATTGGCGAAACAGGTCCAGGTACACATTCCGCTGACGTGCCCGGAAGACCGTGGAATCGCAACGTTCAATGATACTCGTTGGGGCCGCCTCGAGCAGAACCATTCGTCCCCCGGGCGCCAGGTGGTCGGTCATACGACGCACGGCGTCGCGCAGCAGAGCCGGATCCAGGATGTGCTGCAGCACCGTTACTCCCAACACGACGTCGAACTTTTCACCGACATCGAGGCTCGACAGGTCCTGTACGCGAAACTGGCATCGATCCGAAACGCCTTGCGCCGCGGCTCGCTGTTGCGCTTGAGCGATCATCGTGGGACTGAGATCCACGCCCGTAACGTGCGCGCCCTTTGCTGCCAGCATCCGGCTCCAGCGCCCCACCCCGCAACCAACATCCAGCACGCGCATGCCGGGCTTCACGTCCAGCCACGGGCGCAGCGCCAGGCGCTGCTCCAGTTGAATGGCGCGGTTGTAGAACTCCGGCATGCCGTAAGCACACACTGCCGCAAGTCCCGCGCCCTCGCCTGCAAACCGCTGGGCTCGGTCTTCCCAATACGCGCTGGGTTGATAGAGCTGCGGGGCAGGTATTCCACGGACCGTCATTCGAGCGCTCTCACTTTGTCAGCCGTCAGCGTCGGATTACCGGTCAGGGTCGGATCGGTGGGACTCTCGTAGTGATCCTGGTAGATACGCTTGCGGAAGATTTTGATCCAGAAGAAGTTCAGGAATCCCACCGACATCGGAATGATGTGGACGATCGCGTAGCACAGATACAGTGGCACGATCGGCGCGCAATACGAGCGCTCCTGCGGGGGAACCACGGTAAACAGCGCGATGACACCGAGCGCCAGGTAACTGGTCACGGCCGCGGTGAAATAGGCGGGGTTGGTGACAGTGCCCTGGGGCACGAGGTCATCGAGCAGCAGAGCATCGAGGCCCGCGAGGAAGCTGAGGAGCAGAAGCGCCGCGCTCGCGATCTTCACGAGATGCATGGCGAGCGAAAGGCCGCCCACGTAGATGATGTAGTGATAAGCAGCGAACGGCGAGCGGCGCGCCACCCGCATGATCTCGCTGAAGCGCTCGGTGTAGACCTTGAGCAGGCCGTGATACCAACCCACGCGCTGTGAGAACCAACGCTGCAATGAGCCCGGACCTTCGGTAGCAACAACCAGGCGGCCGTCGTAATAGATGCGGCCGCCCTGACTCAACAGCAGCACCGCATTCTCGAAGTCTTCGGCGTACACCGACAGCGAGTGCTCATTCAACGCGCGCACCAGCGCGCTGCGCTTGTAGAACGACACGCCGCCCGAAGTGATGCTGAAGTCACCGAGGCTTTCGCGGCCGATGCGAAAGGCGAGCGCGTACTCGAAAGACTGGAAGCGGGCGAGGAAGCCATCCGGCTCGATCGCAATGCGCGGACAGGCCGCGGTGGCGCCCGATTGCTGGAAGTCGCTGACAAACTGCTCGATATCGATGCTGCTGCCTTCGTTGAGGCCCAGGATGCGCACATCGGGATCAATCACCACCACGGTTTCGATGTGAGTGGGAATGCGTTCCAGCAGGCGGCGGATCGCGCCGGGCTTGCGGCGGTTGACGCCATCATCGAAACAACGCCAGCCGGCCTGCCGCAGGCGCAGCACGGTGTTGTCCGTCGAGCCATCGCTGATCAGCCAGATGCGATCGCGATAGGCGCCGAAATTCCGGGTGAACTCATCGAAGTGATCCTCGAGGTTGTACACGGAAGCGATGATTGCAAAGGGCGAGGCCGGCACAACCCGGCGTGCGTCCGGCGGCAGAATCGCGGCAAGGTTGATTGACACATTGCCGAACTGACTGCTTTCCGCCACGCCGCCGGCGGCGGCCGTATGCCGGCGCCGCATGTACAGGCGCAGCGCGAAGTCGATGGCATCAGTGTAGACAATGAGGTTGGCCACCGCGAACAGGAAGATCGAGAAGCCCACTGCCCGGGCATTGAGCACGGACAACACGATCCAACCGGCCAACAGCGAGCACACGGCCAGTGGCGCGAGAAACGACCATGAACGTAGAACCTTCATGCGCTGGCCACTGCAAGTCGGGAGCTCGATGCCTGCGGCTCGCCTGGCCGCAGCGTTGGCAGCCGCGCATACAACTCGGCGCGAACTTCGGTCTCATCGGCAATGTAGTGCCCGTGCTCGGCCATGATCGACAGTGAGCTCAGGATCCACAGCAGCGAGCGCACGCGCGACGGCAGATGGGCCACTGATTTTTCCAGCGGCGCGAGAATGGCCTCGAAGGCGCTTTCCATTCGCAGAATGACGTCGGTCACGACGGGGTCCATGGGTAGTATCTTCGATGCTTGTTGCCAGACCACCGGTGTACCGGCTACGTGGCGCTCGGTGTAGTGCGTGTAGGGCGCGAGCTTCGGATCCTTCGCGAATTGCGCCCCGGAAAACGGGATGACGTACGGATACATCCCGATCTCGCAGCCTGCCCGCAGCCAGCGGTAGGCCTGGCGTAAAGTCTCCGCGACATCGGCAAGCTGCGCGGCCGGTGAGCTCAGGATCAGATCCAGAAACGGAGTCACGCCGGTCGCCAGCGCCGCGGTGAGCATGGGCTCGATGTGGCGATGGATCTGTGCCTTGTTGAATTCGCCGAGCACGCGTTGCGAGAAGCTTTCGATGCCGAAACCCAGGACCCGGAAGCCGGCTTGCCGCATGGCGGACAGGCGCTCGGGCGTCATGGCGTCGATGCGGTTGGTGCTGATGAACTGCAGGTGCGCCGGGATGCGGCCGCTCTTTTTCGCGGCAACGATGCCTTCACACAGCGGCAGGATGCGGCGGTCGCGCGTGAAACTGAAAATATCGTCCTGGAAAATAATGGTGCGGGCCTTGGGATGCGCCACCATGATCCGTTCAATCATGTGCAGGCACTCATCCGCTTCCAGGCGCGCGATGGAGGCCACGCTGCCCTGCGCTTCGTGCAGGAAGTTGGTTGACGAGCAGAACGTGCAGCCCATCGGGCAATAGTTCAGGGTGATGAGGCGGACCGAGCGGATCTCCGCCAGGTGCGCTTCGCGGGCGGCCTTGCTCGGCAGCGCGCCGACCCGATACGCCGATTCCAGCCTCTCCCAGTAGGCGTTGTACGGCATCTTGTCGTAGGGAATGCTGTAGATCGCATCACGCAACTGATCGTGCGTGAGCGCCGTCTGCGGCATCTTGATTACTTGGCCTTGCGCGTTGCGCTCCGCTGTGCCGGTAATTCCGCCGAGCGGCAGGCCCTTGCGCAGGCGCGACGCGAGCTCGAGCAGCGGGTGCTCGCCCTCACCGAGGACCACGAGATCAAACGGGCCCAATTCAAACATGAGCTCGGGCCGGAACGTTGCCTCCATCCCGCCCGCAACCAGGCGCGCCCGGGGCGCCATGCGCCGCGCAATGTACGCGAGCTCCAGGTCGTAGCGCAGAGTCATCCCCGTTGTTGAGATGCCCACGACATCCCAATTGTGGGCCAGCAGCTCACGCTCGAGCGCGCGCTGCGGTGGCTCACGGCAACAGTTCGGATCGAAGACCTTGGCTTCGAAGCCGGCTGCCTGCAGCACGCCCACCAGCCGCCAGACTCCCAGCGGAGGCGCAAGAAAGGTGTATTCACCGCAGTGTGGATCGTAGGGTCCGATCAGCAGCACACTGGGCGAGCCTTCGGTATTCACTTCTTTTCGGCTCCTCATCCCCGCTGCCGCAGCGGTTATCCAGACTCTTTGGCTCGAGCTAACGGTTTACGCCGCAATAAATGTGCCCAGTCTACGCTGGCGCTCTTGATGGAGCGGCCGATTAGTGTCGCCCCCGCTTGCGGTGAGGTCAATGCCGCGTGTTTTTCGAAAACCGTCCGCTGAACGAGAAATTAATGTGTTTTGCCGCAACGCGACGCTGCTTCCGCAAGGCGCCGCTCCCAGTACACAGTCAGCTCGCGCTGCTGGCGGCGCACATAGTAATCGCGTAACAGCTCGGCGCCAGCCTGGAATGCATGAGTTTCTTTCTCAATGAGCGTTTCCATCAAGGGGACACCGTCGGCGTCTCCCGAGCGCAACAGTTGCCGGCCCAGTGAAAATCGGGCCGCCGCCGAATCCGGATACTTTGCCACCAACGCCCGTCGCATCCGCAACGATGCCACCGGCCCTTCGCCAACATCCTCTTCGAGGTCGGCCAGCTCCGCTGCCTTCACTTCATCGAGGCCGCTCTGCGCTGCCTGCGCCCGCAGCTCGCTCAGTCGCAGGCGCTGGGTCCGCGTGTTCTCGTGCACCTGCTTCCAGGACTCCGCGACGCGCTCGCGCCACTGTGCATCGAAGGCGCTTTCCAGGCGCGCCCGCGCGCTGCCCAGCAGCTTTTCGGCGCTGTCACCGCTCGAGGGAGGTGCGAATTCCGGCTCCGCTCCCATGGCCTTCAGGCGATCGGCGAGCGAGGGGTGGGTGTCGTTATAGGAGGTGCGGGATGCGAGCGCGGTCTCCTGCCAGCTCTGCAGCTCGTGCGGCGGCACATCCTGGATGGCCGTGGCCATGAACTCACTGTAGGGCGCGAACGCCGGTTGCGGCGACTCGCGCGCGGCCGAATGAATCTTCGGCCAGTACTTCTCGCTGAGATAACTTCCAACAATACTGACGGCTGTCAGTGCCTGCGCCGCGCTGCGCGCGGATGTCAGGTTGATGGCGGCCGTATCCGCTTCGTACTCGTTGGCACGCGCGAGCGGGAACGACGTGGCACTGAATCGCGGGATGTACCACTTGAAGAACGCGCGGATCGGCAGCGCTCCCCAGTCGGATGTCTGGGAGAAGGCCGCCTCGAGCCGCTGCCAGATCAACCGCAGGCGATAGATCCAGTTGCCCGCGCGCGCATGCCCGCCCGACAGGTGACCCAACTCATGTGCCAACACCGCCTGGAACTGCGCGACCGTCAGCGACTTCATGAGCGGCAGGCCGATGAACAGGTAGCTGCGATGCCATCCCAACAGCCCGAGCCGCGGTACCTGCATGACACCGGCATTGAAATCGGGAGTGAGCAGAACCTCGTGAATGGGCGGCGTTCCGAGGCGCGTGCGCAGGCTTTCCAGCATCGCGAAGAGCTCGGGAACCATGGCGCGGGTCAGGCGTTCCCCGGCGGGCGGCTCGAGCTTCACCCACATCGAGCGCAGCACCAACAGCAACGGGCCGCCGGTCACCAACAATAACCTGACGGCGATGTCCTGCAGGTACACGATGCTCGCGAGCGCGGTTGCGCACAATACGAACAGACCTGCTGCCACGAGCAACAGGTAGGCATAGCCGAGCAAAGCCATGCCAAACACCCGGCGCCGGTATGCGCCCGGATTGTCGGCGGCCAGCGCTTCCATGCGTGTAATGAGCGTCTCGAACGCTCCCCGGTCCATAGACATAAGATGTCTCTTGCAGCCCTTGTCTTGGGTCTTTCGCACATCTTATGCGCAGGCGGCCGCCACGTGCGAACCGCCGGATCAAATATTTTTCGGTGTCAGATTATGCAAAACCAACACCTGGACAGCGAGCGCGCGCGCCGTGGCAATCGCGTTCGGATTGCCGTCCAGGTAGGCGGAAACGGTGGCGCCGTCGTAGAGCAGGACCAGTTGCTTTGCCAGTGCCTCGGCATTTGCGACCCCGCCCGCCCGCGCCAGCTCGGTAAACTTTTCAAGAATGAAGCCGCGCGTTTCGGCCACGACCGCCTTGACCTTGTCGCTGGCGTTCGCGTCCGCGCGAGCGCGCATGAACGCGCAGCCCCGGTAGTCAGCCTGGGCGGCCAGCTCACCGAGGAAGTCGAAGACCGCAAGAATCCTCTCCGCCGGAGTGTCGAAGTGCGCCAGCCGCTCGTTGATCCGTGCCCGGCGCAGATCGCCTCGTTCCTGGAGATACGCGCGGACCAGCTCTTCCTTGCTGCCGAAGCAGTCGTATAGCGACGCTTTAGCTACACCGGCGTGCTCAATGATGCGGTCTATCCCGACCGTATTGATGCCGTTTTCATAGAACAACTCACTGGCGGCAGCCAGCAGGCGCTGCCGGGCGGAGAGGCGCGGCTGTGTGTTCATGGGGATTGACTCTACCAGACAGGTCTGTATGATTCAAACCCCTTACAGACAGGTCTGTCTAGTCGAGCTGACAGGAGGATCTATGACCTGGCGCCTATCACCCAACGCAGCCTTTCTACTTCTAGCTTCGCTCACGGTCTCGTTTCTGGCGGGGTCGAGCGCGCCGACACCTCTATATGGGGTCTACATGGCTGAGTGGGGACTGACCCCGCTGACCATCACTTTGATCTTCGGTAACTATGCCGTCGCGGTCCTGCTTGCGTTGTTGATTGCTGGCAGGCTATCCGATCACCTGGGACGCCGGCCGGTGCTACTCGCTGCAACGCTGGCGCAGGCAGTCACCATGGTCGTGTTCATGACAGCTACGGGACTCGCGGGACTGCTGGTTGCGCGTTTTCTGCAGGGCCTGACGACAGGCGCGGCTCTCGGTGCCATCGGTGCAGGAATGATCGATCTGGACAAGTCGCTTGGCACGGTCGCCAACGCGGTGACGCCGCCATTCGGGACGGCGAGCGGAGCGCTCATCGCCGGCGTGCTCGTGCAGTTCCTGCCCTTTCCGACCCACCTGGTCTATGCGGTCTTCAGCCTGGTGTTTATTGCACAGGCGTTGGGACTCGTTTTCATGAACGAGTCGATCTCGCCGCGCGGCGGAGTATTGGCGTCATTGAAACCGCGGCTGAGCCTCCCCCGCGCGACACGCGAGCCGCTGCTGCTCGCCGTGCCGGTGTTGATTGCGCTGTGGGCTCTTGGCGGATTCTATGGCTCGCTGAGCCCGCTGCTGGTGAAGGGAATGTTGGGAGTCAGCACGCCTCTGATCGGCGCCCTACCGGTGTTTGTCATATCGATCATCGGGGGCCTGTCGGTGTTGGCTCTCCAGAAACTCGCGGGCAAGGACACGATGCTGATCGGCGCCGCGAGCCTGATCGTGGGCGCGGGCATCGTGGCACTGTCGCTCCCGCATTCGGACGTCGCGTTCTTCTTCCTCGGAACCATGATAGCAGGTGTTGGATTCGGCGCGGGATTCCAGGGAGCCGTGCGGTCCGTCGTCCCCTTCGCGGCCCCTCATGAGCGGGCCGGCGTGCTGTCGATCATTTTCATCATCAGCTATATCTCCCTGAGTGTACCGGCGGTCGCCGCGGGTTGGATGATTGCGCGCAATGGCGACATATCAGCCACGGCACAGGTGTACGCCGTCGTTGTCATTGGGCTGGCGAGCACGGCTCTGTTGGCGAGTTTGCTGCGCGCGGCCTCGCAGCGACAGCGAGTCAGCCGGGTCGCCGGCTGATGTCGCGTTCCAGAGGCTACTGGCCTTTGAAACCTTTGGCGACGAGGTAGACCTCGCGCGAGCGCGGGCGCGAGGCGGCCGGCTTTCGAACCAACACCTTGTCAAAGGAGCTGCGGACGTCCTTGATGTACGCATCCGAGCCCGCACCCTGGAATACCTTCACCGCGAAGTCTCCCTTGGGCTCCAGGGCCCGGCGGACGAAGTCGAGCGCGAGCTCCACGAGGTACATGGAGGACGCCTGGTCGGCAGAATCGATGCCGGTAATGTTGGGAGCGATGTCGCAGATGACGAGCTGCGGCTTGCGCCCCCCGAGGCGCTCCAGGACCGCATTGAGCACGGCCTCTTCCGTGAAATCGCCCTTGATGAAGTCGACGTTCTTCAAGGGATCCATGGCGAGAATGTCCGTCGCAATGACCCGCCCGCGCTCGCCGGCCAGGCGCGCCGCCACCTGCGACCAGCCGCCTGGGGCGGAACCCAGGTCGACAATGAGCATGCCGGGCCGGATGAGGTGGTCTTTCTCATTCAACTGAATCAATTTGAAGCTGGAGCGCGATCGGTAGCCGTCCCGCTGGGCCTGCTTCACATACGGATCGTTGACGTGCTCTTGCAGCCATTGGCCGCTGCTTTTGGATCGTGCCATTGGCAGGTATTCTAGCGGCGTTCGTCTTCCTTTGTCGGCGCTGACCGACCAGGTTTCACTGTGATCCGGATCACCGAGCTGCCGCTGCCTCTCGACTCAGACTCCGCCTCGCTGCGCCAGGCGCTCCTGAAAAGACTGCGGCTCGACGCCGCCGACCTGTTGAATTTCACTGTCTTCAAGCGCAGCTACGATGCACGCAAGAAGAGCAGCGCCATCCTGTTCGTCTACATCGTCGATGTGGAAGTGCGGAACGAAGCGGCCGTGCTGGCGCGCTTCGCGTCCGACCACAATGTGCGCCCTGCTCCGGACACCACTTATCACCCTGTCGCACACGCGCCGGCGAGCCTGAGCGAACGACCGTTGGTCGTGGGCTTGGGTCCCTGCGGTCTCTTTGCGGCCCTGTTGCTGGCCCAGATGGGGTTTAAACCAATCGTCCTGGAACGCGGCCGCGATGTGCGACATCGCACTGCTGACACCTGGAAGCTGTGGCGCAAGAAGATTCTCACCCCGGAATCCAACGTGCAGTTTGGTGAAGGAGGCGCCGGTTTGTTTTCCGACGGAAAGCTCTATAGCCAGATCAAGGACCCGAAGTTCTATGGGCGGAAAGTCATGCAGGAATTTGTGCGCGCCGGGGCGCCGCCGGAAATCATGTATGTCAGCAAGCCGCACATCGGGACTTTTCGTCTGACGGGCGTGGTGTCCACCATGCGCGAGGAAATCCTCTCGCTGGGCGGTGAGGTGCGCTTTGAGAGCCGAATGACGGACCTGTTGATCGAGGGCGGTAGAGTCAAGGGAGTGGCGCTGGCCGATGGCACGACGATCCTCAGCCGGTACATCATCCTGGCACCCGGACACAGCTCCCGCGATACGTTCCGGATGCTTCACCAACGGGGCGTATTCATTGAGCCCAAGCCGTTTTCGGTTGGGTTCCGCATCGAGCATCCGCAATCCATGATCGACCGCGCCCGCCTGGGTAAATACGCGGGGCACAGCGAGTTGGGCGCGGCGGACTACAAGTTGGTTCATCACGCCAGCAATGGACGTGCGGTCTACAGCTTTTGCATGTGTCCCGGCGGAACAGTCGTTGCGGCAACTTCAGAAGCGCACCGCGTGGTCACCAACGGCATGAGCCAGTATTCCCGTAACGAGCGCAATGCCAACGCGGGCATTGTGGTTGGCATCAACCCGGAGCAGGATTTTCCCGGCAGCCCGTTGGCGGGGATCGAATTGCAGGAGCGGCTGGAGTCGCGTGCGTTTGAATTGGGCGGCGGCGATTACTGTGCACCGGGACAGTTGGTGGGGGATTTTATTCGCGGGATGCCTTCGCGTGAGTTGGGTGAAATTCAGCCGTCGTACCAGCCGGGAGTACGGCTCGGCGACTTGAGCGAGTCCCTGCCGGAATACGCCATCAGCGCAATTCGCGAAGCCCTCCCGGCATTCGGGCGGCAGATCCGGGGTTTTGATCGCGACGATGCGGTGTTGACGGGAATCGAGACGCGAACCTCATCGCCCGTGCGCATTACGCGTAATCACGAAACGCTTCAGAGCATGAACGTCCACGGGCTGTATCCCGCCGGGGAAGGCGCCGGGTATGCCGGAGGGATTCTGTCCGCCGGTGTCGATGGAATCAAAGTCGCGGAAGCGGTTGCCCTGGCGATGGCGCAATGAAGTTCGACGACGTCAAGAAACTCCACCAGAAGCGCTATCGCGAGGAGCTCGGCTACTACCTCGTTGAGGGCGAGCACCTGGTGTTGGAGTTGCAGAAGGCGGCCGAGCGCAACTCGCAATTGTTGATGTGCGAGCTGTATCTGACCAAGGAGCACGCGGACTGGCGCAGTCCCTTTGTCACTCACGTGGTCAACGCCGGCCAAATGGCGCAGTTGTCGGACACGCGCACGCCGCAAGGTATCGTTGCCCTGGTTCCCGTTCTGCCCGCTCCGGCACCGCACAGGGACGAGCAAGCGATTTATCTGTACGAAATCCAGGACCCGGGCAATCTCGGCACCATTCTTCGCACGCTCGCCTGGTTCGGCAATCTGCGCTGCCTGTTGAGTCCCGGCAGTGTGGACGCTCACAACTCCAAGGCGGTCCGCGCCAGCATGGGCGCAATCTTTCATGTGCCGGTGGAGTTTGACGTGGAGCTGGCCACATTGCGTGACCGCTATGCCCGCCTCGCCTGCCTGGATATGACGGGCGCGCCCGTGCAGTCGGCAGATTTTGCGGGCTTCGATTGTTACCTCTTCGGCAACGAAGCGCGCGGCTTGCCGCGCGAGCTGTTGGCGGGGATCGATCTGACGTCGTTTACGATCCCGGGCCAGGGCGCAATCGAATCACTGAATCTGGCAGCCACCGTCAACATGTGTGTGTACGAGTTGAATCGCTGATGCGGTCGCCCATCGTGGCGGCCACCTTGCGTGGGCTCGCCATCGGCTACCCGGTTGCGCTTCTCATCTTCATTGTGTCGCTGCGACTCGTGGGTGAGCGCTGGTGGGGAACGACGATTGCCTTGTACCTGCCACGATTTCCGTTTGCGGCACCGCTGTTGCCGTTGATTGCGGCCATTGTCTGGATCGGACCCCGGCGGCTGCTGTGGGCGCAGTTGGTTGCCTTTGGGCTGCTGCTGTTTCTCACCGGTTTCCGCGTTGCGTGGCCCACGCCTCCCACCCCCGGTGCACAGCACCTGCGAATCGTGTCATGCAACATCAACGCCGGCGCGTTGAGCGTCAAAAGGATCATGAAGCCGCTACTGGCCCGCGACCCTGACATCATCGTGTTGCAGGAAGTTTCCGGCGACAGCTATGCCGCATTACGCAAGCTCGTGCCGGGTTATACCGTGCAGGAGACCGGTCAGTTCTGGCTCGCCAGCCGCTTCCCGGTGGCCGCCGTGAGTGCCCCGAGGACCGAAATCAACGGCCTGCCGTCCATGCCCTTCGTGCAATACCGGATCATGACGCCGGCCGGTCCCATTACGCTCTTCAATGTGCATCCCCTTTCGCCACGGGACGGGCTGGAGAGTGTGCGCGGCGACGGTATCCGGCATCAGTTCCTGCGGGGCGACCTGTTCAACACGCGAGCGCGGGAAGTGGTTGCGCAGAACACCGCGTTTCGGCTGGCGCAACTGCGGGCCTACGCGGAGCGTGCCCACCAGGCAACAGGCCCTGTCATCATTGCCGGGGATACCAACCTGCCGGAGCTGAGTTGGGCATTCGAACGCTGGTTGGGCGATTTCAGCGATGGCTTTGCGCAGGCCGGCTCGGGATTTGGCTACAGCTATCCTTCGCCCCGCGATCCCTGGATGCGCATCGACCGGATCATGGCGGATGGGCGCTACGTCCGCTTCCGCAGCTTCGAGGTGCTCAACCACTACATTTCGGATCACTACGCGATTACATCGGAGTTGGAGCTCGTTCCGTAGCCAGCAAGAAGCTGCGGCGCGGATGCGGCAACAATCCGCTCACAATGCCCAGCACCGGAAAGGCGAGGCAGGAACCGAGCGCGACAATCCACTCGTTCAGGGCCAATGAACGCAGGCTTGTGAACACCAGCGCGGCGCACGCCAGGGGCAGCATCAGCCGCGCCAGCGCGAGCACAAACAGGCTGGTGGGCAGCTCGTTTTTCAAACCCGTAATACAGATGAGATCGACCAGCGCGGTGCTGATCACCACTACCGCAATTGCGCCGTCGGCGCCAAACGCCGGAATGAGCCAGAAGTTGAGCAATAGAATCAACGTTGCGCCGACCGCCAGGGCGGCCAGGTGGATGTTCTGGCGCCTGGCGGCATACAACAGGCGATAGACCCCGATCTCCAGGCCCTTGGTGATTGCCAGCACGGCGAACAGCGGCAACATCCGGGTCGCCGGATCGAACCGGTCGCCGAACAACAGGTCAATCACCAGCGGCACCAGGCAGTACAGTCCCACCGCAAGCCAACCGCTCAGGAACAACACGCCGCGCAGGTATTCTTCGGCCAGTTTGACGAATCCTGCCCGGTCCTGCACTGCCGTCCGGCTCAACACCGGGTAGGCCGCCGTGCCGAGCAATATCAGGGGCATGACTCCGACTTCGACCATCTTCAGGTCGGCCGCGTACCAACCGACGGTGGCGGTGCCCAACAGGTGCACAATGACCAACAGGTCGGCGCGGATGTAGAACTGGCCGAGCGCCTCACAGAGCGTGAACGGCAGCGTGCCGCGGGCGATGGCGGCGATTTCCTTCCAGTCCGTGCCGAGTCGCAGCGGCGCGCCATTGCGTACGGCATTGCGTAAAGCGAGAGCGATCAGGAGTGCTCCGGCAATGGGAAAGGGCAACAGCAGCACCGGCATCGAGTGCACGCCGCTCAGCAGGAGGACCATCGCACTCAACGAGGCAGCAGCGCGGCAGCCGAGCTCCGTGAAGGCGGGAGTGGCCATGGCCTGGCGGGCGATGGCGGGTATGAAGAAGGTGCGCGACAGGCCCCAGCCCACGAGAAAGATCGTCAGCTCCACAATCACCCGCGGATCGGCGTTGCGACCGCCGAGGAAGGCCGCCGCCAGTCCCAACACCCCCAGACCCAGAAACAGTTGCAGCAACTGAACCACGAGCATGTTGCGCCAACACGTGGCGCGGTCCGCATCCGAGCCGAGGCGCACATACTGGCGGACACCGTACTGATCGAGACCCGACGCCGCCAGGATGGCGATGAATGCACCTAATGCGAACGCGTATGAATATTCACCTGTGGATGCAGGCCCGAGATCTCGCGAAAGCACGGTAAATAGGACGAGACTCGAGAAGTCGGCCGCGAATCGGCACACGGACAACCAAAACGCATTCCTGATGACCATCATTTAGACAAATACCCACCCGCCGCACGCCATCGCGCGCGTGCGCATGAGCGCCTGAGGTTTTCAGGCGCGAACGTGCCCCTTGCCCGCGTCAGGGGAAAAATGCAAAAGGCACGAGGAAAAGGCTTGGGAAGCGAACGGCCGCCAACGGGCACGAGGCCGCGCCAACCGCAACGTCAGCTTCAAATCAGGGCAGGTTAGGTTGGGAGAGAGACAGAGGACTGACGGGCGCTACCGGAGCTGAGGGCCCGGCCGCTCGTGTTGGAGACCATGGAGCTGCCCAGGAGGGCATACGCGCAATTCTGAAGCCGCCGCACCGCGCGCCGCACATATCCATGCTTGCGCTTGCGCCAGGCGGCGCGTTCTAACAAGCGGAAGTGGCTGTCGGTCGGCAGGTGCACGTGCAAACTCACGGAAAGGTTCACATCGGATGGTACCCCTTAACGTTTAAAAAGCAAATTGGTACCGAGCCCGCGCCGCGAACGCAACACCGCCGCACCCTCCCGGGCGAGGGTTGTAGAAGGAATGCGGGCCTGGATCAGGGAAATGCTGATCCAGACGGCGGCACTGAAATACAGCGACATCCACACAACCTCCGTTTTCCAGTCCTCCCAGCGGTACGAGACATGCCAGTGCGCTACATCCTGCAGCCCCTGCGCAAGGGTTAAATAGTGTTTGCCGGCGGCCTGGTCCGCGAGCCAACGCCCGGCATAGGTGGGCACGTCAAAACTGAACATGAAGGCCACGTACAACGCGCCGGCAACACACCAGGCCACCATGGCAGGCCGCCGAGCGGCGGCACAGCGGGGAATGGTGGACGCGATGGCTATGACACCCAGGGCCCCGGAGACTCCCCACAGCGAGTTCTCAAATACATGCCCCAGGTTTGAAGTGGTGAGGACCGCGATCCAGGAGCAGATTTCCGCGGTGACAATCAGCGGCAGGATCAGCCGCGACACCCTGCGCGCAACGGCGCTCCCCGTTGACTCGGCGGTGGCATTGAGCATGACGGCCCACTGCGCAGCGAAAGATAACTCGGCGACCGTCGCCACGGAACGCCCGACCATCACGCTGGAGAAAAAGGTGTCGAACAGGCCCAGCCGCGGGATGTCATACACCGGTAACACCGACCGGTAGGCACACCCCAATACATACACACACGACAGCGCCAGTTGGAGCTTGCACCGGGCGAAGGCATCGACGGGCATGGCGGGTCGACGCCGCGCTACCGCATTCGCTGTCAGACACCAGGCAACGATGTTGACGGTTGCTGCGGTACACAGAAAAAACCACCAGGCAACGACACCGGCTGAAACCACCATTTTGCCCGCCGCGAGTGATTCCTATCGCGGCCGAGCATAGCGAGCCGATTGCTGCGGCGCTATCGCGCCGACTGAAAAGACGGAGTTGGTCCAGATCGCGCGGGCGGAGATGGACTCGCTGTACGAGCAGATCTCGGGCTCAGGCTGTGCGCTGCTGCTGGCCGACGCCCGGGGCTCAGCCGGCGGCCGAAGGATCTGTGACGGGTGCCGGATGGGCGGCCATCTCCAGATGGAGCCGATCGCCGCTGTAAGGATGTCGCGCCAACACCGCTTCGTTCAGCTCGATGCCGAGCCCCGGCTCGGCCGGCGGGATGACGTAACCTGACTCCCAGCGCACGGGCTTGCGCAGAATCCGGGCGTGAAAGCCGTCCCAGCGCTCAATGCTCTCGAGAATGAGGAAGTTGGGACTGCAGGTGGCGAGTTGAATGTTGGCGGCACCGACGACCGGGCCGCAATACAGGTGCGGGGCGATCTGCACGTGATCCACTTCGGCCATGCCGGCAATCTTCTTGGCCTCGAGGAGGCCGCCGACGCGGCCGAGGTTCATTTGCAGGATCGCAGCCCCGCCGGCCCGCAGCAGGCGCCCGAAGTCATATTTGGTGGCAAGACGCTCGCCCGTTGCGATGGGAATCGACGTCGCGCGGGCCACCTTGGCCATTTCTTCCGGCGCATCCGGCGGCACGGGCTCTTCGAACCAGAGCGGATCGTAGGGCTCGAGCTGCCGGGCCAGCCGGATGGCGCCGGCCGCGGTCATCTGGCCATGGGTGCCGAAGAGCAGATCGGCTTTGAGGCCCACGGCTTCGCGAAGTTGCCGACAAAAACGCACGCTGCGCTCGATTTCGGTGAGACTCAATTGTCTGCCGTCAAACGCCGTGTACGGGCCGGCCGGGTCGAATTTGAGCGCCGTGAAACCCTGGGCCAGGTACTCCGCGGCGCGCTGGGCCGCCAGATCCGGATCCCGATACACATCGGTGGCATCACCAGGCCTGGCATAAATGTAGGTGTAGGTCCGCAGCTTCTCATGCACCTGGCCGCCGAGCAGGTTGTAAACGGGCTGGCCGGCCTCCTTGCCCACGATATCCCAACAGGCCATCTCCAGGGCACTCAACACAGCACTCATCGTGAGGTCTGGATGTTGCGTGAAGCCTGCGGAGTACACGCGGCGCCACATTGCCTCGATGTTGTGGGGATCGTGACCGTGCAGATAGCGTTGGAATACATCCACCAGCAGCTTTTCAACCAGATGCGGATCGAAGGGTACGCAGTACGCCTCGCCGATTCCCTCAACGCGGCTGTTGGTGATCAACTTGACGAATACGAAGTAGCGTCCGCCGTAGTGTGGCGGCGGATTGCCGACGACGTAGGTCTTGATGTCTGTCAGTTTCATGTCAGCCCGCTTTCAGGTGAGCTCCGCGGGAAATCCCGGGGCTCGCAGCTCCGTGTGCAGGGCGTCTTCCAGGAGCTTGACCACCTGCGTGGATTGCGCACTGCCGCCATATTGCTCGCGCGCGCGGCGGAAAATCTGCTCGGTGAGGCCGGCGAGCTCCAGGGGGACGCCAAATTCGCGGCCGTAGCGATAGGCAAAGCCCAGGTCCTTGCAGGCCAGGTCCATGGTGAAATTGATGTTGTAACTGCCGTTGAGAATCAACTGGCTTTCGGTCTCGTGCACAAAGCTCGTACCGGAGCTGGCCTTGATGGCCGCAAACGCCTGCGCCAGATCGAGCCCTCCCCGCTTGGCGAGCATCAGCGCCTCACCCGCCGCCACGAGATGAATAAAGGCGAGCATGTTGGTAATCACTTTGATTACACAGGCCTTGCCCAACTCACCCATATAGAAAATCTCGCCGCCCATCGCCTGCAGCGCGGCCAGGTGAGTGTCGTACACGGCACGGTCGCCACCGACGAGGACTGTGATTTCCCCGGCGGCGGCCCGGTGCACACCGCCGGTGACAGGCGCCTCCAATGTCGCGATCCCACGCTGCGCCGCCAGACGAGCAATGCGCTCGATCTCGTTCTGATCGGTGGTGCTCATTTCAATCCACGTGCCGCCGGAGCGAAGTCCATTCAGAACTCCGTTGTCCGCGGTCAGAACCGCTGTGGATGCCGCCGGCGAAGGCAGGCAGGTGATCACCGCATCAACGGTGCCTGCAAGCTCCTTGGGTGAAGCGGCCCACCGGGCACCGCTTTGGATGAGGCCGTCGGCTGCCGCTCGATGCAGGTCATGAACGGTGAGATCGAATCCGGCGCGCAGGAGGCTCGCGGCCAGGTACTTGCCGAGATTACCGAGACCAATAAAGCCGTACCGCACGCGCATCCTCCCCCCTGACGAATGCCTGGAGATGATACGCCGCAAGCGCAGCCAGACACCTGGTCTGGCTGAAAAGAACCCGGGCTCCGCGCGGCCAATGCCGCGCCGATCCAATCAGGTAGCTAGCTTGGGGGGATGTGCGCCTACGCCGAGTTTCGCGGCGAGCACTTTGGGATGCAGATGCTTACGGAACCAACCGTAGGCACCAAAATGCAGAATCCACGCCTTGCGCCAGGCGTCGGTCTGGTTGGGCCCGGTGTAATGAAGCGTCAGCGGATGATGAGCCGTCGCGCCACCGAGCGGCAGCGGACAGGCAATGGCTTTGGATTCATCGACAATCTTGGTGGCCAGCGTCACGGAAGTGTTCTCCGCAAGCGGACCACTGAAGCGCCGGCTCGCCACATAGTGCGGCAGCAGGCCGTTGTGATTCGAGCCGGGCACGAACCACATGCAGCCGTTCTCCACCGTGACCGGCTGTAAAGGAATCCAGAAGTGAACGGAGCGCAACGGGATGGGCTCGCGGGAATAGGACTCGTCCTGGTGCCAGGCGGTCGCGGTCTGATTCAACGGCGGCTTGAAGATGGCGTGGTCGAACTGATAACCCACGGGCGTCCCGAGCAGCATGGCGGCGATGTCGCGGCAGCGGCGATACGCCAGTGTCGATCGCAGCCGCGGCTCGAGTCGAACCACTTCGTTGATTTCCGGAGAGCGCAAGGGCACGCCGGCTTCGCGCGGTCCGGCGAGATCGACGGCGCGCTCACCCAGGGTGTCAAACTTGTCGAACAGGGGATCGAGCAGGGATCGAATCAGCTCGATATCGGCAAGGGTCGTCAGCGAGCTCAGGGTCAGGCAACCGTCGCGTTCAAACACCTCGTTCGCGGGTGTCGCAAGAGGATTCGCAGTCGACGGCATCGTCACAATAGACATGAGTACTTGCCCCATCCGTCCTGGACGCTCTTATTGTTGGTTCACTATAGCACCACGGTGTCGAGCGGAAGCAATGCCGCACTGGAAATTCCAGTGTTCGAAAGCTGATTGAAAGCTGCAGCTCGAGAATTCAAACTCGGGTCTGACATAACGCGGCGCGTGGCAGCGCTGCGAGCGGCGGAGTAGACTGATCGGCTCGTGAAAACAGCAATCCGACATTGGACTCAGACCGTCACAGCCGCCGCCCTGGTCGCGACGATCGCGGCTCAGGCCGATCCACTGCCCCCCACCTGCGAGGCACCGCCCACCAAGGGGTCCTCTTTGACGATCCGCATTCAGCTCACGCCCGATGCGTTCAAGGGCGTGGTGTTTGATCATCCAAAGTCGACCAACCTGCCGGCCGCGGTCATTGGCCAGGCGACGGTTTGCACTTGCGTGGATGGCGACGGCAACGTCACGGGCGCCGTCAAGCTGGTGCGGCAGTCCGGCTCTCCCCAGCTCGATTCCGAGGCGGTCGAGATCGGCAAAACGCTTTCCTATCCGGCCGGCCACCCCGGCTGCGTGCACAACACAGTTAACTTCGCCGCGCCCTAGACTTTTCGCGCGCCCCTGCGCCGAATGCCATAAGTAGATGGGGCTATGAGGATTTCCGGCGCCAGCTCGCGCCGGCGACGCCCCTGAAATGGTATAGGCTCGCGATCACGAGGTGGCGCATGAGAGCTCGCAGAAGAGAGACGACGAGGGGCGCAGCTACGGCTGGCGGAGAGGGGACGCGGGCGTCCCGCTATCGGAACCTCAAGAATCCATTTGTCCCGACCCGGGTGTTTTCCGATGATCAGGTTGCGAGCCTGCATGAGATGGCGCTCGGGATGCTCGAGAATCAGGGCATGCGTGTGCTGTCACCGCGCGGGCGCGCCGCGTTTGCAGCCGCCGGTGCGCTGGTCGACGAGTCCACGAACATGGTTCGGCTGGACAGAGGCCTGGTGGCGAAGGCGCTTGCCACGGTACCGGCCGAAGTCAATCTGATGGCGCGCAATCCCTATCGCAATTGCCGTGTTGGTGGCCCGCACGTGGTGTTCGCGCCGGTGGCCGGTCCTCCCGGGGTCCTCGAGTCGAATGGCGGCAAACACACCGGCACAATGGCGGACTTCCGCGACTTTGTGAAGCTTTCCCAGGCTTACGACGTGATTCATGTGCTCGGCCAGATGGTCGAGCCACAGGATGTGAACATTGCCGTCCGCCATCTCGAAACCACCCACGCCCAATTGACGCTGGGTGACAAGGTTCCGTATTTCTACTGCCGCGGTGACGGGCAGCTCGAAGATTCCTTTGCCATGCTGCGCATCGCCCTGGGAAAGGACGAAGCGGCGTTCGAGAGCGAGGCGCATTGCTACACCATCTGCAACACCAACTCACCCTTGCAGTTGGACCTGCCGATGACCGATGGCATCCTCAAGTTTGCCTCCCGGGGCCAACTCGTGATTGTCACGCCGTTCACGTTGGCAGGTGCGATGGCACCCATCACGATTGCCGGCGCGCTGACGCTCGCTCACGCTGAAGCGCTGTTTGGCATCACGCTGTCGCAGATTGTCCGGCCCGGCACGCCGGTGATGTACGGAAGCTTTACTTCCAATGTCGATATGAAATCGGGATCGCCGGCATTTGGAACGCCGGAGTACACAAAGGCGGCCTTCGGCGCGGGGCAGCTCGCGCGCCATATCAATGTGCCGTGGCGCTGCTCCAGCGCGACCGCTTCCAATGCCGCTGATACGCAATCGGTGTACGAGTCGCAGATGAGCTTGTGGGGCGCCCTGCTGGGCGGCTGTCACTTCATTCTGCACGCGGCCGGCTGGCTCGAAGGCGGACTGACGGCATCGGCCGAGAAATTCATGCTCGACGTTGAGATGCTGCAGATGTTCGCGGAGATCTTTCAGCCGGTGGTCGCAACCGCGGATGAGGTCGGCGTGGCGGCCGTCGCCGAAGCCGGCCCCGGCGGACATTTTTTCGCGACCGCCCATACGATGGAACGCTATCGGGACGCCTTCTACAGTCCGCTCGTCTCGGATTGGCGTAACTACGGCGCGTGGGCCGCGGATGGCGCCAAGACCGCGACGCAGCGCGCGGGGGACATTGCACGGCAGACGATTGCCAACTTCCAGCCGCCACCGATGGATCAGGCCATCGCGGAGGAGCTGACGGCATTTGTGGAACGGCGCAAGAGCGAGGGGGGAGCGCCGGCCGTTTCTTGATCTACAATGGGCGGATGAGTGAGGCGCCCTTGGAAAAGAAATTCATTTCCGCCGACTCCCTGCTGCGCGACTCGATGACCCTCGCCATGCAGGTCCTGCGCAGCGGGTTCCGCCCCACCTTCCTGGTCGCCATCTGGCGCGGCGGCGCGCCGATCGGCATCACCGTGCAGGAGGTGCTCGAATATCACGGCGTCAGCGTGGATCACATCTCCATCCGGACGTCGTCCTATGGAGGGATCGACCAACAGGAGAAGTCGGTGCGCGTACACGCCATCGACTACCTGGTGTCGCGACTGGAGGAACACGACCGGCTGTTGTTGATTGACGATGTGTTCGACTCCGGCCGCAGCCTCGAGGCGGTGTTGAGTGAGCTGCGGCACCGCTGTCGACGCAACCTGCCCAGCACGATCCGGATCGCCACCGTGTACTACAAACCGACCCGCAATCGCAGCACCCTGGCGCCGGATTATTTTGTCAATTCCACCGACACCTGGCTGGTGTTCCCGCACGAAATCCGCGGTCTCAGCCAGGAAGAAATCCTGGCCAACAAACCGGTGGATGGACGGTTTTTCGATTTGAAGTAGGCCCCGCGGCGAGGGTTGGCCTGTCTTCAGGGCTGGCGGCCGGCGTCAGCGGCTTTTCGCTCCCGCTCCGGTTGCGCCTGCGGGCGCCCGGGTTCATATTGGCGCCATGATCACGCTCGTCGGTCGAGGCTCTCCCGAGCCGTCACCCCGACCGTCCCTCGCGGGTTCCTTCCTGCAAGGGTCCGGTGCCCCGCAATTTGCGGTTCAATTCTCCCGGCCCCGTACCGCACCTGGCCGTTCGGACTCACGAGCCCAGCGGGACGGATCCCATCGGGACAATTCATTCCGCTGGACCGGAGCGGGCACCATACACATTCTCGAGCGGGGCATGCTCGTGGTGACGAGACGAAGGTCGCCACTTGGATTCCGCACCGCGGACGAGCGCTTTGTCGCCGCCGCGGAAATCGGTGAGGTTTTCCGCGAAGGTGACTCGGTCCGTGTTGACTTGCGCGGGGACAACAAGCCTGGAGAGTTCTTCCAGTTCTGGACTGGCAATCCCGCAATCGCGGGAACGATCGTACGCCTGTTGCCGACAACTCGGACGATTGAGTATGAAGGCTTCACAGCCGAGCCGGCGCCTGTGCCACGGCCGCCTCTGTCGTTGCATCGGCGACGTCACGCACGACGGCGGTTGGTAACTGCGGCTTTGATTGTTGGTCTGGTCGCCGTTGCGGCGCTGTTGGTGACCGACATCGCGATTCGTCGGGCGGGAACTTCTGTGCCGGCCGCCGGACCCGCCGCAGGGTCAGCTACAGTGAATGTTACGCTACCGGCCCCTCACCCGATCGTCGCGCCACCGACCACAGCGCCCCATGCAACTCTCGCCGAAATCGAGAGGGTAGCGGCAGAGCTGCGAACCTTTGATGACCGGATGGATGGACTGCGGGCACAGTACCGAACTGCTTCAGACGCCCTCCAGTCCGGGCAACTGGCGCCGTACGCGTTCGTACACGGAATCGACGGATGGCTGGTTCCACAGTGGCGGACGCTCTATAGCGAGGAGTCCTCTCGACTCAGCTACGATGGATCGCTGACAGCCGCCGTCCATAGAAAATTGATGGACGCGGCCAACGAGTGGGAACAGGGCCTGCACGAGTACGCTGACGGTTTGCTGAATCACAACTACAACGCCGTGATCGCTGCATTCGACCAGATGTCCAACGGCAACGAGTCACGGCGTGAAGCGTGGCGCATCCTGGAGCGGGCCGAGTTCGAGTCGGCAACTCCACCGGCAAGCGCGGGCCACTGAGCCAAGCCCCGCGGGCCGCTGAGCCACGCTCGGCCCGCTGAGCCACACCCCGCCCGTTGTGCCACGCCCGCCCGGCCCGTTGTGCCACCCCCGGACCGCTGAGTCACGGGCCCGCACCGCGCACGGTGTCGGGCCCGCGTAACACCTTACTTCGTTGAGTCGGCGTACACTTTGATCAGCTCGTTGAGGAAGTCGCGCCCCACAAACACTGACTTCACGGCACGGCGCTCATTGAGGCCGTGCGCTCCATTGCCGTCCGGATCGCCCCAACCGCCGGGCACGCCATAGACCGGGATTCCGATGGCTTCCAGGAAGATGCCGTCGGTCGCACCGGTGGACATGGTGGGCACGAAGGGCACACCCGGGAAGTATTTCGCCACGAGCTTCTCGGCCGGGCCGATGATCTTCGGATCCAACGGCGGTGGGATGGCCACCGGCCGGATCGGCGCTACGGGCGTTACCTTGACGCCGGGGTCGCCAATGACCTTCACGAGCGTTGCCTGGACTGCATCCACGGTTTCGCCGGGGAATATCCGGCAGTTCACGTTGGCGCTGGCACGCTGCGGCAGTGCGTTGTTAGCATGGCCGCCATCCAACAGTGTGGCAACGCAGGTGGTGCGTAACATGCTGTGATAGCTTCGATCCTTCGAAACGATGGCTTCGGCCGCAGCGTCGCCGGGATTCTTCGAGAGCGCGACCATTGCATTTCCCAACTCATCGCGGCGGGACGCACCGGCCTTGGCGAAGAACGCCCGGGTGGTGTCAGTCATCTTGACCGGGAATTCATGGTCCCGAACCTTCGCCAGCGCGTCCGCAAGCTGATAGATCGCGTTGTCGCGAATCGGGATGGAGCTGTGGCCACCGGGGTTCGTGGTCTCGAGCTGGTAATTCTGTGCAGCCTTCTCGCCCACCTGAATGGACTGCACGACCACCTTTCCATGTCCGTCCGTTCGTCCGCCTCCTCCTTCGTTCAGCGCGAAGGCAGCCGAGATCAGATCGGGCTTGTTCTTGGAAAGCCACTGGGCCCCGTTGAAGGCATACGTCGTTTCCTCCCCGCAGGTGAGCGCCATTTTGATGGTGCGCTTGGGGTGATAGTTGCTCTGCTTGAAGCGCATGAGCGCATCCACCCAGGTGGCATCGAGCGCCTTCATGTCGGCCGTGCCGCGGCCATAGTAATAGCCGTTCTCTTCAATGAACTTGAAGGGATCGCGGACCCAGTCCTCGCGTTTCGCCTCGACTACATCGAGATGCCCCAGTAGCAACATCGGTTTCGCGGACTTCGAGCTGCCCTGCAGAATGGCAACGATGCCGCCCTCCTTCGGATGCTCGGGAACTGAAAACAGGGTGATGTCCTCTTCCTTGAAACCGGCGGATTTCAGGTGCCCGGCAATTTTTTCCGCCAGTGCGGTGCAACTGCCCGTGGTGACCGTGGTATTGGTTTCGACAAATTCTTTATATAACTCGAGGTAGGCATTCTGATCCGGGCGCAACGGCGCTTCGTCCGCCATAGCAAGCGCGGAAGCCACCGCGAGTAACCCGAGCACGAGCTGGTTTTTCATTGAGTCAAAGGCTCCTGTAACGAGACAGCGCAGTTGGAAAACGGGAACGCGCGGCGGATTGTGCCAGGGATCGTATACGTTCGCGACCATGGCCAGGCTGTCAGCCGGAACCGCTCTTGCCGTAGCCCTGGCCAGGTTTGCGCTGCCTTTCGACTCCGCGCGCCTGTTGCAGATGCATCAGTGGCAGGGTCACTGTTGCTACGAGACCAAGAAGCAACATCGTACGGCGCGCGAATGTCTGTATTGTTGGTTTGTGGAATGTGTTTGTTCCCAGGAACTTTAATTGCTGGAACCGCGTCAACTATCGTGGGGTCTTTCACGTTATCCACTCGTCTTCGACCCGGGAGAGCTGCGATGCGTGTTTCAGGTCTGTTGCCTGTCATTGCCGTCGTTACCTGCCTCAGTCCCCTCACCTCAACGGCACAAACCGCCGCGCAACGCCGCGCGGCAGCCAGCGCGGCCGCGGAGGAACAGACCGAGCCGTATCACAAACATCGCGATACGCGACACGGCCACGATCACTATTATCCGGATCGCGGCGCAATTGTGCGCGATCTACCGGTGGGGACCATCGGTACCAGCTACGCTGGCGTCTCGTATCGCTACCACGATGGCATTTGGCTCGAGCCGCGCGGGCCGGCGTACATGGTTGTTTCACCACCGCTCGGCCTGATCGCACCAACACTACCGCTGTATTCGACAGTGGTGGCGCACGGGCCGGAATCTTTTCTCTATTGCAACGATACCTACTACCGCCCGCGGCCGGACCTGGGCGGTTATGAGGTTGTGAACGATCCGGCCATGGAGGCAGGGGCCCCGCCGGCGGCACCTGAAGCGCTGGTGGGAGGTCAGATGCCGGCTGCGGGGGCGCCGAGCGGCGGGACGGGAGCCATTGCGGCGGGCGGCGGAGTTGGTTTGGTTGGCGCGGCGGCTGTGCCGGTTGCAGCGCGAGAAGGCAACTTTGTACGCGAGGCCGGCGTTCCTCGTGAGGTTGGGGCACCGCGAGAGGCTATCGTTCAACGCGAGGCGAGCGTTCCGCGTGAAGCGGGTCCTGTGCGTGAGACGGGTCCTGCGCGTGAAGCGGCCCTCTTGGGGGGTGCGATGCCTGGAGTTGGCGCGGCCGCTGCTTCGGTACCGCCTCCGTCACTGGGGGCTGGGGTGGGTGCTTCAGCACCGGTCGCGCCGGCGGCCGCGATGAGTCCGGGGTCGGTGGACGGCGGATCGTCTGCGGCGGCGGTAGGTTCAGGGTCGCCGGCTGGCGGTTCGCCGGCGGCGGTGGGTGCGGTGGCGGCGGCGGTGGGGGCAGCGCCGGTCGGGCCGGCGGGAACGCCGAAGGTGCCGAAGGTGTTTCTGTATCCGAGGAATGGGCAATCAGCCGATCAACAGGCCCGCGACCGCTATGACTGTTATCGGTTCGCTGTGAGCCAGAGTGGCTTCGATCCCATGCGCTCGGGCGCAAATCCGCCGCCGCCCGGGAGCGAAGCGCAGTCCGATTTTGAGCGTGCTCAGAGCGCCTGCTTCGAGGGGCGCGGGTATACAAACCGCTGAGGACGCATCATTGATTCGATGAGGAGTACCCGATGATCAGGAAGTCTTTGGGCCGCGGCAGTCTGCTTTTGTTGGCCATGTCAGTGCCTGCGTTCACCACCGTGCCGGCACTTGCTCAATACATGTCGACACCGCCGCCAGGACAAACATCGCCGCCTCAACGAGGCACCGCGCCTGCACAACGTTCCTCCGCACGCACGGACAGTCTCACAATCACTGCCAAGAACGGCCAGCCGGAGAAGCAACAGTGGGCGGACCGCTATGAGTGCCACAAGTGGGCGAAGGATCAGAGTGGCTTCGATCCCACGCAACGGCCCCCGGAGGGCGTGACGACGGAAGAAACCAACTCGCGCCGCGATCAATACCGCCGCGCGTTCACCGCGTGTCTCGAAGGGCGCGGTTATACGGTTCAATATGGTCAGCCCCCCTCCCCCGCAGTGCCCCCTGCGGCCGCGGCAGCAGTCCCCGCCCGCAGCCACTGGGTCCGCTCAGAACCGGAGCTGACCACCCGGCCCATTCAAGGCCAGGTTCAAGGGGGTTATACCGGCGCGGTCGGGCATTCGGACAACCTGCTCGATGACGGCACCAATGTTGGATTCGGCTTCACCTGGTTTCCGACCGCATCGCTCCCGGTCGGCCTGCGCGTTGACGGCAGCTACAGCTCGTTCCGGGGACGGGACGCATTCCTCAATCAATTCGCACCCAACGTCTACCATGCCTGGCAGGATATTTACGGCGCCGACGTCGATCTGCAGTTGGACCTGGCTCATGCATCACCGCGCTCGAAACTGTATCTCGTGGGCGGTGCGGGGTGGTACCGCGAGCGGACCACGCTACGCGAAATTGTCTATGAAACAGGGACGTTCTGCGGATTCTACACTTGCGACACGGGCACGTTCGCGTTCCGGGCCACCGATCACGAAACGAGCCCCTGGCGCAGCTCCTGGAACGCCGGGCTCGGCTGGGAGATGGCCTTCGCGGATGGCGGCTCGGTCTTCCTCGAGGCGCGCTATCGGCAGATCAATCCGCGCAATGCCCGCACTCAACTCGTGCCCATCAACGTAGGTTTGCGGTTCTAGTGGTGGGGGCCAGGATTAATGGTGAGCGAGTATGGCCGTGTAGGTATCGATGCCCGCCCAGAGATTGTCGAGCTCGATGTTCTCGTTGGCCGAATGTTGGTTGTTGTCGTAGTTGGCAATGCCGACGACAATCGAGCGCGTACCGAGCGCCTCGCCGATCACGGACAGCGGCAGGCTGCCGCCCGAGGTCGGCAGCTCGACAATCGGCTGAGTTGAAATGGAACGCACCGCGGCGGCAATGGAGCGGGCAAACGGGTCGTCCATGGGAGTACGCGCAGCGGCGTAGCTGCCGGGTCTGGCGTACATCGTTGCGATCAACGGATGTGCGAGGCGCTCATCGGCAGTGGGCTCGCGATCGATGACGTAGTAACCCTGCCCGCGAACGTGGGCCAGCAACTTGCCGAACTGGCGCTGGGGATCGTTACCGACCACCAGCCTCAGATCCAGAACGGCGCTGGCCGTTGGCGCAATCATGTTGGTCGCCTGCTCACCCACATTGCCACTGCGCATGCCGTTGATGTTGAGCGAAGGCTGGGTAATGGCTTCGTTCAAAGCCCATTCCGTTTCAGGTGCGGCGAGCCCCAACTGTTGCTTCAGGGTTGTGTCGTAGTCGGATGCCGCCGCGATCGCCTGGCGCTCGGCCGCGCCCAATGGCACCACATCGTCGTACCAGCCCTGCACAGCGACCTTGCCTTTTTCATCCTTCATTGACGTCAGCAGGCGCGCCAGGCGCAGCGCGGGGTTGGGTGCCCAGTTGCCATAGTGGCCGCTGTGAAGTGGCCGGTTGGGACCGTAGACCGTCAGATTGACATTCATGTCGCCGCGCGCACCGTAGATCACCTGGCTCCTGCCGGACTGGTGCACGGGCCCGTCGCAAACGACCCAGAGCTGGGCATCAAACAGGGCCCGATTCTCTTTGAGCGTGGCCGCGAGGTGGGGCGAGCCGGCCTCCTCTTCGCCATCAAAGACCACTTTGAGATTGTCGGTCGGCCGGCGGTGCTGGGTGCGCAGGGCGTCAATTGCGTTCAGGATGACTACAACGCCGGCTTTGTCGTCGGACGCGCCCCGTGCGTAGATACGTCCGTCCCGCAATGTTGGAGTGAACGGAGCGGTCGACCATTCGGCGGGATTGACAGGTTGGCCATCATAGTGAGCGTAAACCACCAGGGTCCGCTTCGCTTTGGGCACTTTCCACTCACCGTAGATGACCGGCGGGGCATCGGGCGCCGACGCCGGTGTCAGCAGCCGCGGGTTGAGATCCAGGCGGCGCATCATCGCCGTAATCGCTTCGGCGTTGCGGCGGATCCCGTCGCGATCGCTGGCAATATTGGGAATCTTCAACAGCTCGGTGAACTGCTCGAGGATGTCCTGTTGGTGCGGCGTCGGGCCGGCCGCCTGACAGCCGGCCCAGGCCAGTGAGAGTAGCAGGGCGAGTTGTTTTTTCATTCGCCCCGACAATATCACCGCACGATAATGACTTCCAGATACTCGCTGGGCACCACCAGGGAGCCGGAGCCGGCGCGGTTGTGTCGATTCAACAGATCGGTCAGGTCGCTTTCAAAGCCGGCGGCATCCGCGGGGGACAGCGTCTTGAATGCCTGGTGCAGGGGCCCATACCAGTTGCGGAACGTCTGAATGAAATGGGCGGCGGAGCGGTAGCGGAAGTTGAAAAAGCGGCGGTTGGTGACCACCGAGGCCGACCGCGCGGCGAACAGCTCCTTCACATGCGACTCAACTCCCCACAGTGCGGGGGATTGCAGGCCGGCCGGTGGGGGCAGACGGCGCCCCAATGTCTTGAACAGCTCGCCAATGAAGCCTTCCGGCGTCCAGTTGCACAGTCCGATCCGGGCCGAGGGGCGGGCAACACGGGCCATCTCCGCCGCTACGCGCTTGTGGTCGGGAGAAAACATGGCGCCGAAGGTCGACACCACGACATCGAAGCTCTGGTCCTCAAACGGCAGCGCCTCCGCATCGGCGGCCTTGAATGTCACATTGAGGCGCTCGGCCTGGGCCCGTTCGGCGCCGCGCTCGAGAAGGCTCGGGACGTAGTCGGTCGAGGTCACCTGAGCGCCACGCCGGGCGGCGGCGAGAGTGGCGTTGCCATTGCCCGCGGCAATGTCGAGGACCCGCTCGTCCCACTTGACGTCACAGGCTTCAGCCAATGTTTCTCCAACAATCTGCAAGGTGGTACCAATGACGGAGTAGTCGCCGCTGGACCAGGTGGTCATCTGCCTCTGCTTCAGGGCCGCCAGATCGGGTTGGGGCGCCGCGGGATTCAATTCTGCATTCACGGGAGATCTCCTGGAGGAGTGGGTGGGATGGGCGCGCACTCTCGGTGTTTTGTGGTCCCAGGTCCTGCCCGAGCGTCCGGGAGTGTTGCCCGATCCTCCGGTACAATTGTCGAGGGTCGGACAGACGCGGAAGAGACACGTGACAGACATTGCGGCGGCCCTGAAACGGGTGGAAAAGGTCGTGCTCCGAAGCCCGCAAACCGGGATTCATCCGGATGCGCCCGCAACGGCCCGTTGGACGGGGGGCACCAAAGTCACCTCGACTCACGCGAACGGGACGCAGTTTGCGACTGACCTTCCCCAAGCGGTTGGCGGCGAAGACAGCGCGGTCACGCCAGGCTGGCTACTTCGTGCCGGCCTTGCGTCCTGCGTCGCGACACGGATCGCCATGGCGGCCGCCGAGGAAGGGATCGAGCTGTCGCAGGTCGAAGTCGTCGCAACGAGCATTTCCGATGTCCGGGGCTTACTCGACATGGTGGATGCTGCTGGAGCTCGGGTGTCAGCAGGACCCCGTGACGTGCAATTGCATGTGAAGATCGCCGCTGCGGACGCAACGCGCGCCGAGCGACTGCGCCTGTTGGTCGAGCGAAGCAACCGCTGCTCACCTGTTTCCTGCGCCGTGCAGGAGCTCACGCCCATTGGATTGCAGATCGAGATTGTTTGATGGATGCGCTGTCAGAAACACTGCGCGTCGTTCAACTGGTCGGCGCCATTTTCATCAATGCGCGGTTCACCGCGCCCTGGTGCTACAGGTCGCCCAGCGCAGCGGCGGCAGCCCCAGTCCTCGAGCCCGGCGCCGAGCGCGTAATCATTTTCCATCTGATCACAGAAGGGGAATGTTTCATTGAGATGAAAAACGAGGCGCCGATAAAGCTGGTCGCGGGCGATGTTGTTGTGTTTCCCACGGGGGAAACACATAACATGGGTTCCCAGCCCGGGCTGCCGCCTGCCAAGGGCGCACGACTGGATGCCGTGTTGGCCCGACGACCGCGGCAACTGTCTTACGGCGGTGGCGGCGCAACGACGCGCCTGGTCTGCGGCTACCTGGCATGCGATGCGCGCCTGGCCAAAATCCTGTTGGCGGGTCTTCCGTCGCTCGTGAAGGTGAATGTTCGCGGATCCAACGCCGGCAAATGGCTGGAGGCTTCCGTTCGGTACGCGTTGGCCGAGGCACGCTCACCACGCCCAGGCGGCGCAGGCGTGTTGTCGAAGTTGGCGGAGGTGTTGTTCATTGAGGTTCTGCGGCTCTACATGAATGAGCAACGTGAGGGCGACACGGGGTGGCTTGCGGGTGTACGTGACCGCGTGGTGGGTGTCGCGTTGACTTCGTTGCATGAGCGTCCCGCGCACAATTGGACTGTAGAAGAGCTGGCGCGAGTGGCGGGAACGTCGCGGTCTGTCCTGGCAGATCGCTTTCAGCAACTCGTGGGGAGCTCGCCGATTCAGTACCTGACGCAGTGGCGGATGTTGCTGGCATCGAATCTCCTGGCTCGCAGCAATGCGTCGCTGGCTTCGATTGCGGAGGCGGTGGGTTATCAAACGGATACGGCCTTCAGCCGCGCTTTTCGGCGTGAGTTCGGCGAGCCGCCGGCGGCATGGCGGCGCGCACGGGGGACTGGACCTGCGGCGTCCTGACCGGCAAGCTCGCCCTGGCGTCCGGCCCATAGAATGGAATCCGCCATGAGACTGAAGCTGGCCCTGGTATTGCTGGCCTTTGCACCCCTGAGCCATGCCGCAGCGCGTGCGCTCGACATTTACTTCATTGATGTCGAAGGGGGCCAATCCACTTTGCTGGTCACTCCGGAGCGGCAGTCGTTTCTCATTGATACCGGCTTTGCCGACAGCGCCGCGCGGATTGTGGCGGCGGCCCGGGATGCGGGGGTCAAGCAAATCGACTACCTGATGATCACTCACTTTCACCCGGATCACGACGGCGGTGTGGTCGAGTTGTCGAAGGTGCTGCCCATTCAACATTTCATCGACCATGAGACGGTGTTGCCCGGCGCCCTGCGGGATGCCGGCACGAAGGCCGCCTACGAGCGCTATCTGGAAGTGCGCAAGAGCCACCCGCACATTGAACCGAAGCCGGGCGATCGGCTTCCCCTGACAGGCATCGATGTCAAAGTCGTTTCCTCTGCCGCGGCGGTGTTGACAAAACCGCTGGAGGGCGCGGGCGCAACCAATGCCGGGTGCGGCGCGTCAGCGGTACCCCCGCGCGATCCGTTGGAAAACCCACGCTCCACCGGGGTGGTGGTGTCACTGGGAAAGTTCCGCTTTCTCGATGTGGGCGACCTGTCAGGTCAACCGCTGTTCGATCTCGCCTGCCCGAAGAGCCTCATCGGGCCTGTTGATGTCTACCTCGTCGCGCATCACGGGGGGCCGGATGTGGCGGCCCCTGCTTTGTTTGCCGCTTTCAAACCGCGCGTGGCCATCATGAACAACGGCCTGAAGAAAGGCGGTGCGAAGAACACGTATGAAACGCTTCACCATGTTGATGGACTCGCCGACGTGTGGCAGGTTCATAAATCGGCAGACGCGGCCGAGCAGAATTTTGCCGACGACAGCATCGCAAACCTGGATGAAAGCACGAGCCACTGGATCAAGATCAGCGCGCATGCGGACGGTTCATTCCAGGTTGTCAACGGACGGACCGGGCAGGCAAAGACCTATCCGCCCTGATGGAAGTTGATGAGATGCGGCGAAGACGTGACGTTTGACCGTCTGACGCCCGACTCGAGCTGTGCAGTAGTAGAACGGCTGCGCCGGGAGGGCACATGCTAGACTCGCTGCCGGCATGAACAACTCTAACTATATTGCTGTGAATACCCCCTCCGCAGCGCAGCCGGCAACGACCGGACGCTTTGTCATTATGTTCGATGCGGTGATGGCCCTGCTCGTCACTGTCCTGTGCTCGTTCCGTGTTTACAAGGCCCTGGGCAAGCCGCTGCTCACCGGCATCGACGATGAGAACATCACCCAGGCGTACGGACAAAACCTCGCGCACGGGTTCGGATACGTCTACACGCCCAACTTCGAACATGTCGAAGGCGCAACGTCCTCCCTGTGGGTAGCGATCCACTATCTGCTTTACAAAATCACGGCTCGGCCGGAACCATTCATTCTCATATGTTCCGCCGCACTCACCGCGCTGGCCATCTACTGGGCGCTGGGGATCGCGAGGTCCGTTGCGGAGTCGCTGTCACTGCCCCGTTGGGCACTGTGGATTCCGATCCTGGCCACGGCGGCGCAGCCCAACTACTTCCATTGGACCGTCGTGACCATGATGGACCAGGGTTTGTGGGGCACGGTAGTTCTCGGCCTGGTGTATGTACTGGTCCGGGGAGTCAACAATCCTCGTGTGTCTGTGCTGGGCATCGTGCTGTGTGCGCTCAGTGTATTGGCGCGCCCGGAATCAATGTTGTTGATGCCCGCGATGCTGGCGATTGCAGGCGTCATTGTCGCCGTCAACAAGAGTATCGGCGCGGCGATTCGCTACGTCACACCGTATCTGGCAGCAGTGCTGGTGACACTGGCGGGATTGACGGCAGCGCGTCTGAAGTATTTCGGTTTTCCCTTTCCCAATACTTACTACGCCAAAGTCTCCAGCAACCCGAAAGACAACATCGTCCAGGGCATCCACTACGTCGTGGGCTTCCTGGACTCGAACATTCTCGTGGTGCCGAGCGTACTGGCGGCGGCGCTCGTGCTGCTCATCGGACTTCAGTCTTTGTGGTCGGGCGTGCGATCCAAAACGCAACTGACGGCGGCGCACAGCATCATGCTGCTGGTGGGCGGGACCCTCGCGGTCGTGATGGCAACGCTGGTGCTGGAGGGCGGCGATCACTTTCCGGGCTATCGGATGATGCAGCCCTATGTGCCGCTCCTGGCCGTAGCGCTCATGTTCTACGTCCCCCTGCTGGGTGACTGGAGCAAACTGTCGGTCAGCCGGGCCACCGGCGCGCTCTGGACGGGGGCGATTGTGATTGCAGTCATGGTGGCGAGCTATTCCGCCTTCGCGATCGGGAGCAAGCCCCTCAAGGAAGATTTCTCACTCGCGGTGGAGGGCCGTCAGATCGGGGATCTTCTCAACGAGCTCGGGGACGAGCACCTGCCGGATGTTGGAGTGCTGCCGGCGGGCGGTATTGCCGTCACCTACCACGGCCGGGTAGCTGACCTGCTGGGACTCAACTGGGTGGAGATGGCGCACGCGTCGGGTCGCCGCACCGGAGTGGTGGGACACAGCGGTTTCAACCTGGATGTGTTCTGGAAACATCCGCCGGAGCTGGTGTTGCCGCAGCTTTTGACCCAAACGGTGAAGCTCGATGAGAAGCAGACCCCCGGCAAGTTTGAGCTGGATGTGCTGCATGGGTTGATGAACCAACCTGAATTCCGCGAGCAGTACGAACCGGTGTTCATCCATGGGGATGGCGTGAAGCTGTTCGCGTATGCGCGGGCGAGCTTCCTGAAGCGGCACGACGGGGATCCGCGGTTTGAGGTGCTGTCCTGGAGCCGGTTCCGGGATGTCCCCGCGGAGGCCGCGGTCGCGGCGCATTGAGCGCGGCCGTCGCAATGCCGGGGCCGGGGCCCCTTAATCTTCTGTTAAGCGACGTTGTGGTGGAATGGAATCGTATTGACAGGAGGACGCGATGCGATCCCGATTCCATTCCGCTCTGCTACTGGTCCTGGCGACGGCGCTGCTGATTTGCGGTGCTTTTGTCGCGCAAAACGCGCAGCCCTCCAACCTACTCGCGAAGCCGGGCGCACCACCGGTACAGCAGCACTACCAATAACGCAAAGCCTGCGCTGCCGACCACCATCGCCGCGCCTTCCGCGAAACGATCACTGACCAATTGCAGCGGATAGTCCTTGCCTGAGAAGGCGACGATTCCGGCAATGATCACGCCCACCAGCCCCTCGCCCACAATCAGGCCCGACGCCAGCAACACGCCAAGCTGTTTGATTCGCATCGGATTCGGACGCCGGTCGGCGCGCCGGTCGAAGTACCAACCTACGACGGAACCGACCACGACCATCAACGTGCTCTGAGTCGGCAGGTACATCCCCAGACCCACCGCAAGGGGTGACAGATGGGCACCCGGTACGGCGCGCCGCAATACGGCATCGATAATGATCATGACCACGCCGATGCCGATTCCAATCTGGATCAGGCTCCAGTCCACGTTGTTCTCGAGCACACCTTGAGCGAGCGCCGCCATGAGGCCGGCCTGCGGAGCCGGGAGCGCGTTTTCGCGGTGGGGGCCGGGTGCGCCAGCGAAACCGTAGGCGTGATTTACCAAGTCCAGCACCGGAGGAATGATGGCGGCGCCGGCGATGACGCCGATAATCAGCGCAACCTGCTGTTTCCAGGGTGTGGCATCGACGAGCTGACCGGTCTTCAGGTCCTGAAGGTTGTTGTTCGCGATACAGGCCACTGAAAAGATCACCGCGGTGACAAACAGGGCGAAGGCCACGAGCGCATGCCCGCCCCCGGCCGGCAAGCTCGAGCGCACGCCGAACACTAACAACAAGGACGCTCCGAGCACCGCGAGAATGCCGATTCCGGACAGCGGGCTGTTCGAGGACCCGATGAGACCCGCCATGTAACCGCACACGGACGACACGAAGAAGCTCATCAACACAATGTAGATCAAGCCGCAGATCACCAGGACGACCATGTGATCGCGCAGCACGCCGCCCGACTCGAAGTTGGCCAGCAACAGCGCGATCGGTGCCACACACAGCAGCGTCAACACCCCAATCACCCGGATGGAGATATCCCGCTCGGTGCGGGGAAAAACGGACTCCGTGGTGGAACGGCGCGCCCTGGAGGCGGCCAGCGTCGAGCGCAGCCCGACAACAACGGGCCTCACGAGCTTGCCGAGAGTCCACAAAGAGGCAACCAGGATGGTGCCGGCGCCGACAAAACGCACCTGCTGGCGCCAAGTATCGGTCGCCAGTTTCGCGACCGCGACCGTGCTGTCGGCTCCGACACTGGCGAGATGGGCCGCTGTGAAATGGGGAACGCCCCAGCCCCAGGCAATGATGGCTCCCACCAGCATCGCCAGTCCCACCCACAGGCCGATGAGGTGACCGATGCCGAACAGTGCAAAAGACAGAAGCAGGTCGAACCCGGTGACTCCGCCGCGCGCATTCACCCGGAAATAGGAGACCAGATCGCCCGCGAAAGCGCGGGTGGCCACCACAATGGAAAAGAAACCGGAAACGAGCGAACCCCACAGCAATGCTTTCAGGCCCGCGCGCGCATCCTCAACCGCGTCGACATGCGCTGCGGCGCCGCCGCCTACTTTGAGCACTTCCGCGCAAGCGACGCCTTCCGGATAGGGCAGATCGGAATGTGTCACGAGCGCACGCCGCAGAGGAATCGAATACAGCACGCCCAGGATGCCGCCGAGCCCGCAGATCAACACGGACGTCCAATAGGGAAAGCCGGTCCACCAGCCCACAATGACGAGGCTCGGCAGGACGAAGATGACGGATGAGAGCGTTCCGGCCGCGGACGCGACCGTCTGGACGATATTGTTCTCCTGGATGGTCATTCCCTTGAAACCGCGTAGCACGGCCATGGAGATGACAGCAGCCGGGATGGAGGTAGAAAAGGTGAGCCCCGCTTTGAGGCCAAAGAAGACGTTGGCGGCGGTAAAGACCAGTGTAATCAGGACGCCAAGGACAATGCCCCGCAGGGTCAGTTCCTTCGGCTCGACCGGAATGGCGCTCATGCAGCGGATACCCCCGAAATTTCGCTGTTGTGATTGTCCATCACCCGGTGTGAAATTTGCACTCTTTCGGCGCTTCGCTGCAGGAGCTGACCATGCCTAAGATCGATCTCGCGGCCGTGCCGGTACGCCAGGGCTCGGGTTATCCGCCTCCGTTCGATGAGCCTTGTGCGGCCCGGACCCGGCAGCGCCTCGGCAATGCGGGGGGACTGCGGGACTTTGGTGTGAATCGCATGACACTGCCACCCGGCGGCTGGTCCAGTCAGCGGCACTGGCACAGTCACGAAGATGAGTTTGTGTACGTGCTCGAAGGTGAGGTGGTGCTCATCGAGGATGGCGGCGAGACCGTGTTGCGCGCGGGCGATTGCGCGGCCTTCGCCAAAAACTCGGGCAACGGCCATCACCTGATCAACCGATCCAACACAACGGCCGTCTATCTAGAGGTGGGCTCGCGCCAACCGGACGATATGACTACCTGCTCTGACATCGACATGAAGAGCGCGAACTCGGACGGCCGGTTTGTACACAAGGACGGCACGCCCTACCCGTCGAGATAACTGAGCTGCTCGAGCTGAGCGGCGCGCGCGTCGCGTCGGGGCCGTCATCGTTGACAACTAATAACCATATGGTTATGATTCAACTCATGCGCACCGAGCCCACACTGGCCTTCAAGGCCCTGTCCGACCCCACCCGCCGCGCCCTTTTTGAACGGCTGAGCCGAGACGGTGAGCTCACCGTCGGCGCACTGACGGATTCAGCCGGTGTTTCGCAGCCGGCAGTGTCGAAACACCTGGGGGTTTTGAAGGAGGCGGGGCTCGTGAGCGCTCGACACAGGGGACGTCAGACGCACTACTGCGTTGAGCCCCGGGCCCTGGCGCCGCTGGTGGACTGGATCACTCACTACAGCCGATTCTGGTACGACCGGTTCGATCGCCTCGAAGATCTGCTCAACAGGATGGATCAATGACTACTGAAGCAACCCGCACCCTCGTGATTGAGAAGGAAATGGCGCACCCGCCGCAGAAGATCTGGCGCGCGCTCACCCAAGGCGCCTTGATCAAGGAGTGGCTGATGGACAACGATTTCCAACCTGTGGTGGGCCACAAGTTCAACTTCCGCTCCACTCCCAATCCGCATTGGGACGGGATCATTCAGTCGGAGGTGTTGGAAGTGGAACCCGACAAGAGGCTGTCCTACACCTGGAACTCGCTCGGGTTGGTCACTGTTGTCGTGTTCACGCTGACTGCAACAGGGACGGGCACGCTGCTGCGCATGGAACAATCCGGCTTCCGTGCCGACCAGAACGACAACTACCAGGGCGCCAATTACGGCTGGCGCAAGTTTGTGTCGCTTCTCGAGAAGGTGGTAGGCGGGCTTCCGATATGAACGATAAAACAGCCTCACAGAAGATCACGGATCGCATCCAGGAGCTGGGCGACTGGCGGGGCGCAACGCTCGCCCACTTGCGCCAGCTCATTCACGATGTGGATCCTGACATCCAGGAGGAATGGAAATGGATGGGGACGCCCGTCTTTTCGCACGACGGAATCGTGTGTACGGGGGAATCGTACAAGCAGGTAATCAAGCTGACTTTCGCCAAGGGTGCATCCCTGGCGGACCCGAAGAAGCTGTTCAATTCCAGCCTGGATGGGAACGTGCGCCGGGCGATTGATATTCACGAGGGCGAGAAGGTCAATGAGGCGGCTTTCAAGCAGCTTGTGCGCGCGGCGGTGGAGCTGAATTCGGCCACGGTGGCGGCGCGGGCGGTGAAGAAGAAAACATCGCGGAAGTAGTAAGCTACCGCCGCATGCAGCTTGCGCACACCATCACCGGTCTTTTTGCGGGAGTCGGGGGACTCGAGAGCGGCCTGCACGGCGCGGGTCACGAAACGGCCCTTCTGTGTGAAAACGATCGTGCCGCGGTGGCGGTTCTGAGGAACCGCTTCGCCGAGATCCCGTTTCACGACGATGTGTGCACATTGAAGCGGCTGCCTGCCGAAACGACTTTGCTCGCAGCGGGATTTCCCTGCCAGGATCTGTCGCAGGCGGGGAAGACGCTCGGCATCGCCGGGGCGCGATCCGGTTTGGTGGGCGAGGTTTTCCGGTTGATTGAGCGACACAAGACCCCCTGGGTGTTGCTGGAAAATGTGCCGTTCATGTTGCAACTCGGGCGTGGTGAGGCGATGAACGTCATCACCACGACCTTGGAAGCTCTCAAATACCGTTGGGCCTATCGTGTCGTCGATACGCGCTCGTTTGGACTGCCGCAGCGACGTCGCCGTGTGTATCTCGTCGCTTCGCTGCGCGAGGATCCCAGAGGCGTGTTGTTCGCGGACGAGGCCGGCCCTGTCGAAGCAACCGCGCATGTGGGCGATGCCGTTGCGTTCGGGTTCTATTGGACGGAGGGGACACGGGGGCTCGGTTGGGCGGTGGATGCGATACCTACTCTCAAGGGGGGGTCATCACTCGGAATTCCGTCTTCGCCCGCAATCCTCCTGTCGAACGGGGAGATTGTGACGCCGAATATTCGTGATGCGGAACGACTCCAGGGGTTTTCGGCCGACTGGACGCAACCTGCCGAGGCAGTCGTGCGGAAAGGCCATCGCTGGAAACTGGTCGGCAACGCCGTCAGCGTCCCCGTTGCCCGGTGGATCGGCCGCCGCCTGCGACAGCCCGGCCGGGTGTTGGATTTCGAGACCGCGCCGCTCGAGAGTCACACCCGATGGCCCACCGCCGCGTGGAATGTGGGTGCGGGTCGGTTCAAGGTGCTCGCGAGCGAATGGCCGGTGCGGCGCAAATACCAACCGCTGCAGCCGTTTTTGCGTTCGCCGACGGCGCCGTTGTCGGCGAAGGCGACCGCGGGATTCCTCGGTCGGGCCGAAGTGGCACCGCTCAACTTCGCGGATGGCTTTTTGGATGCGATCCGTGCCCATTTGAAGCGGATGGGTGGGACGGTCAGGCCGCCTCAAACACCGCAGTGAAAATGCTCACGCGGCCTTCCATGATGCTGCGGGCAAGGTTGGCCGCGAGCTGCGGGAAATCCGGGCCCATGATGGTGCCGAGATTGGGCGGCGGCGGTGGGCCCGACGCACGCATTGTGGCGAACCACTCCTTCGCGGCCCCGGTATCGTCCTGCGCAATGAGCGTGTGAAAGCCGGCACGTTCGACGGTCTCGCGGGTGGCGTTGGCTGTCAGTAGAAAGCTGCTCTCCGGCGTTCTTGCCCAGGGCACTGGAAATTGCGGCTCGCCACCGCTCGACACGACATCGAATGTTGCAAATCGCCGGCGTAGCTTCAGCACGCGCCGCACCTCGCGATACAACGCCGGCCGATCGGAAATATTCATGGCCACGTGCTGCAGTAACACGGCGTCGAATGTGGCGTCTTCGAATGGAAGCGCCAGGGCGTTCGCGGCACGAAAGGTGACCTGATCGCTCTGTCCGGTGCGTGAAGTGAGATAGCGCGCCGCTTCTACAAAAGACTCACTCAGATCAACACCTGTGACACGGCAACCGTAGGTTGCGGCGAGGAACCGCGCCGGTCCACCTACGCCCGAGCCGATATCCAGCACGGACATGTTGGCCTCCATGCCGACCAATCTCGCGAGATCGGCTGTAGCCGCCAGGCCGCGGGTGTGAAATTGATCCAGGGCCGCCAGTTGCTGTGGGTTGAGCGGTTGGGTTTCAGGCCCGAGGGCATTTTTGAGCCGCTGTGTGAGGCCATCGACCGTGTAGTGCTCTTTTACGCTGTCCGTCATCGTCTTCATCCTTTCCAGGGGGACCGTAAAATGACTGTACGACGGTTTCCCATGAGTGACTATTCGCGCTAATGTGAATGGGCTATGAAGAAAAACTTCACAGTCAGGCACGGCGCCCTGGATGGGGTCGAGGCCTCATTGAGCGTTGCCCGGCATCACAGCTTTCGCAAGGCGGCAGCAGAGCTCGGGGTAACGCCCTCGGCGGTCAGTCAGGCAGTGCGTACACTCGAGGCACGGGTCGGCGTCGCTCTGTTCATCCGGACCACTCGCAGTGTCGGATTGACCGAGGCAGGCCTGCGGTTCTTCGCCCGAGCGACGCCTGCTTTTGATGAGTTGATCCATGCCTGCGAGGACGCGCGGACGCTGGGAAAGCGTCCCAGCGGGCTCTTGAGAATCGCGGTTCCCCGCGCTGTGATTCCGCTGATCCTGGAGCCGGTGATTGCGTCCTTTTGCCACACCTATCCGGAGATTGAATTGGAGATTGCCGCGAGCAACGACCGGGTGGAGCTCGCCGCCGGTGGGTTTGATGCGGGGATCCGGTTGGGGCAATTCATTGCGCCGGACATGGTGGTGGTGCCGTTGACCGACCCGTTTCCATTCGTGGTGGTCGGGAGTCCGGATTACTTGGGCGCACGCAAACGACCGGTCCGGATTGAGGATCTGCGCGATCAGGCATGTCTGCGGATTCGCCGCGCGAGTGGCGCGATTGCATCTTGGACTTTTGTCGAGGAGGGTAGGTCTGTGGAGATCGTCGTCTCCGGTCCGCTCATTGCGCATGAGTATCCGACGCTGCTGGCGGCTGCCCTTCGGGGTGTTGGACTCGCGCAGATCCCAGGCCCGCTCGTCAGGGCACCCATTGCCGCAGGCCAACTGCGGCCGTTACTGACACGCTTTTCGAGTACAACACCGGGGGTATTTCTTTATCATCCGGGCCGGCGCCAGGTGTTGCCAAAACTGCGGGCGTTCATTGATCACGTGAAGCGCCGCTAACGCAGTTGGCGAAGACGCGCCAGACCGTCCACTATGGAGCGCTCCGAAATCACCCCATAGCCGAACACGAGCCCCTGGATCGGCTTGCCGAGGCAATATCTGCCAACCGCACCGATTCCAACTCCTAGTTCCCGCGCGCGCTCCACAATCTCTTCCGCATCGCCCGGCAACAGAGCGGCCACGTGCAAACCGGCGAATGAGGGCACTGGGGTCAGCCAATGACTGAAGTCGCGCTGCAGGCCCTCGATCAGCCGCCGTCGGCGTTGACTATACACCGAGCGCATCTTGCGGATGTGCCGGGCGAGATGGCCCTCGGCAATGAACGCGGCCAGCGCATGTTGGTTGATGAACGGACTGATCAGATCCGCATCCTGCTTGGCCGCAATCAGGGCCTCCAGGGCCCAGGGCGGCGCCACAATAAAACCGAGCCGGACTTCGGGGAACATGGTCTTGGAAAACGTGCCCACATAGAATACCGACTCGTGTCGATCTATGGTCTGCAGCGCCTCGAGCGGACGTCCGTCGTAGCGAAACTCGCAGTCATAATCATCTTCGATGACCACCGCGGCGTTTTTCCGCGCAAATTCCAGGAGCGCCATCCTGCGCGGCATCGACATGGCCGAGCCAAGCGGAAACTGGTGGGACGGTGTTACGCAAACGATGCGCGCCTGAGACGGCAGTTGGTCAACCAACATGCCGTCATTGTCGACCGGCACCGGAGCCAGCTTTGCACCCACCGCCTCGAATACGGCGCGCATGGGCGGATAGCTCGGATTTTCGACTGCCACCAATGTCTGTCGACCACTCGCGAGCACACGTGCCAGCAGGTCGAACGCCTGTTGCGCGCCGCTTGTGACCAACACGTCATCCGGGCGGCAGGCAACAGCCCGAGACACTGACACATGTTTTGCGATTGCTTCGCGCAGAGCAGGCAATCCCTGGGGGTCTCGGCTCACATCGGGATGTGTGAGGCTGCGCATCGCCCGGTTCGACAAGCGACGCCAGATGTCATACGGGAATGTGGATGTATCCGGAAGCCCGCATCTGAAGCGGTAGCGGAGCGAGTCGGGAACGGGGGCGGCGCGCCGTGCCTGCCGGTTGCGCCAGAAGCTGTGCACACGCGGATCGGTACCTACGCGTGGGGCTCCGGCTGTGGGCGGCGGCGCCGTGGGATTACCCTCTGCAGACTTCCCACCCGGGGACTTTCCGACAGCGACCTTCGCCGCTCCGCGGCGCGAGAGCACTTCGGCGACGTAACAGCCAGAGCCTCGTTTTATGGAAACGTAGCCTTCACTCAACAGCAGGTCATAGGCGGCAACGGCCGTGTTGCGAGAAACGCCGTGAGTGGACGCGAGCGCGCGCGTCGATGGCAATCGCAGCCCGGGCTGCAGTCGCCCGTCGACGATCGCCGCTCTGAGTTGCTGATGAAGGGCCCGCAACACCTGGTGCGAGCCGCGCGTCGGAAGACGGAGCGGAAGCTCAAAAAGTGGTTCCATAAAATCTGCCTGAAGTGGATCCTTTTTGGGACCAATTCTCGCGCAATCTTAGGCCCATGAACACTTATCTGAACAGAGCGTTGCGTGCCGCGGCGGTGAGCCTCGCGATGCTGATGTCGGCCGGCACCGCGAGCGCGGACCCCAAAGGTCCCTTGATGACCCGTGACCTCGCCGGGCTACCCGGCAAGGAAGCCGTGGTGTTGACTGTTGAAGTGGCGCCCGGGCAGGCATCACAACCCCATCGGCACGATGCGAATGTGTTTGTGTATGTGTTGGAAGGGACGCTCATCATGCAGGTGAAGGGCGGCGCCCCCGTGACACTGCACCCGGGAGACACTTTCTACGAGAGCCCGACTGACGTTCACACGGTCTCGCGGAATGCGAGCAACACGGAGCCGGCCAAATTCCTGGTGTTTATTGTCAAGGACAAGGGCGCACCGATTACGCGGCCGGCGGCGCCCGAGGGAGCGAAGTGATTCGTTGGGTTTTGATATTGCTGGCACTGAGCGGGCCCGTGCTCGCGCAGGGCACAGGCGAGCAGCGGGCCGAGGCGGCCGGGCAAAGTCTGATCGGATCCCCTGCCCCGCGCATGGTCCTGAAAACCATTGATGGACAGGCCATCGACCTGGGCAAGTTGTATGGCAAGAAGGCGGTTTATTTGAAGTTCTGGGCGACATGGTGTGTGCCTTGCCGCGAACAGATGCCGCATTTTGAGAAGACCTTTGAGGCGCGCGGGTCGGACCTGGAGGTCATTGCCATCAATGCCGGCTTCAATGACTCGGTTGATGATGTGCGGGAGTATCGCAAGCGGCTCGGCATCAAGATGCCGATTGTGATTGACGATGGCACGCTGGGGACTGCGTTGAATCTGCGCGTGACTCCACAGCATGTTGTTATCGGCCGGGATGGGCGAATTGAGTATGTCGGGCATCTGGCCAATGAGCAGCTCGAGGCTGCCTTGGTGGCGGCGCGGAAGGCGCCTGCTGGAGAGAAAGCAGGAGTTGCGAGCACCGCCGCCGTGAAACCGTCGGTGCACGGCGTGGGGGATACAGCGCCGGCATTTTCGGTGACCGCCTCGAACGGCGCGTCATTTACAAACAAGGGACCGGTGGTGCTGGTGTTTCTGTCGCCCTGGTGCGAGTCCTATCTAGAGACGAGCCGGGCCGCGGTGTCAGCGCGCTGCCGGGATGTGCGCGAGCAGGTCGAGTCATTGGCAAAGCAACACCCGGATGTGCGGTGGTTGGGAGTTGCATCGCGACTGTGGTCTTCGCAGGATGAACTGGGCCAGTACGCGGCGAAATACAAGGTGACGATTCCGCTCACCATGGATGCCTCCAGTGCGATGTTCAATTCATTCCATGTCAGACGTGTGCCGACCATCATTGCCATCAATGGCAGTGGGCAGATTGCCAGCCGAATCGAGGGGAATGAGCCGGGGTTGACGGCGGAGTTGGCGCGGGTCGCGATGGTTCGGTGAGCAGGTTGGGTTGGCCGGCGGCTGGCGCGGAGCGCCAGGGCCGGCTGGGGTTCGCCGGTAGTTGAGTTGCGCTGGCGGTGTGACTGCCGCCAGTTAGAACCCCAGGGTCATTTGCGCTCGATTGGCGGCGGGGGGACGGAACAGGTCCGTGCGCAGATTGAAGCGTTCATCTGCTTCGTCCAGGCCCAAACGCCGCTTGGCCACCTGGAAGCGTTTCCGCAGAAGCTCCGCAAACACACCCGTTCCGACCATGCGCTTGCCGAACTCGGACTCGTAGTCCTTGCCGCCGCGTGACTGGTTGATGATGGACATCACGTGCTGCGCCCTGTCCGGATAGTGCTCGGCCAGCCATTCGCGAAATAGATCCTTCACTTCATGCGGTAACCGTAACAGGGTGTAGCCCGCGCGAGTGGCGCCGGCGTTCTTCGAGGCCTCCATGATGTGTTCCATCTCGTGATCCGTCAGCGAGGGAATCACGGGCGCCACCATCACTCCAACGGGCACACCGGCCGCTGATAGTTGCTCCAGCACCTTGAGCCGTGCCTGAGGTGAGGCTGTGCGCGGTTCCAGCGCGCGTTTGACGTCGTTGTCCAGCGTGGTAATGCTGACCATCACCGAGACCAGACGATCGCGCGCCATGTCCTGTAGAAGGTCCAGGTCGCGGACGATCAGGGCGCTTTTGGTCACGATTGAGATCGGGTGCCGGCACTCCGCCAGGACCGCAAGCACGCTGCGCGTCACCTCCATGGTCTTTTCGAGGGGCTGCCATCCGTCGGTGTTGATGCCTAGCGCAATCGTCTTGCACACGTAGTTGCGTGCGCTGAGATCAGCGCGTAGCAACTCGACTGCGTTGTCCTTGTAGAAGAGCTTTGTTTCAAAGTCCAAGCCCGGGGACAGGCCCAGATAGGCGTGCGTCGGGCGAGCGAAGCAATACACGCAACCGTGGCTGCAGCCGCGATACGGGTTGATCGACTGGTCGAAGCCCACGTCCGGGGAGTTGTTGGTGGTGATCACGCTTCGGGCGCGATCAGGGAGCACGGTCTGTGGCAGGGACGTTGTGCCCTCTTCATCCTGGTACCAGCCATCGTCGGTTTTTTCGACCAGGGTGGCTTCAAAACGGACGGGCGGGTTGGAAAGAGCACCCCGGCCTTTGAGGTGGTGGGAGCCCAGAATGCGGCGGGTCATTCGGGGATGATACGGGGGTGGGTGGGGGGAGTAAATTCAGTGGGGAGGTGGGGCGGGTACTGTATGGCCAGCACGGCCGGCGAAACCACCTCAACTTCAGGCCTTTCACGGGCTGGCGAGCACACGCAGGCGTCATTGCAGCCAGCGACTGTGTTCAGATACGGGTCGCGAAACAACGGACGGAAGTCGGATCCGAGCAACTCAGACTGATGACGGGCTCGCAGCGGTGCCTTCAGTTACCAAGAAGAGCACGCTGCTTTCGGCGGTTAGTTGATGCTGTTCGCGAAGTCGGGGGCTGGAGGCTACGTGCAGAAGGCCGGCCAGGCCGGCCGCGCCGGATGGCGTTGTTTGGGGGCCGCCTGATGCGCGCAATGTTTCTACCGCAGCTTCCAACTGCGTTTCGCTGACGACGATTGAATCGACGTTGTGGCGCTTCAGGATTTCGATGGCCGATGCTGAGGCAAGGCCGCACGACAACATTTCCGCGGATGTTTCGAGGGTGCCGGAAATGCTTACGGGTTGGCCCGCGGCCAGTGCGCGAGACACGCACGCTGCGGAGGCCGGCTCAACGATTACGATTCGTCGAGGCCCTGACAGGAAGTCGTGAAGACCTTCCGCCACTGCCGCAGCCAGCCCCCCTACTCCTGCCTGCACGAAAACGTGAGTTGGACACGTTTGGAGTTGTACGCGGAGCTCCTTCGTAATCAACGCGTACCCTGCCATCACGTCCTTGACGACGGCGTCGTTCGGGTCTGGACTTGTGTCAGGAATGAGAAGGCCCTCTCCTCTCGCCGCGGCTGCCGCAGCAGCGTTGACGGCGTCGTCATATGTTCCATTAACGCTCAGGACCTCCCCACCGATTGCCTCGATTCTTTCGGCACGGATGGGACTTGCACAGGCAGGCAGGTAGATTCTCGCCTTTCCGCCGGCACGGGCAGCGGCCGCTGCAACAGAAAGGCCGTGGTTGCCGTCGCTTGCGCAGATCAGGCGCGGGACGCCGTCGTTGCCAGCGGCGGCTAACCTGGCCAGAGCGCGCAAGCCGGCCACCATTCCACCGAGTGCTTTGAAATTGCCGAGCGGGCGCTCATTTTCCAGCTTCGCGCTGACATGAGCGACGCGCATATGGCGCGCAAGGTCGGCAAATTCCACGACGCTCGATGGATGGTAGTCCTCCCAGAGGACCGCAGGATCAAGGTTGGCATTCATGCGGATAGTCTGGACGTCGGTGGCGCGGCACGGCGGCGAAAAACGGACGGTCTGAGCTGAAAAGCGGCATTCGTGCTTACGGTATCGCGCTAAATATGCAGAAATCTCGCGAGCATATGTTTGCGAGCACTTACGATGGGGGTAGCAGGTAGCGGCCCGCAGTCAAGCCAACGACGGCAGCAATGCCCGAACCCATGAGGATGGCGGCCTTGGCGGTCACCAGTTCGGCCTGACCCGCAAAGGCAAGCTGACTGATGAAAATCGACATGGTGAAGCCAATGCCGCCGAGACACCCGATGACGGCAACCTGCCTGTAACCCACTCCCGTGGGCAAGGCGCACCAGTTGAGCCTGACGGCCAGCGCCGTTGCCAATAGGATGCCAACGGGCTTTCCCACTACGAGACCCACTATAACTCCGCCAACAAGGGTTGCCGCGAAGTTGAGGTTTACTTCGGCCAGGTTGACGCCGGCGTTTGCGAGCGCAAACAAAGGCACGATGCCAAACGCAACCCATGGATGAAGATGGTGCTCGAGGCGGCGCGCGGGGGAAACGGGAATGAGAAATCCGATGACTACGCCGGCAAGTGCGGGATGTACACCGGAGCCCGCGTCAGAGTAGAAAATGGCAATTACCAGAATCGCCACGACATCGTCGACGATCGCAATCGCCAACAACAGAACACGCAGGGCGGGAGGTACGCGCTTGCCGAGCAAGGCGAGGATACCAACGGCGAAGGCAATGTCTGTTGCGGTTGGAATGGCCCATCCGTTCGAATGCGGTGTGTTGGCGTTGAAGGTTATGTAGATGAGTGCTGGAAACAGCACGCCGCCCAGCGCCGCAACCGCCGGCAGTGTGGCCCGTTTGAAGTCTGCGAGCGCGCCTTCGCGCAGCTCGCGGCGCAACTCGAGCCCCACGAGCAGGAAAAACAGCGTCATCAACCCATCGTTGACCCAGAGCCGCAACGGTTCCCACAACGCCTGATAGAGATGCGCGGCCGGTGAGTTGGCCCAGATCAGCGCCACCGCGGCGGCGGCCAGCAGCACGATGCCGCTTCCGGCTTCGACGCGGAGAAAGGCAATCAGACTGGCGAAGGGAGAATCGGGTCGTTGAGTCACAGGCGTACGGCTCCAGGAGCTGGCGGCCCGACCGGCTCTGACCTGTTGCGCCGCATGGGAAGCGGCCTCAACACCCACGAGCAGTGTACACGGAACCCGGAACTGTGGAACCATTGATTACCTGACCTGGGTGAAGACTCCTATGCGCGCCGACCCTCCCCGAATCGTCTCCATTCATGTAGGCAAGGTGGCTCCGCTGGGGCCGGAAGCCGTACCCAGCGGCTTCATCAAACATCCGGTATCGGGTCCGGTCACGGTGACTGCGACCGGAGTCATTGGCGACGAACAGGCGGATCTGAGTGTCCATGGGGGACCGGACAAAGCGGTCTACGGTTATGGGGCGGCGAATTATCTCGATTGGCGCCAGGAGTATCCCCAGCACAGTGCGCTGCTGGTGCCCGGCGGGCTCGGCGAAAACCTGGCAATCGAGGGCCTGCGCGAAGGCGATCTGTGCGTCGGGGACATTCACTCCATCGGGACAACGAGACTGCAGGTGTGTCAGCCACGCCGGCCATGTTTCAAATTCGCATTGCGCTTCAATGACAAGTACATGCCGAAGGCCATGGTTCGCACCGGCCGCTCAGGATGGTACTACCGCGTAGTGGAGGGAGGGACGATTCACCCTGGGGATGCGGTTGAATTGGTGGACCGGCCGAATCCGGGGTTTTCGTTCGCGCGCCTGGTGGAAGTCGCCTCAGGCAGCGAGGTGACCCGAGCTGAGTTGGAACAGTTGCAGAACATGGCGGGACTGGCGGTGGATTGGCAGCGGCGCGCGCGGGAAATGCTAGCGCGCTGAGGAGCGCACGAGCCCGCCGGCCGCGTGGGGCCCCGACGCGCCACGCAAGGTCGCGACGCCAATCGGAGCTGACACGCGCGGCGTACTGCTTCGCGACCAGTACAGTGAGCTGGGACTGAGCACACGCGCTGCTGGCACTCTCGCGATGGCTCGGTCAGGATGCAGGAATACCCCCTTTGCATGGAGAGACCGATGTCGCGGATCACCCTCGAGGAGCTCGATCAGGCCGCTGCCCTGGTGTATCGAGTGATGTCGCCCACCCCTCAATTCGCATGGCCCAAGTTGCGCAAGCGGATTGGCTCCTCCGTTTGGGTCAAACATGAGAACCACACACCCACAGGGGCATTCAAGGTACGGGGCGGGCTCGTGTACATGGATCGCCTGATGCGGGCGCAACCGAAGATCGCGGGGGTCGTATCCGCGACGCGCGGAAATCATGGTCAGTCGATTTCGTTTGCGGCGGCTCGGGCGGGCGTGCCGGCGACAATATACGTTCCGTATGGGAACTCGCCGGATCAGAATGGCTCGATGGCCGCTTTCGGCGCCAAGCTGGTGGAGTTCGGCAAGGACTTCGATGAAGCCAAGCACGAAGCCCATCGGGTCGCCGCCGCGCAGAACCTGCACTTCATTACTTCCTTCAATTGGGATCTCGTGGCCGGGGTTGCCAGCTATGCCCTGGAGTTGTTCCGGGCGGTTGAAAAGCTCGATGCGGTTTATGTTGGTGTTGGGATGGGATCCGGCATCTGTGGGCTGATTACGGTGCGGGACCTGCTCGGGTTGAAAACAGAGATCATTGGCGTGGGGGCGGTGAATGCTCCGGCCACCGCGCTGTCATTTGACGCCGGCAAGCCGGTGACGGCACCGTCGGCGCGGACGTTTGCTGATGGCATTGCCACTCGTGAGCCGGTGGCGGATGCCATTGAAATGATCTACCGGGGAGCGGCTCGCTTCGTCAAGGTGAGTGAAGACGAGATGGCTGAGGCCATGCGGGTCTATTATGATGATGCGCATCAGGTAGCCGAAGGCGCCGGCGCAGCTCCACTCGCCGCCTTGTTGCAGGAGCGCGGACGGATGGCGGGTAAGAATGTGGGTGTTATTTTGAGTGGCGGGAATATCGAGCGCGCACGGTTCTCTGAGGTGTTGGCGGGTGGCACACCGAAAGCAGGATAGAATGAAGGCAAAGGGAACTTTGGAGTCAGCGGTGTCCCGGCGTGAACTCCTGGCGGCTGGGGCTGCGGTGGGTGCAGGTCTGCTTCTGAGGCAGACAGCAGCGGCGGCGGATGGAGCGTCCATCAAGGAATATGACATCGCCACCAATGGCATCTCCTTGCATGTGACGGAGCAAGGTGAAGGTCCGGCGGTTCTTTTCCTCCATGGCTTCCCGGACACGTCGTACACCTGGCGACGCCAGATGGCAGCCGTTGCGGCAGCAGGATTCAAGGCAATTGCGCCGGATATGCGCGGCTACGGGCGAAGCTCAGCGCCGGCGGACGCGAGCGTCTATACGCCGCTTCACACCGCTGGAGATCTTGTTGGTCTGTTGGACTCTCTGAAGATTCCCAGCGCTGTTCTCGTAGGCCACGACTGGGGCGCCAGTCATGCGTGGAGCGCTGCGCTGATGCGCCCCGATCGATTTACGTCGGTGTTTTGTTTGAGTGTGCCGTACGCTCCGCGCGGCGAGGTCAACTTCTTCGAACGCATGAGAAAGGCGGGACATCAAAACGATTTCTACATGTTTGAGCAGATGCGGCCCGAAGCCGATCAACTTTGGGCGAATGCGGCGGTGACGATTCCGGGGGTTTTGTACTGGGGCTCGGGCTCTGCGCCCGCGGACAAGCGGTGGCACCCGATGCAGCCGGCGCGCAGTGCCTATCGGCCGGCACCGGGACCTTTGCCGTCGTGGGCTGAAGCTGACTATGTTGCTCATAACATCAGTGAGTTTCAGCGAACCGGGTTTCACGGTGGGTTGAATTACTACCGGGCTTACGAACCGTATTTCTATTTATCTGCGCCGTGGAAAGGGGCGAAGATCATGCAGCCGTCGTTCTACATGGTTGGAAAGGTGGATGGGTTGCACGAGCTGTTTCCCGTAACGGCGGAGCAACTTCGTCCCGGGTTGCCGGGCCTCGTCGGGATGGTCGAGCTCGACGGCGTCGGCCACTGGGTGCAACACGAGGCTTCTGCCACGGTGAACGAGCGATTGGTGAAGTTCCTGCGCGGCTGACGGGGGCGATGCGTTGAGGCGTCACGTGCGCGTCAGCCTTGACGCAGCTCCGATGGCCGCCAGAGAATCCAGCCAGCGGCCACCCGGAGCGAGCTCCCATGCAGACGTCGTTGCTGAATACGCCCTGGTCGACGACTCACGAAGTCTTTGAAACGGTAAGGACTATTTCGCGCGAGACGCCGCTGCTCACGTCCGCGGCGCTCGATGAGCTGGCCGGCTGCCGGCTCTTTATCAAGGCAGAGTCGCTCCAGCACACGGGCTCGTTCAAGCTGCGGGGCGCGTTCTATCGCCTGAAGAACCTGGATCCGGCACAGCGCGAAATTGGGGTCGTTGCGTTCTCGTCCGGGAACTTCGCGCAGGGGTTGGCCCGGGCGGGCCAGATCCTGGGCGTTCCGGTGACGATTGTGATGCCGCACGATGTGCCGCAGATGAAAGTGCTCGGCACCAAGCGATATGGTGCGCGCGTGGTGTTCAGTGAGCCCGACGGAAGGCCACGGGAGATGGTCGCCGCGGAGACTGCGGCAAACCTTGCGGAGAGCGGGCACCTCACGCTACTCCACCCTTTCAACGACTCGGATGTGGTGCTCGGCCACTCCAGCCTGGGGACCGAGTTGTTACAACAGTTTGAAGCTCTGCACGAAGATCAGCCGATGGACGCGCTGTTAGTGCCCGCGGGAGGCGGCGGCCTTGCGGCTGGAATCGCGTTGGCGCTGCGATCACATCAATCAACTACACGTCTGATCGCCGTGGAGCCCAGTGGGTACGACGATCTCGCCCGGTCTTTGGCGGCAGGCGAACGGCACCGAAATGAGACGGCCTCCCGTACCCTGTGCGATGCGCTGCAGGCTGTTTCGCCCGGGCCCGTGCCCTTCTCTGTTTTGCTGGAGACGCTGAGTGGCGCCTTGAGTGTGACGGATGAGGATGTGAGACAGGGGATGCGGGCAGCGCTGGAGCATTTAAAGCTCGTCCTGGAGCCGAGTGGTGCTAGCGCATTGGCGGCAGCGTTGGTCGCCAAACGCCGGGGCGTGGATCTGGGCAGCCGTGTTTGCGTGGTCTGCTCGGGTGGCAACATCGCGGCGGCGGATTTCGCCAAACTGGTCGCTGAAGAACCGCGACATTGACAACCTGAAGCGCGGTCGCAGAGCGGAAAGCAGCGGCCTGAAGCGCGCCAGCCGCGCGACGAGCGGCGCTTGGAAACGCCGGGCGGGCGCGAAGACCAGTGGCCTGAAGCTCGGCCATTACCGTATCGTAAGTGTCCTGTTGGGAGGCTTCTGACATGACACGTCCGTATTATCTTCGACTGGTACTGCTCGCAACGAACTGTCTGGCGGGCGAAAGCGCGGTCGTGCCGCTGCAGAAATTCGGGGTCGAAGCCCTGAACAAACGGGTCGAGGCGGTGCACGGCGACCGGACGCGGCCGGGGCAGCCCTTCGTGATCCGGATCCACGCGGAAGCGGGCTTTATTGTCATGCCTCATACCCACCCTGTGGATGAAAACATTGTCATTCTGAAAGGCAGTTGGGCTTTAGGGATGGGCCCTCAGTACCGCAAGGAGCGGCTCGAGGCGATGGAGGTCGGCGATTTTGGTTTCGCGCGGCATGACATGGCACATTTCGCGCTGTCGAAGACCGACACTATCATCCAGGTGCACGGCATCGGCCCCTTCCGGGTCAGATGGGTCGTGCCCATGTACGAGCTGAGTGACAAGGGTGTGATGTTGATAGAGACGGCGGAGGAACCGGGCCGTGTTACAACCACATTTCCTCAGGACTGCTTTGAACTGACGCTCGGTGCCCGGGTTCGTGGCAGCGACGGGGAAGGCACGGTCATCGGGGCGCAGTGTACGCCAGCGGAACTGACCCAATATCGAGTGCAGAAAGCCGATGGCAAGCGGTTCTGGGCGCAGAAATCCGGTCTCGAGGTTCTCAAAACCAACCAATGAGCGCCGTACGGCCGTTGCCTGCAGCTCGGTTGTCCGATCCAATCTTCCTGTTTGGCGCCTTGACAGCTTGCCGCGCCGGCAGACATAGTTACCTATGTCAAAATTATTCAGGTGGGCCGCGGCGGTAGCGGCGCTGGCGCTGGGCTCGGCGAGCGTGGCCGGCGGCAAGCAGCCGGAACATCGGGGCCTTCTCGGGACCTGGCAGATCGACCCGCCCAGCTCGCAGTACAAGGGCCGCGCTCCGCTGCGTAGTGGCACGATGCGGTTTGAGGCGACTCCGCAGGGAGTTCACGTGACCTGTGACGTGATGACCGCCAGCGGCATCCCGTTTCATTTCGAGTACCAGGGAGCGGAGGATGGGAGCGTGCATTCGGTGACGGGCAATCCCTACTACGACAGCGAATCCACTTCGTGGTCCGACGCCAATACCGCCAAGCGGACTGAGATCCGCGCGGGGAACGTCATCGGTTCCTCCACCATGACCCTTGCCGCGGACGGCCAGTCGTTTACGGCGGTTTCACAGCGCTCCGCGCCCGAAGACGGCCATCTGTATACTTCCACGATTGTCTGGAAACGCGTAGCAGGCTCATCGTAATGGAACGAAAGGCCAAACGAGAACGGTCCACCACCGAGACCGCCGCCGCCCCCGTTCAAAAGCTCTCCCACGCACTGGTCGAACTGTTCCGCTCCAAGATCGCGAGCGGTGAGCTGAAGCCCGGCGACACACTGTTACCGGAAGCGGAGTTGCTCCAACAGCTTCACGTCTCGAGACCTACATTGCGGCAAGCGTTGCGTGTACTCGAGTCCGAGTCACTGATCCAGCTAGGACGCGGAGCCCGCAGTGGTGCAACCGTACTACGCCCATCCATTGAGGCTGCGGCCCAATACGGGGCGCTGTATCTGGCCACCCAGGGAGCTACCCTCGCCGAGATTCACCAGGTACGTACCCTGTTGGAGCCGCCCCTGGCTGCGCTGATAGCGCGGCGAGCCCGAACGGACACCAGTGCGGTGGCCTCGTTGCAGGAATGCGTGAGGATTCAGCAGGAGGCGTTGCAGCGGGGGGATTATGTGGCTGCTGCGTCGGCGGTGAACGAATTTCACGGCCGGCTGGAGCGGTTGTCGGAAAACCGGGCGCTGGGCATGTTTGCCGGCATGTTGAATGACATTGCCGTCAATGTGTATCCGCAGATCCCCCTGGCCAGCAGCAATGCCAAGGATCGCAGGCACATCTGGCGCCGCAGCGAGGAATCCACTGAAGCGCACGCCAAGCTGGTCGTACTGATTGCCGCCGGCAAGGCGGACGCCGCGGAAAAGTTCTGGCGCTCCTACATGTTGGATACGGCGGACTTCATGGAGAAGAATGGGCTGGCGACGCTGCGGGTCGTAGCGCCGCAAACCAACTTCGGCACGCAACAGGGTGTGTTCGGCTCGCGCAACCCGGGTGCGGTGCGGCTACGGAGCTCGTGACGCTACGCAGCTCGTAACCAGGACTGCGCCTCCTCGTAGGCAAGCCGATACTGCCTGACGTTGTAGAGAAGCAGGCCGATCGCGAAAGCGCCCGCCAGGCAGGCCACGCACAATACCGAGTAGCGCAACATTGCATCGCTGCGAAAGACCTTGTCGGTAAACAACGCGATGCCGGTGGGCCCGACTGTCAGGCCGATGAGATTCACCACCAGGTAGTACAGGGCCGAGGCCTGCGCGCGCATCTGATTGGGGGTTACGACCATGAGCCCGGTGAGCCCGGCGGCCGTCGCGGCCATGGTTCCCACGGTTGCGGGGAACAACATGAGAAGCGAGAGGTAGGGACTTGGGGCGATCGGCGTGAGCACCGCGCCAACCACCGCCAGAATCACGCAGTATAGAGCGACCCGCATGTAGAGGTCCCGGGAGCCGCGGACGGTCAACCAACTTGCCAGTCCTGACACGAGGAAAATGCTGGCGACACCGGAGACGGCGACAATACAACCGTAGGCCAGACCCACCTGGGCGATGGTCCAGCCCCAGGTACGCACAAAAGTCTGGGGGATCCAGGCGAAGAAGCCATACGACAGGGTGGCGGCAACGGACATGCCGAGGAAGTGGCTGCCGTACAGGCGCCAGCGCTGGGCGATGAAGTGGGCCACGGTGGCCAGCGAAGGGTGATCGGCGGCGTCCGTGGCTGTTGGAATTCCGTGAGATTGGGGCCCGCGGGCGCCCGCGGGCTGCGCGCTGACGAACTTCAGCTTCTCGCGGCGCTCGGGTTCCGTGACTGTCAACATGACCGCGGCGAGCACGATGCCGGGCAACCCGACCATGAAGAAAATGGGCTGCCAACCGTAGAGCTCACCAAACAGGGGAACGGAGATCGGGGCCGCCTGCAAGGCGTTGGCCACGAGTTGCCCACCAACAATCATCGCCAGGGCGGAGCCGAGGGAGATGCCCATGGTATAGAAAGAGATGGCACGCCCCCTGCTCTGCTGCGGAAAGTAGTCGCTGATCATTGACAGCGCGCTCGGCCCGAGAGCCGCCTCACCCACGCCGACTCCCACGCGAGCCAGGAACAACTGGCCGTAGTTGTGAGAAACACCGCAGGCGGCCGTCATCAGGCACCAGACAAACACACCCGCGGCAATGATTCCGCGCCGGCTGTGGCGGTCGGCCATTCGGGCAATGGGGATTCCGAGGAAGGTATAGAACAGGGCGAATGCCAGCCCAATGAGCAGGCTGACCTGGGTATCTGAAATGCCAAAGTCCCTGCGGATAGGGCCGATCATCAGCGCCAGGATCTGGCGATCAATGAACGAGACCGTGTAAATGAGCGTGAGCAGAACGACAACGTACCAAGCGTACGTCTTGGACCGCTCAGTGCTCGTGTCAGCGCTCGTTGTGCCGTGCATCTTCTATCAGCTCGATCAACTCACCGGAGGGACCCCGCAGGGTACCGGTGCGACGGCCATCGTACGGAGCTCGTTTGATCCTCTGCGGCGGCGCGAGGAGCTTGTCTTTGACGGACTCCAGTGACTCGGTTTCGAAGCTGACCATGGCCAGTGCCGGGGGGAGCGCACCTTTTGCATGCGGACGCTCCCGAGCCACATCCGGATACTGATCGAGCTCAATGGAGTATTGGGGCGACACGCGCGCCACTGTTAGCGGATGCGTGGTTTCGATATCGAGGCCGAATGCCTTATTCAACACCGTCATACGGGCGGCGATGGGAGTGCCGCTGCTCAAGCCGAACGTTGACTGCAAGAACGCCTGCGTAGCCGGCAGGTCCCGGTTGCCCAGAATCACAATGAACGGACGATCAACCGGCGTATGCGCAGTCTCCATGGCACCGCCTTCGGGCGGCCTGGTGAGATACAACACTTCGTGCGCGGGGCCGATGGCCTGCATGGCGCGGATGGGCGAATTGGGTCCCAGGGGGCGAGGCTCGCCGGCCACGGTAAATCCGGAACCGGGCTTGCGGATAGCTTCGGCGAGTGCGTCGGGGTCCTGCACCAGAAACTCGGTGGCATTCCAGCCGTACGTGCTCATTGGCTCGTAGTCAGCCGGCACGTCTCCCTGAATTACGCGGATGTAGATGTTGGCATTACTTTCGGGCCGCAGCATGAGATAGGGGTGGCCACTCATTTTGGGAGCGGCCCAACTTTTACCCAGTTGGGCCGGTATGTGACCTCGCTCTACAACGGAGTAATGCAATACTCCGGTGTAGGCGTGCTCCATGACGCTCAGGTCTGGTGCGCACAGGGTGATGATCAGGATCAGTTTGAGGGTCATGAGCGCGCGGAGCGGGACTTGGCGCGCTTGGTGCGCTTGGTGCGCGAATCAGCCCTGCTGGACTTGCGCGCACTGATTACGGTCCAGGGCAGGCGCCACACGTCCTCGCGGTGCACCCCGAGGCCTTCGGCTTCACTGAACGGCTCGATGGTGACGTCCTCGAAGCCATGCCGTTTGAGCACCTTGTGCAGATCGACTTCCGCCAGCGGCTGCATGTACGGCTCATTATTGCGACGGCCATGTCCGTAGAACATGAATCGCCGGAAGGCGTCGGGCAGGTGGTGGAAATCCAAGTGGATCATCCGCCCGCCCGGCTCCAACACACGGGCCGCTTCCTCGATGATCGTCTCGAGGGGTGCGGGTGGCGTCTCATGGAGCAACATCGTGGAGGTGACGAGGTCGAATGAGCCCGGCGAGTAACCGGTGTTGACGGCGTCCCGTTGGCGGAAGCGGATGTTCTTGGCGCCAACGGACTCGGCGGCTCGTGCAGCGAGGCGCAAACAGGGACCGGACAGGTCGATTCCCTCCACCTGCGCTTCTGGAAACGCGGCGTAGAACGGTTGAGTGCTCTTGCCGAAGCCGCAGCCCAGGTCGAGGATTTTCTTGGGCGTCATCCTCTTGCCAACGAGCTCGGTGAATCGGGTATGCAGGTCGGCATGCGATGTACCCAACATTGGAGTCGTCGTGCGGGCGCCATGCTCATAGACGAGCCCCGCTACGTCATCCGACCAGACACCACCCGGGTGTTGGTGGATGTCGACGCCGGTGTAATAACGGGGCAGTGGCAGATCCGGCTGCAAATCCAGAAGCGCGGATTTCCGCTCGACTTCCGCGAGCGGCGGCAGAACGGAGTCCCGCGCCTGATCGTAGTAGCGGGCCAGGCCATAAGCACCGGAATACTTCATGCGCTGCAGGTGCCGCTCGAGCCAGGCGAAATACCGATACTCCGTCGTGTCCTCGAGGATGGCGGCTACGTCCGCCACATTGTGGCGATCCGCCTTGGCACCGGCCTGCGCCAGGTATTGCTTGCGCAAATGCTCATACAGATCGGCCGTCCACCACTTCTTCGCGGCCAGCAGAAAGCGCTGTCCTGCTTCCAGTGAGCGCGGTGTAATCATGAGCGGGCTCTCCGTTTGTGTTTCTTCAGCGAGAAGCGGCCGCCGATACCGGTCGTTTCCTGCAATCCCAACAGCGGGCGCAGCAACTCGTTGGCGAAGGCCGCTGCGTCGTCATTCGCGGCGGCCGTTGCCTCGGGAGTGTCAGGCGCATCCAACGCCTGCCTGCTCACCTGTCCGGAGCTGACCAACAGCTTCTCCAGCACCTGGACCCGGTCCCGCAGAACATAGTGATCGGTGGCGAGGCTCATCAACACCCCCATGAGGCCATCCACCGCCGGATCGTCAAAGAACAACTGTTCAGCCCGTGCCCCGCTTTTGGCATCTTTTTTCATCTGCAACTCACTCCGCGGTCTGCGGACTCTCGATCGGACCGTTGCCGACGCTCAGGCCCTTGGCGTATGTCACTTCCAACCAGACGGCGCCCTCCTTCGTCACCTCACCCTCGCCATAGCCCCAGATGCTGCGCGGCGGCTGATAGACGAAGCCGTTCTCCCGCACGACATAGGGCTGACCGGCATCCTTCGGCCCCTTGAAGACCCAGACATTCATGTCCCCGGAGATCATGTAGCGCAGTACATTGGCGTTCGCGTGGTAGGTGCGCTTGTTGTCCGCCGGCTTCCAACCCGGCGGGATCTTCACGAGCTGGGCCCGAAAGCCATCCGCCATGTCATCACTCAGCCACTTCACAAACCGGCCGGCAACGTGTTGGTCCGTTTCCCACTCCATGTTGTTCTGGGTGTCCACCAGCCACGGGCGGGTGAAATTCTTCACTTTCTTCCAGTCAGGCAGGTAGGGATTGGGCTTCTCGCCGGGAAAATCCGGCTTGATGTGATCGCCGCCGGGGCCGGTCTGGACCAGGCTGCCATCGCCTTCCTCGAAAATCAGCAGGTCGTAGGGAAACTGGGCGCGGATGCCGCCCTCCTCGGGGGAGCCGCCGTGGAGGGAATAGGCGGGGCGCGACAGCCAGCCGCCTTCGTGTTTGTGCGAAACCATGCCGTTTTTCTGCTCCGGCGTCACCGGCTCGCCCAGCACGAAGTCACCTTTCAGGGTGTAGCCCCACTCGTGATAGTAGTGATAGTGCGGCCAGGTGCCGGCGGGAGGCATCTTGGTATTCCAGGTGGGTGGGAAAATGACGTGGACCAGGAAGCCCTCGCCGTTGGGCCCGACAAAGAAGGTCTTTGACTTGGCGTGATAGCGCGGATGGGAGTCCAACGGGAAGTTGTTGACGTCCACGACCTGCACCGGCACCCAACCGGTCGTGGCCGGCGTGACCGTACCGACAATGGGCGCGGTGATGGCTGGAGGCTCGAGAGGTGTGCCCGGCGTAGGCTTGGCGGCCTTGGTGGCCGCGAAGGCGCTTGTCGCGACGGCGCCAGACAGCGCGGCCAAGGCCGCTGTGGTCGCAACAACGGCAGTCACGGAAGCGGCTGCGGCAGTCAGGCGTGACAAGACGGGCATGTGTTTATTGTTCATCGTTGAGTGGCTCCGATTCGCGGCTCAATGGGTGAAGGCGAGTCGCTCCAGTGCGCGCCGCTCGCGTACGTAACCTGCAGCCAGACAGCACCCGTTTTGGTGGCTTCAGACGCAGCCAGTCCCATGATGCTCATGGCCGGATGTTCTACAAAGAACTCCTTCGCCAGGGTCACGCTGTCCGGCTTCGCGCCCTCGTTGGCATAGGTCTCGATGTTGAGGTCGCCGGCAATCACAAAGTTGAATTCATTGGCCTGCTTGTAGTGATAGGCCGCGAACATCTCGGGAGTGGGCGACTTCGCTTCGAGGAACCACATATCGGCGCGGAAGCCGTGTGAAGGATCGTCAATCAGGTGTTTGACGTTCAAGCCGGGCGAGCCTGCGACGGGCTGCCAGGGCATCTTGTCGAGAGTGTCGATGATGCGCGGGGTCGCCCAGTTCTGGATCTTCTTGTAGTCCGGGTTGTAATGCATGCCGCCGGCGGACTTTTCATCGCCATTGCGCACGTCGGGGTCGACCGTGTAGCTGTACTTCATTGCGTCTTTTTCTTCCATGATGAGGATTTCGGCGCCGACCTGGGACGCCATCCACTTCATGCGGCCCTTCTCGCCGCCGTGCAGGCTGTGCGGCGGGCGGGACAGGAAGTTGCCTTCGCGGAAGCGTTGCAACGGTCCGTACACCTGGTCCGGCATCGTCGACTCGTTGTTGGTGAAGTCACCTGCAATGTTGTACGCCCACTCGTGAAATTCGTGGTAGTGCACCTTGGCGCCCTCGGCACCGGGCGGCACGTACAGAATGCGCAGGTGCTCGCCCGCCGGCCCTGAATACAGCGTGCGAACGCCCCAACCATTTCCGCCAGGCGCCTCGATGGGCATATTCAGAACGTCGAGCACGCGCACCGCAGCAAAAGGTGCCTGTGCCGGCATCCTATGTTCATAAGGCTTTCCCTGATCCGCCTTCGGCTTGCCGGCTGCCCAGGCGATATCGCCCGTCGCCAACAGCGCGCCGCAAGCCAGCGCAACCGATGCAAGTGCGCCTGGGCGCATGAAAATTTCTATTCCGTCGGCTGTCACCTTGCACCCCGCAGCGAGTTGTTGCTTTTTAACATGGGTCACTATGTCTTGACGTAGGTATCTAGGTGGCGATAGTGTTTCCTCGCATCGAGGATGTCAATAACGATTGTGGGGTGTTCTTCATGCTCAATAGGCTGACCGCGGCCAGTGCCGTGACGTCGACAACAACTCTGGCAGCAGCTATCGGCTTGCTGTTGGCCTCCGCCGCCGCGGTGGCCCAGACGGAAAGCACGGAAGCGGGCGATACGAGCGGAGGCCTCGGTCTGCAGGAAGTCACTGTGACGACCGAACGCTACAAGGCGACCGTGCAGTCGACCCCGGTAGCGGTTACTGCGTTCAATCCTGACATCCTGGCCGACCGCAAGGTCACCAGCGTGCAGGATGTGTCGGCGCAGATCCCCGGTACGGTCATCACGCCCTCCACCGGAAGCTCGAACTCCGCGCGCATTGTGATGCGCGGTGTCGGCCAGGAGCAGGGTGGAATCAACTTCGACCCCGCCGTGGGTATCTACATCGACGGCGTCTATCAGCCGCGTATCAACGGCTCGTTCTTCGATTTCTTCGACCTCGCCAGCCTGGAAGTGCTGCGCGGCCCCCAGGGCACGCTGTACGGGCGCAACACCTCCGGCGGCGCGATCAAGATCGACACGCGCCGGCCCGAGCTGAATGAGTTCACCGGCTCCGCGGAAGTGGGTTTCGGCGACTGGTCGGCCAACGAAGTGAAGGGCTTTCTGACCGGCCCGATCATTCCGGGCAAGCTCGCCTTCTCGGTCAGCGGCGTCGAGCGTTATCACAACGGCTTCTTCAACGATCCGTACTACGATCACCGCATCGGCAACCTGAAACGCTGGGGCGAGCGCGCCAAGCTGTTGTTCACGCCGTGGGACAACTTCGAGGCGACTCTGTCCGTCTATGCGATGCAGGATTATTCGGATCCGGGCGTCGGCGTGCCGCTGCAGGTCGGAGTCGGCGTAGTCGACCCGTACGCCAACAACTCGTTCAACCGCGATCTCACCCGGACGGAGATTTTCGGGCCCATCGGCCAGAGCCTGACCAACAACGGCGCGTCACTGAACATGACCTACGAGCCCATGGAAAACCTGGCTATCAACTCCATCACCGGCTACGGACTGCTCAGCATCCACAGCACCGGCAGCATCCTGTGGCTGACGGCGGCCGCGCAGAAGACCGGCAATGGGGCGTTGAACCTGGGCGCCGGCGGCGATGGCCGCACGCGGGATGAGTTCTACAGCCAGGAATTCAACGCGACCTACACGTCAGAGAAGATCAAAGCGGTGGGCGGTCTCTACGTGTTCCACGAAGAGGGACGCGCGCAGACAATCATCGGCAATCCGCAGAACATCCAGCAGCGATTGACGGATGCTTATGCGGTGTTCGCGCAGGCTACTTACAACATCGGATGGGGCGTAGGTCTTACCGGAGGTATCCGCGAGACGAAGGAGTTTGCGGACTTCACCCAGTATTACTACACGCTGATCAATCATCCGCAGGCACTGAAGGACCAGTTCAAGGGCACCAGCCCGAAGATCGGGGTGGACTGGCAGATGACACCGGACATTCTGTCCTATGCGTCCTGGACGAAGGGATTCAAGAGCGGGGGTATCAATCCGGTGCCGCCGACCGCCAATACGGGTGTGCCCGGGCAGGCCGGCGCGCCGCAGGCCTACGGGCCGGAAACCTCCAACAGCTTTGAGATAGGCAACAAGCTGCAGACCCCCAACCACCAGTTCCGGTTGAATACGGCGTTGTTCATTGCGAAGTACGATGGCTTGCAGTTGCCGGTGTTCTTCCCCGGAACATCCACCAGCTACACATCCAACGCCTCGAAAGCCACGGTCAAGGGAATCGAGCTGGAGCCGACCTGGCAGGTGATGGACGGGCTGCAGTTGTATGGCAACGCCTCGTTCTACACCGGCAAGTACACTCAGCCGTTTATCTGCACGAGCCAGCACGGTGTGTTCCAGCAATGTGAAAACAGGAAGCTGAAGGGACTGATACCCGGGTCGGAAACCCTGGGCGTCGACTATTCGCCGCCGATCCCGATTCCCGGCAAGGTGCATTTGCTTGGCCAGGCACGGCACACCGGGTTTTATTACAACAACGTCGCGAATGAAGGGCCGCTGGTCCAGACGCAGGCGGTTACGTTGTACGACGCATCGATTGCCTATAACGACCCGACCGGTCACTACCGCGTGTCGCTTGACGGCAAGAACATCACCAACAAGCATTACGTCGCGGCCGGCCTGCAGCTCGCGAGCCCCCTGATACCATCCGTCACGGGTTACATCAACGACCCGCGGACGATCATGGTGCGGCTACAGGCGGATTTCTAATGCTTACGCGCCGAGATGTTGTACTCAGCGCACTCGCGGGTCCGGTGTTCTCACTCTCACCGGCCCTGCGGGCTCTCGCACAATCGGCACCCGCTCCCGCTCCGGCGGCCCCAGGAGGCCTGGGAGTCATCCGTGCGGTGACGATTACGGCGCCCGACCTGAAGGCCGTTGAGTCGGCCTGGACTCAGTACATGGGCTACCAGGTCATCGCCAAGGGCAAAGTGCCCAAAGCGACCGCGGCGAGCTGGGACGCTCCCGCGGTAGGCGGGAGTCCGTACCTGATAGTGGGACCCGCCAGCGGCGAACAAACGTATTTGCGGTTCGTGCAGCAGGGCAAGGATGGCGATGACACCGGAAGCGGTACGTTGGGATGGTCCACCACCGAAATCACGGTACAGGACAGCGACAAACTGTATGAAAAGCTGCAGCACTCTCCATTCACAGTGACGCATCCGCCTGCTGTGATCCCGACCTATTCGTACTTGAAGGCCATGCACGCGGTGGGGCCGGCGGGCGAGCAGTTGAACCTGACCTGGATTACCGAGCCGCGGCCGGATCTCGCCGTGGCGAAGTCGCCCGTCGGGAGGTGTTTCATCACCGTGTTGGGGGCGCCCGACCTGCCGGCCGCCTTGAAGTTCTATCAGGATACGTTTGGTAATACTCCGAGCCCGATCCGTCAGTTGCCCTCCTTGCAACTGGCGGTGGTCAAGTTGGACGACGGTGCCAAGATTGAGATTGACCATTACGGTGACAAGGCGAAACCACGCCAGCGGCCCGATGGGGGATTGCCTCCAGGGGTGGCGCTGGTCAGCTTCGATTGCAGGCGCTTCGATGCCTTGCAGGATAAGTTCATTCACCCTGCCGCGCGCAATGAGTTGCCGCCGTTCAAGGGGCGATCCGCGGCGACACTGCGCGGCCCGGCGGGAGAATTGCTCGAATTGTTGAAAGTCTGATTGAGAACACGATGCCCGAGAAAATCCACTACGACTGTGTACTGCGCAATGTGCGCGCCGTCCGACCCGGACACAAAGACACCCCACCCGTCGACATCGCCATGCAGGGCGAGAAGATCGCCGCCATCGGGCCCAGCCTGGATGTCAGCAAGGCCCGCCAGGTCATTGACGGCCAGGGCAATTACGCCTTTCCGGGGGTGGTCGATGCGCACATGCACACCGGCATCTATTCGCCTCTCGCTGCAGACGCGGTGACCGAGAGTCAGGCCGCCGCCCAGGGAGGCGTGACCTCGAGTCTCAACTACTTCCGTTCGGGTCAGTACTATCTGAACAAGGGCGGCCCCTATCGCGACCTGTTTCCGGAAGCGCTGCGCCTGTCGGCCGGCAATTTTCATGTTGATTACGCCTATCACCTGGCTCCGGTCGACTCGACGCAGATCCAGGAGATCCCGCAACTGATCGAGGAACACGGCGTCACCAGCTACAAGATCTTCATGTTCTATGGGGGCTACGGGCTGCACGGGGCATCGGCCTCGCAGCGCGATTTCCTCATGATCGGCGCGGATGAGAACTATGACATCGCGCACTTCGAGTTCGTGATGCGCGGTGTACAGGCGGCGGCGCAAAAGCATCCGGCGCTGTCCGACATCATTTCCCTCTCACTGCATTGTGAGACGGCCGAGATCATGAATGCCTACACAAAGATTGTGCAGCGTGAGGGCAAGTTGCAGGGGCTACGGGCCTACAGCGCGGCCCGGCCGCCTCACTCCGAAGGATTGGCCATTTTCATTGCCGGCTACCTGGCGAATGAAACCAACTGCCTCAACATCAACCTGCTGCATCTGTCCTCCCGCAAGGCGGTGGAAGCCGCGATGCAGATGGCCCAGGTGTTTCCTCATGTCAACTTCCGGCGCGAGGTGACCATCGGACACCTGTGTCTGAACTATGACTCGCCCGCCGGTTCGCTGGCGAAGGTCAATCCGCCCATCCGCTCACCCGAGGACGTCGAGTATCTGTGGAGTGCGCTGTTGGCAGGCAAGCTCGATTGGGTCACCTCCGATCATGCCTGCTGCCGCCACGAGATGAAGGTGGACCAGGCGAAGCCCACTGAGATTTTCAAGGCCAAGTCGGGATTCGGGGGCAGCGAGTGGTTGTTGCCAGCCCTCATCACCGAGGGCGAGCGCCGCGGCCTGCCCTTGTACCGCATTGCCGAACTGACCGCGGCCAACCCGGCTCAGCGCTTTGGCCTGCGCAGCAAGGGTCAGCTTGCTCCCGGATTCGATGCGGACATTGCGCTGGTGAGGACCGGGGTGACGGACACCATTCACGCTGCCAATTCGGCCTCGACCCAGGGCTACACGCCGTTTGAAGGAATCGAGCTCAACGCTCGCGTAGTGACAACCTTCCTGCGTGGGCAACCCATCTACCAGGATGGCAAGATGGTCGGCCCCGCCCGTGGCAAGTATCTTGCCCGACCTTATGGCTGATTCCGCCGCACCGCTGTCGCTGTTTGAAAAGATCTGGCGGCAGCACTGCATCATCCAGGGCGGGGACGGCGCCAGTGCGGTGGTGGCCATTGACCGCGTTTTTCTGCACGAGCGGACCGGCTCAGTGGCATTGAAGAGCCTGGCCGCGAGAGGCACCCCGGTGTTGGATCCCAAGCGGGCGTTCTGCACCATGGATCACATCGTCGACACCTTCCCGGGCCGCGGGGATGACACGATGATGCCGGGTGGAAAGCAGTTCATTTTGCAGACCCGCGCCGCGGCGCGGGCTGCCGGCATCACCCTGTTTGACATACAGGATCCCGAGCAGGGTATCGTTCACGTGGTCTCGGCAGAGTTGGGTATCGCACTGCCGGGCGCGACAGTCGTATGCCCTGACAGCCACACCTGCACGCAGGGAGCGTTGGGCGCGTTGGCATGGGGCATTGGATCCACGGACGCAGAGGAAGCATTGGCGACGGGGGCGCTGCGCATGCGCAAGCCCAAATCCATGCGTGTGTGGTTTGACGGCCAGGCGGCTCCCGGAGTGACGGCAAAGGACTTGAGCCTTGCTTTGCTTGCCCGTCATGGCTCGGCTGGCGGCAACGGCTGCGTGGTTGAGTACAGCGGCGAGGCCATTGGTGCAATGGACCTGGAGTCGCGGTTGACCTTGTGCAATATGACGACTGAGTTCTCCGCCGTGACCGGGTTGATTGCGGCTGATGAGAAAACGTTCGCGCATCTGCAAGGCCGTCCGTTTGCTCCGACAGCGCAGCAGTGGCCGGCGGCGCTGCAGCATTGGTCGGCGCTACAGAGCGACCCGGGAGCGGCCTTTGATCGCGAGTTGCATGTCGACGCGGCGGCCATCGCTCCGATGGTTACGTGGGGAACCAACCCTGCGCACGCGATTGCCGTCACCGGGCGTGTGCCTTCGCTGGAGCAGTCAGGTACTTCGCGCGAGGCCTATGAACGAGCTTTGAGCTATATGGATCTGCAGCCAGGGGTGCCGCTGTCGAGCCTGAAGATCGACGCCGCGTTCATTGGCTCGTGCACCAACAGTCGGCTGAGTGACCTTCGTCGGGCAGCGCGGGTGCTCCAGGGACGGCACGTTGCCCCTGGACTCCGGGCCATCTGCGTCCCAGGGTCCGGGCGGGTGAAACGGCTGGCCGAACAGGAGGGGCTGGACCGGATATTCAAACAGGCTGGGTTTGAATGGCGGGAGGCCGGCTGCTCCATGTGCTTTTATGCGGGAGGCGAGAGCTTCGGCTACCGGCAGCGTGTGGTGTCTTCGACGAACCGTAACTTCGAGAGTCGACAGGGACCCGAGACGCGCACTCATATCGCGAGCCCGGAGACCGTGGCCGCCAGCGCCATCGCGGGCTACATCTCAGACCCTCGGCGACTGCACGACTGACTCGCCATGCAACCCTTCACAACAGTCACCGCCGTCGCAGCGCCGCTGGTACGCGCCAATGTCGATACCGACGCCATCATACCTTCGCGCCACATCAAAACCGTGGGGCGAACCGGGTTGGCGGCCGGGTTGTTCGCGGGTTGGCGCTACCGCGATGCCCAGGGCGGGTCCCCCAATCCGGACTTTGTGTTGAACCAGGCGCCGTACTCGAATGCGCGGATTCTGCTCGGCGGTGAGAACTTCGGGTGCGGCTCGAGCCGTGAGCATGCTGTGTGGGCTTTGGTTGAGTACGGCTTTCGGGCAGTGCTGGCACCCAGCTTTGCGCCGATCTTTTTCGGTAACAGCATTCGCAACGGATTGTTGCCGGTGGTGTTGCCCGCGTCCTGCATCGGCGAGATCGAAGCGGTGGTGCGCGACGATCCTGGCGAGAATGCGGTGACTGTGGACCTAATCCGCTGCCAGGTATCCGCACCCGGCGTGGGGCCCTTCCCTTTCGATCTCGAACCGCAGGCGCGCGAGATGCTGTTGGAGGGCTTGGACTCGGTCGGCATGGCTTTGAAGAACCGTCCGGCCATTGAGGATTTTATTGAGCGGGACGCGCGGGCGCGGCCCTGGATCTACCTGACATGACACAGATACTGATCAGCGAAGTCGGGCCGCGCGACGGGCTGCAGAGCATCCGAAGCATTCTGCCGCTGGAAGCCAAGTGTGCCTGGGTAGCCGCCGAATACGCAGCGGGCGTGCGCGAGATCGAGGTCGGCAGCTTCGTGCCGGCCAAATTGCTGCCGCAGTTGGCTGATACCGGCGACGTGGTGCGATTCGCCCGTACTCTGCCGGGCCTGACGGTGGCGGTGCTGGTGCCTAACCTCGAGGGGGCACAGGCGGCGGTAGAAGCCGGCGCTCACAAGATCACCGTTCCGGTGTCGGTTTCCGAAACTCACAGCCTGCGCAACATACGGCGTACACACGAACAGATCGTTGCCGAGACTCACGCTATCGCCGAGCTGATAGCGTCGTTGCCCGAGGATCGGCGTCCTTCTCTGGAAGGTGGTTTATCGACTGCGTTCGGCTGCACGCTGGAAGGCGCCGTGCCCGCCGATCGTGTGGTCGCCCTCGCTGAGCAACTGATGCGCGCCGGCTGCGATGAAGTGGGCCTGGCGGATACGACCGGCTATGCCAACCCCACTCAAATCAAATCACTGGTCCGGCGCATCCGGGGAGCCGTGGGAGAGCATGCGCTGAACGGACTGCATCTGCATAACACCCGCGGACTCGGGCTGGCCAATGTGTTGGCAGGCCTCGACGTGGGCATCTCCACGTTCGACAGCTCGCTGGGCGGGTTGGGCGGTTGCCCGTTCGCTCCGGGTGCTTCGGGGAACATTGTGACCGAGGACCTGGTGTTCATGCTGGAGGCGATGGGACTGAAGACGGGAATCAAACTGGAAGGGTTGTTTGCGGCACGAGAGGTGTTGCGAAAGGCATTGCCGGCGACGGACGAGTTGTACGGATTTACGCCGTTGGCGGGGCTACCACTGGGGTTTCGCCAATGAGGGCGCTTCCGTTGCAGGGGCTGCGGGTGATCGAATTCACTCACATGGTCATGGGACCCGCCGCGGGCGCGGTATTGGCCGACCTCGGCGCTGAAGTGATCAAGGTCGAACCGATCGGCGGCGACGCCACGCGCAACCTGAAGGGTTCGGGCGCCGGTTACTTTCCGATGTACAACCGCGGGAAGAAGAGCATTTGCCTGGATATCAAGAGTCCGCTCGGCTTGGCGAGCGCCAGACGCCTGGTTGCCACGCAGGATGTGTTGATTGAGAACTTCCGCCCCGGGACGCTGGATCGACTGGGACTGGACTACACGAGCCTGAGCCGCGAGAACCCGCGTCTCATCTACTGTTCTGAAAAAGGCTTCCTGGAAGGCCCTTACCAACATCGGACTGCGCTGGACGAAGTGGCACAGATGATGAGTGGCCTCGCCTACATGACGGGACCGCCGGGGCGGCCGCTGCGCGCTGGATCCTCGGTTATTGATGTAGCGGGTGGCATGTTTGCGGTTATTGCCATTCTGGCGGCGCTCCTGGAACGGCAGACCGGCGGGCGTGGGCAGAAGCTGACCAGCGCACTCTTTGAAACCAGCGTCTACCTGGTCGGGCAGCACATGGCACAGAAGGCGGTCACGGGTCAGGCGGCCCAACCTATGCCCGTGCGCGTGTCAGCTTGGGCCATCTACGATGTGTTCACGACCAGCGATCACGAGCAGGTGTTCCTGGGCGTGGTCTCGGATGGGCTGTGGCAGAAGTTCTGCGAGGTGTTCGAACTGAAGGCCCTGGCGGAAGATCCGCGCTACAAGACCAACAATCAGCGGGTGCAGGCGCGACCGGAGCTGCTGCCGCAGGTCAGCGCGGTGCTGGCACGCTACTCCAGGGCGGACCTGCTCGCCAAGCTGGAACACACCGGGCTGCCCTTTGCACCCATTGGCAAGCCGGAGGAGCTGTTCGAGGATCCGCATTTGCTGGCGAGCGGCGGGCTGGCGCCGGTGGTGTTGCCCGGGGGTGGCGCGACGCTTTTGCCTACCCTGCCCATTGAGATGGGGGATCGCCGCAGCGGCTCTTCGACCTTGTTGGCACGGCCCGGGGAGCACACGTTTGAGGTGCTCGAAGGGGCTGGGTTCAGCCGGGCGGAAGTTGAGGCTTTGGCGACCGGCGGAGTGATCGGTTAACGCCTGTGGCACGAGCTCGTCCCTGCCTACGACGAGCCCGTCCCATGTGAGACGCACACCCGGGGCCCAACCCGGTCTGCCTGCAGTAGCATCGGGGACTCTCGAGCGTCACTCGATGGGCGTCGCCGGTTTGCCGTAGGCATTTCAAAAGGGGTGGGCCATGGAGAGTGTCCAATGGTCGGGCCGTAGTCCTATTGCGGTCGCGGTCATCGCGTTGTTCATTGTCCTTCTGGGCACGCTCGGCCTGAGCCGATTGCCGCTGCAGCTTTTTCCGGACATCAACCGGCCCGAAATTTCCATCCAATGCCAGTGGCGGACGGCCTCGCCCGAGGAAGTGGAATCCGAATTGTTGGAGCCACTCGAGAATGTGCTGCAGGGCATGCCGGGGGTGGAGGAAATTGAAGGCACGGCCAACGCCGGCAATGCCCAAATCAATCTGCGCTTCGCGCTCGGAACCGACATGAAGAACGCGCTCGTGGAGGTCATTGGGCGCCTGAACCGATTGCGCCCGTTGCCCAGGGACGCGGACCGTCCCATCGTGAGTCTCGGCGGCGGCGATGGCAACGCGAACGAGACCCTGTCCTGGTTCTTCGTCCAACAACTCGCCGGAACGCCGGGCACGATCGAGTCGCAACGGCGCTTTATAGAGGACACCGTGCGGCCGCGGCTCGAAGCAATCCCGGGTGTAGCGGCTGTCAACGTCAACGCGGGCCCTCCGGATGATGTCAGGATCACCGTAGATCTCGAACGGGCGGCGGCACTGGGAATTGCGGTACCGGATATCGCGGCGCAGGCCGCAGCAGCCAACAACGTCTCAGGCGGCCAACTCGACGTGGGCCGCCGCCAATACACCCTGCGTTTCACGGGTCTATTCAAACCTGACCGGTTGGGAGATCTCGTACTGACCTGGCGCGACGGCCGTCCTGTCCGGCTGTCCGATGTGGCCACCATCGACATCGCCCCGCCCGCTCGCCAACAATTCGGCTATCAGAATGGCAATCCGGCCATCGGCATCCAGGTTTTCCGCACGCCGGGTGCCAATGTTCTCGGCACGCTCGAGACGGTCAAGGCCGCGGTGGCCGAACTGCGCGATGGCCCCCTGAAGGCGCGCGGCCTGGGGATCGAGCAGTCGTTCGATGCCTCTTTGTTTATTCATCGCGCCGTCAATCTGCTGTCTGAAAATCTGATTGTCGGAACGCTGCTGGCACTGATTGTGGTCTGGTGGTTCATGCGCGAGACGCGCGTGACGATCCTGATCGCGCTCACCATACCTGTGTGTTTGTGCGCGACCTTTACCGTGCTCGACCTGCTCGGCCGCAGTTTGAACGTGATTTCCCTAGCGGGACTCGCGCTGGCGGTTGGCATGGTGGTCGAGGGGGCCATTGTTGTTTCAGGAAATGTCGTGCGATTGCGCGAGAGTGGCCTGCCATTGCAGCAAGCCGCCCGCGAGGGAGCGCGGCAGGTGGCCGGTGCCCTGATTGCCTCGACCGCCACCACGATTGCGGTTTTTGTGCCCGTTCTGTTCCTCAAAGACGTCGAGGGACAGCTTTTCGGCGATCTGGCACTCACCATTTCCATTGCCGTCGCGATTTCCATTGTTGTTGCGCTGACCTTGTTGCCGGTCTCGCTGAGCTTGGCTCTCGACCGGCCGTTGCGCCCATCCGGCTACGGGCACGGCTGGCCGCAACTTGCGGAGTGGGTACTGCGGGTCACAAACTCCAGGCCCAAACAAGTGTCGTGGATCGCTGGGCTGTTGGTGCTGCCGCTGAGCCTGGCGTGGTGGCTGTTGCCACCGCTCGACTATCTGCCGCCGGTCAAACGCGCGGCCATTGACGCTTTTTTCAACTTCCCGCCGGGCATGAGCTCCGAAGCCGTCAACCGCGAATTGCTGCCGACGATCCTGGAGCGCATGCGTCCGTACATGGAGGGACGGCTCGAGCCGAGGCTCAAGAACTGGTACGTCCTGACATGGCCGGGCGGCGGCACGATCGGCGCCCGGGTGCAGGACGAGACGCGCATCGGCGAGCTCGAAACGATCATTCGGGACAAGATCATTGTCGGCTTGCCGGATACCCGCGCCTTCGCGGCCGAAGGCGATTTGTTCGGCGGAATCGGCGGCTCGGCGCGCTCGGTCGGCATTCATTTGCAGAGTGAGAACACCGCGCCCTTGAACCGGGTGGCTCTCGAGGGACGGGCGCTGCTCGAGAAGACTTTCCCCAACTCCGCGGTACAGAGCTTTCCCAACCCCGAGGATGTTGCGCTCGAGTTGCATGCGGTTCCGGATGACCGGCGCATTGCGGAAGTGGGCTGGGATCGAGCCACACTCGGTACCGTGATCCGTACGGTGGGGGAAGGGGCGTGGTTGGGCGAGTACTTCGACGGCAAATCGCGATTGCCGATCGTGTTGCGGTCCAGCGAGGGCGCGACTCCCGAGGATCTTGCGAACGCGCCTCTGCGTACAGCCTCGGGCACGGTCGTACGGCTCGGGGATCTGGTGCAATTGTCGACCGAGCTCGGGCCCCCGGCCATTCGCCGGCTCAACCATCGCCGTACGGTGACTCTCACGGTGGACCCTCCGGCGTCACTGTCACTCGAACAGGTTCTCAGCACAATCAATCGGGATGTCCTGCCCGAACTGCGGGCGAAGTTACCTGCGGACGGCGCGATCCGCATGGCTGGAAGTGCCGACAGCCTCAGCAAGACACTGCACACCATGTCACGGGTGTTTGGTGTCGCGCTGGTTGTGCTGTTGCTGTTGATGACCGCCCTGTTCCGCTCCGTGAGAGACAGCCTGATTGTGCTGCTGACCGTACCGCTGGCGCTCATCGGCGGTGTGGTGGGCCTGCGCATGCTCGATGTGGTGAAGTTTCAGGCGCTGGATCTGCTGTCCATGATCGGGTTCGTCATGATGATCGGCGTCATCATCAATCACGCGATCCTGCTCGTAGCCGCCGTGCGCAGTGTTGAATCGACGGGCGCGGCGCTGGAAGAAGCGATTCGGGCCGGACTCAATCAACGGCTGCGTGCAATTCTGGCAAGCACGCTCACGGGAGCGCTCGGCGCACTGCCCATGGCCGTGAATCCAGGTCCGGGCAGCGTGATCTATCGGGGTCTCGCGGCGGTCAATATTGGTGGTGTGGTGGTGAGTCTCGTGTTCAGTCTCGTGTTGATTCCGGCGCTGATGCGGCTGCTTCAGAGGCGGGTGTCGCGTGTGCCGGCGGCAACGGCGGCGGGCTCTTTGGCTGCGGGTGCGCGGGCCGCCACTACGGGTGCTCATGCCCTTGGTGTTATGTTGGCGGCGCTTCTATGTATTGCTGCCACCCGGAGCGCGCACGCAGCCGCGGATGCCGGACCGCCCGTGCCGGTGCAGGTTGGCACAGTCACTGAGCGCTCGGTGTCCGCCAAGAGCTGGATTCCAGGCTCAATTGTGAGTCGGTACGATGCACGCGTGGCCAGTGTCATTGCCGGGCGCGCGATGTGGGTGGCCGAAGTCGGGCAGCGGGTCAAGGCGGGCGAGCCCATTGCAAAGCTGGATGACACGCCGGCGCAGATCCGGTCTCAGGATTTGCGTGCGCAGGTTGCGCGTGCCAAAGCTCAACTTGCCGTTGCCGCAACTCAACTCGAGCGCTTCACACAACTTGCGGCGACGAAGGTGGTCAGTGTCAGCCAGCTTGACGACGCACGAGCGCAGAGCGACGTCGCTCATGAGGACGTCTTGCGCGCTGAAGCGCAGCTCCGCGAAGCAGCGTACGACATCAACGAATCGCAAATCCGCGCACCTTTTCCCGGCGTGGTGACCGAGCGTTTCATACAAAAGGGCGAGTACGTGCAGTTGGGAGCCGCCACCGTACGCCTGGTAAATACGGCTGACATCGAAGCTCGCGCGACCGCTGCACTGGGGCTCGCTGCGAACATTCGCACCGGCCAGACGGTGAGCATCCGCGATCACGATCAGGAGCGCCCCGGCCGCATCCGGGCTATCGTCCCGGTGGGCGATGACCGCTCCCGCCAATTCGAAATCCGGGTGGTCTTCCAGGATCCTGACTGGCTGGTCGGAACCTCCGTCGAGGTCAGCCTGCCTTCCGCGGCCGAGCGCACCGCCCTCACGATTCCCCGCGACGCGCTGGTCATCCGCGAGAACCATTCCTACGTGCTGCGGGTGAGCCATGCCAACACGGTCGAAGAGTTGGATGTGACCCCGGGTATCGCCCTGGCCGATGTCGTGGAGGTCAGGGGACCTGTCTCGCCGGGCGATCAGTTGGTGGTACGGGGCGCTGAGCGCCTCGCGCCCGGACAGACTGTCAAAATCATCGCGCACGCGGCGCAGACACCGCATTCGAGCTGATTGGGGCTGAGCGCCTGCCGGAACCCACGGCGGCGCAGCGCGTCCACGACGTGCGTCACAATTCGGTTGCTGTTGCAAACGAGGGTGGCCCGACAGGCGTCGGCCAGTTGCGACAGGCATCACAGTGTTTGACAAATTGTCGACTGCGTTCAGGTGCCGTCCAGTCTCGGTGAGATACGTTGTCCCACAGGCGGTAGTCACGGGGAGGCGTCCAAATGGGTCGACATTCACGACGGGGTGCACTTCATGGTGTGCTCCTGGCTGGCACGCTGCTCGTTGTTGCCGCTTGCGGCGGCGGCGATGTCGCGGGATCGGGGCAAATGAAGTTGTCAGTTGCCGACGCTCCCGTCGACGGCGCTGAGGCAGTCGTTGTTAAATTCACCGGGGTGGAGTTGACGGGTAACAGCGGCTCCCCGGTCACCATCACCTTTGCTCAACCCAAGAGCATCGACCTGCTGAAGGACGGCGGCACGGCCAGCGCAGTGCTGTTCAACCAGCCGATTATCGCGGGCAAATATAGTCAGATCCGGCTGATGGTCGTCGCCGACGGCGATCCCAGCAATTCATACATAACACTGTCGGACGGCACGATGCACGGCCTGCAGGTGCCGAGCGGCTCGGAGAGCGGCTATAAGTTGGTCTCCGGTTTTACCGTCCCAAGCAGCGGTGTCGTGGACTACACCATCGATTTCGACCTGCGCAAGGACCTTACGTGTCCGCCAGGCCAGGCGCCGGTGTGTATTCTCAAACCGGCCGATCGCCTGATTGACAACACCGCGGTCGGCAACATTCAGGGCGTTGTCAGCAATACGCTGATCCCGGATGGATGCAGTCCCGGCGTTTATCTCTACAGCGGGAACGTGACTGCGCCGAAAGACATGAACAGCTCCGGCTCCTCGAGCGACACCAGCCTGCCGATCGGCTCGAAAGTTCCCGTGGCCAATTCACAGCCTCCGTACTATTACCAGTTTACGTTCCTTTCCCCGGGAACCTACACGGTGGCGTTCACTTGTCAGGCTGCCTCGGACGATCCTGACAAGGCTGACGGTGCGGTGACCTTCAGTCCGGTCAACACCGGTGTCTCCGTGGCCGCCAACATGACTACGACCGTCGATTTACAGTGAGTGCATGCAATGAAGAAAGCTATATTTGTCACGCTGCTGAGCGTGTGCGCTGCGCCGGCATTTGCCGGTGATGTGGGTATATCCATCAGCGTCGGCCAGCCCGGGTTCTATGGTCAGATCGATATCGGCAATATCCCGCGGCCGCCCGTCGTCTATGCGCAACCTGTCGTGGTTGCACGCGCGCCGGAGTATGTTGCAGTGGAGCCGATCTACCTGCACGTGCCGCCAGGACATGAGAAACACTGGGACCGGCATTGCGCGGAGTACCACGCATGCGGCCGACCGGTCTACTTTGTGCGGGATGAGTGGTACAACAAAGAATATGTGCCGCGGTACAGACATCACGACGACGATGACCGCGACCATGGACACGGACATGGGCATGGCAATGGTCATCACAAGGACCATGACCGTGACCACGATCGCGATCACGACAGAGGGCATGGTCACGACGATTAGCGCCCTTCCCCGCGCATGGCATGAGGTCCGACGGCGGGTCGCGTAGAAACCAGAGCTACACGAACGCCGTCGCGCCCGAGGACGAGGGTCGTCGGCTTGACTTCGAGCATTAATTCGATGATTCTAGATTTATGGAATTGAAGTCTGCCGTCACGGCACTGAGCGCCCTGGCTCAGGAGAGCCGCCTGGAGGTCTATCGTTTGCTCGTTCAGGCGGGGCCGGAAGGAACGGCGGCGTCGGAGATCGCAGAACGCCTGAGTATCCCGGCGAATACGCTGTCTTTTCATCTGAAGACCCTGAGTCACGCCGGCCTGGTGCAATCGCGCCAGGCCGGGCGATTCATCTACTACTCGACCCACTACGAGCAAATGAACGCGCTGCTGGGTTTTCTGACCGAGAACTGCTGTGGTGGGCGCAGTTGCGCGCCTCAGACCGGGCTGACGAGAAAGAGGAAACCCGCATGAAATGCACGACCTGTCGGTGCTGTGCGGAATGAACGAGGCAACGCCGCGCATCCGGCATGGCTCGCAGGCAGATCTGTCTGCCATTGAATCGCTGTTGCAAAGCGCCGGACTGCCGGCAGATGACATCCGCGGCATTCCGGGACTTCTAACTTGGGTGGTCGAGGCAGGCGGCACCATTCAAGGAGCGATTGCCCTCGAGCCATTCGGCAAAGAGGGTCTTTTGCGTTCGCTCGTCGTCGCACCTGACGCACGCAGGCACGGACTCGGCCGCAATTTGGTGATGCAGCTCGAGAGCGATGCGAGTAGCGAAGGAGTGAGAACTCTCGTGCTCCTGACACAGACCGCAGCACCCTTTTTCCGGGATCTCGGCTACCAGGCCGTCGGTCGGGACGATGTCAGCAGCGCCGTGAAGAGCTCCGCGCAATTCCGCTCTCTGTGCCCGGCGTCGGCGACGTGTATGTCGAAAATACTCGTATGAGAGAGAGCCTTCATGGATGAACAGGTCTACAACGTACTCTTCCTCTGCACCGGCAATTCCGCACGCAGCATCCTCGCCGAGAGCCCACTGAATCACCACGGCGGTGGCCGCTTTAGAGGGTTCAGCGCGGGCAGCCAACCCAAGGGGCGCGTCCATCCGATTGCGGCCGCCCTGCTCCAGCAGTTGGAATTGCCCTCCGCCGATCTTCGCTCGAAGTCCTGGGACGAGTTTGATGCACCCGATGCCCCGCAGATGAATTTCATCATCACAGTGTGTGACAACGCGGCGGGCGAAGTGTGTCCTGTCTGGCCCGGCAAGCCGATGACGGCTCACTGGGGAATTCCGGATCCCGCCGCGGTTGAAGGCGCCGACGCGCAGAAGTGGCAGGCATTCCGAACCGCTTTGCGACAGATGGAGCAACGCATCAAACCGTTTGTCAGCCTGCCGATTGGCGCCCTGGATCACGCGCAATTGAAATCGCGGCTGGACAATATTGGCAAGTCGGCGGACCGGAGCAGCTAACGTGGTGCGACGTCTTGCTGCAGAGGCCATCGGGTCCGTCCTTCTCGCGGCGACCGTGATCGGGTCCGGCATCATGGCCGCGCAACTGTCGGCCCATAATGATGCCGTCGCACTGCTTGCGAATACATTCGCAACGGTGGCTGTCCTTGCGGTTCTGATCAATCTGCTGGGGCCCATCAGCGGTGCCCATTTCAATCCGGCCGTCTCGTTCGTCGAAGCACTGCGAGGCAGGATGAGTTGGCGTGATGCTGGTGCACACGCCGTCACCCAAACCGTCGGGTGTTGTTTGGGAGCGCTTCTGGCACATGCCATGTTCGGTTTGGCCCTGCTGCAGACCTCCTCCCATACGCGAACGGGACCAGGACAGTGGTTGTCAGAAGCCGTAGCAACCGGGGGGCTCATTCTAGTAGTGGCAGGTCATCGAAAGGCGAGTGAAGCGCCTTGGCTGGTGGCTGCATGGATCGGCGCGGCGTATTGGTTCACGGCCTCAACGTCCTTTGCGAACCCGGCAATTTCGATTGCGCGTTCCCTGACCAACACATTCGCGGGCATTCGACCGGCGGATGTACCGCCATTCATTCTCGCGCAGCTCGTGGGCGCCTCGGTGTGCTACCGTATTGCCAACTTCTTGTTTGTACCAGAGAAACAGAAGCCGGTCGTCGGCGACACGCTGATGGAAAAAGGCCTTTGAGGTTGAGTTGCGGGCTTGCAGCTACTACGATGTAGGGTATGAGCGCTGCCCGCCTGGTGGTTTTGCTGTTTACGCTGCTGACGCTGCCCGTGTATGGGCTGGCAGGCGTGACGCAGCGCACCTGCCAGGAACAGATGAGCGCGTCCGGCCATACGGTGCAAGCCGGCGACTGCTGCCCGGGCAAGGCCGATCAGGGAACGCCCTGCAAGCAATCCGGCGACGGCCCCGGAAAGGGTTCCTGCACCGCCTGCAAGGCGGGATACAACTGCAAGACGTCACAGTCGTTCGAGCCGTCCTCTGTCTGGGTTCTCTTCTCACTGCCGGCCCGGACCAACACGCCTTCACACATCGCCTCGATTCTGATTTCGCACAGCCCTGACGGGCTGTGGCGCCCTCCCACATTGAGCTGACCTTCCGCTGCAGGCTCCGGCCTGCCCGGCGCTGCTGAGAGCCCTTTCGGGGGCTCAATGCAGTCGGCACTCCGCGTGATCCGTCGCGCGCAGCGAGTGCATTCCATCGCCTTTGGAAGGGTCATCATGGTCAGACATATTCTGTTCGTTTCGCTTGCGAGTGCCATTGCCGTCGCCAGCGCCGAGCCGCTCACTTTCGACGCAGCCCTGGAGATCGCAGTCCGAACTGCACCGCAGATCGCGAACCAAACTGCCAACGTGGAAGCGGCCCGCGCCGCCGCCATTTCCACCGGACGGCTACCCGACCCGAAGCTGGCGGTTGGGATCGAAAACCTGCCCGTCACGGGACCGGATCAGTGGAGCCTCACACGCGACTTCATGACGATGCGCAAGGTGGGTATCATGCAAGACATACCCAACAGTACCAAGCGCGCGGCTCTTTCGGCCGCGGCCGAGGCGGCGATCAGCAAAGCGGATACCGAGCGCCAAGTCGGATTGCTGTCGGTTCGTCGGGATACCGCCGTCGCATGGCTCGAACGCTACTACCTCGAACGACGGGAGGCTCTGTTCGATGACCTCCAGCGTGAGAATCGGCTACTGGCCATTGCGGTGGAGGCGCAGCTCGCAACGGGACGGGGCACGCCCGCAGATGTCATAGAACCCAAACAGGAAGCGGCGGACATCGCCGATCAGCGCGATGAGTTGGCCGCGGCAATCGCCAAATCCAAGGCTGTACTGAAACGTTGGGTCGGTAGCGCCGCCGAAGCGCCGTTGCTTGGCGAACCCCCGATGTTGAGTCTCGATACAGCCCATCTGCGGGAGCATGTCCATGAACATCCCGACCTGGCGGTTTTCGTTCCCATGACACAAATGGCCCAGGCCGAAGTGCACGCGGCGGAGGCGAGCAAGCGGCCGGATTGGGGTGTTGAAGTCGCGTATGGCCGCCGAGGGGCCGCTTACAGCGACATGGTCTCGCTGCAGTTCACCCTCGCTTTGCCGTTGTTCGCGCAGAATCGCCAGGACCCACAGATCCGTGCCAAGCGCCAGGAGTTGACCCGGGTCGAGGCGGAGCGGGATGCCATGTTCCGCGATCACACCGAAGAGCTGGAAGGTGAGTTGGCTGAATACGAGGCCATGACTCGACAGCTAACCAGATTGCAGCAGACGCGGCGGGTTCTCGCGCAGCAGAAGGCGGACTACGCGTTCGCGAGTTATCGAAGCGGCAAGGCGGATCTGTCTTCCGTGCTGACAACAAGGCGTGAGCTGATCGATGTGCGGCTCAGGCAGATTGAGCTGGAAGGCAAGCGAGCCGTCGCCGCCGCGAAGCTCTACTACTTTTATGGCCCCGGCGCTGTATTGGAGAGCTCGCGATGAGCTCGTCAATTGTAAGGCGGGGTGCGCTCGTGGCCGCGGCCGTGGCGTTGGTTACAGTGGGGGCGGCTGGAGGCTTCTGGCTTTCCCAACACGACTCGCCGGCGAAACCGACTCGAGCGGTTCTCTACTGGTACGACCCCATGCAACCCAGTCAGCACTTCAATCAACCCGGCAAATCACCGTTCATGGATATGCAGTTGATTCCGAAGTATGCCGACGAAGGAGCGCAGAACGGGATTCGTGTCGACCCGGCGATGACCCAATTGCTGGGAATCCGCTACACAACGGTCCAGCGCGGCAAGCTGAGTCAGCCTGTGGCCGCGGTGGGATCGATCAGCTTCAATGAGCGTGACATTGCGGTTGTTCAGACGCGCAGCGCTGGTTTTGTTACGCGTGTTTACGCACGCGCTCCGGGCGATGTGATTGAACGGAATGCGCCCCTGGTGGATCTGCTGGCGCCCGAGTGGACTGGGGCGCAAACCGAATTTCTCGCACTGCTGAGAAGCGCGGATCCTGCATTGATCGAGGCCGCACGCGAGCGCATGACTCTTGTTGGAATGCCCCCGGAACTGATTGCGCAAGTTGAGCGCAGCGGCCAACCGCAGGCGACAGTCACCGTGCGCAGTCCCATTGCCGGCGTCATTGCGGCTCTCGATGCCCGCGAAGGCATGTCGATGCCGAGCGGCGCCACGATCGCCTCCATCAACGGACTGGGCAGTGTATGGCTGGACGCGGCGATCCCGGAGGCTCGCGGAGTTGAAATGGCAACCGGCCGCGATGTGACGGTGCGCCTACCTGCCTATCCCGGCGAGAGCTTCAAGGGCCGATTGATAACCATTCTTCCGCAAGCCAACGCACAGACGCGAACTCTCCGAGCAAGAATCGAGTTGCCCAATCCCGGCGCTCGATTGCGGCCCGGTATGTTCGCCAACGTCTCACTCGGCGCCGAGGATTCCGAGGCAGTCTCGTATGTGGCTACCGAGGCCCTGATCCGGACCGGCCAGAGAACGGTCGCCATTGTCGCAGGCGAGAATGGACACTTCATACCCACTGCAGTGGAAACAGGCCGGGATGTGGGTGTGAACACGGTGATCCTGCGTGGCCTCACGCAGGGGCAGCGGGTCGTTGCTTCGGGCCAGTTCCTGATCGATTCGGAGGCCAGCCTCAAAGAGGTCCTGGCGAGATTGGATGGCGGGCGCGACCGCGCGGGAGCAGCCCAATGATTGCGAGCCTCATTCGCCTATCCATGCGCAATCGCCTGTGGGTGTTGCTGGCAGCCGCAGGATGGGTCGCGTGGGGTGTTTGGGCCATGCGAGGTGCACCGGTAGACGCGCTGCCCGACCTCTCGGATGTGCAGGTCATCATCAGGACGACCTATCCGGGGCAGGCGCCGCAGATAGTCGAAAGCCAGGTGACCTATCCGCTGACCACCACCATGTTGTCAGTGCCGGGCGCCAAAACAGTGCGGGGCATTTCCTTCTTCGGTGACTCGTTCGTGTACGTCCTGTTTGAGGACGGGACTGACTTGTATTGGGCGCGCTCGCGGGTACTCGAATATCTGAACCAGGTTCAAGGCCGGCTGCCGGCGGCCGCCCGCCCTTCGCTCGGGCCCGACGCGACCGGCGTAGGCTGGATCTACGAGTACGCGCTCATTGACCGCAGTGGACAGCACGACCTGAGTCAACTGCGGGCCATCCAGGACTGGCTGTTGCGATACGAGCTGAAAACACTGCCTAACGTGGCGGAGGTGGCCAGCATCGGCGGGATGGTGAAGCAATACCAGATTGTGCTCGATCCGGCGAAGTTGGTTGCCTACCACATCACGCAGGAGAAGGTCATCGGGGCTGTTCGACGTGCCAACAATGAGGCGGGCGGGTCCGTCCTCGAGCTCGCCGAGGCCGAATACATGGTCCGTGCGTCGGGCTATCTGCAAACGCTCGATGACTTCAGGGCGATTCCGCTGGAGAGCGATTCCGCGGGAATTCCCACCCGCCTCGGTGATGTCGCCACTGTGCAGCTCGGCCCCGAGATGCGCCGTGGTGTGACGGAGTTGAATGGTGAGGGAGAAGTCGCCGGTGGCGTCATCATAATGCGCTCGGGAAAGAATGCGCGAGCAACGATTCAGGCGGTGAAAAACAAGCTCGCGGAGCTGAAACAGACTCTGCCCGCCGGCGTCGAGATTGTACCGGCCTACGATCGTTCGCAGTTGATTGATCGCGCCGTAAATAATCTGACCGACAAGCTCATCGAGGAATTCATTGTGGTCGCGGTCGTTTGCGTGATCTTCCTGTGGCATCTGCGCTCCGCGCTGGTGGCCATCATCTCGCTGCCCCTGGGCCTGCTGACGGCCCTCATCATCATGCGATACCAGGGAGTCAGCGCGAACATCATGTCGCTGGGCGGAGTCGCGATCGCCATTGGCGCAATGGTCGACGCCGCCGTCGTGATGATTGAGAACGCGCACAAGCACCTGGAGTCCTGGAGTCGCGCGCATCCGGGAAAGACGCTGACCGGCGCGCCTCGGTGGCAGTTGATATCCGAGGCCGCTGTTGAAGTCGGTCCCGCGCTGTTCTTCAGCCTGATCATCATCACTTTGTCGTTTATTCCTGTGTTTACTTTGGAGGCCCAGGAGGGCCGGCTGTTTCGGCCGCTCGCCTTGACCAAGACCTATGCGATGGCAGCGTCCGCAGGACTGGCCGTTACCCTGGTGCCGGTGTTGATGGGATTGTGGATTCGGGGGCGCATCCCCGCGGAGCTCAGCAACCCACTCAATCGGGTGCTCGTCAATCTCTATCGCCCGGCACTCGATGCGGTCCTGCGGCGGCCGATGCTGACACTGGTTGCGGCTGTGTTGGTATTTGGATCGGTGGCCTGGCCGCTGAGCCGCCTGGGCGGCGAATTCATGCCGCCGCTCAATGAGGGCGATGTGCTGTACATGCCCTCCGCCCTGCCCGGCCTGCCGGCCTCGAAGGCTGCCGAGCTGCTGCAAATCACGGATCGCCTGATCAAAACAGTGCCGGAAGTGGCCACGGTGTTCGGCAAGGCGGGCCGCGCGGACACCGCGACGGACCCTGCGCCACTCGAGATGTTTGAAACCACTGTTCAGTTCAAACCCCGGACGCAGTGGCGTTCCGGCATGACGCCCGAGAAGTTGCTGGATGAGCTGGACCGCACGGTGCGTGTGCCTGGACTCACCAATGTCTGGGTGCCCCCCATCCGCAACCGGATCGACATGCTGGCCACGGGCATCAAGAGTCCTATCGGCATCAAGGTGGCCGGCACCGATCTACAGGAGATTGATGCGGTGACCGCGCAGATCGAACGAGCCGCCCGCAGCGTTCCGGGCGTCACGTCCGCCGTCGCTGAGCGGCTCACCGGAGGCCGCTATATCGATGTCGACATTGATCGCAACGCGGCGGCCCGCTATGGGCTCAACATTGAGGACATACAATCGGTCGTCAGCGCGGCGATCGGCGGCCAGACGATTGGCGAAACGGTGGCAGGATCGGCCCGGTTTCCCATCAATGTGCGCTACCCCCGGGAGATTCGCGATTCCGTCGAAGGCGTGCGCACTCTGCCGATTCTCACCAACAGCGGTGCGCAGATCACGCTGGGGAGCGTTGCGCGAATATCGGTTCGCGACGGACCGTCGATGTTGAAAACGGAGAATGCGCGTCTGTCGGGTTGGGTCTACATTGATGCACGCGGCCGCGACCTGGCCGCGGTGGTCGGCGATTTGAAGATCGCTGTCGGCAGGCAGGTCGAATTGCGGCCCGGGATGAGCCTCACCTACTCGGGGCAGTTCGAATACCTGGAGCGCGCGAACGCACGGCTGCGGATTGTGGTGCCGGCAACGCTGCTGATTATCTTCATGCTCCTGTATTTCACCTTTGGCCGTCTTGACGACGCCGCACTGATCATGGCAACACTGCCATTGGCACTCACAGGCGGCATCTGGTTCCTGTATTGGGAGGGATTCAACCTGTCGGTCGCCACGGCCGTCGGTTTCATTGCGCTGGCCGGAGTGGCCGCTGAGTTCGGTGTGGTGATGTTGTTGTATTTGAAGAATGCGATTGATGCGCAGGGGACGGCAACACCCACCCACATCGAGGCTGGAATCCGGGAAGGTGCGGTGATGCGGGTGCGGCCCAAGGCAATGACCGTGGCCGTGATCATTGCAGGGCTGCTGCCTCTTTTCTGGGGAACCGGGACGGGGTCCGAGGTGATGAGGCGGATCGCGGCCCCGATGGTGGGTGGGATGCTGACGGCGCCGCTGCTGTCGATGTTTGTCATTCCGGCCGCCTACAAGCTGCTGCGGCTACGGCGTGTGCGTGGCCGCAATTCCTTGAATTTCATATAGTTAATACAGGACCTGCGAATCCGCCGGCCAATGAGTAAGCTAGGGAAATGCAAGACCGCGATAACTACGACGACGTCAGCAAGGTGCGCCGCTTCGATCACCCGGGAAAGGGAAAAAAGCGTGCTCGCGCAGTTCCCAAGGGGCGGCAGGTGGAGGTCCACGCCAAGAGCGCGATGGAGGCGCTGCTGGCGGATGAGCCGCGGGAACGGCAGTTTCTGATTGAGTACCTGCACCTGATTCAGGACACCTATGGTCAAATTTCGGCACAACATCTGGCGGCGCTCGCCGATGAAATGAGGCTGTCCTTTGCGGAGGTTTTCGAGACAGCGACGTTCTATGCGCACTTTGACGTCGTGAAGGAAGGCGAGCCCGATATTCCGCCCATGACGGTCCGGGTCTGCGACAGTCTGACCTGCTGCATGTTGGGGGCGGAGCCGTTGTTGGCCTCGCTCGAGAAGAGCTTTCCCGAGGGCGTGCGTGTGGTCCGGGCACCCTGCGTGGGCCTGTGCGATGTCGGGCCGGCTGTCGAAGTTGGGCACCATTTCGTGCCTCATGCGACTGTCGAGAAAGTCAGACACGCCGTGTCGCACGGGGACACACACCCTCACGTTCCTGACTACATTGACTTTGACGCGTATCGCGCGGCGGGTGGGTACAAGACTCTGCAACGCCTGCGGGCGGGCGAGCTGAGCGTCGACGAAGTGTTGAAGACTCTGGACGATGGGTCGTTGCGCGGATTGGGCGGCGCAGGCTTTCCAACCGGGCGTAAATGGCGATCCGTTCGTGGCGAGCCGGGCCCGCGTTTGATGGCCGTCAACGGCGATGAAGGTGAACCGGGTACCTTCAAGGACCAGTACTACCTCAACACGGACCCGCATCGATTTCTGGAAGGGACGTTGATTGGCGCTCATGTCGTCGAAGCGGCGGATGTCTACATCTATATAAGAGACGAGTACCCCATCGCGCGGGAGATTCTGGCGACGGAGATCGCGAAGCTGCCCGCTGGCGGCCCTAACCTGCATTTGCGACGGGGCGCCGGCGCGTACATTTGCGGTGAAGAGTCCTCGTTGATGGAGTCGATCGAAGGCAAGCGCGGGTTGCCGCGCCACAAGCCGCCCTTCCCGTTCCAGGTGGGCCTGTTTGGCCGGCCCACGCTCATCAACAATGTGGAGACCCTGTTCTGGATTCGGGACCTGGTTGAAAAGGGAGCGGGTTGGTGGAAGAGCCACGGCCGCAATGGCCGCACTGGATTGCGCTCGTACTCCGTCTCCGGCCGCGTGAAGAGCCCGGGTGTCAAGCTCGCGCCGGCGGGTGTCACCATTCAGGAGTTGATTGACGAATTCTGTGGCGGCATGGGCGACGGTCATACGTTCACAGCCTATCTGCCGGGCGGGGCCTCCGGTGGCATTTTGCCCGCCGCCATGAACGACATTCCGCTCGATTTCGGCACACTGGAAAAATACGGCTGCTTCATTGGATCGGCCGCCGTAATCGTTTTGTCCGACCAGGACGATGTCAAAGGGGCCGCTCTCAACCTGATGCGATTCTTTGAAGACGAGTCGTGCGGACAATGCACGCCGTGCCGCACCGGGACGGAAAAGGCGGTCAAGCTCATGGAGCGTGAGGTCTGGGACACCGCCCTGCTGGAAGAGTTGTCGCAATGCATGCGCGATGCCTCCATTTGTGGCCTGGGACAGGCGGCGTCCAATCCCCTGAGCTGTGTCATCAAGTATTTTCCCGACTTGTTCGGCGCCCCGAAACGGGCGGCTGCCGGCTGATCGGACAGGTGTCCTTGTAATGAAAGACTCATCCGCACTGATTTTTGAGCTCGATGGACAGCAGGTCGAGGCTCTGCCTGGAGAAACGATCTGGGCGGTCGCCAAGCGCCTGGGCACGCACATTCCGCATCTGTGCCACAGACCCGAGCACGGCTATCGCCCCGATGGAAACTGCAGGGCGTGCATGGTTGAAATCGAAGGCGAGCGCGTGCTGGCTGCTTCGTGCAAGCGCGCGCCGACAGTCGGCATGAAGGTGAAGACGGCCACCGAACGGGCTTCCAAAGCACGCTCCATGGTCATGGAGCTGTTGCTCGCTGATCAACCGGCCCGCGCAACCTCGCATGACCCTGAGTCGCACTTCTGGAGCCAGGCGGATTTCGTCAGGCTGCAAGGCAGCCGATTCCCAGCCGCGCATCGGTGGGAACCCGATGTCAGCCACACAGCGATGCGCGTCAATCTCGATGCCTGCATCAACTGCAACCTGTGTGTCCGGGCGTGCCGCGAGGTGCAGGTCAACGATGTCATCGGTATGGCGTACCGGTCACACGGCGCGAAGATCGTGTTTGATTTCGATGACCCGATGGGTCAGTCAACTTGCGTTGCCTGCGGCGAGTGTGTGCAGGCCTGCCCCACCGGGGCTTTGATGCCGTCGGCTTACCTTGATGAAAATCAGACGCGCACGGTTTACCCCGATCGCGAGGTCAATTCCCTGTGTCCTTACTGTGGGGTGGGTTGCCAGGTTTCCTACAAGGTCAAGGACGAGAAGGTGGTGTATGCCGAGGGGCGCAACGGACCGGCCAACCACAACCGTCTATGCGTCAAAGGGCGGTTCGGCTTTGACTATATTCATCACCCGCATCGCCTGATGAAGCCGCTCGTTCGTCTCGACAATGTCAAAAAGGACGCGAACGATCAGGTCGATCCGGCGAACCCGTGGACGCACTTTCGCGAAGCGACGTGGGAGGAAGCGCTGGACCGGGCCGCAGCGGGCTTGAAGAAAGTCCGCGATACAAAGGGCAAAAAGGCACTGGCCGGCTTCGGTTCCGCGAAGGGTTCCAACGAAGAAGCGTACCTTTTCCAGAAGCTCGTACGGACCGGCTTTGGCTCCAACAACGTCGATCACTGCACGCGCCTGTGCCACGCCTCGTCAGTCGCCGCACTCATGGAAGGACTGAATTCAGGTGCTGTGTCGGCGCCGTTTGAGGCCGCTCTCGATGCGGAAGTCATCATTGTCATCGGCGCCAATCCGACCGTCAATCATCCGGTAGCGGCCACGTTCATCAAGAACGCTGTGAAACAGAAGGGCGCGAAGCTGATCGTCATGGATCCGCGGCTGCAGTCCCTGTCGCGCCACGCCTACCGGCATTTATCGTTCAAGCCGGGATCGGATGTCTCGATGTTGAACGCGATGCTGAACGTGATCATCACGGAGGGCCTGTACGACCGGCACTTCATTGAGGCGCACACCGAGAACTTCGAGGCGCTGAAGGCCAACATCGTGCAGTTCACCCCGGAAAAGATGGCACCGGTGTGCGGCATCGACGCTGAAGTGCTGCGGGAAATCGCCCGCCTCTATGCCACTTCGAAGGGATCCATCATTTTCTGGGGCATGGGCATCAGCCAGCACGTTCATGGCACGGACAATTCGCGCTGTCTGATTGCGCTGGCGCTGACGACCGGTCAGATCGGCAAGAAGGGCACGGGGTTGCACCCGCTGCGCGGTCAGAACAATGTGCAGGGCGCATCGGATGCGGGTTTGATTCCGATGGTCTATCCCGACTATCAGTCGGTTGAGAAGCCGGAAGTGCGCAAGCTGTTTGAAGACCTTTGGGGTCAGCCGCTCGATCCGCAGAAAGGTCTGACGGTGGTCGAGATCATGAAGGCGATTCATGCCGGCACCATCAACGGCATGTACGTCGAGGGTGAGAATCCGGCGATGTCGGATCCGGATCTCAATCACGCCCGCCAGGCGCTGGCGATGCTCGATCATCTCGTGGTGCAGGACCTGTTCTTGACGGAGACGGCATTCCACGCCGATGTCGTTCTGCCCGCATCGGCGTTCGCTGAGAAAGAGGGCTCATTTACCAACACCGATCGGCGGGTGCAGATCGGACAGCAGATCATTCAACCTCCGGGCGATGCGCGGCAGGACTGGTGGATCATCCAGGAAATTGCGAAGCGGCTCGGCCTCAATTGGAACTATGCGGGGCCCGCCGAGGTCTTCGCCGAGCTCGCGATTACGACACCATCCTTCAAGAACATCACGTGGGAACGTCTGCAGCGCGAAGGTGCAGTGACATACCCTGTGGACGGCCCCGATGTGCCCGGTAATGACATCATCTTCCGAAACGGATTTCCCACCGAGAATGGGCGCGCGAAGATTGTGCCGGCCAACATTCGGCCGCCGGATGAAGTTCCGGATATGGAATACCCGATGGTCCTGTCCACGGGCCGGGTGCTGGAGCACTGGCACACGGGTTCTATGACCCGCAGAGCGGGAGTGCTCGATGAGTTGGAGCCGGAGGCGGTCGCGTTTCTGTCGCCGCGCGAGTTGCATCGCCTGGACATGAAGGCCGGAGAGCGCTTGCGGCTGGAAACCCGGCGCGGTGCGGTTGAATTGACTGTGCGGGCGGACCGCGATGTTCCCGTGGGAATGGTGTTCATGCCCTTCTGCTACGCGGAAGCGGCTGCGAACCTGTTGACGAATCCCGCGCTCGATCCGTCCGGGAAGATCCCGGAGTTCAAGTTCTGCGCGGCGCGAGTCAGTCCCGTGAAGGAGACGGTTGCGGTTGAGTGACCGTCAGCGGCACGAAGTGATTACGGGCCAGGATGGCCTGGCCCCGTTCGGACAGCAGTAACAACATCAGGCGGAACGTCTCCGGGCGGTCCGACAGCACAGCCGCGCCGTACAGCGGATGCGGATCCCACCGCGCCGGGATCTCGAAGCTCGTAAGGTCGGGTACTTCTTTCGTCAGCGCATCGACGGCGCTGCAATAGGTGATCGTCACGTCGGCTTGGTTGCTCTTGAACAAGGCTGCTGCCGCGCCCTGGTCCATCAGCGCGCGGGCCTTGTCCTTGAGGGCGGCTGCGGCGCCGGGCTGCGTATGCTCGATGTTGTCGAAAATGCTCCAGGCGTAGTCGCCGGACGGGTCCGCAACCGGGGTGGAGGTTTTTAGACGCACATCTTTGGCCAGCAGCTTTTTGACGAGGTTGGTCGCAGTGATGCGGGCGGATTTTCGCGACACTATGCACATGCGGTTGCGGGCAAACGGAACGACGGGCACGACCGTGTGACCCGCGGCGGCGAGCTTCTCGGGGGATCCAACATCAGCGGAGAGAAACAGATCGGCTTTTTCGCCCTTCTCGATGCGTTCACGCAGCAGTCCCGAGCCGCCAAAGGCGGGCGTGACCTCTATACCCAACGCTCCCTTCGCCTCCGCCGCCAGGTCGGCCACCACGCCCCGGAGGCTGCCGGCGGCCATGATCACCACGGGCTCGGCCTCAGCCGGGATACTGGCGGCCGTCAATCCAACGGTCAGACACAACGCGACAAGCTTCAGTTTCATGAGCCGTATACTACGGTGCATGGGCACTCAATCTGAAGCGGTCGTGGGCGTGGTGATTGCCGGCGGACGCTCGGTCCGCTTCGGGGGCGAAAAGTCGGTCGCGGTACTGGCCGGCAAACCGCTGCTGATGTGGGCCGTGGGAAGATTGCAACGCTCTTGCAGGGTCGTCGCCGTGAATACGCGGGCGGGAACCGAAGCCGAAGCACTGGCCCAGTCGGCCGGATTGCCTGTTCTCCATGATGAGCCTGGCGATGCCCTGGGCCCCCTAGCCGGGGTGAAGGTCGGGTTGATATGGGCCGAGGCGCAAGGTGTGCAGTCGCTGGCCGTCAGTCCGTGCGATGCGCCGATGTTGCCGCATGACCTGTACCCGAAGTTGATTGCCGCTGCGGGAGCGGGTGCGGCCATCGCGCAGAGCGAGGAGCGTCTGCAGCCGCTGTGTTCGGTTTGGCCGGTCAGCGCACTTCCTCTGCTGCGCGAGGAGCTGGCGGACGGCCGACATCCGGCCACCTGGATGATGTTGGAGCGGCTGCAGGCACAGCACGTCCATTTTCATTCAGCAGCCGCGTTCGTCAACATCAACACCCGGATCGACCTGGCTGTGCTGGCGGGTCGCCTCGAGGAGGCGGCTGCACAAACACCACGATCCGACGATGAGGACTGCGTCCCGCACTACCACCGATAGAAGCGGGCGATGAATCCGGCGGGAAAGGGTTCGGATTGCGGCGGCAACTCAACGAAGCCGTGTGTCCGGGTCAGCGCGAGAAAATCACCCGGTCCGTTGGTCGGTGCGGGCACCGCGCTGGGCGCGCCTTTCTCATCGACTCGAACCGTAACCGGCAGGAAGTAGGCCATGGTGGCTTTTCCAACTTTCACGTTCGTAGCCAACGGCATGGGTTGAATCGGCGCACGCCCTCGGCCCGACAGATACAGGAGAGCCGGAACAACGTAGCGCACCAGACACATGAGAGTGGACACCGGATTGCCGGGCAGTCCGAACACCGCCTGGCCATCCGGGCCTACGCCGAAATACATGGGCATACCGGGGCGCTGCGCAACCTGGTAGAACACCTGTTGGACGCCGATTTTTTGCAGGACCTTGGGCACGAGATCGAACTTGCCCTTCGATACGCCGCCACTCAAAACGAGGACGTCCTGCTCGGACAAGTGGCGCAGCAGCTTCTGTGTCAGTGTCTGCTCGTCATCAGGAATGTGATCGTCCACGACCTGTGTATAGCCGCGATCCCTGAGAGCCGCGACAATAGCGTAGGCGTTGGATCGCCGAACCTGATGCTCGAGGATAGGTTGACCCGGCTCGATCAACTCATCGCCTGTGGAGATGGCGATGACACGAGGTTGTCGGGTGACCGTGAGATGAGACAGGCCGGCGGAAGCGGCTGTGGCCACTTCGGGCGCGCCGAGACGCACACCGCGGGCCAACATCGCGACGCCGGGTTCGCTGTCCTCGCCGCGACGCTGGATGTTCCGGGAGGGCTTGGACGTCGCCTGAGTCTTCAGACTGACTACATCGCCGTCGAGATCGTATTCCTCCAGGGGAATGATGCAGTCGGTGCCCTTCGGCACCATCGCACCCGTCATGACCTCAATGGCATTGGCACCGTCCCTGAGCGTCACCGCGGGGGCTCCCGCCGCCTGGGTTGTCTCAATTCGGAACACCCTCGCACCGCGCTCAAACGCGGCGTGGCTGATGGCGATGCCGTCCATGCAGACGCGATCGAATGGCGGGTTGTCTCTTTCGGCAAAGACGTCTTGCTGGAGGGTGCGGCCAACGCAGGTTTGCAGCGGACAAGCTTCAGGCGGCAGCACGGTGAGCTGCTCCTGGATGGCATCTTCGGCCATTTGCGGGGTGATGGGCGTAGAGCCTCCGAGGGGTGACTGGAGTGAATAGTGTACCGCTTGGCGGAAGCGGGATGAGAACACCACTTATGCAGTCATCTGCATATCGGCGCCCCAAAGCTGAAGTGCTAGCGTCCGCGCGTCATTAAACGCGCGGAATTTCGTGGTGAATGTAACGCTCAGATGTGCCCTTTTGGCCTCCTTGCCCGTGGTTGCTGCATCAAGCAGCTTTGCGGCCGATATGCCGCAATCGAATTCGTCGCCGGTCATTATCAACGGGGAGCGACCCGAGGCGGACAACCGGGTGAATTCGCTGAGCTCCCTGGGCCCCCTCGGCACAACACCTGTTCTGGACACGCCGTACTCAATCAGCGTGCTGCCCGCGGACGTCATTCAGAATTCGCAGGCTGTCAATTTCAAGGACGTGTCGAAATACCTGCCCCTGGTGGCATACCAGGAGCAACAGGGACCGGATGTCCTGCGCCCGCAAACGCGCGGAATGCAGGGCAGCAATTTCCAGAACACCAAGGTCGACGGCATGACGATGTTCATTACCGTCGGCAATGCCCTCGAGCAGTTCCAGCAGATTGAGGTGGTGAACGGCGTGTCATCGTCGCTATACGGACCGGCTAATCCGTCGGGCATGTTCAATTTTGTCCAGAAGCGCCCGACCGATGAGCCCTTGCGGGAAGTGGCCGTCAGTTACAACAGCGACACCATCGGCACCGCACGGGTTGATCTCGGAGGCAAGCTCGACCCGAACGGTATCTTCGGCTACCGCCTCAATGCGCTGTATGGGACCGGGGATGCGTATGTCGACCACAGTCGTCAGCGACGCCTGCTGGGTGACCTGGGGATCGATGTCCACGCCTGGACCGGCGGGGTGATTGAGCTCAACTACTCGGATTATTCACTCGAGGACAAGGGTTATCCGGGTTGGTTTACTTACAGCGAGACCACGGTTCTTCCGGCCGCGCCGGATCCGACGCGGGTCGGTTATGGGCAGGAATACGCCGGGGTGGAGCTCCACAACCGCATGGGGACAGTGCGCGTCAAGCAGGACATCAATTCCAACTGGCGCGCAGTAGCCGGTGTTCTGCGCCAGGACGGCACGCGCAACATCAACACTCCGGTCAACAATTTGACGTCCAACACGGCGAATTACACGTCCTCGTTTGCCAACGGATTTGCGCCGCGCTTCGTCATCACCAGTGATACCGCATACCTCAATGGTAACTTCGAGACGGGGCCGCTGGCCCACGATCTGACCATGGGGACTGCGGGCTACAAGGCGCAAACCTATTCCGTCCGGGTCGCGGCGAGCCCCGCCAGTGTTCGATTGGGGACCGCCAACATCGCCGACCCGATTGTATTTCCGGAGCCTGCGAACGGACCACCCGATACGTCGAGCCGCTTCGACTCGAGCGACAATTATCAGCAAGGGTTCAATATCGGAGACACGATCCGCTTCAATGAATACTGGTCGGCCCGAGTCGCGGCCAGCCAGGACTGGTTTCATACCAACAACTTCAACGTCAAGGGAGCACGCACCACCCGCTACTCCGACAGCGGCGTGAGCCCCACGGGCAGCCTGATATTCAAGCCCGCGAGCAACATGTCCACGTACGTGACTTATGCAAGCAGCCTGCAGGTAGGCGATCTCGCACCGGGCATGGCGGCCAACGGCGGCTCCAGCCTGCCACCCTATCGCAGCAAGGAATATGAGGTCGGCTACAAGGCCACGTTCGCCAAAATCGGCTTCACGGCAGCCCTGTTCCGGATCGAGCGTCCTTTCGCGAACATCGACCCCGCCGACAAGGTATTCAAGATCAGCGGTGAACAGGTCAACCGGGGGCTGGAGCTGTCCAGCGTGGGCGAGATTGTCGATGGTCTGACGGTGTTTGGCGGCCTGACAGTGCTGGATGCCCGGCTGCAACATACTGCGCTACCCTCGACCAACGGCCAGAACTATGTCGGTGCTGCGCGGATCAAGGGCAACACGCTGTTTGAATACCACATCCCCGGCCTGCCGGGCCTGGTTGCCGTGTTCGACTATCAGTTCTCGGGGCGACGCGCGGCGAACGATACCAACACGCAGGTCGCCGCCGGCTACAACCTGTTCGACATCGGCGCACGCTTCACGTCGACAATTGGCCGCCTACCGGTGACGCTGCGGGTTGCAGTCAACAATGTAACGGACCGCGCGTACTATTCGACGATCGGGCCCAGCAACCTGACAGGCACGAATACAGGAAATTTGCTGGCGCACCTAGGCGCGCCACGCACCGTACTCGCTTCGCTGACGACGGACTTCTGACGGTTCCGCAGGCCGTGGCTGGCCCTGACCCCTGAAATCGATACAATTGGGCGGTGCCAGCGCAGAAAACCGCCCAAACCGTTACTGCTCACCCGCCGGAGGCCGGCGCTCTCGGCATTCATTTGCGTTACTCGCTCGAACCGGGCCAACAAGACGGTGCGAGCCTGGACAACCCCCTCTTCGCGCTGATTGCGGCACTCGTAGACGGCGGATCGATCCGGCACGCCGCTGACTTGCTGGGCACCTCCTATCGATACGTCTGGGATAGCGTGCGGAAATGGGAGAGCGTGCTCGGCGAACCGCTCGTTACGTGGTCCCAAGGAAAGCGAGCGCGCCCCACGCAATTCGCGCATCGCCTGCTCTGGGCCGAACGCCGCGCCCGCACACGAATGCAACCTCATATCGAAGCCCTGCGGTCGGATTTGGAACACGTCATTGCCGACGCGCGCGATGAACGGCAATTGCTTCTCACTATGAGCGCAAGTCACGACCTGGCTGTGTCGCTGCTGCAACGCCATATGGCGGAGCACACGGATCTGCACCTCGCGGTGACATTCTCGGGCAGTGTGGATTCACTTCGCTCTCTGAATGAAGGGCAGTGCCTGATCGCCGGCTTCCACGTTCCCGTTGTGACCCCTCGCACCTCGGTTTTTGCCCGCGCCCTGAAGCCACTGCTCGAGCCGAATGATCACACGCTCATTGCCTGCGCCAGGCGCACCCAGGGACTGATGGTGCGAAAGGAAGATGCGCAGCGAATTCGGACATTCGAGGATGTGTCCGCGCTGCGGCTCCGATTTGTCAATCGTCAGGCGGGGTCCGGCACGCGCATGTTGGTGGATCACCTGCGAAGGGAGCACTCCATACGCGCGCAAGGCTTCACGGATCACGTGGAGCAAACGCACGTTGCCGTTGGGTTATGTGTGGCAAGCGGGGTTGCCGACGCCGGTGTGGGTATTGAGGCGGCGGCACTGCAGTTTGGCCTGCACTTTGTGCCGCTGCTCGAGGAGCGTTATTTTCTGGCGTGTCTCACGAAGAATCGTGAGCTGCCTGCGGTTCGACGACTGCGCGAGATTCTCGCGGGGCGCCCTTGGGCGCAGATTCTGACCAGCCTCGCCGGTTATCAGCCTGACGGGGTTCCGGGTGAGATGTTGCCGATCGATGCGACGTTGCCGTGGTGGCGAAACCCACCCGCCCGTCGCAAATGACCCCGGAGCGTTGGCTTTCCACCTATAGAACGCTTCAGGAGAGAATCCGGGCAGGAGCGACAGCACGAGGGCGAATGCCTGCCATGAGCTCGAATCAACGCGCACCGGCGATTTATTACGCTTGCGACGACGGCCTTTGCGATGTGGAATGTGGGACTGGCCTTCCTGGTTGGCCTGGCGCTGACCTGGATTGAGCGACGCGGCAGACTGCGGCTTTGACCGTTCGCCGCGCCGCTGTGGCCTGGATCAATTTTCAGGATCTGGTTCTGTAAGCGCAACGGCGCTCGACGTATAAGGAAGCCATGAGTAACACACGCGTCCGGGTTGAATGCTTCACCATCTCGCTGGATGGATATGGCGCGGGCCCGAACCAGGACCTCAGCAATCCGCTCGGTGTGGGTGGGGCAAATCTGCACCAATGGCTGGTGCCCACGCGCACATTCCAACGGACTCTATTCGGCGCCGACGGGGGCACTACCGGGATTGATGATGACTTCGCGGCGCGAGGCTTCAAGAATGTGGGCGCCTGGATTCTGGGCAGAAACATGTTTGGCCCGATTCGCGGTTCTTGGTCGGACCTGAGCTGGAAGGGCTGGTGGGGGGACAATCCACCCTATCACGTTCCCACTTTCATCCTGACTCATCACGCGCGGGCGCCCATCGAGATGGAGGGCGGCACGACGTTCTATTTCGTTACGGGCGGTATTCACGAGGCGCTAGACCGGGCGCGCGAAGCGGCCAAGGGCAAGGATGTCCGCATTGGTGGCGGGGCTAATACGATTCAGCAATATCTTCGCGCGGGACTCATTGATGAGATGCACTTTGCTATCTCGCCTGTGCTGCTAGGCGGTGGCGAGCGGCTGTTTGAGGGGGTTGATGCGCGGGCGCTGGGGTATGAGTGTGCGCAGGTGGTTGCGTCGGAGAAGGCCACTCATGTGGTACTCCGGCGTCGAGTGAACAACGACGCCTGACCGCCGGTTTGATCAAAGGCAGTGCTGAATGGAAATCGGCGGCAATGAGACTCTACTGTTGACCGGATGCTCGCAGAGGCCTGGAAGCGAAGATCGACTTCCACATCCGCGGGGTGAGATCGGCCACTTTGGCTGCGGGATGGTGAGTGACTCGCTGCAGAACATCCACCAGGTAAGTATAAACATCGATGCCGTGCAAACGACAGGTCACGATCAGGCTCTGCACGATGCCGACCTGTTCGGCGCCCAGCTCGGTCCAACAGAAGTTCCAGTTTTTGCGGCCCATGGGAACGCTGCGTGGCCCGTGCGTCAAATGGTTCGTATCCAGCGGAACATCCAGATCCGTGAGAAACAACTCGAGCCCGAGTCGCCGCTCACATACGTAGTTGAGCGCCTGGGTAAACGGTGTCGTGGGCCGCAAGCCATGCGCCTCGCGGCAACGGTCTACCCAGGCAAAGAAATCCTCCACATGCCTTCTGCTGTGCGCGAGACGATGCAGTTGTTTGGCCTCCCGCGTGAGCCCACGATTGCGAATGTCCTCCTCGATCGCGTAGATCGCGTAAAGCGCGCTGATGCGCCGAAGTGCCTTGAGGGAGCCGTCCGGCTCACTCATTTGAGCTTCGACGAACTCGCGCCGTGAATGGCTCCAGCACAGCGCATGTGCGATCCCGACTTTCTTCGCATGGCTCGCGTAGCCATCGGTCAAAATGACTGAGCCGGGCCCGGGGTCGGCGCCGAGGCTCTGGTAAACGCGCTGTGCTTCCCGCGAAGGATAGTACGGAAAGCACACCTCATTGTGTTCGCCATACACCGGCCAGAAGTAGGCGAGCTTCATCTTGCCTCGCTCTTTGCGGCCGGCCTTGATCAGCGTCTCGTCCATCGCCTTCACGCGGCTGGCACGGATGGAATCGAACTGAGCCTCATAGACCGGTTTCAGCAAGCGGATCGACTGTTGGCTCAGCTGCGTCAGCCAAGGGCGGCTGACCTGGAAACCCATGTCTTGCAAGCGCTGGTGTTGGCGATACAGAGGCAGATGATAGAGGAATTTATCCACCAATAGCCCTGCCACAAAGCTCACATCAGCGCGGCTGCCCTCAATTACGCTCGCGGGGGCCGGTGCACAACTGATCGCCTGGGTGTCGCGCCGTTTGACCACAGAACGCAAGTATTTGAGCACCGCGTAGCTACCGGGCCGCTGCGCCAGGCGATACGTGACCTTCTGACTGATCACCTCGTACTCGTGCGGGGCGAGACCTGCGATCCCAGGGTTCGGAAGTTCGATAGTCTCAACCGGCACGCGCGCCTCGTCAAAAAAGGGCACGCTCTCAGCCTCGCCCACCGCACCATCCTTGCGCGGATCACGACGGATACGCGCCGCCAGTGGGCGTTCCAGGGTCGGCACTGTTTGTGACGATGGTGCCAACACATCTCCCAAGGCAAGCTGCTGCGTGCTATCCATCTGGGCATACCCGCTGAGACGCCTTCATCGTTCCGAGTGAACGACGTCCCCGGCGCGTTAACTCCCGGCGGGGCGATCCTTGGGCTGAGTGCCTGAACCAGCCGGCGGCTCGATCAACTCCATCGTGTATCCGTCCGGATCCTTCGCGATCGCGATGATCGAGTTGCCGTCTTCCGGCACGATCTTAGGCTCCCGAGTGCACGGAAGCTTCATCTCCGCGAGCTGTCGACACAGCGCACGGACGTTGTGCACGGTCAGGAACATTCGCGCGAAACCGTTACCGAGATTAACACCGGCCGGATCGTGGGATTCAGCAAGCGCGAGGCCACCCTGAAATTTCGCCTCAGCGAGCACAACGTTAAATAGGACGACTCGATTCGGCTTGGTCCCGCGCGTCCTCATGCTCTTGAGCCCGAGCGCCGTGTAGTACGAGACTGACCTTTCCAGATTCGTGACGTTCAACACGACTCCGGCGATGTTCGATGCCGGCTCCGCTTCGGCCGCCGCAGTGCATTCGGCGGTGCAGGCTCCAACCGCAAGCGCGATCATGCAAATGTTTCGTAGATTCATGGTGACCCTCCTCTATTTGGCAATTTTCCATCAAGCTCCAAATAGACCCTTGCCAAAGCGCGCGACGCCTGTGAACTAAAGAGCGTCCACTTGCTGTACGCACCCCAGTTTGCCCGTTGCGCCGCCGAACAGTGCTTTTCGGACGCACAATCGAGCCCGGCAGCATGCAGACGTTTTGCTTCCGCGATTACATATTCGATCGCGTTACGGGATTTCTCCAAGTCAGTTTTCATCGTCGCCCTATCATCAACGAAACCGTGGCCGGGGACGTACCAACTCACGTCCATTGCCTGGGCTTTTTCTATGGTGGCAACCCATTCCGAGGGAAAGGCCGTAACCATGGCGGGAAATACAAAGCGCAGATAGAGCTCGCCGAGAAACAGCACCTTGCTTTCAGGTAGGTAAACTGCGAGATCGCCGCCCGTGTGGCCCCGGCCGAGATTCAGAATCTCAATGTCGGATTCTCCAAGGTGCAATGTCCGCTGATCGGCAACGACCTCTGAAGGCGGGTTTGGATTTCTTTCGAGCACCTTTTGCGACGCAGGTGATGATATGAATACGACATTTACATTGGCAGCTCTGAAGGCTGCATTGCCGCCAACATGATCAGGATGATCGGATGCGATCACTACATATTTGATGGGCTGGGGTGTAATCTTTTTGATATTGCCTACCATCGCATTGCCCTGCGCCAGATTGTCCTGGCCGTCGACAACGACCACTCCGTCGCCGGTAACGACGATGAGGCTATTGGTCGTGAGGGTCGTTCCCGCCTCAGTCAGGACATCCGAATAAACATAGACGTTCGGGACGAGTTTCTTCCAGCGGGGAAAATCGCTCGCCTTCAAACCGCGCTCGGCAATATCCGCCGTTTGCGCCAATGTTGTTCCCCACGCCGGCAGCGCAAGCAGTAGCGCACTCGCTAACGCACCCAATCCAAACCGATATTTGCGCATTTATTTCCTCTCAACATTAGCGCCCTGACAGTGCCCGCGGCGGCGGCACGCGGGCGTGCGAGGCCTGCTCATAGTCGTACGCAAGCGAGATCAACAGAGCGTCCGACCATGCTGTTCCGACGAACAATATGCCGACAGGCAAACCGCCCACCAAGCCCATGGGAACCGACATCACGGGATATCCAGCGGTCGCGGCGCTGTTGATGGCCGAAGGCGGAAAATCCCCTGCCTTGTGCTCAGACAGAAAGGACGCGTACGCAGACGCCGTGCCATCGGGCTCGATCAACCACGCCGGACCCGCTGTCACGGACACCAAAGCATCCAATTTGTAGTCCTTCAATAAGCGATCGATACCATCCTTCGTCGACACACGCTTTCCCTCATTTGAGGCCGCTATGTAGTCTGGGTTCTTGCGCCCGCCCTGCGTTCTTTCGGCAGCCTCCCAAAGATCCATGGCGTGCATCCTCTCATGGGGCTCGGTTTTACTGAACGCGATGAGATCCGCCAACGTCTTTACTTTCACGGCTTGGGGCGTTCCGCCAAGGTAGGCGGTGAGATCTTCCTTGAATTCATGGAGTAGTGTCGTACGTGTATACACGCTGGAATCGCTCAGAGAGTCTGCTGGTAGCTCCACCAGTTCGGCGCCTCGCGCAGCGAGCACCTTAAGCGCTTCATTGTATCGGGGTACGATTGCATCGGTGTAGTACTCGCCAATGCGAAGTACGCCCAGCCGTTTTCCCTGCAACGCGGTGTCGCTGAGCGCAGCGACGTAATCCTTCCTTTTAGCGTCGGAGTCTACCGTCCATGGGTCGCCCCGATCGCTTCCTGCCAAGACGTTGAGCATCATTGCGGCGTCCCTCACCGTCCGGGTTATTGGACCCGCAGAATCCTGGTTCAAACTGATGGGTACGATTCCGCGACGCGAGACCAACCCGATGGTGGGTTTAATGCCGACAATACCATTGAGACTCGAAGGACCGACAATTGACCCCGAGGTCTCGGTCCCGATGGTTCCGGCGGAAAAGCTCATCGCCGCTGAAATACTCGAACCATTGCTCGACCCTCCGGCGGAACGGCTGATGTCATAGGGATTATTGGTACTGCCACCAAACGGGCTGCCGTTGATGCCCGTAACGGTACGATAGCCGGCAAATTGAGAGGTATTCGCTTTTCCCAAAATCACGGCTCCTGCAGCACGTAAACGTCTCACCACCTCAGAGTCTTTGCTCGGGTAGTTTTGTACGAGGGCATACGATCCTGCCGTAGTCGGCATACCGACAGCGTCGAGATTATCCTTCAAGAGAATCGGCACGCCGTCCAGCGCACCCAAGGCCCGCCCGCCCGCGCGCCGCTCATCGGATGCCGCGGCCTGGTCCAACGCATCGGGTGCAATCATGATGACGGCGTGCAATGGAGCGTTCAAAGAAGCAATGCGGTTAATGTATGTTTGGGTTATCTCAACTGAAGTGACTTTGCGAGCCGTGAGATCCGCTGAAATTTGCGCAAGCGGAACCTCCACGACGTTGTAGAGTTTTTTTGCCGCTGCTGCCGAACCGACAGTCAGCGACAACGCAAGGACCATCGGCAGATACATCAACGATCGATATGACATTTGACACCTCGAGGACCCTGATATTTCCGATAAAGCAACTTTGGGCACGCGAACACTCTTCACTGCCCGAGCTGCGGTTGTGTACCGGATGCTGCGTGAGCTTGCCCGGCTGCGCCGTATCCTGCGCACCCTTCGATCTACAGTTTGAAACGGAAACCGGCCCTGAAGATGCGGCCAAGGGTATCGTACACAGCCGTCGCGCCCTGTCCGTTGTAGAAATTCTGGCTGGGATCGCCGGCAACGAACGCCGGCGCGGTATTGAGGGCGTTCTCCGCTGCAAAAAACAACTCCGCCTTCTCGTCAAACAACTTGTAGCCGAGCTCCAGATCAAAATAGGTAACGCCTTTGATGTGATTATTATCAATCGTCGGATTGGTATCCGTCGAAATGGGGCACGCAGAGGCACATTGAACCAGCGCATTGTTATATTTACCCGAGCCAACACCGCGCGCCGTCACAGTGCCGGAAATCGGGCCGTTGGAATAAGTTACTGACACCAGGTATTTCATATGCGGCGCATATAAGCCGCTTGCCGGTCCAAATGCAGACCCGCGGTCGGAATTTACGCCCGCACCTTGGATTGTAGTTTTATCGTCAACCGTCTCGAGCGACATCAGGTAGGACAGCAGGCCGCGCACCGCAATATCGCCACTCCAACGAGCATAGATATTCGACAGCGGCAGGTTGTAGCTGGCTTCGAAATCGATGCCGCGCGCATTTTGTGACAGGACATTGGCCGGCTGGACCGCGACGAAATCGATCAGATTGTTAGAATCTCGCTCAATAAACGCGCACAGCGCCGTTTGTCCGGCGAAGCAGCGATCCACGTATTGCTGTGGGTTCAGCGTTGAAATGGCATCCTTGATTTGAATATTGTAGAAATCGATGGATGCACCAAACCCGCGAAGCCAGGTCGGTGAGAAGACGACGCCTACCCCGGTCGTGTCCGCTTTCTCCGGCGTCAGGTTTGGATTGCCTTGGGTACGAGCCGCGACCGTCGTCGCAATACCCGTGGCTGGATCAGTTATCGAAACGGTGCCGGATCGGCCGGCATTGAAGAGGTCACTCAGGTTCGGCGCGCGGATGTCTCGCGAACGAGTAACGCGAAACTTGATGTCGCTGATCGGTGCGTAGGTGGCTCCAGCTTTCCACGTCGTTACATAACCAGCCGTACTGTAGTCGGTAGCGCGCGCGGCTGCGTTCAAATCGAACGATTTAGCCCAGGACGCGTCCTTGGCCAGCGGAATCACGGTTTCAGCGAACCCCTCGGTTACAGTGTATTGACCGTGAGATGCGGTAAAATTGCCGGCGAAGTACGCCCGCGCCTCATCCAAGGCACTAGCGCTGCTTCTCACCGTTTCACGGCGGTGTTCAACACCAAAGGCCACGGAAACCGGTCCAGCCCACGTCGACAACGGCTCACCACTGGCACTTGCCGCAAACACGTCCTGCCCGAGGCGAATCACCGAATATCCGGTGCCCGTGACATAGTCGACCGCCGACTGTGAGTTCACCCCGGTACCCATCGCGTTGAACGGCACACAACCGTCACCGGGATTGGTAAGGGTAGAACGGCAGACGATCTTGCCGTTGTTGGGATTGATGACCGCATCTTCGGCTCGAATGAGGTTGGCTTGCAGGACGTCGCCGGGGGTTTTCACGGAGGCATGGGTCTGGCCTCCTTCATAGTAAGCATCCCAACTCCACTTTGTACCCAAGGCGTCGAGTGTGCCCTTTATTCCCCCTACAAATCGACGCGTTTCACGGACGTTGTCGTGGGAAAAGAAAGGCAGATCACCGACCGTCGACCCGATATTCAAAGATGCAACGCCCTGCGCCGTCATTTGCTGCTGGACAGACGCAGGAATAAACGGATTTCCCGACTCGATATTGATGTTACCCAGTTGGAACTGCGGGACGCCCGACAAAAGACGCGATCGGGTGGTAGACCATAGCGCTTCTCCATAGACGGTGGCATTGTCCACTACGTCGTAGCTCACGCGGGAAAAAGCGTTTGTGCGCCTGAGATTCAGATCCATCATCTCGTTGTTGTCGACTCTCGATTGGTTGAGATCTCCACCGATCATGATCAAGCCGTTGACACGCCCGAAAGTGAATGGCCCAGGTTTGCCGCCCGGTCCGAAGGCAATGCCCCGAAAGGGTGACGCCGCACCGTTCACGTTGTCTCCGAGGACGAGGCCACCGGGTGTCGCAATGGCGAGCCCTGTATTAAAGGCGGTCAAGTATTGGGGCAAACCGTTGCCCGGCGCGTAGTCGGGGTTTCCGATGATCATATAACCGTTCCTGTCCCAAGGCCGATTCTTGCCCTTGATACCCTGAACGTATGAATCTTCACCGCTGATCAAGAAATGTCCTCGGCCATCGGCAAAAGGCGTACCCGCGGTCAGAGTTACTTTGTAGGTTGCATCATCCCCGTAATTCGTAAGGCCCCCGAGAGCTTCGCCTTTTACGCCCGTGAAGTCCTTGTCGAGCACAAAGTTCACGACGCCGGCCAGAGCGTCCGAGCCATAGGCAGCGGATGCGCCACCGGTGACGACATCTACCCTGGATATGAGCCCATTGGGAAACACGTTGATGTCGGTCGAACCGCCGACATTGCCGTAACCGGCCAGTATCGCGCTTACAACGCGCTTACCGTCCAGCAGAACCAGCGTGCGCGTGGAACCCAGCCCCCGCAGATCCAGTGTTTGAACACCTCCGTCCTGGTCATTCGCCGATGAATTTCGTGAGTTTTTGACAGGGGCGAAGTTGGGCATTCGATTGACGGCATCGACGATATTGGGCACGGCCATCGCTTTGAGATCTTCGGTTCCGAGAACTGCGACTGGCGTCGGTGCTTCGTAACCGTCGCGAATGATTCGCGAGCCGGTAACCATGACCTCCTCCATGCCGCCTTTGTCGTTTTGCTGCGCAACCGCCTGTGTTGGTTGCGCCGGCGCGGCTGGGTCGACCCCGTCCGCGGCACCCGCCACGGAGCCAATCAACGTTGCGAGGATGCCGGAGATTCGCGCCAAAAACCCTTTCCGAAACAAGGAACCTTTATGCGCCACTGTCTTAACTCCCACGTCATTGATGTTGTCACCGCCTATCTCGGCAGGTGGGAGGCTCGATTCAGGAGTTGGCACATCGATCGGGCTACGGCGCGGCAACGGATGCAGTGACTTGTAGATCGCGATCGTCCGGTCATTGATGAACATGAACGAGAGGTCCGTTCCCTCCAGGAGCTGGCGCAGGGTCTCTTCGGCAGAGAGTCCCGCTCCCACTCCTTTGGTCATCAACCCTGCGGCTACGTCCGTTCGATAAACCAGTTGGTAGCCACTCGACTTAGCGAACTTCTCAAACGCATCAACGAGCGGTTGCGACTGAAGGGCGCTCACGTCCGCTTGCGCGTTTGCGTTGGCCGCCGGTAGTGCCGCGCCAAAGACCAGTGAGATCACACTCACCAGAAGGCAACGACAGTGCCTGCTCATGAATCTAGTCCTTCCCCTCCCGATCGGCTCGATGTTGTCTGGGAGTAAGACTGATTCCCCTCTGAAAGCGGGCACCTCAGTTGTTTTGGGTAGAGCTGCCAGGCGTTCGCGCGAGATGGAGTGTGCCGTCCCCCGGCCGCTCGATTGCAACCGCCTCGAAAGAGCTGAGGTAGGCAAGAAGCGAATCGGGGTCGCTCGAGTCGAAGACACCGCTAATCTGCAATTTGGCGAGCTCGCGGTCGTCGATCACGAGGGGCTTGACTCGGTAGCGATTGAATTCCGCAACGACGCTCGAGAGCGGATCCCCACGAAACACGAGCCGGCGCTCGATCCAGGCGCTCACACGTTCGATGGGAGGCCCGATGTTGGGTCGGATCTGCCCCCCTACATCGACGGACGCTCGATCTCCGGCCGCGAGCTCGAGCCGCGGCGCGTTCAACGCAGAACCGGCGGATTCGCCTGCTACTGACACCCTTCCCTCGACAACGGTGATCTCTGTCGCCCCGGATTTCGCTCTCACGTTAAAGACCGTTCCAAGCGCCCTGATCATGGCATCTCGCGTTATAACCGTGAACGGTCTATGCTGATCCTTCGCGACTTGGAACCGGGCTTCGCCGCGTTCGAGCGTGATTCGGCGCTCCGCGCGCGTCCAATCGGTACGTACTTCGGTATCCGTGTTCAGGAAGATGAGCGAGCCGTCCGACAGACTAACACTGCGCTGTTCGCCGATCGCAGTACGAAAATCAGACTCGCGTTGCATCCGCCCCAGAAAGATCGACGCGCCGACACTTGCGACGATCGTTGCGGCTATAGCGATCCATGGCATACGCCTGGATCTACCGCGAGACCCCATCCCAGGCTCTTGCCTGCGCGGTCGATTAAACTGTTCCGGGCGAAGGACCCTGTCCGCGTCTGGATCCCGAGCCGCCGCAACGAGGGCCTGGGTCGTGAACTCCCCTTCATGGGGCAACTTCATCCCCGCCCACGCGGTCGATACGGCAAGATATTCCTCGATGTGTGTCGGTGAACGAGTGAGCCACTCGGCGAATTGCTCGTGCGCGTCGGGCGCCGGTGCTTCTTGGAAGTGCAGAAGCCAGTCAGCGGCTTCGGCTGCAATCTGGTGTCTTGCTTCTGAAGATGGGTTCATTGCGCCGCTCCTAGCGGAAATCCTTGAGTCTCTCGCGGCAATGCAGCAGGCCTTGGGCGAGATATTTCTTGACCATACTCGGCGAGATTCCGAGCTGTTTGGCTATTTCGTCGTAAGTCATGCCCTCTCGCCTATGCAGCGTCACAACGGCGCGGCACTTTGGTGAAAGGCCCTTCATGGTGGACTCGAGCTGTCGCTGCAAGGTGAGCGCATCGGCCCCTACGTCGATCAGCTCACTATCCGAGTCGTGGTTGCGTTCCGCAGCCCATCGGCGCAGGCCTAGAGCGTCTGCTTTCCGTCCAAGCTCGAATTCGTAGAGCACGTTGCAAGCGACCCGGTAAAGGTAAGACCGGGGATCGCGGATCAGATCCTTACGCTCCAACCTCAGGAGACGCGCATACGTCTCTTGAGCAAGGTCACGAGCATCTTCCGTCGATTTCAGCCGCCGCGCGATGAAACGCATGAGATCACGACCACAGTCGGTCGCCAACTCCTCGACCATTCGGTCAGAGCTTCGATCATGGCGATCGGACGAGTCGGGCTGCAGCACCGCCGGCCCTCGTTTGGTACGGCCCATAATACTATGACGGGAATCGGACCAAAATCGGGCACCCAAAATTAGAAGGCGCTCGGCGCCCTTGCTCGAGTCCGACGCGAAGAGTACTGATAGCGCACCTGGTGCTGGAAGATCTGCGACGGGCAACGACTCGCTGTCAACGGAGAAACTGAGTTGGTTGGCAGGCCACACCCAACAAAAATACGGAGGCAACACTCGCCCCACCCTGACGAAGGGACTCTCTCTCTTCACTAATACGTGCAAGACGCCGAAATCCTCATTTTTGCGTTTGCGCCCCCTTGAAACCCCACCGCCACCGGTTCAACCTCAGACGCGTGGTACCCGACCTAGCGAACACCGAAGAGCCAACAACGGCCGCCCTCATCGTGGCGCAGATGCGCCCGGCGTTAGTGAAATACTTCGCGCGAAAGTGCCGAAACACGGCCGAAGCGGAGGACTTGGCACAGGATGTCCTGTTGCGGGCATTGCGCCACGTCCGCTGGGAGTCTGCCGATCAGGCAAGGGGGTACATCTTTCGGGCTGCGGTGAATCGCTGGCGTGATCGGGGACGCATGCTGCTCACGCACGGGGTGAAAGTGGAGTGGGACGCCGCCGCGCAGGAGTTGAATGAGGAAAACAGCCCCGAGCACGTATTGATCGTAGAGCAGGAGCTGGATCGCGTGGCGATGGCCCTGCAGGAGCTCGACAAGCGGACACAGGAGGTGTTGATGTTGATCCGCCTGGAAAACATGAAGTACGCCGAGGTAGCTGAAATGCTGGGTGTCTCGGTGAGCACCGTCGAGAAGGAGCTTATCAAGGCTCTGGCGCATTTGGCCCGGCGTGCCGGACGCAAGGATTGAAGTCCCATGAGCTCTCGCCAGAGATCTGGAACGAGCGAAGCCGCACCGGACCTGGAGGAGCGCGCCGCCCAGGTCTTTGCGCGGCGTCGCTTCGGCCCTTGGACGGCCGGTGATGAATCGGAGCTGAGCGCTCGCCTCGCCCAAGATGCGCCCTACGCGGATGCGTACAGGCGAGTGGAACAATCGTGGGCAGCGGTCGGTCAACAGGCTGCTTCCGCGGACGTGATGGCAATGCGAGAACGCACCCTCTCTCGAGCTCGGCGCTGGCGGTCTGGCAAACGGCGGCCCTCTCTATGGCGTCTCGTGGCCGCCTTGGCAGCTACCGGGTTCGCGCTGGCCGCGGCCTATGAGTTGGCGCCCTTCGGTTGGCGGCCCGGAGAGTACCGGACGGCCATCGGTGAGCAGCGGTCCATTGAGCTCGCGGACCACTCGCGGATCGCGTTGGACGCCGTGACCCGATTGCGAGTGCACTTCTCGAAGGATGCCCGCATCGTGCAACTCATTTCCGGCCAAGCTCAATTCTGGGTGGCAAAGGACGTCGCGAGACCTTTCAGAGTGGAGACGGACAGTCACGTCGTCGTGGCTGTCGGAACTGTCTTTACAGTCGAATACGTGGGTCAAGAAATGCACGTGGCAATGCTGGAAGGCAGAGTTGCCGTCTTGGCGCAGCGATCGTCCGACGCTCCGTTGGACGTTGAGCGGACTAGTCCTCAGGATGCTGCTTCGAAGGGGCGAGATGTTAGGACAAAGCCCCTGTCAGGGATTGCATCGCGGTTGGTGGATCGTGACATCGAATTGACGGCCGGCGAAGCGTTGCACGTCCGCAAAGATGGTCAAGCGACCGTCATACCCCACGCGGACCTGGCGGCGGCCACGGCCTGGCGCGAGGGCAAAGTGATCTTTCACAAAGAGTCTCTCGGTGAGGCTGTGCGTCAGCTCAATCGATATTCCAGTCTACAGATCGAGATTAGCGACCCGGTGCTGGCCTCCATGGAGGTGAGCGGCCTCTTTGAAGAGGGCGACTCACTCGCATTCGTGGAAGCCGTGCAATCCTCCCTACCTGTAAGCGCAGATATCTCGACACCAGGCTGGGTGCGACTGCATCTGCATCCGAACTGAAGCCGCCAGAAGATTTACGGCTTTTCTCGTGTGACACGTATTCCTCAAGTACGCGGACCCAAAAGGCGGCCGTGCCTAAAAGGCTTTGGGAGGGGGATGCATGTTGAGAGAATGCAAGGCGGTAGCGTTTCAAAAAAATAAGTATCCCCCAACGAAACGCACCTCGACACAACGTACAGTGCAGCAACCCGGCTCCATCCTTATCACGGCTGCTGTTGCCCTCGCCCTCGGAACCAGTGCCGCCAATGCTGAGGAACCTGCTGCGCCAGCCCTGAGATCTACTGAGACTTACAAACTGGGCTACAAACTCGATATCCCACCCCAGGATCTATCTTCTGCTCTGCAGAAAATCGCATTGGCATCTCACTACAGACTTTTTTACAAAGCCAAACTGGTGGGAGGAAAGACGAGTCCGCTCGTCAAAGGAGAATTTACCATCGACGAGGCTATGGCCCGGGTGCTTGCCGGAACCGGCCTGGCCTTCGATATAACATCGTCGAATGTAATCCTGATCAGACAAGAGAACGACCCTTCTTTGCCCCAGAAAATAACCACGCCACCTTCAGCGCCGCAATCAACGTCGGGTCTTCGCGACACCGTCGATGTTACGAACGAAGAGAAGCCTGGAACACAGCGAGAGCTACATCCGCGCGCCGCGCTCGCGGATGAGGAAGATGCCAGCTCGGCCACACTACAGGAGATCACGGTCACCGCCAGCCGACGCGAACAGGTACTCGAGTCGGTGCCCTACAGTCTCTCCGTGGTCAGCGTCGAACAGTTGAACCAAAGTGGTGTGTCCGACTTGATGTCGCTCGCCAGCTACGTGCCGGGTCTGTCCATGTACGAGACAGGCGCTAGATTTTCCGCGTCCGTGGCGCCCGTCATTCGCGGCATCAATGCAACCGCGGCGCCTCAGGGAGGCTTTCGTTCCTTCGAGCAGAACTCGGTGGGCATCTATATCGACAACTCGCCAGTCGACGGCTACTTCCAGCTAGATGACCTGCAGCGGATCGAGGTGCTGCGGGGACCTCAAGGAACACTCTATGGCGCGGGTGCACTGGGCGGTGCTTTGCGCCTGATTCCAAACGCACCGGACCCGAGCACGTTCGCCGCGTCGGTCGAGGCCGGCGGCCATCGGTTCTACAACTCGAGCGGCACGGGCTACACATTGAAGTCCATGATCAACATTCCGCTCGCCGATACCGTGGCGGTTCGGGCATCGGCCAGGTATCAGTACGATCCGGGATGGATCGACGTGTACGGGTTACTGAAGCGGACGAACAATGGGCCGAACGGGATTCCGATCCTAGCCGACCCCTCCGATCCGACCGACAGCCCCGGGATCTATTCCAGCCGGGAGGGCTGGAACTTTCAGAGGACTTTCACGGGTCATATCGCCGGGCTATGGAAGCCGAACGAAACTTTCAGCGCCACACTCGCGCTTCTGCACTCGAACGTGCAGGGAAATGGCGGCCCGTCGGTCAACTTGAGTTTCCCCGGCGGTCCCTCGCCTTTCGATCCGCGGATCAACTTGCCGGCCGGCGGAAAGTATCAGGAATTCTCGCAGATCGAACAGCCATTTTCGCGCTACACGAATCTCACGAGCTTGGATCTGGCCTACGACGTTGGGTTCGCCACGCTCTCATCGACGAGCTCCTATTACACAACCACGGGCTCCGTGCAACAGGACCAAACCTATCATCTCGCCTACGACTCAGTGGGGTTCGCTTACTATGCCGGGACGCCCAGGAATCCGCGGTTCGTCTACGATTCTTTCTTCGCCGATCAACAGCGCACGTTCACCGAGGAGGTGCGCCTGGTGTCCGATTCGAAGAGGCAGAATCCGGTGGACTATGTGTTCGGCGCTTTCTACGAGAAGCAGACCAGCACGGGCGCCTGGACCATCTTCGATCCGGGTTCACCGGAGCGAGCCGCGCTCTACGGTGAGACAATTCTCGCGGCGCCCGGCGATTTGACCTTCCAGCAGATCGACACGCAGCACTTCACCGACAAGTCGGTGTTCGGCGAGCTCACCTGGCATTTCGCCAAACACGGTCAGATCACGCTCGGAGTTCGGCACTTCACGCAGGATTTCACCGATGCGCAGTCGTACGTAGACTATACGTATCCGGTCAATGTCCCAGCGGTCCCACACAACGCACCGGCGTCGAAGACCGTCGGCAAGGCCAACCTCTCGTATGAGTATGCCTACCATCAATACGCGTACGCTCTGTGGTCCCAGGGCTTTCGCCGCGGCGGCGCGAACTCCGTGCCGCTCACGGGTATATTCCGGGAGAGCCCGCTGCTCGCGATGTATCAGCCCGACAGCACCAACAACTACGAGATGGGGTTGAAAGGCAGGTTCGACAGCGGTTTGAGCTATAGCGTAGATGTCTTTTACATCAAGTGGGATAAACCGCAGATCGCATCGAGCCTGCCGGACGGAAATCTTGCGGTCTACAACGCCAATTCCGCGGTCTCGAAGGGCCTCGAGTTCGAGACGAGCGGACCTTTGGGACTGCGGGGATTCAGCTATGCCACGGGCTTCTCTTACGTCGATGCGAAGTTGAGCAGCAGCTTCTCCCTCCCAGCCAACAACGGCCAGAACATGATCGTCGACGGAGAACTGTATGGGACTGATGGCGAGCAAATGCCGGGAAGCCCGAGGATCAGCGTCAACGCGGCGCTCAACTACGCGAGGCCCCTGGCGCAGAACTACGATCTCGCACTCTCGGTGAACGGGGTGTACCGATCCGCGATCAGCATGACGCTCGCGCCCCCCATCCAGAAGTCATCTTCCTATGAGATCATGAACCTCTCCGCGACCGTGAATCACAAGCAGTGGCACTACGGCGCATACGTCACGAACCTGCTCAACAAGCAGGAAATCATGCAGCCGTCGCAGTTGGCTGCCGTGGGGCGAAATTACTTTCCGTTGGCCTATGATTATGTGGTGAACCCGCCGCGAGTCATCGGTATTCGCGCGGGCTACACCTTCTGAATGCGAGGGATTCATCAATGAAGAACAACAATCCGGCAGGTATGAGCCGGCGTCAGGCTTTGGGCATATTGACCGCGAATCTGACGGGCGCAGTTGCAACTGGAGCAATTTCGTCGCCGGCTTCAGGGAAGGAAAATGATCACCGCGACGAGCACTGCAAGCCCGCTCCTGGTTTGATACCCGTTGACATTGGCGTCACCTCCGAAAAGGAACACGAGAGACGCTTGTCGGCGCTTCGCGGCCAGATGCACGCACATGGACTTTCAGCACTGGTCATATGTGGAAGAAATACAAACTATCACCGAGGTAGGATCGTATACATAACGGACATATTCACACAGGATGACGCGCTCGTAGTTTTACCAAAAAGCGGTGCGCCGATCTTTGTTTCTTCTGGCAATGATGGCAATCAGGCCACAACAGAATGGGTTACCGACTTTGGAGTTGATGCGCCCCGGCGGCCGCCCATCTTCCT
>JAFEDS010000011.1 GCA_018241505.1 Pseudomonadota bacterium | reverse complement strand
TCCAATGGGAGGAAATCGTGCACATATGCAGTGAGCTGCCCCGTTCTGCTACCATAAACGCTTGATTCAATGGTTACATGCGGTTGCCTGAATCGTAGAATTGGGTGAATGTGTGGTAGATCGCATCGATGCTAGGCGGCGCCGCCTAAACATGCAGAGGGTGCGGTCTCAAGACACTCGACCAGAGGTTCAGGTCAGGAAAGTGGCACATCGACTCGGGTACCGATTTCGGCTACATAGAAAGGACCTTCCCGGCACACCCGATTTGGTGTTTCCGAAGATGAGAAAGGTGATTTTCGTACATGGATGTTTTTGGCACCGCCATAAAGGATGTATTCGTACTACAACACCGGCAACTCACACTCAATTCTGGAAAGAGAAATTCGAGGCGAACCAGCTACGGGACCGGCGCGTGCAATTTGCCCTGGAATCTGACGGTTGGTCAGCCGCCGTCATTTGGGAATGCGAGACAAAGAGCACGCGGGCGTTGGAGCGTCAGTTGATCACAATTCTCGGACGCAGGCGTCACTCGCCGAGGCGCATGTGGCGCTAGCTCATATGCGGGCGAGCGCCGCGCAACGCTGAGAGTTTCTGGAGACCTATAACACTTGGGAACTGCTGTGAGCTGGAGATTAAATAACAGGAAACTTGTCCGACAGTGGCCTACTGCCGTTGACCTCTACAGCGGCTCAGGTTCCGTCACTGCCGCTCTGAAGAAGAACCATTTTCGGGTAGTCGCTGCCGTTGACAACGACAAGGTTGCTTGCGCCACATTTCGGGCGAATCATCCTGGAACTCGGATGATCGAGGAAGACATACGAAAAGTCAGTCCTGCGGAAATACGCCGTCGCGACCTCGCTGGTAAGAACCTGGACCTGTTGATAGTTTGTGCCCCATGCCAACCGTTTAGCAGCCAGAATCGCAAACGAGGACCGGATGACCGAGCAAGGCTGATTCTTGAAGCCATTCGCTTTATAAAAGGTTTGAAGCCGCGTTTGGTCTTCTTCGAAAACGTGCCGGGACTTGTGTCGGCTCGCAACGCCAATCTGATTGATGAGTTGCGCCGCCGCATTGGGCGTGAGTACGTTTTTGGCGATCCGCATCGCGTAGACGCGGCTGACTTCCAAGTCCCACAGCGGCGCGTACGCTGCATTATGCTGGCAGCCCGAAAATCCTCGCCACCCGCATTACCAGCGCCAACGAGTCCGGCAGACAAAAGAATCACCGTTCGGGATGCTATCGGAAAACTACATCCGCTTCGCTCCGGCCAGACGGACCGGAAAGACGCATTGCACGCCGCACGCAGACATCAGGCCATTGCTCTCAGACGGCTCGCAGCCGTGCCAAAAAATGGCGGTAGCCGATCCGCCCTACCACAAAGTCTCAAGCTAGAGTGCCATTCGGGCGTTGAGAACTCGAAATTTTCGGACGTGTATGGCCGAATGTCCTGGAATGATGTAGCTCCAACACTAACAACTGGATGCACAGATATTACCCGCGGCCGGTTTGCACATCCGACTGCGAACCGGGCCATAACTTTACGGGAAGCCTCGTTGTTACAGACATTTCCGCCGAAATACCGCTTTGTCGGCTCCGCGTCCGATATCCAAATGCAAATCGGGAACGCCGTGCCATTTAAATTGATCGACGCGTTCGCGCCCGTATTCCGCACCGCGATCCGAGACAGTCGCGCTTGAGCTCCCCAACCCCTCAACAGCTTGAGGCGATCAACTACGACGGCGGCAATCTTCTGATTGTTGCCTGTGCCGGCAGTGGAAAGACTGATACGATTTCCAGACGCATAGCCCGTCTGGTTCGCGATGGCGCTCGAAAAAACTCCATTATCGCGTTCACCTTTACCAATCACGCTGCGAATGAGCTGAAAGCCCGTGTCCGGAAATATCTGGAAGAAGAGGTTCCTCACGAACCGTCATTGGGCGACATGTATGTCGGGACTATCCACTCCTTCTGCCTACGGTTGTTGAAAGAGCGCTATCCCCAATATCGGAATTATGAAGTCATGGACGAGGTCCGGCAGGCAGCCCTCATCTCGGCCAATTTCACGCGGTTCGATGATTCTAATCGCGGAATCGGCTTGGATCGCCTGAGATCGCAGACTCGATCAAAGACATATTGGGAGACAGTGAGACGGTTCACAACAACACTCAACATTGTGCACCAGCAGAGTATCCGGACCGATCAGATTCCGAACGCACTGCTGCGCGACGCCATAGAGCGATACGAAACCCTTGCTTATGAGACGCCGAACTATTTTTTTGACTTCAACCGAGTCATCGACGAGTTGATGAGGCGCCTTCGTTCCGACGTAGAGGCACTGGGGGATGTGCGCGAAGGTTTCAGCCATCTCATCGTTGATGAGTATCAGGACGTGGACGACCGGCAGGAAGAGCTGATCAGTCTGCTCACGGATCGCGGTCGGGCAGTGACTGTGACGGCGGTTGGAGACGATGACCAGGCGCTGTATGGATTTCGCGGGGCCAGTGTTCACAACATCCTGACGTTTCAGGAACGCTATCCCAGCGTGCACCGTGTCGATATGGGCGCCAACTTCAGGTGCACTCACGCAATAGTGGAAATTGCCGATCAGGCGATCCGCCAAGTCTCGGCGCGTTTGCCGAAGGCAATGGTAGCTCGTCGTCGAGAGCCGCTAACCGATGAGATCGTCGAGCGCATGGCTGAGCCCGGCGATATTCGAATGCGCACGTTCGCAGACGAGGAGGAAGAGGCTCAATGGGTCGCGAGCCGCATTCTTGAGCTGCGCGGCGTTGAGTTCGAAGAGAAAGATGGAAACACCCGGGCCCTCGACTACGCAGACATGGCCATTCTTCTTCGGAGCGTCAAGTCTGCCGGAACGGTCTTCGCACATGCTTTAAGGGAGCGGGGAATTCCAGTTGTGGTGAACGGCACGCGAGGGTTGTTTAACAATGACGAGATTCGAGTGGTGCAGGCAGCGTTTTGTCTGCTTGCCCGTGCCGATCTGGCGGTACCGGATGACGAAGGGAAATTGCAAATCCTCAACACGCTGGATACGAGGGAATTCATCCGCAAAAGTATTTCCAGGCTCCGAGTACTCCAAATACCGACCGCGGATGCCGGACGTTTTCTGGGATGGATTGGATCGAAGCTTGAAGAACTCGACCGCCGGAGTCTTGCGAAGGAGCAGCGCGGCCCCCGTCTCGCGAAGCGCATTTACCCCCAAGACATCTTTCAGGAAATACTGCGTGAGTTGGGGAGCCAAGAGGGAAAGTGGACACCGGACACTCTGTTCAATTTTGGGGCTTTCAGCTCGTTATTGGCTGAGTTCGAGGCCGTCCACCAATGGATAACACCTGCGAACCTGAAAGGTCTGTGTCTATTTCTTGGTAATTGGGCCGCCAGTAACGTCGATGAGGGAGGGTTGGACGAAGTTGTCAGGCTGAACTCAGTGCAGATAATGACGGTGCACGCGGCAAAAGGACTCGAATGGCCCGTAGTCTTTTTACCCCGCATTTCTAGCTCTAACTTCCCGAGCAGCCGGCGTAGTCACGGACCAGAGACATTCCTGCCTGAGTCTCTCTTCGATCCCAAAACGTATGCCGGAGGTGATGATGGTGAACGCCGACTCTGGTATGTCGCGCTTACGCGATGCGCCAAGTTCCTCAACGTTTCATCATTGGACCGCCCCGGAAAAAGACCGACCAAATACTGGGACGACATTCATCATAATGTTGTTCGGCACGACGACTCGGACCCTACCTTCCGCAGCCGTGGAAATCCACGCCCACCGGAAGACGCAGTGCTACTGCCAACGACATTCTCGGATCTGAGCTACTGGTGGCGGTGTCCTTTCGAATACCAGCTCCGATCGCTCATGGGATTCAGTCCGGGTGTCGGTGAACAATACGGATACGGGCAGCAACTGCACAATATTCTTGCTGAGATCCATGACGAGGCGCGCAACGGGCATATTTTCGAGCCAGACGAGGTAGAGGAACTGGTCACGAGAAGATTTCATCTGCGCTATACGCAGAAAGGTCCTCTTGAGGCGCTTAGAACGGCTGCCACGCGATCATTAGTTCGCTACGTGAAAGATAGTTTGCCGGCGCTTACTCAGACGCAGGCTGTGGAGAAACCTTTCGAGTTCATTGATCGAGAAAGTGGGGCGGTGATCACCGGAACAGTGGATCTGCTCGAACAGGTCGAAGAGCACGAGAAGACTGATCCCCACCGGCAGGCAGTCGGTATCGTGGACTTCAAAGCCCATAGGATCAAAACACAGGACGAGTGGGAAAGGTTCCTTGAAAGCGCTGAACGCCAGTTGCGCCTGTATGCGAGTGCTGTCCGCTACGCATTTCCGTATGAGCCTGCACGCGGTATCGTTCAGCTGATTACCCCCGAAGCACAGGAAATAAATGGTGTCGCGATTCCGGATCGGACACCGGTGGACGTGTCAGAGACGCACCGAACAGCAGCAATGCTTAAAGTTCGCACGGCGATCTCCGATATCCGCACCGGACTTGAGTCTCAGAATTTTTCCTGTGATGGCGCCCAAAACGGTTGGTGTCGTCGTTGCGACTTCAAAAAGTTCTGCCCAGGCTTCCCGCTCTTTCGCAAGCTAAATCCCTCTGCCTCCGAACCGCCGGGACCAGTTGAAGAGCGGGAGGCTGAAGTTGATCAGGTCATGGAGGAGCAGAATGCCCGGCCGTAGGCTGAATAACCACGAAAGCAATCTCCTACAGTTTTGGGAGAATCCACCGGCGGCCTTCCCGCGCCCCCTTCTGCGTCAGATCCGGATCGAAGGCGACCCCGGCCTGCGGGGAATCCGACGCCTGTTGGTCCCTATTAAATACCCGTTTGCGGCACTATGTGGCCGTAACGGCGTCGGCAAATCCACAGTACTGGCGCTCGCTGCTCTGTCCGCCAAACCGCCCGATAGCTGGGAAGTATATTGGGGAAACACGCGCCCAAGAACTCGCCCTGGGGCGCGATCCCGATACTCTTATTCCGACTTCTTTCATCGGACTCCCGGCGATCCGCCCTCGGACGGCCTCCGTCTAGGGTGGATTTCAATCGATCAGGGAAACGAAACAGAACGAACCGAGGAGTGCAGAAACGGGCGGTGGCGTGCGGTGCAGGACATTGCACGACACCCGGGTCGCGTCGCGCAGCTTATGCGCGAAGTTGACTTTCTTCCAATGTCGCGCGTGCTGCCTGCAGGCGAATACGGTTCCGTTCGCACTGCGTTTGCTGGTCCTGCTGCTCCAACAGTGCAAGCGCTGAACGACGATGCGCTCGAGAAGCTGTCGTTCATCATGGGCAAGAGATACACGACGGCAGAGGTGCGCACGCTCAGGGGCCTCGGCCTCCCCAACTGTCACGCCGAAGCGCGCTATTCAGGTTTCGACATGGGTGGTGGCGAATGCTCGTTGATCGCCATTCTCTCCCGGCTACAGTCTCTTCCGACGGGCGCTTTGGCAGTCGTTGAGGAACTGGAACTAGGACTGCACGCGGAGGCCCAGGAGCGCTTAGTCCGCACTCTGATCCAGATGTGCCGGCAACGACGCATCCAGCTCATCTGTTCCACTCACTCTGAGGTAGTACTCGACCAGTTGCCCCGTCAAGCGCGAATACTACTGCGCAAACATGGCACGGAACACGAAGCAGTTAATGACGTAAGCACGCGTTGCGCAATGCATGAGATGAGCGGTAGCGCCCGGCCTGAGTTGATGATTTATACGGAAGACCAGTTTGCTTCAACGATGGTGGAGGAAGCATTGGCGGGACCTATTCGGGCGCGAGTGTCGATCCGTGACATCGGCAGCAATGCCACCTTAGCACGCCAAGCAGTAGCCCACCTCAGGAGCGCAGGCAACCTTCAGGCACTTAGCTGCTTTGACGGAGATTGCGACGAAAATGACGTCAACAGATGGATCAATGACGAGCGGGCTGACCGCAGAGACCTGGAACCCAACAGGTTAATTCTCCCCGGAAATGGACTGAACCCAGAAAGCTGGATCCTTGCGCAATTGGACCATCGCGAGTACGTAGAGGCGTTTTCTCGTGAGTTGAATTGTGAGCCTAGTCTGGCCTCCTCTCATCTTAGTGCCATGCGTGTTCAACCCGATCACCACGACGCGGGCCATACCCTGTCAGAACGAACCGGTCTCGAACCAAGAGTAGCGCAGCGCCATCTCATTCGGAGCGTTGTGAGAGCCCACCCAGCGCTCAATGAGCTTCGGGACAAGGTTGCCGCGCTGTTGGACCGACCTCAGCAAGCGTAGTGCGCTGTAAGTGGGGAATGTGTGCACCGTCAACTCCACGGCCGCAGCAGCACGCCCGCGCCGCCGAGCGTCTCGATAGCACTCTCCTGCATGGGAGAAGCTTTGAGGTGGGACACGACCGTGAGAAATTCACTTGGTTTACTCCGGCGATCTGAGAGGCGACTTACTGGCCGCAAGCCGGGCGCGGATGTATGGTGCGGTCGCCTGCTCTGGCGGGAAACTAGGTCGGGGAAACGGGTTACGGCTCATGTCAGTGGTTCTAGCGAAGCGATCCTAAAACTTCTTTGTAGCGCCTCGTCGTTACTGACTACATACTGCATAGTCACGGATGTGTTGAGCTTTAGCAGGAGCAAGAGCTACCCGTTTTCCGCCGCTAGATATTCCGCTTGTTGCCCCAATGTGCGGCCACCTAGACCCACCCTTTCAGCGATCCGCTGACGCGCATTGTCTGTAGAGAGTTGCCATTTGCGAGTCGTAAGGGTCCTGTGTTATGCCCCGCCGTCACGACTCGGCCGTGGCGTCGCGAATGATTTGTCCGCGAGTCCCCAACATGGTTCGCGAATCTCAAAAGAAATCTTACACGTTTTATTACACATAAGGTTCCGCGAGGGGGGAAAATTCTCACCGAACCGAGCACTTAAAGACCCAAAGCAACTTCTCAGCCCCAAAGCGTACGCCCCAAGAACGTGAACGTCCGATCCCAAGCCAACTGCGCCCACTGGGCGTCATACTGAGTCCGGGAAATGCGCCCGTGCCCAACCGCAGTCTCATTGGCAAAGGCGTGATGCGCCAGATAGCGGTGAAACTCCGCTTTCACGCCACTGTCAGCAAACTTCTTCTCCAACGCATCCACGTTCTTGATGTCAAAAAACTGATCCTGCGTGGCCCAATGGCCCAGGACGGTGGCTTTGATCTTTGACGCGTCGATGTACTCCAACGGCGGCATGCCATACCAAATAACACCGACATTGATGTCAGGGTGATTGCACAACGCCAACACACTCAGAGCGCCGCCCATGCAGAAGCCCATGACGGCGATACGAGACGTTCGCTGTTTGAGATAGGCAATCGCGCCACCCACGTCCTGCGTGGCCGCGTCACCGAAGTTGAGGCCAGTCATGAGGTGATGGGCCTCTTCTTCTTCCACCGTAGTTTTCCCGCGGAATAGATCGGGGACGAGGGCTAAGTAGCCGCTGGCAGCCAGGCGATTGGCCACACCACGAATATGGTCGTTGAGGCCCCACCATTCCTGCAAAACTATGATGCCCGGAGCGCCATCGGCTTTGTCGGGAACTGCTAGATAGCCTTGCAGCGGTTGGCCATCCGGACGCTTGAAATTGATCATGGTTCCCGCCTTTGCTGTCACGCTACCGCTCCGCCCGCTGATTGACCGATCGATGTCCGCATATTCTATGCCGAGGGAGATTTCAGAAGTACTTGCCGTTTGGAGCGCGCCGACTCTTTCGCCGCTTCCAAAATCTCCATGACCAGCAGATTCGTATCCAGTGCCGCGGCGCCGGAGGGCTTCAGGTCGCCGCCCGCAACGGCGATGAGATAGGCCAAAGGCGTTGAGGGCTCTTCGTCAGGCCGTGTGGTCGGCAGTGGCTGTTCTTCAGACTTGTCCCGAAACGAGACCTTGCCACCGGCGCCGCGAATAACATCCCCTCTACGAAGAATTAGCGTATCGCGGTCCGGCTGGTGCAGCTCAGCGTCGGTGCCGTAGACGTCGAGCTCTTTCTGATCGCGGGGCCAATTCCAGGACGCCTCAACTACAACCACCGCTTCAGGGTAGATGATCAGCAGATTCGCCTCGTCTTCAACTTTGGGATACACCTTCGGTTGGAACGACTGAGTCACGGCGGACACGGCAATCGGACGCAAGGCTGGCAAAAGACAAGCGGCCAGATTTGCCCCATAACACCCAAAATCCATGAGCGCACCGCCGCCGTTTTCGATCGGGTCTGTTAGCCAAGCCAGGAATTCAGACGAGCAGATGTAGGCTGGCCCCTCGTGCCCCGCACGCAAAACTATTCTTCGCACATTGCCTATTCCATGCTGCTTCGTGACGTAAGGGATGCACGTGCGAGTACTCGGGTAGAACGAGGTTTCGTAGTTGACAATGAGCTCGATGCCCGCCTTGCCGGCAATCGCCGCCATGGACCGCGCGTCCGCCAGTGTTGTCGCGAGCGGTTTCTCCACCATCACATGAACTCGATGCGCCGCGGCTGCTTCGACCACGGCACGGTGACCGAGCGTTGATGTGAACGTCGCAACTGCGTCGATCTTGATCTTTGCGAATAGCGCGTCGAGGGAGTCGAAGCGCACGGACGGCTTCAAGTTAAATTCTCTTGCGTATCGGTCAAATAGAGTCAGGTTCGATTCGACGATGCCGCACAACTCCACGTCCGGGTTGCGGAGCACCGTCGGGAGGAAGCCTCGCGCGTGGTCGTGAACCAATCCGACGAGCGCAATCCTGACGGGCGCATTCGGCGACCGAGCCCTCACGGACGATGAGGCTGCCGCGGTCGCAACAGCCTGGAGAAGAAACGTTCGACGAGTTGACATCACACTTCCTGGGCGCCACCTGAGTTAATCATCCGACCAGCATAGGCGGTCGGCGAACAGAACAGCAAGAATCGGAATGTCATTGGCCGGCCCGCTGCCTATCTTCCAAGCGATCGGGATTCGCAAGAGGGTGACACCGTGACGGCCTATCGCTGCGTTCCATTGAGCACTGCGGATGCGATGCGCTACCGACAAATGTCCGCCGACGATTTCGGCTATCCGATCCAGAGACTTCGCTCGGATGAGACTTACCCGTGCCGCCACTGCTTGCAGGAGGCTTCCGGCAAGCGAGGCATGCTGCTGCTCTCTCATCAGCTCTACGAACCGCCCAGCGTGTACGGGCACCCCACCGCCATCTTTCTATGCGCAGAAGACTGTCCGCGCTTCGATGTTGCCGATGTAGTCCCTCCGATCGTCGCTCATCGACACGTCTCCTTCCGCGCCTTCGACAGCCGCGGAATGATGTTGTACGCGGCGAATGAGTTGGCTGAAAGCGGCGGCCACGATACGGCCCTCCGCCGGATTTTTGGAAATCCGGAAGTGGCGTTTATCAACGCACATACCGCGAAAGCGGGCTGCATGCTTTGCCACATTGAACGGGGTTGAGCCTCGTGGAACAAACTAGGGCAGGCATCGCCTTGCTGCTGGGATTCGTGGCGGCACAGGCGGTTCGCGACGTCTACCTTCGGCATTTGTTCGGTCACCTCGGGTTGTTCGAGGTCGCACTGATTGCCTTCGGAATGGCGATGCTGTCGTTCGGGCTGGGGGTGGTTGTGTTCGCTCGGCATCAGGTGCGGTTGTTGCGCGCCTCGTGGCGGTACGTGGTTGCTGTGAATGCGACCACGCTCGTGGCTTGGTTGAGTTACTTTGGCTCGCTTCGGCTGGTCGAACCCGCCGCGGTCAACTTGGCATTCTCCGGCGTTGCCCCCGCGGCCGTTACAGGCTGGAGTTTGCTCGGGCTGAGAAGTGCCGCGCGCTCGAAGACGGGTCGCACGGAGGCTCTGCTTCATTGGGGCCTGTTGGCCGTCATCGGATTGCTAGCGATTATCGTCAGTACGGGCCGATCCGGTTTCCCTCAGCTCAATCCGACAACCGGCCTTGCGGGGATTGCACTGGCGACTTTCTCCGGTATCGTCATCACTGCGGAGACCATCATCTCCAAGCGCATGAACGAGGTTGGGATCTCCGCGCTATCCATCGTGGGTGTCCGCTTCTCACTGGTAACTATCGTCGCAGCCGGGATGGTCGCGCACGAACCAGCAAAGATCGCCGCACTACCAGCAGCGGCAATCGCGCAGCAGTGCCTGGTGTTCTTGCTTGTCCTCGTTGGCCCGATCTACCTGGGACAAGCGGGACTGAAGCTGACCAATCCCTTGATCAGCAGTGTGGTCAATGCCATCGGACCGGTGACTACTTTGGCGCTGCAGGCGCTGACCGGTCTCGTCGCCTTCTCGCCGGCGATGTTGGTCGTGACGGCGCTCTACGCAATCATCTCACTCGCAGCGGTGGTCACCAGGGTGGCCTGGTCCAGCTCAATTGCAGATACTGCGGACGAAAGTCGGGTTTTTCGAAATCAACTCCGGAACGGTGTTCGTGCGGCTGGCAAGCCCCTTCTTCAAATCAAACACCGCAACAGAATCCGCTGGCGGGACTCCGCCAAATGAATCCGAAGTGGAAGAACGGCAGGAGTAATAAAACTTGCCGTTTCGATTGACGTGGCCCGAAACCAGGACGTCGCTGTTCTCCTCCGCGATGATCTCGCCTGATTGATTGAAGATGGCAACGAGATGCACGAAACCCGCCGGGTGGGCGTCCCCGATGAGGAAATCGTTCTCCGCGATAACCGTTGCGTGGCTCAACCTCTCATTCCCTGTAGTAAATACCTTCTGCCACTTGTAAACCAAGCCTTTAGGCGTGATCGAATATCCCACGACAACCGGTTGAGGGGTGCCGCTATAGACGACGTACACGAAATCGTGGTCCGGGCTCATCACCACGGCAAAGACGCTGGCCAACTGCCCTGTAAAGTCTATCTGTCGAAATACATGCGGGCTGCCTTTGACTAACTCGACACCTTTGGCGGTGATCGAATACAGGTTCAACCCGTTGCCCGGGTCAAACGCATTCGGTGTGATCGGCCTGACGGTGGTCACCGAATAATCCGCTGCCATCAACGGCCCTGCGCCGAAGAGGAGACTCAGCAAGAGCGCAAGCCGCACCATTTTCTTCGCGTTCATAGCATTCCCTTAACCTGAATACTGTTGTTGTTATCAGGCTGCCGGCAACTCGTGTTGCAATGCGTGAATCGTGTGTTCTAAGACTTATGTTATGAATATATACTGCACACTCCACGAAGCGCAATCGCGAAAGTCGAGGGAAATGACGAATGTCGAATGACGGCGGTACCCGGATCATTTACAGGAGGACGCCGGAATCAGCGGCCATGGTGGCAAACACGCGCAGGGCGATGGCGATTACCGCCAAACTCAATCGTTTGACATTCAATGATGCAGATGAAGTCCGGGCTTTGTTCAGTGAGCTCATCGGTAAACCGGTGGATGAGAGCTTCATACTGATTCCGCCGTTCTACAGCGCCCACGGCGATGAAATCCGCGTGGGTCGCAATGTGTTCGTCAATCAGAACTGCACTTTCTATGACCTGGGCGGACTCGATATTGCCGATGACGTGATGATTGGACCGAATGTGAGCATTATCACTTCCGGCCATGCGCTCGAGCCATCGCAACGCCGCGTCGTTACCATCGGCAAACCCATTGCGATTCAAAGAAACGTGTGGATCGCAACCGGCGCAATCATCATTGGCGGGGTGACCGTGGGCGAAAACTCGGTAGTGGCTGCGGGCTCGGTAGTCACAAAGGACGTACCACCGAACTCCCTGGTCGGAGGAAATCCCGCGCGGGTCATCCGCTCAATTGCGGAGTGAGGTCGTTGAACGGCAGGCCCGGTGATAATCCACGGGTGTGCAGCCCACCAGCTTCCTGAAATCGTTGATGAAGTGCGCCTGATCGAAATAGCCGAGCTCCAGTGCCAGCCGAGCCCAATCCGGATAAGGGTCTGAATCGAGTGACTCCAGCGACTCGTATACGCGATAGCGTTTGATGACCCAACGGGCACTGGCACCCACATACCGGGCAAACAGCCTTTGCAGCGTCCGCTCTTTGGTCTCCCACCGCGCCAGTATGTGTTGCACGCGCGTAATCGCCTTGTCGGTGGCGATCGCCTCCACGATCTCGCAGGCTGTCCCGACCGCGGGATCTTCCTGCGGCAGGCGCTCGGCAATGAAACGGGAAGCGACCTCGATTATTTCGGCGTCATTGCTGCGGGCAAACATTTCGCGCTCCGCATCTGCCGCCCCAATAAATAACTCCTGAAGCGGCAGCGAAGAATTCGCAATCGTCGACACGGGTCGATGTAGAAAGGGATAGAACGCGCCGGGGCGAAATTTGACTCCCACGACGCGGCCCTGCCCCCGAAGCTCACGGGAGAATTTGCTGAGCTGGACGCCGAAAATCCTTGAACGTCCAGGCACGAACGCGAGGTGGACGCAGGGATGCGGCAACACCTCTCTGCGCTGGGGTGCGGCTCCGTCCCAATCCCAGGTTTCGATCCAGAAATGCAGGACCCAGTTGGCGAGCACAGGGCTGGGTGCGTGGCGCGTGTGGCGATAGCTGCCTGGCGATGGGGAATGCTGAAGCACGCCGCAGCCCTGGCTGAATTGCCCGTGGAGATGAGCCCTCTCAGGGGTCGAATTCAGGGACTGTCGGGTTTTTCCAATCATTGCCAGGCGCCTTCGGCGATACAGGCCGCTCCCGCTAAGGAATGTTTACATGAAAGCGACTCTTATAATGGCGCTCGGCTGCCTCGCAGCCCTCGCGTCTTGCGCCCATAGTGTGCCAGCGTCCCGCGGCCAAGCGGACGCCGAAATGACGGTACGGCAGAAGTTCGCCGCCTTCAACAGGCACGACGCCGACGCTATACAGAGCATCTACGGCACGGATGCCGTGCTCCATAGCCCCGACTATCCGGACCTGGCGGGTAACGAACCGATCGCAGGTACCTATCGGAAGCTGTTTGCCGCGATTCCGGACGCCAAAGATGAAATACGCAGCTTCGATGCGGTCGGAGACAAAGTTTTCGTCCAATTCACCTTGACCGGACATTGGGGAGGCGCGCCGGACAAACCTTTGCAGGCGCGCCTGATGTCCGTCTACATTATCAAGGACGGTCACATCGCGGACGACTCGACCTACTACGATCGGAAAGGCGGCTGAGCCAGTGGCTAGCCGCCAGCCACCGGCGCAGCACGCACTCGCGCGACCTTCTCCTTCGGCTCCCGAGACGCATCATTCTCCCGGAGATTGACCTCCGCAATCTGATTCCCACTCTCGGCCGTCCAGGTCTTGTGTCGACTCCAGACCAGCGGGTCATGTCCTGGAATCACACGTGCCGTCTGATTCTTCAGCTCATCACGAATCTGTCGATAAGTGGCAATCTGATTGAACGAGTTGCCCTGGTTATATCCAGGCGGCCACATCTTCTCCATGTTCGAGTACCAATACACGGTATCGCCGGCGACAACGTACGGGCCGTTGCGCGTCTGTACCATGAACCACTGCGTACCGAAGGTGTGTGAGTCCTTCGCAAGGCGCGCCGTAATGCCAGGCAGAATTTCCTCATCACCGCGAACGAAGCGCACCCGCCCGTCCGAAACTCCCTGCGCCGCGCGAATCAGATCACCCGGATCGAACGACGAGAAAATCCAGGCCTTCTCTTCTTCCGTCTCCATCTGGTGCGCCAGGCACACTGCTTGATTCCAACCTAGGTATTCATCGAGTTGGATATAGAGCTTCGCGTTGGGGAACGCCTCGAAGTTACCCATGTGATCGAAATGCATGTGTGTGACGAGGATGACTTCGACGTCCTCCGGCCTGAATCCGACCCGCCCCAGCACGTCCTTTGGCTCTTCCCAGCCGGAAAATGCGTAGCGCGTGAGCCAATCCCTCCTGAAACCGCAATCGACCAGCGCGACGTGCTGCTTTCCGCCGACTTCGCCGCCGACCAACAGCGTGTAGATCATCGGGATCTGCAGCGTGCCTTTGTTGCTGAACATGCCCGAGCCGCCGAAGAAATCATACGGCATGTCGGCCTGGCAGTAGGCCAGCGGCCAGATGGAGTAGTCAGTGTCCCGCCGGGGAGCGGCGCCGAGAATGAGGCTCATGTTGTCGATCTCCTCGTAGTCGATTCGCGCTTCTAAAAGCTGTAACGTGTTTCCAACTCAAAAAGCCGGGGCGGCTTGTAGGACACTTCATTGCATCCACACAAGCCGGCCAGGTCAAATCCCTGAACTCCAGCGCGCACGTCCGTGATGTTTCTGACCTTGAAGTTGACGGCCAGACTATCGTTACGCCAGCCCGCACCCGCGTTCAGGGTGAAACTGGATGGGTACTTGTCGGCATCGAAGTTGCGCAGATTGTAATAGAAGGAGCTGACGTATTCCGCATCGCCGCCGATGTTCAGCTTCCCGCCCCACGACACCGGCCACTCATAGCGCAATAGGGCGGTTGCCTGGGTCTGGGGCGCATACACCGGCTTCACGTCCTTGGAGATAGGACCGTCGACACGCAACGGTACATTCTTCACCGTGGCATCGAACCAAGACACCGACAGTCCGGCATCCAGCCCGGTGATGGGCGAAGTAAACAACTCCGCCTCGCCACCATAGGTCTTATCGGGAGCGTTGATGACTACACCCGAGACACCGGAGAACAGGAACGCCTGATAGTTGCTGTAGTCGTAATAGAACGCTGCGGCATTGAGTCTCGTCCGCCCATCCGGAAGTGTGTATTTGAATCCGCCCTCATAACTCAGCAGCACTTCCGCTTTGTAAGGCAGGCTGCTGGAGGGAACAGCGAGACCACCGGGGAGCGGTGCGTTGAAGCTGCCGGCCTTCACACCTCGATTGATACCGGCATACAGCAGCAGGTCTTTGCTGGATTGATATTCGAGCTGCGCCTTCCCCGCCCACAGGGTGGTTCCGGTGCTGGCGTTGTAGGCCTCGGGACCATTCGCCCCGATGACGGGCCCGATGATCAGGGGCGGCGTCACTTGAACCTGCAACGACTGAGTAGTTCCGTAGATGGCCTGGATGAAGTCGTAATTCTTCTTCTCGCGAATGAGCCGGCCACCGGCAATGAAAGTCAGCTTGTCCGCGAAATGCCAGTCCACCTGCCCGAACCCGGAATAGGAATCGGTCTTGAGGTGAGCATCGGATCCCAGGTCGAACGGCGCGCCCGGGACGACACTGCCTTGGGGGAATTTCAGGCCATTGATGGAATGGTCGGTGATGTGCAGGTAGTAGAGGCCGGTGACCCAGTCGAAAGGCCCCGACTTGCCCGCCAGGCGGAACTCCTGCGTCAAACTGTAGGCGCTCACGCCCTGATAGTTGGCGATCTGGTTGCCGGGCCCGGAATCCACATCCAGGAAAAACAGCTTGTAGAAGGTCTTGTAGTCCGTGACCGAAGTCAGTGTGACGCTGTCGTTGAGATGAAATTCGCCGTCGACATCCGCTCCGAGCGTGCGCGATGTGTTGGAGTTACGGAACGCAAAATCGCTCGAGGTCCTCCATCCGTTGCCATCCGGATCGCGGTAACCAAAGAAGTCGCCGCCCGGCACCGGACGGCCGAATGAATCGCCGAAGGTGCCATCGTTGTTCAGATCGGAGCCGAAATCCTGCCCATTGGCGCCGATGGACGCACGGGTCTCTCCCGGCCCCGCGTTGGTGACATTGACGAGCTCGCCGGCGCTGTTGAAATGCGCAATGGTCGCGACGTCCTGGTACGGGGCGCTCGTCAGGTTCGCTTTGGCCGCATTCAGTGCGACCGTGATCTTGGACGCGTCGTTGATTTTGAACAGCGTCGTCAATCGACCGGCGAAGGTGTCGTCGTTGCCGAGATTGGCGCCCGCGCCGGGACCAGGCGAGCCGCCCACGGCCCCCAGCGGATATTCGTTTCGCAGCAGCGGATCGCGTTGATTCCACACGAACGCGGCGCGCGTGGCGATCTTGTCACTCAATGGGACGTTGAGAGCGCCTTCGCCGTGAAACGTCCCTGGCGTCCCATCCGAATCGTACAAACCGTAGCTGACATCGACGAAACCGTCGGTACCCGCGAGACTCGGCTTGACGGTCACGAAATGAACGAGGCCGCCCGTAGCGTTTCGCCCAAACAGGGTGCCCTGAGGCCCTTTCAACACTTCAACGCGATCAATATCGAACAGCGCGAAGTTCTGACCCTGCCCGATCGCAATATAACCTTCGTCGAGATAGACCGCGTTGGGAGCCTCGACGACGTCATTGAAGTCGTTTTGTGTCACACCGCGGATTGTGTACTGCGAGTTCTGTCCTGCGATGGCGCCGCCGCTAAACACACCGGGACTGAATGCAACCAGGTCCGGTGTCGAAGTTACATTGAGCGCGCGTAACTGCTCGCCGGAATAAGCCGTGATGGAGATGCCGACATCCTGTGGGTTCTGCTCACGCTTCTGTGCAGTCACCACCACTTCCTCGAGAAGTGCCGACTGCGCGTGTGCCACCGAGAACAGGGCGAATCCCGCCGCCCCTGCCAATACGCCCGCCCCCTTGAAGACCTTCAGCATTGGGTACGCCCCTAGGTTAACTGAGACCCTTTTCTTGCGACCTTAAATCTCACTATGTGAGAATATAATTGCATTTATTGGGATTATCGTAGGATCCGCTTCTCGGGGTTGTCAAGGCGGGTCGTTGACAGGCCCGGCAATCGCGCTATATCAGTCGGCCATCGCAACAGGTGAGATAGGCACTCGAATGCACGAAGTTCTGACGTCCACGAAGCTTCCCAAGCCGCGTTTTCATTACACGCCCGTGCTCAAGGTCGGGCCGCTGGTGCGGTTTTCGGGAATGATTGCCCTCGATGCGGCCACGGGCGCCCTGGAGTCCGGCGGGCCGGAAGCGGAAGCCGCGAAGATCCTCGCGAATCTCAAAGGGGCGCTGCCCGAGCTGGGTCTCAGGCTGGACCAACTTGTCTCCGCGCGGATCTACACCACCCGCTTTGAGCAATTCCCCGCTATCAACTCCGCCTGGGAGGCGGCCTTGAAGGAGCTGACAGTGCCTCCGACCCGAACGTCGGTGGGGGTCTCGGCCCTGCCGCTGGGAGCGAGTGTGGAAATGGAATTCGAGTTCTTCAAATGATCGGCGCCCTGCGTACCCGCAAGAATGGCTCGGTGGCCAAGGCCTTCCGCATTCTCGACGTGCTCGCGGCCAACTCGCGCGAGATGACCGCCAAAGACGTGGCGCAGATGGTCGGCAGCAACCTGCCCACCACGCACCGCTTTCTCGTCTCCCTGGAAGCGGTGGGTGCCGTCGCCCGGACTCAACAGGGCAAATTCCAACTCGGCATCAAGCTCTCCCGGCTCGGCAGCAAGGTCGACGACAGCAAGTTGCTGATTGAAGCCGTGCAACCCCACCTGGATGCGTTGGCGCTCGAATGCCGCGAAGTGGTCTATTGCGCTGTACGCCAGGGCACGGGCGCTATCACCATTGCTCAGGCTGCGCCGGAACGGTCATTGCTCGCTGGCCACCCTGTTGGACACATCCTCCCAATACACTGCAGCGCCGCGGGCAAGATGTTGCTCGCATCGCTCGACTCGGATCGGATCGAACGCTTTCTTTCTGCACTGGAGCTCACGCCCCACACCAAAGCAACCATCACCGACCGTGTGGCCCTCAGCGAGGCGCTGGTCGCCATCCGCAAACAGGGATATGCAGTCGACAATCAGGAATACGAAGAGGGTGTGCGTTCCGTCGCGCTGCCGATTCGAAATGCCCGCGGCCGCGCAATCGCGGTGATCGGCCTTTCCGCCCCCGCCCTGCGCCTGGATGACTCGCTGTTGGAACAGGCACGAAAATCCATTGCCACGCGGACCGAGCGCATTGCGCACGACTTGTTTACTGCGAGTCGCGTGTTTCCGACAAAAGCCCGGCCACGCGGCACATTCCCTCACCTGAAGCGGGTAAACGACTTCATCTTCATTTCAGGGACCAGTGCCCGCCGACCTGACGATACGTTTGAGGGGGTACGCAGCAATCCCAACGGCGGTGTCACGATCGATATCCGCAAACAGACGCGCGCGGTGTTCGAGAACATCAAGGACATGCTCGCCGGCGTCGGCGCGGGCCTCGAGGAGCTGGTCGATGTGCAGGCGTACCTGATCAACATGGAGGACTACTCCGGCTTCAACGAGGTCTATTCCGAGTTCTTCGACTTCGATGGGCCGACGCGCACGACCGTGGCCGTGAAGGAATTGCCGCACCCCCACCAGGCCTTGATGGTCCGGGCGATTGCCTACTCGCCGCACAGCCACTTTGAAGACCCCACGGACTGACGTCGTGGGGGCTTGCTTGACACCTTCGGAGGTTCAGCACTAGGATCAATCTCAATATATACCCTACTGATCTCAATAAATGAGATTTTGCCCTGGCAAAGTCCTTAACAGGAGAGATCGATGTCCGACGGCAAGATCGTTGCGGGTTTCGTTGCGCCTCACCCTCCCCATCTGGTTTATGCGGAAAACGCCCCCCAGAACGAACCTCGGTCACAGGGAGGTTGGGAGCCGCTGCGTTGGGCATACGAGAAGGCACGAAAGAGCGTTGAGGAACTGAAACCCGATGTGCTGCTCGTGCACTCGCCCCACTGGATGACCCTGGTTGGTCACCACTTTCTGGGAGTGCCGCATCTGCGCGGCAAGTCGGTTGATCCGATCTTCCCGAACCTGTTTCGTTACCGCTTTGACATGAATGTCGATGTTGAGTTGGCTGAAGAGTGTTGCGCGGAAGCCCGGCAGGCGGGTTTGACGGCCAAGATGATGCGTAATCCCAACTTTCGCGTCGACTACGGCACTATCACCACGCTGCACATGATCCGCCCGCAATGGGACATCCCGGTCGTGGGTATTTCAGCCAACAGCTCGCCGTACTACCTGAGTACCGAGGCGGGCGTCGACCAGATGGAGCGGCTCGGAACAGCCACGCGCCGGGCCATCGAAAAGAGCGGCAAGCGCGCCGTGCTGTTGTGCTCCAACACCTTCTCCCATTACCACTTCCACGAAGAGCCGGAAATTCCCGAAGACATGAGCTGCGAGCATCCGCAAAGCTACAAGGGCTACAAGTGGGATATGCGCATGATCGAGCTCATGCGCCGCGGCGAGATCCGCGAAGTGATGCGCCTCTTCCCGGAATGGGTTGAAGAAGCGTTCGCGGAGGTCAAGTCGGGCGCGTTTCCGTGGATGATCTCGGCCATGCAATACCCGTCGATCCCCGCCGAGCTCCACGGTTATGGGACTGTCATCGGGACCGGCAACGCCGTCATGGAGTGGCGCCCATGAGTGTCGTATCAGCCTTTCTGCTTCCAGGGAATCCACTGCCCTTGCTGAAGGGTTCCAACCCGCCGTGGAAAATACTGGCCGATGCGGCGCGATCGGCGGGCGAAGCTCTGCAGGCGTCCCGACCGGACGTCCTGTTGATCTACTCGACCCAATGGATCGCGGTTCTGGATGAGCTTTGGCAGACGCGTCCTCACAGCACGGGCCTGCATGTTGATGAGAATTGGTACGAGTATGGCGACCTGCAGATGAACCTGCGTTGCGACGTCGGACTCGCACAGGCCTGCATCAAGGCCGCCTCCGCTGCTGGTGTACGTTCCAAAGCAGTGGACTACGACGAGTTTCCCATCGATACCGGAACCATCGTCGCCAATGCCTTCGTCAATCCCGACGGGAAGATTCCGGCCGTGGTCGCGGCCAACAATCTGTACCACGACTTTGCGCTCACCGAAAAACTGGGTCGGCTCGCAGCAGAACAGGCCACTGCGCAGGGCAAGCGCGTCGCCGTGCTCGCTGTGGGTGGACTCTCCGGCAGCTACTTCGATCACGACATCGATATCGCAACCGACCGGGTGGTTCGCAAAGAGGATGACGAGGCAAACCGTTCATTCCTCGAATCCCTGCGTAAAGGCTCCGACGACCAGATCCGTACCCGGATAGCCGACTACGCCAAGTCGACCAAGGCGGACATGGGTTTGAAGCACATGGGCTGGTTGCTCGGCGCAACCGGCGGTTTCAAAGGCGCCACAGTGCACGGCTACGGCGCGACTTACGGTGCGGGCAACGCCGTCGTGCAGTTTCACCTGTCCTAATGACAAACATTGAATACCGAAACTATGTCGGTGGACGCTTCGTGCAAACCACACGAAGTTTCGGCGATGTTGATCCGGCCACGGGTGCCGTCCGTGCCTTCGTTCACGAGGCTGACGACTCGCTCGTTGCAGAGGCAGTAGAGAGCGCCCGGAAGTCCCTGCGCGGCCCGTGGGGCAAGGCCACCATCGAGCAGCGGGCCGCTGTCCTGGATCGGATTGCCGCGGGAATCGATGCCCGCGCGGCCGACTTCCTGGGCGCGGAAGTAGGCGATACGGGAAAACCCGCGGAGGTGGCCAAAGCACTGGACATTCCGCGGGGCGCTGCCAACTTTCGCACCTTCGCCAACCTGATCCGCATGGCCAGCGGCGAAATGTACGAAAGCGCGACTCCGGATGGCGCGGGGGCGCTCAACTACACGATACGGCGACCCTTGGGTGTTGTCGGTGTCATTTCGCCCTGGAACCTCCCCCTCCTGTTGTTTACCTGGAAGGTGGCTCCCGCACTGGCTTGTGGGAATGCCATCGTCGCAAAACCTTCGGAAGAGACACCCGGTACGGCGACATTGCTGGCGGAAGTAATGCACGAAGCCGGAGTTCCGGAGGGCGTATTCAACCTCGTCCATGGCTTTGGAGCCAATTCAACGGGCGAAGCCATCGTCAAATCCCAGGGAATCGACGGACTGACCTTCACCGGTGAGTCCAAGACCGGCGCGACCATCATGCGGCAGGCCGCCGAAGGCGTGCGCCCGGTATCGTTCGAGTTGGGCGGCAAGAACGCCGCTCTCGTGTTTGCCGACTGCGATTTCGATAAGGCGGTCGAAGGGGTTGCCCGGTCGACCTTCTTCAACACGGGGCAGGTTTGTCTGTGCACTGAGCGGGTCTATGTCGAGCGCCCGATCTTTGAGCGCTTCGTGACAGCACTGGCGCAGCGCGCCAAAGCGATGCGGATCGGCGACCCTTGGGACGCACAGACTCAGTTGGGACCGCTCATCTCACGAGAGCATCGTGAGAAGGTGCTGTCCTACTATCAGTTGGCTCGTCAGGAAGGCGCCGAGATCGTGGTCGGCGGTGGCGTTCCGGACCTCCCGGGACCCCAGTCGGGCGGCTGGTATATTGAGCCCACCATCTGGACCGGTCTCACGCAACGGGCCCGCTGTGTGCAGGAAGAAGTATTCGGCCCCGTCTGCAATGTCATGCCCTTTGATGACGAGTCCGAAGCTGTCGACCTCGCGAACGACAGTGCCTACGGTCTTGCCTCCGTCATCTGGACTACCAACCTGACGCGCGCACACCGCCTCGCCGGTCTGATCGATGTCGGCCTCGTGTGGCTCAACACCTGGTTCCTGCGCGATCTGCGCACGCCCTTCGGCGGAAGCAAGCTGTCCGGACTAGGGCGCGAAGGGGGCCGGCACTCGCTCGATTTCTACTCTGAGCTGAAGAACGTCTGTATCAAACTATGACCGACCCGATGTTGGAAACTGCGGCGGAGCGTCTGCGCCGCGCCGAATCTGAGCACGCGCCCTGCGATCCTGTTCGTAGCCTGCTTCCGGACGGCGATGTTGCCTCCGCGTACGCCGTGCAGCAGATCAACGTAAATCGTGCGGTAGAGAGTGGCCGACGCATTGTGGGACTCAAAATCGGGCTGACGGCGAAGAGCGTGCAACGTCAGCTCGGAGTCAACCAACCGGACTACGGCGTGTTGTTCTCAGACATGGCTGTAGCAACCGGGGAGCGCATTTCGCTGCGACGGGTGCTGCAGCCGAAGGCAGAAGCCGAGGTCGCACTGGTGTTCGATCGGGACCTGAAGCAGGAAGACGCCACCATCACCGATCTCATTGGCGCAACGGCGTATGCGCTTCCGGCCATTGAGATCGTCGGCAGCCGAATCGCCCGCTGGGATATCCGCATTGTCGACACAATTGCCGACAACGCCTCGAGTGGTGCGTTCGTACTCGGAACCACCCCGCGGCGGCTGGAACAGTTGGACCTGCGGCTGTGCGGGATGGCTCTGTTCCGTCGTGGCGCGCCTGTGTCGGTGGGAGCCGGCGCCGCCTGCCTCGGCCATCCGCTGAATTCTGCGCTGTGGCTGGCCCGAACAATGGCTAAAGCCGGTCGGCCGATTGCTGCCGGTGACGTCGTGTTGACCGGTGCACTGGGGCCCATGGTGCCGGTTGCGGCGGGCGATGTCCTCGAAGCGCGCATTGAGGGTCTTGGCAGTGTCACGGCCGCCTTTGCGACGGAAGCGAATGCATGAAAACCAAAGTAGCCATCATCGGTTCCGGCAATATCGGCACCGATCTGATGACCAAGATTGTGGGTTCCTCGAAGAGCCTGGAAATGGCCGCGTTTGTGGGTATTGATCCTGCCTCGGACGGCCTGCGGCGGGCAGCCAAGTTCGGCGTGCCCTACACTTCCGCCGGCATCGGCGGGCTCCTGAAGATGCCAGGGTTCGACGACATCCGAATTGTCTTTGACGCAACCTCAGCAAAGACACACCACCATCACGACGCCGTGCTTCGCTCTCACGGCAAGACTCTGGTTGACTTGACGCCCGCGGCAATTGGCCCCTACACGATTCCGGCAGTCAATGGCGACGCCAATGTGCGTCTGCCTAACATCAACATGGTTACGTGCGGCGGGCAGGCCACGATTCCGATTGTTGCCGCCGTGGGGAAAGTAGCGAAGGTAAGGTACGCGGAGATTGTCGCTTCGATCGCATCGAAGTCGGCAGGCCCGGGGACGCGCGCCAACATCGACGAGTTCACGGAGACAACCTGCCGGGCCATCTGCGAAATCGGCGGTGCCGAGCGTGGCAAGGCGATCATTGTGCTCAATCCCGCCGAACCGCCCATGATCATGCGGGACACCGTGTACTGCCTGACGGACGAGGCTGATCGCGACGCGATTACCAAATCAGTAGAAGATATGGTCGATCGAGTACAGCAGTACGCACCCGGATACCGACTCAAACAGGCTGTGCAATTCGAGTCTGTGAAGCTGCGTGTCCCAGAGCTCGGCGGCGACGCGTGCGGCCTGAAGACTTCCGTCTTTCTGGAAGTACAGGGAGCTGGCCACTACCTGCCAACTTACGCGGGCAACCTCGACATCATGACCTGCGCTGCCCTGCAGATCGGTGAGAAAGTGGCGGTGCGAGCATGAGCTTCGACCCGAAGGTAACCAAACTCTACATACAGGATGTGACCCTGCGCGACGGAATGCACGCCATCCGTCACCAATACGGAATCGATCACGTAAAGGCGATCGCCCGCGCGCTCGACAAAGCCAAAGTCGACGCAATCGAAATCGCACACGGTGACGGCCTCGCAGGTTCCAGCTTCAACTACGGATTCGGCGCTCACACCGATTGGGACTGGATCGGAGCCGTCGGCGAGGTGCTGACGCATGCCAAACTCACCACCCTGCTGATACCCGGAATAGGCACGGTCCATGACCTGCGCCACTCTTATGAGATTGGTGTTCGCTCTGTCCGCATCGCTACTCATTGCACCGAGGCCAACATAGCGAAGCAGCACATTGAATATGCGCGCAGCCTCGGTATGGACGTCGCCGGCTTTCTCATGATGAGTCACATGATCGAGCCCGAGAGTCTCGCCGAGCAGGCGAAGCTGATGGAAGACTATGGCGCACACTGCGTGTACGTGACCGACAGTGGCGGCGCTCTGACCATGGAAGGCACGGCAGAGCGATTCCAAGCCTATGATCGCGTGCTGAAGCCGGAAACGGAGCGCGGCATTCATGCGCATCACAATCTTTCGCTGGGTGTTGCGAATTCGATTGCGGCCGTTCGCAATGGCGCGATCCGCGTCGATGCCAGCCTGGCTGGAATGGGCGCCGGAGCCGGCAATGCACCCATCGAGGTGTTTATTGCGGTCGCCAATGTGTATGGTTGGTCACACGGCGCCGATCTGTTCGAGTTGATGGACGCCGCGGAGAATCTGGTTCGACCCTTGCAGGATCGCCCGGTACGAGTTGATCGCGAAACGCTGACCCTGGGTTACGCCGGTGTCTACTCATCGTTTCTACGACATGCGGAAAAGGCCGCGCGCGACTACGGTCTCGACACTCGCGCATTGTTGGTTGAGGTGGGGCGCCGGCGGATGGTCGGCGGCCAGGAGGATATGATCGTTGACGTTGCACTCGACCTCGTCGCTCAACGCAACCAGAAAGAGGCACATGCCCGTGGTTGACATTGATGCAATGGCCCAGTCGATTGATGAAGCCGCCCGCACGCACACGGCGATCCGCCAATTTGGGAAATCATTGCGCGAGGAAGACGCGTATGCAGTCCAGGCTGCATCCATCAAACGCCGCCTGACTCGGGGCGAGCGTCGGATAGGAATGAAGATGGGATTCACGAGCCGCGCCAAGATGGATCAGATGGGAGTGCACGACATGATCTGGGGGCGTCTGACGGACCAGATGCTCGTCGAGGAAGGCGCGCCGATCAAACTCGCCGACTACATTCATCCGCGCGTGGAACCGGAGATTGCATTTCTCATCGGTGCGCGCCTGCAGGGAATCGTCAGCATCGCCCAAGCGCAAGCCGCGGTGGCGGCGGTCGCTCCTGCCATGGAGATCATCGACTCCCGCTATGAGAACTTCCAATTCGCTCTCGGTGATGTAGTGGCCGACAACGCATCTTCTTCCGGCGTCGTGATCGGACCCTGGGCGACACGAGATACCGACATCGCCAACATCGGCATGCTGATGAGCATAGATGGCGAAGTTGTTCAGGTCGGCTCGAGCGCCGCCATTCTCGGCCATCCGCTGCGCTCACTCGTCGCCGCCGCCCGCCTGGTCGGCAACGCCGGGGAAAGCCTGGAACCGGGCGACATTGTCCTGGCAGGTGCAGCTACACCCGCTGAAGCGCTACGCCCCGGCTGCCATGTCCGAATCGAAGTGCAACGACTCGGATGCGCTGACTTCTCGGTGGCCGCATGAGCTCGAACGGCGGCATCGTGGCCGGCAAGGCCAAACCTCGCGGCAAGTTTCCGCATTTCGTGCGCGCAGGCGACTTCGTGTTTGTGTCGGGAATCAGCTCCCGCCGGCCCGATGACAGCATCGCGGGAGCGAGCGTCGACGCCACGGGCAACGCCAAGCTGGATATCCGTGTTCAAGCGCGCGCTGTCATCGAAAACATCCGCGACATTCTCAGAAGCGTGGATGCCGACCTCAAAGACCTGGTTGAGGTCAGTTGCTTCCTGGTCAGCATGAGTGATTTCGAGGGCTTCAATGAAGTGTGGAGTGAGTACTTCGATGAAAGTGGCCCCACTCGGACAACAGTGGCTGTGAGGGAGCTGCCGCATCCGCTGCTGTTGATTGAGATGAAAGCGGTGGCGTTCGCGCCGGCTAAGTAACGGTTGGTGGCAATCAGCCGGCTTGCTCGGCGGCGCTGCGTCCCCATAACTGCCCCAGGTGCTCGTCCATGGCTTGCGGGTGGAAGCGCGCGAAACCACCGCCGGGTGTGGTGGTCATCTCACCAAAGTAGATCCGTTTGCCCACGTCGTACAGGTCGACGCGGACGAAATCCAGGTCAGCGCCCAGGGCTTCCGCGGCCTGCAGCATCCGTTCCAGATTCGGGGGCTTGGGGACGGGACCGTCAAATCGATCGAGCTGCACCCCTGCACCGGTGTCACGCCAGTGACGGTCATATAGCGCACACCGGTGATGAGTGAACCGGGCGCCGTCGATCTGGATCAGGTGCACCTTGCCGTGAAAGGTAAAGAACTTGTAGTCCATGGGAGCGGCGCCGGACCCGTCGTCAATGAACTCCTCCACCATGATTCGGGGAGTCACCTTCCGGTACTGCCGTTCGCGCGAGCGATCGTAGTAGTTGGTTGCCAACCACTTGTTGCAGACGTTGCGTAACTCATCAACGTCCAGTGTCGTCTTGTTGAGGACTACGCGAACCCATCCCGATCCATGCGTCGGTTTGACCACGAATCGTTCCGGCAGGCCCGAAAATGGGATCGCGGCAGGATCGCTGGTGACGCAATACACTCGGGGAAGGATGGCGGGCCCCAAACGTTGGGCCACGTAGTGCCGGACTGCGTATTTGTCAGTGAGCTGAGTGAGAATCGGCCGCCCGTCAAAGACCTTTCGGCGTAGAACCCACTCGTTGAATGTGCGGGGTTTCACCAGCCTCGGATACTCCCCGTGGGTCGCGCGGTGCTCCCTGACCCCGGAGATCAGATCGCGCACGGTTCGGGGAACGCACCTTCGGGCGATCGCTCTGAGCATGTTGGGTTGTCCGATCCGTGGGCCCTGCAGGACTCATCCCATTGTCAGAATAACAGGGGCGGCCGGCTCCCCGTCAGGGTTGAGTCGAAAGTACGCGTTCCGCGCAAGCGCGTTCGGATCGGCTCGAGTGAGCCCACCTCACTTGTCCATGACCTTTAGCAGCATGTCGCGTGTGGCGAGCACGCCGGCGCGGGTGGCTTCGCAGGCCGCTTCGCCATCGCCACGTTTGAGAGCGGCGAACATTTTCGCGCGATGGTTCTCGACCGAGAAATCCTTCGGCCGGCTCTTCGCCACCAGGTGCAACACCATCCCACTGCGCAACCAGACACTTTGAATGAGGTCGAGCAACACTGGGCGGCGGGCCGCCTTGTAAACGATGTGCTGGAACTCCTCCGTCAGGAGCTGCTGCTGCGTATAGGGCTGGCTCTTGGCTCCCTTGATCTTAACCCAGAGCTTCTCGAGCTCCGCGATTTCTTCCGGTGTCACGCTCTCCGCCGCATGTTGGGAGGCCAGCCCTTCCAGCAGGGCTCGGATCTCGTAGATCTCCGCGACGAGCGCCGGGGTAACCTCCGGTACGAAAGGCGTGCCGTTTACGGGATCGACCGCCAACACATTCTGTGCAACCAGGCGTGCCAAGGCCTCGCGGACCGGAGTCGTGCTGATCCCCAATGCCTTGGCCAGGGTTCGCGTCGGCAGGCTCTCTCCCGGCTTGAAGGATCCGCCGCGCAGAGCATTGCGGATGCGTTCATAGGCGACGTCCTGCAGGGACGAGTACGGTATCTGTTCCAGTTCCATAGCGTTGGACGACCTTTTTCGCGATTGTGTCACAGATCCATGGCGGCACGGGTACGCCTGTAGTGGCCCAGGGACAGCCATATGAGCACTATTGTTGCCACGGTGACCGGTGTGGCAACGACGAATATCGCCATGCCGACGGCTTTGGAGTCGTGGAAGACGTAGTCAGTCACCAGTGCCATGCTCGTGGGGCCGAGACCGAGCCCTACGATCATATAAAGAAACGCCTGCATGGCCACGGAAAGCCCACGCATGTCACTGGGCACGGCGTTCTGCATGGCCGTTACTCCGGCTGTCGCGGCCATTGAGTTCAAGATCAGATAGACAAGATACACGCCGAGGATCCAGCGCGTGTCGGGCAGGATTGGAAAGACGAGCAGGGGCACAGTCGCGATGCTCAACCAGACCACCAGCCGCAATCCGACATCGGTCCCTCCTTTCGGAACCAGCCAATCGGACACCACCCCACCCAATATCGAGCCGATGCCGCTACCGATGAGAGAGACCGTGCCGAGCACAGTCCCTACGGCTTGCAGCGTCATACCGAACTGCCGCGTGAAAATCGAGGGTATCCACGCCGGAATCCCAAAGGCCGGCAAGTTTTCCAACGCGAACGCGGCGAACAGATAACCGAAGGTCCGGCTGTTTTTTCTGAAATATCCCATCGTCTCCGCGAAGCTGCTGGGCGCCCCCGCGTTCGCAGACAACTTGCCCTGCCGTACCGGCTCGCGCACCGTCATCATCAGGCCCGCCATGAGGAACCCAGGCACCGACAGAGCCACGAGAACGGCGCGCCAGGGCACCATGTGCCCAACCCCGGGAAGGCCTCCCAGGCGTCCCGACTCGAAGCCATCGAACAATGTGCCGCCGATCATGATCGCCGCACCGCCACCCATCGCCATCCCTGTGAGAAACACTCCATACGCAGTGCCACGCCGGTTTTCCGGGAAATAATCCGGGATCATTGACATGATCGCGGGCGCCAAACAGGCCTCCCCAACGCCTACGCCAATCCGGGCAACAAACATCTCGCCGAAGCTTCCAGCAAATCCGCAGAGCGCCGTCGCCACGCTCCATATCAGAACGCCGGCGATGAGCACATTGCGCCTGTTGTGAGTGTCCGCGAAGCGGCCGAGCGGCAGGCTGATGATGGAGTACACCACCGCAAACGCAGCTCCCTGCAACAGGCTGACCTGCGTGTCGGATATGTGGATGTCCCGCCGGATCGGATCCACCAACAGATTGAGCACGAGCCGATCGGTGTAGGAGAGTATCGCCGCGATGAAGAAGACCACCAGGACGTACCAGGCATATCGTCCGCTCGGATAGTCCCGGATATGTAGCGCCGCGACGCTCATGTGCCAGTGAACGCGGGGGTTCGCTTTTCCACGAACGCCCTCACTCCTTCGCGTCGATCCTCTGTGGCTATCAGCATGTTGTATGCCTCGATCGCGAACTCCAGCCCGTGATGGATATCCATCTGCATTCCTGCCCGGACGCTCTTCTTCGCCTGCTTCACGGCAAGCGGCGCATTAGCTGCGATCCGCTCGGCCACCCCAAGTGTTTTTTCCAACAAGCCCTCGCGCGGCACGACACCATTTACCAGTCCCCATGACAGCGCTTCGTCGGCACTGAAGGGCATTGCCGTGCAGATCAACTCCATCGCGCGTCGCGTTCCTACCGCCCGAGGCAAGGTCTGCGTGCCGCCTGCACCCGGTATGATTCCAAGGCGTGTCTCGGTTAGCGCAAATCGAGCGCTCGCCGCCGCGTAGATGAAATCCGCAGCCAAAGCGATTTCACACCCGCCGCCGAACGCAGCGCCATTCACGGCGGCGATGACGGGGACCGGGCATTGCAGAATTGAAACGATTGTCCGCTCCATGATCGCGTGTTGTGCCGACCAGTCGGCCGCGGACATTTCATGTCTCTCCTTGAGGTCTCCACCGGCGCAGAACGCGCCCTCGCCCGCACCTGTGATGACGAGGCAACGCAGGTCACCCGGGCGGGCCGTCAGTTCCGTAAATAACTCCAACAGCTCACGCGCCATTTGCGTGTTGATGGCATTGGCGACTTGCGGCCGGTCAAGGACAAGTACCCTGACATGGGCGCGAGACTCTTCGACACGTATCGTGTGATGAAGTCTTTGCATGGTGCCCATCAATCGGCGTAGCCGAGGTCGCCCTTCTTGAAGGACTTCCCGCTTCGGAGCTGCTGCAAGATGCGCTCGAGATCTGCGAGATACTCATCGACAACGTTCTCTACCAACGGATCGACGATGAGTTGAACCAGCGGCGGCCGCTGCGTGCCCATACAGGGCCAGCCGGCGTCGGTGAGAGCCCCGACCACCGCCTCAGCCGGCAACTCCGCGGTCTCGAAGAGCAGCACGCAAAGTTCTGTATCCCACGGCTTCATGCCCAGCCGCTCGAGCCCCTGAACCAGCCGCTCCTTTGTTTCCATCGTGCGCTTCGCGTAGTCGAGAAAGCCATCTTCGCCGAGGTAATGAAATGCGGCCCACGAGGCGGCTATCGCGCCGGCCGGCCTCGATCCAATCATGCCCTCAGTGAGATAGGTTGCACTCGGCCAATCGCTCGCAGGCACATTGTGATACTCGAGCAACTCTTCCGAAGCATAGGCGATTGTCGATGCGGGCTTCGGCGCGTACGCGTATTTGTGGAGGTCCGCCGAGATCGATTTCACTCCCGGGACGCTGAAGTCCCACGCCCGTAGCGGATATCCAAGGCGCGCGACGAACGGCGCAATATAGCCGCCCACACACGCATCAACATGGACCCACAGGTTGCGTCGTTGACCCAGCGCGGCAATCTCACTGATCGGATCGATCTTACCGTACGGCCAGGAAGGCGCAGACCCCGCGAGGGCTATTGTGTTGGGGCCAATCGCCGCCGCCATTGCCCCGACGTCGGCACGATAGTCCTTCCCCACAGGGACGCGTGTCAGCTTCAGCCCGAGGTAGTGGCACGCCTTCGTTATGGTCGCGTGAGCAGAGTACGGCGCGACCACCTCCGGCTGGGTGATGTGCGGATACTGCTCCCTGGCCCATTCGCGCGCGGCGTGAAAGCCGCAAAACAGACTCTCACTGCCGCCGGAGGTGAAGTTGACCCGCACGCCGGGCTTGCCGCCCGATAACAGGTCCGTAGTGATCGCGCGGAGTTGCTCCTCCATCTGCCGCATCCCGGGCAAAAAGCGCCTGATCAGGGCGTTCTGAAAAAAGTAGATGCCGTAGGCGTCCTCCAGCACCGATTGCAAATCGTGCGAGCCCATCATGGAGTAGGCCGTCATCTGGCCGCGCTCGAACGCCGGATCCTTCGCGCGGACCTCCCTGACACGTCGCAGCACTTCATCAGGCGGCAAGCCGCGCTCGGGCAGGGTGTAAGCAGAAGTGGTCATGAACGGCTCCTGTCGGTGTTGGTTAGTCGGCGTAGCCGAGATCGCCTTTCTTGACGGACTTGCCTCCCCGCAACTGTCGCAGGATGCGCTCGAGATCCACGAGGTATTCATCGACAACGTTCTCTACGAGCGGGTCGACAATGAGTTGGACCATCGGCGGCCGCTGCGTACCCATGCAGGGCCAACCGGCCTCGGTCAGAGCTCCAACCACGGCCTCGGCCGGCAACTCCGCGGTCTCGAAGAGAAGCAGGCACAGGTCTGTATCCCACGGTTGCATGCCCAGCCGCTTCAAGCCTTGAACCAGGCGCTCCTTCGTTTCCATCGTGCGCTTCGCGTAGTCGAGAAATCCTTCTTCACCGAGGAAGTGGAAGCCGGCCCATGTCGCGGCTATCGCGCCTGCCGGCCTCGACCCAACCATTCCCTCCGAGAGATAGGTTGCAGTCGGCCAATCGCTGGCGCTCACATTGTGATATTTGAGGAGATCTTCCGAAGCGTAGGCGATTGTCGATGCGGGCTTCGGCGCGTACGCGTACTTGTGCAGGTCTGCCGAAATTGATTTCACGCCCGGAATACTGAAATCCCAAGCCGGCAATGAATAGCCGAGGCGCGCGACGAACGGCGCAAGGTAACCGCCCACACAGGCATCAACATGCACCCACAGGTTGCGCCGCTGACCCAGCGCGGCGATCTCGCTGATCGGATCGATCTTGCCGTACGGCCAGGAAGGCGCCGACCCCGCGAGAGCTATCGTGTTGGGTCCAATCGCGGCCTCCATGGCCCGCACGTCGGCACGATAGTCCTTCCCCACGGGGACGCGTGTCAGCTTCAGCCCGAGGTAATGGCAGGCCTTGGAGATAGTCGCATGCGCAGAATAGGGAGCGATCACCTCCGGCTGAGTGATGTGCGGAAACCGCTCTTTCGCCCATTCGCGCGCGGCGTGAAAGCCGCAAAACAGACTCTCACTGCCGCCGGAAGTGAACTTGACCCGCACACCGGGTTTGCCGCCCGACAGCAGACTCGCGGCCATCTCGCGAAGCTGCTCCTCCATCTGGCGCAACCCCGGAAAGAAGCGCCGCTTCAGCGCGTTTTGAAAGAAATAAACCCGGTAGGCCCCCTCGAGCACCGATTGCAGATCGTGTGAGCCCATCATGCAGTAGGCGGTCATTTGGCCGCGCTCGAACGTCGGATCGTTGGCGCGGAACTCCCGGACACGTTGAAGAACTTCCTCAGGCGGCAAGCCGTGCTTGGGCAGGGTATACGCGGAACTGGTCATGAACGGCTCCTGTGACTTGCGGATTGCTCAGTACGAGCGCTCGAGGCCCAACACGTGCTGCGCGACGTGGGAGAGAATGAGGTTGGTCGAAACCGGCGCGACTTGATAGACCCGGCATTCACGCCATTTTCTCTCAATGTCGTATTCGCGCGAGAAAGCAAAGCCGCCGTGTGTTTGCAGCGCCGCCTCGGCGGCGTGCCAACAGGCCTCGGAGGCGAGCAGCTTCGCAAGATTCGCGTCGCTGCCGCACGGCTTGGCAGCATCGAACAGCGCCGCCGCGCGGCGCGCCATCATATCGGCGGCTTCCAACTCCGCGTAAGCGCGCGCGAGTGGGAATTGGACACCCTGGTTGCTGCCGATTGAGCGGTTGAACACCATGCGCTCATTGGCATAACGCACGGCGGCATCAATGAAGAACCTCCCGTCGCCTACGGCCTCGGAAGCAACGAGCGTGCGCTCGGCATTGAGACCATCGAGAATATAACCAAAGCCTTTGCCCTCCTCGCCGATCAGGTTCTTCGCGGGAACTTTGAGTCCGTCGAAAAATACTTCGGTGGTGTTGTGATTGAACATGGCCTGCAGCGGCTGAATGGTCAGGCCGTGACCCCTGCTCTCGCGGATGTCGACCAGGAAGACGGACAAGCCATCTGTTCGCTTTTGGCATTGCTCGGCTGGCGTTGTGCGCGCAAGCAGCAACATGAGGTCGGAGTGCAGAGCGCGCGAGGTCCACACTTTCTGGCCAGTCACGACGTAGTGATTGCCTTCGCGAACGGCGCGCGTTTTCAGTTTCGTGGTATCGGAGCCGGTCGTGGGCTCAGTGACGCCGAAAGCCTGCAACCGGCATTCGCCGGAGGCGATCCGGGGCAGGATCTCACGTTTCTGGGCCTCCGACCCATGCCGCAGAAGCGTCCCCATGATGTACATCTGCGCATGCCCTTGTGAGGCGGTGCAGCCGTGGCGATTGATCGTCTCTAGAATGACTGCGGCCGCGCGTAGCGGCAACCCTCCTCCGCCATAGGCTTCAGGGATCAACGCGGCGAGAAAGCCTGCCTGTGTCAGGTCCTCGATGAATTGAGTGGGATAGGCCTGCTCGTCCTCGAGGCGGCGCCAGTATTCGCCGGGATAGCGGATGCAGATCCTGGCCACGGCCTCGCGCAGCTCGGGCCAGTCGACTCCCAACGGCACCGACGTTTCAGTATCCAACATCATGATGCGCGCATCGCCCTTGACCGGTGCGCGGGAACAAAACCTTTGGGCAATCCTGCGTGGCCTATGTGACCGAAGAGACGAACCTCGGGCAGCCGCTCGGCCACGAAAGCGCGCATCTCGAGAAGGCGCTGCACGTCGATGCCGGTATCGAGCCCCATAGCCTCCAACATGAAGACAAGATCTTCCGTCGCAATATTGCCCGTGGCACCCGGCGAATTCGGGCAGCCGCCGAGCCCCGCTATCGACGCATCGAACGAGCCCACACCTTCCTCGAGCGCCGCCAGTACGTTCGCGAGGCCCGTGCCTCGGGTGTCGTGCAAGTGCGCGGCGTGTGAGAGATGCGGCAGCTCTTTCGCAAGGGCTCGGAAGACGCGGCGTACCTGGCCGGGGTCGCCCTGCCCCGCGGTGTCGGCCAATGAGATCTCGTCTGCTCCGGCTTTCGCAGCGGCCACCGCGGCAGACAATACGAGACTATCGGGGACACGGCCCTCAAACGGACAACCGAAGGCGACCGATATCCCGACCTGGATGATCGCGCGATACTCGCTATTCGCAGCCCGATCACGCAGCCGCACAATTGCGGCCAGCTCTTCCATGCTCTGAGCCTTGGAGCGGCGCAGGTTTGCCTGGCTGAATGCCTCGGTCGCGGAGATGATGCAGACGAGCTTTCCGACACCGGCAGCCAGCGCGCGTTCGGCTCCCTTGAGGTTTGGCACGAGGGCTGCGGGCAGGAGCGACGGCCGCTCACTGGCGTATACAGCGACTTCGTTCGCGTCACGGAACTGCGGAATGTACTTTTCCGGCACAAACGCGCAGATCTCCAACTCCCGAAACCCCGCGGCAACGCAGCGATCAATCCATTCCTTCTTGTCGGCGGTGGGCATGAAGGTCCCGATAATCTGCAATCCGTCGCGTAGACCAACCTCGCGTACTCGAACGTCTGACATTGTTAGCCTCCTGGCACGAGTTCCTTAGTGTGCTCACCCAGACGCGGCGCTCGCAGTCGCAGCGCCGGCCGCTCGCCGTTGAACCGAACGGGAATTCCTATCGTGGTCAAACCAACTTCAGGGACTTGCTGCAGAATTTCGAGTGCAGCGGTCTGAGCAGCGGATGCGACCTCGCCCACCGATTGCAGAGGCGCGTTCGGAATGCCTGCGGCGCTCAACCGCTCCCGCCAGTGTGAGATGGGCTGCGTTCGAAAGATTTCCTGCAACATTGCCGACAATTGCGTGCGGTGTACGACGCGTGCCTGGTTGGTGCGATAGCTGTCCTGTTGGATCCACCCCGGACGGCCGAGCAATGTGCTCAGTTTCGCGAACAGCGGATCGTTGCCTGCCGCCACCATGAGACTGCCGTCTGCCGTTTCAAACATCTCATACGGGGCAATCTGAGGTGCACCGGAGCCGTGTCGGCGCGGCTCGATCCCGGAAGCGGAGAATTCGGCGATATGCACTCCCATCCAAGCGAGCGCCGTCTCATACAATGACGTGTCGACTATGCCGCCGACTCCGGTGCGCGCTCGCTCGAGAAGGGCCGCGAGGATGCCCACCACCGACCACAGCCCCGTGCTGATATCAACAATCGACACTCCGATCCGCACTGCAGGCCGCCCCTCCTCACCCGTCACGCTCATCAACCCGCCGTAGGCCTGCATGAGCGGGTCATAGCCCGGACTGGATCCCATTGCACCAACGCCGCCGAAAGCGGACAAGTTGCAGCAGATGAGACTCGGCTTGCGCCGCGTGAGCTCCGCCGCGCCCAAACCCAGTGCCTCGACGCTTTGCGGACGCAGATTTTGGATGACGACGTCGGCCCGATCCATGATCAACTGCAGGAGAGACTCGCGCGCCTTGGCATCACGCATGTTGAGCGCCACGCCCTGTTTCTCACGGTTCATCGCGTGGAATAGCGCTGATGCGCCGTCTTCCATCGCAGGCCCCCAACCGCGGGCATGATCGCCGCCGTCCGGATGCTCCACCTTAATCACTTCGGCGCCCAACTGCCCGAAGACCAGGCCTGCAAACGGGGCTGAGACGCTGTGGCCGATTTCCACGACAGTGGTTCCTCGCAGGGGCGCTCTGCTGGTCAAGCGTTCTCTTCCGCAATGATGAGGTCTGAGTAGATCACTTTTTGATATTTGTTGCAACAAATAGCAGAATGCTTCGCATCGCTGAACCGGAGCATGGCAATGACAGTGCTGACCACCCGCCCGCAGAGCCCCTACACCACATTCTTCAACTTTGAATTTGCGCCCAACCTGGATGAGCTCGACGCGCACTTTGCGATCATCGGGATGCCGTATGGCGATCCTTACGACATGGATGAGATGGTCAACGATCAAACACGCGCGCCCGCGGCGGTGCGTCGCGCGTCGGAGCGCATCACTCAAGCACTGGACCGGTGGGACTTCGACATCGGCGGCACACCCTTCGATGGCAGCGCCACGAAGGTCGTGGATGTAGGCGACATTCCGGGCGACCCGCGCAAGCACTCGCTGCACTACGCCCTTGCGGAAAAAGCCGTTCGCAAAATCCTCGCGGCGGGCGCATTCCCAATCACCATCGGAGGTGATCATGGGGTGCCGATTCCGGTTTTTCGCGCGCTGAGCGATCACGGCCCGATCACACTCATTCACATCGACGCCCACCTCGACTGGCGCGACGAGGTCAATGGTGTCCGTGAAGGTTACTCCAGCACCATCCGGCGCGCCTCGGAAATGGACCACATACACGAGATCTTCCAGATCGGCATGCGGGGGAGCGGCAGTGCCCGCGCAGAAGAAGTGCAAGCTGCCCGTAGCTACGGGGCACACATCATCACTGACGCTGAGCTGCAGGAGCGGGGAATCGGCGCCATTCTCGATATGATTCCCAATGGCGGCCGGTACTATTTGACCATCGACGCAGACGGCCTCGACCCGGCAGTCATGCCGGCGGTCGCCAGCCCTCAGCCCGGCGGCGTCACCTACACACAAACCATCCGTTTGATCCAAGGGTTGTGTCGCAAGGGGACGCTGGTTGGAATGGACATCGTCGAAATCACTCCATCATGCGACCTCAACAACATCACGTGCATCACCGCGGGCCACATCATCATGAATGTGATTGGAGCGATGGTGCGTGCCGGGCACGGCAGATAGTCAAGGCGTGGCGCTGGGCCGGGTCCACCGGTCCAGCCATCCATGCACTTCGTCATGCCACTGGAGGCAGTTTCGCGGCCCGAGTATGAAGTGACCTTCATTGGGGAAGATCAGCAGCCGGCTTTCGATGCCCCGGCGCTGGAGCGCTGTAAATGTGGACACGCCTTGAGAAGACGGCACATTGCAGTCGAGCAGTCCATGGCCCACCAACATCGGAGTTTGCCACTTGGCGACGTGCAGGATCGGGTTGTGCTCTTCGTACCTCTCGGGTACTTGGAACTGAGGCCCGCCGAACTCGTATTCGTCGAGCCACATCTCATCGGTCTGATAGTACAGACCGCGCGTGTCAAAGACGCCCGCGTAGTTGACCAGGCAGCGGAAGCCATCGCGCCAATTGCCCTCGATCCAGTTCATCATGAATCCGCCGTAGGAGGCGCCGATGGCGCAGGCTCGCTGCCCGTCGATCCAGGTGTAGCGCTCACAGGCAGCCGCCATACCTAAGCGCAGATCCTCGAGAGGTTTGCCGCCCCAGTCTCCCGTGATGGAATCGGTAAAGGCCTGGCCATAGCCGGTTGAGCCGTGGTAGTCGATTAAAACAACTGCGTAACCCCACCCGGCATAGACTTGTGGATTCCAACGATAACTCCAGCCATTCGCGAAGCTCATTTGGGGGCCGCCGTGCACGAGCAACGCCAGCGGATACTTGCGCGTGGGATCGAAACCGTACGGCCGCATGACGTAGCCATACACAACCTCACCGTTCCAACCCGGGAAGCTGAATTGCTCAAAATCCCCGAAGCTTCTGGCACCGAGAAGATCTTTGTTGAATCGCGTGAGCCGCTGCGCCTCTGCGCCGGTATCGTCGAGGCTATATAGGTCGACGGGGGCATCGAGCGCGGCGAGGCCGTATACGACCGATTCCGGGCCTACACAGAACTCTGTCACTTGCCCCTGCGACGTTACGAGTGTCGGCTCGCCGGTGCTCAGCTCGAGGCTCCATAGCACCCGTTGGCCCAAGTGATCCGTGATCGCGAGGATGCGCCGACTGTCCGGTGAGAACGCAAAGCGGCTGATGGAGCGGTCCCAATCCCCGGCGAGTGACTCGACGCGGCCGCTGCGTAAATCCCTGAGCATGAGATGAAAGCGATCCGCCTCATTCTGCGGACGGTCCATGGCCTTCCACGCGAGCCAACGGCCATCCGGGGAGTAGATTGGCTCCGCATCCCACGCCCGATTGTCTGCCGTCAGGTTGCGCAGCTCGCCGCGGCCGTCAGCACTCGTTTCGAACACATCGAAGTTGGTTGACCACGCCTCATCCTCGCCCTTGATGCGAGCCGTAAAGACCACGCGTGTTCCGTCCGGACTGAAATTGAATTCTTCGTCGCCACCGCGTGGCTTCGAGGGCACGTCGGCATCGAGCCGGCCGCTGAGGTCAACCGGGGCGCCAGCGACATGCGTACCGTCGGTGAGTGCCAGACTGAAAAGATGCGACTGCCTGTCATCCTTCCATCGGTCCCAGTGACGTATGAACAGACGATCATGGACCTGGCCGTGGGGTCCGGACTTGGCGGCAGCCTCGAGTCGGGCGGCCGTGCCATACAGGTCAGGACAATCGGGAAACACCTCGAGGCTCAGGAGTAGGCGATCGCCGGCAGGGGACACCTTGAATGTCTCGACGTCGAGCGGCAATCGCGTGACCTGAGTTGCCGCGCCGCTTGGTATAGGTAGGTGCCAGACTTGCGAGCTGCCAGAGCGTGAGGAGAGGAAGTACAACCCGCGGCTGTCAGGGGCCCACCGTCCGTTCCAACCATTGGCGCTATCAACACGTTGCGGGTCCCGCTCCCTGCTCGCGAGATCCAGCAGCCACAGGCTCATCCGCGGCGCGTTCGCCTCGAGATCAGGCTCGGCCACACTGAAGGCGACATAGCGTCCATCGGGGGAAACCTGTGGATCCGAGATGCGCCGCAATCGCATCAGATCCTCGGCGCTGAAGGGCGGGTTTGGCATGAGCTCAGGCTCCGGTGTGCGTCGACCCTCCCATCAGAGCATAGCCTGATATTTGTTGCAACATATAGCACAGGATACCAAACCGCGGGAAACTGGCGCAGAAAAGACAACGCCCGGGAAACCCGGGCGTTGAATCTGTCAGCTTTTTATTCCGACCTTCCCGGCGGCGCTCAGCTCACCCGCACTTGGAATCCCCACAGCTCAAACAAGTCATGCATCCATCCATCATCACCACGGCCGCGGTGGAGCACTTGGAGCACAACTGCGCTCCTTCAGGATAGACCGACTTGGAAAAGGCGTCCGTCTGCTTGGCCCGGGCCTCGAACTCAGCCCGCTTCTCATCCACCAACTTCTGCTGATGCTCATCCAACTTCGGCGCCCGCATCAGTCCGATGGTCTGCAGGTGCTTCTCGATCACATGGCCCAGCTCGGCAATGATGGAGGGCATGAACTTCCCGCCCGGCTGCCAGTAGCCGCCGCGCGGATCGAACACCGCCTTCAATTCCTCGACGAGGAACGTAACGTCACCACCCTTGCGGAACACGGCCGAGATGATGCGCGTCAGCGCAACAATCCACTGGAAGTGATCCAGGTTCTTCGAGTTAATGAAGACCTCGAAGGGGCGGCGCTGCTCGTACTCAGTACCTTCGTTCAACACGATGTCGTTGATGGTCACGTACATCGCATGATCAGACACAGGCGTCTTGATCTTGTAGGTCGAGCCGATCAGAACATCCGGACGCTTGATTTCCTCGTGCATCCGGATGACCTTGGCGGTCTTCCCGTTCTTGTCACGGAAAATATCCGGGTCATTCGCCAGCGCAGCGGACGCCTTCGCTTCGGCTGCGGCCTTGTCCTCAGGCTTCTGGACGCGATATTTGACAATCTTTCGGTCGATTTTCATGGCAATGCACCTGGGCTTATCATCCCACCGAAAGTCGCCTGCGGCGCTTTCGGTGGTTCACAGCTTCCCGTAGTAGCCTTCCTTGATAGCGTCGAACAGGTTGGCCGCGGTGTGTTTCTCACCGTCGTACTCAATCTCTTCGTCACCCTTCACTTCAACCTCACTGCCGTCATCCAGCGTGAACACGTAAGTTGTGTTCTTGAGGTCGTCTTCCTTGACCAACACACCCTGGAAAGCCTCCGGGTTGAAGCGGAATGTCGTGCATCCCTTCAAACCCTTCTCGTGTGCGTAAAGGTAGATGTCCTTGAAGTTCTCGTACTTGTAGTCGGACGGCACGTTCGCGGTCTTGGAAATCGACGAGTCGATCCATTTCTGCGCGGCTGCCTGAATGTCCACGTGCTGATCCGGGGTGACCTGGTCGGCAATGGTGAAGTACTCAGGCAGCTTCTCGGCCGCATTGGTCGCATCGGGCATCGCCTTCGCATTGACAATCTGCCGGTAAGCCAGCAGCTCGAAGGAGAACACGTCGACCTTCTCTTTGGTCTTCTTCCCCTGGCGGATCACATTGCGGAAATAGTAGTGCGCAAACGTGGGCTCGATCCCGTTCGAGGCGTTGTTGGCCAACGACAAGGAAATCGTCCCCGTCGGAGCGATGGATGTGTGGTGTGTAAACCGGCAGCCCGTCTCGGCAAGCTCGTGTACGAGCCGCGGGGCGACCTCAGCTACGCGCTGCATATAGTGGCTGTACTTGGCATGCAACAACCGGCCGGAGATCTTCGCACCCGCCTTCCAGCCGTCCTTCACCATCTCAGGCCGCTTCCTGAGCATTTCCTTGGTGACCGTAAACTCCTCGTTCATGATCGGCGCCGGGCCCTTCTCCCGCGCCAACTCGAGGCCGGCTTCCCAACCGGCAACCGCCATCTCGCGCGACACATCCTCAGTGAACTTCACTGATTCGGGTGAGCCGTATTTCATGCCCAACAAGGTCAGCGTGCTGCCGAGGCCGAGGAAGCCCATGCCGTGCCGGCGCTTGCGCAGGATCTCGTTTCGCTGCCCTTCGAGCGGCAGTCCGTTCACTTCCACCACGTTGTCCAGCATTCGGGTGAACACTTTGACCACTTCGCGGTACTCGGCCCAATCAAACTCCGCGAACTCGGAGAACGGGTTCTTCACGAAGCGAGTCAGGTTCACGGAACCCAACAGGCACGAGCCGTATGGCGGCAGCGGCTGCTCGCCGCAGTTCCCTGTCACTATTCCATTAAAGATCAGCGTGTTGTGATCATCCTGCGTTGTGTCAAAGACGGCTTCGCGACCAACGTGCTGGATGTTTGCAACGCAACTACGAAAGTCTTCAGACCTGGTGGTACGACGCCGCGCCCGCCACTCCTGATACTTCTCGTTCTTTGCGTCTGTCAGGAAGCCTATTTCTTCCATGAATCGATCACGTGACTCCGAGCCAATGATCAGCTCATAGTCAGCCTGGCAATCAAACAGTCGCTTCCCGCCCTTTCCATCCGGCAGCAGCCGTTGACCGGCCGCACGGCGCCGGAGGATCCGGCTGAAAATGCCGAAATTGACAAGCAGTGTCTGGATGTCCTTCAGCAAAGTCGGTTGGCTCGACGACAGCCGGATCGTGCAATAGGCATTTGCGTCATCGCGCTGGACTGTCCCATCAGACTGGAACAACCCTCGCAGGTAACCTCTGACGCAATCCTCATTGCCGCGCCACACAATCTCGGGCACGTTGATTTTGTTCTTGGCCGTGAAACCATAGAATTCCAACGCCCGGGCGAGAACGATCGAGCGAATCATCACCAGATTGCGTTCTGGAACTGCTACGGCACTGACGCGATACTCGCGAGGGCGATCCTTGAATCCGGCAATCAGGGAGTTGATGTAGGTGACTACCTCATCCGCGTAGTCACGATCTTCTCCCCACAGGTTCACAACCGCCGCATTCAGACCTTCTCCACGGTTTGTGAAATGACCATCGCCGGTCAACAATCCCAGCAGTGTGCCGAGTTCTGAACTGCCGCAACCGCCAAACTGCCCTTTACCCGACTGGATCAGCAGCTCGTCGCCCGGCTTCAGATCTTTCAGTTTGATCTTGCCACGAGTCGTGTAGAAATCGTGCCACTCCGTCGCCTTGATTTCATAACCAGCCTCAGTCACGACGCGATACACATCGGCTGATGATGAAGTCATGAAAGCCGGCACCGCCGGGCGGACAGTCACCCCTTTGTCTTCGCCTAGCGCCCGGCAATCCACTGTCGCGTGAATGTCAACACGCGCATCATAAAGATCGCCGATTTTCACCATGCCGAACTGAGTTGCAAGACGGGTGTCGGCGGTTACGCACGGGTTGGTGGCGCGGATGTTTTCGCACCACCAGTTGTTGTTCATCTCATTGACGCGGTCGATGAGAATGAAGCCCGGCTCCGCAAAGTCGTAGGTGGAGGACATGATCACGTCCCACATACGGCGTGCCGGCAGCTTCTTGTAGATCTTGCAGGCGACGAGGCCTTCGTCGTTCGCGACATAGTTCTCGTGAACAGGCCATTCGCGCCACAGGAACTTGCTGGTGTCGGTCAGATCCGGCTGGTCCGTCTCATACTCTTTGCGGGACAGCGGGAAAGAGAGCTGCCACTCACGATCCTCGCGCACGGCCTTCATGAAATCGTCAGTAATCAACAGCGACAAGTTGAACTGACGCAACCGTCCGTTCTCACGCTTCGCGCGGATGAACTCCATCGCATCCGGATGCCCGACATCGAATGTGCCCATCTGCGCTCCGCGGCGACCGCCAGCGGAAGAGACCGTGAAACACATCTTGTCGTAGATATCCATGAACGACAGAGGGCCCGAGGTGTACGCCCCAGCACCCGAGACATAGGCACCGCGGGGGCGCAGCGTTGAAAACTCGTAGCCAATGCCGCATCCACTCTTCAGCGTGAGCCCAGCTTCGTGGACCTTACCCAGAATGTCGTCCATCGAGTCCCGAATGGTCCCCGATACCGTGCAATTAATCGTCGACGTAGCCGGCTTGTGCTCCAACGCACCCGCGTTCGACGTCACACGACCCGCAGGAATGGCGCCGCGACGCAACGCCCAAAGAAACTGCTCGTACCACTGCTCCCGAACTTCAGGCAGCTCGACGTCCGCAAGCGCACGAGCGACGCGCTTGTACGTATCGTCCATCGTCTTATCGATGGGCGAGCCGTCTTTCGCAGTCAGCCGGTATTTTTTGTCCCAGATATCGAGCGACGCTTCCTGGAACGAGATTTCATCGACGCTCTTGGGTTCGATCTTCACGACGGTATTCATGAATCCGCGGCGCTCCTGTCAGTACGCCCGCAAAACGGATCTCAGACGATCTGGAGACGGCCACGGACCACCGCAAAGAGCGGACCGCGAGCGCCTGGTGCGTGTGCCAGACCCCCTGAACCTCCCCGATTATGGATCTTGGGCTGCGTTGCGCAAACACAAGATCTTGTGTCGGGGTCGAAAGACTAATGAGGGTGTCACCGGCCGTCAAGGCTTGACGCCATATTCTGTAACACCGTTCACATCTAGAGAAATCAGCTAGTTACATCGTTTTCCGCTGTAACTGTCCCGTAATTTTTGCTTCTGCGGCACAGGCCCCGTCCGCGGCAGCGAACCCAAGATATTGTGTTCGCAGGTTACTCACAGGGTTGTGCACAGAGTCGTCCACAGGCCGCGCTCGAGGCTTGCTTCTGGTCGGCCCGACCCCATCCATCAGTTCTCCCGAGCTTAGTAGTCCTGCTAATTCCAAGCTCGGCTATTTCCTTTTCTCCGCCACTGCCCATCCAACATCGGGCGCAAAAAATTTCACGGGCCGAGAGTTGAAACGTTTTGGCCCGTCCATAAATCCTGCGTCAACCGTCCACGCATTAACACTCGAGGAGATTATCCATGGCACTCGTCCGATATGAACCCTGGCACGTCGTCAACCGTTTGCACCAGACGTTGGATCAGGTATTCAACAATCATTTCAGCAATGACTCCGCTTTGGGCACCCCCGAAGCCTCCAGCTCGCCCAGTGTTTCCTGGGTTCCGCGAGTTGACATCCACGAAGAGAAAGATCGCTTCGTCGTGCTCGCTGACGTCCCCGGCGTCGATCCGAAGGACATCGACATAACCGCTGACAACGGCGTGTTGACTGTCCGCGGTGAGCGCAAGGTTGAGAAGCGCGAAACCGAGGCCGGCTACGAGCGCATCGAGCGGGTCGCCGGTAGCTTCCTGCGGCGCTTCACTCTGCCCGAGGGTGCCAACACCGAGCAGATCAAAGCGAAGCAGACCAACGGCGTCCTGGAAGTCACGATTCCGAAGACCCCGGCCGTGCAGCCGCGCCGAATCTCGATCGACGCCTAAATGGTTGCGATTTAACGAAATGCCTCGTTTTCCCGCGGTGACACAGACTCCCTGTGTCGCCGCGGGTATGATCAGGGCATGAAAGCTACGCTTCTGGCCACATCGCTGGCCCGGTCCTTTTCCGCCACTTTGGCTTGCGCTGCGCTGCTGGGCCTCGCGGCAGCCGCCATGCCCGCTTCCGCCGGCATACCGTCGGCCGTCGGCGATACCCCCGTCCCCTCTCTGTCACCGATGATCAAGAAGGTCTCACCGGCCATCGTGAACATCGCGACCCGCGGCACCATCCATGAGAAGGGTCCGCAGAACCCATTGTTGGACGACCCATTTTTCCGACGCTTCTTTGACGTCCCCCAGGACTCCGGTCCGCACGAGCGTCCGTTCCAGAGCGCCGGTTCGGGCGTCATTTTCGATGCGAAAGCTGGATACATAGTCACGAACGCTCACGTGGTGGAGAACGCCAGCGAGATCACTGTGACCCTTCAGGACGGGCGCGATCTGAAGGCGGATATTGTGGGAAGCGACGAGCCGTCCGATGTAGCCGTGCTCAAGGTAAAGACCGATACGCTTACGCAGATCTCCCTCGGCGATTCGGCCAAGGTTGAGGTGGGCGACTTTGTGGTTGCGATCGGCAACCCGTTCGGGCTGCAGCACACCGTTACATCCGGAATCATCAGTGGTCTGTCCCGCTCCGGAATCAATCCGGACGGCTACGAAGACTTCATTCAAACCGACGCCTCCATCAACCCCGGCAACTCAGGCGGGGCGTTGGTCAACCTGAGAGGCGAGCTCATCGGCATCAACACCGCCATCCTGTCGCGCAGCGGCGGCAACATTGGCATCGGTTTTGCTATTCCGGTCAACATGGCTCACAGCGTCATGGACCAACTCGTGAAGTACGGCTCCGTCAAACGGGGCCTGCTCGGTGTGAGCATGTACACGGTGACGCCTGACATTGCGCAGTCATTAGGCCTCGCAAACGCTCAAGGTGCGTTGGTATCGCAGGTAGTTGACGGATCGCCCGCTGAAAAAGCGGGTATCCACACGGGAGACGTCATTACTTCCGTCAACGGCCAATCCGTCAAGTCCAACGGTGAGCTTCGCAATGCCATCGGATTGCTGCGGGTTGGTGACAAAGTCGATATCGGCCTGCTGCGCGAGGGCAAAGCACAGCACGTGACCGCAATCATTTCGGACACATCAACGCCAACCGCCGGCACAGCGGTGCCCGAGGGAATCCACAGGGCTTTTGACGGAGCGACGCTGGTCGACGCTCCCGATTCAGGCGGCGCGCTGGTGAAATCCGTCGAGCCCGGCAGCGCAGCCGCGCAAGTTGGTTTAAAGAACAACGACGTCATCATCGGCGCGAACCGGGGCAAAGTGAGCACGGTCCAACAACTCAAGGACCGTGCCCGCAATGCGGCCGTGTTGGTGCTCGAGGTTCGGCGCGGCAACGCAATAGTTCTGATCCCACTACGCTGATGGGAAAGAAGGGCGTGTGAAGCATCTACTGGACTCACGCTCACCCAAACTGACGATCTGTGTCCTCGGCGGCACGGGCTTTGTCGGCACCGAACTGATCACTCGCCTCGCCATGGACGGCCACTGGGTTCGAGTGCCCACCCGCGCCTCGGCCGGCAACGATTTGCTCAGGGTCCTGGACACAGTCAGGCTGATCCGAGCGGACGTTCACGATTCCAGCACGCTGACACGGCTGTTTGCGGGCGCGGATGCTGTTATCAACCTCGTCGGGATCCTCAACGAGCACGGCCGCAGCACTTTCCGCTCCGTGCATACGAACCTCGCGGAGAAAGTTGTAGCAGCCGCGCGCACCTCCCGCGTCAGCCGTCTGCTTCACATGAGCTCGCTGGCGGCTGATGCAACCGGCGCGCCGAGTCAGTATCTTCGCTCGAAAGGTGAAGCCGAAGCGCGAGTTCGCGCGAGCCCACCGACGCTCGGATGGACAATCTTCCGCCCGTCCGTGATTTTCGGCCCAGGCGACTCTCTCACCAACCGTTTCGCCAACCTGCTGCGCCTGTCAGGCGGGTTCCTCCCCTTGGCCCGGCCGCAGGCGCGATTTGCTCCAGTGAGCGTCGCGGATGTTGCTCAGGCGTTCCGCCTGGCTTTGCGCGACCCGACAACAGTCGGACATACATACGAGCTGTGCGGCCCGGAAGTGCTGACTCTCGAGCAGATCGTACGCACCACCGCCGCGGTCGCCGGCCTCCGCTGCCGTATTGTCGGCCTGCCGGATTTCATCGCCTGGCTGCAGGCCGTTGCCATGAACCTGTTGCCGGGCAAGCCGTTCTCCATTGACAACTACAAGTCGTTGACTGTCGACAGCGTCTGCCGGGAAGACGGTTGCGCCAGGTTGGGTATTCGCCCGAAGCCGCTGCTCGCGGTGTTGCCAACGTATCTCGGTCTACAAAACATCCCCGATCAGTTGGATTACTACCGGCGGATCAACGATCGCTGATCGAGCGGTTTTGAGCATCTGAAGTCGCATTCCAGGGCTCACTCCCGTCTTTACATTCAGGATGAGCAGGAAGCGCACCAACACCGTCATACCCGAAGCCGTACGTTGGTTTCACCGCTTCAGGATGGAGGGCCCGACGGCACTGTCACCCGACGAGTCGGCGAATTGGGCGCGCTGGTCCGCGGATCCCGGCAATCTCGCCGAATTCCGCCGCGCCAACCGGCTCTGGAAGGACCTTCAGGCGCTGTCGGGAATTGCGCGGCCAACTCCCGCCGAGCTGTCGGCCGACAACTACGATCCGTCCAAGCCGGTGTCCGAGTGGCTCACCCGAGGCAAGCGCAAGAAACCCAAACGTTGAAGGGGTGCCCTACTTGGGCGGAATGGCGCCGCCACTCTCATTGGACTTGCGCAGGCAGATCACGATCCGATCGTCCCCCTCAATCACAACAATCGGCAGCGCAATCGTGAGGGCCCGCAACCAGTCCGTGACCTGGTCTTCGAAGACGGTGCCACTGAAGAGCAGATTGCCGACGGCGTCGTCCGCCAGGACGATCGGCTTTGTGCTGTGGACATTGACGCTGGGGATGACGATCTTGAGAGGGATGCGCAGGTATTCGAGGTGGCCGTCTTTCCAGGCCTTGCGCGCCTCGGCCGGCGTGATGGCGTCCGCGGCGCGGGTCATCGGGCTCAAACAGGCCGCCGCCAGACAAGCGGCGACAAGAGAGGCTTGTCTTATCTGATTCCGCCGCTGAGCCGTGTTGCTTTGCATTCGGCAGGATTGTGAGGACAACTTGTCAGAATGTCACGCCCCGGCGTGCGTCACACCATCAATTGAGCGGTGTCGCCAGCGCTGCTTGATTCGGAGTCCGTGGCTTCCTGATCGGTCCGCCGCTTCGCCTTCCGGCCGGACTTCCCCGTCGTCGTCTTCTTTTCCAGCAGATATTCCATCGCCCGCTCAACGAGCCGCCGCGCGCTGTGCGTCTTGATCCCGAGGTGTTGGCCTACCTCCTCGTAGCTCGCGCCCTCCAGTCGCACCATGATGAGGGCACACTTGCACTTGGGCGGCAGGTTCTTGACGTTGCGTTCCAAAGCCTCGAGCTCCTCTCTGGCCAGCCAGATATCTTCAGGCGATGCGGACTCTTTGTTGCCCCGCAGCGGTTCGTCGTGGACGTACGCCTCGCGCACCACCCGCTGCCGGACCCAATCGGTCGCGATGTTCTTGGCGGTCTTGAAGAGGTACCCCCGCAGGTGGTTAACCCCCTTCAGGTCGCCGAGGCGGAAGATCCTGCAGTAGGCTTCCTGGACTATGTCTAAGGCGTCCGGCCGCGAGCGGACCCAGGAGTACACGTAGCTCACCAGGGCATTGTTGTTTTCCCGGAGGAACTGGCCGAGGTCCTGATCGTGCGGCGGCTCCTGGCTGAGTGTGGCTTCGGCGCCCGGCACGTCGGCCGGGGACGGCAGAACTGCCTCGTTTGTGCTCATCAACAACGTTCTCTCCCAGGGGCGCGCGGCTCGCCACGCACCAACAGTGCCGCCACTTTTATCGATTTTTCCTGCCCTCAACTGCTTGACGTAACTGACAGGGAAGTTCCGTTAATGGGGGTGCAATCTGCGTGTGCTATGGAGGGAGAGCGAGTTGTTTGCAGCGCAGAAATTCGGAGTGCGAATCGTTTCGCCTGCGGCACGACCCCACTGCTCACGTGGCGTGAAGTCAGCCGCAGGCAGGCTCACTACGACAGATGCGTGGTCACTACCACATCAACTCCACTGTATCGGCTCCATGGGCTCGACAATGATCCCAACCTTCGAACAAAACACCAACAAGTCCTCCGCTGAAAACTTCTCGGCTTTGCCTTCCATGAGATCCCTGACCCAGTTGGGCGTCAGGTCGAGCAGCCGGCCGATTTCTTCGTCGGGCAGGTTGAGCTCGGTGAAATACTCTTCCAGAGTGACAGCGAGATCGGCGCGAAGATACATGTCAGCGACTTCTTCCGCAGTAAATGGGCAGGTCTCGACGTTGTGTAGAAGTTTGCGCTTCATGTTTGGTTGCCACCGTTTGGGCGAATGCGTTCCGCCACCGCTGTGTGGATGCTAGCCGCCTTTTTGGGAGGCCGCAGCCGACAAGCGTCGGTTTCTGCGTGGAGTCTGCAGCGTCGGGGTGAGCGGGCGGTCGGCGCGGGGCGCAGGAGGCGCGGCGGTGACCGCGTGGTGGTGGACGGCGGCGCGTAGTTGGCGCTAACCGTAGTCGAAGCAAGCGGACGGCGGTGCGTGGTTGCGCTAACCGTGGTCGGCGCAGGCGGTGGCGCGCGCGAATGGTGATTTGCGGAGGTTGTGCTTCGCGCAAAAGGGGATCGGCGGCGCGTGGTCAACGGCGCGGCTGGAGATCACGCTGACAGCGGCTAGCTATTTCGTCGGCAGCTTCTGCAGCCAGTTTACGACGTCACCGGCCAACGCGATTCGATGGTCCTGGTAGGCGTGATCGCTATCGATGGTGATGGCCGTGACTTTGCCACCCGCTGCCCGGACCGCCTCCGCGAGCTTCTGATTTTCTGCACCGCCTGCTTTCGATGCGCCAATCACCAGGAGTGGATCGTGCGTCAGGTCCTTCGCCCACGACTGAAAATTCCAATCAACACGGTGCGCTATGACTTCAGCCGCCGTGCTGGCGGCAGTCGCTCCATGAAGTGCGTTTCCCAAGTCATCAAACTGATGCGCGATCAACGCCTCGCGAGCCGCCCCGTTTGCCTCGTTGAACGCACTGCCGGTAGCACCAACGTTCCATGCGTCGAGAAGAATGACTCCGGCCAGGCGATCGTCGTGGCGCGCGTGTGCAGTTGTCGCGAAACCGCCCATGCTGTGGCCGGCAAGGACAATGCGGTGTGCGTCGATGCCGTATTTCGCTGCTATGTCCGGCTGTCGAACAAAGGCCACCGCGGCATCAACGTCCTCAATGACATGAGCAATGGAAAAGTCGCCGGGGCTTCCCCAGGTGCCGCGATAGTGCATTGTCAGGACATTCCAGCCCGCGCGTCGAACGGCCTGTGCCAGGTCTAGGTTCTGCTCATTGCCGGGAAAGCCGTGAAGAAGAATCATCGTCGGGTGGGACCCAGCCCCGCCTGCGAGATAGAACAAGCCGTTCATTCCCTCGCCGTGGCTGGGAATGAGGACCTGAGCGGAATGCGGCGGGTTCGCCGGGTCGGGCGCCGGGTCGCTGATCACGACAGGGGGAATCTGACCGACGCCCTCGCCTGCATGCGCAACACCCAACAGTCCGACCATCAACCCCAACCCCATCCAGATCTTCATAGAACGCTCCCGCCTGGTTTCCGCTCACTCTGCCGTCAATGGGCGGACTTTGCAAAGGCATCAATTCCCGCTCGCCGGCGCCTGGCACAACCGCGCATGCCTTTGCGCTCGAGGAATTTTGGCCAACTCCCGGGCCGCCGCATAAAACCGCACCAGATCCCCGCCCTGCTCCGCCAACAACCGCTGAAACCCCGGGACGCATTCGTAGTACGTAGCCACTGAAGCGAGGTGGGCGTTGTTGAGCCCCTCCTTCAACCAGGACTCGTAGTACAGATGCCCCTGTTTGCGCTGTAACGCACGCGCTTCGTTGGTCAGCTCAGAAAACACCGCATCCTTTTTCACTCGCAGCTCGCCAGGCGGCAAGCCGGTCGCGTAGAGCGTCTTCAGTCGATCACGAGTCTGAGCAAACAGCTCAATGAACGCTCTCTCATTGGCGCTGTCCTCCAGGAATTCCTGCATCAGGTCAGGATGCCCTTGTGACTTCAGCCAACGCTGCAGCCCCTCATTCTCAACGGCTGTAGCAAAGGCCTCATTGAACTCGGTGTCATTCTTGACATACAGGCGTTGGTGCGCCAGCTCGTGGAAGATGATGGCAACCAACTCGCTGTCTCCATAGCGCATCATGCTGCTGAGGACCGGATCCGCGAATTTGCCCAACGTGGAATAGGCCGGCACACCACCGACGGTGATATCAAATCCTTGCGAAGCCAACTTCGCTGCAAACTTGCGTGCGTTCTTTTCCTTGAAGTAGCCGCGATAGGCGACGCAGCCGGCGATGGGAAAGCACCAGTGCTTGGGTTCGACCGAGAACTCAGGTGTGGCAACCACATTCCAGACGACAAATGGACGTTTGATGTCGGCATACGTCCGGTAACTACGGTTATCCGGAAGGTGCAGCTCGGCGACGGCAAAGTCGCGTGCGGCGCGGACGTCCAGGAGGCGCGCCTTCAGGGGCGCCGAAGTGGCGGGGTCGACCACAACTTTGTCGATGGAACGTCGCGCTTCCAGGACGCGCATCTGGCCACCGGCAGCTTGGGCGAGGTACATCGTCCCGCAGCCTGAGAGCGTCAAAACGAGGGTGGCGGCGAGTAAAACTCTTAGGTGCGATAACATGGGCATATGGAAGTCTACTTGGTTGGCGGCGCAGTTCGGGACAGGCTGCTCGGTTTGCCCGTTCATGAGCGGGACTGGGTAGTGGTCGGCGCACGCCCCGAGGACCTCGAGCGGCAGGGCTATGTGTCGGTGGGGAAGGAGTTTCCGGTCTTTTTGCATCCGGAAACCAAGGAAGAGCACGCCCTGGCGCGTATGGAGCGCAAGGTTGCCCCTGGCTATAGAGGCTTCACCACACAGTTCTCACCTGATGTCACTCTGGAAGAGGATCTCAAGCGCCGCGATCTCACGATCAATGCGATCGCGGAGAAGCCATCGGGCGAACTCATTGATCCCTACGGTGGTCAGCGCGACCTCCAAGCCCGAGTCCTGCGCCACGTATCCGAGGCGTTTGTAGAGGACCCAGTTCGGATCCTACGGCTGGCACGCTTCGCGGCACGCTTTGCTGATCTCGGCTTCAAAGTAGCCGACGAAACCATGTCCCTGATGAAGCACATGGTCGCGTCCGGTGAAGTCAACGCACTGGTGCCCGAACGAGTCTGGCAGGAAACCGAGCGCGCACTTGGCGAGTCACGACCCGACGCCTTCTTTCAAACACTGAGGGACTGCGGCGCGTTGGCGGTGATCTTCCCCGAGATCGACGCGCTTTACGGTGTACCGCAGCCACCGAAGTGGCATCCCGAAGTCGACACGGGCGTCCACGTGATGCTCGTGGTGCGCTACGCAGCGAAGATCGGTGCGCCTACCTCGGTTCGATTTGCAGCGTTGACGCACGACCTAGGCAAGGCTCTTACGCCTCAGGAAATCTTGCCGAGCCATCGCGGCCACGAAGAGGCGGGTGTGCCACTCGTCGAAGCGCTCTCGGAGCGCTTGCGCGTGCCCAATGGATTCAGAGAGCTCGCCGTGTTGGCCGCACGCCATCACGCAGTCGTACACCGAGCCGCTGAGTTGCGGCCCGAAACGATGCTGAAGCTATTCGAGAAGACGGATGCATTCCGGCGCCCGGAGCGGTTTAACGAGCTGCTGTTGGTATGTGAGTCGGATGCACGGGGGCGCACCGGGTTGGAAAATAACCCGTACCCTCAGGCGGCGTATCTGCGGCGGGCCCGCGACGCCGCAGCAGTTATTCAGCTTTCCGAGGAAGATCGCGCGGGGCTCAAGGGGGCTGAGATCGGCGAGAAGATTCGCGCACTGCGGTTGGCCGCCGTGACCGCAGTCAAAAAAGAATTTGCTGGGAAGCTGGCGGGCTAGTGCACGATTCCCGCGCGTAGCATCGCAAGCAGTGCAATACCCAACACGATGCGATACCACGCAAACACCGTGAAGCGATGGCTTTGCACGTAGCGCAGAAGCCATTTCACTGCAATAAACGCCACGATTCCCGAGACTGCAAAACCGATCCCCAACGCTGTCCAATCTTCGTGGCCGGTTTCGTGACGTACTTTCAGTAACTCATACGCGGTAGCTGCAAACATCGTCGGGATACCGACAAGGAAGGCGAACTCGGTGGCCGCGGGACGCAGGGTCATTCCGGCGAGCATTGCGGCGAAAATGGTTGCCGCGGATCGGGAGGTGCCCGGAAAAATAGCGGCCAATATCTGGCACAAACCAACCCAGATCGCGACAGACCAGGTCAGATTGTCCGACTTCGGCTTGGGTGCCACGTAAGCTTCGATTACGAGGATGGCGACGCCACCTACCAGCAATGCAATGCCCACCGGCATGACGGTTTCCGGCAGCTTGAATCCCAACTTGGTTGCGGCGAAACCCAGGACGAGGGTGATGAATACCGATACCGTGAGCTTGAATAGATAGTCGCGATTTTTCGGGTCATTGGTCCGTAACAGCAGCTCGGTCAGGCGAGCGCGGTAGATGAGAACGATCGCGAGGATGGCGCCCGCCTGGATGGCGACATTGAACAATTCCGAGCGCGCGCCCAGAAACTGCTCCGCAATCAGTAAGTGACCGGTGCTCGAGATGGGAAGGAATTCGGTAATGCCCTCGACGATGCCGAGGATGACGGTACTCAATGTGTCGGACACGCGGATTCGTCTCGCTGGAGTGGGAGCGCGGGTATGTTACCCGGAACCGGTCGGCGACAAGTGAATCAGTTATGGCTGGGCGTCGCTCGGGCGCGCCGCACGGATGCCGACGGCCAGGCTGTGCAGTCCGCTTCGCATTATGAATGACCAGCGGCCGGGGGCGGGTTGTCCCACCCATCCCAGGGCAGTGTATGCGACCGCCACTTCCGTCAACCGCCCCGGCAGGTGCGTGCCCGGCGGTAAAAGTTCGCTGCGCAGCAACTTCCCGTACTCATCCATGACCACCAGCCACGCATTCCTCGGCAGCGTAGCCGGCATTCGGACCGCAGGTTTGTCGTTCCCTCGTTTCCGCATAGGTCGATACTGCCGCGGGCAACACCGTCCTCAGCAAACCTTATTTTTGCCACTGTGTGGAGACGTTCGTGGTCAGCGTTCTGCCACGTTCATGTGAAAGGTAAAAGACAGGCAGTAGACAGTTAGGAGAACGACTGGATGAAGTAAGCGCGACGTGCGCCTGCGGAATTCCCGAGGAACTCAATCCTTACAACGACCCGCGAAGATCCTGATGTGCAAAACCGCGCAACGGGGCATCGAGATCCCGACACAACGCCATGACTTTGAACGACTCCCCCATTTCCCCCGGCATGAGCAGGCGTCGGGCTTCGCCCGCGAGGCGAGCGCGGGTAGCGACGTCGTCAACCTCGATGGTCATAGCTTCGATGCCGGTGCCAAGAAGGAATGCCGCTTGAGTTACAAAACCGGTAACCTCCAGACCGGCGGCAAGCGCGCCGTCCGCGACCCGCGTGAAATCGACCCAGGCGGTAATGTCCTGGATACCAACATTGATGAATGGGTCATTGTGAGCGCGCTGTTTGAAATAACAGCGCAACGTGCCGTCGACACGTTGTGGGTGATAGTAGTGGGAGCGAGGGAGCCCATAGTCGAACAACAATAGCGCGCCCTGTGCCAGACACTGACTAACGCTGGCTATCCAGGGCTCAACGCGAGAACAGAGCTCCGACGTGTAACCGTTGGGCAGGGCGGTGATTAGCTCGGAGGCTGATGGAAGCTCGGCGCCCTCGCACCACGCAAAGTCGGGCGCAGGCGCACCAGTGACCAATGCGCCAGAGGCCGACGCGCCCGCCCCAACGCCAACAACACTCACACCCAATTCAAACGCTTTGCCGGAACGAACAACAAATCGCTGCACGGGCAACGCATCCAGCACCTCATTTGCCAGCACCACGCCGCGCACAGACCCCGGGGCCGGCAGCCGGTCCAGCCAAACAACTCTCTCCCGCAATCCCGCCGGCAGCGCCTCAACCCGGGCTCGCTGGCGCTCCGCCAAATCCGCACTCACTTCCAGAATCGCGTATCGCTCCGGCAATACGCCGATCTCGGCGAGCGACTTCAGAATGGTGACGGCCATGCGTCCCGTTCCCGCCCCTAGCTCCAGGATTTGCCCACCGGTTGCGGCGAGCACATCAGCGCATTGACGCGCCACGCAGCGGCTGAAGAGATCCGAAATCTCGGGCGCCGTAACGAAATCGCCGCTGGCGCCGAGCTTCACGGCACCGGCGCTGTAGTAGCCCAATCCGGGTGCATACAGCGCCGATTCCATGAAATCGGCGAAGGAGAGCCACCCGCCCGCCGCCAGGATTCGCTCACAAATGAAATCGCGAGCCGCCTGGGCGTGGCGATTCTCGTCGGCTGTCAATAAAGGAAGCATTGAGTGCGGACCGGATGGAGTCATAATCGGACTCAATGCCAACCAATCCAAACCAAACGGCCGCCCTCGGCGGCAAGACCGCGCTGATCACAGGGGCGGCACGCAGAGTCGGCGCCGCCATCGCGCGCAAGCTGCATGCTGCGGGCGCGAACGTTGTTCTGCACTACCGCAGCTCCGGTGAAGCTGCGGAGGCCATGGCCAAGGGGATGAACGAGACGCGGCCAAACTCCGCGGTGCTGGTCGAGGCGGACTTGCTCGACGTCGGTCAACTGCAGATGCTTCCCGACATTGCGACGAGCAACTTCGGCTCGCTCGATATACTCGTCAACAATGCTTCGACGTTCTACCCGACACCCGTAGGTGACATCACCGAGATCGATTGGCACGATTTGATGGGCACCAACCTGAAGGCGCCCCTGTTCCTCTCGCAGGCGGCCTCGGCTGCACTGCGCATCAGCAACGGACTGATCGTCAACATTGCAGACATCCACGGCACTCAGCCGCTGGCGCGTCATACCGTGTACAGCCTGGCAAAAGCCGGCGTTGTGATGCTTACAAAATCCCTGGCTCGGGAATTGGGGCCCAGCATTCGCGTAAATGCGATTGCGCCCGGACCCGTCATGTGGCCGGAAGACGGTATGGACAAGGAACGCCAGGCGATGATTGTTGAACGAACCGCGTTGAAGCGCCCGGGCTCACCGGACGATGTCGCGCGCGCGGTGTTGTTCTTCGCAACCGAAGCGCCGTATATCACGGGTCAGATTTTGGCGGTGGATGGAGGTCGAAGTGCTGGTGGCTGGTGAGATCCTCTGAATTGATCCGTTCCATGGGGTGCGCGTCGCGATCGAATCGTGCCCACAGCTCGCCGATCGTCAAACCTGCCGTGGGATGAACGACCTCGGGGGCGATTTCAGCTAACGGGCCCAACATGTACGGCCGCTTCAGTAAATCCGGCCGGGGTAACGTCAAACCAGGCTCCGAGCAGACCAAGTCGCCGTAGAGCAGGACATCGAGATCCATGCTGCGCGGAGCCCATCGGGGTGCATTGCGCGGCCTGCCGCATATGGCTTCGACGGAGTGCAAGCCCTCGATGACAGCGCGCAGAGGCAAATACGTGTGGAAGCCGACAACCCCATTAACGAAGTCATCGCCCTCAAACCCAACAGCTTTATTCCGATACCAGGAGGAAAAGCGCGTACCGGGGAACAGGTGCGCTAACTCGGAGGCCGCCTGAGCGATATTGATCTCAGGGTTGACGTTACTTCCGATGGCAACGTAAACGTGCGGCATTAGCGTGGGAGGTCGGCCCGCGAACGCTCAATGGCCACGCCCACATCACGTGAGCCACGAATCGCACCGGGCTTGTTGATAGACAATCGGACCCACTCGATCGCGAACTCTTCGAGCAGCGTCAGGGCGAGACGGTTGGCCATCGTCTCCACCAACTTGAACTCCGACGATTCAACGAACGCGATGACCCGCTTCGCCACTTTCTTATAGTCGAGGGTGTCCTCAACCTCATCGCGAATTGAGGCGTTCTGGCAATCGACGGGCAGCTCGAGGTCGATTACGACCGTCTGCTTGACCCTTCGTTCCCAGTCGATGAATCCGATGATGCATTCGACTTCGAGACCGCGGAGGAAAATGATGTCAGATTTCATAGTTGCGGCAGGGACTCCAACGGCCATTGTGCGCGGGCTTTGATGGCGAGACCGTCGTGTTGCCCCGCTTTCAGCCGGGCGAGCCCGGCGACCGCAATCATCGCAGCATTGTCGGTACAAAACTCAATGCGCGGATAGTACACGCGACCACCCCGCTTGCTCACGACCTCTGCGAGCCGAGCACGCAAAGTACGATTCGCACTAACGCCCCCCGACACCACCAAATCGTCCAACCCCGTCTGCTCCAACGCTCGCAACGACTTCGCAACGAGCGTCTCAACGATCGCCTCTTGAACAGCATGCGCGACGTCAGCGCGGAGACCCTCAGTCAGCGTCTGCTGCCCACGCACAGCGTGCAACACCGCGGTTTTGAGGCCCGAAAAACTGAACTCCAGCCCAGGACGATCGAGCATGGGCCGAGGAAACGTGAAGGTGCCGCCCTTGGCCGCATCGGCCATCCGGGCGAGCTCTGGGCCACCCGGGTAGGGCAACCCGAGGAGTTTCGCCGTCTTGTCGAACGCCTCACCAGCCGCGTCGTCGCGGCTCTCGCCCAGGCGCTGGTAGCGCCCGATGCCCTGCACCTCGATCAGCATCGTGTGGCCGCCGGACACCAATAGCGCAACGTGGGGAAATGGCGGGGGCTCGTCCTCGAGTAGCGGGGCCAGCAAATGGCCCTCGAGGTGGTGGACACCGAGGGCGGGGACACCCCAGGCGTACGCGAGGCTGCGGGCCAGGGCCGCCCCGGTGAGCAAGGCGCCGATCAGGCCGGGACCCGCCGTATAGGCCACGCCGGCCAAGTCGCGGGGCTCAGTGCCCGCGGCGGACAAAGCTGAACGGACCAAGGGCAGGAGCTTATGGACGTGATCCCGGGAGGCCAGCTCGGGGACTACCCCCCCATAAATACGGTGCAGCTCGACCTGGCTGAACAGCTCATGGGCCAAAAGGCCGTCCGCGGAGTCCAGGACCGCGGCCGCGCTCTCATCGCACGAGGACTCCAAAGCCAGAATTCTCACCGTTTTTGCCTTTGCCCTTGGGCTCATTTAGAATCCCCCGCCCTTTTGCCCAACCCCCAAATTTGTTGAGGTTTCGATGCCGAGCGTTCGAGTTCGAGAGAACGAGTATTTCGATGCCGCCCTTCGGCGTTTCAAGCGCGCCTGCGAAAAGGCCGGAATCCTCACAGAGTTGCGCCGGCGCGAATTCTACGAGAAGCCCACCCAGGAGCGGAAACGCAAGAAAGCTGCTGCCATCAAGCGGCATATGAAGCGTATTTCACGCGACGGAATGCGCGTCTCGCGGTAATCACAGCAATGGCTGCTCTGAAGGACCGCATCACCGAAGAGATGAAGAATGCGATGCGGGCCGGCGAAAAAGAGCGGCTCGCAACGATCCGGCTCATTCTGTCCGCTATCAAGCAGCGGGAAGTGGATGAGCGGATCCAGCTCGATGACTCCCAGGTTCTGGCGGCCATCGAGAAAATGATCAAGCAACGCAAGGAAGCGATTACCCAGTTCGAGGCCGGCGGCCGAGCCGATCTGGTGGCCAAGGAAGCGGCCGAAATTGCCGTTCTACAGACCTATCTGCCGGCGCAACTATCGGACGCCGAAGTCGACGCCCTGATTGCGGAAGCCGTTGCATCCACGGGTGCCGCCTCCATTAAAGACATGGGCAAGGTCATGGCAGCGGTCAAAGCGAAGGCTCAGGGTCGCGCCGACATGGGCGCCGTTAGCGCCCGGATCAAGCAAAAACTGAGCGGCTGAACGCCGCGGTACCGGACTGATTGCCCGGACGTGGCCTCCTTACCGTCGCGTGCCTCGTACTCATTGCTCTTAGTTGCATTTCGGTGGTCCGAACGCTCGAGCGGGAGCGGCGTCTACTGAGAAAGTTGCGCTCGATGAGGGGGAGCCCAGTGCCCTTGCGAGACCTCACTGACGACGAACGGGACTGTGCCAGGAGTCTCGCCAAAGCAGGTGTTTTGACTATCGAGCGGAACGAGTGCTATGTGCGTTCTGCCGAACTGCCCGTCTTCCAGCGCAAGCGTGTGCGACTGGCGTTGTCGGGTGGTGTGATTGCTCTGATATTGGCGTTGGTTGTGGCTGTGTTGATTCTGCACCGGTGATATGCCGGTAGGTCGCCTGGATGGGATTGATCCCCCAAACCTTCATTGACGAGCTGATTGCCCGCGCGGATATCGTGGAAGTGATCGGCTCGCGGGTGTCCCTGAAGAAAGCCGGGCGCGAGTACAAGGCCTGCTGTCCATTTCACAACGAGAAATCCGCGTCGTTCTGGGTTAGCCCGGAGAAACAGTTCTATCACTGCTTTGGTTGCGGCGCACACGGTACGGTGCTCCGTTTCCTGATGGAACATGACCACATGCCTTTCCCGGAGGCTGTCGAAGAGCTGGCTACTCGCCTGGGGTTGGAGGTGCCACATGAGGGGGGCAACGGCGCGCCGGGTCAACGTCGTGTTGATGAGCCGTTGTATGACGTAATGAGCCGCGTTTCGCGGTTCTATACAGAGATGCTGGCGAAAGACGCGCGGGCCCAGGCTTACGTGTCCAAGCGTGGCCTCGATCGGGAAACTGTCGAGAGGTTTGGCATAGGTTATGCACCTAACTCATGGAACGACGTCCTGCGCCGCTTCGGTGGCACGGAGGATGCACGGCGTGCGCTCGCCGACCTTGGACTCATTATCGAACGTGAGCGAGGTCAGGTCAGAGAGGGGGACAGACACTACGACCGCTTTCGCGACCGCATCATGTTTCCCATACGGGACAGCAGGGGCCGGATCATCGCGTTTGGTGGACGCATTCTCGATCAGGGCGAGCCGAAGTACCTCAACTCGCCCGAGACTGTGCTCTTCCACAAAGGACAGGAGCTGTACGGGCTATTCGAAACCCGTCGCGCCCGCACCAACCTCAAACGCCTCCTGGTTGTCGAAGGTTACATGGATGCGGTCCGGCTACATCAGTACGGCATCAATTATGCTGTCGCGACCCTCGGAACTGCGACAACACCTGAGCACTTCAAGAGGATCTTCAGGTTGGTGAGCGAGGTCGTGTTTGCCTTCGATGGTGACCGTGCAGGACGGGCTGCCGCGTGGCGTGCGCTCCAACATGCGTTACCCGAGGCGCGTCAGGGCCGCGAAATACGATTTCTGTTCTTACCGGACGGGCACGATCCTGACTCGCTCGTCGGTGAAGAAGGCGCCGAGGCGTTTGAACATAGATTGGACACAACTTTGCCGTTGTCTGAGTATTTGATCCGGGAGCTGTCGGAGCGGTCGGACCTGTCGTCCGCCGACGGACGGGCGCATTTCTCTGAAAACGCCCGCCCCTTGTGGGCCAAGCTGCCGGAAGGCGTGTATCGGGAGCTCATGCTGGGTCGCATCGCTGAAGTGGTGGGCATCGGGCCGCAGCGCCTGGAAGAGCTGTGGGCCTCAGGCAATCCGGGCATGGTCATTGCGGCCACAACCCCTCCGTCACAGAAACGCGTTCCCGTCCGAAATGTAAATGGGGGTCGCGGCAGTCTCGTCAGACAAGCAGTGCTTCAGCTAGTCAGTTACCCAGCCATTGCACAAGAAATCAGTGAGGGGGAACGCCATGCTCTGGAAGGCAGTGAAGAGCCCGGAATTGAGCTGTTGCGGGCTTTGATCGACAACCTGCGCGAGCACCCTGCGCAGAATTCGGCACAGGTGATTGAGCGCTGGGCCGGCAAACCCGGCGGCGATTCTCTGGAAAAATTGCTTCAGCGTGAGCAGATCGTGGCCGATGCAGTGACAGCGGTGCACGAGCTTCGCGGGGCGCTGGAAGGACTGGCGCGCCGGGTCACGGAGGCGCGAATGAAAGCCCTCGAGGACAAGGATCGCTCAGGAGGACTCGAACCGGAGGAATTGGTTGAGTATCAAGAGCTTATGTTGTCCCGAGCTACCCGCGGTGCGCGCGGTGGGTAGCAAAAGGAATTTGGCGTTTGGACTCCTGTCAAATACAATTGCGCGCTTTGCCCAATGCGTCCCCCTTTATATGCCCTCGCCCTCTTGTCTTGCCGGAGAGCGGTCAGCATATAGGGGATCGTCTCTTTTCGTCATTTCTACACTATGACATCAAAGCATAAGCCACCGACCCCCGCTGCCAAGAAACGTCCCGCGGCCAAGACGGTTAAAGCGGCGGCGGCGGAGAAGTCCACCCACGCAGCGTCGGCACGTGAGAAGGACCACCGTCCTACCAAGACGGCTGCGGCCCCTCGGAAGGCGGCGGCTGCCGCTGCTGCGCCTGAGCCTGTGGTTGCCGCCGCTCCGCCCCCACCACCACCCGCCCCCGTAGCGGCGCCCGTGGCTGTCGACGCCGCCAAGCCCACTGCGGCTGACGCGAAGAATGGCGCGAAGGTTGCGGCGAGCGCGGCCGACAAGAAGTCCCCGCTGGGCCTCGAGCGCAGGCCCGTGGTGAGCGAAGATCGCCAGTCGCAGCTCAAGCTCCTGATTGCCCGCGGCAAGGAGCAGGGCTACCTGACGTATGCGCAGGTGAACGACCACCTGCCCTCCGAAATCGTCGATCCCGAGCAGATCGAAGATATCGTCAACACCATTAACGACATGGGCATTCCGGTGTACGAAAAGGCACCGGACACCGAGTCGTTGCTGCAGACCGAGCCCTCACAGCCCGCTGACGAAGAAGCGATTGAGGAAGCGGCGGCTGCCCTGGCTGCTCTCGACGCTGAGTTGGGCCGCACGACTGACCCCGTCCGCATGTACATGCGTGAGATGGGCACTGTTGAGCTGCTCACCCGCGAGGGCGAGATTCGCATTGCGAAGCGTATTGAGGAAGGCCTCGACGCCGTCCGCAGCGCGTTGGCCATGTACCCGGCCACGTTTGACTTCCTGCTGAGGGCATACGAGCCGGTGAAGGCCGGTCAGGCCCGCCTGGTCGATGTGATTGTCGGCTTCATTGACCCGAACGCCCCCGACGTGATCGCTCAGCCCCAGAACCCCACCAAGATGGAGTTGATGGAGGCCGAGGAGAAATCGGACGACGAGAGCGAAGAAGGCGAGGACGGCGATAATTCCGAAGAGGAAGCCATCGACACGGGTCCGGATCCGGAAGAGGCCGCGGCGCGGTTCCTGTCGCTCTCCAAGGGCCATGTGGCCAACCTGGCCGCCATCCAGAAGCTGGGTGCCAAGGAGCCCAAGACCTTCAAGGCGCGCAAGAAGCTCGCCGATGAGTTCATGGAGCTCAAGCTGTCACCGCGCATGTTTGATGCGCTGATTCTGAACCTGCGCACGCATGTGGCCGAGGTTCGGCAGCTCGAGAAGGAAATCATGATCATTGCCGTGCGCGATGCCGGCATGCCGCGCAAGGACTTCATCACCTCATTCCCCAAAAATGAGACGAGCCCGCGCTGGCTGCAGAAGCACGTCAAGGCAGGCAAGAAGTACTCCGCCCCGCTCGCGAAGTTCAAGGACGAGATCGAGCGTCGCCAGAAGAAGCTCGAGCAGCTCGAAGTTCAGTATCACCTCAGCATCAACGACATCAAGGAAGTGAACCGCGATGTCTCGATCGGTGAGGCGAAGGCGCGTCGCGCCAAGAAGGAGATGGTGGAGGCCAACCTGCGCCTCGTGATCTCCATCGCGAAAAAGTACACAAACCGTGGCTTGCAGTTCCTCGACCTGATCCAGGAAGGCAACATCGGCTTGATGAAGGCTGTCGACAAGTTTGAATACCGCCGCGGTTATAAATTCTCCACGTATGCAACGTGGTGGATCCGCCAGGCGATTACGCGCTCGATCGCCGACCAGGCGCGCACCATTCGTATTCCGGTGCACATGATTGAGACAATCAACAAGTTGAATCGCATTTCCCGGCAGATGTTGCAGGAGATGGGCCGCGAGCCGACTCCGGAAGAGCTGGCGGTGCGGATGGAAATGCCCGAGGACAAGGTGCGCAAGGTTCTCAAGATCGCCAAGGAGCCCATCTCAATGGAGACTCCGATCGGTGACGATGAGGATTCACACCTTGGCGACTTCATCGAGGACACCTCGGTGGCGTCCCCGATCGACCAGGCGACCATGGAGTCGCTGCGCGAGACTACTCACTCGGTACTTGCGCAACTGACCCCTCGGGAGGCCAAGGTCCTGCGCATGCGGTTTGGTATCGATATGAATACCGACCACACGCTGGAGGAAGTGGGCAAGCAGTTTGATGTGACTCGCGAGCGCATCCGCCAGATAGAGGCGAAGGCGCTGCGCAAGCTGCGTCATCCGAGCCGCAGCGAGCAGTTGCGCAGCTTCCTGATGGATGACTGATTGACGGTTGCTTCGTTTGAAAAAAGGGCCCGGCGTTCACAAGAACCCGGGCCTTTTTCATTGCGGCGCCGAGGTCAGATTCCGGCCTGACCCAGCAGAGCGCCGATTTGGCGCAGCAATTGCGCAATTGCGGGATGCTCGGCCTCAAAGCGCACTGCGAGCTCTTCAATCCGCGGCGCGGCGGTGGCGGCGACACGTGCCTCGGGGGACACCGAGACTGTGGAGACCGCGTCGGAACTCGTTGAGTCGCCGCGGAGGGCGCCGTCGATGTCGCTCATGACGGTCGCCAGCATTTCGCGAGCTTCGGGGTCGATGGTGCGCGTGGAGCTCAATCGCTCGTGAACGCGCGCCAGGAGCTGGCGGAGGGTCTCGTCGGTCATGAAGGGATCATAGCAGGTCAGCCATAGCGGTCATTATTTGAGCGTGGTTCCTTTCGTCTCACTCAAGAAGAAGAATCCGATGACGGTCGTGAACGCCGCGACAATGACCGGATACCACAACCCGTTGTAGATGCCACCCGTTGCCGCAACGATGGCAAAGGATGTTACGGGCAGGAACCCGCCAAACCACCCATTGCCGATGTGATATGGCAGTGACATCGACGAGTAGCGAATCCGCGTTGGGAACATCTCAACGAGCCAGGCCGCGATCGGGCCGTAGACCATGGTCACGAGGAACACGAGATACGCGCACAACGCCACGAGCGCCGGATACGACACCTTCGACATATCCGCTTTCGCAGGGTAACCCGCGGTCACCAACGCAGACTTCAGGCTCTTGCCGAAAGCTTCGCTCGCCGCCTTGAAGTCAGGCTTGGACATCGTGTTGCCCGCGAATGAATCCACCGTGGCACTGGAGCCAATCTTCAAATGCGCAACCGTCCCTGCCGGTGCATCCTCCCCGGAATACGGTACACCGGCCTTCGCAAGTGCGGACTTCGCAACGTCGCATGAGTTGGTGAAGGTCTTCTTGCCGATCGGGTCGAACTGGAACGAGCAGTCGCCCGGGTCGGCCACGACCACGACCGGATTGGTGGCCACGGCGGCTTCCAGTCCCGGGTTGCCAAAGTGGGTCAGGGCCTTGAAGACCGGGAAATAGGTGAGCGCAGCCAACAGGCAGCCGGCGAGCACCACGGTCTTGCGGCCGATGCGATCCGACACCGAGCCCCAGACAACAAAGAACGGGGTCGCGATGAGCAACCCGGCGGCGATGATGAGGTTGGCGGCCTTGGAGTCGAGTTGCAACACCTTCTCCAGGAAGAACAGTGCGTAGAACTGACCGCCGTACCAGACAACCGCCTGACCGGCGGTGGCTCCCAACAGCGCAAGAATGACGAGCTCGAGGTTCGACCAGGTGGCAAACGCCTCCGTCAACGGGGCCTTGGACAGCGCGCCCTGGTTCTTCAGGTCAATGAAGGCCGGCGACTCTTTCAGTTGCAGCCGGATGTAGACCGAGATGGCCAGCAGGATGAGGGACACGAGGAACGGGATGCGCCAGCCCCAGGCGTCGAACCGATCGCCCATGGAAATCCGGCAGATGAGAATCACGAGCAGGGACAGGAACAGGCCGAAGGTGGCGGTGATCTGGATCCAACTCGTGTAGAAACCGCGGCGGCCCGGTGGTGCATGCTCCGCGACGTAACACGCGGCCCCTCCGTACTCACCACCCAACGCAAGACCTTGCAACAAACGCAACGTGATCAGAATGATCGGCGCTGCAACGCCGATGGTGGCGTAGTTGGGTAACAGGCCGACCAATGCCGTCGAGCTGCCCATGATGATGATCGTGACGAGGAACGTGTATTTGCGGCCGACGAGGTCACCGATGCGGCCAAACACCAAGGCGCCAAACGGGCGCACAAAGAATCCGGCTGCGAAGGCGAGCAGCGCGAAAATGAACCCGGTTGTTTCGTTGACGCCGGAAAAGAACTGTTTGGTAATGACCGCCGACAACGACCCATACAGATAGAAGTCGTACCACTCGAACACTGTTCCCAACGATGACGCAAAGATGACAGTGCGGTGCGCGCGGTCGATTCCCGAGGTGGTGCTGTCTTGGGCGTATTGTGCTGGTGTGGCCACGTGTCCCGACTACAGCAGTTTTCTTTGGAAATGTCAGCCGTTCTAAAATCGGGTAATATCAAAGAACAATAGCCTGCGATGGCCCCGCACACAGGAACGAGATGGACAAGATTGACCACCAGATCCTGACGCTGCTGGAGGACGACGCGCGTCAGTCATTCGCGGAATTAGGTGAGCGAGTCGCTCTGTCGAAGACCCCCTGCTGGCAGCGGGTCCGTGAGCTGGAACGCACGGGAGTGATCCGGGGCTACCGGGCGGAAATCGATTCGCGGCGGCTCGGTTTGGAGGTGGAGGCCTTCGTGCAGGTGACACTGAGCTCCGGCCAACACGCGGAGTTTGAAGCGGCGGTGCTGCAGCATCCGTCGGTCCTTCAGTGCTTCACCACCGCAGGCCAGGCGGACTACCTGATGCATGTCCTCGTGGAGGGAATCGCAGAGCTGGACAGCCTTCTGCGCATGGAGATTTCGCAATTGCCCGGCGTGCAGAAGATCGAAACCACGGTGTGTATGAAGACGATCAAGCGCCGCGCGCCGATTACCGGTTGCCTGCGCTGAACAACCTGACACTGGCAGGGATACGCGCGCCGTACCCCCGCCAAGGTTTTCCGACTAGGAAGTATGTTCGGCGGCGGACTCCGCCTCGGAATCCGACTCAGCGTCTGACGAGCCGCCCGTCAACGACAGCGCCGTCGCCGATTCGCCGTTGGACAGCCCCTTCCAGGAAACTCCGAGCCCTTTGCGTTTGCCTTTTTCTGTGAGTTTCACCCCGTCCGGGGACAATGTGATCATGTACGGCTTGCCGTCGATGTCGATTTCGCGCTTCAGCAGCTTGTCAAGCTTGGTTGCCATTTCACCCTCATTGGAATGCGTCGAAGAAGGATTTTACCGCACTCAGGCAGAAGGGCGGTACGAGTCCCGCATGGTAGTGGGCCAATACGGCTAAATCGCCGGCTGCGCCACCCCCAGCGCTGGCGGCAACTAGTGCTTTCGCCGCAGCAAAACCGAGCTTGATATCTTTGTACGGATCGCCAACGGCCACGGCCGAGTCCACATCCAGTACAGTGAAACTCCCGGCCCCGGTCGGTGGGTTGACGCTGGTCCAGTAGTTTTGCATCAACTGAGTATTCAGGAAAAATGCCGTCGGGTCGCCCCCGCCGCCACACAGCAGCACCGGTGCCTTCGGTGCCCAATTGCGCAGGTCGTTTTTATTCAAATCCTGCCGCAACGTGTTGGTGGGTGTCGGGGCAGGAACACCGGTACTGACCGTCGGGAAGCCGCCATCGGGATTGGCTTGCGCATCGCGGAGGTAAGCGAGGCGGTAGGTGTTGGTGACCAGGTTGGGTGTGCCGAATCCTTTGGCAAAAACCGGCGCCAGGGCGGCGGGCTGGGTGGCCGGCGTCTGTGCGGCAAACTCCGGCGCGGGCGGCGTGCTGCTGAACACAACGTCCTGGGTCAACTGGTTATTGGCGTAGATGGTTGTGATGGGAGTCGCGCTCGGCAACAGCGTTCCAATGGTGGGCGCGTACTGCGCCTCGAACATGTCGGTCGGCTGGCTGTAGAGATTGCCGTAGGAGCTTTGATAGCTCGAGGTAATCAACGCCAGATTCAATGAGCCGCTGCTGTTGACCTCGCCCGCGAAGATGGCATCACAGAATGCTTCAAGGGCGTATGGGCCCGACATGGGTGCCGATGCGGTGACCGCCATGCCCGCGCTCTGCATGGCTTTGTGCGCAGCCATGGCAACAAACCCTCCTTGTGAATAACCTGTCACAAAGAGCTTGGAGTTGTCGGTCACGCTGGTAGCCGTCGCGACCGGCAAAGCACTGCGGCCCGCGGTCACAACGTCAATCATCTCCTTTGACTGCTGATCCGCATTCAAATAAGGATGGTACGGAAGATCCGACGTGTCGTAGCCCGCATAGTTCGGCGCGATCACAATGTAACCGCGTGACGCAAACACCGCCGCCAACAGCAACCCTTCAATCGCATTGGAGTTTTGAATCAGGGCGATGTTGTAGGTTTTGTCAGCGTTGGTCCCGTGTGCATACGCCAGGATGGGCCGCGGCCCCTGACAGCCGCTGGCGGCGCCGGTCGGCACCATGAGAGCGCCGGACGCTTTAACGGCTTCGCCCTTGCCGCCAACGGTCTCGTAAGTCAACTGATAGACGTCCACGCCACACTGCAGATTGGACGCGACGAGGGTCAACAACTCCTTGTCGATGTCAATGCCGCCGAGCAGCCCCAGGAGCTCGGAGGTGGAATAGGATTTCACCAGCGGGGCGGGCTCAATCAGCAAGGCACCCCGTTGGGGCGGCGGGGGCGGGGTCTTTGATCCGGAATCCGAAGCGTTGTCTTTGCCTCCCCCGCAAGCGGCGGCGAGCAGAGCGCAGACGGCCAAGGGGAACATTCGGGCTATGCGCAGCATCATCATGAAACTCGCGAGTCACCGTAAAGGTTCACCCCGAACCCGGTAGAATGTCCAGCCACCGTGATGGAACAATCTGATTGGCTCGGCCGAGAGGCCGTGGCCGTTGACAATCCTGACGGGCGCGGAAAATTTGTCCTCGTCTGCGATCACGCGTCGAACTGGGTGCCCTCAGCGCTGAAGGGACTGGGATTGCCACCCGGAGAGCTGGAGCGCCACATCGCGTGGGACCCCGGGGCACTGGAGCTCGCGCGCCTTTTGTCGAATCTGTTGGACGCCCCGCTGGTGCACGCGACCGTGTCCCGCCTCGTCCTGGACGTGAATCGAGACCCGACGCATCCGGGTTCAGTGGTCACTCGCAGCGAGGATACGGACATTCCGGGCAACCAAGAGATCGGCGCCGAAGACCGCGCACGACGCGTTCAATCGATTTACGAGCCGTACCATCGCGCGCTCGATGCTGTGATTGAACGCAGTGTTACGCACGACCCGTCGCCGCAGATCGTCTCGGTCCACAGCTTCACACCCGTGTACAGACAGGAGCAGCGCCCGTGGCACATCGGTGTGCTGTCCGGGGAGGACAAGCGGTTGTCGCAACCTCTGCTGGAGTTATTGCGCGCGAATGGCGAGTTTTGTGTTGGAGATAATCAGCCGTACGCGCCAACAGACGGGGTGTATCACACGCTGCACAGGCACTGCGAGAGCCGGAACCTGCGCTCGGTTCTGCTCGAGCTGCGCTCCGACACCATCAGTGCCGAAGATGGCCGCGAACAGTGGGCCGCACGGCTCGAACGAGCGCTGCAGGCCATTCATTGATGAGCGCTCTCCCGGTAGACTGCGGGCCGGGGATGTCTATGACTACACAAGCGCCCATTCTAAAAAATACCGGTCTCTTGATGAAACACCCAGCCGATGCCGCGCGTGAGCAAGCTGTCGAGGTCCGTTTCGGCCAGGTCGGAATCCTGCAGGTGAGGCTTCGCACCACCCAGCCTGGCGAGATTCTCGATGAGCTGACGGGAAAAACCGCCACCGCGCCGCATTTCTTCGATCGCACACCCGTTTGCCTGGATCTGAGCTCGCTGCCCAAAATGCCGTCCGCGGACGAAGTCCGGGGCGTGATTGAAGTGGTGCGCCGTGCGGGCATGATGACAACAGGCCTGGCTCATGGCGGAACTGCGGTCGAAGAGCTCGCAAGCAAGCTCGACCTGCCCGTCATTCATCACATACGAGCGTCGACCAAAACTGCGCCCGTGGTACAGGCCGCGCCACCTCCGACGCCAGCGCCCGCTCCGACCCCCGTCGCAGCACCCGCTCCCGAGCCTGCCCCCGTACAAACGGCGCTCATGCAGCAGCAGCCGGTTCGCTCAGGCCAACGCGTCTATGCGCGTAACCGCGACTTGATCGTCACGGCTACAGTTGCTGCTGGCGCGGAAGTGATGGCCGATGGCTGCGTGCATGTCTATGGTCCGCTGCGGGGCCGGGTCATGGCGGGCGCGCACGGCGACACAGACGCGCGGGTGTTCTGCCAGGCGTTTCATGCCGAGCTGGTTTCCATTGCGGGCGTGTTCCGTGTGTTCGAAACGATTCCTGCGGAGCTCGCCGGGATGCCGGTCCAGGCGTGGCTATCCGGCGACGATTTGAAGTTCGCCAAAATTGGCGAGTAATTAAATGATCAGGCCAAATTCAAAGATGGGAGGCCACCATTGACCGAAATCATCGTTGTCACCTCAGGCAAGGGGGGCGTCGGCAAGACGACGACCTCGGCTAGTCTGTCCTGCGGCCTCGCACGCCGCGGCAAGAAAGTCGCGGTCATCGACTTCGACATCGGCCTGCGCAACCTCGATCTCATCATGGGATGCGAGCGCCGCGTGGTCTATGACTTCGTCAACGTCATCCAGGGCGAATGCACACTCAAGCAGGCGTTGATCAAGGACAAGAGGCTCGACACCCTCTTCGTACTCGCCGCTTCGCAGACCCGTGACAAGGATGCGCTCACTTCCGAAGGCGTCCGTCGCGTGTTCGACGAGCTGACGGCAGAGGGCTTCGACTACATCGTCTGCGACTCCCCGGCGGGAATCGAGAAAGGCGCGCATCTGGCCATGTACTTCGCCGATCGAGCCGTGGTTGTCGTGAATCCCGAAGTGTCCTCGGTGCGTGACTCGGACCGCATTCTGGGTCTGCTCTCCAGCAAAACGAAGCGTGCGGAGAACGGTGACGGGAAGGTCAGAGAACATCTTCTGCTCACTCGCTACAGTCCAAAGCGCGTAGCGGTCGGCGAGATGATGAGCGTCGGCGATGTGAAGGAAATTCTCGGTCTCGATGTCGTGGGCGTAGTCCCCGAGTCCGTGGATGTGCTCGCCGCATCCAACGCCGGCACACCGGTAATCCTGAACGAGGACAGCGACGTCTCGCGCGCCTATGAAGACGCCGTGTCGCGCCTGCTCGGTGAGACCGTGCCGCTGCGGTTCATTGACGAGCCGAAGAAAGGGTTCTTCGCACGCATGTTCGGAGGGTAATCATGGGGCTACTTGCTTTATTTCGTCGCTCGCCCCCCTCTGCCCATGTCGCCAAGGAGCGTTTGCGCATCATCATCCAGCAGGAGCGCGATAAACGCGGCGGCGGCCCTGACTACATTCCTCTGATGCGCCGTGAGCTGCTGGAAGTCATCCGCAAGTACGTGAACGTCGATCCCGCTGCCGTGCAGATCAACGTGGAGCGCGAGGACGGACAGGAGATCCTGGAGTTCTCCGTCGCTCTGCCTGAAAAAGCGCGCTAGGTGCCGGAGAAAGTCCCGGTGCCTAAGATCGGCTAGTGCTGGAGATCCCCTCCCCGCCTCCCCTGGCGGCGGGTCGGTTGCGCCTGCTCGAACCGGCCGGCTGCGCGCCGCACGAGCTGCTCCAACAGCTTATCGACGGCAGCTACCTGAAGCCCTTCATTGAGGACTGCGGTCCGCTGCGCTACCTGCATTTCGACCTGGACAATGTGCAGAGCGTGATGCGGTTGGACGACCCGTACGCGCTGTGCCTCGCCTACACGCGCAAGATGATGGCGTTCCTGCTGTTCAACTCCGCGCCGCGGCGAATTCTGCAACTGGGGCTGGGTGGCGGGTCGCTGGCGAAGTTCTGCTACAAGCACCTGCCGGACGCCACCCTCACCGTGGTTGAAATCGACCGCGACGTGTTGGCGTTACGGGACGAGTTCCAGGTGCCGGCCGATGACGAGCGGTTTCGCGTCGTGGAGGGTAACGGGGCCGAGTACATCAGCCAGGCGGGCCCTCGGGATGATGTCGTGATTGTGGATGCGTGTGATCGCGATGGACTGTCCCCGACATTGTTGGCCTCTGAGTTGTATTCGAATCTGAGGCGGCGTTTGACGCTGAACGGGGTGTTGGTCGTCAACATCTGCGGTGACGAAGACGAAGTTGAAAGTCACATGGCACGCATGCGCGGGGTTTTCGGGCAGCAGCGGCTGGTGACCCTGCCGGCCCGGGAGGATGGGAACCTGATTGTGCTGGGATTCAGGCGCGAGCCGCAGGTCTGGGATGGGGTCGAGCTGGACGCCCATTCTCGGCGCCTGCAAGAGCGTTTTGGGCTGGCGTTCCCCCGGTTCGCGCGGCAGATGCAGTATGGGTTGAGGGGGCAGTAGGGGAGCAGTCCCGCATGCGCGGCCTCGAGCGGTCAAGGTCTCGTGGCTCACGGCCCGGCCGAGGCGAACCCGGCCGGGCTGAAGCTCATCAACCGATCAGAACCGGCGTGGGCCGCCGCGACCGCCGCCGCCCTTGTCCAGCGCTTCGTTAACTTTCAGCGCACGGCCGTTGAAGTCCTTGCCGTTCAGCGCCTGCATGGCGCGCGATGCGTCCGATCCCGACATTTCCACGAACCCAAAACCACGCGGCTGACCGGTATCACGGTCGGTGATCAGGGACACCTTCTCCACGGTACCGTGGGCCGCGAACAGCGTACGAACGCCGTCTTCCGTGGCCGTAAAGGGAAGATTTCCAACATACAATTTAGTCACAGTAATGCCTTACAGAAATAATGAGATACGTGGCAGGAATGCCCTGCCAACGGGGGGGATCGCGCCGAGCTTAGGGAGGTGAGAGCTTTTGGCCGCGGTGGCGCCTGGGAAGCGCGTGGGCCAAGGGCAGACAAGCCGAAAGAGTACGAACCAGCCGGCACAATAGCGCAAATGCGGCCACGCTGCCGGAATTTCGCGCATTTCCGTGCGCCGTCAGGCGATTCGACCCCTGTTTGCCGGTCGATGTGCGTATGATCGAGGACTTTTCGCCCGATTTCGGCGGCGAAGGAGCGAGGTCATGAACCTGAGCCTGGTAGATGCGTTTGCACGATTCGGCGCGAAGCCTGCCAACCGTCTGCGCGGCCAGTCGGCGATCGCATCTGACGGCGCCCTGGTGTTGAGTTGCTCATACGCCAAGTTCGGCCACCCGGCCGCCGGTGTGTTGCGTTACGAGGGCAAGGTGGTGAAGGGTGGCGAGGAAGCCGCGGTCAACGATCTGCTCGGCCAACATCTGCAACAGGCGCGTGACGGGAACCTGCCGATCCGGCTGGTGGTGATGACTTCAGTTGAAGATGCCGCCCGCAACAAGGTGAGCCGCAGTTTCCACGTACGGCCGGACCTGATTGGCAAGCTGGTGAGCTTTGACGGCGAGAGTTACGTCGTCGATTTCACGCGCGCGAATACTGAGGAGTGATCGTGTAATGCAGGTGCAGTCCGCACGGCTGCCGCCCTGTATGGTCCTTGATACGCGATCCTGAGCACTCCAACACACCCACTGTCGACTTTCTGGAAGCAGCCAGCGCCTGGCGGACGTCATCCGCCAGATCGAATTGGCCGTCACAGTCGGCGTAGGGGCACTGAAACTGGAAGAATGCCCGCGCCGGCGGATGCATTGTGTGGACCTGATCTGCCGGGACTCGCGTGCCCGAGCCTTCGAAATGCAATTGCAAGCCCAGCGTCGCGATGGTCGGATACGCGGAGCGGATGGCCTTGGCCGCGGCACGATCGCGACGCAGGCGATCGTAGCGTTGCTGACGGGCTGATTCGGTACTGATGGGGCCGAGTTTCATGTTGGTTGGGCGCCAATGTACGCCTTTTAGGTCCCGGGAGTACCGTGCGGATGATAATTTGACCCACCCCGATGTGCCCGGGGCCCAAATCCGCGGGCTTTAAAGCGCCCGTCGGGAGCCCAGTGACACACCGAAGCAGGTCGGGTTCGGAAATCCTGTCCACCTTTGTAAGCGCGTCGGCTTGCTCAGGTTCGCTCCAATGTGGAGTCGTTTGGAAGGTTCCTCGAGTCTGTCAGTCTTCGTCGTCGGGAATAGGATCGCTCATGGATGCTGAGCAGAACCTGAACAAACGAGGTTACTGAGAGCTCGAGTTGCGTGGGTTGCGGTCGAATTCGGCGAAGCCGCTGTAGTTCCACGGGCGCAAGGCCAAAACAAACGCCGCTCCGTTTCGTGGCTGTGTAGTGCTACGGTCGCGCTCGATGATCTCGGCGCACTCGCGCGAGGCAGCCCGTAGCGCTCGTTTGATCTGACCCAACGCATCGTCAGACACCCGGCCGCCGTGAAAGAAGAACTCTTCGAGCGGACCCGCGAACGCACTGGCGAAGAACTCGCGCAGTAGCTTCTGGTGAATGTACTTCTGCACCGGGCCGCCCGGCCGCCAACTGAAATGACGGCTGACCAGCAGGCGCACCCGATTCCCGGGCTGCAGCTCAATCACTTTCAACCGATCGAGCCGGATCAGGAACTGCAGCGCCTCGCGCTCGGTGAACTTGTATTCCTTCACCATCTCCTCAAACGGAGTGCGGATCAGCACCAGCCACGTCATGAAGAGCAGCTTCGGATCGGAAATCAACTCACTCTCCTGGGCCGCCGTGAGCTGATTGGCCGGTTCGGCCCGATCCAGGGCGCGGTTGAGGATTTCCCGCAGGTCGAGCCCGATGAGCTCGCAGATCTGGTCCACCCGGTGCAGCGACAAATCCTCGGTCGAGAACAGCCGCTTCACGCTCGCCACACTGAGATCCAGGGATCGGGCTACATCCGTGTAGGTGTGCCCCGAAGCGCGTAAGGCCCGCTTCAATTCCGCCACGATCTGTGATTTTTGCGCCATGGTATTGCCCAATGATACCTGATGGGCGATTTATTGCGACTTTTCCGGTCAAAGTGGCGCAGGAAACGACCTTGGCCGACATTGACGCCCCATTCAGCAACGTCAATGGGAGGTGCGAGATGGTCAGGTGGTGGTGGTGCGTGCTTCTGGTAGTGCTGTTGTCGGGCTGTGCCAACCTGGGCTGCTGGCCGGGGTGCGGTGCGCATACCCACAATTCATCCAGCCTGGTGGAATTCCTGTATCCCCACGGGGAAGCGCCGCCCGTGCAGAATTCTCTGCCGCAGTTGCGGATTCCGCTGCGCGTGGGCCTCGCCTTTTTACCCTCGGCGGAAGGCGCTGCGACGGGCGGCCTGGATGCCGCACACCAGGAAGCGCTGCTCGAGCGAATCCGTCAGCGGTTCTCCAGCCGGCCGTTTGTGGCCGAAATCGTGACCATCCCGGACTACTACCTCCGCGGCCACAAGGGCTTTGACGGCTTGGAGGGAGTACAACGGCTGTATGGCGTGGATGTCATGGCGCTCGTTTCGTATGACCAGGTTGTGCACTCCGACGAAAGCAACTGGTCGTTGGGGTACCTGACAATTGTGGGTGCCTATGTGCTCAAGGGCAGCCGGCACGATGTATCCACGTTGGTGGACCTGGCCGTTGTTGATCCGGTCAGCCGTTCCCTGGTGTTGAGAGCCGGCGCACCCAGCACGGGTCACGGCAATACGACCTTGATTGATGCGGACCGCGAAACCCGCGTCGAAGCAGCGAGCGGTTACGACGCAGCCACCACCCGGATGATCGACAATTTCGACATCGCCCTCACCCGTTTCGAAGCAGATGTGAGGTCCGGCAAGGCGGCGGTACAGGTGGTGCGCAAAAATGGTGCGGGGCGGCCAGGGAGCAGCGGCGCCGGTGGCGGCGGTGCGTTGAGTTGGCCGTGGATTTTGGCATTGTTGGGGTTGGTTGCCGCGCGGCCGGTGCCGCGGTTAATAAGCAATTTTCGTCGCCGTGGGCGGCTCAAAGGGATGATGTCATGAAGAACCCAAACGACCTGGGGCCGCGGCTGGTTCGAGCCTTCTTCCGGCTCATTCTGCGGCCCCTGTTCCGGGTCGAGCTGAGCGGCGATGCCGGGGAGTTTGCCAACGAGCGGACCCTCATTGTGGCCAACCACGAGTCCTTTCTGGACGGCGTGCTGCTCGGGGGCTTCCTGCCGGTGGGCGCCGTGTTTGTGGTTCATTCGCAGGTCATGGACAAGTGGTATTTCCGCTGGGTGTTGCAGCTCGTGCCCCACCTGGCCGTTGATTCCACCAGCCCGTTGGCCATGAAGGTCATCTGCCGGCTGGTGGAGACCGGTGTGCCGGTCGTCATCTTCCCGGAGGGGCGCCTGACCATCACCGGCTCATTGATGAAGGTGTATGACGGCGCCGCGTTCGTGGCTGCCAAGACCGGGGCGACTGTTGTGCCGGTCCGGATTGAGGGTGCCGGGCGCAGCTACTTTGGGCGGCTGGCGGGTGTGTATCCCCTGCAGCTACTCCCCAAGATCCGCATCATGATCCAGCCCAGGCGCCACATCCCGATGCCGCAACTGCCGTCCGCAAAGATGCGGCGCCGGCGCGCGGGCGAGCTCATGCGGCGCATTCTTCTCGATATGTTGGTTGCGACCCGGCCGCGCCGCACCTTCTTCCAGGCGTTTTTGGATGCCAAATCAACCTTCGGCTCGGGCTACAAGCTCGTGGAAGATGTGCGGCTCAAGGAGGAGTCCTACGGATCGTTGCTGCGCATGGCGTTGGGATTGGGTCGATTGATGGCCGCGGACACGCGCCCTGGGGAAATGGTCGGCGTAATGACACCCAACGCCGCACCCACATTGGGCCTTGTCCTGGGTCTGTCGGCAACCGGCCGGGTGCCGGCGATGTTGAATTACACAGCCGGCGTGGAGGGACTGCGGGCCGCGTGCACCGTGGCCCAGATTTCCAACATCGTCACGTCGCGGGCCTTCCTGGAAAAGGCACGCCTGACTCATCTCGTCGAGAAACTGTCCGGCATCAAGGTGCACTATCTCGAGGACCTGAAAGCCCGCGTCGGTCTTTCAGACAAGCTGTGGATCCTGTGGCACAAGGTGTTTCCAGGCTCACTGGCCTCGGGCCAGCAGCCGGACGATGCGGCCATCGTGTTGTTCACGTCAGGATCGGAGGGCCGCCCGAAAGGTGTGGTTCACTCGCACAACTCGCTCCTGTCCAATGTGGCGCAGATCCGCGCAATAGCCGACTTCAATCCGTTGGACAAATTCATGATCGCCCTGCCCGTCTTCCATTCATTTGGCATGACGAGCGGCATCGTTCTTCCCCTGGTGTCGGGTTGCAAAGCGTTCCTGTATCCCAGCCCCCTGCACTACCGGATCATTCCGGAGCTGGTGTACGACCGCAATTGCACTGTGTTGTTTGGAACCTCGACGTTCCTTGGCAACTACGGCAAGTTCGCCCATCCGTATGACTTCGGCAGGCTGCGCTATGTGGTGGCCGGCGCCGAAAAACTCTCCGATGAGGTGCGCCGCCTGTGGATTGAGAAATTCGGTATTCGGGTGCTCGAAGGGTATGGGGTGACTGAGTGTGCTCCTGTGATTGCGGTCAATGTGCCGATGGCGTGCCGCATTGGCAGCGTGGGTCAGATTGCGCCGGGCATGCAGTATGAGCTGGAGCCGGTACCCGGAATCGAGGACGCCGGTGTCCTGCATGTGGCAGGGCCGAATGTCATGAAAGGCTACCTGCTGTACGACAAGCCCGGTGTCATTCAACCACCGAAGTCCATTCACGACGGGTGGTATTCGACAGGCGACATCGTGCATGTCGATCAGGACGACTTCATTCACATACGCGGGCGCGTGAAGCGCTTTGCCAAGATCGCCGGTGAGATGATTTCGTTGGAGGTTGTCGAGCGGATAGCCGCTGCGGCTTCGCCTGGATTTATCCACGCGGCATCGACACGGGTTGATGCCGCCAAGGGTGAGGCGTTGGTGTTGTTCACCACCGATCCTGCCCTGAAGCGCGAACAACTGCAGGCGGCGGCCAAGAGCGCCGGGGCGCCTGAGTTGGCGGTGCCCCGGGTCATCCAGGTCCTGGAGGAAATTCCACTGCTCGGCACCGGCAAGACGGACTACGTGCAGTTGAAGAAGATGGCGGAAGAGACGACGGCCGCGGCGGCCTGAAGGATATGAAAATGGATTCTCAGCGGACTGATTCGTTGTTTTCGCGCGGTATGCTGGCTGTCGTGGTGGCGCAGTTCCTGTCCGCCATGGCGGACAACGCGCTGTTGTTCGGCGCCCTGGCCTTGCTGCGGGCCGGCCACTATCCGGCCTGGACGGAACCCCTGTTGCAGGAGTTCTTTGTCGGCGCGTTCATTATCCTGGCGCCTTTCGCCGGCCCGTTTGCTGACGGATTGCCAAAGGGTCGCGTGATGTTGATTTCCAACGGCCTGAAGCTCGCCGGCGCACTGGGCATGTGGGTCGGGCTCAACCCCTTCCTGACATACGGGTTGGTGGGAGTGGGAGCCGCCGCCTACTCGCCGGCCAAGTACGGCATTCTATCGGAGCTGGTCACCACGGACCTGCTCGTGAAGGCCAATGGCTTGCTCGAGTCGTCGACCATCGCTGCGATCCTGGTGGGCGCGGTCGCGGGTGGCATGCTGGCCGACTGGAGCGTTTGGGGCACTCTGGGCGTAGTCACGGCGTGTTACGGCGCCGCGGCAGTTGCGAACTTGTTGATTCCGCGGTTGCCGCCCGCGCGTGCGCTGAGCTCGATATCGATCGGCACTGTGCTGCGTAACTTTGGTGCGGCTGTCCGGGCGATGGTCAAGACTCAGGACACGCGCTTTTCAATGATCGGCACGAGTTTGTTCTGGGGCACGGGCGGAACCATGCGATTTCTATTGGTGGCGTGGGTTCCCGTGGCGCTGGGTGTGACAGATATCAGCACGCCCGCCTATCTCAACGGCACGGTGGCGGTGGGCATTGTCATCGGCGCGGGCCTCGCCTCGAAGTTTATCAAGTTGGAAAGAGCCGACCGGGCGTTGCCTGCCGGTGTATTGATTGGACTCTCGGTCTGCTTCCTGGCGGTGACAACCAATGCGCCGACTGCCTATGCGGTAATGGCCCTGGTGGGCGCTTGCGGCGGGTTCTTTGTCGTCCCGTTGAACGCGCTGCTGCAGGAGCGGGGACGGGAGACTGTGGGATCGGGCAATGCGATTGCCGTACAAAACCTCGTTGAGAACTCGGCGATGCTGGTGATGATTGGGTTGTATACCGTGGCCGTTCGGGCTGGAGCGCCTGTTGTGACCATCGCAGGGGTGTTTGGTGTGGCGCTGGCGGCCGCCATCGGGGCGTTGTGGTTGCACCGGGTGCGAAGCCGCGGTGCGCAGGCGGTGCAAGCCTGATGTCTCGCGGGCGCCGGCGGCGGCGCCTGGGGTTTGCGGCCGCAGGCGGTGAAAGCCTGGGGTCGCGGCACCTGCCCGGCTAGAACAGCTCGGTGATTGCTGCGATTTCGGCGTCGTCGAGCTGGAATTCGAAAATGGCCAGGTCCTCCCGCATGTGCTGCTCGGAGGACGTGCCAGTCAGCGGAGCCACATCCAACTGCGTGAGATAGCGAAACAGGATCTGCGGCGCAGTCCGTTGGTATTTGGCGGCCAGCCTGGTGATCATGATGCTCGCCAGGGCCTTCGGATTCGCCGTCAGGGTCCAGAAGCTCTGGTAGATGATCTTCCGCTGGCGACACCAGGCACGGATGCCAGTGTCGAATCGAGTATCCGCGTAGAAGCGGTTCTGAACTACGGCGGGTTTGATCCCGGCCAGATCATACAGCTTGTCCAGCATCGACAGTTGGTAGCAGTTGCTGATACCAATCTGCCGCACCTTGCCCGAATCCACCAGGGTCTCCATCGCGTGCCAGGCTTCCTGGGTTTGTTTCGCGGACGGCAAGGGCGAATGCAGGACCAGCGAGTCTATGTAGTCGGTACGAAGATTCTTGAGTGAGATCGCGCAGGACTGGGCCACTTGCTCGGCGATAGGGGCCTGAGCGTTGTAGGGAATGCGGGTGGGATCGTGGCCGGAAAGCGGTGTGTACTTGGTCTGTAGAAACAGGTCCTGGCGCGGGAAGCCTTTGAGGGCGGCCCCCACGCCGGGCTCCTCGTAGTGTTTGGGTTGGCAGGCGGTATCAACACCCCGAAACCCCAGTTTGAGGGCCTGGGCCACCAGGCTCTGCGTCGCCGACTGTTTCCAGGCGGTGCCGTAGATGATCTTGGGTACGCGGACGCCCGCTGTTGAAGTGAGCCACTCCATGGCTACTTCAACGGCAGAAAGACATCGGTGATTGCTTCGTTCGCAGGCACATTCGGACCGAAGCTGACACGCTGAAAGAACACCGGGTAGTCCCGCAGCTCCGCGCCGCTGTCGGGCAACCATTGGGCATAAAGGCAATAGATGGTCTCACCGAGCCCCGCCTCGGAACCCACATGCCTCAGGACGGCGCACTTTCCACCCGGGATGGTCCGCTCCACCACCCCGAGCTCATTCGCGGCGATCTCGCCATCCGTCGCTGCGCACAGGCCAAACCGGAAATCGTCCGGATCGGAGGCCGGCAGCTTGTCATACAGAATGTTGAAGGTCGCGCTGATAGCTGGCGGCAGGCCGTTTTGCCTGCGCCATAGAATGAACTTCTGGACCGTATCGTCGAGTCCGGACGGATCACCCCGATGCTCGAGCGTAGCCACTCGCGTCGGCAGAAAATCGACAATACGTACTTCGTCAGCCCTGTTCTTCGTGATCAAAGCCGTGGTCCTCCTTGCAGACAGGTAGACTCGCGCCATGAGTATGCAGCGTCAATATGAATTCGCGATTCTCGGGCCCGGCGCCCTCGGTTCCATTATCGGCGGGCACCTGGCACGGGCCGGGCACTCGGTGGCCATGCTGGCCCGTGGCCGGCGGGCCGAGTTGATCGCTCGCAATGGCGTGGTCTTGACCGGATTGACCGAGCTCTCGACACCTGTCGACGTTATGACGGACCCGGCCGCATTGCGCAGTGCGGGTGTCCTGATCGTTGCCACCAAAACGCCGGGAACGGAAGAGGCGCTTGCCCGCCTCCGACATGTGGACGTGGGCCTGGCGTTCTCCGTCCAGAACGGCGTCATGAAGAATGACCTGCTGACTTCAGTATTCGGCGCGGACCGTGTGCTGGGCTCGTTGGCGGATACGAGTGGCGAGGTGTTAGCCGACGGCCGCGTGCTGTTTTCCCGGAATGTCCGGTTGATACTGGGCGAGCTGTCCGGTGAGCTGAGTGACCGGGCTCGTAACGTCGCCGCCACAATTGACACGTCCGGAGTTCGCGCGGTTGCGGTCGAGAATGTACTGAGCCTGGAATGGTCGAAGTACGTGACCTGGGTGGGAATGTTCGCCTTGGCGGTGACTACCCGCACGGTGACCTGGCGTTATCTGACCGACCCGGATGCTGCCACGGTACTTGTCAGGCTCACACGGGAGATGGGGCGCCTGGCGGCGGCACGGGGGGTTGAGGTCACCGATGAGGCGAATATGCCTGCCGCATCGATGCTTCGCGGCACCGAGGCGGAAGCTGTTGCTGAAGTGGTGAAACGCGGGCGTGTGTTTGAAGCTCACGCTCCGGAGCATCGGCTGTCGTCGCTACAGGATCTGCTTGCGGGGCGGCCGCTGGAGGTGCATGAGACGCTGGGGTATGCCGTGCGCAAGGGGGCATCCTTAGGTATAGAGATGCCGTTGTTGGATGGGTTTTACCGGGTTATTGCGGCGGCGGAGCGGCTGCGGGAGGGGGCGGCAGGTTAGTTGGGGGGCTGAGGTTGGGGTTGAGGTCGCCCGGGCGCCGCTGGGCCGGCGGTTGCCTTTTGTGCCGCCGGGCGGGGTTTGAACCACTTCGCGTCGGAGACCTTCCTGCCGCGGCGCCAGACGGACTCGATGTTATCCACCGCCGTGATGTCCTTCGATGGATCGCCGTCCACCACCAGCAGGTCGGCGAGCTTGCCTGGTGCAATCACTCCCCGATCATCCAGGTGAAGCAGCGCAGCCGCGTTCTTCGTAGCTGTTTGAATGGCTTGCACCGGCGTCAGGCCCGCCTCTGTTAGAAGCTTCAGCTCACGGTGCTCAGCGAAACCGGCAATACGCAGCGGCGTCGCGCCGGAGTCCGTGCCGAATCCAACGTTGACACCGGCATCAAACAGAGCTTTCACATTCTTCATGTTGGTCGCGACTGCCTGCTTCTGAGCGGCGAGCGTTTTACTGTCATTCAGAACTTTGGAACGCCAGGCCGGATTATTCAGTTGCGCGAATAACGACGGCTGCAGTGCGTGGCGCAGAAAAGGCTGCTGCAGCCACTCGGGATGCTCAGCGAAAACGTATGCGGACTCGTCGAGGCTCAGAGTTGGGACATACCAGGCGCCACGCCCCTTGATTGACTTGACGAACTCCGGGTCCACGGCCGTGTCGCGCACGCCATGCGCGAGAATGTCGACACTGTCGCCGACCAGCGATTTGGCGTCGTCCAGATAAAAGACGTGAGCAGCGACGCGCAGGCCGTTGGCGTGGGCCTCATCGATGATGGCCTTATAGACCTCCGGGTTCATTTTCGCCGGCATGGTGTGGTGCGCGTCATCCACCCAGATCTTGATGAGATCGGGATGGCGCTGCGCGGTTTCTCGGACCTCGGCGCGCGCTTCCTCAGGTGTCTGCGGTCTATACACCTGTGTATCAAGCAGACCCATGGATGCAGGCGGCACACTGTTGACCGTACCGAATCCCCGGTCGGCGCCAAACATGTCGGCCGTGCGCGTGGCTCCGCTATGGGCTTGCGGCTGGAGATCGTAGAAGGGCTTCAGATTGAGCCCCAGCGAGGTGACGGTCGTCACTCCGTACGCCGTGTATTGCCGCAACTGCCGCAATATATTCGCGCGCGTCGCATTGCTCCCCGACTGCGACGTTCCCTTGGTCAGGCCCAGATGGGAGTGATCCGAGATGAGTCCCGGCAAGACGGTCTTGCCGTCCGCTGTAATGATGGTGGTGTTGGGCGGGAGCTTCTTGGCATCGATCGGCTGGGACTCGACCGCCTTGATTCGCGAGCCTGTGATGAGAACGTCCGCGTGCTCCAGCGGTTGCCCACCGTTACCGTCGATTACGCGCACGTCGCGCAACAGAGTGGACTTGGAATGAGCGGCTTGCGCAACGCCGGTCGAGGCGAGCAGCAGCATTGCGGCGAACAGCGCGGGAATTCGGATGTGCATGGGAGGGCTCGTGGATGCGTGCGCGATGCTAGCATGCTCGGCCAAATCGAAGGCATGCCCTGGGTAAATGAATCTGGTGACTGAATTGGGTGAGACTCTGCACAGCGCGGCCGATCGGCTGGTTCAGAGCGGGGGCGTGCTCGAGATTCGCGTGCTCCAGGGTGGGCAGATCGTTACGGGGATCGTGGGCGCGGACGGAACTGCCAAGTCCGGCGCTGCGAAGTTTCGTGTGTATATCCGTGGGGCACAGCGGGAATGCAGTTGCGGGGCGCGCGGGGATTGCGTGCACATAGCTGCGGTGTCGATTGTGGCGGCTCGGACGGGGCCGATCTCGGGTGTGGCGGCGCCGCGCGGTGCTGGGTTGCGGGGCGCGCTGGTGGGGGCGCAGGCGGGCGCCGGAGTTGGGACCAGCGCCGGTGCGGGCGTTGCTGCGGGCGCCGGTGTGAGCGTCGGGCTGGCTGCGGGGGATGCGGCGGGGGCGCAGGTCTATGCGCCGCCGATGGGGCCGGCACAGCAGATTTGCTACTTGCTGAATGCGGATCCAACACCCGGGAAGCCGCTCTGCGGAATTCGCGTTTCCGTCTGGGTTGCTCAAAGAGGCAGCAGTGTTGGATCGCTTGTGCCCGGAACTGCGTGTGCGTTTGCGCTGCGACGCGCGTCGATTGCGAGTGCGTTTGAGTTTCCACGCTATGTCGATCAGGCCGACCGGGAAATTCTGCCGGCACTGCCCGTTGGGGTTGAGGGAGAAGTTGGGGCGGATGCGTTGATTCGCATCGTTTCGACCGGGCGGGCATTTCTCGGCACTTTGGACGGGATGCCCTTGCGGGTTGGGGAATCGCGCGCGGTAGCGTTGATTTGGAAGACGCTGGCAGGGGGCGACCAGGTTCTGGGATGGGAGGGGGAGCAAGAGGTTCTGCTGGGGATGGAACCGCCGCTGTATGTGGACGCTCGCGCCGGGGTCGTTGGGAGTGTCGAGTTGGCCTGCGATGTGGCGTTCGCGCGGGAGATGGGGTTGTTGGGGAGTGTGGCGCCGGAGTGGGTTGGTGAGGTGAATGGGCGGATTGAGGACGTTTGCGGCAGCACCGGTGTGGGTGGTGGCGCCGGTGTGGATGGCGGCGCCGGTGTGGGTGGTGGTGCCGGTGCGATGGGCGCTGGCGATGGGTTCGCCGCGGGTGCGGATTTTCCGCGGCTGCGGACGTTTACGCCGGTTACTGACTCGTTGCGGGCAGTCGCGCCGCGTCTGGTGCTGGCCGGCGATGAGCAGGCGATACTTTACTTCGTCTACAACGGCACACCGGTTGACAGCCGAAGGCTGAGCGATCAACCCGGACCCGTGCGCTTCGTGGCCGACGCTGTGCTGTACGAGATCCCTCGCGATCTTGCGGCCGAAGCAACGTTCCGTTCTCAACTCACCGAGATGCCCAGCGGCCGATTGGCCTGGCTCGAATTCATGATGAAGCGAGTGCCCGCGCTTCAGGCGCTCGGTTGGACTGTTGAAGTCGAAGATAGCTTTCCCTATCGCATCGTGACCGCAACTCAGTGGTATGGCGACCTGGGTACCGACCAACGTCAGGCCGCATGGTTCAACTTGCGGTTGGGTGTGATGGTCGACGGGCAGCCTATCAACCTGTTACCCGCCCTCACCCGCTATTTGAAGTCCTCGCTGGAAGGAGACGCGGACGCGGATGGCTGCCGTGTCGGGGAACACTGGCTCGTGCGCTTGGCCGATGGCCGCTACCTGCCTATCGAAATCGAGCGCATCCAACGAATCGCCCATACCCTGATCGAGCTTCTGGAGCGGGATGATTCGGACAGCCTGTCGCTGCCCCGGAGTCAGAGTGGGCGGTTGGCGGCCTTGAATCTGCATTCGGTAACCGCGCGAGACGCCTCCCTCACCGAGCTAGCCGAGGATCTGCGCAACTTTTCGGGCATCCAGGCACTGCAACCGCCCGCGAGTTTCCATGGGTCGCTACGCCACTATCAACAGGAAGGACTCGGTTGGCTGCAGTTTCTGCGCAGGTTCCGCCTGGGTGGAATCCTCGCCGACGACATGGGCCTGGGCAAGACCGTGCAGACCATCGCCCACATCGCCACGGAAATCGAAAGCGGCCGCCTGCGGAAACCCGTGTTGATTGTCGCGCCTGTCAGTGCGCTGGGAAACTGGAAGCAGGAGCTGACTCGTTTCGCACCGGGTTTGAGTGTCTTCACATGGCACGGCGCACAGCGTCGCAAGTCCCTGGCACGCCTCAAAGACATGCAAGTGATCATCACCGCCTATCCTCTGCTGTTGATTGACAGCGAAATCTGGATGGCCCGCGACTTCGGGCTGGCCATTCTCGATGAAGCGCAGATGATCAAGAATCCCGCCTCGAAGGTGTCGCAAATGGCGCGGACACTGCGCGCGGACTCGAGATTGTGTTTGAGCGGCACGCCGGTCGAGAACCACCTGGGCGAGCTCTGGTCATTGTTTGACTTCCTGCAGCCGGGACTGTTGGGCGACGAACGCCATTTTCAGCGGCTGTACCGCACTCCCATTGAAAAGAACGGCGACCGCGCACGCGCCGCCTCACTCGGCGCACGCCTGGCCCCGTTTCTACTGCGGCGTACCAAGGATGCTGTTGCCAAGGAGCTGCCGCCAAAGGTGGAGATCATTGAGTCCATTACGCTCGATGAGAAGCAGCGCGACTTCTACGACGGCGTGCGCCTGGCGATGCACCAGCGCATCCTGGAAGTCGTTCGCGAGCAGGGGCTGGCGCGAAGTCAGATCACCATCCTGGACGCGCTGCTGAAACTGAGGCAGGTGTGTTGTGATCCACGGCTGGTGAAGTCCGAAGAGGCCGTGCCTTCCGCAAAGTTGGAATGGTTGTCCACGGTACTGCCGGAATTGATTGCCGAGGGGCGGCGGATTTTGCTGTTCTCACAGTTCACGTCCATGTTGCGGTTGATTGAGGCGACGGTGACGGCGCTGGGCATTCCTCATTGCCTGCTGACAGGCGCAACCACCGATCGCACGGCTGTTGTGGAGCGGTTTCAATCGGGCGAAGTGCCCCTGTTTCTCATCAGCCTGAAAGCGGGCGGCACCGCGCTCAATCTGACCGCCGCGGATACGGTCATTCACTACGATCCCTGGTGGAATCCAGCCGTAGAAGCGCAGGCAACCGATCGGGCTCATCGCATCGGCCAGACCAAATCCGTTTTTGTGTACAAACTCATTGCCCAGGACACCGTCGAAGAAAGAATGCTGCAATTACAAGCGGACAAGCGTGTGCTCGCAGAGCATCTTTACACGCAAAAGAGCGCTTCCCCAACCGCGCTCGGAGTTGAAGACCTCGAAATGTTATTGGCACCGTGATGGGAATGAATACAGAACTGCAGGCGCAGGTGGACGCGCAACTCATGGAACAGGGTGCGTTTGCACCTCTCGACCTTCTCTTCAATTCGGGTCGGCTGTTCTACAGCGACTATGAAGCCTGGCGCCGCCGCGAGATCGATCTGCTGGACGAGGTCCTGATGGGCGATCGCGCCAACATTGTGGCGGAGATGGAGCGGGCCGTCTCATACGCGCGCAGCATCGGATTGGTGGAGCAACCGCAGGAATTCTCTGCGTGGGGAGCCTCGGGTGCCTCAGCGCCTTCACTACGCGTCAGCATGGACTCGAAGTTGCAGCGGCTCGTGGGCACTCGCTACCTGCCGTCGCAAAACGCGCCGCAAATGGATTTGTTCTTCGATAATCCGGTGGTGGCACTGACAAACGGGATCGCACGCTCGCTGTCGGCGCGAAATGGGGTTGAAAGTCGGCGGCAACTCGATCGCCTGTATGTTCAGGCGCCCAATCATTCGGATCTGGCGGCATTCGATCAACTCGTCGAGGCGCTGGACGATCTGAATCGGCCCATTGAGGACGCGGCGGCCCGGCTGGAATTTCTCACCGCAATAGCACCCACTGCCCGCCACTTACTCGGTTCCGGGTCGCGCGACTACCTGTCGCCGCTGTGGCGGCACCTCGCCGATGCGCTCAACGGCCTTGGGTTTTCCCCTGACCAACCGAATTTGCACCGCAGTTTTGCGTTGAGCCAGGCCCAGGACTGGAGCGGGGTGAGCGAGAGTATTGTTAGTGAGAAGGAGTGGTGGCTGCATGCGCCGCTGTGCTTGCGCCTGACGGACAGCTCATTCAAGCGTCGAAGGCGCGCTGAGGCACTGACCGCCTGGTGTCATTTGTGCTGGTTGGCTCCTGATGAAGCCGCCGCCGGCGTTTCGCGTCTCAAACAGCCTGACTTGAGCGGATTGTGGCAGGCGTTCATGGAGTGTGAGGACGATGAAGGGACACTGACGGTGGGAGACTTCCCCGCCTGGTTGCTGTTGCACGAGCCTGGACTGGCGCGGCAGTTGAGTGTCGATTTACCCCGCGGCGAGTCGCCGGGGGAGGGAAATTACCGCTGCGTGCATCGGTGGATTCATGCGCACCGGGCGCATCAGCAGCAGGAGGAAATGGCTTTGCGCAAGAAGCTGCAGCAGAGCCAGGCGGTGTTGTTTGGGGTGCTGAAGCGCAGTATCGGGCGCGAGTGATTGCTGGCCGCCGGAGCAGCCGCCAAAAAACCACGCTTTTTGGCGGCGGCAAAGAACCCGGCTCCGCGCGGCCAGTGCCGCGCCAATAAAATTATTTCGCGGGTTTGCGGAACTTCAGGGTGTAGCGGTCGGACTCGCCGATGGCCACATACTTCGCGCGGTCCTTGTCACCCAGGGCCAGCGTGGGCGGCAGGGTCCAGACACCCTCCGCATAATCCTTGGTATCCTTCGGGTTGGCATTGATTTCCGAGGCGCCTACGAATTCAAAGCCGGCCTTCTTGGCCAGCTCGAGGGTGTAGTCCTGGCGCACATAACCTGACTTGGCCTTCGGATCCTGGGGCGTTTTGTCGGAGCCGCGATGCTCCTCGATGCCGAGGATCCCACCCGGCTTCAACGCCGTGTAGAAGCCCTTCAACGCCTCCTCGGCATAACCGCCATCCATCCAGTTGTGGAGGTTGCGGAAAGTGACAATCAGGTCCGCGGAGTTGGGAGGCGCCACATCGTAGTGACCCTTGCCGAGACCGGTTTCCTGAATGGTTCCGATGTGATCCTTCTGCGCTTCCATACGGGTGCGCCAGGCAAGGGTCCCCTTGTCTTCTTCCGAGCTTTCACCGCGCACCGGCACGGCGGCAATGAGGTGGCCGGAGGTCTTGAGGTACGGGCCCAGAATTTCGGTCCAGTAACCACCGCCCGGCCACACCTCGACCACGGTCATCTTGGGAGTGAGACCGAAGAAAGTGAGCTCTTCGGCCGGATGACGGGCAGCATCGCGCGCAACATTCTTCGGAGTGCGTGCAGGATCCTTCACCGCCTTCACGAGTGCGGGATCAGGCGCTTTCTGAGCATCCGCCGCAGCGGCAACTCCACCGGCGAGCAGACAGAGTGAGACGAACAGAGCGGATTTTGCGGCGAACTGAATTTTCATTGCAGGACCCCTTGGTTAGGGCGCAGAGCTTATCAGGTAGTGCGTATACCAGGCAGCCATGCGCTCAACCCGGTCCTGCAGAAAACTCGGCCGAGTCAGTGTGTGGTACTGCCCCGGGTAGACAATGAGCTGCGTGGGAACGCCGAGGGTTCGTAACGCCAGATACATCTGCTCGCCGCCGGCAATTGGGACGTTGAAGTCCTTGTCGCCGCCCATGAACAGGGTGGGTGTACGAATCCGGTCCGCGTGCAACAGCGGATAGGCGAGCTTGACGTACAAGTCAGGGTTGCGCCACGGATCGCCCAGCTCCTTGTTGTATTGAATGTAGTATTGGTCCACGGCATACAGACCGAGTGGGTTCGCAGTTCCCGCTCCACTGACAGCCGCCTTGAAGCGCGTGTTTGAGCCGATCGTGTAGTCGGTCAGCATGCCACCGTAGCTCCAACCGCCGATGCCCAACCGGGTCGGATCGGCAATTCCTTCCTGTATCACGGCGTCAACACCCGCCATGAGATCCTCAACCTCCTTGTGTCCCCAGTCAGCCGCGATCGCCCGGGAGAACGCATCCCCCTTGCCGCTGCTACCGCGGTAGTTCACGCCCAGCACAACAAACCCGCCGGCTGCCAGCATCTGCCGTTTGAACTGGTAGCCGTCGTAGGCGAACGAGTGTTCGTCCTGCAAATTCGGTCCGCCGTGAATATAGAGGATGGTGGGATATTTCCGGCCGGGCTGAAAGTCGGGTGGCTCGACCACCAAGCCGTGAATGGGTGTTCCATCCGCACTCTTGAACTGCAGATCATGCACCGCGCCGATCTTCAACTGTGCAACGAAAGCATCGGTGTGCTTGGTGAGCTTGCGCAGGTGCTCACCCTCGAGAGCGTAAATCTCCGTGGCGGAAGTGTCATTGGACGAGAGCGCAACGACATGCCCCGCGCTGGCATTGAGGTCCGAAACAACAGCGAGGCCCTGGCTCATCTTCTTGATGGCGCGGGTCCGGGTGTTGATGGTTATCGGGTAGGAGGTTGTGTCGTCAAATATGGTGGCCGTGATCGTCGTTGAGTCCTTGTTGAAAACGTACGACGAGATGGCACGGTCGAGGGACTCCGTCAGGACCTGAGCGGTCGCTCCGGCATTGACCTTGGTGATGGCGAGGCGATCCTGGCCGTATTGGCCGTACTTGGGCTCAACACCTTGCAGGAAGGCGAGCGTCGCACCATCGGGGCTCCAGGTCAGCTTCTGTTGGTTGGGGGCATAGATGCGCAGAAGTTTGGTTGGGTGAGTTGACAATAACGGGGCGGGCGCCGGGGGTGCCGCCGGAGTTGGGGCCGGCTTGCCCGCGTGCGCGGGCGCTGGAGTGGGTAGCTGTGGGTTCAGCGCGGATGGGCCGGTTGTGGGTGATTGGCTGTAGGACGGCGGAATCTTCGGAGACGGCCATGCTGCTGGCGAGGTGCTGGCCGATCGCGTGCCCGAGGCCGCTGGCGGCGGCACATCAATTACGTCCAGGTCCGTCATTCCATCCGGATCCATGCCTTTCTCGTGGCTCTGAACAAAGGCGATTCGGCGGCTGTCGGGAGACCACGCCGGCAGGTCCTCGTTGAGGCCGGCGGCATTGGTCAGAGGTTGGACTGCCTGAGTGTCGACATCGAGCAGGTATAGGTGGCGGTTGTGGCCAGTGCCGAGGTAACCCTCCTTGTCCTCCTTGAAGTGCAGGGAGTCGATGACAATGGGTTTGGGCGGCGCGTCCCCTTTGGACCCGGAAGCAGGCGGCGGAGCAGCCTTACCGGGGTCGGGGGTTTGTTTGGTTGTGTCTGGAGCCGCGCCGGGACTGGTCGCAGGTCCGGCGCCAGGCGCGGCGCCGTTGGGCTGGGCCGATTCGCCGCCAGCAGCCGGGGGCGCTTTGGGAGCGCCCGGTTCCATCACCAGTACGATCCGTTTGCTGTCCGGGGACCACTCGTAGCCCTGGATATCGTCAGTGACGTTGGTCAGCGCCCTCGCCTCACCGCCCCGACGATCGAACAGCATGACCTGACTTTTGTCAGCGCCGGCGGGCGTGTTGAGGTAGGAGAGGTAGCGGCCGTCCCGGCTCCAGCGCGGCGAGTTGATGTCGTGTCCGGGGTTGGTAAGCTGTACCTGCTGAGTGCCATCCCAGCTCGCCATCCAGAGGGCGCTGCGGCTTTCATCCGCTTCGCGATCGTCAGCACTGACAACATAGGCCACCCACTTCCCGTCAGGCGATACCTGCGGATCGCTAACAACCTGCAGGTTGTAGAAGTCGTCGGGTGTCAGCGGTCGCCGGGACGACGGAGCGTCCGCCGCCTGGACCTGGCTCAGAGCGAGGATGGACAGAGCAATCAGACCGGTCGATTTTTGCATTCTCGGGCACCTTGCGCCGGCGGTCTTCGGCCGCGGCGTCACGCGATGGTTTTTCAGCGCGTGGATTATGCACTGTGGTCGAGGCCACAGGTGCAATGCTCAAGGTCGACTGCGGGATGCCCGGGGGATCGCCCGCGGGAGGCGCGCTCCCGTAGGGCACCCTATCGGTCAGCTCGTAACCGGTAATGACCGCCAGTAGGACGGAAAGCGCCAGTCCGCCGGCAATGAACCAATCGATTTTGCTGTTCCCAGCCAATTTGTAGCCGTCCGTAGCGTTGTTGTTGCCAGTGGTACGAGAGTCCGCCGGTTCCGGCCTCATATCGTGGCGCCCACTCGGGGATCCAGGATGTTCGTTGCGGGGAGGGGGTCCGCGTAGCGCGGATCTGTTTTTCGGGTGTTTGCAACACGGGTCAGGCTCGACTCGACAATATGACAGCGGACGCGCTGCCTGCTCCGACTATGCAATCGGAATGCGCAGTGGAAAGGTGACACGGGAGTGATTCGTTTTTATGGCGCAGGGCGCTCTTGCCTGGGTCTGTATACCCAGACGCCGTCACTCGGCCGCTTATTCCCGGATCAGCGCTGCAAGTTGTTCAAATCAACTCCATAGCGGGCCGCGTTCTCGACTGAATATTCCTGCCGCGTCCGCACTTTGCGGCCCGCGAGGGCATCGGTGAGGATGTCGAGGAAGGTGTGCCAACCCATGGCATTCTGCTTCTCGAAGCGCTCGAGGACCGGCAGGTGATTGAGAACCAACAGCACATTGTCGCCGCGCGGCTCGAGCGCCAGGGTCAGGTAGGACTCGGGGTAGGCGGACGCGGTATCGGGCGGGTCGGAGGGGTTGAAGACATTCCAGGTGTAAGTTAACAGTTTGGGCGGATGCCACTGGGTGACAGTACCCCGGATGTGGCCATCCAGCAGGCGAACCGCGCCGCCTTGACGAGGCTCGATACTGCTTTTGTCCCCGAACCACGCGGCGAGCAGCGTTGTGTTGGTCAGGTGCTCCCAGACACGCTCAATGGGCCCGGGCAGAAGGCGCTCCATTCGTACACCCGGTGTCTTGAGGAATGTCGCGTTCATTTGCGCAGCTCCCGTTCCAGGGCATCGAGCTTCGGGGTCCAGAAGCTGCGAATGCGGTTGATCCAGCGGGCGAGCTCGTCGACGCCCTATTGCTTAATTAAGACAATACGCAATTAGTGGGGTTAGGAGTCCAAAAAAATCTGTGCATGCGTAAGCGCCTAATCTGAAAAGGGAAACGGCTAAGACTGCCGTCAATGCGAGCACTGTACATCTGTACAGAGAAAACAGCCTCCCCTAGGCTGGGCTCATGACGGTCGAATCACTCCAGGCCCTACTTCAAAGCTCTCAGCACGTGTGGCGCGGTGGAGAGACCGCGCGCGTTGTGGCCCGAAGCAGCGGCTACGCAGCTTTGGACGCGCGATTGCCGGGCGGTGGATGGCCGATTGGCGCTTTGATTGAGATTGCACCCAAATCCGACGGGTGTGGAGAACTGAGATTGACGCTTCCGGCCCTGAAATCCTGGTGCCAGGACGGCAGAAGCGTGGCCTTCGTACGGCCGCCCCACGTGCCCTACGCGCCCGCTCTGGTGCGGCACGGCCTGACACTGAGCTCGCTGCTGTGGGTCGCTGCTGACTCTGACAAGGACGGCTGTTGGGCTGCCGAACAACTTCTTCGCGATGGAGCGGCGGCGGTGTTGCTTTGGAGCTCGGCCCAGGAGGATCGCACACTGCGCCGGTTACAACTCGCCGCGGAAACGGGCAAGGCATGCGCGTTCCTGTACAGACCGCCCGTGTTGAGTCATGCCTCGCCCGCAGCCCTGCGAATCGGGCTGTCCGCAGTGGATGGCGGCCTCAATGTGGATCTCGTCAAAGTTCGGGGTGGGCAGCCCGGCACGTTGGTGCTGCCTCTCCAACGGCCCGCGGCGTGAAACGCTCATGCTGTGGATCAATGTCTACCTGCCGCATCTGGCAATGGAGCTGCGTCAGCCGCAGCAACCCGGCCCAGCCGTAGTCACAGACGGCACCGGCGCCCGCCGCCGCATAATCGCGTGCAACACAGCAGCCCTGCAGTCAGGAGTTGCCATCGGCATGGATGCCCCGTCGGCCATGATGCGCGAGCCGGAGCTGCGCATGTTTGATCGGTCCAAGGCGCAGGAGCGGCGTGCAACGCTCGCCATCGCCTCCTGGGCCCATCAATTCACCAGCGACGTCTGCCTGGATGCCGCGCGCTGGATGGTGTGGCTGGAGGTCGGCTCGAGCCTGAGATATTTCAACAGTCTCACCACCCTGCACCGGCAAATCAGGACCGGCATCGAACGATTGGGCTACACCGCCTCCTTAGGTGTTGCGCCGAGCATCGAGGCTGCGGCGCTGTTGACCCGGCACCCGGACATTCTGCCGATTATCAACAAGTCGGAACTACGCCGCAGAGTGGGGCCCCTGCCCCTCGCCGGATTGGCTATCGGGGACAAAGCCATCGACCAACTACACACCACGGGCCTGCGGACTATCGAGGATCTGCTCGGCGTTCCGTCCGACGCCCTGGCCCGCCGGTTTGGCGAGGAATTGCCGCACTATCTGCTGCGGCTGTTGGCGGAGCGGCCCGACGTGAGACGGCGCCACCGTGTGCCCGCCATCTATCGCCGCCGATTTGACTTCATGGAGGGCGTCGAGTCGATGGATGGCCTGCTGTTTCCATTGCGACGCATACTGCAGGAGTTTGCGGGTTACCTGCGCGGCCGCGATGTGGCCATTCAGCATCTGGCGATCACGTTACTGCACCGGGAAACAACGCCAACCGTCCTGCGGCTCCTCACCAGCGCGCCGCAAAGAAATGCGGCACACCTCTTTGCGCTGTTGCGCGAAAAGTTGGAGCGCACGACCCTCGCCGAACCGGTCATGGCCATTCAACTGGACGCGGCTGAGTTTGTGGAGCCCCGGATTACACAGGCCGATTTCTTCGCCGATCCCCATCAGGAAAACGACAACTGGTCCGCGCTGCTCGACAAGCTCCGTGCCCGGCTCGGGGCGGATGCCATTCGCCGCCTGGGATTGAGCGACGACCATCGGCCTGAAAACGCCTGGTGCGTTCTGACTGACGAGACAGGCAGCACTCTCAGCGCCGACTTTCCGGATCGGCCGTTATGGTTTCTGCACGAGCCTCAACAGATCACTGATCTTCCCCAGTTGCTCGGCACACCCGAGCGCATCGAGGCGGGATGGTGGAGCAGCCAGGACTCGAGCCGCGACTATTATCTCGCGCGGACCGAAGAAGGCGCGCACTGGTGGTTGTTCCGCGAAGTCGGAACCCACCTTTGGTATCTACAAGGATTGTGGGCGTGAGTCCGTCCAGTGACTTACGCAGAGCTGCTGTGTCTGACCAACTTCAGCTTCCAACGGGGGGCTTCGCATCCGCGCGAGCTGGTGGAAAGAGCCAAGGAGCTGGGATATGCGGCGCTGGCCATTGCGGATGAATGCTCTCTCGCGGGCATAGTCAGAGCGCACGAAGCGGCCGAAACGGTTGGGCTGCCTCTCATTGTCGGCAGTCAGTTCAGGTTTGAGGAAGGTGACCGCATCGCCCTGCTCGCACCTACGCAGGCCGGGTACTCTCAGATCTGCCAGATCATCACCCGGTCACGCCGCGCCGCCCCCAAAGGCGCTTACAGCATCAGCCGCGAAGACTTCGAAAGCGGCACGGCCTCCGAAACCATAGCCCTGTGGATTCCCGGTCCGCAGATCACAGCCACCGCGGTCGAATGGTTTGCACAGCTTCCGGTAGTCAGCGCGCATCTGGCCTATGCGCATCATCTGGAACAGGACAGCGCCAAAAAGCTGGCTACGCTGTTGGTCTATGGCCGGCAGCTCTCTCTGTCAGTTACGGCCGTGGGTGATGTCCACTACCACGTCCGCGACCGGCGCCGTTTGCATGACGTCCTGACTGCCATTCGTCTCAAGACAACTGTCGACAAGATCGGCCGAAAGGGTTTTGCCAATGGCGAACGTCATCTGCGGCCGTTGAGCACTTTGCGCAAGCTATACCCACCCGAGCTACTGGCAGCCTCGGTGGAGATCGCGCAACGGTGCAGTTTCTCTCTGCGGAACCTCCACTATGAATACCCCGAAGAGCTGGTACCGGCGGGAACGACAGCTTCCCAGCACCTGCGGGTGTTGACTGAGAAAGGCATCCGACGCCGGTGGCCACAGGGTCCCACTGAAGCAGTCAGGGAGCTGATCGAAAGGGAGTTGGTTCTGATCAAGGAGCTGCGCTTCGAACACTATTTCCTGACGGTGGAGGAAATCGTGAGCTTCGCGCGAGGCAAGCGCATCCTGTGCCAAGGCCGCGGGAGCGCGGCCAACTCCGCGGTTTGTTACGCACTCGGCATAACCGAAGTCGACCCGGCTCGAATGAATCTCCTGTTGGAGCGCTTCATTTCCAAGGAGCGCCACGAACCGCCCGACATTGATATTGATTTTGAGCATCAGCGGCGCGAAGAAGTTCTGCAGCACATCTACGACAAGTATGGCCGGCATCGGGCCGCGCTGGCCGCGACCGTCATCACCTACCGGCGCCGGATGGCCATCCGTGATGTGGCCTGGGCGCTGGGATTGCCCCTGGATCTCGTGGACGCACTGGCGAAATCCCTGCAATGGTTTGATGGTGCGACAGAAGTCCCGACGCAACTCATCAAACTGGGATTCAACCCCCAATCGCCCATTGCCCGGCTCCTGATGACACTGGTAGCGCAGATCGTAGGCTTTCCGCGGCACCTGTCCCAGCACGTAGGAGGCTTTGTCATGTCCCAGCAGCCGCTGTCAACGCTGGTGCCTGTTGAAAATGCGGCCATGCCGGACCGTACGATCATTCAATGGGACAAGAATGACCTCGACTCGCTGGGGTTGCTGAAGGTCGACTGCCTCGCGCTCGGCATGATGTCGGCCATCCGGCGAGCGCTGGAGCTGCAGGGACAATTCGAGGGGCGGACCTTTCGCATGCAGGACATTCCGCCGGAGGACCCGGCCACCTACGACATGCTGTGCAAAGCCGAATCGGTCGGCGTATTCCAGGTTGAATCCAGGGCACAGATGACCATGCTGCCGCGGCTCAAACCGCGCTGTTATTTCGACCTGGTCATTGAAGTGGCCATCATCCGCCCCGGCCCCATTCAAGGCGGCATGGTGCATCCCTACCTGCGGCGGCGCCAGGGCCTGGAGAAAGTGACCTACCCCAACCCGGCGCTGGAGAAAATCCTGAGCCCCACCTGCGGAGTGCCGTTGTTCCAGGAACAGGTGATGGAAATCGCCATGGTGGCCGCGGGATTTTCGGCCGGAGAAGCCGACAAGGTGCGGCGCTCCATGGCCGCCTGGCAGCGCAAGGGCGGCCTGGCTGACTATCGTGACAAGCTCATGGCGGGCATGTTGGAAAGAGGTTACAGCGCGCAATTTGCGGAAGCGATCTACCGCCAGATTCTGGGGTTTGGGTCGTATGGCTTTCCTCAGAGCCACAGCGCCTCGTTCGCTCTGTTGGTCTATGCGTCCGCGTGGCTGCGGTGCCATGCACCAGCCGCCTTTGTTGCCGGATTGCTCAATAGCTGGCCGATGGGGTTTTACGCTCCCGCACAGTTGGTGAACGATGCCCGCCGCAATGGTGTTGTGTTTCGTCCTGTGGATGTGCAGAGCAGTGAGTGGGATTGCACACTGGAGGCAGGACCGGACAGTGAGCCCCAGGTTCGTCTGGGCCTACGTATGGTTTCAGGGTTGGTGGAGGCGCAGGGACGGGCGATCGCGGCTGCACGCCCGTATGAGGACATAGATGAGCTTGCACATCGGGTCCGGTTGCCGCAGCGATCAATGGAACTGCTGGCACGAGCGGGGGCCCTTGCAACACTCGCCGGGCATCGCCGGCAGGCACATTGGGGTGCGATCGGAGTTGAGCGTCTGCCAGGTGCGCTCGCAGGCGCATCCGCGCGCGAAAAGGACTTGGGGCTCGCAGCGCCGAGCGAAGGCGAAAATATTGTCGCGGACTATCGGGGGATGGGATTGACGTTGGGGCGCCATCCCCTTGCGCTCATTCGCGGCAAGCTCGGGCGGCTGCAGGTCTACCGGGCCGCCGACCTCCCGAAACTCAACAGTGGCCGGACCATCCGGGTCGCCGGTATTGTGACGCACCGGCAGCGGCCGGAGACCGCTTCTGGTGTGATTTTCATGTCACTGGAAGACGAGACCGGCACGAGCAACCTGATTGTGTGGCCCAGGGTACAACACACTCAACGCGAAGCCATCTTCGGAGCGCGGCTGATGGTGGTGCAGGGAGAGTTGCAAAGCGAGATGGGAGTCATCCACATCATCGCGGACAAGGTCCGCGACTACTCGCACTGGCTGGGGCGGATCAAGGCGGGATCGCGTGATTTCCGTTGAGTCAGGGTTGCAGCGAGCCTGCGTAGGCAGCCGCGTCAATCATGTTATTGAGCTGTAGCTGTGCAACGACCGCCTGCATGGGGCCACTGGTCGCGCCGGCGCGAGCCCCCGTCTTGAAACCCAGCAACTGCCGCAAAATGTAAGTCGGCGACCGACCGGCCAGCGGCGGAATCAACCCAACACCGCGCAACCCCTCGCCATGACACGCCACACACCCCGTGCCCGGCGCATGGGCCAAAGTCTTACCGCGAGCGATGCTTCCCTTCGGGACATAGGCGATGTACAGCGGACCATCGGCGCGGCGCTCGTGCAATTCGGCAGCCTGTGTCATTTCGAGCAGACGTTCGTCGAGGGGCTCCGTGGCGCCCGAGGTGCTCGAAGCATAGACCCATCCAACAACGTCCATTTTCCGGACACGCACGGTCTCGACCACACGGGTGCGAGGGGTCATTCGCTGCGCCGCGAAGTACTCGGCGGCGGCTTTCAAATCCTCAGCCGTCAGACTTTGGACCAGCTCGATCATCAAGTCCGTCGGGAGATAGCCATTCACCGCAACGCCGCGCCGTGCGCCGCTTTTCAAATCTTCGACCTGCTGAATGATGTACTGCGCCGGCAGGCCTGCCAGGGGCGCGTTCTCAGGGCGACCCTGCCCCTGGGGCATGTGGCAAAAGCCGCAGGCGAACACTTTCGGGGGACGCCCGTGTGCCACGACTTCAGGCATGGGCGTATGAGCCGCCGGATGCCAGTCCGGCGCGGAGAATCGATTCAGAAGCTGAGCGGCCGTGAACGCAGCATCACTGTTGGGGAGGTGAATCGGTTTGGTATCGTCTGCCGGCGGTGGATTCGCAGGCGCCGGCGGGTTACGGGGAAACAGCCAATCCGGCACCTCGGTGCGCGGCGCCTGAGCCCAACCAGCCGCGGCCAGCAAACACAGGACTAAAGCGAGAGGTAAGCGCATGAAACGGCAGAGTAGCATGCATTGCGGTGCGAGATACCTCGAGGCACACTCGAGCGCTGCTTAAAGAACAAAACGCTCCTCGCGCGCGGGCCGCTGCTGATGACTCAACCACTGTTCCATTCATCGACCCGCCGGGGATTCTCAACGGAAGTGAGCACGTATCCGGGACGGATTCTGGCCCGCAAGCGCGCCCTCGAGGTGAATGTCCATTTTGCCTTGCAGCCGTCCGCCATCCACACCAGGGAGGGGACAGTGCAGGCGCATGAGGGCGATGCCATCGTGACCGGTGCCGCAGGCGAACAATGGCGGGTGTCACGGGCGCACTTTCCGCAGAAATATCGGGCGCTGGCCCCGACTGTCGATGGCCGGGACGGGCGGTATGTAAGCCTGACCAACTCAATCATGGCAGTCCCCATGACCGGTGCGTTTGAAGTTCTGCTGTCCGACGGAGTGTCGCGGCTGCGCGGTCAACCGGGCGATTGGCTGGTCGACTATGGCGACGGAAGTCTCGGGATTGTGGCAGCCGCCATATTCTCAGCAACGTACGAGATTGTTGGGTAGCCGTGGCGATGGCGCTCCACCAGCTCATTCAACGCCTGCTGTTGATCGGGGTCCGGTTGGAGGCGTTTCCTCCACAGGCCGCGCCGGCGAAACCCGAGCGGTTGGCACCGCTGTTCGCCGCCGTTGAGTCCGCCCATCGCCGCTTCGACCAACGAGCCCTGCACTACGGCAATCGATATCGCAGCGGTTTCTGGGGCATCTATCTGCTCAGCGCCATTGCGGTGCTCTGTGCGGTACTGCCTCTGGCGTTGGGATGGGACAGCCCACAGCACGTCTTCCATCCTTATGCCCGCGTATGGGCGATCAGCGAAGTAGGCATCATCGGCATTGTTCTCCTGATTTATTGGTTGGGACACCGTAGCGACTGGCAGGGAGAGTGGTTGCGAGCCCGTACAACCGCGGAGCTCTCATCGTATCTGCCCATGCTCGCTCCCCTACTCGATTTCAACGCTCCGGGCTTGGAACCCAACTGGTACGTGCGCGCGTTCGACCCCGGCCAACACTTGCGGACGGCGGATGATGTATCGGTTCTGTGTGCCCAACTGGAGCCGGAAGCACGGACTTTGTTGGCGGGAGCCTGGTCCGATCCCGAGTTTGTGCGCAGCTACGTTCAATGGACGATCGACACGCTCGAACAGCAGCGTCGCTATCATGTTCGGGTCGCCGCCAAGCAGCACGCCCTGCTCCATCGGGTTCATGCCATCAACGGGGCGTTGTTTGGACTCACTGCCCTGGGCGCGCTGATGCACCTGGTGATCCACGAGCTGTGGCTATCGCTCGTGACGACATTCTTCCCCGCCCTGGGTGCGTCACTCCACGGCGCGCTGGCGCAATCCGAGGCCTACAGGGTGGGGACGACATCGGAGCGCCTGGCGCGGGACCTCGCGGACGCCATCGCTCGAATTCAACACAGCCTGGGCGATTCGTTGGTTGCCGTGAAGGGTGCGATTGAAGGGGCGCTCGCGCTCATACTCGAAGAGCATCAGGACTGGAACCTGCTGGTCCGGCCGCACCATCTGCCCCTGGCCTGACTTCAGGATCAGTAAATGCCGAGGTCGATACCGGCTGCGAGGGTGGCACCCAGCTCCGCGCACCGGGCGAGATCCTCGGCGCCGATCTGCTTGGGAGCCAGGATGCGTTCGGGTACCTGGGCATGGGTACAAACAATCAGCGGGTCTGCAATCGCCTTCAGCCGCCAACCCGTGGCAATCCGCTCAATCTGCCGTGCCGCGTTGGTGCCATCGCTACCGGCGCAGATCAGGATCGCATACGGCCGTCCCTGGATCCGATCCAACACCGGGTAGTAGGTTCGATCGAAAAAATCCTTCATCAGGCCTGACATGGCCGCAAGATTCTCGGGGCAGGCAAACAGATAGCCGCTCGCTTCGAGCATCGCGTCAGCGCCTGTGTCCTGTGCCGCTTGCAGGCGAACCGAGAGGCTCGACTCCCGAGCTGCTGCATCCGCGGCGGCCTGGGCCATTTGCAGGGTGCCGCCGGTCTGCGAGTGGTAGACGATCAGAAGTTGCTTCATTGCATGAGTTTAGCGCCCCGCCGCTGACCGCGGCGCCCTCTTGTATGCGCTCACGTGTATATGTATTATGATGCATATGGACGCTTTTCAGACGCTGTCAGATCCGACCCGGCGCCAGATCGTGGAGACGCTGCGAAGTGGCGAGCAGCAGGTCAACGATATCGTTGATGCGCTCGACATCCACCAATCGGGCGTGTCGCGGCACCTGCGGCTGCTCTTGAAAGCGGGGTTTGTGCAGGTTCGGCCTGCTGGGCAGATGCGGTTGTATTCGTTGCGGCCGGAGCCGTTCCGCGAGCTGGAAGCCTGGGTTGCCAGCTACCAGCAGATTTGGGATGCGCGCCTGACACGCTTTGGCGCGGCCCTGGAGAAGCGACGATCGCGAAGAAAGGAGAATGAAGGTGACGAATAAGCCTGTGGTCCGCGTCGAGCGGCAATACGAAGGTCCGGTCGATGACTTGTGGTGGCTGTGGACCACGAAAGAAGGATTCGAATCCTGGTGGGGACCGGAGGGCTTCCGCGTCGCTGTGCACAAGCTCGATCTGCGCGTGGGCGGCGACCTGATCTATGACATGATCGCGGCCGATCCGGCACAGATTGCATGGATGAAGCAGAACAACATGCCGGTGTCACATGGGACGCGCGGCAAGTTTGTGGAAATCGCGCCGCTGCAGCGGTTGGGAATCAATCACACGATTGATTTCATACCGGGCCTGAAGCCGTATGAGAACCGCATGTTGGTGGAGTTCGTGCCCGAAGGTAAGAACATCAACATGGTGGTGACCATCGAAGAACACTCCAGCCCTGAGTGGACACAGCGGGCCCTGGAAGGATTTGGGAGTCAGCTCACCAAGGTGCCGGCCGCGCTGGCTGCGCGCCGGGGAAGGAAGTAGGCGATGGCCGCGGGCAAGGCTTGGCGCCCGCGTGCCGTCGGCTAGTTCCACCTCAACGACATACACGACAGTCCGGCGTCGATTCGGCCGACGCCCTCGTTCGGCACGGGCTCGACCTTGTAGCCAGCCCCTTTGAGCAATCGGATTGTCTCAGGAAACCTGCCGCCAACCAGGAGGGTGTCGTTCAAACGGAGCGCGTTCGCTGCCGCCCGCTCGCTTTCGGGCACCACCAACTTGCGGTAGCCCTCGAAGATATCCGACGCCGCCAAGGCAGCCGTACACAGGACGTGGTCCTCGGCGATCAGGGAACAATCGGTCTTCAGGTGTAAGGTGCCGGGAGGCGTTTTGACTACGCGAGAATCCATGCCGAGTTGCCGAAGCAAACCACCGAGCTGCCTGGCTCCGGCCTGATCGGTGCGGCTCGACAGCCCGATGAACATTCCGGCCGGCGTCAGCAACATATCCCCGCCGTCGGCAAAGCCTTCCTCAATGGCGAGAACTCGCGCAAAACGCTTGCGCAGAGCGCCTTCAATTTCCTTCACTTCGCCCTGACGCGAAGGAGCGCCGGGACGAAGCAGAATGGCCGCTCCCGTAAAGACCAGCGCGGGATCCTCGACGAAGATGGAGTCCGGGTAATTTTCCAGGGGCGGAAGAATTTCGACGCCGAGCCCGCAGGATTTGAGCGCCTCGATATAGCGGGCATGCTCAGCCGCGATGGTTTCAAAGGAAGGACGGGGGCCGGTTTGGCTGCTGAGGCCGTTGACTACGCTGCGCCCGGGGGCCCGTACGAGTGCTTTTGTGAAGTTGAATATCATCGGGGGATGATATTACGGCCGCGCGGCCTGTGCACTTACGGACCGCGCGACAGAGGGCTATTTGCCTTTGCGTACGTCGCCTTCCGGCAGGCCGGTCAAGCAAGTTGTGGCGTCAATTTCAATCCGAGCGCTTTCAATACCTTCAGAACGGTGCCCAGACTCGGGTTACCGTCAGCGGACAACGCCTTGTACAGGCCCTCGCGCGTGAGACCAGTCTCTTTCGCCAACTGCACCATGCCACGCGCACGAGCAACGTTCCCCAGCGCCACGGCGATATAAACCGGGTCATCGCCAGCCTCTGGCGAAGTGCGATCAATTCAGTGTTTGATGGCATTTTGCGCAAAAATGGCTGAAGCTGAGGCGACGAGAGGGAGCCAGCCATGCTGAGCAACGTCTACTTCGGCACCAACAATCTCGAAAGGTCAATTGCGTTCTATGGTGCCGTGTTAGGGGCGCTGGGGATGAAGCGGTGCGCTACAGGCGATCCCGAGTGGGATCGCGTTGCGGCCGGCTGGGGAATCTACGAAAGCGGCGGGGTGCGGGAGTTGGCGTTCTGGGTGGGTACGCCGTTCAATCAGCAGCCCGCAACGGTTGGGAACGGCAGCATGGTTGCGTTCAGTGCGCGTTCGTGGAAGGAGGTGGATGACTTCCATGCCGCGGCACTGGCGGGCGGCGGAGTGTGTGAGGGACCGCCGGGCCTGCGGTTGCAGTACTCGCCGGATTTCTATGCAGCCTATGCCCGGGACCCGGATGGAAACAAGATAGCCGCGGTCTGCAGGGGCCTTACCTCACGCTGACTTCAGGAGCGAGCCGAAAGCTTCCGCGGACTCCGTGTTCAGGTCGCGAGTTTGATCCGGTCCGGGAAACTTTCTTGCACTCACATCATCCACATAGTGACGCGCCGCCGTGGATATCTGCTCAGCAACATTCAGGTAGCGGCGTGTATGGACGGGCTGGAAGTCGGTATACAAGCCGAAGAGATCGTGAAAGACCTGGATCTCGCCGTCACACCGTGGCCCCGAACCGATACCGATGGTCGGTATGGATGTTCGCCGGGTGATCGCTTCGGCCACCATGTCTGGAACCAACTCCAACACCACAGCGAACGCACCGGCGGACTCCAACGCCTTGGCGTCGGCAATGAGCGCCATGGCCGCAGCCGGCTCGCGCGCCTGGATTCTGGGACCGCCCAAGGTGTGGGCCGACTGCGGCGTGAAACCCAGGTGACCGCACACCGGAATACCTGCTTTGACCATTCGCTCGACCGTAGGCGCAACCTCTGTCCCGCCCTCGACCTTCACGGCGCCCACCTTGCCCTCGGTCAGGAGTCGGGCGGCGTTGCGCAGCGCCTCTTCAGGAGAGATCTGGTAGGTCATGAAGGGCATATCGCCAATCAGCACGGCCCGCTGCGACCCTCGTGAAACCATGCGCGAGTGATAGATGACCTGATCGAGGGTGACCGGAAGGGTCGTGTCCTCGCCCTGAACCACCATTCCCAGCGTGTCGCCAATGAGAATGACCGGAACGCCCGCCGCATCGATCATTCGAGCCGAGGTGTAGTCGTACGCGGTCAGCGCCGCAATGCGCCTGCCCTCGCGTTTCATAGCCACGATATCTCTGGCAGTGAGCCGAGCCGTCTTCATATGTGCTGATTCCGGTAGGTCAGGCACAAGATTCCACCGCGGTGTAACATTAGTCAACGCTAAGGTATTTAGTATGAACAGTAGATAATCCTTATATGACGCTCGAAGACCTTCGTATCCTGGTTGCTGCTTGCGAGGCGGGGAATCTCAGCTCGCTGGCGCGTGAGTTGCGCCGGACGCAGTCATCCATTAGTCAGCACATCGCACGCCTCGAGGCCGAGTTGGGAGTCAAGCTGCTCGAGCGTCATGCTCGGGGGGTGACTCCCACCGCAGCCGGCAAGGCACTCAAGGACTCAGCGCTCGAAGGCCTGGACGCCATCGAGGTTGGTATTCGCCGCGTGCGAACGATGAATCAGGATGAGGCCCAGACGCTGACGATTACTACGGGTGGCACGACCGTCCGGCACTTCATGCAGGGTGCCGTAGTCAAATTCAAACGCGCGCATCCCAATGTCAATCTCCGCTTCCTGCCGGCAAGCTCCAGCAGGCGGTGCTTTGAAATCCTGCGACTGAGTCAGGCCGACCTGGGATTTGTGACCACGGGTGATCCCGTGCGCGGTTTCAGCGAGAAGACCGTAGCACGTCAACGCCTGTTCTTGTTGGTGTCCAAATCGGACCCGCTCGCCAAACACAAGCGCGTGACGTTGAAGGATATCGCAGGCATCCGCTATCTCGGACTGTCCGGCACCACCACGCATCATGGCGCGATCGAGCAGGCAGCGCTGGAACACGGAATTCAACTGAAACCGGAGGTTGTGTTCGATGACTTCGACACAGCCAAGATCTTTGTGGAGCTCGATCTCGGCCAGGCCATTGTACCGGCGGTCCATGCGCACAACTTCGAGAGAACCGGCACCGTCAAGGCCATTCTCATTACCGACCTGCCGCCCATTTCCATCGGCTGGGCCTTCCGCCGCTGGCAGCATCTGCCGGCAGTGGCCCACGAGTTCGTGGAGCTGATGGCGAACGACCTGAGCCGGATGCGGGGCGTTACCGGTCTCGAGTTGGTTTGAAAATGAAGGATTGAGACTACAAGAAAGTCGGACTGGCGGCGGCTGCGGTTTCCCTCCGGGAGGTTTAAATAGGAGTTTGGCCCCTTGCCGGAAACGCTTTCATGAACAAGCCGCCACCGACCCACGATGTGGAGATCCCTGCCGGCGGCTGGGGGTCTGCCAAGGCGACGCTGTCGATTTTTCAGCAGGAGCATGCCAGCTTGGCGGCTGGTAAGGCCATTCTGAAGCAGAATAAGCAGGAAGGATTTACCTGTGTGAGCTGCTCCTGGGCCAAGCCGGCACACCCTCATTCAATCGAAGCCTGTGAAAATGGCATCAAGGCGACCGCTTGGGAGCTGACGTCCAAGCGCAATACGCCTGAGTTCTTCGCGGCGCATTCAGTCACCGAACTGCTGAGCTGGTCGGATCTCGAACTGGAGGATGAAGGCCGGCTCACGGAGCCGCTAAGATGGGATGCGACCTCCGACAAATATGTGCCTGTCTCGTGGAATGACGCATTCGCCGACATCGGCACCCGGTTGCAGAAGCTCGCGCCGGAGACGGTGGTGTTCTACACATCGGGGCGCGCATCCCTCGAGGCTTCGTTCCTCTATCAACTGTTTGCGCGCGTTTACGGCACCAACAACCTGCCCGACAGTTCCAACATGTGCCACGAAAGCACATCGGTGGCGCTCCCTCAGACGATCGGCGTAGGCATAGGGACCGTGGACCTGGATGATTTCAAGCATACGGACTGTATATTTTTCTTCGGTCAGAATGTAGGGACCAACAGCCCACGGATGCTGCACCAGCTTCAGGAAGCACGCGAAAGGGATGTGCCGATCATCACGTTCAACCCACTGCGCGAACGCGGCCTGGTGAGCTTCAGGAATCCCCTGTCGGTGTCGCAAATGGCTCTGGGCCTGGAAACCCAGATCAGCACCCGCTACAACCAGGTAAGGGTGGGTGGCGACATTGCCGCTGTAACCGGAATCTGCAAAGCGCTCCTGGCAGCCGATGATCAGGCCATGGGCTCCGGGGCGCCCCGCGTTCTGGATGTTGAGTTCATTGATGAACATACACACGGGCTGGACGAGTTCAGGCAGTACGTGAGCTCGTGCGCGTGGGAACAGATTGAAACCGAGTCAGGACTACCTCGTGTGGCGTTGGAAGATGCCGCGAACGAATATGCCCGGGCGAACCGGGTGATGGCCATCTACGGAATGGGGCTCACTCAGCACCGTCGTGGCGTCGAGGCCGTCCAGATGCTGACCAACCTCCTGTTGCTACGCGGGAACATCGGGAAACCCGGTGCCGGCATTTGCCCGGTGCGGGGACATTCAAACGTCCAGGGACAACGCACCGTGGGTATAACCGAGAAGCCGGAGCTGGCCCCCCTGGACAAACTCGAGGAACGCTACGGGTTCAAGGCTCCGCGCGATAAAGGGCTCAATACTGTCGAGACGTGCCAAGGAGTGATCGCGGGCAGCGTTAAGGCGTTTATCGGCCTGGGCGGCAACTTTGTGCGCGCGGTTCCGGACACCGACTGCATTGAGGCCGGCTGGCGAGGGCTGGAGCTCACGGTTCAGATTGCGACGAAACTCAATCGAAGCCATCTCGTACATGGCAGGGTGGCCTATCTGCTGCCCTGTCTGGGGCGAATTGAGATTGATCGGCAACTCTCCGGCGAGCAGTCCGTGACCACTGAAGACAGCACCGGAGTCATGCATCCCTCCAGCGGTGTCGCAGCGCCCGCCTCCGAACATCTGCTGTCAGAAACGGCCATTGTGGCCGGCCTGGCGAAGGCGACTTTGCCTGCCAATGCCGCGCTGCCGTGGGAACACTGGGTCGCCGACTATAGTCGGATTCGTGACGAAATCGCCGCAATCTATGCCGAGATCTTTCACGACTTCAATGAGCGTCGCGAGTCCCAAGGCGGCTTTCGGCGCCCGATGCCGGCTGCACAGCGCGTGTGGAAAACCAAGAACGGCAAGGCCAACTTCATTGCGCCCGAGGGTCTGGTTGAGGATCCCGACGTCGCGCAGTCCGACGACCCGGACGTGCTTCGCCTGATGACGATGCGCAGCGACGATCAATTCAACACAACCGTGTACACACTGAATGATCGCTTTCGGGGTGTCGAGGGAACGCGCCGCGTGATCTTCATGAATCCCACCGATTTCCTCCAGTTTGGATTCGCGGACGGAGATATGGTCAGCGTGTTCACGGCGGTCTCAGATGGCGTGCAGCGCGTTGTAAAAGACATGCGCCTGACGGCATACGACATTCCGAAAGGATGCCTGGCTGGATACTACCCCGAGTGTAATCCTCTCATTCCACTCTGGCATCATGCCAAGAGCAGCTTTGTTCCAGCCGCCAAGTCGATCCCGGTTCGCTTGGTCAAGTCAGTATCTAGCTGATCGAGAGGTCACGCACCCGCTAACTTACCGCGGAAGACAAAGTACACCGCGGCAAGGATGCACAGCGCCGCCCACAGGTAGTCGAGTTTGAGAGGTTCCTTCAAGTAGAAGATGGCGAAGGGCACGAACACTGACAGGGTGATGACTTCCTGCAGGATCTTCAGTTGCGCCACATTCAGAGCCGTGAACCCGATGCGGTTCGCAGGCACCTGAAAGGTGTACTCGAAGAACGCAATTCCCCAACTGACGAGAACCGCGATAAACCAGGGCTTATTGATGAGCTCCTTGAGGTGCGCGTACCAGGCGAAGGTCATGAACACATTGCTGATGCACAAGAGTCCGATGGTGATGGCAATCGCCCGCATGCGCTTAACCTCTTAGTCTATGTGGGCTGCGATCTTAGCGCATGCTGACAATCACTTGTGGGAGCGACGCTTCGGTGTGTTGTTCGTGAATTTCTGCACAGCCGTGACCAGCGAGCGAGCGCCCTTGTCGTAGTCGGCCCAAGGTTTCCCCTTCGCAAGCAAGCCGGGAGCCGTTCGCACAGTGAACTTGGTGGGGTCCAGGCCGCGGCGTACCTGGGACCACTGCAACGGCATGGAAACGGGCGCTCCTTCGCGAGCCCGCGGTGACAACGGCGCCACTGCTGTCGACAGGCGATCATTGCGCAGATAGTCGAGGAAAATGCGCCCCACTCGTTCATTCTTGGCCATGTTCAACAGGTATTTGTCGGGCGAATCGTCCGCCATCTGACGGCACACTTCGCGCGCAAATGCCTTCGCCACAGTCCAGTCGACATCGGCTTTCCTGTCGCGCGCGAGCGGTGTGACAACGTGCAGTCCCTTACCGCCGGTTGTTTTGCAAAAGCTCACGAGCCCTATGGCATCGAGCCGATCGCGCAACTCCGTGGCTGCGGCAATCACAGCGTCGAAACCGACATTCGGAGCCGGATCGAGATCGAATACCAAGCGGCCGGGGACATCGGGCAACTCGGGCTCACAACCGCCTGGATGCAGCTCGAGCCCTCCAATCTGCGCAATGGCAATCAGCCCCTCGACACTGTTGATGGCAACATAGCTCTGGCGATCGCCGGATACCTTGATGAGATCCACCAGGTTGGATTGGCCCGCCATGGCGTGCCGCTGAAAGAACCGCTGTCCGCCAATGCCATCAGGCGCGCGGACAATGGAGCATGGGCGGCCGGTGATGTGGGGAATCATCCAGTCGCCGATGGCTTCGAAATATCCGGCGAGGTCGAGCTTGGTGACGGGTTTGCTGTCGTTGGCGTTTGGCCAGAGCGGTTTGTCGGGTTTGGAGATGGTGACGCCCAATACGGAGTTGGGTGCCGCGCGGTTCTCGCCGCTGTCGCTCTTGGCACTGGCACGACCGGTTGACTTGCCACGAGCCGCGGGCGGTTTGGCCGTCGCGCGCGAGGCGCCGCTGGTCCGTGAGCTTTTGGCGCCCGCCTTCTTGCCAGCCTTCGTGGACCCGCTTCCCGCGCCGTCGCCGCTTCCAGCAGCGCCGCGCCGCGCTGTCGATTCATCGACTGATACAAACTCCGGCTTCTCAGCGCGGACTTGCTTGGCGGGCTTGTCTTCACGCAAACCCTTGAAGGCTGCTTGGCGCACGTTACCTCCGTCCGTCCAGCCGGCGAACTCGATTTCGGCCACCAACTCGGGTTTGACCCAATGGATGGTGCGAGCCCGCGGCAATTCCACTTTGCCGTGGAACGGACTCGCTTTGATTTCCAGCGGCTTCAGCCGCTTCATCAACTGCGTCAGGTTGTCACTTCCAAACCCGGTTCCAACGCGTCCCACGGGCACAAAATCTTTATCCTTGTAGACGCCAACAATCAGCGAGCTGAGCTCGCGCTTGTCGGCAGACCAGCCGCCGATCACGACTTCGTGGCCGGCGCGGCACTTGGCCTTCTGCCAACCGCTATTCCTATCAGATGAGTACCTGGCCTCGAGTCGCTTGGAGACGATGCCTTCCATATTCATTTGACAGGCGGAATTGAGGACAGCATCGCCCTCCGTGACCACATGCTCCAGGTAGCGGATCCAATCGCCGAACTGTTTCGACTGGGAGTGAAGCAGCTCTTTCAGTGCCTCCTTGCGGTCGACGAGCGGCATTGCGCGCAGGTCGCCGTGCTCGAAGAACAACATGTCGAATACAAAAAACACCAGCTTTTCAGTGTCTTCCTGCGACAAAGCGTCCTGCAGCGCCGAGAAGCTCGGCACCCCCTTGTCGTTCAACGCACAGACTTCGCCATCCAACATGCAATCAGGCAAGACGTTCGCGGCGGCCGCGATGTCGGGGAACTTGGTTGTCCAGTCGAGACCTGTCCGGGTCTTGAGGGTGGCCTTGCCGTTCGCGACACGCAATTGCAGTCGGTAGCCGTCGAGCTTCAATTCGTGACCCCAGCCCTCACCGCTCGGCGGACGATCCACCAACTTTGCGAGTTGCGGCGGGATGAAGGCGGGGATGGGGCCGCGGAGGTGTTTTGGCGCGACTTTCTCTCGAGCTGGCTGCGCATGAGATTTGCCGGCGCTGCCTGCGGCCGTTGCCGCTCCGGCATCGCCGTTGCTTTTGTTGGAATGCCACACGGCATTGGCCTTCGCCTTGCCAGCCTTGGCCAACATGAAGGGCTTCGGGGCACGCCCCTCGCCCGCTGCAATCTGTGCCATGGGACGCCCGGAGGCAACCGAGCGGTCTTCCTGGAGAACCTCATCATGATCACCCGGGCGGGCAAACTCATCGCGATGTTTGATCAACAGCCAGTTGGTACGCTTGCCGTCGCCGAAGCGATTATTCTTGATGCGCACGAGCACCCAGCTCCCGTGCAACTTGTCGCCGTCCAAATTGAACTTCAGATCCCCCGACTCGAGTCCGTGCTCGGGCGATTCGTCCCCTTCCGGGGTCCAGTAACCACGATCCCAGAGCTGCACAGTGCCACCGCCGTACTCGCCACGCGGGATGGTGCCCTCGAAATCACCGTAATCCAGTGGGTGGTCCTCGACCTCGACCGCCAACCTCTTGTCAGCAGGATCGAGCGAGGGCCCACGCGTGACCGCCCAGGACTTGAACACCCCATCCAGCTCCAGCCTGAGGTCATAGTGAAGACGCCGGGCGGCGTGCTTCTGAATGACAAACCGCAGTGCCTTGCCGGGCGCCACCGCCCGCGCGCCACTGGGCTCCGCAGTCTTTTGGAAGTCGCGTTTTTCGCGATATTTGGACAGCTTGCGGTTGGCCTTGGCCACATGTTGCTCCGGGAATTGAAGACGAGGGGCAGCGCGGCACCTTTAGCCCGAGGCCCCGCCGTCCGCCTAGGTCGGGTCCCACCGCTCCGGGCGGATACCCGTGCCGCGTGACTTTATCCCTTACGCAAGAGTCGCGCCTGTGGCTTGGCTGTAGGCGCTCGCGGCGCAGGTTCGCCGGATGGCCGGATGCTCGCGTCGTGCCAACGGCCGCTGCGGGCTCGGCGTGTTCGCCAGCTACTTCCGGATCAGCCCTTCCGCGGTCATGGCTTCGATGACGTGCGGGCGCGCCCGGACCCCGTCTAAATAGGCTTTCAGGCGGGGACCAATTTCTACCGCGACGTGTGAACCCCAGCCGAGAACCGTGGACAAATAGGCATCCGCAATCGTGAACTGCTCGCCCATCAGATATTTGTTATCACCCAACGCTTTCTCAACGTACGCGAGACGTTTGGCGAGGATGTTGCGTGCATAAGTTTTCATGTCCTCCGGTGCCTCGGAGGAAAACAACGGCGAGAAGGATTTATGGACCTCGGAGTTGATGAAACTCAGCCATTCCTGCAACCTCCAGCGCTGCATCGTACCCGGCGGCGGCGCGAGTTTTGCCGCAGGATTCAGGTCCGCGATGTACTGCAGAACCACCACGTTCTCAGTCAACACCTGACCATCGTCGAGTTGCAGCGCGGGCACATAACCTTTCGGGTTGATAGTTAGAAAATCTATGCCGTTGGCACGTTTCGTACGCTTGTCCACCTTGACCAGCTCGAATGGGAGGCCGGCCTCGTGCAATGCGATGTTTGAGGCCAGCGAGCAGGTGCCCGGCGTCAGGTACAGTTTCATCTTGTGCTCCCTCTAGCGCGAGGGGCCATGCTAACGTTGCGCCCCTGAATGGCAAGGGGGTAGGGAGCATGCGTCACGCCAGTGTCTCGGGCGATTCACAGCCCAGTGCGACGGTGCTCGGATCCTGAACGAAAGGAGCTTGCCGATGAGAGCGTATTGGATGGCTTGCTGGGGATTGGTGGCCATTTGGGCCACTGAAGGCTGCAAGCAAAAGAGCCCCGAGCCCATACCGGGACCCAAGGCGACGTCGGTGGGGATGGGCCATCCCCAGGCGGCCGGTATTGCGTGGTTTCAGGGGAGCCTGGACGAGGCCTTCGCCCGGCCCGGCGTTCACGTTACTTGTTCAATGGAGCGGGCGCCGCATATGACGCCGCTGACGCCGGACCTCTCGCGGGCGCGTAGTCGGTCGCCCTCGCCTTCGCATGCGGGGACGGTGAGGAGGCCTTTGGTTTAGCGCCGTTCCCCGGCCCGGCGCAGCGGAATTGCGGGCTTTATCCAGGCTTTTTCTGATCCACGATCAGGCCGCCTTTTCGGCTCGCCACGCTGCGGCGGGACGCTGCCGCGGTATCTCGGGCCGCGGCCTCAGCGCCCGCAAAGCCCCATCGGTTCCGACCCGCGGCGCTTCGCTGCTTGGTACAATCCGCCCCGGTTGGGCCTGTAGCACAGCGGTTAGTGCAGGGGACTCATCGATAAATGGTGCCTTCGCGCGGAAACGCGCGAAGTGGACGGGATGAATTCAGGGAAACCTTCGAGCGCTGAGGCGCTCATGGCAATCCTGAGCCGAGCCGCCGGTACACCGGCGGAAGGTGCAGAGACTACCTGTGGGCTATAGGGCCCTTAATCACAGGCACGAGCATCCCGCACCCACACGTCCGTGGGCGCTGCCTCTTGGCAGTGCTTTCGGGCACGGGTGAAGAGATAGTCCACTCCTGGCGGAAACGTCGGGGAATAGTGAATCCCTTGGTCGTAGGTTCGAATCCTACCGGGCCCAGAACCTACCCGCTGTGTAAGGTCTCAGGACTTCGGTGATACCTTGGCAGAGGCTTTTCTCTCCAGGAGTCGCTCGTAAGGAGTCTGTCCGTCCAGGCCTCCGTGAGGCCTGTGGCAGTTGTAATAGTCCTCCCATTCTTGAAGCTTGTCGTTGAATAAATGGATGTCATCGGCAATCCCGTCTTTGTCGAGGAGTTGGTAGAACTCCTGCTCATCCACACGATGTGATCGCTCGACCTTTCCGTTAAGCCGAGGGGTTCTTGGCCGGATATATACATGGCGAATGTCATGTTCCTCCAAGTGCCAGTGGAAGTTGGACTGGAACTCCGCGCCGTTGTCTGTCTGTATTACGAGCACTCTGAAGGGCAGTCGCCGGACGACCTCATCAACGAAGCTAATCGCCGACTTCTGATTACAGACGTCGTAGATCTTCAACACACGAATGCGCGTACAGTCATCAATGGCCGTGAACTGATAAAGCCGCTTTCTGGAGCCAGCGATTCGCTCCAGGAATTTCACGTCGATCTGCAAGCGATGACCAGGCTGTGGCTTCTCGTAACGCTGCCAGGGACGACCTGTCGACTGTCGCCGCTGATTGACCGGCAGATGATTCATTCCATACCGGATCAGTATGCGGTGTACCGTGGAACGCGCTACGTCCATGTTATGGAAGCGATGCAGGTAGCTGGTAATCCGGGCTGGCCCGAATCGGTAGCGTTCTCGCAAGTACAGAATCTTTGAGATCACTGTTCGGGACGTCGTTCGTGGTGAGTGCAGAGGGGCCCGAGGGCGATCGCACAGGCCCGCCTCACCGTGGTTCTTGTAACGGGCTTTCCACTTGTAGAAGGTCTTGCGAGAGAGGCCGAAATGCCGGCACGCCCGCGCCACGCCCCTCGGGGCGTCGCTGGCCTGTCGTAGTAGCTTCAATCGCCAGGCAACCACGCGATTCTGTTCAGTTTTTGTCATGGTGCTCTCTCCGGAATACGAAGGGAGCCAGAATGTCACCTTAGCTCTGGGACTTCACACTGACTTCCGTTGAGATAGGACCATCAGCATAAGTTGGTCTTTTTTGCTCAATTTATGCTGACGCGATAGCAAAAGTTGACCATGTAGCACACGAAATCCGAGGCTTCAGGGGCCTTTTGTGCTCGAAGGGGCCTCCGGCTCTTGTGTGCGACAGAGCTGATTGTCGAAGAGCCTCCCGCTGAATGTATTCTCAGCTGCCGAGATTTACCGCTCATGCCAACCTCCTACCTCGGGCCGTGCGCCGTCGGCACTTCGCATCGCGCGGCCCTGAAGAGGACCAAGCCTTTACGATTTTAGCGCGGCGGCATCGGCACGACGGCGGAGTATTGAGCGAGTTGTACGAGGAGCTCGGCATTTCGGGTGGCTCGCTCGGAATCGGGATCGGGGATGGCCTCAACCTTCTCCAATGCACTGAGGTATGCACTGGGAAATCCATGATATTGGGCTCCCGCGATCACCAGCTGCCGATACCAATGATAGGGTTTTAGGCTTGGATCAATGAAAGCAGACTCCGCCACGTAAACGTAGGGCGTGTAGAGTTCTCCGCGACACGTAAACTGAAGCAGAGCCTCTCGATAACCACTGCCTAACCCTTCTGCAGCATCCAACGCCGGTCGCTCGTTGGCTGCGAACTCATAGAGCACTCCGTATGAGGAGACCGAATTCTCATCGATAAGGTTGCATTTACCGGACCGATCTACGCTGCGCTTGTGAAAGTTGACCCTCTTTCCGGCTAGCTCTATCACGTCAACCGATTTGGCTGACGGCACGCGCTGCATCAGTCGGAGCGGGTGCAGATTGGAGCCATATGCGAGGTAGTAGAGAGCCTTCATTCGTGCAGCTACCGTCGATTACAAAGCGTCTCGTCCGGCTGGACTCAGCCTTGGGTGTTCTTGACTAATTGCCGTTTGATGCGTTGGTAGGTCCCTGCGTCAACGAAGGCATTCACGATCTCCAGCAACTCTGCGATGAGTTCTTCTCGTATCCGCTTCTTGAGCGCTGCCAGGCGCTCGTCTTCCTCCAGGAAGCGCCCAATCAACATGCGGGCCTGCGTCTCGACGCCTTCAACATTCTTCGCAGCATCCTGAAGCTTGCTGGCGTGCAGATCCGTTCGCGAAGCACCCTGGTCGACGGCGGTATCATCCAGATCGGATACCGACTTTAAAGCTGAGCTCGCTTTTCGACGCAAACGCTTGGCCGTGTTCATCAGGTCCACGACCTGGTCATAGGTGGACTTTGAGTTGTCCGCGATGCTGTGGCTGCGGTCGACCAGTCGGTCGATTTCGGCAATCACTTTGTCAACATCGGCCTGCTGGTCTTGGGAAGCTTGATAGGCATGCTTCGCCAGAGGTTCACAGATCTGGGCGATCAGACTTCTCTTGATGGAGAGCCAAGCCTCGTTCTCTTCGAAACCGTCGCGCCTCGCGTTGGGTATGACCTTTTCGGGGTCAATGTGTATTTCACCTACAAAGTAAGTGCTGAAGCGCCCATACGATGGCTTAACGTCCGTAAACATACTCTCAAAGACTTGGGTGCCATCGACTTGAATGTTCCGCGTACGAACACGCAGACCACGGGTTTTCCAATCTGTAACTGCGCCCGACTCGGATAGGTAACCTACCCAACCCCAATATCGCTGGTCTTCTCCACGGTGAAATTCCACGCTCTGCAGTTGCGCAATACCTTTTTGTTGTTGGTAAGTATCACCGTATGGTTTGAATAGCTGCGTGGTAGTGTCATTCGCTGACACGTAAACGTCGACGGTCTCCAGCGGCACCCCGAAGTATGACCTGTAATCAGCTTCGATCTCCTCGCGACGCGTCCACTCCGAGGAAAACCCGACGGGCACCGTCTCGGATAGATACGCTCCTACTTCAACGGGATTGGTGAGTGCCTCGGGAGCTCTCGCTAGACCATTTAAATGCACCTCAAAGAAGTGCTCATCAGATGTGGCGCCGCCTTCCTGTTGCTCGATTGTCACAGCACTGGACAGTAAGGTTGCCAGCTCAGTTTCGCCGCCTTCGTCGGGACTCATCGCTGCCAAAAGCTTATTGCAGTCGAAACGTACAGTCGAAAGCGTTGTCTCACCGGGAAATGTGGTGCGAAACGTCAGCTCCTCGCAATACGCCATTCCAGCCAGCCTGCCGATTCCCCGAAAACCCGCATCTCGGGCGCGGTCCTTTCTCGATGCGCCAATCGAAGTCAGAGTGACCCACGCCAGATCTGCCCTCACTCCCAACCCATTATCGCGAATAGTGATCGCATCGGATGCTATCGTGACATCGACCCGACCTCGATCATTGAGGAACTTCGTTCTCTGCGCCGCACGGATCGAGTCGTATGCATTCTGGACATATTCGCGTAGCGTGTGCCTAGGATCACCATACATGCCCAGCGTCAGGGTCTCGAGTACAAACGCACCAATGTGCGGGCTTCGCTTTTCGTCGCCAGGGGTGCGTTCACTCATTGTTGTCTTCCTCGTCTGCGAAAGCACTCAGCCCGCCGTCGACACCGGTATCCATGACGACGAGCCCCCGGTCGGCTGACCAGGTGTATCTCGTCTGGTCGTACTGAGTAGAAAGGGCACCCAAGGGGATCAGATATTCTCTGGCCAACAGCGATCGAAGCTCTTGCCCAGTGCAACCATCTGTCTCTGAGCGACCGAAGACCGCCGTCAAGCGACGGGCACTTGAAGCCGACAGGGAATCGGCCAAGACAGGTAATTGGCCAATTCGGACGTCGCGCAAGACTCGCGGCGTACCACCTGCAATGGCGTCAACCGTGTATTTAACACTGCGTGCTGACCCGCCGGGAACGTATGGCAGTTTCACATCAGCCTCAGCAAGAAACCGGGCGAGGCAGCGAAAGGCTGGTTCCAATCCGGGATTGCTTTCAAGTGACAGGCACACTGCGCCGAGCGAAGCCATGGGCCGCCCCAGAGGCTCGCCGTAGCGGTCAAAATAGATCGATGTAATCACAGCGAGCGTGATGCCATTCAGCATCGGCCCGGGAACTCTTGGTGCAAGCATTTCCAACAGCGCCGGGATCTGATCAGGCCAGCCGATGACGCGTTCAAGCGATATCTGGGCAAGTACTCGCCCGAACGCAAACGCAGATAGCCCGCCACTCAGGAGCTGTTGGGTCAAACCTTCAATCAGTGCCATCTGTTCTTGCGGAAGAGCATCCCTCAATTGACGGACTTCCTCACCGATGTTCGCCCCCATCACTGATGAGGATGTTTCCCCTTTGAGCGCTTCGTCACTATTGGCCGATGGCGGCAACGGTGACGGAGGCGCCACGTTGGAAGCAGACCCTGGTGGCGAACCCGGCCCCTGGTCCTTGCTGGCAGGTCCCTTCTCGTCCTCGATGAGTCTCGTCAAGAACTCAGGGCGATGGGATGCTGCCAACCAATGTTGGACGCCACTGACGCGGCCACTCTTGCGAGCGTCACGGTGAAGTGCCGTAGCGAGAAACGCAGGCGTAGCGACATACAAGCGACCCCCACCACCTCGCTTAGCGAAATCGTGGACGAGCAGCGGATGAGGAAGGGAGACATCGAGGCTCGTGTCGTGATCTGGATTCTGAGTCTTCCCGTAAGCGTTCCGAACCAACGGTGCGGACGACACCCAATCCTTTTTCTTGTCTCGAGAGACGATGATTGCGTCAATAGGTGCTGAACCGTCACCTGATGACGCCGCGGATACGTCTTGCACGATCTCTTCCCAGATGATGGCATCCCCGAAGGCATTCTCTTCCTTTTTATCTTCGAAGCCGGGGGGCATGCGATGTGCAAATCGGAATTCTCCGGTGACGCTCAGGCCACTGACGGCCGGGTTGAGATCGGATGTCAGGAGATGAGGATTGACGAACTCAATAATTTCCTGGGTTGCCCCGCGTAACGATTCGTCGTCTGACTGGAACATCTGGGAGAGGTTTTTGAGAACTGCGGCCGATTTCTCCAACTCACCGACATAGCTGCTTCGGCCCGTATAGCCCCGAGCGCGACACGCTTCATCGTCGGCTCGCTCCGCGGCCATGCTGGTGAACTCGGCGTACTTGCGTTGCGTCTCGCTGACCGTCTGCTTGACATTCGCGCGAATCGTTCCGCCTATGACGTGTCGATGCAACTCATGTGCAGCCCACACTGGAACACGGATTGAGGCAGGCGCCCGTCCCTTGCACCATTCAAGAAACTCATCGCGAGCCTGCGACCCCAGACGTATTAGCCACATGAGGAGAGAGGTGTCGAGGTACAGCCGAGTGCTCGGTTTCTGGAGCGCTTGAATTAGCTCATCAACATAAACCGGATAGTCGCGTACGAACGGATCGAGTTGCATCGAGATTCGTCCCTGATCTGGAAGCTATCGGTGTTTGGACTTTTTCGTCAGTTTCTTCTTGGGGCCCGAGGCTCCGGATTGCGTTATGTCTTGGCCAATTCTTGAGAGGATTTTTTCTACGAGCGTCGCCGCGGCGGCTGAGTTGCTTGCAAACTCATAGATGAGTGATATTACATTTTGGTACGCCGACCGCACCTGGGGCTTGAAAGCCTCCAGGGGATCCTTCTCCGCAGGCGCCGACCCCATGAGTTTGGTCACCCGGGCTTCGAGTGCCGCCGCCTGGGCCGACAGATCCGTTCGTGTATCGTCACCGATATGGCGCGTGGTAACCACTTTCTTGACGGCCTTGAGAGCTTTTGCCACCGCATCTGAGTGAGTGCGCTTGGCTGCACGTGATAGGCCGCCCCGTGCGCAAGCCTTCGCGTGCGAAAGGGCTGCATCGCTGTGCAATTCAAACTCGCGTATCCATTTGCGCCCAATGGAGCTTTGGCGACATCGGCGCGCAATTTCCCTTGCGGAAGGGGTAATCTGGTTTATGAGATTGTCATAATGAACGCTTTGCTCGAAGTGGTCGCGCCGCCCATTCGGAACCACCTTCCCATCGAGTACATGTATTTCCCCAATCGCCCAGCCGTTGAACCGAGGCTCAGGAAACAATTCCTCCAGGAGATTATTGTCGCCGACCTGCATGTTACCAGCACGAAAGCGGAAGCCCTTCACGAGCGCCCTGTTGGGTAGCGCCCCCGTGTACCCATGGTGGAGAATCCAAGCGATCGCACTGGTACCGCCATCAACTCCGGTCAACTCTCGGATTTCAAGATCGGTCACTTTATCGAACTGACCCTCGCCGACCTCGACACGATTTCTGTGGGGTCGATAGAGGGGTTCCTCGGCACCGTTGATGCGGACCTCCAAGTCTCCCAGGCGTACATGAGGCCGCAATGCCGCTACGATCTCCTCGCCAAACTTGAAGTCTGGTGCGAAGGGGAGAGGCGCTACTTGGGCCAGATACTCGCCGACGGCAACTTGACTCAGCAGTCGGTCATTGCGATGACGAATGACGCCTCGTAGCTCGACTTCGAAGAACCGCTTGGGCTGACGTTCTGCTGGAACTCGACGTACCGACACGATGTCCTGGATCAGAGTGGCGATTGGCTGCGTGTGACGTGCCGAACGTAGGGCCGTCTTGAGCGCCCGGCAGTCCCAGCGTAACTCCGATACGTCGGAGTCGCCGTCCACTCGTGAGCGAAATATCAGCTCTTGGCAATAACCAAGTCCTGCCAGTCGGCCCACGCCTCGAAAGCCGCGAGCAGCCGTCCCGCGTTTGGTGCTCGCGCCAAGGTTGCTGAGTCGCTCCGCGAACTCGGGCCACCCGATGCCGGTGCCGTTATCCTGAATTCGGATCAGGCGCGCCGTCGCGTCGACCGTGATATCGACTTTACCGGCACTCCGATCTCCCAACAGGCCCTTATCGCGAGCTTCATCGACCGCGTCAGCCGCATTTTGGACGTACTCGCGATAGATTGTCATTGCATCGACGTACATTGAGGTGCTGAGAAGTTCCAGCACGTCTTTGCCAATCACGACGGGAGCAGAACTGGGACCCCAGTCCGTTGAGGTTTCACCTGCCCTGGCCCGAGAGGGGTTGACGACTCGAAGTGCGGCTTGCTCGCTCATGCTACTGCCCTGGTCCTACGGCTTGATTCTTTGGGTTTCATACTTGCGGTCAGATTGTCGAGATCCTGCTCGAGACCCGCGTCCTCGACACGTTCGTCTTCCGCCACCATATCCTGCTTGTCATTCGACTCACGCGCGAGCACCTTCTGCCGTGCCCATATATCGAATAGCTCATTCTTTGGTTTAGGAATGTAGAACGCCAGAACCGACCTGATGTGTTCGTTTTGTGTGTGTGCTTTCAAGCCGCTGAAATCGCGCGGATCGCACGATGAGAGGAGCTTCAGCAGTTCCCCGCGCTCATCTGGAGTTAGATGCTGGGCGGCTTCACGATAGGAGTGCAGCTCCTGCTTCTGGTCGTGCCGCTCGTACCACTCGCGGTTGAAGATATAATCGTGCGGGTGCAACAGGATCGACTCGAAGTCCCCGGGTGTATCACCAAACGCGCGCTTAAAGAAATCGGGCGCGCCGCTGACGATTCCATGCGTTGCTTGCAGAATGATTTGCATCGATCGTAGTTGATAGCGCGTCCAGTGCTTGCCGACGTGTCCGCGGTCCGGACGATCGGTCGGCTGAAATCGCATGGGGAAAGACCAGATGCGCACGCCAAGCTCCTCGTTCAGCGCAACGTTGAGGCGCATACGCTCAAAGAGATCGCCTGGCGAGTCGTGAAAGTTGTAGAGCATGTAATTGGAGAGCTCGGTCAAACCGAACTCATGCGCGTACCGAATCGCCTTCTCATAGGGCTCGCGCAGTCCTAAGTGATCGAATGCAATTCGCAGCGGCTTCAGGCAGATGCTCGCAAGCTCCCGCAAGTACATCGGGTCCTTACACAGAATACGGGCGTCCACCCCTTGGTTGAAGTCCACGCGACGCTGCACAGCCACGCGCTCTTGCGGCCGGCGAATCTTCACATTGGGCAAGAAGCCAAGATCGCGGATCTCGGCGATGATTTCCTTGAATCGTGGAGAGGCGACGACGTTGTTGTCCATCAGGATGAGGTCTTTTTTGACCCCGTAGTACTTGTCGATGGCCTTCACGAGCGAAGTGAGCGACTCGGTGTCACGCTGGGCACCTTCGAGCTTCGGCACGCCGCAGAATCCGCATTTGCGTATGCATCCACGAGACGTATAGGCGAAGTACGCATCCCGGACCGGATAGGGGTAGTCAATCTGGTCGAGGATGCTGTAGTCCGGCACAAGATCCTCAATCGGAACTCCATTCATATCATCGGAGTAGAGCTCCTCGGAGAAGTCATCCAACTTCAGCGACGCGGCAGGCGACGCACTGAGGAGGCCTTTGATGAATCGAATTCCATGCCATCGAGGTTCGTCGAGAAAGCGCTGATGCATCAGTGAAGTAGCGATCCCACCGACAAAGATCTTGTCGGCGTGGCCGTTCGCGACCTGTAGCGCGAAATCGATCGAAGCTGCGATTCGGTCATACTCGAACGAGAACAAGGTTGTGATGTAGATGCGATCCCAGGCGGTACCCAGCACGGAACGATTCTCGCCCTTAATGAAGCGGACCTCGTCTCGCTTCCCGCGCGGCCCGTGATACTGGGCGATCTTCATCAGGCCAAGCGGAGGGTACTTGTTCTTGTAGCCCGGTTCGATGAGCAGAATTTTCTTGTTAGCCATTTGCAATTACCTTGAACCGCGCCTTGCGTCGCACATCGCGTATCCTTTCCACCGCCGTTTTCACCCCGCCTTCACCTCCCAAGCCCTTGAGTGGCCCGCTGGTCGACCAGTCGAATTCCGTACAGAAGTCGGCGAGTGCAGCAGCGAAGTACTGGTGGTCACACGCTGCCTTGGCACCCGCTTCTCGGTAGAGGTCCGCGGCGATGTCCATCAAGGCATAGACACCAATTCCCTTGGTAAGAATATGCTTGCGGGGATTGCTCCATTCCTTGGGCATTGCCATCGCGACCGCGGCCCAGAATTCCAGCACGATACGTGAAGCTTCCTCATACGGGGAGCATGTGGTCATGGGCCGAAAGGCAGCAGCGGTATCAACAACCACGACGGTGGGGACTGGCCAGATTTCGATCGAAGGCGCGGCGATCGTTGTTGAGCGACGCGACATGGCTATCAACGACATCGTCCTCGATTCCGACAACCCACGAATCCAGCACGCGGTCCGACAGAAAACTAATGGTGGGGCCCCGCTGACACAGGAGCAGCTCCGCGACTTGATCCTTGAGCAGCCCGGCGTTTCGGATTTGTTCAAAGCGATCCGCGACAACGGCGGCCTCATCGAGCCGATCCACGTCCGACCCGATGGTCGAGTGATTGAAGGCAACTGCCGCGCGGCTGCCATGATGCGGCTCCATGGTCCAAACAAGACAGACCCGCGCTGGCGCACCGTGCCCGTATATATGGTGCCGAAAATTACCGACCGCCAAGTGGCAGTCTTGCAGGGGCAGTTTCATGTGGCCGGCAAGAACAAGTGGCGCGCCTACGAGAAGGCCGGACACTTGCACGCCATGCACACTGATCTGAAGATGACTGTGCCAGCGATCGCCAAAGCACTCGGGATGCAGGAGCGCGTAGTGACCCGTCTCCTCGCGGCCTACAAAACCATGCGCGAGAAGGTCCTGCCGAAGATCAAGGGTGGTCGCGGTCTCGACCGATGGAGCCATGTCGAGGAGTTCTACAAAAACAAGGACCTCGAGGAGTACCGCCAGAGCGAAAGCAACATCGACGAGTTTGTATCCCTGGTGGTCGATCAAAAGGTCAAGCATGGAGTACAGGTGCGTGACCTACCAAAAATCCTCAAGCACGAGCGTGCCACCAAGGTCTTGAAGAAAAGCGGTTTCAAAGACGCCGTGGCGGTCGTGGGCAAGTCAGATCCGACCGCCGACTCAGTCGTCTTTCGCAAGGTGAAGGATCTGACCGAGGTTCTCCGCGGCCTCGCATCAACCGAACTTCAGCGCATCCGACAAGAGCGCAAGCCGCAACAACTGCTGCGTGAGCTTTTCGCCGCGATCAACAACGTGGCGAAGACCTCGGGCTTCGAGCTGTAGGTCCATGGCTACATTGCGCAACACTGTGCCGGCCGAACCCCTCGTCGTCGATGAGATTACTCTCGATGGCCGCAAGGTTCAGGTGCAGAACGTCGATCTGCCGCTCGATGAGGTGCGCCTAGATCCTCGCAATCCGCGCATCGCCAACACAGTGGCCGTATCCATCACCGAAGAAGGCCCTGCGCTTCAAAAGCGGCTGGAGAACTTGCTGTGGGAAGATGACGACGTCCGCGACCTCTATCGGCAAGTCCTGATCAACAAGGGCCTTGTCGAACGTATCATCGTGCGCCCCGACCGCACAGCCGTCGAAGGCAATTGCCGCACGGTCGTGTATCGCAAGCTGCGTGAAAAGTTCAAGACCGACCCCCGGTGGCAGCGCATTCCGGCTCGGCTTCTTCCAGAAGACATTGGCGATCGAGAGATCGCGATCCTACTGGGCGAGATGCACGTCGCAGGCAAGAACACCTGGACCGCCTTCGAGAAAGCAGGCCATGTCTACCGGATGCACAAGGACTTCGCGTTAACTCAGGACGAGATCGCCCAACGGCTGCGCATGTCGAAGTCAAAAGTTAATCAGCTCATTCGTGCATTTGATGTCATGAAGAATCAGTTTCTGCCCTACTACCCGGGGGCCGCGAGTATTCGCAAATTCAGCCATTTCGATGAGTTGTTCAAGAGTCCTGCGCTGCGCGACTGGGTTGCCTCGGACAACAAGGCCGAATCTCGCTTCGTTGAGTGGGTAGGCACCAACAAGCTTCCGCAGGGAGTGCACGTGCGTCAGCTTCCCGCGATTCTCGAAAGTGAAGATGCGATCAAGGCGCTGTCCGAGGAAGGAATTACAGCAGCACAGCGTGTGTTGTCCGAGGACAATCCGGCGATCAACTCGAAACTCTTTCGTCGCATGGTAGAGATGACAGAGGCACTTCGCAAAGCGCAGATGGACGACATTCAGCGGGTGAGACGGGCGAATGGCAGCAAGGCACGACGCATTACCCAAGATCTAAAGAAGGCGCTCGGGCACTTCCTCGAGCTCTGTGGCATTGACGACTAAATCGGAAATCCTCATGGCAACGTACATCCGAAACATTCAAGGACAACCCGTCGAGCTAACACTGGTGGAAGTCGATCCGAACGAACTGCGGCTCGACCCGAGCAATCCGCGGGTGAGCTTCTCCATGCGCCAGCTAGAGGCCAGCGAGCGCAACGAGGCCGCGTGCTCACTGCTACTCACAAGCCAGGAAGATACCGAGGGCCTGCGCCGGTCCATCATGCGCTCTAATGGGATCCAGGAACCGATCTACGTGCGTGCGGACGGGCGAGTGGCCGAGGGTAATCGCCGTGTTGTCGCAATTCGCGCAATCAAGGAAGAGTTTCCGGACGATGCGCGGTTCTCGAAGATGCCGGCGTGGATGATCCCCGCAGACACGCCGGAACACGTCGTCCAGGACCTGCTCAACGAGATTCACCTGGGGTCGGTAAGAGGTTGGGCGCCGTACGAGAAGGCGCTGCAGATGCGAGGCCTGATCGACGGGGGACTCATCGAGGACGAGGTCGCCGAACGCTACCGGATGACGGCCCGGGAGGTGCGCCAGCAGCTGGCCGCGGTAGAACTGATGGACCAACTTTACTTTCCGATCACCGCCGACCCGACTGATCCAGAGCATAAAACCAAGTTCTCCTATTTCCTGGAGTTTCAAAAGAACGGACGCATCCAGACGCATGTCGAGCAGATCGCTGATCTGCCGCAGCGTTTCGCGCGCTGGGTGCTCGATGAACGCGTCGATACCGGTGCTCGCGTGCGGCGTCTGCCCCGCATCTTGGATTCTGCCGAAGCGACGCGTTTGCTGGATGTCGTCGGATTTGAGGCCGCAGACGAGTACCTCGCGCAGCAACATCCCGAAGAGCACGAGCTGTATGCCGTCATGGAACGCGCGCGCAGCCGGCTGCAGGCGATGACCGTGACAGAGCTCGTTGAGTTAGGTGAAAGCGAAGACCGTCAGAGAATTCTGCACGCGTTGCAGACAGAGATCGAGCGCATCACGCAGGCGGCGACGCGGGTGCGCAAGGCCTTTTGAAAAAATGCCCTCTACTGCTCACCAGCATCTGCTCCTTTGGGTCGCACGTCGAATGACGCGAGACGGGCTCGTACTCACCGGATTCGATGGCCCTGCGCCCTACGCCGGCGCTTGGAATCGGTTGCCGCCGCCGTTCTCGATCGCAGGGGTGCGCTGCGACGCCAGCGGCGTAGTGCCTGAGACCGACGAGATCGCCGTGGGTGAAGCAAAGACTGCAGATGATCTGGCCACTGAGCACAGTTATCGTCAGCTCCGTGTTTTTGGCGGCCTCGTCGACAAACGCTCGGGAGCCCTCTGCCGCTTGTACATCGCGGTCCCGCGATCCGCGGTGTACGAACTCGACCGCGCCCTGATCGCGACCGGACTCATCGGTGCGCGTCACGTAATTCGATTGCACATTCCTGATGTCCTACTTGAGGAGTCCACTCATGTCGCGCGGCAACCGTCCGCCCGCGTCCCTGCCCCACCAAATCGCTGGCACTAGATTCCTGCGCGAAAACGAGCGTGCGGCCCTCTTTGACGAGCAAGGTCTCGGCAAGAGCAAGCAGTTGATCGATGCCGTATCGGCTGAGGTCGCCAACGCCACGCTGGGCGGCGCCTTGATCGTCTGCCCCAACGGGCTCAAGACCAAGTGGGCGGAAGAAGTTGAGCGGTTCTCCACGTTGCCCTATGCCGTATTCGGCTCGGGGCGCAAGGCGCGGCGTGTCGCGTTCCGGAGCCTGCGGGCAGCGTTTTATATCATCAACTATGAGGCCGTCCACGCTGAACTCGCGTCCCTCCGTCAGCTCCTGCGCTTCAAGCCGATGGCACTGGTGCTGGACGAAAGTCATCGTATCAAGACACCGGACTCCAAAGTCACCCGCGCCGTACTGCAGCTGCGAACCGAAGCTCACCGCCGCTACATACTCACCGGGACGCCGGTCGCGAATAAACCGGAAGATGTCTGGAGCCAAGCGTTTTTCTTGGACGACGGAGTTGCGCTGGGGACGACTTTCGAAGAGTTCCAACGGCGATTTTGCACTGGCGGTGGCTATCAGAGCGTTGACGAGATGCGCGAGCGCATCATGCACCTCGCGCTCCGGCGCACCAAGGAAGGTTCATTGGAACTGCCGCCCAAGCAATTCCACCGAGTATCAGTCGAGCTGTCCGGCCGCCAGCGGGCGCTCTACGAACAGATGCGTGATGAACTCGCGGTGTGGGTGCGCTCCTTATCTGGCGAGGATGTTCAGAAACACGGCGAACTGATCTTTACGCGAATATTGAGACTGGCACAAATTGCCAGTAATCCGGGGCTCATCGATGCCGGCTACGATGAGGTACCCACGAAGTTGGCGGCGCTGGATGACCTCCTGGAGGCATATACGACGGAGCGCAAAGTCATCGTTTGGAGTTCCTTCGTTGGAAACATCCAGGCAGTCGCGGCTCGCTACCCCCACCTCAAACCCGTGAGGATCTATGGGGAACAAGATTCCGCCGCTCGCGATCATGCAGTTCGAACCTTCAGAGGCGACCCTAGCGTGCGGCTACTAGTCGCCAACCCGGCTGCCGCGCGGGAAGGTCTCACGCTGACTGAGGCCAACGTCGCTATCTATCTCGATCGCACGTTCAACCTAGTCGATTACCTGCAATCACAAGATAGAATTCATCGGATCTCGCAGACACGCGAATGTGACATCGTGCTGCTTTTGGCTGCGCAGACGGTCGATGAGTTCATCGATTTCGCCTTGGAGCAAAAGCATCGCTTGGCTCGGTTCACCCAGAAGGACGTCGACCATATTGACGCGGATGATCTCGCACTTCGAAAACCCGACATATTGCAAGCACTGCTCACCCCGCAACTGCCCCAGCGAGGCAAGTCCCGCTAACGTTGGGCAGCGAGCTGCAGAATGGTCCCACCCGCGCGTGCCTCGTGCGAGCTTGGTATCGAAAATTTCGTATGACCAGGAACCGAAGTCGCTCGGTGTGTCCCCGCGACGGAGAACATCAAGCCGTCCGACCCAATGCCCGCGTCGGAGGACGGGCTACAACAGGACATCCACTCCCTCGCGCAGACCTGGGTGGTGGCCTGCTCGGCAACCTCGCTGGCACTTTCTGAGAGATTGAGCAACGTCACGCCTTCTTGTGCCAGAGAGTCCGCGTAGCGGGACTCGTGCTCGAAACCCAGCTGTTGCAGGATCACGGCCACAGGATCAATCCAGTGCGGCGCACTGTGCAGACTACGCACCACGGCCAGATCCAACGCAGTTCGGTACCGACAGCCGAGAAACTGTGATAGGTCTGAGGCAGACAACTCAATTTCCGTTCCCGATGCTCGCTTGCCTACTCTCCAAGATGACCGATCGCATCACAGGCCTCCTGTTGGCATCCCAGAGCTCTATTGATCTCACGCCTTAGAAGGTGCTTGGGCAGACCCGTAGAGGGGTACAAAGCACGCAGCACCCCTTTCCGAGATACGAGCTGAAATTCATCACCTCTCGCAGCGAGAAACTCGAAAACGACAATCTTTGCACGTAACTTTCTGTTGGTTGCCTCACGCGCCGCCCTAATTGAATGCCTGACAACAATCCTCCGAACACTCTCAGGCGCGATGTAACGCAGGCAACCGTGCGATACACCGAGCCGACGCGTGACCTCTTTGAGAGACGGTGCCTCCTCCAAAGGCCGAGCCAGTTCCTCCGCTATCCTAGTTAGAATTATCTTTCGATCCCGTCTAACTCGCCGTCGCTTCGGTCTCTGCTCCGCTAATGTGCGTTGAAGAATGGAAGGTATCGACGGAAATGTAAGAGGCAACGATTTCTGCCTAACGTCCCCCCGCAACACGTCGTGGAGCGACGCGCCAAGGTCGGCGGCGAGCTTAATCGCACCGTGAAACGACACGGACTCATCAAGCCTGATACATCCAATTGCACTTGGGGTGCAGGATTTCCGCGTTGAGGACCGGCCGATTTCCCCAGTTGAGGACCACCTGATCGGGTCACTGGCGGAGCCGAAGGCGACGATTCTCAGCTTTCCTTCTTCTTGCTGGCAAGTTTTCGGGCTTTGACGCCTCGGTAGCTCTCGCCGGTGATCTGGATGACCAAGGCGGCATGTTCGAGACGACCGCGGATCGCATCGGCAATGACCGGGTCGCCGATAACCTCAGACCAGTGAGACAGAGGCAGCTGTAACGCCTCGCATATTGT
>JAFEDS010000010.1 GCA_018241505.1 Pseudomonadota bacterium | reverse complement strand
CCATGGTTAGAGGGAAACGACAACACCACAGCGACTGCTGCAACACGAATGAGTGCGCGTTTTGGTGCTGTTTGCAGGATAGCCTAGCGGCCGCTGATGTTTAACACTGCGCAGCAATGGCTGCGAACCCACTCATCGCCTTTCGAGCATCGCCGGAGATCAAAGCGGCGCTGCACTCCCTGGCGCAACAACGCAATCTGAGCGACTCGGCCTTTTTGCAAAGGCTCGTCGAGCTGGTCGTGCAAAATTCCGGAATTACGAATGCGCAACCCGTCGCTCCTGTTGAACCGGTCGCGCGCGGCGCGCGACTTTACGTGCGACTACGCCCGGAGGATCACGTCCTGCTGCGGGAGCGTGCAGACTCAAGGGGAATGGCTTCGGCCACTTATGGATCGATGGTGTTGCGAGCGCACCTTCGGGGAGTGGCTCCGCTGCCGGATCGTGAATTCAGTGAACTCAAGCGCGCGATAGGGGAGCTCGGCATGATCGGGCGTAACCTCAATCAGATTGCGCGGGTTGCCAACCAAACGGGAAATTTGGCTGGGCCCACACCAGAAGATCTGCGAGCTGTCCTCCGGGCGCTCAAGGGATTGAGGGATCACGTGAAGAGCCTGATGCTGGCGAACACGAAGTCTTGGGAGAGCGGCAGTGCCGAAGCGACTCGTTGATCTGCGGTCGCAGAAACCCCTGCTCGATATCGCCTCTTATGGTCGTAGTGGTCCTGGCCATCGGCCGCTCACTCCGGCTGAGGTCGCACACGCCAGTCGCACGGCGCGCGGCGTTCCCGAAGTAATGATCAAGGTCTCAGGGGGAGCGAGAACGATTCGCGGGGTCGCGACACACCTAGAGTACTTGGAGGAGCGTGCCGATCTTGAGACAGATGACGGAGCAATTCTGACTGAGAAGGGGCTCGGGAGAGAGCTTTTGAACGACTGGGATCTTGAGGTCGATGCGGTGCGCCGCCACACCGAAAGGGGAATTGCCGCAGGGCGCAAGCCACCGAAGTTGGTCCATAACCTCGTGTTCTCGATGCCCAAAGGTACGCCGGCCAACAGGGTTCACAAGGCGGTCAGGAAGTTTGCAACGGAGAAGTTCGGAGCTCAGCATCGATATGCAATGGCACTGCATACCGACCAAGGGCATCCGCATGTGCATGTTGTCGTCAAAGCCATGAGCGAGCGCGGCGAACGACTGAATATCTACAAGGCAACGCTCCGAGAGTGGCGACGGGACTTTGCGCGGTACCTTCGTGAATTCGGTGTGGAGGCGAATGCCACCGAGCGGGCAGTCCGCGGCTCCCAGCATCACAATCGCAAAGCGGGAATCTTCCGGGCTGCTGCTCGAGGTGAATCTACTTTCATGAAACAGCGGGTCGAGGCTATCACGCGGGAGCTGCGCTCGGGACATGTTCAACCTGAGAAAGGCGACTTCCGACTGAGACAAACGCGTCTGGAAGTTGAGCGTGGCTGGGCGGCTGTCGCTGATTTCATGGAGCGATCAGGACAGCGTGATACTGCCGCGTGGGTCAGAAGATTTATTGTAACAATGCCAAACGTTGGAACTGATCGGCAGCTTATCGCGGAGCAGATCCTGGCCGCGTCTCGCGAGCGGGCGCCTCCCAGTCGTTGAAGGTGCGCTTCCGTACCCAACGGCGGTCGACCCAGGCGCATCACCCCCAAACAGATGGCGGAGAGTGAGCGACTCGATTCGAACCCTCGAGCGCTTTTTGGTCCCTACACCCTTAGCAATTTGCGCGAGCTTAGACCGGCCGGTGCATTCCGAACTCGCGCCAGGGTCGGCGCAACGCCCGTTCTTGTAGCTCTTGCCTCCAAAATGGTCTCGGCATAAGATCGAAGCACGGTGAGACCAATTTGAAGGCAGGCAGAAGAATTCGCTGAGCCGACATGTTGGGCCACTTGACAACCCGCTAGGTTTCAATCCGCCATTACCAAGGACAGAGCCATTATGAAACCCGACCGAGCCCGCGAAGTTCTGCATGCGCTGACCCAAGGAATTGATCCCGAGACTGGCGCGGACCTTCCCAAGAACGCGATTACTTTCCGCTCCGAAATCATCAGAGCCTTGTATACCGCCGTTGCTGTGTTTGATCAGTTCGAAGTACGCACAAAGCGGCGAGCACAGCTTCCCGAGAATGTCGGAGTGACCTGGTCTCCGGAGGAGGAACAGCAACTCGTCACAGAGTTTAAGGCCGGCGAGGACATCGTCTCGATCGCCGCAAAACACCAGCGCACCCCGCGAGCGATTGAGGCGCGCCTTGAACGCCTGGGGTTAATCACTGCAGACCAGCGGACGACTCAAAATTCGTTTACAGGAACCACGAAGGAGCGGACCGCATCCTGACGCCGCCGTCTTCCAAGGAGATCACAAACCATGTACACAGACGATATCGCGGGTGCTCGCGCCCAGTTGCAGCGCATTGAGGACGGGTTGGGCAAGGGATTCCTGCTCGCGCAGCTCACCCAGTTGGAAACCCTGTGGGAGTTGACACAGGAGGCGTTGACGCAGGTGTCTGCCAATATCGGCAGCTTCGTCGAATTCTATGATGGCTTAGCGCAACTCAGTCACTTTCTGGAATCTGCTAAAGTGAATCTCCGGGTTCTCGAAAAGGAGGCGGACGATCTGCATTTCGCGCGAGAGGTATCGCACGAGGCATCTTCCATGATCAGAAGCTTATTTAGAGCGATCTCACAGGATCTCGACCGTGTTCTCTGGCGTTTGCCGGCCGAACCCTTTCAAACCGAAGGTCCTCGTCCTCTCGATTTAAGGGTCGGGAAGGCCTCGATTGACGGATAGACTTCCGATCCATGAGGCCGGCCGGACGGTAGCGCGCTCAGGATCACTCTCGGGCAGTATGTAAAGCCCGGCTTCCACCGCCCCGCATCGAGTTAGCGACGAAGCGGTTCCAAGAATTTTGTCGTGACGGACCGCGTGCAGGAATTTCATCCTGAGAAAGATTGGCGTGGCGGGTTCCTCGCGCGTATGCAGATCATTGAGAGCGGATGGAGTCAGCCGATAGTCCAGTCTCCGAACCGCAGCGCTACGTCACCCTCAAGCGGCTTGCTCGGAGGCGCTCGAGCAAGGGCCGGTGTGCAATGCACTCACAGGTTGACGCCGCCGGTCGAACAAAGCTACCCGAACTCTCAAAGCCCAGGAAGATGTTCGCCTGCTCTCGACAAATATGTTGCAAACCTCGTTAGTGAGCGCAACCATTTGGATCGTTTGAGGGCAAGATTGCAAAACGATCATGTGAGCGATATAGCCCCACGGTTGCGCAATCGCGTCCGCTCAGGACAATGAAGGAACAAGAATAGAATGTCTTTAGCTCCGACTGACTACTCTCATTTTTCTGCCAAACATGAAAACTTGCTCGATCAGTACGCAGCGCTGATCCGGTTCAAGCAAGGCGTGTATGAGTCATTGGCGATGCGTGCCATGGTTTCCACCCTCAAGGTGAAAGAGGCGTTAGCGCGAGGAATTAAGGTCTCGCCGGTGTCCGTGATTATTTCCGAGGCGTGTGAGCTAGCAGCGAAAGCTGGCATTACGGATGACGGTTCAGTCAAGGCGATCAAGCGATACCTGAAGTCAGTGGCATCAAGCGCTCGTCGGCTGGGACGATCCAGGACTGGACGCTCACGCACGTCTAAGAGCCCTTCTGAGAAGGTGATCGATGCTGCGATCACAAATAGGCGGACCGAGATTGAAGGTGATTTAGCCCAGATACCTTCCAGTATTGACAAAGCTCGGGCTGCGCTCGCTCATGAAATTCTCCTGGAAGGCGATGACGGACCGCCGGACGCTCTATGTGTGTTTGGTGTTGAGGAGTCCCGAAGGCGATTCAAAGACAGCATTGCACGTCGTCGCCAAGACCTCTTAAGTGGAAAGGCCATGCAGACATCAGCGCGGGGTTACGAGCCCTACTGGTACACGAGTTATCTGAGATATTACGAGATCTTCGAACCGAAGGACGCTCGGGAACTACTTCTCAGTGAAGCTCGGGAATTCGGGGATGAGGTCCGACAATTTGCGGCAACGGTTCATTCGGGAGGTGAGAATGCCGCGTTCGAGTTTCCACGGTTCGTGGACCTGATGGTTGCCTATGCGCGATGCCGCACAGTTCGGCATGTGTTATTGCCAATCGCGCGCAGAGCGACGCCTTCAGTGCTTCGTTTGCAGCGTCGCAACGGCGCTTGGTCTGACTGGAGCCGTGGAGCGCAGGATAAGGGTCCACCATCTTTGGTGGACGACGCAGGGACGACCTCCGGCGCGATATTGTTTTTTGCGCGATATGGATCTGCTGAGGAGGCTAAAGATGCTTGCACCCGTGGTCAGCGATGGCTAGTAGGGGCGCAAGCGGAGGATGGAAGCTGGAGTTCCACCAATTCTGGATCGCCAACTCTTCCAATCTCAACAACGACGCAGGTGCTAGAGGCGTTGAGGTACACCGACATGCCGTCCGATCATCCGTCAATTGCTCGCGGAGAGAGGTTTCTTCTTCAACATCAGAGGGCTCCTGGACTTTGGTGGGAGAAAAGCGGCCTATGGGAGACACACCTCACAGCCCAGGTGGTGGAGTATTTTCAGTCCCGAGCCGAACGGCCGGGCACCTTAAACTCCTATCTAGCATCTGCTAGATCTCTTCTCCTAAAAAGCGAGCAACTCGTACTGTCTGAAGACTACACCGATGGACCTCTCGCGACCGTGGCTGCTTATCATGGTCTGGAGCATTTCTTGTACGGCTGCTTGCTGCATATGGACTCAGATGAGTTGATTCATGCGGATGCAAAAGGTACAACAATTGGATTCAATGCTGCGTTCGGTGCTTTCGAGCGAACTCTAAAGGAGCGTGCGATCCTCGCAAAGGGATCTCGGCTGCCGTACAGGCAGCAGCTCCAACATCTGGGTGCAAAAAGAGACATGTTCATCCATCGAGCTGAAACTATCTCAGTTGCTGATGCATTTGGTTTTGTTTCGACCTGCCGTGCCTTCGTTCAACGATACGACCTGGCAGTCCTTGGTTTTCGGTTGTATGAATAGGCACTCCCCTTTATCCGAAACGCTGCCGCTCAAGTCAGAAGAGACGCCACCGGCTCGAACTAACCGGCAGTGGATTCGCGCATCAAACGTTAGCGGCGGCGCGCGAGCGATCTTCGCCAGGCAGAGTTGAACGAGCGGACCAGCACAATTCAGATTGCGTCACTCTTCCGATCACAATTGCGCATCCTTCGCGCGTGCACTGCCATGATGAGTTTCCGCTGCAATACACATTGACACCGTTCCGAAGGCGACCGCTTTGCCGTCGCGCTGTGTGCCGGCCCGAGGAAAAGACTTCCGATTTGAAACATCGAAGGTGCCGGTTCCTGCGGGAAGACAAACGCTCTCACTGCCGCTCCGACCACCAGTGACGCCGATGCTGCCGCGACAAAAGGCACGGACGGTCTGAATCCTTCGTTTGCAGCAACGCCAAGACGTGCTGCGAGCTGTGCCTCCGTAACTACGGAGCAGACAGTCTTGCCCTCGCGTTGCCGTGCCCGCAACCACTCGCGCTTCGACTCGTCTGCTGTCACGATGTCTCGATCGGACAGCTGGCGATTCGCATCATCGAGCGAGTCTCGACGCAGGCCCGTCCAGCGGCTCTGCAGGGCTTTTTCATCTAGTTGGGGCGCATCGAACCAGCACATCAGACATCCACACTCTTGCCAATCCAGCCGGTACTCAGTGACCGCGGCGCCGACTTCGTTGATGCCACCGTCGATGATTACTGATGGCCAAAGGCGCTGCGTTTCGCGGCGCGCGCCTGGGTCGTCAAGGCCGTTCAGTGCTAGATCGATCGTCAGACCGTCCAGCCGGTTGTCCGCGATGGCTGCCTCGATCGTGATCTCATCACTTGTCACGTTGAGGATGCTGTGCTGTTTCAACCAGGCCGCAAGGCGCAATGCCTTGGGCTCTTTCAGCCAGCCGTTCCTCTCCATGAGCAGGCACGTCCCCATATTCTCGTCGCGATAGCGCTGCCGGTCGATGATGTGGAGCCGTCCCTCGATCCGCAGCTGGGCGAGTAGCAGTGCAATCGCGTTTCCGATCGCGCCGGCCCCAGTGAGCAGCGTGTCGGGAAACCGAAGCTGGGAGGGCAGGGCCGGTCCCAAGCAAGTTGGTGACGTTGTCAGCTCGTATAGGGAGAACTGCGTCAGGCCCAGTAGGGGGGCGATCTCCTCCGGAACTTCAAAGATGCGTTTGAAGATCTCAGTGACCCCGAGCGAAGCGGCCAGCAACGCCGCTATCGGGTTTGGCTCGTGCGTGTCAGCAGGCAGCTTCGTGCGTGAGGACACCCGAGCAATCCAGCCGTTCGCGTTGATCGATGTCCACGGCAGTTCGGGTCGCATTTCGGCGCCAATGTTGAGGACGGCGTGCGCGCCACGAAGCAGCGTCAGCTCTGCGCCATCAACGATGCTAATGGCACCGCGCGTCCAAGCGCGTTCGCAGTATGCGTCCACTTCCTGGCGCAAGTGTTTCGCCTCGGGCGGCACCGCCACGATGAGGTGGCCCACCACGCGCGACAGCAGTGCCAGGGCGTCGAGAAAACACCAACGCCCATTTGCAGTCGCTACAACACCGGTCTCGCCCGTAAGGACCACGACCTTAGAGTACACAACTGTCTCGTCGATCGGGCGCCGTAGCAAACCCTCCGCGACGGCCAAGGGGCGGCTCACTGCTTGCTCGATTGAGACATTCATGCTTGAACCTCCAGACGGAGCTTTTTGAGGGGAACTTTGCGCACCTCGATGCGCCGCCTGACTTCATCGACTTCCATGCGGCGGTATCGGTTGCCATCGAAGGTGTGCACGCCGCAGGAGCCCAGGCCTTCGAGTGCACGCTGCGCGTAGAACGGGCAGACAACGGATAGATAGCCCGGTACCCGGATGCCATGTGCCTCATCGAGTTCCGAAAGTTCAATGAATTTGCCCGGATGCGAGTGGATCTGGCCGGCGAGAAATACCCCGTGCCCGTCGGCAAAGTCAGTCAGTGCGGCCATGGCATGTAACGACAGGCTCATGTAGAGAGGTGTTGTCGTAAACCCGGGTCCGAAGACCTCGACGATATGGGTGAATTGCACGTGCCGTTCATCACCGCTGCCAAACCACAGCGCGAGCCCTTCATTGCCGCGTGCACCATGGGGCCGCATGCACTCGATCGATGTGTCCAACAGTTCCTGCGGTAAAGTCCAATGCAATTCGGTCATCGCTGCCCCCTCCCTTGGTAGGTGTTGTCAAGCGACGATTGCACCCGCAGCAGCGCGTACTGCATTGGCGCATCCACCACAGGGAATGACTGCGCGGACGAGTTCTTCCACTCCAGATGATGAGCGTGTCCTTCTGCCGTCCACGGCAGGCAAGCGTCGAGCGAAGTCGGTCGAAAGCCGAAACACAGCGGCCATGCCGTCGGATCATTTTCGACTCCGGTCGTCATGTTGATAAATTTCAGCGAGGGCGGCCCGAAGAAATCCGTCCAACGTAGCCGCGCCCGATACAGGTCCGACGGTTTGGAGAGCGGATGCATTACCGCGAACAGCCCGAGCGGAACGGATTCGTCCCGCTCGAGCTGCCAGCGGCCGGCTTCCGGTAACCGCCGAACCTCCAACAACTCCTCCGCGAAGAGGGCGAGTTCGAGGTCGGTGGCCATCGGATCAACCCTGCTCGAAGCGCTCGAGTAGATCGAGCTTGAGCTCGTGATGCTCCTTGGCCAATACCCCCAAGGTCGTGTTGAGGTCGGTGAGTACGAGGCCATCCATCGCGAAGACGTACACCTTGGTTCCGCCGTCCACCGGGCCCTCCTTCAGCTTGAAGAAGTCGAGCACGCGAGGCTTCAGCTCCGCCAAGTTCTCCCCGGCGGGGGCTTTCGGATCCTCGAAGGGATGGCGAGCGCCGAGGTAACGGACGCGAACGGCGATCGTCTTGTTTGGCGCCGCATGGCGCTCCCCATGGGTCTGAACGTCAACTGGCATAACTGCAAATTCTCCGTAGAAAGCACTAGAACACAGCGCCACGTGCCGCAACCGGCACGCAGTCGCATTGACAGCGGCACGGGGGACTACAGAGAATCGCAAGTGACTAGGCTGGCGAGTTGCTTCTGTAGCTTGCCTACCGCGGCCGGGTATTAACGTACTCGGCCGTTTTTATTCGCTGGGCATCTTGGTTCCTCCTCTGCTGCTGTCCTCGGTTCCGCTCACCCGAAGAGCTTGCCATTGAGGCTCTTTTCGGGAATGACTTTGCGCTTCACCAGGCCGTCGATCCGATAGGTCGCCGACAGGACGCTGGTCCCACACATTGTGGCGAGGTCCTGCGCAGAAGCGGCCGCCGCACATGCTGGGACCGGCATCATGATCGCCGCCATAAGCGCGTTCGCCTGCCACTCGCTGTCTTCATAGAACTCGTGCTGTCCTACCGGTGCTCCCCGGTGCAGCGTCACAGCATGCCGCAGCACTATGTGCGAGAGTTCGTGCACGACCGTGCTGCGCGAGAACACCTCGTCGGTGAACAAGCCTTCGTAAACGTCCTGCCGGACGACTATCAAGTTGTGCTCCGGCACTGCGAATGCTGCGCACTGCTGCAACTCGCTGTCTTCCGCGATGTGAAAGTTGAAGCCAGCCCGCGGCAGGGTGTCCTCGAGAATTTGCTGCGCATTCACGCTCCAGCGCTGGCCGTCGTATGCCTCAGTTAGCGGTAGATACCGGCGCACACCCTCCGCCACAGCTTCCAGCTTCTTGTAACTCATGGGTGCCACCTTCAATCCTGAAGGCGTGCGAGATCCCCGTGCGTTGCCGAAGATCATTTGCCAGGCTCCTTTCGATTGGTGATCCACTCGCGGATCTCGGATGTCGGCGTGTCACCCTCCTGCAGCCGTCGCGCGAACGCGGCGACCAGGCCTCGCGCGTCCGGGTTTAGCTTCGACGTATCAACCATGTCCCTCGACTGTTCCGCCGCGCGTCTTAATTTCGCGATTTCTTCGTCCGAGGCACGGTCGCGAAAAAACGCCACAGCACAGTCAATATGCTTCGCAGACAGGCGTTTCTCGCCATACTCAATGCCGCTCAGATGCGAGGAACTGATGCCCATGAAGTCCGCCATTGACTTCATTGACACATCGAAACGCATGCGTAGCGATCGTGCAGCCTCCCCAAATGGCGTGAGTTTCATGACGTTGGTCCCCTTGCAGTTCAGTGCGTGTGACCAAGTATACGGCGTACTTCTCCAAAAAGAGAAGAACTTCCCAGAAAAGAGAACTACACCGGCGTGCTGGCAGCGGCGTCCGCGCAAAGGTTTGTCGCACCTATGGCATCAACTGGAGCAAACGGCCCTCAGGTCAATCCGAGCCATTCCTCAAAGCGCTGGACCAAGTGGACGATTTTCGCGTCCACCGTAAGCATCCGCTGAGGGCCGCGTAGCCATTCCGCCGGTGACGCCAGATCATGCCGTCTAGACGTTAAGCGTGCATCTCTACGTGCCCGCGTAGGAGCTAGATGGGGACTTCGCCAGAGAGAGTGTTGACAGATAAACTGGGTCGCCGCAGCGGTCCGAGACGCAAGTATTCCGTAGCCGAGAAGCGATCGATGGTCGAAGAGACCCGGCAACCAGGAGCTTCGGTTCCTGAGGTTGCACAGCGGCATGGAGTTAATGCCAACCTGCTGTCCGTTTGGCGCCGATTGGAACGACAGGGCACATTGATCGAGGAGAGGCGGTCAAAGCCGCCGGCCTTGCTGCCTGTGCAAGTGACCACGCCGACGTTGTTGCCGACGGAGCGCACGGTGGCCGCATCACCTCCTGCGCGAACGACTTCTGCGACGATCGAGGTAGACTTCGGGTCCGGCAGGCGACTTCGCGTCCTGGGTCCTTTCGACGCCACACTGCTGCGCGAACTGATTTCCGCTCTGACGTCGCGATGATAGCGCTGCCTGCGGGTGTGCAGGTGTATCTGGCCGCCGGTGCAACAGACATGCGCAAGGGGTTCGATGGATTGGCAGCCCTGGTTCAGACCCAACTATCCGAAGATCCCTTTTCCGGTCAGCTTTTCGTTTTTCGAGGACGAGCCGGTGACCGTGTCAAGATTCTGTGGTGGTCTGGGGATGGTCTTTGTTTGTTCGCGAAGCGTTTGGAGCGAGGCCGGTTTGTCTGGCCGCACACAACACAAGGAACGGTCAGCCTAACGAGCGCGCAGTTGTCGATGCTGTTGGAAGGGATTGACTGGCGCAGAGTGGAGCGCTCATTCGATCCACACGCGGCTGCCTGATACGCCGTATCTGCAGCTTATTTACTGTTAAATACAACACCGAGTTGGTATACTCGGCGCATGCCCAAGCAGGCGACCTTACCAGACGATATTCACGCTCTGAAGAGCATGGTGATCGAGAGCAGTCGTGCGCTCGAAGTAGCTGAGGCGCTGTGCATCTCCCAGAAGTTGGAGCTCGAGAAGCTGCGGTTCCAGATCGCAGTACTCAAGCGGGAACGGTATGGACGCTCCTCCGAGCAACTCGATCAGCAGCTCATCCAAATGCAGTTGTCGATCGAGGATCTGGAGACGAGCCTGGCAGAGCGACCACCGGAAGTGCGCCCGCCAGTCCAGGAGCCGGCCGAGAAGCCTGCTCGACGCGCATTACCGCCCCATCTGCCGCGCGAAGAGATTGTCCATGAGAGTGCCTGCAGCTGCCCCGACTGCGGCGGCACGATGCGGGTACTGGGCGAAGATGTGAGCGAGATGATCGAGTATGTGCCAGAGCGCTACAAAGTCATCCGGCACGTGCGTCCGAAGCTCTCCTGCCCGAAGTGTCAGAAGATCGTTCAGTCACCTGCGCCGAGTCGACCGATCGCCCGAGGCTTGGCCGGACCTGGCTTTCTTGCTCATGTCCTGGTGTCCAAATACCTCGACCACTTGCCTCTGTATCGACAGAGTCAAATCTATAAGCGCGATGAGTTGGATCTGAGTACTTCGACGTTGTGCGATTGGGTCGGTGAGTCGAGCGCATTGCTTCAGCCGCTGGTGAGCGCGGTGGGTCGATATGTGTTGAGCGCTCAGAAGATCCACGGTGACGATACTCCGGTGCCCGTGCTTTGCCCAGGACGCGGCACCACCAAACAAGGCCGGTTGTGGACGTATGTCCGTGACGATCGAGCGGCGGCGAGTAACGAGCCACCGGCGGTATTGTTTCGATACTCCCCGGACCGCAAAGGAGAGCGTCCACGAGCACATCTGGCGTCCTTCAAAGGGATCCTGCAAGCCGATGCCTATGCCGGCTTTGAACGCCTATATGGCGAGCAGATCCAGGAGGCGGCGTGTTGGGCTCACGCGCGTCGCAACTTTTACGAGATCCACGTCGCGATAGGCTCGCCGATTGCCGCGGAGGCACTCGATCGGATCGGGCGACTATATGCAATCGAGAGCGAGATCCGCGGTCGATCCCCTTCGGAACGGGTCGAAGTTCGACGAGCGCGTGCCGGTCCCGAACTCGAAAGCCTGCATAGTTGGTTGGGTTCCGTGTTGCCCACGCTCTCAAAAAAGAGCGAGTTGGCAACAGCGATCCGCTACGCATTGTCTCGCTGGACTTCACTCACACGTTATCGCGATGACGGCCGAGTGGAGATCGACAACAACACCGCGGAACGTGCGTTGCGAGCAGTCGCACTGGGACGCAAGAACTGGTTGTTCGCGGGATCGGATGACGGTGGCGATCGCGCTGCTGCGGTCTACTCTCTTATTGGGACAGCCAAACTCAACGGCCTCAACCCCGAAGCCTATCTGCGCCATGTGCTCGCCCGGATCGCCGACCACCCGATCAATCGGATAGACGAGTTGCTCCCCTGGAACCTCGCCGCTCAAGTCTCTTCTTTGGCGCACGCTGCATAACTCAATCACAAGGAAGTCGCTGTACCAACATGGATATCGATGTGTCATCGGGAGCTCGAACCCGCCGAGTTTCTTTCTTCGTAGGGCCGTTGCTAGGTGTTTCGCTGATTGCATTGGCAGCTACGATTGGCGTGGGCCCTGGCGCTGCATTGCTATCGCTCCTGGGCGCGTTTGTGCTGATTGTCTTAGCACCGGTTCTTCAATTTGCCCTTCTCAAAACGCAAAAGTACAAAGAACGCCCTCTAGCGGTCTGCATCGTGGTGATCTTTGCCTCGATCGCGATGCTCTTCATCGCTGCTCTAACGGGACTTTTCAGCTTCTGGTAACCGCCCGACCGCTAGGCGGCGCGCATTCAAGAATGCGAGTCAATACGGTGCTCAGCGGATGCTTACCGTCCACCGAGATCAGGTCTGCAGAATGGCCACAAGGGTGGTCGCAGGAGGTTTTCTATATGTCAGCGATCAGCGCGGGGGATAAGGCACGATTGGCTACGGACAGGCGTGCCCTCTCCTTTCCCCGATTGTGAGAGTCAGTGATCCCCTATCACGCATGAGGCGGGCCGGCCCCCTTTTCGCAAAAAGGCCGCTCACAATGATTTAGCACGGTCTTGGTCTAGGCCATACTGTATGTATCGGAGAGTGTAAGTATCCGCCTCAGAGGCTGCTGGAACCTCTTCGATGATCGTAAAGCCGGTGCCCAGAATCTCGGTGAAATGCCACTTGCCAGTCGGCTTCCAGTACTCGCGAACCAACTGAGCGATAGCGCCCCCGCCTGCCACACGCTTTTCAAGCTCATGAACAATTGCCATGGGTGCGCTATGCAATGGCGTCATATCGATCCGGTACACGTGCAAGGTCGAATGGTTTGGCACACGAAACTGTGCGGCTGCAAATGCGGTGGCTTCAATGATGCTTCCTGCGACAAACACAGCGCCGCTTCTCAACACCCCATATGGGCTTGCCGCATCGAGAGCTTTATCAGCGTGAGGGTAGGAAGATGCCCCGGCACCCTTGGAGGATCCCACGGCGAGTGAATTAATGGTTCCGTAATACAAGGGTTTCACAAACGTACCTGTTGTTTACAGCGGCGGATTCTTATCCACCCAGGCCTACCGCAATTTCGCGCACCCACTCACGGTCGCGGAACGCTTGGAAAGTACGGGTGGGACACGCGTGCATGCCCGCTCTCGCGCATCTCAGTACCGAGCTCGGTTAGTCGGTTGCTGATGAGGTTGGTGTGCTCGCGTATCTCATCCCATGATCGCCGGATGTCGGTGCGGTCAGTCGTTGAGACTGCAGAGGCTATTTCGCAATTCATGCGCACATAGTCCCTGTGCATTTCTGAGAGGCGCTGCAATCCCTCGTCCGCAGACAACCGTTCGGATCGAAGGTCGGTACCCAGGTAGCGCGCGCCGGTGGCCAAGGTACCCAAATGCGTGTGATAGGCATTGCAGGTCCGCGGGTCCAGTGCGTGAGCTTCGTGCAGCGAGTTCAGAACGTTTCCCGCGCCCTTCACAAAACTCTGGCTCAGGGCCTCTGTAAACATGGCTGCACAGGCCAGCAGCGGCCCGCGAGTCTGCATTTCGATCCGGCGAGCCTCTCGACGCCCTCTCCACCACGACAGTCCAGTCATTCCGGCCCAGACCAGGAAATACAGCGCAATGGCTCCGAGAAGGACGAGAGTTAGCAGTTGCGCCCAGGGTGCCCACTGCCCTTTGATCTGAATGTCGAAAACGGCCAATGCCGCGGCGGATAAAAGGCCGGTGAGAAGCTTGACTACAAATCCACGCATAGGCGAATCGCCCCGGTGCGTGGATTTCTTGATGCTCTCATCTTCCTGGCTGAACACGATCAGGGCCTTCCAGGGGTTCGCACTCTGTTCCCGCGAACTCGCTCCATATCGGTAGTGCGCGCGCTCGAGCTTTGGCAGCACATCGGATGGAGGACAAGCGAGCGGCAAACGGATGGGCGTTCTGGTCAATGTTGAGGGGCAGGCAGCTCGCAGAGATCAGTGCCTCCTCCACTTCCCAAGGCGCGTGAAATTTAGTCCAGGCCACGAATGCATTCTCAGCCATCCACGCGGACAAAATCCGCTCACCCACGGTGAATGTCATTCGATCTCCGCTGCCTACGCGCCGCAATTCGATTCCGAGCTTGCGCGCCAAGAGGCAGCCGAGGGAAAGCCGAAGCGTCGAGCCCTCAGCATTTCCGCGAGCATGATAACGAACCCGCTTCCGGAGCGATTGACGTCGCTTGGAGCCCGCCTTGGGTGGTCGGCACGGTGATATACCGATGTACAGGAGGGTATGCACTCCGATCATATGGCATCCTTCAATCGGTACGCCGGTTGGCACTTGCCGGAAGTACCAGGCGTACACGCCTGGCTCTTGGATCACCGGGCAGGGCCTGGCAAGAATCTCAGGACAACTCAGAAGACGTTCCGGATGAAGCAGCTCTTCAAGGATCATCTTGTGCATCGTCCTGCAATTTTGGCACGGCCGGTAGGGCCACGCGCAATGGCACTGCGAAAGCCGGGCGAAGATGGCGACTGGGTGCCACCCGATGCGACTCCTTGCATCACTGGGCTTGCCGTGAGGAGCAGGAGTGCGCGTCGGGGCAATGTGCCTGCAACCGGAGCACCCCCGACCAGCAGGGTGTCCCCCAGTGCGGCGCATGCCTGCTCATTTGATTGCCAAGCCGAGGGAAGGTCGCCTGTGACACGAATGGCGCGCGACACAATCTGGCGGCCTACTGCCAGCTCTACTGCCAGCGAAGGGGATTTGGGGGGATGTGAGGGGGACCATATCTGCAGGGAAATCAGCAAGTTGCTGATTCCTATGACCCCTCCGACGGGTCAAAAGCCCTTCGAGGGTTCGAATCCCTCTCTCTCCGCCAAATTACGCAATAGTTGACGTGTTGCTTCCGCGGCTCGCTTGGGTGGCGTGGCACTGGATTCGAACCCTCGAACATAAACAAGAGGGTTCGACAAAATCGCCGGGAGCAATTTTGGACGACACGCGCTTTGGCGCGTCGGGCCCGAAGGGCCTGCGGCCACGATGGCCGCAGCAATCCCTCTCTCTCCGCCAGTTTATTTTCGCGGCGTTTCAGTCGGTTAACTGCACCGGCCGCTTTTCTGGTGGCAGATCCAGTGCCAGATGCTGAAGCTCGGTTTCGGCAGCCGAATGTCGCTCACACTCGAGCGCGCGAGCAGATGTTTGATGTTGGAGAGCAGACCGGCTGGGCGTTTCGCTTCATGCCTCCAACCCATCGCCTGCTCGATCGCGGCGACGTCGGACTCATTTGGTCTGCCGGACGACGCTACGCGACAGTAGTTGAGCATTGCCGCTCGGGTGCACCTATTGTGCCGACCGTGGGGTTTGTAGCGGTGCTGTTGGCGTCATCGATTTGATGGAACGCAATCCCGAGTGTGGGCGTGAGATGGTCGGAGACGGCCGCCATCTCAGGAATTTTGGAGCAGAGAGCGCAGATTCGCCAAAGCTTTGGAATGGCCGAACTGATGGCCCTTGATTCCATCTCTGCCAATGAAGGAGGCAATCTGATCTGTCAGGATTACTGAAGCGCTACCGTCTGCGCTTTTGAGAAATTCGACCGTGACAAGTGACGTGTGTTGAATGGCTCCCGCTTCGCTGACGGCTTCCGAATAAACGATGAGGCGGTCGGTCTCGACGAGATGATAGCTAACATGCACGGTCCATCGCAGATCGCCTTTCGTGCCACACCGTGCAGTTTCGGTTCCGCCAGTGCGAACGTCTGAATGTTCTATTCTGATCTCAGCCGTTTCGGAGGGCCGCCCCCAGGCTTCGCGTTCGCGGGGATCGGTGAAGGCGCGAAACAAACGCTTCAGGGATACAGGGAACGACTGCTTGAAAGTCAAAGTTTCGTGGATGATGTCCATGACTAATCCTCGGGATCTGTGCAGAGGTGCTTGGCAAGGCGGCCGAGGCGCCCAGTCCAGAGCCGCCGCCGATCGGAAAACCATCGGTCCATGTCGGCGAACGCTCGAGGATCGATCGTACAGGTCCGGATACGTCCGTTTTTTTCGCTCGTGATCAACCCGGCCTTTTCCAGCACATGAAGATGCTTGGTGAAGGGCGGTAGAGCCATCTTGTGCGGCTTGGCGAGCTCACTGACAGATGCCGGCCCTCTCAATAGCTGTTGAACTACAGAGAGCCTGGTCGGATCGCCAAGCGCCTGGAATCTAATGTGAAGATACTTATCCAATTGGATAAGTATACCGCAGGCAACTCGGGCGATCAACCAAAACCTTCCTAGCTGGATGAGCTTTTGAACAGACGACTGCTTGGTAGCCTAGATCAAGCGCAGAATTTCTTACGTGCGTGTGGCACGGGTCGCAGGTTGCTCGCTCCCTGCGACTTCGCAAGTCGGTCCCTGCCGCTCGTCATCAGATCAGTGTTCGTGGGTGGCAAGTTTCGTTGCGACCTCGAGTGCGTGCGCCGCTTCCACCAGCACGTCCGGCTGAACACCAACTCCCTCCCAGTCGCCGCCGGTGATCGAATCGATGGAGCGCCCTGTTGGCACAATCACAGTGAAATGATCGTCAAGCGGCTTCACATCCACTGGATGTGCGCCGCCACCGGTAACATCTCCAACCAACGTCGCTCGCTTCCGGCTCTTGAGCGCGTCTGCGAGATCCTCGGCGGCTGAGAATGTCCGCTTTGATGTAAGCACGTACACCGGCCTTCCGATGAATCTCCGGCCGGGCACATTCGGCAACGTCCATGACTGTGCTGTGACATTCTCCGGGCGCCGATAGATATCGTTCAGATGCGTGCGACCAGCAAACAGATAGCTGGCAATGAATTCAACCATCGCACCTGACCCGCCGTTGTTGTCGCGCAGATCGATGATCAGGGCATCGCTGTCGGCGAGAAAGGTCATGGCGGCGCTGGCTGTTTGAGAACACACCTGAGGGTCCGCAAACATGTTGAATTTCAGATAGCCGACGTTGTTGGGTAAATGCTCTGCCGTTTCGAAACCACAGTTGATGGCGGCCAGCCGCTTCGAGTCATTTGGAACCTGCGGGGGTTGCACGAGATAGCTGAAACGCACCTCGGCGTGCTTGTCGTGACTGACGTCGCGCAGGTCACCGGAGAGCTTTTTTGCGAAGTCTTCGGCATCGATGATGTCGCGATATTCGCCGCGAGCTCGGCGTTTACGCAGAGCGTCTGAGACATTCTTCCCGACATCAGGATAGACGTACAGATCGTTGAATAGTCGAGCTACGCGCTCTACCAGCTTAGCGCGCCCCGTGGCGTCGAGCGTCACTGCCTCAAACCGGGCGCCGACTACCATCCGCCAGGTGCCCAACTCCGTCACCAGCGTGGGTTTGGTGCGATCAACTTTCAGTTTGCCGAGCTCATCGGGGCCGGGCTGTTTCGGCTTTAGATGGAAAAAGATGCTCGTCTGATTACTGGAATAGATTTCGAGCAGATCGTAACCACTGACCTGAGATCGCCATTGCATATCGACCTGAGGATTCGCTGGATCGCCCCTGTTGAAGGCGTTGAGCCACACGCTGAGGGCATGTCCTGCGGGTGTGTCCGGCACCGCGACATCGGCGACGGCTAGTGTTGGGAGTATGGCCAGGAGCCCGATGAAAAATCGCCCTCTTTGCATGGCACCCCTCCTCGAGTCGAGCTGTGAGTTTAGAGTGAGAGGCTAAAACAAGTCATTTGCTGATATCCACGACCAGCGAATAGCTCGTGCTGCGTCCGCCGCCGGCGTCCTTGCGCAGCGCCCCCCGGTCGACGAGATCCGTGATATCCCGGTAGGCAGTATCCTGTGAAGATTTGGTCAGCTTGGCCCACTTTGATGTCGTGAGTTTCCCTTCGAAGCCGTCCAGCAGATTATTCAGCACCTTCACTTGGCGTTTGTTTAACGATTGCTGGGCAAAGCGCTCCCAGAAGCGCGCCTTTTGTAGCACCGAGCTGAGGGTGTCTTGTGATCCTTCGATTGCACGGCGCAGGCACGCAAGGAACCATTCCTGCCATGAGGTGACATCGAGCCCGCCTTTTTGCGTGCGCTCGAGCGTGGTGTAGTAGTCGTTCCGTTCGCGCCGGATTTGTGCTGACATACTGTAGAAGCGCTGTGGGCTGCCTTCAGAGCGGGCGAGCGCCATGTCGGCGATGGCACGCGCGATGCGTCCGTTGCCGTCATCGAAGGGGTGGATGGTAACGAACCACAGGTGTGCGAGCGCGGCTACGAAGAGGGAATCGGTATCGCCGGGTGCTTCGAACCAGCTCAGGAAGCGTTCCATTTCTTTACGCACGCGGGCGTTGGGGGGCGCTTCGTAGTGCACTTTCTGTCGACCTATCGGGCCCGAGACGACTTGCATCGGTCCGGTGCTGTCAGTGCGCCAGTCGCCAACAGTGATTTTGTGGAGTCCGCTCCTGCCAGTGGGGAAGAGCGCCGCATGCCAGCCGAACAACCTGTCAGCGGTTAAAGGCTGCGAATAGTTGATTGTTGCGTCGAGCATCATCTGGACCACGCCCTCGACGTCGCGGTCGACGGCTACCAGCCCGCCGACATCCATGCCGAGGCGGCGCGCGATTGACGATCTGACTTGGTCGCTGTCCAGTTTTTCACCCTCGATCTCACTCGAGCGGACCACGTCCTCCGTCAGCGTGCTTAGCTGGGCCTCGCGGCGCAATTCGAAGCCGAGGTCCTGCATCCTGCCGAGCAGACGACCTTGCTCCCGGGACACGTGCCCGAGCAGGGCGGCCAAGCGCTCGCTGTCCCAGGTCAGGTCGGGCCAGTTGCTCCGTTCCCAGATGTACATCTAATCTCCGCATTTTGTGCGGTGATTATGCCATATATTCTCCGCAGTGACTATCTTAATTTCCGGAAAAAATGCGGAGAATAAAGGGCCAATCTCCGCAGAAGACGGGGCTAGCGCCCCGCAAGCGCGGCTAGGATCTGGTCTCCCACACCTCATCCCGATCAGAGAACACCCAGATACGCCGATATCTCTTCTCGATGTATTCACGAAGCGGCTCGAGATCGAACGCGGGTGAGTTCAAGATAGGCGACCAAAGTATCAGGCGAACGTGTTTGGCAGACAATTGCTGAATGCTCGCGTCAACATAACCAAGCTGCCGCTCACCACCGGTTTCCAGGTCTTCGAGACAAAGCGGATTGCGCAGTCCCAGAGGGAGATACACCCCAGGCCACGCGGCCTGAAGCACAAACTCATTTGCTTGGGTGCGACCTGCCAACCAACTCAGCTTCTCCGCCGACAACGGAGTTGTTGCCAGTCGTCCTCCCGGAAAGTTCTCAACTACCGAGTATGTCGCGTACCTCGACCAGGTGTCGTGCGCGGCGATACAGATGGCCGAGATCCACAATAACCGAACTGCTTGCAATTTGAGTCGGCCCGGCCCGTCAAGGAGCCAGGGCAACAGGGCGATCGCGGGTGCGGCCAGACAATATAACCGGAACCAACTGGGACTCTGAGCAACCTCCAAAAGCAGGGCAAGTCCGACGGTCGCAATCAGACTCGCGCGTGCGGCGCTCTCAGGATGGGGGCTGCGCAGTGCGTTGAAGCACTTGTAGAGGGAGATCGCGTAGATGGGCGCAAAAATGACATAGGCTGCCAGGAGTTGAAACGCCCCCGTCAGATTGGAGAACGAAAGATGCCGAGGTAAGTGTGTCAATGGCGCGTACCATACAGCGCCCAGATAAAGGCGAGGGTAGGCCACATAAGGAACGTAAGTGCTTTCAGTCCGACGGTCGCAATGTAGTATCCATTGAGCAGTAGAGCGGTGGTGGCCCTCGGGACGAACAAAAGCAACTGCTTATTGAAGCGTACAGGCCAAGAGTCTTGTTTCCTGAAACCTTCAATCGCCAGCCACACTGCGATGGCCAGGGCCGCCACGGCTGGATTGCCCGGCGGTACCGCTACGCAGACGGCGGCTGGATTCGGCAGGCATGGATACTTCCACGATGAACGGATGGTCGATCTGTCGGTCAATTCGGCGGTGCGCGTCTACTTTTTCCTACCCGAAACACGTGCAAGGCAGTTGCTGCGCTCAGTTCAGGAGTTTCACCCCGGCATCGTCTTTCAGATCTGTCCGGCGGAGGTCGGGACTACTGTTGAATCATCGCTGATGTAGCCCGCGGCCACAGCGCCGCACGCGAAAGCCGGATCGACGCAACCGACATCCTCGTCGATAATGGCGCTCCCTGACAATCGCTGTATTCTTCACCTGCTGGAGAAGCGCCTTGAACATTTTCGTTCAACTCGATGCCTGGGAGTCTGCGCTGATTTTGGCTGGCCTGATGATCCTCGGCTGGCTGGTAGGTGTTCGCGCTCGCGGGTCGACCCCCGAGCCGGTGTCTTCGACCCGCATCGAGGACGGCGGGCTCGCGCTGTTCGGGCTGCTGTTGGCGTTTTGCTTCTCAGGCGCTGCCAGCAGGTACGAGGTCCGCAAGGAACTGCTGCGTGACGATGCCATCGCGATCGGGGATTTCGCAACGGTGAGCTCCGTGCTCGAGGAGCCGGAGCGCAGCGCTCTCAATCGTGAGATACGTACGTACGTGGAACAGCGCCTCGAGTTCGGCCCGATGCGTTTGGATGACCCGCGAATGTTGCAGTTGATAGCGGAAGGGCGGGATACACATGCCCGAATGCTCGCGCTCGTCAGGCACGCGATTGCCAACAAGAACACCCCGACCGTGCACGTACCGCTGCTCAACGCGTTCAACGGTGTCACTTCCTCGCATGACAAGCGTCTCTACGGCGTGCGTGACCATGTCACAGGCAGCATAGTGCTGATGCTCGTGCTGTTCGGAATTTTCACGACATTCACGCTGGGACGTCTGCACGATCAGCGAGGTCGTGGCAGTCTGTTTCGCATCAGCGCCTACGTGTGTCTCGTCGCGCTGGTTTTCTATGTGACGGTCGATCTCGAGCAGCCGCGCCGTGGACTGATCCTGGTGTCGCAGGCGCCAATGCAAGAGTTGCTGACAGCGTTGGAGCACCCGGCGCCTTAGCGGACCGGCGCGCCTCCCCTCACGCTGGGCGCGAGGGGAGGCCCCAGTCTTCTACCACTTATACTTTATCTGAATGTTGACTTCCCGGCCGACAATGGACCGGCCGAAACCAACATTGTTTACCACCGCGTTGCCGCCCACGCGGGCGTTACCCTCGGTCAGTCCGATCTGATTGGTCAGATTCGAGCCGGACAGGCGGGCCTCCCAGTTCTCGCCGTAGTTGGCAACGATACCTGCAGACAGATCGTAGTAACTGCCCAGCGGGTTCAGGCCGGTGAAGTCCTGGAAGTGCTGGCCGATGTGCTCGTACGTCAGGTACTCGGTGATCGAGCCCCAGCCAAAGACCTGTGTGTCTTCAGGCGTTACGCGCACCTGAAACTTGGGCAGGCGTGCGAGCTGCTTGCCGTTGACGTCCTGGCACTGCTTGACGTTATTGATGTCCTGGTAGAGATAGCAGCCGATGAAATCCCGGTAGTGCGCATCTTCCCAGTTGCCATTCACGGTGATCTTGAAGGACTTCACCGCTTGATTCTCCGCCAGCGCGAATGGATTGACGCTGCCGATGAAGCGTATGCCCTTCGCGGTTGACCCGTAGGTGGTGTTCTTCCCGATCGGCAGGTTCTGGCGGTCCACCGGCTGGTATCCGAGGCCCCTGAACTCCTTATCGTAGATAGAGGCGTCGATGTAGGTGAACTCGTTCTGCACCTTGAAGCCGGCCTCGTAGTTGCGAATATGCGTCAGGGGCTGGCTTCGGCCGCATCCATTCGTGCCGTTGACCACGTTGCATTGCAGGTCATCGAAGCTCGCAAAATTCACACCGTTGTTGACGCGCACGTAGGCGCTCATGTGGTCTGTGAACTCGTAGTTGGCACCGACCGAGAAGGTGGGGATCGTGTTGTGCTCGTCCCGCTCCGTCACGGTCCCATTGGGCAAGGCGACTGCGTTGTCCCACAGGTCGAACTGTGAGCCGAGTTGCCGGTTTGTCAGGTTGCTGGACGTATCCCACAGGCTGATGTGCTCAACACGAGCCGATGCATCGAACAGCCATTGGTCGAGCTTCCAGGAGTCGGAGAGATAGAACGCGACATTCTCAGCGCGGCCCTGCTGAAAGATGTTGTTGCCGTTGTTGGCAATCAAACCTTGATGGCTGGTCACATTGTAGAGGCCGCCATCCGTGCCAACACCCTGCAGAACGATCGGGCTGGCGTTCGGCTGGTTGGTGATGAGCACGTTGGAGCCCAGCGACCAGGCGTCGTTGTCCGTGTAGTAGGCGCCATAGATACCGCCCGTCAAGGTATTGCCCGCACCGATCTCCATGGACACGCGGAACTCATCGGTCACGTTCACGAGCTTCTTTTCGATGTACCAGACCTGCTGCGTCACGACGCTCTGGTCGAGGCTCACCGGAGCGCCGTTCGTGAAGGTTGGAATGATGGCACCCGCGCTCAAGACACCCGGTAACTGCAAGCCGCTGATGAAGTTCCCCAGCGTCTGCGGATTGCCGTTGTTGACCAGCGCGTGGGTGTTCACATACCCGCCGTCGAACAGGAAGTTGTTGCTGATCGACACGCCGCTGTCGAATTTCAACTTCAACTCGGAGCCCACATAATTGAGCTGCGCACCGCGGCCGGAGCTGATGTCGTCATTGCGAAAGCCGCCACCGGGGTTCGGCACCAGGAAGTTCTGCAACTGCTTGCTGTTGTAGGTGGAATTGAGCTGATTGAAGCCTGGATACGGAGCCACCGAGCCGCCGTTGACCGTGTAGGGGAAGTCGGCGACCCATTGATTCTTATCGTTTAGAACGCGATACCAGAACATAATGGAGCCGTTGTCCATGGTGTGCTTCAACGTCGCCGTCAACTGCCCACCGACATCGGATGTGTATTGCGGATCGCGCACGCCATCGGATGAGCGGTAGAAGCCGCCGATGCTTCCGTACCACCCCTCAACGATCTTCCCGCTATAGAACGCATCAATGCGCCCCAAACCCTCGGATCCATAAGTACCCGCGACCGATCCCGTACTCTGGTCGGAGCCGGTTCGCAGGATGAAGTTGGCTGTCGCGCCCGCCTGGCCCGGGCCGAAGATGGCGCTCGTGCCGCCCTGGACGATTTCGACTCGCTCGACGGTGTCATCGAGGCGGACGAGGGAGCTCGAGTCCAGGAACCCCAAGGCCGCGTGGCCATACAGAGGCGAGCCCTGGATCATGGTGGTGAAATAGGGTGAATCGCCGCCGCCGTTCGGGAAGCCGGCGATATCGATGTTCACGCCGGTCTGGCCGCCCGAGGCCTCCGGCCAGACGCCCGGCGATAGCTTGAATATCTCGGCCGCGCTCTGCGGATTGGCGGCTTTGATTTCGTCGAGTCCCAGGGACACGATGTTGTAACTTGCATCCAGCTTGCGCACGCCCTGCAGGGCGTTGGCGGTCACCACCACCTCGGACAGTGCATCGTTCGCAGCGGGGGCCGACTCTGCGGCCTCCTGTGCGTAAACCGGCGCACCGATGCCCCAAAGAATGCCGGCTACCGCGGCGGCGATGCTGGCGGTGGAAGCTTTCGTGGATGAAAGGACGGCAAGGGTGCGCTGGCCGCGCCCTGGACCGCCCGAGACTGACATATTCATGAATCCCCCTCTCTCAGATATCTAAACGCTTAGATCCGGTGGCGACGCGAAATGTAATGCGTAGCAAAATTTCTAACAAGCCATGGTTGTCACTTGCACACGCGCAACAATCGTGCGAATGGGCCAGAAGGCCTAAAAAATGTTTGTTCCCTCAGCAAGACCGGCAGACCCGGCGAAAAATTCCATCGGGTCGCGCCGCTCTTCGAGCGCAATCTGTCACCTCTTTGCAAGAGGCGTAGGGCATTGATCCAACTCCGGATATCATGTTGATCGATGCTGCTGGAACGTGAACAACCCAGGTTGCGATTGGAAGCCGCGCTGCGCGGTGCCCGCGCGGGTACCGGACGCATCGTCTCGCTGGAGGGCGAAGCCGGGATTGGCAAGACGTCCGCGGCGCTCGACTTTCTCGAAGCGCACCGGTCTGACACACAAGTGTATGTCGGTGGTTGCGAGCACCTGAGTACTCCGGAGCCGCTTGGGCCGCTGCGCGATATCGAACGCAATAACCGAGGGAGATTCAACGTAGCGGCGAACAGTCCGTTGACAACGTTCAATTCACTCCTGCGTCTGATGACTTCGCAGTCTGATCCCGGACTGTTGCTGGTCGAGGATCTTCATTGGGCTGACGATCCGACGCTCGATTTGTTTCGCTTCCTGGGTAGGCGGATCCGGACGGCGCGGCTACTCGTCATTGCCACTTTCCGCAACGACGAGGTGAATTCGCAGCCGCGGCTGGCGGCCCTGTGGTCGGACATGCCGCGCGATTCGCGTGAACGAATCGAGCTGGAGCGACTCTCCCCCGCTGCCGTCGCAACCTTGTCGGCCGGTGTCCGTTGGGCTGCCGCGGAAGAAATTTATTCAGTCACGGGTGGTAATCCATTTCACGTTACCGAGTATCTTGCGGCGGGCCGTACCGCCGTCCCCCGCAGCGTGCGTGATGCCACCTTGGCGCGGACGGCCCGCCTCAGCTCGCATGCGCGCCGAGCGTTGGATTGTGCCTCGATATTTCCACGACACATCGATCAGTCGGTTCTGCGAGAGTTGACGCAGGATGTCAACGATCAGGGCGTGGAGGAATGCATGCGTGCCGGAATGTTGAGCCCGGCCGGAAATACCCTGGCATTCAGACACGAGCTGGCGCGCCGGGCCATACATGACGCCATGTCGCCGTTGCGGCGGCTCGAAATGCACGCAGCCGCCCTCGGGATATTGAAATCAAAGGAACATGTGCGGGCCGCGGAGATCGCACACCATGCGGAGCAAGCGGGTGCGGCGCAAGATCTGGTTCACTATGCTCAGCTTGCTGCCGAGGAGGCTCAGTCTCTGGGGGCTCACCGCGAAGCGTTTGCCCATTTCGCGCGTGCGTTGCGTCAGGGTACCGGCCTGTCCAATGCCGATCGTGCCAACATGTTGCAACGGCAAGCGGAGGCGGGTGAACAGTGTGGTGCACTTTCGGAAGCCATCACTGCGATCGAGGACGGAATCATCGCGCGCAAGCATGCCGGCGACATCCTGGGACTCGGCGATGCGCTGCGCATCTCGGCCCGCATTCATTGGCTGCATGGCGAATCGGATGTGGCTGAAGCACAGTCGGCCGAGGCGCTGGAAATCCTGCGCGATCATCCTCAGTCGCCACAGTACGCGATGGCCTCGAGCGCCCAATCACAGCTCGACATGTTGGCCCTGCGCCCGCAACTGGCCGTCCCCGGCGCGCGCCAGGCTATGGCGCTTGCCGAGAAGCTGAATCGATGGGACATCTACCTCCACGCGCTTACCAACCTGACTGCAGCGCGTTGCTCAGCCGATGTGCAAGCGGGTAGCGTGGAAATTCTGGCGGCTATCGATGAGGCCGGCCGCCGGGGCCAACCTGATCTGCTGCCGCGACTGTATACAAACCTCGTTTACATGATGATGCACGACCGCGTCTATCTGAATCTCTTTGAGCTCATTGATGAGGGAGTCGAAGCCGCCGTTGCTCGTGACAACGCGCCTCTCGAAGCGTACATGCGTGGCACGCGGGCGCTCGCTTTGTTGGATCTTGGACGCACTCGGGAGGCGATCACTGAGGCGGAGTTCGTGGTCTTTGGACCCTATCCCCGTGGTACCAGCAGCTTCACTGCACGACTCGCGCTTGCACGCGCGCGTATCCGCACCGGGATACCGGAAGAGGGTGTTCTCGACGAAGCGCGTTCCTTGCCAACATCCACACGCGACATCATGCGCCGCGCGCCGTTGGCAGTGGTCGATGCAGAAGCACTGTGGCTGGGGCTGCCGCGCCCTGGAGCGGTAGAGCGCCTTCGGGCCGCTCATGCGCACGCACAGCTTGCGCAAGGGCAGTTATGGTATCTGGCCGAAACGGCTCTATGGCTGAAAATTCTGGGTGAACCGATTCCGAATTTGCCGGCCACTACGCAACGAGTTCACTCCCGATACAAAGCGCACCTTGCAGGCGAATGGCGCGCGGCCTGTGATGCCTGGTCCGACCTCGGCTGCCCTTATGAGCAGGCCATTGCGCTGGCCGCCGGCGATGAGTCTGCGCGGCGTGAAGCACTGGGATTGTTTGAGCAGATCGGCGCCGTGCCGGCGGCCGCGCGACTGCGCCGTCAAATGCGCGCCGATGGCCTGCGCGACATACCTCGGGGTCCCATCGCGAAGACCCGCGCCAGCCCAGCGGGATTGACGGCCCGGCAATCCGAGGTGCTGACACTGCTGATCCAGGGGAAAAGCAACGCAGACATTGCGGAGCGCCTCAGCATCTCGTTGAAAACGGCCGAGCATCACGTCTCCGCCGTTATGACCCGACTGGAAATCACCACACGACGCGACGCGCTGAAGGCAGCCCGCGACCGTGGGATGCTGGATTTACGTGAGAAGTAGGCAGCGGAGCGGCACAAATAGGTAGTCTCCCCCGATGCGGGGCGGCTGCCGCCCCTTCTACAGTAGGGCCAGGAGGATCGCGACTCACCATGAAAGACTCAATCACCGCTCAGATCTTTGGGCGTGCATACCAGCACGCGTGCGAATTCCGCGACGCCGTGTCAGACCGCGTCCCGCGCCCCATCATCTCGCCTGAGGCACTCTGCGCGGCTTTCGACGGGCCGACACCTGAAGTCAGTGAAGATCCTGTAGCGGTGATTGATGCATTGAACGCTGCTGCCGTGCCTGGCTTGACGGGCTCGGTGGGGCCGCGATTCTTCGGCTGGGTGATTGGCGCATCGCAGCCCGTGGGGGTGGCCGCCGATATGCTGACGAGTGTCTGGGGACAGAACGCCGCACTGTACGCGTGCTCGCCGGCGGCCGCGATGGCGGAAAAGGTCGCTGCCCGTTGGTTGCTCGACATTCTCAGGCTGCCCGGCGAAAGCTCGGTTGGATTTGTTACGGGGGCGACGATGGCGAGCTTTGTGTGCCTCGCTGCCGCTCGCACCGCCGTGCTGGCCCGTGTTGGTTGGGATGTTGAAACCGACGGACTGGTGGGTGCCCCGGCCGTGCGACTGTTTGTTGGCCAGGACACCCATGTAACGATCCTTGCCGCCCTGCGCTACCTGGGATTTGGCAACCGGGCAACCCGCGTGCCGTGCGATTCTCAGGGACGCATGGACGCAGCAGCGTTGAGCGCTCTCCTGTCAGAAGGGGGCGGCCCTGCGATCGTCGTAGCGCAAGCGGGTCAAATCAACACGGGCGCCTTTGATCCTGCCGGGGCCATCGCTAACGCCTGCCGCCGGCACGGCGCGTGGCTGCACGTAGACGGAGCGTTTGGACTGTGGGCACGGCTCGTTCCCGAAATGAATGAGTTGACCGTGGGTTTGGAGCAAGCCGATTCCTGGTCGACGGACGGCCACAAATGGTTGCAGCTCCCCTACGACAGCGGTTTCGCGATAGTGCGTGATGCGTCCGCCCATCGGCGCGCCATGGCCATGAGTGCCAGCTATCTGCCTCCGGCCAACGAAGGTGAGTATGACCCGGGGCAGTTTGTACCGGAGCTGTCGAGGCGTGCCCGAGGATTTCCGGTCTGGGCACAACTGCGCGCCATGGGCCGCCAGGGCCTGACAAACCTGGTGCGCACACATTGCGCATTGGCGCGGCGCCTGGCGCAGCGCCTCGCTGCTGAAAAGGGTGTCCAGGTCATCAATGAGGTCGTCCTCAACCAGATCATTGTGCGGTTCGGGACCGGAAGTGTTGATGAGTGCGACGCGCTCACCCGCGCAACCGTCGCTCAGCTTCAAACCGACAATATTTGCCTGGCCGGCGGAGCCGATTGGCGTGGTCTATCGGTGTTGCGAGTGTCAGTCATTGCCGCGCCCCTGACGGAAGCGGACATCGACCGTCTGGCCGCGGCTGTGTTGGCGGCGTGGCGTCGAGTCCAGGCGTAAAAGGGCTCTGCCGGTTGACATAATGCGCCCGCACTGCTGCCCTGCAATAATCGAGGAATAATTGCCGCTTGTGAGACATTTTGTCTCACTTTACGATAGCCGGAGCGTTCTGCGCCCCGGCACTCCCCGTGGTTGCCCCGGGCGATTCGCACAACCTCAAACAAAACGAATCGAAGAGGTGCCTGGCATGAAATCCCAAACGATCGGAATGGTGTCGACAATGACACTGTTGGCCGGAACCGCGGCGCTGTTGCTGCCGGCTCTACAGGCCGACGCGGCAACGAAGGTGGTCGCCGCTGGCTCAACTTCCCCACGGACCGGCGCATATACGCCCTCCGGCGATGGGGATGTAACCAAGGTGGAGTTTCCGCAGCAGGAGGACGAGGCGGACGGCCCGGGCCCATACCCGGGAATCATCACGAACCGAAGTCTTTCACAGGGCTCTGCTCCGGGTGCGACCATCACCAGCGGCCAGAAAGCGAAGTCGAACCCGCAATTCAACATTGGTTTTGAAGGATTGAACCTGTTCCAGCAGCGCTATGCCCGCGGTGGTAACCAATTCACCGTGGAACCGCCCGACCAAGCCCTGTGCGCCGGCGGCGGTTATGTAGTTGAGGCGGTGAATGACGTTCTCAACGTCTTCAACACCTCCGGCCAATCGGTTCTCCCCGACAACACCGCTACCAATATCGTCTCGGGAGCTCCGACCGATGTGAATCATGCCGTCGACCTGAACTCCTTCCTGGGTTACTTGCCTGCGATCAATCGCAGCACCGGCGTTCGGGCCCAGTCCGTTACCGATCCTTCGTGCCTGTACGATGCCGCCACACAGCGCTTCTTCTTTGTTGCGCTGACCCTGGAAAATCTCCCGAACGGGGTACGGACCCTGGTAAATCACCTGGATATTGCAGTCAGCAAGACGCCGGATCCGACGGCGGGATGGACAATCTATCGGGTAGATGTCACGAACGATGGCACAAATATCGGCGGCGTGGCCAATGGCGGGCCGTATTTGGGTGACTACCCGCACATTGGCGCAGATGCCTACGGCTTCTACGTGACAACCAACTCTTATCCGTGGAACGGTCCCGGATTTGGGGGTGCGCAAATCTATGCGTTCTCGAAAGCCCAACTGGCTGCCGGCGCAGCCAACGTCAACATGGTGCACTTTGATACGACGGGGCGGGTGCCTGTTGCAAGTGATGCGGGGCCGAGTCAGCCGGGCTTCACCGTGTGGCCCGCGCAGTCGCCGGGTATCTCATCGTTCAACCGGGCATCCGGGGGTACGGAGTACTTCATGAGCTCCAATGCCGCCGATGAGGCAACTCATCCTGCCGCGGGTACGGGTGGCAACTACACCTCAAATCAGATAGTCGTGTGGACTTTGACCAATACATCGTCCCTGGACAGCAATGCGCCTGCGCTCAACTTGAGCACCAAGTTGCTGAATGTGAATCTGTATGCGATTCCTCCGAAGCAGCAGCAGCCGGGTTCCGGTGTTCTGCCTGGCACCGCGGTGCCGCAAGGTCACTGCATCAATGACACGTCAACGGTGTTGGTGCCGTTCGGCGTGGTTGGGTGCTGGCAGTTGTTGTTTGGTGGAGAGCCGGCTCACAACGAAGTGGGATCGGTCGCGGATTCAAACGACACGCGCATGCAGCAGGTCACGTACGCCAACGGACGTCTTTGGGGCGCACTGGATACGGCTATAAATCCAGATGGCGGCGGCCAGCGCGCCGGTATTGCCTGGTACATCGTCAACCCGGATGCCAACAAGGTAGTGCAGCAGGGGTATCTCGGGTCCACCGGCTACGATTTCACGTATCCGGCGATCGGAGTCACTGCCTCGGGACGCGGTGTGATGGCCTTCACCGCGAGCGGCGGTGCAACCAATCCCAGCGCTGCCTTCGCGGCGATCGATGCCAACACCGGGGTGACCCAGTGGAACATCGTCCCCGGCGGCCAGGGGGCGGCGCCGAACGATGGATTTACTGGTTACAAAGCCCAGGTCGGAGATCCGCCACGGACGCGCTGGGGTGACTACGGCGCGGCCGCCGTGGACGGCAATTCCATCTGGATTGCCAGCGAGTACATCGGTCAGGCCTGCAACTACACCGATTGGGGTGGCAGGTTCTTCACTGGCAGTGGCGGTGACAACAAACTCGGCACTTGCGCGCCTACTCCGGGGGCGGCAGGCGCGCGCGCTGCCCTTGGAAACTGGTCCACACGCATCAGCAAGCTGACTCCGTGAGGACGGAAGAGGCCCGGTCAGTGTTGACCGGGCCTCTTTCGCGGTATTACAAGCCGAACGCGAACAAGGTTTTCGCCGCACCGGGGTTGCCGCGGCCGTCGCCGCTACCCCAGAACACCATTCCATTAGAGATGGCGGCTCCCGCCGTGCAGGCATTCGGGCTGGCCAGAGACTGCTGCCAGAGCGGACTGCCGGTCTTTGCATTGAGCGCAAACATGGTGCCTTGCATGTTGCAGCCGAAAACAACTCCGTTGGCGAGCGTGACGGGTCCCTCAGCCCGGCTTCCGTAGGGATCCGGCGTCGTCCATTTCACCTTGCCGGTCGCCGCATCGACGGCAGCCCAGCCGCCGGAGCGCACGACCTGACCATTGGCCAGCTTCCACGGGCCCGGCGCCTGGCCGCCGCCGCTGAGTGAAGTTCCAGCATTCGATGCGGAGACGTACAAGGTGCTTCCATCGGTCGCGGATCCCCATTGCATGCCGCCCGTGACGCCCCCGGGGGAGACCTGGGTCGCCCACACTTTCGCGCCATCTTTTGCACGGAAGGTCCAGAACACGCCGCTCTTTTCGCCTGCGCCGACGAGTCCGAGATCGTTTGTGCCGGTGTCGGAGAACAGCATCGGGCCTTGTGCGAAGTCGTAGTCGGGACCGACCACCTTGGGAGTCGTTTGGTATTCGCTGGTCGGGTCGGACGTGTCGGGGCAGTTACCCGGAATTCCCGGTGTCGAGACGAACGGGCCAGGCAATGAGAATCCCGGCACTCCCAGACCACACGCGACGCTCCATACATCGTAAGGCCATCCTCGCCCAGCCCATTTGACCTTACCGGTGGTGAGATCGAGAGCCACAATCGCGTCGGCATAGTTCGTTGGGTCGACGCATGCCTGCCCGCCACCCAAGGCCAGGCAATTCAGCACGCCGGGAGGCGCCATATAGGTGTCGCCTGTGGCGACGTAAACCTGGTTTCGCGCCAGATCTACTGAAGCGGTGCTGCCCCAGATGGCGTTGCCGTAATAGCCCGGTGCGGTCACGTAGGTTTGCCACACTCGCTCACCCGTTGCGACATCGACAGCTAGGGCGCTACCGCGGAATTGCCACTGCCAGAACGATGGAGGTACGAACGCTGCTGTCAGCTCTTCGTTCGACGCAATGCCTACGATTGCAATCCCGTTGGTGCGTCCGGGAGCGATGACCGCCGAGTTCGTGATAAAAGCCTGCGCTGTCGAATCGGCCGTCATCTTCCAAATCAAGCTGCCGTCCCTGATATCGAGTGCAATGAGCTGCGGTGGAACAAAGGATCGACCGGACTGTGTCCCAATAATCAACGTGTTGCCCGTGATAGCGGGTGTTGCGCGTGCGAAGTCGTTCGGCGCGCCGGTGATCGCCGCGACCGAAACCGGCTGGCTCCAGGCGAGTTGCCCGGTTGCCGCGTTGACTTTGTAGATGTAGCCGGCGCTATCCGGAAAGTAGACGTAACCGTTCACGACCGCCGGAATCGCCGTCACATCTCCCGCGGTGGCAAAACTCCACTTCTGCCGCAAGTTGGTCACGGTTTTGGGCGAGATCTGCGTTTCGGCTTTCTGAAAATGCGAGTTGTTGAGATCGACGCCGGCCGAAGGCCAATTTTGCGCGAACGTCGTACTGGTGAATGCCAGGCTGGCCGTGAGACCCAGCCAGCATGTGGCGCGCGAAGCAGATCGCGCCGCCAATCTAACGGATCGGTTCATTTTTTTTCCCCTCGTCGAATGGACTGATGCAATTAGTCTTCTTGCATCCACCCCCGCACCGCCTGCGTGGCGTGAGTGGAGCCACATTCGCAGTCCTGCGAAATGGGAGATTCAGTGCTGAAGGGCACCGCGGATGCGGCGCTCGCCGCCCGCATGCACGGCGCGAAGGCCACAGGTGAGACATATTGTCCCATATAAGGTCAAGATAAAGCTACCTGGGTACCTTTTTTTCGTGTTTTGCAGCGATATGACTTTGCAGCAAAAAGTAGCAATGAAATAATGGCGGCGGATTTTCCGGATGGAAATCCGCGGTCAGGTCTCGTCAGGATCGGGTCTGGGACCGCGGCAGATGCCTCCGCTGTGGAGGGGGATCCTCCGCAGCGGAGGCCTACCTGTGCGTATGTAGCGTTACCTGCGCGCGCCCAAAGGCCGATGAGGCATCGGGTTCAGGCGGCTCCGCTCCGCCTCCCGGGCCTTTTGAATGGATACCTTGTGAACATCCAACAGGTACGTCAGCAGCAGCGGCGGCACAATCAGTGACGGGCGAGGATGGGCGACCGGCTCTCCCGGTGCCCGATCCCTGGCCGTGTCCGGAGTTTCTTCAGAAAGAATAGGTCACCCCAAGTGCTGCCGGAGGCGCACGCGGCCGCGACTATATGACGGGCGATTTCAAACGTGAACCAACAGGTTGCAATGGAGGGATTTTCTTCTGTTCCCCGGCGGGGGTGACGGCGGGCACGACTGCGAAGGGGTCGGAGATATTCCCGGCGGGAGCGGCTCTTGGTAGAGCCGCGCCGCAAAGAATTCTCGAGGCGGGCGCATCAGCCCGCCTGCCAGGGCACCACCTGCTGGCGCTGCTCACCCAACTTCTCGATGCCGAGCGTCACCACATCACCGGCTTGCAGATACAGGGGGCTCGGCTTCATCCCCAGGCCGACACCCGGCGGAGTACCGGTTGTAATCACATCTCCCGGCAGCAGGGTCATGAAGTTGGACAGGTAGGAAACCAGTCGCGCTATTCCGAAGATCATGGTGCGGGTACTGCCGTTTTGCAACCGACGGCCATTGACGTCCAGCCACATTGACAGGGTTTGCGGGTCACCCACTTCGTCCGCCGTGACCAGCCAGGGGCCGAGAGGTCCGAACGTGGGACAGCCCTTACCCTTGTCCCAGGTGCCGGCGCGCTCGAGTTGGTATTCGCGCTCCGAGACATCGTTGATGACACAGTAGCCGGCAACATGGGCCAACGCCTGCGCTTCAGTGATGTAGGAGGCCCGCGAGCCGATAATGACGCCGAGCTCGACTTCCCAGTCGGTCTTCACGGAGCCACGGGGCAGCACGATGGGATCGTTGGGACCCTGGATGCAGCTCACCGCCTTGGTGAACACCACCGGCTCCTTGGGAATCTCCATGTTGGACTCCCTGGCGTGATCGGAGTAGTTGAGCCCGATCGCCATGAACTGGCGGGTACCGCTGACAGGCGGTCCCAGCCGCGGATTGCCGCTGACGGCGGGCAAGGACTGCGCCTTCAATTGCGCCAGTTTCTGCAGGCTGGCGGGTCCGAGCTGGTCGGGCCCCAGGTCTTGAATGACACCGGAGAGATCGCGCAGGGCGCCCGCGCTATCGATCAGGCCTGGTTTTTCCTGTCCTGGGGGTCCAAAGCGGCACAGTTTCATGTCGGAGTGCTCTCGCGGTATGTGCAAAGTCATGGATTATAAATCTTTCACGCGACCGCCACTCGATTTCAGTGAGGCACACCCTGCCGCTTCGCAAGGCCTGCGTATCGCGCACCACGGCCGCGAACCTGAACGGCTCATTCAGGTACGCGATTTGCAGCTTTGGCAGCAGCATGATCTGGTGTTATTTCAACAACGTCACGTTCGAGTTCGCGACCGCGCCCCAGCGCGGCGAGATTTTTCGGATCGTCGGCTCGACGATTCCAACCTGACTGTCGGTTGAGCAACGCCGGAGGGTCCGCCGCGGCGGACCTGCATTCCAGACTCCCATGGAATTCAAACATGCTTGCCAATCGATACCGAGCCGACATTGATGGACTGCGAGCCATTGCGGTCGCGGCCGTAGTCGCCTTTCACGCTTTCCCCGACCTGGTTCCCGGCGGATTCGTCGGCGTCGATGTGTTTTTCGTCATCTCGGGATTCCTGATCACCTCGATCCTGGCGCACCAGGTGCACGCGGGCGGAATTTCGTTCACCCGCTTCTACAGCCGGCGCGCCCGGCGGATTCTGCCGGCCCTGTGCCTGGTGCTGTTGGCCTGTCTCGGGTTCGGCTACCTGGCGCTGCTGCCGGAGGAATTCGCGAACCTGGGCCGGCACATGGCTGCCGCCGCGGCGTTTGCCGCCAATCTGTCATTCTGGCGGGAGAGTGGATACTTCGCCCCCGCCTCGGAATTTCAGCCATTGCTGCATCTGTGGTCGCTGGGAATCGAGGAGCAGTTCTATCTGGTCTGGCCGGTCGTGCTCGCGGTTGCGTGGCGCCGCGGCTTCAACCTCACGCGCGTCATACTCGCGTTGACAGCGGTGTCGTTCGCGTTGAACCTGGTTGTGACACCGATCGACTCCGTGGCGGGATTCTATTTTCCGCTGTCGCGATTCTGGGAGCTGGGCCTCGGATGTTGTCTGGCCATTGTCAGCAAGAGGTCGGTTGCGTCTGGACCTGCGCGGCGACTATTGCGTCATGGCGCCTCGTTTGGTGCCGTTCTCATTGGCATCTCCATTCTTGCCTTCGACCGGCGCACGCCGTTTCCGGGAGTTGCCGCACTGCTACCGACTCTGGGTGCCGTGACAATTCTGGCTTCCGAGGAGGATTCCTGGTTTCGCCGCCGCATCCTGGCCAGCCGGCCGCTGGTCTTTATCGGGCTCATCAGTTACCCGTTGTATTTATGGCATTGGCCTTTGCTGTCATTCGAAGCCATTTTGCACGCCGGCACGCCACACCCGATTTACCGCGTGGCGGCGGTCTTGTTGAGCGTGGTGCTGGCAACTCTGACCTACTATTGCCTGGAGCTGCCGATACGTCACAAGCGCGCGGTGCCGATCGGCATAGCTTTGGCGAGTGGCGCTGCGATGATCGGTTTGTTTGGGCTCGCCATCGCCGTGCATCGAGGCCTGCCGAGCCGCTTTCCGCCGGCGGTATCAGCCATGTCCCAGCCGCCTCGCGAAGACGAATCGTGCCGCAACAGTGTCGGGCTGAAAACGCAATACAACTATTGCAAGCGCACCCGAGCAGATACACCGCAGGTGGTTTTTCTCGGTGACTCGCAGGCGCAAGGCATTTACGAAGGTGTCGTGGATGCCCTGAGTCAAAAACGCTCCATGATCCTGTTGGGGCGGGGAGGTTGCCCGCCGGGACTGAACGTAGTGTCTTCCCCGGGCGTGTATGAGTCGGAAGAGCGCCGTGAGATGTGTAACCGGACGTGGGCGGAATTTGCCGACTACGTGCGCCGCACGCGGCCTGAGCTGGTGGTGCTCGTCGGCGATGGATCGCGTTTTTTCGGCCTCGTCCCCACGGATGACAATGAGCTCGAGGCCGCCACCGGCAATCCGGCCGCGTTTCGCGCGGGTCTCAATGATTTGGTGACGCGCCTCGAGCCCTACTCGAGGGTTGCCTACGTTCTCGAGATACCCACCTTCGAAACCGCGCCCGCGTGTTTTCTGCGTCCGGTGAAGCTGCCGGGCAGCCGCTGTTCCGAGCGCATTTCACGCGGTTCCCTGGTGGCGTCCCGCGCGGTGTACCAACAAAGCGTGCGGGAGATCCACGTTCAACATCCTGACATGCTGGTCGTGGATCCGATCCCCTCGCTGTGTGGATCGACCTCGTGCTCCCAGACGAGCCGGGGAGGCCAGGTCCTGTATAGCGACAAGATGCACTTGAGCCCCGCGGGGGCGCGGCGTTTCGCGGAGAATTCAGGATTCGCGCAGCTTGTGGCTGAAGCGGCGCTCGACCGGTAGCTCGGGTATGATCGCCGGCAAATGCCGACAACGATGCCCATTGCCCTGGCCGCAGCCGCTTCGGTACTCGTGGTTCCAGTCGCAACCGCCGAGGTTACCTCGGTGGGGGCGGCTGGCTTCGAGATCCGCGAGCAAATACATGTCTCCGCGGCGCCCGATGCGGTATACGGTTCGTTGCTTTCACCCAAGCGGTGGTGGGATCCCCAGCATACCTACTCAGGGAATGCTCAGAATCTGACACTCGACGCCAAAGCGGGCGGCTGCTGGTGCGAGACACTGCCTGGCGGAGGCTCCGTTGAGCACCTCTCGGTTGTATATTTCGCACCCGGCAAGGTGATTCGATTTCGCGGCGCGTTGGGTCCATTGCAAGCCATGGGCGTTGCGGGTTCGATGACTGTCAAACTCACGGCCACCGGTGGCGGAACCGAACTAACGCTTACCTATGTCGTCGGCGGTTACTACAAGGCAGGCTTTGACGAGCTTGCAAAGGCGGTCGACGGCGTGCTCGCATCGCAGGTGGGAAGGCTGAAGAAATGGATTGAAACCGGGAGTCCAACGTGACGCAGCGACGGATCGCATAAAGGCGTTGCTGCGCTAATTCTTCGCTTGGCGTGAGGGGTGGATTTTCCGGATTCTCAGTTTGAGAACATCGGCTCCGCGCCCGTGCGCCCTTTCCATGAGCGCTTTTGCGACCGCGTCGCGCGCTTCATCCCGGGTCGTGCCGGGCGGAAATTCAAACACCTCGTTGCGATCAAATGGATTTTTGAACAGGACCGGTTCGCCGACGGGGGCAGGTGCCTCGACTGCAGGCGGCGGCGGTGGTGGCGCCGCCGATGCCCGCGCCACTGGCGCGGGGGTTGGGTTCTGTTTTGCTGCGAGATGCGCAACGCCTCCCGCCACGACCAACACTGCCGCGATCGCGGCGCCGATAATAACACGCGATTTGGGGTGTTGCGACGCGTCAAGTCTGGGGCCGCCCGCCAGGGCGCTCATTTGTTGAGCGCTGAGCATGACCTCGATGGTTGTCGAATCGGTCACAGATTCTGTCTGTGCCGTCCCCGCCTGCATTTTCATATCCGCACAGTAGATGCAAAGGGCGCAATGCGGCCTCCAAGCGGGTCACTATTCGTTTGCTTTGGAAGCAACACAGCGCCCATTTCTTCCAGCGGCGCGGGTGCATTCGTCATAATGCAACGCCAGCGTGGCCGGCGATTGGCTGCGATTTCTAGCCGCGTCGCATTCGCAGAAGGGTCTTCACGTCCAGGCTGCCATCCCACTGCCGCAGATGCGGCTCGCGACTTTCAACGGCGTGCATGGCCATGCGATCCGCCAGCTCATTGCCTTCGTTGCCGGCGTGCCCGCGTACATGAATCAGCTCCACGCGGGACTCGATCTTCCCGTACACGGCGTAGGCAGCCTGGATGATAGCGAGATTCTTGATCTCGCCGTCCGCCTTGCGCCAGCCCTTGCGCTCCCAGCCGGCCGCCCACTTGGACACGCAGTTGATGGCATAAACCGAATCACACAGTATCTGCGCCGGCTCGCCCGATTTCTCCACCATCAGCAGAGCGGACAGCAAAGCGTTGAGCTCCGCGGTGTTGTTGGTCCCGTTCGGGTTATAGAGGCCGTACCACAGCTCGGCAAGGTTGCCGTCCCGATAGATGACGACGCCCGACCCGGCGTTGCCCGGATTCGGCTCGCAGGCGCCATCGCAATATATCCGCAAACCGGAGTTGGTTGGAGCAACTTCGTCCGCTTCAGACTCGTTCGTCGCCGTCTGGTTTTGCCTGGCTTTTGCCGGGCGCGTCACACGAGGAGGGCTGCCCGACTTGAATGCAACATCCGCCTCGGCGCGGGTGGGGAAGGATTTGAACTTCGCACCCGCGAAACCGTCCACGGATTGATGAGCCGTCGGCCAATCCGTAAACACGCCGGTCTGCCGCCCGGCCCATACAACATAGAATTTCTTGGCCAACTCGCTGTTCTCAGCGCCTCGATCGGCGGGTGGGCTTTTTGGCGTTGTCCGTGGGGGCCGCGTTCGTGAGCGGACCTATCTGTTCGACGATGGTCTCAATCGTCGGGGGAGTGCCGCGAACATGACTGTCGATGGCAGCTCGCATGGCGGCGAGATGCTCCGGCGTCGTGCCACAGCAGCCGCCGATGATTCGCGCGCCCGCATCCACCGCCAGAGTCGCGTAATTCGCCATCAATTTCGGAGTGCCGGAATAAACTGCCTGAGTGCCCTCAAAATGGGGCACACCGCAATTTCCCTTCGTAACAATGGCGCAAGGGGCGTTATTCATGTGCAACAGTGTCACGAGAATGTCGGAGGCACCCACGCCACAGTTCGCACCAATCGCCAACGGTGCAGCGGCGTGCGAAGCGAACGTGTCGGCTAATGCCTGCGGCAACACGCCCATCATTGTGCGGCCGGCTGTGTCGAATGAATAGGTTGCGACGTAAGGCAGACCGACGCTCGTTGCTGCTTCCGCTGCCGCGCGCACTTCTTCCGGTGACGACATTGTTTCGATCCACGCGACGTCAGCACCGCCATCGAGCAGACCACGCATTTGAGTCGTAAACGACTCCACGGCGGTGACGTGTGTAAGCGCGCCCATAGGCTCGAATAATTCGCCGGTAGGACCTACCGAACCCGCGACCACAACAGGACGGTCCACGCCGTCGGCTACTTTCCTCGCAAGCTCGGCTGCGCGTTTGGCGAGCTCGTAAGTGCGATCTTGCGCGTTGTGGAGTTTCAGGCGGTGGGGGTTACAGCCGAATGTGTTTGTCAGGATGATGTCGGCACCGGCATCGACAAATTGCTGGTGCAGCTTCGTGACCTCTTCGGGCCGGTCGGTCGTCCAGAACTCCGGGGGCTCGCCCGAGGTGAGCCCGGCCTGGAAATAGTTGGTGCCCGTGGCCCCGTCGGCCAGCAGCACGCGATCGCTCGCAAGTAAATCGGAAAGTGATGTGCGCATGGCGGGGATGATAGCCCGCCAGCGCAGTGCTTGCAGGCGACTATCGGTCAAACGTTCCGGGAGGGTCAGGTACGTATTCCTGCGCATGCGAGCCCGGAAAGGGATTCAATGCCGGCGATGCAAAGCGCGGGCGCTTGATGACGCCCATGGCAATGAGGTTGTCGTAGCTGTCATAGCGGATGCGGATGATCTCGTTGGGCTCGGACTGGAGGCGCTTGAAATCGGTGTGGTCAACGTGAGAATACTCGCGCTCGCCGTGGCCCGTGCCAAGCTTTGGTGCACTGGCTAGTGAGTTCAGCGACCTTGTCTCCTGGCGCATTTGCCCGGCGTTGGACGCCCTATTTGAAGGGGCCTCGTCAGGAGAAGGGGCGGGCTCCGCGGGTGCTGGGACCGCCGGTGCGCGCGGCGCAATTTTCTCGTCTTCGTAGAATGGTTCAGGCTGTCTCTCGCGAAAGAGCGCCACCCCAATGATTCCGACGTTTGCTGGACGACCAGTACGTTCCGCGTACGAATTGGGTGATGCTGTAAACGTAAATGCGGCCACCTCCGAATCACTCTTTCGCCAGCCAGTAATTTCATAGCGTTGGTTCGGACTGAACACGTAGCCGGTTTGGTCCCACGAGGCAGTAGCACCAGAAACTACGTTCACGCCATCCACCGACGCTACAGCCAAGAGGCGCTCGCCCAGTCGATTTCGAATGGAGATCGAGTAGGTGGCACCCGGCGCGCCCGCAACCCAGTATTCGCCTCGATAGTAGTGCGGGACGATCTCGGCTCCACTGCGGCGGTCGACAATGGACACCCGAGCAATGCTACCTACGGCGGCCTCGTCGTCCGCAAGTCCGTGCGCGGTGACCACGTGACAGCCGGCCACAAGGGTCATTGATGCCAGAAGGCTGATTACCCGTCTCATATTGACTCCAGTCCAAAGAAGCTCTGACGGTCAAACGAGGCGGTGAAGCAAAACGGGTTAAAGGCGTGCAGAAATCAGGTGGCGCTTCGCGTTAAAGTTAACTTATGCGGCCCCGACCCGAAGAAAAGAAGCTGGAGACCCTCGGCCGGATCGCCGCCGATCGAGCTCTGGAGCATGCAACGCTCCAGCCTTTCCTGGGCGACAAACATTTCCGCGTGGTGGCGAAGGCGGCGACTCTGGCCGGCGAACGGTCGATGCCGGAGCTGACAGCGGATTTGCTGGCCGCTTACGCGCGGTTTCTGGACGAGCCGGTCAAGCGAGATCCGAACTGCATTGCGAAGAGTGCGATCGCGCGTGCGCTGGTGAATCTGGGATGTGACGATGTTGATTTCTACCTGGCGGGCATTCGCTACACGCAGCCCGAGCCGGTGTGGGGAGGCTCCGCGGATAGTGCGATCGATGTGCGCTGCAGTTGCGCGTTGGGGTTGGTGAATACCGGGTACTCACGCGCCATTCATGAACTGACGGCGCTGCTCCAGGATAAGGAATCGCGGGCCCGGACAGGCGCGGCGCACGCGATCTCCTGCGGCAATCCGAAAGAAGCAGAGGCGGTGTTGCGCCTGAAGGTGCTGGTTGGGGACGAGGAGGCGGAAGTGATTGGCGAATGCTTCACGGGTATTTTGAGCATTGCGCCCCTCGAGTGTTTGCCGTTTGTGGCCACGTATCTCGGCGGCGAGAATGACAATATCCGTGACTTCGCGGCGTTGGCGCTGGGTGAGTGCCGCAATCCCAAGGTGGTTGAGTACCTGCGGACCGCCTGGGATGCCTGCGGAGCCCTCGGCGAATTTCCCATTGTGTTGATCCGGGCCGCCGCCTTGAATCGGACCGAGCCCGCGTTTGATTGGCTGATGTCCATTATTGAGACGGGGGCAAAGCGGCATGCCGATGCGGCCGTGGAGGCCCTGGCCGTCTACGAGCGAAACACGAAGCTCAATGAGCGGGTCGAACAGGCGTTGGCGCGGCGTAAGGCCCGCTAGCTCAGGCGCGGAGTGTAGCGGCCAGGGCGAGTCTGGCGGGCAGCGTGGTCGCTGCTAACGCAATGTCGCGTCCGGAGTCAGGGGCTCAGTTCACCGAGAATGGTGGGTATCAGCTCTGACACGGTAGGGTGGATATGTACGGTATCGCGAAGCGTGGTGTAAGGCGCCTTCGCCGACATGGTATCCAGGAAGCAATGCACCGCCTCGTCCCCGCCCGGGCCGAGCACCGCGGCGCCCAGTATCTCGTTGGTTTCGGCATCCACCACCACTTTCATCAACCCCTGCGCGTTGCCTTTTTCAACCGCTCGCTTCACACGAGTCATCGGGCGCTGGCCGACGCGAATGTTGCGTCGACTCGCGCGCGCCTGAGTTTCTGACACACCAACACGGCCCAGCGGCGGATCGATGAACAAGCCATAGCAGGGGATCCGGTCGCTCACACGCCGCGAACGGCCATCGAGCAGGTTCTGGGCGGCAATCTCGAAATCGTTGTAGGCCGTATGGGTGAAGGCGCCCCGGCCATTGCAGTCGCCCAGTGCCCAGATTCCCGGGACGTTAGTTCGCAGTTGATCGTCCACCTCGAGGTAGCCGTGCGCGTCGACTTTGAGCCCGGCCTTCTCGATCCCGAGGTCGTCGGTGTTGGGGCGGCGGCCGACCGCCAGCAGCACGTGCGAGCCGACGACCTCAGGTTCGCCGTTCGTGCAGTTGACTCCTGCGACGATGTCCTCACCGCGCCGTGCAAAGCGCACGCACTCGGCGTCGGTGCGGATGTGTATGCCTTCGTTCGCGAATATGCCTTCAATAGCACTGCAGATATCGGCGTCCTCGCGCCACAACAGGTGCGGGCCTTTTTCGATGACCGTAACCTCGCTGCCGAAGCGGCGAAACATCTGCGCGAACTCGAGCCCGATATAGCTACCACCCACAATGAGCAGGTGGCGCGGCAGCACCTCGAGGTCAAGAAGAGTGGTGTTGGTCAGATAAGGGACGGCAGCGATTCCGGGCATGTCTGGAACAACTGCCCGACCCCCGACGTTGAGGTAGATCTTGTCCGCGGAAATTAGATCGTCGCCGACGCGCAACTGGTGCGCCGACTCGAAACGGGCATGACCTTTATAGACCGTGCAGTTTTTCATTTCACGCAACCAGCTCTCCAGGCCGGTCCGCGAGGTGCGGACTATTGCGTCCTTGCGAGCCTTGATCGCACGCATGTCAGCGGAGATACGGCCCTCGATCTGGATACCGTATTCGGCACTCCGGCGCGCCTGGTAGATGACTTCAGCGCTGGCGACGAGGGTCTTGGTCGGTGTACAGCCCGTGTTGACACAGGTTCCGCCGAAGAGATGCCGCTCCACGATGGCCACGGTCATGCCCGCGCTCGTGAGGCGCTGGATCATCGAGGGGCCGGCCTGGCCGGCGCCGACTACGATGGCATCGAAATGCTGATTCATGCGAGGTCCTGAGAGGGAGTGGACGGTCTATGGCGAAAATAACCTATGAAATTGTGAAGCACGATGGCGGTTGGGCGTATCGGGCCAATGGAACGTATTCGGAGAGCTTCGCGACCCACGATGCGGCCCGGAAGGCGGCAGAGCGGGCCGCGCGTGAGCAACTGGAGCCTGGTGAGACCACCACGATTTCGTACGAGGACGACAGGGGACGCTGGCACGATGAGGTTTCCAAGGGAAACGACCGGCCCGATGTGGATGTGAAGGGCTGAGCGGGCGATCGCGGCACGGGGCCCGGCAAGGGTTCAAGATGGCCGCGGCCCTGGGCCGGGGCTCGCGAGGCGACTAGCCTACCGGCGACGCTCTGCCTCATCACGCGCATCTTCCGCGCGAGCGCGCTGCTTGGCGCGATCCAGTACGTCTTTGGGGGGCAGGCCCTGCCGGGTAGTGGTCTTCAAGGTCACAATCGTTCCGGCCAGGATCGCGATCACAACTAATATAACAACGAGTGCGGTTGACATAGCGCCGGGAGACTAAGCAAACCGCATTCCTCGCGCAACGCGGGCGCTGCTTTTGAAAGATTTGCAGCGTGCGGTCCGCGTCTCAGTGTCTCCTCACTGCCTGCGGCCTCGCAAAGACCCCTGGCGCGATTCATGCTAGCTCCGTTGTATGTCCGCCTGATGGAGCTAGGCAGTATGAAGTTCAATCCGTATGCGGTGCTTCTGACCACCGGCGTGCTGATGCTGGCGGTTGTGCTAGCCGCGCAAACGGGGCCTGCGGTGTCCTTGATCAAGGCCAAGGTGGCGGGAGCCAATGCGCCGACCAGCGTGGTGGATGCGCCTTCTTCGGATGAAGCACGCCACCCCGACACTCACCTGGCTTCAGTCAGTCGAGCCGCCAGCCGCCGGCCGTCGGAAAACTAGCCGGGGAGTATACGTATTCGTCCCAGACAGGGGGCGCACCACCAACGCGGCCACCGCTTCGGGCGCCAGCTCGCGCCATTCGATCCCGTAGCCCTTGATGTCTTTCCTGACTACCTGACCCTCAACCACAGTCGGTCGGCCGTCCAGGGCCGAGTTGAACTGGATTCGCAAGCGGCTGAAAAGCTGCAGGGGCAGGTCTGCTTCTACAAATGCACCGCTCGTGCTGATGTTGCGAATCCTGCCGCGTCCAATTACTCCATTGTGCGTTGCGATCCGCACTGACTGTATGACTTCATGTCGATGTCCCCAACGATGTTCCATGGTGTACATGTTGCTCGGTGACGGTTACGAGCGCCATGACCGGAAGGGTTCACCGGTGACTCACTCAAAGTAGGTGGAAGAATCTCAACCCGCGCTGCGCGCTGTTGTCGGTAAAGGCCCAATTGCGTGTCGGTATTGTCTGACCCGTCGCCAGAATCAGTGACTTGCGGCTTCGATTGGAACGGCGATTGCTCGATTGAGTGGCAGCAGTCGCGAGGGCGTCCGATTGAACCCGACAGTCAAACAATCTTTGCAGTGGACCGGCATCGGGATAGGCAGTGTGGTGCTCATTCTGGTCCTGGTGCTCGCGTTCATGGACTGGAACTGGTTCAAGCATCCCATTGAGCGCATCGTCAGCGCGGATACCGGACGGACCGTCACCATTGCCGGTAATTTGAATGTGCATATCTGGTCCTGGACGCCGACGGTGGTTGTGAACGGCCTGACACTCGGCAATCCACCGTGGGAATCGAACCGCCCAATGGCCAGGATCGAGCGGTTGGAAATTCATCTGAAGCTGCTGCCGTTGCTGAAAGGAGACGTGATCCTGCCGCGTGTGGCCCTTTTCAAACCGGACGTGTATCTGCATCAGGATGAAGCGGGCCGCGCCAACTGGACGTTCGAAAACAAAGCACCGACAAAGGAGCCGGCGTCGAAACCCACGAAGCTTCCCGCCATGCGCGACCTGCTCATTCAGGACGGCAAGCTGCAGATAGTCGACGAGATGCGCAAGTTGAAGGTGGATGGCACCATCCAGGCGCACGAGCAGAAATCGCAGGCGGATCCCACGCCATTCCGTATCGAGGGCCACGGTACGATCAATGACCAGCCGTTTGAGCTGCATGTTGCCGGCGGCCCCCTCGTCAACCTCGACCCCGAGCACCCGTATCCCTACGACCTGGATATCACGGCAGGCGATATCAAAGTTGCATCCAAAGGGCGGGTGTTGAAGCCGTTCGATCTGAGCGGGATGGAGGCCGATGTTGCATTGAGCGGCAAGGACCTGGCAGAAGGGTACTATCTGACCCAGCTCGCGCTACCCAACACAGCACCCTTCGACCTGCGCGCGCACATCGCGCGCAATGGCTTGCGCTTCACGGTGACTGACATTGCCGGCAAGGTGGGCGAAAGCGACCTGCACGGCAAGCTCGATATCGATGCCACGCGCAAACGGCCGTCGATGACCGGCGAGCTGGTGTCCGATCAATTGCGAATGAAGGATCTCGCGCAGTCCCTCGGCGGTAAGACCCCCAAGGGCGGCAATTCGCTGGACGCCAAAGCGGAACAAGCGGCGGCCGCGAAACAGGCGGCCGAGCCTGCAAAAGCGCCCAATCCCAACGCGCTCTTGTTCCCGGACGCTCACCTGCAGCTCGCTCGCGTGCGCGCCATGGATGCGGACGTGCATTTTCGCGCGAAGTCGATTGAGGCAGGCACTGTCCCTTTCAAGAAGGTGGCGTTTCGCGTAAAGCTCGACGACGGCGTCCTGGCTCTCGATCCGTTTGCGTTTGAGATGCCGCAGGGGCGTCTGTCCGGAAATGCAAAAATCGATGCTCGCATGGACGTCCCGAAGGTGCACATCGATGCGCGGATCAAAGATATCCAACTCGATCAACTCAAGGGCAAGGCGCCCGACGCCCAACCTCCGCTGAGCGGAGTGATGCAGGCGCGGATGGTGATCAACGGCAGCGGCGATTCCGTCCATCGGGTGATGTCCGATGCGAACGGCACGTTCACAGTGATTCTGCCCAATGGCGAAGTACGATCTGCTTTCGCCGAGCTGACGGGTATCAATGTCGCCAAGGGTCTCGGGCTGCTGCTGACCAAGGCCGATGACAAGGCGCCGATCCGTTGCGGCGTGGCGCAATTCAACATCAGGGACGGCATCATGAGCGCGCAGAACATCACCTTCGACACTCAGAACGTGGTTATCAAGGGCAAAGGGGACATTGATCTGGGTCCTGAATCCCTGAATCTCGAGATCAAGGGCGAGCCGAAGAAATTCCGCTTCACACGGCTGCGCAGCCCGATTGAGGTGAAGGGCCACCTGAAGAAACCATCGGTCGGACTCAACGTTGGTGATACGGCGAAGCAGGGTGCGGTGGCTGCAGCGTTGGGGACGCTTGTAACACCGCTTGCAGCAGTCCTTGCCTTTGTGGACCCGGGCCTGGCGAAGGATCAGAACTGCGCGCAGATGATTGCCGAAGCGGACAGCAAGGGTCCCAAGGCTCCGAAGTCCGACTTTGAATCACCGAACCGGGCCTCGACGCGATCGAAGACAGCGACTGCGCCCCGCTCCGATCCAACGCTGCGTTAGAAACAGTTTCACGTTCGGGGGCTCTATGTTAGAGATACGCACGAGCGTATGTGTGTGAGGGAGCGACTCATGCGACATGGGAAACAAATCAGGGCGCGCTCGGTGCAGGATGCAACCGATGCCCCCGAAGCAGTGGTACCACCCCCGCCCAGCGCCCGGCCGGCGCGTCTAGAGGTGACTCGGGCCGGTTTGCTCGTTCTGCTGGTGCGGGAGCCTGCGATCTGCAGGTCCGTGGGCCTCGTGCGATAGAATTCCGCGGGATGCAGGATCCCGCGCGGCGCGCTCGATACTTCCTTTATTTACTGGGTGGCGTTTTCGTCGCGCTCGGGTTTGCGCTGGAAATGGTGCCGGCGGTGGCTGCGGTCGCGCCGGAGCTGGCCGGCCGCATCAGTGCCGGTATTGGAGCGCTGATTCTGGCGGCGGGCCGGTTCGGCTCCGATCGCTTTGTCCTGCGCTGCGAAGGGCTCCTGACCGGCTGGTTTTAGCGTTCTTGTGGCCCCAAATCGTTGTGGTAAGATCGCGGCCCCCAAAATTCCGGCCGGGAGTCCGCCCGCGTCGGTGAGGGTGCGATTCGCAAGTGCGCGGCCGTAGCTCAGTTGGATAGAGTACAACGCTACGAACGTTGGGGTCGGGGGTTCGAATCCCTCCGGCCGCGCCAACTCCCTGAAAGATAGAGTGTTTTTTCGTTAGCCGCGGATGCCGTCCGCCGCGGCAACGGCTTATGTCCGGTCTCGGCATGCAGAATCTGCTGGGCTGTTCACGAATCCATTCAGCTCATGCAGATCCGGTCCGCCTTGCTTCGTAGAATGCGCGCCGTCGATTGCCCGGTGCGTCATTGCCGGGCGCCAGGCGGAGATCGTAGCCGTGAAATATGCGTTGACGACCATTGCAGCCCTGTCCTTCGGCTCATTGAGCTTTCGTATCAGTCACTTCCTCGGTTGGAATCACTTCGGCGAGCGGCTGTTTGTTTTCAGCGGCGGCTTGATTGCGGCGGCCTTCCTGTGCGCGCCGCTGTGGGCGTGAAAGCCGCATAGTCCAGCGACGCCGGAACTGTCCCGCGGGCGGAGGCGTTAACAGAACTGTGGCCTGCTCTCAATGGAGGTTGACCCGAGTGACTACCCCCACATGTCGTCTCTTGGTGGTGACACTGACCGGCGCGCTGCTGATCGGCTCCGTGGCGCCTGCTTTTGCCGCGGTCGATATCGATGTCAACATCGCGCCGCCGGCACCGCGGGTGATGGCGGCACCCGCGCCCCGTCCCGGATTCGTCTGGGCTCCTGGCTACTATCGTTGGGACGGCCATCGGCACATCTGGGTGGACGGCCGCTGGATCCATGAGCGCCGTGGCTCGCATTGGGTTCCCGAGCACTGGGTTGAGCGGCGTGGCCGGTATCACTTCGTGCCGGGCCGTTGGCAGCCCGGCTGACCGGATCCGGCCGCCGATAGGGGCGCGCGGCTGAATCGTGATCGGATCGTAGATGTGGCGGGGCGCTGTATCCGAAGTATCATTTCCGGATGGATACACCCCAGACCCTGGCGCCACCCGCCATCACCGTCGTGACCACCGGTGGCACGATCGACAAGCTCTATTTCGATGCCCTGAGCGAATACAAGGTCGGCGAATCTGTCGTCCGCAAGCTGCTCGCCATCGGCAATGTCAAATACCCCTTTGAGATCCTCGAGGCTCTGCGCAAGGACAGCCTGGAGCTCACGGATGCAGATCGCGACGAGCTGCATCAATGTGTCTCGGCTTTGAAAACACCGCGGGTGGTCATTACGCACGGAACTGACACCATGGCGGTCACTGCCGCTCGGCTCGCGTCGATTCCGGGGAAAACAATTGTTCTGACCGGTGCGCTGTCGCCAGCGCGCTTCAGCGAGAGTGATGCGTCATTCAATCTTGGAATGGCGTTCGCCACGACGCAGGTCGCCGCGCCCGGTGTTTATATTGTCATGAACGGGGAAGTGTTTCCGGGCGGGGCGGTACGCAAGGACAGGGAAGCAGGGCGCTTTGTGCGAGTGGGCTGAGATAGAAAGAGCCGGAGAGGCTGGGGACCACCAGCCAACCCCGGCTCACGAGCGCGATCGGTTCTAGGGATGATGCGGGGATTTCGGTTCGTTGTCGCGATTTTCGCGTTTGGCACGCATCGCATCCTGACAAATCTGTTGCGCTTCCGATTCTGACTTCGTGCTGTCGGTGGCGCGTTCGCGCTGCACGCACTTTTTCATCAAGCTCTGTGTGGAAGCGGCCGATTTGTCCTCAGGAGCGGGTTGATTGCGCGTATCCTGCGGGGTCTTCGGGGGCTCCTGGGCGAACGCCGCAGTGCTGGCCGCCAACAAGCCGATGCAAAGCAACGAAGCGGCTGTAGCGCGGAGCGTACTACGTTTCATGATGCCTCCTTCGGATCCCGGGATAGTCCGCGCGAGCATGCTACTTTCGGGGCAGGCGCGGCATCGTCGTTGCTCCCGGATTCGTGTCGGCAAGCTCCTACGAAGCGGAGCAGCGGTGTAAGCTGCCGCGGTCCGCCAAGCATAGGGGCCGTTCCATGTATTTGCGTACGCGGCTGCTGTTCGGAATCGGAACAGTCACGCTGGTGGCGCTGCTCGTGAGCCTGCTGATGCCGCTCGAGTCGATTCGCGGCGATGTCGCGCGTGAGACCGATGCGTCCATGCAGTTGGCGCAGCTCCTGCTGGATGTGCAACACGCAGTGGGAAACGCCGCGGGTAGCGCCGAGGCGAGGCTCGCGGCTCGCGACGAAATCCACCGCGCCAAAGATCTGAGGCACGTGCAAATCACACTGGTTGACGACACTGGCGCGCTGCTGGCAACCAGTCCCGCGGCAGAGCCACAAGTGGGCGTAATCACGAAGACGTTGCTGTCGTCCAGCTCACCGAAGACTCTCGTCTACCCGGTGTCCTATCGTGCTGTGCCTTTGGGAGAGCTGCGTGTTTCATCCAACCCGATGTCTGAATTCGCGGAGATCGAGCAGCGGGTGGGCGGGGACGTGGCGTTGTTGGCATTGACGGTACTCGCCCTCAGCGGCGCAATCTATTGGATGGTACGGCGCGGACTCGAACCCATCGCCCAGGTGCAAGCGGCGCTGGCGAATCTGCAGGCAGGTCATCTCGAGACGCGGCTGCCGAGGTTCCGAATCCGCGATGTCGATGAGATCTCGCAACGGTTCAATCAATGCGCGGCCGCGATGCAGGAAGCTGCAAAGCAACGGCGCGACCTCACGCGCCGGGTCATCGAGGCGGAGGAGGAGGAGCGCAAACGACTGGCGCGCGAGTTGCACGATGAGCTCGGCCAGAGCCTGACCGCCATCAAGGTCGACGCCGCATACATCGCGCGCGAAGCAGCCAACAGCGCGCCCAAAATAGTCAACAGCGCGCATTCCATCGAGACCCTCAGTACCAACATCATGGAGCTGATCCGCACCATGTTGGCACGATTGCGGCCGTATGGGCTCGAGACCGTGGGATTGCGTGAGACCATCCACGACCTGGTGAATGGGTGGCAGGTGCGGGTGGCAGATCGGTTTGCATGCGCGCTGCAGATTGAGGGCAATGTGGATTCATTGCCGTCCGATCTCAACATGACGGTGTACCGGCTGATCCAGGAGTGTCTCACCAATGCCGTCAAACATTCGAGCGCGCGCAAGATCCAACTGCGGCTGTCACTGGAGGGTGGCCGGGTATTGCTGGCAGTCACGGAATCGGAAACCACGGGAAACGCGGGCACGGTGCGCTCCAGCGGCAGCGGCCTTCTGGGTATGCGCGAACGGGTTGAAGCCCACGGCGGCGAGTTGAATCTGAGCTTCGAGCCCAACGGGGGGCTGTCGTTGCGCGCCTGGATGCCCCATGCGTAGCCCGATTCGCATCCTGTTGGTTGACGATCACAGTGTGGTGCGGGCGGGATACCGTCGTTTCCTGGAACAGGAGCCGGACTGCCAGGTCGTGGGCGAGGCTTCTTCCGGAGAAGAGGCCTACGCGTTGCTGCAGACGATCGAGCCGGACGTTGTGATTCTGGATGTGAGCATGCCGGGGCAGGGGGGGCTGTCGGTGCTGCGGCGCATGAAGCTGCGCTGGCCGCTGCTGCCGGTGTTGATTTTCAGCATGCATGACAATCTGCCGTTCGTAGTGCAGGCGCTGCGCGCCGGTGCCAATGGCTATATCACCAAGAGCAGCGAGCCGGAGTCGATGGTGAAAGCTGTCCGCAGTGTCGTTTCCGGCGTGCAGGCGCTGAGCGCGGATGTGGCCTCGAAGATGGCACTGGCGCAGAGCTCCACCCTGTCGCAGCCGACGCTGGGTTTGTCGGCACGCGAGTTCGAGATCTTCCGGCTGGTCGCCGGTGGCAAGACGCACGAGGCTATTGCCGAGCTGCTGAATGTCAGTGTGAAGACCGTGGCCAACAACCATTCGCTCATTCGCCAGAAGCTGGGAATCAGCACGGATATCGAGTTATACCGCCTGGCGCGCGATTGCGGCGCGGTCGAGGCCGTGCCGGCCTGAGGTCATTGGGCGGCGCCGATCTTCGGCAGGCCGGTGGCCGCATCGAGACGTGCCGGCAGCTCGATCGTGCACTGCGCGCCGGAAGTTGTAATTTCGTAGGTGGTTTTCGCATCCAACACGTAAGGCAGCATCTGCTCCAGCAGCTCACGGCCGTAGCCCGACTGCGCCTCGCGTGCCGGCACGGGCTCGCTGCCCATCTCCTGCCAATGCAGGCGCAGCGTTCTCTCGGATGACTCACCCTGCAGGGTCCAGGAGACCGCCAACCGGCCCGCGGATGTGTGCAGTGCTCCGTGCTTCAACGCGTTGGTCGCGAGCTCGTGGATGGCCAGAGCGAATGTCTGCACTACCGAGGCCTTGAGCCGTACCTCCGGTCCCTGCAAGGTGACTCGGCCAGCCACGGCAGACGTACCCAGCGCATCCAACTCCATCCGAAGCAACGCGCCGAGGGTGATCGGTTCCTCATCGGCGCGCGACAGCAGTCCCTGCGCCCGCGAAAGTGCTTCGAGGCGTTCGCCGAACTGGGTGTGGAAGGATCCGAGCTCGAGGCAGTCGCGGGCTGTCATCGATGCCAGGGACCTCACCACTCCAATGAGATTGCGCGTCCGATGTTGGAGCTCCGCAACCAACAGTATCTGGCGCTCGCGCGCCTGGCGCAGCTCATCGACGTCGGTCGAGGTTCCGAGCCATTCGATCACGCCATTTTCCACGTTGCGGATTGGCGCAGCACGAGTCTGGAACCAACGATACGGGCCGGTTGCGGCCGGACCGATCCGATATTCCACATCAAACACACCCTGGCTGACCGCGTTCCCCCAGGCTGTGCGCGCCCGCGGTCGATCATCCGGATGGACGGCGTCGAGCCAGCCTTCACTCAGACTGTCATCGAGCGAAAGCCCTGTGTAACGCGTCCATTGTGGGCTGCTCCAGGTCCAATGACCCCGGGAGTCGGCCCGCCAGATGAGCTGGGGCAACCCTTCAATGAGCGCTCTTTGGTGCATTTCGATGTCGCGCAGTTTCAACTGCGCCTGTTCACGTTGCCGCGCGCTTTCGTCAGTGATTGCATCCGACAGCGCCAACTGCATAGTGAGTCCGGCCTGATGCTCGTCGAGCTTTGCCACGGCGTGGCGCAGACGACGTTGTGACTCCGCGTGCTCGGTAGTATCGAACAACCTCTGGATGATTCCCTCAACGGCGCTCGTTTCGCCGCGAACCGGTGTGGCGGAGACGGTAAACCAGCGCTCGCGTGGAATGTGCTGTGTGAAAATCACATTCGGGCGATTCTGGATCAGCGTGGCACAACCCGTGCGCCAGACGTGCGCATGTTGTGCTGTTTCGAGCTCGGCCAGCTCCGGCCAGACGCGGGCGAGCGGTTGGCCCAGGGCCGCCGGATGCCGAATGTTGAGAATCGCAATATACGCATCGTTGTAGATGAGGATCCCCGCCGCCGTCCACAGCAGGCAAGTCGGCTCGATGGAGTCGAGAGTCAACTGGGTCGCGTGGCGCAAGTTGTGCGGCCAGCCCGCGGCCGGACCGAGCGCGCTATGGCACCAATCGTGGTTGCGGATCCGGGCGGCCATTTCGCCGTCGCCCCTAGGCCACGCAATGAGCAGCGGGGCTGCGTGGGTCGGCGCCACGGCATTGTCATCGCCAGGATCGTTCATTCGGGCCGGCCACGGGCCGGCTCATCCCATGTGATTGTCGGGAAACTCCGTTGCGTTGATAGTATGGCCCCGAACCCCGGGATCGAGAAGCGTTGCCGATGGACGAAACGGTTGCTGCACTGACTTTTCCGATTGTCGGGATCGGTGCCGGCGCGGGAGGGCTCGAGGCGCTCGAAGCCTTTTTCAGCCATGTTGCCCCCGAATCCGGGCTGGCGTTTGTGGTCGTTCAGCATCTCTCGCCGGAAAACAACGGGTTGCTGGCGCAGATGGTGGCGCGGCACACGTCGAAGCCAGTGCATCAGATCACCAATGGCATGTCGGTAGTGGCCGATCACGTCTATGTGACCGCGCCGGGTTTCAAGCTGTCAGTGCGGGACGGAAAGCTTTGGCTGGGCGATCCTATTGAGAGACGCGCACATCGGCATTCGCTGGACGATTTTTTACGGTCGCTGGCGCAGCAGCAGATGCGGCGCGCCGCCGCAGTGATTCTCTCAGGTACCGGCACCCATGGCACCGCTGGAGCCCAGGCTATCCGGGCGGCTGGGGGGATCTGCCTGGCACAGAATCCCGAGTCCACCGCGTTTCCGGGTATGCCTCACAGTCTCATTCACGCCGGCTGTGCGGACCAGGTGCTCGAGCCCTCTGAAATGCCCGCGGCCCTCAGCCGGTATTTCGACGCTGAAGAGTCATGCCAGAATCGTTCGAGCGATCTGACCGACGTTCTGGCCATTCTGCGTGTGCGCACGCGGCACGACTTCACTGGCTATCGAAAATCGACACTGCTGCGGCGTGTACACCGTCGCATGGGACTAGCCGGCGTCGTGCAGTTGGCCGATTACACGGCGTTGTTGCGGGAGACCGCGGACGAAGTCGCGGCCCTCGCGAATGATCTGATGGTCAATGTTACCGGATTCTTCCGTGATCGCGAGGCGTGGGAGGCACTGCGCAGCTCTGTTATCGATCCCTTGTGCGAAACAAAAGATGACGGAGTGGCTCTTCGTGCCTGGGTCACGGCCTGCGCGAGCGGCGAGGAAGCCTATACGCTCGCAATCCTGCTCGCGGAGGCCTATCGGCGCCGGGGGGCCGAGCCGTCGGAGGTCAAGATATTCGCCACTGACATGGCGGACCGGCCGCTCGCGCTGGCGCGCGCCGGAGTGTTTCCCGCCGGCATCGAAGCGGAAGTGCCCGCGGAGCTGTTGGAACGCTACTTTCTGAGGGATGAATTCACGTTTCGGGTAAAGAAGCACATTCGCGACATGGTGGTGTTCGCCAATCACGACATCCTGCGCGATCCGCCGTTCTCGCGCATCGATCTGTGTACCTGCCGCAACTTGCTCATCTATCTCGAGCCGGAAACGCAGCACCGGGTCACTGCCCTGTTGCATTTTGCGCTGCGCAGCGGCGGCTACCTGTTTCTGGGTAACACCGAGACTTGCAACAACTCGGTGCAGTTTGAACCAGTCAGCCGTCGATGGCGAATTTTCCGCACGGCTGCCCTGGGCCAAAAGCGATTTTCCGACGTGCCGGGATTTGTTGTGCGTCCCGCGCTGCAAATCGATCCGTTGCTGCGCGAGCCCGGCCCGGCGAGCGCCGAGCGCCCCACGGGTGTTTTGTTGTTACAACGGGCGCTGCTGGAGCGATATGGGCCGCCGACCGTGGTCGTGGACAGAGCTGAGCAAATCGTCTACTTCCACGGTGCGACCGACCCCTTTCTGCGACGACCGGCAGGCGAGCCAACCCGGGATCTGTTGCGCCTGGTGCGGCCGCCGCTGCGGGTACTGGTACAGGGTCTGCTACGGACGGCAGTTCGGGAAAACCGGCCGATGGTGAGTCACATTGACCTCTGCGAAGCCGGTACCGCGGCTAGCCGGCTGGAAATCACCGCGGCTCCAGTCATACCGAGCCGCGACCCGGACCATTTCCTCGTCAGCTTCCGTAGCCTGCGGGAGGGATCAATGGCCGACAACAAAGCTGACATGACCGGCGCGATGCCGGACGAGGCCCGCACGTACGAAGAGATCCGCAGGCTGCGCAGCGAATTGCAGAACACGATCGAAGCGTACGAGGCGACCAGTGAAGAGCTGAAAGCCGCCAACGAGGAAGCGACCTCCGTCAATGAAGAATTGCAGAGCGCGAACGAGGAGTTGAAAACCAGCAAGGAGGAGTTGCAGGCGGTCAATGAAGGGATCACCACGGTAAACGCGCAGTTGCAGGAGAAGATTCTGCAACTCGAAGCCACCACCAACGACCTGGCGAACGTGCTCAGCAGTACCAACCTTGCGGTGCTGTTCCTGGACCGCGAGCTGCGGGTGCGGCGCTTCACTCCGCGGGTGACCGACCTGCTGCGACTCATCGGCGCGGATATCGGCCGTCCCGTGACGGACATCGCGCTCAAGTTCTCGGACGAGAAATTGCTCGATGACTCACGCGCGGTATTGAATGATCACTCTCCTTCAGAACGGGTCGTCGTGAGCCATAACGGCCGGCGTTACGTGCGCCGTGCGCTCCCATACCGGGCGGCGGAAAGTCGTGTCGAAGGCGTCGTCATCACATTTATTGATGTTCAGTGATGGATGGGTGTCGAGGCGTGCAACACCGACCTGAGTGCTACGAGGTCCGCCGGCTTGGTGACGTGGCGGTCGAAACCCGCTTCCCGAGTCCTGCGGCGATGCTCGTCTTGTCCCCATCCTGACAGGGCGACGATCATCAGGTCTTTTCCCCAGGGTTGCCGGCGCATGCGGCGCGCAACTTCATAGCCGTCGATTCCGGGCATCATGAGATCGAGCAATACAATGTCCGGATGCAGCTCCGATGCGCTCTCGAGCGCCTGCTCGCCGCTGGAAACCGTGAAGACCTGGTTCTCTCCAAGCGACTTCAACAAGGCGCGAAGCGTCTCGGCTGCATCGGTGTTGTCATCGACAATCAGGATGCGATGCTCGCCGTTGCCGATCGGCTGCTCGGGCTGCACAGCGCAAGGCAACTCAACATCGCGGGCCAGCGGCAGCCGGATCTCGAAGGTACTGCCCTGGTGCGCGCCACCGCTGCGGGCGGTGATCTGACCGCCGTGCAGCTCGACCAGCGTTTTGGCCAGCGTCAGGCCGATACCGAGCCCGGCTCCGCCTTCTGCCTGGGTGTTAGCTCCCTGAAAGAACATCTCGAAGATATTCTCCAACAGATCCTGAGGGACTCCCACCCCGGTGTCCTCGACTTCGAGCAACGCGAGATTCTGTTGGCACGTCGCGCGCACGGCAATCGTCCCGGGAGATGGTGTGTAGCGCACCGCGTTGTTGAGAAGATTCGAGACGACTTGGACCAGCCGCGCGGCATCGCCCATGATCCGGATCGGCTCCGCGGGCAGGGCCACTTCCAATGAATGGCCGGCCCGCTCAATGGCGGATCTGGCAGCCGCGATGGCGTCCTGGATGACTTCGCGCAAATCCAGGGGGGCGGTGCGAATCTGCAGCTTGCCCCCGCTGATGCGCGATACCTCCAGCAGGTCATCTACGAGCCGCACGAGCTGTTGGGTCTGGCGTCCCATCGTGGCGGCCATCTTCTTGACAATATCGCGATCGCCGGGCGCGGCTTTCAACACTTCGACGCCGGAGCTGATGGGCGCGAGCGGGTTGCGCAGCTCATGGCCTAGAACGGCCAGGAATTCGTCCTTGCCCCGGTTGGCAGCCTGCAATGCGAGCTCGGCGCGCTTGCGATCGGTGATGTCCATGAAAGTGAGGACCAGTCCCTGCACCAGCCCCGCGGCAGTGCGATAGGGCAGCATGCGGCTCAGATACCAGCGCCCGTCGGAACGCATGATTTCCTGCTCCACGGGCTGCAGACTCCCCAGCACCCGGACTGCGTCATCTTCGAGCCCCTGATATTGCGCGAGGCGCGTCAGATCCGATACGCGCCGGCCGATGTCGGTCGCGCGCAAGCCAAACAGGTCGCCAAACAGCGGCGTGAAACGCACGATGTTGAGATTCCTGTCGAGAAACAGTGTGGCCACGCCGGTAGAGGCCAGCAGATGCTGCAGATCCGTCGATATCTGGGTCAGCTCGGCCAGACGCCGGCGGTTCTCATCATCGAGAGCCACGAGCTCTTCATTGACCGCCTGTAGCTCTTCCTTCGAGGCGGCAAGCTCGCCCAGAACCAGGTGCAACTCGGCGGTCGCCTCATCCAACATGCCGCGCACGGTGTTGAGATCTTCGGTTACGGGCCGGCGCGTCAGCTCCTGCAGTCGCGAATTCAACGAGCGGATCTGGGCTTCGAGATCCACGATGATCTGCGCGGCTTCCGCGTGCAGCTCCGGCCGGGAAGTGCCTTGATCGCGGTCGTCAAATACAACGAGAATCAACTCGGTTGCCGCGACGCGCTCGAGGCGCAGGCAGATGCGTCTCAATCCATCCTCGGCCGCCAAGGACAGCGGCTCCGAGCGCCAATTTTTTGCACCGTTACGCAGGACGCGCAACCCCTCCAACAGCGCGGAACGGGCCGGCTCCGGAACGAGGCGAGTCAGGTCATCCGTGAGCGCGCCCCCCGGGATCCGCAGGTATCGCGAGGCCGTCATCGCAAAATGCACGACTTCGTTGGCGGCGTTGATGAGCACACTCGGAGGCGCATATGACTCGAGTGCTGACTGGTAATGGCCGTTGATTCGGATGTTTATATCGCCGGCGGAGGAGGGCCGTTGCGGCTGTGTGCGCTCGGCCGCGAACGGTTGCACCAGCGCCGGGGCATCGTGATGATGGCGCGGCCCCGGGATCTTGCGCAACAGGGTTCCTGAGTCCGCCTGCAGCGGCTCGAATCCGTCGGCCTGCTGCGCGTCCTGGTCGCCCAGAACCAGCAGGCCCTGGGGCTCCAGGGCATAGTGGAACAGGGCCAGCACGGCCCGACGGACCTCGGGCTGCAGCTCGTTCATGAGGTTCCGGCAGACAATGAGGTCGATCCGCGCGAACGGCGGATCGCGGAACAGGCTATGGGCTGCAAACAATACAACGTCACGGATCGGCCGCTTGACCCGAAATGAGCCGCGTTCGGCCGTGAAGAAACGCTCGAGACGTTTCGCTGAAACCGCGGCGCCGATCTCCCGGGGATAGACGCCATCGCGCGCCGCAGCCAAGGATCTGGCGGAGTTGTCGGTTGCGAAAATCTGCAGCCGCACGGGACGCCCGTGCTCTTCCGCGGCTTCCGTGCAGAGAATGGCCAGTGAGTAGGCCTCTTCGCCCGTCGAGCAACCAATGGTCCACACTCGCAGCCGCCCGTCGGTGCCGGATTTTCGCTCCAACAGCTCCGGAATGATCTTTTTCTCGAGCTCGCGAAACGCGCCCGGGTCACCGAAGAACTCGGTGGGGGCGAGCAGCAGGTCCTCGGCAAGGGCCTCTGCTTCCTGTTTTTTGCTTCCGAGTATGTCCAGGTAGTCCTTTACGCGGGTGACGTGCTGCAACTGCATTCGCCGGCGCAGACGTTTGAGCAACCTCGGTCGCCGGTAGACGTCAAAATTCTGATGGGTTGTTTGTTCCAGGTCGGTCGTAACCCGTTTGAGAAGCGCTTCCTCGCTGTCTTGTATCCTGCCCTCGCCATCGGGGACTGGCAGTTGCGGCCGGGTGTTACAGAACCGGAGGATCTCACCCGCCATCCGCCGCAGGGGCAACACTATGTCGATTGCTCCTGTCGCAATGGCACTGCGCGGCATGCTGTCAAATTCGGCTTCCTGTGGATCCTGGGCGATGGCGAGCCCACCACATTGACTGATATAACGCACGCCGATGGAACCGTCCGCGCCCGCTCCTGTCAGAATGATGACTATCGCCGTGCCGTCGTGGGTGCTCGCGAGAGTACGCAGGAAGTGATCGATGGGAGCACGCTCCAACCGGCGCTCCTCGAGCTCCGAAAGCCGCAAATGAGTGTCGATCGAGTTCAGATTGGCATTGGGCGGTATGACATAGACGTGATTTGCTTCGAGCGCGATCGTGGCGTTCACCTGCGTGACCGGCATCGGCGTGGATGGCTGCAGAAACTCAGCAAGATGACTTTCATGATCGGGCGAGAGGTGCATCACGATCACACAGGCGAAGCCGGGTTGTGGTGGCATCGAGCTGAGCAGGACCTGGAGGGCGGAGAGGCCCCCGGCTGAAGCGCCGATGCCGACTATGTACACAACTGTTGGCTCCTACCGTACGAAGGTGACTACCACACCGTCGATCTTGTCCTCGGATGTCCGATAAGGCCGGATACGCACCGCGAGACGCTGACCGTCGCGCGTGTTCACCGGCCGTTCGATCGGCACCAGGTCGTTTAACACTTGCAACACATCCCTTTCCAGGGAGTCGTAGTCCTGTAGGTTATGGGTGAGATCGCCAATGGGCCGGCCATGATCGTGATTCTTGACATTGAAGAGTTGGCGCAGCGGCGCGGTATAGCGTTTGATGCACAGACCGCGATCGAGAAACAACATGGGGATGTCGGTGGCTGCCATGAAGTTTTCCAGGTCGTTGTTGGCGCGCGAGACTTCCTCCAGCTTCATCTTGAGCTCGTGATTGACGGTCTGCAGCTCTTCGTTGACGCTTTGCAATTCTTCTTTGCTCGTCTCCAGCTCTTCGGTCGTGGACCGGTATTCCTCGTTGAGACTCTGGAGCTCCTCATTCGCCGCCCGCAGGTCCTCATAGGCCATACCATGGTCCTGGCGCATGCTTTCCAGGCGCTGTTCCGCAATGCGCAGATTGTCCCGAAGACTTAGAACGAACGAGTCGCTCGACTCGTTCCGTGGCGCGATCTCTTCCTTGCTGGCCTTGCCGGCTTCGAGGAAAAAGACCACGGCGGATGGCTCCTGCTCATCGGATCTCGTGAGCGGCTGCACGAGCAGGCCCACCAACTGGGGTGTGCCATTGAAGCGGACCGGCACAAACGCGGACAGGGAAGGCTGGCGCAACTCGAAAGTCTTGTGGAGTGCCGAGCGAAGCTCGTCAACGAGCTCGGCGCGAACCAATTCCGTGATTATCTGACTGGGCGCGCCACCGCGAGGCTGTAGGTAACGTCCGGCGGACTCGGACAAATGCTCGATCGCCCAGTGCTCATCGATCAGTACGCTTGGAGGGGCGAAGTCCTCCAGCGCCTCCAGGTGGGACTCGATCGGCGAGCGCTTCAGGCGATTGGATCTTTCACGCACGCGCTCGACAATCGTCGGCACCTGCGGCACGGCGGGAAGCTGAGGCAGCCGGACCGGTGGGCCCGCGGACCGGATCCGGGCCCGGAAGATCCGATGCTGCTTGTCGATTGATTCGAACAGTTCGTTGTCGGTGGTTTCCGAAACCCCCAGGAAGAGATAACCATCGTCGCGCAATCCGTAACGAAAGACGTTGTGAAGTTGTTGCTGCAGCTCCCGATCGAGGTAAATGAGCAGGTTGCGGCACGAGATCAGGTGCAGTTTCGAGAAGGGCGGGTCGCGCAGCACGCTGTGTACGGCGAAGACCACGCTGTCGCGAATTTCGGATGACACGCGATAGTGATCGCCTTCCGCACGGAAATAGCGTGCGAGCCGCGCCTCCGACACGTCCGCTGTGATGGATGAGGGGTAAATGCCCTCGCGTGCGATTGCGAGGGCGCCCTGGTCCACGTCGGACCCGAAAATCACGAGCTCGCAGTGCATATCGCGCCGACTGATTTCCTCCCGGAACAAAATCGCCACCGTATAGGCTTCCTCCCCGGTTGCACAACCGGGGACCCAGATACGGATCGATTGATCCGCATTGCAGTTATCGACGAGGGGGATGACGATCTGCTGGCGCAGAGCCTCCCACGCGGCTGGATCACGAAAGAACGTCGTCACGGAAATCAACAGATCGTCAAACAGGCTCTGCACCTCCTCCGAGTTGTCGCGCAGGAACGTGAGATATTGATCGAGCCCGGCTGCGTGGTTGAGCTGCATTCGCCGCGCGAGCCTGCGCAGGATCGTGGGCCGCTTGTAGCGCGAGAAGTCGTGTCCCGTTCGCGATCGCACCAGCTCGAAAATGCGCTTCAGGGTCGTTTCGTCGTCCGCATCGACGCTCGGGGCGGCCGTTGACGGAGTGACCATGCGTGCGAGCTGGGCACGGCTCTGCACCAGCTCCGCGAGCCTTTTTGCTAGCTCGCGCACGGGAAGCACGACGTCTGCAACTTCGGCGCCGATAACCGACCGTGGCATCCCCTCGTGCTGAGCCTCGCGCGGATCCTGCACTAACACCACGCCCCCGGCCTCTTTGACGGCCTTTGCTCCCAAGGCGCCATCGGAGCCGCCGCCTGAGAGGATGATGGCGTAACCATCGCCATGGCCGTCGGCCAGGGAGCGGAAAAACAGGTCAATTGCGCTGCGGCGCCCCAACGGCTGGTCCAAAGGCCCGGCACCGACCATGCCATCGTGCATTTCCAGATTGTGATCGGGCGCAATGACATACACCGAGTCGGGCTTCAGCGGCAGCCTCTTATGGTCGCTGACCTCGGTGACTTTCATTTGGGTGCAGCGAGCGAGAATGGGAGCGAGGTCGCTCGCACGATCCGGCGCCAAGTGAACAACGACCACATATGCGATTCCGAGATCCGAGGGCACTGCGGAGAAGAACTCGCGCAAAGCCTCGATTCCGCCCGCGGACGCGCCGATTCCCGCGACGGGTATGCGGGTGGGTGGGTCGGAAGACGGGGCGTTTATGCTCTTGGCCATGCAAGTCCTCGGTTCGGGATGAGTGCTCGCGGATTTGGATCCACTGGAAAACCGGTCACCACTTCGCTACCGGCGCGCGACCGCTTTGTGAGTATGGCCCCGATAGACTGCCGCTACCTCATGAAATTGCAGCAACTGCGCTATCTGGCGGCGGTCGTCCAGAGCGATTTGAACATGACCGCGGCCGCGGCCATTCGCCATGCGCTGAGGATGTTGCGAGAAACGGAAAACATTCAGGGCCTGTCGGAAGACCTGAAGGAGGACGATCGCGGCTCGCTGTCGATCGGGACCACCCACACGCAGGCTCGTTACGTACTGCCACACATCATCCAACAGTTCCGGCGGCGGTATCCCAACGTGCAGTTTCATCTGCACCAGGGCACTTCCGAGCAGATCGCGCAGATGGCGGACGTCAACCGGATCGACTTTGCCATGGCCACCGGGTCACGCGAGTTGTTCAGCAGCGTTGCACGATGCTTGTGCGGCGGCCGGCCTCGCCGTCAATGTCGCGCTGACGGCGCGGGATGCGGATGTGATCAAGACCTATGTGCGGCTCGGGTTGGGTGTGGGGATCGTCGCCGATGTTGCGTTGGATCCCGGGCGCGATCGGGGATTGGTATCTGTCGAGGCGGAGCACCTCTTTCCACTCCATACCACCTGGATTGGATTTGAACGGGACCGGCTGTTGCGCGGGTTCATGCACGAGCTGATGGCGATGGTGGCTCCTCACCTGGACCGCGAGCAGGTCGACCGGGCGGCCCGCTGTTCCACCCAGGCAGAGGTGGACGAGCTGTGTGCCCGCATTGCCCTGCCTCGCCGCCCAGCCTGCGATAATCGGAACTTCAGGCTTCCCGTTCGCACGGTGTGAGCGATAATGGATGGCTTCCGCTCGAGGTTGCCATCTTCTTGCCCATGCTGCCGGTCCGATCCAAGCACTCGATTTGGCTCATTACCCTGCTTGGGGCAGGACTGGCGTGGGCGGCGGATGCACCGCCCGGCCCGCATCCAGCCATAGAGTATCTCGAACGCGCGACCATTGAGATGCGGACCGACCCCGAGGCCAGCAAGCGGGACGCGGACGCAGCGCTCAAACTGCTTGGCGAACGGCCCGACGTGGACCTCCAAGTGCAGGCGCACTTGCTCCTTTGCGACTATTTTGCAGAGCGCGATACAGCGGCGGCCGAGCGCGAAATCGACGCCGGCACCGCGCTACTGCCCAACGCGCACCGTAAAGGCCTCAAGGCCGGCCTGCTCGATTGCCGCGGCCAGATCTTCGAGACGGCCGGCAATAATGCCAAGGCGCGTGCCCTGTATGAGCAGGCAGTCACGGTCGCCGCAGAAACCCACGACGATGATATGTTGGCGCAAAGCTTGTTTTCGCGCGGGTACCTGCTGGGGTTGGAGGGAGAGTATGCCTCCGGCCTGAGCGATCTGCGGCGCGCAGAAACCCTGTACGAGAAACTCCGCAAGCCGGTTCATGGGCTCACGGTGATGAACAGCATCGCCACCCTCTATAACCGGATGGGCGACTATGGGCAGGCCGTGACAATTTATTCCCGCGCACTGAAGGCTCAGCGGGAAGCGGGCATGCAGCGCGAAGTGGCCGTCACGCTGCACAACCTGGGCCGTGCCTACGAGAACCTGCATGAGTGGGATGAGTCCCGCAAGTCATTTGCGGGTTCATTGGCAGTGAGTCGTCAGCTCGCATACCCCCGTGGGGAAGCGTATGCCCTGCGTGGACTGGCGGCTGTTGCCAATGCTTCGGGCGACCCCAAGGGTGCGCTGGAAACGTTGGCTCGTGCAGAGGTCCTGCAGAGTCAGACGCCGGATGCGCGTTTGCGCGCGCAGATCCAACTGGCGCGCGGCATCGCCTATCACAAGTTGGATAAGCTGCCCGAGAGCACGGCCGCCCTGGAAGACGCTCTGCGGGTCTTCCGCCAGGCCGATGCCATGAATGAGTTGAATGCCACCTATTCGGAGCTTGCCGAGGTCTATGCCGAGAGCGGCAACTGGCGGGCCGCCTATGATCGACGCACGCAGGCCAAGGAGACCTCCGACCGGCTTCTGAATAATCAGCTCGACCAGCGCTTCGCCACTTTGAAGGTCGAATTCGATACGACGGCCAAGGACAAGGAAAACGCGCTGCTGATCCATGAGAACGCCATTAACCAACAGGCGCTGGCCCAGGCGCAGAGCCTGCGGCATCTGCAGGGGGCCGTCATCCTGTTGTCAGTGACACTGGGTTTGGTACTGGCGATGCTTGCGATACACCAGCGGCGCCATGCGCTTCGCATGAAGTATCTGGCGTTGACCGATGAGCTGACCCATGTGCCGAACCGACGGTCGGTGTTGTCGCGCCTCGATCCGCTGCTGCGCGATCCGGAGCAGGGGACGTGCGCCGCCCTGATCGTGGATGTCGATCATTTCAAAAAAATCAACGACCAGTTCGGGCATCCCACGGGAGATGAGGTGTTGAAAGCCGTCGCGACCACCGTACGCAATCTCGTTGCCGAGCCGGGCTTCTTCGGCCGCCTGGGAGGGGAAGAATTCCTCATTGTGTTGCCACGGATGGACCTGGGCGGCGCGCGGCGGGCGGCTGAGCAGTTCCGTGAGGCGATCATGGCGATCGACACTTCGCGCTGGTGCTCGGACCATCGGCGGGTCACCGCAAGTCTCGGATGTGCGGTGTCCAACCCCGGTGCGGACACTCCGAGCACCATGCTGAAACGAGCCGACTTTGCGTTGTATGCTGCGAAGAGGAACGGACGCAATTGCGTGGAAACGGAGCCGAAGTTACCGGCGGACCCAACGCCGGGCGTGGATTCGCTTGCAGCAGAAGCCTGATCATTTGATGGAACAGCCAGCGCCAGATCGGTGGGGCGAACGTCTGCCCCGGCAGATCGGGCTGTTGAATGCAGTGGCCGTGCTGGTCGGAGTGACGATCGGCAGCGGGATCTTTCGCGTGCCGGCCACGGTGGCTGCCCAGCTTCATGACCCGGGACCGGTCGTGCTTTGCTGGATACTCGGCGGCCTCATTGCCCTGTTCGGGGCGCTCACCATTTCCGAGCTGGCGGGCGCGTTGCCGCGGTCCGGTGGAATTTTTGCCTACCTGCTGGAGAGCTTCGGGCCGCTACCGGCCTTCATGTTTGGTTGGACCGAGCTGGCCGTTGTACGTGCCTCGGCCCTCGGCGCCACGTCGACTATTTTCGCCGAATACCTCGGATACTTTGTCCCGATGAGTCCTCAGCAGGTGCGGTACGTGGCTGCTGCGGCGATCGTCCTCATCGGGGTTATCAATTACGTGGGCGTTCAGCGCGCCGCCGTCGTCATGACGGTCGCGACGGTGGCGAAATACATTGCCGTGATGGCGTTGGGCGCGCTTGCGTTTACCGCTGGCACCGATGGGGCGTCCCACTTCGCACACCCGTGGGGCTCGGGGCTGAACCTGTCGTTGTTGGCGACTGCCCTGATTCCTGTGATGTGGACGTACGATGGCTGGGCCGATTTGTCCTTCATGGGCGGCGAGGTGAAGAATCCGCAACGGACCCTGCCCCTCGCCCTGATCATCGGGGCCCTGTGCGTCATGTTGGTCTACCTCATTCTCAATCTGGGGTTCATGTATCTGCTGCCGCTACCCCAGATGGCACAGTCGAAGTTGATTGCCGCGACCGCGGCTGAGCACATTCCGCTGTTTGGCGGCTTTGGTGCCGCGATCATTGCGGCTGTTGCCATGGTGTCGGCGTTCAGCGGGCTGAACGGCTCGATGATGACCGGCCCGCGGATCTTCTTCGCCATGGCGGACCGCGGCCTGTTCTTCCGCGGCGTGGCGCGTGTTTCGCCGCGCTTTCAAAGTCCTTCCGTCGCCATCTGGCTCGCTACCGGGCTCGGCGTGTTCTATGTACTGCAGAACAGCTTCGCGGAGCTCGCCGACAAGTTCATTCTCGGCATCTGGCCCTTCTATGCGCTCGCCGTGGCGGGTGTGTTCGTGCTCCGACGGACGCGCCCGGATCTCGAGCGCCCGTATCGGGTTGTCGGTTATCCGGTCGTGCCGGCATTGTTTCTGGTTGCTTCGCTCGGAATGGTTGTCAATGCCCTCGTCACGGACCCGAAGAATACGGGAGTGACCCTGGGCATCATTGCCGTTGGCGCCCCGGTGTACTACTTGTGGCGCCGCTTCGCTCGAGGGACTGTTGAATGTTGAGTGTATTCATCCTCGCATCCGCCGCCGCCCTGTTTGGCTTCACTGCCGATGAGTCCGTGGCACAGAAATCGATTGAGCAGCGCTTTGACGCCGATCTGAAGACCGAAGATCTGGATGCGTGGTTGAAGAGGCTGTCGTCCGAGCCGAACCAGGTTGGCGCGCCGCATAACCAGGCCAATGCGGAGTTTGTGCGCGATCAGCTCAAATCCTGGGGCTGGGATGCGCAGATTGAAGAGTTCTATCCGCTGTATCCCACACTGAAGCATCACACCCTGGAGCTGGTTGGCCCCAACAAGTTCGTGGCCGCTCTGAAGGAGCCGCCGGTGGACGGCGATGCGACCTCGACGCGTACCGATGGGATGGGTCCCTACAACGTGTACGGGGCAGACGGTGACGTGACTGGCGATCTGGTGTATGTCAACTACGGTATGCCGAATGACTACAAGGACCTCGAACGGCGGGGAGTGGATGTCAAAGGGAAGATAGTTATTGCTCGCTACGGCGGTGGTTGGCGCGGCCTGAAACCCAAGCTCGCGCAAACCCACGGCGCCATCGGTTGCATCATTTATTCCGACCCTCAACAGGATGGCTATGGAGCGGGCGATGTTTATCCCAAAGGCGGCACGCGGCCGGCCGAAGGCGTGCAGCGCGGATCGGTGGCTGACATGCCGATCTATTCGGGCGATCCGCTGACGCCGGGAGTCGGAGCGACGAGGAATGCCAAGCGTCTGAAGATCGCGGACGCCCCAGCGCTCATGAAAATTCCGGTCATCCCCATTTCATACGGGGATGCACAGCCGCTGCTGGCCGCATTGGGCGGTCCCGTTGCGCCGGCGGGTTGGCGAGGTGCATTGCCGATTACGTATCACGTGGGGCCGGGGCCCGCGAAGGTGCACCTCGAGGTGACCTCGGACTGGGGTCAGAAGACACTGTATGACGTCATCGCCCGGATTCCCGGATCGCAGAGCCCCGATCAATGGATTGTGCGCGGAAACCACCGGGACGGTTGGGTGTTTGGTGCCTGGGACCCGCTGTCGGGGCACGTGGACATGATGGCCGAAGCGAAAGCCATTGGCGCGCTGTTGAAGACGGGCTGGCGCCCAAAACGGACCCTGATCTACGCGAGTTGGGATGGCGAGGAGGCGGGGCTGCTCGGCTCGACGGAGTGGGCCGAAACGCACGCGGATGAGCTGCGCAAGAAGGCCGTGTTGTATATCAATTCGGATCTCAACACCCGCGGCTTCCTGGGAGCCGCCGGTAGTCATTCATTGCAGCGGCTGGTCAACGACGTCTCCCAGAGCGTAAAGGACCCTGAGACTGGTGTGACGGCAGGTGCCCGCCTGCGCGCCAAAATGCTGGTGGACGGCCACGAAAAGGGCGCCTCGGAGCGTGACAGGAAGGACGCGAAAATCGCCGCGGCCGGCGGCGATCTTCCCATCGGGGCGCTGGGCTCCGGATCCGACTTCACCCCGTTTCTGCAACATCTGGGCATTGCCTCCCTGGCCATCGAGTTTGGCGGCGAAGCCGAACAGGGTGGTGTGTATCACTCGAACTATGACTCGTACGACCACTATGTGCGCTTCGGAGACCCGGGATTCGTGTATGGCATCTCGGAGGCGCAGACGGTGGGGCACACGGTTCTGCGGGTTGCCGACGCCAACGTGTTGCCGTTTCAGTTCGGCTCGTTTGCCGACACGCTGGATGGTTACGTGACGGAGTTGCACGAGCTGGCGGACCACAAGCGCAAGGACGCTGACGAGCTGGCCAAGCTGTTGGATCAGAATGATTACAAGCTGGCCGACGATCCCAGGCGCCCCTTGTTGGCGCCTGAGCGCGAGCCGGAGGTGCCGTACCTGGATTTCGCAGCTCTGGACAATGCGCTGGTGCGGCTGAAGAAGAGCGCCAAAGCCTACGACGAGCTATATCTGCGGTTGCAGGCCGGCACGGTACGATTGAGTGCTGAACGCAATCGGCAGCTCGATGAGTTGTTGCGTGGGATGGAGTCGACGTTGACCCACCCGCATGGCTTGCCGGAGCGGGAATGGTACAAACATCTGATCTACGAACCGGGCCTGTACACCGGTTACGGCGTCAAGACAGTTCCCGGCGTCCGTGAGGCCATTGAGCAAAATCACTGGGACGAAGCGAACCAGTATATCGGGCTGACCGCGGCGGCCCTGGCGGCCTACTGCGACAGGTTGGATCGGGCGACGGCTGTACTGGGAGAGGGATTGTGAGCAGATGGATCGTTCTGGCCGCATTGTTCGGCTGTGTTGTGTCGAACAGTGCCGCGGCCGCCGCCGACAGCCTGCCGCCGGTGCGCCACGTTTTCATCCTGGTGCTGGAGAATCAGTCGTTCAGGGTCACGTTCGGCAAGAACTCACCGGCACCGTATCTGGCCAATGAGCTGACCGCGCAGGGTGCGCTGCTGACTCAGTACTATGGAATCGGTCACTGGAGCCTCGATAACTACCTGGCCCTGATCAGCGGCCAGGCGCCCAACCCGGAAACGCAGGCTGACTGTCCGACTGTCACGAACTTCCGTCTCAGTCAGCCGAAGCTCGATGCCAATGGCCAGGCGTTGGGGGAGGGGTGTCTGTATCCGCCGATGGTGAAAACCATAGCCGACCAACTCGAGGCTGCGAAACTGACCTGGCGGGGCTACATGGAGGATATGGGTAACAATCCTGCTCGGGAGGCCGCTACCTGCGGTCACATGGCGCCGGGCGCGGAAGAGCGGACGGGAGGCGCGACCGTGACCGACAAGTATGCGGCCAAGCACGATCCGTTCGTCTATTTCCACTCCATCATTGATGACCAGTCACGTTGCGATGCGCATGTGGTGAACCTCGACAAGCTGCCGGCTGACTTGCGCAGTATCGAAACGACACCCAACTACTCCTTTATCACGCCCAATCTCTGCAACGATGGCCACGACGCCCAATGCATCGATGGCAGCCCCGGTGGCTTTGCGGCGATTGATGCTTTCCTGCGCAAGTGGGTGCCGCTGATTACCGCGTCGCCCGCTTTCAAGAAGGATGGTCTGCTGATCATCACGTTCGATGAATCGGATGGTGCGGGCAACGACGCGTCCGCGGCTTGCTGCGGGGAGCGGGGGTTACCCGGATCTGCACAACCCGCCGGAATCAACGGACCGGGTGGTGGGCGGATCGGAGCCGTGTTGCTCTCGCCGTTCATTGATCCCGGCACCGTGTCATCGGAGCGCTATAACCATTACTCGACGTTGCGGTACATCGAGGACACATTCGGGCTGTCCCATCTCGGTTATGCGGGAAAAAAGGGCCTGAAGGTATTCGGGGCCGACGTTTTCACACGCCCGTCACCCTGACCATTTGCCTATTGCCTGCCGAGGCAGTAATTTGCTCGGATGGTTCTGATTCGTAAAGCCGCTGCACCGGCAATGATGGCGTGCGTGCTGGTTTCCGGGTGTATCGCAGGTCGGGACCACCTGGGTCCGCGCCCGGTCGCCCCGAACGAGCTGGTTGCGCAACGGACCTTGGCCGCAGTACAGGTCAATGAGGAGGCGTGGCCACGGGATAACTGGTGGCAGACCTACGGCGACCCGCAGTTGGATTCCCTGATCAGTGAGGCGCTCGCCGGAAGCCCGACTTTGCGGGTCGCGCAGGCGCGGCTGCGCGAAGCACAAGCGCTGGTGACGGGTGCGTCGGCGCCGCGATTGCCCAATACGACAGTCGATGCGCAGGCCACGAGCCAGCGCTATTCGGCCAACGGCCTCTATCCGCCGCCATTTGCCGGTAACTGGTACACCGACGGGCGTGTGGCGCTCGATTTCAGCTATGACCTGGATTTCTGGGGCCACAATCGCCAGGTGTTGGAGTCGGCACGGGCGAACGTGCACGCCGCCGAAGCGGATCATGCGGCTGCCCGGCTCGCGCTGACCGTCGCCGTTGCCCGCGCCTACTTCAATTTCAGCTTGCAATTCGCGCTGCTGGACATTGCCAACGCCAGCCTCGTGCAGCAGAACGCCATTCTCGATCTGACTCAGCAGCGTGCCGCCCGCGGCCTCGAAAATATCGCCCGCGTGAAACAGTCGGAAGGCACTGTTGCTTTGACACGGGCCGGCGTTCAGTACCAGGAGGCGGCCATCAGGTTGGTGCGGGCGCAGCTCGGCGCATTGGCGGGCGCGGGACCGGACCGGGGAGCTGACCTGCAACGCCCGGCGCTTCACGCACCCCAGAAGGTGGAGTTGCCCTCGCTGTTGCCAGCGGAATTGCTCGGGCGCCGGCCCGATCTCGTCGCGCAGCGCTGGCGGGTCGAAGCAGCGATGCGCGGTGTCTCGGCAGCCGAAGCGGCTTTCTACCCGAACGTCAACCTGGCCGCTTTCGCCGGCTTTCAGGCGATTGGTTTGGGATCCCTCTTCAATGGCGGCAGTGGCATCGCCGGTGCGGGGCCGGCCGTGAGCCTGCCGATATTCAATCGGCGGAAGCTGAGAGGCGCGTTGCAGTCGCAACAGGCGCAGTACGACTACGCCGTCGCGCAATACAACCAGACTCTGATCGACGCCGTGAACGATGTGGCCAACGTGGTCACCAACTGGGACGGGCTCGTCAAGGAATCGAACGAGGCGCGAATCGCCGAAGGGGCCGCGCAATCCGCCTATGCGATCACGCGCGAGCGCTATGGCGCCGGACTCGATAACTATCTCACCGTACTGTCCAGTGAGAACCAGGTGTTTTTCACACAGGCGATACGGGCACAGTTACTGGCAAGGGAATTGAACCTCACCGCGGACCTGGTACGAGCGCTCGGTGGAGGCTATGCGGGCGGCACGCCGCCACCGAATTGACAAGAGAATCGACGATGGAAGCTACTGCTACAAACGGGTTTCTACAGACGCGCAGAGGCCGCTGGCTGCTGATCGCGGCGCTGGCATTTGTGCTCATTGGCGTGCTGTGGTGGGCGTACTGGTTTTTCCACGCGCGCTTTTACCAGGATACTGACGATGCTTACGTCGCGGGTGACCTGGTCAACGTGACGTCCCAGATCAGTGGTACGGTTGTCAGCATCGGCGCTGACGAGACCGACTTCGTTCAGGCCGGCCAGGAGTTGGTGCGTCTCGACAGTAGTGATGCCGAGATCGCCCTGCGCGACTCGGAGGCTCGCCTGGCACGGGCGGTTCGCCAGACCCGCACCGTGTTTGCCAATCGTGACCAGTTGGAAGCCGTGGTGGCGCAGCGGCGCGCCGACCTGAGCAAGGCCCAGTCGGACCTGGATCGCCGCAAGGACCTGGCAAAGACCGGTGCCGTCTCGGCAGAAGAGCTGTCACACGCGCGGGATACGTTGAGTGCCGCCCGGGATGGTCTGGTTGCCGCCGAGAAAAATCTCGCCGCCAGCGCCGCCTTAACCGGGCAGACGGGCGTACCTGACAATCCCGAGGTTCGGGCAGCGGCCACGGACGTTGAGCGTGCATACCTGGTACTTCGGCGTACGAGCATTCATGCGCCGGTTTCCGGCTATGTTGCACGGCGCGCGGTTCAATTGGGCGAGCGCGTGTCTCCCGGCGGACAACCTCTGCTGTCCGTCGTGCCCCTCGAGCGTTTGCGCGTCGAAGCCAACTTCAAGGAAGTGCAGTTGAGTCAAATGCGGATCGGCCAGCCGGTGCAGATCGTCGCCGACCTCTATGGCGGACAGGTTGAATTCCACGGTACGGTGGCGGGACTCGGCCTCGGCACGGGCGCCGCTTTCGCCCTGTTGCCGGCGCAGAACGCCACCGGCAACTGGATCAAAGTCGTACAACGCGTTCCCGTGCGCATTGCGCTCGAGCCGCAGGAGTTGGCGGCGCATCCACTGCGGGTCGGCCTGTCGACCAAAGTGCACGTCGATGTTCGCGATGTGTCAGGTGCGATCCTTGCCCAGGCGCCGCGTCAAACGCCGGTCCTGGCGACGAGCGTCTACGACGTCGACCGCAGCGAGATCCTGGCGCGGATCTCGCACATCATCGAAGAAAACACGGTCGAGGGATCCAGGCGGTTTGCGGCTGAACGGCACTGAAACGGGGTAGCGGCCGGGCCGATCGCGTATCAGCGGGGGGCATTTGGGCCACCGCGGCACCCCTTTTTACAGAAAGTGTCTACGGCGTTGCGGTCGCCACCCCTACTGTGGAACTACCATCGGGCCTTTCGGGTCGACGGTCGGAGGCAGCAGCGGCATGGCGCAAGTGGCGAAATGGTTGATGGTGGTCGCCGGAGCGGCAGGTGCCGTGGCATCGGCGCAGGCGGCTGATGGGGCCAGGCACCGCAATGACTCCTGGGGCTTTGAAGTAGCCGGATTCGGGGGGTGGACCACCGGCGGCGAGTTCAAATGGCAGGGGGGTGGGGCGATTGTCAACGACGATGTCACCGCGACCGGCTCCCGCATCGGTCTGAATGACCACAGCTCATTTGCCATTGCGGCGGGAATGCGCGCCAGTGACAGCACTTCGTATGAAGTGTTCTATTCGCGCGAGGCCAGCCAACTCCAGACCCCCCTGAGGGGTTCAAGTCCGGCGGATGTGACTGTCAGTTATCTCCAACTCGGCGGAACGCTGGTGCTGGATGAAAGCGACAGGCCGCTCAAACCGTATGCGATCGGCGGGCTCGGCATCACGCGCCTGTCACCTGGTGAAAGCGGAGACTCGCGGACACGCCCCTCCGCATCACTGGGTCTCGGCCTGAGATGGGCGGCGACAGAACACCTGTCGTTGCGGCTCGAGGGACGAGGATTTGTGACGCTGATGAATAACAACGCCGTATTCTGCAAATCCGATCAAAACGGCCTGCTGTGCCGGGTCCACGGCGATGGCACGACGTTCATACAGGGGCAGTTCCTCGCCGGCGTCGCATTCGCCTTCTAATCCAATTTCATGTAGCTCAAGGGCAGCGCCGTCGTGTACTTGATGGTCTCCAGTGAGAAGCTGGCGCTCACATCCTTGAATTCAACCGCCGCAATCAATCGCTTGTAGACCACGTCGTAGGCGTCGATGTCAGGAACGACTATGCGCATCAGATAGTCGACATCGCCGCTCATCCGGTGAATTTCCACGACTTCGGGAATGTCGCGGACCGCCTTCACAAACCGCTCGAACCACGCCTCGCTGTGATTCGCGGTTTTCAAAGTGACAAACACCGTGGTACCGAGATTCAAAGAGCGGGCATCGAGCAGGGCGACGCTCTGTTTGATTACACCGTCTTCCTGCAGGCGCTTGATGCGGCGCCAACAGGGCGCCTTGGACAGGCCGATGCGCTCGGCCAGCTCCGCCGCGGTCAGCCCCCCGTCTTTCTGGAGCAGTTCTAAAATTTTACGATCGAGCTTATCCATGAGACGTTTTTACTATTATCAGTGTCTTTGCGCAACCCTGTTGCGCGACTGATGCAATAGAGCCCAATGTTCGCAACACTGTAGCCCGGCGAACGAGCTAGGCTGTTGTGTATGGACATTCAACGGCTCTTCAACGAACACCCGGCCTCCGTCGGGGAATCCTACTGGGAGCATCTGCTGCGGGCGTCCTGGTTCGCGGGCAAGATGTTACTGGGGGCGGGAGCGTGTTTTATCCACGCTCTGCTGCCCTTCCTGTTTGTGAAGACCGGTAGCGAGACCATCGTGCAGTTGCATACCGCAATGGTCGCGAATCGCCGGCGGGTTCCCGAGGGAGTGGATCTTGCGGCCTCCAGTCAGCTCCGTACTGTCAAATAGTCTCTGGAGCTCGATCCGCCGGGTCATCCCGGGCGTTCTCGTTGCTATTGTGCTGGCCGTCCTGGCCAAGGGCATGTCCGACAGCATTGCGCAGGGTGCGGTCGGTTTACCGAAGATTCCTCTCAGTCCCGTTCTATATGCGGTCCTCATCGGCATGTTGTGGCGGAACACCCTCGGTGTACCGGCATGGACCAATGAGGGGCTCAATTGGGCCATGCACCGCCTGTTGCGCACGGGAATCGCGTTGGTTGGTTTGCGCCTGACGCTGGCGGGGGCGTCGGCGATTGCCGTGACGGCGTTGCCGGTTGCCTTGGGATGTCTCGCGACTGCTTTGGTGGCTGGACTCGTAATCGCGCGAGTGTTGAGCGTGCCGAAACGACTCGGTGTGCTGCTGGCGATCGGCACGGCGGTATGTGGCTGCACGGCGGTTGTCGCGATGTCGCCTGTCATCCGCGCCAAGCATGCCGAAACGGCCTTCGCGGTCACGTGTGTGGTGTTGTTTGGTTGCGTGGCCATGTTGTTGTATCCCTGGCTGGCGGGTCATTTCTTCGGCCAATCCCCCATCCATGCCGGCGTCTTCCTCGGAACCGCCATCCACGACACGTCCCAGGTGATCGGGTCGGCATTGATTTATTCACAGCAGGCCAATGCGCCGGACGCCTTGTCCGCGGCCAGCGTGGCCAAGCTGCTCCGCAACCTGTCGATCATTGTGCTGATCCCCGCCGCTGCCTGGCTGATGCGGCGCGAAGAAATGCGCGAGCCGCAGCCGAGCGACGATCCGAGAGTGCAGGGCGCGCCGCTGCGAGCGCCGCAATCGAGCGCGGTGCCGTTCTTTGTCTTCGCCTTTATTCTGTTCGTGGTTGTCCGCACAGTCGGCGATGGGGTGTTTCATCCCGATGCGCCGCTGTGGCATGCCACGGTGAATGCCGGTCAGTCCGCTTCCGAGTTGTTCCTGGTGTGCGGTATGACCGCTGTTGGCTTGAGCGTGTCGTTCAACGACATGTGGCGGATCGGCTGGCGGCCGCTCGCGGCGGGATTCCTGGTGGCCACGCTGGTCGGCCTGTGCAGCCTGACGCTCACGTCGGGCATGTACCACTTCTTCGGTTAAAATTCAGGCAGCGTCGGTGCTGCTGTGCACGAGGTAGCCGCCGGATTTCTCATCCCGCTCTAGGCTCAGCAGGCGGCGCTTCGCGGCCTCCTCCAACAGGTTGTTGAATGAGCGGAAGCCGTAGTAGCTCTCGTTGAATCCGGGCCGCTGGCGTTTCAGAGCCTGTTTGATCATGGAGCCCCAGATCTTGTCCTCGGCGCCGCGTACACCCACCAGGGCTTCGAGAGTGGACAGCACCAGGTCAAATGCTTCCTGGCTCTTGTCCTCGGTGCCGCGTGACGCGGCGTCCTTCTTGCGCGCGGTCCGCCGCGGCTTGGGCGGTTCGCGCACCAAGTCATCGTAGTAGATGAACTCATCGCAGTTGGCAATGAGCAGGTCGGAAGTGGAGTTTTTGACACCGACGCCAATCACATCCTTGTTGTTCTCGCGCAGCTTGCTGACGAGCGGTGAGAAATCCGAGTCGCCGCTGATGATGACAAACGTGTCGACGTGGGTCTTGGTGTAGCACAGGTCCAGGGCATCCACGACCATGCGGATGTCGGCTGAGTTCTTGCCCGATTGCTTGACGTGCGGGATCTCTATCAGCTCGAACCCGGCGTAGTGCATGGGAGGCTTGAATTCCTTGTAACGCTCCCAGTCGCAATAGGCTTTCTTGACGACAATCGAGCCCTTCAGCAGCAGGCGTTCGAGGATTCGCGTGATGTCGAATCTCTCGTAGCGTGCATCGCGCACGCCCAGGGCGATGTTCTCGAAGTCGCAGAACAGGGCGAGGTTGGAGGTGTCCGCTACCGCGGATGGATTGTTTCCCGGCATCAGGATATTGTCACATATCCCCACCGGCCCCGCCTGCGATTGTGCGACTGCACATTCAACCGATCGGTGACGCAGGTCTCAGTGGCCGCCCTGGATTCGGGCGGCAAGCTGCCGACATAGTGGGACGTGGGATTGCACAAGAAGACACTCATAGCCGCTTGCCTGGGCGCCCTGGTCCTCATTGTGGCCGTCTTCGCCTCCACGCGGTACGTTCTCGCGCATAGCTTTGCCAGCATCGAGGCCGATGAAGCTCGGCAGAGTCTCGAGCGCGTGCGACAGGGCCTCGAGATGGAGCTGCACCAGTTGCGGGCGGCGGCAGAGGACAACGGCCACTGGGATGCTGCCTTCGATTTCGTTACCGGACACCGGCCAAACTTCATTGCGGAGAACTTCACGCGCTCGGGGCTCGACACGATGCGCGTCCACGTCATGTGGGTGGGTGATAACGCCGGCAAGACGCTGGTGAGCATCTCCACCCGCAGAGCGGCTACGGGCAAGCTCGATGAGCTCAGCTCCGATTTGTTGAATCTCATTCAGAAGTACGCGCTGACCGCCGTACCTCCCGACAGCACAATTGCGCAGGTACGGTTGCTGCGTGTTGCTGACGGCGTGTTGGCTTTCTCGGCCGCGCGGGTACTGCGATCCAACTACACGGGCCCCAGCCCCGGCTTGCTGGTGTTCGGCCACTTCTTTGACCAGGCACTGATTGACCGGATCGAGGAAACGAGCCAGTCGCCTGTCAAGCTGATCCTGTTGGACGCTCATGGCAGAGCCGGCGCCGATGTCGGCGACACCGTGGCGCGCTGGCTGGAGGATCCGCCGAGCGATACGTTGATTCAGACAAACGACGGCGAAACCCGCGACAGCTACCTGATGCTTCGGGATGTCGAAGGACGGCCGGTGGCCGTGCTGGCCAACAGTGTGTCGCACGCGGCTTTGAAGCTCGGCCGGCGCACCATTACCTGGGTCGTTGTGGCGCTGCTGGCGGGGTTTGCGTTATTGGTATGCCTGCTGTTGACCACGATGAATCGCGGTTGGCGCACGAGCGCCGTGGCCCGCCGTCAATCCATTGACCAGCAACGCAAGTTCTCCCGGCTGGCGCGCCGCGATGTTCTGACCGGCCTGCCGAACCGCGTGTATCTGCAGAAACTGCTGCCTCGGCTCATCAAGCGCGCCGCCCGTGATTCGAGCCGCATGGCGCTTTTGTACATTGACCTCGATCACTTCAAGAACGTCAACGACTCCCTCGGACACGCCGCAGGCGACAAGCTGCTGACGGCCGTGGCTCATCGGCTGCGGGCGGCTGTTTCCGCGCACGATGTGGTCGTACGAATGGGCGGCGACGAGTTCGTAGTGGTTGCGAACATGTTGCCCAATGCCCAGGTGGTCAACTCCATCGCGGATCGCATCCGCCGAGCGATGGTCGTGCCGCTCGATCTCGATGGCGTCAGCATGTTCGCGAGTCCCAGCATCGGTATCAGCGTCTATCCGCAAGACGGGACAGACACGGAACAATTGTTGAAGCATGCCGACATCGCGTTGAATCACGCGAAAGATCGCGGCCGCGGCAACCACCAGTTCTATACGCCCGAGATGAACGCCCGCCTGCGCGAGCGCTTTGGCCTCGAGCGGGCGCTCCGCCAGGCGTTGGAGCGGAACGAGCTGTCGATCGAGTACCAGCCGTGTTTCGATCTGCAAACCCTGCGGCCGGTCAGCCTGGAAGCGCTCATACGCTGGCGCCAGGCCGATGGCAGCTACATTCCGCCGTCGCGGTTCATTCCGATCGCGGAACAAAGCGGCCTGATTGTGGACATCGGCGACTGGGTCCTGCGGCAAGTCGGGTTGCAGCTCAGCGAGTGGCAGCGTCAGCACGTACCCCTGTTGCCGGTTTCCGTGAATATCTCGGTCCAGCAGTTCGAACACGTGCAGTTGGCTTCCGTGGTGTCGGTCCTCGCGGATGAGTTGGGTATAGACGCCAGCCTGCTGCATTTTGAGATCACGGAAAGTGCCGCCATGCAAAATTCGCAGCAGCACCTGGGTTCCCTGCAGGCGTTGCGCAATCTCGGCTCGCGCATCCTCATTGATGACTTCGGCACCGGCTATTCGAGCCTGAGCTATCTCAAGCACCTGCCGATCGACACTCTGAAGATTGATCGCGCCTTCGTGCGCGATATGGCTGTGGATTCAAACGATGCCGCGATCGTCCGTGCCATTGTCGGCGTGGCGAAGAGCCTGGGGTTGCAGCTCGTGGCGGAGGGGATCGAGACGGCTGAGCAGCTCGAGTGCCTGCGCAAGCTCGATTGCGAATGCGGCCAGGGCTTCTACTTCAGTCCGCCCGTTTCAGCCGAGTCGTGCCGGGCCATGCTTTGGCAGCTTCGGGGCCCGCCGCGAGCGGTGGGGGACACGCCAAAGCTTCGGTTGTTGGCGCCCACGACGTAGAATCCGTCGCTGGCGCGTCCCGCGCCGATAAGAACACCAAGGGACAGCATGGCCGGTAAGACTCGACGGAAGGTCTCGCGGAAGGCCGCGGAAGAGGCTGTACGCACGCTTTTGCGATGGGCCGGCGACGATCCGGATCGCGAGGGGCTGCTCGAGACACCGAAGCGGGTGGTCAATGCCTATCGCGATTGGTTCTCCGGCTACGAGTTGGATCCGTCGGAGTACCTGCGCCGGACGTTCGAGGAAGTCGGTGGGTACGACGAAATGATCGTGCTGCGGGACATCTCCTTCGAGTCGCACTGTGAGCATCACATGGCGCCGATCATCGGCCGCGCTCACATCGGCTATCTGCCCACCAACAAAGTGGTCGGCATCAGCAAGCTCGCCCGCGTCGTCGAGGGTTACGCGCGCCGCTTCCAGGTCCAGGAAAAGCTGACCGCCGAGATCGCCAATTGCATCAACGACGTGCTCAAACCGCGCGGCGTGGGTGTCGTGATCGATGCGACCCACGAGTGCATGACCACGCGGGGCATACACAAGCGGGGTGTCTCAATGGTGACCAGCCGCATGACCGGGACGTTCCGGGAGGACGCCCGGACGCGAATGGAGTTCCTCCAGTTCGTGGATATCCGGGCGGCCAAGGAAGTCTATTAACGCATCTCGGTCTTTTTGAAGTCCGCGGGTACCGTGAAGGCGTCGGCGCTCGCGCTATTGCCGGATACCGAAACCAACTGCGAGGAAACGGTAATCAGGGCCACATCGCCCGGTGGCAACGGCGCGGGGGATACAGCAGGCGCTGGGGCGGCCGCGGCCGGTGCGCTGTCCGAGTCGTCTTTCTTCTTATGGAACAGTCCGCCCAGCTTGCCGGCAACGGCGCCCGCGAGCGCGGCCGGGTTGTTGCTGGAGCTGTCGCTGTCCTGACTTTCCGCGCTCTGATGCGCCTTCGGGTCCTTGCATTGCGCACCTCCCATGGCGAGCGTAAAGCTGCTTCTGACCGGATAACCCTTCACGCCCTGCATCTTCGTTGCAATCTCGGACCAGATGCCCTTGTACTGGCTGAAGAGCTGCCGCGCGCGCTGGGATATATCCTGTGAGCCGGACGTATCGAGTCCCATCTTCGCCGCGTACGCCTTGTAGAACTTCTGTGCTTCGCTGCCTTCGGCGAATCCAGGGGCCATCCAATTATCCAGCACGAGGGCCACTTCGCAGATGGAGCCCGTCTCCTTGTCCTTGCAGGGCTGCGCCGCTGTTATGACTACGCGCTCGGAGTCATAGCCGGCGTACTGCGCCTTCTCGCCTGTCTTCTTCACATCGGCCCGGGCAGGCAGCCATTCGCACTTCGACTGATCCACGGCGGACGGCTGTTTGCGCTCGTCCGCTGAATTCATCTGGTCGGTTGCCTTCTGCATGCGCTCGCGCATCTGCTCGAACGTCGTCTCCGTGTATTCCTTCTTGTTGATGTTGAGATGGTAGAGCTTGTCCTGATCCAGGAGCACGATCTCGGCGGAGGGGCCCACTGCATTGCGGGCGAGGAACCCCACGAGCTTGGATTTCATTTTGATGTCGCTGTCGGTGCGCGAGCGGTCGCCGGAAATGGTGGTCTTGCTCGTGCCGGACATGTTGCCGAAGGCCATGGCCCCCACACCCTCCACGGCCATGGTGTGCTCGAGGGTGATGTCGGCCCGGGCAAGTCCGGCCGCCAGCGAGAGAATGCCGCACAGCGCCGCGAGAAGGACGGGCCGCAATGTCCTGGTATTCATGGAAACCCCTGCTTGGTTGTTCTAGGACCTATACCAGAATGCTAGCAGGAAGCCGCCAAAAGGGGGGACGGCGGGAGCTGGGCAGCTCCCGCCCAAGGTCAGGCGATGAGTGCCGCGTCGCTGCGGGAAGCTTTTTTGCGGTCCTGCTCTTTCAGGAACCGCTTGCGGATGCGGATGGAGATCGGCGTGACTTCCACCAGCTCGTCGTCCGCAATGAACTCCACTGCATATTCCAGTGTGAGCTGGATGGGCGGTGTCAGAATCAGCGCTTCATCCTTGCCCGCGGCGCGGATGTTGGTCAGCTTCTTGGTCTTGGTCGGATTCACCACGAGATCGTTCTCACGGCTGTGGATGCCGATGATCATGCCCTCGTAGAGCTTCTCGCCGTGGCTGACGAACATGCGGCCGCGCTCCTGCAGATTGAAGAGGGAGTAGGCAACCGCCTCGCCCTGCTCGCTGCTGATGAGCACGCCGTTATGGCGATCGGGAATCTCGCCTTTCACCGGTGCGAAGCCGTCGAAGATGTGGCTGATGAGGCCGGTGCCGCGTGTGAGCGTCATGAACTCGCCCTGAAAGCCGATCAGGCCGCGGGCCGGGACGCGGTACTCGAGGCGCGCACGCCCACTGTTACCGTCAATCTGCATGTCGGTGAGCTCGGCACGGCGCGTACCGAGAGCCTCCATGACGGAGCCCTGGTTGGACTCCTCAATATCGACCGTGAGCGCTTCATAAGGCTCCTGGACGACACCGTCGACAACCTTCGTCAACACCTGGGGCCGCGACACTGCCAGCTCATAACCTTCGCGCCGCATGTTCTCGACGAGGATGGTCAGATGCAGCTCGCCGCGGCCGGAGACACGCATGACATCGGGTTCTTCCGTGTCTTCAACACGGAGCGCGACGTTGCTCTGCAGCTCGCGATACAGGCGCTCGCGGATCTGGCGGCTGGTGACGTACTTGCCTTCACGACCCGCGAACGGTGAGGTGTTGACCTGGAAATTCATGGCCAGGGTCGGCTCGTCAACCCGGATCGGAGGCAAGCCTGCCGGCGCTTCCGGATGGCAGACGGTTACTCCGATGTTTACGTCATCGATTCCCGTGATGGCAACGATGTCGCCGGCTGACGCCTCTTCGGTTGGCGTTCGCTGCAAGCCTGTGAACGTCAGGACCTGCGCAATCTTCGCGGTGCCGCGGTCTTCATCACCGTAGCGCAGCACCACGTTCTGATTGGGTTTGATGGAACCACTGCGGATACGGCCGATGCCGATACGGCCTACATAGGAGTTGTAGTCCAGGGTCGAAATCTGCAACTGCAGGGGTTTGTTGACATCCGCGGCCGGTGGCGGCACATGCGCCAACACGGCCTCGAACAACGCCGACATATCAGGGCGTCGCTCGGTGAAATCGGTGCTGGCCCAGCCATGCAGGGCCGAGGCGTAGATCACGGGGAAATCGAGCTGTTCATCACTGGCGCCGAGCTTGTCAAACAGCTCGAATGTCTGGTCGACGACCCAGCCCGGACGGGCGCCGGGGCGGTCGATCTTGTTGACCACCACAATGGCCTTGTGTCCGAGGGCCAGTGCCTTGCGGGTCACAAAGCGGGTCTGGGGCATCGGGCCTTCGACCGCGTCGACGAGCAGTAATACACCATCGACCATGGACAACACGCGCTCAACTTCACCACCGAAATCGGCGTGGCCCGGCGTATCGACAATGTTGATACGGGTGCCGCCGTATTCGATGGCGCAGTTCTTGGCAAGAATCGTGATGCCGCGCTCTTTCTCGATGTCGTTCGAGTCCATGATGCGCTCGCCCAGCTTCTCGTGGGCGGCGAACGTTCCCGACTGTTTGAGCAGGCAGTCGACCAGCGTGGTTTTGCCGTGGTCGACGTGAGCGATGATGGCTATGTTGCGTATGGGGCGATTCATAGGAAGCAAGCTTATTTCGGGCATGTGTACGGTCGCTGACAGCTACAGCACCGGCGCATGCGGCAAGCCCTGGAGGCGCATACGCAAAAAAGGACGCGCAGGGTACCAGATCCCTCCGGCTATTGCCGGGCAAAGATCTCAGCTAGCAAGCACTCTGTAACCCTTTGATTCCATTGACCAGGGGTTTAGCTCCACCACGCGATCCAGAACGCACTGATGTCGGGCGCCCAAGAGGAAATTCAAGGCTTGGGCGCTGATCAGCAGGGCGCCCAGCCGGGCATATAGATTCAGAGGTGGATGGTCGGCTTCGGCGCAGCCGTGGGGCAGCTCCGCCGGCTGCTTCGCCGCGTCAGGGGGCGGATGAGAGGGGCCGGTGAAACATGAACATGGATCAATCAACGGACCGAGTCGGACGACACGGCCCACGAGACAACAGAGCAGCAAAGGTGAACCGTCAGCGATGGCTTGCTGCGCAGCTTCGGCGAACGACTGGTCGGCTTCGCTATCCGCACATGCAATCACCAACGCGGGCCGTAGCGAGGGCAGGAGGTCGTCGGTTTTGCGGTGGATTCCCTGTCTGTCCAGCTCAATACGTGTTGCGGTTGCGAGATGTCCGTCGCCGCAAACACGGACGTGTCGCACAACTTGGGCGTCGGTGCCGATCCACGTTCGGGTTGCTTGGCGTCGCATGAAAACAGGGTATGCCCTCTGCAGAAGACGTGAAGGGCACAAAACTGCCCAATCTGGGCAATTTCACTTTATGGGCCCAATGCGCAGGCTTCGCGTTGCCAGGCGCACCTCGACGAGAAAGGCAATGTAAGCCCCCGTAATGAAGATCATTGCGCCCACAAACAGCAACGCAATCGTCCCAGCGAAACCTGAGCCGAAGAATGCATTGGCAAACAGCGTAATCACTACCAACGCGATCAATACCGCTGAGCACCCGCACATTGTGATCGCAGCATGGATGTACCGCGTCCTTCGACCCAGTACCTGCAGATCTTCATGAATTTGACGTGTATCGGCCGGATGACGGGCGAGCAGTTCTTCCAGGTGCCTTGCGCGGTCAACCGCACGTGCCAGTCGACTGGTCATGACGCCCAGGGTTACACCGACGCCAGACAAGAGGAATACCGGTGCAAGGGCAGACTGGATCAGGTGGGCAATGTCCATAGCCACTATCATGCCAGCAACGGCATGGGTGAAGAGACGCCTGACGCATGAAGAAACGCCTGGACGATCATTGGGACACAAAGTCGCTGCTGTATACCTGCCATGAGCGCTCCATCGAGCTGCTGAAGCGGAATCTGACCGGCGGGGGCATTCTGGCGGCGACGCCGGGGGAGCGCGCTGAGAAGCGGGGTTACACGGCAATCTTTGGGCGCGATGCGGCGGTGTGCGCCCTTGGCATGGCTGTCTCGGGTGACAAACTGTTGGAGCGGGAGGCGGTCACCGGACTGCACACCCTGGCCGAGCACCAGGCGCCCAACGGCCAGATGCCCAAGTTTGTGGACCTGCAACGGCGCGAGCCGGACTTCTGGTATCTCGGCTGTATCGATTCGACCCTGTGGTGGTTGATCGCACTCGCGGTTCTTGATCGGCGCGGCCAGCCGCGACTCGACCGGCGCCGGCAGCCCCGGGGATTGCTGCGGCGCTATGCACGCGAAGTCCGGCTGGCGTTGCAATGGTTGTTGGCACAGGAGCATCAGCGCTTCTACCTGTTGCAACAGAACGAGGCGAGCGACTGGGCCGACATCATGCCGCGTTCGGGGTTTGTGCTCTATACCAACGCATTGTGGTATCTGGTGAAGCGCCTGTTTGCGGTCCCCCATGCCGCGGCGACCCGCGAGAACTTCAACGGTCTGTTCCATCCTTTCTCGGCCGGCCTGGCGCAGTATCGGCGCGCCCGCTTGCTCAATGAGTATGTGTTGAAAAAGGGGCGCGACCGGGATTTGTATTTGAGCTTCGTCAATTTCTCCTTCTGGGGTGACGAGGGCGATGTGTTTGGTAATGTGTTGGCTGTACTGATGGGGCTCGCCGACGAGCGGGCAACCCGCCGCACGTTGGATGCGTTGATCCGTGCACAGGTGGGAGACCCTTACCCAGTTCGCGCCGTGACCCATCCGATTCGACACAAGAGCTCGCTGTGGCGGCCGTACATGGCACGCCATCGGCAAAACCAGGTGTGGCAATACCATAATGGAGGCATCTGGCCGATGGTGGGCGGCTTCTGGGTTGCAGCGCTGGCCGCGGCGGGTCGCTCACGGCAGGCCCAACAGGCGTTGGAAGGGATGGCGCGGGCGTGCGAAGTGGGTAGCTGGGCGTTTACCGAGTGGCTGCACGGCAGGACGCTCGCGCCGCGGGGGATGCCTGGGCAGTCGTGGAATGCCGCTGCTTTTTTGATGGCCGAGTGGGCTGTGGCGGGTGGGGAGGATTTGTTCGCGGTGGAGTAAGCCGTGGGCGGGTGATGGACGGCGGACGGGGCCGCGGGGCGGGCGGGTGAGGGCCGCAGGTTGTCGGCGCGGCCTGCGGGTGACGGGCCGCGGGGCGGACCGCGGGCGGCGGGGCGGACCGCGGGCGGTGGCGGCGTTGAGCGGGCTCAGTCAGGTGGGTTGTTGGCCTTCAGAAACGCCACTGAGCTTTGCAGCATGAGCAGCCGGGTTTCGCTCCGCGACAGCCAGTGGTCCTCTTTCTTCAAAGTAACCAACTCCACCGGCTTGTTGGCCTTCTGCAGCGCTTTCAACATGAATTCGCTCTGCTCATAGGCAACAACGGTATCGTCCTTGCCGTGAATCAGCAGCACGGGAACGGTGACGCGGTCTATGTGCTTGATGGGCGAAATCTCATCCAACACCGGATCGTCCGGCCCCTTTATTCCCATGTAGCGATTCCAGTAGCGGGTGGCGATGTGATCGCCCCAGCCCTCCCGCTGTCTTTCCCACACGAGCATGCGTTTGAGATCGGAGACTCCGGCGATCGACACCGCGCAGCGATACACTCCGGGGTCCAGGGTGACGCCCGCGAGCGCTGCATAACCTCCGTAACTCGCGCCCACGATGCACACGCGTGCAGGATCGATTGTCCCTTGTTTCGCCAGGTAGCGGACGCCGTCCGACAAGTCGGTCTGCATCTTCCGGCCCCATTGCCCATAGCCGGCATTGATGAATGATTGAGTCGTGGTAGAGCCGCGATAGTTTGGGCGCAGGACGGCGTATCCTTGCGCGGCCATCGCCTGGGTCCACCAGTCAAATTCAGCGGTATCGTGCGCCGCAGGTCCGCCGTGCGGAAAAACGATCAATGGCAGCTTGGTAGCTGGCTTGCCCGCGGGCAGTGTCAGGTACGCAGGAATTTTCAGCCCGTCAGCCGCTTCGTAGGTGATGCGCGTGGTCGGCAGGGTCTCCTTCAGGCCGTCATAGACAGCGCCAATGGGCATCGCGCGGGCTGTGTTCATGTTGATCAGCTCATAACGATAGCCGCCGCTGCCATCCACGAGGATGAGAAACTGCATCATGTCGGCGGAGGTTGAAATCAACTTCAGCCGTTCGCCCTCGTAAGCGTCCCGCACTGACTGCCAGCGACTCTTCAGGTCGGGGTTGAAGAACACATACTTGCGCTGATCGTCGATTGCCTCGCCGCCGATCATGCGGTGGGTGATGGGGTCTTCCAACGCGTTGTTGAGATCGTCGCCGCCCTCGAGGGGCGGGCCGAGCTTGCCATCCCGCAGCGACAGCAGCTCCCACACCGACTCGCCTTTCTCCAGGGTCGATACCAACACCGTGTCGCCGTTGGGACCGAAGCCGACCATGTCGGGAATATCGATGGCAGTGCGCTGCGATTCGGCCTCGAACCAGTTGCCGTTGTGGCGCAGTTTCATCTGCCATTTCTGGTTGTGCTCGTAGTAGTTTTCTTCGGCAACGACCTCGCCCGCTTCATCCACCAGCCAGCCGCGGGTGGCATCGCTTCCCAGGCGAACGACGCTCTGCAGATGAGTTGTCAGGTTGACCTTGATCAATGCCAGCTTGGTTGATTCCTTCACGTAGAGGCCGGTGAGGAAAATCACTGTGTCGTTGCCAATGTGCCGGACCATCGGGCGGGCCACGATGGCGTTGATGGTGTCAACGTCCTTCAAGTCCCGATCCGGGTAGGTGTGCAGCTTCCTGGTGCTGACTTCCCAGACGGAAAGCTGCGACCACTCAATGTCCTTGCCAATCAGGCCCCAGGGCATGCCGGTGGAGGAGGTCGTGATCATCAGATGGTCGTCGTCGGCCCAGGCCAGGTGACGGAGCTTGACTTCGCCAAAGTTCACTCGCTGCAGCAGCGTGTTCGGCAGGTCGGCGATGGCGACCCGGCGAAGATTGCCATCGGTGCGGACGAAAGCGATTCGCTTGCCGCTGGGTGACAGCGCCATGTCCTCGAGACTGGGCAGCCGGCCGTAGGTTTCCAGCGGGGCTGCGTTCGCGGGCGCCGGCAGCCCGAGGATTGCTGGAACGAGAATAACTGCCCACAATGTGGCCAGCGCGGACCGGCGCGGCCGTGCGGCGTGGCTGGAAAACCCCATGAACACTCCCTTTTATGGTTCTGCCGGCGGCTAGCTGCCGCTCTAGTATCGTCCCACAGCATAAATACCCACCCCGTGATGCACAACTCAGAACGACTGCTGCCCTTTCCCGCGTTGCTGAATGCCCGCGACCTGGGCGGCTATCCAACTGTGGACGGTGCCCAGACCCGTTGGCGCTCCCTGTTGAGATCCGATGACCTGGCTCAACTCACCGCGGCCGGGATGCAGGCTTTGCGGGACTACGGTGTCGAGACCGTGGTTGATTTGCGTTGGGCTGAAGAGATTGTGCTGAACCCCAGTCCCCTCGGCGCGCACGCGCCGCAGATCCGTTATGTTCATTCGTCGCTGCTGGCGAGCACGCCGGCGCAGTGGCGGGAGCTCGCCCAAGGTTGCGAGAAGGAGCATTGGAAGTGCCGGGTGCTCGAGCAGGTGCGGCCTCACGTGCGCGATGTGTTGAAGGTGATGGCGGCCGCCTCCGCCGGCCCCTTGTTGTTTCATTGTGTGGCCGGCAAGGACCGGACCGGTCTCATTGCGGCGCTGATGTTGGCTCTCGCGGACGTCAAGCCTGAAGCGATCGCAGCCGATTACGCCGAAAGCAGCCAGATGTTGGGCAACGCGTACCTGGTTCGCTACAAGGACGTGGATCCGCAGGACGTGCTCGAGAACGTGCGCTGTCCGGAGGAAGGTGTTCACAACATGCTCGCCTATCTGCGGCGTGAAGGTGGGATCCGCGCATACCTGGAGAGGATCGGGCTGAATGAGCTGGAAATCGCCCGGTTGCGCGCACGCCTGAGGGACTGATGCTCACGGTGTTGGTGACGGGGGCCACCGGTGGGATTGGCCTTCAGACGGCGAAAGTGCTCGCTGGAATGGGGCATTCTGTACTCATTCATGGACGGGACCCGCGTAAGGGTGCCGCGGCTGTGGCCGCCGTGAGGGCTGCCGCCGCTGCGGGCGCTGTGACCGCCGGCGCGAATGGCGCCGGGGCTGACGGAAGCGCGGGCGCGCTGGTCCGCTTTGTGCACGCGGACTTTGCCTCGCTTCGCCAGGTGGAGCGCCTGGCCGCGGAAGTGAATGCGACGGTGCCGCGCCTGGATGTGTTGATCAACAACGCCGGTTGCGCAAACCTCCGGCGCAAGGTCACTACCGACGGCTACGAGAACACATTCGCGGTCAATCACCTGGCGCCCTTTCTCCTGACCCACTTGCTGCTCGACAAGCTGCACAAATCGGGTCCGGCACGGATAGTCAACGTGGCCTCGCGTGCCCATCGCAATCAGGAGCTGGACTTCGACGACCTGATGAGCGAGCGCGAGTATCGGGTGATGCGGACGTACGGCCGCTCGAAGCTGGCAAATATTCTATTCACCCGGGCGCTGGCGAGGCGCCTGAAGGGATCGCAGGTGACCGCGAATTCGCTGCACCCGGGGCTCATAGCGACCGGCATTGGGCAAACCAACGCGTTGGCGCGGCTCGGATGGAAGCTTCTCGTGTATTTGCGCGGGGGAATCTCGGTCGTGAACGGGGCGAAGACCAGCGTGTATCTCGCAACCTCGCCTGAAGTTGCAGGGTTGTCGAGCGGCTACTACGTGAAATGCCGGCTCGCCGAGCTGCAGACGCGATCCGAGGCCGTAGCGGAGACAGTGAGCGAGCGGTTGTGGACGGTCAGCGAGAGGTTGGTGGGATTGCCGTGTTCATTCTGAAGACGTTGGCTCGTGAGCTCATTCTTCCGCCCAGTTTCCTTTTGCTGCTGATACTCATCGGTGCGCTGTTGGTTTGGCGACGGCGCCGCCTCGGATGGGCGGTACTCATCGCCGGATTCGCTGCTCTCTGGCTGCTGTGCACCCCGTTCGTGTCGGAGCGCGTGGCCGCGCTCGCGGAACGGTGCCCGGCTCTGAATCCGAATGAGTCTGTCAACGCACAGGCGGTTGTGGTGCTGGGCGGCGGCGGTGAACGTAACTACGCGCCGGAATACGGCGGACCCATGGCGGAGCCCGTGTTGCTCGAGCGCCTCACGCTGGCGGCCTACCTCGCGCGGCACTATTCGTTGCCGGTGGCAGTCAGTGGCGCGCCACGCGAAAGCGTCGCAATGGCGGCAACGCTCACACGCAACTTCGAAGTGACGCCCCGGTGGATCGAGGCCGATTCGCGCGACACCTTTGAGAATGCACGGCTGTCCGCGAAAATGCTGTTCCCGGCCAATGTCAAACGCATCATCCTGGTAACGAGCAGCCCGCATGAATGGCGTGCCGTCAAGGAATTCGAGGCAGCCGGATTCGAGGTGCTGCCTGCACCCGCCGGTGTGTCATCCGCTCATGAGCTCGGGATTTTCTCCTTCGTGCCCAGCGCCGGGGCACTGCAGCGCTCGTACGCGGCCGTTTATGAGTTGATTGGCGAGCCCGTGAGACGCCTGCTGGCGGCCGGCGGGGTGCGATAAATCCCAGACTGATTACAGGCCTCTCCTGTACGCGGAGGATTTTACGAATGCTGTCGTTGGCGTCTGGGGTGGCGATGGTCAAGAGGGAAGCGGGGATGCATCCCGCTATGGGGGGACTGGTCGAGGCCTCGAACCGGTACGCGGCCTGGTTTCACGAGCTCGATGCGTGGACGCAATACTGGGACATCTACCACCCCGAAACAAACGGACGCTATCACTTCGGAAATGGCACGACGGAGCAGGGACTACTGCGCAAGTTCCTGCGGCGCGAGCAGCGGCCTGCTGCGTTCAATGCGTGGGTGCGCATGGCTCTGGCGCTGGATGGCCATGCGAAGTTTGTTGAAGAGGCGCGGGTGCCGGAAGTCGCGGCCGCGGTGTTGGAAGTGGATCGGCTGGTATCGCGCCTGTTCAAACAGCATTTCGGCGATGCGTCCGATCCGGGCGTGCAGGCGGACTACATCAATGCAATGTTGTGCTTTGGGTGCGACACGCTGCCGCCGGCGAGTGAGCGCGCGGAGCAGTTCTCCAGCAGCGATCCGCGCCGGCAGGCGGCGGCGCGCTATGCAATGGAAAGCGATTTCGTCTGGTTCTCCTGCGCTTTGCATCTCGAGGCGGTGCATGCGATCTACGGAGTTGATGAGGAGCATGCGCGGCGCACCTTGATGTTGGCCGGCATAGCCGTGGGTTGCTCGGCGGATTTTGTCTGGCGTGGCCACCGGCAGAGCCGGCCGGAATACAGTCGCGATTGTCAAACGGCGTACATGCTACGAAACATGGGCGTGGAATGGGCCAACAACTTCCGCGCGGCGCGCGAGGAAGTGCACGCGTTGTTTCGAATTCGCGAGTGGGGGCGGGAAGCCTAGACGCGGGCGGTCGGCGCGCGTGGGGGCTGCGAGCCTTGCCCGCAACTCAGGACTGTGGCAGACGCGCGAGCCTGGCCGTCAGCCGGGTGCCTGACTCACACTCACACTGCCAGACGGTCAACACCTGGTAGCCGCGCCGCTTCAAGCTGACGCGGGCTGCCGCATCGCGCGCCACGTTGCGTGAAAACTTGTTGAGCCAGAAATCGGTGTTGGTGCGCGGCGTGGTGGCCTTGTGGCAACCTTCGTGTCGATGCCAGTAACAGCCGTGCACGAAGATGGCCCAGCGGCGCGAGCGATTGGCCAGATCCGGAGATCCAGGCAGGTCTTCGTTCCTGACAGTGTAACGCAGGCCCAGTGTTGAGACGGCGCGCCGCACCGTCAGTTCCGGGGCGGTACCCGATTGCCGGATGCGTCCCATGCGAGCGGAAGTTGCCGCGTCCGTCCGCAGCGCTGCTTTGCCTGCCAGGCGCTTTTCGACTTTTTTGAAGGGCTGCTGGGGCACGGAGCCCATTTTTTAGCGGTTCCAGCGATTTGGGTCAAGCAGCCCGCGGCAGCCTCGAGCGAATGGCCGTGGCTCATCGCGCCGAGGTCAGCCTGATCACGCCCACGCCTGAATTCTCCAGCGGTTGCTCATACGCACGCACACCGAATCCCTTGCGCAAAGCTGACACGAAACTGTCCGGATCCGTTGCCTGGAACGCGCCGCCGATGCGGCGGCCGGCAATGGCGGGATCGGTGACAATCAGGTGTTTGCGGTTGTAGCGGTTGAATTCATCGGTCACTTCGGCAAGGGTCTCGCCCTGGAAAGACAGCAGGCCCGCGGTCCAGCTCAGCTTCCTGTTGAGCTCTTCCAGGCCGACCCGCATCAGGTGCACGCCCTCGGGCCGGACGGTGGCCAGGTCGCCCTCGACTATAGTCGAGGTCTCGACAGCCGAACGCCGAAAGGCAATGTCAAACAAACGCTCCACGGGTTCGAGGACGACGCTGCCGCGGGTAACGGACACATCGATGGCGCTCGGGGCGCGCACCCGCACCACCAGCGCGGCTGTTGTTTCACCCGGCTGCTTGACGCGTACCGCAACGTTGGCTGCCTCGATGGTGAAGGGGCGGTGCCGGTCGCCGGCGACCTTGAACAGAGCTTCGCCGCGCACCAGTTGAATTTCGCGGCTGTGCGCCGTCAGCCGGGCCCTGAGCTCGCTGTCGGTGTTGAGTTGGATAGCGCTGCCGTCGGCGAGAGCGATGTTCGCGAAGCCGCCAATGCTGGTCGCATATTTTATCCAGTCGGGCGGGCTGGAGGCGAGCCAGGCCGTCAGTCCCGCCAGATAAATGATCAAACACAAGGCCGCCGCGGCCGCCACGCGCAGCGGCCAACCTGATTTGTTGGTGTCATTCGGCAGGCGCCAGCTCAGGTCTGTGTTCTTCAGCAGGTCCGGATCCACGTTCCCCTCGAGAGGACGCGCGTCGCGCATGCGGCTCGCGCGCCGCCACGCTTCGTTGAGGCGCAGGAAGGTAGTCCGATTGCGCGGCTCTTTGAGCCAACGCTGCATTTCGGCCCGCTGAATTTCCGTGAAATCTCCGCCTTCGCTGCGGATTATCCACTCCGAGGCCTGCTGCTCGATGTCAGTTGCTCTCGTCATGGTGCTTCTTGCGCCAGCGCTGTCGAGCTCGACCAATGTCGGGTCGTCCGTGCGAACGTCCCTGAGTTCAAACCGCTCCCCGGCAGGAAGGGAGCCGAATAGGTAGCGCCGGTCGGCAATCTCCTTTTGCGTTCCACTCCAAGCTGTAAGACGGACGGCTCTGCGACCTCCGCTACTGCAACGCTGAAAAACAGCGTGTTTACGGCACGGGGTGCTTCACCGGATGTTTTGTTGCAGCGCACTATAGTCGGCCAGGCATGTATTCGCAAACCAGCCCACAGGCATTGCAGGCGGCGCGCGGGCCGGGTCAGGCCTGGCGGCAACCCCCTGTAAGAAACAAATACTGTCGCGACGCAGCTCAATATCTCACCCCGGCGCGCCCGGATCGGCCATCCCCAAAGAGGCGCGCGGGGGCGCTGACGCTTTTGGTATAGAGTCCCTCCGGGTCGGCACTCGCGGCCGAAGGGAGGGAGCGCGGCCATGTTCCAAAGCGTCCGCAAGGGCTCGGCCCACTTGCGGGAAGTCATTGCGCTGATCTGGACTGATGCCACCGGATTCGTCCGATTTCGGCTGGTGATGGCACTGTTGTTGATCATGGTTGCATCAGCGACGACGGCGCTCGGACCGGTAGCCTTGAAGCTCGTGGTGGATGCGTTTACTGGGCATTCGCCTGGCGCCGTGGGCGTTATCGGGATCTCCGTCGGGGTCCTCATCGGTTTGTATGTACTGTCGCAGTGGCTCGCGCGCACGGTGGGCGAGGTTCGTGGGCTCGTGTACGCACGGGCGGAACGGCGAATGTCGCGCATGCTGAGTGAGCGGTTGTTCGCTCATATCATGCGGTTGCCACTGAAGTTTCATCTCGAGCGCCAAACCGGTGCGATCAGCCAGACATTGGACAACGGGCTGAACGGCTACCAGATGGTTCTGCATACCCTGGTGTTTACGGTCGTGCCGGTCGCCACCGAGCTCGGGACGATTGTTGTGGTGTTGTCCCGACTGGAGCAGCCTGCGTTTCTGGGGTTGTTTGCCGCTGCGATCGCCGCTTACGCCGTGGTGTTCTGGTATTCCGCCCTCACGATCATGAAAGCGGCGCATGCCGCATCGGATTCGCAGGTCAATGCCACAGCCGTCATGACGGACAGCATTCTGAACTACGAAACGGTGAAATATTTCACCGCCGAGTCGGTAGTGCAGGATCGTGTCAGCCGCGCCTTGGTTCAGACGGAGGATGGCTGGGTCGGGTTTTTCCGCCGCTATGCCTACAACGGCCTTTTCATCGCGAGCATCTTCGCCGGATTTCTCGGTGTGACCATCTACTACGCGGCGCACGAAGTTCAGGACGGTCGGATGACAGTGGGAACGTTCGTGCTCGTGAATACCTACATGTTGCAAATCGTGCGGCCTGTGGAGCAACTCGGCTATGCCGTGCAGATGCTGTCGCAGGGGCTGGCATTCCTGGGCAAGATGTTCGATATCCTGCGTGAGCGGCCCGAGTCGGCGGCAGGCGTGGCGGGTTCCGCGCCACCGGGTGCCGGCCGGCTCGAGTTCCAGGCCGCGGGCGTCTCCTATCGCTCGGATCGCGTGGTGTTGGCTGATGTGAGCTTCAACGTGCCGGCCGGCAGGACCCTGGGTGTCGTAGGCGGCAGCGGTTCGGGCAAGTCCACGCTGGTGCGTTTGCTGGTGAGGCTGATCGAGCCGGATTCGGGCCGCATCCTGTTGGATGGCGTGTCGATCGGGGATTTGCCGCTGGCCTGGTTGCGGCAGGCGATTGCGGTGGTACCCCAGGACACGGTCTTGTTCAATGACACCATCGCCTACAACATCGCGTTCGGCAAGGAAGGCAGCTCACAGGCCGAAGTGGAACACGCCGCACGTCTCGCGCACCTGCACGAGTTCATTCTGAGTCTGCCGGAAGGCTATCAGACCAGAGTCGGGGAACGCGGCGTCAAGTTGTCAGGCGGCGAAAAGCAGCGTGTCTCGATCGCCCGTGCCGCCATCAAGCGACCGCGCATCTACGTGTTTGACGAGGCGACCTCGTCGCTGGACAGCAACACCGAGCGGGAGATCTTGAAGAACCTGCGCGAAATTTCGCGCTTCAGCACCACTGTGGTCATTGCCCACCGGCTCTCCACAGTGGTGCACGCGGATGAAATTGTAGTGCTCGATGGCGGCACCATAGTGGAGCGTGGCACTCACTCCAACCTGCTCAGGCAGCACGGGCGCTATGCTGCGCTTTGGGAAGCGCAGCAACAGGGAACGGTAGCGGCCTGAGTAGCCGAAGCGCCAACAGCGGCGCGGATTGTAAGAATTTGCGCGGTTCCCGGCGGCGGTATCAGCGGGCTTCCAACCGATCCACCCAGGCTTCGCACAGTTGCACGGCTTGCGCCGGTTCGAAGTTGTCAGGTTCCAGGCACCATTCGAGCCACAGGCCGTCAATCAACGCGGTGAGCCCAATGGCCGCGAGCCGCAGATTGAACTGCAGCTTGCCACTTTGTTGCTCCAGGTCGGCCAGTATTCCGCGCAGCAGGTCGACGTAGCCATGATAGGTCTCGCTCTGCACTCGCTGGATGTCCTTTGAGTGCCGATAGAGTCCCCAGAACACCACCCAGACAGCAAGCACGTCACTGTCCAGGTTCGGAGGCGAGAACGACGCATTGAAAAACGCACGTAACTGCTCGCGCGGCGAGCCGCGTTTATCGGCAATCGCGCGCTCCAGGTAGCCCACCAGCTCGCTGTTGAAGTGCCGGTAGGCTTCCGCGACCAGCGCATCCTTGGTCGGAAAGTGATGATTGATCAAACCGATCGACACTTGGGCCTGGGCGCTGATGCGCCGGATCGACAGGCCGTCGTGACCGAATTTCTTCAGGCACTCAATGGTCGCTTCAATCAGCGCCAGCCGCCGCTCATCCGGCAGCTTGCGCTCGAAGCGCGGTTGCGTGGATTTTTTCCTGGGGCGCTTCAATCAGGCCGCTCGATTGAGCCGCCCCCGTTTGAAGTCGATGAGGATTTCGCGCGCCGCATTGTGGCCGGGGGCGCCGGTCACGCCGCCGCCCGGGTGGGTCCCGGCTCCGCACATATACAGCCCGGGCAGAGGGCCGCGGTAATTGCCATGACCCAGGGTCGGCCGTGCCGAGAACATCTGATCGAGCTGCAGCGTGCCGTGCATGATGTCGCCGCCTATCAGCCCGAAGGTGCGCTCCAGGTCCAACGGGCTGTTGATCTGGCGACCGAGCACGGACGCTTTGAAGTTCGGAGCATATTCGTTGACAGTGTCAATCATCAGGTCGGCCACGGTCTCGCGATGCAGGTCCCAGGAGTCGCCGTTGGGGAGCTTCGGCGCGACATGTTGACAGAAAAGGCTCGCGACGTGTTGGCCGGGAGGGGCCAGCGAGTCATCCAGTGTCGATGGAATCAGTATTTCCACAATCGGCTGCTTCGACCAGCCGAAGCTGCGCGCATCGAAAAAGGCCTGCTCCATGTAGCGCAGCGTCGGGGCGAGAATGATCCCGCCGGTATGGTGCTCGCCGCGGCTCTTGCCGGGCAGGCAGGTGAAGTCGGGCAGCTCGGAGAGCGCGACGTTCATGCGGAACGTGCCGGAGCCGCAGCGATAGTGGCTCATGCGCTCGCGGAATTCAGCCGGCAATGCCTCCTGGTCGATCAGGTTGAGATACAGCAGGCGCGGGTTGAGGTTCGAAATAACCGCGCCGGCGCGGAAGGTCTCACCGGATTCCGTGATGGCGCCGACCGCCCGGCCGCCCTCGACGATGACTTCCTTTACAGGGCTGCCCACGCGAATGTCGACGCCGCGGGAGGCCGCTGACCGGGCCATGGCCTGGGTGATGGCGCCCATGCCGCCGATGGCGTGTCCCCAGGCGCCTTTCTTGCCGTTGACCTCACCGAACACGTGGTGCAACAGCACGTAAGCGGAGCCCGGTGTGTAGGGGCTGGCGTAGTTGCCTACGATGCCATCGAACCCGTACACCGCCTTGATGGGGTCGCTTTCAAACCAACCGTCCAGGTAGTCGCCGGCGGACGTGGAGAACAGGGCCAACAGCTCCCGGCGCATGCTCATGTTGAGCTTCGTCAGCCGGCCGCCCATGCGCGCGGCGCTCAGCAGCTCGGGTAGGGCGCTCAGCCAGTTGCCCTCGACTACATTGGGCGGCGTTTGCAACACCAGATCGCGCAACAGGTCGGCAATCAGATCGAGCCTCTCACCGTAGGCGTCGAGGCGGGCGGCGTCCTGTTTCGAGAACTTCTCGACTTCCGGCCGAGTGTGGTTGGCGCCCGTCTTCAGGTAGCGGCCATCCTGGGTCGGCAGAAAATTCGACACCAGGCGTTCCACGACCTTCAGGCCGTGTTTCGCCAGCTCCAGGTCGCGGATCACTTTCGGGTTGAGCAGCGATACCGTGTAGGCGGCAACCGAGTTGCGGAACCCGGGATGAAATTCTTCCGTCACCGCGGCGCCACCGACGACGCCACGGCGCTCGAGCACGGTCACTTTCAGACCGCCTGCCGCCAGGTAGGCGGCGCAGACGAGGCCGTTGTGGCCGCCGCCGATGATCAGTGCATCACACTGTGTGGATGCCGGCATGCTGTTTCTCCTGATGCGCAGCCGGAGCCGCTGGTGTTTGTTCGCGTCGCAGGCTCCAACCCCTGGGAGGCGCTCGGTGCAGGCTCGTCTCTGGAATGAGTGAGCGCATTCGCCGCCCGAAGCTCCGCAGACACACTTCGCCGTCACTCAACGGACCGACCGTGTAGCCACTAGTCCCCATTCCGGACTGCACGCGCTCAATCAGCGACTTGTCCTCGAGGCTCACGCGTCGATTGATTCGCCAGTTGAGGTAACGGCTGGCCTTCATCTCCCGGCGGCTGTCGGGATGAACGTAGGCGATCTCGCGTACCAATGTCTCCGTCGGTGACACAGGCAGGAATTGCATGAAGTCGATCTGGTCAGGGTAGATATCAAATGCGACGTTGGGCCACAGCTTGAAGTATGTCCAGAGCCGCTGACGGTCCTCCGACAAGTAATCCACTCTCGGCAAATACTTCTGGTACAGACGTTCCGACCAGTTGCTGGATGGAATGTCGCGGAGCGCTCCCCACATCTTGTCGATCCAGGGCTTTGCCTCAATGCCATAGCCGCGACCGAACAGACGGGTCAGGCCCGGATGCGCCACGTTGATATGCAAACCGTCGCTGTAGTTATCCGCGACGTTCTTCCAATTCACCATTCGCGGGCGGAACGTTACGCGCCCATTCGGAACGAGCTCTTCCATCTTGTACGCTGCAAGCTCGTGCGCGTAGGGGCCCGCCATCTCCTTGACCGAAGGCAGGCCGGGTTCGAACCGAATAAACACAAAGCCGAAATAGATTTCCTGCTCAACGGCAACGAGCCCATGGCGGCCGAAATCGAGCCCCTTGAATGCCTCCTTCTGCGGGATCGCAACCAGTCGTCCATCCAACCCGTATGTCCAAGCGTGGTAGGGACACGTGATCCTGCGGCCGCACTGGCCTTTCGAGCCATCCAGAAGACGTGCTGCGCGGTGACGGCAAGCGTTATGGAAACTGCGGATCTGCCCATCGTCCCCTCGCAGGGTGATGATGGATTCGCCCATGAATTCGAACGAATGGTAGTCCCCTGGTTTGGGCACGTCGTTCTGGTGGCAGACGAGCTGCCACGCCTGGCGAAAAATGAGCTGCTTCTCGAGCTCAAAGAACTCTGGATCGCGATAAATCCAGGCGGGAAGGCTGAAGCCATCCTCGTCGGTCTGTGTCGTAGGCATGGGAGCGGCTCCGGGGCGCAGCGGACTATTGAACGATCGTACAACAAGCTTTTGCAATGAGCAATCTCCCGGCGCCGCCGGCGTGCCGCAGTGCATCGTAAGCAACGGAAAAGCCGCAACAATTGGCCGTGTAGGGAGCGGGGACGTCGGCCACAATGGAAGTGCAACTGGAAGCCATCCCATAAGGACATGCATGCCCGGCTTTTCTGACCGCCGACCCGAGTCCGCTTACAGGCGCCACGTGGCGCTGTTGCTGTTGCTGATCTCCAGCGCGGCGGCGTGGGCTGACGAGGTCGATCTGAGCATCGCGGCCGGCATGGCTCCCCGGGCATTGGAACAATTCAGTCAACAAACTCAGCTCCAGGTCCTGTTCCGATCGGAAGTGGTTGCGGCGCATGCGACCCGTGCGGTGCACGGACATTTCGCGCCGGCCGCGGCCCTGGAGACCCTGCTGGCCGGCAGCGGGCTGGTTTTCAAATTCATCAACAACAAGACGGTCGTTGTGGATGTGCCCCACGCCAACACCAAGCAGGCGGCCGAGCCACGCCCGCCGGTATCGGCGCCGGTGCCGGCGAGCGCGGTGGCCTTCGGCGGCGATTTTGGACCTCCTGATTGGAATGATCTCGATGAAGTGCTCATCACTGGCTCGAGGCGTTTCCGGCGCTCATCCGAGGCCATACAGGAGGTGGATGTCTACAATCGTGAGAGAATCGAACGCAGCGGCGCTACTACGCTCGCAGGCTTCCTCAACACGATTCCACAAACGCCACTGGCATCCACTGAAGCGACTGCCGGCCAGAGCTTCGGTGGCTCTACCACCATTCGCTTGCACGGACTGCCTAATGGCACGACGCTGGTGTTGATCAATGGGCGCCGCACGGAGACCTCCGGCGCGCAAGGATTCTATGACCTTTTCGACCTGAACAACATTCCGTTAGGCGTCGTCGACCGCGTAGAAGTTTTGCCAACAGGCTCCTCGGCCATCTATGGGTCGGATGCGGTTGCGGGTGTAGTCAATATCATCTTGAAGAACGACTACTCCGGGCTGGCGGCGGACACGCGCTACGTCTGGGCCCGCGGGCCCAATGAAACCGATACGACCCTCAGCCTGGGCGGTTCGGCGGCAGGCTGGTCCGGTTCCCTGCTGGCTACCTTTCAATCCCGCGACCCACTGCTGGGGATGGGACGTGACCGGACGGCTACGAGTAACTATCGCGCCTTCGGCGCAGAAGACAACAACTCTCTGAATTGTTATCCCGGGAATGTCTTCTCGCTGGACGGCAACAACCTGCCGGGACTCGGGGCCGCCTACGCCGGCATTCCACGCGGTGTCGGCGCCAGGCCGCGGATTGCGGATTTCGCCGCGACGGCCGGCGTGTTGAATGAGTGCGGTTGGAATGCCGAGACCGCTTTCCTGCCGGCCACCCGGCGTGCCGGTCTCCTCGCACAGGGCAGTTACCGGTTGTCCGACCGCGCCGAGTTCTTTACGGAACTGATGTACACGCATGTCGTGCAGGACCAGGCGCAGTTGAACAATTACCTGTTCGGCATCCAGGGATTCCAGTATTTCACGCTGGGTGCGCAAAACCCGTTTAATCCCTTTGGCAGCGATGTGGGGTTGGCTCTGGAGTTGCCGAACGTTCCGAGTGCGGATCACCTCCGGTCCAACTTCTACAGGCCGCTGCTCGGCGTGCGCGGCAAGCTCGGTTCGCAATGGAGCTATGAAGTCTCGGTGCGTGATACGCGCGAGCTGACGCACGAGACCTATCTCAACGGCAGGTCATACTTCAACGACGCGGCTGCTGCCGCTGGTCTGCAAGCCGCACTGAACGACCCGCACCCGGCGGGGGCGCTCGATCCGTTCGCGGTCGGCACCGGGGCGAATCCCGCGCAGTTCTTCTCGAATCTATACAACAGCTACGCCAGTCATACGGAAACCATTGAAGGGTTGGTGCGCGGCAGCCCGTTCAACCTGCCGCCGGGCCCGGTTTCGTTCATAGCGGGAGGGGAGTATGACCATACGCGCTTCTCGTATGATGCGCCGGGTTTCGCCACGTTCGACGCCAGTCGCGCTGCCGCGGCGGTCTATGCCGAGACCCACATTCCATTATGGAGCACGAGCGCCGGTCCGGGGCAGTATGAAGTGATCTCCATCGATGCAGCAGCGCGCCGGGATCACTATAGCGATTTCGGCAATAAAGTAACCTCCCAATTCGGCGTGCAAATACACCCCTTGCGCGCCATCGCGCTGCACGCCGGCTACGCTGAGGCGTTCAAGGCGGCAGGTCTCGCCTTCCTGCATTTGCCGAGAATTTCGACCGGAGCCAACGTTGTGGTGGATCCGCTGACAGGCGAGAGTGTTGCGGTGGCCACGACCATCGGTGGCAATGCGCAGCTACAACCAATGACCGGCTCAGCTCGCTCCCTTGGCATCGCCTACTCCGGGGATCAGCCGCGTGCGCTGACTCTGAGCGCCAATCTGTGGAAGGTGGATCTGACCAACAGCGTGCAAGACTTCACTGTGCAACAGGTGCTCGACTATGCCGGCCTGTTCCCCGGTGGCGTGACGCGCGCCCCCGGTCTGAATGGTCAACCGGGTGTGCTGACGGCGGTACAGTCCGGCTATTTCAACTTCGGGCGCATTTCAGTCGCCGGGCTCGATTACGAAGTCGCGTACCGATTCGAGTGGGGCCCCGGCGATCTGTCCCTGGGTGCACAGGCAGTCGACACGGTGCGCTACCTGGCCAATCTGACACCCGGGGCTGCCGCGACTCAGCGGCTCAGTGTGGCATCCGACGATGGCAACTGGGCGCCGCGCTGGAAGGGAACGCTGTCGGCCGTCTGGAGCTCACCTCTCGTCAGTCTGTCTCTCATGGGCCGCTATGTTGGCACCTACAGGGACTACGACTCCCCGCGCACTCTTGGCAATTTCTGGGTAACGGACCTGAACGCGCGCTTCAATTTGGGCGCCGCCAGCGAAGTATCGACCGAGGTGGTTCGCGGCGTGTTTGTGGAGGCCGGTGCCTCCAATCTGTTCAACCGCGGACTGCAGTTCTCCAACTACGGTTCGGCACTCTGGGGCTTCGATCCTACTCAGAACGACCTGCGCGGGCGGGTGTTTTACATGCGATTGGGAGGCAGGTGGTAATTGTTCTGCAGCCACGCTTCCACCTCAACAATGTGGAAGAATTCCGCAAAGGAGGCAATCGCGGTGGCGAAACTGCCGTTGAGCACATCCTCGACCTTGCGCCGATTCAGCAGTCCGCGGCGTAGCAGATGGCCGTCCAGGATGCGCTCGCGGAAATGAGCCCTATCGGCGCGAAACAGCGATTCCAGCCAGTCTTCCGCGTAGCCTTTGACCGACCGTCGCACGATGGCCGGTGGGAGCTGCGCCGCAAAGGCAGTTCGTGCCAACTCACGATCTGTGCCTCCACGGCTGAAGGTATAACTGGGAATTCGTCCAACGAGCTCGAGCAGCGGTTGCGACATGAGCGGCGAAACCTGCTCAGGTGAATCGAATCGGGTCAGAGGTCCATGGAAGTCAATGGGTTCCTCCAACCAGAAACGCTGCTGCAGGACCCCAGGCGGCGCATCATGGGTGGTCCGTGGCCAGCTATAGAATTCCCATTGACTGCGGTGGAAATCGGCAATCAGGTCAGGATTCAACAACTGGCGATAGCGGCTGAGCAGCGCGTGCGATGTTGGCGACCACGGCCGGGCGAACAGTCCTCGTGACAGAGCCGAGCGCAGCACCTGCCAGGCGCTGAGATTACGGGCACGCGCCGCTGCGACAATGATCCGCAGAAGGCCGGGGCGCAAGCCGTTCTCGTACACAAAATCCGCCGGTGCATGGTCGCAGGCGCCGGCGAAGAATATTTCATCACCGCCGTGGCCCGAAAAAATGGCCGATACACCGAGCTCCGCGGCGAGCTCCCGTTCAGAATCCACGTGGTCGACTGTCATGACGTAGGAACCCGGCCTGGGAGTGGCCGGCAGAGAGAACAGACTGCGCAAGGAAGTGCCGTCCACACGCTCAATTTCAACGAGTCGGAAGCCGAACCGGTCGGCGGTTTGCCGCGCGAAGCTGCGTTCGTCAGCCTCGACGCCGCGCGCGTGGTAGTTGAGTGCCGTCACTTCGGGGTGACTCGGCGCGCTGCGCAGACACGCGGCCAGAATGGAGGAATCGAGCCCGCCGGACAGGTTCAGGAAAATCCGGGCGTAACAGGAGGCCCAGGCGTGCAGAGTTGCTTCGCATGTGTGTCGAAGCTCGTCGGCCGCAAAGTCGGCGTTGTGAATACGGGTCTGCGGCGTGTAGCTCGCGGCATGCCAGTAGCACGACAGCCGGTCGGAATCCCCAGATACGCGCAGGCACATTCCCGGCTTCAACTCGACCACACCGTGCAGGGCCGTGTAGGCCGTATGCCGTGGAATGACGAGGTGCATGGCAATGTACTGCCAGTTGATCCCGAGCGGCGTGTGATCGAGGTGAATGAAGTCCGCTATATCGGAGCAATACACACGAAGTCCGGCGCGCACGCCATAAAAGCAGGGCAGGTCACTGGCCGGGCCATTCAACACCCAGTGCGTGCTGGTGTCGCGTTTCAACACGAACGCTAAATAGCGGCCCCAATAGCGATCAATGAGATGACGTCCTTGCGTGGCGACGATCGCGGCGGCTTCGTCCTCATCCGTGTCGAGGCGCGTAGTCTGACGTAGCGCTCGATCTGAGCCGTTACGCTCGAATACAACTCCGAGTATGACACCCGCTCCATTCGACAGGACCCGCGCACGCGACGCCGACTTCGGGGAGCGCGCGTACATCACCTTCAGTCCCGTGACATCCAGGGCGACTGTCCAGGGCAGTTTTGATTCCAACAGGCGGCGTTCAAACCCGGCCGCCTGCGCGGCTAGACCGTGGTTGCCCGGGGTCCATTCGAAAGCGGCAAATCGCAGCATGTAGCCGATCTAAATGACTACGATGGCATGACTGCGCTGGGTGCAATACAGGGAGCAGTTCAACACGCAGTCACTGAGCTGCACCCAGCTATGGGCCGCAAAGGGCAGGATCCGTACGCCGATGAAGAAGGTGGCGCTCACTCCCTGGTTCAATAAAAACTGAGTCAGTATCAGGGAGTCGAGCAGGCACTGGTCTTTGCTGCTGTAAATATACGGCCTGATGGCGTTGAAGCTGCGAACCAGGTCGATGGATTCGTCCGGCGAGCGTGTCGGCGTGTATGTCGAGTGGAGTTGGCGCAGATGCGCGAGGGCGGTGTCGAGCCGCCCGCGCTTCAACCAGAAGGCGCTGCGCAGAAATAGCCGGAGAATCTGCAGCGCGTAGCGTGCATTCACAGGGACCGCTGTTTTCGCAGGTGCGTCGGCCAGCGAGTGTGCAGGCGCGATGGCAGGCGGGCCTGCGCGGTCACCGATGCTTGGCGCGCTCGTTGTGAGAATTCCGCGAGCTTCGAGGCATGCGGCAAACATTGCTACATCGGCTTCAGTGACAACCGGGTAGTGGGTGGCGGCGGACCCCCCCAACGCGATTTGCAGCGCCGCTGCCTGGTCCGCCTCCAAACCATGGTAGCGGTTGCTCCTGGTATCCAGCAGGACCGCCGAATCGGCGGCGAAATGCACAAACGCCGTGGGCGCCAATCGGAAATTCAACACGCCTGCCTCCCTGCGGCAAGGCATGCAGCCGGCTAGGGCTGCATGCCGCGGATGTTCGGATCAGATCAGAAATCCGCCGAGCGAATCCGCGCCGTTGTGCGGGTTGTTCCGCTGGGTGACGCGAGTGGCGAGTCCAAGATCCGTAAGTGTCATTTTCATGCTCATTCCTTGGCTGAGTGTTGGACTTTGAAGGGCTGGGCCGTCTGCGACGGCGACATAACCTGCAACACCGAGATGGGAAGTGTCAATGACGGCGCGCACGCGGCGGGCGTAATCAAACACTGAGCATGGAGAAACGGGGGGCGTGTCCTGCGGGTTCAGGGTACTTGGCGCGGGCTCAGGGCGGCTGGCTGGAGTCGGCGCCGAGCAGGTGAACGGTCCCGCCATTGACATCGTTGGCGCCGGTCTCCTGGTTGACAGCGCGAATGCCAAACGACTGCAGCGCCGCCACGAAGCTGTCGAGATCCGTAGCCTCGAACGCGCCGCCGATGTGGAGATTTTCGATGGCCGGATCATCAATCACCAACTGCCGCCGGTTGTAGCGATTGAACTCCGTGACCGCCTCGGCGAGGGTTACGCGATCGAACCACAACCGCCCCTGGGTCCAGGCAAGCTTGCGGGTCATGTCCTCATCGGCAATTTTCCGCACCGTCAGCTTCCTGGACCTGACACTGACCGCCTCGCCGGCGGCGAGTGTGGACAGGCGGGTCGAGGCGACCGGCTGCTGCTGGGCCGCCTTGGTGTTCGGCGACTCATCCGGGGGATCGATGGCCACACGGCCTTCCTTCACAATGACATCGACTTGCTGCTGGTCTCTCAGCCGCACTGAAAACTCGGTCCCCACGGCGCGCACGACGGTGTCAGCCGCGGTGACATCGAACGGGCGGTAGGTGTCATGGGCAACGGTGAACAACGCCTCACCATGCACGAGAACGATTTCACGGCGAGCCGACGTCAGCTTTACGCGAATTTCGCTGTTGGTATTGAGAAGCGCGGTGCTGCCGTCCTGCAGGGAGATGCGCTGGAAGCCGCCCTGCTCGGTCCGGTACGCCTGCCACCCGGAGCGGGACCACGCCATCCAGCCGAGGCCGCCGAGGACCACCAGCAGCAAAGACGCGGCAATGGCCAGATACCGGCGCCAGGGTGCGCGGCGGGGGATGGCGACGATGGCACCGGGCTTGGCAAATTTGTCGATGATGTTCTCATCGACCTCGCCATCGAGGGGACGCAGCCTGCGCAATACGTCAGCGTGGCGCCAGGTCTTCTCCAACCTCACGTAGACGGCGCGGTTCCGGGGGTCCGCGGCCAGCCATTCCTCAAATGCAGCCTGCAGCGCGGGCGACGGATCAGTCTCCAGACGGATCAGCCACTCAGAGGCCTCGGCTTCTGTATCCGACGCTGGCATAACTCAATCAGCCAAATTCCGGTTTGAGGGGGTCAAGATAGATGACGGCTGGCGGACCAAATTCCGCTATCGCATTGATTATAAAAGTCTTCGGGCCTGAGATGAGGTGACATTGTGGATTATTCCCCACAACCTGGGTCTGTGCCAATCGGGGAATCGAGGAATCTCCATTATTGACGAACAGCATCTCACGGTGGAGGTCTTTGGGGCCACCCCGGACGATAACTGTGTTGCTGATCCACCGGTTGCCCGAGCCGTACAATGCGTAGGAGCACTGAATATCCCTCGCCGCGCGAGCTGCGTCGTTCGCGCGCCACAGATGCCGCGCAGGTGCCGCAGGGGCACGATCCACACGGCGGTCGATCGTTCGTACTGCCGTGCATCGCGCTGCGGCAGCCGCGGAAACCACGCCGGCGCCGCTGTGCAATTCAACATCGTTCCGTTACGGATGTTGGCTCGGCTCTGTTGGAAAACCGCCGTGTTGGTTGTTGAAATGCAACCCGGCGGCAGCCGCACCCGGGCGCGGCTGGAGGACACTGCAATTGAGGTCGCCCACGAGCACTGCAGCAATGCAATTGCCCCTTGGTCCAATAGACGACTCGAGCAGCTCCAGGGTTGCGGCTCGCGGCAGCGTTCCGGGGGCCGCTATTTTTTGTTGGGCACTTGACGGGCGAATGCCGTAGGCGCAGCGTTGCCGGGCCAACCGATCAATGGCAATCGTCGAACCTAACCTGACAAGGAGCGTGGAGTGGGCATCGCGTTGATGGACCGACGTGTGAGCGATCGGAATGCTTTCGTCGGGTTCGACATCACGACTGGAGAGGACTCATGAGCACGCTGGAAGCTGAAACGGAAATCACGAAGACAGTGCGGGCCACGGATGCAGTTGCCCCGGAGGCAGCGGCCTTCGGGCGATTAGCGATAATCGACTGCGGACGCGCATCGGAGCGCACCCAGGGCGTTCCACTCCTGCTGTTGTTTGAGGTGGGCACTCCGCCCACCAACAGACTGTTCGTTTTCTAAGCGCACAAGCGCCTTCGATAAGAAAAAAGCCGGCTGCCCGGCCCTTCACCAGGGCGGGCAGCAGGTGTAATGGGGAGGAGGGGTTCGATGGCGCGTTACGCGCTGGCTGATCACGTCTTCGTTTGCGTGAATGGTGAACACCTGGTGCTGCTGGACGTCAAAGAGGACCGCTATTGGGCGTTGGAAGCGTCCGCGACATCGGGTCTTGGCGCTCTGGTCCGCGGCTGGCCAGTGAAAGGCGCGGACGAAACCAACGCCGATGCACCGACCGCTGAAACGCAGGCGGCCATTGACGTGCTGCGGGGGCGCGGTCTGCTGACAGACAGTGTGCCGCCCGGCAAGGATGCAACACCGGTTGTTGCGACCACGCCGGCCCGGGAACTGATCAACGATTCGGAGCAGGCAGCGGGCGCCAGGGCGGGGAGCTGGTGGGGCTTCGTTGCTGCCTCCGCGCAGGCCAAGATTGCGTTGCGCACGAGAGCGTTCGAGCGAGTCATCCGGCGGGTCAGAGAGCGCAAGGCCACCCACGGGCCGAAGTCACCGCCACTCGACATCGAGCGGGCCCGCGAGCTGGTGGCCGCCTTCATGCATCGTCGGATATTCCTGTTTTCATCCAAGAACGAGTGCCTGTACGATTCATTGGCACTCCTGGAATATCTAGCGCGCTTCGGGCTCCATGCCGACTGGGTATTCGGCGTTCAAACGCGACCCTTTGCGGCACATTGCTGGGTCCAGCTTGGCGACATCGTATTCAATGACACCGTCGAGCACGTGAGCGGCTATACACCCATCATGGTGGTCTGACTCAAGGAAGAGCCCATGTACCGGTATTTTGTACTGAACTGGAACCCAACGGATCCGCGAGCGGCGGCGGCCGCGCGCTCGTTGTCGGAGCGCCTGCTCGCTCGCCAAGCCGGGTGGCTTCGGGCGTTCGAGGCGGTCGGCCTGGCTGGATTTCACGCCGGTCTGGGGTTGGGCGCCAGTGAGACTCGCGTCCTCGATCAGGGCGCCGGCGCGGTGTTCGGACGGATTTTCAATCGCAATCCGGCGGATTGCGGGGCCGCGCTGCGGGTCGAGTTCGGTGCGAACGAGACTCTGGAAATCATTCACACCGGCGGCCGCCGTCTCTTTGAACGCTATTGGGGCCGTTATGTCGCCGTCGTGCAGGATGCGGCGACCGGCGAGAGCTGGGTGTTGCGGGATCCGTCCGGACACATGCCGTGTTTTATCGCGGTGCATCAGGGTGTGAATCTCGTGTTCTCCGACCTGGAGGATTGCGTCGCCCTGGGAGTGCTGCAGTTCACGGTGAATTGGGATTTCATTCGCGCCTTCATTGCCTACTCCGGTTACCAGGCCCGGCAGACGGCGCTCGCCGAAGTCTCCGAAGTGCAGCTCGGCGAACGGCTGCGATTCTGTGGCAATACGCTGCATCGCTCGTTGGAATGGGATCCTCTTCTCATTGCGCAGACGGATCCGATCCAGGACCCCGAGGTGGCCGTTACGGAGCTGCGCCGGGTTACTCGCGAGTGCATCCACGCCTGGGCGGCCTGCTACCCGGATATTGTCCACAGCCTCTCCGGCGGGTTGGATTCGTCCATTGTGTTGAGCTGCCTGGCGAATGCACCTTCGCAACCCAATGTGACATGCCTGCATTACTTCGGCACCGGCCCCGATGAGGATGAGCGCAAGTACGCGCGGTTGGCGGCGGGTCGTGTCGGTGCCGAGTTGATTGAGCATCCGCTCACGGTGGCGGAGGCCAAGCTCGATCAGATCCTGAATCTGCGCCGCTCGCCCCGGCCCTGGTTCTACATGTATGAATTGGAGCACAGCCGCTTTGAAGGCCAACTCGCGGCCGAGCGCCATGTCACCGGGATGTTCTCCGGCTCGGGCGGGGATGGCGTTTTTTTCCAGGCTCACGCGGAGCTGGCCGTTACGGACTATCTGTTCGACCACGGGCTGGGAAGCGATCTGTTGCGGGTGGCGGTCGATGCGGCTCGCGTGTCGCGCAAGTCCATCTGGCCGTTGCTCGTCAATGCGGTTCGTGCCCGCCTGAGGCCGACACAGACGCATCCGCTGAAGATGCCGGGACAGCCGAATCGCACCATAGTGAGCCAGGATGTCATCAACGCCGGCAAGCGCAACCCCAGGTTGGTGCACCCGTGGTTTGCAAACCGCTCGACGCGGGGCGTCCCGCCCGGCGTGTTGTGGCATTCCATGACCGTGGGTGCGGCACCCGCGTTCTATCCTTCATTCGAGGCCGGGCCGTATCCCGAACGCACCATGCCGTTGCTGTCACAGCCGCTCGTGGAGTTGTGCCTGCGAATTCCAACCTATGTGTTGATCCGCAACGGCGTGGACCGGGCGACGGCGCGGCGGGCGTTTGCACCGGACCTGCCGGTCGAGATCGTCAAACGGCACAACAAGGGCCGCATCGACAGTCACATCCGCGATGTACTGGATGCAAACCTGGATTTTGTGCGCGACCTGCTGCTGGACGGCCGCCTCGTGCAGGAAGGTTTGTTGAATCGCCGCAATCTCGAGCTCTATCTGACCCGCGAGCGCTCGCCTGCCGACTTTGAATACTCCGAGATCCTCCAGGAGCAGCTCTGTGTGGAGGCTTGGTTGTCACGTTGGCTCGACAGCCGCGAGCCGGTTGCCGCGGCGCCGCCGTACCCGGCAGGGGTGCCTCACCAGGTCTTGCGGACCTGAAGGCTGACCAGCCGGCCGAACGGATCGGCATTCTCCTGGTCGTAGCCCAGATGGGCCACCGAGTTATTGAGGAACGGCGGACTCTTGTTGAAGACATTGATGGCATTCAGCTCGAGGCGCGTGTTGGCGAGATAGCCGTCGCCGAAGGGCGCGAGCTCGTAGCGCACCTGGCTGTCGAAGGTGATGTACGAGCCGATGGGCCGGTTCGGCTCGCTCGCGGTATCCGTATAGTGATTCTGGAAGTTGACGCCGAGCGTGGCGCCCCAGCGGCGCTGCTGCCATGAGGTCATACCGCGCATTTTCAGATTGATGGGATTGTTCTGGGTGTTGAGTAGTTCCTGCAATACCGCGCCCGGCTGCTCCTGTTGAGTGAAGCGCAGCAGCCACGTGCCGTCCAGGCTGACTTTCAGGACGCCCGGCGCCCACGCCCGGGTGTAGCTGGTGTTGAAATCCAGCCCCTGCGTGCGGATGCTCTGCAGGTTCTGGATACGCAGATCCACGATGGCCTGCGCGCCGGCCTGCTGGCATGGCCCGCCGCTGCCTGACAGGAAGCGTCCCTCGTTGCAGGCGGCCGCGATTTGACTGGCAGTGGGATTGCGGATGATGAGGCCCGAGTACGCGGGGTCATCCAGAATGCCGAGCCCGTACTGGGGCGCCTGAATCCGGTCGCGGAAGTCGATGTTGAACCACGTGGCACTGAAAGTGAGCCCGCTCGCCCACTGGCGCGCATCCAGGTCGAAGCCCGCTGTCCAGCTCCGGGCGTGCTCCACCGTCAGGGTCGCATTCTTGCCGGACTCGATCAGTACGTTGGAAAAGCCCGCGGCGGCGGCCTTGTTCGCCAGGACTGTGCCGATGACCACGTTCTGGCTGGTATCGAGATCGGACAAGGTGGGAGCGCGAATGGAGCGCCCCCAGGTGCCGCGCACGGAGAAGGCAGCGAACGGCTGCCAGACGAGCCCGAATTTCGGAGTGGCGGCCTGCCCGAAGTCACTGTAGTGCTCATAGCGGCCGGCGAGCGACAGCTCCAGCCGGCGATAGCCCGCATGGCCGTTATCGGGCCCGAACACAGGAACGGTCACTTCACTGAACGCGGCGGCGACATTCCTGCTGAGCGCCGCGCGGCTCGCCGCACTCACCGGCGACTCGGGCGAGATCGTGTCAAACACCTGGTTGCGATGGTCGACGCCGAGCGCGAGTTTGATGGCGCCCCCGGGCAGATGGCCGATGAGCCCGTCGGCGGTGATATCGGCGCTGCGCAAGCGCGAGTCGGTGTAGAAACGGCTGCCGGCCGCCAGGTTTCTGAGCGTCGCGGCATTGGTGTTGGAACCGTCGCCAAACGGATTGAAGGCCGTGGCCGGGTCGGCATCCGCCAGTGCCGCGGCCAGGGCTGCCTGGTTTACCTCGCCGCCGCTGAATTGATTTTCCTTCTCCTGCGTGTAGTTTCCGTACAGGCTCAGCTTCCACGCGGCTCCCACATCGATGTTGAGTCCCAGTGTCAGGTTGATATCGTTCACCAGCACATCGTTGTACATCGGACCGAGGTCGTCGAGAAAATTGTAGGCGACCGTGACAGGATCAGTGCCCCCGGTGGGATTCACGTAGAAGGGATTGGAGCCGGGTACGGTGAGCGGCGCCTCGAAGCCGCCTTGCCGCTCCCGGGCATCGCGCTGGCTCGCCATGGCATTGGCAAACAAGGTGACGCTGTCTGTCAGGGACTGCCGGCCGGAACCATAGAAACTGACACGCCGCTGGCTCGGCAGGAGATCCGCATCGCTGTAGATATCCGACAGGTTCCGCGTGCCGGGTGTCAGGGCGGAGGCTGTGAGTCCTGAGCCGTTCTGATCGCGAGGAATGGCGTAAGTCTGATTGCCGACGAAGATGTTACCCGGGTTTGACAGGAACGTATCGAAGTTGCCTCCGCCGAGCGGTACCAGATTGCTCGTTGCATAGCGCCGTGTGGCGGCCGGCAACGCATCGCGCCTGTAGTATTCGACCGACAGCATCGCGTTGCCTGACTCCCATCGGGAACCGAGCGTCTGCGCGAGTTGATACTCCCGTTGGCTGTTCTGAGTGCCCGAGCCGCCGCGTGCCAGAGACTCCGCGCCCGTGAAGTTGTCGCGCATGACAAAGTTCACCACGCCGCCGACGGCATCGGCGCCGTACAGTGCGGAGGCGCTGTCAGGCAGGATGTCGATCCTCTCCACCGCCGCCATCGGAATGTTCTCGATGTCGGCAAACGCGGCTTCACTGCCGCTGGGGGCGAGACGTTTGCCATTGATCAGGACGAGAGTGGCTCGCGCGCCCAGGCCGCGCAGGTTGATACCAGCGCCCAGGCCGGAGTTGGTTTGCGTCTCCGCGCTGAAATAGTGGGTATCCTCCGTCGGTCCTCCGCCGAATGTCTGCGGCAATGTGCGCAGGAAGTCCTGCACCGTTGCAGCGCCGCTCGACTCGATGCTGTCGCGACCAAATGAGATGAGGTGGTCGCCCACGGGCTGCTCGCCACGAACGTGCGTACCCGTGATGACAATCTCCTGAAGGTGCGCTGACATCGAATCGACAGGCGGCGCCGCGGAGCCGCCTTCATCCCGCCGGACGCCATGGGCCTCGGCTGAACGCGCACGTTCGTTGGGATCGCCAGGGACGGCCGCGACCGCGGAGCCCGGCTCCGTGTCGAGATTCAGTGGAGTGACCGACAGGGTGCGGTCATTGACGTAATCAAACACCAGGCCGGTGTCTTCCAACATTTTGCGCAGCGCCGCGGCGGGTGCGTATTCGCCGCTCACGGCGCGTGTCCAGCGGCCCCTGACGAGGTTGTAGTCGAACAGCAACTGCAGGCTCGACTGGCGGCTGAATTCGTTCAGGGTCTGGGCGGCATCACCGGCCTCGATGTGAAATGCCTGGAGCTTCGGTGCCGCCGCCGCAGGGGGACAAACCAACAGTGCGCACACGAGGAAGCCGCACAGCGCCCGCAGCGTCCCGGCTGCCGGCAGCCAGGTGAGTGCCAAAGTGAAATTCCGGCTCGATCCGTGCGCTTGAGAGGGGGAACCTGAGTCCATTCTGTGCGTGCCGCTTGTAGTTATACCTTCCCTGGTGTGTCGAGCGCGGTCTTACGGCGATTGACCACCCGTTGAGATGCGTATGTCGCCATTGTTGGATCCGACCTGCACCGCAAAGCCGTACATGTGCTGCACTGCCGCCGTGAAGCTGTCCAGCTCGGAGGTACGGAAGTTGCCGCCCACCTTGACGTTCACAATCGACCGGTCCGTGATGGTGATCTGCCGCTGGTTGTACCTGTTGAATTCCTGGACGGCATCCCCGAGGGTCTCGCCTTCGAAGACGAGATAGCCGGAAGTCCAACTCAATTTGCGTGTCACGTCATTGGCGGGCATGCGATGGATGAACACGCCGTCGTGGCGCACATTCGCGGCTTCGCCCGCGGAGACCTTGGGAGCGGTGGCGAGCAACTTCGGATTCTCGAAGTTGGCATCGGTCCCCGGTGCGCCGACGGCAACCCGGCCTTCCGCCACGAGCACATCGACGTGCTCGGGGTCGCGGATGCGGACCGAGAACTCGGTGCCGACCGCCCGCACGACCGCGCCGCCGGCGGTTACGTAAAACGGCCTGGTGGGATCGTGCGCCACATGAAACAAGGCTTCACCCCGCGTCAGCATGATGTCGCGGCGCGAGCCGGAGATGCGTACGTTGAGCTCGGTGTTGGTGTTCATATCGACGGTGGTACCGTCGGCCAGCTCCATCTGCTGCCGGCCACCCACCCGCGTCTCGTAGCTCTTCCAGCCGAGGTGATAGGAGGCGAACCACGCCACCATGCCGGCGGCAGCGATTGCGGCCGCGACGGCGAACACCCGGCGCCGCTCGGGCATGGCAAGCTCTTCGGTACGTCGGCGCTGCGTTCCCGGCGCCGGTTGCAGGCCGCGGGCCGCGATGCTGCCGGGATTGATTTTTGTCGTGGCAAGCAGGTCCGCGTCAATCGTCCCGTCCGCGGGACGCATGTTCTTCAACAGGTCGACGTGATTCCAGGCCACCCGCAGGCGAATGAATGCCGCCCGATGCCGCGGATCCTCGTCCATCCATTCCTGGAAGGCGTCCCAGATCTGCGGCGTTGTCTGTCCCTCGAGTCGGACCAGCCAGCGGGCTGCGGCGTCGGAAGTATCACTCGCTCTGGACATTCGTTCTCTTGCGTTTACGGAACCGGTCGAACAGCATCGAGCGCCGCTCCGAGACCGGCTGATCGAACAGGGCCTGCGCACAGCGGCGCGCCGCCTTGGTCAAGTGCTGCTCCACGGTATTCTCCGAGATGCTGAGCCGCAATGCGATCTCTTTCTGCGAGTAGCCGTAGACCTTGCGCAGTGTGAACACCTGGCGGCAGCGCTCGGGCAGGCTCTGGATGGCCTTGACCAACATGGCGAGCTCCTGGTGGCTGTTCACGATCTCTTCAATCTGCTCGCCTTCATCGAGCACCTCGAGCGCTTCCAGATCGGCAACCAGCTCGATCGGCACCACCTGCCTGTGTCGCAACCAGTCGAAAGCAACATTGCGCGCCACGGTCAGAGCGAACGCGCGCACCGAGCGCACTTCGGGATCGTCACTGGCACCCGCGGTGAGCAGGCGTGCGTAGACTTCCTGCAGCAGTTCGTCTACGTCGGAGTTGTTTCGCGTGTAGCGATACAAACATGCGCGCAGCACGCCTTCAAACTCGAGCGCCTGCAGCAGATATCGTTCGTCATTTCTGGACAAGACGCAGGACCTCGCCTTCATTCCCGTTGCCTTCCGTGAGGGCCGCCCGATTGACTGTTCCCCCGATCGGGCGACTGGTCCCTGTGTAGCCCGATATTACGCCTGTCCCACTTGCGTTGCGCAACGGAAATATGCGCTGCGCTGCACGCGGCGTCGGGGCTGGAAGCACCTAACGGAAATTTCGCGCCGCCGCGTCTTCATATGTCAGACGGAAACGAACACCCGATAGCCGCGGTCGGCTCCTTGTCAGGATCGGTAAGGTGACCGTGGTGAGACGCCCGCTGCAGTCGATGGTCTGCAGCGGGCGTTTGACTATAATTCCGGCCCTATCGCGCACCGACGCGAGCACTGATCTTCTGTGATCAGAAATTTCAGTGTCATGAAAATCCCAACACCGCGCGGAAGTGCTGCCGGGGCAATCAAACATGCGCGGGCGGCGTTTGAGTCGCTGGCGGAGGCACTGTCACTCCTCGGTGTCCGGGGGTGGATTTTAATGCCTGAAGCGCCGCTATACGAGCCTTCCGTTGCTGCGTTTCCGGCGCAATCCCCGTCCAATGACCGGCACGCCGGCCGGGATCGGCGCTCCGGGCGCGGATTTACGTAATATTCCCACCGGTGAGTCAATCCGGGCCCCTGGCGGGCTGCCTATCGCGGAAGGAGACTGGTGCAGATGGCAAGGCGACCCAAGGTCGTGATCGTCGGTTGCGGCTTCGGCGGCCTGTTCGCGGCGCGGGCCCTGCGGCACGCCCCAGTGGACGTGCTGCTCATCGATCGCAGCAATTACCACCTGTTCCAGCCCCTGCTTTACCAGGTGGCCTCCGCGGCCCTGGCCCCGGCCGATATCGCCCAACCGATTCGCTTCATTCTGCGGGGCCAGCGCAACGCTCTGGTCATGATGGCCGAGGTCACGCGGGTCGACGCGGCTGGCCGGTGCGTATACGCCGGTGAAAACGCGGTGGCGTATGACTACCTGATACTCGCCCCTGGGGCTGTGGATAATTATTTCGGCCACCCCGAGTGGCACAAGTACGCGCCGGGAATGAAGGCAGTCGAAGACGCGACCCTCATTCGCTCCCGCATGCTCGCATCGTTCGAAATCGCTGAATTCGAAACGGACCCCCAGCAGCAGGCCGCCCACCTGGCCTTCATTATCATTGGCGGCGGCCCGACGGGCGTGGAACTGGCCGGGGCCATTAAAGAGGTCGCCGTCGATGTGATCCCGAGGGATTTCCGGGTTGCCGATACACGGAAGGCACGAGTGATACTCATCGAGGCAGGCCCGCGTCTACTGCCAGCGCTACGCCCAGAATCGTCCGAACGCGCCCTCAAGCAGCTCCATGATCTTCATGTCGAAGTGCTGGTCGGAAAGCCGGTGACCGCTGTCTTCGAGGACGGCGTGGAGGCCGGGGGCGAGCGTTTGTACAGCTACAACGTCATATGGGCCGCTGGCGTCAAAGCGTCTCCCATCCTCGCTACACTGGGTACGGAACTGGGGCCTGGTGGTCGGGTGAAAGTGCTGCCGGATTGCTCCGTGCCTGGGCAGCCGAACGTGTTTGTCATCGGGGACGCCGCCTTTCTCATCGACTGGAAAACGAACCAGCAGGTTCCCGGTGTTTCACAGGGCGCGCTGCAGATGGGCCGGTACGTGGCCCGGGTCATTCAGCAGGATATTTCGAGCGACGATCCGGCCCAGCGCGGCAAGCTGCGTGCGGAAGGATTCCACTACAAGGACCTGGGCGCCATGGCCACCATCGGCAAGTCCCGTGCGGTGGTGGAGATCGGACGGCTGCGCTTTGGCGGGTTTCTGGCCTGGTGCGCCTGGCTCGCGCTCCACATCACGGTCCTGATTGGCTTTCGCAACCGTGCATCCGTGCTCCTGTCCTGGATCTACAGCTATTTCTTCTATGGGCGCGGCTCGCGGCTCATTACGAATTTCAGCTCCGAGCAGATGGCGGAGCTGAGCTCGGATACCATGAAGGGAGCCGGTGCCGGCACGCCGCCGGCTGACCAGGCCAAAGAATAACGAGGGCGCCCGGGTACCTTGGTTGCCGCGGCCCGCGTCCCCACATACGGCCCCAGATGTCGAATCCGTCGCCCCAACGAGAAATCAACGCGCGTACCGGACGAACGGGATCGAGACTCGCCACTCCTGCGACGGTTGCGACACCTGCAGGTCCTGCCCCGGGCGAGGGTCTCACCCTGCGCGGTTTCTTCAGCGTCTTCCGCTTCAGCTCCCGGGCGATCGGGCTGGTCTGGAGCACCAATTCCGTTCTGACCATCGCTCTCGGGCTTCTGACCGTTGTCGCGGGTGTCCTTCCGGCGGGTATTGCCTACGTCGGGTCTCTGATCGTTGACGCGGTCGTGGCCGCGACGCGCGCCGGTGGAACCGATCCCATGCCTGTCATCGAGCTGGTGATGCTGGAAGGCGTGCTGATCGCGGCCGTGGCCGCTGCCCAACGGGGCATCTCCTTGTGTCAGTCGCTGTTGCGCGCGCAACTGGGTCAGCGCGTCAACGTCATGATCCTGGAGAAGGCGCTCACGCTGGATCTGCAGCACTTCGAGGATTCGGAGTTCTACGACAAGCTGACGCGGGCCCGCCGGGAAGCGTCGAGCCGCCCGCTCAGTCTCATCATGCGTACGTTCGGGCTCGTGCAGAATGGGATTTCCCTGGTCAGCTATGCGGCCCTGCTGAGTCACTTCTCCCATTGGGCGGTGGCCGTGCTGTTGCTGGCCGGCCTGCCGGCGTTCATTGCCGAGGCGAAATTCTCCGGCGATGCCTTCAGGTTGTTCCGCTGGCGCTCGCCGGAAACCCGGATGCAGATTTACCTGGAAACGGTGATCGGCCGCGAGGACTACGCCAAGGAGGTCAAGCTCTATGGTCTGGGCCCGCGCCTGTTGAATCGCTACCGCGACATCTTCCGCCGCCTGTACCGGGAGGACCGGGCACTCACCATCCGCCGCGATGCCTGGGGATTCGGGCTCGGCCTGATTGCAACAGTGGCGCTGTACGCAGCCTACGCGTGGATTGCGATCAGCGCAGTGCGAAGCCTCATTACCCTCGGCCAGATGACCATGTACCTGGCACTGTTCCGCCAGGGCCAGTCCGCCGTGTCCGCGATGTTGTCCGGCGTGGGTGGCATGTACGAAGACAACCTGTACCTGTCGACTCTGTATGAATATCTCGAGACCGAGGTGCCGGCCGCGACCGGCTCGATCCAACACGGCCCGCACCCGGAGGATGGCATCCGGTTCGAGGATGTCAGCTTTCAGTATCCGGGCGCCGAGCAGGCCGCCCTCGAGCACATCAGCCTGAATCTGAAGCCCGGCGCGAGCCTGGCGCTGGTGGGTGAGAACGGCTCGGGCAAGACGACGCTCATCAAGCTGTTGACGCGCCTGTACAGTCCCACACGGGGGCGGATTCTGCTCGATGGCCAGGACCTCGCCGAGTGGGATGAAAGCGCCCTGCGGCAGCGGGTAGGCGTGATCTTCCAGGACTTCGCGCGTTACCAGATGCTGGTCGGTGAAAATGTGGGTGCGGGTGACGAACGGTTTTTCGAGGACGAGCCGCGCTGGCGCGAAGCTGCGCAGAAAGGGCGGGCCAGCGAGTTCATCGAGACGCTGCCCGCGGGTTACCAGACCCAGTTGGGCAAATGGTTCAAGGACGGCCGCGAGCTGTCGGGCGGGCAGTGGCAGAAGATCGCGCTGTCGCGCGCTTTCATGCGCACCCGGGCCGATGTGCTGGTGCTGGATGAGCCGACGGCGGCCATGGATGCGCAGGCGGAAGCGGAAGTGTTCGAACATTTCCGCCAGCTCGCCCGCGAGCGCATCACGATTCTCATTTCGCATCGGTTTTCGACGGTGCGCATGGCCGATCGGATTGCCGTGCTCGATCATGGGCGCATGGTGGAGTACGGCAGTCACGATGAGTTGATGAAACAGGGCGGCCGCTACGCGCACTTGTTCACACTGCAGGCGCGCGGCTACCGATAATCAAACACCGACACCGGCAGGCGCGGTGGGTGTTGACAAGCGCGGTACATCCTACAAAGATGAGCGCCGCCCGCAAACCACAGCGCAAGGAGTGCGTTCTCATGGCATCGGATGAAAAGGATGACACCACCCCGTATGTTGTTCTGATGAACATCGAAGAACAGTATTCGCTCATGCCGAAGAGCATTGCTGTCCCCAACGGCTGGAAGTTGGTCAAGGAAGGAACACGCGCGGAGTGCGGCGCCTACGTGAACGAGGTATGGACCGACATGCGGCCGCTCAGCCTGCGCAAGCACATGGCCGAGTTCGAGGAGCGCAAACGGCAACAGGCGGCACAGGCCGCCGAGGCCGGGCAGCAGCAGGCGCAAGGCGAGCCACAACAGCAGGCCGGCGCCACCTGACAGGGCCATCGCACGGGGCGCGCGGTCAACCGGTGCCCCGTGTGGTGCGTGCGGAACGCAATGGCCGCGGCCCCGCATTGACGCGCGCGGCGACCGCGATGGCCCGCCGCGCGTAACCAGGTTCGCGTTCAGCTCTGGTGGTAGGCCTCGATGCGATAGCCGTCGGGGTCCACAATAAACGCTGCGTAGTACCCTTCGCCGTAGCCGGCACGCAGTCCGGGTGCGCCGTTGTCGCGCCCCCCTTCAGTCAGGGCCGCGGCGTGAAATGCGTCGACGCTCTTGCGTGACGGCGCATCGAAACAGAAATGCAGTCCCGACTGCTCATCCGGCGGCACCGGTCGCTTCGCTGCATACATCCAGAACACCGCGGCTTTGTCGCCATAGCCCAGGGCTCCGGCGGAGTCGCTCAGACATCGGTAGCCCAGCGGCTTCAATGCAGCGTCGTAAAATCGGCGCGCGGCCGCGATGTCTTTGACCCCGATGGAAATGTGATTGATCACAGTTGTCTCCTCAATGTCGCACCTCGCCACCTTATGGCCGGGCCAGCGCCGCGACTTGGGAAAAATTGCTAATCTCAATCCATGGCCCTGTCACTACAACATCTGGCATCGGGAACCGGCTGGTGCGTCAGCGACGTCGTCTGCACCGCGGGGCCGCGGGATCGACCGTTCGAAGAGCGGCACGAGCAAATGTGTATCGCACTGGTGACCCGTGGCACCTTCAACTACCGCTCGACGCAGGGCGCGGCGGTGCTTGCCCCTGGGTCGCTGCTGCTGGGCAATTCGGGCGCTTGTTTCGAGTGCGGGCACGAGCACAGCGCGGGCGACCGCTGCCTGTCGTTTCATATCGCGCCGGAAATTTTTGAAACGGTGGCGATGGCCGTACCGGGCCAGCGGCACTGTGCGTTCACGGCGCCGCGCCTGCCGCTGTTGCCCGATCTGCTTCCGGTCATCGCGAGCGCTGAGTCGTTACGCGACAGTCCCGCAGCGGTTGATGAGTTCCACGAGTTGACTTTGAGCCTGGCGGGCGCTGTCTGCCAGGCGCTCGCGGCCGATCTGCGTTCTGTGCGAGCGCCGAACGATCGCGACCGCAGACGGGTGACCGCAGCGTTGCGCCGCATAGAAGCCGATCCCGCCCAACCGTTGTCGTTGAGTGAGCTGGCCGCCGGGGCGGCCATGAGCCCGTTCCATTTCCTGCGAGTGTTTGAACAGGTGGTGGGGGTGACGCCCGCACAGTACATCCTGCGCTTGCGTTTGCGGCGGGCCGCCGTGGAGTTGCGTAACTCGCAGGAGAGTGTCGCTACGATCGCCGCGGAATGCGGCTTCAGTGACCTGTCCACCTTCAATCGTCAGTTTAAACGGTTGCTGGGGGCGGCCCCGCGGGCGTTTCGTGTCACTGCCAGTGGTAGTCGACCGATACCGCGATGACGCGGCCGGTGCGTTGCTCCACAATCGGGCTGTGAGCCGCGCTGCCGCGGACCTGGTTGATGGCGGCATCGACATTCAACAGCAGGTGCTTGGTCAAAAATTTCGTGGCACTGAAACCAACACCGGCGGCGACGGTCCCCGAGTGGGGTATATTGTAGGCCCGGTGGCCCGAGGCGAGGGACTGCGCGGGCGTCACGCCGTAGAGGGTTTGCAGATAGTGCGTCGTCGCCATGGTGATCGAGGGGCCGGCAAACATGACGAAGGTTTTCGAGCTGCCCGGCAGCGGCAGGTAGACTCCGGCATCGCCGACTGTCCCCTGCGAGCCGCCCATGAACTGGCGTGCGCTGACCCGCATGATCATCGGGAATTTCCGCGACAGCACCCAGGAAGCATAGATCTTGCCAACCGGCGCGGCGGCGATGTCGCCCATGCCCCTGAGGTTGGCGAGGTCATCTCTCTCCTTGCGCCCGAAGTCATACGTGACGCCCACGCCGACCTGATAGTGCTTGCCGTGTAAGACGTTGTAGCCGATGCCTTCGCCGGTTGATATGAAGGCAATGTCCTTGTAGTGAATGTTGACTACCGGGCCGCCTTGAACGCGGCTGGCACGCGAGCCGTCGTAGATTGGCTGAACCTCGGCGGCCAACCCGAGGACGGTGCGCCAGGTCGGCAAGTCGGGCTGGAACAGGCTGGCGAGAATGATACCGCCGCTGTACTGCCACTCCTGCAGCGGCGACGGAGTCTGGGCCGATACCGGCCGCGAGTGGCAGGCAATGAGGACGAGAGCCAATAGGGCCAGATGGCGCGCGCCCGATCCCATTCTCACCGCTGTGGTTCACTCATGTGGCATCCAACCTACTATATCTTCGGTTCGGTGGACAAGCAGCATCTGCAACGTCGCGCAAAACCAACAAAGGTGTCCGGGCTAACGCGGGCTCGGCTGCTGCCGGGCGCGCTCTGCCCGCTCGTCGCGCCGGAGCTGCAGGTAGTCCACGGGCCGGATTTCTGTAATCTGGCAGCGCCAGTGTTTGACCAGTACGGCGTCAAAACGTGAGCTGATGGTGTTGGCCGTCTGTGTGACGGCGATGCGATTTGCGAACTGCAGGTTGTCGCAAGGGGGACTCACGGTGACTAGATAGGCATCGTTGACGTTCACCCACAGCATGAGCTGAGTGGGCGACAGCGACTGCCAATTGTCGGTACGGCCGAGCAGCGAGATGTGATCGACCGGAGGCTTGGCATATTGCAGATAGCGCTCCAGTTGCTCCTGGTCGCGTTCGCGGCGGGGAATTCCGGAGCAACCGGCCGCGAGGACCGCGGCCACCAGCAACAGCACAGGTTTGAATCGCATCATGATGGTGTGTGAGTCAACAATCCAACTGGAAAATTCCGCAGCGCGTCCGCCAGCCTCACCGTAGTGCGGCTGCCGGTTCTTTCAGTAGGTACCCTTTGACCGTCGAGCAGGTTCTGCAGGGGAACTGGTTCAACCCAGTCTTTCGGCATTTCGATCGCCGTGTCGCCCCATACACTTGCGCCGAGCGGCGCATCCTGACGCTCGGGCCCCAGTAGCCGCAGATACAGGCGCGGCGCAATCGTTACCGCAAGCTTGCCCTCATAGCGACGAGCGAAAGCGCAGACGTGGGTCGCGAACTCGCCGGTGACCCGCAACGGGAGGTATGCACCGTCGCGAAACAACTGTGCGTGATCCCGACGAAATTGCAGTGCTTTCCACGTCAGAAACAGCTTGCAGCGGCCGTCGCGCATGTTGGACGTCAGCGAGGCGATCAGTCCGCGATCGACGCAGCGGTCCATGTCGATACTCTCGATCTCGGCCAGCATCTTGCGCCTGCGCGCATAGTCCACCGGTCGCCGGTTGTCCGGATCCACCAAAGAGAAGTCCCAAATCTCATTCCCCTGGTAGAGATCAGGCACCCCAGGGGCCGTCAGTTTGCACAGGGTCTGAGACATCGCGTTCAACAGGCCGTAGCGGCTGATGCGGTGCTGGAAGGCCGTGAAGTCCGCCAGAAACGCGTTCAAATCCCGTGGCTCCAGCAGCGCCCGTATGAACTGAAGTAACGCCTCTTCGTAGTCGGCGTTGACGTTCGCCCAACTCGTGTGGGACTTGGCCTCCCGCGACGCCTTGATCATGTAGCCTTCGATGCGCTCCCGATAGGTGGCCAAGTCCGCTTCATTGAGCTCGTCGAGCGGCCAACTTCCGATCAATGTCTGGTAGAGCAGGTACTCGTCATTCAGTGAGGGGGCCGGCTGGCCCTCCACCTCGCGCTTGCGCAGGCGGTTGATCCGGGACCAACGCTCCAGGGCTTTGCGCCACACCTGAGTCATTTCGGACAGGACGCTGATACGGGCGCGAACATCCTCCGAGCGCTTGGTGTCGTGGGTGGACGTCCCCAGCATTTCATGAGGCCAGAATCGGGCGCGATGTTGCGAATCGGCGTGGAATGCCCTGACCGTGGAGCCGTAGGCATTTGGCTCGCCACCCACCTCGTTCAAGGAAGTCAGCCGGTTGAAGCGGTAGAGCGAGGTGTCTTCGACTCCCTTGGCGGTGATCGGCGCCGTGACCTGCTGGAACTTCATGGCGAAGTTGCGAAGCTGCCGGCGCAGTGCCTCGGTGGCGACCGGCAATTCCATGAGCAGCGCCTGGCGGATGAAGTCGAATGCCGGCGCTTCGCCGGCCGTGCGCCGGCGGCGCGCGGTGGCGATCGCCCAGTCAATGTAGCGTTTGTCAGTCTCGGAGGCCGCATCTGCGACGTAGGTGCGGTAGACCGGAAAGCAGGCAACCACTTCAGCCAGTGACTGGCGCAGGATGTTGTAGGTCAGATCGCGGGTATGACGGTCGGTCTGGGCGATGCGGGTCAGCATGTTGGCCACGACACTCAGCTCCGAGGCGAGCGACCTGCGCAGGATCATGTGCTGTGCGTCGTAAGCCACATTCGACCACTCGAGAGACTGATCGATGAACGCGTGATAGACGCGATCCATGCGTGCCCGCGTGGCCGCATCCACGAGCAGGCGATTCACAACGTTGGCGAAGTGGTATCCCGTTTCGCCGTGCACCGGCCATGTGGGTGGAATGTGCTCGAAGGAGGCGGTGATCTTCTCCGCTAGCAGGTAGATCGGCAGGTTGCGCTTGTGACCGGCGATGCCGAAGTCGGGTGGCTCCGCGCCCCCTAAAGCCGCCACACGGCTCTGGAGCCGATGGAAGTATTGACCTGGATCGCGCAGTCCATCGGGATGATCGACGCGCAGGCCGTCGATCTTGCCTGCAGCCACCAGCTCGAACAGCAGGCGGTGCGTATTCTCAAACACCTTCAGGTTCTCGACGCGCAGTCCGGCGAGATCGTTCACATCGAAGAAGCGCCGATAGTTGATATCGTCGGGCGCCACACGCCACGAGGCCAGGCGGTACGGTTGCGCTTCCAACAACCCGTGGAGTGCGTCGAAGGTTTCGCTGTTGCCGGGTGTGCCCGCGAAGCTCTGTACCACGCTCTCAATTGCCGCGCACACCGGCGGCTCGTTGTCACACAGCGCGACCAGCCGACGCTGGAGGGTTTGCTTAGCCGCGTCGCGTTGCGCAATCTGCTCGTCACCGGGGTCGTGCCGGTCCGGGAGCGACACGAAGCCGCGGCGCAGGTTCTCCAGCTCGCCGCTGTAGGTTTGGGCCAGGACGCGGTCGATGATGAGCGGGTAGGTTTGCGGATCAATGGGCATGCGGTGCTCGTGATAGAACACGGCAAACGAGCCGTGCTCGCGCTCGAACCGCAGGAGCAGCTCGCCTTTCTCCAGGATGTCGCCATAGGGGCCGCCGAGCACCGGCACGAGCACCTTACCCTTCAGAACGGGATTGGCGGGGTTCCATTCAATATCGAAATAGTCGGCGTACTTCGAGGCTTCGCCATTCTCGAGCACATCCATCCACCACGCATTGTCCGAGCCCATGATGCCCACGTGGTTCGGCACGATGTCCAGAATGTGCCCCATGTTGTGACGGCGCAGTGTTGCAACGAAATTCTCGAAATCCTCGCGCGTACCGATCTCAGGATTGAGTTGGTTGTGGTCGACGACGTCGTAGCCGTGCACGCTGCCGGCGCGGGCCTTGAAGTAGGGCGAGCAGTACACGTGACTGATGCCCAGCGACGCCAGATAGGGAACGATCGCTGTAACGTCATTGAACGTGAATGACTTGTTGAGTTGAACGCGGTACGTGGCGCGGGGAATCTCCGCAGCCGCGGCCGCGACTTCAGCCTCCAAGGGTGCCTCGCTCCAGCAACCAGGTCACACTCCAGGGAGCCAGCTCGTTTTTAGTGACCGTCTGCCGGATGTTGGGATGAGTTGCATAGATCAGGCGGCCGGCCGTGCGGCCCACCAGGCGCGCCGGCTCATCGGCCAGGTTGGCGATGAGATGCAGCACCGAGCCTTCCGACAGCGCCCAATCGACCGCGAAGGCCGCGCCGGCTTCCAGCTTGCTGCAGGCTCCGAAGCGAATGTCGGGAATCAACGGCATGATTTCCCGTTGCCGGATCATCAAGAGGCGCCGATACAGGTCCAGCCAGTCCTCGTGCCCGGCAACCGTGGTTCTGCTCCAGTCCAGGCGGGCCGATTGCATCGTGGAGGCGATGGTCGGATCGGGGATGCTGTCGGGGTGGGCCGGATCGCGGAAGCGCTCGAAGTGTTTGAATTCGCGCCGGCGGCCTTCGCGCACCTTCGTGGCCAATTCCTGCTCGAAGTCGCAGAAGTAGGGGAACGGCTGCGGCGCATTCCATTCCTCACCCATGAACAGCATGGGTGGCGCGGGCGCGAGCAGCAACACGGCGGCTGCGGCCCGCAGTGCCTCATTGTTCTTCACGATGTGACCGAGCCGCTCGCCGAGGGCGCGATTGCCAATCTGATCGTGGTTCTGCAAGAAGATGACGAACGCGGTGGGCGGCAGGTGCGCACTGGGCTCGCCGCGCGCGTGATTTTCGAATGGGGAGTGCTCGCCCTGGTAAACAAATCCTTCGGCGAGGCTGCGGCACAGTTTCGCGTGGGGTTGCTCGACGTAGTCCGCGTAGTAGCCGTCCTTTTCGCCGGTCAGTATGGTGTGCAGGCAGTGGTGGACGTCATCATCCCACTGCGCATCGAACTTGTTGCTGCGGCCCGGCGAGCCGAGAAAGCGCGCCTGGTTCGCGCCGTTTTCCAACACGAGATAGATATTGCGATCGCCGCCGGCGCAGGCCCGGGCGGTTTCCGCAATCTCGGTCATGATGTGTTTGCGGCTGTCGTCGATAATGGCGTGAACCGCGTCGAAGCGCAGCCCGTCGAGGTGGAATTCCTCGAGCCAATACAGGGTATTGTGGATGTAAAAGTCACGCACCGGTCGACTATGGCTGCCATCAAAGTTGATGGCCGCGCCCCAGGGCGTGTGATGCCGCTCCGTAAAAAACTGGGACGCATACATTCCGAGGTAGTTGCCCTCGGGGCCGAAATGGTTGTACACGACATCGAGCATGACCGCGATGCCGCGCGCATGCGCCGCATTGACGAGCGACTTCAGGTCGTTCGGCGTGCCGTACGCGGACTCCGGTGCGAACAGCAGCACGCCGTCATAGCCCCAGCCGCGCTTGCCTGGAAAATCCGCGATGGGCATCAGCTCGATGACCGTCACACCTAACTCAACAAGGTGATCCAGCTTGGCCTGGACGCCGGCAAACGTACCCTCGGGACTGAATGTTCCGACGTGCAGCTCGTAGATGACGGCCTCGTGCCACGGCCGGCTGTGCCAGTCGCGATCGGTCCAGTCGAAATCGGTAGGATCCACCACCTGGCTCGGGCCGTGGACGTCCTGGGGGTTGAAGCGTGAAGCCGGGTCAGGGACTTCGTTTTCATCGTCGATCCGGTAGCGGTACAGAGAGCCCGCGCGGGCCTGGTCCGTGACGATTTCGTAGAAGCCGTCGCCGCACGGTGTCATCGGAACGATCTGGGCAACACCGCGGCCGTCGTCCAAAGTGAGATCCACTCTGCGAGCTCCGGGCGCCCACAGTCGAAATCGCACACGCCCATCGTCCGTGAGCTCAGCCCCGAAGGGCATGCTGTGGCGTCGCTTGATCACCGGTATGCCGTCTCCCGCAGCAGTGCCAGCGACCGGCCCTGGAGTGGATAAAGCGCACCCGCTTCGTGCCGGCGCTGCTCGAAAGGCACGGTTTCCGCGGAGGTGTCGAGCACGGTCCACCACGCCTTGTCAGTCAGGAACTGAGGCAGGACAAAGGGGATCTGCTCGTGATGGGCATTGAACAGCAGCATGAAGTTGTTGTCGGTCACAGGCCGTCCGCGCTTGTCGCTACGCTCGATGGCAGCACCCGCAAGATACACGCCCAAACATCGTGCGAAATGCATATTCCACTCGGTCTCGGTCATTTCAGTCCCTTCAGGCGTGAGCCAGACTATTTCCTTGAGCCCCTCCACATTGATGGCATTGGCGCGCAGGAAGCGGCGCCGGCTGAAGACGGCATGGCGACGCCGGAAATCGATCATATGGGCCACGAACTCCAGGAAGCGCTGCTGCTCTTCGTCGAGGTCCCAGTTCAGCCATGACGTTTCGTTATCCTGACAATAGGCATTATTGTTGCCGTTTTGGGTCCGCCCCAGCTCATCACCGGCCAACATCATGGGCACTCCCTGGGAGAGCAGCAGGGTGGCCAGGAGATTGCGCTTTTGCCGGCGGCGGAGCGTCCTGATGGCAGGATCGGCCGCGGGACCTTCCACTCCACAGTTCCACGAGCGGTTGTCATTGCTGCCATCCCGGCTGTCTTCGCCGTTGCCCTCGTTGTGCTTCTCGTTGTAGCTGACGAGGTCCTCGAGGGTGAAGCCATCGTGTGCCGTGATGAAGTTGATGGAGGCGTGGGGCTTGCGGCCACTTGCTTCGTACAGGTCGGATGAACCCGTGAAGCGGCGGGCAAAATCTCCGATCAGGCCCCCGTCCCCCTTCCAGTACGCGCGCATGGTGTCGCGATACTTGTCATTCCACTCATTCCATCCCGGCGGAAAGTTTCCCACCTGGTAACCGCCGCTGCCGATATCCCAGGGTTCGGCAATCAACTTCACCTGCGAAAGGACCGGGTCCTGGCCGATGGTGTCGAAGAACGAACCCAGCCGGTCGACATCGAACAGCTCACGGGCCAGCGCCGATGCCAGATCGAAGCGGAATCCGTCGACATGCATTTCCAATACCCAGTATCGGAGGCTGTCCATGAGCAGTTGCAGAACCCGGGGATGTTGCAGGTTGAGCGTGTTACCCGTGCCGGTGAAATCCATGTAGTAACGCGGATCGTCCGGCACCAACCGGTAGTACGCCGCGTTGTCGAGCCCACGGAACGATAATGTGGGCCCGAGCTGATTTCCTTCGGCAGTGTGGTTGTAGACCACGTCGAGGATGACCTCGATTCCCGCTGAATGCAGGGTTTTCACCATGGTCTTGAATTCGCTCACCCGTCCCGTTGCGGAAAATCGCAACTCCGGCGCGAAGAAGCCGATGGTGTTGTAGCCCCAGTAGTTGCGCAGGCCCTTCTCCAGCAGGTGACGGTCATCGAAAAAGGCGTGTACCGGCATCAGCTCGAGGGTAGTGATTCCGAGCCGTTGCAGGTGCTCGATAACAGGGGCCGTGGCAAGTCCCGCGTACGTGCCGCGTAGTTGCGGCGGTACTTCAGGATGACGCATGGTCATGCCGCGCACGTGCGCCTCATAGATGACCGTGTCGTGCCAGGGCACCCGGGGTGCCTTGTCGTCGCCCCAGGTAAAAGCGGAATCGATGACGCGGCTCTTGGGAGTTCCGGGCGCGCTGTCGCGTTTGTCGAAGGACAGGTCCGCCTTGCTGTGTCCGACCCGGTAGCCGAAGTGTGCATCGCTCCATGTCACGTTGCCCTGGAGGTGTTTGGCGTAGGGCTCGATCAGCAGTTTGTTGGGGTTGAAGCGGTGACCTTTCTCCGGGGCGTAAGGTCCGTGAACCCGGTAGCCGTACAACAGGCCGGGGCGGGCTTCGGGCAGGTAGGAGTGCCAGATTTCATCCGTGCGTTCGCGCAACTCGATGCGTTGCACCTCGTGCCGGCCGCTCGGATCGAAGATGCACAGCTCGACTTTGTCGGCATTGGCCGAAAACACCGAGAAGTTGACGCCTTCACCGTCCCAGCTCGCGCCGCGCGGATAAGGTTGTCCCGGCCACACGGCCCGGATGGGCCGTGTCTCAGCCATGACCTGCCTATCCATCACTGCGTGAAGGCGATGAGCGCACGCAGCGGGATCGGGGTCCAATCCGGGCGATTGCCCAGCTCGTAGCGCGTTTCATACAGGGTCTTCTCGACCTCAAACAACCTCAACAGGGGCAGCATGTCATCCAGAGATCGATAGAGTCCGGCCGGGCGCGCGATGGAGTCGTAGGTCGAAATGAAGGTACTCCTGACATCGCTCTCCCATTTGTCGACCAACACGTCCCAGCGCCCGCAATCCTCCGCCGATTGTACGGTGCAACGTTGCATCGCTGTGCGTCGGGCATACGTGAATGAACGCAGCATTCCCGCGACATCACGCAGCGGTGAGTGCTTGACCCGGCGCTCGGCCAGGGGGCGGTCCGGCTCACCTTCGAAGTCCACGATAATGAAGTCGTTGCGCTTCAGGAGCACCTGACCCAGGTGATAGTCGCCGTGATGGCGCGTCCTCAGGCCCCGCGGCGGGTGGGGTACCGCTTCGCTGATCCGCTTCAACAGGATGTCGCGCCGTGACAGTACGAACTCGGCGTCGGGGATGATGGCTTGCGGTAGCTGCGCGCAGCGCTCCTGCAACAGGTCGAGCGTCTTTTCCGCTTCGGCCCGCACATTCTGCACCCAACCTGACACGTCCTGAGGCCGGATCGGCTCGGGTGAGAACGCTTCGTCCGAAGTCGGTGTCGCCAGTGCCCGGTGCAATTCGGCAGTGCGCGTTGCCAGTGTTTTGACCAACTCGAGATAGGCGCCGTGCGCATCCTCGGCCATGGCCACGTCCGTGCGCCGCTCTTCGAGGAACCTGACGAGGTAGTTGACGGTGTAGTCCCAGCCATCGCCCTGGTTCATGACAAAGGCCTGTAGCAGGGCCAGCGTCACGACCCGGCCATCCGGGTTACGGTACTCCGCCGCGCCGGCAACCGGTACAATGTTGGGAAAGCGCACCACCTCGGTGAGATAGCGCCCGATTTCCAGCTCCGGGTTGATACCCGGTTGCAGGCGGCGATAGAACTTCAGGAAGAACATCTCGCCGACCCGGACCGTGGTGTTGCTGCTCTGGCCGGCTGTCTGGCTGATATGCAATGGAGAGGCCGGATCGCCGCGCAATTGCGCATAGACCTGGGTCGGAGACAGCCGTACGCTGCCGCGCTCGGTCTTGATGTCAGTTCCCGTGCCGATGCCTTCTACGACGGAACGGCAGAAGTTCTCATCCGCCGTGGCGTCGGCCAGGACTCCAACAGTGGCCTGGCGCCGGACGCGCGCGATCGCGCCTTGCTGCAGCTTCTGCCAGCGGCTCTCGTCCGTATCTTCGTAGGCAATGGCGAACGGCAGGAAATAGAGCACCTTGCTCGAGTCGCTCTCCACTTCAAACACGCCGGCGAGCCAGCGGCCGTGCTCGGTTTCCCATTCGCCGTTGTCGCCCAGGTTGGCGCGTTTGATGGGCGCGCCCTTCCCGGCGTACCAACGCTGAGACGCAATGTACTTCGGCGCGACGACGGTTTCGAGCTGCTCGCGCAGCTTGGTTGCCAAGCCCAGGCGCCAGTTGGCCACCCGCTCCGGAAAGAAGCTGGTCCAGCCATCAAACAACACGAGGAAAGGCAGGTCTTCGCGCAACATGCGCTCGTCGTGCCAGACGGGCGGCTGCGCTTCCTTGCTCAGGCGGAACCAGTAGAAACTGTAGCCCTGCAAGGTCAGCAGGTAGGGCAGGTCCCCGACCGGCGGGAATGGCGTGCGTCCCATCAACTCGATGGGAACGGTGCCCTTGAATTCGGCGAGATCGATCTCAACCGGCTGGGCGGAGCGGGCGAGGTTACAGACACACAGGATCGTGTCGCCATCATACTCGCGCAGATAGACGAGCACTTTGCGATTACCCGGACGGATGAAGCGCAGGGTGCCGCGGCCGAAGGCCTGCGATTCCTTGCGAACCTGCAACATGCGTTTCATCCAGTTGAGCAGCGATGAACGGTCGCGAGTCTGGGCCTCGACATTCACTGACTCGAACCCGTAGATCGGGTCCATGATCGGTGGCAGAAACAACTGCTGCGGATCGGCCCTCGAAAATCCCGCGTTGCGGTCCGGGCTCCATTGCATGGGTGTACGCACGCCGTTGCGATCGCCCAGGAAGAAGTTGTCGCCCATGCCGATTTCGTCGCCGTAGTAGATGATCGGCGCGCCTGGCATGGACAGCAGCAGGCTGTTCATGAGCTTGATCCGCTCGGGGTCGTTCTCCATCAGCGGTGCGAGACGCCGGCGGATGCCGAGATTCAAACGGGCGCGGGGGTCGGCGGCATACATCTTGTACATGTAGTCGCGTTCCTTGCTGGTGACCATTTCGAGCGTGAGCTCGTCGTGGTTGCGCAGGAAGATCGCCCATTGGCAGTTGTCCGGGATGTCGGGCGTCTGCTCCATGATCTCAACAATGGGGTGGCGATCCTCCTGGGCGATGGCCATGTACATGCGCGGCATGAGCGGGAAGTGATAGGCCATGTGGCATTCGTCGCCTTCGCCAAAATAGTCGCGCACGTCTTCGGGCCACTGGTTTGCCTCGGCGAGCAGCATGCGGTCCGCGTAGCGATCGTTGATGACCTTGCGGATGCGCTTGATGACCTCGTGGGTTTCGCGCAGGTTCTCGTTGTTGGTGCCGTCCCGTTCAATGAGATACGGAATCGCGTCCAGCCGCAGTCCGTCGACACCCTGGTTGAGCCAGTATTCCATGATGTGAATGACGGCCCGCACCACGTGCGGGTTGTCGAAGTTCAGATCCGGCTGATGGCTGAAGAAGCGATGCCAGTAGTACGTTTTCGCGACCGGGTCCAATGCCCAGTTGGAAATCTCGGTATCGCGGAAGATGATGCGCGTCTCCGAGTACTTGTCGGGGTTGTCGCTCCAGACGTAGTAGTTGCGCTTGGGTGAGCCGGGCGCGGAGCGCCGGGCAATCTGAAACCAGGGATGTTGATCCGAGGTGTGGTTGATGACCAGCTCGGTGATGACCCGCAGGCCGCGGCGGTGCGCCTCGGCCACGAACATCCTGAAGTCCTCGCGCGTTCCGTATTGCGTGTGGATGTTGTGATAGTCGGAAATGTCGTAGCCGTCATCCTTGCCGGGCGACGGATAGAAAGGCAGCAGCCAGATGGTATTCACCCCGAGCTCCTGGATGTAATCCAGCTTCTGGGTGAGGCCGGCGAAGTCGCCTATGCCATCGTTGTTGCCGTCGAAAAAAGCACGGACGTGCACCTCGTAGATGACAGCGTCCTTGTACCAAAGAGGATCACTTGCAGGCTGCTGATCCACCTGTGCGTTCATTGGTCATCCTCTCTCAAAAAAGCGCCTGCCACCCATCCATAAAGCAAGGTCTGTGCCCATGCTCGCCGTGGTGCGGTGCTACAGGAAGTAGTCGAAGTCTCTTTCGGACCTTACCCGGGTTCTTATGCGGAAGATATGTGCGGGCGCGCGGCCGGGATCCAGCGACACGAAATTGCGCGGCCCCTGCCAAATGAATCGCGCGCCGGAGAGCAGGTCGTGAACCTGGAATGTGCCGCTGTCCGGGAGGTGCAACGTGAGCAGATCGAGTTGCACCCACCCGGACTGGGTATGGTGCGGATCGACATTCACGACGACCAGGACCGCGTCGCCGTTGTCCCGGGTTTTGCTGTACGCCACCAGGTTGTCATTGTCCGTGGCGTGAAACTTAAGGCCGCGGTCGCTCTGCAAGGGTGCATTGTCGCGGCGGATGCGATTCACGAGCGCAATGAATTCGCGCAGGCTCGCCGGATTGTCCCGGCTCCACTGCCGGATCTGGTATTTTTCCGAGTCGAGGTATTCCTCCTTGCCCGCTTCCACCGCCCGCCCGTCCATGAGCTCAAACGGGGGACCATAAATGCCGTAACTGGCGCCGAGCGTCGCGGCGAGCACCAGCCGGATCATGAAGCCGGGGCGGCCGCCGTACTGCAGGTACTCGGGCAGAATGTCGGGCGTGTTGGGCCAGAGGTTGGCACGAAAAAAGTCACTGACCGGTGGCCGGCTCAGCTCCGTGAAATACTCCAGCAGCTCCTGCTTGGTATTGCGCCACGGAAAGTAGTTGTACGACTGGGTGAAACCCAACTTCGCCAGCCGGTACATCACCTTCGGACGGGTAAAGGCCTCGGCCAGGAAAATGACATCCGGCCGCAGGCGGCGGATTTCCCGAATCAGCCCTTCCCAGAAGGGAAAAGGTTTGGTGTGGGGATTGTCGACGCGGAAAATCCGGATCCCCTGGGAGATCCAGTATTCAATGACGGTGCGCAGCTCCGTCGCCAGAGCTTCGCCGGCGTTCGACTCGAAGTGGAACGGGTAGATGTCCTGGTACTTTTTCGGGGGGTTCTCGGCGTATTGGATCGTGCCGTCGGGGCGCTCTAAAAACCACTCACGGTGCTCGCGAACATAGGGGTGGTCGGGAGTCGTTTGAAAAGCGATATCCATCGCGATTTCCATCCCGAGCTCGCCGGCCTTGGCAATCAACTGTTTGAAATCCTCCAGGGTGCCCAACTCGGGATGGATCGATTTGTGTCCTCCCTCGGTGCCACCGATGGCCCACGGGCTGCCCGGATCGCCCGCGGATGCTTGCGGATTGTTGTTGGGACCTTTGCGCTCGGTTGTGCCGATCGGGTGAATGGGCGGCAGGTACAGGACGTCGAAGCCCATCGACGCGACATACGGCAACAGCTTCTGGACATCGGCGAAAGTGCCGTGTTGTCCCGGCGCGGCCGCGGCGGAGCGGGGAAACATCTCGTACCAGGTTGAAAAGCGGGCCCGCTCGCGATCCACCTCGACTTCGAGCGGTGTGTCCCAATGAAGCACAATGTCCGGATCGGGATAGCGCAGCTCCAATTCGCGGATGGATTCGGTCTGGATCAGGGCCATCCGCGCTTCCAGGTCGCGGCGGGTGTCGACAATCGCAGCCGCCCATTCACGCAATCGTTGCGCGTCGGTACCGTGAGCCCGCTCGGCCATATTTTCCGCGATGAGCGCGCCGGTTTTCAGATCGACGTGAATATCCTGGCGCGCTTCGTATTTCTTCCGGATGCCGCGGCGCCAGGAATCGAGGTGATCGACCCAGGCGCACACCGAATACTGGTAGCTGCCCAACTGTTGCACGGTAAATTCGGCGCGCCAGCGATCGTTGCCGACCGCCTTCATGGGGGCTCGGTGCCATTCTGTAGCGCTGTCATGCCGGTACATCATGACGGCGGCTACCTGGTCGTGACCGTCGGTAAAGACGTCAGCCTCGACTACAACAGGCTCGCCGCTGGTGCGCTTGATGGGGAAACGCCCGCAGTCGATGCACGGCGTAATGTTTTCAATGACAACCCGGACCCTGGGAGAGCTCACGGTCCGCCGCACTCACTCTGGCGTCAAAATCACCGCCGATAGGGGCGGCAGTCGCAGGAACAGCGAATGGAAATGTCCGTGCGAGGGCAACGGCGATGACTCAATGGCACCGAAATTGCCGATGCCGCTGCCCCAGTAATCCTTCGCATCGCTGTTGAGTCGTTCGCGCCAGCGGCCACCGCGTGGCACCCCGATCTGGTAGTTGTCGCGCGGCACGGGGGTAAAGTTGAGCGCCACCAGCGTCATGTCACCGGCCTTTTTGCCCTTGCGCAGGTAGATGAGGATGCTCATGTCGCCATTGTTGCAGTCGATCCACTGGAAGCCGTCGGTCGAGAAATCCAACTCCCACATCGAGGGGGTGTCTTTGTAGAAGTGGTTCAGGTCACGCATCCAGTGTTGCACGCCGGCGTGATTCGCGAATTGCAACACGTGCCATTCGAGGCTGTTGTCATGCGTCCACTCGCGGACCTGGCCGAACTCGGAGCCCATGAACAGCAGCTTCTTGCCGGGATGGGTCCACATGTAACCCAGCAGCAGGCGCAGGTTGGCGAAGCGTTGCCACTCATCGCCGGCCATCTTGCCGAGGAGCGAGCCCTTGCCGTGGACCACCTCGTCATGTGAGATCGGCAGTACGAAGTTTTCGGTGAATGCGTACCAGATGCTGAATGTCAGCGAGCCGTGCGCGTACTTCCTGTACAGGGGCTCGGTCTGGAAGTATTTCAGGGTGTCGTGCATCCAGCCCATGTTCCACTTTTCACCGAACCCCAGTCCGCCCAGGTAGGTCGGCCGGGACACCATCGGCCACGCAGTGGACTCTTCCGCAATGGTCTGAGTGCCGCCGTAGTCGCGGTAGACGGCCAGGTTGAGTTGCTTGAGAAACTCGACCGCATCGAGATTCTCGCGGCCGCCATACTGGTTGGGAATCCACTCGCCTTCGCGGCGCGCGTAGTCCAGGTACAACATGGAGGCGACGGCATCCACGCGCAGGCCGTCGATGTGATACCTCTCGAGCCAGAACAGGGCGCTGCTACCCAGGAAATCCCGGACCTCGGCACGGCCATAGTTGAAAATCGAGCTGTTCCACTCCGGGTGATAGCCCTGGCGCGGGTCGGAATGCTCATAGAGGTGAGTGCCGTCGAAGTAGGCCAGGCCGTGCTCATCGGAGGGAAAATGGGAGGGCACCCAGTCGAGAATGACGCCGATGCCGCGCCGGTGCAGGTAGTCCACGAAGTACATGAAGTCCTGCGGAGTACCGTAGCGCGATGTGGGCGCAAAGTAACCGGTGACCTGGTAGCCCCAGGAGCCGTAGAACGGATGCTCCATGATGGGCATCAGCTCGACGTGGGTGAATCCCATTTCGAGCACGTAGTCGCTCACCGCATGCGCCAGCTCGCGATAGTTCAGCGAGCGATTGTGTTCTTCCGGTACTCGACGCCAGGAGCCGACATGCAGCTCATAGATGGACTGTGGGCCGTCCAGCGCATTCCTGCGCGCCCTGCTTTTCATCCATTCGTCATCGCCCCACTCATAAGAGAGATCCCAGACGACAGATGCGGTGCGCGGGGGCACTTCGCACCGGAACGCATACGGGTCACTTTTATTGACGGTGTAGCCCTGGTTCTTGGAAACGATGTGATACTTGTACAAAGCGCCCGGGCGGACGCTGCGTATGAAGCCTGACCAGATTCCCGACGAATCGCCCCGCACCTGCAGAGGATTTGATTGCGGGTTCCAACCATTGAAGTCACCCACCACCGACACATGGGCCGCATTCGGCGCCCAGACGGCGAATTCGGTGCCGGCCTGGTCGGCGGCCCCGGCCGCGGTCGGGTGGGCGCCCAGCTTCTCGTAGGCACGATAATGTGTGCCCTCGCGGAAGAGATAGATGTCCTGTTCGGTTAGCACGGGTTAAAGTTTAGCAAGCCACATGCCCATATGACGATTTCCATGCCAAGCGCTCATCCTATGCAGAAAACTGCCCCGGTCGTGATTGGTCACCGCGGTGCCTGTGGGTACGTGCCAGAGCACACGCTCACTTCGTATTTCATCGCAATGCAGGACGGCGTCGACTATGTCGAGCCGGACCTCGTCATGACCAAAGACGGTGTCCTCGTGGCGCGACACGAGAACGAAATCGGGGGCACCACGGATGTTGCGCGGCGCGCCGAATTCGCACCTCGGCGCACCCAAAAGACCGTTGACGGTGTGGTCCACGACGGCTGGTTCACTGAAGATTTCACACTGGCGGAGCTGAAAACCTTACGTGCCCGGGAGCGGATTCCGGACATTCGCGCGGCCAACAGCCGCTTCGACGGACAGTTTGAAGTACCGACCTTCGAGGAGATCCTGGCGCTGGTGGCTGGGGTGCAGCAGCAGCGCGAGCTGCATGCTAAACAACTCGGCCGGCCGGCGCCGAAGCGCATCGGTGTCTATCCCGAGACCAAGCATCCCACCTATTTTCAGCAGCTCGGCTTGCCAATGGAAGAGTTGCTGGTCAAAACGTTGCACCATTATGGTTATCAGGGGCGCGACGGCCTTGCGTTCATCCAGTGCTTTGAGGTGGCCAACCTGAAGCAGATGCGCCGCATGACCGAGTTGCCCATTGTGCAGTTGATGGAAGATGAAGGCGGTCCGTATGACTTTGTCGCGAAAGGTGTCAAACGGACGTATCACGAGATGACGACACCGGCGGGGCTGGCGGAAGTGGCCACATATGCAACCGCCATCGGGCCGCACAAGCTGCAGGTCATCCCGCTCGAGGCTGACGGGACTCTCGCCGATCCATCATCGCTGATCAGGGACGCACACGCCGCCGGGTTGAAGGTGCATGCTTACACCTTTCGCGCCGAGAATCAGTTTCTGCCGCTGGAATTCCGCTCCGATTCGAATCCGCACAACCTGGGGGACCTGACAGGCGAGCTGCAGGTGTACTTGCGCGCGGGACTGGACGGCTTTTTCACCGATCACGCCGACTACGGCGTAAAGGCGCGGGACGCGTTCGTATGAGCCTCAAAGTCGAGTTGACCGCACTGGAAGCCCGTGTCATCGGGTGTTTGATTGAAAAAGCCATTACGACACCGGACCAGTATCCGTTGTCATTGAATGCGCTGGTCAATGCCTGCAATCAGAAGAGTAATCGCGATCCGGTCCTGGACCTGAGCGAAGCGGAGGTCCAGCAGACCTTGGACGGGCTTTCCAAGAAGCACCTGGTGATGGAGAAGTCCGGCTTTGGCAGCCGTGTGCCGAAGTACCAGCATCGGTTCTGCAACACCGAGTTCGGCAATCTCAAGCTCGATCCGCAGGAGCTGGCCATTGTGTGCGAGCTTCTCGTGCGCGGAGCGCAAACTCCAGGCGAGTTGCGTACGCGCGCCAGTCGGATGGCGTCGTTTGGTGAGACCGCCGACGTTGAGTCGGCGCTGAGCCGGCTGCGGGATCGGCCCGATGGGCCGTTCGTAGTGCAGTTGGCGCGGGAGCCGAATCGGCGCGATTCGCGGTGGGCGCAGTTGTTCAGTGGGCCGGTGGCGGGCGGTGCGGCCCCGGCTGCTGGGTACGCGGCTTCGGGTGGCGCGGCGGGGGCTGTTGGGTCTGCGGCGGCGGCGCGCTCGGCGGTGGGCGGATTGCAGGAGCTGGAGCCGGTTGGGCCGCCTGAGGTGGTGTTTCCCGCGACGCGCAGCGATGACCGGCTGGCGAAGTTGGAGCACGACGTCGTCGCGCTGCGTGCGGAGTTGAATGAGTTGAAGCGCCGGCTGGGAGAGTAGGTCGCGGGCGAGCGTTTGCGCTGACGGTCAGCGGCGCGGCGAGTTAGCTCGTGGTACTTCGGCGCCGGCCACCGCCAACGAACAACAGGGAAGCGCTGGCGTGCTCGGCGGCGGCATGCCGCGATGTTGTTTCCAGGATGTTCCGCGCGCGTGCGGCGGCCGCATGTGCTTCCTTCTCCGCATCGTGCGCTTCCACTGGGTACGCCAACAGGTAGCCCTGTACGCCGATGGGTCCGCAGTGCGAGAGAAACTCCAACTGTGCGGGGCGCTCGACGCCTTCGGCAATGACCTGCAATCCGAGCCCGTGACACAGGGCCACAACGGACCGGACGATGGCAGCAGACCGTGGGTTGGAGTCGACGCCCTCAACCAGCATGCGATCGAGCTTGACGCGGGTGATGGGCAGTTGCTCGAGTGATGTCAGAGACGAATAGCCGATGCCGAAATCATCCAGCGCGATGGAGACACCCATCTCGCGCAAGCGCCGCAGCGAGTCCACGGTCGACGGACCGGTTTGAAACACAGTCTCCGTCAGTTCCAGCTCCAGCGCGCTGGCCGGCAGCCCCGTCACTTCCAGCGCGCGCGCAACGTGCTCGCAGAAATCACTCTCAAAAAACTGCGGCGCGGAAATGTTGATAGCCACGTTGGCGCGATGCCAGCCCTGAGCTCGCCAGGCAGCCACAGTGGAGGTGGCTGATCGCAGTACCCAGTCCGTCAGCTCATGAATGAGGCCGGTTTTTTCCGCGATGTGAATGAATTCGGTCGCGGTTGCGATGCGGCCATCGGGCTTACGCCAGCGCAGCAGCGCTTCAAGGCCGGTGACCTCGAAAGTGTGCAGGGCGATCTGAGGTTGGAACATGAGCATGAGGTCGCCGGCCTCAACCGCGCGGCGCAATGACTGTTCCAGGCGGAAACGTTGGGCGGCCGCGTCGTACAACGCGGGCTTGTAGAGCGCGTAGCGATTTCTGCCGAGCTCTTTCGCCCGGAACAGGGCAACGTCGGCGGCCCGGAGCAGTTGCTCGGCATTGTCGGCGTGATCCGGGTACATGCTGGCCCCGACACTGGCGCTCGTCGCCAACAACCGGCCGTCGATGGTCAGCGGCTGTTGGAGTGTCATTACAATCTCGGACGCGCGGGTCTCGACTTCATCTACCGACCCGACGTCTTCGAGCAGGATGGTGAACTCATCGCCCCCGAGTCGTGCCAGCAGGGCGCGCCCCTTGGACGCGTCGCGCAGGCGGTCGGCAATTCCCTGCAAGACGCGGTCGCCATAGTTGTGGCCGAGCGTGTCGTTGATGGACTTGAAGTTGTCCACGTCTACAAACAGCAGGCCCAGCTTCTGGCCGGTCGCGGTTGCGTGCGCTAACGCGCCACCCAGTCGAGCGGACAACTGGCGCCGGTTGGGTAGTTGCGTGAGTGGATCGTGATGCGCGAGATGGTGAAGCTGGCGGGTGCGCTCCGCTACATGCCGTTCGAGCTCGGCCTGATGAGCGCGCAGCTCGGCTTCGGCGCGGGAGATTTGCGCCGCCATGGTATTGAAGGATTCGGCCAGGGTATCGATTTCCGCGGATCCGCCGCGGGGCGCCCGTGCGCCACGGTTTCCGGCTGCCTGCAGTTGGGTCGCGGCCGTCAGGCGCCGGACGGGCATGCTGATACCGACCACCAACAGCACTGACACAATGAGTACGACACCGAGCACGGCCAGATCCGACCTGGTGAGCGTTTGTTCGGCGATTTCCGCGGCCGCCGCGGCGCGGGCGGCTGCCTCCATCAGGCCGCGACGCGCCGGCTCCTGCAGGTATTGTTGAACTCCCGCGGTGAGTGCGGCGCTTTCCTCGAGAAACTGACGTCGTGCCGCATCGTTGGCGGAGTCGAACTTGTCGATGGCGAGGCGCAACTTGACGGCCTGGGCGAAGTCCTGCTTCTCCAGGTCGAGCCAGTTGCGGCCGGGTGAGCGCATCAGCTCGGCGTTGTGCACCTCCAACGCGGCCTCGAAGTCCCGCTCGCGTTGCGCGATGACCAGGCTCGCGGCCGCAAGGTTGGCCCGCACGCCGTTGATTGCCACCGATAGCTCCGCCAGCGAGCGGGTGGCGAGCACCTGGTTGCTATTAATCGCGAGTCCCGAGCCACCGGCGGAGTTGATTCGTTGGTGGACGCGGTCGAGCGCGGCGTTGCGCTGCTCGAGCCATTCAGCGCGCTGCGCCGCGTGTTTGGCCAGGTCGCGGCCATGTTCGACGTGGCTCGTGAGTTGAGGTAACAACTGCGCACCAGGGGGAGGCGGCGCCGCTGCCTCCGTCGGTTCCATGGGGCGTTGGAAGTATGTCAGGACGGCCGCATCGAGCGCGTTGCTGGCGTTGGTGATGCTGGTGAGATCGGCGCTGTGGCCGCTCTGCAGATATTCGATAACCGCCCGGTCGTAGGCGACCAGCGATTCGACAACCGAGCTGGCCCGCTGTGCGCGCGGCTCGTGCTCGGTCTGCATGCTGCGCACGGATTCGACTGCCATTCGAGTCGTGCGGCTGGCCTGGAGATGACCCCAGACAATGACGGCGGTAACGGCCGCGAGCCCAAGACCGAGGCGGCCTGCTATCCCGAGCCGCAGGCGGAAGCGGTTGCCGGCCTCCGGCAATACCGGGTGGGGTGTGGCTGCCGTGCCGTTGGCCGTCAGGGGAGCGGCCGCTTCAGGCAGCGGCGAGTGCGGTTTTTGCTGCATACGACATAAGCCACGGACAGCTCAAATCCCTGTCTGCCCAGGCGGTTTATGGGTGTCGAAGCATCATGCGGGGAACAGGGCGGCGACTTCCGTGGAGGCCATCCCAGAAGCACAACGGTAGCCGGACCTGTACAGCGGATTCACAGTCCCGGCGCAAGCGCGCCGCGAGCGGCCCCGGAATGGCCAGAACTATTTCACGGTTGATTTATAATGGCGTCATGAAGATGAGGGGACCATGACCGAGATCGCTGACACTTTCGACTCGGCTTTTACAAAAGCTGTCGACCTCGGGAATCGGCTGGCCGACAAGGACAAGGATGCCGACCTGTGGGATATCGCTGACGGCCTGCTGGCCGGCGCCCTGCAGTATTGGCTGTACTCACGCCAGCCTTGCGGCGATCCGCGCTGTCAGGACTGCATGCCGATCAGTACCGCCGAAGGCCGCATGGCGGAGCTGAAACGCCTGATGGAACAACTCGCCGCCGAAAGCGAGTATTTCCATACGCCGACCGACGCGAACGCCGGTCGGGCTTAGGGCTCGTCTCTATGCAGCGGTTGTAGCGATATTGCTGCTGGCGACCTCTTGAAGGGCCTGTTCAAACAGGTTGAATCCTTCCTTCAGCAGCGCATCTGAAATGGTCAGCGGCGCGAGGAAGCGGATCACATTCCCGTACACGCCGCAGGAGAGCAGGATCAGTCCCTTCGCCGCGGCTGCCTGGACCAACTGCTTGGTCAGCTCGGCATCCGGCTGATCGGCGCTGCAGTTCTTCACCAACTCGATGGCGACCATCGCCCCGACGCCACGCACTTCGCCGATGCTGGGGAACCTGACCTGCAGGCCGCTCAGCCGCGACGTCATGAATTTGCCGATGTGGTTGGCGCGTTGAATCAACTGTTCTTCCTTGATGACATTCAGTACCGCGAGTCCCGCCGCGCAAGCGAGCGGTGATCCGGCAAATGTGCCGCCCAGGCCGCCCGGCTGCGGCGCATCCATGATGTCTGCTTTGCCGATGACCGCGGACAGCGGAATACCGCCGGACACGCTCTTGGCGATAGTCATGAGATCCGGCTCGACGCCGGAATACTCCACTGCAAACATCCGGCCGGTGCGTCCGAAGCCGGTCTGGATCTCATCGACAATCAACAGTATGCCGTGTTGGTCGCACAGGCCGCGCAACTTGCGCAACAGCTCCACCGGCGCCTGGTAGAAGCCGCCTTCTCCCAACACAGGTTCAATGACAATAGCGGCGACGCGCGCCGGATCAACATCGGCCTTGAACAGGCCATACACCGCTTCCAGCGAGTCTTCCACACTGATGCCGTGATAGGCCATCGGGTAGGGGACGTGATAGACCTCCGGCATCATCGGGCCGAAACCGGCTTTGTACGGTTGTACTTTGCCGGTCAGGCTGATGCCGAGATAGGTGCGGCCGTGGAAGCCACCGGAGAACGTGATGATCGCGGAGCGCTTCGTATGGTAGCGCGCGATCTTCACGGCGTTTTCTATCGCCTCGGCGCCGGTTGTCAGGAAGATCGTCTTCTTGGGCGACTTGCCCGGCGCGAGCGCATTGAGCTGTTCGGCGAGCTCGACGTAGCTCTCATACGGCGTGACCTGGAAACAGGTATGCGAGAACTTGTCGAGCTGTGCGGCCACAGCCGCTTTCACCTTCGGGTGCAGGTGTCCGGTGTTGAGGACCGCGATGCCGGTGCCGAAGTCGATATAGCGCTTGCCCTCGACGTCCCAGACCTCCGCATTCGAGGCACGGTCGGCATAGATGGCCAGCGAGTTCGCCACTCCCCGGGGGATGGCTTTCTGGCGACGGTTCTGCAAGTCGGAATTCGAGTTCGACAAGGGAATCTCCTTAGGTCCAGATGAATATTGTAGCCCCCTCAGGACCCTCTACAATGAGGGTTTGCCCAACGGGGAAGATGTGTTTTGAGCGACATTACGACCGACGTCGTCATCATCGGGGCGGGCCCCTGTGGCCTGTTCCAGGTTTTCGAGCTTGGCCTGCTCGGTATCAGCGCCCATCTGGTCGATTCACTGCCCATTGCGGGCGGCCAGTGCGCCGAGCTGTACCCTGAGAAGCCCATCTACGATATTCCGGCGCTGCCGGTTTGCGGGGCTCAAGAGCTGGTGGACCGGCTGATGAAGCAGATCGAGCCTTTCAAGCCGACGTTTCACCTCGGCGAGGAAGTAGTCGAATTTGCGCGTCGCGACGATGGCCGGTTCCGCGTCGGCACGACCGCGGGAAAGGTCTTCAATACCGGCGCGGTGGTCATTGCCGCGGGCGTGGGCTCGTTTCAGCCGAGACGCATCGGTATCGAGGGCGCCGATGTCTTCGAGGGCAGGGGAATTCACTACAAGGTGAAGAATTCGAGCCACTTTCATGGCAAGCGCCTGGTGATTTTCGGCGGCGGCGATTCGGCCCTCGACTGGGTGCTGGAGCTGCAGCCGAAAGCACACAGTGTCACGCTGGTGCACCGCCGCCCCGATTTCCGTGCAGCTCCGGCTTCAGTTGCGAAAATGAAGGAAATGGTGGGCTCGGGCTCCATGAAGCACTTTGAGGGGCTGCCGCACGCCATCAGTTCCGAGGGCGATGTGCTGAACGGTGTGCACATCAAGCTGAAGGGAGGGGAAACCCACGAGCTGGAAGCTGACCACGTGCTCGTGTTCTTCGGGCTCTCACCGAAGCTCGGGCCGATAGCCCAGTGGGGCCTGGAGCTGGAGAAGAAGGCACTGAAGGTGGACACGGAGAAGTTCCAGACCAGCCTGCCGGGTGTGTTCGCCGTGGGGGATATCAACACCTACCCGGGCAAGAAAAAGCTGATCCTGTCCGGCTTTCACGAAGCCGCCCTGGCGGCCTTCGCCATCCAGCATCACCTGTTTCCGCAGAAGAAGCAGTTCCTGCAATACACGACCACCAGCCCCATCATGCACCAGCGGCTGGGCGTGCCGGATTGAGCCCGGTCGATATGGAAGTCGAGATTGCCGACCTGTTGAATCTCCTCGAGCTCGAGCAGCTCGAGGTCAACTTGTTCCGCGGTGCGAGCCGCGACATCGGCAGCCCGCAGGTATTTGGCGGTCAGGTTCTGGGACAGGCCCTGAGCGCCGCATCCGCCACGGTGTCCGGCCGGGTGGTGCATTCGCTGCACGCCTATTTCCTGAGGCGCGGCGATTTCAATGCGCCGATCGTGTACCAGGTGGATCGCAGCCTGGACGGCCACAGCTTCGCCAATCGCCGCGTCGTGGCCATTCAACACGGTGAGCAGATTTTCAACATGGCGGCGTCCTTCCAGGTGGTGGAAGATGGGCTCGATCACCAGAGCGACATGCCCTCCGTGCCGCCACCGGAGAGCCTGGACGACAAGAATCACCTGCCGCCGGAAATCGGCCGGCACCTGCCCGAAAGGTTGCGGCAGTTTTTTGCTCAGCCCCGGCCGTTCGTGTTCCGCATCGTGCCGCCGGATGCGCGCGGCGGGGACCGGCGTCAGCCGGCCCGCCAGATCTGGTTCAAGGCGCTCGGCCGGCTGCCCGATGATGAGCGGTTGCATCGCAACCTGTTGGCCTACGCATCCGATTTCTTTCTGTTGGGCACCTCCATGTTGCCGCATCAGACGGCCGGCTTTGAAGGCCGGTTGGTGATCGCCAGCCTGGACCATGCGATGTGGTTCCATCGGCCGCTGCGCGTGGATGACTGGCTGTTGTATGCCATGGAGAGCCCGAGTGCCTCCGGCGCGCGGGGATTTGCGCGGGCCGGGATCTTTTCGCGGGACGGCCGGCTGGTCGCGACGACCGCGCAGGAAGGCCTCGTGCGGATCAAGCGAGGCAAATAGGCTGGCCGACGCCAATGTTACTGCTAGCCAGCGTTGCTGTGGCCGTGACTGCCGGGCCCGTGCTCACCAGTGACGTCGATTCACTCGCGAAGCTGTGGCCCGGCGTCCGGGATTCCACCGAGGAAGTGTTTCTCACCTCCGGTCCCAGCGTAGCGGCGTGGGGTGAGGCTTCAGAAAAGCGCGTGCGTACCGTCGTCGCGCCCGTGGAGGCACCTTGGCTGGGCCGGCATGTGCTGTATCTCGAAGAGTTCCTGCATGACGACCCGGACAGTATCCGGCGCCAGTTGCTGTTGGATCTGCAGCCGGCCGAACCACCCGCGGTGGGCGTTCGTGTCCGCTTGTATTCATTCAAGGAGCCACAGCGCTGGTTTCATCTCAACCGCCGCCCGCAGTTGCTGACGAACCTGCATCGCTCCGAGGTGGTCAAGGCGGAGGGTTGCGATCTCATGCTCAGGAAGGAGGGAGATCAGTTCACGGGCGGCACTGTCGGGCGCGGCTGTATCGACATCCGTGATGGCGGCAAGCGTTACGTGGAGTACCGCGTGGTCGTCGGCGAGGATCTCTATTGGTACCGGCGCCGGGTGCTGCTGCGCAAGTCCAACGACTTGCAGGAAGAGGTGTTTGGATTCAACTTCTTCGAGCTGAACGATGCACGCCTGTTTGCGTGTCGCGTCGACTGGTCTTCAACCGGACGCAAGTCGGACCTGCGGCCGCTCGCGAAGTTGGAGCTGCACGATCAAGGGGGCAAGGCGCGTTTCGTCACTCCGGATGGCCGTAAGCTGGAGTTGACTCTGCACAGCCAGGACTGGCCGTTCGTCGCGGATCGCGATGCGCTGATTCTACTGTTGCAGGATGAGGTCCAGAGCACGCCCCTGGCGTCCGCCTGGACCGAGATCGACTCCGATGACATCACCATCAATCTCGGCTGGCTGCAGATTGCCTGCGGCTCGCTGGTGGGCGCAACCGATGAGATGTTCGCGGCCCGCTAGCGTGCTACGGGCCGGTGTTCACAATGGTTTCGATGTCGCGCATCAGTACCGGGTTGAATTTGTCGGGCACTTCCATCATCAGGAAATGACTGGTGTGTGGAATTACATCCGATTTGAAGGTGGGCAATGACTTGCGGATGCGCGCTTCGTCCGTCGCGCCCAGGTCGGAGTTGATGGCGAACACCGGAACCTGGATGTCCGGCAGGACTGTATTGAAGTCCATGCTGAGCAGGGCTTCGAGTGAGGGGACGGCCACTTCAGGCGGTTCCAGCGACATGTCGTAGGCGACCTTTTGTACAAACAGGGGGTCGGCTCCCTTTTCAAACAACTCTGCGGTGACGTATTTGCGCACGGAGCCGATGAAGTCCGTGCGAAAGGGCGCGACCCGTGTTTGGATCTCGGCCGCTGGGACAGGTGGCAGGCCAACGGATTTCAGAGCGTCGACCACGATGATGCCAATGACACGGTTGCCGAGCGTGTGCGCGGCTTCGAGCGCCACAGTTCCGCCCATCGAGTGGCCGACGAGAATGACCTTCTGGTTGGGAATGAGTTGCACCACGGTGGCCACGTCTTCGCCGTACTTTTCCATCGTCCAGACGTTGCGGCTCTTTGTCGAGCCGCCATGGCCGGCCAGGTCGACGGCCACGACCGTGTACTTCGCCTGCAAGGGCGCGATCTGCGCGTTCCAGTAGTTGGCGTCGGTGGCCCAACCATGAATGAGCACAATGGCAGGATCGCCTTTGCCGGAAACTCGATATTCGATGTGTACACCGTCTGGTTCCGTGGCGAGGCGGGTTGATGCTTCTGCGGTGGATGCCGCGGATGACGCCGGCGGCGCGCTCGGCGGTGGCTTTTTGCCGCAGGCGGCAAGGACGAGGACGACGAGCAGTGAGGAAAGGATCAACCGGCCTTGGGACATTCGCGAAGGTCTCCAGTGAACCCGCCGGATGATACCCGGCTAACGCAGGACTTTGCCGGGGTTCAGGATGCCGTTGGGGTCGAATGCGTGCTTGACCGAACGCATCAGGTCGAGCTCCACCGGTGAAGCATAGCGCTCGAGCTCGGCGACTTTCAGCCGCCCGATGCCGTGTTCCGCGCTGAAGCTGCCGCCGGATTCACGCACCATGTCATGAATGACGCGCTTGATTTCCGCGTCGCGGCCCAGGAAGCGTTCGCGCGACGTGCCCGCCGCCTGGTTCAGGTTGAAATGCAGATTGCCATCGCCCACGTGTCCGTACGCAACCAACCGTCCTTCCGGAACGTTTACGCGGAGCCACTCGCCCGCGGTCGCGACGAATTGAGCCAGCGACGTGATCGGCAGCGAGATGTCATGTTTGAGACTCGCGCCGTCGAGGCGTTGCGCCTCCGGAATGGTTTCCCGCAATTTCCAGAGGGCTGCGCGCTCGCGGTCGTTTTGTGCGACCACCGCGTCGAGGACTCGGCCGGATTCAAACGCTTCGGCGAGGGCTTCGGTCAGTAACTCGCTCAGATTCTCGCTCGCACGTGACGAGGTCACCTCGCACAACACGTGCCATTCATACTTCTGTTTGAGCGGGTCCCTGACACCTGGGATGTGCTGCGTGGTGAGATCGATGCCGATGCGGGGTATCAGCTCGAAGGAGCTGATGCGGTCGCCACTGGCTTCCCGCAGCACAGACAGCAGCTCCACGGCCGCCGGCACGCCCGGTACGGCAACAAACGCCGTTGCAGTGCTGCGCACCTTGGAGAACAACTTGAGGGCGGCGGCCGTAATGACGCCCAGGGTGCCTTCGGCACCCATAAACAGGGCCTTGACGTCGTAGCCGGTGTTGTCTTTACGTAGGGAGCTCAACGTCGAGAGAATGCGGCCGTCGGCCAACACAACTTCCAGGCCGAGCACCAGGTCACGCATCATGCCGTAGCGCAGGACACTAGTGCCGCCGGCGTTGGTTGAGAGGTTGCCGCCGATCTGGCAGGTGCCTTCCGAACCGAGGCTCAATGGAAACAGGCGTTCGGCTTCGTCCGCGGCACGTTGTACGTCCGCGAGAATGCAGCCGGCCTCGGCAATGAGCGAATAGTTGAGCGGGTCGATGCCCCGGACCTGGTTGAGTCGCTTCAGGGACAACACGACTTGCCGCCCGGATTCATCCGGTGTAGCGCCACCGCAGTAGCTGGTGTTGCCCGCGTGCGGAACTACACCAATTCGATTTTCATTGCACCAGGCAAGGAGGCGAGACACTTGGTCGACAGAGCGGGGAAGCGCCACCGTTAGGGCGCGACCTCGATAGAGGCCGCGATGGTCGGTCAGGTAAGGCTCAATGTCGGCGGCGTCGGTGAGGACGCCCTCGGATCCCAGGATGTCAGTTATCGGTGTGGGGGCGGCATTCATGCCGCCCAGCGTACACGCTATCGAACGTCGGCGGCGAGCGCCCGCAGCGCGGCGATGCGCTCTTCCAGCGGGGGGTGGCTCATCCGCAGTTTTGCGAAGCCACTCGTCACCCGGCCCTCAGCGATACCGAACGCTGCAAACTGTTGTGGCAAGGGCTCGTGGGCCGCCTTCAGTTTTTCCAACGCCGCAATCATATTGGCGCGGCCGGCGAGCTTCGCGCCTCCGCGATCGGCACGAAACTCACGCTGGCGTGAGAACCACAGCACTATGAGACTGGCGAGGATGCCAAGCACGATCTCGGACACAATCACCGAGATGAAATACGCCGGTCCACGCCCGTCTTCGGAGCGAAAGAACGAGCGATCAACAATATTTCCGATGATGCGCGCCAGGAAAATCACGAACGTGTTGACCACACCCTGGATCAACGCCAGCGTCACCATGTCGCCGTTGGCGACGTGACTGATCTCGTGGCCGAGGACGGCGTCGACCTCATGCTCGTTCATCCGGTTCAGCAGGCCCGTGCTGACAGCCACGAGCGCGCTGTTGCGGCTGGCGCCTGTAGCAAATGCATTTGGGTCGGGTGACTCGAAAATACCGACTTCGGGCATGCCGATACCGGCATTGCGAGCGTGAGTCGCGACGGCATTGAGAAGCCAGCTTTCAGTGGCATTGCGCGGTTGGGTGATGACCTCCACCCCCATGGCCCGTTTGGCCATCCACTTCGAGATCGCCAGTGACAGAAAGGAGCCACCGAAGCCGAACAGCGCCGCGAAGACCAGCAGGCCGTCCAGGCCGCCGCCCCGCGCCGCGAGGTACTGATCGAGTCCCAGTAGCCGGGCAACGACCGACAGGACGACCACAATGGCCAGGTTCGTGGCTAGAAAGAGCAGAATTCGTTTCATGGTGATGAGGCTTGGGGTCAGGCAGGGCCTTTCAAGGGGTGCGGGAAAGAAATCTTAAGATCATCTTAAGAAATGGACCGACCCGGGTCCGAAAGGTTCAGGCCGCGACTGCCCCGAGCAGCTTGCCCACCAGGAAGGTCACCGTGCCGGCGGCGCCGCCAATCAGGACCATCCGGATGGCCCCACGCAGCGCATCGCGGCCCGTAAACAGGCTGAGCACCATCCCGACAATGAACAAAGCCAGTGCCGTGAGCGTAATCGTTGCAGTAAGGGTGTAGGACGAAGGTAGGCGCACAAGAAACGGGAGCAGGGGGATCACCGCGCCGCAGGCGAATGCAAGGAAGGATGAGATGGCGGCCTGCCATGGCGACCCTAAGTCATCCGGGTTGAGGCCGAGCTCTTCGCGTGCCAGAACATCGAGCGCCTGGTCAGGACGCGATAGCAGCGAGCGGCTCACCTCACGCGCCTTTTCTATGTCGACCCCACGTGCCTCGTAGATGAGCGCCAGCTCTTCAGCTTCTTCCTCCGGGTACTGGGCAACTTCGTCGCGCTCCAACGCAATCTGATATTCATACATCTCGCGCTGCGTACGGACTGAGACATATTCACCGGCTGCCATCGATAACGCACCAGCCAGCAATCCCGCGGCACCCGTCATCAAAACGTAGTTATTGGCAGCCCCCGCACCGGCAACACCAAGGACGAGGCTGGCGTTGGAAAGCAGCCCATCGTTCATGCCAAAGACCGAAGCCCGTAAGTTGCCTCCGAGACTACTTCGGTGCCGCGCACCCACTTCCGACAACGACGTTGGCATTACATGGCCCGCGGGCGCGGGCTCTGCGCTGTAGACAGACAATCCACGCAACTTCATCGCGGCCAGCACGGGCCGCAAAGAACGAGGGCCAAACCGTCGGATCAACCTCGCGACAATTCGGGCTCGGAGCGTGGGCAGAAACACCTGGTCCGCGCTTTGGCCGGAGGCCACGAGCCAGCTCTTGGCCTGCTGCTCGGCGGCGGCGGCCAGGCGCAGGAATAATTGGCTTTTACGGGGATCCGGCTCGGCGGCGGCGACCTGGAGGTACAGCCACGCGGATTCTTTTTCGTGATACCAGTTATCCAGGGCCGTCACCCCGGCGGCAGGCCCCGGAAGTCAGGTCAATACTCTTCCCGTTCGTCGGAATCGTCCTCATCCTCATCATCGTCGAGGTCGTCATCGTCTTCGTCCTCGTCGTCCCAGTCATCGTCCTCTTCTTCTTCGTCGTCGTCCTCGTCCTGGGATTCGGACCACCCTTCCGGCTCCTGGGTGAGCTCCAGGTCCATTTCGTGCCAGGTCTCCAGATCGATTTCCTCGATGTCCCCATCCAGGTATTCGATTTCCACCAGCTCGGAGTCTTCGTCCATGGACAGAACGCGGAACGGCTCTTCTTCTTCCAGGTTTTCGTACCACTGCCCTGGTACCGGCTCGTAATCTCTGCTCACCGTTCTCACCCTCGAGGCGTTCGCCACTTCATACTAAGTAAGTGTATTACCACTTGCGTATAGTTTTCCAATGCCCCCCAGACCTTCCAATCTAGCATCGCCGCTCCTGCAGGCACGACGCATCGTCGTGAAGGTGGGCTCGGCATTACTCGTTGATCAGGACACCGGACGACTCAACCGAGCGTGGCTCGAGACGCTCATTGAAGACTTATTGCGCATGCGCAAGCGGGGTCAGCAGATCATCCTCGTTTCCTCCGGCGCAATTGCCCTCGGGCGGCGTCATCTCGGACTTGCCAAGGGCAGCCTGCGGCTGGACGAAAGCCAGGCCGCCGCTGCAGTCGGGCAGATCCGCCTCGCGCACGCCTACAAGGAACTGCTCGAAGCGAGCAACGTAACAGTTGCCCAGGTGTTATTGACACTCGAGGATAGTGAGCGCCGCCGCCGGTACTTGAACGCACGCGCAACACTCGACTCCCTGCTCTCTCTCGGAGCGCTTCCCGTCATCAACGAGAACGACACCGTCGCTACCACCGAGATCCGTTATGGCGACAACGATCGTCTGGCTGCGCGGGTCGCCCAGATGGCAGGGGCGGACTGTCTCGTGTTGTTGTCGGATGTCGAGGGATTGTTTACCTCCGATCCCAACAAGGACCCCAGCGCACAGTTTATTCAAACGGTACGGCAAATTACCCCGCAAATCGAGGCCATGGCCGGGGCGTCGGCGTCGGCTGTCGGTTCCGGCGGAATGACTACGAAAATCATGGCGGCGAAAATCGCGGTGGCCGCAGGGTGTTACATGTGTATCGCTTCCGGACACACCAAGCACCCGGTGAGCCGGTTGGAAGAAGGGGCACGCTGCACCTGGTTCATGCCCCACGGCAACCCGACAACCGCCCGCAAACAGTGGATTGCCGGGACGTTGAAACCCGCGGGCGCCATCACAATCGACGGGGGTGCCCTCAAGGCGCTCTTCGAGGGCAAGAGTCTGTTGCCGGCCGGTGTCGTGGCTGCGCGCGGCCGGTTTGAGCGCGGCGATACCGTGAGTGTGCTCGGTCCCAACGGTGCCGAGGTTGCGCGCGGCATCATCGGCTATTCGGATGTTGATTCGACACGCATCCTCGGACGAAAGTCTTCGGAGATTGAAGGCATACTGGGTTTCCGCGGCCGGGATGAAATCATCCACCGCGATGACCTGGTGGTGACTGGACTTTCGCAATGAGTACGACGGACGTTGCCGAGTTGATGACACGCATGGGCCGGGCTGCTGTAGCGGCGGCCTCTGCTCTGGCTGTTGTTGCGACCGAGGCCAAGGACGCGGCACTCGCTCATGCCGCTGCGGCTATTCGCGCGCGACGCAGCGAAATCCTCGAAGCCAATGCCCGAGACATGGCCGCGGCCCGCGATGCGCAGTTGGGGGGGCCGCTGCTGGATCGTCTGCGGTTGGATGAGAAGCGCGTGGAGGCTGTTGCGCGCAGCATTGAGGAAATTGTCGAGCTTGCCGATCCGGTGGGAACCCTGGTCGCGGAGTGGGACCGGCCGAACGGCCTGCGCATCCAGCGTGTACGCGTTCCATTGGGCGTAATCGGGATTATTTACGAGAGCCGGCCCAACGTGACCGCCGATGCCGGTTCGCTGTGTCTCAAGTCGGGTAACGCCGTGATCCTGCGCGGTGGCACCGAAAGCCGCCTGTCGAACGCGGCCATTCATGCCTGTCTGCTGGACGGGCTGTCGGCTGTTGGTTTGCCCGCCGAATGTATTCAATTGGTGCCAACCACGGACCGGGCTGCCGTGGGTTACATGCTGGCGCAGATGACCGACTACGTGGATGTGATTGTTCCACGAGGTGGCAAGAGCCTGGTAGCGCGCGTTCAGAAAGAAGCGCGTGTGCCCGTAATCGGGCATCTGGAAGGCAACTGTCATGTGTACGTCGACCGCGACGCGGATCTCGCGATGGCCCGGGCTATTGCCGTGAATGCCAAGCTGCGACGTACGGGCGTGTGTGGCGCTGCCGAGACTCTGCTCGTTGATAGGGCTTGTGTCACTACGCATCTCGGTCCGATCGTGAGGGATCTGCTCGAGGCCGGCTGTGAAGTGCGCGGCGATGCCAATGTTCAGGAGATTGATTCCCGCGTGGTGCCAGCCACGGAGGATGATTGGTACACCGAGTATCTGGACGCGATCATTGCTGCCCGGGTCGTTGACGGCGTGGATGGCGCCATCCGGCACATCGAGACTTATGGCTCGGCTCATACGGAGTCCATTGTGACTGCGAACCAGTCGACCGCGGATCGGTTCCTGCAGCGGGTCGACAGCGCCATTGTTCTCCACAATGCCTCCACCCAGTTTGCCGATGGCGGCGAGTTCGGTATGGGCGCGGAGATCGGCATTTCGACGGATCGCTTCCACGCGCGCGGGCCGGTTGGCGTCGAACAGTTGACGAGTTACAAATACGTTGTCAGAGGGTCAGGGCAGGTCAGACCTGGTTAGGTCGCTCTAGTTGTGCTCGGCGCCACCGCGGAGCTTGCGCAGCTCCGCCGTCGCCAACTGATGCTCAATGAAATACAGGACTTTCAGGTTGACGGTGGCGGTGAAGTACTTCACTGCCTCGTCCACGCGCCCGGTCGCCAGGCGTTGTTGTCCTGTGTAGAAGAGGGCTTCCGACAGGATGTCGCGCTGGCGCTGTTGGTCGCGCTCGTCATCCACGGCTTCGACCAGTTCCTGTTCCGTTATCTTTCCTTGCAGTGACTGCAGGATGGGTGCCGGCCAGCCTTCCGAGATGCGGCGCTTTGCCAGTGTCGGTTCAGTAGTGCCCGAATGCAGTTGTGCCAGCCAGAGAAAACATTGCCAGTAGGTGGCCTGCTCGTCGTTGGGAGCCATCGTTGCCGCGATTTTCGCGTTACTGACGGCGTCGGGCCAATGTTCGTCAATGAAGTCGAGTTGTGTGAGAAGGGTGTACAGAGTGAAGTTCGCCCGGCCCAGGTGTAACTGGCGCTGCGTCTCCGTGCGCGCATCGGCGTAGCGACCCAGGTCTAGCAGGCTGGCTGCCAGTTCGGCGTGCAGGAAGTCTGCGCGTGGGTTGCAGTCGATCGCCTTTGCGTAGGCGTCGACGGCTTTGGCGTGTTCACCCCTGTTGGAGTATGCCTGGGCGAGGTCATCGTAGAGGGTGGCGAAGCGCTTGGCGCCCAGTGTTTGTGCGCAGTTAGTTGCCGGCGGCGGGTCCTTCGACAGGTCGAAGTTGATGTGTGCGATTTGTTGTTGAAGGGTGGCCTGGGCGGCGGGTTGCAGGATCGGCGGGTAGTGGTGGGTGGCGGCGAAGGTCAATAGTGGCGTGGGGTCAGTTGCTTTAGCCTCAGTGGCTTTCGCCGCGGATGAGTTTGCCGATGTTGCTGCGATCGCCAGAGTCAGGAAGGCGATTAGTGCGCGCCTGGCAGTGCTCGGAGACTTGAAAGCCAGTGCTGCGCGCTTGCTCACGTCAAGTGAACTGGCGCGCCAGCAGCCCTCTCACCCCGCCGCGCAAGGAGAAGACATCGGCAAATCCGTTTTCGCGCAGTTCCTGTGTTGCGGCGAGACTGCGCCGGCCGGTCGCGCAGACGAGCACCGTCTTACGCGTGGGTTTGAACGATGGCTGGCCGTGGAGGAGCTCCGCCATGGGCAAATTTCGGGTGTGCGCGGACGGCGTTGGGGTTTCCCGCAGTTCATATGGCTCGCGGATGTCGACGATGTCGAAGCCAGCTTCGTGGGCTTGGTCGAGGGTGTCGAATGACAGCTCCAGGGGGTTTGTTGGTGTGTTGGCGCTTTGAGGGCCGGTGTTCGCGGCCGCGTTGGCGCCTTCAGGGCCGGCGTCTCTGGCCGCGTTGGTGCGTGCTACTGCGGCCGCTTGGGCGGCGGTGGCGCGTGAGGTCGCGTGCTCGGGGCATGCATGCGCGCGTTTGGTCCGCACCCTCGATGTTGTTAGCGTCAGGAGGTCCAGCACGAGCAGCTCGTCTTTGAGCTGGCCGGGCAGGTTGAGCAGCAGCTTCATCGCTTCAAACGCTTGCAGACCGCCGAAGATTCCGGGCACGGGCCCCAGCACGCCGGCTTCTGAGCAGTTTCCGACAATGCCGTCGCGCGTGGCCTCGGGCCACACGCAGCGCAAGCATGCGGAGTCTGGTTGAACGATCTGCAGTTGTCCCTCGTATTGGTAGACGCTGGCGAAAACCACGGGTTTCCGGAGTTGCACACAGTAGTCATTGAGGAGGAACTTCGTGGAGAAGTTGTCTGTGCAATCGATCACGAGATCGTGCTGAGCGATCAGGTCTGGCGCGTTGAGGGCGTCCAAGCGAAGCTTGTAGGCGCGGACGTCGACATCGGGGTTGAGTTCGCGCACGCGCTCGGCGGCGAGCTCGGCCTTGAGTTTGCCGACGTCGGCGAGGGCATACATCGTCTGACGATGCAGGTTGGAGGGCTCGAGGTGGTCGCTGTCGACGAGGCCAAGGCGGCCTATGCCGGCGCCGGCCAGGTAGCTGATAACAGGGACGCCGAGACCGCCGCAGCCGATCACGAGTACTCGGCTGGCGCGCAGTTTTGCCTGGCCGGCGGCGCCGACTTCCTTTAGCGCCATTTGCCGGGAGTAGTCGGAGACGGGGGCGGCCAGTCGGGCGTGAGTTGTCGCTAGCGACGCGGCGGCCGAAGGAGTTTGGGCCTGGCGGGTGGCGCCTCTGTCGATGGGCGCGCGGTGAGTGTCAGGTGCGTGGGCGTGGTGGTGCGAATCGTGGTTGTGGGCGTGTGGGGCGTGGGTGTCATGCGTTTGGGCGGCGCCCGACGTGTGTGTGTCGTGGTTCAGCGAGCCGTGGGCGTTTGTGGTGTGGGCGGTGCCGGGCGCGTGGGGCACGTGAGCGTGGGGCGCGTGAATGTGTGGCGCGTGAGCGTGGGGCACGTCCGTGGTTGTAGGTGCGGCGCAGCGCTCGCAATTGACCCAGCCGGAGTCGCCATTTACATAGTGCTCTTTCTTCCAAATGGGCACTCGATGTTTGACTTCGTCGATAATGTATCGACATGCGAGGAACGCTTCCGCCCGGTGGCGCGCGCTGACGCCTACCCAGACGGCCATCTCTCCTATGGCGAGGTCTCCGATGCGGTGTACGCACGCGGCGTGTTCGACACCGAAGCGCTTGATCGCTTCCGCGACGATACGTTCGCCCTCTTTGATGGCCAGCGGCTCAAACGCTTCGTATTCCAGGTGGCGGACAGGGAGTCCTTCGTTGTGATTGCGCACCCAGCCTTCGAACGATGAGTAGCCGCCTGCGGTTGGATCGAGCAACTGCTTGCGGAGCTCATTCTCGTCGATCCTGTCACGTGTGAAACTGAATGTAGTCATGGGGCTGTCTGCGTCAGCCACCGGCGACCGGCGGGATGAAGACAACGGAATCGCCGTCCGCAAGTCGCTGTGACCATTCGCCGAATTCGGCGTTGACCGCCACACGCAGCATTTCCGGTGCGAGGGAGAACGGGTAGCGTGACTTCAACTCGATGTAGAGATCGCGCGGGGTGTCAGCGCCCGTCACAACGGACTCATCGCTGCGGCCGGCTTGCTCGCGCAGGATGGCGTAGTACTGGACCTTGATGCGCTTGTCGGTGAGGTGGCTAGCGCGTTTCGGCGCGGTGTGGGAGCCGGGCGCCGCGCCGACGTGGACCCGGCCCGTGGCCGCGTCGACATTTGTTGCGCCCGGGATTTCGGTTGGGCTCAACGCCGCAATTGCCGACCCGTACTCTTCCGGCGTGTTTACATTGTCCAGCGCGTGCGGGTTGGGCTCATCCAACAAGTGCACGTCTGAATTCAGCAGAAATTTACGCGGGCAATTCTTGCCGCTGGCGACGTGCGCGAGAATGGCCTCGCGACTCTCAGGCTCATAAATCGCACAAAGAGGCTCAGGAAGCACGTCATGACTCGAACGAAAGGCGGTCGCAATACGTTGCGGCTGCCGGGCGGCAATCAACGTGTTGAGGGTGCCTTCGTCCAGAAAAGGGAGATCGCATGCAAGGACGAGCCAAGCGACGTCGGGATACTTCGCCTGCGCAGCCATGATGCCTGCGATTGGACCGAGGTTCTGGTGTGCATCGACGATCTGGTCGAAGCGCGCACGAGCCGGATCGTCTGTCTGATCAGGACGAACAGACACGAAAACCCGCTGCACGTGCGGCTGCACAAACGAAACGGCCCACTCGAGTTGTGAGCGACCGTGGTACTCCAACACAGCCTTATCGCGCTGCATACGTTTGCTGCGGCCGCCAGCGAGGACGAGCGCATAAATTGGACGACCGCGGGTAACTGTTGAAGCGTTCATGAATGCACTATGCCTTGCGCTTGAAGTCGCGTTTGCCACCCGTCTTTTCGACCAGGCGGACGCTCGTGATCTCGATGTCGTGCGACAGTGCTTTGCACATGTCGTAGATAGTCAGGGCGGCAACAGACGCGCCCGTCAGGGCTTCCATTTCGACGCCAGTGCGATGATGAACCGAAACCTGGCAGCGGATGACGATCTCGCCGTTGCGCGCAGCGTCGATTTCAATCGAACAATTGTCGAGTGGCAGCGGATGGCAAAACGGAATGAGGTCATGGGTGCGTTTCGCCGCCATGACGCCGGAGACAATCGCCGTGTCGAAGACAGGGCCTTTCTTGGTGCGATGGCCGCTTCTGCGTAGCGCCGCCGCGACGTTTGCGGGGAAACGTACGCGCGCTTCGGCAGTGGCCACCCTGCGTGTCACTTCCTTCGCGCCGACGTCAACCATGGTTGGGCGATTGTTGGCATCCAGGTGAGTGAGGCCTGCGGAAGACGATGCCTCGCGCCTGGCTGCGATTCGATTGTTAGAGGTCCTGCTCACGTCACCCGCCAATGTAAAACATTTCAACTTTGTGATGATCGCCGGGCTTCTCCCGCAATTCGGCGCGAAGCTCGCTGTACCGGTCGCTGCGGCCCAACCAGATGTTGCCAATTGTCGCGAGAAGCTCGTCGTCGCTGGCGCCGCCGCGCAGAGAATCGCGCAGACTCGTGCCATTGTTTGCGAACAGGCACGTGTAGACGACGCCGTCCGAAGACAAACGCGCTCGGGAACAGTCACCGCAGAATGGCTGCGTGACCGATGAAATAAATCCAACTTCTCCCATACCGTCGACGAAGCGATAACGCTCCGCAACTTCGCCACGATACTCGCGTTCGACTGGCTGGAGCGGCCAGCGCTCGGATATGCGTGCCATCAATTCCTTTGAGGGTACAACGACGTCGGGTTTCCACTCGTTTCGATTGCCGACATCCATGTACTCAATGAAGCGCACGATGACTCCAGTTCCGCGGAAGCGTTCGACGAGGTCGAGAGCGGTGTGGTCGTTCACACCGCGCTGAATGACGGCGTTTACCTTGATCGGATCGAGACCCGCACTACGTGCGTGCTCGATCCCGTCGAGTACATCGTTCAGCCCCCCGAAGCCACCGCTCATGTGTGCGAATACTTCCGGGTCCAAGCTGTCGAGACTGACGGTGATCCGCTTGAGCCCGGCGGCCTTGAGTTCCGCGGCGTAGCGCGAGAGCAGCACACCGTTCGTTGTCAGAGCGACGTCGTCGACGCCGGGGATGTCCGTGAGGTCGCCGATGAGGTCGGAGAGGTTTGCGCGTAGCAGGGGCTCACCACCGGTCAGGCGAAGCTTTCGGACGCCTAGCTTCACGAACAGGCGCGAGAGGCGAACGATTTCGTCAAAGGACAGGCGTTGATTGGAGCCGAGGAATTTGTACCGCTCGTGATACTTCTCGCGCGGCATGCAATAGGGGCATCGGAAATTGCAGCGATCCATAACGGAGATGCGCAGGTCGCGCACCGGCCGGGCGAGGGTGTCCCGCGGGCTGTTCAATTTGCTGAGCGGAACGACGACGTCGGATTTGGCCATGATTCAAAAGGTAATTACCACCGGGCGGCGGCGAATGCCAATACGGGGGTCGCCGGGCGCGGGAAATGGCGTAAGTGTTCTACTTGGGGTGGTGGAGCGCTGAAACAAGCGGGGACTGCGCTGTGGGCCGGCGGGGGCGGGGGCGAGGGCGATCAGGGGGCGAGGGCGCCCTGGGGTCAGTCAAGCGGGGCGCAAATGCCGCGGCGGAACAAAGGGCGGTGGGTTTACCAGCGGTGCAGTCGCGTCACGAATCCCTTCGGATATTGGTTCGGCCCGGGCGGTAGCTCCACAAAACCGTCCGTTCCGGCCAGGGCCGTGAAGTCGCCCGAGCTGTTTGTGGGGCGGGGCATAGCCCAAGCGCGCCCCCAGTCGTCGACTTCGACGCGGATCGGCATGAACAAGGTGAGACCGGTGGTATTGGACACATCGCCACCGAGAGCCATTTTCTCAGCGGGAACCGGATCCTGGCCCATCGCCGTGAACAGCGCCGGCAGGACATACCGTGACAAGCACACGCACGTTGAGACCGGGTTCCCTGGAAGGGCGAAAACGGTCGCTCCGGAACTCGCGACACCGAACCACATGGGCTTGCCCGGCCGCTGGGCCACCTTGTGGAAGACGGTTTGGACGCCGAGCTCATCGAGCACTCGGGGTACGAAGTCGAGTTTGCCCATCGACACGCCACCGGTGAGCACGAGCACGTCGTGGGTTTCCAGGTGAAACTTCAGCCGCCGCCGAAGCTCGGGCACATCATCGTGCAGATGATCGTCGGCCACGCGTTGGAACCCGTGCCTGCGCAGAGCCGCGACAATGGCATACGCATTCGAGCGACGGATTTGATGCGGCAGGATGGCATCTCCGGGCTCGACCAACTCGTTGCCTGTTGAGATGACAGCCAACATAGGCTGGCTGCTGACGCGAATGCGCGCCATGCCGGCGGAAGCGGCGATTGCAATTTCAGGTGCACGCAGCCTTCCGCCAGCCGACAACAACAAGGCCCCCTGACGAGTGTCAGCGCCGCGGCGGTGCACGTTCTGCCATTGCTCGACCGGTGCGTCGGAGCTCACCTCGGCTTCATTGCCGCGCACGGTGATTTGTTCAACCGGTATGACACAGTCGCAGCCGCCCGGAACGACTGCGCCCGTCATCACTTCAATGCAACCGGTTTGCGCAGCAAGCGACAGCGGTGGATCGCCTGCCGCCTGCGTCGCCTGGATCCTTAGTCGCCGGTTACCGTGTTGGAGCACCGCGCTGTCAACAGCGATACCATCCATTGCAACCCGGTCGAACGGGGGCGCATCCCGCTCGGCGTAGATGTTCTCCCGCAACACCGCGCCGGCACATTGCGCAAGCGGCAATGACTCGATCGGCAGACACGTCAGGTGCTGCCCAATCAACTCATCTGCCTGCGCGGGATTCAACACCGTCCCATCAACTCTTCGGCTTATCGGCGTTCTTCGCCTTGTAGACCTTGACCTGCTCGTTGAACCGATCGGCAATACTCTGGAGCTGATCGATGGCGGCATTGTGCTTCTGGATTTCGACGCGCTGCCGGTCCTCGATAGCCTTCTTCTGCTCGGCTGTGGGTGTTTCACCGGGCTTCACTGCCAACTTGCTGACAGCGTCGTCGCGCTCGAGCTGGATGCAGGCGACGTAGGCGTTGATGGCCTTGTCGTACTCCTTGACGGCCTTCTGCGCCGTGACCATCTCCTGAAGCGTTGCGGTATTGCCATCGGGAAGATGATCCGGGGGGGCCGGGTAGCTGCAGTCCGCGTAGGCCGTTCCAGCCGACAGAACGGCAGTCGACGCCATGGCAAGAAACAATTTCATACAGGACATCCCCTATTTTGATTGGACGGGTATCTTAGATGTGTGCCGCAACGGACGGCTAGGCCGCCGCGGCCGGCTCAGGCTAGCGCGTTTTTCGAGCCTTGGGGGCCAGAAAGCAGTCTTTGCCGTGGTCGTTGACGACGCCAACGGCCTGCAGGAAAGCATAGATGATTGTCGTGCCGACGAAGCGGAAGCCACGTTTCTTCAGATCCTTGGAAATTCGGTCACTTAGCGCCGTGCTGGCAGGAAGGCGTTCGCCGGGCGAACGGACGTCGACGATGGGTTTGCCATCGACGAACGCCCACAGGTAGGTATCGAAAGAGCCGAATTCCTTTTGGATCTGCAGGAAAGCCTGCGCATTGGTGACGGACGATTCGATCTTGAGCCGATTGCGAACGATCCCGGCGTCCTTCATCAAGACCGCCCGGCGCTTGGAATCGAAACGTGCGACCTTGTTCGGATCGAAGCCGGCAAAGGCTTTCCGGTAGTTGGCGCGCTTGTGCAGGATCGTGGACCAGGACAAACCCGCCTGCGCGCCCTCCAGAATCAGCATTTCAAAGAGGTGGCGTTCGTCGTGGGATGGGCGCCCCCATTCCTCGTCGTGATAGCGGATGTACTCGGGGTCGTCGAGCCCCGAAGCCCAGGAGCAGCGTTTCTTTTCAGCCATGGGGGTGACAGTAGCACCTTCCGCGATTCAACATGTCAGATACATTTGAGACCGCGCAATGTCGTGCGCACAGCCTGCTCGCGTTTTGAAAGGCGCAAGCAGGCCCAGCAACGCCCAGGGAAAACGCCGCACCTTGATGTTGGGACGGCCAATGACGGTACGGATGGCTGTGGTCATTGCGGTACCGTCGGCATCCCATTGCCCTTGAAAATGGAAGCGTTCGAACCGTCCCAATGTTGATTCTCGGGCCAGGAGTTGGGCGATGGTTTCCGCGAGGTCGGGCAGATAGGCCCAGGCATGGCCGACGCCGCTGCCGCCGGGATGGGTGATGGCCGTAACGGCCTTGCCCGGTGTGACCAGGCCCTGCGAAAACCAGTTGTTGCCGGCATTGGGACCGAAGAAGTCACGGCGCGGATAATCAGGGAGCGCACCCCGCTGTCCGCGGCTGCCCGTAGGCGTCTCTCCAGCTCCACGCGGATTTTCCCTTTGCGGGTCAGGGGGTTCTGCGGGGAGTCTTCGCGCAGGACTGAAGATCAGCCGAACGCCGGTGAGGGCGGCAAAACAAAATTGACGGTAGGCGTGGGGCGGCTATATAAATTTGTATGGCTCGTGGCACCCCCGATTGGAGTCTGTATAAGTCATTTCTGAGTGTCCTGCGGACGGGGTCGCTGTCGGCTGCCGCACGGGATGACGGGCTAACGCAGCCCACGGTAGGCAGGCACATCGCCAGCCTGGAGCAGGCGCTTGGAGTCGCTCTTTTCACGCGCTCGCAGCAGGGATTGTCGCCTACCGAAGCCGCCCTAGAGCTTCAACCCTACGCGGAGAGCCTCGAATCGACCGCTGCCGCGTTGGTTCGCGCAGCCACGGGTCGCGCGGGGACGCGGGGGACTGTGCGCATCACCGCGAGTGAGATTGTCGGTGCGGAGGTGTTGCCGCCCATCCTGACACAGGTCCGGGCTGAACATCCCGAGATAACCCTGGAGCTCGTGCTGTCAAACCGGACTGAGGATCTGCTGCAGCGTGAGGCCGACATCGCCGTGCGGATGGTCCGGCCGACCCAGCAGGCGCTTTCGGCGCGGCATGTAGGTGACATCGAGCTTGGACTGCATGCGCAGCGCGGGTATCTCGACCGCCATGGGACGCCGACCTCGGCGGCTGAGTTGCGTGAGCACGCTCTCATTGGTTTCGATCACGAAAACGCGTTTATCCGCTCGGTTCGTACGCGGGGTTTCGCCGTTGAGCGCTCGATGTTCGCACTCAGAACCGACAATGATCTGGCGCAACTGGCCTGTTTGCGGGCCGGTTTCGGGATTGGGGTATGCCAGGTCGGCTTGGCGCGCCGCAGTCCGGAGCTGGTGCGGATTCTGGCGAAGTCGTTCCTGTTCAAGTTGGAAGTCTGGATTGTCATGCATGCCGACCTGCGCTCCAGCAAGCGCTGTCGCGTAGTGTCCGATGCACTGGCCAAGGGCCTGAGTGCCTATTGCGCTTCGAGCTGACCCTCGGTTCGCACGGTCAGGGCGCTGCGGGCCGGCGCGCCACATGCAACAATATCTCACTGTCCACTGTATCCGGAGTTGCGTCATGGACCTGAGTCGTCGCGAATTGTTGACTGCCTCCGCGCTTGCGCTGGTCAGCCCCAAGGCCGCCTGGTCCGCCGCTCACGCGGACAGTCGCCCAATCGCGGCGGATGGCGCTGCCTCCGCGGGCACGCAGCCCATTGTGCTTTGCTGGAATGAGAATCCCTACGGGCCGTCTCCGGCCGCGCGCGCGATTTTGAGCAGCACCATTCCGAATGCCTGTCGCTACCCGGACGAGGAAATCGAGAAACTCATTGCCGTGTTGGCGCAGAAGGAAAATTTCCCCGTCGACCATATCGTGGTGGGCACAGGTTCGGGCGAGCTGTTGTGTGCGCTCGGCTTTCTGCATGGCAAAGGCGGGGGCGAGATCATTGCCGCGGAGCCCACATATGCCGAGTTGACCAACTACGCGAAGCACGCGGGCGCCGAGCTCAAATTCGTGCCGGTGGACAAACAGCTCAATCACGATCTGCCGGCCATGCGCGCAGCGGTGTCGCCGCGAACGCGCGCCGTGTACATCTGCAATCCCAACAATCCAACCGGCACGGCCATCAGCGCGGCTGCCATTCGCTCGTTCGTCGGCTCGCTGCCGGATGCAGTGACGACCATTGTCGATGAGGCCTATCTCGACTTTGCCGACACCGATGGCGTCCAGACGGTGACCGACCTCGTGGGCGCAGGAAAGCGGGTGGTCGTGTTGCGTACCTTCTCCAAGATCCACGGCATGGCCGGGGTCCGGTGCGGCTATGCGATTGCGCGGCCGGACGTGGCGGCGCAGCTTGCGGCTGTGCGCATGAGCACGGCGAATATTTTTGCCATGCGGGCCGCACGCGCGAGCCTGGGGGACGAGGCGTTTCTAACGGACACCCGCCGGCGGATCATCGCGAGCCGCAAGCGCATTACGGATGAGCTGCAGCGGTTGGGGCGCACCTATGCCCGCTCGCAAACCAACTTCGTGTTTTTCGATACCGGCGCGCCGCTCGCGCAATTCGACCACTTCATGAAGACGCGCAACATCCTGGTCGGCCGCCTGTTTCCTCCTTACAACAACTGGTGCCGGATCACAATTGGCACTGAGCCTGAGACCGCGGCGTTTTTGCAGGGTCTACAGGCGTACACCGCCAAAAGCTGAACTCTATTTGACGCCGAGCAACGCTTCCCGGGGCGGTATCCACGGCGCTCGCGGGGGGCAGTCACTCGTCTGAGTGCTGGAGATTTCAATTTCCGCCAGCCCGAGCCCGCGCTCTCGATCGAAGCGCAGATCGCCGATGACCCAGCCACTTCTGCGTTCGACAACAAATGGCGCTCGTACAAATTGCATCAATGCGGCGGCTCGGCAGTTGTTCGCGGTCAGGTTGGCCAGCCGGCTCACGGGCATTGAGAATTCTCCGAACCACAGGGTGTCGGCGGATTCCGGTGCGCGGACCTCGGCCATGGGCGCGGTCGCGTCCTTGCTCACGAGCTTGGTGGAGCAGCCCTGGGCAGTCACGAAATCCGGTGCAACACTGAGCATCCCATGGCGCGCAATGTAGTGATCGCCCCGGGTTGCCAACAGCAGCACATCCCAGCAGAACGGATTGGTTGGAATGGGCGACAGGACGTGGTCGATGATCCGGTCGCCAGGGAAATCCCGAGAGGCCACCGAGTTGATGTCGCGGGCGGCTACCCGACCGGCAATAACGAGCAGGGCGGTTACACAGATTGTGGCAATGACGCTTGCGAGCGTGGCAGTGGCTGCAGCGTGGCGATTTCCTAATACCAGCAAGCCGACCGTCAACAGTGCGAGAAACACCAGCCATATCCAACCCGGGCTCATGAGAATACTGCCGGCAATGCCGGCCAGTACGGCAGTGGCTACGACGGCGCGGGCGGCGATGGACTTTGCTACAAAGAACAATGGCGCGGCTGCCAGCCAGTACAGTGGTTCGACTATAAAAATGGAATCGCCGTAGATCCAACCGTTGTAGAACGGCCAGAGTGGGTGAACGCCATAACTGTTCAGTGCATCCATACCCAGGTGCAGCAGGGTGCCGCACACGGCGACTGCAAAGAGCGTCAGATGGTCGCTGCGATTCATCGGCAAGCGTCGAAAGCGTGCCCAGCACTCGGCCATGGCGTAGATCAAAGTCGCAAGGACGAGGCATCCCAACACTGTGTGCGTGTACCCGCGGTGCTCCAGCAGGTACCCGAGCTTGTCTCTCACGAAGCCGCGGTACGTCAGGACCAGGTCGATATCCGGCAGGTTGCCGCCAACGGTGGTCAGGGTGATCAGAATTCCGCGCCGCGCGTCGGTGGGCAGCCCGTCCTTGCCGGGTGGAGTCAGACGCGCGACGGCTTCCCCGGCAACCATGCCCATCAGGGAGTGAGTGAGATTGTCCATTACGCGCTCGGGCCGCGTGAGCCATCCGACATGTGACGGAATTCCGGTTGCCTGTCAGGTTTGTGTCAGGTTAACAGGTCATTGTGCGCGCCGCCGAGGCCATTGCGAGCCTTGCGGGAAGAGGTGAGCGCTGGATGGCCGAAAGGACGTTTCTGATTACGGGTGGTACGGGATTTTTGGGCGGAGCGGTGACCGTCGCAGCTTTGCGAGCGGGTTTCGGGGCCCAATTGCGGCTGCTGGTCCGCAAGTCGCCGGAAGGCACGCCGGCAATGAGGCTGTTCAATAACTTACGCCGCCTCGGGGCCACTGAGCGGGAGCTCGGCTCACTCGGCCAGGATTTCATGCTCGAGGCCGATCTGGGCGATGAAGGCGCATTCGCACGACATCCGTTGCTGAAGCCGGTCGAACGCGTGATTCATGCTGCCGCGCTGCCCACATTTTCCAATAATCCCTTTATCCGCCGCATCAACGTGGAGGGCACGCTGGCGCTGGCCCGCGCGCTGAATCCGAACCGCCTGGAACGCTTCCTGTTTGTGGGGACCGCTATGGCGGTGGGGCCGTCGCGCACGCGCGGCTCGGTGATTGAGGAGTCCACCGAGCTTGGATCGGATGAGGATCACCTGGTGCCCTACACCGCTTCGAAGGCCGAAGCGGAACGACGGTTGCGCGAGGAATTGCCGAACCTGCCGTTGGTGATTGCCCGGCCGTCCATTGTTGTGGGGCACACGGAGCTGGGGGTCGCGCCGTCGCAGAGCATATTCTGGGTGTTTCTGGTGGGGCACATGTTGGGCGCGTTCACCTGTGACCTGACCGATTCGATCGACGTGGTGCCCGCGGACTGGTGCGCCGAGGCGCTGCTGCGTCTGGCTACGCAGGATCTGCTGGAGCACGACCTGTATCACATTTCCGCCGGCAAGCACTCGAGTGTGACCATCGAGGCGCTCGATGAGGTTCTCGCCCATGCGCGCCAGGTTGCCCCCATGGCAGCCAACTACCGCAAGATTGGCACTGCCGAGATTGCTCAGGTGCTGCCGAAAATGCGGGAGATTGTGCCGGGAGCAAACCGCCGGCTGCTGTTGCGCGCGCTGCAGTTGTATGGTGGTTTCGCCGAGCTCAACTATGTATTCGACAACTCACGCCTGCAAGCCGAGGGCTTGGCGGCGTCGCCGCCATTCACCAGCTACCTGTCGCGTTGTGTTGAAACCGCGCGCGGCATCGCGATTGCCGACCAGATGAAGTGGGATTTCAAGTGAGTGCCCGTGCTCCCGGCGTCTGCTGGGGGCTGTTACTGTTGTGTGGAGCTGCTCGCGCGGAAGGTGAATTCCACGCCTCGGCCGGGCCCGGCATCTATGCCGGGCCCGATTTTCCCGGCGCCCATCACGTGCGCAAGCTGTTGTTTCCGTTCGTCGACGCGGAATATGCCGGCCGGCTGTACACGAGCGCCGCGGATCTGATCGGGGTTTACGCGTATAAAACAGTCGATACCCAGATCGGGGCGGCGATCGCTTACGACCCGACAGAACGCCGCGCCCGGGACGATGATCGCCTGCGTGGGCTGCCGGATGTGAGGGAGACGGAGCGCTTCAAGTTGTTTGGAAGTCAAACTGTGGGTGCGGTTACAGCCGATGCGAACGTGGCCAGGGACATTGCCGGCCACGGACAAGGAACCCTGGGACAGGTCAACCTCTGGCTCACCATACCCTTTGCACCGTCATTCTCAGTCAGCGCGGGGCCTGGGGCAACCTGGGCCGATAGTCGCTACATGCACACGTTGTACACGGTGACGCCTGCCGAAGCGGCTGTGTCAGTGTTGCCTGTATTCGCGGGCCGCGCCGGAATTGTCGATGCGCATCTGAATGGCCTCGCCGAGTGGGTCATTCACTCGAGATATCGATTGGGGGTACAGGCCTGGCTGGGGCATTTGCGGGGCAATGCGGCAGCGAGCCCCATCTCCGTACAACACGAGCAGACAACCGTCGTCGGATGGATCGCTTACCGGTTCAACTGAGGGCCAGCCGGCTGGAAAACAATACGTACAGTAGTGCCTTTGCCATCGGGACCTGAATCGACCGACACCGTGGCTCCGTGGAGTTGCGCGACCTCCGCGACGATTGCCAAACCGAGGCCACTGCCTGTGCCGCGCGCGTTGCTGCCGCGAAAGAATCGCCCCAGCACGCGCTCGCGTTCGTCGACCGGGATTCCGATACCACTGTCGGACACTTCGAGAAAGGCTGCTCCGGTGGCGACTCCACAGCGAACCGTAACAGTGCCGCCGGCCGGGGTGTGTGCAATCGAGTTGTTGACCAGGTTGCTGAGGGCTTCGAGCAACAGCCAGCGAACCCCCTGAATGGTGCCGCGCTCGGTGTCGGCACCGATGTCGATCCCAGCGGACAATGCTGCCGAAATCCGGTCGGCCACTGTCGATTCGACCAGGTCCGGCAAGTCGATCTGCGCGAATTCCCACCTGAGGTTGGCAGCTTCGTCGGAACGGGCCAGGGCGAGAAGTTGCTGTGTTGTATGGGTGAGGCGCTGTGTGGCTTCCAACAAAGGCGCAAGCCGTTCGCGCACTGGCGCGGCCGCCTGGTCCTCGGTCAGGAGCTCGAGTTGTACCTGCAGGCCTGTCAACGGAGTACGAAGCTGGTGGGCGGCGCTCTCGAGGAAGCGCCGCTGTGCATCGCTGGTGGCCCGAACCGTTACAAACAAGCGATTCAACTCGGCCACCAGGCCCTGAATTTCGGTTGGAATCGACTCACGGGGCAAGGGTGTCAGGTCGCGCGCCGAGCGGCGGGAAATCTGCGCTTCAACGCTGCGCAGCGGTCCGAGCGCACGGCGGACGCCGATCCAGATGAGGATCAGCACGAGGCTCAACTGCGAGATGTCCACAGCAAGGGAGCTCAGCAGAATCCGGGCGCGAGTGTGTTCCCGTTTGTGCAAGGTTTCGGCAACGCAGACATTGAGCAGTCCAGTCGGACCCTTGGTTCGATAGGTGACCAGTCGTACGGATTCGCCGTGATAACGTGCGTACCCGCGCGCGGGATTGCTGGATTCCCGCGGCAGTTGCGGCAGGTCGCGATCGCCGGCTATGAAGGCACCGGACTCGGTGGTGACTTTGAAGAAGATCGAGTCATAGGAATCGTAGCGCAGGACAGCGATGGCATCCGGAGGCAGCGACAGGCGCGGCTCGCCCTGGTAGTCGGCTCTGACATGGGCGGAGATTGCAAGCGCGGCATCGAACAGGGCCTGGTCGTAGGCATCCCGATAGGGTGTCAGGGCGGTGAAATAGTCACTCAGGGTGCCGGCAATCAAAATCAACACGGCTGGTACCAACAACAGGCCGAACAGCCGTTTGCGAATCGACGGTGCCTTCACTTCCGGGGCTCGTCGATGCGGTAGCCCATGCCTCGTACGGTGCTGATGACGGCCGCGCCTCCCAACTTCGCACGCACGCGCGAAACGTAAACCTCCACGGCGTTCAACGTGAGGTCCTCGCTCCAATCCGCGATCGTGCTCATCAACCTGCTTTTTGACACGATGTGACCGGCGTTCAGTATCAGGCACTCGAGAATGGCCCATTCCCGTTGGCTCAACTCCAGCATCTTCCCCGCCGCCGTCGCGCTCTTGCGCGTGGTGTCGAGCTCGAGGTCGCCAAAAGTGATCTTGGGATTGGCCACCGAGTTGGCGCGCCGGATCAGGGCGCGGCACCGGGCCAGCAGCTCCGGCACCTGGAACGGTTTCGAGAGATAGTCATCGGCGCCCAGATCGAGTGCTGTAACGCGGTCTTCGAGTCCGTCACGTGCGGTGAGAATGAGCACGGGGACCGCTTGCCCGCGGTTGCGCAATGCGCGCACGAATTGCAACCCGTCCTGGCGCGGCAGGCCGATATCGGCTATGACGAGGTCGAATGAATCAGTATCGAGCGCGGATTTCGCCGCTTCGGCGCTCGAAACCAGATCCGCGGCAAAGCCGCCGCCGTTCAGGGCCCGCCGGACGCCGTCGCCGACCAGGGGATCGTCTTCGACTATCAGGACACGCATCAGCCGCAGGCTACCGCACGGCGGCTGAACCTGAGCCGGGCCGTCAGGTTCACGTCAGGAATGACGGCTACTGTGGGGACAATGCGGTAAACCCCCAGGTTCACGAACCCGAAAGGCAGTATTCCATGATTGCTCATACGAATTGGGTTCGGGCCATTCTGGCGGCTCTCGCGGTCGGTGTCCTCTTTGTGCTGACAGTGCGGACAGTGGGTTTGAATGAGCTGGAGCAACGGGGACATTGTGCCTCCGTGCAAGAGGGTTTGCAGCTCGAAACCTGTCGTGGTGGAGGAAAGGCCGTTGACGCTTCCGAGTGATGAGCTGATTTCGCGGCAGGGAATGAGCTGCATTCGAAGGCACGTGCCGATTGTCATCAACGGTTTGAAGGTGATTGTGCAGGCCGGGCACGTAACCTTGCAGGGGCGGGTGACGCTCGCGTTTCTCAGCAGCCGCGCCGAGAAGTTCGTCCGGGAGTTGCCCGGTGTCACCGGCCTGACGAATCAGATTGTGGTCGTGCCGCCCAGTGCTGCCAGCACCGAATCCAGTGTTTCGGCACACCTGCATACCAGGTCGGCAACCGCGCGTACATTGTTGAGATCCACAATCGGTACGGCCGCATCGGGCAGCCCGTGATCGCTGGCGACAGCGACGATCCGGGCATCCTGACTGTAGAGCGCGGGTTTCTGCGTGTCCCTGCGGAAGACTTCCATCTTTGGATGTCGTTCCGTCTTGAATCCTTCGATCAACACCACATCGCACGGGGATAGTCGCCGCAGCAGGTCCGCGAGCGAGGCCTCCTTGCCTTCGCCGACTTCGTGCATTTGTGCCCAACGCCGCGCGGAGGACACGATCACTTCCGCCGCGCCCGCTTTCCGGTGCTCATAGGAGTCCTTGCCCGGCACGTCGACATCGAAGTTGTGGTGAGCGTGCTTGAGGGTCGCGACTTTGAGGCCGCGGCGGTTGAGCTCGGGAATGAGTTTGAGAATGAGCGTGGTTTTGCCGGAGCCGCTCCAGCCAACGATGCCGATGACTTTGGGGCTGTTCATGGCGCCCTGCCGAATGGCCCTGCACTCTCGATCGAAGTGCGGCTCTCGCGCTTCGCACAGACGGCCTGCCGCCGGATTCGCCCGCTGCACTGATCCAACGGTCGGTGGGTGCCCGGCGCCTTCGGCCGGCGAGAGGCGTTCGCTTGGTGGGCTGATGTCGGTGGGGAGGGGGGTAGATTGGGCATTTGGTTGACGGATGGTCGGTGGATTGCGTCGATCCAGGAGATTTTATCGGGATCGCCATTGTCGTGCAGATGCGCACTTTTCGTGCGCAGCAACTGGCCGGAGCCGGTACACTACACGGCTGCTGCGCCCGTAGCTCAGTTGGATAGAGCATCAGGCTTCGAACCTGAGGGTCGGGAGTTCGAATCTCTCCGGGCGCGCCATCCCCCGCTGCATTGGCGGGCGTTGCCTCGTGCCTTCCAGTCGCAGAAAGATCCCGATTTCAAGGATTTGCGAACACATTGGCGAAGTTCGAATCTCGCCGGGCCTCGGGTGCGGCTGGTCAGAATGCTCCGCTGTTATCGAGCTCTCGAGGCGCTGAGTTGCGCCTTCCAGGGTGAGTCGCTTCGAGCGGGATCGGTGTTGTTATCTCCGTCGCGTTCCGCGATGTTGAGCCCCCGCGGACTCCATCTACTTTGACGCGAGCGGATGGCGAAGTCTGCTGTACTGAGCTCGCTTTGAATCCCAAATCAATGAATGCTGACATCGTCTACCAGAGTGTTTGGAGGGGGTGGTTTCAATGTCAGTCTCCGGACGTTCTGCAACAATACGAGGCTTGCAGCGTTTGGGCTCGTGCGGTGATCATGAGAGATCCGCTTTCGGCCATGACCGGCCCGTCGCGCTCTTGAAGTGATAGCCGCGAAGCAGTCATTCGCTGTCTCGGGTAAGCTATCGTGACCTGTCAGGCGCACAGCGATTACCTCATGCCAAACGCCGTTACATTCGTTCTGAGCGAGGCCGAGTTCGTCGAAGGGGTGATGATTACCAAGAGATGGACTGCGAGACGTTGGCTCCTTGTAGCGGTGTTTCCTACACTCATCTATCTGGCTATTGGGCTGTATATGGCGCAATCGGCTGACTTGCGTCCCGTAGGATTTGGAATTATTGCTTTTGTGCCGGTGCTCTGGACATTTGGATTTTTTGCCCAGCTCTATCTGTTGCCCTATCGGGCGAGAAGGATGTTCAAGTTGCGGAAACACCTTTCGACCGAAGTCTCGTGGGACGCCGACGGATTCCGCGTAACGACCGAGAGAGGCAGTGGCATTGCACCGTGGTCGGAAGTTCCGAAATGGCGTGAGGGAACTGGGGTCATCCTGCTTTCCCTAACACCGCCTCTGTACATAAATGTCCCCAAGCGAGCGTTCCAAGATCGTGGCCTTGCGGACTTTATCGACTGCCTCGAGCAGCGAGTCAGCACCGAGGCTGCATCTGGGTGATGACGGCCAAAAGCAGGTACTCACGGCTCTCAAATGGCCTGCAATCAGCGCAATCTGCGAGCCGGCGGAAAGATGTTAAGGCGTGGCCGTTCGTAGTGCTTCCGTATACCAACGGTTGGAAAACCCCAGCACCTGCGGGTCTGTCGGCATGACGTCGAGCATGCAACCGCCTATCAGCCAGCGGCATACGGGCGCGTCCGGGCGTGTGTCGTGTTTGAAATCATTGCGCTCGAGCTCTCGCTCTAACTCGTGATATTCAACCAGTGATAGAACTTCTACAATGAGTCTACCCTTTATAGGGATGCAATTCGGGTGTCAACTTTGCTGCGAATCGACGCCGGAAATCGCCTGTGCGCCCATCAGGGCGCGCAGTTGTTGGAAGTGATCTTCACGTCGGTCGGCGTCTTCAAATACTTCCGCGTCACAATCGGCACCTGCTCGTCGTTGCCGGTGATGTTCGTCTTGACCTTGTCGTTCCAGGTGGCGCCATCACTGAAGGTCACCAACAGATTGAAGTTGCATTTGTAGTTGGCGCCACCCTTGGCGAACACCTGCACCCTGTGTTGGATTAGACCAGAGGTGTCGACTGACGCGGTTAGCGTCGGCGCTTCGTTCGTGCGTGGCACGGCGGGAGGTGCCGCCGAAGCTGGTGGAGCGACGATTGGCGAGTGTGTGGCGACGGGCTGTTGTGCGGCTGACGCAGCGCTTGTGGCGGCGGCACTCGCGGCACCAGCGCCCGAGGCGGCGGCGGTTGGCGCTGCGGAACCGGCGGCATTCCGAGCGCCTGCGCCCGGTGAGGTAGCGCCGGACGGTGCCGCGCCCGGTGGGTAGGGCGACGGGGTGACTGAATCAGCCGCCCCGGCAGTGGCGCCCGCTGCTGCGGCAGGGCCGGGAGCAGCGTCGGAGGTGCAGTGAGATGCACTAGAGGGGCTTTGTAACAGGATGATTCCCGTCTTGTAGTCGCCGCGATCGTAGAAACTCCGCGCGTCCATATTCAAAGGCTTGCTGTGGTCTCCGCAATCGCCGACCACGCTCCACGTCGTTGTGACGCCTTTTCCGCCCGGGAGGTGCAACGTTGGTGTGCCCGGGGCTGGCTTTTTGCCGGCCTCGTTCGCATAGCACAGCGGGAGAGTCCTCGACTCACCGCGCTTCAGGGTTCGCTGGTAGACGTCGCCGCGTCGGGTCCAGTCATTGATGGGGCAGTCGTTGTCGTGGAACTCGATAACAACGTCGTGGCCGGTGCGATTGCAAAAGGCGACGGACCAGGTAGCGGATTGGGCTGGCTCAGGGGCCGAGCCGGGGCACGCGGACAGGTCTTCGTGGCTGTCCTGGGCTTGGGCGGTAAATCCCGGACAAGCGAGAGCGAGAATCGACAAGACCGCGCCGATGGATTGTAGTTTGATTTTCAACAGCCTGCCCCCTCACTGCGGTTGCCTTGATTTTCATGTAAAACTGCCCCACAAACAACCGACCGCGCGCCGGCATGGCCGGCTGGTGCAATACTGATACACCTGGAACAGGAGTCGCCGTGACAACCTTCGATTTGACCCCGCCGACTGCCGAGCAGAGTCGCCAGATCACCGCCGGTCTCAATGAGCAGGAGCGCCACGTTCTGCTTCAGCACGGCACGGAAGCGGCGTTTTGTGGTGTGTTCCTCGACAACAAGAAGGACGGCATCTACACGTGCAGATTCTGTGGCCTGCCGCTGTTTCGCTCGAATGCGAAATTCGATTCGGGGACCGGGTGGCCGAGCTTCTTCAAACCGTACGAAGAGTCGCACATCAAGCGCTTGCGCGACACGAGCTATGGGATGGTGCGCGTCGAGGAAGTGTGCGCGCGGTGTGGGAGTCACCTGGGGCACGTATTTCCGGATGGGCCACGGCCGACCGGGGAGCGGCATTGCCTCAATTCGGTGTCGTTGTCGTTTAGTGAGACGGGGCAGGCGTTGCCGGATGTGCTCGGGCGTGGGGCGCCTGAGGGGCGGGTTGATAAGGGCGAGTAGTCGGGCCAACTCCGGAGGGGGCTCGCGGGTTTAGGCGTCCATGACGCCGCGAGCACCGACTGGTCTCGGCATGGCGCCGGGAGTGGCGATTGGACCTCGGTGAGGTGTCTATGGCGCCGCCGGCACCGCCCGAGCCTCCGCAAGTATCAACCCAAACAACTCCTCCCGATCCGTCCATTCGGCAACCGGTGTCCAACCGGCCGAACGCAGCAGCAACCGTGCATCGCGCGGTCCGTATTTGTAGCTGTTTTCCGTGTGAATCGTTTTGCCCTTCGAGATGGCAAAGGGATGGCCGTCCACACTGAATGACAGGTCACGAGTGGCTTCGAGATGCATCTCGATGCGCGCCTCCGTGTCGTTCCAACGCGCTACGTGACGAAATGCGGAAGTCGGGATCGTGCCGCGGAGCTCGCGGTTGATACGATGTAACAGGTTCAAGTTGAATTCCGCTGTCACACCTTGCGCATCGTCATAAGCTGGAAGCAGAACATCCGGGGATTTGATGCGGTCGATGCCAATGAGCAGCTTCGAACCCTCCCCCAGGGTTTCCCACATCGCACGCAACAGGCTGACTGCGGCAGGTGCGTTCATGTTGCCGATGGTTGAACCCGGGAAGAATCCCATCCGTGGGCCGGTGCCGATGGTGGGTGGCAGCACCAGTCGATGCATGAAGTTGCCTTCAATCGGGTGCATGGGGAGGGTCGGGAACTGCTGCGAGAGAGCGTCAACTGAGTCGCGCAGGAAATCGCCGGAGATGTCGATTGGCACGTATGCCGACGGCGCAACAGCCGAGAGGACGAGTGGGGTTTTGGCTGACGAGCCGGAGCCAAACTCAACGACAACGCGACCGGGGCCGGTCAGCTTGCCGATGTCGGCGGCGTGCGCGGAGAGGATCGAGCGCTCTGCGCGAGTGAGGTAGTACTCGGGCAAGCGCGTAATGTCTTCGAATAGCTCTGAGCCGCGGCGATCGTAGAACCAGCGCGCGGGAATCGCGCGTGGGCGGGCGGTTAGGCCGGCAAGGACGTCCGCGCGGAACGCGGCGTCGGTCTCGCGTGCGATGTCGGCGCGACGGGTGGGATCAGCGCGCGGCGAGTCGCCGCGCGCTGCGGTTACCTGATTCCTCCGTGCATCACCGAGTGCGGCCATAGTTTCACCCTCACTTAGTCAGTGCCTGACTACTAAATGAGGGTGAAGTGGAATTTATCCACAGCGCAGAAAAAAAACTGCGGCACTCGAGCTCTCCTTGGCTTATTGCGCTGTCTTCTTCCGGCTGATCGCGTACACATACGCCGCAACAGCCTTCAGCTCGTCAGGCTTGAGCGCCGCTCCACCATTCGGAGGCATCGCGCCGCCCACCGTCTTTGGCTTGGCGACGCCGGTGGATATTGTCTTTGAAATGCCATCGAGGCTGCCGTCACTCCACAGCCACTTTCCGGTCACGAGGTCGGGACCAACCGGGCTGCCGCGTCCATCCGAGCCGTGACATCCACCACAGGTGCCGTTCGCGGCTTCGCCGTGGAAGATTCGATCGCCGAGTGCAACCTGATCCCGGGTAGCGCCGGGAGGTGGCGTGAGGGCTGCAGCTTGACGGCCAGCATCAGGATGTACACCTTCGGGTGGCAATTCGGAGCCCGAGGCTTCGGCGGTGGGCTTCGGCGCTGGTGCCGCAGTTACTTTCGCGGCATCTGCAACACCGCGATAAGTGACACGCCAGATGCGCCCTTTGACGTCGTCGGAGATGTATATCGATCCGTCGGGGCCTTGGGCAAGACCGGATGGACGGTGCTCCGCGCGCCCTGGCTCTTTCACAGCGCCGGCGAACCCGTCGGCAAACACAACATAGTTGCCCGAGGCCTTGCCGTCTGCCATCGGCTGGAAAACAACGTTGTAGCCGCCCTGAGGGGCCGGTGCGCGATTCCAGGAGCCGTGGAACGCTACGAACATGCCCTTGCGGTAGGCCGCAGGGAACTTCGTGTTGGTGACAAACAGCAGATCGTTCGGCGCCCAGTGCGCGGGGAAGAATGCAGCCGGCGGACTGCGGTCCGCGCACAAACCCACCTTCTTGCCACCGTCGCCACCGTACTCCGGTGCCAACACCAACTTCTTCTGGGACCCGTCGAAATAGCATTCGGGCCAGCCGAAGTCGGCACCGCTCTTCAGCTCAAACACTTCTTCCGCGGGCAGTTCGGGGCCTTCCTGCGGCTTGTAGAGTGCGCTCCAGTTTTCGGAGAGTTGATCACGTCCGTGCTGGGTGACATAGAGGCGTCCATCAGAATCGATTGCAAACCCTTCGCCGTTGCGAATGCCGGTGGCATAACGCTCCTTGGGCGAGAATTGCTGGCCGGTCTTGTTGGCGTCATAGCGCCACGTTCCGGCGCGAGTGTCCTTTTCCGTGCACGGTGTATTGCCCGGTGACTTAGGCATGCGATTCTGTACCTCGCATGCATTCGTCGCCGAGCCCAGGTCCACGAACAGGTTGCCCTTTGAATCAATGATGAACGGATGCATGGGATGATCGCCGGTCAGCGGCATGCCCGACACAACGACCTGCGGTTTGCCCTTCGGCACGATGCCGCCGCTGACGGCTGGAAACTTGACTATCTTGTCATTCACTTCCGCGTAGATCGACCCGTTATACAACTGGATGCCGGTGCCACCTGCCGAGCCCTGGGCTGCCGTCTTGCCAAAACGCTCAATCACATCGGCCTTGCCGGCGCCTTTCGTGTCCTTCAAGGCGACCAGGAAGCCACCGGCGGGCGGTGAGTCATCCTTGTAGTAACGGCCGCTCCAGGTGTTCACATACACAACGCCATTCGGAGCCACAACGAGGTGTCGGGCGTGCCCGATGTTGTCGGCGAACACGGTTGCACAGAACCCCTTTGAAAGCGTAATGCCGGCGTCCGGGCCGGGACACGCCGCGGCGGACATCATCATGGGCGGCGGCGCTTCGGCAGCCGGGACCTGTGCCGCGGCTGCTGACAGGGAAGCGAGCACACTAGTGGCGAGAATCGGTGTTTTGGACATCGTCGCGGCTCCGGCGGAAGGTAGGGCTAAAAATCGGAATATAGCTCGAGGTCAGGTATCGCAGCGCATGACGCTGCGAATGTGCACGAGTACACAGTTTTATCGCAATCCCATCGGGACACTCGCCGCACGATGTCGTCAAACGTTCGCTGGCCTGTCCTGCCTTTTTTCAAGCCTGCCGATCAGCCTCCACCCGGTGGTGGCTGCGAATGCACGGTCGAGCTCACTGACGGGCGCACTGAGCGCCAGCAACTGGTTGGATTCGAGCCAGGGGCGGCAGCGGTCACCGTGCGGTCGGGCGACGGCGATCGGGTCCGGGAGGTGCCGCTCAACCAGATCCGCACGATCCGGTGGCTGCGGCCGGTCGGGTACGTTCCCGACACCGAGGCGTTGAAAGCGGTCGGCGTGCGTGACCCGGATGCCGATAAGCGCAAGCAATTTGAAATCACCCGGGCCGACGGTGGCCGGATGTCGGGCAGCACGCTGGGCTTCGTCAAGGAGTCGGCGGGCTTGTTTCTTTTTCTGGTTGATGCCGCCGGGGAACGGGCCACGGGTCCGGATTCGAACGGAGGTGGGTCTGTCGAGGCGGTGCATTGTTTTGTTCCCGCCGGGCAGATCAAGGCGCTGCAGATCGGACCGCAACTGGGGGATGTGCTGCTGGAACACCACGATGTCAGCGCGGATTCGCTCGCCCACGCGCTCAACAAACAAACCCGGCTGCGGCAGGAAAAGATCGGCAAATACCTGACCGATCGCGCGATCATCTCGCCCTCGGAGCTGTTGGTCGCGCTGCGGGCCCAGGAGAAGCGCCCGTCGGTCCGCCTGGGCGACCTGCTCGTCGAAGCCGACCTGATCTCCAAGGAGCAGCTCCAGGAAGCGCTCTCCATCCAGGCCAATCATCGGGGCCGCCGGGTGGGCGAGATTCTCATTGAAATGGGCGCGGTCTCGCTGCGGGTGATCCAGTTCGCCTTGTCGGACAAGCTCGGTATTCCGTACGTCAATGTGAAGGAGTTCAAGATCGGGCCGCGTGCGCTGGAGGCGATCTCCATGGAGGTAGCTATCCGGCATCAGGTGTTGCCGCTGCTGCGCTCGACAGACTCGCTGGTGGTGGCGGTTGAAGACCCGTTCATGCTGGATATTGAGCAGGAGTTGCGATTTCACGCGGGCTTGAGCATCTCGCCGGTCATTGCCAACCCGCAGGACCTGAAAGCTCGCATCGCGAAGGAGTATGCGAGCCTGGAGAGCCGGACAACGGAGGTCCGCACAGCCGCTACGTCCGGGGACTCGCGTGCGCCCGCGCAGACAAAGATCACCGATCTCACGTTTCAGCTCGAGAAGGAGGCGCAGCAAGTTACACGGCCCGCAAAGGAGACCGTAGTTGACTCGCGCGTGTCCGACAACACGCTGGTAAAGCTCGTCAACAAGATCATCATTGAGGCACACGCACAGGGTGCCTCGGACATTCACATCGAGAGTAACGCTGGGCGCCTGGAGACGAAGATTCGCTTCCGCAAGGACGGCGAACTCGAAGACTATCTGGATCTGCCGCCGACCTACAGTAACGCCCTCGTATCGCGCATCAAGGTGATGGCGGACCTCGATATCTCGGAGCGCCGCAAGCCACAGGACGGCAAGATTGACTTCTCGAAGCACGGCCCTCTCAACATCGAGCTGCGTGTCGCGGTCGTACCCACCAGCAACATGCTGGAAGATGTTGTGTTGCGTATCCTCGCCAATGCGGAGGCGATGCCTCTCGACAGCGTGGGCTTCAGTGACGTCGACCTTCGGCGCCTGCGGGCCATGGTTGCCCGCAGTTACGGCCTGGTCCTGGTGTGCGGTCCCACCGGCTCCGGAAAAACGACAACGTTGCATTCGGTGTTGCGCGAGATCAACACGCCGGGTATCAAGATCTGGACCGCCGAGGATCCGGTGGAGATCACGCAACCGGGACTGCGCCAGGTGCAGGTGCATCCGAAGATCGACTGGACGTTCGCCAATGCGATGCGTGCATTTTTACGCGCCGATCCTGATGTCATCATGGTTGGAGAGATGCGTGATGCGGAGACGACCCGGATCGGAATCGAAGCGAGCTTGACGGGTCACCTGGTGTTCTCCACATTACATACCAACAGTGCCGCGGAAAGCATCGTCCGCCTGTTGGATATGGGGATGGATCCATTCAACTTTGCGGACGCGCTCATTGGGATTCTGTCGCAACGGCTGGCGCGGAAGTTGTGTGCCAATTGCAGACAGGCTCGCGCGCTGTCCGAGGTCGAGATGACCGATCTGGCCGGGGAGTATTGCGCCGGTACGAAGCTCGACCCGGCGCAAACGCTCGAGCACTGGCGCGCCGAATTTGGTGCCAGTGGCAGGGTTGTCGTGCGGGAACCGGTGGGATGCGATACCTGTAAAGATGGCTACAAGGGACGTGTTGTGGTGTACGAGCTGTTATCCGCCACACCGGAAGTCAAACACCTGGTCCGCTCGCACAGTCCCGTGCCGGAGTTACTTGCGGCAGCGTTGGACGGTGGAATGTTGTCGCTACGCCAGTGCGCGCTGGATAAGGTCCTGCGAGGCGTGCTCGACCTCGCCAGCGCCCGCGCCGTTTCTAGTTGATTAGCGCGGCGCGGCGGGTCCTACACCGGTTGGTCGAGCGACTTGGCCAGCTCAGTGAACAGCTTCGGCCCCTGCTCCGTCATGTGCCAGCAATCTTCCAGGCGAATGCCGAACTCGCCGGGAATATAGATTCCCGGTTCGTCCGAGAAGCACATCCCCGCGGCCAGCGGCGTCGTGTCGCTGCGGACCAGGAACGGGTGCTCGTGTCCATCCATGCCAATGCCGTGCCCGGTTCGATCCGACAAACCGGGCAACGCGTAGTTCTTGCTCCAGCCCTTGCTCTCGTAGAAAGCGCGAACCGCTTTATCGATGCTGCCCACCGGCACACCGATCTTCGCCGTCTCGAGCGCAAGCTCCTGGCCGCGCTTCACCATGTCCCACACCTCGCGCTGCCGCGCGGTCGGCTGACCAAACACCCACGTCCTGGTTATGTCGGACTGGTAACCATGCAACGTGCAGCCCGTATCAATCAGGATGACCGATCCTTCGCGGATGGTCTGCACAACCTTGGAACCGTGTGGAAAGGCGCTGGCTTCATTGAGCAGCGCGAGCGAGAAGTCAAATCCACCACCACCCAGGGCGGCTGTGGCTTCGCCGGTCAACTTCGCGACATCGGCTGTTTGCATGCCTGAGCGTACGTTGGCATGAACGTAGCGGATCGCAGCCAGGGTAATATCATTGGCTGTCTGCAGGAGTGCCAACTCGGCAGGCGACTTGACCATCCTGCAGGCACGCACCAACTCGCTGCCGGGAACCGTCGCCCGTTTGGCGCCGGACGCCTTCGCCACGGCGTCGGTGACAAAGAAACGGACATTGGGACCGACCGCCAGGGGACCCGCGCCCAAGCCGCCAACCGACTTCGCGATCAGCTCGAACGGATTTTCATCCTCCTGCCAGGGCCGGATTTCGCCTGGCACCTGCAACATTTCATGGATGGAAGGGGATTCGAAGAACGGCGTGACCACGATCACCTGCCCTTTGGCCGGAATGATCGCCGCGGTGACCCGCTCGCTGGTCCACCAGTGAATACCTGTGAAGTATTCCAAAGTTGACCCCGCCTCGACCAGCAAAGCGGCGATCTTCTGCTGCTGCATCAGATTCTGCACCTTCGCGAGGCGCGCCTGCCGCTCTTGTGCAGTGATCGGCTGTGCATTCCCGGCCATCGACTTCAGGCCCATGGGCCGCGGTCGCTGCGGAGGAGGGTTCGCGTCGGCGAAAGTGACGGTTGTTGCAACGGCGGCTGTAGTGGCAGCCGCCCCCAGGATGGCGCGTCGGGTGAGTGTCATTCCCCGACTATAACCCAACTCAGCCCAACGCAGGGTAGTCCGTGTAGCCCTTCGGACCAGGCGTGTAGAACGTCGTCGAATCCGGCGTGTTGAGCGTGGCGCCAGACTGCCAACGCTTCACCAGATCGGGGTTGGCGAGAATCGGCTTGCCCACGGCAATGACGTCGGCCTTGTCTGCTTTCAGATCGGCCTCGGCCCGCGTGAGGTCATAGCCACCCGACAGGATCACGTGACAGTTGCTCGCCCTGCGGATAGTCGCCTTCATGGAGTCGGGAATCTTCGGCGCGCCCTGGGCCGAGTGATCGACGACGTGAATGTACAGCAGGCCGCGCTCGTTCAAGCCGCTCACCAGGTAGCTGTAGTCAGCTTCCATTTCCGGATAGACCGGCATGTCGTTGAAAGTACCGAACGGCGAGATCCGGATACCGACCTTGTCCTTACCCACTGCACGGATGGCGGCGTCGGCCACTTCGAACACAAAGCGGGCGCGCTTTTCGGTCGTGCCGCCGTAACCATCACGGCGAACGTTCGAGTTGGGACGCAGGAACTGCTCGAGCAGATAGCCATTCGCGGCATGCAGCTCAATGCCGTCGAAGCCGGCGGCCACCGCATTCTTCGCGGCAGTCACGAACTCTTCAATGGCCTGTTTGATGTCGGCCTCCGTCATGGCCTCGGGCTCCGGCAGCGGCTTCATTCCTTCGCTGTCGGTCCACATGTCGCCCGCGGCCTTCACGGCGGAAGGCGCGACAACCCGTGCGCCCTTCGGCTGATTCAACGGATGGGCAATGCGGCCGCAATGCATGATCTGCGGGAAGATTTTCGCGCCGCGGGCATGCACCGCCGCGGTCGTCAGCTTCCAACCTGCCACCTGCTCCGGGGTAAAGAGGCCGGGTATCCGTGCGTAACCCAGTCCGTTGGCGGACGGCGATGTTCCCTCGGTGATGATGAGTCCGACGCCGGCACGCTGGCCGTAGTACTCGGCCATGAGCTCATTGGGAACATTGTCAATGGCACGGCAGCGTGTCAGGGGACACATGGCCAGCCGGTTCTGCAGGCTCAGCGCACCAAACTGGGTCGGGGAGAACAAAAGGGACATGGGGGTGACTTCCGGGGGTTGGGGTTGGTGGGGATACTACCCACAGCATTGGGGCAGCAACAGCGGAAGATCTCCCTCTGACGAAATAGGCCGCCGGTGTGTATCGAGATAGGTCAGCCGCCCCGCACGAACAAACCGACGGTCAGGGCCAGCCCGATGACAACGACCAGCACCCGCAACACCCGCTCGTTCACCTTGCGAACCATGTGTCCGCCGATGACTCCTCCCAAAATAGCGCCGGCACTCAAGACGGCTGCTGTTCCCCATTTAACTTCGGGCGAAAACAGGAATATGACCACGGCGGCCGCGTTCATGACGGCGGCCAACACGTTCTTGGTTGCACCTGCCACGCGCATGGTCACGCCGCTCGCAGTCAGTGCCGCCAGCATCAGAAATCCGATTCCTCCACCGAAGTAGCCGCCGTAGACCGAAATACAGAATTGCGCGGCCGTCACACCCACGGTTCCCAGGTGTCCGGCGTCCTGGCGGCGTGGGCCGAAACTGCCCCAGGCAAACACGAGGGTCGCGAAGAGAATCAGCCACGGCAGCAGGCGTGCAAAGAACGCAGGCGAGGTCACTAGCAGCAGGCCGGCACCGATTGCCCCGCCCAGAAAGCTGATGATGACGAGTGTCCGCACGGACAGGGTCGCCGCACCGGCAGCCAGGTTTCGACCGGTCCATCCTGAGGCGACCTGGCCGGGAAACAGCGCAACGGCGGACGTGATATTGGCGGCGCGGGGATTCAAGCCGCTGAGAATCAGCAACGGCAAGGTAATGAACGAGCCGCCGCCTGCGAGCGCGTTCTGTGCGCCCGCCCAGACGGCGGCTATAAAATGATGAAACTCATGGCGGTGTCATGGATTATAGCGGTACATGAAAGACATCGATTCAGCCGGGTTCGTGCAGGTGCGCGGCGCCCGTGAGCACAACTTAAAGAATATCAACGTAGACATCCCCCGAGATTCGCTGGTCGTGTTCAGTGGCGTGTCGGGCTCTGGAAAATCGTCGCTGGCGTTCGGCACCCTGTACGCCGAGGCGCAGCGACGTTACTTTGAGTCCGTGGCTCCTTATGCCCGCCGCTTGATTGACCAGGTGGGAGTGCCAGCGGTCGATTCGATCGATGGCTTGCCACCCGCGGTGGCGCTTCAGCAGCACCGAGGCGGCTCGAGCACCCGGTCCTCCGTTGGCAGTGTCACCACGATTTCCAACCTGTTGCGGATGTTGTACTCACGAGCCGGTGTGTATCCGCCCGGTCAGAAGATGCTGTACGCGGAGGATTTCTCACCCAACACGCCACAGGGTGCGTGCCCCCGTTGCCATGGAATCGGCCGGGTGTACGAAGTCACGGAAAAGTCCATGGTTCCCGATGACTCGAAGACGATTCGCGAGCGCGCGGTTGCGGCGTGGCCGCCTGCGTGGCACGGGCAGAACCTGCGCGACATCCTCGTGACGTTGGGTTACGACGTCGACACCCCATGGCGCGACCTTCCCAAAAAGGACCGTGACTGGATTCTTTTCACCGATGAGCAACCCACCGTCCCGGTGTATGCAGGCTTTACTCCCGCGGAAACGCGCAGGGCGCTGAAGCGCAAGATGGAGCCGAGTTACATGGGCACTTTCACGGGTGCTCGCAAGTACGTGCTGCATACCTTCGCGACAACACACAGCGCGTTGATGAAAAAGCGCGTTGCACGCTATATGGTGGGCGGTCTCTGCCCTGTCTGCCATGGGAAGCGGTTGAAGCCGGAACCGTTGAGTGTGACGTTCGAGGGTTACGACATCAGCGCGATATCGCAGATGACGCTGGAGCGTCTTGCCGAATCGCTCCAGGGGGCGGCCGCCGGCAAATTCGCCGAGGCGGGCGCCCGGCTCAGCGAGGAAAAGCGCATCGCGGCCCAGCGGATTGCGCGCACGATTCTCGATCGCGTGGCCACACTGGCCGAGTTGGGATTGGGATACCTGTCGCTCGATCGCAGTACGCCGACCCTGTCGCCGGGTGAGCTGCAAAGAATGCGCCTCGCCACCCAGATCCGTTCCAACCTGTTTGGTGTCGTGTACGTACTCGATGAGCCATCCGCCGGGTTGCATCCGGCGGATGGTGAGGCACTGTTGGCGGCACTCGGACAACTGAAGGAGTCGGGCAACTCGGTGTTTGTAGTCGAGCATGATCTCGATGTCATGCGTCGTGCCGACTGGATCGTCGATGTGGGTCCCGAGGCCGGTGAGTTGGGAGGTTGTGTGCTGTACAGCGGCCCTCCTGGTGGCCTGCGCAAAGTGGCCGAGTCCAGGACGGCTCAGTATCTGTTCGCGGATCGTGAGCTGCCGCCGCGGGCGCGGCGCAAGCCCGCTGAATGGCTGCATCTGCAGGATGTCACGCTCAACAATCTGCGCAAGTTGAATGTTGAGATTCCGCTTGGGCTGTTTACGTCCATCACGGGTGTGTCGGGGTCGGGCAAGTCCTCCCTCGTCAGTCAAGCGCTGGTTGAGCTGGTCATGACGGCGTTGGGACATGAGGAAACCGAAGCACCTGCCGACGAGGGCGTGGACCTCGAGGCCAGCGTGCCGGGGCTGACTGCCGGCCACATCAAAAGCGGGATGCAGCACATCCAGCGATTGGTCAATGTCGATCAGAAACCGATCGGGCGTACACCGCGTTCCAATCTGGCTACCTACACGGGTCTGTTCGATCATGTACGCCGCTCGTTTGCAGCGACGCCGGCTGCGAAAGCGAAGCGCTACGATGCCGGCCGGTTCTCCTTCAACATCCCCAAGGGGCGCTGTGCGACCTGCGAAGGTGAGGGTTTTGTCAGTGTCGAACTGCTCTTCATGCCGAGCGTGTATGCGCCGTGCCCCACCTGCCACGGTGCCCGTTACAACGAAGACACCTTGAAAGTGACCTACAACGGCAAGAACATTGCGCAAGTTCTGGGAATGACGGTGCGGGAAGCGCGCGACTTCTTTCAGAACGATGGGCCGGTGTTGCGCTCGTTGCAGTTGTTGCAGGACATCGGGTTGGGGTATCTGCGCCTGGGGCAGCCGGCGACCGAGTTGTCAGGTGGCGAGGCCCAACGCATCAAGCTGGCGACCGAGCTGCAACGTTCGCAGCGCGGCGACACGCTTTACATTCTGGATGAGCCGACAACCGGCTTGCATGCTGCCGATGTTGACAAGCTGATGACACAATTGAATACGCTCATTGATGCGGGCAATACCGTCGTGGTGGTCGAGCATGACATGCGCGTAGTGGCGGCCAGCGACTGGGTCATCGACATGGGGCCGGGCGCGGGCGATCGGGGCGGCCGCATCGTTGCCAGCGGTACGCCGGAGGAAATCGCCAAAAATTCGACGAGCCGAACGGCGCGCTATTTGCGCACGGAGCGCCCGTAAGTCCTTGATTCGTGGTCATCACTGTATCGCCGCAGGCACACCGGAACCCGGTGCGGAACTTGCTGCCTAATCACAGACCGGCGATGCATGCGGTGGCTTGAGGTATCGTGTCCCGGCCGCATATAGAGCATGCGAATGCCGATTCACGGCAAGAGGTCCTCATGATCAGGAATTTCAGGTCTGCGCTGGTATTGATGCTCGCGGTGGGACTCGCGGGCCCGGTACTGGCTCAATCGAGTCCCACCCCGGATCAGGTCTATCAGGCCCTGCGGTCGGGTCAACTCACGCAAGCCGATCAGATGATCAAGCAGGCCATCAAGGAGCATCCTTCCAGCGGGAAGGTGCACTACGTCGCTGCCGAGGTCTACGCCCGCGAAGGAAACCTTGGAGCCGCGCGCCAGGAGTTGGCAACCGCGGAGACGATTGCTCCCGGTTTGCCGTTCGTTACGGACCGGCGGGCGGTGGGAGAGCTGCAACGTGAGCTGGCTCAGACACGGCCGGGAGTTGGCATTGAGCACCGCAACTCGCAGGTCCACTCCGCTGTTCCGTGGGGAATGATTCTGCTCGTCGTGGCTGTGATCGCGGTGTGGTGGGCTGTCATGCGCCGGCGTAGCGCCGCGGCCGTCTACCAACAGTACGGCGGTGGTCCGGTGGCCGCGGGCGGCGTTCCTCCGGGATATGGCCCCGGCCCGGGATATGCTCCGGGTTACGGCGGGCCCGGAATCGGCTCCGGTATTGCCGGCGGCCTGGCCACCGGTTTGGCGGTGGGCGCAGGCGTGGTTGCCGGCGAAGAGCTCGCGCATCGCTTCCTGGATCGCGACGGAAACCCCGTGCCCGCTCCGAGCGGCAACGACTATCCGGCCAATCCGAATGCGGACATGGGCGGCAATGACTTCGGTCTCGGCGATGCCGGCAGTTGGGATGACGGCGGCTCGGGCGGCGACATCGGCGGCGGTGGCGGCGGAGACGATTGGACGTAGGGAACTCGAAGACGTAGGGAACTCGAACGCGGGCGGACCGTTGACTGTGGGCCTTTCTCCGCAGTCACGGTCCACAGCGAGTTGCCTCAATGAGTCGAGTTAGGGAAGGTAGTCCCCACGCCCATGGCGCGATCTGGGACGGAAAGGGAACGAATTTCACCCTGTTTTCCGCCAATGCCACGAAGGTGGAAGTCTGTCTGTTCGATGCTCGGGGCGAGAAGGAGCTCGAGCGGGTCGAACTGCCCGAATACACCGACCAGATCTGGCACGGCTATCTCAAGGATGTACACCCGGGTTCCGTGTATGGAATGCGCGTGCACGGTCCGTACGAGCCGGATGCAGGACATCGATTCAATCCCAACAAGCTGCTGCTCGATCCGTACGCGCGCGGGCACATCGGCGAGCTGAAGTGGGATCCCGCCATCTTCGGCTACACCCTTGGCGCCAAGGACGATGACCTCAGCTTCGACGAGCGCGACAGCGCGCCTTTCGTCCCTAAGTGTGTAGTCGTGAATCCGGATTTCGACTGGAAGGGCCAGCCGCGCGTGGGTGTCACCTCATGGGATGGCACAATCATCTATGAAACCCACGTTCGCGGTTTCACGAAGTTGCACCCTCACGTGCCGCAGCATCAACGGGGCACGTACGCCGGCTTCACCAAGGAAGTGATCCATTACATCAAGTCGCTGGGTGTCACGACGGTCGAGCTGCTGCCGATTCACACCTTCATCAACGACAGCTACCTGTTGGAAAAGAAGCTTACCAACTATTGGGGCTACAACAGCATCGGTTTCTTCGCCCCCGACCCGCGCTATGCGTCGCAGCCGGAACACACGCTGCGCGAATTCAAAGAAATGGTGGCGCGTTTTCATGACGCGGGCCTGGAAGTGATTCTCGACGTTGTCTACAACCACACCGCCGAGGGCAACGAGCTCGGGCCGACCTTGTCATTCAAAGGCATCGACAACGAGTCGTACTACCGGCTGTTGCCCGACAGGAAGCGGTACTACATCAACGATACGGGGACGGGTAATACATTCAACCTGTCCAATTTCCGGGTGATTCAACTCGTGATGGACAGCCTGCGCTACTGGGTCAATGAAACTCATGTGGATGGCTTCAGATTCGATCTGGGCACCGTCCTGGCGCGTGAGCCCGGGGGCTTCGACAGTCACAGCGGCTTTCTGAAGGCGGTGGACCAGGACCCGGTGTTGAGCACCGTCAAGCTGATTGCGGAGCCGTGGGACATCGGTCCGGGCGGCTACCAGGTCGGCGGATTTCCGCCCGGCTGGTCGGAATGGAATGACCGCTTCCGGGACACCGTCCGCGATTTCTGGAGAACCGATGCTTCGGCGCGCGACATTGCGCCGCGGCTATGTGCGTCCGGCGATGTATTCAATCACCAGGGGCGCCGGCCCTGGGCGTGCGTCAACTTCGTGACCGCGCACGACGGCTTCACCCTGAACGACCTCGTTTCCTACAACGACAAGCACAATGCCGCCAACGGCGAGAACAACATGGACGGCAGCAACGACAACCGTTCATGGAACTGTGGCGCGGAGGGGCCGACCGACAATCCGGACATCGCTGCGCTGCGTGTTCGGCAGATGCGCAACATGTTGGGAACGCTGTTGCTCTCGCAAGGTACGCCGATGATGCTCGCCGGCGATGAGTTCTGCCGGACCCAGCAGGGCAACAACAATGCCTACTGCCAGGACAATGCCATCAGTTGGGTCGACTGGACGCTGAAAGAGACCCATGCAACGCTGATCGAGTTTGTGCGGAAGCTGACGTGGATGCGGCACAAGTATCCGATCCTGCGCCGCAGCCGCTTCCTCACCGGCGAGTACAGCAAGGAGCTGGATGTCAAGGATTTGACCTGGATCAATGCATCGGGCTCGGAAATGCACGCCGAAAACTGGTCGGATGCGGGTATGCGGTGTTTCGGCATGATCATGGACGGCCGGGCTCAGCCTACCGGCGTGCGGCAGCGCGGTGCCGAGGCCACGATGCTGCTCATTCTCAATGGCCACTTCGACGTGGTGGAATTTACGCTGCCTGTCGCCCCGGGCGGGAACGTCTGGACGCGTCTCATTGACACAAACGTTCCTCATGAGGACGAGACGCCGGCATTCAAATCCGGTGACGTCTATGGCGTGACGGCGCGGTCGTTACTGCTGTTTTCCCTGGTCGAGTAAGAATTTTCCAGGCGGCGTGCATCCGGCCGTCCCCCCTTCCCGTATTGGGTTGCAGATAGCTCATCTATCAAGGGGAAGGTGTCCGATGACTGACCGTGCCAAGCTGCGCGCCGTGGCGGCCGCAGTATCCATTACGCTCGCGGGCGTTGCGCTCGCGTCCAGCCACAGAGAAGCTCCGTTCATTACCAACCTGCCGAAGGTGGACGCGAGCGACTTCTACATGTTCAACAGTTACGAGGCCGGCCGTACCGGCTTTGTGACGCTCGTTGCCAACTACCTGCCGCTCCAGGAGCCTTATGGCGGACCGAACTACTTTACGCTCGATCCGCAGGCGCTGTACGAAATCCATGTCGACAACAACGGCGACGGTGCTGAAGACCTGACTTTTCAGTTCCGCTTCAGCAAGACCACGCAGGGTCTGGCCGTGATGGCCGGCGGCAAGTCGATTCCTGTGCCACTGACCAATATCGGCCCGGTCAGTGCCACCGACAACAGCGCGCAAAATGTCGCCGAGACCTACACCCTGACGCTCGTGAAGGGTGACCGGCGCCACGGTACGGCGGCGGCGATTGTCGATGCCGGCAGCGGCTCGACCACGTTCACCAAGCCGCTGGACAACATCGGCGCGAAGTCGATTTCCGATTACGCCGGCTACGCCGCCAGTTTCATTCACACCATCACGATGCCCGGTTGCAACACACCCGGCAAGGTGTTCGTCGGTCAGCGCAAGGACCCGTTCGTTGTGAACCTGGGTGAGACCTTTGACCTGGTGAACATCAAGTATCCGGCTGAAGAGCTGGCGCCCGGTGGCGTCGGCGGCGGCGCACGCGCGCTGGCACCCAACACGCTGTCGGATCTCAATGTCACCGCTCTCGAGCTGGAAATTCCGACTGCCTGTCTGACTTCGGGCGGCGAACCGGTGATTGGCGGTTGGACGACCGCCAGCATCCGCCAGGCTGCGATCCAGAATTCGGTCCCGCAGAGCGACAAGAGCGTGGGCAGCGTGGGCGCGGTAGCCCACCCGACCGGTGCCGATCTGCGCGGCGGTGCCTGGGTGCAGGTGTCGAGGCTCGGTGCGCCGCTGGTCAACGAGCTGGTCATCGGCCTGCCTGACAAGGACCGGTTCAATGCCTCGCGTCCGAAGGATGATGCGCAGTTCGCCGACTACGTGACCAACCCGTCGTTGCCCATCCTGTTGCAGACCCTGTTTGGCTCAGCCGGTGTCGTGGCCCCGAATGTCTATCCGCGAACGGATCTGGTGGCCGCGTTCCTGACCGGCGTGTCCGGGTTGAATCAACCGGCCAACGTCAAGGCGGCCGAAGAGTTGCGGTTGAATACGTCCACGGCAGTGACGCCCCTTGCGAGCCAGAAGGATCTGGGTGTGCTGGCAGGCGACACGTCCGGATTTCCGAACGGCCGGCGCCCGATCGACGATGTAGTAGATATCGAATTGCGTGTGGCCATGGGCGTGTTGATACCCACTGGCACGGGCGATCCCGATACAGCCTCGGATACGTCCCGCGGCCTGCACTACACGGACGGTGCGTTGCCGAATCCGAACGATTACCTGTCGGCCTTCCCATACCTCAATACCCCACTGGCCGGTTCGCCATCCAGCACGGCTGATTGAGAGGGTGTCATGAAAGCAAGCAAGCCAATCAGCGTGACCGTGCTGTGCCTGGGGTTGTTCGGGTGCGGTGGCGGAGACAGCAGCCCTGCAATGATGTCCATGCCACCGGCGACCCCGGCTCCGCCGGCGAGCGTAACCATCGGTGTCCATGATGTACTGGTGTTGTCCCAGTCTCAATCCGAAACTTCAGACCCATTGAATGTGAATGGGGGCAGTGGCGGATCGATCAGCGGATCCGATGAGACATCGGATCCCGTGGCGGTTGAGTGATCTTCCGTACCCTCAGTGCGGCGGTGCTGGCCCTTTTGGCCGGCACCGCCGTTGGAGGGCCGTTTGTGCCCCACGATGATTCCGTGGTGCTGGCGGAAGTGACCCCCGGCACACGGCATTCGGAGTTGGCGACCCGCGAGCTCGCTGCCCGGCGGCTCGATGTCGCATTGCCGCTGGCGCAGCTCTATATCAAGCAGGCGCGCAATACCGGGGACTTGCGGTTCCTGGGATATGCGGAGGCGGTGTTGGGTCCTTGGGTCGGGCCCCGGTCGACGTCGGCGGATGCGTTGGTTTTGCACGCGACTGTGTTGCAAAGCCGGCACGACTTTTCAGGTGCGTTGGACGTACTGGAGCGGGCGCGGACGCTTCGGCCGAATGATGCACAGGCGTGGTTGACGAGCGCCACGGTGTTGCGGGTGTTGGGTGAGTATGAGAGATCGCTCGCCGCGTGCGATTCCATATCCGATGCTACCGTCGTTGAGTTGTGCGAGCAGGGTGTTCGCGGCCTGAGCGGCAGGCTTGCCGCAGCGTATGGCGCCATCCAGCAGATTGATTCGCAACCGATGCCGCCGGAAGAGCGTGCCTGGCGCGACTCGGAGTTGGGTGAAATGGCGGTGCGGCTGGGCCGGGATGTCGAGGCCGAACATTGGTTTCAAAACGGACTGCGGGCGAGCCCGGGCGATTTCTATATCCGGGCCGCGTATGCGGACCTGCTGTTGAGGAATGATCGGGCCCGGGAGGCGCTGGCATTGCTCGATGGCCAGGAGTCGCTCGAACCGCTGTTGCTGCGGATCGCTATTGCTCAGAAGACATTGCGTGACCCGGGGTTGGCGCACAGCAGCGCGCGATTGGCAGGGGCCTTTGACGCCGAGGCGCAGCGAGGAGAGGGCGTGCATCGTCGGGAGCAAGCACGGTTCCTGTTGGAAATTCGAGGGGACGCGCGAGCAGCGCTAGCCGCCGCGCTGGAGAACTGGAAGGTTCAGAGGGAGCCGGATGATGTGTTGGTGTTGATGCGGGCTGCGCGGGGTGCTGGGCAGCCACAGGCGGCGAAGCTGGCCACTGAGTTTGTGCGCGAGCATGGCATGCAAGATGCCCGCCTCGCAGGGCTCATGGGGGCGGGCTCGTGAAGGCTGCGGCGTGGTTCGCTGCACTGTTGTGCCTGCTCTTGGCAGCAACGGCCAATGCCCACATCGCCAGCAACGGCTTTCTCACCATCCATGTCGACGGCACCCGGTTGTCGGGTTCGATTGAGCTGGCCATGCGCGATGCGGAGTTGGCCGTGGGACTCGACTCCAATCGTGATGGCAACATCACCTGGGGCGAGGTGCGCGCGCACCAGCGCGATCTCGAGCTTTATATGCGCAGCAAGCTCATCGTAGGGGATGGCACGACGCGGTGCCCCGAGGAATTTGCCGCCGTTGAGGTCAATGAACGAGTTGATGGCAACTACCTCTGGTTGCCTTTCACTGCTGCTTGCGCAGGTCAGGTGACGAAGCTTTTTGTCGACTATCACCTGATGCAAGGTATCGATCCGTCCCATCGGGGGTTGCTGACGGTGACTGCTCGGGGCGCCACTCAAACAGGTGTGTTGAACGGCGAGCAGGTGATCGCGCTGGAGCATCCATCTGCCTGGCGTGCGTTCACTGAGTACCTGCGGACCGGCGTCTGGCACATCTGGAGCGGGATCGATCATCTTCTGTTCCTGCTGTCGCTGTTGTTGCCTGCGGTGCTATGCCGCCGTGATCTGCGCTGGGAGGCGGTGTCATTGGCGAAGCCAGCGTTTGTGAACATTCTCGAGGTCGTCACGGCGTTCACTGTCGCGCACTCGATTACCTTGTCGCTCGCCGCCTTCGATGTGGTGAGACTGCCGAGCCGCTTGACGGAGTCGGTGATAGCCGCATCCATCATCGTCGCCGCACTGAACAATATTTTCCCGAAAGTGACCGAAGGCCGCTGGCGGATTGCCTTCGCGTTTGGATTGCTCCACGGCTTCGGGTTCGCATCCGTGCTTGCGGACATGGGCCTGCCACCGGGCGCGCGAGCGATCTCCCTGGTGGCCTTCAACCTGGGAGTTGAGGTGGGTCAGCTCGCGGTGGTGGTGGCTGTCATGCCGGTGGTATATGCCATCCGCGCGACGACCTTCTATCGTCACACTGTCATGCGGTGGGGATCATCTGCCGTCGCCACGCTCGCGTTCGTGTGGTTGGTTCAGCGCGCAGTGGGCTGATTCGTCAATGCCACAAAAAGCGATTCCCCGTTCGGCACACCCAGCCCCGTGCAAGCGTTCCAACCGGGGCCGGCCGAATAGCCGATGTCGCTGCCAGTGGGATTGTTGTCTCCCTGCGTGATTTGCCGCATCAGGGTGGAGTTGGCATACAGGAAAGGCAGGAAAAACCCGATGGGCGTCGTGGCGCCTTCATTGACCAATGCGGCAAGCCCTGCCCACAAAGGCGCAACCGCGCTCGTCCCACCCACAACTTCAGCCTGCCCATTCACCACGACGCGGTAGCCCGTCCCGGGTGCAGCATCCGCAGACACGTCAGGAACGCCACGCCGTTTGTTTCCATCATTCACGCTGGGAGGCAGACTCGCATTCTGCTGGAACGTCGGCACGGGAAACAGGTCGCTGATGCCGCCTCCACCGCCGCTGTCACCATCGTTCCACACTTTCTCGTTGGTGATGGACGAGCCACTGACCGAAATCGATGTGCCGCCACACCCGATCGCCCACGGGCTGGACGCGGGGAAATCAACATGGGCCTTGCCATCTGTCACGCCGTCCGTTGCCAGATTGTCGCCCGACGCGACGAACACCGACACGTTGACAGTCGAGGCATCCTGCAGAGCTGTATTCATCGATTGAATCGCCTGTTGCGTCCAATTGACTTCGGCGCTGCCCCAACTGATTGAGATCACACTCGGTCGACGGGTGGCGTCGTGCACAGCCGAAGTAATTGCGTCCACAAACCCTGCATCGGAGTTCGGTGCGAAAAAGACGGCGAGGTTGGCGCCCGGCGCGGCACCGCCGGCAACCTGGATATCCAGCGCCACTTCGCCATCTGCACCATCGTCCGGGTTCGGGGTGTTTTGTCCGCCATCCACCGATACGGCGACTACGGTCGGTGGTGTCAGTCCCATGGATTGGAATGCAGCCGTGGTGTCCGAAGGCGTAAAGCTTCCGCCTAACTCAATGAGCGCGATCCATTGTCCCTTGCCGGTGACGGAAGTGGGAAATGCATACAGCCGGGCGACGTTGTTGGGCATGTAGGAATCGGAGACCGCGGCAGCCGGTCGAATGACCAGGCGGGGTTTTGCCTGGGGCCGGTTGTCGAGTCCCAGCACGGACTCCACGATGGCATGTAACTCCGCAGGAAGCTTCAGTGCGCCACTTCGACCCCGGAACGTCAGATTGCCGTCCCGATATTGCGACAGAGTGGTTTGAAACGCAGACTGAAACTGAGCCGCCGTACCACTCAGCCTGATCAGGCGCTGGGCGGGCTCGGTGCTCACCACGGTCAGTCCATGGTCGCTGGCGAATTCTTTGATTAACTTGATGTCATTTGCATGGTGTGCGGCCCGGGCCGCGGCCAGGTGGGCACGCGGATCCACTCCCGCGCCGCCGCTACTGCCCGCGGCGCGCGGTTTCAGGTAGATGCTGACTTCGAGTCGTTCGCCGGCCGGCACGTCGCCAATGCGCTGGCACGCGGGCCCCGGCGGGACCTTGTGACTCGGCGTGAAATCCTGATAGTTCCTGCTGGCCATCCGCATTCTCCGTCACAGCGACGAAGACACTTATAACCCAATCCGGCGCGGATGTTCGAAAGTCGCTACTCAACTACACCGAGCAAGGCGTAGCGGCGGCCTTCAGGCAGTTCGTAGCGATGCACGACTGTTGCAACGCCCGAGCTGACGAGCGTCGCTGCAACACCATCGTCTGGCGCCGGTGTCGGATGAATGCGGTCGAGCAGGCGTTTGACGTCACCGGATGCTCGCCCTGGGAGTTTGACCAACACATGAGCGCGGGGCCCTTGCGAGCGAAGCCAAGCGGAAACGACGTTGCCGGCGCTATCCGATTGCGTATCGAGCTCCACGAATTGCGTGCGCAGCCGATGGTCGAGCATGGCAATCGTCGTCTCATCGGGATCCAGCAGCGCGAGGGCGCCGCCTCGCGCGTCGTCGTGAATGTTGCGAGCCAGCGAAGGAAGGTCCTGCAAGCGATCGATGACCGGGAAAATGGCGAGACCGCTCAAAGTCAACGTGGTGGCGTACGCGGTGTAGGTCCACGCGAGTGAGCGCAGCGGATCCCCCGATCGCAGCATGTTCGAAGCAAACAGCAGTGTGATGAGTGCGATAGCGACTACCACGACGGCATTGATGGCGTAGTTGATCCCGGACAATCCGGGAGCCGCCAATGCAAGTATCACCAGCACGGTGGCGAAGCCCACGGCAATCAATCCAACCACTACGTTGGTTCCCTGGATGGCAAATAGATCCACACGGGACAGCGAGGAGCGGCGTGCGCCTACCACGAGCTCCGAAAGCCATAGTCCAATCAACAGTCCGAACCCAAGGAGAATCGGTGCAGCGTAAATATCTCGTGCGGTCGCGGCAAAGGTCAGCAGGAGTAGGAAGGGGACGATGGCGCTGATTGCGAATCGCCACGGTGTGCTGCGGTTCGAGCCCGCGCGGAGCCGCCCCCAAGCGCGCCACGCCGCCGCCACCGCAAGTAATGTCCACGGCAATAAATAAACGGGCAGCTCGAGGAAGTACTTGCCTGGCTTGTTCTTGTGACCCAGCGTGTAGTCGATCGTGCCGGGCCCTGCGACCTGCGTGAACCGGCCCACGACGTTGTTCCAGAACAATGAGCGCAGCGCATCAGTCCCGTGCACGCTCACGCTGACCTCGTATATCCAGGGGCCGATCAGCAGCACCTGGGCCAGCAGGCCTGCGTACAGCTCCCAGCGGCGCAGCTCCGACCAGCGCCGCTCCCAGAGGATGATGGCAATGAGCGCAGTCGCCGGTACCAACCACCCAGGCGCGCTTTTCGCCATGAATCCGATTGCCGCGCCGATGTGCATCAGGGTGTAGCCGAACAGCTTGCTGCGTCCTGGCGGCGCGCTGAAACCGAGGTACGCCCCGAGCAGCGCGATGGCGGCGCCGGCCAACAGACACGCATCGGGTGCGAGCCAGATCGACACCCGGAATGCGGTAATGGCCGTACCGGCGACCAGCGCAGCCACAATCGCGGCTGTACCGCCGTCCATAGCGAACGCCAGCGCGCCAACCGCGAGCGCAACAATTACAGCGTAGAGCAGGTTCGGAACGCGGGCGGCAGCAGGGGAGTCTCCGTACACCTCAATCGCCGCGCCCGACATCCAATACGAAAGCGGGGGCTTTTCTAGAAAGGGAGTGTCTGCGAGCTGTGGGAGCGTCCGATCCGTCTGTAGACTCATGCGCCAGGCGATGTCCGCTTCACGCGGCTCATCGGGCGTCCACGCGCCACGGCACAGAATCCCAATAACCCAAAGGGGTGCGAGGGCGAGGACGACAAGCAAAGGCCAGCGACGCACGGGTGAATTCGTGTCCGATTTACGGGTCTCAAACCCGGAAGTCGCGGATTATGCCGGTAGCCGCACAGCGATGCCTGCGTGCGCCTCGGCGAGCGAGTACCTTGTTCCGTACCGTGGCTTCGGGACCTTTGTCGGGTTCTGCCGGCCGATACGCAGCGCTAGCATCGGGGGCGTCCTGCTGCAAACCCATGATTCGACACGTAACAGACTCCGATCTCGAACGGGTCCGCGCCTTCCTGGAAAGTCACGTGGACACGTCTCTATTCCTTCTGTCGACGCTGGCGGCGCTGGGACCTCGCCTGGGACAGCACCTCAATTCGGGCAACTTCCGCCGGATCGAAGAGGACGGCGAGATTGTGGCGGTGTTCTGCCTAACCCGGCGCGGCAACCTCCTGGTCCAGGCGGGGGGCCGCACCGACCTCGCCGAGCCGATCTTCGCGGCCTGTGAATCCGAGACCATCGAGGTCCGGGGTGTGGTCGGCGAATGGCCGATGGCCGAGGCGCTGTGGAAGCTCCTGTGTGCCGATCCTCGCTTTCAAACGACTCACCATCTGAAGGATGTGCTCTACCGATTAATGTTGCAGGACACGATGGGTCCGTTGCCCGGAACCCCCAATGTGCGCCTGCTCGATGCGGCCGACTTCGTGCAGTGGGAGCGACTCAACACCGCCTATTTCGCCGAGTTGAACCTGCCGCTGCAGGCGACTCTCGAGCAGCGCCGCAACGACTTCATCATGCGGGTCCGCTCCGGGCTGTGGTGGGGAGCGTTCGATGATTCGTACGAGTTGGTATCGATCGCTGCACTCAATGCAACGTATGGGATGCTCGGCCAGGTGGGCGGCGTGTATACACGCCCGGCGGATCGCCGCAAGGGCTGCTCCAACGCGGTGATGCAGATGCTCATCACCGATTGCCGCCAGCGGTTGGGATTCGAGAAGCTCGTGCTGTTCACGGGCGAGGACAATACGTCCGCCCGCAACTTGTATGAGTCGCTGGGATTCGAGGCGGCTGGCGCATTCGGCTTGCTGTTGGGTGATCGCCGAGCCAACGCGCGCGCGCCGGAGCGCCACCAATGGGCCGGTCAGTCCGGTGAAATGTATACATACGAGGTGTTTGACTGGCCGGCGCGCCTGACGCCGGGCCCGGGAAACTACATCTTTGCCACCAGCAACGCGGCCGGCGACTGGAGTCCGCTGCTGGTGGGCGAGTGTGCGGATCTATCGACGCTGGCGGTACAGGATCGGCTGCGAAGCGGGGCGGGGCGCCACCCCGCCACGCACGTTCATGTGCGTTTGAATTTCAATCCGGTGTCAGTTCGGCGGCGTGAGGTGAGCGATCTGGCGAACCAATGGACCCCGCCGGACCAGGATGTCCTGGGCGCAGATTAGCCTTGGGCGGCGCCGCGCCGTAGTAGTCCGGATAGTCGGGGGTCATTCCCTTGAAGCGCCGATGCATCCACAGATACTGTTCCGGGACCCGGTGCACATGCGCTTCAATCAGGCGATTGAAGCGTTCGGTGTCGGCGATCGGACAATCGCCGGGGAAGTTGTCAAACGGCGGATGGATGATGGCTCGATAGCCCTGGCCGTCGGGGAGGCGTTCGAAAAAGTAGGGCAGAACAGTCGCGCCGGTCATGCGCGCCAGGCGTGATGTAAACGTGTTGGTGGGCGCCGGGATGCCGAACAACTCAACCAACTGCGCGCCCTTCTTGCGGTAGCACTGATCGGGCGCGTACCAGACACACTGGTTGTTCTTGAGTGCGGCAATGAGAGCGCGAATGTCATCGCGCGGAATCGCATGGCCGCCGAACCGGCAGCGGCAACGCGCCAGGAACCAGGCGAGCAGCTCATTCCGCGTGGGCCGGTACAGGAAGCTCGTGGGTTGGATGGATGCGAGTGCCCGGCCGCTGATCTCCAGGGTAGTGAAATGCGCGGCGAGCAGGATTACACCGCGTCCGTGGCGGAGTCCGGCTTGGAGGTGCTCCGCGCCCTCGACCTGCATGAGCTTCTGGGCCCGCTCGGGGGATGCCCACCAGGTAAAGGCAGTTTCAATCACCGCGATTCCGACACTCTGGAAATGAGCGGTGAGCAGCTTCTCGCGCTCCGCGGTGCTCAGCTCGGGCAGGCACAGCTCCATGTTACGGCGAGCCGTGCGGACGCCGGAAATGGGCAGGTAGCGCAGCAGGGTCCCCAAGGCACTGCCGAGGCGCAGCGCCTGGGCATAGGGAATCAACGCGAACAATCGCAACAGGCCCAGCCCGAGCCAGGTCGGCCAGTATTGTGGCCCGAACAGGCGAATCGGCATCTACCCCCTCCTCTCATGAGAGAATACCGAATTCCCGAGTTGGAACACTGTGAATCAATGCGACGATCTGAAAAAACCGGCGCCGGCCCCGCCGCGGGCTACGTGGAAGTACGTTTGAAAGACCTGGCGCTGGAACGCGGCGGGCGCGCCGTTCTCCAAGGTGTCAGTTGGAATGTGCTGCCAGGCCAGCGTTGGGTGTTGGCAGGAGGCAACGGTGCGGGGAAAACACAACTATTGAAGATTATTTCCGGTGCCGTGTGGCCAACACCGCGAGAAACAACAAGGGGACTATCCGCCGCCGCGAGCCGTTCGCGCCGCTATGTGTGGCGCGGAGAGGCCTTTGACTCGCCAGCGGGAGTGCAGGAGGAAATCGGTTATCTCGGCCCGGAACGCCAGGATAAATACGAGCGCTACGGCTGGAATCATACAGTGCAGCAGATTATCGGCACCGGCCTGTACCGGACCGACATTCCACTGAATCCCCTCAGCGCGAGCGATCGGCGCCGCATCGCGGGGTTGTTGAAACGGCTCGCCATCACGCACCTGGCGGAGCGGCCGTTCCTGTCGCTTTCCTACGGCGAGCGACGGCTGAGCCTGCTCGCCAGGACCCTGGCGTCACGGCCGAAGTTATTGTTGATGGACGAATTGTTGAGCGGGCTGGATGAGACCAACCACCTGCGCGCGTTGCGTTGGCTGAATGAGACAAAGCGCTCGCGGATGCCGTGGATCCTGGCGACCCACCGGCTGGAGGATGTGCCCCGGTCGGCGACACATGCTTTGGTGCTGGAGAAGGGGCGGGTGGTGTACCGGGGGGTATTGCGTAAGGCGCCACTGCAGAGATGGCTGACCGAAACCCACGCTGTCCCTGCCTTGCCTGCTACGAAGCGCCGCCGTCCTGGTTCGGAGCCGATCGTTCGGCTGGAAAGCGCCTGCGTCTACCTCAATGAACAGCGGGTGCTGGAAGACCTTTCGTTTGCGGTCGGTCCGGGTGACTTCTGGGTCATTCACGGACACAACGGTTCCGGGAAGACCACGCTGCTGAGGACCTTGTACGGCGACCACGGCGTGGCAAGTGGTGGGCGGATCCAGCGGATGGGCATCGTGCCCGGCGTTCCTTTACAGGACTTCAAAGAGAAGGTCGGTATCGTCGCTCCTCATCTGCAGGCCGATCACCCGCAAGAGCTAACGGTGGCCGAGGTCGTGCAGTCGGGGCGTCACGCCAGCATTGGTCTCAACGACGCGCCGAGCGGCGCGGATCGGGCCGCAGCCAAACGTTCTATGGCGTTCTTTGGCTTGGCGGACCTCGCCGCCCGAACGCTGCGGGAGATTTCCTATGGGCAGCTCCGGCGCGTTCTGTTCGCACGGGCGTGGGTCTGTCGGCCGCGTCTGCTGCTGCTGGATGAGCCGTTTTCGGGCGTGGACAGTCCTACCCGGCTGAGCTTGATGGCCCATCTGGCAGCCATGGTGGCCTCAGGCACAGCCGTCGTGATGGCGACGCACCATCGCTCGGAGTGGCCGGCCAGCGTTACTCACGAGCTCGAGCTCTCTGGTGGGCGCGCGATCCACTGTGGTCCGGTACGATCTCCGGCCGCTCATCGGAGCGGATCTGTCGGAGGCTGATTTGAAGACCGTAGTGACCTGGACGCTGGCGGCGCTCGTCATCGCCGCTGTGCTCGTGATCTCGGGGGATCCACCCCATTGGCTGGGAAAGTTGGGTATGCACGTGCAGGCTGGTTGCGTGGTGTCCTCGTCGTCTTTCAGTGCACACGCGATTGTTCCGGGTAGCAACCAGCCCGCGGCGCCGCGAGAGACGCCAGCGGACGAGCAGGTCAGCGATGGCGCTCTCCAGGCAGCGTCTGAATACGCTGAAGCGGAAAAGAGCAGGGCTCTGATCGTTTCCCGACACGGCTACATCATTTACGAGAAATACTGGCAGGGATCGACATTCGACACGGTCGTCGATTCCAGGGGACTGGGTCGTGTGCTGGCGGCCCTGGCGACGGGCGCGGCCATCGGCGATCGGAAGATCGCATGGCCCGATGAACCTCTTGGCTACCTGATGCCGGCGTGGGAAAAAGAGTCACGGGGCACGATCACCGTTCGCAATCTATTGCACATGTCGAGCGGTTTGGGCATTCCTGCCTCCGGCTGTGGGCCGACGGCATCCCCGTTGGCGATGAGCATGGGAGCGCGGCCCGGAACGCGTTGGCTGGAGCAGGATGCGGACCCGGACTTGTTGGGCCACATTATTCATCGGGCGACGGGCCGGCCGTACGTGAGTTATCTGTCCGAAGCGATCTGGGCAAGGATCGGGGCGGGGGATGCGTCCGTGTCACTCGACCGGGAAGGAGCTGAACCACACGTTGATGCGGGCTTCACGGCACGTCAGGGCGACTGGTTGCGCGTGGCTGAGTTGATTCTGAATAACGGCAACTTCCGCGGCGATGAAGTGCTGTCGCCCCGCTGGGTGCCGCAGCTATTACAGCCTGCGCTGACCAACGAGAGCTACGGCGCCTACATCCGACTGGGCACCCATGGACTGCCCGGCATTCCGCCCTATGCCTCCAGGGATGTGTTGGTGGTGGAAGGGGGTGGCAACCGGATGTGGCTGATTCCGTCGTTGCAGATTGCGATTGTGCGGACCGGGGATGCGCTGCCGGCGGACTGGGATGACAGCCGCATTCCCAATCTCATCATGAATGGCACAAAAGACTTTGTGCCGGCGGCGGCCCGACCGGGTGCCGATCTGCGCCTGCTGGTGCCCAATCATTGATGGACAGGCGCCTCGGCTCTCTCTTTGTAGTCAGTGTCATTGACATTCTCGGTTTCGGGATTCTGATTCCGTTGGTTCCCTATATGGGGGTGCGATTCAACGCGCCGCCGGAATGGATCACGCCCATCATGGGCAGCTACTCGCTGTGTCAACTGATTGCCGCGCCGTGGTGGGGGCGGTTGAGCGATCGCTACGGCCGCCGGCCGATCCTGATGACGAGCCTGGCGGGCGCCTGCGTTTCGTACCTGATCCTGGGGTTTGCTACGAGCATCGGTGGCTTGCTGGTGTCGCGCATGCTCGGCGGCTTCATGGCGGGCAACATCTCCGCGGCATTTGCCTATGCCTCGGATGTCAGTGTGCCGGAAAAGCGCGCCGCCTCGCTCGGCCTCATCGGGGCAGCCATCGGTATCGGCTTCACGGTCGGTCCGGCCATCGGCGGTCTGTTGGCGGGCAACCATCTGCAGACGGCGAATTTTCTGCTGCCGGCGACGGTGTCGGCGTGTCTGAGCGTGCTGGCTATCCTGCTGGTTGCGTTCATGCTTCCTGAAAGCAACACGGTGCGACAGCACGCTGCGCGGATCGGCCCGGTGCGCATGTTGATGGAGCGGCCGGCGCTGCGCTATGTTGCAACTGCAGCGCTGCTGGTGACGACCGCCCAGTCGTTGCTGGATTCGATCCTGGGACTGTGGGCGCTCGACCGGTTCGGCTTTGGGCCGCGGACCGTCGGCCTGTTGATTTTTTGTGGCGCCGTGTTGGCCGTGCTCACACAGGGCGGGTTGGTGCGGATCCTGGTGCCGCGACTGGGTGAATCCCGCTTGGCCACTATTGCGATCGGGGTGTTCGTGAGCGGGTTGCTGTTGGTTTCGGAGGCGGCCGGCGTTGGAGTCACCGTCCTGGGACTGGCGCTGTGCGGTATCGGCATGGGCGCCTTCACGCCCAGCAACTCGGCGTTGGCTTCCAGGCAATCAACCGGCCAAGACCGGGGATCGGTCATGGGAACTTATCAGTCGAGCAGCAGCCTGGCGCGAGTCATCGGTCCATTTGCTTCGGGACCGCTGTATGCCGTGTTGGGCTCAAAAGCGCCGTTTCTCGCAGGCGCCTGCGTGGCGTTGCCCGCCGCCTGGTTGCTGTGGCGCCTCAGACAGCGACTTCAACTGTCCCATCCACAACCCGCACCTGAAAGATAGGCAGCGGCTGGGTCGCCGGCGGACCCAACACCTTGCCGTCGCGGATGTCGAACGATGCCCCGTGCAAGGGGCATACGATTCGCGTTGCGCGCAAGCGCCCTTCGCACATTCTCGCGTGGGCATGGCTGCAGACGTTGTCCAGCGCGTAGACGCCTTCCTTCGTATGGCAGATGACGATTTCTCTGCCGTTCAAAGTCACGGGACGCATGCTGCCCTGGGGTATGTCGGCCAGGGCCATGGCCTTTTGAAATTGCGGGTCGCTCATGGAACGCGTCGGAGTGGGTTCGAGGTGCGCGCACTTTAACCGGGAGTGAAGGGGCCGGGTATTGAATTTAAGCGCCGCTTCAGATTTCGATTTCCGTCTCGAAGATCGAGATGGCCTGGCCGATGATCCAGACGCCTTCGATGCTGCCGTCCTTGAATTCCAGCTCCACGTTCACGCGCCCGGGCCGATGCAACTGATGTCCCTGCACGCCGCTGAACGACACGCGCTGTTCGTTGGAGGGCAGGAAGCCGTGGCGCGCAAGGTAGACACCGAGCAGGCCGTGCGCGTTGCCGCTGACCGGATCTTCGGAGATCCCGAGCGCGGGGCAGAACATCCGCGACTCGGTCAGGTGATTGCCGCCGGTGGTGGCAAGCGTAAACACAAAATAACCGGCCGCGCCGAGCTGGGCCGACAGGGTCGTCAGGCGACTCAAGTCGGGCTTGAGATGTTTGAGCGCCTCTTCGCTTCGCACTCCGATCATGAGCCGGGTGCTGTTCGAGCCGACGATCCGCAAGGGACAGCGGGGATCGAGGTCATCCGTCGCCAGCGCCAGGGCATCGAGCACGGCCAGGCGCTCGCGATCATTCAACTCGCGGCCGAGCGGCGGCGGGATCTGGCGGACCGCGATGCTGCGATCTTCCTCAACACCGCGAACTTCGATATCGACGATACCGGCCTTCGATTTCTGGCGCACGTGTCGCGGCGCACTGTGTCTTCGCGACAGCACGTAATGCGCTGCCACGGTGGCATGGCCGACGAAACCGACTTCGGTCCGGGGCGTAAAGAAGCGGGCGCGCATGGCGTGCTCGCTGTTGTCAGGCGCCAGAATAAATGCCGTATCGGCGTTGTTCAGCTCACGTGCAATGGCCAGCATCTGGCCTTCCGAGAGGCCATCCGCGTTCAGCACAACACCGGCAGGGTTACCGGTGAAGCGATCGCGAGTGAAGGCATCAACCTGGTGGACCTGGATCTTTCTTGTCATGGCGCTGATTCTAACCCTTTCGCACGACCGCAGCGCAGTGCTAACCTATGCGTTCACAAACCTTGGGGTGGTCCCGCAGGACCTGAGACGTCGGTAGAGCCGGCGAACCCGTTGAACCTGATCCGGTTAGTACCGGCGTAGGGAGCAGGTAACTTGCGAAGTCTGTTGTGCGTTTCATTTCTGTTCGTATTCGTTTCCGCCGCGTGGGGGTCCTCGGGAGCTGCATCCCCTGGCGCAGCATCCCCCGACGCTGACGTTGGGCCCGCGCTCAACGAAGTCGTCATTACCGGCACGTATCGGCCCTCCCTCGAAATCGATGTTCCGGCCAGCGTTTCGGTCCTCGATGCGGCCACCCTGCGTGAGGCAGGACAGGCGCATCTGGAGGACGTGCTGGCGCTCATACCCAATCTCAACTGGGCCGGCGACACCTCGCGTCCGCGGTATTTTCAGATCCGCGGCATCGGTGAGCTGGAACAATATCAGGGCGCGCCCAATCCGTCCGTAGGACTGCTCATTGACGACATCGATTTCAGCGGCCTGGGCAGTGCTGCCACGCTGTTCGATGTCGATCACATCGAGGTGCTGCGGGGCCCGCAAGGAATGCGCTATGGTGCAAATGCGCTCGGCGGTCTCATTTATGCACAAAGCGCGGAGCCTGCGGATACAGCGGGCGGGCGCGTTGAGTTGGGCGCGGGCAACTATGGCGAGCGCGACTACGGTGCCATGTTGACCGGCCCCGTGCCGGCGCTCGACTCGTCGTTCCGGCTCGCCGCACAGCACTACAGAAGTGATGGTTACTACCGCGATGTGTACCTGAATCGGAACGATACTGACCGCCGCGGCGAGTTGACATTGCGTGGCCGGTGGCGTTACCAGCCGTCCGAGCAGTTGCGCGTGGACCTGAGTTTGCTTCACGTCCAGATTGACAATGGTTATGACGCCTTCACCCTGGACAATTCCCGCAACACCCAATCCGACCACCCGGGTGTCGACTCGCAGCATTCGACGGGCGCATCCGCGCATGTCACCTATTCAGGGATCGGCCCCGCCACCCTGACAGTGATTGGCAGCTACGCCAAAACGCTGGTGAAATACAGCTTCGACGGTGATTGGGGTAACCCCAACCTGTGGGCTCCCTACATCTATGACTATAACGATGTGCAGAACCGCAATCGCAACACACAGAGCCTGGAAGCGCGGCTGGCTACCAATCACGAGCACGGGTTGAATTGGCTGCTGGGTGTGTACGGACTGCAGTTGCACGAGAGTCTCAATGAGGACAGCTCGGGCCTGTTCTTCGATCCCACCGCCGGGGGTGAGGTTCCTCCAGTGCAGTCTAGTTTGACCAGCAGCCGCTTCCGCTCGCGTACCGGCGCCGTGTTTGGGGAGCTGGATGGCGAATGGACCACGAAGTGGCGCTGGACGGTTGGATTGCGCGGTGAGCGCTGGTCGGCCCGCTATTCGGATGACAGCCATGAATTTCATCCCGCCAACAATCTGTGGGGTGCCGCCGCCTCGTTGACCCGCGTCATCTCCGGCACGCAGAGCGCCTACGCGAGCGTGAGTCGCGGCTACAAGGCGGGCGGATTCAACTTGAGCCAGGCCATCCTGCCGAGCCAGATCAACTTCAACCCCGAGTCGGACGTGAGCTTCGAGTTGGGTTACAAGGCGGAGCTACTCGAGCGCACCCTGCGCTTGAATACCGATGTTTTTTACATGCGGCGCCACGCCCTGCAGGTGAAGACGAGCGAACAGCTCGATCCCAGCGATCCCAACACGTTCACGCTGTTCACCGGCAATGCGGACAGCGGCTTTAACTACGGCCTGGAAGGCGAGCTGCAATGGCAGGCGACCCCGTCGCTGGTTGTCGCAGCTTCACTGGGTCTTCTGCAGACGCGCTACCACGGCTTCGTACAGGATCAGGTGTTGTTGCCCGATCGTGCGCTGCCCAACGCTCCGCCATGGCAGGCGGCTGTGAGCGCCACCTATCGCGATCCGCGCGGACCGTTCGCCCGCGTCGATGTGACCGGCATGGGCGGATACTACTTCGACCTGCCACCCAACTTTACGACCTCCAGTTCCTATGGCCTCGTCAACGGTCGTCTCGGCTGGCAGGCACAGCGTTGGAGCGCGAGCCTGTGGGGTCGCAACTTGCTGGACAAGAAGTATCCCGTGCGGGGCTTTTACTTCTCGGATACGCCGCAGGATTTTCTCGCCGATCCCCCGGTCAACCGCCTGTACACCCAGTTGGGAGATCCCCGCGCCTGGGGTGTGAACGTCAGTGTTTCTTTCTGAACAGGAGCGCAGCGATGGATATTGCAGTTGAGCTCAGCCTCTATCCGCTCAACGCGGAGTACATTCCACCCATCAAGGACTTCATTGACCGCCTGAATGCGGACGCACGCCTGAAGGTTGTGACCAACAGCCTCAGTACCCAGGTGTTTGGTCCGTACGAGGTGGTGTTCGCGGCCCTGACCCGCGAATTGCGGGTCACTTTTGCCAACAACGACAAGTCGGTGTTCGTCATGAAAGTGCTCGGTCCCCTGGCCGTAACGTGAGCGAGCTGGCGCGGGCCCTCGATGCGATCTGGAGCGGGCTGGTGGCGACGTCACCGGCCGAAGCGGTGTCGGTTGCGCTGGGTCTCGCCTACTCCGTGCTGGCGATCCGCCGCAGCCGTTGGTGTTGGGTGACCGGCGGATTGAGCTCCGCGATCATGATCTACCTGTCGTTGACTGCCCGTCTGCCGATGCAAGCGGCGCTGCAGGTGTACTACGTGGTGATCTCCGTCTACGGGTGGTGGTATTGGACCCGCGAGGAGGAGGCGCAGGGGTCGCTGGTAGTCAGCACCTGGCCTGTCCGCAAGCATCTGGTGGCCTGCGCGGCGGTCGTTCTGATCAGCGCCCTCACGGCCCGCTGGCTGGCTACCCAGACCCAGGCGGCGTGGCCGTTCCTGGATTCCCTGACCACCTGGGGAAGCCTGTATGCCACCTGGCTCCAAGCGCGGGTCAAGCTCGAGAATTGGCTGTACTGGATCTGCATTGATTCAGTGCTAGCCTTTTTATTCGGCGCCCAGGGACTTTATTTCGTTGCACTATTGTCTGTGCTGTATCTGGGTTTTTCAGCAGTCGGCTTTATCAGATGGTTGAGGACCTACCGGACCCCCGTACCCGCGAGCTGATGCTCGCCGATGCCATTTCCCATGTCCCCGGCTATGCCCCGGGCGATCCCGCCATCATGGTGACCCGGCTGTCCGGGGGTAGCGTCAATCGCAGCTACAGCGTCCATACACCAGCCGGTCGGTTCGTTTTGCGCCTCAGCCAGGGCCCTGACGCCTGGCTCACCACGGACCGTTCGGTCGAACGGGAGCTGCAGCAGATCGCCTCGAGGGCCCTGATAGCTCCCCGGATCATCGCGGCGGACAGCAATGACTGGTGGATGGTCACGGAATACATCAGCGGGCACCTGTGGATGGAACCCGACTTCGCGAACCCGGAGCGCCTGGCCCGTCTAGGGGGCGCGTTGCGGCGCCTGCATCAGCTTCCGCCTCCCGACATCGGTCGCTTCGACCTGCTGAAGGCCCTGGCCGGCTACGCTGAGCGGGTGGGGGCCGATCCGAGCTTTTTGGACTGGGCGACGGCGGCTTGGCGGGTCTCGGGCGCCGATGACCGGCCGCTCGCCATCCTGCACCACGATCTGCACGGTTCCAATCTGATCGAGACCGCTGACCGCCTCGTTCTCATTGACTGGGAGTGCGCGGCCGTCTCCGATCCGTTGCTCGATGTCGCCTGCATTCTCTCGTACCACGAGTCTGCGCGGCCCTACGCGTCCTTGCTTCTGCAGCATTCCGGCCTCGTAGCGGTTTCCTCGCGGCAGCTTGCCGCGGCGGTCTGGCTATTCGATTTGCACACCTACCTCTGGTATCGCGAGCGGCGTTTGCGCCGCTCCACCACCGATGCCGAGCGCGAAGCTGAAGAACAATTGGCCGAGCGCCTTCCCCGTACCCTTGCAGGCTGGCTGCCCGAATCGGCAAACTAGCGGACTGGGGTCGATTCGTGCCCCGGTTTCCCTTGTTTTCATGAGGTAAGTTCATGGCGCTTTTGCGTGTCGTCGATCGCGACGGGGTCGAGCATGAGGTGGATGCGAAGCCCGGGTTGAAAGTCATGGAGACTCTTCGAGAGCTCGACTACGGCGTCGCGGCCATTTGCGGCGGCATGTGTTCCTGCGCTACCTGCCACGTGTACGTGGACCCCGAGTGGGTAGCGAAATTGCCCGCGGCCATGTCGGATGAGAGGGAGTTGCTCACGGAGCTGTCCCACCACGAATCGAACTCGCGGTTGTCGTGTCAGCTCGAATTCACCAATGAGCTTGCCGGTCTGCGCGTGACGATCGCGCCGGACGAGTGAGCCGGCGGAACACCATGTCGACATCCAGTGTGCTAGTCGAAACCCGGGGCGCTGTTGCGGTTGTGACTCTGAACCGGCCTGACAGCTCCAATACACTCAACCTCGAGATGGCAATGGATCTGCTCGCTGCCGCCATGACGTGCGGCCGCAATCCCGCCGTGCGCGCGGTTGTATTGACCGGTGCCGGGCGCCAGTTCTGCTTCGGCGGTGATCTGCGCGCCATGTTGTCGCGCGGCGATGGCGTCGAGGGTTACCTGCGGGAGCTGACCGGCTACCTGCACTCGGCCATCTCCCATTTTGTGCGAATGGATGCGCCGGTGATTGCGGCGGTCAACGGCACCGCGGCCGGTGCGGGTGTTGGATTGCTCGCGATGGCGGATCTCGCCGTTTGCGGCCGAAGCTCGAAGATCAGTCTCGCGTACACCGGTGTTGGTCTGACCCCGGATGGCGGAACCTCCTTCCTGTTGCCGCGGACGATCGGTGTGAAGCGCACGATGGAGCTCTTGCTGCTCAACCGCGCGCTGAACGCCAACGAGGCGCTCGAATGGGGCTTGGTCAACTCCGTGGTCGACGATTCCGAAGTGCTCAACGAGGCTTGCAGGCTCGCCGAGCGGCTGTCCACCGGCCCGACGAATGCATTCGGCAAGACCAAGCGGCTGTTGGCGGCTTCCATTGCCGGCTTTGAATCGCAGATGGTCCTGGAGAGCGAGACCATCGCCACCCAGGCGGTGACGCCCGAGGGTGCGGAAGGGATCGATGCCTTCACCAGCAAGCGCAAGCCGGAGTTCCACAAAGCCCGCAATCGTCCCGCCCGAGAGGCCGACGAGGAATGACCTGGGTCAGTCTCGCGTTCTTTGTTGCTGCGGCCATCATCGTTGCGCGCATCTATTTCAAGCTGCGCAATATCCGCGACAACAAACAGGAAAGCTGGGACGCGAAGATCATTGAGCAACTGCGGGCCAAGGGGTACGCGCCGTTCAATGAATACAAGGTCGATTTTTTCATGGCATTGCCGGATGAGTCGGCCTGCCAGGCCGTGCGCTCACGGCTCGAAGCGGAGGGCTTCAGTATTGATGCGAAGCCCATGACCGAGAAGACCGACCTGGCTTACAGCCTGCATGCCAGCAAGTCCATGCGGCTGATTGTTCCTGACATGCAGGCCATGAGCGAACGCCTGACGACCCTGGCCGCCGAGTTCGGCGGTCGCTATGACGGCTGGACGGCCTGAATTTGCCGGGGAGCGCGCGAGTCGGCGGCGGCTCAACGGCCTGAGCGCGGTCGACTACTTTTTTTCGGTCTGTCGCTTGACGGCTTCGGCGGCAGCGGCAATGGCGGCCGGATCGCCCAGGTAGCGGCTGCTCACCGGATTCAGCCGGGCATCCAACTCGTAGAGCAGGGGCACGCCCGTCGGGATGTTGAGCTCGACGATGTCCTTTTCAGACACGTTGTTCAACATCTTGACCATGGCGCGCAAGCTGTTGCCATGAGCCGCGACCATCACGTTGCGTCCGGCGCGCAGCTCAGGCGCAATCCGGCTGTGCCAGTAGGGCAGCACGCGATTCAACGTGTCCTTGAGTGATTCCGCGGCGGGCAGCTCGGCGGCATCGACATGTGCGTAGCGCACGTCGTGTGAGGGATGGCGCGCATCGCTCAACTCCAACGGCGGCGGCGGAATGTCATAGCTGCGACGCCAGATTTTGACCTGCGCTTCGCCGTGCTTCTCCACGGTCTGTGTTTTGTTGAGTCCCTGGAGGGCGCCGTAATGGCGCTCATTCAATCTCCAGGAGCGCTCCACCGGGATCCACATCCGGTCCATTCCATCGAGCATCAGCCACAACGTGCGGATGGCGCGTTTCAGGACCGACGTGAATGCGATGTCGACGGCGATGTTCTCTTGCAGGATCTCACGGCCGGCTTGCGCTGCTTCCTTGCGGCCCTGATCCGACAGGTCGACGTCGTGCCAACCTGTAAACAGGTTCTCGACATTCCACACACTCTGTCCATGTCGGACCAGAATCAGTTTCCCGGGCATGGTGGGCTCCTCAGACGGCATCTTCAATCCTCATATAGCACAAGGTCATTGCCTAGTCCGCGAGCTTTCGCACTGATTCGAGGCCGACCGACAGGGTGGCGAAATCGACAGCTCCGGCTGCCTTCATTTCTGTCACTGTACGTTGCCACTGAGCGAGGTCTTCACCGGCCGCCTGCAGCCACGCCGCAACGCGAGCGTGTGCCGCGCCTTGCTGCGTCTTGGACAACACTCGCTCCGCCAGTCGCCGGTGAATGCGCATGGCGCCGTCACGCAAGCCGGTACGAGCGATGGCCTGCCAAGTGCCTTCCACAGACAGTTGCTCGATCTGCTCACGCAGCCAGTCGAGGCCCACACGCGTGCCGATTTCAAAGTAGACGCGGGCCGCTTCGGCGACGCCGACTTTGTAGGTGGTGGCTATTTCGACTATGTCCAGAGCGGCGTTGTGAGAAGGGAGACTGGCGATATGCGCGGCCAGGCCCGCAGGCACGCCCGCATCAACATGTTCCTTGCGCACTTTCTCGAAGCGTTCCCGGTCGGCGCCGTTCAGGATGCTGCCGATCTCGGTCTCGAGCTGACGCACACCCTTGCGGAACTCCGCCACCGCCGCATCCACTTGCAGGCCCTTCTTGCGATGGACGAGCAACCAGTAGGTGACATGCCGCACCAGGCGCCCTGTTTGAAACGCCATGGAGTATTGCAATTTGGCCGGGATCTTCGTGTCCAAGGCCTCGATTTCGGCCCAGGTCTTGCGCATGTCGAAGATTTCGCGTGCCGCGGTGTAGGCACGAGCGATCTGCGCCGGTTGCGCGCCCGTGTCCTCCTGGGCGCGCGGCACAAACGCCGGTCCCATGCGATTCACGAGGCTGTTGGTCGTTGCCGTGGTGATGATCTCCCGGCGCAGGCGGTGCTGGGCAATCTGCCTCGCGAACTTCTCCTGGATGGGTTCCGGGAAGTAACGCACCAACTCCGAGGACAGGTACGGGTCCTCGGGGACGTCGGAGGCAAGCAGATGGTTGGTCAGCCAGATCTTACTGTACGCCAGCAGGATCGACAGCTCCGGCCGTGACAGGCCGAGCCCGCGCTTGCGGCGATCCGCCAGCTCATCGTCGGCCGGCAGGAACTCCAGCGCGCGATTGAGGTCGCCGGAACGCTCCAGTGTGCGGATCAGGTGTTGGTACTCGGGCAGGCGCGCCCGGGCCTGCAGCTCGAGGGTGCTGATGGCCTGGCTCTGCAGGTAGTTGTTGCGCAGGACGAGGCCGGCCACCTCGTTCGTCATGCGGGCGAGCAGCTTGTTCCGATCGGTGCGGGTGAGCTTGCCGGCCTGCATCAGTGGGTTCAGCAGGATCTTGATGTTGACTTCGACGTCCGAGGTGTTGACGCCCGCGGAATTGTCGATGAAGTCGGTGTTGAGCCGGCCCCCACCCAGAGCGTACTCGACGCGGCCGCGTTGCGTGAGGCCCAGGTTGCCGCCTTCGCCGACCACCTTGGCCCGCAATTCGATGCCGTTGATGCGCACTGCATCGTTGGTACGATCACCGACCTCCGCGTTGGACTCCTCACTCGATTTCACGTAGGTGCCGATTCCGCCGTTCCAGAGGAGATCGGCCGGCATTTTCAGGATCGCGCGCATGATCTCGTTGGGCGTCGCCGAGCTCGCCGCGATTCCCAGCATGGAGCTGGCTTCCGGCGAAAGCGTGATCGATTTGGAGGTGCGCGCAAACACGCCGCCTCCCTTGGAGATCTTCTTGCGGTCGTAGTCATCCCAACTCGAGCGCGGCAGGTTGAACAACCGCTCGCGTTCCTCGAAGCTCGAGGCCGCGACAGCGCTCGGGTCGAGGAAGATGTGGCGGTGGTCGAACGCCGCCAGCAGCCGAATGTGGCGCGACAGCAGCATGCCGTTGCCGAACACGTCGCCTGACATGTCGCCAACACCAACAACCGTGAAGTCTTCCTTCTGGGTGTCGACGCCCATTTCGCGAAAATGGCGCTTCACGCATTCCCACGCACCGCGCGCCGTAATCGCCATCTTCTTGTGGTCGTACCCGGCGGAGCCGCCGGACGCGCACGCATCTCCCAGCCAGTAGCCGTACTCAATGGAGATTGCGTTGGCGATGTCAGAGAACGAAGCGGTTCCCTTGTCGGCAGCGACCACCATGTAGGCATCATCGGTGTCGCGGCGCACGACCCGGGGAGGCGGCACAATCTTTCCGCCGACAATGTTGTCGGTGAGATCGAGCAGGCTGCGGATCAAAGTCTGGTAGCAGGCAATAACTTCGGCCTGCACTTCTTCGCGGCTGCCGTTGGGAAGCTTCTTGCAGACGAAACCGCCCTTCGCGCCGACGGGGACGATGAGGGTGTTCTTGACGTTCTGCGCCTTCATCAGGCCCAGAATTTCCGTCCGGAAGTCTTCACGACGATCGGACCAGCGGATGCCGCCGCGAGCCACGAAGCCCATGCGCAGGTGCACGGCTTCGACGCGCGGGCTGTAGACAAACACTTCGAATTTCGGACGCGGCAGGGGCAGGTCCGGGATCTTCGCCGGGTCCAGCTTGAAGGCGACGTAGCCCTTGGGCTGGTTGTTGATGAGTTGGTAGTAGTTGGTGCGGATCGTCGCCTCGACCACGGCCAGGTAGCCGCGCAGAATCCGATCCTCGTCGAGGCTCGCGACCGCATCCAGGTCGGTGCGGATCTGGCTGATCAGCTTGTCGGCATCGCGCTTGGAGCCGGCGGCGTCCGGATTGAAATGCCGCTCAAACAAGCGCACCAGGTTGCGCGCAATGGCCGGATGGCCGGCCAGGGTTCTTTCCATGGACGCCTGGCTGAAAGGCACGCCCGTTTGCAACAGGTAGCGGCAGTACGCGCGCAGGACGACAATCTCGCGCGCCTTCAGGCCGGCAACCAACAACAGGCGATTGAAGCCGTCGTTCTCAATCTCACCGCGCCAGGCGGCCAGCAACGCCTCATTGAAGTCGGTTTCGACCTTGGTGATTTCGATCGGCAGCTTGTCGCGGTGCTCGACTTCGAAATCCTGGATCCACGCCGTGCCCCCCTCGGGCCAGGTCAGCTCATAGGGCCGCTCGGAAATAACGCGCAGCCCGAAGTTTTCCAGCATGGGCAGCAGGTCGGAGATGGGCACGGGCTCGCCCAACTTCACAATCTTGAGATGCACCCGCTCGGGTTTCTGTTCCGGCGGCCGATGCAAGTTGAGGCGCAACGTGGTGGGTTGCTCACGCAGAGCTTCGAGGTCGGCCAGATCATCCAATGCATCCCGCGGTGAGACATCTTCCTCATAGCTCATGGAGAAGGCGCGGCGGTAACGGTTGGCGAGCGCGAGCCCGGCGGCTTCGCCCTTGTGTTCAACCACGATATCGCGCAGACGGTCTGACCAGGTCAGGGCGGCTTCGGCGATACGGCGTTCAACCGCCATGTAGTCCACTTTCGCACGCGACTCGGGGTCGGTATGAACGACTACATGCACGCGAGCGTGGTTTGATCCGGAAATCTGTACCTGGGTTTCGACGCTCTTGCCGTTGAAACCGTCGAGCACGATCTTCTCGAAGCGCTGGCGTACTTCGGTGCTGTAGCGATCGCGCGGCACATAGATCAGGCACGAGTAGAAGCGATGATACGGATCGCGCCGGACCAACATCCGGACGGTGCGGCGTTCGTAGAGATTGACCACGCCGCGCGCAATGCGGATGAGGTCATCGACACTCGCCTGGAACAACTCGTCACGGGGATAGGTTTCGAGCACATTCAACACGGCCTTGCCGTCGTGGCTGGCTGAGTCGAGGCCGAAGTATTCGATGACGCGATCGACCTTGCGGCGCAGGACCGGGATGTCGCGCGGCGTGCGGTGATAGGCCGTGGAAGTCCACAGTCCGAGGAAACGGTGCTCGCCGTTCACCTTGCCGCGATTGTCGAAGGTCTTGACGCCGATGTAATCGAGGTACTCGCCGCGGTGTACGGTCGCGGTTGTGTTGGCTTTGGTCAGGATCAGCAGCTCGTTTTCGCGAGCCTTGGCGCGAATGTCGCCGCGCAAAGTAATGGCGCCACCGCGCACGCCCCGGCCGCCATTGCGCAGAATGCCCAGTCCGGAACGCGTATCCGGCACCAGCTTGTCTTCAGTCGAGCCGCGCTCCAGGTTGTAACGGCGGTAGCCGAGGAACACGAAGTGCCGGCCTTCCATCCACTCGATCAGGCGGCGGCCTTCACTGATTTCATCGGACGGCAGCGGCGGTGGGTTGGATTCGAGACCCGCGGCGATGCCCTTGGCCATCTCACGCATCTTCGGCCAGTCTTCAACGGCCATGTGCACGTCGCAGAGGGTTTCTTCAATGGCCTTGGTTATCTTGTCGAGCTGCGCCTGGTCGTTCTGACGGTCGATCTCATACATCTGCCACGACTCGGAGTGGCTCTTGTCCGCGCCGTTGGTGCCCAGCTCAACAATCTTGCCGCGGCCGTCGCGGTGCACGTCCAGGACCGGGTGCACGATGAGGTGAATCGATACTTCGGCGCGCTTGAGAGCAATGCCGATCGAGTCGACCAGGAACGGCGCGTCATCGGTGACGAGCATGATCACCGTGTGGGGCGAGTCGAAGCCGTCTTTTTTCGGGTCGGGATTGAATACCCGGATCAGGGACTGGTGCGCGGGTTTGCGCTCCTGGCCGAAGGCGAGGTGATCCATGGCCACGCGGGCCAGTGAGGCCGGGGTGCGCTCCCGCAGGTCTTCCTCGCCAACACCGCGGAAATAGGACCTGACAAAGCGCTGTTGCAGGTTGCTTTGCGCCTTGGCGGTCTTGCCCGCCCCGGGCGCGGCCTGTGCGATCCGCTCAATGAGCGCGACCCGGGCCGGAGGAATGCTGTGCAGAAGACGGCTGTCTTCGGGGGTAACCTGCGCGTGCATATCAATTGCCTTTGTGAAGATCTCGAATGACCGCGGCCAGGAAGCGAGCGGCCTCGCCACCGGTGACACAGCGGTGATCGAATGTAAGAGAGAGTGGCATCCGCAGATGCGCCTCGATTCCGTTTTGAGTTGCTATGACGTCATGGCTCAGGCGGCCGCAGCCTAAGATAGCGACGGCCGGCGGAACTACGACAGGTGTCGCATAACGGCCGGCGATCATACCGAAGTTGGATAACATGAAGGTGAAGTTACGCAGGTCCGCGGGACGCACGGACCGGGCGTGGGTGTCACGCTTCAACCTGTCAACATCCCGTCGCAATTCCGCAACGGGCCGGCCGCGGATGTTGCGGATGACAGGGACGATGAGCCCCTCGGGCGTGTCGACCGCGATGGCAACGTCGATGTGGCTCAACAATTGCCGGGTGAGCGTTTCGCCATCGAACCAGGCGTTCAGACCGGGTTCCGTGCTGCATCCTTCGGCTATCGCGCGGAGGATACGGCTGGTGACGTCCTGTTCGGGCTGCCAGTCGTGCAGGTCAGCGTCATCGAACACTGTGCAACCCATTACATGGTCGCGGCTGGCGGCCATGCTTTGAGCCATGGCGCGGCGCGGGCCTTTCAGCCGCTCGCCTGGGTGTTGAGGCGGCGCGCCAGGGAGTTGGGCCGCTTGTTCGTCGGCGATGTTGCGGTGCGGCGTGGGGTCGCTTGCGGCAGTTGGGTGCGGCGTGTCGCCCATGGGTGCATGGCGCGTCGCGGGGCCGGTGGCTGCTGCGTGGGCGCCGGGCGGGATCACGCGCAGCACGTCGTCGACCGTTATCAACTGGCCTCGGCCGGTACCCTGGATTTGCGTCAAGTCGAGCCCTAAGCGCTTGGCTAACGCGCGGGCGGCTGGGATGGCACGGATTCGGTCAGGGGGTAGGGCGTTACCGCTAACGGGCGCGTTGTCCGCACCGTAGACGAAGTTTTCGTCGGCGGTTGGCATGGTGCCGACGACGGTGCCGGCATCTGGCGCGGGGTGGCGCTCGACGGAACTGGCTGTTGACGCGCGCGCGCTGGTGCCGGCCGCCGGGGTAGCTTCCTCAAACTCCACCAACAGCGCGCCGGTGGCGACCGTGTCGCCGGGGTTGCCGTGGATTGCCTCGATGATGCCTGAGAACGGCGCCGGCACTTCGACTATGGCTTTGGCGGTTTCAACAGCCAACATGGGGTCATCGGCGTTGATGCGGTCGCCGGCTTTGACGTGCCAGCGGACGATCTCGGCTTCAGCAAGCCCTTCACCCAAGTCTGGAAGGTTGAATGTTTTCATGCAGCGAGCGTTGCACGGACCGCGTCGGTGATGCGGGCGACGCTTGGGATGTACTCGTACTCGAGGCGCGACAGCGGAATGATGGTGTCATATCCCGTTACGCGCCGTATCGGAGCGTGCAGATCGTACAGGCCTTTTTCGGCCACGGTGGCGGCAATCTCCGCTCCCACACCGCAGTTTTTCGGCGCTTCGTGAATGATGACCAGTCTGCCGGTCCTGGCTACGGACTCGAGGATACTGTCATGATCGATGGGCGAGAGTGTTGCCAGGTCGATGACTTCGCAACTCACCCCGTCATTCTGCAACTCCTGGGCGGCCTTCAAAGTCTCCACCGTCATGGCGCCCCAGGTGACGAGCGTGATGTCAGTTCCGTCACGCAATTTGTAGCAAATATCCAGTCTCATGGCCTGACCATCGTCGGCAACCTGCTGGCGTGCCAGACGATACAGGCGCACGGGCTCGAGGAAAATCACCGGATCCGGGTTACGGATCGCCGCCAGCAGCAAGCCGTACGCGCGAGCGGGTGACGACGGGCAGATGACGCGCAGACCCGGATGGTGGGCCAGCATCGCTTCGAGACACTCCGAGTGATGTTCCGGAGCGTGAATGCCGCCGCCGTGCGGCATGCGTAACACAATGGGGCAGGACAGGCGGCCGCGAGTCCTGTTTCGCAGGCGCGCCATGTGATTGGCAATCTGGTCCATGGCCGGATAGATGAAGCCCATGAACTGGATTTCCGCAATCGGGCGCAACCCCTGGGTCGCCATGCCGATGCACATGCCGGCAATCATGCCTTCCGCGAGTGGCGTGTCCTGGACCCGATCCTTGCCGAACTGCTCCTGCAGTCCTGCGGTGGCACGAAACACGCCGCCGTTGACACCAACATCCTCGCCGAGCACGACGACGGACGGGTCGTGACTCATCTCCCAGGCGTGCGCGCGGGTGATGGCTTCCAACATGGTGATGTTTGCCATGCTGCTCAGTGGCCGTGCCTGTTGGCGTACCGCCGGGCCATCTCGCGCTGCTCCACGAGGTTCTGGGTCGGTTCCGCAAACAGACTGTCGAACATGGCGTCGGTTGTCGGCTGCGGGCCGCTCAAATACTGGTCCACTGCCGCTTCGATCTGGCGCGCGCAATCGGCTTGCAGCTCTTTCTCCCGGGTGTCGTCCCAGGCCCCGGTTCGCGTGAGGAATGCGCGGGTGCGTATCAGCGGCTCGTTCTTCCAGGCCTCGTCGAGCTGGGCACGCGGCCTGTAGCGGCTGGCATCGTCGGCGGTCGTGTGGTCGCTGAGGCGGTACGTCAGTGCTTCAACGACGGTTGGGCCTTCGCCGCGCCTTGCGCGTTCGAGTGCTTCTCCCACGATGTGACGAACTGCAATGACGTCGTTGCCGTCGACTTGAATGCCCGGGATTCCGGCCGCGATCGCCTTTTGCGCCAACGTCCGGGTGGCCGTCTGACTTGCAACCGGTACGGAGATGGCCCAGCCGTTGTTGACTACAACAAACACGGCCGGAAGCATTCTGGCACCGGCGAGGTTGATGGCTTCGTAGAAGGCGCCCTCGGAGGTGCCGCCGTCACCGATGTAAGTGACCGAACATCGGGGCTCGCGCCGGATCTTGAAAGCCATGGCCGCACCCGCGCCATGCAACATCTGCGAGGCGATCGGTATGCACCACGGGAAGTCCTGCCGCGGACCGCTGAAATCGCAGCCTCGTTCGTCACCGCCCCAATACGTCAGGATTTCGGTCAGTTTGACCCCGCGCCAGATTTGGGTTCCGAACTCGCGGTAGACGGGCGCGAGGACGTCTTCCGGGCGCATCGCTGCGCCCACGGCAATGTGCGTGGCTTCGTGTCCTAGGCAGGAGGCGTAGGTTCCGATCTTGCCGGTGCGCTGAAGGTTTACCGCTTTGGTGTCGAACGCACGCACCAGCGTCATCAGGCGATACATCTTGATGAGCTCGGCGCTGTCTCGGGCCAGGGCGGGTGCGGGTTCGCGGAGTTTCCCTTCCGCGTCCAGGAACTGGTGATACTCGATCTCGAACTCTGCGACCGTGGTCAAAAAATGCCCTCAAAGGCCGTCCGGGTGGTGACTCCGCCAGCTCAGGCAGCGGAGCGGGTCCATCCCCAGCGCCTCATTTCCGGGGCGCGGATTATACATGAGCCGAGGGGGATGCCCTGTTTCGGTGCGTGCGAGCCTGGTGGCGGCCGGTTTGCTGGCGCGCGGCCGATCGATTGGGCGTGGGTGGCTTTGAGGCCTGAGTGCTTCGGCATGGGGGCTTTTAGGCCCGCGTTGCCGGCCCCATCTCTGTGGCGCGGCCAAGCAGGATCCGGAGCAGGCGGTCCAGTGAGTCTCGTTCGCGCTCGTCCAGAGGCTGTAATAAGTCGCGCTCGTACGCCAGGGCGAATGGCGCCACCTCTGCGTAAACGGCTTCACCCGCCTTGGATAGGCGTAGCACGGAGCGTCGCCGGTCGGACTTTGCAATGCGCCTTTCTATACGGCGCATCTTCAGCAATGAGGTGGTCGCGCGGCTGACTGCCACTTTGTCCATGGCTGTACGGTGCGCGACCTCCGCCGCCGACAGATCCGGGGTCATCGCCAGGACGCACAACACCCGCCATTCGGGGATCGAGAGGCCGAAGCGTTCGTGATACGCACCTGCAATGGCTGTGCTGACGGTATTGGACAAAACGGACAGCCGATAGGGCAGGAAAGTGTCGAGCTGCAGCGGAACCCGGGCGGACTTGGGCATTGCGGATTTCCCTCGGTGCGGGGACATGATTATAATGGTTTCAATTGTAACTAATTCGGGAATTGGCACATGAGCGACTCACACCTGAATCCGATGGGCACGGATGGCTTCGAGTTCGTGGAATACACGGCTCCGGATCCACAGCTTTTGCGCACATTGTTTGAGCGTCTCGGCTTTCCCGTTGTGGCGCGCCATCGTTCAAAGAACGTGACGCTGCATCGTCAAGGCGACGTCAATTTCATCATCAATGCTGAGAAGGATTCGTTTGCGCAGGGTTTTGCTCGTGCGCATGGACCTTCGGCCTGCGCGATGGCATTCCGAGTTAAGGATGCTGCGTTTGCCTACCGACGAGCGCTGGAGTTGGGAGCGAAGCCGGGGCCGCAGAGCGCTGGCCCGATGGAGCTCAACATTCCGTGCATCGAGGGAATCGGCGGGTCGCTGATTTATCTCGTCGATCTGTACGGCGAGCGGTCGATCTACGACGTTGATTTTCGCCCGGAACCATTGGCACAGGGAACCCAGAACGCGGGCCTCGTCACTATCGATCACCTGACTCACAACGTGATGCGGGGACGCATGGATGTCTGGGCGGGCTTCTACGAGAAGTTGTTCAACTTCCGTGAAATTCGCTATTTCGATATCGAAGGCAAGCAGACGGGACTGTTCTCGCGGGCCATGACCAGTCCGTGCGGCAAGATCCGCATACCCATCAATGAGTCACAGGACGACAAGAGCCAGATTGAGGAGTATCTGCGTGAGTACCATGGCGAAGGAATTCAGCACATTGCGCTCGGAACGAATGACATTTATCGGACGGTCGACGTATTGCGCGGTAACGGAGTCACTTTCCAGAGTGCACCGGACACGTATTACGAGGGTGTGGAAGCTCGCGTTCCAGGTCATCGGGAGTCGCTCGCCGCGCTGAAGGAGCGCGCGATTCTCATCGACGGCAATCCGAGCAAGGGCGATGGTGTGCTGCTGCAGATTTTCACGCAGAATGTCATTGGCCCGATTTTCTTCGAAATCATCCAGCGCAAGGGCAACGAGGGATTCGGTGAGGGTAATTTCCGTGCCCTGTTCGAGTCGATCGAGCTGGACCAGATGCGGCGCGGGGTGCTTTGAGCCCCCGCTCTTCTTAGGACACGTTTGCGGCTCGAGTACGATCCGGCTTTACCCATATCTGCGCATCGAGGTGAGATTCTCGAGGCGTTGGCTCGCCATCCGGTGGTTGTTGTTTGTGGGGCGACGGGGTCAGGTAAAACGACTCAGTTGCCCAAGTTTTGTCTGGAGGCCGGGCGTGGCACGCGCGGGCTGATCGGGCATACCCAGCCTCGGCGAATTGCCGCGCGGGCGTTGGCCGGGCGGCTTGCGGAAGAGCTCGGTACTACGATTGATGTGCCGGGGAAACGGAAGGGGCGGGGTAGTCGTTCAGACGGGCGTCGTGGTGACGCCAGTCGTGCGCAGCCGGGGGCTGTTGGGGTGGGGGCCGCTGAGACCGCTGGGGCGGCCGCTGGGGCCGCAGGTGATGTTTTCGCCGTGGTTGACGGCGGTGGCGCTGTATCGGCGCCTGCGCCGGTCGCTGACTCCATTGGGCTAGTGGGCTACAAGGTCCGCTTCAACGATCGCACCGGGCCTAACACTCGCGTCAAGCTGATGACCGATGGCATCCTGCTCAAGGAGCTGGAGAGCGATCGCCTTCTGCGTCGCTATGACACGCTGATCATCGATGAGGCTCACGAGCGCAGCCTCAACATTGACCTACTGCTTGGTGTACTCAAGCAGGTTTCCCCACGTCGCCCGGACCTGAGAATCATCGTGACCTCCGCGACGATCGATCCCGGTAAGTTCTCCGCGTTTTTTGATGGTGCGCCCGTGATCGAGGTTTCCGGCCGCAGCTATCCGGTGGAAATTCGCTATCGCCCTCTCATTGGCGAGGACGAAGATGCGGTTGAGCTGTCCCTGCCTGAAGGCATTGTCGAGGCTGTACGCGACCTCGATCGAAATGGAAACGGCATGCGGGGCGATACGTTGGTATTTCTGCCGGGCGAGAAGCAAATCCGCGAGGCCACCGAGGCGCTCAACAAGGCGAAACTCCGCCACACGGAGGTGCTGCCGTTGTTCGCGCGATTATCCGCGCGTGATCAGGAGCGCATATTTGCAACGCACACCGGACGGCGTGTAGTTCTCTCGACAAACGTCGCCGAAACATCCCTCACTGTTCCCGGCATTCGATTCGTCGTCGACTCTGGGCTTGCGCGCATCAGTCGTTACAGCGTCCGAGGCAAGGTGCAGCGATTGCCTATCGAGCGGATCTCCAAGGCGAGTGCTGATCAACGCAAGGGACGTTGCGGACGAGAGGCGGAAGGCATCTGCATTCGGTTGTATTCCGAGGACGAATTCAATCGGCAAGAGGATTTCACACCTCCGGAGGTGCTCCGGACCAATTTGGCCAGCGTGATACTTCGCATGGCCACACTGGGGTTGGGCGAGCCGGAGAACTTTCCTTTCCTGGATCCACCTGATACGCGGCTCGTCAATGATGGCGTTCGGTTGCTCCAGGAACTCAAAGCCATGGACGACGAGCGCCGAGTCACGAGCCTGGGAGCGAAGATAGCGGGCCTACCTGTCGATCCCCGGCTGGGTCGAATGTTGCTCGCAGCGTCGCATCATAACTGCGTCACTGAGATGCTGGTGATTACGTCGTTCCTCGAAGCGCAGGACCCGCGTGAGCGCCCCTCGGATGCCCAACAGGCGTCCGCAGAAAAGCACGCGCTGTTTGCCGACGCGCGTTCGGACTTCATCACCGTGTTGAATCTCTGGAAGCAGTTCAAGGAGCAGGCCGCCGCGCTTTCCGGAAGTCAATTGCGGAAGTGGTGTCGGGAGCATTACCTGTCGTTTGTTCGGATGCGCGAGTGGCGGGAGCTGCATTCGCAATTGGCTCAAGGCGTGCGTGAACTGGAGCTGCGGCCCAACTCGACGGCCGCCAGTTATACCGATTTACATCAGGCCATTTTGACAGGCTTCCTTGGGTCGATTGGTAATCTCGACGAAAAGCGGGAGTACGATGGGCCGCGCGGCATGCGCTTCGTGATTGCTCCGGGTACGCCGTTGGCATCTAAGCCGCCAAAATGGGTTGTAGCCGGCAGCCTCGTGGAGACGACGCGGTTATACGCGCGTATGGTTGCCGCAGTTGATTCGTCGTGGATTGAGTCCGCCGGCGCACACCTCATCAAGCGCACCTACAGTGAGCCGCATTGGGTGGAGGGGCGCGGATTTGTTGGTGCGTTTGAGTCGGTTTCGTTGTATGGATTGACGTTGGCTTCGCAGCGACGCGTCAACTATGGCGTCATCGCGCCGGGTGAAGCGCGTGAAATTTTTATTCGGCATGCGTTGATAGGAGTTGAGGATGCTGCTGGGCGTGGCGTCGATGTTGGTGGGCGCGGTGCGGTGGGCGCACGCGATGGGCGGTGGAGGGGGCGCGATCGCGCGCGCCGTGGCGGTGTTATCCCCGGTGACTTTCTTCACGCGAATCGCAAATTGCGGGACGACGTTGAGGCGCTCGAAGCGAAGATTCGCCGTCGCGATATCCTCGTTGATGAGCAGGCGCAGATGGAGTTTTACGCGCGGCGGATTCCAGAGCGCGTAAGCTCGGTGCAAGCGTTTGAACATTGGCGGGCGGGTGCCGAGCGCGAAAATCCTCGCGTGTTGTACATGTCGTTGTCGGACCTCATGGGGCGGGAACCTTCCGACGCTGCGGCTGAGCGGTTTCCTGACGATTTGCAGGTTGGCGGAAATCGACTGCCCTTACAGTACAAATTCGAACCGTCAGAGCTCGACGATGGGGTGACGCTGGTGGTTCCGGAACCGTTGGTTGACATGCTGCAGCCGGATCGGCTCGCGTGGCTCGTGCCGGGGCTGCGGTTGGAGAAAGTTACGGCTGTGTTCCGCGCGCTACCGAAGGCGCTCAGGAAGCCGCTGGTGCCGGTGCCGGATCACGCGCGCGAGGCGTTGGCGGACGTTGGGGCTGATGTCCCGGGAGCAGGAGCCGTGAAGAACCTGCCGGGCTTCTACGAGTGGCTCGCACAATGGGTGACGAAGCGGGCTGGTGCGCCGGTGAGCTCTGCTGAACTGGCTGCTTCGGCGCTTCCCGACTACCTACGCATGAATATCCGCGTCGTTGATGCGAATGATCGCGTGCTTGCTGAAGGGCGCGATCTTGCGGTGATTCGCAGGAAACTATATGGCGCCGGTGTCGCACCGTCAGACTTCCAGCGCCGAGGTGCCGGTGCGGGCGCTGGTGCGCGCGTCGCTGGCGGGCAAACGGACCGAGGTGGCTCGGCGCCGGATGCGTCGCGCCTCCATCGCCAATGGGACTTCGGGCACTTGGCCGAGAGCGCACAGGTTGAGCGCAATCGACTGCAGTTGTCGGTCTATCCCGCTGTGGAAGATCGCACTGTAGGTGTTGCGTTGATCGAGGCGCGCAGCGCCGCTGACGCGGAACAGATTTCCCGCACTGGGCTCGTGCGCCTGGCGATGCTGTTGCTGCCGCAGCAGGCGAAGTACGTTGCCAAACGCATGGCAGATGACCGCGAATTGGTGTTGCTGAGTCGCGGCCTTCCGCTCGATGGGTCTGTTGCGGAGGTGCTCGCGCGGCGGTCCTTCAGAGACTGTTTCCTCCCAGCGGAAGTGCCGCTTCCGCGTGACGAAAAGATGTTTGCGGACCTGCTGGATTCTCGACGCTCGCAATTAAATGAGGTTGCGGATCGCTTGTCGTCAATCGTGACGTTGATATTCAAGGAGTGGCGGGGTGTTCGTCTCGCGCTGGAGAAGTTGGGCTCACCGTCGTTTGCAGACGCTGTAACGGATGTGAATTCTCAGCTCAAGACGCTGTTGCCGGCCGGTTTCATTGAGTCGGTTCCGCGTCCCTACTTCGACTACCTGCCACGGTATCTGAAGGCGATCGCGCGTCGTCTCGAGCGTCTGCCGGCTAACGCGAAGCGGGATGCTGAACTGGCAGCGAAGGTGAAGCCCTTTACCTCAGCCCTTCAAGCATCGATGGCGCAGCTCACGCGGCCGATTGTTCCGTCCGAGCTGGCGCAGCTTCGGTGGATGATCGAAGAATATCGGGTTTCGCTGTTCGCGCAGGAGTTGAAGACGATGCTGAAGGTGTCGGACAAGCGCCTGGCGGAACAGTTGGAAGCCGCGCGCGTCGAGGCGCGGGGCTAGCAGGCCTTCCTGTGGACTATGGACGGTGTTCGCGGGCGAGATACTCTTCGCTCTGCATTTCAATGAGCCGGCTGGCAGTCCGCTCGAACTGAAACGCGACGCGCTCGCCGCGATAGAGCTCGACTGGTGCCGCTGCCGCGGAAACAATGAGGTTGACGTTACGATCGTACAGTTCGTCGACGAGCGCAATCAGGCGGCGGGCTTCGTCTTCATGAAGTGAATCCAGCACGGGTATATCGGAGACGATGACTGACTGATATTCCCGGGCGATCTCAATGTAGTCTTCCTGGCTGCGCGGGCCTGAACACAGGGCCATGAAGTCGAACCAGACGACACCACCGCGTTCGCGAATGACGGGGATGCGGCGGCCTTCGATTTCGATGGAGCGCGAGGGGTCAATCGAGGTCTGCGCGGGCCAGGGGCGACCGCTTTGGTTGACGGCTCGGGTGGCCGTGGCGCCTGCCTTGAGCGCTGTGCCACCTGCCGTGAGCCCTTTGGCGCCTGCCGTGAGATCTTTGCCACTTGCCGTGAGCGCTATGCCGCCGCTCGCGAGTTCCGCGCCGCTTCCTGCGGACTCAACGTCACCATCGGCCAACTCGTCAAACAACTCCTGCAGGCGCCGGAAGGTATCAGGTGCACTGCTCAGCAGATACGTACCGGCCTGCGTGAGGCGGCGCAATCGATAGTCCGTGGTTCCGTCGACGGCTATTACATCCAGGTGTTGGTTGAGTAGGTCGATTGTCGGGAGAAACCGCTGACGTTGAAGGCCGTCCTTGTAAAGGTTGCGCGGCTCAACGTTGGACGTTGCGACCAGCGTCACTCCGCGCTTGAGCAACGCTGCAATGAGGCCGCCCAGGATCATTGCGTCCGCGATGTCGGAAACAAAGAACTCGTCGAAGCACAGCACTCGGGTGTCTTGTGCGATATGGTCCGCTACGATCTCCAACGGCGCTTCACGTTGATGCAGCGTCTTGAGCTCGGCGTGAACGTCGTGCATGAAGCGGTGAAAGTGTCTTCGACGGCGTTCGGGGAACGGGAGGCTTTGATAGAAGAGATCCATCATCCAGGTCTTTCCGCGGCCGACGCCGCCCCAGAGATAGATGCCGCGCACCGGCTCAGGTGCAGGCTTGCTGCCGAACGAGTTAAACCAGCGACGTACAATGGAGGCGTCGGACTCCCGAGACGCGATCAGCCTCTGGCGAAGCTCGTCGAGGCGATCTACGACGGCTGCTTGCACCGGATCGTTACGAAAGCCGCGTTCCAATCGTTGTTGGGCGTAAAGGTCGCGCAGGTTCATTGGCGAGCGCCGGTTGCCAACTGCCGCCCAGTGTCTTCAGCTCGCAAGCTCATCCAGATCCCTGAAATACTCCAGCGCGCCTGGGTTTGCCAGAGCATCCATGTTCTTCACTGGCAGCCCGTGCACTACATTTCGTACGGCGAGCTCTGTGAGCTTGCCGGAATGCGTGCGCGGAATGTCGGGGACCGCGACTATTTTCGCTGGAACGTGGCGGGGCGTGGTGTGAGCACGGATGGTGTCGCGTATCCGCTTTTTTAACGGCTCATCGAGAGTGAATGCGGGTTTGATGCGCACGAACAAGACAACCCGTACGTCGCCCTTCCAGTCCTGTCCAATGGCCAGCGCTTCAATGATCTCGTCGAGACCTTCCACCGCCGTGTAAATCTCGGCTGTTCCGATTCGCACCCCACCCGGGTTCAACACAGCATCGGATCGCCCATAAATCACCAATCCATCCTGTTCCGTGATGGCTGCGTAGTCGCCGTGATGCCACACGCCGGGGAACCGCTCAAAGTACGCGGCACGATACCTGGCTCCGTCAGGGTCATTCCAGAAGCCCACCGGCATGGAGGGAAAGGGCGCCGTGCAAACCAACTCACCGCGGGCGCCGCGCACGGATTTGCCGTTTTCGTCGAAAATATCCACCGCCATACCGAGTCCACGGCATTGGATCTCGCCCCTATGAACGGGGCGGGTCGGACAGCCAAGCGCGAAACAGGAGACAATGTCCGTACCGCCGGAAATGGACGCCAACAGAACATCTGACTTGATCGACCGGTATACGTAGTCGAAGCCGTCGGGGAGCAGGGGTGATCCGGTCGAAAGGATGGTTCGGACTGCACTGAGGTCCGCTTTCTCCACCGGGACAAACGAGCTCTTTTCCAGCGCTGACAAATATTTGGCGCTCGTGCCAAAAATGGTGATTCGCTCATCCTGGGCAATTCGCCACAGCACGCCGGCGTCGGGATGGAAAGGACTGCCGTCGTACAAAATCAAAGTGGCGCCGGTTGCAAGCCCACTGATGAGCCAGTTCCACATCATCCAACCACAGGTGGTGAAGTAGAACAGCCTGTCGGTGCGCTTTACATCCGCGTGGAGCAGGTGCTCTTTCTGGTGCTGTAGGAGCGTGCCACCCGCTCCGTGGACGATGCACTTCGGGACGCCGGTGGTCCCCGACGAGTACAGAATATACAGAGGGTGATTGAAAGACATCTGCGCAAACTGCAGCGCGGCGCCACTGCTTCCAAACGCGTCAAATAGAGTCGCCTTCGAACGCGCCGCGCCGAGTCCATCGAGATCGGGTGCGGTATTCAGGTAGGGAATGACCACCACCTGTTGGATGCTCGAGATCTTTGCCAGTAGCTCAGCCACTGATGAAAGGGAGCTGATGCTCTTGTGGGCGTAGATATAACCGTCCACGGTGAACAGAACCTTCGGCGCTATCTGGCCAAAGCGATCCAACACGCCGTGCACGCCGAAATCAGGCGAGCAAGATGACCATACTGCTCCCAGGCTGGTGGCCGCGAGCATCGCAATTGCAGCTTCAGGGATGTTGGGCAGATACCCGGCGACGCGATCGCCGGGGACGACGCCCGCCGACTTCAGGCCGTCCGCCACGCGTGCCACGAGATCGTGAAGTTGCCTGTACGAAATTTCGCGGCGCGTCGCGCGCTCGTTCCGGAAAATAAGTGCCGCTTGATCGTCCCGGAAGCGCAGGAGGTTTGCGGCGAAGTTGAGTCGAGCGCTGGGGAAGAAGCGCGCGCCAGGCATCTGGCCGCCATTTTCGAGCAGGGGGCCCGGTCCCCAGTCGGCGCGCACGCCCGCGAAGTGTGCGACTTCCTGCCAGAAGTCAGTGGGCCTGGAAAGCGACCAGGCATGCAAGTCGTCGTAGCCGCGGAGCTGCAAGCCCTTGCGGGTGCTGATACCCGCAATGAAGCGAGTCAGGTTTGCATCAGCCACTCGGGCTGCAGAGGGGCGCCAGATTTCAGACATGAGGTCAGCCTGCCGCCCAAATTAAAGAGACTGGTAGTTCGGCCCTGAGCCACCCTCGGGCGTGGTCCAGTTGATGATTTCGTACGGGTCTTTGATGTCGCACGCTTTGCAATGCACGCAGTTCGCGGCGTTGATCTGCAAACGCTTTCCACCCTGCCCATTGTCGACCATTTCGTAGACATTGGCGGGACAAAAGCGTGTGCATGGGTTGCCGAACTCGGTCGCACATTTGGTGGCACAGATCGAGGTATCCGCGACCTTCAGATGTGCGGGCTGGTTTTCATCATGTGTGGTTGAGGCGAAGAACACCGACGCTAGGCGATCGCGCGGGGGTAACGTGCGATCGACCCACTCACGATCAGGTGAATGGTATTCAGCGTCCTGCTTGAGTCGCGCGAAATCTGGAACGCGGTTCTTCAGTGTCCAGGGCGTGCGGCCACCGGTGATTACCTCGAGGGCGGAGTTGGCCATGCCAATCCACATGCCTTTTTTGAACGCTGGTTTGAAGTTCCGTACCGACTTGAGCTCTTGACCGCCTGGCGATGCACGCCACCGCGCATCGAATCCAGCGGGTGATCCCACCTCGGCAAGATGTTCGGCGGCAAGCATGCCGGAGCGGATGGCCTGGTGAATGCCCTTGATCTTGGGAAGGTTCAAGCCGCTACCGGAATCACCGACAATCATGGCGCCCGGCATTTCGAGACGTGGAATCGACTGCCAGCCGCCGGAGGCGATGGTACGGGCGCCCGAAGCCAGGATCTCGCCGCCTTCGAGAAGCGGTTTGACCTTCGGATGGTGCTTGAACTGTTGGAATGCCTCGAACGGTGTGAGGCGCGGATCCTCGTAGTCGAGTCCCACGACAAAGCCAACATATGCGCGGTTCTTGTCGAGGTGATAGATGAAGCTGCCGCCGTAGGTGCCCGAGTCCAGCGGCCAACCGAGGCTGTGTTGAATCAGCCCGGGCTCGACCCGTCCTTCGGGAAGTTGCCACAGTTCCTTCATTCCCAGTCCGTAGGTCTGCGGGCAGGACTGTGCGTCCAGTGCAAAGCGCTTGATCAACTGTTTTGCCAGGCTTCCGCGTGCACCCTCGGCGATGACCGTGGTCTTGGCGCGGATCTCGGCGCCGGGGGTGTAGTTCGGACCGGGCTCACCGTTCTTTTCGATACCCATGTCGCCGAGCTGTACGCCAGCGACCGAGCCGTCAGCATTGAAGACGTTTGCCGCTCCAGCAAAGCCGGGGAATACGTCAACGCCCAGTGATTCAGCCTTCTGCGCGAGGATCGGCGTCAGGAGACCGAGAGAGATGATGAAGTTGCCGTGGTTATGCAGTTGCGGCGGCAAGGGCAGCGAAAACCCGCCGGTTTTGGTCAGAAGGCGGAATTCATCCCGTTTCGCGGGTACGCAAATTCCCGGCGGTGAGTCACGCCAGCCAGGCAGGAGCGCATCCAGCGGTCCGGGCTCCATCACCGCGCCAGAGAGAGAATGCGCGCCGATCGACGACGCCTTTTCCAACACGCAGATGTTGAGATCCGGCTTCAGTTGCTTCAGGCGAATCGCGCACGCGAGACCGGACGGTCCTGCGCCGACAATGCAGATGTCATATTCCATGACATCGCGTTCAACCGCGGGTGTGCTCATTTGGGCTGCATTCGGATGGCGCCGTCGAGGCGGATGGTCTCACCGTTCAACATGGGAATCTCGAAAATCGAGGCCACGAGCTGCGCGAATTCTTCCGGTTTGCCGAGGCGGCTGGGGAAGGGAATCTGGCTCGCCAGCGAGGCCTGCAACTCCGGGGTCATGCCATCGACCATGGGAGTGTGGAAAATGCCGGGGGCGATGGCCATGCAACGGACACCGATGCGCGCGAGTTCGCGGGCCATCGGCAGGACCATGCCGGCGAGGCCTGCCTTAGTCGCGGAGTAGGCAGCCTGGCCGATCTGGCCTTCGTACGCGGCAACCGATGCGGTGTGAATCAGCAAACCGCGCTCACCGTCCGCGGTCGGCGTGTTGTTCTGCATGATGTTCGCAGCGGCCTTGTCGCAAAGGAATGTGCCGATCAGGTTGATGTGCACCACCTTGGCGAAGAAATCACCTGCCATCGGGCCGTTCTTGCCGAGGACACGGCCTGCACCTACGACACCTGCGCAGTTGACGAGCAGGTTGAGGCCGCCCATGCGCGACGCGGCGGTTTCCATCGTGGAGTTGACTTCGGCTTCGGAAGTCACATCGCAGCGCAGGAACGAGGCGTTGGCGCCCAATTTGGCCGCCATGGACTGGCCGGGGCCTTCCTGGACATCTACGAGAACGACTTTGCCACCCTTCGAGGCAATATGGCTGCCGACAGCGGCACCGAGACCAGATGCGCCACCGGTGACGACTGCGCGAGCGTCTTGAATCTTCATAAGGCTCCCCATCAGGCCGGGCATTCTTTTGGAACCCGGCTCACAAGTTAATCATACCGCCCGCGGCACCCTGAACGGGCGCGCGGGCGACATCCAATTGATCCGGCGCGACAGGAGCCGGCGGCACCCGGTGGGCGTGTCCGCTGGCCCATTGCGCCACGGCCCGCGCCTGCGTGTAGGCATTGGCCACGCGCGGGGCGCCGCTCGAGTGTGTTAGGCGATCATCTCCACCGCCACAGCCACAGCCTCTCCGCCGCCGATGCACAACGACGCGATGCCGCGCTTCTTGCCATTCTGCTGTAAGGCGTGGATCAGTGTGGTGAGAATACGTGCGCCGGTGGCGCCGATGGGATGCCCCAAGGCGCAGGCGCCGCCATTGACGTTTACGCGGGAGTGATCGATGTCGACGTCCTTCATGGCGACCATCGTGACCGCCGCGAATGCCTCGTTGATCTCATAGAGATCAGCGTCGTGTGGACGCCAGCCGAGCTTCGCCAGGACCTTCTTGATCGCGCCGACGGGGGCAATTGTGAACCACTCCGGTTCCTGAGAGTGGCTGGCGTATGCGAGCACACGGGCGAGGGGCTTGAGGCCGCGGGCCTTTGCCGCTCCGGCGCTCGTGAGGACTAATGCAGCGGCGCCGTCGGAAATCGACGATGAGCTGGCTGCGGTTACTGTGCCCTCTTTGCCGAACGCAGGCTTCAGTGACGGAATCTTTTCGATGTTGCATGTCGCTGGTGTTTCGTCACGCGATACGACGACTTCACCCTTGCGGGTCTTGACCGTCACCGGTGTGACTTCCTTGTCGAAAGCTCCGGATTCGACCGCATGCATGGCGCGTCGGACAGACTCTGCAGCGAATGCATCCTGCTGGGCGCGTGTGAAGTTGTACTTGGCAGCCGTCGCGTCGGCGAAGCAGCCCATGGCCTTTCCATCGAACGGGCTGTTGAGACCGTCGAGGAACATGTGATCAAAGATCTCTCCGTGACCCATGCGATATCCGGCACGGGCTTTCATCAACAGGTAGGGGGCGTTGGTCATTGACTCGAGCCCGCCCGCGAGGGCGATTTCGATATCGCCGGTACGGATCTGGTCCGAAGCCATCATCACGGCCTTCAATCCGGAGCCGCACAGCTTGTTGATGGTCACGGCCGGCGTGCTGATCGGTACGCCGGCTCCCAACGCCGCCTGGCGCGCCGGACCTTGTCCCAAGCCCGCGGGAAGCACGCAACCCATGATCAGTTCCTGAATATCGCCGGCCTTCACGCCGGACGCGTCAATGGCGGCCTTGATGGCGGCGCTACCGAGTTGAGTGGCCGTGACGGGGGTCAGGACGCCCTGGAACGCACCGATGGGAGTCCGCTTGGCCGAAACGATGACAACATCATGGTCTGACATGACAGGAACCTCTGCGAGTTAGGATCGGGTGCCGCGGCGTGGCTGCAACCCGGTGTCAAAAACTGTTATGAACGCATCCGCAATTTCCGCGCCGGTCATTGACCGGTTCTCCCGATACCAGTGCGCAATCCAGTTGAGAGAGCCTGCCAGAGCGAAGGCAGTCATCTTCGGGTCGCACTGTTGGATGGAACCGTCCTGGATGCCCTCACGGATCAGGCGGCGGATGCCCTGGTCGATTTCCGACTTGATGGCTTTGATATGGCTGCTCATGTCGGCGGACAAGTCCTGTTCCTCGACGCGGACCATGACCCAGCCGAATTCCGAGGCCATGGTCCTGGCGTAGTGACGCAGGACAGCGTGAAGTCGGTCGCGCGCAGGAATATCCTGGTCGCGGACCTCACGGAATGCCTCACGGATCCGCTCGACTCCCGCAACGAAACATTCGAACAGCAACTGTTCCTTGTTGGTGACGTAGTAGTAGACCGTGGGCTTCGTGACTTCCAACGCCGCCGCGATGTCATCGAGCGAGGTGTTGTGATAGCCCTTCAGGTTGAAGGCGTGTGCGGCCGCGCGAATGACGGCCTCGCGTTTGACCTCGCGGTCGTGTTGGCGCTCGCGGCTCGCGCGCCAGGGCGATGGCGGCGGCGCGTGCCCATTCGCGCCGGCGGGGCGAGGGGCGGCCGGTGCGTCGCCGTCCAAATGCGCCGGCTGCCGTGCTTCGCGGACGGCTTTGCCATCAGTGCGGGTCCGGGCTTTGCCCGATGTGGGCACACGTGCTCTGCGGGTGGTCATTTATAGTAAAAATCGGAACTTGAACGCACCCTCAGTATAGGATCATACTCGCCAGTAGTCATCCTACTGGCGCGTAAAATACATGAGTGCCCGAACCCAAGGCGGCGCTGTCCCGAAACCGGTGCAGGCGGGACCCCGGCCGCCGCTGCGCTTCATTTCCGCGGCGTCGCTTTTTGACGGCCACGATGCCGCTATCAATATGATCCGGCGGCTTCTGCAGGCCCATGGCGCCGAGGTGGTCCACCTGGGGCACAACCGCAGCGTGGCCGACATCGTTCGTGCCGCAATCCAAGAGGATGCCGACGGGGTTGCCGTCAGTTCCTACCAGGGTGGGCACAACGAGTATTTCCAGTACATGGTGGACATGCTCCGGGAAAAGGGGCGGCCGGACATTCGCGTGATCGTCGGCGGCGGCGGCACGATCGCGCCACATGAGATCGAGGCGCTCGAGCGCCATGGTGTGGAGAAGATTTATACCCCCGAGGACGGCCGCAAGATGGGCCTCAAGGGGATGATCGATGACGTTTTTGTACGAATCTCGGGCGTTCAAAAGCCGGCCTTCGAGTTCGGGCCGCTCAATGCCCGAGATCATGGGCACATTGCGCGGACCCTCTCCGTGCTCGAAGCCGCGGGTGAAGAGGATGCGCAGCGACAGCTTATTCGTCGCGCCCTGGCCAAGTCCAGGAACAAGGTGCCGGTGATTGGCATCACCGGAACGGGCGGCGCGGGTAAGTCGAGCCTCACCGATGAGCTGCTGGCCCGCTTCGTTCGCTATTTCCCGGGTAAGCAGATTGCCGTGGTGGCCATGGACCCGACCCGCCGGCGTAGCGGTGGGGCCCTGCTCGGCGATCGGATCCGGATGAACAGCCTGTCGTCGGATGCCATCTTCATGCGCTCGCTGGCGACGCGCCGCCAGAATCTGGCGACCTCAGCGGTATTGAAGGAGGTCATTGATCTATACAAGGCCGCGGGCTTCGACCTGATCATTGTGGAGACGGCCGGTATCGGGCAGTCGGACACCGAGATTGTCGACCTGGTCGACCTGTCGCTGTATGTCATGACCAGCGAATACGGCGCCGCCAGCCAGCTCGAGAAGATCGACATGCTCGACTTTGCGGACCTGATCGTCCTCAACAAAGCCGAGAAGCGCGGGGCGGCGGATAGTTTGCGCGACGTGCGCAAGCAATGGCGCCGCAATCACCCCGACCAGGCGCAACTTCCCGACGGCAATATTCCGGTTTACCCGACCATCGCCAGCCGCTTCAACGACCCGGGTGTGAACCGGCTTTTTGCGGCGATGTGCCAGGCGCTGACGAACAAACAGATCAGTCCGGCGCTGTGGCAGGTTGCGGATGCGGGACCTACGGAGCTCGTTGCGCGCGAGCCGTTGATTCCAGGGCAGCGCACTCGTTACCTGGCCGAAATCGCTCAACACGGCAGGGCAGTTCGCGAGGATCTGAAGGGCCAGGAGGATGCGGCGCGTCGGGCCTTCGGCATTTATCAAGCGCTGAAGACGCTGCACGACGCTCAGTTGCCGGGACCCTTGGATCGCTATCCGGAAGCGGCATTGGCCGATGAGTCGACTGACGCCAGCAGGCGCGAATTGCGCCGCGCGTACAATCGGGCCCTCGATGAGATTGGCACTCAGGGGGTTTGGGAACTGAAGGCATGGCCGGCACGCTCGGCGGCCGCGACCGCCGAGAAGTATTCGTACAAGGTGCGTGACAAGGATGTTGTTGGCGACAACTACACCGAAAGTCTCGCGCGCCAGCCCATTCCGAAGCTCGCTGTCCCCAGCTTCAAGGACTGGGGTGAAATTCTGCACTTCCTCGCGACTGAGAATCTGCCCGGCTCCTATCCCTATACGGGCGGTGTGTTTCCATATCGCCGCGAGGGCGAAGATCCGACCCGCATGTTCGCGGGCGAAGGCGGACCTGAAAGAACCAACAGGCGCTTCCACTACGTTGCCGGCGGGCACGGTGCTGCGCGTCTTTCCACAGCGTTCGACTCGACTACGCTGTATGGCGAAGACCCTGACACGCGACCTGACGTTTACGGACGTACCGGCAACTCGGGTGTGTCGATTGCAACTTTGGACGACATGAAGAAGCTCTATTCGGGCTTTGATCTGTGTCTACCGACAACCTCCGTTTCCATGACCATCAACGGCCCGGCGCCCATGTTGCTGGCGATGTTCATGAACACGGCTATCGATCAGCGGGTCGAGCGTTACCTCAAGGCGGAGGGCAAGTGGGGGGAGGCGCAGAAGAAAATCGCGACTCACCTGCAAGCGTCGGACGCTCCGCCGCCCGCCTACAAGGGAGAGTTACCCAAGGGCCATGATGGAAGCGGGTTGGCCCTGCTGGGCATTACTGGCGACAGGCTCGTCGCGCCCGATGTGTACGAGCGGATCAAGGCCGAGGCGTTGCAGGCCGTGCGCGGTACCGTTCAAGCGGACATCCTGAAGGAAGATCAGGCCCAGAATACCTGCATTTTCTCTACGGAATTCGCGCTGCGCATGATGGGTGATGTGCAGCAGTATTTCATTGACCGGAAAGTCAGGAATTTCTACTCGGTGTCCATCTCCGGTTATCACATTGCCGAAGCCGGTGCGAACCCGGTGTCGCAGCTCGCCTTCACGCTCGCGAATGGGTTCACCATCGTGGAGTATTACCTGGCGCGCGGCATGAAGATCGATGATTTCGCGCCCAACCTGTCGTTCTTCTTCTCGAACGGCATGGACCCGGAATATGCGGTGATCGGACGGGTGGCGCGGCGGATCTGGGCGCGGGCCATGCGCGATCTGTACAAGGCGGGTCCGCGCAGCCAGATGTTGAAATATCACGTGCAGACATCCGGCCGCAGCCTGCATGCGCGCGAGATTTCGTTCAATGACATCCGCACGACGCTGCAGGCGCTGTACGCGCTGTTCGACAACTGCAACAGCCTGCATACCAACGCGTATGACGAAGCGCTGACCACGCCGACCGAGGAGAGCGTGCGGCGCGCGGTGGCCATTCAGCTCATCATCAACCGCGAGTTGGGGCTGAACAAAAACCAGAACCCGCTGCAAGGATCGTTCGCCATCGAGTACCTGACCGACCTGCTGGAAGAGGCTGTGTACAAGGAGTTTGATTCATTGTCCGAGCGCGGTGGCGTGCTGGGCGCGATGGAGACCATGTATCAGCGCGGCAAGATCCAGGAAGAGTCGCTGTACTACGAAACGAAAAAGCACGACGGCAGTTACCCCATTGTTGGTGTCAACACGTACCTGTCGAAAACGGGTGGGGACGAAGAGCACAAGGGTGCCGAGCTGATCCGCTCGACGGAAGAGGAAAAGCAGGATCAGGTGAAGGCGGTGCGCGCATACCAGGCGCGCAATCAGCCGGTGTCGGGCGAGGCGTTGAAGCGCTTGCAGGCCGCCGCCTCGGGCGGCGGCAATGTGTTCGAGGAATTGATGGAGAGTGTGAAGTACTGCTCGCTGGGGCAGATTTCACATGCGCTGTATGAGGTAGGTGGGCAGTACCGGCGCAACATGTAAGGTTGGTGCCCCGGGCTGCGAGCGGCTAGTGCCGCGCCAAATAAACGAGGCTATGCGGCCGCACTGGCCGCCGGCGGTGGCACCGCCCTGTCCGGCTCACCCAACTCGCGCAAAATGGACTCCCGCGCGCGATCGCGCAGCTCCGAGGCCCCCATTTCCGTGTTGTCGGTGGTGGCCGCTACCGGTGACAGGATTTCAACAACAATGCGACCCGGCCGCGGCAGGGCTCCGCGGGGCGAGAGCGCCACCCTCGTGCCCTTGATGGTCGCCGGTACAACAGGGCATCCCGCCCGCGCGGCCGTCAGAAACGCGCCGGTGTGAAACTTCAACAGCCCGGGATCGCGGGGAAAGGTGCCTTCCGGGAAAAACACGAGCGAGTTGCCGTTGGCGGCATTGCGAAGCACGCGGCGCGCGTCTGCGGCACCGCGATTGCGGTTGAACCGTTCGACAAACTCCGAGCCCAGTCTGCGCAACAGCAGGCCTGCCAGCGGCACGCTGTTCATCTCGCGTTTGATCACAAATCCAAATCGGGGAGGCAGTGCCGCCGTGAACACAACTCCGTCGATGTAGCTCGCGTGATTCGAGACGACGACGCACTGGCCCGCGGGCAGCCGATCGAGGCATTTCACTGTCAGGCGCATGCCCGCGACCCACAGAAATGTACGAGCGCCGGCCCTTGCTGCCGCGCGGCGCCGTTTCACCCCCGGCAGGAAAAGTGTCGCCAAAAGTATACATAACGCCAGCAGCATGAAGGCGGCGATGGCGTAGGTTCCATATGCAATCCGCAGCGCTGCCAGAAGCGCGGCCCGGACTCCGGTCACAGGTTGGTCGGTGTTTGGCTCAATCATCGTGTGTATATCGTTTAATGCAGTGCCCGCGGTATGTGATGTGGTTCTCTTTATGTTAATGCTTCATGGCAGATGTGATCATGATCACGCAGGTATCACCTGGGGCTCACCATACTGCGCAGGCGACATCGGATGTCGCTGACTACAGCAAGAGGCCTGTCCATATCAGAGCTGCCGGGTGGCACTCGCGGGTCTCCAGCGAGATGGGATTTTGTCGAAGCAGGCTACTGCAATCGCCATGACGTCCGGTGCCGACTCCGCCGCCGATCCGGCTGTGTCCCGCTTCCTCGACGCCGTGTGGTTGGAACGCGGGCTGTCGCCAAACACTCTGGCAGCCTACCGCGCAGACTTGACTGCGCTGTCCCGATGGCTGGCGGAGCGGCATATCGCCATGATGGCGACCTCCCGCGCCGACCTCCAGGATTTCATTGCCTGGCGTGTGCACGCCGGCGCGCGACCGCGCTCGACCGCACGTCAGCTTTCCAGTTTCCGCCGATTCTTCCGCTACCTCGTGCGTGAGGGTCAGGTCCGCGAGGATCCGACGGCTCAGATTGCCATGCCGAAGATTGGCCGTTCGTTGCCGAAGTCGCTGACCGAGGAAGAAGTCGAGGCGTTGTTGTCGGCCCCTGTTGTGAGCGATCCGCTCGGCAACCGGGATCGGGCGATGCTCGAAGTGCTGTACGCGACCGGATTGCGGGTGTCCGAGCTCGTCAACCTGCGTCACGGCCAGGTTAACCTCAACCAGGGTGTCATTCGCATCATGGGCAAGGGCAACCGCGAGCGGTTGATTCCCCTGGGCGAAGAGGCGATGCGCTGGCTGACGGAATTCTTCAACGGCGCGCGCAGCGAGATTCTGCTCGAGCGGCAGACCGACTACCTGTTCCCCACGCGTCGCGGTGACCGCATGACGCGCCAGGCCTTCTGGCACATCATCAAGCGTTACGCGCGCAAGTCGGGCATTTCGAAAGAGCTGTCGCCGCACACGCTGCGTCACGCCTTTGCAACTCATCTGCTGAATCACGGCGCGGACCTTCGCGTCGTGCAGATGCTTCTGGGTCACAGTGATTTGTCGACTACGCAAATCTACACACACGTGGCTCGTGAGCGTTTGAAAGAGATGCACAGCCAGCATCATCCGCGGGGCTAGTCGCCACTAGTCGTCTCCAATGGCGCACATCGGTGCCACGCGGATGTTCTGCTAGACTGCCCTCATGCTATCGAGAATCCTGCTTTTTTTCCTGCTGTTTTCAGCAGTCGCCCAGGCTGACGAGGATCCTCGGGCCGTCATAGCGAAGCAGTTCCCCGGCACGCGAGTGGAGGATATCCGGCCGACTCCGGTGGCGGGTCTGTACGAGCTGAGCCACGGCCCGGAGATCGTGTATGTCACCGCCGATGGCAAGTACGCGCTGAACGGCGACCTGCTCGACACTTCCAACAATGACAATCTCACCGAGGCGCATCGGCGAGCCGCGCGCGCGAAGCTGATCAACGCCATCCCGGAATCCGAGATGCTCGTATTTGGTCCGCGGGATCCGAAGTACACCGTAACGGTTTTTACGGATGTTGATTGCGCGTACTGCCGGCAGTTGCACAGCCAGATCGCCGACTACAACCGCCTGGGGATCCGTGTGCGTTACCTGTTCTACCCGCGTACGGGACCGAACACGGAGTCGTGGACGAAGGCGGAAGAGGTCTGGTGCTCCAGCAATCGCAATGAGGCGCTCACCCAGGCCAAGCGGGGACTGCCGCTCAAAGCGAAGGCCTGCCCCAATCCGGTCGCCAGGCACTATGCGCTGGGACAGGATTTCGCCTTACAGGGAACGCCGGCCATTGTATTGGCCAATGGGGACCTGATCGGGGGCTACATGACCCCCGTGGAGCTCGCGAAGGAGCTCCAGAAGTCGCGGTAGCCGACGCCCGGCGGGTCGGGGCTGAGTGACGCTCAGCGCTCCAGCAGCTTGAGCTTGTCCGGCTTGCCGCGCCACTCTTCGTGGTCGGCGGGCGGATCCTTCTTTTCGGTAATCACGGGCCACAGCTTCGCCAGCTCGGCATTGAGCTGCTTGAAGTTTTCCTGGCCGGCCGGCAGCTCTTCCTCGGAGAAAATCGCCTCAATGGGGCACTCAGGCTCGCACAGGGTGCAGTCAATGCACTCGTCCGGATCAATCGCAAGGAAATTGGGGCCCTCGTGGAAGCAGTCCACCGGGCAGACTTCCACGCAGTCCATTTCTTTGCACTTGATGCAGTTTTCAGTAACGACAAAGGTCATGAACGATCCTCGAACAGCCAGCCGCCAATGATAATTATCTCGGTAGGCGGCGGTCCAGTTCGGCGAAATAATGATTTTCGCGCCCCGCCTCGCGGTCCTCCAGGTAGCGCTTGAGGCTGTAATCGGTGCTGGGAAAGGCGATATCCGCCCAAGGAATATCCTTCGGATCGATCAGCACGGACTCCAGGCTTTCGGGGCCGGCCCCGAACTCGGGCTCCCGCAGCGTGGCGCGGAAAAAGACGTGTACCTGCTGAGCGTGCAGCACATGTACGACCGTCAGCAGCGAACCGATTTCGACTTTCGCCAGGGCCTCTTCCCAGGTTTCCCGAGCGGCGCCTTGCTGGAGGGTTTCGCCGTTCTCCATGAATCCGGCCGGCACCGTCCAAAAACCCCGCCGCGGCTCGATACCCCGCCGGCAAAGAAGGATCTTGCCCTGATAGTCAGGAACGCAGCCGACGACGATCCGCGGGTTCTGATAGTGAATCGTTCCACACGAGTCGCACATATGGCGCGGCAGGTGGTCGCCCGGCGGGATGCGAAGGTCGACTTTGGCGCCGCACTGATTACAGAAATTCATGGTTCGGGCGCGAGCATATCACGGACGAAATGATGGGCCGGTCCGTTGACGTGACACGTCCAAGCGAAGGTTTCCGCGGTTCAGGCGTTGTTAAGATCCCGCCCCGCAGCGGTTGCCTGCGGTCCCGGGAGAAAAAATATGGGTCGTGTGATTCGAGAATGGCGCATGGGGTTGGCACTGGCGCTGGTGGCGTTTGCCGTGCAAGGCGCTGAATCCCCCGGCCGCACCTTCATGCGGTTTCCGACACTGTACGGGAACACGATTGTTTTCTCGGCTCACGACAATCTCTGGTCGGTACCCCGCGCCGGCGGAGCCGCTACCCGCCTGAGCGCCGATAGCGGGCGCGACATCATGCCGAGGTTCTCTCCCGATGGGCGTTGGATTGCCTTTACCGGTGAGTACCAGGGAAATCGCGATGTCTATGTCATTCCTGCCGCCGGTGGCGCGGCGCGGCGCCTGACATTCACTTCGGACATCGTCGCTGAAGCGCCGCCGCGCTGGGGCCCGAACAACATGGTCCTGACCTGGACTCCCGACTCGGCGAACATCGTGTTTCTGAGCCGCCGCGAAGCCTGGAACACGTGGATCAACAAGCCGTTCGTAGTGCCACTCGCGGGCGGCTTGCCGCAGCCGCTGCCGGTCGACCGCGGCGGCTTCATGAGCTACAGCCCCGACGGCAAACAGATGGCCTACACGCGCATCTTCCGGGACTTCCGCACCTGGAAGCGTTATGACGGCGGCCTGGCTCCGAACATCGACATCTACGATTTCCAGACAAAGCAGCTCGAGCACGTGACGGATTGGGTGGGCACCGAAACCTCACCCATGTGGTTCGGCAAGACGATTTATTTCCTCGCCGATCACGATGCCAGCCGGCGCAGGAACCTCTGGGCCTATGACACCGGCAGCGGTGCCTTCCGCCAGGTCACTCACTACACGGACTACGACATCGACTTTCCGAGCCTGGGCGCGGGCGCCGACGCGGGTATCGTGTTTCAACAAGGCGGCAAGCTGCACGTCCTCGATGTTCCCTCGGAGCAGTTGCACGACATCGATGTCACCGTGGCGGATGATGGCACGCGTACCGGGGCTCGCTGGGTCGATGCAAAGCCGGCGATTCGCGAACAGGACACCTCGCAACATACCAACTTCGATATTGCTCCGAACGGCAATCGTGCCGTTTTCTCGGCGCGCGGTGACATCTTCACATTGCCGGCGGAGCACGGCAACACGCGCAACCTGACACAGTCATCGAACGCGGATGACGATCATCCAACCTGGTCACCCGACGGCAGGACCATTGCCTACACAACCGACATTTCCGGGGAGCAGCAGGTTGCGATCCGGCCGGCGGAAGGCGGTCCGGAGAAAATCCTGACTCATTTCGAACGCGGTTATTTCTACGCGCCGCGTTGGTCGCCGAACGGGGAGCGGCTCGCGTTCTCGGACCATGAGCATCGCCTGTGGTGGGTTGCGGTGGCCGGCGGCGAGCCCGTGCAGGTGGCACGCGACACGTATACCGAAATTCACGACTACACGTGGTCGCCCGATGGACATTGGCTCGCGTACAGCATCACGGCCTCGAATACCCAGTCGGGGATCTGGCTGTATAACACCGACACCCGGAAGGCGACGCTGGTCAGCGACCCGCGCGCCAACGACTTTCAGCCTGCGTTCGATCCGGCGGGCAAATACCTGTTTTTCATTTCGACGCGGCACGAGAATCCGACCTTCAGCCGTGCTGAGTTCAACATTGCGACCCTGAAGACAACCGGGATCTACGTAACGCCGCTGAAGCGCGCAACGCCGTCCGCATTCGCGCCGCAGTCCGATGAAGGTGTTGGCCACAAGGATGAGAAGAAGCCCGAAGCCAAAGCGCCGCTGCGCACGCTGGAGATCGACGTGGAGGGTCTGATGGCGCGCGCCGTTGCCATGCCGATCCCGGCTGCCGACATCAGTGCCTTTGACCTTCGGGATGACAAGGTTTTCTACCTGACAGGCCCCAGCCAGATGCTGGCAGGGCCGCTGCCCGGGGAGAAGACCCTGCTGCACGTCTATGACCTCGAGGAGCGCAAGGACGACAAGGTCGTCGAAGGTTTGAGCAGCTACGCCCTGTCGGCGGACGGCAAGAAAGTGCTCTACAAGATGGACCAGGATTACTTCATTGCCGATGCGGTGGCGGACAAGCGCAAAAGCGAGGACGGCAAAAAGAAGATCGACCTGTCGCACCTGCGGGTACGCATCGAGCCCACCCAGGAGTGGGTCGAGATGTTCAATTCCGCGTGGCGCCTGGAGCGCGACTTGTTCTACAGCCCGAAAATGAACGGTGTCGACTGGCAGGCCGTGCGTGCCTCCTACGGTAAGCTGTTGCCGCTGGTGGGCTCGCGCAGCGATCTCAACTATCTCATTGGCGAGATCATCGGCGAGTTGGGGAACTCCCACACCTATGTCGGCGGTGGCGAGGACCTGCCGGAGGAAAGCCGTGTGCCGACCGCTTTCCTCGGTGCGGACTTTGTGTTGGATGGCGCCTCGGGCCGGTACCGGTTTGCGACCGTCTTTGCGGGTGACAACACGCGCGACAAATACCGCTCGCCACTCACCGCATCCGGTGTCGATGTGCGCGCGGGCGAGTTTTTGCTTGCGATCGATGGCCAGGAGCTGAAGGCGCCCGTGGATCCCTTCAGCTTGTTGGTGGGCAAGCAGGACGCCACTGTCCGCCTGACCGTGGCGGACGCGGCGAATGGCAAGCGCCGCGATGTCACAGTGCAGCCCGTGAACAATGAGCTGTCACTGCGCGAGCAGGCGTGGATCGACCACAATCGCGAGGTCGTGGACAAGGCTTCCGCGGGCAAGGTTGCCTACATTTACCTGTCCGACATGAGCAACCTGGGAATGGAGCAGTTCATCCGCCAGTTCTATGCGCAACTGGACAAGCAGGCCTTGATTATCGATGACCGTTGGAATGGCGGCGGTTTCATTGACCAGATTGTGCTCGAACGCCTGCGGCGCATCCTCATCGGCATGGATACCAACCGGGAGGGCGCCGCCATTCCCACCCCCAACCAGTTGATTATCGGACCCAAGATCTGCCTGATGAATCACTTCTCGGCCTCGGATGGCGATATTTTCCCGTATTACTTCCGCAAGTACGGGCTGGGGCCTCTCATGGGTACTCGAACTTGGGGTGGAGTGCGCGGCATCCGCGGTGAATGGTTCCTGCTGGATGGCGGCTACATCACGATTCCCGAGGACGCCACCTACAGTGTTGATTCCCAGTGGGCGATCGAGAATCACGGGGTCGATCCTGACATTCCGGTCGATGACACACCGGGTGACTGGATGCAGGGGCGAGACGTGCAGTTGCAAGCGGCTATCGCCTACATCCTGGGCGAGATGCAGAAACATCCGGCGAGTCTGCCCGCGCCGCCGCCGGCACTGCCCGCGTATCCGAAGGAGGCCGGCTCACCCTGAAGGTGTAGGCGACTGGCGCCATGTGTCGGCGCCAGTGCCCGGTGCCTATAATCGGGCATGAGCTTCTGGAACAGCGTGACCGGCTCCTGGCTGGGAAGCGGGCCTCTGCGCACCGCGCAGAAGTCCGTCCGCGGCAAGATGATGCGCATCGTGGTGATTACCACCGCGATCGCGCTTCTGGCGGCCGGCGCGGGCATGCTTACGCACGATCTGAGTGTGTACCGTGATTCCTGGGTCGCGGACCTCGATACTCAATCGAGCATTCTGGCCACCTCGACGGCCTCGGCGCTGCTGAGCGGCGACCGGACTGTTGCGAACCGGAATGTAAATGCCGTGCGCTGGCGCGCTACCGTCCAGGTCGCGGCGTTGTATTCCGCCGACGGCAAATTGTTCGCGAGCTTTGTCAGGCCCGGTGAACCGTCGCCCCCGTTGCAGTTGCAGGCGATAGTGCGATCGTCCCGCGTTGAAGGAGGCAGTGTTGAACTGACAGCGCCCATTCTCCAGGACGGCCAGCGCCTGGGGACGATCCTGCTTCGCTCGCAGCATGACATTGGCGCAAGGGCGTTGGCGTATCTCGGAATTTTCGGCCTCGTGACCTTGATGAGTATGCTCGTCGCGTTGCTGCTGTCCACGGCCCTGCAGAAGGTCATTACCGAGCCGCTCGACTCGATGGCCGATGTGGCCCGCCAGGTGACGAGCAAGCGCGATTATTCGCTGCGCGCACTCTCCACGACCGACGATGAGATCGGGATCGTGGTTGAAGCATTCAACGGCATGTTGGATGAAGTACAGACCCGGGCCCGCGCCCTGGAGCAGTCAAACACGGCCTTGACCACGGAGGTGCGGATCCGGCAAACCGCCGAGGCTGCGCTCGCGCGTGCCAATGCGCGCCTCGAGGCCACCATGGCTGCCTTGCGCGAAGCGGATCGCAAGAAGGATGAGTTTCTGGCCACTCTGGCGCACGAGCTTCGCAATCCACTGGCACCGGTCATGCACGCGGTCAAGCTCATGGAGTCGCCATCGGCCGATGAGCACCAGCGGCAATGGGGGCGCGAAGTCATCGCGCGCCAGGTGCAGCGAATGGCATTGCTCCTGGATGATCTGCTGGATGTTTCCCGCATCACTCGCGGACGGCTCGAGCTTCGCAAAGACTATGTCGACCTGCAGACGCTGGTGAGCTCGGCGGTCGAGACTGCCCGCCCTCTGATCGATGCCAAGAATCACAGTCTGACTGTCAATCTGCCGGCCGAGCCGGTGGAGTTGGAAGTGGACCCGCTGCGGCTGTCACAGGCGCTGTCCAACCTGCTGACCAACGCCGCCAAATACACCGATGCGCAGGGCCGGATCACACTCACGGCCGCGCACGATGCGGCTGGACTGGAGATCCGCGTGACTGATAACGGCATCGGAATCGAGCCCACGGTCATACGCGGACTGTTTGAAATGTTCTCGCAGATCGATTCGGCCATCGACCGGGCGGAAGGCGGACTGGGAATCGGGCTGGCACTGGTCAGGGGGCTGGTGGGGCTGCATGGCGGCACTGTGCAGGCCACGAGCACGGGGCTGGGCCAGGGCAGCGAATTTACCATCCGCCTGCCATCGTCGGTGGTAGTCGGACCGCGCTCTCGCAGCGTGCAAGAGCCGGAAGCCGTCCCCGTTGCGGGCGGACATCGCTGCCGCATCGTGGTCGCCGACGACAATCGCGATGCAGCCGACAGTCTCCAGGTGTTGTTGGAGCTGGCCGGACACGATGTGGCGGTTGCCTACAATGGCCAGGAGGCGTTGGATCTCGGTTCGCGGCAGCGGCCGAGCGTGTTTGTTCTCGATGTCGGCATGCCGGATATGACCGGCTACGAGGTCGCCCGGCGGATTCGCCAACAGGCCTGGGGCCGGGGCGTGTTGTTGCTTGCCGTGACCGGTTGGGGCCAGGACGACGACAAGGAAAAGGCCAAAGCCGCCGGGTTCGATCACCATTTCACCAAGCCGGTGAATCCGGATGAGGTGGAGGAACGGGTCGCCGCGTTTTTGCGCGCGTCCGCCGCGGTCACTTCTCACGCAGTTGGTGGCTATCCCCGGCCCTGAGATCCAACTCGTAGATCTTTCTCAGGTCGGCGATCTTCTCCAGGGTCGCGGCCTTGAACGGCGGCTCGTTCTCCAGGGCGTGCAGCGCAATGCCTTCCAGAAGGTCCCCCAGGGATAAATCCAGGTACTCGGCCAGGCCTTTCAGGACCTTCAGCAGGCGTTTTTCCAGCCGGACGCCGGTCTGGACGCGTTCGACCACATGCTTGGGGGATGGCATCGGCGGGCTCCATGATGGTACATTGGTACCAATGTACCACAGTGGAGACACCCATGCCGGTTCTCATTCCCACCATGATTGGAATGTTTCACTTGGACGCGCCGCTCGAGCGGGTCTTCCCGCTGTTCACAGCCGAAGGGGAGCGCGCCTGGGCGCCGGGTTGGGAGCCGCGGATCCTGAGCGGCTCGCGGGAGCGGGGCTCGGCGTTCATTACGAGCGGCCACCATGGCAGCACCGTCACGTGGATCGTGACCGACTACCGGCCGGCTGAAGGACGTGTCAGTTACGCCCGCCTCGTACAGGATTCGAACATCGGAATCGTCGATGTCATCTGTACGACCCCGAGCGGTGGCGGAACGGATGTTTCGGTGCGCTACACTCTCACCGCGGTGAGTGAGGCCGGCAAAGCGTTTGTCAGCGAATTCCTCGCCGCACAGCGCTACACAACAATGATCGAAGAATGGCGGGCCGCCACCAGCAGCGCGTTGGGTTTGCCGGTCGTCCCGTAGAGGGCCAACATGAAAGCAGTGGCTTTGTGGATCGCTTTGCTGGCGAGCACCGTGTGCGGTGCTCAACAGGCAACCTCGTTTGCGGTGAGCTTCCCGGCTGCCCGCAGCAGTACCCCCTTGAGCGGACGAGTGATCCTGTTGATCAGCCGCGATATGCAGCGCGAGCCGCGCAGTCACGTCCAACCCGACGAGCCGCTGGAAAGTCCGTACCTTTTCGGCCTGAATGTCGTGAATCTCGCGCCGGGACGCGCCGCGGTGTTCGACAGCACGGCGTTTGGTTGGCCGGCGCGGCAGCTTTCCGCCGTGCCGCCCGGCGAATACCTGGTGCAGGCGGTGTTGAATCGGTATGAGCCCCACCACCTGGCCGATGGGCGCAACCTCCTGTTGCCGCCCGACAAGGGGGAAGGGCAAAGTTGGACGCGCAAACCCGGCAACCTGTATTCCAAGCCTATCAGGATGAGCCTCGGCCGCGGCCACGTCGGTCCGATTACGCTGCTGCTCGATCAGGAGATTGCCCCGATCGCAGCGAAGCAGGATTCTGAGTTCATCCGCCACGTCCGTATCCGCAGTGAGTTGTTATCCCGCTTCTGGGGCCGGGATGTCTACATTGGCGCGCACGTGCTGTTGCCGAAGGATTTCGACAAGCACCCGCAGGCGCATTTTCCGCTCATGGTGTTCCACGGGCACTATCCGGATGACATCTCCGGTTTTCGGACCATCCCGCCCGATGAGCACTTGAAGCCGGACTATTCCCAGCGGTTTCATCTCGCGGGCTACAACCGCATCCAGCAACAGGAAGCCTATGCCTTCTACCGGAAGTGGATTGCGGCGGATTTCCCGCGCTTCCTGGTGATTGAGATCGAGCACGCCAACCCCTATTTCGATGACAGCTACGCGGTCAACTCGGCGAATCTCGGTCCCTACGGCGATGCCATCAACAAGGAGTTGATTCCGGAAATTGAGAAGCGCTTCCGGGGCATCGGCGCCGGCTGGGCCCGGTTTACCTACGGCGGCTCCACCGGCGGCTGGGAGGCCCTCGCCACCCAGGTGTTCTATCCTGACATGTACAACGGGGCCTTCGCCGCGTGCCCCGATCCGATCGATTTCCGGGCCTACACCCTGATCAACCTCTACGAGGACGCGAATGCCTACACCCTGAAGGGCGAGGCCTCGAGCGTCGAGCGGCCGGCGTTGAAAAACTATCTCGGCGAGGTCTTTGCCACCCAGCGGGATGCGAACTACATGGAGTTGGCGCAGGGCGATCACAGCCGCTCCGGCGGCCAGTACGACATCTGGCAGGCGGTGTTCAGTCCGGTGGGCGCGGACGGTTATCCCAAGCCGATTTTTGACAAGGTGACGGGTGTGATCGATCAAACGGTGGCGGCCTATTGGCGCGAGCACTTCGACCTGTCACACATCATTGCGCGTGACTGGGCTACGCTCGGCCCGAAGCTCGAGGGCAAAATCCACATCTACGTGGGCAGCGGCGACAATTACTATCTGACCGACTCCGTCTATTTCGCCCAGGAGCGGCTCGAAGCGTTGCGGCCCGAATACAAGGGCTCGGTGGCTTACGGTGACCGCGCGGAACATTGCTGGAACGGCGACCCGAAGGCCGCGAACGCCTATTCGCGACTTCACTATAACTATCAGTACCTTCCCGTGATCCTGGAGCGCGTCAAAGCAGCCGCGCCTCCCGGCGCCGACCTGACGAGTTGGCGCTACTGACGACGGCACGAAAAGTGCTGTGTCAAAACGTCACAGTTGGTTTGAGCGGTTCTACAATGAAAGCTGGCTCGATGCGCTATGAGGCCCCACCGCCGCAAACGCCCCGGCTCAATCGCGTGCTGATAGTGGACGACTGCGATGATGCCGCTTGGGCGCTGGCGGCACTGTTGCAGTCGTGTGGTCACGAAGTACACGTGGCCCACACGGGTCAACGGGCCCTAGAGCTCGCCGAAGCACTGCATCCCGAGGTGATCTTTCTCGATCTTGCCATGCCGCAGATGGATGGCTTTGAGACGGCCATGCGCATCCGGCGCCGTCGCTGGGGACGGGGAATAACCTTGTGTGCGCTGACGGCATTCGACACCCCTGAGTTCCGCGAACGCTCGGATGAGGTGGGTATCAACCGGTACCTGTCCAAGCCCGCCGAGCTGGACGATCTGGCAGCGGTCGCCGCCGCCACGTGAGTGCAAGCTAAAGCGTGTTCGAGGCCTGAAAGCCTCTGAAAGCAAACGGAAAGCGCACGTAGGAAATACCTGACATCAGGTATCGCGCTGAGCTTCTGTCCATGCCTGAGCCGCGCGCCTATGCTGCATTCACTGGCGCATGGTTGTTATCAAAAATACTGTCTGGTTGTCCGTGTGCAGGACTGCCGCGGATCTGTCGGGCCTGGTGCTGTTTACAGTCATCTCCAGGCGCTACGGACCCATGGGAACAGGCGAATATTCCTACGCCTTCGCCCTCGGTGCGTTCGTCGCGATTCTGGCAACGTCGGGCATCGAGCAATATGGCGTGCGCCAGTTGGCCTGCCTGAAAAATCCGCGGGAAAAGTCCGACTGCTGGCAAAGCCTGTTGGTTACACAAACCATTCAGCTTTCGCTCGGGCTCCTGATCCTGGGTGTAGTGACGCTCACGGGGGGGCAGTCCCGAGCCAGTCCCATCGTCATCCTGGAGTTGACGATATTCCTGGTCTGCTGGGGGCTGTCACGCACTCTGTACGTGCCTGCGTTCGCGGCCCAGGCTATGGTCGCTCCTGCTTTTACAGAGCTCGGTTGTCGATTGGCGGGCACCTCGTTCGCGCTCGCCATGTGTCTGTACAAATCCATACCACTGGTATTCGTTCTCGCGGGCTTTCCGCTTGCTGGCCTGGTGCTGGTGGTGCTCGCGTTTCGCAACGCCAAGCTGCACGGCGCGGCGTTCGGCTTGCGCGCACGTTGGCAGGAAGTGGTGGATACGGTGCGCGGCGCCGCTCCATTCACAGTCTGCGAGGCGTTGGGTCAGTTCTATATGCGCGTCGATCTGCTGTTGATTGTGTTTCTGTTGGGCAAGGCCAGCGGCGGCTGGTATGCCACGGACATCAAGATCGTCGAAGTGGGCCTGATGCCGCTCGTGCTGCTCGGAACGGCGGCTTACCCGGTCTTGAGCCGCAGTGCCGCTCACGGTGTGGCCCAGCTCGCACCGCTGTCGAGAGACTTCTTCCGCAGCGTCTTGTTTGCAAGTGGCTGGCTGGCAGTTGGACTGTACTGCCTGGCGCCGCTCGTGCTGACACGTTTGTTGGGGAATTCTTTCCAGCCCGCGGGCAATCTGCTTCCCCTGTTTGCCATCGTGGCGGTATTCAAGGGTGTCGAGGTTGTTTTGTACCGTCTCCTGTATGCCGTCAGGAAGCAGAATACCTACCTCGGCGCTCTGGCCGGTGGCACTGCCCTGATTGTATTGCTGAATTACGCGTTGATCCCACAGTTTGGCGCCACGGGGGCGGTCTTCGCGGTCCTGTTGAGCAGTGCGGTAGTGAATCTCGCCTGCGCGTTCGCTTTGCGTCACGAGATCTCGCGCTCGCTGTTCGGCAAGAACGTGGTGCGCCTCGCGTTTGTGATGGGCCTGACCGCGCTGGCGGTGGTTGGTCTGAGGACCCTGGAGCTGGGGGCCTGGCAGGTCGGCATCGCCGGTTGTTTGTTGTTTCCGCTGGCCGCCCTGCTGAGTGGCTTGTTGCCTAATCCGCGCAAGAGTCCGTTGTTTGCGTGAAGCCGTCCCAGCCGCGGTCCTTGAAATAGACCTCAATGGCCTCGGGGGCTCCTGAGGCTTCCGCCAGGGCTACATACGTGTCGGGGCGGAGGAGGTAGAGCGCGTTGCGGGCGAAGCCCACGGCCCCGTGGGCGTCGCTCCAGTCAAACACGTGAAGGGGCAATTGCCGGCCGGCGCACCATGCGATCAATTCCGCGCTGGCGGTTCCATAGACGTGCACTTGCCAGGTGGGTTCGCGGAGCGGCCCGAAGTTGTCGGCCGACTTGACCCAGGGGAGGCGATCGCCGCCATGGACTTCGCCGGCCCGGCCGGTACTCAACTCACTGTCGCGATAGTTGATCATGAGTTGCGACACGGTGCGAAACAGCCACTCCCGGGCGACGCCGACCTTGGTGACAGTCGGGATCACCAGGGGAGCGAGCCGCGTGCGGATCAGGTCGGCAATCTTCCCGTCGGCGGTCGCCACACTGAATATCTGGTCGGTGGTTTTGACCAGTTTGCGGGCGAAAGCAATGCGTTCGGCTTCGTAGCTGTCGAGCAGCTCATCGGGCGCCTCCTGCTTCAACACGGCTGCCAGCTTCCACGCCAGGTTGATGGCATCACCGATCCCCGTGTTCATTCCCTGTCCGCCGGCGGGGCTGTGAATATGAGCTGCATCGCCGAGCAGCAGGGCGCGGCCGTGGCGAAAGTGGTCCGTGACCCGGTGATGCACCCGGTAAGTAGAGAACCAATGCACCTGGTCGATCTGGATTTTGAGGTGTTCAATCGCGCGGCCGCTGACATCCGCGAATGTCAGGGACTCAGGATGCCTGGCACGCTCATCGCGCACGGTACCGATGAGTCGCACACGCCCCGTGCCCTTCAACGGGAAAACGGCCAGGAAGTCTGCTTCGTCGAGATCGATGTTGACCTCACCGTTCACCGACGGTCCGGACGCCCGGGCGTCAGCAACATAGAAAACCTGGTTGTAGGTGCTGCCGGGAAATCCGGTGCCCGTCAGCCTACGGACTGTTGAGCGGGCACCGTCGCATCCGGCGATGTAGGCGGCCTCCACAGTTTCCTCGCCTTGCGGTCCGTGCAACTGGGCGATGATGCGATCGGTTGCCTCAGTGAAGCTGAGCAGCTCCACGGGCCTCTCAACAGGGATTCCAAACGACTTCAGGCGTTGAATGAGCAGTTTCTCGTGCTCGTCCTGCGGAAACATCTCAACGAACGGGTAGGGTGTCAGGTCGTTGGCAAAATCCGCAAACGACACACGCGCTTCCGACTTGCCCCGCACCCAGAGATTGACCGCCGGTACCTTGTGTCCGTCCGTCACCACCGCGTGAGTCAAATCGAGCTGGCGATACAGCTCCAGGGTCCGCGCGTGCACCGCGAGCGCGCGTGAAGTCGTGCCGGCCTCGGCCGCCTTGTCGATGATACGGAACGGGATGCCCAGCCGGGCGAGCCAGTTTCCCAACACGAGACCGGTCGGTCCCGCGCCCACAATCAGGACGTCGGTACGGCTCACTGGCGATCTCCCTCCTTTCTGACGAGCCATCATACTCGGGCTCGCACACGTGCGCTGCCGCGAAAGTGCCCGGCAGGCCTCAGTCCCGCGGTACCCAGTCCGATGCCCAGCGGGACGGCCGAGGTCCCATAACGAACTCGAGCTTGCCACCCGACTCAATCTGTTGGTACGTAACGAACGGTTGCACGAGCGGCCGGCCATTGAGGCGCGCGGACTGGATGTAGGGATGCTCGGCCGAGTTGTTGATGGCCGAGATCTCGAACTGCTTGCCATTGGGCAGGTGCAAGCTCGTCCGGGTGAACAGCGGGCTGCCGATCATGTATTGCGCCGAGGCGGGATTGACCGGATAAAACCCCATGGCCGTGAAGACGTACCAGGCTGACATCTGGCCGCAGTCCTCGTTGCCCAGAATTCCGGTCGGCGTGTTGGAGTAGGCATCGTGCGCGATTTGCCGCACCCGCTCCTGAGTCTTCCAGGGCTGACCGCCATAGTCGTACAGGTAGCCGTAGTGGTGGCTCGGCTCGTTGTCGTGATGGTTGTGGTTGCCCGAGAAATGAGCGTCCAGCTTTGCATTGAACGCCGCAGGCCCTCCGAGCAGCTTCATGACGCCCGGGATGTCGTGGAGGGGGGCGAACAGGTAGACCCACTCATCGCCCTCGGTCCAGCCGTCGGCGGGGTTGGCCCAACTACCATCGGAGTTGCGCGCCTGCATGAAACCGCGAGTGGAATTGAAGAGATTCCTGTAGTTGCCCGACCGCCGCAGCAGCTCACGGTAGTCGTTGGTCTTGCCCAGCACTTTGGCGACTTGGGCTACCGCGTAATCATCGTAGGTTTCCTCCAGGGTACTGGAAGCTGATTCGGACACCTTGTCCGCTGGAATGTAGCCGAGCTTGCGCGCGTAGCTCAGGCCGGCGCGGGCCTCATAGGGCACGCCCGGTTCTCTATCGAGCCAGCGCCGCGTGGTGTCGCCATCCGGTGGCGTGCTGGCGTCCTTGTAGACGGCCTGCCAGGCGAGGTGGTAATCAAATCCTTTGAAACCTTTGTGGATCGCTTCGGCAATCAGCGAGTCCGCGTGCGTGCCGATCATGATGTTGGTATAGGAGGGATTCGGCCACTTGGGCAGCCATCCGCCTTCCGCGTAGTTTTGCAACAGCGCATTGACCATGCCGTCGATCCGCTCCGGTGCAAACAGCGTCAGCAGGCTGTTTTCGGCGCGGAAGGTGTCCCAAATGGAGAAGGCGGTGTAGGAGTCGCCATTGTGCACCCGGTCGTCGAAGGCGCTGTAGTAACGGCCATTTTCTGCGAACATCTTGGGATACAGCAGGGCGTGATACAGGCCGGAATAAAAGATGCGGCGCTGTTCGTCGGAGGCACCCTCGACAGTGGCGATGCCGAGCTTGTCGTTCCATTTCTTTTTCAGCGCCGCGCGCGTGGACTCGAACTGCCACTGTGGCAGCTCGGCGTCGAGATTGGCGCGAGCCTGTTCGATGCTGATGAACGAGGTGCCGATCTGTACCTCAACCACCTTCTCTTTGAATTTGGCAAATCCGCCCACTTCGTCGCCGGCTACTTCGGTCTGACCGTCGACCGGCAGCACACCGCGGTAGACGCCCTGGTCCGCGAACGGCTCGCGAAACCGGGCGACGAAGTAGCCTTTGAAGTTGGGAAGCTTCACATTGCTCAGATACGCATCCATCCGATCGGGGTTGTAGCCGACGATCTCGCGGTGGGCGGAATCGACTTTCACGTAACCAACCGTTCCGGCTCGCGTGGCCTCCAGGATCACGCTGCCTGCTTCGTTGGCAGGAAAAGTAAAGCGCAGGTGGGCGCAATGATCCGTTGCCGTCATTTCCGCAACAATCTGGCGCGCCGGTTCCGCGCCCAATTTGACGGAGTAGTAGTAGGGCGTAGTGACTTCATCAGCATGCTTGAACGGCAGCCGCCGATACTCGACCGTGGAATTGAAACCGCCGATCTGCGGCATGAGGGTGACATAGCCGTAATCTCCCATCCAGACAGCCGGTTGATGCGTCCCGATGAAGCCTGAGATGGTGTCATCTTCGTACGCGTACGAGCTGACGCTGATCCGGTTCTGCCGTGTCTGCGGTGTCCAGTTGGTCATTCCAAACGGCGTGGTCACCAGGGGCATCGTGCCGCCGTAGTCGGGTCCGATGAGAGTGCTGCCGCCGGTGCCGATGTAAGTATTCACCCAGTCGACGGGTTCGGCAGCCGTGACCTGCGCCGCGGCACAAAGAAAAATGAGCGCTGCTGACTTCATTGCGTTACGACACCTTGTGAGGCCGGACGTGAATACACGCCGTAGAGACCGATGATCAGCCAGACAACATTGATCATCACGGATGGATAAGCGCCGTTGTAGCCACTGTTGCAGATGAGACCTGCCCCGGAAACGATATTCAGCCAGTGATACACGGGTGACTGCGATTTCAGGCGCCCCAGGGTCAGCAGTACGTAGGCGCTGAGCATGAGGACGGCGCCCAGCCAGCCGACCACTTCGATGAGCACTTTCATGGGAGGTTATCCTTTTGAGCCATTGCGACGCAGAGCGTCGGACACAAGAATAGCCCATTGCCTGCGCTTGCAATGGCGGGAGATTCCCATGACGTTTCGGCCCTCGTTTCTGTTCGACCTGGACGGCACCCTCGTCGATAGCGTCTACGAGCACGTGCTGGCGTGGCAGGAAGCCTTGACGGCCGAGGGAATCGAGCTGTCCGTCTGGCGCATTCACCGCAAGATCGGCATGAGCGGTGGCCTGTTCATGAACCAACTGTTGCGCGAAACCCAGATGGACATCACCGCAGACCGTGTCGAGCGGCTGCAGCGGTTGCATGCCGAGGCATATCAGAAGTTCCGCGGTAAAATCCGGCCGTTGCCCGGCGCACGGGCGTTGTTGGATGCGCTGACGGAAGCGCAGATCCCGTGGGCGATTGCCACCAGTGGGCGCATGGAGACGGCTGCTCAGAACCTGGCGGCGCTCGGCGTCGATCCGAAGGTGAATGCTGTCGTTACCCGCGATGAGGTGAAGTACGCGAAACCGGACCCCGATCTGTTCGTGGCGGCGGCGGAGAAATTGAACGTCCCCATCTCCAGCTCCATTGTGGTGGGCGACAGCATCTGGGACATGCTCGCGGCGCGGCGCTGCCAGGCGCTGGGTGTAGGGCTGCTGTCCGGCGGCTACGGGCTGGATGAGCTGGAGCGTGCGGGTGGCTATCGGGTCTACGAGGATCCCGCCGACCTGTTGGATCATCTGGACGAGGTCGGCGGCCGCCGCTGACAGGCATTCGCGGCTGTCAGATCAGGGCGCCTTGGAAGCGCGCCCAATGAGTGTCACAGTACCGGTATGACACTCCTGCGCTTCAGCCTTCGCCCCGGCCAGTCGATTTTCGAGCAGGTCGTGTTCGCGGCCGTCAAGGCGTTTGTGAGCGGCGAATTCCAGCCGGGTCAGGCATTTCCCTCGGTGCGGGCGCTGGCGGCGGACCTGAAGATCCACCCGAACACCGCGCACAAAGTCATCCAATACCTCATCCAGGAACGCTGGCTCGAAGCGCGGCCCGGCATCGGCACGGTGGTGGCCGAGCAGCCCGAGGTCCGGGCCGGTGACCGCAAGCGGTTGTTGAAGGATGAAGTCGAGCAGTTGGTGGTGGAAGCCAAGCGGGTGGGTGTCCAGCTCGAGGATCTGCTCGAGACGATCGAGGCACAGTGGCAATCGCTGGAGCGCAGCGATGAGGTCAAACGCAAATGACTAGTGACACCCTTCTGCGGGCCGAGAACGTGTGGCGTCAGTTCGGCCGCCACGAAGCTCTGCGCGGTCTGAATCTCGCTGTGCCGCAGGGCAGTGCGTATGCGCTGATCGGTGCGAACGGGGCAGGCAAGACGACCACTATCAAGGTGTTGATGAATCTGATCGGCCCGACGCGGGGAACGGCTACGGTATTGGGGGTCGACTCCCAGCAGTTGTCGCCGCAGATCCTGGCGCAGATTGGCTACGTATCGGAGAGTCAGGTGTTGCCGGGTAGGCTGACCGTGAGTGAGTACATTGAGTACCTGCGGCCGTTCTACCCGAGCTGGGATCGAGAGTTGGAAAGCTCGATCCGTTCGCGCATGCAACTGCCCCCCGAGCGCCGAATCAGCCAGCTATCCCATGGCATGCGGCTCGCTCTCGGTCTCACGTGTGCGCTGCCTTACCGGCCGAAGCTGTTGATTCTCGATGAGCCTTTCAGTGGGTTGGATCCGCTGGTCCGCGAGGAGCTCATGGAAGGCCTGTTGCCCCTGATGGGCGAGCTGACACTGTTCATTGCTTCGCAGGAATTGGACGAGATCGAAAGTGTGGCCACTCACATCGGCTTTCTGCACGCGGGCAAGATGTTGCTGGAGGAGCCTCTCGATGAGTTGAGCGGCCGCTTGCGGGAGGTCCGCGTTACCCTGGAGAGACCGGCGGTGGTGCCGGAACGTATGCCCAAGGAGTGGCTGCAGGCGCGCGCATTCGGCAATGTGCTCACGTTTGTGGATAGTCACTTCAGTGAAGACAATCTGGAGGAGCGCCTGCGACTGCTGCTCGGGCCCGTGCGGCAGATCGATACACAGACGCTACCACTGAACACCGTCTTCAAAACGCTGGCCCGGGCGGCTCGCGCCGGAGCTGTGCTATGAGTCGCGGTCTCGCGTGGCACATCTTCAGGAAAGACTGGCGGCTGATGTGGCCGCTGGCAGTGGCGACGGCGCTGCTTCAGGTGGTGGTAATGGCGGTAATTCATCACTCGGAACCGTTTCCGATGTCCGAATCGAAGTCCGTGGTGGCCGCGCTGCTGACCCTCGCGCTGGCAGTCACCATGACGTTGCTGATTGTGTTGACGGTTCAGCAGGAGGCGATTCCCAGTGTCAATCAGGATTGGTTGAGCCGGCCGGTCGCGCGGCGCGATTTGCTCATCGGTAAGCTTCTCACTGTTGTGTTGTTGGTGCATGGACCCATCGTGTTGATGGATATCCTGCAGGGACTGTCCGAGGGCTTTGCGCCGGGACCGGTCCTGCACGCCACGGTGGTCAGCAACTTTGAGATAGCGCTCTTCTACAGCCTGCCGGTGCTGGCGGCCGCGGCCATGACCCGAACTGTGGTGGAGGCTATTATTCTGGGCCTGGTGGCATTGCTGATCCTGGTGCTGGTCGGGTCTGTTGTTTCAGCGTCGACCGGCGCGACGGGATTGAAATGGATCTGGCGGGCCGTGAGCCATGCCGAGCTCCTGTTGGTGACGGTTGCTGTTTTGTGCTGGCAGTATTTGCACCGCTCGCGCGAAGCCACCCAGCAGACGCGGGCCGTGTTTGCGGCCGGGCTGGTGTTGTTTATGTTGATTCCGGCGCTGCCCTGGGGCCCGGCGTTTGCGCTGCAGCGCGCTTGGTCCGGCAAGCCGCAGGTGAGCCGCTCGATATCCGTGGCCGTCCAGCCAGGGGCCGCATTTCAGGATCGGCAGATCCTGGCCGCCAAAAGTATCGGTCCGCCGGGACGAAATTCAGTGCGCATCGCCCTGCCGTTGCGCTTCTCGGGCGTCCCGGCCGGAGCGCTGCTGCATGCAGACCGCACCACGATTCGCCTCGTTCGTGGCGATGGCACCGTGGCTTATCGCGGTATCGGCCATGTGTTTGATTTGCCACCCGGGGGTGACGGGTCGGTCCAACATTGGGTGGATATTCCGGCGAACGTCTACGCGCGCGAGGCTGAACAGCCGCTTCGGTTGGAGCTGGAGTATTTCGCCACTTTGCTGCGGGGGACGATCGTGTCGTCTGCGCCATTGGAGCCGGCGCTGCGGGTGCCGGGGTTTGGCTGGTGTGCCGCGCGAACGATCGATAAAGGTTCGCGAGTTGAAATTGGCTGTCGCGAGATCGGCGCGTTGCCATTCTGTGTGTCCATGGCGGTGGGGCACGACCCGGAGCACTTTGAATGCGAGTTGAATTACGAGCCCGTGCCGCTGCGCTTTTCGACTGATCCCATGGATCACATGGAAGTGATGCTGCCGGCGGACGAGTGGCGCGCGGGCGCCGAAGTGGTTGTGCGCGCTTACGAGCCGGAAGACCACTTTTCCCGGGAAGTGGTGCTTCCCCAGGTGCGCTTGAAGGATTGGCGTCCCGCAGCCCCTTGACAGGGGGTACTGAGTGTCACAGTATGCGTGTGACACCTGTGCTTTTCGGGGGCGGTATGGCGACCACAGCGGATGAACTGCGACTGGAGCCCGCGGCGGGGGCGAGTTGGGCGCTGCGCGCGGCGATTCGATTCTGGTTCTCAGTCGTGCTCTTGGGCCAACTGTTCTTCGTTGCGCACATCGTCTCGTTCTATGGGCGCACGTCACTGGCGGGGGATTTCAACCGCTGGAACAAGGTATTACAGGTCGGTTTCATTCCCGGTGATCACCTCGGTAACCGGATGCTCGGCTTGCACCTTGCGATGGCGGCGCTGATAACGTTTGCGGGTCTGTTGCAGTTGACTCCGCAGATTCGCACACACTTCCCGGCTTTTCACCGCTGGGTTGGACGTTCCTATATGGTGTTCGCCGTGTTGGCGAGCACATCGGCGTTGTATTTGTCAGTAATCCGTGGCGGCGTGGTGGGTGATTCGTTCCAACATGCGGCCACCGATCTCGACGCCATCCTGATACTGATTTTCGCCGCCCTGGCGCTGCGTTTCGCGCTGGCGCGCAACTTTGCCGTCCACCGCCGGTGGGCGACCCGCCTGTTCCTGGCGGTCAGTGGCGTGTGGTTTTTCCGGGTCGGGCTGTTTTTCTGGATATTCATCAACCGTGGACCGGTTGGATTCGATCCGGACAAATTCGTGGGTCCCGCGCTCACCGCCGTGGGTTTTATGTCCTACCTGCTGCCGCTCGCGGTGTTTGAGCTGTATTGGCGGGCTCAGCACAGAGGTGGGGCTGCGGCCCGGTATACCGTGGCGGCGACACTGGTGGTGCTGACGCTCGGGATGGCGGTTGGGGTGTTTGCCCATGCGATGTTCATGGTGGTTTCGGGAGCGGCGTTCTAGCAACGTCATTGGCAGCGGGCTGAAATCCGGGCATTCTGCCCGGCAGCACAATGGCTACCGACTCCGCTTCAACCCGCATTTCCGCGGGCACTCCGGCTTACCGCCGGTTCGCACTGGCTCTCGTCATTGCAGGTCTGGCAACCTTCGCGCTGCTGTACAGCGTGCAATCGTTGCTGCCGGTTTTTGCGCGCGAGTTCCACGTAAGCGCGGCGGAATCCAGTCTGGTTGTCTCGCTGGCGACCGGGGCAATGGCACTGATGTTGCTCATTGCCAGTGTAATTTCGGATCGCGTTGGCCGTCGCGAAATGATGGTCGTGTCACTGTTCGCCGGGGCGATCCTGACCCTGGTGTCGGCGGTGTTGCCGAGCTGGCATGCGCTCCTGTTTACGCGTTTCCTCACGGGCATTGCCTTGTCCGGCATACCCGCCATCGCCATGACCTACCTGGCGGAAGAGGTCGATGCAAAGAGCATTGGCGGCACGATGGGGCTTTACATCGCCGGGGCCGCCATCGGCGGAATGGTGGGACGCATCAGCTCCAGTGTCATCGCCGACTGGCTCGGCTGGCGCGCTGCCGTGGGCACCATCGGCGTGATCTGCCTGCTCGGCGCGTTTGTTTTCCGATGGGCCGCGCCGCCATCGCGATCGTTTGTATCGCGAAGGCATGACCTCGCGTCCGTACTCGCCAGCATTCACATTCTGCGACGCGACGCCGGTTTGCCATGGTTGTATGCGGAAGGATTCCTGCTGATGGGATCGTTCATTACCATCTACAACTATGTGAGCTTTCGCCTGCTGGCGCCGCCGTACTCGCTGAGCCAGTCCGCCGTGGGTGCCATCTTTCTGTTCTACATCGTCGGCTCGTTCGTCTCTACCTGGTTCGGTCAGTTGGCCGGCCGGTTGGGGCGCCGCCGGGTATTTTGGATTCCCATTCTGGTTTTTCTGGCGGGTGTTGGAATGACCGCCGCATCCCCTCTGATGGTGGTCGTAGCCGGAATCGGCGTTGCCACCGCCGGTTACTTTGGGGCGCACTCGGTGGCTTCGAGCTGGGTGGGGCGCCGGGGGCACGCCGCACCTGCCCAAGCGGCCTCGTTCTATTCGTTTTTCATGTATGTCGGCTCCAGCGTGCTCGGGTCCGCCGGGGGCGTGGCATGGAGCCGGGCTGGCTGGCCGGGCGTCGCCGTCTTTACCATCGTGCTGCTGGTATTGGCTCTGGGGGCGGCTATCCGGCTCACCAGGGTACGGCCATTGCCGCAGAACGTGGCGGCAGGGCCGCCAGCCGCCGTTTGAACATAATGTATGCCAGCCAAGGTCACGTTTCAGAGCTCCCTAAGGCCTTGAATCCTGGGCAGGGAGCCACACGTTCTGCCGTGGTGGACTACAATTGCCCCGCCCTTATTTGCAGGAGACATCGATGCCCCTTCCCGTGCGATCCGGTAATCCGGGACTGAACGAGAAGACGTTTTCAGGTCTGCCGCGGCGGGCGGCCGTTGGCGAGCGGATGACCCTCCAGGGAGCGATCAACAAGTCGTTCCTGCTGCTGGTCGTTCTGATGGTGGGTGCGTTCTACCCGTGGTCGCAGTACCTCTCGGCCGGCGACGCTTCCGTGGTGGGACCGTCCATTCTGATTGGTATTGTCGGCGGACTCATTGCCGCGCTGGTTATCAGCTTCAAGCCGACTACGGCGCCGTATCTCGCGATTCCGTACGCTGGGCTCGAGGGGTTGGCGCTAGGTGGAATCTCGGCGATTCTGGAACGGAAGTATCCGGGTATCGCCATTCAGGCGGTCGGACTGACGTTTGGTGTGCTTGCTGTGTTGCTGGTCGCGTACTCGATGCGCCTGATTCAAGCGACGCAGCGGTTCAGGACGATCGTCATTGGTGCGACGGGTGCGATTGCCTTGCTGTACCTCATCAGCATGGTGCTCGGCTTTTTCCACGTTGATGTGCCGTTCCTGAACTCGTCGAGTCCGCTGAGCATCGGCGTGTCGCTCGTGATCTGCGGCATTGCCGCGCTGAATCTGGTGCTCGACTTTGACTTGATTGAGTCGGGTGCCCAGCAGGGTGCTCCCCGTTACATGGAGTGGTACTCAGCGTTCGGCCTGCTGGTCACGCTGGTGTGGCTGTACATGGAAATCCTGCGGTTGTTGAGCAAGGTTCGCGACAGCAGGTAACCGGCTCCTCAGCCGGGCGACGCCTACGGTCAACAGCGGCAGCACGTAGACGACGAGGAAAACGATCGCCAAGGCGCGGTAGCCCTTGGCGATCAGAGTTACGAGGCCGAAACGCTGCGCCAGCAACATGCAGCCGGCGAGGATCGACAGCGCAATCGTCAAGCGTGCCCGGCGGCTCAGCGGTTTGTGCAGGGTGTTGCTGATGCGCTCGTTGATAGCGTGGACGGAGCCCGTGCCGCTCTCCAGAAGAGCCGCAAAAATCATCAGTTGGAACAGCAGATGAAACAGCGGCAGGTTGAGTCGCTGTAACAGGAAGTCTGAAGGCAGCGTCTCGTTTGCTATCCCGGGGTAGTAAGCGATCATGCAGCAGAAGAACATCAGGGCCGGCAGCATGGCCAGCGGTGCGGCAATCAGACCGGCAATGACTGCGTCCCGGTCGCTCTGAAGATGGCGCAACACGGGCAATATCACGACCGCACCGACAATGTTGTAGCTCGCGTAGGTCACACCACCCACTATCCAGCCATCTGTCGGCGCTGCCGTTGCGAAGCCGGCCGCAATCCTGTCTCCGAAGTGGGTGAAGGACAGGATCACGAACAACACGTAGACGCCGTACAACAGGAATGAGACGTATTTGAATAGTTGTTCCACGGACGACGTACCGAATGCGACCACCAGCGCGATCGATCCCATGAGCGCCAGAGTGCCGGCGATGGGGGGTGCACCCAGGGTCGCTTGGCCCACCGCCCCCGCCGCGGCGCCAAAGACCGCCAGGATCAGGATCACGAACAGCAGGTAGGCGATTTCAAAAACAATGGCGGCAGGGCCCAGCAGGGCGCGGACAAAAGTCTGGTAGTCGAGGGCGCCATAGCGGCGCGCGAACAGGAATGTGGCCACGCAGACGGCGCCCCAGATCACGGTGGCGAGCGCCATGGCGGCGACGCCCCCCCACGGTCCGCTCGGCATGAAAAATTCCGCCAGCTCACGGCCGGTGGCGTAACCGCCGCCAATGACAACGGCCTTGAATGCGAAACCCGGCAGGAGGAAGCGTTGGAATCGGGACGACATGCTTTAGTAATTCGCTCCGAGGCGGATGAGCTTGAAGGCGAAGCCCACCCACAGGATGAAGAATCCTGACAGTGTCAGCACGACACTCCAGGTTTTGGCAGGCCAGCGGCGCTGACCGCTCCAGACGGCCCGCAAGTTGAGCAGGATGAGAACAAATCCGCCAATGAAAGCAAGGATGCCCAGCGCCTGCGTGAGGTACACGACCGGATCGAAGTTCGATGTGAGCTTGTTGTAGTCAGCGAGCATCAATCCGACCGTAGTCATCCATGCCGCGATGGCCACGGTGATGGCAACCGCGGCGATCTTGCTTTGGCGGTACGCGCGGGTTGACGGAGCGTCCAACGTCAGGGCTGCACCATACTTCTTGCGCACAATTGCCGTTATAGGCCAGAAGATAGCGGTGAGCAACAGTGCAGTCGCGCTGAAGATGAACGCCGGGCGCAGCCAGGCGGCGTTTTGATACCAAGGCGCGCGGTCGAAGACTATGAAGGGCGATAGCTCGTCGATACTGAAGCGCACGGCATTGCCGTCCACGACTTTGGCGGCCAGCCGCTCGTGCGAATCACGATCGAGCCAGACAAACGGCTCGTACTCGATCCAATGGCGGGGTTCGCCGTTCAAACCTGGAAACGGCGGCGTCACCAACTCCCCTTTGGCGTTGACACTGAGCTGTGTTTGGCCGAAGAGGTCGAGGGCGGCCAGGAAGCTCGATTGGGAGCTGCGCGAATTCACCCAGTTTCCGGCCAGGAGCGCCGCATGCGCCGCGGCTGTTTTGGCGTCGACCCGGGTATCGGGCACCTTGCCCGGGAAATAGCGATCGGCAAAGTCAGTGAACAATGCGCCGCGCAGGCTGCCGGCCGCGCCGTCCTTGCCCAGGCTGTTGAACGACACGTAAAAGCCCACTCCGTCGTGCAGAAATAGATGCAGGGACGTGTGGAAATACTCGGTATCCCCGAGGTGGCCGATGACCTCGTGGCCGTTGATGTTGGTCTCGAAGAAGCCGAGCTCCATCCGATTGAGAGGCGGCAGCAGGGTCAATGGACTGTTGTGCATCTGCCGCGCGGTGGCGGCGCTCAGAATTCTGCGCCCCTGGTATTCGCCGTCCTGCAGGTGGGCAATCATGAAATGAGCCATGTCCTCGGCGGGGGCCGCGAGCGACCCGGCGGGCGCGGGGCCGACAATTTCGTACGGCTTCGCATCCTGCGAGGCGCGCGGATAACCCTTTGACATGAACGGTTGGAGATTGGCGGGTAAGGGTTGGCGAAAGCTCGAGAGCGGCATATCGAGCGGTGCGAAAATGTGTTTCTCGATGTAGGAGTCGAACGACTCACCCGACAGCCGTTGCACTATGTAGCCGGCCAACGACGCACCGTAGTTGGAGTACGAGGGAGTGGTGCCGGGCGCAAACACCCTGGTGGGTATCCAGGCCTTCAGCAGTGCCTCGAATCCGGCGGATTTGGGATCGTCCGTCAGGATGCCCTTGGCTTGCTCTTCGAATCCGGCCGTGTGCTGCATGAGGTTGCGCATAGTGACGGGCTGGCCGTCGCGTGCCGGGATCTTGAAGTCGAGGTACTGATTGATGTCGGCGTCGAGATCGATCTTGCCCTGCTCGACGAGCTGCATGACGGCCGTCCAGGTGAACAGCTTGGAAACCGATCCGGGACGGAACAGGGTCTTCTTGGGATCGACCGGAGTCTGCTTCTCCACATCGCTGTAGCCATAGCCGCGCTCTGTCAGCACGTTTCCGTCTTTCACAATGGCAACTACAGCACCCGCGATGTCGCCGGTGTGCAGGGCGTATGGCATGTAGCCATCGAGCCAGGCATTCGCATCTTCGGCGGTCAGGGGTGTTTGTGCGTGAGCGAGAGAGGCACCGAGTGCCACGCAACCGAGCAACAGTTTTCGCAACATGCGCAGGACCCTCAAGCGAGGCAGGCGTTTACCAACTGTTCAAATTCCGCACCACCGCGGATGGGGTCGGCGACCGGCATTCCCAACCGCTGGGATTGCATGGCCAACAGATCGCGCGCCGCTGCGTCGTCGAGCTGGGAGGTATTCAATGACACGCCGGCACAGCGGATGCCTGGATTGGTGCGCCTTCCGAGCCGCAGATTGAGATCAATCGTGTCTTCCAGGGAAGGTAGGAGATAGTCGGATTTTCCCAGGATGCGGGTGCGGCCAGCCTGGTGACACACCACGATCACATCCGGCTGACTGCCATGCAGAAGGCCCAGAGAGACGGCGGCATAGGAGGGATGAAACAACGATCCCTGTCCTTCAATGACATCCCAATGCTGCGGCGGGCTGTCGGGAGTGAGCATTTCCGCGGCTCCCGCTTCGAAGTCCGACACCACGGCGTCCATGGGAATTCCGCGACCGCAGATGAGGATTCCGGTCTGTCCCGTGGCGCGAAAGTCGGCTTCCACGCCGCGGTCCTTGAAAGCGCGGGTGATGGCCAGTGCACTGTATTTTTTGCCCAGCGCGCAGTCCGTACCGACGGTCAGGAGGCGCTTTCCTGTGCGCTTGCGGCCGCTCGCAACCGGAATGTTGGCTGGAGGTACGCGAACGTCGATCAGTCGCCGTCCGAGGCGAGCCGCCGCTGTTTTCAGCGGCTCGATATCCTGGAGCCTGGCATGCATTCCGCCAATGACATCGAGGCCTGCTTCCAGCGCTTCGAGCAGGGTTGGAATCCAATTCTCCTGGATGATGCCCCCATAGTTGGCCACGCCGATGACGAGGCTGCGTGCACCACGGTCTCGTGCCTCACGCGGCGAGACTCGCGGCAACCCGGTGGTCACTGCGGTATGGCCACACGACCACTCGCCGATGCAGCGTTCGGGCGCCCAGTCGCGCAATCCGAACGCTGTCTTGGCAAACAGAGGCTCCTGCGTGTCCCCGAGGAACACGAGATAAGGAAAGGGCAATTCGAGCATGCTACATCGGCTTGTCAAACGAGTAGCGCACCTCGACTCCCACCTCACGCGGCCGAATCATGTATGTGAAGCCGCCCTGCGTCGGATCGCCAGTCGCCTCCGCGGCGCGCTTGTTCGTTAGATTTCGAGCAAAGAGCTCAAACCCCAATTGCTGATGCTGGAGCTGGAGACGGAGATTTGCCTGTCCGAAACCACCTTGCACGTACGAGGTCGAGGCTGTGCCCAACCCGAACACATAGTGCACATTGCCCACATACGAATAATCGGCGCGGGCGTAGCCGCTCCATGCTGGATTCAGCGCGAAATTATATTGAAGTCCGGCGCTCGCATTCTCCTCCGGGGCACCTGGTACGCGCTCGCCATCCACGTAGCCGACATTGGGTCTGACACTGTCGAATTCGTTGTAGACATACGATGCGGTCAGGTTGGCACTCACAGCCTTGGTGAGCTGCGCAGTCATCTCGAGCTCAGCACCGTTGCCTTTGGCATCGCCGCCGTTGACCGCGCCGTTGAAGCCGCAAGGTTGGGTTGCATTGAGCTGCACTCCTTTCCAGCTCTGATGGAAGACGGCCAGGTTGGCCGCGATCCGTTTGTCCAGCCACGTTGATTTCAGTCCGAGCTCGTAGGTCCACAAAGTATCCGGATCCGTCAGAGGCCCTACACCGTCGGCTGCGGCGGTCGCGCCGCACGGCCCGTTGGGATCGTACGCCAGCGCCTGGTTGGCCGCACCGCTGCGGAATCCACGAGCTGCCTGAAAATAGTAGGTCATCTGTTCGTTGGGCTTGAAGCGCACATAGCCGGAGGGATTGAAGATGGAGCTTCGGCCGCCGACCGGCGGCGAAGCAGGCTGCGAACCGCCGACCAGCAGGCCCTCGGCCGCGGGACTGAAGGATTCGAGATAGTCGCGCAGATAGCGGCCGCCGGCACCCACAGTGAACTGTGAGGTGAGGTCATAGCTGACCTGGGCGAAGATCGACTGCTGTTTCTGCTTCTCGCCGATGGTGTTGCCGATGGTGCGGATGGCGAAGGGCTGCTGGAACAGCACTTCGGGCAGACATGCGGGGCAGGAATAGTCCGGGACGTACTGACCCAGATCGAAGTTGCTATTGGTATAGAAGTAGCCGGCGAGCCATTGCAGCGGGCCGGTGCCGCGTGACTGTATGCGTACTTCCTCCGTGAAGGACTCGCCTTTGCTGCGATCGAGCAGAGGCCAGAGCTGGTTGCCGAGGCCGGCGGCGGCGGCCAGGAAGCCGATATCCTGGTTCTCGAACCGCGACAGGCGCGTGTAACCGGTAGCCGAAGTGATTGAGACCTTCTCCCAGTCATAACCGACGACGAGCTGGCCAATACGCTCCTGCTCCATATCTTCGCCGCGGGAGTACAGATCCAGCGATCGTTGGACGACATAGTCGCCAAAGCGGGGCTGCGTGCCTGACTGTGAGTTCTGCCGGACTTCCTGGGCAGCGTAACTGGCATCAATGTGCAAAGCATCCGTCGGCTTCCAGGTGACGGCGCCGCGCACGCCCCAGATATCCTGGGAGTTGATGTCCTTGCGGGTAAAAGCATCGTGTCCGGGTATCACCAACAGGCCGGGAGGGGCTCCGAATGCGCTGCTATAGTCGTTAGCGGGCGCGGCGGGCACTACATTGTCGATGTAGCCCGCAAGGTGATCCTGGTATGCGACCAGCCGGGCACCGAGCTTGCCGCTGACGATCGGCAGATTGATGACGCCTTCGAAGTGCTCGCTGCCGCCGCCTGACTCAGCCGTCGACCAACCGCTCGCGGCGGCATCGACCTGGAAGTTGTTCAGGTTTGGAGCATTGGGTACTACGCGCAGCACGCCGGCCAGGGAGTTGGCGCCGAACAGTGTCCCTTGCGGTCCGCGCAGGATTTCGATTCGATCGATATCGACGAGCCGCAGGTTTGCGAACCCGCCGTTGTTGGTGAGCAGGCTGGTTACCGCTTCGCCAAAGTAGGTGGCCACCGGGAATCCAGAGCCGCCTTGCGCTACCAGGCCGCGAATGTAGAGCTGGGTCTTGCCGGGCCCCAGATCCTCCATGTACATGTTGGGTACGCTGTTCACGAAATCGCTGTAGTTCGTGAACCCGCGCGCGTCGATGTCCTGCGAGGTGAGAGCCGTCACCGCGACCGCCACATCTTGAAGGTTTTCGGAGCGCTTGGTCGCCGTAACAACGACTTCCTCGAGCCGGACTGGGCCGGCGCGTTCTTCGCCGCCTTCCTGTGCGAGGGCAGAAGCCGAGAGGATCAGAGCCACGTACGTGGAAACTCGCGTGGCCCACGGTCGCATCGTGGTGCTCATGATTTCTTCTCCGCCTGTGGTTGCGGTGTCCAGGACTCCCCCAACAGCCGGCGGAAGTTTCCGCCGAGCACCGCCTGGATGTTGTTGTCGCTGTAACCGCGCCTGATGAGCGCGTCGGTCAGGTCGTAGATCTTTTTCGGATGATTGAAGCCGTCGGTGTCGATCTTGTCGCGGAAGGCATAGCTTGCCTTGTAGGCTGCCTTGAGCTTCGCGTACTGATCGGGCTGCATCTTGTCGTAGCCAAGCAGATCGGAGTCGGTACCGATGCCCACGTGGTCGATGCCTACGAGCTTGACGACGTGATCGATGTGGTCGACCACATCTTCGACCGTTGTCGGTTCGCGATCCCTTACGAAGTTGCGGACGCCGGTGATACCCATGACGCCGCCTTTGCGCGCCAGCTTTTGGATAGCTTCGTCGGTCTTCAGGCGCGGATGGTTGTTGAGGGCGCGGCAGTTCGAATGTGTGAAAGCGATGGGACGGGGCGACAGCTCGATGGCGTCGAGAGTCGTGCGATCACCGCTGTGCGAAACGTCAATGAGCATCCCGACTTCGTTCATCGCTTTGATGATGTCGACACCGTAGTCGCTGACACCGCCGTCAATGCGATCCGTGGAGCCGCTGCCGATGAGATTCTGCGAGTTGTAGGTCAACTGCGCGCAGCGTAGCCCCAGTTGGTAGAAATCCTTGACGTCCTTGGGCTCGCGGAACTGTTCGGCATTCTGTAGTCCCATGATCACGGCGATTTTGTGTTTCGCCTTGGCGCGATCGAGATCCGCGGCGGTACCCACCAGCGAAAACACTTCGCTGTTGCGGCCGGCGAAGCCACTCCATGCGGCAATAAACTGCAGTGCATCGTCGTAGGCGCTCGGCCCACCGACTCCGATCGAGTTGTGGAATGCAGTAATCCCGCACGTGCGGAACATGGCGGCTTCCTGCTCGCTCAACGGTTCGGCGTAGGCCTCCGGCCGGAAGTCGAGCTTGAGCGGCCCCAGCATGTCGATCACAAGTGAACGCTCGACGAGGTCAACGACCTTCTTCGAGTATTTGTGCTCGGCGTCTGCTTTGGCTGCTGCCGCGGCGAAGGCGGGCAGGCTCAGGATTGACGCAGCGGCGCCCAGGCCTTGCAGGCAACGGCGCCGGCTCACGGAGAAACCTTGGGACATTCTCCACCCCACTATTATTGTCTTGCACAGGAGAGTACAGTCCTGAATAGAAAAAATGCAAACAAATTTTCTAATCAGAAAAAATTCAACCGAATTGAGTGGTTGCGCCTGGCGTTGACCCCACCCGGGCGGCCTGTATCCTTAATCCGCACATGGATATGAAAACCCGCCATCCCACGCTCGGCAGCCTTTTGCGGGGGTTGCGCGCTCGCAATGGCTGGACCCTGAAAGAGATGAGTGAGCGGACCGACATCCCTTTGTCGACGCTGTCCAAAGTCGAGCACGACCGGCTGACGCTCACTTACGACAAGCTGATGCAGGTCAGCCACCGCCTAAATATTTCGCTATCGGAGTTGTTCGCGGACCCGGTGGCCGGCCCCGATGCCGGTCCTGCGGTGACCGCGCGCAGGAGCATCGGGGTTGTTGCGGATGCAGTGCGCGTCAACACTCGCAATTACGACTACTACTATATGTGTCCGGAGTTGCGCCGGAAGCGGATGATTCCGATTCTGACGCGCATCAGGGCGAAAAGCCTGGATGAGTTTGGCGACCTCGTGCGCCATCCTGGCGAGGAATACATCTATGTGCTGGAAGGCAGCATCACGGTCCACACGGAGTTTTATGATCCGGTAGTGCTGAAGTCAGGTGAATCCATCTATGTGGATAGCAACATGGGGCACGCCTATGTTGCCGAAGGGTGCGACGAGGCGAAGGTGTTGGGTATCTGCTCGAGCGCGGATGACAGTTTGATGGAGTCGCTGATGTCGCTGCACGGGGATCTGGAGTCGCCGGCGCGCAAGGTGGAGCAGGTGGCTGTCAAGAAGGTGGCGGGGCGCAAGCGGTGAGTTTGGTGCGCGAGGACAGTTCGCGCCGGCCGTAGGGCGTGCTGGCGCCGGTCTCCGGATCCAACGCCGCGATGTTGGGCCCCTTGTAGAGATTGCAAGAGCAACACGCAAACGCCAGATTCGTCGCCTTGTTCATTCAGAGCTCACCTGACCGGTTTGCCGCGCAGCGAAAGGCGCGCTTTTGCGTGGAGAAACTCCAAAGTTTGACCAACGTTCAGGTGGCTTTCCAGCTCCCTGTGCTGGTCAGCCGTGAGTGTTGCCTTGTTATGCGATTTTCGACGTCAAGCTTCGCCCAAATTCCAGGCGTTCGATTAAGCGTACGTAGACGGCACGCTTTTGGACGGCGATGTAAGGCGTCGGACTAGGGGACCACCGCGGCGAGATTTGCGCGGGCGACCCAGCCTGTGCGGCCGGTGCGGGTGCGGATCAGCATGAAGTCTTCGTGCTCGGCCGCGATGGTGACCGTCTCTGCTTCGCTGAGTTGGAATGCCGTGTCGCCCATCGGGACTGGGGATACGCGTGCAGGTGTTTGGTTGATCAGGATGACGGCCTCGCGCATTCGAGGCCAGAGCAATGCCGCGTTGCATGCCGTGAGAGAAGCCAGGCCGATGCCGACCAGGATACCGGTGGCTCGGAGGCCTCGGTAGCGACTTGTGACCTTGCTGGTGAGCAGAGCCGCGCCGAGCAGAGCGATACCGAGAACACCTAACCACGCTGCTTGTGTGGGGTTCACCAGTTGAGCTACGCGTGTGAAGCGAGTTTGGGGTTCGCTTGTGACGTTCGCGGTGGCACGGACGTAATCTAGATTTGCGTTGATGTCGGGGTCGTTGGGCGCCAGTAGCGCGGCGCGCTTGTAGTTGAGGATGGCGAGGCCTGGTTTGCCGGCACGGGCGTAGGAGTTGCCCAGGTTGTAGAGCGTGTCGGCCGAGTAGGGATGCACTGCATGTGCCTGGTTAGGCGACGCGGCGAGTGTTGGCGCTGGCTGTAGCGACGCCGAGGGCGCTGGAGATGGGGGTGCCGATGCGGACTGCGTTGGTGCTACCTGTGCGGGCGCAGTTAGCGAGGTGGGTTGCGGTATGGGTGGCGGCTGTGCAGGCGCAGCTAACGACGCCGGTTGTGGTGCCTGGGCCTGCTGCGGTGTTTGGGCCTGATGTGTCCGTGTTTTCGGCTTTGAATGGTGATGCGGCTGTTGTTGCGCAAGCGCGCAATTGCCCCAAATCGCTGCGGCGAACACCAGCACTGTTGTCATCGATGCGCGCATCACGATTCTTTGACCTGCCCGTGGACCAGTGTCACCCAATGCTGGAAATCCGTGCTGCCGGGCTCATACCGCGAATACTTTGCCTCGTCTGCAAGCGCCCATAGCCGTTCCAAATCCTCAGCGCCAGGGCCGAGTTGCGCGCGAATTTCTTCGGCAGTGACCCGATCCGGCGGTAAGTTCCATCGGGCCGCGAATGTCTGAACCAATGTGTTCCGTGCGGCCTCGAAAAAAGCAGCAGGGTTGCCACTTCGTGCAGCGGCATCCAGTTTGGCGAGTGCGCGCGCCGTGACCTTCGAATTGACGCGAGCTTGACTCGGGCGCACGAGTAACAGAATTCCGGCCAGAATCAATGCGAGGGCGGTGGGGACAGCGAGGAATGTGCGCTGGAAGTAGAGTGGCTCGAGGTCGCCAACCAAGCTGTTTGATCTCGGGTGGTCGGGGCGCAGTCCACGGGTGAGTGCCGCAGCGTCGACTGAGCCGCCGGACCGGTCCGCTAGTGATGTGCCAATGGTGATCTTGATTGGCTGTGTCTGTGCGCGCTCATACCGCTTTGTGTTGGGATTGAAGTAGCTGAAGTCGAGGCCGGGAATCGTCTGGTCGCCCGTTTGAGCTGTAATCAGCGGCTGCTCAAACACCTTCTCGCCCTTGTATCCGACAGCATCATCCTTTTTGAAGGACGATCTGGGAGGGTAGGTCTTCCAATGCTCGAGCTCGCTCAACATCGGTGAATCGACGCGATCGAAATTGCCCGCGCCGCTGACCCGGAGCCGCAGAGTCAATGGATCACCCGCCGCGGGATGCGCCGGCGATATCTCGCTGGCTACCTGGAACCCACCGACGGCGCCCGTGAAATCCTTGGGGCGTCCTTCCGTCGGCAATGACAATACTCTCACGTCAGATGGCGGACTCGCGATGGTGAGGTCCTTGGGCTTGATGCCGTTGTACAGACCCTGCAGGAACGGGGCTCCCATCTGCGCCGCAATGGATATGTCTTCCCGCGATAACGTGTTTATTTTGACACTGAGCGGGGCTGCGACGGACAGGGAAAAGTCGCCTGGTTTTACGGCTGCCAGCACACTGTGCCAGGTCATCAGCGTGAATGGATTGCCGCCGATGACCTCGTCGCGGCGTTCTGGTTGCCTGGAAAGATTGTTGAGCGTGAAGTCGCCGCCGGTGAGTGTTGGCAGGCCGTTCAGAGATGTCACGATTCCCGGACGCAAACCCACTTCAATGTCGACTGGTACGCTTTCTCCGACATAGATGGAGCGGGATGGAACTACCAATCTGACGAAAGCGGCGCCGCCGGCCTTCAGCTCAGCGCCTTTCGGCAGCGAGGCCGTTGCTTTCGGCGCTGGGGGCGGCGGGTTTTGTTTGTAGGTGCGCCATGCTGATGGGTTGGGGTTGTCGGCGGCGACGACTTCGAGCCCGAGCGTGCGCGATTTTGGCGTGAGACCGGGAATTGTGAACACGCCCACAAACTCCGGCGTCACCCGGATGTAGACGTAGGACGAGGGGATGGGTTTGCCAGCCACGAACTCGAATCCCTGTTGGTGTGCGACAAACTCGAATTTCAGGCCGGTGACACTGGGTAGCGGCACGTTGTCCAGGTAACCATCCAGACTCGTTACGCGGATGATGGCTGTATCGCCGATCCGGATGCTGGAGGGCTCGATGCTCTCGTAGGCCAGGGACAAGTCCGCTGCGTGTACTGGGGCGATGGGAGCCAGCAGGCCCAGTAAAAGAACGAGCAGCTTGCTCCAATGAGTGAGCCGGGTTCGCATCACCAGTTCTTGAACGGCTTGTCCGGCGAGAGATCGGCTTGTCGCGGGCCTGAGGGCACGAGCAGCGAGTGGTGCTCGTCTGACTTGGCGGAGTTCAGGAGGGCGTTTGCCTCTTCGACGCTCATTTGGCCTGGCGCGCCGGTACTATCGTCCGACGGGCTGTTGGCGCCTGCGCCTTGGGGGGGAGGGGGCTCCTGCGGCGACTGACCCTGGGGCTGGCCGGGCGCGACTGGCTGTTGCTGCGGTGGCTGGCCCTGCGGCGGCGGTTGGCCTTGCGGCGGCGGTTGGCCTTGCGGCGGCGGTTGGCCTTGCGGCGGGGGTGCCGAGGGCGGGGGTTGGCCCTGCGCCAGGCGTTGGTTTTGGGGTGGCTGCTGGCCTTGCGAGGGCGGTGGCCCTTGGCTCTGCGGTTGCGATGGGGGCGGCTGGCCTTGCGCCGCTTGTTGGCCAGGCGATTGGCCCTGGTTTGGCTGCGAAGGCGGTTGCTGGGGCGGTTGGCCTTGCGCCTGCTGTTGTGGCGGCTGCCCTGGAGGTTGGTTTTGCGGAGAGTTTTGGCCTGCCGGTGGTGGTTGGCCCTGGCCGCCCCCTCCGCCCTGGTTGCCACTGTTGCTGCCGCCGCCTTTGCCGGAGCCGCCATCCGACCCACCGCCGCCGCCACTGCCGCCACCACCACTGCCGCCACCACCACTGCCGCCACCACCACTGCCGCCACTGGGTGGCTGAAGCGCATCGATTTTGCGCTTCACAAAGTCCCGGTTGAACTTGCTGTCGGCATCGTCCGGGCGAAGTTGTAAGGCGGTCTCGTATGCCTTCACTGCATCGGTCCACTTCGCAATCGCGTTTTGCGGAGCGGACTTCTCGTCCTGCTGGCCCGCGCGGTACAGGGCATTGCCGAGGTTGTAGTACGCGTCCTGCTGATCCGCGAGGCGCCGCGCGTCGCTTGCCGGGAAGGCGTTGATGGACGTTTGGAAAGCCTGTGTCGCTTGCGCGAATTGCCCGGCTCGATAGGCCGAGGTACCGGCGTTGTATGCCGCGAGGGGTGAACCCGGCACGGCCCGCGGTGCGAGTCGTGATGCGGCCGCGGCCGCGGGCGACGGTGTGGCGGCGGTGGCGGGCGACAGCGCGGCGGGCCGAGCGGTGGAGGTGGATCGCGCTCCAGCGACCGTGTTGGTCTGGTCCGCGCTGTCTGAGCGGGAAGGGGCGCCCAGCGCCATGATCAGGGTCAACGCGGCGACCGTGGAGGTCGCAGCAGCCACTCGGGGGCGGCCGGTGCGGCGAGTGCCCACCATCAAGCTCGCCAACAGGAATATCAAAGAGGCCGCCAACGGCCATTGATACCGCTGCGTGTAGATCTTCTGCTGGCGATACACGAGATCGTGTTTTGACACCGTGCCGAATACAGTACGCAAGAACGCCTCGAAGTCTTCGCCCTGCCCGGCGACGTGTACGTATGTTCCGCCGGTTGCGGCGGCGATGGCTTTCAGTCCGCTTTCGTCGAGGTGGGATTTCACCCACTCACCCGCCTCGTCCCTGACGTAACCGCCGCCGAGATCCCCTGGCAGGGGAATGAGCTCGCCTTCGGCCGTGCCAATGCCTACAGTGTAGATCTTCAGTCCTTCCTGTTTCGCTGCTTCCTGAGCCACCGACAACACATCGCCCTGCAGGTTCTCGCCGTCCGTGACCAGGATCAGGATCTTATCGCTGCCAGGGCGACGCCGCAGGGCGTCGCGGGCAGCCGCGATCGCGCTGGAAATATTGGTGCCGCCGAGGGGAATGGTGTTGACGTCGACGGCATCGAGCGACTGTTGGAACGCCGCGTAGTCGAGTGTCAGTGGGCAGACGAGAAAAGCGTTGCCCGCGAACGCCACGATTCCGATCCCATCGCCGTCGAGTTGTCGCGCCATGTCATCGATCGCCAGCTTGGCGCGCGTCAACCGGTTGGGTTTGACATCCGGTGTCAACATGCTGCGCGACGTGTCGATCGCGAACACGACTTCGTTACCGCGACGCCTGATCTTTTCCCAGTGAAAGCCCAACTCGGGGCCGGCGAGGGCCCCGAAAAGACCGACTACGGCCAACAGGAGCAGACCGCGCTGCATGCCTCGCCGGAATCCGGATACGGACCCCGTCAATTTTCCATGCAGGTGCGGAGCAATGAAGCTCGCGAGCGCGGCCTTCTGCCGAACATCAAATCGACGCCACAGCAGAACGAGCGCCACGCACGCCAGCAGTCCCGCCCACAACCAGTTTGGATCGCTGAACCTCACGGTAGCCTGCGAAACCTCGTGTGCTGCAAGATCACTCCGAGCCCCAGCAGGCCCAGTGATGGGTACAGAGGCCACTTGTAAAGCTCTTCCACATGCTCAAACTTCTGCACTGACTGCGCCGATGTCTCATACCGGTTGATCTGGTCATAGATCTTCTGCAACGAATCCGTATCGGTCGCACGATAGAAGAGCCCACCCGTCTCTTTCGCGACCGCCTGCAGCGTCCTTTCGTCGACGTCCACATTCATCATCATCATGTGAATCCTTCCCGCTTCGTCCCTGACCGGAAGGGGGGCTTTCCCGCGTACACCGACTCCAATTGTGTACACCTTTACGCCCAGAGCGCGGGCCGCCTCCGCAGCGGAAAGGGGGGAGATCTTCCCGCTGTTGTTGACCCCGTCTGTCAATAGGATCACTACCTTGGATTTGGCCTTGGTGGTTCGAAGGTGATTGACGGCCGCGGCAATGGCTGAGCCAATAGCCGTCCCGTCATCGCCGGTGCCCACATTGATACGCTCGAGATTCTGCAGCAGCCAGTCATGGTCCAGGGTGAGCGGACTCACTATATAAGGAGATCCCGCAAAGGCGACGAGGCCAATGCGATCGTTGGGGCGTTCGTCAATGAACCTGGCGACAACCGACTTCACCACCGCGATGCGGTTGACACGATAGTTGTTGACGGAAAAATCGAGCGCCTCCATGGACCCGGATACATCCAGCCCCAGAACGATGTCAATGCCGTTCGCCGTAACTTCGGTGCGACTGTCGGTGCGCTGTGGTCGCGCCAACCCGACGATCATCAGCGATGCCGCCAGGACGGGAAGTAACCAGACAATGCCGCCGATACGACTTCGCGTGCGGCGCGAGACAGCCCGCGCAAGACTGATATCGGAATATTCGACGGCAGCAACCGGTCCCCGGCGGCCTCTCCACAGGATGATCAGGGGGAGCAGGGCGAATGCCCAAAACCACTCGGGCTGCAGAAACCGGATCACGTCTCGCTCGTCTCCAGCACGAAGGCGCGCGCGCTTTGGAACAGCGACTCCATATCCGACGCTTCCAGCGATGCGCCCGCGAATTTGACGAAGTCGCATTTCTGCAGAAATTCGGCAAGCAGCGGCCGGTGGCGCGCGAGTGTTTCGTTGGAGCCTTGCAGCAGTGCTTGCAGGAATTCCTCGGTGGTCCGCTGTGTTGCTACAACACTGAAACGCTTCTCAATGTAGGTGCGAATTACCTCGGAAGCCGCACTTCCAAACTCGCGTGCTGTCGCAGGTTGCATCAGGGGCTTGGTTTCCTCCAGGCGTTCGAGGGTGCTTTCCAACAGGGTTGATTGGCGGATGCCGGTGCCGCCGCGGCGCTGCCGCTTGACGAAGTAAGCGCACACCGCGATGACGATTGCCGCGGCAACGATGCCGGTCACGATCCAGGTTTCCGGCTCTACTTTGGGTCCCCGAATGTCGCGGATGTCCTCGGTAACACCGATCATTGCCGCTTTCATAGTCGCGGCCGTCCGCGTGCCTTGAAGAAGCGCTGCAGCGGCGGAATATAGGGCTTGTCCGTCAGCAATTGGACCGTGTCGACCCCTTCGGCCCTGAGATCGCTTCGCAAGCGTGCCGCGCGTTCCAGCGCAATTGAGTTGAAACGGCTGCGGACGCTACTGCTGGCGGTGTCGAGCTCGATAATCTCGCCCGTCTCTGCGTCCTCCAAAGCGATGATTCCTACGTTGGGAATCTCCCTCTCGCGCGGGTCTTCAATGTGCACTGCTATCAGGTCGTGCCGCCGATTCGTCTGACGCACTGCGCGTCGTAGCTGTGCGCGGGTCGCATCCGGGTCACCGGTTGTCTCGAAGTCCGAGATCAGAAATACAACGGCGCGCCGGTGCAGGAGCTTGTTCACAATGTCGAGCGCGTTGACGGTATCTGTAGCGGTACCTTGGGGCTCGTGGTACAGAATGTCGCGCACGACACGCAACACGTGCCTTCGTCCCTTCTTCGGCGGCAGATACCGCTCGATACGGTCGGTGTACAGAACCAAACCAACTTTGTCGCTGTTGCGAATGGCAGAGAACGCCAACACGCTGGCGACCTCCGCGGCAAGATCGCGTTTGGCGAGGGCGCCCGAGCCGAAATTCCCCGATGCACTGATGTCAACCACGAGGAATATCGTGAGCTCCCGTTCCTCGGTGAATTTCTTGACAAAGGTCCGACCGGCCCGCGCGGTGACATTCCAGTCGATGGTGCGGACTTCATCCCCGGGGGTATATTCGCGCACTTCGTCGAAGTCCATGCCGCGACCCTTGAAGACCGAGTGGTAGGCGCCCGCCATGGTGTCGTCCACCATTCGCCGGGTACGGATTTCCAACTCGCGCATGCCGCTGCGTCGCGACCGGGTCGACTGCTTTTCGTCAGCCATCGAGGCCTCAGGGGACCGGCAGGGTGTTCAGAATCTTCTCAACAATGTTTTCCGACGTGACGCTTTCGGCCTCGGCTTCGTAGGTTACGGATACCCGATGTCGCAACACGTCCATTGCGACTGATTTGACGTCCTGAGGTGTTACGAAGTGGCGCCCGTTGAGAAACGCCATGCCCCGCGCCGCCAGCGTCAATGCGATCGTCGCGCGCGGCGAAGCGCCGGTTTGCACGTAGCCGTTCAAGTTCAACGCCGGGGCAATCGGCGGCCGGGTCGCATGCACGATATCAACGATGTAGTCGCGCACCTTTTCGTCCACGAACAACATGTTTACAACATGCCGTGCGTCGATCACCTGTTGGGAGCTCACTACGATGCGCGGTACGGCCATAGGCTCGGTGGTGGCCATGGCATCGAGAATCGCCCGCTCCTGCGCTCGCGTCGGATAGTCGACCATGACCTTCATCATGAAACGGTCGATCTGAGCTTCCGGCAAGGGGTAGGTGCCCTCCTGTTCCAGCGGGTTCTGGGTCGCGAGCACCAGGAAAGGCGTCGGCAACGGATAGGTTTCATCGCCAATGGTGACCTGGCGCTCCTGCATCGCCTCGAGCAGGGCACTTTGCACTTTGGCCGGGGCGCGATTGATTTCGTCGGCCAGGATGAGGTTGCTGAAAATGGGCCCTTGTTTGGTGCGGAAGGCCCCATCCTGCGGGCTGTAGATCATGGTGCCGACAATGTCGGCGGGCAGCATGTCGGGCGTGAACTGCAGGCGCTTGAAGCGGACGGCAATGCAACTGGCCAGGGTCTTCAGAGTCAGGGTCTTCGCCAGGCCCGGCACACCGTCCAGCAGAATGTGACCATTTGTAAGCATGGCAATCAGCAGCCGGTCCACCAGGTGCTTCTGGCCGACAATCACCCGGGCCACCTCTTCGCGCAAGGGCGCTAGCCAGGCCGAGGTTTCAGCAACCATTTCGCGCGCGGCGAGCTGTCCGCCCACGGACGGAGCGGCATTTTGATTCATTGAGCGCCAGTCCTTTTCGAAACAAATGTCGAGTGTGACGGGGATGTTACGCGAGGGGAATGCTCCGGATTAGTCCTGCCCAGATGCAGTTCAGTTCCGAAAACCCGGGCGATGCCTGCACCTGGGGATCTTTGCAAAGAAATTTCACCTGCCGCCGCTATGATCTGGCGCGCTGTCACCTATTTTCGAGGTCTTGCAATGTTAAAACTGATTAATGTTCTGGCGCCCGCATCGGCAACGCTCATGGCGACCCTGTCCGTTGCAGTGGCCCAGAACGCGCCGCCCTCACCTGAGAAGCAGGCTGAGAAAGCCGTCGAAATCCGCCAGGGACTGTTCAATGTGCAGGGGTTCGCCTTCGGACCCGTGGGTGCCATGTTGAAAGGCGCCGCCCCGGTCGATGCGGCACTGGTGCAGAAGGAAGCCGCCCGGGTGCAAATGACCTCGTCCATGATTACCGAGGTGTTCAAGCTCGATACCCGCAAGTTCCAGACCAGAACCAAGGCCAAGGACAAAATCTGGACCGATCAGCAAGACTTCGCGCAGAAGGCGAATGACCTGCACGAGGCGGCGGTGGTCCTGGAAGCGGCGGCCAGGAAGGGTGACAAGTCAGGGATCCTGGATGCGGCCGGCAAGGTCGGCAACGCCTGCAAGGCCTGTCACGATGAGTACCGGGAAAAATGAATTTCAGAACATCGGGTCGGCAGGCGGCGGAGCGCAACTGAGCACCCAGTAGACGAAGCCGGCAGCAACGGCGATCACCACGGCGGCTTTCCACAGCTCTGAGCTGTCGATGGCCTGATCCGCCGGGACGCCTTCCGCCGGCTTCCAACCCGTCAGCATCGCCGGCACGAGGTTGTCCTGTTTCACCAGGGCGTAAAACAAAATGGCCGCGATGTGCAACGCGATCGCGAACCAGATGACATTGAAGTTAATGTGATGGATGCTCGTCAGCAGCTTGGCTGTGGCGCTGCTGACCGAGGGATTGTACGGGCCACTCCAGGTTATGTCGTCAGTTGCGAACAGCCCGGTACCAACCTGTAACACAACCAGCAGCAGCATGAAGATCACCATGAGCCCGCCCAAAGGGTTGTGACCGACACTGCTCACTACGCGTCCGGCGGCAGTCAGCTCGCGTGCGTGGCGCCAGATCCGCGCCGGCCCTTTGAGGAAGCTGCTGAAGCGCGCATGACGCGGACCCGTCAGCCCCCAGAGAATGCGAAACACCACCAGTCCCATCATCCAATAGCCCAGCCTCAGGTGCCACTTCATCCAACTGACACCCAGTTGCGCGGTGGCCCAGGAGGCCAGCACGCTGGCCGCGAACAACCAATGAAACACTCGCAGGGGCAGGTCCCACACCAGCCGGCGCTGCCCTGCGGCTGCCGCATGAATGTACGGATCAGGTGTCGTCATGATTAACTAAATTTTAGATGCGGGGCTCGATTCTACTGTTAGAGTCCCGTGGCACGCGGATATTTTAGACCTCTACGATTCAATGCCGCGTGAGGGGGATGAGAGCGTGCCGAGTGTGTCATCGGCGCCGACCCGCATCGAGGCGGGCCTGACGTCGGATCCGGCGGATTCGCTGTTTGAATTGCTCTGTGACGGCGGGGGCGAGATGGGCAATCGCATCCGCCGTTATGACTGGTCCAAGACTTCGCTTGGGCCAATCGAGCGCTGGTCGCAGGCGTTCAAGACCGCGTTGCGTTTGTGCATGGCTTCGCGTCTGCCGGCCGGTATCTACTGGGGCCCCGAGCACATCTTTCTCTACAACGATGCTCATTGCGCCAACCTGGGCCACAAGCATCCGCACGCCCTGGGACAACCCGCTGCCATCGTCTGGCCGGAAGTGTTTGGCACGATCGAGCCGCTCATGCAGAAGTGCCTGCTGGAGGGTAGGACAGGCGGGGCGGACGAGTTGCCGCTGTTGCTGAGCCGCCCGGGCTTCATGCAGGAGGTCTATTTCTCCTTCAGTTACGAGCCGTTGATCAACGAGCACGGCCGCATTGAAGCGGTGTACGCGATCATTGTCGATGCCTCCAAACGAGTGATTGCGGAGCGCAGGCTCAGAACGCTGCAGACGTTGGGAGCCTCCGACCGTCATCCGAAGTGTCCGGCGGAAGCCCTGACCGCAGCCGCTCGCATCATCGAACGCAACGCATACGACGTCCCGTTTGCCGTGCTTTATCTGTGGAGCTCGGGTTGGGATGAGGCCAGCCTCTACGCGGTTTCCAACATCGAGGCAGGTACGCCGATCAGTCCGGCCACCATTCGCACCGCGGATGAGTCCCAGATCGCAGAGCTCGCGCGGCTCGCCGGTAACGGTGCGCTCGAAGTTCGCGACTGTGCGACTGCAGTCGAATTGCCAGGAGGCGCCGGTTGGGGCTCGCCGCCACTGCGGCTCGCCGTGTTGCCGATCCCTTCGGGCGCAACCGGAGCGCCCGGCGGCTTTTGCATTGTCGGACTGAATCCGCATGCACCGTATGACAGCAAGTATCTCGATTTTCTGCAGATGCTGGCCGGTCACCTCGGCGACTCGCTGGCCGCCGCGCACGTCTATCAGCGCGAGGAAGCGCGAGCCAAAGCCCTGGTGGCACTGGAAGAGGCACAGACCACTTTTTTCGGCAATGTCAGCCACGAGTTGCGCACGCCGTTGACCTTGATGCTGGGGCCCCTGGAGGAAATCCTGGACGGCGGGCGCGGCTCGCTCAGTGATGAGCAACTGGCTTCCCTGTGCATGATCCGGCGCAATGGCATGCAATTACTGAAACTGGTCAATGAGGTCCTGCATTTTGCGCGCGACCAGAGCGAGCGCCTGCATGCGATGTTTGAGCCGGTGAATCTCGGCAGCCTCACGGCCCAGGTGGCGTCCTCATTCGACTGGATCGCGCGGCGAGCCGGGATCAAATTCACCGTCGAGTGTGAAGAGTTGGGACAGCCCGTGTATGTCGACCGCGATGTCTGGAGCCGGATCGTCCTCAACCTGTTGTCCAACGCATTCAAGTATACCGCCGCGGGCGAAATCAGCGTGCGCTTGCGCAAGCACGACGGGGTGCAACTCGTTGTCAGCGACAGTGGATTCGGCATCCCGCAGCGCGAGTTGGAGCGCATTTTCGAGCGCTTTCATCGGGTAACGGGTGCCGGTGTGGGCAATCGCGAAGGCAGTGGCATCGGGCTTGCCCTGGTCAAGGAGTTCGCCGAGCAACTCGGAGGCAGTGTCGGCGTTTGCAGCAAGCTGGGTGCGGGAAGCACGTTTACCGTTTCGATCCCGTTTGGTTTCACACGCGCGAGTGCCGCGGGCGCGCGCGTAACCGAAATGGTTCAAACCCTGCCGATCGCGGATGCAATCGCACTGAAAAAGCAGGACCCGGGGCGCCGCCGCAGAGTCGTGCTCGTGGATGACAACGCGGACATGCGCGAGTATGCGGGCCGCATCATGAGCGAGCATTTCGAGCTCGAAACCGTCGCCGACGGTGCCACGGCACTGCAGGAGGTGCGGCGCCGGCCGCCCGACCTCGTCATAACGGATGTCATGATGCCGGGGATGGATGGACTCGAGCTGTTGCAGGAGCTGCGGCGGGAACCGGCTACGCGGGCGGTGCCGGTCATTCTTCTATCCGCACGGGCAGCCGAGGATGCGCGGATCCAGGGTCTGCAACACGGAGCGGACGACTACCTGGTGAAACCTGTCAGCAGCCGCGAACTGTTGGCGCGTGCCAGTTCCGCGATGGATCTTGCGGAGTTGCGGGCCCAGGCAGCACAGCAGGACGAGCGTGTACGAATCGCACGCGATCTGCACGATACGCTGTTGCAAAGCGTGCAGGGCATGTCGTTTCTGATAGAAGCAGGCTTGCAGAAGCTCAGCCCGGAAGCGCAGGCCGCGCGCGGTTACTTTCAGGACGCGATGCAGGCGGCCACTACCGCGGTTGCCGAGGGCCGTGCCGTTTTGTCCCTGCTGCGCGCCCCGCAATCCGAGCGCTGCGACCTTCGTGCGGGACTGTTGCGTTTGGGGCGCGAGCTGTTAGGAACCAAGCCAACGCGCTTCTCCGTAGATGTGATTGGCCGGCAGCGCGAGCTGAAGCCGCGTGCGTGGGCCGAAGCCTATGCAATCTGCCGCGAAGCCCTGTCCAATGCGGCCCGGCATGCCGATGCCCGGTCCAGTGTTTTGAAGCTGTCCTATCGGGACGACCTGGAGATTGTCGTCAGCGATGATGGCTCGGGTATCAGTCCCAGATTGATCGCGAGGGGACGTCGCGGCCATTTCGGGTTGAACGGCATGCGTGAGCGGGCCGCGGGGCTCGGTGCGAAGCTGTCGCTGGAAAGTCAGCGCGGGGTGGGTACAACCATCACCCTCACGATCCCGGGGGAAGTTGCCTATGCTCAACCCGAGTGCTAGAAGCGGCGGCACGATCCGTGTCATGTGTGTGGACGATCATCCGATCGTGCGCCAGGGCCTGTCCGCCGTCATTGCAAGCGATCCCGGCATCGATCTCGTGGCCGAGGCCATGAACGGCGAGGATTCAATCGAGGCATTCCGGCGGCATCGGCCCGATGTCACGTTGATGGACCTGCATTTGCCGGCCATGACCGGTGTCGAAGCCATCATCGCCATCCGAACCGACTTTCCCGATGCGCGCATCGCGGTGATGACCACCGAATCGGGCGATGTGCAGATTCAGCGGGCACTGGCGGCCGGCGCGCGCGGCTATCTTCACAAGGGGAAGCCGATGCGCGAAGTGCTCGCGTTGATTCATGAGGTGCATGCGGGACGCATGTCGATTCCCAACTCCATAGCGGCTCAACTCATTGAGCATCTGGGCGAGAAGCAATTGAGTGGTCGCGAGCTGCAGGTCCTGCGCCTCGTCGCCAGCGGCGATCGTAACCGGGAGATCGGGCTGAAGCTCGATATAACTGAAGAAACCGTAAAAATGCACTTGAAAAATGCCACCGCCAAATTGGGTGCGCGCGATCGGACGCACGCCGTGAGCATTGCCATCCGGCGCGGCATCTTCAAGTTGGATTGAAGCCGCCGGGATAAATCCACGAGGCATACCCCCAAAAGAGTTAGTCGCTGCATCCACGGTCGCGGGTGGTGGAGTGCAGGGACAGCCCGCATGATCGGCGTCAAGTTATATACGTACTCATGTTTTCCGGGGTGCCGGTTACCTGTTCGATGGCCGTCGTCATTCGCTCCTGCATACGTGTCATGTGTGTTGATGATCATCCGATCATCCGCCAGGGTTTGTCGGCCGTTCTGGCCAGCGACCCGCGTTTGAAGCTGGTGGCCCAGGTGGCCACCGCCGAAAACGCCATCGATGCGTTTCGCAGGTTCCAACCCGACGTGACCTTGATGGACTTGCATCTGCCTTGCATGACAGGTGTCGAAGCCATCATCGCCATACGCAGGGAGTTTCCGGACGCACTGATTCTCGTAATGGCCACTGAGGTGGATGACGGTCAGATCCAACGGGCACTGGCCGCGGGCGCGCGGGGTTACCTGCACAAAGGCATGCCGATGACCGCCCTCCTGGCTGTCATACACGATGTTGTTGAGGAGTCGGAAGATGTTGAATACAAACGAGATGACGAGCGCGAACCTTGACGCGCGTGCAACGCACACGGCGGGAAACTGGTATGGACCGCCGGCACCCACGACGTCGAGACGCCACGAGGGCGAGCCGCGGCCCGTGCCCGGTCTCGACCGTATCGATCTGAAGATCCTGGCGGTCCTTCAGGAGGATGGCGGCCTTTCCGCGGCGGATGTCGCCGAAGTGGTGGGGCTGTCGCAGTCGCCTTGCTGGCGGCGCATCCAACGCCTGAAGGATGAGGGCTATATTTCGAAGACGGTCGCGGTGCTGAACCGGCAGAAGCTCGAGCTGCGGGCGCAGCTTTTCGTGCACATCAAGATCGCCAACAACGACAAGCACAATCTCCAGGAATTCTCGCAAGCCGTCCGCTCCTTTCCGGAGGTGATGGAATGCCACGTGGTCCTGGGCGTGTATGATTTTCTGCTGCGGATCGTGGCCGCCGACATGGACGCCTACCAGAAGTTCTTCTTCGACAAGCTCTCGAAGCTACCCAACATCCGTGAAGTGAATTCGTTCGTGGCGGTGTCGGAAATCAAGTCGACCACGGCATTGCCGTTGCGACGCTGAGCGGTGTTGGCGTGCGGTTGCTCCGCGGGATACGCCGCCGCGCCCTAGGACGGCCAGCGGCGTACCCGGGAGCCTCTCGCTTCACTCGTTGGCGGGCGGGCGCTGCGCGAGTTTGCGGCCCAGCGCCACGGCCTGCATGCCGGATTCGTTGAACTGACTGACAAAGACACTGAAGCCCTGTTGCATCCGCATTTCGATGTCGTTCGGGCCGGCCGGAAAACCGCAGGGTACATGGAATTCCTTGCAGGCAGCGAGGACCTGTTGAATGGCCGCTTCCCAGGCAGCCTGGTCGAGGACTTTCTTGCCGTCGGGTCCGGTCGTGGAGAACACGCCCCGCAGGGTCCCCGCGCCGGGCCACAACACGCCGATTCCCTTTACCGCGGCGATCTCGCGCACGTGCTTCAAGCCTTCCTTGCTTTCAACAATGGTCCAGTTGATGAGCTCGCCCTCGGGATTGAGCGGCCACAGGTCGGCTTTGCGGCGATATTCCTGCTCCGACATGCCCCAGTAGGCCGGTGCCGAGCCGACATCGTCCGGCCGGGTTCCGCCCTTGGAGGCGAAGCGCATGGCGGCCAGTCCCTGCTTCACTTCGGCAGCGCTCTCCGCGCCGACAAACATCGCGCCACTCGTTCCCAGGTTGAGCTGCCTGCTGATGTGGCTCACCACCTGGCCCGGTTCAGGCGCAATGAGCGGAATTTTCGCAATAATCGGATAGGCGAGATAGGGCGGCTTCGTATGGCTCAACGGGCCGGCTGCGCGCAGGGCGGTGGCGAAGCTCGAGAACTCTGGAAACATCTCATTGTAGTGATATTCCATGCTGCCCACGAAAACAAAGTCGCTCGATTTAGAGGCGAGGGTCTTCTGGGCGAGCACCTGCGGCGAGTCGTGGCCAACCAGTGGCGGCAGCTCGCCTTCTGCGGCCGCATGGCCGCGATTGCCAGGCGCATACAGGCCCATCACGGGTTTATGCTCCACCAGCAGTTGAATCACGGGATTGAGATGGTGTGACTGTTGCGCGCCGGCTGTGGGTGCGGCACTCAGCAGCGCCGCGGTGATGGCCGAACCTATCAATGAAGACCGGATCATCGCTCCGCCTGAACAACAGCCCGGTGCCCGGGCCCGTTGGATTCAAGGTAGCCGCCGCTGAGTTGGTTCGCAACGACACCGTGCCGAAAAGCAAGACTGTCGTCGCGGATGCGAGCTTCGGCAAATGAATCATGTTCAAACACCCGGCCCGCGGCTGCCGGTCCGGGGCGGTGTGCGGCACCCCGGGGACCGGTGCCTCCTGGCGCACCGCACTACCGCTATCGGGGCCCCGGGACTTACAATTCGGCACCTTGGGCTCAGGCTGCAGGAGGCGAAGATTACCCGAAGATTAAAGCTTATTTAGGTAGCGAGAAATGCTTGCATTCTTCGCGCCAAAATCGGGAAATTCTTACTGGGAGCGCGTCATAGACTGAGTCTGTAGGGTTGAGGGGGATTAGGTGAACTCCATATTCAATGGCCTTGGGACGTTCGGACGGCACAGCGGCATACGGGCGTTCTGTGGGGCGCTGGCGGCAACCCTGTTGCTGGCAGCCTGTTCGCAGACTTCCGAGCCCGCTATCAAGGGCTCGCCGCCGCGTTTGCGCCTGATCACGACGCAACAATACATCAACACACTGGTGCACGTGTTCGGCTCCAGTCTCAACCTGGATATGAAGTTTCCCCCCATGCGGCGCACGGACGGGCTGCTGGAGAACGGGGCGTCGCTCGCGGGGGTGACCGCTACGCAGTTGGAACAGTTCCAGCGGGCGGCCGCCAGCATCGCCAACCAGGTGGTGAACGAGAGTCACCGCGATTACCTGATTCCCTGCAAGCCGGCCGACGACAAGGCGCCCGACGAGGCCTGTGCCGCCCAGTTCCTGACGAAAATCGGGCGGCTGCTGATGCGCCGGCCGATGACGGCTGCGGAAACCCAGTTATATGTTGAACAGGCGGGCGCATCGGCCGAACAGGTCAAGGACTTCTACGCCGGTCTGGGCATGGCGCTCGAAGGCATGCTGATCAGCCCGGATGTGCTGTTCATTGCCGAGAAGGGCGAGAGCGATCCGGAGCATCCCGGCAAGTACCGTCTCGACAAATACTCGCTCGCCTCGCGCCTCAGCTTCTTCCTGTGGAATGCCGCTCCCGACGATCAGATTCTGAAGGCTGCGGAAAGCGGCGAGCTGCAAACCGACAAGGGCAAGGCGCGCGTTGTCGACATGATGCTGGCGAGCCCGCGGCTGGAAGACGGCATGCGCGCCTTCTTTGACGACATGTTCGCCTTTGACGATTTCGACTCGCTGTCCAAGGATCCAACCGTCTATCCGTTCTTCACCGGCGTGACGGTCACCGATGCACGCGAGCAGACGCTGCGTACCGTCATCGATCAGCTCATTGTGAAGAAAAAGGACTACCGCGATCTGTACACGACTCGCGAGACATTCCTGTCACCGGCGCTGGCGGCCCTGTACAACCTGCCGGCGTCCCCGGGCTGGCAGCCGTACACGTTCCCGGCGGACAGCCCGCGCGAGGGCATGTTGACCCAGATCAGCTTCCTCGCGGTTCACGCTCATCCGGGCCGCAGCTCGCCCACGCGGCGCGGCAAGGCCCTGCGTGAGTTGCTGTTGTGTCAGCACGTACCGAATCCGCCCCCGAACGTGGACTTCTCCGCCCTGGAGAATCCGGACGCGCACTACAAGACACAACGCGAGCGGGTCGGTGTGCACCTGAAGAATGCGACTTGCGCGGGCTGCCACAAGATCATGGATCCGATGGGCCTGGCCCTCGAGAACTTCGATGGCGCCGGCCGTTATCGCGCCACCGAGAACGGGGCGCCCATCGACTCGAGCGGCAATCTCGACGGCAAGCCGTTTGCCAACGTCCAGGGACTGGCGCAGACACTGCATGACAGCCCGACGCTGCCGAGCTGCCTCGTTTCGCGCATGTACAGCTATGGTGCCGGCGGCGCGCCTGTGCCGGCCGACCGCCCCCTGTTGAAATACCTGAACGAACGGTTTGCCGCGCAAGGGTATCGGATCCCTGACCTGCTGAGGACGATTGCCCTTGGCAACGCGTTCACGCAGGTCAAGAAGATCCTGCCCAGCAACGAGCCGCTGCCCGGGGATGATGAGCCGAAGCAGCAGCAGGTAACCCAGAATCTGAATTGAGACGCCAACGGCAGTTTCCGACTGCGAGAGAGACGCACATGAGCAAGTTGAGCAGACGTCGGGTGTTGAAGGGCATGATGGGTGGAGTCGCCGTCACCGTCGGCCTGCCACTGTTGGATTGTTTCCTGAACGACAACGGCACGGCCTGGGCCAATGGCGAACCCATGCCGGTGCGTTTCGGCACCTGGGGCTGGGGCCTGGGCATGAACAAGGGAATTTTCGTGCCACAGAAGCTCGGTGCGGGCTTCGATCTGCCGGAAGAAATTGCCATGTTGGCGCCGGTGCGCGATCACATCAACCTGATCACCAACACCCAGGCGTATCGCGACAACTACCAGAACCTGTGTCACTACACCGGCTGGGTCATTTCGCGTACGGGTTCTGCTCCGAAGGACCAGAAGGATATTCCCAACGAAACTATCGACGTTACGATTGCCAACCAGATTGGGCGCTCCACCCGCTTCAAGTCATTGACCGCCACCGCGACGGGCGATGTGCGCAGCACCTACAGCTACGACAATGTGAACACCCCGAATCCTCCGGAGTGGTCGCCACTGCAGTTCTATACCCGGTTGTTCGGTCCTGAATTTCCGGATCCCAATGCGCCGACCTTTACACCTGACCCCCATGTCATGGCGCGCAGAAGCGTACTGACCGGCGTCATGGACCAGACCAAGGGCTTGATGAAGCAGGTCGGCGCCGCCGATCGCGAGCGCCTGGACCAGTACTTCACGGGTTTGCGGCACCTCGAGTTGCAGTTCGATCAACGTCTCGAGAAGCCGAAGCCGATCGCTTCCTGTCGCCGCCCCACGGCGATAGAAAAGGATCCGCCGATGGGCCTGGACGCCGAGGCGGTTGCCGTGCGCCATCGCATGATGACGGACCTGCTGGTCATGGCGGTCGCGTGCGATCAGACCCGCGTATTCAACATGGCCTATTCGAATGCTTCGGCATCGACCATCAAGCCGGGCTTCGAGAAGCCGCATCACACGGACACCCACGAAGAGCCGGTTGACCAGAAGCTCGGCTATCAGCCGAACGCGTCCTGGTTCACCCGCCGCGCGATGGAATCATGGGCGTACTACGTCGAGGCCTTTACGAAGGTCAAGGAAGGCAGCGGCACGTTGCTGGACAACATGATGATCATCGGCACCACGGATCACGGCTATGCACGTGTGCATTCGTTGGATGGCATGCCGCAATTCACGGCTGGTAAGGCGGGCGGCAAACTAAAGACAGGCCTGCACATCGACGCAAACAACACGCCCGGGACCCGGTTGGGATATACGGCGCTGCGCCTGATGGGCGTGGATACCCCCTCGTGGGGAGTTAACAGTAACAATACGTCGAAGGAGCTGACGGAGATTCTTGCGTGAGATGGGCGATTGCGTTGTTCGCGACCAGCATTTGTATGGTCGCGCACGCAGATGTGGGTAAGGCGGAATATTGGCAGGCGCCGAACAGTCCGGATCACGAGAGTTATAACCACGAGCCTCTGCCACCGGCTATCCAGATCGTGCCGACGGAGCTGGATGGGCCTGTTTACGCGGACGCCAATGGCCATACGCTGTACCACTGGCCGTTGAAGAACCTGCGTAACGGCGATACCGGCGACCGTAAGAAGAGCGGCACGTCAGCCTGCACCAACGAGGTGTACAAGGAGACCTCGGGTCTGCAGAGTCCGTATCCACCCGGTTACCTGTTGCCCGAGCTCGATACCCGGCCTTCGTGCGACAAGCTGTGGCCGCCTCTGGTTGCGGCTGATGATGCCAAGCCGGTCGGCAAGTGGACCGTCATTACGCGCAAGGATGGGGTCAAGCAATGGGTGTATGACGACTATCCCGTCTACACCTCCAGCCTCGACAAACAAAAGGGCGATGTGCTCGGCGGGACGAAGATCGAGAAGGCGGGCGGTTCGGGTGTCGTGCGCACGCCCATCGGGCCGCCTCCCACGGTCCCTCCCGAGCTGAAAGTCGAGGCGTTTGGAACAGGCCACATGCTGGTCGATCACAAGGGTTACTCGGTTTACTACTCCGACGCAGATTCGCCCGGCAAGACACACTGTGACGCCAAGTGTCAGACGCAATGGAAACCGGTGGTTGCATCCGATACGTCCAACCCCCAAGGGGAATGGAGCATCATCGTGTTGCCTTCCGGGATCAAGCAGTGGGCGTTCCGTCAACACGCGCTCTACACCTACATCCCGGATTTGCATGCGCGAACACTGGTTGGGAGCGATGTGCCAGGTTGGCACAACGTTTACACACAGCGCGCGTTGCCGCCGCCGGCGCAATTCACGGTTCAGGATTCGCGCATTGGCCAGGTGTTGGCCGATGCGCATGGCAAGACGATTTATGTCTACAACTGCACGGACGATGCGCTCGACCAGCAGGCGTGTGACAACCCGGATTCGCCACAAGAGTATCGTCTGGCAGTCTGCGGAAATGGGGACGCGACGGTATGCCGCGGCCTGTTTCCCTACGTCGTTGCGAAACCGGGCGAGAAGAGTGTCAGCCGGCTCTGGAGTGTCATGGCGATAGATCCGAATACCGGGCATCGCGCCACTGCCGGCCAAGCGGACGCCATCAACGTCTGGGCCTACCGTGAGCGCCCGGTTTATACCTTCGCCAACGATCACCGCCCCGGAGACGCGAACGGCGATGCGTTCGGTGAGTTCAATGGGTATCGCAACGGCTTCAAGGCATTCTGGCTGCGCGATGATTTCCTGGATAACGCCTACAGGCGGTAGCGGGAGGCGGCGAACATGGCTATTTCCAACATGACACGGCATGCAATCGGTGCCCTGGTGGGCCTTGCGGCTTTGAGCACGGCCTCAGCCGCCGTGAAGGTTATGGCGACGGAAGGTGATTCAACGCTCAAAGACCACACGATTGCGTATGTCCTCACCGATCGCTATTGGGCGGTGTATGAGAACAAGGACAGCAAGGTCGACTGTCCCGATGGCATGAATGATGGACCCCGTGAGCAGTTCAAGAAGCTGTTTCCCAACGACGGCAAGAAGCGCACCGTCCTGGAGACGCAGTTGGCTCGCGAGGGCTACCAGTGGCATCCCACGACCTCAGCCGAGTCGTTTCCCTTCCACGAAGCGCATGGAAAGGTTTCCTATGGCCTGGATCTCGACGGCAAGGTGGGGCCGAACGATTTCGACGGCCCGGACGGTGAAAAGGGTATCGACAACCAACTTTTCCGGGTCATCGGCTGTATCGCCAACTACCGCTCGGCGGGGACCATCTATCACTTCGAGAACGAGTTCATGCGCCGGTATGACAACGACCGCGTGGTCATCGAGCTCACCGGCGTGGACGATCTGAAGAATGACCCGGACGTCACTGTCACGACCTACCGCGGCCTGGATGGGCTGCTCACGGATGCGACGGGCACGAACACGATTCCGGGCGGCACCCAGCGGCTCGACCTGCGCTGGGGCAAGGACTACATCCAAAAGCTGAAGGGCAAGATTGTCGACGGCGTGCTGACGACCGAGCCGGTGGATCGGATCGAGATTCCCTGGGGCGTTACCTTCAACACCAGCGGTTACCAGGTCTTCCGCGGCATGCGTTTGAAGTTGAAGCTCACCCCGCAAGCAGCGGAGGGGCTGATGGCAGGCTATGTCGATGTCGATTCTTTCACGTATCACCTGAACACATCCTGGTCCACGCACCATCAAAGCTATGGTCAGTTGTCTTCCCCGTCCGAGTATCGGGCCATGCGGCGCCTGGCCGACGGCTATCCGGATCCGAAGACGGGCGTGAACACCGCCATCTCCAGCGCGGTCAAGGTCAAATTCGCGCAGGTATTTGTCCGCCATCCGCCTGAAGCAAAAACCATGGTGACGAAGAACTGATCCGCGGCCGCAACGTTCATGCACGGTAGCGCCCGCGCGGTGCATTTTTGGCGAAAAATAACCAAGCTCGAGGCCGTAAACTGCCCTTGACAATGAGCCTTCACGGGGCTCGTGCCAGGGGGTCACATGGTGGCTGCAACAGGGCTCGACCGGATTGATTTGCGCATTCTCGCGGCCATGCAGGAAGATGCGTCGCGGTCGGCGGCGCAGATTGCCGAGGCGGTCGGCCTGTCACAGTCGCCGTGCTGGCGCCGGATTCAGCGCTTGCGCGATGACGGCTACATCACGAAGGTGGTTGCGCTGCTCGATCGCAAGAAGATCGGCCTGCGTGCCCAACTGTTTGTACAGGTCAAGGTGATCAGCAACGACCAGGCGAGCCTGGCGGCCTTCTCGGCGGCCATCCAGGAGTTTCCGGAAGTTCTGGAATGCCACATTGTGCTCGGGGTGTTCGATTTCCTGCTGCGGGTGGTCACCCGGGACCTGGAAGCGTATGAGAAGTTCTATTTTGAGAAGCTCTCGCGCGTACCCAACATCCGCGAGCTGAACTCCTTTGTGGCCGCCCAGGAGGTGAAATCCACCACGGCCTATCCGTTGCGGCGTTGATGCATGTATGCTTTTTACTGTCTGCCTGAAGGGGAGTCATCATGAAGTCGAAGATTTCACGCCGGTCGGTCCTGTTACAGAGTCTGCAACTGCCCCTGGCAGGCGCGGTGTTCGTAGCGCTGCCCGGCTGCGGGCAGAAGGCTGCAACGACGAGCGCGGGCGCCGGTGGCGCGGTTTGCGCCGATCTCAGCGCCATGTCGGAAGCCGAGCAGGGCACACGCAAGAGCCTCGAGTATACGGAAGCGGGACCGAATCCCAGCCAGGTCTGTGCGGGCTGCTCCTTCTTTCATCCGGGCCCGACCGCGGGTGGCTGTGGTACGTGCGACATGTTTTCCGGCGGACCGGTCAACAGCCACGGTCATTGCAACTCCTGGAGTGCCAAGAGTTGATTCGTTCGCTGCTGCGGGCCGTTGTACCGCTGCTGGCGTTTGCCGCCGGTGCGCAGGCGCAAACGCCGGATCCCGCCGTGGAGCGGGGGCGCTATCTGGCGGTTGCGGGCAATTGTGTGAGCTGCCATACGCAGGAGAGCGGGCAGAAGTTCGCGGGTGGCCTGGCATTTGAGACGCCTTTTGGCACGCTCTATTCGACGAACATCACGCCCGATCCTGGAACGGGAATCGGGAAGTGGTCCGAAGCGGATTTCGTGCGCGCGCTGCGAACCGGAGTTCGACCCAACGGGGAACACCTGTATCCGGCGTTTCCCTACACAGCCTTTACGAAAGTGACCGACGCGGACGCGCACGCGCTGTTTGTCTATTTGAAATCGCTGGCGCCGGTGAACGCGCCCGCGCCGGAAAACAAGATGCACTTTCCCTACAACCAGCGCTGGGCGCTGGGTATGTGGAAGACCTTGTTTTTCACCGAAGGTCGTTTCGTGGGGGACAAGTCCAAGCCGGCCCAATGGAATCGTGGCGCTTATCTCGTGCAGGCCCTCGCTCATTGCGACGCCTGCCACGCGCCGCGCAATTTCCTCGGTGCCGAAAGCTCCGATCTCGTCATGAGCGGCGGTGAGTACACGGCTGCGGTCCCGGGAGGCGAGCAGAAGGTCTGGTCAACTCCCAACCTGACGTCCGCGCCCACCGGCCTCAAATCCTGGTCGGTCCAGGACATCACCGATTACCTGAAAACCGGCCGCAACGCCTTTACCGAGACGTATGGCCCGATGAACGAAGTCATTCTGAACAGCACCCGGAATCTGAGCGATTCCGATGTACAGGCAATGGCCGTCTACCTGAAGAGCCTTCCTGCCAGCAAGCCCGAATCGGTGTCGAAGCCCAGCGCGGAAGTCATGCAGGCGGGTGAAACGGTCTACAACGTGCAATGCGGAACCTGCCATCTGCCCACGGGCCTGGGCAACCAGGATGAAAACTCAGGAGCGCGGCTGGCCGACAGCCCCATCGTGCAGGCGAGCAATCCGGCCTCGCTCATCAACACCATCATCTATGGCCCGCCGCTGCCCAACCCGCCACTGCCCAAGCGGTGGAAGCCCATGGAAGGCTTTGGCGACAAGCTCGAGGACGATGAGATCGCCGCCCTGAGCACGTTCCTGCGTGCCACGTGGGGCAACAATGCCTCTGCCGTCACTGCCGCCCAGGTCGCCAAGCAACGTTAGATTCGCGAGGATCCGCATGAAGAAGTTGATTTGGGCGGTGGTGGCACTCGTCGGCGCCTTCGCTATCGGTGGCCTGGCCCTGCACCGGGGCGAGTCAATCAATGCAATGTGGATCGTGGTTGCCGCGGTCTGCGTGTACGCGATCGGCTATCGGCTCTACAGTGCGTGGATTACCGCAAAAGTGCTCGTGGTGGATCCTTCACGCCCGACACCGGCCACCCGCTTCAACAACGGCCGCGACTTCGTACCCACCAATCGCTGGGTAGTATTCGGCCATCACTTTGCGGCCATTGCGGGACCGGGGCCGCTGGTCGGCCCGACCCTGGCGGCGCAGTTCGGCTATCTGCCCGGAACTCTGTGGATTCTGGTTGGCGCGGTGTTGGGCGGGTGTGTTCAGGACATGACCGTGCTGTTTCTCTCCACGCGCCGTGACGGGCGCAGCCTGGGCCAAATGGCGCGGGATGAGCTCGGCCGGGTCGGTGGCTACGCGGCCATAGCCGGCACGCTCGTCATCATGGTTATCTTGATTGCCGTGCTGGGACTGGTCGTTGTGAATGCAATGAAGCACAGCCCGTGGGCCACTGCGACTGTGTTCGCCACAATCCCCATCGCCATCCTCGTCGGCTTGTATATGCGCAATCTGCGCCCCGGGCGGGTCCTCGAGGGCTCACTGCTCGGCATCACACTGTTGCTGCTGGCTGTAGTCGGCGGGGGTGCTGTCAACGGCAACGAGACCTTGCGCGCCTGGTTCGATTTCGACAGCCTTTCTTTGGCGAAATGGGTGATTGTCTACGGCTTCACAGCCGCGGTGTTGCCCGTGTGGCTGTTGCTGGCGCCGCGTGACTATCTGTCGACCTTTTTGAAGCTGGGCACCGTCACGCTGTTGGCTATCGCCGTGGTGGCCATGCATCCGCAAATCCGGATGCCGGCCATTACACAGTTTATTGACGGCAGTGGGCCGATCTTCGGCGGAGCCCTGTTTCCGTTCGCGTTCATCACCATTGCCTGCGGCGCCATCTCCGGCTTTCACGCGCTGGTCTCGAGCGGTACGACGCCCAAGTTGATTACCAACGAGGGCGATATCCGCATGATCGGCTATGGCAGCATGGCAATGGAGTCCGGTGTTGCCATCATGGCGTTGATTGCAGCCACCCTGCTGCAGCCTGGCGTGTTCTTTGCCATCAATGCGCCTGCCGGCGCAGTGGGGGCCACGCCCGCTGCCGCGGTTGCGACCATTTCCAGTTGGGGATTTCCAGTGGCGGTAGAGCACATGCAGGCTCTTGCCGCTCAAATGGGCGAGGCGTCGCTGTTCGCGCGCACGGGCGGCGCGCCGTCGCTGGCCGTCGGCATGTCGAGCATTCTCGGCTCGCTGTTTGGCCAGGGTCTGATGGCCTTGTGGTATCACTTCGCCATCATGTTCGAGGCGGTATTCATTCTAACGACATTGGATGCCGGTACCCGTGTGGGTCGATTCATGCTGCAGGATGCGTTGTCGCATGTCTGGCCGGCCCTGGGCCGTACATCGTGGTACCCGTCTGTCATCATTACCAGTGCACTGATTGTCGCCGGTTGGGGCTATTTCCTTTATATCGGCGTCGTGGACCCCAATGGAGGCATCAACATCCTGTGGCCCCTGTTTGGCATCTCGAACCAGCTTCTGGCGGGAATCGCGCTGAGTGTTTGTACGGGCATCATTGTCAAGCAGGGCAAGTTGCGCTACGCATGGATTACGGCCGCCCCGTTGGCGTGGCTGGCCATCGTGACCACGGTGGCTACATGGGAGAAAGTTGCGTCCGCCGATGTGCGTGTGGGGTTCCTGGCCGCCGCCAATGATATGGCGGCCAAATTGGCTGCGGGTACCTTGCCGGCCGCCCAGGCGGCGGTGGCGCCGCAGTTGATTTTCAATCAGCGGTTGGATGCGGTGCTGTCGGTGACCCTGGCGTTTGTGCTGTGGGTAGTGATTGTTGACACGCTGCGGGTTTGTTTGCGTGTCGTTCGCGGGTTGCCGGTGCCGCCGAATTCGGAAGCGAGGGTGGCCGCGGAGGCCGCGGCGCCCTGACGGATCTTGCGTCGTGCGCCGTGTGTGCGGGCCTGGTTCAGTCCCGGGCCGGCAGCAGCAGGATCTTGCCAATGCCGCCTTTCTCGCCCAGGCGATGGGCTTCGGCGGCTTCGCTCAACGGCAGGCGGCGACCGATGGGCATTGTGAATTTGCCGTCGCGAACATCGTCCGCGAACTCCCGCACCTTCGATGCATCCGCTTTTGCAAACACGCGTTTGATTTCCACACCGGGATAGTGTGCTTTGGCGTCCTCGGGAAGCACTGATGCATAGCCGAATGAACCGCCGTCTCTGATCTTCGCGAGCAGCTTCATGGCTGTCTCGTGTCCGACGGTATCCGCTACCGCGTCGAGTTTGCCGAGCTGCGCAATGGCGTGGTCGTCGTCGATCGCAACAATGCTCCAGGCTTTGAGCGCTTCTGCCTCGGCCATTTGTTTGGCCCGTACGCCTGCGATGACCTTCGCACCCAGCTTCTTCGCGGTGTGAAGCGCCGCCCGTCCAACACTGCCGATGGCGCCTGAGACCAGGATGGTTTCGCCGGGCCGCACTTTAGTTGCAACACGGACGAGTTGGTCTCCTGTGAGGCAGGCGAGGGGGACTGCTGCGGCCTCTTCCAGATTGAGGCCCCCAGGCAGGTGAGTGACGATTGCCGCCTCAACCGCGACCAGCTCGGCATACGTAGCTGTCGTGAAGGCAGCGACCCGGTCACCCACTTTGAAGTTGTGCACGCCAGTGCCCACCGCCTGCACGGTTCCGCTCACGTCTCGGCCCAGGATGCAGGGCATGGCCCGCGGGAAGTCCTTTTGCCTGGCTCCTGAGCGGATTTTCCAGTCGATGGGGTTGACGCTGGCGGCAGCGCTTTTAATGAGGATCGAGGTCGCGGTGAGCTGGGGCTCTGGGACCCCTGCCTCGTACTTCAATTGCTCGGGGCCGCCGTAGGCGTGGATTCGGACTGCTTTCATGGCGGCGCCTCCCCATCAGGGCTTTCAGCTTGGGTCGGCGTATTGTAACGGATCAGCTCATGGGTGGATGGCTGGCCCGATAGGCATCCAGCTCCTGCTGGTAGCGAACGCTGGTTTCGCTGAGCTGCCTGATCTCGATCTTGAGTTGAGCGGCGCGCTCGGCCAGTTGGGCCACATCGAGCACCGAGTGCGCCCGGTCGTCCGGCGCGTTGTTGCTGGCGACTGCCTGTACCGAGTTCTCCAGAATGCCGTGCTCGACTCCGGCCAACTCGCGGCGCTTGGAGCTCAACTCAGCCGCGGTGTTGGAGACTCGGGCCGTGAGCACATAGAGTTGGTGGCCGGAATCGTACGCCGCGAGAAATGGGCGTTCCAACTCCACCGGGCAGACCCCGTAGTAGCTGCCACCGCGTACACCGATGCGGTAGCCGTTCGTTGGCTGACAGAACTCGCGCAATCCCTGGTTGCGGCCCTGTTGGTACTGATCCAGGTCCGCGCGCACTCCATACTTCGCGCACGCTTTGCGGTGTTCCGCGATGTGATCGCCGGATCGGCCTTCGACGCCATCCTCGTAGCCGATCGTGCGCCAATCGACCGCGAGACATTCATCCTTGCTCATGCTCGCGCATCCAGCCGTCAACGACGTGGCTATGATCAGAGCCAGCCCGGGCCATCCCGCAGGCTTCGATGAGTACATGAGTCGGGCACCTTGGTGGAGGGTCGACCGACGATAACAGCGGGGAACGCCGGTCCAGTGTGAGGCAGGTCACGCGCGGCCAGGGGTGAACGGGGGACGCTGCCCCGGATTAGACGCAGGTCACAGAAGACGTCAACAGAAAGGTCCTGATGATCCCGGCATCGCCGTTGCCCAGATCAACGGGTCCCGGCACGTCAAACAGCCAGCGGTAGCGGTGTTTGGGGATGTTGAAGGGCGGTGCATCCAGGAATACACCGGATCCCTGCGTAACACGCACGTCCTTGCCGTGCACTTTGTCGAGATTCATGGCGCGCAGGTAGCCATCCGAAGGATGGTGCTCCGTAATGAAGCACCAGCGATATTGATCGAGCTTCGGCAGCACGGCGCAAATCTGCGCGTTGGACAGGTGTTGCAGGACTTGTCTGACGCAGCAGATGTCTCCGGGAGGGAGCGGATCCTCAATCATGTTGGCATGGACGAAGGAAACACGCTCGCTGCCAAACCGGGACCGGTGATGCTCAATCAGCGGCTGCACGATGTCGACGCCCACGTAGGAAGCGCAGGCAGGCGCCAGCTTTTCGCCGATGCGGAAGTCACCGCAACCTAAATCAACCATGCGCAGTGGGTCGGCGCTTAATGACGCCAACGCATCCCGAATTTGCGTCACATAGGGCGCGGTAGCGGCCAGTCCGGAGCCGGACCCCGAGTGGAACTCACCAGGGTTGCCTCCCCATTCATTCTGGGAGTAGATGCGCGTGAATACTTCTTCCGTCGGCAACCGTGCGGCGCGGAAGTTGCGGTAGGCCGCAAGGAGAGGGCGCGGCAGTGTCCGGCGCGCAATGGATCCAACGAGCTTTCTCATGCAATCTCCCGCGCCGCCAGTGGCTAATCGACGAGCCGCGCCATGCGCAACAACTTTCGACCGGCGCGAAAAGGAAAACCATACACGCGACTGACGGGTCCCACGGCAACGATGGGCCGTTGGAGCACGGCATAATGCGAGCGGAACAGAAAATGATGGGCGGAGGAATTGCGCCCGGTCATGAACACGTTGTAGTCAAATCCGAGCTCCTCGGCGCTGTCGGCGAACCTGTGCGAGTGCAGGCGCAGGAGTGGGTGGATTGCCAGAGTATACGCAATCGGGCCGGTCACCGAGAGCACGCCTCTTTTTCCGGCGCCGTGGATGCCGGGGTTATAGATCCTGAGGTTGCGCAACACGTTCTCAATGACTCTCTCGAGGAACGGATGCCCCGGGGCCGCAACAATGTGCCATTGCTGATACTCGGTTCCCACAATTCCGCGCAGCGCGCGGTGAACCCCCATGCCCATGCCGGCAAACCGCTTACCATGCCATTGTGACAGGATGTAAGTGTCCTCAGGCCGGATTACATCGTCCAATGCACGCGTAGCTACGCTCTTGATATCCAGATAGACACCGCCTGTTCTGTACATCAACAGGTAGCGAAAGAGGTCAGCGCGCGCAGCGCCATACATGGGGTCGATTCGCAAATAGGCGGCCAGTATGGTCTCGCCGTACTCCTTCCGGATGTAGTTGACGATGTCATTGTCGTCGTAGAGACGATGATCCCAGTTCGGGCTTGCAGCGCGAGTACGTTCGACGGCACCCCGCAGGGGCGCCGGTAACTCTTTAGTAGGGTACGTCTGATGAAGGATCCGAGGCACGGCGGTCCCTGCAGGCACCGTCGCGATTTGATCCTCCTTGGAGGCCAGGTTGAGCCTGGGATACAGCGCTTCAGTGAAGCAGCGATCGCGCAATCTGCTTTGCCTTCAAATAGGTCCAGTCCGGGACGTAACGGGCCAGCGCCTTGGCGGTTCCCCATAGGGAATTGTTGATTCGGCCATATTCGACGTGAACGCGCCCCTGCTCATCCAGGCCGCGAGCGTGCTTGATCCTCTCCCACACCGCCTTACGTTCGTCCTCGGAGCTCGCGCGGTCGATTTCGCGCCGGCCGCCTTTCGTATTGTCGAAGGGATTGATGCACGAAACCTCATCCGCGACTGCCAGTCGGTTGTCCAGATCGGGGCCGAGCAAATGCAGAAACCACCAGTCCTCCCCGTAGCCGCTCAATTGGGGATCGAATTCCGCCATGAATGCATCGAGCTTATCGCGGCGAAACAGGGGGCAGGTCATTTCAATGAAATTCGTATACCGCAGCCGTGCGGCGGGTGCGACGCGCGTGATATCCCAACTGACCTTGCCCGCCAACCTGAACGCCGGTTGAACGACCCATAAGTTGTGTTCCCGGCGGATTTCGAACAGCCGGGTCAATCCACTTGCATCAATCACAATGTCATCGTCCAACACCATGACGGCGTCGTACTGCGAAACAGCCGCCGCGCAGCGTTCATAAACACCGTACAGGTTCTGGAATTTGGTACCGCGGGCGCGAGCGTAGAAGTCGGCCTCCGCAACGTAAGTGTTGTCTTCGCTGTCACCGTAATACACGACCCACAGGTCGAAGTCCCGTGTGCCGTTCAGCCAATGATGCAGATTCGACAGGTCTCCGGCGGAAGTAAACACGAGATTGCGTGATCGCGGCGAAGCCGGCGCTTTGATGATTTGCATCCAACCATTGTCGCGCAATTCACCTTCAGGCAGCTTTCAGTTTGACGAATTCAATGGAGGTTTCTACAGCAAAGTTGGAGTTGGGCCCGGACTGTGTCGGTCCTTCTGTCCCGTTTATGCATACATCGGTATGGGCTGTCACGAATCGAGCGAATTTTTCATCTCACGCCGTCCGTGAGGGCTCCTCCAGTCCCAACTCCTGCGCCGACTGCTCCCGCAGCAAATACTTTTGAACCTTGCCGGTAATGGTCATCGGAAACTGCCGGACAAAGCGCACGTACCGCGGCACCTTGTAGTGGGCGATCTGTCCACGGCAAAACTCGCGCATGTCATCCTCTGTGGCGCTCGATCCCTCACGCAAGATGATACATGCGCACAGTTCTTCGCCATATTTCGGGTCGGGAACCCCGACGACACTCACATCCTGCACCTGCGGATTGCGGTACAGATACTCTTCAATTTCGCGCGGATAGATGTTCTCGCCGCCGCGAATCACCATGTCCTTCAGCCGCCCGACAATACGGACATAGCCGTCGTCATCCATAACCGCCAGATCGCCTGTGTGCATCCATCCGTCCGCGTCAATTGCCTCCCGTGTTCGCGTGTCATCTCCCCAATAGCCGCGCATCACGGAATAACCGCGAGTGCAAAACTCACCGGGCAGCCCGCGCGCGACCGGGGTACCTGACTCATCAACGAGTTGGATTTCGACATGAGGCTGAACGCGGCCAACGGTTGACACGCGGCGCTCTATTGGGTCGCTACGGCTCGTCTGCGTGGATACGGGAGAAGTTTCCGTCATGCCATACGCGATGGTGACCTCCCGCATATGCATGACAGATGCAACCTGCCGCATGACTTCGATCGGACACGGTGCCCCGGACATGATTCCCGTGCGCAGGCTCGACAGATCGAAACGTGAAAACTCGGGGTGCCCGAGCTGGGCAATGAACATCGTGGGCACGCCGTAAAGGGCCGTGCAGCGTTCAGCTTCAATTGCCTGCAGTACAGCCAGAGGATCAAACAACTCGGAAGGGTAGATCATCGTAGCGCCATGGGTGATGCACCCGAGGTTGCCCATCACCATGCCGAAGCAGTGATAGAGCGGGACGGGAATGCACAGGCGGTCTGCTTCAGTGAACCCAAGAGCCTCGCCGACGAGAAAGCCGTTGTTCAGGATGTTGCGATGAGTCAGCGTCGCACCCTTGGGCGCGCCGGTTGTGCCGGAGGTGAATTGTATGTTGACCGCATCATCGGGTACGAGAGTGGCGGCGATTGCAGCGAGCTGCGCACGGCTGGCATCGGTTGCTCCCTGTGACACCGCATCGAAGTGCAGAATGCCGCCCGCGTCACACTGGCTCAGGCAAATGACGGTCCGCAAGTCCGGCAGAGCGGCTGAACGCAACTCGCCTGGACGGCACGTCCGCAGCTCCGGAGCCAGCCCGACCAACATGCCCAGGTAGTCGCTCGAACGGACCCGGGCGCTCATGACCAGCGCCTTGCATCCCACCTTGTTGAGTGCGTACTGTAGCTCGACGACCCGATACGCGGGATTGATGTTGACGAGAATGAGTCCTGCCTTGGCGGTGGCGAGCTGGACGAGCAGCCACTCGACACAATTCGGACTCCAGATTCCCACGCGGTCGCCTTTTCGCAGACCCAGCGCCAGCAACCCCGCTCCGAGGGTGTCCACCCGGCGAGCGAGCTGCGCATACGTCAATCGGCAGTCCTGATGACGTACGACCAGTGCTTCCCGATCGTGATGGGCGCGCACGATCTGCTCGAACAGGGCGCCAATCGTCCACTCAATCAATGGCGGAGATGAGTTACCGCGGGCGTACGCCAGCTTCCCGAGAACAGTCATGAAATGGCCCCCACATTCCAGGCTGGACACCGTAGCAGCGGGCGCGAACGGATTCGAGCGGGAATACACTCGGGTACCGCGAGCTTGCGCGCTGGTACAAGACCTCGGCGCCCTGGCATCGCTACTCTTGCGGTGCGTGCTGCCAGAAGCCGGAGATTACCATGCAGTTGTCTGAATACACCCGTTACGATGCAACCGGTCTGGCAGAGCTGCTGCGCGCCGGAAAGGTGACGCCGGCGGAGTTGATTGTGTGCGCCGACCGGGCCATTGCCGCCGTCAATCCACAAATCAATGCCGTCATCGGCCGTCTCGATGCCAGCGAGCAGTTGGCGTCGGCGCCACGGGAGGGTGCGTTCTACGGGGTTCCCTTTCTCATCAAGGACCTGATAATCCAGGCGAAAGGGGTGTCCTGTGACATGGGCAGCCGCCTCGTTCGCGACGGGTACGTAGCGCCACATGATTCAGCCTTGATGTCCCGCTACCGCGCCGGCGGGCTGGTGACCGTCGGCCGGACCAACGCACCGGAATTCGGCTTCAATGCCAACACCGAACCGGTGGTCCATGGCTCCACGCGAAACCCCTGGAACCTCGCTCACAGTGCCGGTGGATCGAGTGGCGGCTCCGGGGCGGCGGTGGCCGCGGGGATCGTGCCGGCTGCGCATGCCAATGACGGCGGCGGGTCCATTCGCATTCCCGCCGGCCATTGCGGCCTGGTCGGGCTCAAGCCCAGCCGCGGGCGTGTCAGCTTTGCACCCGACTATGCGGACCCGTTGCATGGGATGGGCGTGGAGCATGTGATTTGCCGGACGGTCCGCGACTGTGCCGCACTGCTCGATGTTGCAGAAGGGCCGGCGGTTGGTGATCCCTTTGTCATTGAACGGCCAAAACAGCGCTACGCGCAGGTCATTACACGCCCACCCGGGCGATTGCGCATCGGCTTTTCACCCGCGCCCGATGCGCTCGGAGCACCCGCGGATCCCGAATCAGTCGAGGCCCTCGAACGGGTGGCAAAACGGTGCGGCGAGCTGGGGCATTCGGTCGAAGCCGCCCATCCGGTGTACGACTCGGATGCCTTTCACCGCGCCAACCGGATCTTCTGGGGCTCATTCACGGCTGCCGGGGTGGCGGGTGTCGCGCAGATGTTGAATCGCAAGCCGTCACCAGAAAACCTGGAAGCCTGTATCTGGGCCTTCTACCAGTACGGTCTCACCTTGAGCGCACTCGATGTCGAAATGGCCATGGCGCTGCGAAATGCAGTATGTCGCCAAGTCGGCGCCTTCTACGCCCAGTACGACGTCCTCCTGACGCTGACGACCAGTACGCCAGCCCCCAAGTTGGGTGTGCTGAACTGCAACGATTCAACATTGGATGCGGACGGTTGGTACCGCCACCTTTTCCGGTATGTAACCCATACAGCTCTGTACAACATGACCGGACAACCTGCGATCAGCTTGCCGCTGGCGCAGAGTAAAGCCGGGCTGCCCATCGGCATCCAGGCCGTCGGACGATTCGGCACTGAAGATGTACTGCTCGCTCTTTCGGCACAGCTAGAAGAAGCGATGCCATGGGCGCAGCGGATCCCGCCGCTTCACGCATCGCGATTTTAGAGGTCGAGGCAGCCCGCAACGCTCGCCAGGTCGGAACACCCGGACAGTGTCAACGCCGTGGTGAGCTCCTGCCGCAGGATGTCGACCATGTGCGCGACTCCAGCCTCACCACCGGCTGCGAGCGCGTAAGCCCACGGGCGGCCGACCAGGCACGCATTTGCGCCGAGAGCCAACGCCTTCAGCATATCGAGGCCCGAGCGTATTCCGCCGTCAAACAACACCGGCAGGCGGCCATTCACAGCGGCAACGATGCCCGGCAGTGCACGGATGGATGAGACAACGTCATCCAATTGCCTGCCGCCGTGATTTGAGACGATGACGGCATCCGCGCCGCATTTTACAGCCTGTAGCGCGTCCCCGGAATCGAGAATGCCCTTCAGGACAATCGGGCCGCGCCAGTGGGCCCGCAGCCATTCGATATCCGCCCAGCTCGCACTCGGCTCGAAGTTGGCGCGAATCCAGCTCCAGAATGCGGCGAAACTACGCTGGTCATTTTGTGCCCCGGACAGATTCCCAAACCCCAACGGCCGCCCGCGCACGAAAACATCCCACAGCCAACCCGGATGAGTGGCTCCAGCGACGATCCTGCGGAGGGAGCGCTCCAGGGAGGGCTCGGCCGCGAAGCCGGAACGAAAATCCCGATAACGAATGCCGGGCACGGCCAGATCGACCGTAAAGACCAGAGCCGGTGCCCCTGCCGCCGCGGCCCGGTCGAGCATCGCCTTCATCCAGCCCCGGTCACGCAGCATGTAGAGTTGAAACCACGGCGCCGTGCCCGCGCTCTGCGCGACTTCGTCTATTGAGCAAACTGACACGGTCGACAGACAGAAGGGGATTCCCGACTTGCGTGCCGCACGGGCCGCCTGAACTTCACCGCGCCGTGCCAACAGGCCCGCCATGCCGACCGGCGCCAACAGCAAAGGCAACGACAAGCGCTGCCCGAACAGCTCGAGAGACAGGTCCGGCGCCGCTCCGCCGCGCAGAACCCGCTGTCGCAATGACAACGAAGCAAAATCCTCGACGTTGCGCCGCAGAGTGTTTTCCGCGAACGAGCCGCCGTCGATGAAATCAAACACCATCCGGGGCAACGCCCGGCGTGCGCGCGCCCTATAGTCGCCTATGGAGGCGGGGCGCATTTCTCAAAGCGCAACATTGACCACCTGGACAGTGGTGTATTCCTTGAGGCCGTCAACATTGAATTCGACGCCGATCCCGGAGCACTTGACGCCCCCGAACGGCGCCAGGGGATGCAGGGCTCCATGCTGGTTGACCCAGGCTGTACCGCACTCCAATCGGCCGGCATAGCGGGCGGCCTCGTTCGGATCATTCCCCCAGACCGAGCCGCCGAGCCCGACGTCGAGTGAGTTGGCACGCTCGATGGCTTCCTCCACGGTTTCATAGCGGAGCAACGGAATGACGGGACCAAATTGCTCTTCTTTGACAACCCGCATGGCATCGGTCGCATTGGCAATGAGTGTCAGGGGATAGAAATACCCGGGCGCGTCCTTCGGCTCGCCGCCGACGACAATCCGCGCGCCGCTCCTGCGTGCATCTTCCACGAATGCCACCACCTTGTCGAATTGCATTCGGTTGGAGACCGGACCGATCAAGTTGCGAGGATCCAACCCATCGCCGACGGGTACCCGGGCAATGTAGGCGGCGAAACGCTCAACGACCTGGTCATACTGGCCGGAGTGAACATACAGCCGCTTCAATGCGGCACAAGTCTGTCCGGCGTTGATGAAACATCCCCAGAACAGTCGCTCCAGCAGGGGCTCGATGTCGGTTCCGGGAAGGATGATCCCGGCATCATTGCCACCCAGCTCGAGGGTGACGCGCTTCAGTGTTTCGGCGGCGCCGGCCATCACTTTCTTTCCAGTGACGCTCGATCCCGTAAACACGACTTTGTCGACTTCCGGATGGTTCACCAGATGGGTGCCCACATCGCCATCACCCGTGACGACGTTCACCACTCCCGGCGGCAACACCTGGTTCATGAGCTCAACCAGTCGAAGCGTCGATAACGGGGTGAATGGCGATGGCTTGATGACGACAGTGCATCCTACGCGCAGCGCCGGGGCGATGTGCCATACCGCGATGATCATGGGCCAGTTCCAGGGGGTGATGGAGGCGACTACCCCGACCGGCTTGCGACGCACAACGATCCGGCCTTTGCTGTCGTCCTGGATGGTTTCGTCGGGCAACGACAGGCCTGCGGTTGCGCGAGTCCAGGCAGCCGAGCCGCCCACTTCATAGTTGGCACCGGGCCCGCTCTGGGCTTTGCCCTGTTCGCGGGTGATCAGGCGCGACAGTTCTTCGTGATGCTGCTCAATCAGGTTGGCAATGGCCAGCAGCATTTCGGCGCGATAGGAGTCCGACTGTGCCGACCATTGCGCCAGGGCGGCACGCGCACTGGCCACCGCCTCATCAACCAGTCCGGCCGTACCGCTCGGGCACGCCGCCACGACACTCTCATCCGCGGGATTCACTACATTGAATGTACTGGCCACCGTTGCCGGCTTGCCGCCGATCGTCAACGAGAACGCGCTCATGTTTGCCCTTTTTTGATTGCTGCTGTGGCCGTTCAGAACCGGTATTTGACCTCGATGCCGGTCGTGCGCGGCCGGTTGGTCGCGAGCCGATCCAGCGACCCTATGTTGGCGGCCAATGATATGGTGTTGGACAGGTAGGCTATGCGGTTGGTCACATTGTCCATGTAGACACCGGCCGACCAGGTGTCATTGCCGGCAACACCCAACCGCCAGCTCACCAGGTCGTAGGCGGGCTTGTAGCCGGTGTCCCGGCTCGCGCCGTAGTAGCTGTTCGATACGCGCCCGACGAGCGACAAGCGGCCGGTCAGCGGCTGTTGCAGGTCGACCCAGGCACTGTTGGTAAATTTGGGTACGTTCTGCAGTTGCTCGCCCGCTGTCACGATGCCCGGAATCGTCTCGCCGACCTGGGCCCTGGTGTAGCCGGTTGACAGGCCCACACGCCAAGCCGCGCTGAGCTGCGCATTCAGCTCGAGGTTGCCGCCTTTCGAAACGGCCGTGCCTTCGTTCAGGGTCAGCGGATAGCCGCAGCCGAGAATCGCCTCCTGCTGCACCTTGTCCCAATTGATGTAGAACAACGAGGCATTGACCGTGATCCGCCCGTTCAGCAACGTCGACTTGGCGCCGAGCTCGTAGCTCTTGACGCTGTCACCCTCGTAGCTCGGCGGAACCTGTTGCAAACCCAGGGCATCCAGGAACGGCACGCAGGAGTTTGCGCCGGTGGTGGGAACGTTGATGTTGTTGCCGCCGATGCGAGAGCCCTGCGAATAGGTGAAGTACGTGAGCAGTTCCCGCGATGGTTCGTAGCTCACCGATACCTTCGGAAGCCACGTGCCACCCGAGGCGCTCTGGTTCTGGACATTCAGGGGCGGCGGGGCCGCGGTAATCGACAAACCGGTATTGGTGTAGTCGTCGTCTTTGAAGTGATACCAGCGCAACCCCGCCGTCGCGCTCCAGTGCTCCAGGAATTTGTAGGTGAGCTCGCCAAAGCCCGCGACCTGGCTCAGGTGCTCCCGCAAATGTGACACCGCCACTTTGTCGGTGCCGAAGAGGGCGAGATATTCCGGCACTATGGAGTTGTTGTTGAAGGTGTTGTCAAAATTCTCATAGAAAAATCCCACCACATAGCGCAGCGGACCGTCCCCGGTGGATACGAGGCGCGCTTCCTCGCTGAACTGGCGGTTCGTGTGAGTGTTTATGATTTTCGTCGGCAGCAACGGAGTGCCAAACAGGTAGTTGTAGTTCTCCCCCGTCTCCTCCGTTTGCAGACTGTCGCGCTCCACGAGCGCCGAGGTCGAGATGATCTGAGCATTCTCAAAGCTGTACTGCAGGTTCGCACTGAACACCTTGCTCTGGTCGAATGCGGGTTCGGGAGTATCGAACGCCGCAAAGTGGGCGTAGTACTGGCCACCGGGCGGAACATCCACCGTGTCATAACCGCCCTGGGACATGTGCTGGTAGTCGAGTCCGAGGGTGATTTTCAACTCCGCCAGCGGCTGGATGAGAAGCCTGACACGCGCGGCCTGCAGGTCTTCCGTGTTGACATCCTTCGAGACATGCGTAACTGGCGCTGCCAGCACGTCGCCACGGTCGACCCGGCTGGTGGCCACGGGGAACGGATTCAGGACGATGCGGTCGATCCAACCGTCGTAATTCTTATCGCTCACTGCGATGCGTAATGCCGCCAGGTCGCCCAACAGCGGAATGTTGAGCATTGCATTCGCGCTCCAGTTCGTGCCGCCGTGCGATGTGTCAGAACCGTCAGCGGTGGCCGCCGCGCTGAATTGTGACAGTTGCGGCGCGTTGGCAATGATTCGGATGGTACCGCCCATTGATCCGGCGCCGTACAGCGTACCCTGGGGGCCGCGTAGGACCTCGACTCGCGCGACATCAAACAGGTCCGGGTCGAAGAAGAACCGTGCGGTCTGCGACCCGTCTGTTGCCGGTGTCAGCGGAATATCATCCAGATAGAAGCCGACGGTGGAAGACGATCCGGCGGCACTCGAGATGCCGTTGATGTTGTAGACCGAGCGGCCGGGACCGGCCGAGCTGATGGCGACTCCGGGTGTCCGTTGCGCAATGGCCTGGACATCCGAGATGCCGGCCGCCGCAAGATCGGCACCGGTGACGGCAGTAATGCTGATAGGAGTTTCCTGCAGCTTGGTGTCGCGCTTCTGCGCCGAGACGACCACTTCCTGCAGCACCACCCCCTGTGTGGAGTCGTCAGCGGCAGCGAGCCCGGAATGCAGCAGCACCCCGGTGGCAGCGGCGGACGCTGCCATTTTCACAGACCATCGGGCCTCGGACATATTCCCCCCGGAACCGTTCTTTAACATCGACTGCGGCGGCCGCAACAGTATTCCGGCCTCGGGGAGAAAGTTACGCGCGCACCGACCAAGGGTCTTGGACCAGTGCGCAGTCCGGCTGTATCAGAGCGCACCTGGGGCGGTGCGCGGCAAGGTCGGGTCGTCAGCCGGTTTGGCGGTCGTCCTCAACCGGCGCGAGAGCGCTGCGATTGCGAGCTTTTTCCAGCCCCTGGGCCCAGACCTCTTTGGGCGTTGTTTTGAATTCCTCGCGGAAACCGCGGGACATATGGGACAGATCGTAGAAGCCGTGACTCAACGCAAGGTTGGTCAGAGTTGCAACACGTGACGGATTGTTTTCGAGGGCGTCACGGCAGGCCCGCAGGCGGGAGGCGCGAATGTATTGCCCCAGCGTCATCGGCTCATCATGGAAGAGCGTATGTACATAACGCGGACTGATGCCCAATTCCGAGGCAATCATGGCAGGTCCGAGCCGCTGATCGGACAGGTTCTTGTGCACATACGCCTTGATGGCAGCCAGCAGTTGCGGCGCCGAGTAGCTTTTCTTTTTGGCCCGGGATGTCAGGATCGCGCCCAGCAGGTGCAATATGCTCGTTTCGGCGCTCTGTCGCAGCGGATCGGTTAGTTGGTTCATACGCGACGCGACTTGCGCGACAAAGCTGCTCAACAGACCGCAGTCGGGGTCGGTTCCGCTCATGCGTACACCCAGAAACTGCTCGGGGTCGCTCACCAGGTCCTCCATCACCTCCGTGGACAAGCCGAGCACGGGCATCGAGTAAGATTCGAGCAGACGCAGTGTGTAGGGCTCGACGGCGGAGCAGACCGCGAAATCACCCGGGCGCAAATGGACCTCCCGGCCCCGCTGCGTCCAGACTGACTGCCCCTTCATTTGAAACTTGACGAGATAAGTGGTGGTGTTGTCGCGGGCAATATCTTCCGGCCGCCGTCTTACAACACAGGGTGACGTTGCGATATGGGCGAGCAGGGTGTCCCGCAAGCGTCCGACGCTGACATTCCCGCCGAAAGACTCGTGCGCTGCCAGTCCGGGCTGAATGCCCATGGGATAGAAAATCTCTTCCACCACTCCACGGAAGAATTCGAACCGATCCTTGGGTGCCTGTGTTGCGAGCGAATAGGCGTCGTACATAGAACCTCCCCGGGCCGATCAACATTGCAGCAGACACGGGACACAGCCATGACGGTTGGGGCTCGGCCTCGCGACCGTAGTTGTCGGGAATATGCACTATCGTGCGTTCGTATACCAGTACTATAGTGCCGGTGCCCGGATGCCGGCGCGTTGCTTTTTAGGCACGCCGGCGTCGGGGCCGGGTCGCGCCGCGGATCAATGCCAGCAGTTGCGTGAAGCTCTCCTGCGCGGAGCGGCCGCCGGTGTCACAAGTCAGATCCGCTTTAGCGTAGAACGGTGCCCGCTCCACCAGGATCAACTTCAAATCGTCCATGGCCTGCCGGTTGTCCGCCATGGGGCGCCGATCGCCCTGCGCGACTACGCGACTCATGTGTTCCTCGGGGGCGGCCCGCAGCCAGACGGTGAGACAGTTCTGCAGCAGAAGATTGAAAGTCTCTGCTTCCGACACCAGTCCGCCCGGTGTCGCAATGACGGCGCGCGGATTGTTTTCAATGACGCGGGCGAGTGCCTGGCGCTCGTAACGCCTGTAGGCGTTCGCGCCATAGAGTGCATGGATCTCCTGCGGGCTGCAGCCGGCGACCCGTTCGACCTCGCGATTGACCTCGACAAAAGGGCAGCTCAGCTCCTGCGCCAACATTCGACCCAGTGTCGACTTGCCGGCACCACGCAAGCCAATCAACGCGACCCGGTGGGTGCGCCTGCCGGCATGGCCGGTCAGTCCGAAATGATCGGTCAACGCGCGGCGCGCCTCGGCCAGGTCCTGAGGCCCGCGACTGCGCAATAAACTGCGAATCAACAGCCAGTCGGCGGATTCATCCACTTCATCGCCCACGAGCTCCGCGACGTTGCAATTGAGGGCGTGAGCCACCTGGCGCAGGATCTGCACCGAAGGATTGCCAACACCGGTTTCCAGATTGGCCAGATGCCGTTCGGATACATCGGCCTCCTTTGCAAGTTCGCGGCGTGTGAGACCCGCACGGGCCCGTATACGGCGTACGCGCTCTCCGAGTTGCGCTGGGAACGGATCCTCGAGTTTTGTTGTCAACCGAATACTTTCCCGCGATTGAGAATGTTACGGGGATCCAGCGTTTGTTTCAGACCGCGCATGAGCGCGATCTCGCCCGGCGTGCGCGACAGTCCGAGAAAGTCTTTCTTCAGAAGCCCGATACCGTGCTCTGCAGATACTGCGCCTGCAAACTCTTTGAGACAACCGTAGACGATTGCATCGATTTGCGCCTGCGGCTGTTCGGCCGCCGCCGTGCGAACACAAATATGGATGTTACTGTCGGCCAGGTGGCCGAAGAAAACGAGGCCGACATCGCGCCATTGCGCACTCAGGCGCCGCGAGCATTCGGCAATGAACTGCCCGGTACTGCCAATGGGCAGGCTCACATCGAAACCAACGTACGGCCAGAAGGTGCGCGGGAACTCCCCGGAGGAATCGCGGATATCCCAGATTTCCCGCGTTTCGGTGCCTGAGCGCGCGACCACGGCATCGCATAGCGCATTCGCCGCCACCGCCGCTTCGAGGAAACGCTCGAATTGAGCGCTATCGCCCTGGGGATCAGTGCCTTGTGACTCGACCAAAATGTAGGCATACGAGCCGCCCGGGAGCGGCGCGCGTATTCCTGCCACCTCGGTCGCTAGGCGGTAGAAATCCGACCACATGACTTCAAATGCCGACAGTGTGGAACCGAGCCGCGCCTTCGCCACACTCAACAGGGCAAGCACCTGCGCATAGTCCGACACCGAACACAGTGCCGTCTCGCGGCTGGTCGGCTTCGGGAACAGGCGCAGTACCGCACGGGTCACAACGCCCAACGTGCCTTCACTGCCTATGAAAAGCTGCTTCAGGTCGTAACCGCTGTTGTTCTTCAACATCGTATTCATCGATGTCAGAACCGTGCCGTCGGCCAGAACGGCCTCCATTCCCAACACGAGCTCGCGCATCATGCCGTAGCGCAAGACCCGGTTGCCACCCGCATTGGTGGCAATATTGCCGCCGATTGTGCAGGTCCCGCGCGAGCCAATATCCAATGGAAACAACAGTCCAACCGCGTCAGCCGCTTCCTGGACACGCTGCAAGGGCGTACCCGCGTCAGCGACCAGGGTGGCGGAAGCCTGATCGGGCGAACCGACCGAGCGCATCCGCTCCATGGACAGGATTACCCAGCCATCCTCGGGCGTTGCTCCTCCAGCCAGTCCGGTGCGACCGCCTTGCGCGACAATCGCACAACCCAATTCATGGCAGGCGCTCAGTGCGAGGGACACTTCGGCCGTGGTTCGCGGCAGAACCAGGGCTGCAGGTTGGGCGCAGTCATTGCGATGTACCCAGTCTCCCAGGTAGCGGGGCTCGATATCGCGAGGCCCCTGGATGCTGTCCGCTGGCAGGCGGCCGGCCAGGGTTGGGTAGATGCGATCACGCATTTTTACAACATCTAGCCAATGAGCCTGACGGCCGTCAAATAGATAGTTTCATTATCCGACATAGATGGATTCAATATTGATGCAGTTGAATCAGATACCCCGCAACGCATCCGCCACCGCCGCGCGCAGCCATTTGCCGGCGACATTCAGGTCATCGCGCTCGTGCCAATGCAGCCGCACCTGGAATCGGGGCAATGCCACGGGCAGATCCAACGAACGCACATCCCCGTGAGCGGCAAAGAATTTCGCCACCCGGGAGGGCAGCATGGCCAACAGGTCGCTGTTGGCAATCAGATTGCCGAGGATGGCGAAATGCGGAATCTGCAGTCCTATGCGCCGTTGGATGCCCAGGCCGCGGAGCGTTTCTTCCAGCAGATTGTGGCCCGACAGTCCCGATGAAACCAGCACGTGCCGGGCGGCCGCAAACTCCGCTACGCTCAGCTTGCGGCCAATCGAGCTGTGCTTCCGGCGCAACAGACAGACGTAGCGTTCCTCAAATAGGGTTTGAGTGCGGGTCTCGCTCAACAGCGCGGGCAGGTTGCCAATTGCCGCACTCACTTCGCCGGTGGCCAGGCGCCGGGCCAGGTCGGGCGCGGCGGCTTCGACAATCTCCAGCTCCACATTGGGCGCCTGACGCCGCAGGTGTTCCATGATGGGTGGCAGAAAAATCAATTCACCGATATCCGACATCGCCACCAGAAAACGCCTTTGCGATTGGGCCGGTGTGAAGTGCTGCGAGTCCGCCACGGCCGCATCGATTCTGGCGATTGCGTCCACGAACTCGCGGTACATCTGGATCGCTTGCAGAGTCGGTTCCATTCCCGCGCGCGTGCGCACGAACAGTGAATCCTGCAACATGCGGCGCAACCCAGCCAAACCGTAACTCACGGTCGGCTGCGTTACACACAATCGCTCGGCCGCCTGACTCACACTGCGGGTTTCGTAGACGGCCACAAACAGGCGCACCAGGTTCAAGTCGATGCGGCGTGAGTGCCCGGATTGGGGGGTGGCAGGCATTATTGAGCCACTCTATTTGAGATAGATCTACTATCAATTTGACCGATCGGCCGCCTTTTGGCAATTCTGTGTGGGCGCAGTCACGGGGGCGGGCATGGCAGAACGGTCTTTCAGCAAAGAGGTGGATTCGCTGCGGCTCGGCGCCGGGGCCGTATTCGAGGGAGAAGGTATTCTCGCCGTGACCAAGGCGTTGCTGCAGTCCGGAGTCGCGTATGTGGGGGGCTACCAGGGTGCTCCCATCAGCCATCTCCTCGATGTATTCGCCGAAGCCGACGGCCTGTTGCGCGAGTTGGGCGTCAGGTTTGAGGCGAATGCGACCGAGGCGGGCGCCGCGGCGATGTTGAGCGCATCCATCAACTACCCGTTACGGGGTGCGGTGGCCTGGAAGTCGGTTGTCGGAACCAACGTTGCATCGGATGCCTTGTCGAACATCGCGAGCGCGGGGGTGATTGGCGGGGCGCTGGTGATCGTGGGCGAAGACTATGGCGAAGGCTCTTCCATTGTGCAGGAGCGCACTCACGCATTCGCCATGAAATCGCAGATGTGGTTGTTGGACCCGCGCCCGAACCTGCCGAGCATTGTGGCTGCCGTGGAGAATGGCTTCAAACTCTCGGAAGCCACTCATACCCCGGTCATCCTGCAGCTACGGATTCGTACCTGCCACATGACCGGGAGATTCACGGCCCGCGACAATGTCAGGCCGCGGATGACCACCGTGCAAGCCGCCGCGAACCCGCGGCGCGACACCGGCCGAATCGTGCTACCTCCGGCCCTGTTCGCGCATGAAGCACAGAAGATTGAAGAACGCCGGCCCGCGGCGCTCGATTTCATCACCGCCGCAGGACTGAACGAGCACTTCGGTCCGGATGAGGGAACACTGGGGATCATTGTTCAAGGAGGGCTTTTCAACGGTCTCAACCGTGCGCTGGAGCTCGAAGGCCGGTCCGATTCGCACGGCTCGAGTGACCTGCCGATACTGTGCCTGAATGTGACCTATCCGCTGGTGCCGGACGAAGTCATCGCGTTCTGTTCCAACAAGCACGCCGTACTTCTCATCGAGGAAGGGCAGCCGGAGTTCATTGAGCACGAAATCAACACAGTGTTGCGGCGCTCGGGGCTGGCCACGTTGATTCGCGGCAAAGGATTGCTGCCACGCGCCGGTGAATACACGACAGAAGTCATCCGGTCGGCAGTCAGTGGATTCCTGCGCGAATTTGCGCCGGAGTTGGCAATCGCCACTCATGCAGAGATGCCTGCACCTGATTCTACGCTGGCGGCCACGGTACCCGCGCGCCCACCGGGTTTTTGTACAGGCTGCCCGGAACGTCCTGTGTTCACAGCAATGAAGCTTCTCGAGCGCGAAATCGGCCCATCCCATGTGTCGGCGGACATTGGCTGTCATTTATTCTCGACACTCGGCCCCTTCAACATCGGTGCCACCACGGCCGGTTACGGCCTGGGGACTGCGTCTGCGTCGGCTCTCTCCGCAGCCGTGAGGCGGCCGATTGCCGTGATGGGAGATGGTGGTTTCTGGCACAACGGACTGACGTCCGGTATCGGCAATGCCGTGTTCAACCGGGACGAGACGGTCACGGTTGTCATAGACAACGGCTACGCAGCGGCCACGGGCGGCCAGGACAATCTGTCCTCCAAAGCAAAGTTGCCCAATCGGGCGACCGGCCAGTCAGTCGAGCGGGCCGCGCGTGCGGTGGGCGTCGAGTGGGCACAGACCATTCACCGGACATACGATGTCAGTCTGGTACGGAAGACGCTGCGCAATGCGCTGACCAGTCCGGACAAGGGGCCAAAGCTCATAGTCGCGCAGTCGGAATGCATGCTCAACAAACAACGCCGCGAGAAGCCGCGCCTGAGGGCCGCAGTGCAGGCTGGTCGACGAACCATCCACGACCGGTTCGGAGTGGATGCGGATACCTGCACGGGCGATCACAGTTGCATCCGCATATCCGGCTGCCCGTCGCTGACAGTCCAGCCGAACCCTGACCCCTTGCGTGAGGATCCCGTCGCGCACGTCAACAATGACTGTGTGGGATGCGGTCTATGCGGAGAGGCCAGTCACGCGGCAGTTCTGTGTCCCAGCTTTTATCGTGCCCGCCTCATCACCAACCCGAATTGGCGAGACCGCTGGCTCGGTGGCTTTCGCCGGGCGCTCATAGCGCGAATACAGGCATGGGCGCGCACGCGCCACGCGAGGCGGGCGTATTGAGCGCAAGAAATCGCATCAGCATTGCCATCCTTGCGCTGGGTGGGCAGGGTGGCGGGGTGCTGACCCAATGGATTGCGCGCTTGGGCGGGCAGACGGGTTATCGATCACAGGCCACCTCCATACCGGGCGTAGCTCAACGCACCGGCGCAACCATCTACTACGTCGAGCTGATTCCCTGGGGGCTCTCGGATCCGGAACCAATCCTGGCACTGAGCCCGGCTGTGGGCGATGTTGATGTGGTGTTGGCCTTCGAGCTCATGGAGGCCGGGAGGGCCATGATACGGGGTTTTGTCAGCCCGGACCGCACCACGCTGATAGGTTCAACACATCGTGTGTACGCGCTCTCGGAGAAGTCTGCTCGCGGCAATGGCATCGCCAACTCCGACGCGGTTCTTTCAGCGGCGCGACAGCGAGCGAGACGCTTTGTCGCCTTCGACATGTCCGCAGTGGCGGAGCAAGCTGGGTGCGCAATCAGCGCAGTCGTGTTCGGTGCGCTTGCAGGGTCCGGAGTGCTGCCTTTCCCAGTGGCCGACTATATCGAAGTCATTCGCGCCGAGGGCAAGTCCGTGGATGCCAATCTCGAGGGGTTTCATGCGGGCCTCACGGGAAGCCGGAAGCCCGATCGAGGCCCGTCCCGCCAGTCTGCTCCCGTGCCAGCGCCCACCACCGATTCGGGCTGGGCGCTGCAGGCTCGCATCGTGGCTGAGTTGCCGCCTTCCAGTTACAACATGGCTGTGGAGGGAGTGCGCAGGCTGGTCGACTATCAGGACTACGCTTACGCCAATCTGTACCTGGATCGGCTCGCGCATCTGCGCACCGTCGACAGTGAGCGCGCGGGCTGGAAATTGACGGATGAAGCGGTGCGCTATCTCGCGCTCTGGATGGCTTACGACGATACAATCAGGGTTGCCGACCTGAAGGTGCGCGAAACGCGGGTCCAAAGAGTGCGCAAAGAAGTCGGAGCCCACGATCACCAACTGATCGGCATCACTGAGTTCATGCATCCGAGATTGCGTGAGCTATGTGATACGCTTCCACGAGCCGCCGGTGAGTGGTTACTGCACAGCCCATTGGCCGCGCGCCTGTTGCAGCGCTTCTTCAGCAAGGGACGTTGCATTGAGACGACGAGCCTGGCTGGATTCCTGACCCTGAGCCTGCTGGCGTCACTGCGCCGGTGGCGGCGATCTACGTTGCGCTATGCGCACCAACAGAGGCTCATTGAAAACTGGTTGGACCTCGCACGCGCCGCCGCTGCAGCCGACATGGAAACCGCCGTGGAGATCATCCGATGTCAGCGGCTGATCAAAGGCTACGGTGAGACTTACGACAATGGGCTCACGACCTTCAACCAGATAATGGACGCCTGCCGTGAGATGAAGGATGCGCCAGGTACGGCGGCAAAGATCCGTGGTTTGCGCGAGTCGGCGCTTGCGAGCGCCTGAGGTGCCATTCCGGCGTGCTCGCAACCGAATTGCGAATCCTGTTCCCCCCAGGTTCGTAAGTTTATTAACCTGACAGTATTGGTGGCACACTCGAACTCATGATGCGACTGAGGAGCAACTGATGGCTAATCCCGACGCTGACCTGGTACGAGCGGTCATTGAGCGTTACATTGAGGGCACCCGGCGCGGAGATTTGGCGCTCGTGGAAAGTACCTTTCACCCGGATGCTCGCATGAGCGGCTTTCTGCAGGGGAATCTGCTAGTCGGAGGTCCGCAGCCGTTTTACGACGCCGTCGCCAATGCACCGTCGCCGGAGAAATCGGGCGAGCCCTATCAGGCCGAGATCACGGCCCTCAATGTCGCAGGCGCCGCGGCGACCGCAACCCTCATTGAAGGGCCCTACCTGGGCATGCATTTCACGAACTTCTTCCACCTGCTGAAGATCGGTTCGGACTGGCGGATTGTCAGCAAGACATTCAATCACACCTAGGCCGCAACAGCCTTGCGGCCGAAATGCGCCGCCAGCAGCGTGACGCTCCCACAAGTCAGCAGGCTGGCGAGCATTCCAACCATCAAGGCGTAGTCGTGTTGGAAATAGCCGTGCAGGGCGCCGATGGCCTGCAGGGCGTTGAATCCGGCAAACGACAGAATGGACACGCCCTGCGAGGTCCGCGTGCGCCACAGGTGGATGGCCTGAGGTACGAACAGGGCGGCATTCAACACCATGCCCAGCCCGAATATAAAGGCGACCGCCTCCTTCATTCGGCGGCCCGCAATTGTTCCACGGGCCGGAAGTCTTCATCGATTCCGAACAGGCGGGGTCCAAACACCTTCAGACACTCGGGCCGGCGCATGATGGGCGCGGCGCTGTAACCGATGACCCGGACGCGCTGGCCATAGGCCAGCATTTCCGCCGTCAAAGGCTCGGCGGACTCCGCATCCAGGATGGCAATCAGGTCCGGTACAATGGTGACGGTTTTGCCGTTGTGCCGGGCGACGAGATATTCGTTCTGGATCTCGATACGAAACTCAGGCTCCCGGCCGGCGCCGCTGCTGATGAGCACATAGCCCCAGTGCCAGCCATCGCGCGTCTCGTGGACAACGTCGACAATGCGACCGTTGAACAGCTCTCGCGCGTATCTACCTTGCGCGGGGGCGTCCAGAAACTGAAGAACACCCTTCACCGGATCGAGCTGCGACTCCCGGGCAGCACGGATGCGGCGGCCGATTTCCAGTGTGTGCGTGACGGTGTCATGGACTGTGAGTTGTTTCACCTGCCGGCCCGACATGGGATAGAAACTGCCGAAGATCATGGATCCCAGGGATGCGCAGACCGAGCGAACGACATCCTCGGCAATGCGGTTGGTTGTAGTATGCACATGAACAACGTTGCCTGAGTCATCCATCAGGACGCTGGGAGTTGCGGCGCAGCCATATACTCCAAACGTCGTCATCTCCAGATGAGGGAATGCGCGGCCCATGCCGTCCCCATCCACAACAGGTATTCCTGCTCGTGTCCCCAGCGCTAAGGGAAACATTGAATTGACGCCGCCGATTTCAGCGCTGATCAGGGCATCGATCTTGCGGCCATAGAAGGTTTCACTCGCCTCCAGAAGCCGCAGCAGAGTATGGGTACTGACCAGGTGCTCGATAATGACCGTCGGCGCACCGACTCCGGCGATCGATACCACAAACGCATCGTCAGCCAGCTCAGAAGCCTTGATGATGTTTGGACTGCGGCCTTCGGCGAGCTGATTGCGCAGATACAACTCCCCGACATAGGGATCGCCGCCGCCACCGGAGCCGAGCAGAACTGCGCCCCGGGCCATGTCGCGGACATCAATGTCATTGGTTATGGTGTACATCACAGGGCTCCTACCCGCAGCTTGCCCACCGCGCGGACTTTCACTTGAACCGCGCTCGTGCGCATATGAGTCATCGGCAGCTCGGTCAATTCGACGATCTCGACCGAGTCCGGCTCGGCGCCGGCGGCAATGGCGGCAGAACGCGCTTCCTCTTTCGCTTGCCCGAGAGCTTTTTCGCGGCCCGCGGCGAAATCAAACATCCGGTCGACGCGGCCGCTCACCATGGAGATGGCGGCTCCCACCGCGTTGGCAACGTCGGCATGTTGCGGCCGATGAACCTTCGAGGTGCCGCGCAGGGTACGGCTCAGCAGGATGTGGCCGCCGCCAACCAGAATGACCGGGACCGGCTGGCTGCTGGTCTTCATCTGGTCAATGGAGTCTTCAATCTGCAGGTGTATGCGGTCGAGTGTGGCATCGACCAGGCCCTGATCGATGGAGCGCACTCTGCTGGCGTCACCGAGTGAGACGTGACCCGCACGGACGGCGATATCCGTGGTGGTCAGGTCGGTGCCGCCGAAAATCAAACCACGCCGGGTCAGCTCATAGCCAACGGAGTCGGGGCCGAGTGAGATGTTGTCCGCGGAACCCCTGACACGGGTGCCACCGCCCAACGCGATGGAGAGAACGTCCGGCATGCGGAAATTCGTCCGAACACCTCCAATGAGGTGGGCAGTGGCGGTCTCGCGCGGAAAGCCTTTCACCAGAAAACCGAGGTCCGTGGTGGTGCCGCCAATGTCCATGACAATCGCGTCCCGCAGTCCTGTCAGGAACGCGGCGCCGCGAATGCTGTTAGTTGGCCCCGCCGAGCAGGTCACGATGGGAAACTGAGTCGCGTAGCCGGTCGATACCAGCGTGCCGTCGTTCTGGCTCAGGAAGATCGGTGCATGAACGCCCAGTTGACCCAGGGCGCCCTGGAGTGAAGTCACGACCTTGCGCGACAGTTGCCGCAGCGACGAGTTGATGAGCGCGGCATTTTCCCGGTCGATCAGGCCCAGGCCACCCACTTCATGCGACAGGGTGATGTCCGCCTCTGGATGAACGCTCAGGATCGCTTCAGCCGCGCGCTGCTCGATGTCCGGTCTTACAGGGGCAAACCCGCTGGTCACGGCGATGGCCCGAACTCCCTTGGCCTTGATGTCCCTGGCAGCCTGTTCCAAAGCTTCGGTGTCTAGATTGGCGTATTCACGTCCGTCATAGAAGGATCCGCCGCCCACCAGGTAGCCGTGCCGGCCGACGACATCGATGAGGTCCTGTGGCCAACCCACCATGGGTGGAATGCCGTCGGACTTCGGCAGGGCCACCCGGACCGCAGCCACCTGTGTCAGATCGCGTCTTTGCACGAAGGCATTGATGAATTGGGTGGTGCCGATCATTACGGAAGCCAGGCTGGAAGGTGACAGCTTCGCTGCATCCAGCACGGCACGAGCGACTGCAATCAATCCATCGCCAACATCCGGCGTCGTGGCTCGCTTGGCGGCGGCAATGACTTCATCGCCCACCATGATGACGGCGTCAGTGTTTGTTCCACCGACGTCCACACCCAACACGGGTGCGACTGTATTCATTGCGGATTCTCCGTTAAACGATTCAGGACAACCTCGCCACCGCGGATCACGAGCTTCAAATGGCGTTCGGGTTCGCCCAACACGCGCGGATCGTTGAGAGGGTCGCCGGTAACTCCGATGATGTCGGCGCAGGCATTCGGCGCGATCGTGCCGATTTGTCCAGCCATGTTGAGCAATTCGGCGTTGACGCGGGTGGCTGAACGGATGATGTCGGACGCGGACTGGACGCGACCTCGGGTAATGAACTCGTCGGCCTGCCGATCGCGCAACCCGCCGAACAAATCGGTGCCGAATCCCAGCTTCACACCGGCTCGGCCACAGAGCTCGAGCGACTCGGCGTTCTGGTCAGCAATCATCCCCAATTTCTCGCCGGCGCCAGGGGGCAGCCGCGCCGCGTCCTGGCGTAACACGTCCACTACCGCGAGGGTGGGCACCACAAAGGCGCCGGCTGCCGCGACAGCGTCGGCACTCTCGCGATTCATCAGCGTACCGTGCTCGATCGATCTGACTCCATTTTTGATACAGCGCAGTACGGCATCAGCGGTATGCGCGTGCGCCATGACGTACGTACGGCGTGTCTCGGCCTCTTCGACCGCCGCGCGAATCTCCGCATCGGTGAACTGGTTCATCCAGAGCGGGTCGGTCGGAGACAGGACCCCGCCGGAAACAAACAGCTTGATTTGTGACGCCCCTTGACGCAGTTGCTCGCGCACGGCCTGGCGCATTTGCTCGGGTCCATCCACGACTGCACTGAGGGCGCCGCTATAGCCACAGGAGCAAATGGGTACGGCATCGGCCGGCCGCATATCGCCATGTCCGCCGGTTTGAGAGAGTGCTTTGCCGGCTATCAACAGGCGGGGTCCGCGTATCAATCCCAGCTCTGTCGCACGAACCAGGCCGATGTCACCGCCACCGGCATCACGCACAGTCGTGAAGCCCCGGAGCAACGCGGACTCCAGATGTTTGCGGGCATCCAGTGCGCGTAGTGAGGGATGGGAACGATCCACCACGCTGACATCGAACGAGGCGCTGACCGGGTGAAAGTGCGCGTCAATCAGGCCGGGCAGCAGGGTGAGCGAGGATGCATCGATCTCGTCCGTTTTACTGGCATCGTCCGCGACATCGGACACTCCGACGATGCGGCCACCGCGTACTATGACAGTTAGCCGCTCTGCGGTGTGCAGCTTCTCTCCGTCAAAATAACGGCGGGTCTTGATCGTAAGAGTGGTCATTTCAGAATTTGACGTTCAGCTCGATGCCATAAGTGGCCGGCTCGACCAGGAACCCGAGGCCGGCAACACCAATTCCGAGCGACGGCGAGACGTACTGCGAGTAGGCACGGGTGTCAGTTATGTTTCGTCCCCAGACGTAGGCTCCCCACTTGTCGGCCTCGATACCCAACCGCGCGTTCAGGTATTGCTTGGCGTTCTGCACGTCCATGTTGTCCACCTGCCAATATTTGCGGCCATACAGTTGGGCGTCGATGCGTCCGTACCATTTCAGGTCTCCCACCAGCGGCGCTCGATACTCGGTGCCCAGGGCCGCGTTCCATGGAGTGAGGTTCGGGGTATAGTTGCCAACATATTGAGGAAGGGAATTCAACTGCTTGATCTTCGCGTCGCTGTAGCCGAAGTTCGCGAAAATCAGCCAGTGGCTCAATGGGTGGAACTGGGCTTCCAGCTCCCCGCCTTTCACCTCGACCCGGTCGATGTTCTGATCGATCTGCGAGGCCGTGGCCACATCGACATAGTAGTACTGATAGTTGTGGTCATTCTCGAAGAAAGCCGCGCCGTTGACTTGCAACCGGCCTTCGAGGAGCGATGTCTTGAACCCTGCCTCGAAGCTGCGCACGTACTCGCTTTTGTACGTCGGCGAAATCGGACTGGCATTGAATCCGCCGGGCCGATAGCCGCTGCTGGCGGTTCCATAGAACGTCAGCTCACGTGAGGGCTTGTAGGTCAGGGTCACCTTTGGTTGAGTGGCGACGAAGGTGGCGTTGTACGACTTGAGGCCGACCAGGTCGCGCTGGTCGCGCACGTCGCGGTCGTAGCGAAGGCCTCCGGTCAGCGTCAGTTGCGGCAGAATATCGTAGTCGACCTGGCCGAAAACGCCCTGCGAGCGGTAGCGGTTGCGGATGTTGTTGTTGACGATCACGAGTGCCGGATTGTTGATCTGGTTGTAGTCGCCATCCAGGTCGACGAAGGCGCGGGTCTGCAGGGTCTTGTCCGAATACTGGTAGGAGAGGCCGCCCACCCAGCGCAGCGGGCCGCCCGCCTGGGAGGTGAGGCGCAGCTCTTCGGAGTAGATCTTGGCGTCCAGGTCCTGGCCCTGGCCGACCTGGAAACCCAGTCCCAGGAAGCCGGTGGGATCCTGCACCGGGTTGCTGAAGTCGAGATCCGCGCGATTCACTTCCGTAATCCGGTTGTAGCCGTTGATCCAGGTGAGTTTCGCAAAGCCGAGGTCGCCGTCGACTTTGATGACCGCGTCAGTCGAGTCGCCCCGGGAATGGGGCCGTATGCTGTTGGTGGGATCGACGTAGACGTTGGTGCTTTCAGCCTGTACCCAACTGTACTGGTTGGTCGCGCCACTGAACTGACCGAACTGGCCCCGGAAATCGACCGTCCAGGCATCGCTCAGGAGGAACGTCAGGCGGGCGCGGGTCGTGTAATCAAAATTCACGAAATCGGACTTCGTGCCCAGGTAGTTGTTGTCGGTCAAACCCCCCTGGTGCACGTAGTTGCCGGAAAGGCGAAACAGCACTTTGTCGGTGCCGAGCGGTCCGGAGAGGCCCGCCGTGGTCGAGAAGGCTTCACCGTTACCCGCGGTGGCATTGGCGTAGCCGGATAGCTGACCCGTTGGATTCTGCGTATTGATGATGACCGCGCCGCCGATGGCATCGCGCCCGTACAGGGTGCCCTGTGGCCCCTTCAGGACTTCCACCTGGTTGACGTCGAAAAGCTGCATGTTGAATTGCTTCTGATCAACCTGCGGGACGCCGTCGACGATTACGGCGATCGGCGGGTCGGCGTTCGTGACTTGCGCCAGGCCCCTGACGACCACGAAGCTGTTCCGGTAGCTGTCAGCCCGGTCGAAGGTCATGTTGGGTACGTAGCCGATGAAGTCGGACGTGTCGTGGATGCCGGCGTCAGAAATGGTCTGGGCATTGAACACGTCGACCTGGATGGGTACTTCCTGCAGGCGCTCACTGCGCTTCTGCGCGGTAACGACCACTTCTTCGACGGTGTCTTCAGCGACCGCCTGCTGTGTTAAGGCAATGGCGGCCCCCGCAGCCACGGCCATTCGGATCATTGATCGCATTGTTTTTGGTAACTCCACACTGCACCCCAGGCTCGATTGAAAGCGCCGGCGGCGGGGGCGGACAAGGGGACTCGCGGGGGATGGGATGGCCGATCCCGGGGGATGGCGTTACGGCAGCCTGGCCAACCACTCCAGGGCTTCAGTCCTGCTGTGGACGTCGAGTTTGGCGAAGATGCGTTTCAAGTGATGCTTGACGGTCTCCGGCGACAGGCCGAGCTGCTTGGCGATGGCCTTGGTGGTGGTATGCGCCGATAGCGCCGACAACACGTCGCGCTCGCGCTCGGAGAGCTCGCTCCAACCGGCATGAGTACCCGGCACGGTCGCATCCAGAAGCCGCAGGATCTGGCGGATGTGCTCGCCCGTCTGAGCCGAAATTTGCTGTGCGAGGATATGCAGCAGCGGCGCGGTGGCCTTGGGCCAGCAATCCATGTAGGGGCGTACAACTCGCATGGGGCCGGTGATGTTCAGGGCTGCCGCGAGTTGCTCATGAGCCCCGGTGCTATCCCCAGCCGCGTCCGCGGCTCGAGCCGCCAGTATCCGGCCCGTGGCACTGAGAAGCGGGTTGCCACACGATTGCGCGCGAGTCACGACGGACTCAGCAAGCCGGCGGGCTCGCACGTGTTGACCGGTCGCAACCAGTGCGGGAATAACAGCCCGGCCCAGCACCAACACAAACAGCCAGGATGCTTCCGTTCGAATCACTTCCTGTTGCAGTGCCTGTTCCAGCATATCGAGCTGACTGAGCTCCGGTTTCGAGCGTCGCAGACTGATCTCCAGTCCCTGGGCGTCGATGATCAGGCTCAGACGGCGTGCGTCCCGGCGGCGCGCCTGTCGTTGTTCCTGCTCCAATACGTGGTCAGCCTCGGCCGGGCGATTCAGTGCCTCCAGGCACAGCGCCCTGAGGCAACATGACAATGCCCAGCACTCCGGGAGCGTTCGGTCCGGATCGATGACCGTGCTGTCTATGAGGGAAAACGCCGCTTCGGGGTCATTGCGCTCATACTCAATCCAGCTCACCAGGCACTTGCTGAGCTGCGCGAGCAGCAGCTCCGGCTCCGCGAACCGGTCAATGCGTTTGGACTGGGGCCGGGCGAGAAAATTCAGCGCCGAGTCGAAGTCGCCTTCCAGGAAAGCGAGCATGCCCCTTTGTGGATTGACGGACGGCAGATGCGGGGCGAAGTGGTTTCGCTCACACAACGCAATGTAGTCATTGAGAGCCCGGCGAGCTTCGCCTGCGTTGGTATGCCTGCAGAAAATCAGCACCTCGAGGGCCAGGATCAGGCCCAGATAGGCTTCATTGCGCGCGAAATTCAAATGCGACAGGCGCTCGACCGCCGCGCAACGTTCGAGCACGTCCGGGTTGACACCTTCGTTCAGGTCCGCCAGCAACGCAATGGTCGCATTGGCATAGTCGGCCGCGAATTGCCGCCACAGAGCGTGCGGCTCGTGGGCGCCATCGCTGCTCAGTGTCAGATTCTGCAGCAACCGCGTGCGGAAGTCGGCGGCCAGCCGGGCATGCCCCTCCGCCAGGGCCAGCAAAAAGTCCGCGAATTGCAGCCGCAGCGACAGCGGGCGCGCGGCAGGTGGCAGAGTCGCGATCACCGTGGCCACCTGGCGCGGGCCCAGAGTGAAGATCATTTCCTCGCCACCGGCCTGATCAAACACCTCCACGGCGAGCGGCAGGTCATCGGCTGCGAGCGCATGTTGTACGGCTTCCAGGATCTGCCCACTCGTGAGCAGGACGCGGGCGGCTCTGCGATGCAGTGCCTGAACGTGCTCCTGTCCCATGCGGGCCAGCTCGCCGCGCATGTATTGCCTGAGCAGCGGATGCACACGCAGTGTCAATTCCTGGTCGCTGGTGACACTGACGATGGGGGCCAGGCGCAGAACTCCGGACAGGAGTGCATAGCCGTCGTCTCGCTGCAGCAGGGCATTTGCCAAGGCGGGCGTGATCGAGCTCAGGATCGAAGTTGCTCGCAGCAGCTCGCGATGCTCGGGCGAGAGACCTTCGAGGACCTTGTGTGCGAGGTATTCGAACAACCCCAAGCCCTCGTGCGCCAGGCGCTCGAGCATTTCGCCTACGGAGGAGATGTCTCGCGCGCGCAGCCGGGTCAATTGCGCTGCGACCGGCCAACCTTCCGTGAGCGCCGAAACCAACAGGACCTGCTCCGGCGTAAAGCGCTCCTTGAGCAACTCAGCCAACTCGAGCCGGGTGAGCCGCAATTCATTCGCTTCAATCGTGGCGGCGAGCCCTTGCAGCTCGCGCTCCAGAAACCATGAATTGGGCTGGCGGCGCGACCCCAGCAGAACACGCGCACGCTTGGGCAGGCAGGCCAGCAGGCGCTCCAACATCGGCTCCGAATCGGTGGCAATGATGTGCTCGAGAGCATCGATGCAAATGTAGATGTCCTGGGCCAGGTCGGCGGCCCGGCGCGAGATGTCCGATGTGTTGAATTCCGGATCCGTTGTATCTGCGCCCGCCGCATCCGCCGCGTCATACAGACTGGCAAGAAAGTGGCTCGGGTCCGCGTCGTGCTCATTGCATTCGAGCCAGATAACGGCCTGTCCGTCGCCCGTGAGCGCACGGTAAGCTTGAGCCAGCAGAGCTGTTTTGCCGAACCCGGCGGGCCCGACCACCAGAGTGCAGTGGGGCGCGCCCAGTTCGTTCTGGGCGGTGAGCCGCGATACCAACCGGCTGCGCACCAACTCGTGCGGCGTGACGACGGCTGGGCGATAGCGGCCTACAGTATCCGGGGGACGCTTTTTCATGAACTAGGCATCGAGAATGAGAACAGGCGAAGCCGGCCGTGCGCAACACAGCAATGCATGCGCGGGCGGCGCGTCATAGAGCGGTGCGTATTCGTAGCGCACTTCGCCTTCCACAATTCGACATTGACAGCTCCCACAGTATCCCGACCGACACGAAAAGGGTAGATCGAGTCCGAGTGCGCCGCCGAGTTGCAGGAGCGTTGAGTTTTCGGACTGCCGCCAGCTCGTTTGCGTGCCGCTGCGCGCGAACCTTACGGTTGCCTGTGGAATTCCCGACTGGCCCCGCTGGGGGCGCGCATGCGGCATGAAATACTCCATCTTGAGTCGTTCAGGCCGGGCTCCCCGCTGAATGAGGTCAGCGTGCATCTGCTCCAGGAAGGGCGTGGGGCCGCACAAATACATATCGATCTCATACCAGGGTACCGGAATCATTTTGCCGGCGAACTCGATCTGCAGGTCCGCCACTGCTGCAATCAGGCGTTCTGCCGTGAGACGGCCTGCCTCGTGAGGCGTCTGCGCGTCTTCGGGGCGGGGTTGCGAATAGTAAAAGCGAGCTTTGAAGCCGGTGTGGCTGCTTTGCAGCTCTGCTATCTCGGTGCGCAACGGGTGAGCGGCGCCATTGCGGACGCAGTGAAACAGTCGCAATGGCGCCGTCCCTGGACCTCGATCCAAGTGGGCTCGGGCCATCGACAGCAATGGCGTCACTCCGATGCCGGCAGCGACCAGCACAACAGGCATGACGCGCGAGCGGTCCAACTTGAACTGCCCATTCGGTGGGCGCAGTTTCACCGTGGCGCCCTTGTGGATAGCTGCGTGCAATGCTGCCGAGGCGTGTTGTTCGCGTTTGACCGTGATTCGAAAGCTCTCCGGCTCGCGGCTATAACTCGACAAGCTCCACGGCCGCACAAACTCCTGGCCGGTGCGGTCCGCAAATTGCAGCGTCACATATTGACCGGCCGCGAAGCGGGGCAATGGTTTGGCATCGGCCGGAGCCAACTCGAAGGATTTGACGGTGTCGGTTTCATCTTTAACGTCCAACACCACAAAATCGCGCCAGCCGTCCCAGTGGCGAGTGTGATCGGGCTGATCCAGCAACCTGTAGTAGATTCCACCCAGCAGGAGGGCCGCGGTCTTGCTCAAACAGGGCAGGGCCAGCAGCCTTGCCAGCGCAGCCGTTGTGATCTCGACGGCGCCCCTTGCAACAGCACCGAGCGTTGCTACCGTTGGGTTGGCTGATTCACGGTGAATGACCTCAACCGTGTCACCCGCTTCGATCATGCCCGGTTGCAGGACCGCGAAGTACACGCCGGTACGTCCTGACTCGGCGAAGTCACGGACAAAGGCCTGCGGTTGCTGCATGCGCCACGCTACTTTGAAACAAGGTATGCGCGGTCCGGTGACAATTAACCGCACAGTCGAGCCGATGAGCAACACGTCACCCACGTGCAGTGCCTGCTCGTCCAGGCCGGCGATTGTCAGGTTCTCCGCGAAATAGCCGTAACCCGATTGGCTGATGTGGCTGCCTAACCGCTGTGTCCAATAGTCGTAGTGCTCGAGGGCGATGGCGTACACCGTATCCGGGTGAACGGCCGTCTCATTGCCCTCAGGGCCGGCGAGGCCGATGCGGCAGGGACCCCTGACCTGAGCTTTCAGATAAGCAGTCTGGACGGTCGAGCCTTGGATTTCGACCGCGCGAGTTTTGCCGGTGCATACCGCGACCAGGTGCATCAGCGACCTCGGTTTGACTGTGCTGCAGGAGTGTTCCCGGAATATCGGCTACCCGCGCGCGGCGCAAGAGCAAGCGCGGGGGATGCTCGCGAGTAAAAAGGGGGATGGTGACAAACAGCAACAAACTGCGAACAAAAGGCCTACAACCACTGCCCTGGGCAAGGGCCAAAATTAGCCGCATGACTTACTTTCGTCACCTTACCAAATGGAAGGCAGTGAGCCCGCTCGCCTCGTTGGCGTTGCTCGTCTCGTGTGGAGGAGATTTCAATCTATCCGCGCCGCCGGCGCCCGCCGGCAGCCCGCTTGCGTTGATGCCGCAAGGCGTCGCTGTCAACAAGTTTCGGGCCTCGGGCAATGGCTGGGTCGTCATGACAGAGCGGCTGTTACCGTTGGTTGACCTGACGGCGCCTGATCGAAGCCTGCAGCTTTCAACTGGGAACGGTCCGACACTGAGTGTCGAGCCGCCGCAGGGTTGGTCATTGATCGACTTTGCGCTACATCCGTCCGGCGAGGTCAGCCTCGTGCTCGCCAGCGACAAACAGTTGCGCTTGCAGCGTCTTACGCGCGACGGCCGATTGCTGGGGGATATGACCTTCGTCGACGCGGAAGCCGCGGCCGATCCCTTCATTGGCAGCGTCACAGTCGAGGACTCGCAGTCATTGGTTCCTCTGGGTACCCGCGATGCCGTGCGTCTGGCGCCCTTTGGAGAAGGTCTGCTGATTGCGTACCGGACCGGCCGCAATGTCATTGTTGCGCAGCTTCTCAGTTACATAGGCGGCGCCGGCTTCGAGCCGCTCTGGCGCACAATCGTCGAGCCCGGAGTGCCGATCTTCCGGGTGCGGTTGACCTCGGGTACGTTCGACCCGTTCGGGAGTTTGGATAGCCAGTGGCACCTGCTCCTCGATGTCGATTCACGAGGTCAAAGTGCGATTGCCGTGAGCGTTGGCGGGACGGATCTCACGAGGGGCCACAGCGAATACTTCGGCGAGCCGCTCGATCCGGCGTTGGTCAATGGCGCCATTGTCACGGTGCTGGATGGCAACGGACATCGGTTGAATGCAACACCCGTTGATACCAGGGTGCTTTCCGAGGCGCACGCCGTGCGCTGGGCCGGCGATACCGTAGTCGTAGCCGGCCGCGTGCGAACCGCGGTAAGAGATGACGGGAGCGGGTGGGACGGATTTGTGGCGCGCGTGAGCCCGGGGAAGGGTGCCACACAAATGCAGGCTTTGGACTTTGATCGTGGCGATGTGATTCTGGATGTCGCGCCTATGAGTGACGGCCGCATCGCGCTTGCCGGCAGTACGGCTTATCTACAGAACCCGACCGGTGCCAGCATTTCCGAAAGTGCCGAGCCGCTGTTGGCCGTGCTTCCAGCGGTGTCAGGGCCCGCTCGAAGACTGCCGCTGCCGGTGGGTCTGCGTCAGAACCAGGTCCGTACTGTGGCCCCGTGGCTTCAGGGTTGGGTCATCGGCGGTCTGCAGAACGGTCCCGGTACACACTCAGCCGATTCCAATCCGGCGCTGCTCACGTGCGATGGATTCATCAGGGCGCAGGAGTTTTAAAGCCCGCATTCACAGGCTGATCCACATCCACTCTTCGCTGTACGGCACCCGCGACATGCCCAGTGACGGCCCTGTCGGCTCCACCACGAAGCAATCGGAGAAGTTCGAGCCGATGCCGTTCTCGGGATCAAACAGGCCGGGCTCGACCGAAAAGCACATGCCCGTGTCGAGTACTGTGTGATCACCCAACGCCAGATAGGGTGGTTGATGACCCTCCATGCCCTCACCGTGCGCTGGACGATGATAGATCCATTTCTGCACGCCTTGCTTCACTTGAAACTCGTGGATGGGGTAGGCAACGTCGGCGCATTCCGTGCCTTTGCGCGATAGATCCTTCTGCATCAGACAACAGTCGCGATTCACCTTCCAGATTTTCTCCATGTGCCCGGTGCGTGGCGCAATCATGAAGGGCCGGTACAGCTCGCCACCGCATCCGCCGATTCGCACCACTCCTTCCACCTGCAAGGCCTGGCCCTTGGCGACCTTGTTGTAGAGGAACTGGTTGGGATGGGGATAGCCGGTGATCTTGCCCGCGCGGCAGCTCACATCGACAGTGATGCCCACCGTGGTATGGGGTGTGCCGTCGTGCTTGATGTCTTTCATGATCATGTCGACGCCGAACTGGGTGGCCGCCGCGCCGATTTCATAGTCTGTCAGGTCGGTTCCCCGGCTCAGGAGCAGGTCCCGGGCAAAGGCGTGCATGCGGTCGAAGTAGCTGTAGGCGCGTCGAATGAGGGCGAGCTCTTCCGGCGTCTTGCGCATACGGAAGTACATGCAGTGATCCGCGGCCGAGTCCATGGGCTTCTTGAGCTCGTCCACCACCGTTTTTTGCAGCGAGGGCGGAAATTCCCGGTCGGCTGCCAGCTTCCTGTCAGCGAAGCCGCGACGCTGCAAGCCCTGAAAAGCCCAGCGCCACAGGTCCACCTTCGGTCCCTTGACCACCTTGCCTTCATTTGGCATCGCGCCCGCTACCCACGGGTAGTCAAAGTACGTGTCGCCATCCTCGTACCACCACGTGCGCACCAGGTCGCGATCGAGGGCAGGGTAGAACCAGATCGGATGATCACCCTTGACGGGAATGAAGGCGTAGAACGGCCGTTCGGTGTTGGTGTGGAACAAACCGGTGAAGTAGATGATGTTCCATTGCTCGGTCAGGAAGATGCCGTCGTAGCCGGCCTGCGCCAAGCGGCCCTGCAGGGCGCGGAAGCGCTCTTTATGCCAATTCAAAGGGAGGCGGTCGAACGTGGCCGGCGCGAGGCGGTCCGGCGTCACAAACAATTTGGACGATTCGGCGCCGGTGGCGGCACCGGCGAGATCCGTCTTTAAAGCGGCGCCGGAACCGGCCAGCAAGACCCCGGCCCCTGAAAGCAATTCCCGTCGGTTCATCGAAATCCCCCTTCGAATGCGCCGCGGCTGACCGCATTTCGTAGACCGTATACGGTGTCACGGAGAGCCGTCAAGGTGCGCGATGACGACTAAAGTCTTCCCGCCAGGTGCCGACAACCAATTACTTTCCCGGGAAGACTGGCTGGTCCGGAGGTGAACCGGCGCCATGGTGATCTACTTTTCAGTGCTGCTTCTGACCGCCCTGGCCGCGGGTTTGGCCGTCGCGCTACACCCCACGTTGCGCCGGGCCCTGATTGACGCTCGCACGCGACACTCCGCGGTACCTGAAGCACCGGTAACCGCTGCTCCACTCACGCTCGAGCTACCCGCCGAGCTGCAGCATTTGCCTGAGCCACCCTTGCTCGAGGCGGCCACCGTGGAGATTCTGGAGCCACCTGAAATTACCAGGCGGCTGCGGCAACTGGAGTTGGGACTCGAGGATTTGGGTCCGCCTTTGTCCGACGATCATCCGGTCGTCGCTTCCGTGCTCGCTGCAATCAGCGATCCGGCGATGCAAAAGCGACTGACGCCGCGCCGGCCCAACCTGCTTCCGCAACTGATGCGCGCCATCAACGACGAAGACGTCTCACGCCGTGAGCTGTCAGCCATTATCGCGCGCGATCCCTCCATGGTGGGGAGCCTCTTGAAAATGGCCAACAGTGCCTACTACCGGGTAGCGGCCGGCCGAGTTGAATCGATTGAACGGGCGGTTGTCATATTGGGTTCCGATGGACTGCGGTCGCTGGTCGCAAGCTCGATTCTGCAGCCGATTTTCCAGATCAACAGTGCGAAAGTCTTCTCGCGCTTTCCGGAGCTGGTCTGGGAGCATGCGCAGCGCTCTGCCCATGCCGCCATTCCGCATGCCGCGCTCGTCGAGCGGGCTGATGCATTTGGTGCGGAGCTGCTGTGCCTCATTACAGGGCTGGCGGAGATCATCCTGTTCCGCGCCACCATTGATCACTGCCAGAACAATCCCGATCAGAAGAAGCGTCGCCCCACGCCCCAATTGATTGCCGCGCTACTGGCATCGCAGGCGCCGGTGTTCGCCTGGCGGCTCGGCGCCGAATGGGAGTTGTCGGAGTTGATGGTGGCCGCGCTGGAAGAACAGACATTGGCAACGGAGCCAACCACGCCGCTGGGCCGATCGCTGCGTTTCGGGCGAATCGCCGGGGCACTGGCCGTCCTGCATACCAACTCGATTGTCAATGACGCGACCGTTCGTCTCTCGCTGCCCGAGGCCGGGTTATCGCCGGCTCATTTGAAATGCATGTGGAGCCGGCTTCTGAACAACCTCGAGGATCCGAGGCTGGCGCGTAAGAAAGCTGCCTGAGTTTGCTAGAGGGGCTGTTTGTAAGTGGCGATCTGCCAGGTGTTGCCCCAGCTATCCTTCACCATCGCACGCCTGTCGCCGTAGGGCGTGTCGATCGGCTCTTCGATTGAGACCGCGTTCGCCGCAAGCGCACGCCTGTAGGTCGAATCGGCGTCCTCCACATAAACATACAGAAACGCCGGAACCGCTTCGCGCAGGCCGCCGCCATCGCTGATCATCACTACGGAGCTGCCGATTCTGATTTCCGCAGGCCGACCGGGACGGTAGTCGCCGCGCGCGTGAAAGACTCGCTTGAGGAACGTAACCAGATTTTCCGGATCCGCTACGAAGATCCGAGGTGTGACGGTAGGCCAACCATCCGGCTGGAACTGGGTCATGTCCGTACCCTTCAGCAAGTGATTCGATGCTAGGATAACGCGAACCTGAAGAAGGATGGCGCATGAAATTTTCCCTGTTGGCATTGTTGTCGCTGACTTTGACGGCACAGGCTGCGGCGCCACCGTCGCCGGGCGCGCAGTTCCAGGCGTTCAAGGTCGGGACCTACAGCGCGATAGCTCTCGTGGACGGCGCAATTCAGGAACCCAACGACGGCAAGAGCTTCGTCGTTGGACGTCCAACCGCCGAAGTGGCCGCGGTGCTGAAGGACGGCGGTGCCCCTGGCGACCACTTCGAATTCAGCATTCAACCCCTGCTGGTTCATGCGGGTGCGCACGTGCTGCTGTTCGACACGGGTGCCGGCAACTACTTCGGTGAGATTGCCGGCAAGCTGCTGGGGTCGATGGCCGCGGCCGGAGAGAACCCGGCCACGGTAACTGACATCTTCATCTCGCATGCGCACGGTGATCACGTTGGGGGGCTCGTCACACCCGCGGGCATGCTGGCGTTTCCCAATGCGACCATCCACATGTCCGCGCCCGAGTGGAAATGGCTGAGCACCATGAGCGCCGAGAGCGCGAAAAACATCGGAATCACACAGGTGACGGCGCTCGTTGGCGCGATTCGCCCGAAAGTCGTTGCCTTTGAGCCGGGTGCGGACCTTCTGCCGGGTGTCGTCAAGGCGGTTGCAATCACGGGGCATACGCCGGGTCATTCCGCCTATCGCATAGGCTCGGATCCCAACAGCCTGTTGGTCTTTGGCGATGCGATGCATAGCTACGTGGTCTCTGTTCGCGAGCCGTCATGGAAAGTTGCGTTCGATTCTGACCAACAGACCGGTGCGGCGAGCCGCGCGGCGCTGGTGGCACAGTCGGCGGCCACCGGGCAGCGGCTCTACGCAGAACACTTCCCATTCCCGGGATTGGGCAAGATCGTCAAGAGCAAAAAGGGCGACGTCTGGGTACCCGAAACGCTGCACTAGCGAGCGAGCGCCGCCTGCATCGCGTGCGTCAGGTCCCGCAGGTCCGCGAGCTGATGTTGCAGCTCGCGGATCTCGTCCGCCTGCACTGCCGCCTGCTGTTGTTGCCTTTGCACTTCGTTCAGCAATAGCGGCGCGAGCTCGTCATAGCGGACGCCCTGGATCGTGCCGTGTTCGTCCCGGATCACGAGATCCGGATAGACGCGACTGACTTCCTCGGCAATGAGACCGTATTGCAGTGCGCCCTGCGGCTCGCTCTTCAAGTGAAATGTCACCGGTCGCAGCTTCTGTAACTTCGCGGACGCCGCGCCGATCGGCGCAATCGCAGTCTTGTAACGTTCTGAGGAAGCGAGCACGCCCAACCGACCGGTGGACGTCACGTACACCGCTGCACCTGTCACGTGCGCTGTGTTGATGCCTGCAATGTAGGTGGCGGTGTGCGTGCCTGACGCTCCAATGCGGATCGTCGCGCCTTCGCCCGCCACCCCGACGCTGCCGATGTCGATATTGTTGCTGCCCGTGGTCAGGTTGTACCCGGCACCGGTGCCCAAGGCGATATTATTGGATCCCGTGGAATTGGAATTGAGGGCCTGAAGGCCGAAAGCCGCGTTGTTGTGGCCCGTCGAATTCGCGACCAGTGAATCCGCACCTTCTGCGGTATTGTGGTAGCCGGTCGAATTCGCATAAAGAGCGTGATGACCGGTGGCGGTGTTGCTGGCGCCGTTCGTGTTGGCGTACAGCGCATCGAAGCCGGCGGCGGTATTGTTGCTGCCGGTTGAGTTGGAGAACAGTGCATTGGCTCCGGCGGCGGTATTATCGGCCCCGGTCGTGTTGGTATAGAGCGCGCTCGGACCCGAGGCGGTGTTATTGCTGGCCGTGGTGTTGGAATAAAGCGCGTGCGTACCAAGCGCGACATTGTTGCTGCCGGTCGTGTTTGAAAACAGAGCGTCGTAGCCCGCTGCCGTATTTTCGTTGCCATTGGTATTGTTATAGAGAGCGGTGAGGCCGAATGCCGAGTTCGCGCCTCCCGCGAGATTCGACTGCAGGGCCTGCACACCAAAGGCGGAGTTGCGGTCGCCACTGGTGTTCTTCAAAAGACTCCAGAAGCCCGCCGCCGTGTTCCAGGAACCGGTGGTGGTGTAGCCGAGTGCGGCCGTGCCCATGCCGGTGTTGGCGTCGCCCTGTTGCGTGAGGTTGCTCAGGACGGCAGTTCCCATCGCCGTATTCGCGTGACTGTCGCTTTGCACTACATCCGGGGGTTGTTGCGCGATTGCCGGCCCGGTGGCGGCGAATGACACCATAGCTACGAATGCGGATCTTCTATTGAGATGCTTCATTGAAGTAGCCTCCAGTCTCGCGGTGTTCGACACCTGTTCTGAATGAGTGCGGGGCGGGGCGAGTATGCGCGCTGCTCGCGGCTTTTTCATCGTACGCCGCCGCATTGAATGCAAACGGCTGGATTGCAGCCCGGGGAGGGGAGTGGGCGGCTAGACTGTCAGGTGGAGAACGCGCGTGGGCAGTGCCAGGGCGTCATTTTGTGCAATGGCCTTCACATGATTCGCCACGCCGGCATCCTCAAACTGATTCTCGCGGACGATCTCGTTCCAACTTTTCATCAGGCCCGATGCCGTGGATCGGTCGTCGCTGTACTGACTCACCCGCCGATATAGACCGATCGCCGGGGCGTGACGCTCGCTACCGGCCGATTCTCCATCGGTCGAACTTCCGGTGGCGAATCGTGCCCGGCGCAGGACTGCATCCAACGCGGTTTCAACCTGGCCAACCGGGTCGCCGGTTGAGGTGGCTGCAGGCGCGACCGGTTCTGTGCGGGCTGTCGCGTCCGGAGCCCCATTGGCAACGGCCGCCGCCGTTGGCGAGCTGTTCGCCGCCGCCAGCGGGCCGTAGGAGGACAAAAGGGAGCGGGAGACCCGGTTGATCGACATGCAGGTTGTCTGATCGGAAGTAGTGCGGCAGTCTCGGCAGCGGCAACTGCTTGCCGCACTCGTGGCAAGGAATTGCCGCATGCCGCGCCAACTCTCACCTGCCGCACACTATAGCGGATCGGTTCCACTAAGAAATTGTCGCACTCGTCGGATCCGAGTCGGTTGCTGCGTCCTTGGGACACAAGGGCATCAGGAGATGGTTATGACCGAGATCAAGAAGGGGCATGTCGAGGCAGGCGGGGTTCACTACGGGTACGAGATCCATGGCGCCGGCGCGCCGTTGCTTCTGCTGCATGGGGGCTTTGGGTCTTTGGAGATGTTCGGTCCTGTGCTCGCCAGCCTGGCGCAGCGGCGGCAGGTAATCGCAGTCGACCTGTACGGTCACGGCCGCACGGCGCTGACAGATCGCCCGATCGATGCCGTTGCGATGGGTAGCGACATGGCGAAAGTCGTGAAATCGTTGGGCTTCGCTCGAGTCGATGCGCTTGGCTTCTCCTTCGGTGCCATGGTCGCGTTTCAGTTCGCCTCGCAACACCCGGATTCAATCGGGCGGCTGGTCCTGGCCTCCATGCCATATGCCTCCGCAGGGTTTTATCCGGATATCCGCGAGCAGCAGAAGCAGATTCATCCGGCCGGAATGATGCAGACTCCGCTCTACGACGCCTACAAGGCCCTGGCACCCAAGGTCGAGGACTTCCCGGAATTTGTTGAACGCATGGGCCGGGCAATCCGCACGCCCTACGACTGGTCTGAGCAGGTGAAGGTGCTGAAGCCGACCACGCTGCTCATTTATGGTGACAGCGATATGTTTGAGCCGGAGCACATCATTCGCTTTTATCAACTTCTCGGCGGTGGGTTGAAGGATGCTGGCTGGGACGGGGCGGGCATGGCTCGTCATCGCCTGGCGATTCTGCCAGGGGTTACTCACTACACCCTCTCGGATGCGCCCACTCTCGCCGCAACGGCGTTGCAGTTCCTTGGCGAAGCGGACGCCGGCTCGGGGAGAGCGCAATGAGAAAATTGATTCTGCATATGTCTGTATCGCTCGACGGCTTCGTCAGCGGCCTCGACGGCAGGGCCGATTGGATATTCAGTGGCGACCCGGAGGCCAAGGCCTGGAAGGTGGCGAACACGTGGAACGCCAGCTTGCACATTGTGGGTAGCCGCAGCTTCCAGAACATGGCCGGCTACTTTCCGACCGCCACTACGGAGTTCGCGCCGGCAATGAACCAGATTCCCAAGGCCGTTGTTTCAAAACAAGGGGCCGCGGTCCTGAAGGCGGCCGCCGCCACCATCCAACACCTCAGGGATGCGCAGGGTCGGAGAGCCGATGATCAGGCCAGGTTGTTGCAACCCGGAGCAGAAAGCTGGGCGGAGGCCTATGTGGCCGGCGGCGACCTGGCCGAAGAAATCACCCAACTGAAGGCCCAGGATGGCAAGCCGATCGTCGCCCACGGTGGGGCTGCCTTAGCGCGCAGCCTCATCGCCCGGAACCTGGTCGATGAATACGTTCTGCTGGTCTACCCGATCGCGTTGGGCAAGGGCGTGCCGATCTTTTCCGATCTGGCCGCGCCACGGCCACTCGAGTTGGTCAGCTCGAGGGCCTTCCCGCTGGGTGCGGTGGCGCAGATTTATCGGCCAGCGTGACGGTAAAGCGGCTTCGTCCATCGTCGCCCACTGTGCAGCGTGCGTCGCCTCCATGGCGTTGTGCGATTTGTCGCACCAATGCCAGGCCCAACCCGGTTCCAACACCAGTGCGGCTGGCGCTGCTGCGATAGAAGGGTTTGAACACCTTTTCGAATTCGGATTGCAAGGGGCCTGGGCCGTTGTCCCACACCGTCACAACGGCGGTACCGTCCGCGCTGGTCACCCTCACTTGCGTTGGGGGAATGCCGTGGCGTCTGGCGTTTTCCAACAGATTGCGCAGCAGGCGGCGAAGCAAGCGAGCATCGCCGTGGACGCCGACTGGGGACCCCTCGAGGTGTACGTCGTCGTAGCGGCTGCATTCCTCGGCGGCGAGTGCCAGAAGATCGATTTCCTCGCGGCTCTCGATCTCATTGACCGCATCGAGTCTGCTGGCGAGCAGGATCTCATCGACCAGCCAGTCCAGCTCGGCAATGTCCTGTTCCAGTCCTGCCTTGCTCTTGGCGTCGGCTGAGGCTTTCAGGAGCTCCACTGCCAACCTGATTCGGGCCAACGGAGTGCGCAACTCATGCGAAGCGTTGGCCAGGAGCGTCTGGTGTGCCCGGACGAGCTGCTCGATCTGGCTTGCAGCGCGGTTGAAGCTCTCGGCCAGGCGTGCCACTTCGTCGCGGCCTTCCACGGCGACCCGCGCCGACAAATCTCCCGCGCCAAGGGACTCAACACCGCGTTGCAATCGCTCCAGGCGTCGGGTGAGTTGCCGGACGATCGGGTAGGCGGCCACGCCGATCGCCGCAACCAAGAGTACCAACATCAGGTGAAAGAAAAGCCGTGTGCTTCCGGTTCCCAGGGGCACGCGAGCCACGAGTACGCGACCGTCCTGGAGATGGATGACGGAGACCGCGCTTCCATCCCAATGCGCCCGCGCGAACGCTCCGAATCGCTTCGCGCCGAGCCGCGGAAGCGGGTGGCCTATGGCGGCAATGACGCTGCCATCGGCGGCAAACAAAGTGACGTCGCTCTCGAGTCCGGCAGCAATTCGGCGCAGCGCCTCCTGCTGGACGGCGGGCGGCGATTGGGCTGAGGGCAGGACATTTTGCACCAACCGGCCGACGGTAACGCCCGCTTGCTCCATTGAGCTTCCGGTGAGACGCCACATCAGCGCGGTCGCGAGCCCAAAGAGGACGAGGCTGGCCAGCAAAGCGAGATAGAAGCGCAGGTACAGGCGCAACACTAATCTTGCGCCTTCGCAAACACGTAACCCGAGCCACGCACGGTAATCACACGCCGCGGCTTCTTCGGATTGTCTTCGATGGCCGCCCGGATGCGGGAAATATGCACGTCAATGGAGCGATCGAATGATTCCAACTGTTCGCCCTTGACGGCGTCCAGGAGAGCGTCGCGTGACAATACGCGGCCGGCGTTCTTTGCCAATGTCACGAGCAAGTTGAACTGATAGCCAGTCAACTCGCACGCTTCACCGTCGAGTCGAACGACGTGAGCGGCGGTGTCGATTTCGAGGCGGCCGAACGTCAGTGGTTTCTCACCCGGTCCCGTCGCGCGGGAGCGCCGCCGCAGAATGGCGCGAACGCGCGCCAGCAATTCCCGAGGTTCAAACGGCTTCGGCAGGTAGTCATCGGCGCCCAGCTCCAGACCTACTATCCGGTCGATAGGTTCGCCCCGTGCGGTGAGCATCAGAACCGGTGTGTCAGCTTTGGCGCGCAATTGGCGGCAGACGTCCAGCCCGTCCATGTCAGGCAACATCAGGTCGAGCACAACAGCGTCATAGTCAGCCTCCGCCAGCCGCTCGAGCGCGGTGGTGCCCAGCGGCGCGACGGTCACGCTGAACCCCGCCTGGCCGAGATATTCACAGAGCATTTCGGCCAGGCGGGGGTCGTCTTCGACCAGGAGAATACGCTCACTCATCTGACTCGTGACAATAGGGGTTGCGAGCCCCTTTTGCCAGCCGTCCTCAGTGATTGCGCATGCCGTGAAGTTGCTCGAGGTGAGCGGCCAGTGCGTTGCGCTGCGTCGGCGTAAGCACGTCGCCGACATCGCCGATGAGTTGCACGATACGTTTGGATGCTTCGTCCGCCAACTGCAGATGAGACTCGCGTGCGGCTTCGAGAGCGGCGCGGTCGACTGTCGGCTGTGTCAGCCCCTGGACGATCTGGCCGTGTGCGGTTTGAAGTCGGGCGTGCAGGGGAATGAGATCGCTGGCGGCCTGCTGCACGAGGGGACCGATTTTGGCCTTTTGCGCATCCGTGGCGTCAATTTCGACATAGAGGTGCTTCAGCACATGGTCGACGTGGGCGGTCACGTCCGCGGGGCTTTCGTTACCGTGCATCATCATCATGCCATGGTGCCAGCCATTCGCAGTCACCGCGGCGGCTGCGGCGCCAACGCCTCCTACCACAGAAGCGCCGGCGAGGAATGCGAACACCGTCTGCCGATTGAACAGGTTACGCAGGCGAGAGCGAGCAGAGGGGTTCGGGTCGGAGAGAGTATTCATGGGCAGTCCTTTCGGGGTTGTAGTGCTCGAGGAGAACTGTGCTCCGCGAGCGTTGCGGGTGTTTGTGGGGCGTGTAAAGTTTTATGAAGCGGATTCGAAGTCGCGAAGGCTTCATCCCGCAGATGAATCATGCTCAAACGTCCCGTCGCTGCCGGCCCTTCAGAAGAATCTTGCAACGCCTCTTGTATAAGCTCTTCGTACGAAAAACGGTGGAGGAGGGGGAGTGATGACGACGAACGACCGCTGCACGGTTCGTGGACAGGATCTGACCGTGAGTGCCTATATTCACCGTGTGTTGATGCGAACCGGTATTTCGCTCGTCACGGCGGCGACGTTCGCATCCGCGTTGGCCTATGGCCAAAATGCTGACACGAGTGATCAACAGAAGCAGCCGGCCGGCCAGGCAACTGCCGCGGCACCGCTGCTGGCACAGGCCGGCGGCCCGCCGGTGGCGCAGGCTGGTAGTCCGTTGCTGGCACAGGCCGCCGGGACGCCCCCGCCTCCCCAGGAAGAGCCGAATGGCGAAGCGGGCGGCACGATTCAGGAAGTCACGATTACCGGGTCACGCATTGCGCGGACCGATGGTTTCGCAGCGCCCACACCCGTTGCCGTCATGGACAGCGACATCCTGAAGCAGATGGCGACCACGACCATTGCCGGTTCGCTGACCCGCATGCCGCAGTTTTCGAGCAACCTTTCCTCCAGCAGCCTGTCTTCGAACGTGGGCACCGGTACAGCCGGTGAGAATCTGGTGAACCTGCGCGGTTTGGGCGCGAATCGCACCCTGGTGCTGTTCGACGGCAAGCGCATGATTCCTGCGAGCCTGGGCACCGGTGGCAATGCCGGCGCCGTCGACACCAACGTCATCCCGAGCGACCTCATCGAGCGAGTGGAAGTAGTGACCGGGGGTGCTTCCGCCGCGTACGGCTCTGACGCTCTCGCGGGTGTGGTGAACTTCATCATCAACAAGAAGTTCACGGGTGTTAAGGCGGATATCGAAGGCGGTTCGAGCTTCCGCGGCGATGACGTCAATTACAAGGCCACTTTGACCACCGGCACCGACTTCGCCGACGGCCGCGGCCATGTGATCTTCGCCGGTGAGTTGACCGAAAACCGCGGCGTCACCAGCAGCGATCGGGATTGGGCGAATCAGAACTGGCAGTTCATGACCAACCCGGCCTACGTCAAGGGCAACGGGCTGCCTCAGTTCATTGTGACTCCGAACGCGAGTCTGGCGAATGGAACGCTGGGTGGCCTGATCACCACCTGTGTTGTGAAAGGCAAGTCGTACTCCGTGGCGCAGGCTATTCAGACCGGTGGCTGCCCCTTGCGCGGGATTCAGTTTCTGCAGGGCGGCCAGCCGAGTCCGTTCAACTTCGGTGCCATCAGCCCCACTTCCCCGGGGCCGGTGATGGTAGGTGGGACCGTCTCACGCGTCGATCAAACCACGCAGATCGATCTGCCGTTGTCCCGCCGCAATGTGTACGGGCGCCTGAGTTTCGATGTGTCTGACAATACCAACGTCTTTACGGAGTTGGCGTATTCACACAGCTATTCACATAACACGTCCGTGGTGCCCAATCTGAACAATGGTGGGCAGCCCATTCTCAGCGGGAATCCGTTCATTCCCGCATCCTTGCAGTCGACGATGACGGCGGATGGCATCTCGGCGTTCACTCTCGGCAGCTTCAATGGCGATATGAGTTACTTGCAGGGCATCAATGAGCGCTCCATGAAGCGCGCCATCCTGGGCGCTGAAGGCAAGTTCAATCTCATCAACACCGATTGGAAGTGGGAGGCGTTCGGTGGGTACGACGAGATGGACATTACGTCCAAGACCCCTGGTGATGAGATCAGTGCGAACTGGGACGCTGCCACGCATGCCATTGTCGGTGCCAATGGCGCGATTGTCTGCGACCCGGCTTACATTGCGACTGCAACCGCTGCCGCCAAGGCGAAGGGCAGCTTCGCCCCTCAGTCCGGTTGCGTCCCCTATAATCCCATGGGTCTGGGTGTGAACACTCAGGCAGCCCTCGACTATGTTACCGGCTATGGCTGGTCCTACACGTCCTTGCGGCAGGTTCAAGCGGCTGCCGACCTGAATGGTGAACCGTTTTCCATCTGGGCGGGACCGGTTTCCGTCGCGGCAGGGGCTGAGTGGCGCAAACAGTATGTAAATGGTGATGTCAGCGACCTGGATGCGCAGAGCGCCTTCTTTGCCGGCAACTACAAGGCCACCAAAGGTGCCTACAACGTAGCGGAAGGCTTTTTCGAGACCACGATTCCCTTGCTCAAGGATTTGCCGTTCGCCCAGAACGCGGATCTCAACGCGGGCGTTCGCGAGACGCACTACAGCACGTCCGGCTCGGTTACCACCTGGAAAGTCGGTGCCACCTGGTCACCGGTCAAGGACCTGCGCTTCCGTGCGACACGCTCACTCGACATTCGCGCTCCCAACCTCGGCGAGTTGTTCAACACCGGTGTTGTGGGCACGGGCAACACCTTCGACCCGGGTGCGCCAGGAGGCGGTCAGACGTACTTCCTGAAGTCCACCAGTTCGGGCAGCACGGCCCTGCAGCCGGAGCGCGCGTACACCACGGGCTTCGGTTTCGTGTTTGAGCCGCGTTTCATGCCCGGGTTCACCATGTCGGTGGACTACTACGACATTCAGGTGCGCAATGCGGTCTCCTCGCTTGCCACGACGACGATCCTGAATCAGTGCTTCACCACCGGGCGGTTCTGTCAATACGTGGTTCGTGACCCCAGCACCGGGCTGGTCAGCATGATCTACAACGTGCCGCAGAACATCACCGGTCAGCAGGAGGAGGGTATCGACGTCAATGCCAACTACACGCTGCCGCTGCCCAAGGGCGAGCTGAAGTGGTACGGCATGGCCAACTTCATTCAGAAGCTGAAAATCCAGGATCCGGTCAACGGTGTCCTGGATGGCCGCGGCGTCATCAATTCGGGTATCACCAACCTGGCCTCCCTCGGTAACCTGAATGCCCCCCGGTTCAGCTACCTGGCCTCGGTGACCTACAGCCTGGAGCCGGTGTCGCTGTCATTGATCATGACCGGTCTGAGCGCCGGGGTGTACTACAACGGCCTGACTGTGTGCGACAGCGGCTGCCCGACGGGGAATGGAGTGACCACCGCTACCAGCAATTTCAACCACATCGACTCCTACAAGAGCTTCTCCCTGTCGGCGAACTACTCGTTGGGCAACGCGGGCGAGGTCTACGGTGTGATTGATAATCTGTTCGACAAGGATCCACCGATGGTTCCCGGCAGCTTCGGTGCCGGCTTCTATCAGGGACAGTCGAACATCAACTATGACCGTATCGGCCGGGCCTTCCACGTCGGCTATCGCGTCAAGTTCTGAGGAAAGATGTAGCTCGAGGCAGCAAGGGGGAGCGGTCGAACCGCTCCCCTTTGCGTTTCTTGCGGCACTGGAGTATGAGATCCAACATGCAAGTGCGGAAATTGATTCGAGGGGCCCTGTGCGCCACTGTGCTGGCAGCGACCGGAGTTGCTTTCGCCATACCCACGGACCTCTACTGGCAGTCACCGGCCTCGAAGGATAAGGAAGCCTACATTGCCGCGCCCATGCCGCCGGGGGTGCAGGTCGTGGACACCGAAAACGAGGGGCCCGTGTTCGCCACTGCGGACGGCAAGACGCTTTATTCCTGGCCGTTGACTTCGCTGCGCAGTGGCCAGGCGGGTGATCGCCGCAAAAGCGGCCAAGCTACCTGTGACGGCACGATTTACAAGGAGACGACCGGCTTCATGAGTCCGTATCCAGGCGGTTTCCTGCTGCCCGAGCTGGAGACTCGCAAGAGCTGCGAAGCGCTATGGCCGCCCTTCCTGGCGCCGGCTGATGCCAAGCCCGTCGGCAAGTGGACTGTTGTGAAACGCACCAATGGCGAGTCGCAGTGGGCCTTTGACGATTATCCGGTCTACCTGTCCTCCAAGGATCACAAGAAGGGCGATGTGCTGGGCGCATCGGTTTCCTTGATTGGCGGTGAGATGGGCGCCGTGCGCTGGCCCATTGGTCCCACTGCCGATATCCCTTCCGATCTCGCCCTGGCGGTGTTCCGCACGGGCCGGATGTTGACCAACAACAAGGGCTTCTCGGTGTACGCCTACGACAAGGACACGCCGGGAAAATCCAACTGCACGGCAGCCTGTCTCGAGACCTGGGCACCGGTGCTTGCGCCAGTGATGGCCAATCCGCACGGAGATTGGAGTGTCGTCGAGCGCTCGCCGGGCATCCAGCAATGGGCGTACCGCGGGAAGCCGCTCTATACCAATATGAATGACGTCGAACACCGTCAGGTGATTGGTACGGACATTCCAGGTTGGCACAACGTTTACACCCAGCGCGCTCTCACGCCACCGTCCGACTGGACGGTGCAGGATGCGGATCTGGGGCAAGTGTTGGCCGATTCCAGGGGCAAAACGATTTACTACTACTCGTGCAATGATGACGCCATGGACCAGCAGAGCTGCGACTCGCCGGATGCCCCGCAGGTATATCGTCTGGCCATCTGTGGCAACTTTGATCCCAAGGTGTGTAACGAAACCTTCCCCTATGTCCAAGCCAAGCCCGGCGAGAAAGCGGACAGTGCACTGTGGTCGGTGATTTCCATTGATCCCAACACCGGCAAGCTGGCCCAGGCGGGACAGGCCGGCAGCCTGCAGGTGTGGGCTTATCGCGAACGTCCGGTGTACACCTACGGTGCTGATACACACCCTGGATCCGTGGACGGTGACAATTTCGGCGAGTTCAATGGCGCCCGCAACGGATTTCGCGCCTTCTGGCTGCGTGATGACTACCGCGGTAACGCCCATGGGCACTCTCCTGGAGACCGGCGCTGAGCGCCCCCTTGCCGTTGAAAGTTGGAGGCTGTATGACTCGTAGAGTGGCTCGACGGAGCACCCGGTTTCCAGGTGCGCTGGGTGTTGGTCTGGCGCTGGGTGTTGGTTTATCTCTCGGCGCCCGCGGGATCGGCGCCGCGAATGCCCCGCAGGCGGCGGCTCCGGCACCCGCCGCCGCCGCGCTGCCGAAGGAAGGCAGCACCCGCCTGCAAAACGGCACGATCGCCTATGTGATGACTCATAAGTTCTGGGCTGTGTATGAGACGCCTGCCAAGTCGGAATGCCCGGCGGGCATGAATGACGGCCCGCGCGAGCAGTTCCGGACGCTGTACGGCGACGGTAAGGGGCCGAAGAAGTACACCATAGTCGAAGCGCAGTTGAAGCGCGAAGGGGACTTGTGGCATCCGTCCCTCGCGCCGGAGCCGCCGCAGCTCAGATTCAAGGAGGCGCAAAGCAAAATCTCCTACGGCATGGACCTGGACGGCAAGATCGGGCCCAATGATTTCGCCAGCCCGGATGGTGTGCAGGGCGTTGACAATCAACTGTACCGGGTGATCGGTTGTATCGGTAACTACCGGAACATGGGGACCATCAACCATTTCGAGGATCTGTTCATGAACAGCTACAACGATGCCCGCATCGTTGTCGAGCTGACCCACGTCAAGAGCCTGGAAAACTCCGACAATGTCAGCGTGAATATCTACCGGGGCAGCGACCGCTTGATGAGTGATTCCACGGGTGAGGGCTATCTCCCCGGCGGCACGCAACACATAGACCTGCGCTGGGGCAAGCAGTTTGTTTCCCACACCAAGGGCAAAATCGTCAATGGCGTCCTGACCACCGATCCCATCGATCGGGCCGAGCTCCCTTGGGGTTCGACCTTCGGTACGCACGCCTATCACGTGTTCCGCGGTCTGCGCTTGCAATTGAAACTGACCGACGCCACAGGCAAGGGGATGCTTGCGGGCTACGTGGATACCGAAGCGTTCATACATCAATTGAACACTTCCTGGTCTACTCATCACCAGAGTTACGGACAACTGTCCTCGCAGTCCCTGTACCGGGAAATCCGGCGTTTGGCCGATGGTTACCCGGATGCCAAGACCGGGCAGAACACCGCCATTTCCTCGGCGGTGAATGTCGAGTTTGTGCAGGTGTACCTGGTGATGCCGGGCGAAAAGCACCAGCTCAGCGCCAGCCGGCAGTAAGGAGTTTGTTTGGACTCCTACCAGTGACAGTCTGATTCGCTCGAATCGCTCGCTGCGCCACGGGGAAAATATTTCCCGTCGGATGATTGCAACTTCAAAAAGCGACCAGCTATAGTCGAGCCATAAGTCTTACAACACGCGCTTCGCTCAATTCAACAGAGGCGAGCGCATCGGGGAGGCGACGGATGGCCAAAGGTTCGGCGCGGGATCGCCTGTCTTCCATCGTTCGATCGGTAGTCCTCATCAGTTCGATACTGGTGACACCTCATTCATTGGGGAGCGAGTCGCTCGACCTGCCGAAGCAGCAGGCGGCATTGAATCTCATCAGCGACTTCGCCAGCAAGGTGTGCACGGACATCCCGCTGCGCACAGATATGAGTGAAGCGCAGATATCGGGTGAGGTTTCGACGCAAATGCGGGGTCTGCTCGAGAAGTTGATCGACGCCGGCATCGAGGTCAACGCGGGCATCAAGAAAAAGAGCTACGAAGGCGTACAGCGCGGGGATTTACTCGAAGCGCTGCGCGACAGCCGCAAATGCAAGATGGATGTATTCATGCAGTTGAAGGGCACGCTGCTGGGTGGCCGCTCAAACAGCGTGCCACTGCACGAACCGCGGACGAGAGCGAGCTTCGACGCAGCGAAGTACATCAATGTCGGCACTTCCCGCATAGGTGGGAAGCTAAATGTCGCTGTCGTGGTTCAAGGGCTGTCGGATTCGGATACGCGGCCGCTGGAAATCGCCATGCGCAGTGCGCTGGATTCGCGCGGATATCGGATCGTTTCGATATTTACCACGGCGTTCCAACATGCGGGCATGGGGCAGAAATTGTATGACGGTGATCCATCGCTCGTGGGCCGGCTCGGGCTGCAACGGTATTGCGATGTCGTTTTGGTTGGAGTGCTGCGGTTCGCCGGGCCCGCTCAGCGCGTGGCGCCGGACATGTTCATTCGGGAGGCGGTTCTCGATATCCGACCGGTTGATCCGGTATCCGGCAGCATTGGAACGCCTCTGGAAGTCAGTGAAAAGGGCGGCGGCACGAGTGAGCAACTCAGTACGGAGAATGCGCTCGATCGCCTGAAAAACTCGGTGGAGAGTAGTGTACGGGAGTGGTCATGGACTTAACTGAACGCATTGCCGGCTGGATCGTGCTGGCGTTGATGTCACAGGCGGCCGCGGCGGACCCCGTTACCGACTTCTTCAGCAACCTCGGAAATCCGAAGTTTGCTCTCACCATTCAGCACCCGGCCGGCGTCCAGATCAAGGTGACTACCGTCGCCATCGCGAAGCCGGAGGGCCAATGCTCGGAAGATCTGGCCTCACGCGTCGAGGAGGACTTCGTCGGGGCGGGCGTGACCGTCATCGACCGGCAGCGTTTTGAGGACATTCTGAATGAGCACAAACTGCAGGTCAGCGCGCTGTTTGAGCAGAAGACCGCTGCGAAGGTGGGTGCGTTGCTCGGTGCCCAGGCCCTGTTGTTCATCAAGGTCCTGGACTGTCATGGCGGCAAGAGTCAGCAGACCCTGGGTACCGACAAGAAGGGTCATACCTCATACAACTATGTTGTCACGGGGTCGGTTGCCGGGTCGGTCCGTGTGGTCAGCCTGACAACCGGCCAGGTCCTGGCTTCGCAGCGCTTCGAGGGCACCGGCCAGGCGCAAAATTACGAAGGATTCCCCGACCCGGCGCTAGCCATGGAGAGCGCGGAAAAGACCGCGGCATTTTCGGTGCACAAGTTGTTGTTGCCGTGGCAGGAGACCAAACGGATCGTGTTCTATAACGACACGCAATGTGATTTGAAGCTGGCCAGTAACATGCTGAAGTCGCAGGACCTGGATGGCGCCCTGAAGCAGTCGCAGAAGAATCTGAGCGGCTGCCCGGGCAGCCCGAAGGTGAAGCCCGCGAATATCGCTCATGCCTACTACAACCTCGGAGTGCTGCAGTTCATGTCGGACGACTTCGACACGGCGCTGGTCAATCTGGGCAAGGCGACGGAGTTGGATAGTTCGAAGATATATACGGACGCCATCGCCGACTGCAAGCGCGCGAAACAATTGGCGGTTGCTCTCAAAGAGTCGCCTGGCGACCTTCATGCAGACACGGGCGCGGACGTCGTCAAGCCTGCGCCCAATGGAGGCGGCAAGTCAGTGCCGAAGCCCGTCAAGGTCAAAGATGCGGGTGCAGGCGATGGCAAGAGGGCAGCACCGGGCGCTGCTTCGGCGTCAGATCGGTTGGCGAATCTCGAAGACCTGCTCAAGAAGAAGCTGATTACTCAGGATGAGTACAACGCCAAGCGGGCGCAGATACTGAGCGGCATTTGATCATCGTACTGATGCCCACGGGCACCAGACGAGCAAACCGCTAGGTCGACGCCGGCTGTCTGCTCATAATAACCACATATCATTGCAATGATATGGTGGAACCCCCTATAGTTCCCGCAGACCGAGGGGAGGTCTGGGGGGGCCGCGCGCGCGGCCCGCCCGATTGCGGAGAACTCCAAGAATGTCCAACGTCGTATTTCCGTCCGTCTCATATTCGGCTCCGGTGTATTTGCTGCTGCTTGCGGCGAGCCTGTCCGGGGTACCGGCACGCGCCGCGGCAGTGCCCGGTGCTGGGGACGACGCGCCCGGCGGGCTCGCCGAGATCGTGGTGACTGCCCAGAAGCGGGCCGAGTCGCTCGAGAAGGTACCCCTGAGCATTGTCGCGGTGACCGGCGATACGTTGGAACAAGCGGGAATCGAGGATTTCTCGCAAATGGCGGCACGCATTCCCGGTGTGGTGCTCAATTCCGCCGGTCCGGGCCGTAGCAGCTATTCGATTCGCGGGATCGCCTCGGTCGGCGGCAATGCACCTACAACGGGCTTCTACGTCGACGAGACACCTCTCCTGCCTTCAGGAGGGGACGGCGCAAATGCCACGATAGATCCGGATCTGTTTGATCTGGCGCGAGTTGAGGTTCTGCGCGGCCCACAGGGAACTCTCTATGGTGCGAGCTCCATGGGCGGCACCGTCCGACTCATCACCAACCAGCCAAACCTCACCCACGTAGACGGCCGTGTAAAGCTGGAGGGATCCGACACCGCTCATGGTGGCGGCAACGTGCGCCTGGATGCCATGTACAACCAGCCGCTCATTGACGACGTAGCAGCCCTGAGAGTGGTGGGAACCTACAAGGCGTTCAGTGGCTTCATTGACCGTGAAATCGGTGTTTGGGCGCCGAATCCTGACGCGCAGCCCGGATACCCACCGTACCCCGTATCACCCGCGCAGGCGAGCTCGGTTGACCGTAACGTCAACACCGAACGGCTGGAAGCCCTGAGAATGGTGCTCAAAATCGTGCCGGTCGAGGGCCTGACCCTCACTCCGTCGGTATGGGGACAGCGCTTGCTGATGGGCGCTCCGTCGGACTACGACGTCCCGACTGGCGAATCCGGCGGCCCTTTGATCCAGTCGCGGCCGTTCAACGTATCCGAGGCCTATGCCGATGAATTCATTCTCGGCAATCTGACCGTCAATGAGGATCTGGGGTGGGGAAACATCGTTTCCAATACTTCCTACATGCAGCGCCGGGCGGGCACGGCGGACGATGAGACGGAAGGTCTCGAGGGAGCCTTCCCGCAAGGTCAGTTTGTTCCGAATGTGTATGCGCCGACGGTCACCACTCGCGAATTCACCCAGGAAGTGCGTTTGGCATTCAACCCGCGCGGCTGGGGGTTGGCGGGTGTGGTGGGTGCCTATTTCAACAATGCCAACCGTCACTATGCCGTCAACTATCTCACTCCCGGATACGCCTCCCTGTTCGCAAATACCTATACAACTCAAACACTGTTGGCGGGCGTGCCGCTGAGCGATGTGAACTATTGGCAAAGCGGTGACTATGCTCCCAAGCAGTCCGCTGTGTTCACCGAGCTGAACTATTCGCTCACCAGCCAGTGGCAGCTCACGGCCGGAGTTCGTTGGTACGATCTTCAATACACCACGGTCCGCCATGAGGATGGCTGGAGCAACGGCGGCCCCTCCCTTTCGACCGGGCAGGCAAAGAACACCGGCGTCAATCCCAAAGGCGAGTTGTCATACCAGGTCACGCCCGAGCAACTCTATTACGTCAGCGCTTCCAGAGGCGTGCGCCCGGGAGGAGTGAACACCAGCAATCTGGCCGAGAAGGGCTGTGGCCAGGACTATGGACCGTACCAGCCGGACAGCCTGTGGAATTATGAGGTGGGAGGCAAGACCCGCTGGTTGGGTGGGACGCTGCAGGTCAACGGCGCGGCCTACTACATCAAATGGAAAGATGTGCAGCAGGGGCGGACGCTGCCGTGCTCCTACCAGATCACGGAAAATGCGGGTGAGGCCATCGTGCGCGGCGGCGAGTTGGAGATCCAGGCCCAGCTCGGTGGGGGGCTGGAGCTCGGATTGGGCGCCGGTTTCACCAGCGCCGTGCTGGCCCGCGATGCGCCGTCCCTCGACGGCGTGGCAGGGCAGCAGCTCCAAAACGTGCCCCGCTGGAACGGCGGCGCGAGCGCGAAATATACCTTTGAGCCCGTGCCGGGATATGTCGCATTCGTGCGGGGTGACGCGCAATACGTCGGCCTGTCCTACCCGGACTTCGATCGGATCGATCCCGCTACATTCCAGCGCGCTTATTCGATCCTGGACCTGCGCGCAGGACTGGTGCACGAGCGCTGGGAAACGGATGTCTTTATCGCGAATGCCCTCGACAAACAGGCGGCATTGTCGCGCTTCATTTCCGACAACTATGATGCGGCCAACCGTTCCCGGATGTTCACCAATCGGCCGCGGACGCTCGGTGTGTCGGTCGAGTTGAAATTCTGATCGGGCTCGCCAAGTAAGTCATTGCAATGATAGTATGACTATCCGAGATGAGTGAGGGCGCGAAAACCGGGGCCGCACGGCCGGGACGGGTCACGCTTGGCGACGCCATCGTTCTCGGGCTTTGCAGCTCCGGCCCTGCACAGACGCTTGCTGTCAGCCTGGCTGCCATGGTCGCGGCCTGCCGCTACGGTGGCATCGTTCCGGTGTTGGCTTGCTTCGTGCCCATGTTGGGTATTGCGGTGGGCTATCACCGGCTGAATCGGTGGGATCCGAGCGCGGGCGCGACTTACACCTGGGTAGCCAGAGTGTTTCATCCGTATCTGGGATTTCTGGCTGGCTGGATGATTCTTCTCTATTACACGTTGGGTACGAGCAGTCTGACGATGCCGGCAGGCACTTACACACTGGAACTGTTCGCGCCGCGGCTGGTTACCAATCACCTGGCAGTCGCGATCACGGGGGGCGCCTGGAATATCGTAGTGACTGCTCTGGCGCTCCGGGGCTTGAAGATTGCCGCGCGCTTCGAGTGGATTGTTGTCGTCTTTCAGTATGTAGCGATCCTGGCTCTGGCGGCGGTAGGTACCGTCGCGGTGTTTCAACACGGTCCGTTTTCGTGGCACTTGCTCTCGATTGAGGCAATGGGTGGCCTACGGGGCCTGATGAGCGGAATGTTGATTGCTTGCTTCATGTACTCCGGCTGGGATGCCGCAATCTATGTGAACGAGGAGTCCGTCGACAAGGTGGATGCGCCGGGCCTTGCGGCCATCGCGAGCGTGGTGATCCTGGCGCTGTTCTATTCGATTGCGCTGTTTGGCTTGCAGGCGGTCCTCGACCCGCTCGAGCTGCAGAATCATGCAGGCGACGCCCTCGCTGTTATTGCCACGCGCTTGCTGCCAGGACCCGGGGGCCTGGTGATGAGCCTGGTAGTCCTGAGCGGCACACTGGCCACTCTCCAGGCCGCAGTTATCGCCGCTGCAAGAGTCAGCTTTGCTATGTCACGTGACGGTGTGATGCCAAGTGCATTCCGCCGTGTTGACCCACGTACCGGCAACCCGTGGGTAGCCACGGTCGTCATGAGCATCATCAATCTCTGCCTCCTTGTATTGGCCCTGACAACGAACAGCCTGGCGACCGCGCTGGGCAACGTAGTCAGCAGCCTGGGCCTCATCTCGCTGTTGTTCTACGCACTGACGGGTGCAGCGGCGGTATGGCAAAACCGGGACCGGATAGGCCGCTCGACCGCGGACTTCCTGTTGGGCGGTCTGCTGCCGGGACTAGGTACTGTATTCATGGCCTGGATTGCCGTCGAATCCGTACGCACCGGAGCCACTTCGCGAGCGGTCCTCGCTTGGGGCGCAGGGTCGATCGCATTGGGGGCGATTGCCGCTGCGTTTGTGCGCTACTGCGGCAACGCCGTCTTTTTCCAACCGAAATCCGCTTTTGCAGCGGATCATACCTCTGTTTCGAGGGAGCATTCGCCGTGACGTCGAGCTACAAGAGTCCCAACCGTACCCAACGCAGCGCTGCCCTGTTTCCGAAGGCTTGCGAGCTGATTCCGGCCGGAGTGAACAGCACGGCGCGAGCCCGTTATTCCGGTTGGGAACCCTATCCCTTGTTCGCCTCGCATGGTACCGGCTCGCATCTGTTCGATGTCGATGGCAATGAGTACATCGATTACCTCCTCGGTCTGGGACCTCTCATTCTCGGCCACCGCCCGCCTAGAGTGACCGCCGCGGTTGTCGAGGCCATCGAGCAGCGCGGCACGGTCTTCGCCCTCCCGACCCAGCAAGAGATCACGCTTGCCGAGAAGATCGTGAGTTTGGTTCCGAGTCTGGAACAGGTGCGCCTGTGTAATACGGGCACCGAGGCGGTGTTGTATTCACTGAGGCTCGCTCGTACCTTCACGGGACGGAGCAAGGTCATCCGCTTCGAGGGTATGTACCACGGATTCTCCGACGGTGTTTACTGGAGCAAACATCCGAATCTGCAGGAAGCCGGCCCGCCATCCCACCCGGTTGCCGTCGCCCAGGGTCCCGGAATGCCGAGTGGGGTTGCGGAGCAACTCATTATTCTGCCGTGGAACGACCTGGACGCGTTACGGGCTGCACTGGAGCGCGACGGTCCGAACATCGCGGCCGTGCTGACCGAGCCGGTGATGTGTAACACCGGGTGTATATTGCCCGAGCCGGGATATCTCGAGGCAATGCGCGAGCTGACGGCTGCTCATGGCGTCCTGCTGATTTTCGACGAAGTCATCACCGGGTTCAGGTTGAGCATTGCCGGTGCTCAAGGCCATTATGGAATCCGTCCTGATCTATCCGTATTCGCCAAGGGGCTGGGCGGTGGCTTTCCCGTGGCCGCGCTGGGCGGGCGGCGCGATATCATGGCGTTGGTCTCCGATGGCACGGTCTCGATGGCCGGAACTTATGCAGCCAACACCATCGCAGTGGCGGCGGCGATGGCCGCTCTGGATGAGCTCACCGCGCCGGGAAAGTACCAGGAGCTCTACGCCCGCTGTCAACGACTGTATACCGGGCTCGAGCGTCTCCTGCACGACGCCGGACTTGCCGCTCATGTGGTAGGGGTCGGTCCGGTGTTGCAAGTCTGGTTCTCCCAGGAACCGATTCGAAACTACCGGGATGCTGCGCGTTATGCCAGTCACGAGCAGTTCCGCCTGTGGTGGGAGGGCATGTTGGATCGCGGCGTGCTGTTCCATCCCCATGCCTTCGAGAATCTGTTTGTCTCGTTTGCTCACACGGAAGATGACATTCAGAAGACGCTCCAGGCAGCCGGCGCGACCATAAAGGACCTCCGTGCCCGTTGAGCTGACTGTGCGCGAGCCGCTCGTCCTGGGACTCGATCTGGGGACCTCGGCGGTCAAGGTTGTTGCGGTGGGCGCGGAATCGGGTGCCGTCGCCGGGGTAGGGACTGCCGCCTACCCCACTTACAACCCGCTGCCGGAACAGGCCGAGCAGGATCCAGCCGACTGGATGCGGGCCACGCAAGAAGCGCTCAGGGATCTGGACCGCGTGTTGACCCCCGCGACTCCTGACTGGCGTGGCCGGACTGCCGCGATCGGAGTTGCAGGGCAACTGCCCACGCTCGTTTGCCTGGGGACTCGAGGGGCACTGGGGCGCGCCATAACCTGGAAGGATGCGCGTGCGGACGGCGCAACCGCCGCGAGCCTGGATGCGGCACAGCGCCGGGCCATTTACCGCCAGACCGGAATGCCACTGGATGGGCGCTATCTGGGACCGATGTTCCGACATCACTGGCTGGCGCGCCGTGACCAGATCGTGGCGATCCTCTCCGCCAAGGATTACCTGGTTCTCGAGTTGACCGGTGAGCGGGTGACCGATCCTTCCACTGCGGCAGGCTACGGCGTATTCGATCTCCAGGCCGCCGCGTTTTCACCGAGTTTGTGTGAGCTATGGCAGATGCCGCTGGACATGCTGCCGCCTGTCAGGGCCGCGCACAGCCAGGCCGGGGCGTTGACTGCGCAGGCGGCACAGACTCTGGGAGTCCCTGTTGGAATCCCTGTCAGTGTCGGGGCCGCCGATTCTGTTAGCAGCGCATTTGCCATGACAGGGCTGGAGGAGGGGGCCGCATGCATCACCATGGGCTCGAGCACCATCATCATTGATGCCGTGCGCGCCGCTCGCTGGGACCCTACGATCCGCTATCTTCTGACTCCACATGTTGAGCCGGGTTGGTATGGACGAGAGATGGATCTGTTGGCGACCGGCACGGGCTACCGCTGGCTGAGCGATCTGCTCGGCCTGGCTCCCGGCATGTTGGATCAACGAGCCGCGAATTCTCCGCCCGGCGCGCGGGGCCTGGTGTTTACCCCGTATCTGGCGGGGGGTGAGCAGGGCGCTCTGTGGAATTCGGCCTTGCGCGGTAGTATCTCGGGACTGACTTTGCAACACGATGCAAACGATCTGGCACGGGCTTTTCTGGAAGGCGTGTGCTTCGAGATTCGGCGTTGCCTGGAGGTTCTCGCGGATACGACTCCCATTCGGAGCGTCGTTGTCGCGGGCCATCTGACGGAGCAACCTGCGAGCTTGCAGATGTTGGCCGACATCCTCGGCAGGCCGGTGCAAACCTACCTGGGCGATTCCCCGGCTGCGCTCGGTGCCGCACTCGGCGCTCTACAGCTCATCGGCCGCGCGGCGCCGGTGCGAGCCCATTCCCCGCCGGTGCTTCCCCGGGAAGATTATGGCGCCCTCTTTGCCAACTACCTCGCGAAAACGCATGCAGATACTGTGGTGTGACTCCAAGGACTCGTTCAATTCGCTGGCCGCCGACCATGTGTTGGCTGCACATTTGCGCAAGCCGGATCTTACAATCGCATTACCCACAGGGCGGACCCCGCTCGGATTGTACTCAGTATTGCGATCGAAACCGGTGGCGTTCAACCGCGTGCGCTGGTTCAATCTCGATGAGTATGTGGGCCTTTCGGCCACGGACGGCACCAGCTACGCGCAGTTTCTGCGCATGCACCTGCTCGATGATCTCGGCGTACCGGATACCAACATTCGGTTGATTCGCGGCGACGCAGCCGATATTCAGGCTGAGTGTCGCGCCTATGACGAGGCCATCGCTCGGGCGGAGGGTCTCGATCTCGCTATTCTCGGCCTGGGCGCCAATGGGCACATCGCATTCAATGAGCCCGGTTCGGGCTGGCATCAGACTACTCACGTGGTGAGATTGACGGAACTGACACGGGCAGCCAATGCACAGGAGGGACAATATGTGCCTCCTTGCGGTATCACCATGGGGATCGGAACGTTGAGCGGTGCGCGTGAAATACTTCTGCTCGTCTCCGGTCAGAGCAAAGCTGACGCCTTGCAGGCTCTACTTCAGGGGCGTCCCGATTTGATGTGGCCCGTAACCAGTCTCCTGGGGCATCCCAGACTCACCGTCATTGCCGACGGACGCCTTCGACCGGGATAACGGGCTGTCCGATAGCGGTCAACAGGTCCGGAGTGCCTTCGACCCGCACCAGATCAGGCTCACGCGGTCCGCCGTTGTAGGACATCGAAACACGCTGGATGGTGTCGCCTCGCTCCACCAGGAGCGTGACGCTGGAGCTTCCCCGGGTAGTCGCGGCCAACACATCCCGCAGCTCCTGTTGAGACCATTTGCGATCATTGACCGCTATAACCTTGTCGCCAGGCGACAGGCCCGCATGGTCGGCCGGCGATTCAGGGATGATGTCGGCGAGCGTAGCATCCTCGTTGACATAGAACCCAAGCGAAAAGCGCGCGTCCATATCCCGATCGTCAGCTTCATGCGCCCGGTGCATCGTGGCGGGGCCCGCTCCGAATACCAACTTCCAACCACTCTGCAGCACTCCCTGGTTGAGCTGTGCGTCTGAGTGACGGTCGAGCCGCTGCCGCCAGAATCCTTCCCAGTCATACGGCTGAATATCGTTCAGAGCCGCGACCAACGCAGCCAGATCGTAGGCGCGGACTTCTGGCGCGGTGCTTGGTGGGCCGTAGAAGTGCCGGCAGAAGTCATCCAGGCTGCGCCGACCCTTGGAGAGGCGGCGAATCAAGGTGTCCGCCTCGAGCCACAGCAGTGCCGACTCCTGATAGAAGTCGTCCTGCCGGCGCAAACGCGCGGCCCAATCGCGCGGCTGAACATACAGCAACTGGGCCGCGACCGTCGTGTCCTGCAGGTTGCGGGAGGCCCGTCCAGCATGAGTTTGCATTCCCGCAAGGTCATGTGCCAACTCTCCCCGGAACTCCTCGGGAGTGAACAAGCCGCTTCGTGTCGCCAACACGTTGCCCAGGTACTCGGTCAGCCCTTCGTACACCCACAGCAATCCGGCGCGCATCGGCTCCTGGTAGTTGGGGGTCGCCAGTCCTTCGGGCCGGCGGAACTTGCCATTCCAGGAGTGGGTGTATTCATGGGCCAGGAGGGCTGCCTCGGCGCGCCGAATATCCTCGTCGAGAAATGTTCGATACGGGGAACGGTTGTCGCTCGATTCGTGATGCTCCAGGCCGTCGGGCATGATCTGATCGGTGAGAACGTAGAGAAAGTCGTAGTGCCGGTAGTGAGTGGCGCCGAAGAGCGCGGCGGCCTCGCGTACCAGGCTTTTGTAGTGGCCAATGACTTCGGGTGTCAGGTTCAGTGCCGTGGCGCTGTCGGCGGCCACATTCAGCCGGACTGCGGGACTGCCTCCCAGCTCGAACGATTGGAAATAACGTCCTGCAATCAGCGTGGAGTCCACGAGCGTCGTGAGTGAGGTGGGTTCGAACACCACGGTCTCGCCCGAATCGCCGGTTCGGCTCAGCGCCGTCGCCGCTTGCCAGCCTGCCGGCAGGCGCACACGGGCCTGATAGCGCAATCCATCGGTGTTGCTATCAGCGGGGTACAGTACAACCTGGTTCCATTCGAGCACCAACAGTGCGTCCGTCGCTGTGCGTGGCGCTTCCAGCCCATTCACTACGCCATCGGGACGCAGGCCGGTGAGGATCTCGAAATCTGCCTCGAGGGAGCTCACCCCGACAGGCACGTCGACGTGAAATGCATACATGTCCACATCGTCCCGCTTCCATTGCAGGGGCTGGCCATCGTGCGTGAAGGTGGGGCCCGCCAGATCGGTGATGGGTCCGGCCGGCCCGTGCCGGCCCGGGAGCCACTTCGGATAGACGAGCGTCAGAGGACCGGCCTTGGCGGGCAAGGTCAGATGGACCTTCATGATACCCCGCGGCGCCTGACGCGCGTCCACTTCTACCTGGGCGGTGCCCGCACTGTTTTCGGCCGCACCCGTGACGCCCGAGGCCAACAACCCCAGCGCGAGCCACCCGGCCAGGCGGGGTTCAGAGCCGATAGCGAAGCGCAAGTTCATAGAATCGTCCCACCGCACCCACCTGATCGAGTGAAGGATTGTAGTTGAAGCCGCCGTAGGTCACCGTATTGAGCGGTGCAATCCGATTGGTGACGTTGGTCACCGACCCCGTCAACTGTAGATGGTCCCCAAAGGCGTATTGACCATAGAGGTCCAGGTAGGTGAAGGAGGAAATGTAGCAATGGGGATTGTCAGGCGAGAGTTGCAGGCATTGATCGCCCGAGACCGATTCGTCGATTCCCTTCATGACGCCACGGTAGTTGATTGTGGCGCCCAGGCTCATCGGCCCGCGCGTCCAATCGGTCGTAAAGGATCCGCGGGTCCGTGGTGTGCCTACCGCCCCACCGACCGCGGTTGGCCCAGCCGTGCCTGCGTAGTGGAAGGTCTGGTTCCCATTGACCGGATCAATGAAGGTCTGGTCGGAGGTGAGGACATAGTTGGCATCCAGGCTGAATGTCAGCTTTCCCAGGCTGCCCAGAGGAGCCACGATGTGCACGGCACCGTCATAACCCGAGGTGCTCGAGTTCGCCGCGTTCACGTACGGCTGGGGGTAGTAGATGATGGGTCCCGGGTAGTCCGTGCCGGGCTGTTGCACTCCACGCACAGGCGCTTGCAGGCCCAGGGGCGCCGGTACGATTTCGTCGTCGCGCCGGATGTTGTAGTAATCAAAAGTGAAGCTGACTTTCTTGATGGGCTCGAGGACGACACCCAGCGTATAGCTGCGCGACTTCTCGGGCTCGAGTGCATGATTGGCGACACTCAGCGTGGCGGCGTAGCCTAAACCGCAATCCGACGGCCTGTTGGTGTAAGGACAGCGCAGATTGTCCACGGGCGCTGTGGTGGCCGAGCCAGTCCCGCTGTCCCCAGCCTCCGCGATACCCGGTGCCCGAAAGCCCTTGGCGTAAGTTCCCCGGAATGCAATTTGCGGCAGGGGAGTCCACTTCGCTCCGAACTTGGGCGTGAAGGACGTGCTGGGAAAGTTGTAATGATCGACCCGGCCGGCGGCATCGAGCTCGAGGCTCTTCAATACGGGCGCGGATACCTCGACGAATGCGGCAGAGATGCTCTGCGAGCCATGCGCAAAGAAGCTTCCGTCCATGATGATGTCGCCTTCGGGCGCGTACGGCTCGCCAGGGTTGTTGGCTCGCAAATACCGCGCTTCTACGCCTGCGGCCAAACCCAAGTCCCCACCCGGCAGGGGGAGGAGCATGCGACTTGCGCCAGCGGACACGTACGCCAATTCGGAGGTCGCGGTCTCGGAGGTCTGCGGGGCGAGCTGAGCGTACAGCGAAGGAGAATTCAGGTTGGAGTTCGCTCCGACCCGATAGGTGCCATCGGCGAGCGCCGCGCTCAGCAGGCTGTTGCGGATGAACCCGATGTATCGGGCGTGGGTCGCGTCCCGGATATAGCCGATACTGAAGTTGATATCCCACCCACCCAAGGTGCCGTTGATGTCATCAACAGCCCGGATCACATCCGTGCTGTAGCGAATCTGCTGTGTCGGGAAGTCCGTCAATGCCGCGTACAGCAGCGCGGGCTGGCCGATATAGGAACTGAAACTAGCACCGTAGTACGCGCTGGCCGCGCTGAAGTAGGGGCTCGCGGGATTGAACGGATTGTCAGGACTGTTGGGCGACAGCACCATCGAGCTCGTCAGCGGATTGGTCTGATCCACCAGCACGCCCCTGGAACCTACCCAGGTGGAGGGGATGGTGACCGGGCTCGTGCTGTAAGCATCGGATTGGCGATACTGTTCGGCTTGCGAGTTGAACCAGGCCAACGACAAGGCGTTGTGCCAGTTCTCGCCCAGGGATTGGCTCCAGCGGGTACTGAAATTGAGCCCTTCGGTACGCGGCTGGATCTTGTTGTATTGATTGATATTCCAGATGCAGCCACCGGACGGATCCAGATTCTGGGTGGCGCAGCCCGGGAGCAGGAAATAGCCCGCATTGGGATCGCCTGCCTGAACGGCGTTCTGTGGCGCGACCATCCCGGGGACCGTGAAAGTGCCGTTGTTCGGAAATGCCTGCTGGACGACACCGCCGCGGCGGTCCGGACCGCCATACGGGGTGAGGTCCAGGTTGCTCAAGTAGGAACCGCGGTTCTGTTGGCCGATGGAGGCCTGATGGCGGTACTCGACGTTGAAATAGAAGTTGTGGCCGTCAGCTTTCAGATCGCCAAAACCCCATAGGGCTGAGACCCGCTGCGTCAGGCCGTCGCCCCGATAGGAGCTGCCCGCATCCGCATCCAACTGCAAGCCTTGGAAGTCATGCTTCAGGATTACGTTGACCACGCCCGCAATGGCGTCCGAGCCGTAAATGGCTGAAGCGCCGTCCTTCAGGACCTCAACCCGATCGACAATCGATAGAGGCAATGATGAGAGGTCGACGAACGGACGCTGGCCGTCGTCCGCAAGCGGGTAGGGTGCCATTCGATGGCCATCGACCAGCACCAGCGTTGCATCGAGCGTCAATCCGCGAAGCGAGATGCCACTGGCGCCGCCTGCGAGCGCGCCACTGAAGTTCTGCGTAAGAGACCCGCTGTTATCCGCTGAGACATTGCGGATGACGTCCGAGATGGAAACCCGGCCGCTTTTTTCAATCTCTTCGGTTCCTATGACCTGCAGGGGTGAGGGCGTCTCCGTATCCGTTCTACGGATGTAGGATCCGGTCACCACGACTGTGCTCAGGTCATCGCCCGCCGATTCCTGGGCCTGCGGGACGCCCGGATCCTTTTGTGGCCCGTCGAGAGCAAACGCGCCTCGTTCGCACGCCGATGCCAGCAGCAACCCGGCCACCGTTCGCGTTACCGACTTCACTGAGAACCTTGCCATCTAGCTACCCCATGCTCGTTAGCCGAGTCGTTGTGCTACGAATGTAGGCATAATCTGATATCATTGCAATGACAGATTGTTTGGGCACCGAAACCGATCGTGGCAAAGCGTTTGTACTCGAGAGGCGCGGCAGGTAGCCGCGGGGGGCCGCCGCGCGCGCTCATGTTGTTGCTGCTGCTGGCGCCGCTCGGTGTGGCCCATGCGGATGCGATCGACGAGCTCATGCGGACAGCCATGTCTCGTGAGCACATCCCCGGGGTGGCGCTCCTGGTTGTGAAGTCAGGCCGGGTTGTACGGATGTCGAGCTACGGGCTCGCGAACGTGGAGCTCGCCGTACCCGTCAAACATGACACGGTATTTCAGTCGGGCTCGCTCGGTAAGCAGTTTACGGCCGCGGCCGTTCTGTTGCTGCAGGAGCGGGGCCGGCTCTCGCTGAATGATCGCATCAGCCGGTATCTGCCAGCGGGTCCGCCGGCATGGTCCTCTCTGACGGTGCGCCAGTTGTTGGATCACACCTCCGGGCTGCACGACTCCGAGGAGGACGGCGGGGAGATTTTTGATCTGCGGCATGAATACAGCGATGCGGATCTCGTGCGCATACTGCAGTCATATCCCCTGAATTACCGGCCGGGCAGCCGGTGGAAATACAGCAACTCCGGCTACATCCTCGCCGGTATCGTGGTAACCCGGGTCAGTGGAATGTTCTATGGCGACTTCCTGGCTCGCGAGATGTTCGCGCCTCTGGGTATGCGCACCGCCCGCATCATCAGTAACACCGACATCATTCCCAACCGCGCCGCCGGCTACGTTTTGACTTCATCGGGCATCCGTAACCAGGACTTTGCCTCCGCCAGTCTCAATGCCACCGGCGATGGCAGCCTGTACCTGTCACTCGATGACTGGGCGGCCTGGATTGCCGCCATGGACCGGGAAGCACTCCTGACACACGCGTCCTGGTCCACATTGTGGGAGCGGGTGCGAACCAGCGACGGTAAGCTGACGCAGCACGGTTTCACCTGGGATCATGTAACACTGAGTGGCCACGAGATCCTGGAATTCGACGGGTCCTGGCAGGGGTTTCGGTCGAGCATCGAGCGCGACCCTGTCAGTGGAATTACGGTGGTGGTGCTCGCCAACCTGGACAAGGCAGAGCCTGTCCCGCTGTCCCGCGGCGTCATGACGAGCGTCGCGGGCTTCAAATAGCTAGCCGATCTCGACTGCTTCCACCGCAAATGCCGGTGCGGTCGCCAGCCTGAACGCGAAGGATTTGGCCACAAAAATCATGCGGAAAGCATCGATGGGGGTGCGTCGGGTTGAAAAACTGATGCCCGACACCTCCACAACCCACTCGAAGCGCAACAAGTCGAGCAACTCCTGCTCACGGGCCACGGCCGGCCGGCACACGAGCGTTTGCTCCTCGCGGGCCTCCTTCAGGTCGTAAACCTCCTCCAGCAAATCATAGAGGGAGCGTTTGTCACGTGCTTCGAAGTAGGCGCCGAGATCCGGTGCCAGCAACTTGGGTATGGTCGAGACCTCCCAGATGACCGGCCGTCGATTGAGCAGCCGCAAGCGAGAGATCTCCCAGATGATCGCCCCGGTAGCCAGGCCGAGCGCCTTGGTCTCCGTATCGTTGGCGCGCCTGGAAAAGCAGCCCAGCAGCCGGGTTTGCAGGCTCGACCGGGCATCCAGGTGGAGGCTGTTACGCAGCCCGCCTACTCGGGTCGTTTCCGCTCGTACGCGTGGCCGGGCAACGAAGGTTCCGCGTCCTTGCTCGCGGCGGATCACCCCCTGCGCAGCCAGCTCCTGCAGCGCCCGCCTCACCGTGACGAGACTGACTCCCGCCTGAGACGCCAGATTGGGCTCTGTAGGCAATTGGTCGCCCTCCCGCAATTTGTTCTCATCTATGTATTGCAGGATGAAAGCGATTGCTTTTTCGTAGAGCGCCCTCACTGCCGCGCTGCCCCTGTGGATATCATGGCGTCATTATACGAGGCTGCGGCGACATCTGCTGGAACCTTCTGAGCGTTTCCCTGAGTGTCTGCTGGCGCCGCTGCGCACGAAGTCGCCATGTGCCGGCAGGAGGCGAGCGAATTCCAGCTCGAGAAGACGTGCATAGTCGTCGCAAAGCTGGGGTCCGCTCGTGACTTCAGGTCAAAGTGTCGCAATCCATTTAGCGACGGCTGCGTCTGTCATCCGCCCGCCGGGCCAAACCACCTGCGGGGTGTACCACTGATTACTTCCGCGCAGTCTGTGACGATACACTTTCAGCGAATAGCTCAGGCGCGCGTTGCCACTGGGGAGCGCCATCTCGACGTTGTCAATGTACAAGGTGTCGGCCGAAGTTGGTTGACCGACGTGGATCACGCCAGGCATCCGCGTAACCACATCCGCAAAATCGAGGCATGCGCTCGCGCACCGCATGTCGGTAAGAAAGAACACCTTCCCCCGGAACGGCGATGTGTAGTCTGAGGGAAGACCTTGCGATTCCGGGGGATCCGCATCAGTGAAAAGGGTCTTGCCGCTGGCTTTGGCCGCATCCATCCGAGCGGCGATCCGGGTGCGATCTCGGGCATCTTCAGCCAAGCCCGCTGCGGCGGAGCGCGCCGCCAGTACGCGGGTAAGCTGTGCGTTCTGAGTCGACGCCCGCCAATCAACTGTTTGATCGAAGCTGGCAGTAATCGCAGACACGGCGGCGTCACTCCACAAAGCCGCTGCGACTCGACGAGCCCATTGGCTGTTTCCCCCCGTGTTACCCCTGACATCGACAACGACGCGAGATGCCGAGTGCAGCGTGGCGGCTTGCCGCTTTATCTCGCCCACCATCGCCTGCATTTGGGCGGCCCCAGCGCCCCACCAGTTGAATGAAGGCAAGGATACGAACCAGACGTCATCGATCTGTCGGACAGCAAGTGGAGGCTCAACGCGCCCCTGTGCCTCGCGCAGGTCTTGCGCCAGGGTCTCGTCGTCGAGGGCTTGCCAGTCCAACACCAGTTTGCTCCGTACACCGGTGTCGGCGACGATCGTGCAGCTCTTCAGCAGATTCGCTCGATCATCTGCATCTCCAACGAACAAGTATGATGCTGTGAGAAGACGCTCATGCGGTATGCCGGCGTTGGTTAGATAGGGATGCACCTGCTGATCGAGCAACCGTCCTGCTGGTACCTGGTCGCAATCAGTTAACTGCGCGCCGACCGGAATGGATGCTATGGTACTGACCGTGATGCGGGTCGTTCCGGTTGCGTCGGTTGAGGTGAGAAATCCTGGCCATACCTTGCCGACGCTGTTATTTCGTCGGACGGATAGGTGACCGTCCTCAAACCCGTTGACATAAAGAGTCAGTGCGCGCCAGTAATCGCTCTGAGTACGCGCGGCTCGTGCCTTCTGCAACGCGACTGTTCGACCCTTCTCGAGCCAGAGCTCGAAGCGGGGATTGAGTGGGTCGACAGGCCCCGGATGATTGTCCTGAATAATTTCATGAGCGGCGGCGATGTCGTCGGCCGCTTTTGCTGCCCATGATTTCTCCATCTTCGCTGCGGCGGAAGCGGTTGCCGCGCAGATGAGTGACACGGCGGCTATAACGAGATTGACATGCATGCCGAATAGTACCGCCGGCCCGGACGACACAGCCTCAAAGTGATATTCAGTTGCGTTCCCGCGAATTCGGACGCAGAACCAGCGGCGGTGCTATCGCATTGGCCATCGAGCATAGGTCATTGCATGCTAGCGCATAGCCCTCGCCATAGCCCAAACCGTTCCAGTCCGCTTCCAGGTGTCAGTCAGGAGGACTCACGTCCGTGTTTTTCCGCCAAAGGGAGGGCGAACCCGATCTTCACACGATCCATGATCACCAGCGTTTTGAACCCATTGATATCCGGATTTTCGTAAAAGAAGCGCCGCGTAAACTCCTCATATTCCTCCATATCCCGCGCTGTCATATACAACTCAAAATCGCTCTCGCCAGTGACATAGAAGCCGTTCACGACCTCGGGAGTCGTGCGAATTGCTTTCTTGAACCGGTCGATGATGTCACGCCGCTCGCGTTCGAGACTGACCAGCACGAGCATCTGGACTCGGCGGCCCACAGCCTTCGGCGAGATGATCGACACATCGGCTTCGATGATGCCCTGCGCTCGGAGTCGCTTCAGCCGGCGCTGGCATGCGGTGGCGGACAGACCTGCCAACTCCGCAAGTCAGGCGGTTGTTCTTTTGCACGATGCAGAGAAGGCGTATGTCGATCGCGTCCAGCTCCATCTAAGTTCTCTCGCGAAGGGTTGTCGTTCCGCACCGTTAGTGTAGTCGTTAGACGCAGAATTTCGCCATTGGTGACAGCGGCGCGCAGGATTCCATCAAAGAAAGGGCCCTTCAGGCTACGCGCCGCTGTCAGGTGCCGTCGTCGGCGAAAAAGTTTACTCCGTGATGGAAGAGGCCGCCGGCCGCGTCGGCGCTTTCTCGCACGGCTATACCTACTCTGGCCATCCGATCGCGGTTGCTGCGGCTAACGCCGTGCTGGACATTTGCGAGAGAGAAAAGCTAACCGAGCGCGCGGAAAGAGTGGGCGCGTATTTCCAACAGCGCCTGCGCGAGGCCTTTTCATCACTGGATATCGTCGGCGAAATGCGCGGTGTGGGACTCCTTGGCGCGGTGGAATTCGTCGCGGATCGCGAGCGCAGGCGGCGGTTTGAGCCCACGTTAAAGGTGGGGGTACGTGTTTCCAACGCTGCGCGGGATCGTGGACTGATTGCACGAGCCATGCCCCACGGAGATATTCTGGGCTTCGCGCCGCCGGTGACGATTTCGGAATCGGAGGTCGACGAAATGATTTCGATTGCCGTCGAGGCTACCCGCCAAGTCATGGACGAGCTGGAGGGGGCCGGTTAGCGGCGCCAGTTTTAAACATAATGCAGGCTCCTGCTTTGTGTTGCAAAGCCAGAAATTCATTTTCACTGCCCGGGAGCGCGGGTATAAGTAGGACTTCAGGCCGTTAAAAAGAACAACGACCAGCGAGTTTCAAATACAAACAATCATCTCAGGGAGTTGCTGTATGAAGGTATTGCCGTCAATCAAGCGGTGCGCAGCCGTTGTCGCCGCCCTAGTCGTCGGAAGTAGCGCGGCTCATGCCGGCGCAATGCACCCCGGCGCCATCGCTGCCTCGAAGGAAACCCCCCTTGCGGGAAGTCAGTCCACCGCCCATTTCAGTTGTGAGTTGCGGCCGTTCGATTTGTCCAACGGACTGTTCTGTTACGGCCCCGATGCGATCCGCAAGGCCTACGGAATCGATGGTCTGATTGCCAAAGGGATCACTGGCAAGGGTCGCACGATTGTCATCATTGATGCGTATGGCAGCCCCACCGCGCAAGCGGATTTGCAGGCGTTCGATGCCATTTTCGGCTATCCGGACCCGGTGTTCACCGCCATCCAGATGCCCGGCACGCCGCCCTTCGACCCGAACGATGCCAACATCGTCAACTGGACGGGTGAAATCGCCCTAGATACCCAGTGGGCGCACGCTGTAGCGCCGGGCGCGAAAATCGTCCTCATTGGCGCCAAGAGCAACGACGATAGAGACCTGCTCGCTGCACTCAACTACGCCCTGGACCATCATCTCGGCGACGTTGTTTCAATGAGCTTCGGTGAGAGCGAGCATTCGCTCAGCAACCCGGCCGGCTTGGATGTGGTCGCGGGCTGGCAGGCCGCATTCCAGCGCGCACGGGAACAGCACGTGACTCTGTTCGCCTCAGCGGGCGATCAGGGAGCGACCAACGTGTTCGATGATGAAGGCGATGTTCTGCCGTGGCAGAACGCGTCGTTTCCGGCCAGCTCACCGTTGGTGACCAGCGTGGGAGGCACGAATCTCTTCTTCGGTTCGGCGACGAATGCCGATCCCAATGGTACGTACCAGAGTGAGCAGGTCTGGAATGATGGATTCGGCGCCGGCGGCGGCGGCATGAGCAGTCTGTTTGATGAGCCTTTCTCACAAACACTGGCAGTCGGCGCGTCGATTAACAAGACGCTGCACAAGCATCGTGGGGTGCCGGACGTTGCCTATAACGGAGGCGTGGTCGGTGGAGTGCTCGTCGTCTGGAGTCCTGGCGGCGGTTGCTGCTTCATTTTCGGCGGTACGAGTGCCGGTGCTCCGCAGTGGGCCGGAATCACCGCCGACCTGAACCAGGCCCGCGGACGGCCCATGGGCTTCATCAACGATCGCTTGAACCTACTGGGTGGCCTGGGCGCACTGCGTGGACTCTTCCACGACGTAACGGCCGGAGATAACTCCTTCGGCGGAGTCGATGGATACGCAGCCAAACGCGGATATGACCTCAGCACGGGCTGGGGCACACCGAACTTTGGCGTTCTGGGAACGACACTGGCTGAAGACGGTCACTGAGTTGGAATGACAGCCGCACGTCCCGAGTGGCCGTGCGGCTGCCCGCTCACTTATCCGGTGGCGGGGTCATGGGGCGCATGCGGTGAGGCCCATCGCCCCCATGGCCAACCATCCGGCACTCGCTACCGAGCTGCTCCTTGCAGCTCTTGACCATCTGCGCCTGGCAGATTGCAAACGCCTGGTCTGAACGAAGACAGGCAGCCATCTGCTCGTGCAGCGCTGCCATTTTCTGACGAGTCTGCGGCGCAGGCTCCGACCCATCTGCAGGAACCTCCGCCAGCGCGTTGCCGGCGACGGCGAACCCGAACAGTATCGTCACGAGTGTCGTGCTTTTTTTTGCAAGCATCGTTGTCTCTCCGGGAATGGACTGTGCTGCATCAAGGGACCGGTCTCGCGGCGCGGAAGTTCAGGCGCCGGAGGCGTTTTTTGGGCCCGATTCGTCCCTTCCCAGAGGCAACTTCGACCCGTTTATGGGGCTATTTTGCATGATTGTTGTCTTCTAACCGATGCTATGAATGCCGCAATATTCGGAGGATTCGATCGACGAGGGGTACACCTTGAAGGTTCTCGAGCTAGTCAAACTGGTTGTATGGGCGGCCATTGCGGCGTGTGCAGTGACCATCAATCCCGCATTCGCGCAGAAGGCAACGCAACGGGGCGGAATGGACGAAACCGGCCCGTACCAAGTGGTCGAAAACTGGTTCGAACCGGGGGTCGAGCGCTGGAATCAGGCCGTCACTTCCGTTGCTGTCGACACGCCCAACCGGATCATTGTCGCCTGCGGGGATGAGCACGTGGCCCGCCCCGGGTCGCTGATTCTCAATGCCGAGGGCGTGCCACTCAATCTCCGGCCAGATTCCAAGGAGCCGCAGAAGCCCGAGTCGGAAAAGACGCACCAGCATCTGATCCTGGTGCTGAACGCCGACGGCAAAGTGATGGAAGACTGGAGCCAGTGGAATGACCTGATCACGCTGCCCCACAGTGTCGTTATCAATCCCTACGACAAAGAGCGGCACATCTGGATCATCGATCGCGAAGGTCAGCAGATCCTCAAATTCACCAATGACGGAAAGAAGCTGGTCCTGAAAATCGGCGAGAAAGGCGTGGCCGGGGCGGATCACGAGCACTTCAACCTGCCCGCCGGCATTGCTTTTCTCCCCGACGGCTCCTTCTACGTCGCTGACGGTTACCGCAATACGCGAGTCATCAAATTTGACGCCAGCGGCAAGTTCCAACTGGAGTGGGGCGCCAAGGGAACCGAGCCGGGGCAATTCAACCTGGTGCACTCCGTCGCCGTGGATCGCATGAAGCGGGTTTTCGTCGCCGATCGCAGCAACAACCGCATTCAGATCTTCGATGCCCAGGGCAAGTTTCTCGACCAGTGGCCGAATATCCCGCAACCCGCATTTCTGCTGGTTTCAGCGGACAGCAAGTCCCTGTGGGTGGCCTCGAACGGCGCAGACCGAATCGCGAAATACGACATGAATGGAGTGTTGCAAACCTATTGGGGCACGCACGGCCAGCTCCCCGGTTGGATTTACAACTTCCATAACTTTGCTGTCGATCCAACCGGCATCCTGTACGTGGCTGATGCGTTCAACAATCGCGTGCAGAAATTTGTCCCGCGGCCGGGCGCCGACCAAGCCAGGCTGGTGGATCAGCCTTTTGTTTTCCACCCCCACTAAACTCGAAATTCCTCACCCACGTCACGCAGTACGTCTATGAGGGCTCGACCCGCAGGGCTGATGCCGGCCCGGGCCCGCAGGGTCAGTCCGACGATCCGGTGCCATGAAGGAGCCGCGAGCTTCAGAGCAGACAGCAAACCGGCGCGCTCCTCCCAAAATATGAGCTCCCGCGGCAGAAATGTGAGGGAGTCGCTCTGCATCACAACAGCCTTCATCAGCACCGCAGAAGTCGTCTCTAGCGTGACCTGTGGACAATCCAGGCCCGCCTCGAGGAACAGGTCATCCAGCGCCCGGCGCTCGAGCTCGTTCTGCCGCGCCAGGATCCATTGTTGGCCGACCAGGTCCGCCGGAGTAATGGGCCCACCTCGGTTCAGTATGGGATGCCCATTGCGTACAATCACCGCAGCCCGATCTTCATGCAGTCGCACGTGTCGGATCTCGCGATCGTTGGAGCGCGCGGGAATGGAGGAAATGGCAAAATCCACCTCACCGTGCTTCACCATGGGAAGCAACACTTCATTCAAACCATAGAGCACGGTAACACTGACACCCGGAGCTCGCGCCTGCAGGCGACTCAGCGCGATGGGCAACAGCCGTGTTGCCTCCGATGGCCCGCACCCCACGCACGTGTGTCCGACGCGCGCAACACGCAGAGCATCGACTTCCTGCATCGCGCTGCGTAGTTCGGCATCAATCGCATCGGCGTGACGAACCAGCGCCAATCCGAACGAGGTGGGCGAAGCGCCGAATCGGCCGCGCTCCAGTAGCTGAACACCCAGCGTCTTTTCGAGGGCACGGATGTTCTTCGACAGGGCCGGCTGGGTAATCCCGATGGCCTCTGCCGCCTTGGAAAAAGAGCGCTGGCGCACGATCGTGGCAAGTTGGTGCAGGCGGTCCACATCGAGTCTGGCACTCATCGCGTCACCTCAGAGGATCCATAACCTGCAGGAATATAAGCAGTGGGCTGGACCCATGGGAAGCCCGCTGCATGCCGCCTACGATCCTTGCAGCCTCAATTTACGCTTCAAAGTGCGCAGGGGGGAGAAACGTGCAGCCGCTGAATCAACTGGTCGAAGCCGACCGCGTGCACAGATCGGTCTATACTGACCCAGCCATCTTCGACCGGGAAATGACCGATATCTGGGAGAAGATCTGGGTGTATTGTGGCCACGAGTCGCAGGTGAAGAAGACGGGCGATTTCCACACTGTGCAAATCGGCCGCCAACCCATGATCATGGTCCGCGGCAGCGATGGTAGGGTCCGTGTTCTCTACAACCGCTGCCCGCATCGAGGCGTACAACTGTGCGGCAGCCGGCAGGGGAACACCGGGTCCACGTTCGTGTGCTCCTACCACGCTTGGACATTCCATCTCGACGGGCGGGTGAAAGGCATTCCGCTGCCGCACGGTTATGACGGCACGCGTCTGACACAGGACAACCCCGATTGCTCGATGAAGGCGGCGGCGCGAGTCGATAGCTATCGGGGCTTCGTTTTCGCGTCGCTGAGCGCCGACGGCCCAACTCTCCTCGAGTTCCTGGGCGATGCCAGAATCGCATTCGATGACATGTGCGACCGCTCGCCCGAGGGTGAAGTGGAGATTGTGCCGCTCTGTCACCGGGTGGTGCAGCAGTCGAACTGGAAGTTTTTCATGGAGAACCAGTTGGACGCTCTGCATCCATCGGTCACCCATCAATCGACCGGCATTGCCGCTGGCCGCGTCGAGCGCAAGCTTCAGCAGGCAGGGGAAACCCCGCCGCTCTACTATCACTATCTGTCAACCTTCGCTTCCTCCTTCGACCAGTGGGATTCTGTGCAAACGGTCAACTTTCCGCGGGGTCACGGAATTCTGAAAGGCTACATGGGCCTGCGGCCCGACGATGTCGACACGCAGGAGTACGTCGCCGGGATGTACCGGGCTTACGGTGAGAAGCGCGCCGAAGAGTTCCTCGGGCGCAGCATCCACCATGTCCTGGTCTATCCTTATCTCTCCGTACAATCGCCGCTGCAACAACTGCGGGTATTGCGCCCCATCGCGCCCAACAAGACGCTGTCTGAGATCTGGCACTTCCGACTCAAGGGGGTCTCGCAGGCGATCTACCGGCGCGCGCTCTGGTATTACAACCTCGTCAACTCTCCGGCAACCCTGATCAACGCCGATGACCTCGAGAACTGGACCAAGGGCCAATTGGGTCTCGAGTCCAATGGCGGGGACTGGGTGAGCTTTCACCGTCAGTTCGGTCGCGATACTATCGAAGAGGGCGTGAGCTACTCCAACTGTGGAACTTCTGAAGTGGTCATGCGCAACCAGTTCAAGGCCTGGGCCCAATACCTCGGGAGCCAACCATGAGCGCCTCGAAGCTGCAGAACCGCCTGTTGGAAGAGGTTGTCATCTTCGAGAACCGCGAGCAGGCGAAGACCGGCGCCCAGACGCTGGCACCGGATCATTCACCTCGCGAGGCGGCCCGCGGCGGTAACCTCGTCGCGCGCGCCGCACCGGAAACGGTGACCCAGGCCGGCTCGCTTCAGCAGCAGGTCGAGCAGTTCCTGTTTCATCAGTCCGAGCTGCTCGATCAGAAATGCTGGAGTCAGTATATCGATCTGTTTGCGCAGGACGGGGTCTATTGGATGCCGGTAAGCGCGGACCAGACAGAATGGCTGGACTCGCCGTCCATCTTCGCCGAAGACCGGCGACTGATGGAAGTTCGGATGGGCCGTGTGACACACCCCAATGCGTGGTCACAGGCGCCGCAGTGGGGCACGAGCCATCTCGTGGGCAATGTTGTTATCGAATCCGTGAACGCTGATATGGTCGTCGTACGTTCGCGCTTTCACATGTCAGAGCTGCGCCGCGATACGCTGCGCCAGTTCGCCGGTACCTATCGGCACACGCTCGTGCGTCACGGTGACGATTTCAAAATCAAGCTGCAGCGTGTGGAGCTGCTGAATGGACAGGCTCCGTTTGACTATGTCCTGCAGATCTGGGTCTGATAGTCGAGGGGTGGTTGAAAACGAAACGGCGCCTGGCGCGCAGTCGGGACTGCGCGCCGGCGTCCTCGGTAAGGTGTTGCTGACAGGCCTGGGCCTTTCATACATCGTTGCCGGGAACTATGCGGCCTGGGGCTTCGGGCTCGGACGCGGCGGCTGGGGCGGCCTGTTGGTCGCATTCCTGGCCGTTGCGGTGTTCTATGCCTGCCTGGTCGCGTGCCTCGCGGAGCTCTCAACGGCTCTGCCGGTTGCCGGCGGCGGTTATGCCTTCGCGCGCCGTGCCTTCGGCCCATGGCTGGGCTTCGTGGCGGGTATCGCGATAGCGCTCGAATATGTGTGCAGCGGCGCCGTCCTGTCACTTTTCGCCGGCAGTTATCTGCAATCCCTGACGGGCCTGGAGGGCACAACACCGGTCGTTGTCCTGTATCTTCTGGTCGTGATTGCGCACGTGAGAGGCGTCGGCGAGGCGCTGTCTGCCACATTGTTGCTTGCCGCAGTCTCGGCAGCGGGAGTGTTGGTATTTATTTTCACCCTGGCGCCCGGCTTCCACGCGGAGCACTTGTTTGATGTTGTTCCCGCGCGTCCGTACGGTGCCTGGTTGCCGTTCGGTTGGCATGGCGTATGGGCAGCATTGCCTTTTGCGGTAACCTTCCTGATCAGTATCGAAGGGGTCCCTCTGGCAGCCGAAGAGGCGGTCGAGCCGGGGCGCACAATTCCGACAGCGATGTTCACTTCGCTGATCATTGGAGTGGTGTTGGCCTGTGGTGTTCTGCTGGCAGGACCGGGAAGCGTCGGCACAGCCGTGCTGGTCGATTCGACTGACCCGATGGCGGCCGCGCTTGCACACCATACAGGCTCCGCGGCCGCAGCCGTTCGGCTGCTCGTTTCGATCGCCGCATTAGTGGGCCTGCTCGCAAGCTTCTTCGGTGCCATGTATGCGGGGTCGCGCATGCTTTATACGTTGGCGCGCGAAGGAGTATTGCCGTCTATTTTCAGCCGGGTCAACGCACGCGGCGCGCCCTCGGTTGCGACACTCGCTACGGCGGTTGCAGGGCTGGCACTTGCGGTGACCAAACTTGCGGACCCGCTCGTAGTCCTCCTGGTCTTTGGAGCAACGCTCTCATATCTGTTCTTTCTAGTCGCTCACATGACCCTGCGGCGACGCGAGCCGCAACTGGTGCGGCCGTACCGCACCCCCGGCACTCTCGCCATACCGGCCCTTGGCTTGGGTCTTGCGGTAGCCATCTTCACTGCCTGCTTCCTCGCTGACTGGAAGTGGTCATGCGTAGGAATCGCAGTGATTGCGGTCGCGGTTGTTGCCCGTTGGCTCAGCCATCACGGCGCCCCACATACGTAGGATGTCGTCTCAAACTCGAGAGCACTCGCCATGCGCTATTTCACCACCGACGCCTTTCCGAACCGTGCGCGCGTCACTTCCTGGCGCGATCACGTCAACCTCCTTTATCCGACGATCGACCTCGTCACCGCGGAGTACGAGGGCTTCTCTGGTCGTGTTGCCTGGCGCGATGTAGGTGTGACGCGGGTTTCGCGCATCGAGTCGGTCGCCCAACGCTTGGTGCGCACAGACCACCTGGCGCGCTCGGATCACGAGCGATTACTGCAGCTCAATTTCCAACTCGAGGGCCAAGGCTGGTTGGACCAGGATGGTCGCACCGCGGTCACCCGCCCGGGGCAATTCATCATGTACGACAGTGCTCGTTCGTATGAGATGCGGTTTGCTGGTCCGTTCCGGCAACTTTCCCTGGAGCTGCCGCGCAGCGCAGTCGAAAGCGACATCGAAGATCTCGCTACATGGATGGCGCGCCCGATCGACGGGAATTGCGGCACCGGACGATTCCTGTTCGAATTTGTGCGCTCGCTGGCCTCTGACGAGGATCCAGTTAACCTGGCGCTGGCTCTACGCCTGCAGCAGCACGCCTGCGAGCTGTTGGTGACTGTCCTGACGAGCCTCAATTCGTCCTGTGCTCCCCCGAGAAGGGGACGGCGGCGCGCGCTCGAGCGAGTGAAGTGCTATTTGCGCGAGCGGCTCGATGAGCCGGACCTGACACCTGCCGCTATCGCGGCGGCGCAGCATATCTCGCTGCGCCACCTGCACTCGATCTTCCGCGCCATCAACAGCACGCCGGTGAAATGGCTCCAGGCGGAGCGCCTGGAGCGCTGTCGCTCGGATCTGACGGACCCGGCACAGGGGCATCGCTCGATCTGCGAGATTGCGCATCGCTGGGGCTTCCGCGACGCGGCCCACTTCAGTCGGGTCTTCAAGCGCCGCTTTGGGTATTCTCCGCGCACCTGCCGCCCGTCAGATCCCTGATCCCAACTCACACGGCCCGCCTCCATCTTGCCTCGGCGCACTTCCGCTGTGTGCGCCCTTGGACCAGAGGTGTGCACTCGGGGGCAAGACAGCCCCCGCGCTCCTGCTTAGCATCGAACCCCGGCGATCGAAAGTGACCCAACATTCGCCGTACGGAGCTGCAGATGCCCCGATTAACACCCTCGTGCCGCACAGGCCGCCCGGGCAATCGTAGTACAGCCGACTGGCAAGCGGCCGACAACGGCCACTACTTGCACCCCTTCAGCGACTACAAGGAGCTGCATGCCGAGGGCGCCCGCATCCAGGTGCGCGCCGAGGGCATCTACATGTGGGACACCCAAGGGAACCGCATCATCGATGGGCTCGCCGGACTGGGTTGTGTGAATATTGGCTACGGGCGCCAGGAGTTGGCCCGGGTGGCGGCCGAGCAGATGAGTCAATTGTCGTTCTGCCAGTCGTTCTTCCGCACCTCAAATCAGCCGGCCATCGAGCTCGCCGAGCAACTCACCCAACTTGCTCCGGCTGGCCTGACACACGTGTTCTACGCGAGCTCCGGATCGGAAGCCAACGAAACATGCTTCAAGCTGGCGCGCCGCTACTGGCAACTGGCCGGCCGGCCCCAGAAGAAAATCGTAATCGCGCGCGCCAACGCATACCACGGCAGCACGATCGCCACGTCCAGCCTGTCTGGGCTGCCGGATCTATACGACAGCGGTGGGGACATGCCGATCGCGGGGATCGCCAGGATCGGCGCGCCGTATTGGTACCTGGAAGGCGCTGATCTGTCACCAGAGGAATTCGGCATGCGTGCCGCGGGCTGGCTGGAGGCGCGGATCCTCGATCTCGGTGCTGACAATGTCGCGGCATTCTTCGCCGAGCCGATACAAGGGGCGGGCGGCGCAATCATTCCGCCCGCCACGTATTGGCCCGAGATCCAGCGGATCTGCACCAAGTACGAAGTGCTGCTCTCGGTGGATGAGGTGGTTTGTGGCTTCGGACGTACGGGACACTGGTTCGGTAGTCATCGGTTCGGCATTCAGCAGCCCGATTTGATGGCCGTCGCCAAGGGCATCACTTCGGCATACATACCGTTGTCGGCCGCCTTGGTCAGCAACCGGGTCGCCGCTGTGTTGATTGACCGCGGTGGCGAGTTCTACCACGGCTTCACTCACTCTGGGCACCCGGTTGCTTGCGCCGTCGCTCTGGAGAATATCCGCATTCTGCGCGAGGAACGGATCGTCGAGCACGTCGCCGCCATCGAACCCCATTTCGCGGCGCGAGTTGCCGCGCTTGCGGATCATCCACTTGTGGGCGACGTCCGCTCCTGCGGACTGTTCGCTGGTATCCAACTCGTTGCCGACAAGCGCGCCCGGCAGATGTTCGATTCCTCGATCCGTGCGGGTGATCGGTGCAGTCGCGAAGCGCTCGCGCGTGGCCTGGCGTTGCGCTCAATCGGCGACACGATGGCGCTGATGCCGCCACTCGTGATCACTGAGGAGGAGATCGATACCGTATTCGACATCACGCGCGAGGCGCTCGACGCCACGGCGCGGCAACTCGAGCGAGGCACTCATGGTCCCCGTTGATCAACGCCACAACATTGACCGCATCGCCTGCTTGCGAGACGCGGCGCTAGCCGGCCGCTCGGCAATGAGATGCCTGCTGGTTGTGCTATTCGTAGCCGTGGCCCTGGTCCTTCCGGTCCTGGCCTCCGCCGCAGAGACCGACGCGGCGGGGACAGATGCGCTCGAGGAAGTTCTCGTTACGGCCCAGAAGCGTTCCGAAAACGTGCAATCGGTTCCCTTGTCCATAACGACCTTTGGCGCAGCGGCGTTGGAACAGAAAGCCATCACGAATATCTTCGACTACGCCACCAAGGTTCCCAACCTTGCGTTCGCGCCGACCGGCGATGGTGTTAGTACAGCGCGCACCATTTCGATCCGAGGCATTGCAGGTGACAACGTTACCGGTTTCTACATCGACGATGTGCCGCTGCCGGACTCCCTCGATCCGCGGGTGCTGGACGTCGACCATATCGAGGTGCTGCGCGGCCCGCAGGGCACCTTGTACGGCGCCCGCTCCATGGGGGGCACGGTCCGTATCATCACCCGGGCCGCGAACCTGAACGACTTCGAAGGCACTGTTCACGCAGGGGCTTCGAGCACCGATCGGACCGTTCACGGCAACTGGAGCGGCGATGGGGTCGTCAACCTGCCCCTAATCCCCGAGCATGTGGCGCTGCGGCTGTCCGGCTTCTATGACAGCGAGGCAGGTTACTTCAAACGCAGCTTCTGCACCGATCCCGCCACAGCAGGGATTGCGTGCACACCCTTGTCCGGCACCGGGATCACGACCCTGCGCAACATCGCCGCGGTCGCTAGCTACGGTGGCGCGGCCAGCCTGACTCTCAAGTTCGATGATCTGACGATCACTCCGCGTTTCATGCGACAACGAACTGTCTACAACGGCTTTCCTACGGCGCCGTTGTATAGCGATCCCAACAATGGTTATGGGTATCCCGTCCCGTCTGGGCCCTACCAGCTACCGACACCGCTGCTGCCGCGCGATTTCACCCAGGCTCATCTGTTCAACGTTCCCGAGGGCGGCCACGATTCGTGGGATCTTGCCAGCCTGACACTCAAATGGCGTCCCTCGTACGGGGAGCTCGTCTCCTCGACCGCGTACTTCTCACGCGAAGTGTTTGAGACCGAGGATCAAGGCGACCTCATCTGGGCGGCCATTACCTCTGCCATCCCGGGCGCTACACCTGGACCAGGACCGGTGAGTGAGCTCAAGGACTACCAGCGCTTCGTGCAGGAAGTTCGCTTTGCCTCCGACTTCGCCGGTCCCGTGCAACTCGTCGCCGGTGGGTTCTACTCGGATCTGCACGGCAGGTTGCCTTATTCCGCTTATTTTCCTCCTTCGACCATTCCGGGTCTCGACGCCGCTACCGGCGGGCCCAACAACCCGGACTATGCCAACCTGGTGTTCGCCCAGGACTTTCATACGACGATTCGCGAGCCGGCGATCTTTGGGGAGGTGGCCTACACTCCGATCGATCCGCTCAAGATCACATTGGGACTACGCTGGTACCAGGTGAAGATCTCATCGTATGGATACGAAGAGGGGCTGGTGGTCGGCGGCGGTCCCGCGCTGATCAGCCCATTCGCGACCACGAAGGAAAGCGGCACGAATCCCAAGATCGCCGTCGATTACCACCTGACGCCGGATCACATGTTGTATGCAGTGGCTTCGAAGGGATTCCGTCCCGGAGGCCTGGTCCCGGCCGTTCCTGCCGGGGCGCCGAACACCGCGACGGATTGTGTCGCCGCGCTGGCACAGCAGAACCCCGGCGTCTCTCTCGCCAACACCCGTAGTTATAAGTCCGATTCACTGTGGAACTACGAGCTCGGTACGAAGACGAGCTGGCTGAACCACAAACTGACTCTCAACGCCGCCGGCTTTTACGTGCGATGGAAGGACATCCAACAGGCCGTCCTGTTGTCCTGCGGATTTCAGTTCATTACGAATGCGGGCGCGGCCACCAGCAAAGGCGGTGAGCTCGAGCTGTCGGTGCGAGTGCTCGACGGACTCGACTTCTCCCTCGGTCTCGGCTACCAGGATGCGAAGATCAGCGCCGCGAGCGCTGCTTCACCGCAGCCGGCGGGGTCGCCTGTCTTCCAGGTCCCCGACTGGACGGCTAACAGCTCGCTGGCCTATCGGTGGCCGCTGCCGGGCGGGCATTGGCGGCTCCTCAGCACTCTGGATTACTCCTATGTCGGCAGGAGCTTCAGCGGTAACAACAACGCGGCCGAGCCGCGCGAGCGGCTCCCCTACCAGTTGGTCAATCTACGGCTCGCCGCGGAGCACGGTCCGCTCGAGCTGGCCGTGGTGGCCAAGAATCTCACCAACGAGGCTGCGAACCTGGGTGACAGCCGCTCCATTGCGGCCGAAATCCCCGGTCGCCCGCGCCTGTTCGTCAACCAGCCGCGGACCGTTGGCATCGAGGTGAGGAGGCAGTTCGACTGAGCGTCGGTTACGTGAATCTGCTTCTCGACCGCCGTCAGACGCGTGCGCCAGTGAGCTCGGGCTGGGATCACCGAAGAGTACGTTGCCGAAGGCTCAATCGCTGCTAACTCAATGATTTTATTGAGTCAACGGTGCCTGCGGCGCGTTGGCGGCGATAGCCGTGCCCGATCGAGCCGGCCCCTGGCACAGTTCACTTTTCTTTCAGCCGGGGTCAGGAATTCCCTGAATGCGGCGATCGTCCGCCGAGTCATCTAGCGGGGGCGCGCATACTTGCCCAACGCCTCCATCGGCAGCCGCTGGCGAGGTGCTGGCGGTGGGGAGCTGACATTCGGCGGGCCGGCCTAAAAAAAGGATTTGAGAGGGGGGATATGCTCTACACCTCAGCCGGTCTCATAGACACCATAGTACTGTCTCAAGGGGCTACGGCGAGGCGATGACCTCTGCTGCTGCAAAGCGTCGGATTGCGGACTGGTTCCGTGAGTGGCGTACGCCTGTGCGCCGCTTCCTCCTCAGCAAGTCCGGCCGCATGCCGGCCGCGGACGTGGATGACATGGCGCAAGAGGTTTTTCTGCGCCTCATGCGCTACGACCGGGGCGAGGTGGTCGAGCATCCGCAGGCCTATCTTTTCAAGGTAGCCGCCAATGTGGCCGCCGAATGGAGCATCCGCGCCCGCCACAGCCGCCCGCATGAGTCGAAATGGCTCGATGGGCTAACTCATGAGGATCGACCCGAGCTGTCGGTGCTGCTGGCCCAATCCCAGGAGGAAGTGGAGCGGGCACTGAAAACACTGTCACCGCAGCAACAGGCAGCCTTGCGACTGTACTTCGCCGAGGGACTGGGACACGCGGCGATCGCTGCGGAGCTTGGCGAGTCGCTGCGCAGTGTCCGTCGCCATTTCACCAAAGGTTACGAAAAGCTCCGCCACGAGCTGGATCCGGAGCTGTTGGGAGCAATCACACATGGACGCGAATGAGCGCCGTAGGCAAGCCGCGGCCGATGCGGCCGAGTGGTGGGTCCGTATGCAGTCGACAGAGCTGTCGGGCACGCAGCGCGGCGAGTTTGTCGACTGGCTGCGCGAGTCGCCGGTGCACGTCGCGGAGATGCTGCGAATTGCGCAAGTTCATGCGGCCTTGGACCAATTCCAGCACTGGACACGGATCTCCCTGACGCCACCGGCCACCGAACGCACCGCTGAAGTCATCCCGCTACGGCCGGGTCGCCAGACTGATGATGTTTCACCGCGAGCAACAATCCCGAGCCGCTGGCAGCGCACGGCGCGGGCGATGGCCGTTGCGGCCAGTGTGGCCTTAGTACTGGTCGGTGCATCATTCCTGCAGGAGCGAGTCTTCGGCAAGCTCATTGCCACCGAACGGGCGGAGCGTCGCGAAGTCGTGTTGCGCGATGGCAGCGTCGTGCAGGTCGATCCGGAAACGCGGCTGCGGATCAAATTTTCCGAAAGCTCCCGCGATGTCCACCTGGAGCACGGCCGCGCGTTGTTTCGCGTTGCCAAGAATGCGCGGCGGCCGTTTTATGTGCATTCGGAGGACACCGTCGTTCGGGCGGTCGGGACGGCATTCGGTGTGGAGCAACACGGCAGCGCCACGATTGTCACCGTTGCAGAGGGCAAGGTGGCCGTCTCATCCGAGCATAGAAGAGAGGCAGCGGCCGCTGACCCGCAGTCGACGCTGGTGCCAGTTGATTCCAGTGCGCGGCCAACGGGGGTACGTACGGCAGGCTCCCGGCCAGCGCATCCTGCGGCCGTTGACGATGAGTCTGCGCAGATCGCCATGTTGACGGCCAATCAACAGGTGACCGTGGGTGAAAGCGGCTCAGCGCAGCCTGTCAAGGCTGTGGACAGTCACCGCGAGTTGGCCTGGGCCGAAGGGCGCTTGATCTTCCGCAACGATCCCGTTACTCACGTGATCGCCGAATTCAACCGCTACAACCGCGTACAGTTGAGCGTAGCCGACGACAAGCTGGCGAACCGTTCCGTGAGCGGTGTATTCAATGCATCGGAGCCGGAAGCATTCATCGCATTCCTCCAAACTGTCGCGCCGGTGGAGATCATTCATACAGGAGAAACCGCCATCACTATCGCGCCAGCGGCACAAACGGGCAAATAAAGTTGGTCAAAGGGGGGTTACGTTTCGCGGCAAGCCCGGTCTCTTCTCCGTCCAAACACACTTATGATCGGACGGGGGGACTACTCATGCGGATTGCCGTCGTTACGGCCGCGCTACTTGCTGCAGGTGGGCTCGGAGCCGCCGAACAGGCGCTGGCAACTATGCAGCGCTATGATCTCGACATCCCGCGTCAGCCGCTCGACGCCGCTCTAAAAGATCTCGCACAACAAACTCACCTGCAGATCGCCGGCTTCAGTGATACGCTCGGCGGCCCCGCGCTGGTCGGGCCGGTCAAGGGCAATCAAACACCAGAGCAAGCCCTCGATACGCTGCTCGCACCGCAGGGCCTCGGGTACCGGATCGTCAACGGTACGACGATCGCAATCGTGAGTCCTCATGACCTCGCGCCGCAGACAGGCGCCAGCTCCGGTCATCCGCAGACACAAGGCTCAGAAGCGCATTCAATCTCTGATGACACCGGGCGCGATGGCGCTCAAGGAGGCAAGGACGCGCGCCAGTCGTTCTTGGGTCGGTTTCTCCTGGCTCAAGCGCCTCGGCCAACTGATCAACGACCTGCTGCCGTAGACAACTCCGGGCCGCGCAGCGCGCGGGCGGAAAACGAGAGCTCACAGGCACCGCTCCTTGCTGACACGGCACTTCAAGAGGTCGTCGTGACTGCGGAGCGCCGTGTAGAGACCTTGCAGAAGGTTCCGGCCAGCATCAGCGTGTTCAGCGGCGACAAGCTCCAGGCCGCCAACGCACAGGACCTGCGTGGGTACTTCCGACAGACTCCCAACGTGACCTTCCAGGACGAAGGCAAGAGCGGCCCGCGATCGGTGGACATCGCAATTCGCGGCGTCAGCAACATCGGCGGCCGCACAGATGCTTTCGGTGTCTACGTCGATGGCTTCAATATTGCCAACGGCGCTCAGGAAGGCGCGGTAAACCCGGCGCTACAGGACATTGAGCGCGTGGAGGTTTTGCGCGGCCCGCAAGGCACGTTCTTCGGCCGCAATGCTACCGGTGGCGCACTGAACGTCACGACGAAGCAACCCGGTCCGAAGCTCGAGGGCGAGCTCAACGCACATTTCGGGTCGTTCAGGACCTGGGGCATGACGGGTGTCGTCAACGCGCCTGTGGTGGAAGACAAGTTCTTTGTCCGGGCGATGGTCAACTACGAGCAAAGCGACGGCTTTATCAAGAATATCAACCCGGCCGGCGGTCAGAGCGGCTTCCAGTTCATCAACATGAAGCTGGCGACTCGCTGGTTGATCAATGATCGCTTGACGCTCGATCTGTCCGGATACATGACGCGCGAGGACTCGGGCCTCAATCCGCTCGTGCCTACCGGGGTGCTCAATGAGGATACGGCGTCGATCACAGGGACACCGGTGCCCGTCTCCGGCGGCTTGCCGTTCTATCCACAGAACATCCATCAGGTGAATCAGGATCTGCCGCTGACGCAGAAGAACGATAACAACATCGGTGTTGCACACCTGCGCTATCAGGGCGATGGCTACGAGATCCATTCGATCACGGGCTATCTCGACACGCAGCGCAAGTACTTCGACGATCTGGATTTCACGCCCGATCCGCTCCTGACGCAGAAGATCGACGATAGCTCGCAGAGCTGGAGCCAGGAGGCCCGGATCCAGTCGAGCGGCAGCGGACCGTGGGTCTGGACGGTCGGCGCCCTCTATGCAGAGGACATCAAAAGCACCCTCCACCAGGTGCGTGCGGGCACCGGCGGCTTCTTCGACCTGCCGAACGAGTTCCCCATCGATATCGTGGTGGAGAATACGCGGACTAACAGTTGGGCGGGATTCGGACAGGTCACCTGGCACGCGCTCGATAAACTGGCCTTGACGGCCGGCGGGCGTTACTCGCATGACAAGGTGAAGGAAACCGCCGGCGGCATCAGCTTCGGCTCTCCGAAGCTGAACAACCGTGGCGCCACCGATTTTTCGGACTTCTCGCCGCGATTCTCGGTTTCCTACGATTTCACCGATGATGTTACTACCTATGTAACGGCCTCCAAGGGTTACAAGGCGGGCGGCTTGCAGTTCAACGCGGCGCTACCGTCGCAGTCCTTCGCCAAGGAAAATCTCTGGAACTACGAGCTCGGCACACGTTCGTACCTGTTCGATCGCCGCCTGATGGTGAATGCTACGGTCTTTTACATGAAGTGGAAGGATTTGCAGGTCGAGTCGAGCGCGACAGTCACTGACCCGGACACGCACGTCATCACAGTCATCGACGCTACGACCAACGCAGCGAGCGCTTCCAGTAAGGGTGTAGAGCTCGAGATCGCCGCACGTCCCATCGCGCACCTGACTCTCGAGAGCGGTATCGGTTATCTCAACGCAAAGTTCGACAAATTCCCGAACGCATTGGTTTCCGGCCAGGAAGTCGATCTGTCGGGTACCGATATCATCCGGGCGCCGCGCTGGACGATCAGCGCGAACTCACAGTATGAGCTCCCGTTGAGTGAGCTCATGCCTGCGATGCCTGCGGATGTTTCCGGCTACGCGCGCGCGGAATACTCCTACCGGTCGAAGAACAAGCCCGACGTCGAGTCGATTACCCACAACGAGTTCCCGTACACCATCCCGTCGTTCCAGATCGTGAACTTCCGATTGGGCACCCGAACGGATGCCTGGATGGTGGAAGGGTATCTGGAGAACGCCTTCGACAAGAAGTACTACACCGGGCTCGCGGGTTTTGGATTCGCGGGTATTCGCGTGCGGCCCAACCCGAGAACGTGGGGCATGCGCGTCTCCTTCAACATGCGATAACGGAGCCAAGGAGTAGTTCATGAGTGTGGAGATCAAGCGTAGAAACTTGTTGCGCGCAACGCTTGCGGGCGGGCTGGCGTTGGGTCTGGGCCAGCAGGCGATTGCCGTAGTGTCCGGTAGCGCCCGTGGCCAACAGCCGATTCAACCGGACGTTGCAGATTCGGATGAGCGGGCAGTCCTGCTCCGCTACGGCGGCGAGCTCGGGGGCAGCAAGGTCGGCGGACGGGAGAGATTCTAATGTCAGTATTCGAGATGGAAAGTTGGGTCGTGTCCGAGGGTAAGGAGAAGGAGCACGACGAGTGGATGCGCCGCTGGCTGACCTGGGTGCGTCAGCATCGCGAGCTGTTCAAGGAATGGAAGAGCGTTCGCTACTTCGAGAAGCACGTGGCCGGGATGGAGTCCGGGCGCCACTTCATCCTGTGGGAGTACGCGGATCTGGCTTCGTATGAGGCCTACAAGAAGAAGCGCGGCGAGTACAAAGGCGTGTACGAGGAGTACAAGAAGAACGACCCGTACTACCAGAATGTGTTCAACCACGAAACGATGGGGCTCGAGTTCTGGAAGGACAAGGAGCGCGATCTTTGGATCGACTAGCATCATGCGTCAGTCCCGGCTACTACTCGGTCTCGCGCTGTTCCTCTGGAGCGCGGTTGAGGCGGCTACTCAGCGGTATGTAGCCCTCTCCAACAACGAGGTGGTGGGCACACTCGATGTCGTGCAAAGCGGCACCGGTGTGTCCATCAACTACCGAATTGATGACAACGGGCGGGGGCCCAAGCTTCGCGAGTCGCTGGTGCTCGATCTGCAGGGACTGCCGTCGCAGTGGCGGATCGAGGGGGCGGGTGCCATCGGCGCGCCTGCCAAGGAGAGTTACCGTCGCGCTGGGCACAAGGCAAGTTGGCGCAGCCTCAATGATTCCGGGGAGGCGCGGGCCGATGCGGGTCGCGTGTATGTTGCGACGGATTCGAGTCCTTGGGCTTACGGAGTGTATCTGCGTGCCCTCTTAGGCCGGCCCGATCTTCAACTGAGCGCACTGCCAACCGGCACTCTCAAAGCGGAGAAGCTTCGTGAGATTACTGTGGGGCACGGTGCAAGGTCGCGGCAAGTCACCGCTTACGCGCTTTGGGGCATCCGTACTGACCCACTATTCGTTCTGGCGGACGATCAAGGTGGCTTCTTCGGAACCGTCACCCCCGGTTTCGTAGTTATGCCCGACGACTACGCACTGGAGTTTGCGCAACTATCGCAACTCGCCGCCTCACTCAACCGTGAATATCTGGAGCGTCTCACGCGCCGGCTCGTTCATCGATTCGATCGTCCAATCTATATTCAAAACGCGCGCGTCTTCGACAGTCACTCGGGTACGCTCGGTCAACCGACTACGGTCGTTGTATATCGAGGTCGGATAGTTGGTGTGAGAGCTGATGCGACCCCACTGCCCGAAGATGCCGTTGTCGACGCTCAGGGAGGTACGGTGCTACCTGGCCTGACTGACATGCACTCGCATGTTGAAGACTGGGATATGCCTCTCTATCTGGCTGGTGGTGTAACGACCGTTCGTGACCTTGGCAATCATAACGATGTCCTGTTGGACCTCGAGGCACGTGTCCGCGCGGGTACGATCCCAGGTCCTGAAATCATTCCGTCCGGTTTCATAGAAGGGCGCTCGCCGTACTCCGCGAAGATGGGCTTCGTGGTGGATCAATTGCCAGCCGCTTTGGAGAAGGTTCGTTGGTATGCAGATCACGGGTACTCCGCGATCAAGTTGTATAGCTCGATCACGCCGGACTGGGTGGCGCCGATTTCGGCAGAGGCGCATCGGCTGGGGCTTCGTGTCAGCGGGCATGTGCCGGCCTTCATGACCTCGGAGCGGGCCGTCCGCGACGGTTACGACGAGATCAACCACATGAATCAGCTCCTGTTGAGCTTCGTTATCTCTCCACAGGAGGATACGCGCACACCGTTGCGCTTTACTGCCGTGGGCGAACGCATGGGCAAGCTCGATCTGCAAAGTGAGCCCGTGCAGCGCATGGTTCGACTGATGAAGGAGCGCGGTACCACGCTCGATGTAACCATGGCCGGTCTCGAGTGGATGCTGCTCAGTCAGCCCGGGAAATCGCCTCCCAGCATCGAAGCCTGGCTGAGCCATATGCCGGGTCCGGTTCAGCGCGCGCGCCGTACCGCCGTTCTGGACATGAAGCCCGGGCAACTATCACTGTATCAAGCGGCCTGGACGAAGCTGCTCGAGGCGCTGAAACTGGTGTACGACGCGGGTATCCCGATCGTACCGGGCACTGATGATGTGCCGGGATTCATGTTGCATAGCGAGCTGGAGGTCTACGGCCGCGCGGGGATTCCTGCTTCCCGGGTGCTCCAGATAGCCACATTGGGCTGCGCTCGTTATCTGCATCGCGATCACGAAGTGGGGTCGATCGAACCGGGCAAGATAGCGGATCTCCTGCTCGTCGATGGCGATCCCACGGTTGATCTGAATGTACTGCGCAAGGTCCGCATGGTTGTCAGCAAAGGAACTGTTCTCTTTCCTGATGAGGTCTACTCGACTGTCGGCATAACACCTTTTGCCGCGCGCCCGCCGCTACAGGTGCGGGAGGCCTATCAATGAAGCCGCCTGCGCCAGTTGCAACGCGCCGCACCGTGCTGCGACGCGTGCTGCAGATTGGCGGAACAGTGCTTGCAGCGCCCATGATCAATGTTGGCCGATATGCCGTGGCCGGCAGCCCCAGCAGGAAATATTCGGCGCGCGCCATTCGGTTGGTCAACGAGACACAATGCGTCGACTTGAAGCACGCGCTGTCTTTGAATCCGGGAGAATTGCAGCGTTGGCTGACGCAGGTCGGCGCGTTCGATGCCGAGGCGCGGGCGCGGTTTCAGCGAACTGGTTTGAAGATCATACAGACCACCTTGGAGACCGACCCCAATGTGCTGCTCGACTACGCATGGCATAACGGCTTTATAGCCGCGCACTCTGACACATTCTTCCGCGTTGATGCGCCTGCGGCGCTCGAGGGCCGTAAGGATGGACGTATCGGCATCATGTTGGGTTGTGAGAACTCTGAGCATTTCAACTCCGTCGACGACGTCAATCGATTCTACGCGCTGGGTCAACGAGTCTCGCAGTTGACCTACAATGCTCAGAACCGTCTCGGTGCTGGATCGACTGAGCGCGTCGACGGAGGACTGAGCGATTACGGAGCGGCAATTGTCGAGAGAATGAACGCCGTTGGCATGGCTGTCGATCTGTCTCACTGCGGTGCGCGGACGACGCTGGATGCAATCTCAGCCTCTCGCAAGCCGGTCCTGTTCACTCATGCAACGGCGCGTGCGCTAAATGCTTCGCATCCGCGCACCAAAACCGATGAGGCGATCCGCAAGCTCGCCGCGGGTGGCGGTGTCATGGGAATCGCCTTCTTGCGCGTCTTCGCGCGAGATCGAGAGCCGACGACAATCGAGCACGTCCTCGATCATTTCGATCACGTTGCTCGCATCGCTGGGGTCGAGCACGTGGCCGTGGGCAGCGATCTAGCGTTGTATGGATATGACGCGTTGCCTCGCGACGTGGTAGCGGCCTCTAAGGCCACGCTGAAACCCGGTAGCTACGGCTTTCGCGAAAAAGACGATATTGAAGGTCTCGATCATCCCAAGCGGTTGTTCGATCTGACGGAAGGACTCATTCGCCGCGGCTACGGCGATTCGGACATTGGTCTGATGCTCGGTGGTAACGCACTGCGCGCGCTGCGCGCGATCTGGATATGAGGTGTTTTGTGACACACTGCAAATCGGCTAACGTAGGAATTGCCGCGGGCGCGGCATTGATCATGGCTTTGAGCCTGCACGTCAGCGCACAGTCCCAGACGAGTCAGTCACCGATGAAGACACCGAACAACGCCACTGTCCCGCTACGAGTCACGGGACAGGTCACCTTCTTCTACTACCCCGATTTGACGGAGCCGCGCCGGTTCTATGGCGAGCTGCTCGGCGTAAAGCCTTATTACGAACAAGAGTGGGTCAGCCTGTTCCACACAGCCGGTGGTGCGACTTTAGGCTTAGTAAAGACGGGCTCGGATAACGCCGGGACCAACAAACGCGCCGCGGTGATGCTCAGTATCGTGACGGACGATATCTCGGCCTGGCACGGGAGAATCCGCGGGAACTCACGGTTCCACATCCTCAAAGGGCCGTACGACCATCCACAAGTTCCGATCCGTGCCATCGAAATGGAGGACCCGGGTGGCTATCCGGTGGAGGTTTTTCAATGGTTGAAGAAACCGGAGTGACGACACAGTTGCGCAGCGATTGCGGCTTACACCTGGCGTCCGCAAGTTTTCAGGCCGTTGCACAGCCCTGACGGATGACGCCTGGAATGCGAAGTGTTGCTATTGCACCGGGACAGGCGGTTCGATTCTCTAGCGACAAAGTACCGCCGTGTGCTTCGGCGATCTGTCGAGAGAGGACGAGACCTACGCCGCTGCCGCCTGGCTTTGTGGTGAAAAAGGGCACGAAGAGGTTGTCGGGATTGGTGATTCCTTGGCCTTGGTCCGTAACCAGAATAACGAGATCGCTACCCTGCGGCTGCGCTGAAATCTCCACCGCAGAGTTGTGACTGATTGATGCTTCAACGGCGTTCTTGGCGAGGTTGATCAACGCCTGTTCGAGTTGATCGGAATCGACGAATGCTTCGAGGCCTGCCGGTGCTCCAATTTCGACGTACTGGAGCGGCTCCAGTGCCACAACCCGTTTGAGTATGCTCGAGACTGACTGCCACTGGGGGCGCGGTGCCGGGAGTCGGGCGAGTCGACTGTATTGCGCCAGGAAACGGCTCAGGCCGCCGGTTCGTTCAGCTATTACTTTGAGCGCACTCAGCGTGTCGTCGCGCGTGGCGCTGTCCGTCAGGGTCTGTGAAAGCAGACTCTGAAGGGATTCAGCCATTGATTTGATCGGTGTAAGGGAGTTGTTTACCTCGTGGCCAATGACTCGGATGAGCCGTTTCCAGGCAGCACGTTCTTCCTCGCGCAGTGCGTGTTGGACGTCCGTCATGATCAAGAGATGCTGGACGAGTCCGCCTTCCCGAAAGGTCCCGTGAACGGCTTGCCAGCGACCAGCCCGCCCGGCGATTGAGGTGACGATCTGAGTACGCGGCGTGTCAACGAGCAAGGTGTCCGTCTCCTCCGCGATAGGCCTCCACAACGCCGGCCAATTCAGCGAACCAGCACCGCTGTAGCCTCTGGAGACATACTGCCGGCGCTGCACCTGAGTCCGATTCAACTTGGGTGGCTCAATGCGGCCTTCACTGCTTCATACACGCTCAGTCAACTACCCGGCGGCGTCCTGGGTCAACGGCTCAGCGCGTGTTATATTGAGTGCGGGTGCGTTGCTCGGGGCAGTGGCGATGCTGCTGACGCCTTCAGCGGCCGAAAGGTTGACCGGCACGACGCTCTTTATGGCCTTGCTGGGCGCTCAAGTGCTGCTCGGTTCATCCCAAGGACCTCTCTTTCCCGTATCCGCCGGGGCTCTGCAGTCCTGGTTCCCCAAGAATCGGTGGGCGCTCTCAAACGGTCTGCAGACGGCGGCAATGAATGTGGGTGGCGCTATTACGCCGCTATTGATCGTGCTCCTGTCCCGCTCTGTGGGATGGCAGGGAGCGCTGCGTTGGATCGCGGTCCCCACGATCCTGGTCGCAATCGCCTGGTACCGCTTTGGTCGTGATTGTCCTCAACAACATGGACGTGTGAGCTCGGCAGAGCTGGCGGAGCTCGAAACCGCTTCGAATGACGAGTCGCGTAAATCACTCAACGCCCTGCGCATGCGGTGGATTCTCATGGACTCCAACGTGGTGCGGCTCGCAGCGGCCTATTTGTGCATGAATTTCGTGTATTACCTGATCAGCTTCTGGGCCTATCTGTATCTGATCCAGGTGCGACATTTCCAAGGTATCGACGGAGGGCTTGCGGGTATGTGGCCCTGGTTGGGGGCGGCGCTGGGAGCGGGTTCTGGTGGCTACCTGGCTGACCGGCTTGCGCACCGTGTCGGTCCACGTTGGGGATATCGTATCATTCCACTAGTAATGTTGCCTGCGGGAGCGGCCGTGTTGTTTGCCACTACACGCGCCGTTAGTGACGACGCAGCCGTGATGACTTTGACGTTCGCGTTTTTCGCGATGGAAATCACAGAGGGCTCATTTTGGGCCGCGACTATGCAGATCGCTCGGAGCGACACGGCCGCTGCTACCGGGGTGCTCAACACAGGAGGCAACCTCGGCGGGATTGTTTGTCAGCCGGCCATCGCGTATCTGGCCAGCAATGGCGCCTGGAACGGCGCTTTCGTGGCGGGTACATTGTTCGCGGTGCTCGCGGCTGCATTGTGGCTGGGCGTAGATCCCGAAGCGAGGCTGCGAGGAAACGGTAGGGCGGTATGATTCGGGCCGAGCTTGCTTCGCTTGCCATTGCCTTCGGTGCCGTTCATTTGGGTCACAACCACAGCTCGCCGCCGCCGCGGGCGTTTTGCTGCGCGGCCGGTCACTAAATGGAACGGCGCGGCGATCGCGACCTCGGGCGGCGTGGCGCACGGCTTCATTGGAATTCACTCCGCCACGATGGGAGGCGTTGGCCACCCAGGGCTGGAGGTGAGGTTTGAGGCGGCCGAGACGCAGCCTGGCCAAACTAAAGTCGATTTTAGAATGGACTTGACCAAAATAAAGTCTGCTTTAGTATAGTCGGATGAGATATTTGACCCCGGCAATCACCCGCGACCTGCGCAAAAAGATGGTGCTCCTGGCCGGGCCGCGCCAGTGCGGCAAAACCACGCTCGCAAAATCGCTGCTGGATCCGCGTGGGGAGTATCTAAACTGGGACATCCAAAGAGATCGAAAAGTCATCCGGGATCTGGCGTGGCCGAAAGACTCGTCCCTGGTGGTCCTCGATGAGCTCCATAAGGCCCCCAAATGGAAGAATCTGCTCAAGGGGGTTGTTGACGAATTTGGGAATAGTCCGCCATTGCTCGTCACGGGTAGCGCCCGCCTAGATGCATTTCGCAGGGCGGGGGACGCGCTGACGGGGCGAACGTACTTCTACCGTCTCCATCCCATCGACCTGGCTGAGTCGCGCCAATTCCTGCCGGCCGAATCGATTCAACACCGCATTGACCGCCTGCTGACGGCCGGCGGCTTCCCGGAAGCCTTCTTGAATCCCGAGGAGGCGATGCGCCTGCGAAATGATCGCATGGAGCTCGTCACTCGCGAGGATCTGCGTGATCTGTCGCGACTCACGTCATGGCGGGGGCCGGCGGATTTGATTGAACTGCTGCGCGAACGTGTGTCGAAGCCAACGAACTTCGACAACCTGGCGCAGAGTCTCGGCGTGTCGCCGCCCACTTCCAAGGCCTGGGTGGAGTTACTCGAGAAGTTATACATCGTCTTCCTGCTGCCACCGTACTCCAAAAGTCTGGCGCGCAGCATTCGTAAGGATCGCAGGATCTATTTCTTCGACTGCGCGGCCGCTTACGATGACACGGGGGCATCGCAGCTCGAAAACCTGGTTGCCTGTAGCCTGCTGAAGTTCACGCAGTTCCGACAGGATACGTTTGGAGAGACTTGGGGTCTCTTCTACTTGAGGGATAAGGAAGACCGAGAAGTTGATTTTGTCGTGACCCTCAACCGGCGAGTCCACTGGTTGATTGAAGTCAAGTCTTCGGATGCCGACCTGAGCGGCGGTTTGAAGTACTACACTGAAAAACTGAAACCCGCTGAGTCAATTCAGTTGGTCCGAAATCTCGAACGGCCGCTCGAGAAATCTGGCTCCAGGATCTTGCCCTTGGGACGCTGGCTGGAGAATCTGTCATTCAATGTCAGCTCGAAGGCGTGAAACGGCGAGGGGGCGATGTCGGGTCCGATCATACCTCTGAGGCGGCGGGCGGAGAGGTCCGGAAAATTGATCTTGCACGGCAATGAATTCCAACGGCTCGGCCCGCGCGAATTCTTTTTGCGAGACTTCTCCAGAGGCTGCGGGTGGCCGCAACACCAGTCGGTACACCTCGATCCGGTATTGGGAATCGTTCAAACGACATTGCTGCTTGGCGCGTGAGATCAGCTTCCTCAGTTAGGCCTACCTCTCGTACTCTACTGCGCGTCGTGGCTTCTTGGCGAGGAGGACCCAGGGGTCAGGTTTAGAACCACTTCCGCAGCCTGCTCTATGGCGGCACGACTGAAGAGTAGAGGCACGAAGCTTCCGCCAGCCCAAAGGGGCAATAGATCGCCGTAGTGTCGGCTCGAAGGGTCCCCAGATTGCCCTGGAGCGTTGATGGCCATCGATCGATCCCAGTCGCCCACGTCCAACACGATGCGCACCGACGCACCGGCGATGACGGAGAAGTTCTCGTCGCCGAAGGCGGCAGCCCGAGGCGAGTCGGCTGAGCCAGGAAGCTCGACGGGAGCCAATGACATTCGCGCGCGCAGCGCAGGGTCCGCAAGACCCGCCACCGCCGGTTCAAAAATCATCTGATGCAACTTTCCCCAGCGCCAGGCGGACATGTCGGGGCCGAGTTGCCGTTGCAACCCCTGAACTGCATTGCTCAGGCTCGTCAGCAACAGCTCGTCGCGAGCCCGCAGTGGATCCGGCCCCAGGGCTGCATCCGGATGCTTTAGATAATCGAGCACGGCTTTCAATGATCCGTCCCCGATGATCTCGTGCACCCCGGCAGGGGTCGCGCGTGCTACCGTCATTTTGCCCAGATGTCTATGGGTCCACTCCTGATAGATCGTGGCCGCAACGCTTGAAGTCAGTTCGTCCTGGTCCCATGATTTCAGCGTGTCGAGAGCTTTCGACAGCAGCGGATCGGGTGACGAAAGCGGGCGGAGCAAGGCAATCAGGGAGGCGGACAGCTCGTCGTGACTGTCTGTCTGCAGTGCCATCGAATCCTCCACGCTCAGCTTTGCCCGCGAGCCGAGCACGGTGTTGATGCGGTCGATTCGCGAACGGTTGGCCCATTCGAATGAGATCTTGCGCTCCTGCGCCGGGTAGTTCGCCGGTAGGTTCATTTCGTTGGCCGTCGCAATCCAACCCGCCGGCGGGTTATATTTCGCCGGTAGCTGGCGGCCGGCCAGAAAGCCTCGCCACTCATAGCGCCCGTCTCCGGGCACCGGTAGCAGGCCGTCCCAGTTCGGCCGCACCGGAGTACGGGCACCGGGAGCCCAGCCGATGTTGCCAGCCACATCGGCATAGATGAGATTCAGCGGCGGTGTGCCCCAGGCCTCGCGCGCAGCCCGAAACTGCCGCCAATTCCGTGCCTGCAACAGCCAGGTGCTGGCGAAATAGGCGCTGGTTCCCGGCTCGCTCCACACGGAACGCACCGCGAACGCGCGACCCGAGGCAGCATCCAACGCCAGCACGGGACCATGTCGCGTGAATCGGAGCTCTACCTGACGCGCCGGACCCCCTTTGACTTCAATGATTTCGTGAATCACTCGCATCCGCTCCCAACTCTGCCGATAGCGGTAGCTATCGGCATCGGCCGGATTGAGCGAATAGACGTACAGATCTTCCTGATCCACATTGAAGATCGTCAAACCAAAACCGACCTGCTCGTTGTGGCCAAAGGAGACGCCGGGAAGAGCCGGCTCGCCACCGCCAATGACCGCGAGGCCCGGTGCATTCAGGTGGACGATGTAGCGCAAGCTCGGAATGCTCAACCTGCGATGGGGATCATTCGCCAGAATCGGCCGCCCTGTCGTCGTATGTGTCGGCGCGATGACCCAGCTGTTCGAGCCTTCGGCGACGTTGTCCGGCCGCAAGTACGCCAATGAGCTCGCGGTTTCTTTTGTGAACCGGACGCCCGCCGTCCCAAGTAGATAGTCCTTCAGTACATCTGGAGGAATCGCGCAGGGATCGAGGCCCTGGGGGATAGTGGTGGTATGCGCCGGCTCGAGCTTCACGCGCAATCGATCCGCAGGTAGCCCAGCCCGACACGCGACCCGTGCCCGTTCGACCTCGGACTCGAGATTGGATACCAGGCTGTGAGAACGGATGCGTACCACATCCGCGGTCTGCCACTCATCGGGTACTGACCCCGTGAGTTTGAACTCGGGGGGCAGCGGCTTCTGGCCGCTGCGAACCTCGGCTACATAGGCATTGATACCCGCAACGAACGCCTCAGCCGATTCGCGAGCACCAGGTGCGTAGGACGCCCACTCCTTGCCCATATCTCCTCGATAGAGGAACAATCGCGCGGCACGGTCCTGATCCACATAAGCAGGACCAAAACTCTTCGCTAGTAGTCCCAGTCCGCGTTTACGCCACAGGTCGATCTGCCAGAGTCGATCGCGAGCGGCGTTATACCCCTGCAGGAAGAATGCGTCTCGCACGCTGGCAGCGAAGATGTGGGGAATGCCCCAGTGATCGATGATGATCTTCGCGGGTCGAGCCAAACCCTCCACCGCCGCGCTCTGTTGAATCGGCGCAGGCGCTGCCGTCAGCCCGCTCGCACCATCGGCCAACACTGGGGTATGCGCGATGGCCATGGCCACGCCGTGTCCACATCCCAACGAACCCGCACTCAACAGCGCTGCTACCGCTCTCCGGCAAATCTTCATGTGCGTGCTCCCGACGACTCGATATCTCATGCATTCAGAAAAATGTTTTCCACGGGCTGGGAGGCATCGCTATGAACCGCGGCCATACGCTCGCCTGGTCGGCCCAAGAAAAACTACGGAGTCGAACGCTCCCCAGGTCCGGGCACGCTTGGCGGCAGAACACAAAAGGAGCGACGCGGCATAGTGTTAGGTATCAACGTTTAATGTTCGTCTCTATCGCTTTCGAATGGTGATCTCGCCATCGCGCCTCTCCACGATCAAGTCGGGTTCCTTGGATAACAACGCGGCCAGAGAGTCGGGATCCGCCGCGTCAAAGATGCCGTTGTAGTGATGGCTACCAGGGGGAACGCCATCGAGCAGTAATCGGGGGCTCTGGTTATAACGGTTGAATTCGTAAACCATATCCTCGAGCGGCGCGTTGTCGAAAATGAGCCGCCGCTCGCGCCACGCGACTGTTTTCGTCACGTCCGGCTTCGCGTTGCGCTTAATTACGCCATCTGGCGTCACCTGGGCCTCTTGACCGGCGCTAAGATCTTCGGTGGCCGGGACAATTTTCGGGGTCCCGGCGCCGCTCTTGGCGCCGTTGCTGCCGTTGGCGATAGGGGTGATTTTGACCCGTCCCTCTAGTACCGACACTTGGGTCCCGTTGGGTCTTTCATAAACATTAAATTGCGTGCCCACGGCCGTCACGACAGCAGTTTTTGTCGATACGGTGAAGGGTCGGCGGGAATCGTGTGCAACCCTGAAGAGCGCCTCGCCGCGCACTAGGTGAATGTCTCGATGAGCGTGATTTACATGCAGCTCAATTCGCGAGTCAGCGTTCAGTGTGACGATGGAGGAATCAGCAAGCTGGATGGTACGTTGCTCGCCGAGCGCCGTCGCGTATTCCTGCTTTGCTTCGAAGTGTTTGACGATGAGCGGCAGCCCCAAAACACACAGTGCCAATCCCGCAGCTGCTCCAAGGCCCACCCTCCATCGCTTCCAATGCGTCCCCTCTCGCTTTGATTGACGGGAAGGCATGAGAGGTTCTTGATCTAGCGCCACGACGGAGGGCGCAATCTGCGCGATCAGGGCGTCCACGTCTTCGAGCCGCTCTTGATCCACGTGCTTCAGCACCTGGTCCGTGTAAACCGTTTCCAGATACTCCTGTACATGAAGTGGGGATTGCTTCAACCAGGCAACAAACGCCGCGCGCTGCGAATCGGTGGCGTCTTTCAGGATCTCGTGCCACTCGGAGGCGCGTTGCGCGAGCAATCGATCGATTTGACGTTGCAATTTCATACTACAGTCCTCGTCATTCCTGACGATCCTTCAAAATCAGCTTTACCCTCGCGCGCGCTTCGAACACGTAAGTCTTTACTGTATTCACGTTTAACCGAGTCTTGCGTGACGTCTCTTCATAGGAGAGACCATCACGCTTCACCAGCAACAACACCGTACGGTGCATGGTCGGCAGTTCCGCCAGCGCGCGCTTCAAGTCCTGCTGCAGGGACAGGCGCTCGGCTACATTATCCGGGAGAGCGTTGTCCAATTGCTGCGCGCCTTCCTCCACTGCCTCGGAGTCAAACATCACGAGACTCTGGTCCTCGCGAAACAACGCTTCACGCACGACGTGCGAGGCGATGCCGAAGAGATAGGCTTGGGGGTTGCGCACCACGTCGGTGTCTTCGATTTGAAGGAAGCGCTCGAAAATGTCCTGGGTCAGGTCCTGCGCAACCTCGGGGCGGCGCATGCGTCGCTCGATATACCGGTGCAGCGCGGGGGCGTACTTTCGGAACGCCAGCGCTGCTAGCCGCGTTGCCGCGTGACCGATCTTGAGGTGGCGCTCCGACATAGGTGTTATCCAGCTCTCCTATCCCCTTAGTGTCTTTTCCGACCCCTTTTGTCAGTTTTTTCTGAGTCGGTACTAACCTTTTGCCATCGAAATCACACTATGACTACACGGTGACAGTGATTGGCGTCCAAAACAAAATACAAGCGGATTATACGGGGGTGCGTCTCAATGAAGACTGTGCGGTGGATGGCGATGACGGCGGCGATTCTGGCTTGTACTACCGTTCATTCTCAGGACACGGCATCGACGGAGGTGGCGCCAGTGAAGGTGGCGGTGAATATCGAGGCGCAGCCAATTCGAGGAGCGCTGCAGGCCTTCGGCAAGCAGACGGGCATCCAGGTGCTTTTCCGCTCTGAAAGTGTATCGGTCGAGGGCTTGACTACCCCGCGCGTCGTCGGCGAACTCTCAGTCCGCGAGGCACTGGATCGTCTGCTGACAAATACAGGGCTCAAATACGAGTTCGTCAACGAGCACACGGTCAGGATTTCGAGCGCACACCCTATTTCTGGAATAGCGCGGCCGGATGAACGGATCAGTCCGAATGCCATTCGTGACTCCAGACCTGCTGAGGAAAGTGACGGCACAGCTTCCTCAGAAGCTGAGAGGACGAAGCTGGAGGAAATCATCGTCACGGCCCAGAAGCGTGCGGAACCTCTGCGGGAGGTCCCGATTTCAATTAGCGCGGTGACCGGCGATCAATTGCAGCGGCAGGGCGCAACCCGGCTCTCGGACTTCGCGGGTTATGTTCCGAGCCTGACATATTCGCAGAGCGGCGTCCCGGGTGAGGGAACCGTTACCTTGCGCGGCGTCACGACTGCTACCAGCCCGACTGCCGCGACCGCCATCTATGTTGACGACGTGCCGACGACAACGCACGGTACATTCGCCTCGAACGGCTCCAGGCCGGTAGACCTGTTTCCCTATGACTTGGAGCGGGTCGAGGTGCTACGTGGCCCTCAGGGCACCCTGTATGGTGACAGCACCATCGGTGGACTGATCAAGTACGTCACCAAGACCGCCAACGTCAATGACTTTTCGGGCGCGGCCGGCGTGGAAGGGGTGGCCATTTCGGGCGGCGATAAGATCGGCCGCGGCGCGCGTGCGATGGTCAACGCGCCGATCATGCAGGGAGTATTCGGTGTTCGGCTGAGCGCCTTCTATCAAGAGACGCCTGGCTACATGGGCAATGTGCAGACCGGTGAGAAGGACACCAACGAAGTCCGGCAACGTGGCGTACGCATTGCTGCGCGGCTGACGCCGACGGAAGCGCTTTCGGTCGATGCGCAGTGGCTGCATAACGAGTACGAGGCTGACAACCTCGTCTATACAGCGATGGCGCCCGGAACGACTCGCCCGCTCTATGGCGACTACAAGGACGCCTATCCCCTTCCTCAGCCCTCGTCACAAAAGTTCGATCTCCTCTCAGCGACGGTGCGCTACGACTTGGGGCCCGTCACCCTGACGTCGGCGACCGGGTATTCAAAAGACAACCGCGACACTTCCACGTCCTATATCACCTCCACCGTCCGCGCTTGGGTCGACATGCTAACCGGCGGAACGGTGAACGACGCCCTCGGAACGTTCGACGCTCCGATAAAAAACAATAAATTCACGCAGGAACTGCGGCTGGCCTCGGTCCAGGACCAGCGGCTGACTTGGCTGCTCGGCGCCTACTACAGCGTGGAGAATGCGGACGCTTCCTCGAGGATCGTTCCCTTTTACGCTGATGCGACGGTCATCACGCCGCTGCTCGAACTCTACGATGACAAGCTTACAGCTCGGTATACGGATCTGTCGGCGTTCGCTAACGCGACGTTCAAGATCACAGACAAGTGGGAAATCTCGGGCGGTGTTCGTCAGTCGCGGATCACCGATTCCTACCACGAACGAGGTACCGGCACGTTTCTGTCGGGAAGCCCAACAGCTCCTGTGATCGACAACATCAAGAGTGAGAACGACGCGACGACGTGGTCGCTGGGTAGCCGCTACATCGCCAGTGACGACTTGATGGTGTTTGTCCGGGCGGCCAATGGGTTCCGGGCCGGGGGTATCAACTACACCTGGCCGGGCGTACAAAAAAGCTACAATCCCGACAGCCTGGTCAGCTACGAGGCGGGCTTCCGCGCCGACTTCCTGTCTCACAAAGCAAGCGTCGACCTAACAGTCTACTACCTCGATTGGAAGGACCTGTTCATCACCGCCTATACGAAAGATCTGTTTCCGATGGCGTATCAGGTCAATGGCGGCAAGGTTGCCGGCCCTGGCGTGGAGTTCACCGGCACGCTTCGGCCTGTTCGTCGCCTGACACTGACAGCCACGGCGGCCTTTACCGGCCTGAAGGTCCGCGAAGACCTACCCACGCTGGGCGCGCTCGACGGCGATCGCACGCCCACCAGCCCCGCCTGGACCGGATCCGTCTCGGCCGATTACACCGTCCCGATCATCAGCAACTGGGATTTGCGCGTTGGCGCTGGGGTGCGGATGGCCAGCCATACTGATTCGCGGTTCATCCACGACCCACTTTCCAGACGGCTCGACGGGTATAGCGTAGTGGACCTAAACGCCGCGGTTTCTAACGACCGATGGACGCTCCGCGGCTACGTCAAGAACCTTGGAGGAGACAACACCGTCGTGTGGATGGGTGAGTCCAATGGGGTCCAGATGACGCCGCGCACCATTGGCTTGGCGCTAGACGTGAAGTTCTGAGTTTTGGCAGCGTCCGGAAGCCGCTACCGCGCCTTCCGACAGCCTCGGCCTGGAGGTCGAAGCAAGCCCTACATTTGCGGAAGAAGAGGTAAGCCCAGTGACTGTCACGCAGCTTCGGCGAGGGTGGAGGCGGAGTTGGGTTGGATGCGCAGCAAATGCGAGCGCTATAACGCTTCTCACGCTCGTGGCCCTTGGCACAGTGGCAGCCATTCACGCAGAAGCGGCTCACGCATCACCGCTCCCGTCTGATAGGCACGCCAGCGAATGGCTGCTGCGGGGCGACGACGCTCAGGCCTACCGCATCTTTGCGTCCACCCCTGAAGTTCCGGTGCCGACCGGAGGGTTCCCGGTGCTCTACGTCCTCGATGGAAACGCCTGGTTTGGCGTCGCGGCCGAGATTGCGCGCATAGCTGAGTTGGAACACGGACCGATGGTCGTGATCGGGGTCGGTTATCCCGGTGAACCCACGCTCGCTTCGACTCGCCGAATGTCGGACTTGACGCCCGTTCCGGCGGAGCCCGAGGACCGGACGCCGAACTTCGTGTCGCGCCAGGATGCGTTTCTCAGATTCCTACGCACGACCCTCCGCAACGACATCGCGCGGCGCTATCCCATTAACGACAAACACCAGGCGATCTTCGGTCACTCCCTGGCCGGCCTGTTCGTGCTGCACGCGTTGTTCACGCAACCGGATTCGTTCAATGCCTTCATCGCTGCGAGCCCCTCGATCTGGTGGAACAAGCCGGCCGTGTATCAAGAGATGGACGCTTGGCTGACGCGTCGCGAGCGCGGGGCAGACCCGCGGATCCTGCTCGAGGTCGGCAGCCTCGAGCAGAGCGCACCCCTGTCCATCAAGGCCTCGGCCACGGAGCTGGCCGCTTCAAAACGACCGCCGTTTGCGGGGAAGACTGCGGCTGAGATCGAAACGATGATCGCCGCAGAATGGAAGCGCGCTCGTATGGTCGAAAATGTTCGCGAACTGGACACCAAACTGGTGGCGGCGGGCGTAACGGCCCCTCTCGTCGTGTTCGATGGTGAGCATCATGTCTCGGTCGTACCCGCTGCGCTCAGTCGCGCAATGCCCGTGGCGTTGGCGACACAGTAGGCGGTGGCGCGGGTCAGCCTATCGCTAAGGAGCCCCAGTGCGACTGGGCATGGTGCAGTGTTTTTCCACTATTCTAGTCGGTAGCGTAGTTGAATATGACCGCAATCTCGTGATCCGCCTATGCTCTCCTCGAGAGCTTGGATGCTGTTTCAGGAACGAAAGCACAAATCAACAGAAATCTCTTGGGACGAGGAGGCGTTCACGCTGACAACTGACAATGGTTATTCACGCACCCCTGGTCGGATTCTATCAAGTGGCGCGGGAGTGAGAATGTCGTGCCCCCGCGTTGCTTTCCATCTCTCGTCAACTGTACCTAAATATTCCGAAACGCGCGTTCAAACCGGGCGAATTGTCCGATTTCGTCAGAAGCAACGGTAGCACTTCGTAACCGGATCGAACGGCAACTTCCGGTTCATCTGCAGCGGATCTTATGTGTAAGTGTTCTGGCTTGGGCAATCAGCATGTTGCGCGGCGAAAGTCCGATGCGTCCACTGCGCTGGTGCACGTAAGGGGCGGACTGAACGCATAACACGAGAACCGACACGCTTTTAAGGGCGGAGGATTTTGAGTCCGCAAGGGGGTACCCTAAGGGTTTGGTTCCGCGCGTATTTTAGTCCGACTCGGGTCTTATGTGTAAAAAACTGTGTGAGAGAATGTTGGTTGCATGGTCTAAAGCTCGATTCGACAGTCTCACGAAAGTACGCGAGGAAATACGGTTCGGGTTCATCTACTCGTCCCCCGGACCCAAATAGCGGACCAGAATGCCACCCCACAGGAGCGGATCCGGTGGAGAATGAGCGAGGGACGCACGGGATTTCTCGCCGACGATCGTCAATTCGCGTTTCTTCCATGCAAGGTGAACACCAGGTTGTTTGTTGAAATAGAGGATCGATTCCCAGGCCGAGTCAAATGGAACGCGCGTCAAGATGACTTGGCGGTTTGAACTCGACATTGCCCCACAATTTATTTGGATGACGGCGGCTTTGTATCGCCCATCAGGCGATATCGCCTCCGCGTAGGTTGTCGTCTCACAAATTGTTGCGCGGAATGCTGAATTGAGCAGTGACGGCAGTTTCAGCAACGCGAGGCCAGTCGCGCAGACGGAGGCGAAAACAGTGCCCACCAAGATCAATCGCCCGTGTTTGCTGCCTTGCACCCTGGACCGGGTATCAAAAGTTCTTCGCCACCCGATGACCGCGACTATTACCAGAACGATGAACAACGCGACGGGCAGAATGATCCACACTAGGAGAAGTTCATCGAGCACGAAGCCGAGTAATGAAGGTATAGATGCAGCGGCGCCGTGGCCGATATTGGCCGCAGACCAATAGTAAAGCGCAACATACAAAGCGCCGAGACCGAAGATGACGGCGATTGCGATCCACACGCGGGCAAGAGTGCTCGAGCGGCGGGTTTCGTTGGTCGCCGGATTTTCTGAACTCATTTGCCCCACAGACACGAGATCGGTGCGGCGAACATTCGCTCTCCAAATGGCAACGACAGTTCGCCATCGTACAGCACCACTCCGAGTTTGAACGCTGTGCCGGTGGCATCCGCTAGTCTTCTCAGACCCTTGAAATCACTGCCGCTGACTGAAGCGGCGGATTTGACTTCGATCCCGACCAAATCGCCTGCCGCGTTCTCAATCACAAAATCTACTTCGTTCTTGTCTTTATCGCGGTAGTGAGTGAGCGCGCAACTATCGTCGAGCCAGCCGAATTGCTTCATGATTTCCGACATGACGAAGGTTTCCAGCAGTGGACCAAAAATTGACCGGTCGGCTGAGATACGTTGGGCTGTCGCGCCCAGGAGTGCGGCTAGCAAGCCGGAATCCAGAAAATGTAACTTGGGTGTTTTCACAAGCCGGCTCAATCGATTGTTGAACCATGGCTCGATGCGCTTGATCAAAAAAACTTGCTCCATAATGTTCAGGTAAGCGCGCGTGGTCTTGTCGTCTAGACCTACCGCACTTCCCATCTCGGAGAAGTTAGTCAGCTTCGCTGAGTAATGGGCCAAAACCCGGAGTAGTCGGGGAACATGGTCGAGCTTCTCGACATCAACAATTTCACGCACATCCCGTTGCACGATAGCTTGTATGTAAGAGCGCGCCCATGCGCTTCGACGGTCCGCCCGCTCTCGGTCCAGCATTTCAGGATAGCCGCCGGTTAGAACCGCTCGTACAAGATCTACACCAATCATTTTTTCGGCAGGCTTCGCTAGTTGTCCTGCCAGTGCATGTTGCAGGAAGGCAGGACGCTGCCCGCGAATTTCCGCACGCGAGAGCGGCAGCAAGGTCACAATTTCCATGCGGCCTGCGAGACTCTCGGAGATTTTCGGGAGCGTCAGAATGTTGGCCGATCCGGTGAGCAAGAATCTTCCTGGGCGTCGATCGTTATCAATCGACTCCTTGATAGCCCGAAGCAGATCGGGAGCGAGTTGTACCTCGTCAATGATTGCGCGGTCCAAGTCGCGGATCATGCCGGTGGGATCGGTTTGGGCGGCGAGGCGAGTAGTCTGATTGTCCAAGGTGAGATAAGGACGCTCGCCATGTATCAGTTCGCGTGCCAATGTCGTCTTACCGCACTGGCGCGGGCCGATTACCATTACCGCAGGAGTGTCCTTTAGGGCAGAGATGACACTTGCCGCGGAAAATCGCTTGATTATGCCGTTATCGCGCTCGTCCATTCCGGATTTGACCTTCGTCCAATCCGGATTATAGGCTCGTCGATTCCGGAATCAAGCGACGTCCAATTCGGATTGGACGGGGACGAAGGCGAAGTGTGAAAACTTGCGAAGCGCACTTTGTGTGCAAAGACTGTGCAAGGGAATTTCTGGATCTGGCCGAGCAAAATCTTTAACTCACGGACATAAAGTCCGCTGCGTCGAGCGAGCTGGTGACCGTAAACGTCGGTGAGCGCAGGTAATTCCGAGAATTCAATTGGTGCCCGAGGTCGGAGTCGAACCGACACGCTTTTAAGGGCGGCGGATTTTGAGTCCGCTGCGTCTACCAGTTCCGCCACTCGGGCGCCGAGGGGGGCGCGAAGTATAGCCGAACCGATTGCGACCTTTCAGGACTCTGCTGCATCTAAGCAGTCGTGGCCCGCCTCACCGACATCGACGTCTCCCGGGAAGTCCTCGCAAGCGCGAGAGACGGCAATGAATGTGCTCGCGCGGCGATTTATGCGGCCGTGGCGCCTGCGGCCTTCGGGCTGGTACGGCGCCTCGCAGGCAGTCGCGCGCTGGCGGAGGACCTTTTCCAGGAAACGATGATGGCCGTCTTTCAGAGCCTCGAGTCGTTCCGCGGTGAGGCACCGCTGGGGGCTTGGGTGAGGCAGATCGCTGTTTCTAAGTGCTTGATGTACCTACGGTCTCCTTGGCATCGGGCGCGAATGCGGCTGAGTGGCGGCGGGGATTCCGAGGGCGATTGGGTCGAGTCGCTGCTGCCGGCCACGCCGGCACCGCGGGCCGAAAGCGTCGATCTTGAGCGGGCGCTCGCGAGCTTGGCGCCGACTGCGCGAGCGGTGGTGTGGCTCTTCGAAGTCGAAGGGTACTCGCACGAGGAGATCGCGCAGCACTTCGGGCGTTCCGTCAGTTTCTCGAAATCGCAGCTAGCACGGGCGCACGCGAAGCTACGCCAGTGGTTTGAGCCGCCTGTGGACAGCCAGACATGCACAACTCTATAGAACCGTCGAATTGCATCCAGCATCTGAGGACGCTGCCGACCGAGGTGGTGCCTCCCTATAACTGGCAGGAGTTTCGGCGTCGCTCGGCAGTCGCGACCACATCGCGGGCGATTACGAATTGGCGCCCGCTGGCGGTTGCCGCTGCTTTGCTGTTGTTCGTTTGCGCGATTGCTGTGTGGGGTCGATTCGGCGACGGCGGTCGGCACGTGGTGGTCGAATCCTCGGCTCTTGAGGACAACGTGCCGGCTCGGAGCCAGGGCGCGGGACCAACAATTGAAGCGGATCGATGGCGTCGGACCGCTGGACCGGCAGCGGGCATTGACCGATGGTCCTCGGACGCGGTACCAGCGGCGGACGACGATCGGTGGCTCGCGGGCGCGGCGTCTACAAACGACGCTGGTCAAATCGCCGGTGACTCAAACATCGCTGTCAAACGCTCGCGAGCAATCGAGTCATGGCTGGCATCGCTTCCCCGCGAGCCGGCTGTCGTACGTGTTGGCACGCGCGCGGCAGTCGCAACTTTGGAAGATCGCATCGCACAGGTCGACGACCTCATGACTTCCATGCGTATCAGCGGCACGCCGTCTGATCGTGTGGCAGCTCTGCAGCGGGAGAGGCTTCGTCTGGTTGGTTCGTTAGCACAGGTGCGCTACGCGGAAGTGGTCGCTTCCACGTCGCCCTGAATTCATGACTTTCGAGGATACCGTGAACACCAAACTAACCGGGTTGATCATCGCCGGTACGAGCATTCTGACCCCTGTCTCAGCGATAGCGGCGCCGGAAAGGCCCAACGTGATGTACGTTTTAACTAATGTCGATTCCGCCGACATTGATGCGCAAGCCAAGGATCTCGAGGCTCAGTCCAAAGACCTGGACGCGCAGTCCAAGGATCTCGATACACAGCTTGCCGATGCGCGTGCACGCCTGGAGGAAGCTGCGCATGAAGTTGCGGAGCTTTCCAGCCAGATGAGCGGCCCGGTGATGGATAACATGATGTCGTTCTACGACGGACGTCCGCCGCGCTCTGTGTTGGGTGTGCAGCTCGAGGACCGCGGCGAAAGAGATGGCGCGCGCATACAGGAGGTCAGTCCTGGCGGTCCTGCAGCCGAGGCAGGGCTGCGCGCAGGCGATGTGATCACCTCCGTCAACGGGACGGATGTCAAAGGTAGTCATGCCGCCCGACAGGTTATGCATGCGATTCGGGATATTGAGCCGGAGAGCAAGGTCAAATTACGGGTGTTGCGAGAGGGAAAATCTCAGGAGTTTGTGGTGACGGCGCGGCCGGGTATGAGGATGTTCAACATCCAGACACAACCGATGCCGCCCATTCCGCCAATCCCTCCGATCCCGCCGATGGAACCGGGTCGCGGAGGTGGAGTGACTTTTGGGCCGGTGTTTATTCACGGTCCGCTGGGAGAGATGGAGTTGGTGTCGCTCACTCCACAACTCGGGCGGTATTTCGGGACTGATAAGGGCGTGCTGGTGGTGAGGGCGCCGAAGGACTTCAAGCTGGAAGATGGCGATGTGATTCTCTCGATTGATGGGCGTGAGCCGATGAGCGGGTCTCATGCCACGCGTATCCTGGGGTCTTATCAACCGGGTGAGAAAATTGCGATCAAGCTGATGAGGCAGCAGAAGACGGTGAACGTGGAGACCGCGTTGCCGGAGCGGGCGTCGCAAGGGCCAGGGCCGAGGCGTGCACGGCCGGATGGCAGGGTGCGAATGGAGCATCGGGAGGGGCGTCCCGAAGCGGCGACCTGACGTCGCCGCCAACCGCCGCAGTTCTGGTGCGGCGAGATTCCCCGCGCCGTCCGAGGGCGTCGAGGCCGGCCGCGTGCCGCACTGGTTCGCCGGTCACACCGCAGTCCGGAGTAGCACCATCGGCTAGGCTGAGATGGCCGGTAAGCATCGCGCGGCTGCACAGCAGCGCGCGGCCGGGCACTACTCGTGCGGGCCGGCAGTACCGTATGACCGGGTAGCGCTGCGCTAACGGGCAGGTGCAGCGCCACCGAACGATGCCGGCCGAGCGCGGGTTGGGCAACCACCGGCCAGGTGGCATTGGGCAGGCGGCCAGCACTCGCCCGGCGATTCCAATACCATGCGCGGCGTGCAACGCCATGACTTCGCCTACGACCTCCCGCCCAATCTGATTGCCCAGTCTCCGCTCGCCGAGCGATCGGGGAGCCGGCTGCTCGTGGTTCAGCCGGTGGTGCGCGACTGCACCATGCGCGATTTCCCCTCGCTGCTGCGCCCGGGTGACCTCCTTGTTTTCAACGACACCAAAGTTGTGGCGGCGCGGCTGGTAGGTACAAAGCCCTCAGGGGGGCGCGTCGAGATATTCCTCGAACGGGTTGGCGCGCACGCGGAAAACGACGCGTTAGTACAGCTTCGTGCCAGCAAACCCATTCGGGAGGGGCTGGAGGTGACGACTCGCGGGGGAGTCGTGCGCGTGCTCGGGCGTGAGGATGACTTGTGGCGCGTGGGATTCCCGGGGGCGGCGCTTGAATTCTTCGAGAAGTGGGGCGATGTACCGCTTCCCCCGTACATTCACCGAGCCCCTGACGCGAATGATCGCGAGCGTTACCAGAGTATCTTCGCCCGGGAGCGGGGCGCCGTTGCCGCGCCGACTGCGAGCCTGCACTTCGATTCGGAGCTCATTCGACGCATCGAACAGATGGGCGTTAAGCGCGCGTTTGTGACGCTGCATGTGGGAGCTGGGACGTTTCAGCCTGTGCGGATTGATGATCTCGATGCGCATGTCATGCACGCGGAGCGGGTGTCGGTGAGCGCGGAGACATGCAGGGCGATTGAGGCCACGCGAGCGGCGGGCGGAAGGGTGATAGCTATTGGTACGACAGTGATTCGCGCGCTGGAGTCAGCGGCGCAAGAGTCAGCGGCGCGGGATTTGGCAGCAGGGGAGCCAATGGCGCGAACGGTGGTGGCGCCGGAGTTGGCACCAGGGGAGCCAGCGGTGCCGGGGGCGGTGACAACGGCCGCGGCGCTAGGGGCGGTGACAGCGGCCGCGGTGCCGGGGGCGGTGACAACGGGCGCTGGAAAACGCACATGCCTTCCGCTCGAAGGCTGGTCAGGCGAAACGCGCCTCTTCATCCGCCCCGGCTTTAACTTCCAGGTAGCCGACGCACTCTTGACTAACTTCCACCTCCCGGAATCCACGCTGCTGATGCTCGTTTGTGCATTCGCAGGAATGACGCGGGTGCTCGCCGCTTACGAGCACGCCGTGCGCGAGAAATACCGCTTTTTCAGTTATGGCGACGCCATGTTTTTGACGAGGGCAAGAGGTTGAGACCCCGGTACGAACTGCTGAAGACTGACGGGGCTGCCCGTCTGGGTCGCCTGACCCTCGCTCATGGCGTCGTTGAAACACCGGCGTTCATGCCCGTGGGCACGTACGGCACCGTGAAGGCTATGTCGCCAGAAGAGCTGGAAGGTCTGGGAGCGCAAATCGTATTGGGCAACACGTTCCATCTGATGTTGCGGCCCGGACCGGACATTGTTGACGCTCATAAAGGACTGCATGGCTTCATGCACTGGAATCACCCGATCCTGACGGACTCGGGTGGGTTCCAGGTTTTCAGTCTGAAGAGCTTGCGCAAGATCACGGAAGAGGGAGTGAAGTTCCGGTCGCCCATTGATGGGAGTGAGGTTCGGCTGACGCCTGAGGATTCTATGGACGTGCAGCTAAAGCTGCGATCTGACATCGCGATGGCTCTCGATGACTGCACGCCATATCCCGCCACCGAACAGCAGGCACGGGACTCGATGGAGCGGTCGATGCGGTGGGCTGCGCGGAGCCACGCTCATTACTATAGGGGCCCTGGTGCGGAGGCCGCCGCGGCCATAGATGCGGACCGTGGGCGCGCGGGCGGCAGCGAGCCTGATCTCGCTGGAAGTGCGCGCTTAATCTCCGGGTCTGGTGACTACTCTGGCAGCGGCCAGGCCGGCGGCGGTCCCCCCGGCGGCCTGTTCGGCATCGTCCAAGGCGGCATGCACGTAAACCTACGCCTCGCCTCGCTGGAATCACTCATGCGCCTGGATTTCCCGGGGTTCGCGGTGGGCGGACTCGCCGTGGGCGAACCTGAGGAAGACCGCCTGCGGGTATTGGAATCCACTGTCCCGCACATGCCAACCGACCGCCCCCGCTACCTGATGGGCGTCGGGCGACCGGAAGACATAGTGGCTGCCGTGTTACGTGGCATCGACATGTTCGACTGCGTTATGCCCACCAGGCATGCCCGTAACGGTCACTTGTTCACTTCCACCGGCGTCATCAACATCCGAAACGCCGCCCACCAGGCAGACCTGGGGCCGATCGACCCGGATTGCACCTGCTATACCTGCCGCAATTACACGAGGTCGTATCTGCGGCACCTGGACCGGTGCAATGAAATCCTGGGTTCCCGGCTCAATACCCTCCATAACCTGCATTTCTACTTGGACCTCATGCGGACCATCCGGGCCGAGATCGCCGCAGGCAGGCTGACCGCCTGGGCACAGGGGTATTTGTCCTCGCGGCGGGCTGCGGCAGGTGCTGTGGCATAATGCCGCCCCTTCGCTTCCCCGGGCCCCCTCGCTGGGCGAAGCTTTTCCGACCAAGGTGAGTGCATGAATGCATTGATTCCTGATGCCTGGGCACAGGCTGGTGGCGCGCCCGGACCTGGTGGCGGCATAGCGCCGCTGCTGATGATGGTGGTCTTCATCGTCATCTTCTACTTCCTCCTGATTCGCCCGCAGCAGAAGAAGGCGAAAGAACATCAGGCGCTGCTGCAGAAACTCGCAGCCGGTGACGAGGTCGTTACGACTGGAGGTCTGCTCGGTAAGGTCGTCGAAGTTGGCGACACCTTTCTCACGCTCGAGATTGCCGATGGCGTCCGGGTGAAGGTGCAAAAGTTCCAGATTGCCTCGCTGATGCCCAAGGGTACGCTGAAAAGCGCTTGAACCATGCTCGAATACGCCCGTTGGAAATACATCCTCGTTGCAGTGGTCCTGCTGCTGAGCCTTCTGTTCGCGTTGCCAAATGTGTTCGGCGACGATCCGGCGCTGCAGATTGCTCGCAAGGATCACGTCGCTTTGAAGGACGCTGATCTCGCGCCGATTTCCAGCTATCTGAAGGATCAGAAGGTCAACGTCGAAAAAGGCTATGTCGACGGCGAAAACCTGATGCTTCGTTTCGATAGCGTCGGTGAGCAGTTGAAGGCGCGCGACGCCATCAAGGAGCACTACCAGGACTACAACACGGCGATGTCGTTCGCGTCCCGTGCGCCGGAGTTCTTCCGCAAGCTGGGTTTGCGGCCGATGCCGCTGGGCCTGGATTTGCGGGGTGGCCTCTATCTGTTGTACCAGGTTGATGTCAAAGGCTCGGTCAGCCAGTACCTCGAAGGCTATGCGCAGGACGCCCGCCGGGCACTTTCGACCGCCAACATCCAGTTCAAGGATGTCAGTGTCGTCACCAACAGTGGCGATCAACCGAATGCAATCCGCATCGTGCTGCCGGCCGAGTCGGATGTGGGTGCGGCTCGCACCGCCCTCACTCAGCCGCTGCAGGGCGTCAGCCAGTCGGTCGAGTCGCTGCCCAGCGGCTCCGCCATTGTTGCAACTCTGAGCGCCGCGCAAATCAAGGAGCGACAGGACTACGCCATTCAGCAGGTCATTACGACCATGCGCAATCGCGTGAACGAGCTGGGCGTGTCCGAGCCGATCGTGCAGCGCCAGGGCGTGGATCGCATCAACGTGCAGTTGCCGGGCGTGCAGAATTCAGCCGAGGTGGTTGCCATCCTGGGCAAGGTCGCCAGTCTCGAGTTCCGCCTCGAAGACATGACCAACAGCGCATTTGAGGCGGCGGCCAGCGGTCACGCGCCGCTGGGCTCGAAACTGTACACGCACACGCGCATGGGCCGCCCGATCCTGCTCAAGCGCGAAATCATCGCGACCGGCGACCAATTGACCAACGCAACCAGCACCCAGACTCAGGAAGGTCCTGCGGTGTCACTGCGCCTGGATTCGCGTGCCGGCGACGCGATGTTGAAGACGACCCGGGCCAACCTCAAGAAGCGCATGGCCGTGGTGTTGATTGAGAAGCGCCGCGAGACCTCCACGGTCAACGGCAAGGAAGTCACGAAGGACGTCACCGACGAACAGGTGATCAACGACGCGACCATCCAGGGTATTTTCAGCAACCAGTTCCAGATTACGGGACTGCAGGCCGGCGAGGCCCGTGAGCTCGCGCTGCTGTTGCGTTCCGGATCGCTGTCGACACCGATCTATCCTGTCGAAGAGCGGGTCGTCGGTCCGAGCGTGGGTAAGGAAAATATCGACAAGGGCATCAACGCGCTGATTATCGGCATGGCCGGCGTGTTTGTGTTCATGGCCATCTACTATCGCGCCTTCGGGCTCGTGGCCGACCTCGTGTTGCTCGCCAACGTGGTGTTGCTCACGGCATTGCTGTCGATGATGCGCGCCTCGCTGTCGTTGCCGGGTATCGCGGGCATCATCCTGACTGTCGGTATGGCGGTCGATGCGAACGTGCTGATCTATGAGCGCATTCGTGAAGAGGTGCGCAAAGGTGTGTCACCTCAGGCCGCGATCCGCGCAGGCTTCGAAAAGGCATTTTCCGCCATCGCCGACTCCAACGTCACCACGTTGATCGCGGGTGTCGTTCTGTGGGTGTTCGGCACGGGCCCGATCCGCGGCTTTGCCATTGTGTTGACCTTGGGAATTGCAACGTCCCTGTTCACGGCGCTCATGGGAAGCCGTGCCCTGATTACATTGTTGTACGGCGGCAAGCGCAAGCTGACCCGCCTATCGATCTGAGGTAGGCACGCGTGGAATTTTTCAAAGGCGAAACCAAGTTCCCTTTCATGGCCACACGCAAGGTGTGGTACACGCTGTCGGCCATCCTGATGATCGGTTCCGTGGTGTCGTTTGCGACCCGGGGCTTGAATCTCGGCATCGACTTTACGGGTGGTATCAGCGCGACGGCCTCGTTTGCCCAGGCGGCGAACGTGGATGCGGTGCGCACCAAGCTCACTGATGCCGGCTTCAAGGAGCCGCAAGTGACCACCTTCGGTTCGTCGCGCGATGTCACCGTTCGCCTGCCGCCCGATGCCGGTCAGAGCTCAAAAGTGATCCGGGACAAGATCGAGGGCGCGCTGAAGGCTGTCGACCCGAGCGTCCAGGTGAAGCAGGTCGAGGTGGTAGGTCCACAGGTCGGTAACGAGTTGAGAAACAGCGCCACCTGGGCGTTGTTCTTCACTTTGTTGCTCATCGGCTTCTACATCGCCTTCCGGTTCCACACGTGGCGGCTGTCGTTGGGCGCCATCCTGGCCGTCATACACGACCCCGTCCTCGTCCTGGGCATTTTCTCCATTACGCAGACGTCATTCGATCTGGCGGTGGTCGCGGCGATCCTGGCCGTCATCGGTTACTCACTGAATGACACCGTCGTCGTGTTTGATCGAATTCGTGAGCGGTTGGAAACCAATCGGCGCATGGCTTCCGATGTCGTGCTGGACCTGTCAATCAACCAGACTCTGTCGCGAACGATCATGACGAAGGTCGTGACGTCGATTGTGGTGGTGGCGTTGCTGTTCCTGGGTGGCCCGGTGCTGCGCGGTTTTTCCGAAGCGTTGATGATCGGTATCGTGGCCGGCACGTACTCGTCCATTTACATCTCGAGTGCCATTGCGCTCGACTGCGGGTTGACCGCAGAACACGTGTTCCCATCCGAGAAAAAGGCGGCTGTTGATCACCTGCCCTAACCGCGGCCGGTCGCGCTGACGGTCATGATGGAGTTCCTCGCCGATCCCCAGACCTGGTTGGCGTTTATTACGCTCGCGCTGCTCGAGATCGTTCTCGGCATCGACAACCTGATCTTCATTGCGATCCTGGTGGGGCGGCTGCCGCCGGCGCGCCAGGAGACGGCCCGTATCACGGGCCTCACGCTGGCCATGGCTACGCGTATCGCACTGTTGTATTCGATCGTCTGGCTGACGAGGCTGACGACGCCCTGGTTCCATGTTGGCGAGCAGGCAGTCACCGGCCGGGATCTGATTCTTTTTATCGGTGGCCTGTTTCTGCTCATGAAGAGCGTGCTCGAGATTCACCAGGCCATGGAGGGGGCGGGCAAGAGCCACAACCAGTCTGGGCGGGCGTATTCGGGCTTTGTAATGACGGTGATTCAGATCGCCGTCATTGACATCGTGTTCTCGCTCGATTCGGTATTTACGGCGGTGGGCCTGGCGAAGGACATCTCAATCATGATTGCCGCCATCATTGCGGCAATCCTGGTGATGATGTGGGTATCGAAGGCGGTCGGGGCATTCATTGAACGCCACCCGACCATCAAGGTGCTGGCGCTGTCGTTCCTGATTCTCATCGGCGTCGCGCTGATAGCGGAAGCCGTGCACTTTGATATTCCGAAGGGTTACCTGTACTTCGCCATGGCCTTCGCGGTCGCAGTCGAGATGGTCAACATCCGACTGCGCCGCTTGCTCGATTCCAAAAAGAAGGTCGACGAGGCCGACGGCGGTTAGCTTCGGCGCGCCTAGCGCCTAGCGCGTGGCGCTGGCCGGGCTGCGTTCGCCGTTCGCGCGATGCAGGCGGCTGTTCTTGTAGCCGTACAGCGCGTAGATGATGAAGCCGATGATGGTCCAGACGACCAGTCGGATCCACGTACCCACACCCAGTCCTACCATCATCGCGAAACAAACGATTGCGCCGACGATGCAGGTGAACCACGGGTAGGGCGTCTTGAACGGCCGCTGGAGGTCCGGTCGCGTGCGCCGAAGCACCAACACTCCGATGCACACGGTGACAAACGCGGCCAGCGTGCCGATCGACACCATCTCGCCCAGGATGCCCACCGGAAACAAACCGCCGATGAGAGCTGCGGCGATGCCGGTCACGACCGTGCCGGTGCTCGGGGTATGGAACTTCGGGTGGACTTTCGCGAACGACTTCCAGATCAGGCCATCGCGGGCCATGGCCAGGAAAATACGCGCCTGCGCGAGGGTCATGACCAACATGACCGAGGTCATGCCGGCCAGGGCTCCGAGCTTGATCCAGAAACCCAACCAGGACAGGGCGGGATAGGTATCCACGGCCAGCGCCACAGGTGCGGAAACGTTGAGCTGCGTGTAGTTGACCATTCCGGTCAATACCAGGGCCGTGACTACGTACAGAATCGTGCAGATGACCAGGCTGCTGAGGATGCCGATCGGCATGTCGCGTTGTGGATTTTTCGTCTCCTGCGCCGCCGTGGAGATGGCATCAAAGCCGATGTAGGCAAAGAAGATGACGCCGGAGGCTTTCAGCAGGCCGCTCCAGCCGTACTTGCCGGGAGCAACATTCTCCGGAATGAACGGATGCCAGTTGGCGGTGTTGATGTAACCCACGCCGAAGGCGATGAACAACAGGACCACTGTCACCTTGATGGCGACGATGACCGTGTTGAATCCGGAGGACTGGCGGATGCCGACATAACAGATCACCGTCAGGGCCGACACAATCGCCATCGCGGGAACGTTGATGATGGCACCGGTGCGTACGATGTCGAGATCGCCTGCACCCTTGGCAAACGGAGCCGAGGTGAACGCGGTCGGCAGATGCAATCCCGCATGATCGAGCAGACTGACCAGATAGCCCGACCACCCGACCGACACGGTGGCCACGGCAAACAGATACTCGAGCACCAGGTTCCAGCCAATGAACCAGGCTATACCTTCGCCGAGAGTTGCATATGAGTAGGAATACGCGCTGCCGGACACGGGAATCATCGCGGCAAACTCCGCGTAGCACAGTCCCGCGAGCGTGCAACCGAAACCGGCGATGATGAAGGCGAGAGCAAGCGCGGGACCGGCGTGGTTGGCGGCCGCGACACCGGTCAGAACGAAGATTCCCGTTCCGATGATGCCGCCGATGCCGAGCGCGGTCAGCGCTGTTGCTGAAAGGACCCGTTTGAGCTTCGGACCACTCGAGTCGTCGGCGTGCAGATCGGAAAGTGATTTGGTGGCAAAAAGCTGGTTAGCCATTAACCTGAAACCCCCAAAAATTCGTTGGCCGGACTCTGGAGGAACTTCAGCCTTCGCGCAACTCCTGTGGAATGTGCGGGTTCAATAACTCGACCAGAGCTGCGTAAACTTTGGGAGAGCCCGCGAGTACGTTCCCTCCCTGCGTATATTCACCGCCCGTGAGTGTACCAATGCGTCCGCCCGCTTCTTGAATCAGCAAAGTTCCGGCCGCTGTATCCCAAGGTGCCAGTCCAATCTCCCAGAACGCATCAGTTCTTCCCGCTGCGACATAAGCCAAGTCGAGCGCGGCGGAACCGGGACGACGGACGCCCGCGGTATGCTCCATCACTGCACGAAGCATCAGGAGATACGAGTCGAGATATTTCGCGTTGGCGCGATATGGAAAACCGGTGCCGATGAGGGCACCTTCGAGGCCGCGTTGCTTGCTGACGCGAATGCGTCGGTTGTCGAGGTGCGCGCCACCGCCACGCGAGGCCGTGAAAAGCTCCTGGCTCATGGGATCGTATACGACGCCATGCTCCAGCTTGCCCTTAATCTGACACGCGATCGACACTGCGAAAGTCGGAAAGCCGTGCAGGAAGTTCGTTGTTCCGTCGAGCGGGTCGATGATCCAGATCGTGTCGCTTTCGCCGGTCCGGCCGCTTTCCTCGGCCAGAAAGGCGTGGCTGGGGTAGTTCTTGCGGATAACCTTGATGATCTCCGCCTCGGCCGCATGATCGACCTCGCTGACGAAGTCGTTGCGTCCCTTCGACGTAATCGTCAGGGACTCGAGGCGGTTGAGGCTACGGACAATGACTTCGCCGGCGGCACGGGCGGCCTTGACGGCGATATTAAGAAGCGCATGCACGGTAAAATGAGCTCAGCGGAAAGCAATCAACGAATCGTAGCAGATTGATGTCGCCCAACATTCGTATCGTTCTGGTCGAACCTTCGCACCCGGGAAATATCGGGGCGGTAGCGCGTGCCATGAAGAACATGGCACTCGAAGAGCTGGTCCTCGTGCGTCCGAAGCAGTTTCCGCACGCGGAAGCCACCGCACGTGCATCAGGCGCAGATGACATCCTCGAACGTGCCCGTGTAGTCGACACGCTCGCTCAGGGCCTCGATGGCTGCGGTTTTGTCGCCGCGACCACTTCGCGTGATCGCGACCAGAATTTCCGCGTGGTCGATGTGCGCGACGCGGCGGAGCGCATCGTTGCTGAAGCGCGTCGTTCGCCCGCTGCGGTGCTATTCGGGGCGGAGCGTACGGGTCTCACGAACGATGACATTGATTCAGCGCACGTCCTGATCCGGATTCCCGCGAATCAGGCTTATTTATCGCTGAATCTCGCTATGGCGGTGCAACTCGTTTCGTACGAGCTGTTTCGTGCTCGGGGAGCTAAGGTCGTGCCGCTGCCGACTGAAGTGCCGTTGGCAACTCCCGAGCAGATGGAGCATCTGTACGCGCATTTGGCGCAGGTGATGGAGGAAGTGGAATTCCGCGACCGGACTCAAAGCGGTACCAATTTGATGGCACGCATCAGACGTTTTCTCCAGCGGGCGGAGCTCGATCAGAACGAGGCCAATATTGTGCGTGGGCTGCTGACCGCTGTTCAGGCCCGTAGACGGCGCGCGGGAGGAAACGACGGTGCAAAGTGACGTCATCTATCTCGACTACGCAGCCACCACGCCAGTTGATCCGGCCGTCGTGCGGGCCATGACCACTTGCATGGGCCCCGACGGTGATTTCGGCAATTCGGGGTCGGCGACGCATGTGTTCGGACGCCGCGCCGCTGTTCGGGTCGATGAGGCGCGCGCCCAAGTGGCTGCGCTTTTGTCCGCCCAGCCGGACGAGATCATTTTTACTTCCGGGGCGACGGAGTCGAACAACCTGGCCGTGCTGGGCATTGCCCGCTCCAATGGCGATCGCGGTCGTCACATAGTGACTTCGCGGACCGAGCACAAAGCAGTGCTGGATCCGTGTAAGCGCCTGGAGAAAGAGGGGTTTTCGGTCACGTACCTCACGCCTGATCGCTCCGGCCGAATCGATCCGGAAGCGGTCCAGGCCGCCGTTCGGCCCGATACGATTCTCGTTTCCATTATGTTTGCGAACAACGAGATTGGGGTGATTCAGGACGTCGGCGGCATCGGGGCCATTTGCCGCAAGCGAGGCATCACCTTCCATACGGACGCGGCCCAGGCAGTCGGCAAAATCCCGATTGATGTCAGCACGTTACCCGTAGATATCCTCTCGTTCACGGGACATAAGCTTTACGGTCCCAAAGGGGCAGGCGCCCTGTATGTCAACCATTCGGCTCGACCACGCCTGCATGCGGTGACGTTCGGGGGCGGCCAGGAGCGGGGCCTCCGGCCCGGGACATTGGCCACGCATCAGGTCGTGGGGCTGGGTGAAGCGTGTGCTTTGGCGCGTGAGCTTCTGCCCGCAGAGGCGCCCCGTCTGGGTGCGTTTCGAGATCGGCTATGGGCTGGTATTGCGGGTCTCGGCGGGGTGCACCTGAATGGAGAAGGCGCGTCACGGCTGCCCGCGGTACTCAACGTTTCCTTTGAGGGTGTTGAAGGCGAGAGCCTGGTGATGGGGCTGGCGGAGCTGGCCATCTCTACAGGGTCGGCTTGTAACTCGGCTTCCGCTGAACCGTCCTATGTGCTGCGCGCATTGGGCCGGGATACACAATTGGCGCAGAGTTCACTGCGATTTAGCCTAGGGCGTTTTACCAGTGAAGCAGACGTAGATACCGCGATTGCTGCAGTGAATCGCGAGGTGCGGCGTCTGCGTTCGTTGTCACCGGCGTCCACTGAAGTGCCGTCGGGTGGCGACGGAGCATTGCATGGTGAGGGGGGTGGGCCCGGTCAGGACACCTGGATTCGCTTTCATTTGACCGTAGCGGGCGATGTTGTGAAGGACGCCCGTTTTCAAGCCTACGGATGCCCCCATACTCTGGCTGTGGCCGCATGGATGGCGAAGGCGCTGCCGGGCAGGCGACGTGAAGCGTTGCAGCCGGGCACCCCTGCGGAATGGGCGGCTGAGCACGGTGTACCGGTGGAGAAACTGGGCCGGCTCCTGGTAATCGAAGATGCTGTACAGGCTTGTGTCCGGCGTTGGCCGGAACGGGCGTAGAATGGACTAAACCTCACTGGAGGACCCACCGGAACGATGGCTATTTCCCTGACTGAATCCGCTGCCAATCGGGTCAAATCATTTCTCGTCAATCGCGGCCACGGCGTGGGCCTGCGGTTGGGCGTGCGCAAGACCGGCTGCTCCGGATTCGCTTACGTCATCAATTATGCCGATGAAGTAAACCCCGGCGACCTCATGTTCGAGGATCGTGGTGTCAAAGTGTTCGTCGACCCGGGCAGTATCAAGCTCATCGACGGGACCGTCGTGGACTTCGTTAAGCAAGGGCTCAACGAGGCTTTCCGCTTCCTCAACCCCAATGTGAAGGGGGAGTGTGGCTGCGGGGAGAGCTTCTCGGTCTAGCCGGGCAGCCCCGGCCTGGGCCCGCCCAGCAAAAGCCCTTTAGGAACCGGGACTTCCGGGGGTGGCGGCTGCATCTCCCAAATTGCTCCATACGCGGATCACAAGGTAAACTGCGCGGCTGGTTTGCGGTCTTATCGGCCGCAGATTTTCCCCCAGTTTCGTGAGGATTTTTGCGATGGCGCTCGAGCGCACCCTTTCCATAGTCAAGCCGGACGGCGTGAGCCGCAATCTCATTGGCGAGGTCTATCGCCGCTTCGAGAAGGCTGGTTTGTCCATCATTGCCTCCCGGATGATTCACCTGTCACAGCGTGAAGCTGAAGGTTTCTATGCCGTCCACCGCGAGCGTCCGTTCTTCAAGGACCTGGTGAAATACATGACATCCGGTCCGGTGGTCGTGCAGGTTCTCGAAGGTGAGAACGCCATCGCCAAGAACCGCGAGATCATGGGCGCGACCGATCCGAAGAAGGCTGCTCCCGGCACCATCCGCGCCGATCACGCGCTGAGCATCGAGCAGAATGTTGTGCACGGGTCCGACGCTCCGGAAACGGCTGCTGTCGAGATCGCTTATTTCTTCCGCACGACGGAGTTGCACTCGCGCGGCTAACCGCCGCGCGTATTGCCTGAAGTCATGGACTCATCCGCCCAAACGAACCTCCTGGGACTACCCCGTCCCGAGTTGGAAGCGTTCGTTGCGCAAATGGGCAGCAAGCCGTTCCGCGCACGTCAGCTCATGAACTGGGTTTACAAGCGTGGCGAGGGCTCGTTCGAGAACATGACTGACCTGGCCAAGGACTTCCGCGCGCAGTTGCTGGAGCGCGCGGTGGTCCGTACGCCGGAAATCGTGACTATGCACAAGTCGGCCGACGACACCTGCAAATGGGTGTTGCGTGCCGATGCCTCACAGGCGTTCGAGATGGTGTTTATTCCGGAGGCGGACCGGGGGACGCTGTGTATTTCTTCGCAGGTGGGTTGCGCGTTGGATTGCTCGTTCTGCTCCACGGCGCAGCAGGGATTCAACCGGAACCTGACCACCGCCGAAATCGTGGGGCAGGTCTGGCTGGCCAAGCGCGAGCTGGCCGAGTTTGAAGAAGCGAAGCAACAGCCGGGCACGCTGGGGGACCGCCGCATCGTCACCAACGTGGTGCTGATGGGGATGGGAGAACCGCTGGCCAACTTCCGCAATGTGGTGCCCGCGCTGCGCATTCTGCTGGATGACTTTGGTTTCGATCTGTCGCGCCGCCGTGTGACACTGTCGACCTCGGGGCTGGTGCCGCAGATCTACAAGCTGGCGGAAGAAACCAACGTGGCGTTGGCGGTCTCGCTGCATGCTCCCAACGATGAGCTGCGCAACGAGCTGGTCCCGATCAACCGCAAGCATCCGATCGCCGAATTGCTCGAAGCCTGCTGGCACTACATCGATGAGCAGAACGGCCGCAGCGTGACGTTCGAGTATGTGATGTTGGATGGTGTCAACGACAGTCCGGCACAGGCGCGCGAGCTGGTAAAGCTGTTGCGCGGCCATCCGGCGAAAATGAACCTGATTCCGTTCAATCCCTTTCCCGGTACGCGCTACAAGCGTTCGCCGGCTCCGGTGATCCAGCGGTTCCGCGACGAGCTGATCAAAAGCGGAGTGTTGGCAACGGTACGGCGCACGCGCGGTGACGATATCGATGCCGCCTGCGGTCAGCTCGCGGGCCGAGTCATCGATCGGACCACCGCACGGCTCGGCAACAAAGTGTTTGGTGTAGCGGTGCAATCATGATTCGCTTCACTTCCATGGTGATCTCGGCCGTCACGCTGCTGGCGCTCGCCGGCTGCGCCGGTCCGAGCGAGCGCTCCAAGAAAAAGGACGATGCCTCCAACTACAACATGCAGTTGGGCATGGCCTACCTGAATCAGGGCGACCTCGGTCTCGCCAAGGAAAAGCTCGAGCGGGCGGTGCGTGAAAATCCCGGCGACCCCAATGTCCACAGCGCCATGGCCATGTTGCAGGACCGGCTCGGACACCCCGACCAGGCCGACAAGGAATTCAAGGCGGCGTTGAATCTCGGGCCCCGCAGCCCGGATGTTCTCAACAACTACGCTGTTTACCTGTGCCGCAGCGGCCGCGTGGACGAAGGCGTGAAAGCCTTCGAGGAAGCGGCACACAACGCGCTGTATCGAACACCGGAGGCTGCGTATACCAACGCGGGCGTGTGCCTGCGTGGGGCCAAGCGCGATACGCAGGCCGCCATGAGCTTCCAGCGCGCGCTGCGGATCAAACCGAATTTCGCCGAGGCCGCCTATCAGCTCGCCGACCTCGACTTCCGCCGCGGCGAAGTGCAGTCGGCGCGCGAAACCATCGATCAGTTTGTTTCATCCTTCGAGGCCACGCCCGATCTGCTGTTGATTGGGGTTCAGGTTGCCCGTAAGCAGGGCGACCGGGTGGCGGAAGAGAAATTCTCGCGCAAGCTGCGCATGGACTTCCCGTCATCCGATCAGACTCGGGCACTCGCCGAGCTCAATCACAACTCAGGCTGATTCCCATGGCAGTCGAAGCGGGTGGCATCGGCGCGCGTCTGCGGGCGGGCCGCGAAAAACTCGGGCTGACCGTGTTGCAAGTGGCCGAGCGCATACACACGGACCCGAAGATCGTCGAATCCATCGAGGCCGAAAGCTACGAGGCGCTGGGCGCGCCGGTCTACGCCCGTGGCCACATCCGGCACTACGCTGATCTCGTTGGCGAGTCGGCCAACGAGTTGATCCAGATGTATTCCAACATCAGCAAGGTCGAACAGCCGGACCTGACACGGATCGTCAAAGCGCCGGCGGGACCTGACTCCAATAAGCTGGTTGCGCCTGCGTTGGTGGTGATTGTGGTGTTTGCTGTCGCGGGTGCCATCTGGTGGGTGTCGGCGCTCTCCAAGAAGAAGCCGGTGATGTCGGAGACGCATGTGGTGACGGATGAGACGCCGGCTTCGTCCGCTGCGTCGACTTCGCCGGCGGATTCATCCGCTTCGCCTGAGGGTCCTGTCACTGAGGGGGCCGCTGCGGAGGGGGCTGCTGGTTCCCCGGCACCTGTTGGGGCGTCGGCGCCGAGCACGCAGGGCGGTGGGGCCGCGGCTAATGCGGAGCGCGGTGGGTCGGCAACAGGCGCGCAAGGCGGTGTGCCGGTGGCGGGTGCACAGCACGCTGGCTCTGGGACAGGTGCGCAGCAGGGCGGTGCGTCGGCGGCTCGTTGGACGGCGGCAGAGCCGCGGCTTGGGGCTACAAGTGGCACTGGTAGTGCGGGCCCGGCGTCGACGCCGCCGCGATCAGGTGCCAGCGGGTCGAGCGCCGCGCCGAGTGGAACGTCACGACCGGCCGCCGCAGTGCCGACTCACACCAAGCCATCGACGGCGAGCCCAACATCGCCTCCGCGTACCACTGGAGCGCCTACGACGTCCGCGCCGGCTGGTGCCCGCGCTGCGGGATCGGGTGCAACGCCGACAACGCACGTTACGCCGGCCGCCGCTCAGCCAACGCACGCTACGGCGGCGGCTCAGACACCGCCGGTTAGCTCTCCAGCCGTGCCAGCGCCTACGCGAATGGCCTCGGCTGCTCCGGCAACCAGCGCCGTTGATACCGGCTTGGCGCCGCGCTCGAAGAGCCAATCTCAAGTCACCCTTCGCTATTCCGCGGATAGTTGGACCGAAGTGTACGACTCAACAGGTGCGCGGTTGTTTTATGACGTCGGCACAGCCAACTCGGTGAAAACCGTCGTCGGTACGCCACCGCTACGGGTTGTTCTCGGTAATGCGTCCGGTGTCTCAGTTGAATATAACGGGCATGGCAAGCCAATCGCGAAATTGTCGCGGCCGGACGGCAGCGTGCAATTTTCCATCACTCGTTCGGGCGAGGTTGTCCGTGCGAAACCCGTTCCTGACGGAGGTTGATTTTGGCTGAGCAGATCCAGCCCATCCGGGGCATGAATGACATCCTGCCCACGGAAATAGGCGCCTGGCAGTACCTCGAGCGCGAGGTTCGCGAGCTGGTGACCGCCTACGGCTACGAAGAAATGCGCGTCCCCATTGTTGAGCAGACTGCGCTGTTCAAGCGTTCCATTGGTGAGTTCACTGATGTCGTCGGCAAGGAGATGTACAGCTTCGAGTCGCAGGGTGGCGAGAGCCTGACGCTGCGCCCGGAGGCAACGGCCGGGATGGTTCGGGGTGTCATCTCAAATCGCATGTTGCGCGGCCAACGCCACAAACTCTGGTGTGTTGGTCCCATGTTCCGCTACGAGACGCCTCAGGCGGGCCGGTACCGTCAGTTCCACCAGCTCGATCTGGAAGCAGTTGGTTACGCGGGTCCGGACGTTGATGCAGAGCTGATCGCCCTCACGGCGCGCCTGTGGCGCAATCTCGGCATTCAGCGGGTACGCCTGCAGATCAATTCGCTGGGCTCATCGGAATCCCGTAAGGCGTATCGAGAGCTGCTGGTCAGTTATTTCCGCGGCTACGAGAGCCGGCTCGACGCGGATAGCCGTCGACGCCTCGAGGGCAATCCCCTGCGCATTCTCGACAGTAAGAATCCAGAGATGCAGGAGCTGGTGGCGGGTGCGCCTCTGCTGACCGATCACCTCGACCAGGAGTCTCGGGAGCATTTCGATGCTCTGTGCGCGATGCTGCGCGACATAGGGGTCCCCTACGAGGTCAACCCGCGGCTGGTGCGTGGCCTCGACTACTACAGCCGGACCGTCTTCGAATGGATTAATGAATCCTCGGGCGCGCAGAATGCCGTATGCTCCGGCGGCCGTTACGACGGGCTGATTGCGCAGTTGGGAGGCGAGCCGACCCCCGCGATTGGCTTCGCCATGGGTATGGAGCGCGTTGTGGCGCTGCTGATGCAGGCGGGGCAGGTACCCGCGGCCACCAAGGCTGATGTCTTTATCGTGCTGAACGGCGAGCGTGCGACCTCGATGGGCCTTGGGCTCGTGGAGCGTTTGCGCAATGAGCTGCCCCGGCGCCGGTTCGAGATCAATCTGGGCGGCGGTAATTTCAAGACACAGTTTCGACGGGCGGACCGCAGTGCCGCCCCCTTGGCGTTGATAGTCGGTGACGACGAGCTCGCGCGAGGGGTAGTGGGAATGAAACCTTTGCGGCAGGAGACGGGTCAGACGGAATGCCCGATTGAACGGCTTGCTCAGGGGATCGAAGCAGCGCTGGCATCTTTGGGCTGCGCGTAATCGGGGGATGATCGTGGAAGAGTATCTGTCGGAAAAAGAACAGTGGGAACAGGTTACGGGGTGGCTCCGTGAGAACGGCCTGTGGATCATCGCTGGAGTCGCGGTCGGAGCGGCCGGTCTGTGGGGCTGGCACTGGTACCAGGATCACGAGGATTCGCTTGGAGCACAGGCTGGTGCCAAGTACGCACAGGTTGTACAGGCGTTTGGGGGTACCGACCGAACGGGTGGGTTTGTAGCCGTCGGGGAGCTGGAGCGCGATTTTCCCTCGTCTCCATACGTCGACCAGGCGAAGCTGATTGCTGCGCGCGTCTATGTCGAAGACAACTCTCTCGACAAGGCGGCTGCGGAACTACAGGCGGTCGCGGAGCACTCTAAGGATTCAGAGCTGGGGCTGATAGCGAGACTACGTCTTGCGCGCGTGCAGATTGCGCAGAAGAAGCCCGATGCCGCGTTGGCGACGCTCAATGGGCTGAAGGCAGGCGCGTTCGAGCCTCGCATGCACGAGATATTGGGGGACGCGTACTACGCCAAGGGCGATAAGACCAACGCCCTGAAAGAGTATACGAGCGCGAAAGTGAGTGACATTGTTGCTCAGTCGCTCGACGCGCAATCGTTGGAGCTGAAGATCGACGATCTGACTGCGGAGAATCCGCATCCGGTCGCTCAGGCGAAAATGCCTCCCGCTGCCTCCACAGCGGCCAAATAGAACATGCAAGACGCTACGGCGTTGAGGGGTTGGAATTCGATGCGAAGTTCACGACGTTGGCTGGCTGCGTGTGCGCTGCTCGTTCTGGCAGCGTGCTCGAAGGACAAAGACGTCGATCAGCCGACGAAGCTGACTGATATCAACGCGACACTCAAAGCTCAGAAGGTCTGGACAGCCTCGGTCGCTGACAAGGGTGCAAAGCCACTGCGTCTGGGTCTTGGACTGTCGATTGATGGCAACCGCGTGTATGCGGCGGGCCGTAAGGGTGAGGTTGCCGCGTTTGACCTCGAGTCCGGCCGTACGCTGTGGCGTACCAAAACGAAGCTGGCTCTGTCGGGTGGCCCCGGCTCAGGAGCCGGTCTGGTTGTGGTTGGCTCGACGTTCGGTGATCTCATCGCCCTGAATCCAACAACGGGCGCCGTTGTCTGGAAAGTACGCCTCAATGGCGAAGTATTGTCGGCCCCTGCCATCACCGAGCGGCTGGTTGCCATCCGCACCGTTGACGGCAAGCTGCATGGGCTCGCGCCGAAAGACGGGCAGGAGCTGTGGTCCACTGAACAGCAGGTGCCCCGGCTTTCTTTGCGGGGTACCGCCTCGCCGGTGTTGACGGGCGACCTGGTGCTGTCGGGCTTCGATAACGGCAAGGTCGAAGCAGTCAATGTCAGCGACGGTTCCGTTGCCTGGGAAACCACGATTTCGCCGGCTCACGGCAAGACCGAGCTGGAACGCATGGACGACGTCGATGCGACTGTTCGCGTCTCCGGCTCCGATGTCTACGCCATAGGTTTCCAGGGCCGTATTTCCATGCTTGCGTTGGACACTGGGCAAACCTGGTGGTCACACGATGCGTCGAGCTTCCGTGCCCTCGGGCTCGATGACAATGCCATTTATGTCTCAACGTCCGATGGTGAGGTGATAGCGCTTCGTCGCCGAACGGGAACGGAGATTTGGCGGCAGAAGGCGCTGTTGCATCGGCGATTGTCCGCTGCTGTTGAAACGGACTCTGCGATTGTCACGGCCGACTATCAGGGATATGTGCACTGGCTGGACAAGGCGACGGGCGCGCTCGCCGCTCGTGCGTCGACTGGAAAGGTTCGGATCAGCAATTCCCCTGTCGTCGCCGGGAAGCTGGTGTTGGTCGTCAATGATGTAGGCAAGATCACCGCGTTTCGTGTGACGCCGATTGGCGGCGCCAAGCGGGCTGCCACACCAGCGGAAGCGGGTACTGCTGCCAGCCCGAGCGAACCGTCAACTACCGCGCCTGCGGACGCGGCAGCGCAGGGTGTTGCAACCGAGACGGCTCCGACGTCATCTGGCTCAGCCGCGCCGACTGCTCCGGCGCCGGAAGAAGCTGCGCCCGCGGCCCCCGCGGCCCCTGCGGCTCCTGCTCCCGAGGCAGCCCCTGCTCCCGAGGCGGCCCCTGCGGCCCCAACGCCGGAGGCAGCGCCCGCATCTGCGCCGCCGGATTCAGAATCGAAGCCTCCGTTGCCGGGCACCGAGCAGCCGCCACCGCCGACACAGCAGACGCCGGATCCTCTGCCGCCGAAACCGCAGACCCAGCCTCAGCCGCCACCGACATAAGTGGTGGTGGCCATCCTATGCTTCCCGCTATCGCACTTGTCGGTCGCCCCAACGTCGGCAAGTCAACACTCTTCAATGTTCTAACCGGTACCCGCGACGCCATCGTCGCGGATATGCCGGGCCTGACCCGCGACCGTCAGTATGGTTATGGTCGACTGGGTCCAATTCCCTACGTCGTTATCGACACCGGCGGGCTCGTCGAGAACCCCACGGGAATCGAAGCGCAGATGCGAGAGCAGACGGAGAGGGCGGTCGAAGAAGCGGACCGGGTTGTCTTCCTCTGCGACGCGCGCGCTGGTCTCACACCCCAGGATCACTTTGTAGTTCGGGAGTTGAGGCGGTCGGGAAAGCCAGTGACGCTCGTGCTCAACAAGGCTGAGGGACTCGATCCCGACACTGTCTCCGTGGATTTCCATTCTCTCGGCCTCGGCGTACCTCTGACGATTTCCGCGAGCCACGGACAGGGCTGCGAAGACCTCATGGAGCACGTGCTCGCAGGGATCGAGCCGCCACCTCCTGAGGATGCTGAACCCGACGCGATCCGCATCGCGATCATTGGCCGACCCAACGTCGGTAAATCAACACTGGTCAACCGCCTGCTCGGTGAAGAGCGGGTAATTGCGAGCGATATTCCAGGCACCACGCGCGACAGCATTCTCGTACCGTTCAATCGCGACGACCGCGACTTTCTGCTGATTGACACTGCCGGACTGCGTCGCCGTTCCAGAGTCGAAGATGTGGTGGAAAAGGCGAGTGTCGTAAAGACGCTCCAGGCCATCGCGGAGGCCCACGTCGTCGTGTTGGTGTTGGATGCGCACGATACGGTGTCCGAGCAGGATGCCAGCGTGCTCGGAATCGCGTTACAGCGCGGACGTGCCATCATCATTGCAATTAACAAGTGGGACGGAATTCCTATGGAGCAGCGGGAAGAGATTCAGCGACAGTTGTCACTGAAGCTCGATTTCGTGCCGTTTGCGCCACTGCAGTTCATTTCCGCCCGTCACGGGACGGGTGTCGGTGAGTTGATGCAACTAACGGTCCGCGCCTACGAAGCGGCCATGCGTGAAATGCCCACGCGCGAGCTGACACGTACGCTCGAGAAGGCATTGACTGTGCATCAGCCTCCGATGATTCGCGGACGGCGAATCAAGCTACGTTACGCACACCAGGGTGGTCGCAACCCGCCTCGTATCATAGTTCACGGTAACCAGACTGCTCAGGTGCCTGACGCATACAGTCGGTATCTGGCGAACGTGTTCCGCAAGAAGTTTGATCTGTTCGCGACGCCTGTGGCTATGGAGTACCGGACAGACACGAATCCGTACACCAAGGACACGGCGGACAAGCCGCATCCAGGGACGCCGGGCGACAAGCCGACACGCCGAGGTCCCCAAGGGCGTGGTAACGGCACTCGCGCCAATCCGTCGGGCGCGCCGGCACGGTTCAGGACGAAGAAGAAGGGGAAGGGCGCCGCCAAGCGGAAGGGGTCGAGGCCCAGGCCGCCGCGGCCGTCGGCCGATAGCGAGTAGCCTCGCGGCCCGTCGCGCGCGTCGACCTTATGTCGGCTTGTTCCGCCGCGGAATTGGCTTTCCATGCCGTGCGGGCATGGCGAGAAACAACGCCGGGTCAACGAACGTCTGATTGAGCGCCACCGCCCAATGCAAGTGTGGCCCGGTCACCCGCCCCGTCGCGCCTACCTTGCCCAACACCTCTCCGCGTTTCAACTCGTCTCCCACCTTCACATCAATCTTGCTCAGGTGGCAATACATCGTCACCAGCCCCTCACCGTGATCAACAATCACCGTGTTGCCCGGCAGGAAGAAATCTCCCGTTTCGATCACCTTGCCGTCCGCGGCTGCTTTGACGGGCGTGCCTGTTGGCGAAGCAATGTCCATCGCGGTGTGCGGATTGCGCGGTTCATTGTTGAATATGCGGCGCGAACCGTAGGAGCTCGATCGCACACCCGGAACCGGCTGCAGCAAACGCAGCGTAGACGGCGCAGTGGGCGAATACGTTGCAAGCGCGGCGCGGATGCGAGCTGATTCATCCGCAGTGCGCTTCTCATCCTCGGGCGACAGGTCCACTTTGCCGGGCGCCACCTTCAGAGACTGCGTCGGGTATTGCTTGTCGACGACATTGAAACTAACAGGGACGCCGGTCGCGCTTCCATCCTTGACCAAAACACTGGCGGGCCCCAGCTTCGTCGACAGGGGAATGCCTACGACGGCTAGCCAACGGTCATCCGACCGCAGGACCATGACGCGCTTCCCGTCAAATGTCACCTCCGGCGGCTCGTTTCCTTCATCTGCCAGTCGTGTGATGAATACGCCGCCGGGGACGATGCTCGCTTTGGGCAGGTCCAAAGGTGGTTGGGCAAAGGCAACCTGTGCGGATACCGCCGTAACCAAAAAACTCAGCATGCGCATTGAACACTTACTCCTTGCGGGTGACGCGTGCAGTGACTGAACCGTTTGCCAGTTGCGCCTGGATATCATCGCCGACCGCCACCGAATTTGAATCAGTGACCAACTTTCCGTCCGAGACGCGCTTCACGAGCGCGAAACCGCGACCAAGTGTTGCCAACGGGCTCACCGTGTTTAACGTGCGCGCGGCCAATCCGAGTCGATGATCCGCGCGAGTAAGGCGCTGTTTCATCGCGTGTTCCAGACGACCGCTCAGTGCCCCGTGTTTAACTCGGAGTTCCCTGACACGGTGCTCAGGTGACTGATGAATGAGTCGCGTGTACATCTCAGTGATGCGCGTACGGTCACTGTGAAGCTCACCGCGCACTGCACCCGCGAGGCGCTGCTCCAGGTCATCGAGCCGCTGTTTCTGCTGCGCGAGTCGCAATCCTGGATGCGCGAGGTTCAAGCGCTGGTTCAGGGAATCGAAACGAGACCCAATAGCTCGAAGCTCACGCTGAACGCACGCACCGAGCCGCTGCTCCAGCTCATCCAGCCGCTGGGCCTGCTGATTCAACCGCACGCCGGGATGCGAGAGCCTCAATCGGGCGCCAGCGGCGCTGAATCGCGTGCCGAGGGCCCGCAATTCACGCCGCATCCCCACCCCGAGCCGCTCGAGCGTTCGTGACAGCGCCTCGAGGCAAGCGCTCCTGTCTGGTGCTACGAGTTCTGCTGCACCAGACGGCGTGGGCGCTCGTGCATCCGCAACAAAGTCCGCGATGGTGAAATCAATCTCGTGGCCGACGCCGGATACGATGGGAATTGCTGAAGCGTGTATCGCCCGGGCGACGCGCTCGTCATTAAACGCCCAAAGATCCTCTATTGAACCACCGCCGCGCGCCACAATTACTACGTCGCACTCCGCGCGTGCGGACGCTGTCTCAATGGCTTCGACGATGCACGGGATGGCCGCATCGCCCTGGACGGGCGTCGGATAAATCAGAACGGCCGCGGGCGGAAATCGACGGCCCAGAATGTGCAATATGTCCCGTAGCGCTGCGCCCGTCGGCGAGGTTACGACGCCAATCCGTCGCGGAAATCGGGGCAGGCTGCGCTTGCGCTCGAGCGCGAATAGACCTTCGGCTGCCAATTTCGCCTTGAGGCGTTCGAACTCACGCTTGAGGGCGCCTACGCCGGCTTCTTCGAGATGCTCGACGATGAACTGGTAGTCGCCACGCGGCTCGTAAAGACTGACGCGTCCGCGCGCAAGGATCTGCTGTCCGGATTTCGGCGTGAAGCCGACACTCATATTTTTCTGGCGAAACATCGCGCAACGTAATTGCGCGTCCCGATCTTTCATCGAGAAATACCAGTGCCCGGATGACGGCACGGAGAGGTTCGACAGCTCTCCCTCAACCCAGACGACGCCCAGGCCGCGCTCGATTAGGATTCGGACCTCGCGATTCAGGCGGGAGACGCTATAGACGTTGCGCTCGGTCTCGGCGGAGGGAGGGGGTGGCATGGGTTGAAACCATAGCACATGGGTTTACCAGCGAGCGGTTCGAGCGTACACTGGCGCGCTTTATCTTCGACCCCGGCGGTCCATGCGTATCCTCGAAGAAGCTCTGACCTTCGATGATGTCCTCCTGGTTCCGGCTTACTCGGAAATTCTGCCACGTGAGGTCGACCTCTCCACGCGCGTAACGCGCCGAATCCGGCTCAATGTGCCGCTGTTATCAGCAGCCATGGACACCGTGACCGAGGCGCGCCTGGCTATCACAATTGCCCAGGAAGGCGGCATCGGCGTCATTCACAAAAGCATGACGATCGAGGCCCAGGCGCAGGAAGTCGGCCGAGTGAAGAAATTCGAGAGCGGAGTCATTAAGGACCCCATCACGGTTTCTCCCAACATGTCGATCCGTGAGGTGATCAACCTCACGCGCGCGCGCGGTATTTCAGGTGTGCCGGTGGTTATCGGCAAGAAGGCAGTCGGTATCGTCACTCACCGCGACCTGCGTTTCGAGGACAAGCTCGATGCGCCGGTTTCTTCGGTGATGACACCGAAGGAACGCCTGATCACTGTGCGTGAAAATGCGCCGAAAGAGGACGTCCTCGCTCTCCTGCACAAGAACCGCATCGAAAAGGTGTTGGTGGTGAATGGCGACCATGAGCTGGTCGGCATGATCACAGTGAAGGACTTCCAGAAGGCGACGGACTTTCCGCGCGCCTGTAAGGATGACGGCGGTCGTTTGCGCGTGGGCGCTGCAGTCGGCACCACGCCCGATACAATCGACCGTGTCGCTGCGTTGCGCGAAGCTGGAGTCGACCTGGTTGTGGTCGACACGGCTCACGGGCATTCGAAAGGCGTCATCGGCATGGTCAGCAAGATCAAGGCCCGCTGGCCTGACCAACAGGTCATTGCAGGGAACATTGCTACGGCCGAAGCTGCTCGCGCGCTCGTTGATGCAGGCGCCGATGCCGTGAAGGTGGGAATCGGTCCGGGATCGATCTGCACGACCCGTATTGTTGCAGGCGTCGGTGTGCCGCAGATTTCCGCGGTGTCGAATGTAGCCGAAGCTTTGCGTGATACCGACGTGCCGGTCATTTCCGACGGCGGTATCCGGTTCTCCGGCGACATTGCCAAGGCACTCGTTGCCGGCGCGCACGCCGTGATGATCGGCAGTTTGTTTGCCGGTACGGAAGAGTCGCCGGGCGAAGTCGAGTTGTACCAGGGCGCTTCCTACAAGTCGTATCGCGGCATGGGTTCCCTCGGTGCCATGGGCGAACGCCACGGCTCCGCCGATCGGTATTTCCAGGATGCCTCCAGCGAGCTCGAGAAGCTGGTTCCGGAAGGGGTCGAAGGGCGCGTCCCGTACAAGGGAAGCGTCGTGCAGATCCTGCATCAGCTTGCGGGCGGACTGCGAGCGGCAATGGGATATACCGGCAGCAAGGATATCCACGAGATGCGGACACGGCCCGTGTTTGTTCGTATCACCAACGCTGGTGTACGTGAAAGTCACGTGCACGACGTCAGCATCACCAAAGAGGCCCCGAATTACCGGGTCTCGTAACTCACAAACCCCCGGGCTCAGCCGCGCTGCGCCCGGCAAGAGGCACAAGCGCGCCAATGTCCAGTGTTGCCCGATCCTCTGTTTCTTCAACCTCCCACGCGGACATTCACGCCCACCGCATTCTGATTCTCGACTTCGGTGCGCAATACACCCAGTTGATTGCCCGCCGCGTGCGCGAATTCGGCGTGTACTGCGAGATCCACCCCTGGGACATTTCTGACGAGGAAGTTCGGGCCTTCGGCCCGCGGGGAATCATATTGTCGGGCGGCCCGGAATCGGTCACCGACGCCAAGCCTCCAAAGGCACCTGAGTCTGTTTTCACACTGGGCGTGCCCGTGCTGGGTATCTGCTATGGCATGCAGACAATGGCCCAGCAGTTGGGTGGGCAGGTCGCCGCATCGACCGAACGGGAATTCGGCTACGCGGAAGTGACCGTCAAGGCCGATTCGCGCCTGCTCGACGACATTCAAGACCGTCGTGACACCAGTGGCTGTGCGGTGTTGGATGTGTGGATGAGTCATGGCGACCGCGTTGCCGCACTGCCCGCCGGGTTTGAGGTGACAGCTTCGACTCACTCCATTCCGTACGCGGCCATGGCTGATGAGAAGCGCCGCTTTTACGGAGTTCAGTTCCATCCCGAAGTGACCCACACGAAGCAGGGTACGCGGGTATTGGAGCGATTTGTTCGCGAGATCTGCGGTAGCGATGCTTTGTGGAGCGTTGGCAATATTATTGCGGACGCAATTGAACGTGTTCATGCGCAGGTAGGCAAGGGTAAGGTCCTGTTGGGTCTTTCCGGCGGAGTCGATTCCTCCGTCGTGGCGGCGCTTCTGCACCGTGCCATCGGCGACCAACTCGTCTGTGTGTTTGTCGATACCGGTCTGCTGCGCCTCGGTGAAGGCGACCAGGTGATGGAGACGTTCGGCAGGCATCTGGGGGTGCAAGTCATCCGGGTGAACGCGGAACAGAGGTTCCTGGCGGGTCTGGCCGGTGTGACCGATCCGGAGCAGAAGCGCAAGATCATTGGCCGTACCTTCATTGAAGTGTTCGACGAGGAAGCACACAAACTGACAGGTGTGGACTTCCTCGCGCAGGGCACGATCTACCCGGATGTGATCGAGTCCGCCGGTGCGCGCACCGGCAAGGCGCACGTCATCAAGTCGCACCACAACGTGGGAGGCTTGCCCGAGCGCATGAAGCTCAAGCTCGTCGAGCCCTTGCGTGAGTTGTTCAAGGACGAAGTGCGGCGCATGGGGATTGAGCTCGGCCTGCCCGCCGAGATGGTCCACCGTCATCCTTTTCCGGGCCCGGGATTGGGCGTACGCATTCTCGGCGAAATCAAGAAGGAGTTTGCCGACCTGTTGCGCCGTGCGGATGACATCTTCATTGATGAGCTGCGCAAGCACGACTTGTACGACAAGACGAGCCAGGCGTTTGCCGTGTTTCTGCCGGTTCGGTCAGTGGGTGTGTTGGGGGATGCGCGGCGTTATGACTATGTCATTGCGTTGCGCGCCGTCGAGACTGTTGATTTCATGACGGCGCATTGGGCGCGGCTGCCCTATGAGTTTCTCGAGCACGTGTCACGGCGCATCGTGAACGAAGTCGCCGGGATTTCCCGCGTGGTCTACGACATCTCGGGGAAGCCGCCGGCGACGATTGAGTGGGAGTGAGCTCGCTGCCGCTGTAGCCTACTCCTCGTCCGGGTAATAGACGCCGTCATCCAGTGCGCGCAGAAGATCGAGTAGATTTTTCAGCCCGAATCGCAGTCGCTCTCCTCCCGTCCGATGGCCCCCATGACGATTCCAACAGTGCCCTTGGTGCCTGTCTTTTCCGATACGGTTACCGCAATGTCGAAGCCGACTCGTTGAACGGGGAGGCCGCCCTCCATTCGATGAAATCGCTATAGGTCCAGTCGCTACGATCTGTTCCAGAAGCAGCCAAGAAGCCTCGCCAGGTGGGACGGTTCTTGATTTCCATTCAGCTCGTCTTCCTTGAACGTCCACTCAATCGGAGTCTCCGAGTAGCGGAACACTCGGGCGGCGGTGAGCAGCACGGCGATTGCGACGAACACAATGAAGGTTCCGACCGTGAGCAACACCGCCTGAAACTGCGGATTGATGGCCTGGATTTGGATCAGCTTGCCCACAAAACCAAGCGGCGGCAAGGAGAGAGCCAGAGCATGCAGGGCGAGAACTGCAGCGGTGACTGCGAAACCCAGCGCCCAGCGGAATGTGAACCGCCGGAATCGCGGCGATTTGAAGGTTTCGATGGCCGACTCGTAGTGCGGCCAAGGATGGTGGACGAGCCCGACAGAGATGTGATGCAGTGTCACACGGAGGATCCGCCGCTCGATGCAGTTGACCAACCAGAAAATGACAACGACTCCAATCACGGCAAGTCTTATGCAGTCCGATCGGGATTCGGGCGCCGCCAAGTGGATGTGAGCGAAGATCCCTCGAAGATCTTCGAAGTGAATCGCCATCGCTATATTCGCTATCACTATGAGCGCTATCAGGTCTGCAAGCGGCATGTGCAGGATGTTCAGCTTGTCGCGAAGCCAGAAAATGAACATGTACAGCAAGAGTGGAACAATGAACCACTCTAGGAGGTTGTCCGGAATGTACTCCACGGGGCTGATCCTTCGCGCCGCGCCACGCGGCAGTTTATTGTTAGAGGCTGTCGTGGCGAACCGTCCGCCCAATTTAGATCAATAAGCGCTTTCATTCCACTCTGATGCATGCTGCGGAGAAGCACGGCTCGGCGCGAATTCAGGTGCAGCAATTCTCCGTTGCTGGTGGGGACGAGGAGGCCAGCTCCCGGGAAAGACTCCGCCGCGCCAATGAGTCCTTGCAAGTCATCGTTGGTTTCGGCGACCGCATGGCCGAAAAAGGCGATAGGGGTGGCATAGCCCGTAATTCGTCCGTTGCGCACCACGACACGCGCTACACCTCGAGCAATGGCGTCGGCGAGTTCGCCCCCTCGCTCTCAGGCAAGCTAACAATTCACGGACCTCGAATCCCAGTCTTACATAGAGGGCGAGACTGCGCCGATGATGAGCGGCTTGGACGAGGCGGATGCCAGCAAAGCGGCGCTCGGCGGAATGTTCCATGGCGAGTTGCATCAGGGCGCGACCAACACTGTCGTTCTGCAGTGCAGGATCGACCGTGAGTGGCCCCACGCGGGCAATCAGATTGCGCGCGTCGAGGAAGTTGCTGCCGACGATTTTTCCATCGACTTCCGCCACGATGTCAAAGAATCCATTGTGACCGATCAGCATGCTGAGAAGGCCGGCGGCGCTTTCCGTGTCTGGGAAATCAGGCGAGAAGCCATGCTGGTCCGAGATGGCTTTGAATGCTCGGTAACAAATATCCCAACGGCCGGGCCGTCGGCCGGATTGCCTCTTCGCAAGGATAAGGTTATGTGGAGCCGCGTTAGCCGGCGCCCGACGCTCCAACGGGCGTTCGCCACAGTGAAAACCGTTTGCGGCGCGGCGTGTCATCGTGACGAATGCTGAACTCTGACAGGGCGGCCGCCAGGTCGCCTTCTGCGCCGATCCGATCGCAGAACACCGGGAAGTCCTGCGAGGCGGACTCGAGCCAAAATTTCATCTGTTTGGATTTATCTTTCAGAAACAGCTCGATGTTGCGATCGACGGTATTGCAGTAGTCCGCGGCGACGGCTATCGGATCGGTCCCCTTGGGTAGACCCATGATGATTCCGGGGTCGCGGTAGGCCTGCATGATTCCGAAGTTGTAGCGCCGGGCGTAGCTTGCGGCGACGGCCGCAACATCTCGCCGCAAATGAACGTAGAACGCGGCATCTCCGTAAACCTCGTCCAATCGTCCGAGAAGCCAGGAGAGTCGATTGTCCGCTTCAATGTGATTGGCGGGATAGCGCAGGCGCTCCGGGCCGATCAGTGCCATTCGCGATTCATGAGCCGAGGAATAGTTGGAAAAATGACTGCACGCTTTGATGAACGTCTGCGAGCCGCACCGACCTGTGCATAGTACGAACACATTCATGAGCCTTTGCCCCCGTTACTTTTTATTTGAGCTGGATGTGCGCCGGTCTGAACCTTTCACGAACCTTTCTAGCCTGTTTAGACTAGTTTCTGGGGCAAGTCCAGTGGGAAGGCGAGGTCAGGCGGTAATTGGTGCGTCGCAGCAGAGCGCGCGTGCTCAACGGGGGGCGGAAGCCATCCGGCCTTTGATCCATGTCATCAAAGGCCGCAGCGGAAACATGAACTGTTCCGAGATTGTTAGTCTCTTGCGGTCGTCCTGGCCGACGACTTCCGCTTCCCCCTGGCGGTACGTACCGAACAGGTGATCCAGCAGAATCAGCACATTCGCGTAGTTGCAGCGAGTTTCCTTGAAGCCAACTCTATGATGCAGGCTGTGCGTCTCGATGGTAGTGAAGACGTACGAATACCAACGAGGTGGATCGAAGCGCACGTTGGCGTGAGCAAACGACGACACCGCGACGAGAATGTTGAATCCGCAGAACATGGCATTCAATGGAATGTCAAAAAACGCCGTCACTCCGATCGAGACCAATAACAATTCGAGCGGGTTGCCGACCAGGCCTTTCAGTGCATTCAACTGAGTTATATGGTGGTGCGGTGCGTGTGTCCACCACAGGAAGGAGTTGTGCATGAGCCGGTGCAGCCAGTATTGCCCGAGCTCGATCAGAAACACTGTCAAAGCCACTTGCGCCACAAAGGGCAGATGCATGACCCAGGCGGTGGTGATGCCCAACGCGCTCTTCGCCGCACCGAACGGCTCTTCAACCAACATCGATTCGAGCTTCAGGATGACCGTATAGTACAAAATCAGGTAGAACAGGTCGGTCAGAGTTTCGCGCGGATTCAGGCGCCAGCCGGCATGCCGCTCATTGACCAACTCGAGAGCCTGTACCATGAGCAAAGTGACAATGCTCGTCGCGGTCGGCAACCAGGGGTTTTTCAGCCATGGGGCGGGCACCATGGCCCATAGCGCCACAATCACGATGAGCGTTGCCGGCTGAAACAGGATGAATACTGTTCTCTTCATGGGCACCCTCCGTGACTAGCATACCTGCGGCGGGCAGAAAATACCGAGTAACAGCATTTTTCGGGAGCCGGTTCGAACTACGTGGCTAAACCGGGTACGGCGTGCCATCGCGGTGGCGGTAGCCGGCTGTTCCGGGTCCGGCAACCATGTCTATATCCGAGTAGACGCAGCGATCGCTTGCGTCTGAATTGCCGATTTCGAGGACCTTGGCGGGGCGGTCGGATCGGTTGATCAGGTGATGGCCATCCGGGTCACCGGCCTTGAAGGCGGCACAATCGCCTGGACGCAGGACTTCTTCGCCCGAGTTGGTTACCAGGGTCAGTTCGCCCTCGAGCACCCAGACGAATTCGTCCTCATGGCTGTGCCAGTGGCGCTGGCTGGACCAGCCGCCGGGTGGAATCACTGTCAGATTGACGCCAAATTGGGTGAGACCCTGCGCACGGCCCAGTCGCCGGCAAGTCTGGTCCTTGCAGGGCTCATTGAACGGTGCCGGATAACCCGAGGTATGGTCGACCGCTATCGCGGCAAGATTGATCTTTTTCATGGTTGTAGATTAATGTTTTTCGTCCGAAAGTGGCACGAGAAACTGGAATGACCACCCGCCGTGAGTTTCTGATCACATCCGCCGTCACCACGGCAGCAGCTACAAAACCCCTGCGCTCATTCGCGGCGGCGACGCCTCAGCCGAACGCACCGGCAATCAGTCCGGCCTTGCTCGATCGCGCCAGTGGGTTACTGGAGAAGGCGCCCCTCATCGATACGCACAATGATTTGCCTTCCGCGCTGCTCGAAGTCGGAGCCGGCGACCTGACAAAGTTCGATCTCTCCGTACGCCAACCTAAACTGTGCGCGGACATCCCGTCAATGAAGGCGGGCAAGTTGGGTGTCCAGTATTGGTCGGTGTTTGTTGAGTCAGCGACCCAGAAGACCCATATCTCGCTGCATGAGGCCCTCCGTGAATTCGACGTCGCCCTGCGGCTGATTCGCTCCAACGCGGCATTCGAACAAGCGCGCACGGCGGATGACATCGAGCGCATCCACGCTGGTGGCAGGATTGCGTGTCTGATGGGCGTCGAGGGCGGTCACATGATCGAGAACTCGCCGGCCGCGCTCAGGATCTTCCACGAGTTGGGCGCGCGTTACCTCACCCTGACTCATTGGGACAACATCGACTGGGCGGATGCAGCCACGGATCGCACCGAACACTTCGGACTGACTGAGTTGGGCAGGCAACTCGTTCGTGAGATGAATCGGCTCGGTATGTTCACGGACCTGTCGCATGTGAGTGCCGACACCATGAGAGACGCACTGCGCGTTACGCGGGCGCCTGTCATTTTCTCGCATTCCGGCGCTTTCGCTCTCAACCCGCATCCGAGGAATGTTCCGGACGACGTGCTCCGGCTGGTGCGTGAAAACGGCGGCGTCGTGCACGTCAATTTCATTCGCCCGTTCGTTTCGGCCGACGGTCACGCGTGGGAAGAGCGTCGCGCTGAGGCTTTGCGCGGTATCAAGAGTCGTTTGACGGATCAGGCGGCCATTGACAAGGCCATCGCGAATTGGGAGACATCAGTGGGGCAGCCGCCTGCGACCATTGCGGATGTTGCCAATCACATTGACCACATTCGCAAAGTCGCGGGTATAGATCACGTGGGAATCGGCGCAGATTTCTATCATGCCGATGAGAGTGATATGGCCACCGGGCTCGGCAATGTCACCCGCTATCCGTACCTGTTTGCGGAACTCCTGCGGCGGGGTTACTCGGACGACGATGTGCTCAAGGTCGCAGGCCGCAACCACCTTCGGGCGATGCGGCAAATGGAAAAGGTGGCCGGTGAGCTGCAGCGCCAGGAGGCGCCGCTGATTACTGAGGGAATCAAGCCGAGTTGAGGCGCGCGATGATCGACTCCCGTGAAGTTGCTGTCGAGTTGGCCTCGCCGGGTGACGCCGGGGTGTTGGCAAATCTTCTGGAGTTGTATTCACACGACCTCAGCGACGTATTTGCATTGGAGCTGGGAACCGATGGGCGTTTCGGCTACGAGAAGCTGTCCCTTTATTGGTCGGAACCCGAGCGCCGATTTCCTTTTCTCATTCGCGCTGGAACGCGGCTCGCCGGTTTTGCGCTGGTGACGCGTGGTTCGCCTGCATCCGGGGACGGCGATGATTTCGATATGACCGAGTTTTTCGTGTTGCGCCGCTATCGCCGCTCCGGAGTAGGCCGGCGAACCGTTTTTCTTTTGTGGAATAGGTTTGCCGCTCAATGGAGTGTGCGTGTGGCGGAGGGAAATCAGAGCGGCCTGCGGTTTTGGGCCCGTGTCATTGGCGAATATACAGGTGGCGCTGCGGAGGAGACGACACGTCCGGGCAGTCCGCAAGCGTGGCGCGTCTTCAGTTTCAACAGCGAGCGAACATGATACGAACGCTGGCAGTAGCGCTGGGCTTGTCCGTGGTCCTTTCCTCCGGGACGACCTTTGCGGCGGTGAGCCTGGCGCCGGAAGTCGACTTGATCCCCGGAGAGTTCACGCCGGGTACACAGCCGGATGGGAACACGATCGTCATCAGGGGCAGGGATGGGCTGTTGGTGTTTGATACCGGACGGCACCGTGAACATACGCAGGCAATCATTGACTTCGCGCGTGGCGAGAGGCTGTCGGTCAAAGTCATCGTCAACAGCCACTGGCATCTGGATCATGTCGGTGGTAACCCAATGCTGCGTGAGGCCTTTCCCGACGCGCGCGTGTATGCGAGCGGGGCGATCGACGCAGCACTCCATGGATTCCTTGCCGACTACCGAGTCTCGCTGCAGAAGCAACTGGACGCGGCGGCGGACGATACTGCGAAAAGGGCAACGCGCGATGAGCTGGCTATCATTGATGCGGGCACGCGGCTCAGGCCGGACAAGGTGATTACCCTCACTGCCGAGCGTGACCTCGCCGGGAGGAAAGTGAGGGTTGGGTTGGCACGAGACGCAGTAACGGCGGGAGATGTTTGGCTGTTCGATCCGGCGTCGGGCGTGCTTGCATCGGGTGACCTGGTAACGCTTCCGGTGCCGTTTCTGGATACCGCCTGTCCGGAAGGTTGGCGAAAAGCGTTGGACACACTTCATGCGGTTCCGTTCAAACTGGTTGTGCCGGGTCATGGTGAGCCTATGCACCGCAAACAGTTTGAGGCGTACAGAACAGCCTTCGGCAATCTGCTCAACTGTGCCGTTTCCGCGCGCACGAAGGGGCAGTGTGCGGATGAATGGCTGCACGACGTTGGGCCCCTGGTGCCAGCGTCACGACAAAAATTCGCGCATGCCTTGATGGACTACTACATGGACAAGAGCCTCAGGGCGGACGCACAGCACACTGCTGCGCTCTGCGCCGCAACGTGACCGCATGGTGACCGTTTTCGGTTGGTTGATCGCCGCTTCCTGGGGCACTCTTGTTGTCTATTGGTGCATCGCGGGCGCTGCGGCCGTCCGCAAGATCAGTGCGAGATGGATATGGTGGCGCGAGATCGCGCTGCGCCTGGGATTTTTTGCAGCTCTCATGGTGCTGTTGCAGATCGAGGCCGCCACCGGCGTTCTGCCCACTCCAACTCTGGATCTTCTCAACACGAACAGTCTCACGGGGTTGGCAGGGTTCCTGCTGGTGGTCCTGGGTGTTGGACTCGCCATCGCGGCGCGCGTCAGGCTCGGTTCCGGTTGGGTAGCCTCCGCTTCGAGTCAGGATTCACTCGAGCTGATCACGGACGGTCCCTTTGCGCTGGTGCGTCATCCGCTCTATGGCGGGCTTCTTCTGGCCATTCTGGGCTCCGCGATCAGCCAGAGTGTGCTCTGGGTCGTTCCGCTGATTTTGTACGGGCCGGCTTTCGTTCTGAGTGCGCGACGCGAGGAAGCTCTCATGAGGGAACGGTTTCCGCAGCGGTACCGGGACTATATGAAACGAACGAAACGGTTCGTGCCGTTCCTGTGGTAAATAAATTTATGGGCCGATGTCGATCCGGGAAATCGCCGTTCGTCGTTTCAATGCCAGCCAATTGGGGCCGGCGCAAACTCAGGAGATAGACGATGCGAGTCATTGTGTTCGTGAAGGCGACCGAAGAGAGCGAAAAAGGCACCCTGCCGACGGCTGAATTGCTGGCGGCCATGGGCAAATACAACGAAGAATTGCAGGCGGCCGGCCTCATTCGCGCCGCCGACGGCCTCAAGCCCTCATCCCAGGGCAAGCGGATTGCGTTCAATGGCCCCGGTCGTACGGTCATCAATGGGCCGTTCGCGCAGCCCCGGGAGCTGGTCGCCGGCTTCTGGCTTTGGGAGGTCAAGGACATGGACGAGGCAATTGCCTGGGCAAAGCGCTGCCCCAATCCAATGACCGGGCCCAGTGAGCTCGAAATCCGGCCGCTTTACGAGATGTCTGATTTTCAGTGAACCGGCATGAGCTGCGGTTCGGGACGAGGGGCTCGGGTGCCGGCACCGAGCGCCTCGCCTCGCGGCAGCGGGTTCCGCTTGGGCGTGCGCGATGGGCTAAGGCAACGGATGAGAAATCAGAGCAAAGCGCGACTCAGCTTTCGCCTCGCCGAGGGCGAGGTTGGCGACATAACGACCCACAGCCGGCCCATGTTTGAACCCGTGGCCGCTACCGCCACCAACAATCCAAACATTCTCCCAATGGGGATGGCGATCAATCAGGAATTCGCCGTTGCCCGAATTCTCATATTGGCAAACACGGGACTCCGCTAGCGGCCGTGGGGCGATATCCGGGAAGCGTCGGGCGAGATAGGTCCTGACATCCGCGAGCGCTTCATCGGTGATGCGCCGATCGTTGGTATCGGGATCGATCTTCGGGCCGTGCGCATCGAGCGCGATCTTGAAACCACGGCTTTCAATGTCGGGAAAGCCGTAGTGGTGGTCCGGGGTGCTCAGATCGACCCACGCGGGTAGATGGGTGCCATCGAAGCGGCTGTCGCCTGCCGCCGGGGCGAAGAAGAATACATCCTGGCGGGTGGGAGTGATTCGGGCACCCACTGCATCCGGAAACAACTTCGGCAGCCACGGGCCGCAGGCGAAGATGAACCGGTCCGCGGGGAGCTTTTCGCCTCCCGTTCCAAATACGGTGTCGAGCCGAACCTTGTCTGAGCGCGGAGCATCAACAGCAAACCGGCGGAAGCGGCCGCCTGCGTTCACAAATTCCCCGACGATTGTCTGGACGCTGCGGCGAGCCATCAGCGCGCCCATGGTGGGTTGCAATACTCCAACAGCAATGCCGTCGAAGTTGATCTGCGGCCAGCTCTTCGCCATTGCCGGTGTCGTGAGCTTCTCGATAGGAATGTTCAACGCACGTTGAATCGCGATGCTCGTATCGATTTTGGGTACGTCCTCGGGGTAGAGGTACAGCGCGCCGACCGGGTGAAAAATCGGGCTTTCGTGCCGGTGGGAGAGCGCCTGCCATTCAGCGAGAGATTCCCAAGCCCAACCGGTGTAGAACGCGTTGCCCGCATACTCCGTGCGGATGAGCCGCGTTTCACCACCGGACGAAGCGCGAGAATGCGCAGCGCCCCAGGCATCCAACAGCAACACTTTGTGACCTTTGCGTTGCAGGTTCCAGGCCGTCCAGGAACCGAAAACACCTGCGCCAACAACAACGATATCTGGTGCGGCGCCGCCCGGCTTCGCGCGCGCAAACGAAACGCTCGACACTGCACTGCCCGCCGCCAGCCCTTTGAGCACACTGCGTCGTGAGATGTGGGAGTTGTTCATTGGCCTTTCGCGGCTTCCGGGTGCGCGGCGCGCCAGGTGTCGAGCCGGGCGAGCCATTGCGCGGCGGAAAGCGGGCCCTGTGTCTTGGTTTCGGTGTGAGACGCCATGTTCTGCCGGATCTCCAGGAAGAAGGCAGGCCCGGTCTTCAGGTGCATCTGCTCGGCTTTGGCATCCATCGCAGCCTGTTGGGCGGCCGTGATGGGAATTTTCGGGAAGGGCTTGTACAGCAGCACGTCCCAATCTTCGCCGTCTTCGTGAATGAACATCTGCGTGGCCGGCTGGCCACCCGCGGCGGAGACCTCATCCCACTGTGCCAACTTGCGGATGAAGGCTTCCTGTTTGCCGGGCGCCATCTTGAAGATTTCGAACTGCGCCTCTGGCCAGGGCTTGCCGTCATCGACTTGCGCGGGCGGGACATGGGTAGCCGCTGCCGCTGCCGCCGCAATGAGTGCACCAACCAGAATGAGTGTTTTCATCACGCATCGACCCTCTGTTGTCGGATGTGCAATAAAAACGCTTCCCGCCGGCCGGCGCTACGGTGCTGGAGGGTAGCTGAAGGCTATTTCGGGTAAGGCGAGGCCGACATTCGGGACGACCGCGCGCCGGGTTGCTTTTCGGCGTTTTGGCCGTGGAGTCTGCCCTTGGAGCTGCGCGATCCTCGCATTTCTGCACATACGCGCAGACAACGGATATCTCGAAGCGCCAAGGGAGGATTCATGATGCCCGTTACTTCAATTGTTGAGCAGGGAAAGACCATGGGGACCGTCTACGCAGAGGTCACTTTGACCAATATGTTTTCGGGCAAGAGCGTCAAGGTTCGGACGATGGTGGATACCGGCGCCATACACATGGTTGTCCCGGGCGCTGTTGCTACGGAGCTGGGTTTTGATCTTGAAGAGGTCTCAATGTCCTACGTCACTGTTGCTGATGGACGACGGGTGCGTTGTCCGCAGGTCGCGCCGGTTGAAATCAGGTTTCAGGATCGTACGTGCCCTTCGAGCCTCGTTGTGTTGGGAGAAGAGTGCTTGATGGGCGTGGTGCCACTTGAGCTGATGGATCTGGTGGTAGATCCGCTGCAGGAGCGCGTGGTACCGAATCCCAAGCATCCAGACGGCCCTGTTTTTCGTTTGTAGGAGAACATATGGGAATTGTTTACGCAGAGATCACTTTGACCCATCTACTGTCCGGAAAGAGCGTCGATGTTCGCACGATGGTGGATACGGGTATGACCCACATGATTGTCCCGGCGAATATTGCCAGGGAGCTGGGATTCGATCTCGATAAGGCGTCGACCTATCGTCTGAAGGTCGCGGACACGAGGCGGATACAGTGTCCTTGTATCGCGCCCATCCAGATAACGTTCGGTGATCGGTGCTATAAAACTGAGGCGGCTGTTTTGGGCGACGAGTGTCTGATGGGTGTTCTACCCCTGGAAGCAATGGATTTGGTGGTCGATCCCAAGCGCCAATGTGTTACAGCGAACCCGAAGCATCCGGATGGGCCGGTGTTTCTCGCCATGGGCGTTCGCAACATCCCGTTCAGCGATGAACCATTCAGCCACTCCCGGCCTTCACAACCTTCCCCACCGTATCCCAAGTCCGCGTAGTCAAATCCTTACCAAACGTCTTCTCAATGAGCGCCATGAAGACAGGTCCCTTGGCGTTGGGTACATACGCACTGAATACTTCAGTGCCTTTGATGCACAGAATCTGCGCGTCGTCCAACTCAATGGGTAACTTCACTTTCGCGGTCGTCTTCCCGTGCAGCAAGGTCACTATGCGCTTCGCGTTACGTGGCAGAGTGAACACCTTGTAGGGATCGGCGGCTCGCATGGCGGCGAGCTCATCGATGGAACGCACAGTGGTGGCGAACACGCGATCCAGGCTCTTGCGCATGGCCCCCTCGATCCGGCGCTCGAGCGAGTTGCGTGAGGCGGCGCGGGAGTCGAAGACAATATTGCCGCTGCCGAGCACCGTCTTTACCTGCCGGAAACCAGCGCTTTCCAGGCACTTCTGCAGGTCGGCCATCCGGGCATTCAAAGGGCTGACGCCGCGAAGAAAAGCTGCATAGGTTGGCATTTGTCGATGCTACCACTGTAGAGTGTGGGGCAGGTCAACGCGCGAGGGGAAAGTCATGCCACAGACACATACCGGCGGCTGTCAATGCGGCAAGGTGCGATACGAAGTGCAGATGGATATCAGCGAGGTGATCGCGTGCAACTGCTCGCGCTGCGGACGGTTGGGAACTTTGCTGGCGTTCGCGCCGGAGTCGCAATTCAAGCTGCTGTCGGGCAAGGACGATTTGACGGAATTCAGATTCAACAAGCATTTTATTGAGCACAAGTTCTGTGCCGCCTGTGGCGTGCAGTCATTTGCCGTTGGGACGCAGCCCAAGACGGGGGCGCGGATGGCGGCCATCAACGTCAGGTGCGTCGATGGTATCGATGTCGACTCATTGAAGGTGAAGAAAGTCGACGGCAGGAGTCTTTAGTGGACTGACAGGCGCTCGGGTGGACCGGGCGCCTGTCGCGATAATGAGGTGCGCTGGCTGACTAGGCGAGTGCGCCTTTGAACAACACCAACATCCGATCCCAGGCCTTCTCCGCCTGCTCCTGGTTGTAGACCTGCGAATCGGGCGGGCACCAGCCGTGGATCGTGCCCTTGTAGACTTCGATTTCGGCGGGCAGCTTCGCTTTGGCGAAATCATCGTGCAACACGGTCTTCGCAGCGGGCTGCTTCTGGTCGTCGTTCTCCGCAATGGCAATCAGGAAGTGGGCCTTCATGGTTGGAATCAACAGCGCCGGACTGTCAGGTTTGTCAGTCACCAGTCCGCCGCCGTGGAAAGTTGCGGCGGCACCGACGCGGCTGGCGGCCGCGGAGGCAGTCTCAAACACGAGCGGACCGCCCATGCAGTAACCGGTGGTGCCAATCTTGCGCTTCTTGTCGACGGCGGGCTGGGTGTCGAGCCAGGAGACAAACGCCTTGCCGTCGGTCTTGCCGGTCGTCGCATTGAGAGTGTCATGCAGCGCCATGAGGGACTTGCGAGTGTCGGGATTGTTGAAATCGGCGTGCTCGGGCGCAGTGGGCGCCTTCTGGGTGCGATAGAACGGATTCACCACGAGCACGGCGTAGCCGGCTTCGGCGAGGCGCTTGCCCATCTGCCGGAATGCCGGGCGCAGGCCGAAAATGTCGGGCCAGATGAGGACGCCGGGATGCGCGCCTTTGGCGGGATGCACGAAATACGCGTCGCAGGTGCCGTCCGGTGTCTTTATTGTGACTTCCGATTCTGTTGTCTCGACGGCGGCAGCGGAGGCCGGCAGCGCGGACATCAGGCCTGCACCCAACGTCAGAGCGCCGAATTCGCGCCGGGACAAGCCCGCGCGCCGGCCATACTCGATGATATCGTTGATGGAATCGTTATTGCACATCGGCATCTCCCGCTGAATGAAATCATGCGATGTTGCCGCCGGAGCCCTGTGGCTAGCAAGCCTCGGGCGTGGCCAGTCCCCTAAAGAACTCTCTTGGGAACGCCTCATTGCGGCAGCAGGCGATCTACCTGGATTTCACAGTCCTTGGCATAACAATTGGAGCAGCGCAGGCGGGAGGTGACGACAATCAGTGGAACGTCCCAGCCCAGAAGCTTGGCAAGAGACTGTGGCTCGGTAAGGCGTGCGTGCTTGCAGGTACGGCAGCCGATGACCATCGCATAGCCGATGCGCCAGTCAGCCAGCTTCGAGGTCTTGGGTGGACGATGCATGAGGTAGACCTTGCCAGTGAAGCGCGGCCGTCGTCCAACCAGTGAGAATGAATGGGGGATGCTGTATGGTGGCCCTATGCTCAATGTTACCAAGACGTTACGAGTGCAAACGCGCCGCCGCGGGCTCCTGGAAATAACCGCGGAGGTACGTGTGTGGGTGGATGCTCAGAAGGTAGCCACGGGTCTGCTCACTTTGTTTTGTCGACACACGTCGGCTTCGCTTCTGATACAGGAAAACGCGGCGCGCGAGGTCCGTTCGGACCTGGAGACATTCTTTGCAGCTATTGCACCGGAGGATCCGGCCAGGTATGAGCACGATGACGAGGGGCCGGACGACATGCCCGCACATTTGCGTACGGCGTTGACAGGTGTGCAGCTTTCGATTCCCGTTGTTGACGGTCAACTCGCGCTGGGGACGTGGCAGGGGATATATCTCTTCGAACACCGCGCACGCCCGCATGAACGCGAGGTTGTGTTACATCTGTTGGGTGATTAGGTTTGGGAGGATTCATGCTCAGATATTTCGCGGCTGTGCTGTTGGCAGCCCTGGTTTCAGCACCGGCGCCGGCGGCTGTGACGCCCTTCCCGGCGGGTTTCCATACGCAAATGGTGCAAACAAACGGCACCCGGCTCTATGTGCGCGTGGGCGGGAAGGGGCCCGCAGTGGTGATGCTCCATGGATTTGCCGATACGGGCGACATGTGGGGAGCTTTAGCGACCGTGATGGCCGCGGACCACACGGTGATTGTGCCCGATCTGCGGGGAATGGGTCTGTCGGAGCATCCGGATACGGGGTACACCAAGAAGAACCAGGCCGTTGACATCGCTGGGGTGATGGACGCACTCAAAGTCCAGAAGGCGGATCTGGTTACTCACGATATCGGCAACATGGTTGGCTACTCGCTCGCCGCGCAATACCCCGCGCGGATCACGAGGTGGGTGGCAATCGATGCGCCTATACCCGGGATCGGGGATTGGGACAACATCGTGCGCAGCCCGCTGCTGTGGCATTTCAATTTCCGCGGCCCCGACATGGAGCGGTTGGTACAGGGACGTGAGCGGATCTATCTCGATCGCTTCTGGAATGAGCTGTCGGCCGATCCGAAGGCCATTGATGAGGCGACTCGTCAACACTACGCCGCGCTGTATGCACGCCCGCATGCCATGCACGATGCATTCGAGCAGTTTGCAGCGTTCAACCAGGACGCTAAGGACGACCAGGAGCTGCTGGCCAAGGGCGGCAAGCTGAAGATGCCCGTGTTGGCTATCGGGGCAGAGAAGTCGTTCGGCAAGGCGCAGGCGGATGTTCTGAATGTTGTGGCGAGCAACGTGTCAGGGGGAAGCGTGCCCAATTCCGGGCATTGGATTATGGAGGAAAACCCTCAGGCCACGGTGAAGTCGATTACGGACTTCCTGCGCAAATAGAGGTGGCCGGCCAGGCGCGGCCGGCCAGGCGCATCGCGGCTTCAGGCGCTGTTGGCCGGAAGCCGCGCCGCAACCAGTGTCGATACAACAATGCAGGTGTTGGTTGACGCGTACGGCAGCAGGCCGTCGATGAGAGCCTCGAGCTGCTGCATACCCGGAACCTGCGCCTTTGCAATGAAACAGTCATCCCCGGTGACGCGGTCGCAAGAGCTGATTTCGGGAATCGCCGCCAGTAGCTCAGCCACCCGGTTCAGCTCTCCGGGCATCGGGCGGATGCGCAGAATGGCGGCCAGCGGCAGGCCGATTGACTCCGGGTTGACGCGGACGGTATAGCCCTCGATGACGCCGGCTGCTTCGAGCCGCCGCACCCGTTCAGTCGTACTGGGCGCCGACAACCCAATTTTCTGCGCAAGCTCGCGCATCGGGGTTCTGGCGTCTTCGGCCAGAGCGGTCAGGATCTTCCGATCCAGCGCGTCCAAAGTACCGTCAACGTACCGCACTCTCTTCATCTGAGGGCACCTCCTTACATGGAAGGCGAAAGGCGTATGGGGCCTTCATAATATAGGCACACTGGGTCGATTCGCGCACTTCCAGCATGGTGATGGGTGCCCGGTGGCTGGAAAATGGCGGCCATGAATCGAAGTGCAGCGATGTCGCCCGTGGTCGCGGTGCCGCCTCAGGCCTGGTTCCTGGTCAGCGCCGTGTTTCATTACCTTGGACCGGCATTTGCCGTCCTTTTGTTCCCCGCCGTGGGCGTTCTGGGAGTCGCGTGGTTCAGGATCGCCGCCGCCGCATTGGTGTTTGCACCGATCGCACGCCCGTGGCGGGTGTTTGTTGCCGCCGACCGCACAGAGCGTTGGTTGTTGCTGGGCATGGGGGCCACGCTCGCGTTGATGAACTGTTCGTTCTATCTCGCCATCGCGCGGCTGCCGCTCAGCCTGGTCGCTGCGATAGAGTTTGTGGGTGTCATTGGGTTGGCATTCTATGGACTGCGCACGCAGCGCAACCGGGTGGCACTCAGTATCGCCGTTGCAGGCGTGTTTGTGTTGATTCGCATCCGCTGGTCCAGCGATCTGGCCGGCCTGGCCTGGGCATTCGCAAACGGCGCACTGTTTGTGTTGTATGTGATGCTGGGACACCGTATCGCGCGGACCGGCAACGGCATCGAGCGCCTGGGAGCGGCCATGGCGATCGCCCTGGTTGCTGTATTTCCCGTCGGGATCGTGCAGGCGATGCGGGCGTTCACCCATCCAATGCTGGTGCTTGCGGGAGTCGGTGTTGGGATCTGCTCATCGGTGATCCCTTATGTCTGCGATCAACTTGCGATGGCGCGTTTGCCGCGCGCCAGCTTTGCGCTCATGCTGACGATACTCCCGGCGAGCGCCACCATCATTGCCGCCATTGTGCTCGGACAGGTTCCGACGCCTCGGGAGATGACCGGAATAGCGATGGTGATGGCGGCGATGGCGCTGCACCGCCCGGCGGAAGCGGCGTGAGGGTTTTGCCGCCAGTAGCGCTTATACTGTCTGTCTCACTCTGGCAGCGGGGACAGGCGGATGATCACCCGGATGTGGCGTGGCTGGACAGCGAGCACCGCTGCGGCTGATCTTTACGAAGAGTTTTTGCGTTCGGAATTCCTCCCCGCGGCGTATTCGATTCCCGGGTTCAAGGGGGCGACGGTGCTGCGGCGTTCAGTGGGCAGCGAGGTGGAGTTCACCACCCTGACCCGGTTTGAGTCGATTGAGGCCATCAAGCAGTTCGCGGGCGAAGACTATGAGGCCGCCCACGTGGCGCCCCGCGCCCGCGAATGGCTTTCGAGGTTTGAACCTCGCTGTGTGCATTCCGAGCTCGTGATCGAGATGACAGCGCGTGACTGACATCGACTTCATGCAACGCGCGCTGGTATTGGCAGCGCGCGCGGCTGACAGTGGCGAGGTCCCTGTTGGGGCGGTGCTCATGCGCGGAAACGAGATCATCGCTGAAGGTGCCAACCGGCCGATTGCTTCGCATGATCCCACGGCCCACGCAGAGATCGAGGCGCTGCGCGCCGGCGGGAAGCTGTTGGGCAGCTATCGGCTGACCGATACAACTCTGTATGTGACATTGGAACCCTGCACGATGTGTGCTGCGGCGATAGTGCACGCACGGGTGCGGCGCCTGGTGTTTGGTGCGTGGGATCCGCGGGCAGGGGCTGCCGGAAGCATTGTGGATGTATTCAAACTGCCTGGCCTGAATCATCGGGTAGATGTGTTTGGCGGCGTGTTAGCAGATGAGTGTGGCCGCCAACTGAAGGAGTTTTTTGTGCGTAAACGCGGGGGAAAAGAGTAGGGCAGCCGCCGCGTCGGGCTTGCCGTCAAACTACGCGCCGGGCACGTCTCCGATCAGTGGCGACGGCAATGGGTGAACTGCCGCCACTCCGTCGCCCGGTTGCCACTCGAGCAGTGTCAGATAGCGCTGCACGCGATCGACAAACTGAACCGGCTCCCAGCCGCGCGCGTAGCCACGCTTCACCAACGAATACCAACGTTCCTCGCCGAGCAGGGGCAATTGATCTCGCACCTCTTCCCACGAGTCGGGGTTCTTGCCGCGTGTCTGCGCAAGAATCCGCGCATCCTCGAGGTGCCCGAAGCCTACGTTATACGCGGCGACGGCAAACCAAGTCCGATCGGGCTCCGGGATGCGCTCCGGGATCTTGTCATGCACCGAAGCGAAGTAGCGTGCGCCGGCAGAAATGCTCTGGGCCGGATTCGAACGGTCAGCGATGCCCATGGCTTCCGCCGTATCGGACGTCAGCATCATGATTCCGCCGGCACCGTCGCTCGAGGCGGCGAGTGGATTCCACTTCGATTCTTGATACCCGATTGCCGCCAACAAACGCCAATCGATGCCCGTTGTTGCGGATGCGGCTTCGAACAGCGGCTGATACTTCGGCAATCGCTCGGTCAAGTGGGCCTGAAATTCGCGTGACTCTTCGTACTGGAACGGTCGCGCGTCGCCGGTTTGGTCGAGCGCCAGTTTCGCCAGGCGCCCCGAAATGGCAGCGTTGTGAATGAACCGGTTGGTTGCCTCCAGCAGATCGTGAGCGCCGCGCCGGACTATCCACTGCACCGGCCGCTCTTCGGGGAGCGTGAAGCCCAGAAGTACGTTCGGGTAAAGATGGTGCGCGAACGAGAATTCACGGTCGTCGATTAGCGCGTAGTCCGCCTGGCCAGAATCGACGTCTGCTAGCGGGTCAGCGTTGAGCGGCGCCGTTTGGACCCACTGCAGGGTCGGCGCGACGGTCCGTTTGAGCTTCTCCAGCGTCTGCTCCTGTGGGCTGCCCGCGCGGACGGCGAGCTTCGCCGATTCGAGCTGCATGGTCCCGCGAGGTCGAACCTTGTTCTTGCCGTAAACGACCAACTGCGGATTATGTCCGTAGGGCGTTGACGCCTCGCCGACACCGCGCCACTCCTTATTAGAGGTCACCTGCGCGGCGGCAATGTCGGCGCGTCCCGCCGCAAGCTCCGCCTGCATGGCACGCTCGGTGGCGACGGGGTACATCACGAGTTTCACCCCCAGCTCCGCGGCGAACTGCCGGGCGAGCTGGTACTCGAAGCCTTCGGTACCGTGCGCGCCGAAATAGAAGCAAGTGGGAGTATTCAGGGTCACCACCCTGATTTGATTCCGCGCCCGGATCTGGTCGAGCGTGGACGGCGCGGGCGTGCAACCCGCCTGGAGGCCGGCTAGGGCGATGGCAAGTGTCCCTGCTGCTACACCAATTGCTCTCAACTCTGACCCCCTGGTCGAACCACGTTTTGCTAGGATACCAGCCCCCGAAATGGGGGTCCCGGATCGGAACCCCAGAAACGGGATCTGGAGAGGTACCGAAGTGGTCATAACGGCGCCGACTCGAAATCGGATGGTCGGGTAATTCCGGCACGTGGGTTCGAATCCCACCCTCTCCGCCAGATTATGCGAAATCTACCACCCTCCTGCCGGGTGCGAAGGGCCTGCGACCACGATGGGCAGCAATCCCACCCTTTCCGCCAGCTATTTTACTTATTTTTCAAATAGTTAAGATCAGCACATGGAAAGGCGCGTGCGACGCTACGTCAGTGCCGGCATTCTCGTATTGGTTTTGGTCCTCGCGACGGCCGCGTTCCTCCTTCGCTCATCGCCGTCCCAACTCGCCGAGCCGATCCGCGTCGCCAATGGCCTGATACAAGGCACACGTGAAAACGGCCTTACGGTCTATCGCGGTATTCCGTTCGCGGCACCACCCGTGGGTCAATTGCGCTGGCAAGCGCCGCATCCGGTCGACGATTGGCAAGGAATTCTGAAGACGCAAGTTTTCAAACCGGCGTGCCCGCAAATCGGGGCGAGTGTGCCGGGGATGGCCGTAGAGCCCACGAACGAAGACTGCCTCTATTTGAACATCTGGGAGCCGGACCATTCGACGACCGCGAAGCTACCGGTAATGATCTGGCTGTACGGCGGCAATAACACTAACGGCTCGGGATCGGCACAGCTCTACGGTGGGGGCCAACTGGCGCAAAAGGGTGTGCTCGTGTTGACATTCAACAGCCGGCTGGGCGAGCTCGGCATGCTGGCTCATCCGCAGTTGTCGAATGAGTCGGAGCACAAGGTCTCAGGCAACTATCTGCTGCTGGATCAGATCGCTCTGTTGCGCTGGGTCCAGGGCAATATTGCTGCTTTCGGCGGCGATCCCGGCAACGTCACCCTGTTTGGACAATCAGCCGGCGCGTACAACCTTTCCAAGCTGATGGTCTCGCCGCTCGCCAAGGGTCTATTTCACCGCGTGATTGCGGAGAGTGGCGGCGACTTCGGACCTGTCGATACCTCGGATGGCCCGCCCTCCCTTCCCACAGCGGAACAATCGGGCATCGCATTTGCCGCTCAATTGAATGCAACATCGATCGCCGCGCTGCGTCAGATGTCGGCGGCCAAGATCATTGCAGCACCGAGACCTCCCGGCACCGGTCTCAACGTTGATGGCTACGTGAGTCCCAAGGACACTACGCAACTCTATCGGGATGGCCAGCAGGCGCCAGTCGAACTGCTGCTGGGTTATACCGCGGATGATGGGGCACTCGCCGGTGTGCCACTTAACGCGCAAGCCTTCACGGCATACATCCACAAGAGGTACGGCGACTACTCGAATCGAATGCTTGCCCTGTATCCGGCCTCGACCGATGAGGAGGCGAAGCATTCGTGGGTGCGGTTCAAGACAGAGGAAGCCTTCGGCTGGCAGGAAGTGACATGGGCCCGCCTGCATAGAGACGCCGGCGGACGCAAGACTTTCTTGTATATATTCTCGCATGTGCCGCCCTTCGGACCCTATCCCCGAGTCGGCGCTTCCCACGGCGCGGAGCTTGCCTACGTTTTCGGGTTTCTACCCAACCTTTTCTTCTATCTCCATGAAAATCCCGTGCGCGCCTCTCGGGATGTCCGCCTCGTTCACGACATTCAGACGTATTGGACCAACTTCGCCAAGACAGGTGATCCCAACGGCGAGGGGGTTCCGAAGTGGCCTTTGTTCGATGCGCGCGAACAGGTGCTGGATATTGGCGATACGATCGATTCCATAGACCTTCCACATCGCGAAGAGCACGCGCTGATGGATGCTTACATGGCATCTGTGCGTAACCGCATTGATCTGAAAGCTCAGCACCTACAGTAATGAACCGCCACTCGACTCCGAGTCAGTAGGTTTGTTCCAAAGCGCATTGATTTCGTTCACGAGATCGGGAATCTCGCTCTCGCCGTATCCAACATGCACGGCCGCGATCCGACCATCGCGCCCAATGATTATCATGTGCGGTATACCGTCCACCGCATACTTCGCGCCGTAACGGCCGCTCTCGTCGCTCACCAGCGTGAGGTCTTCCGTTTTCAAGGCGCGCTTGATTTGGAAGAACCTGTCCCGACTCTCCCGCCAATTGACGGCGAATACGGCAATCTTGTCACGCGTCCCTGATTTCTGGATCGCTGCGAGGACCGGCAGCTCCTTGCGGCACGGACCGCACCAGGAAGCCCAGAACGAGATGATGACAATCTTCCCGCGATAGTCGCTCAGGTGGATCCGATTGCCGGAGGCATCCTTTCCCAACTCATCCACCGGTGGAGCGTCGCCAACCTTCGGCCCTGTTGGCTTTGCCGCGCCGGCGGGCATTGCACACAGGATGGAAAACCCCAGTATTGCAGCGATACGCAGTGATTTGGCCCCAGTCATCAACCTCTCCCTGTTTACATATTTGTTGTTTGCCTGCCCGGGTCCCGCCAAGTTTAGCTCAGTGTCATTTACATGCCCAGAACCGTTAGCACACGTTGCTTTTGCGGAAACGCAAATCGCTTCGCGCGCGCGGACGCGTTGGCAGTCGCGAAGTGAGGCGCCATGCCACGCACTGTCGATCTGTACCGTGCCGCAAGCCGCGGGGAAGCGGCGGATTCGGCGTTTCGCTCAATAGGCCAGGCAAGCCTCGACGAGCCGCGCGAGCTCGTCTCCTCCTCGCATCGGATCGGCCACGGGGAGTTGCAATACAGTGCTGTGCTCAGCCAACACCGTGCGTGCTGCCGCCGCACTGAGATGAGAGGTGTTGAGGCTGACTCCGGCGCAATGCACCTTGGGGTTGGTGCGCCGTGCGAGTGACAAAGTCAGCTCGATCGCTTCAGCGATATCCGGTGTCCGGAATTCCTCCAGTCCCATGATTCGTTCCCGGCCCGCCTGGTGACACAACACGATGACATCGGGCTGAGTGCCGTGCAGCAGCCCGAGTGTGACGCCCGCGTAGGCGGGATGGAATATCGATCCCTGGCCTTCCACTACGTCCCAGTGAGACTCCGCCGCGTCCGGGCTGAGAATCTCTGCGGCTCCGGCCACGAAATCCGCGACGACCGCGTCGATCGGAATTCCGGAGCCGGCAATGAGAATGCCGGTTTGGCCGGTGGCGCGGAAGTCAGCGTCCACGCCTCGTTTGCGGAACTCCCTCTCCAGGCACAGCGCGGTGTACTTCTTGCCCAAAGCGCAATCGGTGCCCACGGTCAGCAGCCGCTTGCCGGACCGCTTGCGGCCGGTCGCAATTGGGATGTTGGGAGGTGGCGTGCGAACGTCAATGAGACGCCGGCCGTGGCGCTGAGCGGCGGTTTTGAGCACGGTGGTGCTGTCGAGCCTGCCGTGCATACCGCTGATGATGTCCAGGCCCGCTTCGAGACACTCGAGTAGGGGCTGAATCCAAGTTTCTTTCAGCAAGCCGCCAATGTTGGCGACCCCGATGACCACCGAGCGTGCGCCCAGTGCGTGCGCGTCGCGAGGCTTCAGCGGTCGCAGTCCGATACTGAGCTTTGCGCCAGGGCAGACCAACTCTCCCAGGCACAGACCGGGCGCCCAGTCGCGCAGTCCGAATGCGGTCTTGGCAAAGGGCAGGTCGCCGTCCTCACCGAGGAACACCAGGTAGGGACGGGGTAGATCGAGTAGTTGTGCTTTCACGGCGGCATCCTTGCATATACGGAAATAAGTTGGCAACAGAATTTGCATATACGCAAAGATGGTGACATCATCGCCCCGCATCACAGCTTCAATAAGAGATCAATGGGGGTCTCATGCTCACCTTCGCATTGAAGACCGGACACGTTGGTGTGAGCCGGCGGATGGCTCTCGTTCTTGCCTCTGCTGCCGCGATCCAGCAGGCGATCGCCGCGGATGTAGGGGATCCGGCCGGTCAGGCCGCGAACGCCTCCTCCAGGGGAGGCGACCTGGAGGAGGTCGTCGTCAGCGGTCACTATGAATTCTTGAGCGTGGACACCAGCGGCGCGACGAATTTGCCATTGCCGATCGAGAAGGTGCCGCAATCGATCAGTCTGGTCAGCGAGGACTTCATCAAGGCCGCGGACCTGAAGACGCTGGGTGATATAGCGGAATACACGCCGGGCGCACTCAATGCGGGCAACCAGGAAGGCTTCGGCACAATCATCAAGCTACGAGGCTTTTCGTCCCTCCAATCCATCGACGGGCTGAATGTTGGGACGCTGTCCGGCACCAGTTACGAGCCGGACTACGCAATCATCGACAGGTTGGAAGTCGTCAAAGGGCCTTCCTCTGTCATTTATGGCGTCTCGAGCGCGGGTGGGTTGGTCAACTTCGTGACCAAGAGCGCCACCCGGACGACTCCCAGCTATGTCTCGGTTCAGGGCGGCTCCTGGAATACCTACCGTGTTGAAGGTCAGATCGCCGGCGCGCTCGATCCCGCCAAGACCCTGCGTGGCATCGGCGTCGTTGTCCGCGATCAGGGCGACAGTTTCATGACCGACGTCAGCCATGCGAATACCGTGGTGTACGGTGGCATCAACTGGTCTGGAATCGACTCGCTGTCGGCGTATTTGCATGGAGGATACGAGCTGCACGTGCGGACCTCGTTCGATGGAGTGCCGACGCTGGAGGATGGGTCGCCCGCTCCGCTGCCGCGATCGTTCCTGATCGGCTCCAAGGAGATGGAGGTGCGGACCAACGTGTACCATGCGGAAGGCGATTTGACTTGGCACGCCAACAGCATGCTCGATCTGAGCATCAAGGGTAACTACCGCCTGGTCAAGACCAATGGCATAGCACCGTACTCCTTCGGACTGGACCCCGAAGGCAACATCGGGCTGGCAATCCAGGACTTCACCGGCGGGTTGACGGAGAAGGACTACGGAATCGGTGTTGCGGGCGTCTATCATTTTGATGAGCTGGGGCTGGCGAACAGCTTTGTCTCCGCGGCGGCGATGTACCAGGACGGCGTGTCGGACGCGGCCGGCGGTCAGGCCATCTTCAGTGGACCGTACGCGGGGCCCGATCCGGACAATCCATACGTCGGATCGGTGAATGTCAGCGCCGGTCAGGCGGGTGTCGAAAAGGCATTCAACTCGGCGGTGCCGACCGGCCCGAAGACGTTCACAGACCTCGACCTGCGAACGCTCACACTCTCGATCCAGTCGGTGATCCAGGTCACCGATCACCTCCTGCTGCTCGGCGGCGCCTCCTATGCGAAGCCGCGCATCACGCAGGTCGAAAATGGCGATTACCAGGACTTCAGCTCAGGTAGCCAGATCAGCTACCGCGGCGGTCTCACTTATGAGATGGCGCACGGTACGAATGCCTATGTGAGCTTCAGCCAATCCTTCAATCCTCAGACCTGGACCAATGTCAACAATCACGTGCTGCCGCCCATCCTCGGAGAGCAGTACGAAGTTGGCGTGAAGTATCGCTCCCCCGACGGGCGGTTGCTGTTGACGACGGCGGTGTTCCAGATCACCCAGAAGAATCAGGGGCAATTCGATACGCAGATCGATGGACTCGACCGCTATCGGGCGGTCGGGGAGTTGAAGCACAAGGGAATCGAGCTCGAGGGCATTGGGCGACTGTCGCGCCAATGGCAGTTGAATGTGGGGTACGCCTACCTGGATCCGAAAGTGTCCAAGGACTCCGATCCAATCAACGTGGGCCGGACCGAAATATTCCTGCCGAAACAGACCGCCAGTTTATTCTCAACCTATACCCTCGAAGACGGCCTCCTGCACGGTCTGTCCTTCGGCGCGGGTGCCCGTTATGTAGGGCCGGAAAAGACAGCTTATGACGGTTCCACTCGGGACATTGCCGGATATCTGGTCCTGGATGCGACCGCCGGTTATAGCTTCGGCAGTACGAGCGTGCAGCTCAACGCGCACAACTTGCTCGACCGCCATTACTTCATCAACAACTATGGGACGTTGTTCTATGGCAATGCAGTGGGTGAACCGGTCAATTGGGCTATCACCCTGCGGCATGACTTCTGAGATGGCCAGGCGGTTGCCAGTACTAGTGCTTGCCGCGGCGCTCATGGGTAGTTTGCTGACGGGAGCCGAGCCGGCCTGCGCCAATCCAACACAGGCCGACATCGATGCACGGCTTTCGCGAGCCTATGCGGCGATTGACGAGGCGCTCGCGACGTCCTCGATGCCAGGGCTGGTGGTGGGGGTTACGGATCGCCATCAGTTACGTAAGGTGCTCGTCCATGGGTTTGCCGATCTCAAGGCCCATACGCCCCTCACGTCTGAGTCACGACTTGCGATCGGATCGATTTCGAAGGCCTTCACGTCAATTGCTTTGATGCAGTTGGCCGAGGAGGGCCGTTTCGATCCACGGGCGCCGATTACACGCTACCTGCCCGCGCTCAAAGCGAATCCGCGCCTGGCAAACATCACCGGACATCACCTGATGACCCATACGGCAGGGCTGCCGAACTATCTGGAGGATGCGGCGTCCTCGCGCTATGCCATGGTGGCGTTGCAGGGCTTCGAGCCGAGCTATGCGCCGGGCGCGCATTGGTGGTATTCCAACACGGGCTACCAGCTCCTTGGCTATGTATTGGAGAACATTGAGGGCATTCCTTACCACGCAATCATCCGGAGGCGGGTGCTCGACCGTTTGGGAATGACTGCAACTTCCGCGGTCATTGACGACGCGCAGCGGACCCATATGGTTGTCAGCTATACAACCTGGCCTTCTGACGGTTCGTACGTTGAGGCACCCTGGTTCGAATACACGGCGGGCGATGGCAGTATTGTGTCAAACGCGGCGGACATGTGCGCGTATCTGCGTTTCATTCTGAATCGCGGCTCCGGCCCGAAGGGCCTCGTGTTGCCGGAAAAGGCCTTCGCCACGCTGACCCGACCGGTCCTGGAGGACTATGCCTACGGACTGTTCGTCCGTCAGGAAAACGGCGACACCGTGATCAGTCACTCGGGCGGCATCGCCGGCTTCTCGAGCTGGGTCGAAGCGCATATGGGAGATGGATTCGGCCTGGTCTTCCTGAGTAACGGGGGCATCGATACGCCGCTGCGGGAGTGGATCGAGAAGTCCCTGGTGGCTGCCTATCGGGGCCAGGCGCTTCCTGCGCCGCCGGCACCCACGCAGCATGCGAAGCGTGCGCGGCCTCGAGTGTACGCGGGCACCTATCAGCTCGTGGGCAGCGACGGCGCCCTTCAATCCGATGCGGTGGTCAAATTTGTTGAGAGTGGCGACGGGCTGGCAGTCGCGGGAGACCACGGAAGCCTGCCCCTCCAGTGGATGGCAACGGACACCTTCCGGACATCGTCGGCGGACTCTGATGGTTTCGCCTACTATTTCAGCCGCTCTGGAGGCAAAGACTCCGAAGTGGTTGAAGTCTCGCACGGGTCACGCTGGTATGTCAGGAAGGATCTGCCGCACGAGGCTCGCTCTGCCATGCCGGCGGAATATGCCGCTTACGTAGGGCACTATCAAAACGACGGCCCGGAGGGGCCCGTTATGCGCGTGTTTGTTCGCGATGGCCGGTTGATGATGTTGAGAGGGCTGGGCGAGTGGGCCGAGGCCGAGCCTCTGGAACCGCTCGGTGCCGGAGTGTTCAGGGCGGGAAATCCGGACTACAGCCCGGAGCGCGCGCGGTTCGACCCAATCGTGGACGGACGGGCGCTACGGCTCGTGTTGACCGGAGTGCCGCTTTATCGGAAGGAGACTCCTTGATGAGCTCAGAACGATGGGTCCGAAATGTTGTAGCCGGGGCGGCGCTGTCCTTGCTCCATTCGCTACCGGCGGTCGCCGCGGGGCGTACGAGCGGTCCTGTTTACGATATCGTCATCTTCGAGGCTCGGGTGATTGATCCTGAGAGCGGCCTCGATGCCGTGCGTAACATCGGCATATCCGGTGCACGCATCGCAGCGATATCGCCCGAAACGCTGTCCGGGAAGAAGACAATCAAGGCCGGTGGTCTCGTTGCCGCGCCGGGGTTCATCGATTTGCACTCCCACGCCTATGGCTACGAGACCGCGACCTACGAAGCCATGGATGGGGTCACGACACGGCTGGAGCTGGAGATCGGGGTTTTTCCCGTCAAGCCATGGTATGAGCGCAAAGCCGGTCACGAGTTGATCAACTACGGCGCGAGCGTGAATCATGACCGCGTCAGGTTGTCCTTGCAAAAGGGTGGCACGGTGGATGACCCGCGGATCCCGGGCGAGACCTCTGATGATATCGACTCGGACCCTCAGCTCGAGCAGTTGATACACCAGGCGATTCCGGCCGAAGGCTATCCGCGCTTCCTGCCAATGTTGGAAGCGGGCCTCGAGGACGGTGCACTCGGCATCGGCAGCGGCACTCAGTATGCACCTGGAATCACCCGCCAGGAGATGCTGGATCTAACCCGCTTGGCAGCGGAAAGACACATGTGCGTGTTCACGCACATCCGCTACGGCAGCCTGGTTGAGCCTGGCAGCACGTTGGAGGCTGTGCAGGAGCAGATTGCCAATGCCGCAATCACTGGGAGCTGCGTGCACATCGTCCATATCAACAGTATGGCCATGTCCAGCACCTTGCAGATGCTTGGGTTGTTTCACGACGCCCGGTCGCATGGGGTCGATGTGTCCACGGAGATGTATCCCTGGGATGCTTCCAGTGATGTGATCAGGAGCGTCATTTTCGACCCGGGTTGGGAGCAGCGCTGGGGTGTTTCGGTCGGCGATCTGCAATCAACAGTGACCGGGAGGCGGCTGACGACGCAGGAGTTCGCAGCGCTGCGCTCCGGAAATGGGCCGGATGGGGTACTCATGCACATGAACTCCGAGGAGACGATCACCAAGGGGTTGCAGGACCCACTGGTCCTCGTGGCCAGCGATGCTGGAGACATCGAGGATCGCTATAGTCATCCGCGATCTGCCGGGACCTTTGCGCGGGTCCTCGGCCACTACGTCCGTGAGACGGGGGCGCTGAGCTTGTCAGATGCCATTCGCAAAATGTCCCTGATGCCTGCCCGGCGGTTGGAAGGATTTGTTCCCGCCATGAAGAAAAAGGGACGGCTACAGGTGGATGCTGATGCAGACGTCATTCTGTTCGATCCGAATCAGGTCACGGAGCGCGCCCGCTACCTGGATGCCAAGCAGTATTCGAAAGGCATCCTGTATGTTCTCGTGAACGGCCAACTTGTGGTGCAGCAGGGCACGGTCGTCAAGAACGTCTTCCCGGGAAAGCCCGTCTATTCGTACTATCGGAAGGAGTGAGCACCCTACGGCGAGAGCGATGCACGTAGTGCGCTTCGTTGCATTTTGCCCGTCGCGGTCTTTGGGAGCTCGGCCAGGAACTCAATTGCACGTGGGTACTTGTACGGTGCGAGGGTTCGCTTGACGTGCTCCTGCCTTGCTCGTCTCGACGATAGACGTCTCCCGTCATATTCCAGCCATTCTTGACGAAGTCGCGCTGGCGAGGATCGCCTAGATACCGACAACCGGTGGGGCCTCGTACGCCGAGACACCCTGTCCCCGGACCCGGGATAGGCTGCAGGCGTTCATCGGCCAAGGGACGATTTCGATCTCTGGCAGGAGGGAAGGTTGGATCGAATCGGCGATCAAGTTGGCGATGTGCCTTTCCAGATCCAGAGGGTGCTCAATCCCAACAACGTTCTTGCTGCCGTCCTCGACACCGATGACGAGCCGTCCGCCGGCTGAATTTGCGAACGCGACCAAAGTACACAAAGCGGGTCTGGACGAAGACAGGTTGCGCTTGAATTCGAGCGTCTTGCCCTCTGGCCGCGCGAGGAATTCTTCGAACATCATACTACGAAATGAACGAAAGGGGGGTTGTGGCATCTGGTGGCCGGCCTGCGAGGTCACCTGCCAACGTAAATCGCGACGCCTCCGCCGATCTTTTTGGTCAGACCAACACCGATACCAACGCCGCCACCGATCGAGCCGTTCCCCGAATAGGACGTGCTGCCACCGCCGGTACCGATCGAGCCGCTGGGCTGATCGCCAATTCCTTCCAACAGCACACCGTTGGCGCCCAGCTTGGCAGCCTCATCCTTCAGTCGCTTGATCACTGCGTCGGTCTTCCCCTGTGCCGTAAATGAGAAGGAGCCTTGGCTCGAAGTCTGGAGACGCGCGATCTCTTCGTAGGGAACCGTGGGTGGGCGCGTATAGATCTGCACCTCGTCAGGTGAGATCGGCGGGCGCGCTTTCCCGATCATGACGTGGGAGCTCGCGCACGCGGCGAGCAGGGTGGCGGCCAACACGGCAGTGAGCGATCGAATGCTCATGCCCCATTTTAGCTCGCTCCGCGGGGTGAGCGTCGAATTTCCGGATTGGTGGTAGAATTGACAGCCGCGCGGCGGTTGCCGCGCCAAGTAGGCTATGGCAAGGGCTTTTTGACGTACTCTTTGTACGCGGCCGCGAATGCCTCCACATACGTGTGGGGCAAATGATCTGCCGGCATCTCAATGAGATTCCGGTAGAAGGTTGTGAACATCTCCCAATACTGAGCTTTGTCGGCCGACTTGGCTTTGCCGCGCCGAGCAGCGCGTTCGAAACGCGCTTCGAGCTCGGCTGGGTCCAGCCTGTCCAGGAATTCCACGAACGCGGCACGGGTCGCTTTCGCCGCCGCAATTTCGTGAGACTTGTTCTCAGCGAAGGTCTCTCTCAACCAGCCCACCGCATCCAGCCGGCGGGTTTCGTGGTGCGAGAACAGCTCAATAACCAAGTCTTCCACGGCCGTGCGCGAGAGCGAGGGCCGCGGGTCGTCGGGTTCTACGGGAAGCTCAATTCGGAATCGGTTACGTGTTTCGTTACGCGACCGGTCGAGGTCTTTCAGACCCACAAGCGCTTCGCGGAACAATTGCCCTGCCAGGTGCAGCAGGCGTGTCTGTGCGTCTGGGGGCAGCCGCTCGACCTCAACTCCTGCTCCGCGGCAGAAGGCCTGCAGGCCGCTGTGGACGTCATACAGGGCCGCCGGACTGGCCCCATTTTTGGGGTCCCTCCCGGCCGCTCGGGCGAGCCGTGCGATGCGGCGGTCGATCGCTTCCTCTTCAGGGGTAATTGCCGTCGTGGGTGCAGCGGCAGCAGCAGGCGCTGGTGCGGCTGCCGCAGCCATGGAGGCTGGGGCAGCATGGGCTGGTGCGGCATGGCCTGGTGCGGCGAGTGGACGGGTGGCCGGCGCGGGAGCCTGTGCAACCGCCTGACCGTAGGCGTTAACGGGGTGAAAATTCGGCGTCGGCGCGGACTCCAGGATCAGGAGGTCGTCGAGATTCAGCATCGCGCCAATGTCGGTCTGAGCGCTGGCACGGCCCAGGGTCTGCAACCCATGAATGCTCGTCGGGACTTGCCCGGCGCCGGTATCGGTTTTCGACAGTTGCTCTGCCTGAGCATCGACGGAGGCAACGATGTGGTATTCGCCTATGCGAATAATGTCGCCGGTTTCGAGGGGGTGGCCCGTCGGCTTCGCTTTCCCGAGCGGACGCTCGTCATCATTGACGAAGATGCCGTTGGTGCTCAAATCCTCGAGGAAAAACTGCCCGTCGCGGTATTCCACGCGAGCATGGTGAGCGGAGACGTAGCGCAGCGGATCCGGCAGCACCCAATCGTTATCCGCGGAACGGCCGATGCTGCCGCCCTCGACGGTAAATACGATGCTGCTGCGATCCCCAAGCAAGCGTCTTTGATCACTGACGATACGCAACCGAAGCGTCATGTTTCCCGGACCGGACCAGCGGTCAATGTAAGGCCACCTTTTCCGTCCGCACGGCGTGCCCTCCTGGGGAAATCCTGGCCAGGCCCGCGCGGACATATAATGCCACCTTCAAATTAACAGCGACCCCCACCCCAGCCCATGGCAATCAGTCACATTTTCCGGATTATGTTCGTGAATCAAGGCAAGGTTTACGAGATCTATGCGCGCCGCGTCAGCCACGGCAGCGAGCTTTTCGGCTTTGTCGAGGTTGAAGACATCGTTTTTGGCGAGCGCGCCACTGTGGTCGTGGACCCCGCCGAAGAGCGCATCAAGAGCGAATTCGAGGGTGTCAAACGCACGTACCTGCCCATGCATTCGGTCCTGCGCATCGACCAGGTGAAGAAGCAGGGCGTCAGCAAGATCACGGCGCTCGAAGGTGGCGCCGCCAACGTTTCGCAATTTCCGGTGCCCCTGTTTTCGGCACCTCCCCCGGACAAGAAATAGCTCACTCACCCACTCATGCTGCAGCTTCCCGGCGCCCGCGCCCTATCCGACTTCCGCATCGCAAAACTCGTTGCCCGCCTGAGCACGCTCGAGCCGGCTGTCGCAGGCCTCGATGCGCGGTTCATCCATTTTGTCGACACCGAACGTCCGCTGGAGTGGGCGGAGCGACAGATCCTGCAAAAGCTGTTGACGTACGGACCGACGTCCGCAACGGCACCCGGCTCGGAAGGCGAGATGTTGTTGGTTGTTCCGCGTGAAGGGACGATCTCGCCGTGGTCCAGCAAGGCCACCGATATTGCCCACGTCTGCGGTCTCACCGCGATCCGCAGAATCGAGCGCGGAATCGAATACCGTCTACGGGATACACGGCCGCTCGGGCCGGAACGGCTCGCGGCGCTCGCGCCCGTGTTGTTCGATCGCATGACCGAGATGGTGTTGTTCAACCCGGAGCACGCGCAGCGCCTGTTCGGGCATACGGCACCGAAACCCCTGGTTCAGGTGGATCGCAACGCACTCGAAGCCGCGAACCGGGAGCTGGGCCTGGCGCTGTCGCAGGACGAGATTCACTACCTGGTCACCAACTTCCAGAGCCTGGGCCGCCAGCCCACCGATGTCGAGTTGATGATGTTTGCGCAGGCCAACTCGGAGCATTGCCGCCACAAGATTTTCAACGCGGATTGGATCATCGACGGCCGCAAACGCGATGAGTCGCTGTTCGCCATGATCCGCTATACGCACGCTCGGAGCCCTAACGGTGTGCTTTCCGCCTACCGCGACAATGCCGCTGTCATCGAGGGTACGCGCGGCACGCGTTATTTTCCCAACCCACATACCGGCGTTTACGGTGGCGTTGAGGAGCCTATCGACATTCTGATGAAGGTGGAGACCCACAATCATCCGACCGCCATCTCGCCGTTTCCGGGCGCGTCGACGGGCTCAGGGGGTGAGATTCGCGACGAAGGCGCAACCGGCCGCGGTGCCAAACCCAAGGCGGGCCTGACGGGTTTCTCCGTCTCCAACCTGCGCATCCCAGGCTATGAACGGCCCTGGGAGTTGGAATTTGGCAAGCCCGGGCGAATTGCCTCGGCGCTCGACATCATGATTGAAGGGCCCATCGGCGCCGCTTCCTTCAACAATGAGTTCGGGCGTCCCGCCATCAGCGGTTATTTCCGTACGTTTGAGCACCACGTACACGGTGACGATCCCGGGCGCGTGCGCGGATATCACAAGCCCATCATGATTGCGGGTGGCATGGGCAACGTGCGGCGTCCCGATGTCGAGAAAGGCGAGGTACCTGTCGGCGCGAAGATCGTCGTGTTGGGTGGGCCGGCGATGCTCATTGGGTTGGGCGGCGGAGCCGCTTCCTCCGTGGGCAGCGGGGCCTCCAGCGCTGATCTTGATTTCGCCTCGGTCCAGCGGGGCAACGCCGAGATTCAACGGCGCGCCCAGGAAGTGATTGACACGTGTTGGTCGCTCGGTGGAGAAAACCCGATCGTGTTGATTCACGATGTGGGTGCTGGGGGCCTGTCGAACGCAATACCCGAGGCGGTCGCGCACAGCAATCGCGGGGCACGGGTCGACTTGCGGGCAGTGCAGAGCGCGGAACCTGGCATGTCGCCCATGGAGATATGGTGTAACGAGGCACAGGAGCGCTACGTCCTGGCCATCGACGCCGCCTCGGTGGAGTTGTTTACTCGGATCGCCGAGCGCGAGCGGTGCCCGTTTGCGGTGGTGGGTGAGATCGACGACACCGGCCGCCTGGTCGTCCACGATCCGTTGTTTCACAACGATCCGGTCGACATGCCGATTGAAGTGCTGTTGGGCAAGGCACCGCGCATGACGCGCGATGTGCAGTCTGTAGAGCCGCAGCGCCAGAATTTCGACACGAGCCGGTTGGACCTACGTGACGCGGCCTACCGCGTGTTGCGTTTCCCGGCGGTCGCCGACAAGACATTCCTCATCACCATCGGTGATCGCACCGTCGGTGGCCTGATCAGCCGCGATCAGCTCGTGGGTCCCTGGCAGGTGCCCGTGAGCGATGTGGCGGTGACACTCGCGGACCACTATGGTCACGCCGGTGAAGCGATGGCGATGGGCGAGCGAACACCGGTCGCCGTGTTGAATGCGCCGGCCTCCGGCCGCCTCGCCGTGGCAGAGGCGATTACCAATCTGCTGGCCGCGGATGTTGATTCACTGTCGAAGGTGCGTCTGTCGGCCAACTGGATGGCGGCGTGTGGCGAGCCTGGAGAGGACGCCGCGCTGTACGCGACCGTACACGCGGTGGGTAAGGAGCTTTGTCCGGCGCTCGGTATTGCCATTCCGGTGGGCAAAGACTCCCTGTCCATGAAAACAAAATGGGACGGCCGGAGTGTGGTCGCACCGGTGTCGTTGATTGTTTCAGCGTTTGCGCCGGTCAACGATGTGCGCAAGACGTTGACTCCGGCGCTGGTGGCGGGGTCGCGCACTTCCTTGTGGCTCGTCGATCTGAGCGGCGGCCGCCATCGGTTGGGAGCCTCGGCGCTGGCGCAGGTGCACAACGCCCTGGGCCGGGATGTGCCCGACCTCGATGATCCGCAGCGTTTGTTGAATTTCACGGCGGCGATGGCGGAGCTGCGCAGGGAAGGGCTGGTGCTTGCGTACCATGACCGTTCGGATGGCGGGCTGTTTGCTACGCTCGTTGAAATGGCGTTCGCCGGTCATTGCGGGCTCGACATCGCATTGCCGATGGAACGGGGACCTGCATTCTCCCAGTTGTTCTGCGAAGAGCTGGGGGTGGTCCTGCAGGTCATGGCGGATGACGAGCAGCGCCTCGTTGACATACTCGCCCGGCACGGCCTGGAAAAGGGCGCTTTGTATATCGGCACCCCCACACCTGAGCTGCGTGTACGCATGCGCGTGGGAGATGCGCTTCTGGATGAGCAGTGGGTGGATTTGCGGCGGGCCTGGTCTGAGACCTCGTGGCGGATGCGCCGAATGCGCGATGATCCCCAGAGTGCCGACCAGGAATACGAGGCACAGACATCGGCAACGGATCCCGGACTCGCTGTTTCATTGAGCTTCGATCCGGAAGCAGATGTTGCGGCGCCCTATATTTCGAAGGGCGTTCGGCCTGCCGTGGCCATTCTGCGCGAGCAGGGAGTCAACAGCCAGGTGGAGACCGCCGCGGTGTTCGAGCGCGCCGGCTTCGTCGCGCACGATATTCACATGACGGATCTTCTGTCAGGCCGCCGCTCGTTGCGCGAGTTCAAGGGAGTCGTTGCGTGCGGGGGATTCTCCTACGGTGACGTACTCGGAGCGGGCGAGGGCTGGGCCAAGTCGATCTTGTTTCACGACAAGGTGCGCGACGACTTCCAGGCGTTCTTTGCCCGGTCCGACAGTTTCGCCTTGGGGATCTGCAACGGTTGCCAGATGTTTGCCGCGCTCAAGAGCCTCATTCCGGGCACCGATCACTGGCCGCGGTTTGTGACCAACCTGAGCGAGCAATACGAGTCACGCTTCGCACTGGTCGAGGTGCTCGATTCACCTTCTGTCCTGCTGCAGGGAATGACTGGGTCGTTCCTGCCGATTGCGGTAGCCCATGGTGAAGGCCGTGCGGAGTTCCCATCGGAGGCCGCGGCGATGGAGTGTGCGGCCAGCGGGCTCGTAGGCTTCCGCTACGTGCACAACGATCGGAGCGTGGCCGATTCGTATCCTTACAATCCGAACGGCTCACCGTACGGCGTCGCGGCGCTGACCAACACGGACGGCAGGATCACGATCACCATGCCGCACCCGGAGCGATCGGTCCGTTATGTGCAAAATTCGTGGCGGCCGGACAAAGCAAACGCGAACAGCGGCTGGATGCGGCTGTTCCGCAACGCGAGGCTCTTCGTAGAATAAACGATCGTGGGCTAGGCGATCAGATCGAGCAGCATGTGCTTGCCCGGCGACCAGTCGGCAAGCATGCGCGCGAGCGCGATGATGTTGGCACCCGGGATCTGTTGCACGACAACGCCCGTCTGCGAATTGCGGATGGTCGCAATGGAGATGCCCGTGGCCGCATCCACCCGATATTCCAACGTCCGATCGGAGCTCGACAGGTTCGCGTTCGCGGCTGCGAGCGCGTCGCTGATCTCGGCCTGTGTCGGTGGCTTCGCCGGTTGCGTTGTCACTGCGGCTGACTCATTAACAGGCTGCACAACAGCACCCGCACCCGCGCTCGGCTGAGTCGCAGTGTTGGGCGTCCGATAGGACGTGGCGAAGTCTGTTGAAATGAGTGACGGGTATTCGCCCGTTGCACTTATCTCTACTTCAGACATAACATACCTCGTTACACCATGGCCGCTCGGCCTCCAACTGCCACGTTGACGGGAGCAGCAGTCGGTGCAGCGGCGGACTTCCGGACCTCGGGGCCGATGGCCACCCAGGCACTGCGAATCTCATCCAGCAGCCGGGAGACTTCCAGCACGACGTCGGCGTCACCCTTGGAGTTGGCTAACGTCAACCGGCGAATCATGTAGTCGTACAGATCGCTGAGATTCTGCGCCAGCGGTCCGCCCTCGGTCAGGTTCAGACTGCCGCGCAGCTCCGCGATGATGAGGACGCAACTGTGCAGCAAGGCCGCCTGGCGCTTGCGCTCGCCTCGCTCGATGCAACCTCGGGCGATCGACATACGCTCGGCCGCGGCGTCCATGAGCATCTGCACCATGGCATGGGGGTCGGCGTTCGCCACGCCACCGTGTACAGAGACACTCTGGTAGGCAGCGAGCTTCGAGTTCCGCGCGTAGGTCACAAACAGCTCCATCACATGATTCGATGAACACTGTATCGGCCCGCGCCCCGCCCACTTGAGGCGGATTTGACTTAATTACTCGATTGGACCTTCGGCAGTGAGTTGAACTGCTGGCTGAGGTACGCCGACATGCTCTGCAAGGACGACAGCAGGGTATTCAGGTGCGAATACTGTTGCGTGAGTGACGCTGTCAGGGCCGCCATCTGGGTATTTAACTTATTGGTCTGATCCGTCAGCGCGTTTTCCTGCTTGATGAGCGTCTTGCTGCGCGAGTCGATGGAGCCGCCGGCGCCGAGCTCGGAGTTGATCCGGTTGTTCAGGGTGGCTGCGACGCCCGTCGTGCCGCTGAAGAGTTGGCTGACCGCCGTGGGCGCCGAGGCGAGCGCCGACTGCAGCTTGGTCTTGTTCAGGCTCAGGGAGCCGTCCTTGTTGGTAGTGATCCCGACGCTGGCCAAAGTGTTGTAAGTCGTCGACCCGGTATTCACGACGGAGTACAAGGCTGAGCGGATGTCATTCTGGACGCCGCTGAGGGTTGGGTCGCCCAACATGGGGCCCGCGGTTTGGGTCGTCTGGTCGAAGCTGCCCAGGGGCTGGATGGCCTTGACCATCGCGTTATAGGCATCCACGAACGCGCCGACGTTCGTAAGGATCGTCGGCGTGTCGCTGGCCACCGTAAGCTGGCTGGTGGCGAGAGTACCGACGGTGGTTCCTGCAGCACTCACGCCGGTCAATGTCAGAGTAATCCCGTTCAGGGCGTCCGTGACGGTATTGCTCTGGCTGGTGTGGGGTACGCCGGAAATATTGAACTGCGCGTCCTTGGCCTGAGAGTTCTCAGTGTAGTTGACGGTGTTGGCCGGATCGTAAGTGACCGCCGCCAAGGCGGTGCCGCCGTCGGTTTCCGCTACCTTGATCGTGTTCGCCGCTCCGGTCTGCGCGGAGGACAATACGAGGTGCGCGCCGTCGGTTCCGTTGATGACAGTGGCCGTCACCCCAGGATTTCCCGCAGCCGAGTTGATTGCGGAAGCGATCCCCGCCAACGTGTTATTGGTGGCGCCGACGGTAATGTTGAAGCTGTTGGCACCCAGTGAGACCTGCAATGTGCCGGTGCCGATGGGGGTCGAAGCGCCGGCAATGAAAGGCTTGGACACGAGCTGCTGGGCCGAGGCGAGCTGGCCCACGCTGATTGAATAGCTGCCCTGGGTGGCATTCGAGTCCGCCTGGGCCGTGAACACCGCGGGATTGGCGGAAGTGGCCGTCTCCGCGTTGAAAGCCGCCGGGGTCGAGATGGTCGCCAGCGAGTCCTGGAAGGTCGACAGGGCGCTCTTCAGGGTGCCGAGCGCGGAAATCTTGGTCGTGACCGCCTGGGTCTGCTTGGAAATGGTCGCATCCTGACCGGCCCGCGAAGCGGCGACCAACTGGGAAACCAGCGTGTTGACGTCGATGACCGAGCCGCCAGCGGCCGCCGAGGTGCTGTTGCTGTTCGCAATCGAGACGGGACTGGAGGTGCTGCTGACTGCCATCGTTCAACTCCTAAACAAAAAGCCGCGCGGCGGGCGTCCTGCGACGCCCGCCGGTTGTGTCAACGAGTATTGCTGTCCAGTCCATCATCGCATTACGGCAGCTTCTGCAGCAGTGTGAGGATGTTCTGCGGGATCGTGTTGGCTTGCGACACCATCGCCGTGGAAGCCTGCTGCAGAATCTGGGCCTTGGACAACTTCGACGTGGTCGCCGCGTAGTCCGTGTCCTGAATCTGCGAGCGGGCGCTGGTCAGGTTGGTCGAGTTCGTGGTCAGACCCGTGATGGCCGCCTGGAACCGGTTCTGATACGCGCCCAACTGCGCGGCTTCGGTGGCGAGCTGCTGCAGGGCGGCGTCGATCGAAATCAGTACCAGGTTCGATTTGTCCACCGACTGAACGTCGAGTCCGCTCAGGGTGGCGGCAGTCGAGCTGGTCGTGGTGACGCCACCGGCGGTGTAGTAGCCGACCATGTCCGAGCTGTCGACACCGAGGTCCGTCGTGATCGTGCCCTGCTGGGCTGTTGTCAAAGTCAGGGCGGTGCCGCTGGCGTCGTGCGCTGTGGCGACCGACGTATCAATAACGTGTCCGGCGCCGGGGTACACGGTTCCACCGATCTGGATTCCCGTACCGGCGGCGTTCACTGTGGCAGTCAAACCGTTAACCGGGCTGATGGCCTGGTTGATGGCCGCTGCCGTGCTTCTCAGGTCCGTCGCCTGGTTGCCCGTCAGGGTGATGTTGGAAGTGGTGTAGGCCGTGCCATCGACGGTGACTGTCAAAGAAACGGTGGCGCCACTGACCGCGGTACCGAGGTCGGCGGTGCCGGCCAGGTTCGTGGCATTGTAGGTGCCTGCAGTGCCCGCCACTGTGGCGAGCTGGGCGCCCGCCGACGTGGTGACGGTGCCGGCGACTGCCAGCTTGCTCTGATAATACTGGCCGATGTTCGAGGTCTTGGAGCTGCCGATCGAAGCGACCGTGATGGTCTGACCGGAGTTCGCACCGACCTGGAAGCTGGCGCCCTGGAAGGTGCCGTCGAGCAGGTTGACGCCGTTGAATTGGGTCTGGGTTGCCACGCTGTCGACGTCCAGCTTCAACTGCTGGAACTGCGCGTCGAGATCCTGGCGGTCGATCGAGCTGTTGGTGGCGTTCAGGGACTGGACCGCGAGATCGCGCATCGTCTGCAGGTCGTTCACGACTTCCTGCAAGGCGCCCGAGGCCGTCTGGGCCAGCGACACGCCGTCGTTGGCGTTACGCGCGGCCTGGTTGATGCCGTTGATCTGCGAGGTCATGCTCTGGCTGATCGCATAGCCGGCGGCGTCGTCGGCCGCGGTGTTGATCCGCAGGCCCGATGACAACTGCTGCAACGCACCGGAGAGTTGGCTCCCCGACGACGTCAGGCTGTTCTGGGCAACCAGCGAGCTGAGGTTCGTGTTGAGGACTAGAGACATGGTCGAGGGCTCCTGAGTTTTTCGGCACTGCGACTGTCAAAATCCCGTCGCATTGTCGTCTTGGTTAAGTTATCGGAGCCGCATCGCGAAACTTGAAGAATCACGCTGCGGCCCGGGTAAACCCGGCACTGCGTCACAGTGCAGACGATCCGCGGCCGAAAAAACCGCAGGGCGGGCGCTTTGCGGCGCCCGCCCTGGAGGTCGTTCTGTCTCGGTAACCTATCTTGCATCTATTACGGCAGTTTCTGTAACAGGGTCAGAATGTTCTGCGGGATCGTGTTCGCTTGCGACACCATCGCCGTAGAAGCCTGCTGCAATATCTGGGCCTTCGACAACTGCGAGGTGGTCGCAGCGTAGTCCGTGTCCTGAATCTGTGACCGAGCGCTCGTCAGGTTGGTCGCGTTCGTGGTCAAGCCCGTGATCGCGGCCTGGAACCGGTTCTGATACGCACCCAACTGCGCGCTGGAGGTCGCGAGCTGCTGCAGAGCGTTGTCGATCGAGATCAGCACCAGGTTCGAGTTGTCGACCGACTTCACGTCGGAGCCGCTCAGGGACGCGGCGGTCGAGCTCGTCGAGACCGTACCGCCGGCGTTGTAGTAGCCGACCATATCCGAGCTGTCGATACCGAGGTCCGTCGTGACGGTGCCCTGCTGAGCGGTGGTCAGCGTCACAGCATTGCCGGCAGCGTCGGTCGCGCTAGCAACCGTCGTGTTGACAACGTGGCCAGTGCCAGAAGTCGCCGTGCCGTTGATGGTGATGCCCGTGCCAGCAGCGTTCACAGTGGCAGTCAAACCGTTAACCGGGCTGATGGCCTGGTTGATGGCCGCGGCCAGGCTCTTCAGGTCAGTGGCCTGCGTGCCCGTCAGCGAGACCGCGGAAGTGCTGTAGCTGGTACCGTCGACCGACACAGTCAGCTTGACGGAAGCGCCGTTCACAGCGGTGCCGAGGTCGGCGGTGCCGGCCAGGTTCGTGGCGTTGTAGGTACCGGCCGTGCCGGCAACCGTGGCGATTCCAGTGCCGCCAGCGGTGGTCACCGTGCCTGCAACAGAGAGCTTGCTGCTGTAATACTGGCCGATATTGCTGCTCTTCGAGCTGCCGATCGACGCAACCGTGATCGTCTGACCCGAGTTTGCACCGACCTGGAAGCTGGCGCCCTGGAAGGTGCCATCGAGCAGGTTGACGCCGTTGAACTGCGTCTGCGTGGCAACGCTGTCGATGTCCGACTTCAACTGCTGGAACTGCGCGTCGAGGTCGGCGCGGTCAGTGGCGCTGTTGGTGGCGTTCAAAGACTGGACCGCGAGGTCGCGCATCGTCTGCAGGTCGTTCACGACTTCCTGCAAGGCGCCCGAGGCCGTCTGGGCCAGCGACACGCCGTCGTTGGCGTTACGCGCAGCCTGGTTGATGCCGTTGATCTGCGAGGTCATGCTCTGGCTGATCGCGTAGCCGGCGGCGTCGTCGGCCGCGGTGTTGATCCGCAGGCCCGATGACAACTGCTGCAACGAGGAAGCGAGCTTGGCGCCCGACGAGGTCAGGCTGTTCTGCGCAACGAGTGAAGAAAGGTTGGTATTAAGAACTAGTGACATGGTCAATGACTCCTGAGTTTTCGGTCAGGCGCCGGACACATGTCCGTCGCGCTGTCGTCTGTCAGGTTTATCGACCGGGGTGCGGCAAACTTTAGCCGGCGGCAAAACCTTGCCGAAAATCACGACTGCGTCACACTAGTGCAGGAAGTTGAACAGCGAGAGCTTGGAAATCGAGGCGTAGGAGGACTGCGCGGCCTGCAAACTGATCTCTTCGGTGTTGAGCTTGGTGATGGCCGCGGCGTAGTCGGTGTCCGAAAGCTGGGAGACGGCGGTCGTCAGGTTCGTCTGCAGGGCCTGCGCCGCCCCTTGTGACGAAGTTATCGAATTGAGACGTGCGCCCACCGAGGCGGACACATTGCTCATATTGGAGATCGCATTGTCGATCTGCTGCAGAGCACCGCCGATCTTGCTCGAGATCTGCGCATTGCTCAAAGTGGGGTCGTTGAGCGTGGTCACCAGGGACTGCAGGGTGCTGAAGGCACTGGCCGTTCCCGCCTGGGCGACCGTAAACGTGTCACCCGCCGCCGGCGTTCCCGTCATCGGGATCTGCACCCCATTAAAGGAGATGGTATCGCCGTCCTTGAAGGAGGTGCTGCTCGCTACGACCGTGCCGGTGCTGTTGGTGACGGTGTAGGCGGTTGGGCTGGTGAACGCGATGGTGTAGGTGTCGGGAACCCATGCGGTGGCGTTCGTGACCGTACCGACTCCAATGGAGCCTGTACCCGTGTTGGCCGTGGCACCGCTCGTTGTGAAGGTGCCGTTGCCTGCCGGAATGTTCATGAACACGGACGCGCCCGTATCGCCCGCGGAAAGCCGCTGGTTAGGGCCAACCTGGATCTGGCTGACCTGGCTCGATCCGTTGTAGGTAACCGAAGTTCCGTTCGTGGCGAACGGCACTGTGCTGCTGGCCGTTCCGGAGAACAACTGGTTGCCGCTGCCATCCACGCGGTTGCCGATGCTGACCAGGTCCTGCAATTGGGCCGCGAGCTGGGCGGCAATGTCGGACCGCTGAGCCTGCGACAGCGCCGGATTGTTGGCCTGAACAGCGAGATCGCGGGCGCTCTGCAGGGTATTGGTGGCATCGGACATCGCCTGCTCTTCGAGCTGCAGTGTCGAGGTCGCGTAGTTGCCGTTCGTGACGTACTGCTGCGAGGCAGACATCTGCACATTCAAGGTGTTTACCTGGGACATCGCCGCCGGATCATCCGCCGCGCTGTGCAGGCGCGTGCCGGTGGCCAGATCGTTCTGCGTCCTGGAGAGGTCAGCCTGCAGATTATTCATCTGCGAGGTGGCGTTCTGCTGGAACGTGATGGTGGCTATTCTCATGATTAACCGTGAATTGCAGAGAGCAGGGAGTTGAACATGGTGTTGGACGTCTGGATGAGCTGTGCGCAGGCGGAGTAGGCCTGCTGGTACTGCACCATCTTGGCGGCTTCCTCATCCAGGTTGACACCGGAGAGGTTGTTACGGGTATCCGTAGCTGAGGCGTTGACGGCCTTCTGGGCGGATGCATTGGCCTGCGCCTGCTGAGTCTGTACGCCAACCTGGCTCACCAGATTGTTCGCGACGCTGCTGAGCGAGGTCGTGCCGCCGTTTAGTTTCTTGGCATTCAGCGCGTCGATCAGGGCGAACGCATTGCTGTTGTCGCCTACGTTCGTAGCGCCGGCGGCGCCGACATTGAACGTATCGCCGTTGGCCGGGGTGCCGGTGATGGTAACCGAGGCGCCGTTGAAGGTGATCGGTGTGCCGCTCGTGTAAGTTCCGCTTCCCACGACCGCGTTGGTGCTGTCGGTCACCTGATAGGTATTCGCGCTCGTGAAGGAAATCTTGTAGGCGCCCGGTACCCAGATGCTGGGATCGCTGACGACACTCGAGCTGACCTTGCCGGTGCCGGTGTTGGCGGGGGCCCCGGTGGTCTGTATCGAGGACGCTACCGCAATCTGCGCCGGGCTCGTCAGGAGGACTTTCATGCCGGCGGAGGCTCCGGCGTTGGGCCGGATCTCGAAGCTGTCGTTGTTGGCAGCGGCTCCCGACACGACTATGGACAAACCGTCCGCCTGGAATGGGCTGGCCACGGTGCCCAGACCGCTCATGGGCACGGTTTGACCGGTGGTCTCATTGGTCAGCGACCAAGCGCCGCCACTTTGACGCAGGATGTAATTGTCAGTTGTCAGGGCGTTCAGGTTCGTGCGAGTCGTGGTGACACTCGCCGTGCCTGTGTTCACCGAGGAACTGGTGGAAATCACCGGTCCCACCGCGAACATGGGCTGACCGGCGGCGCCGGTCAGATCGAGGCCGGCCGCCTGCGCCTGGTTGGTCAGTGTGGCAAGCCCCACGCTGAATTGCCCGAGGGTGTTCTCGGCGGGGTGCAGGACCTGAGTACGGAATGCCAGGAGCCCGCCCAACTGACCGCCGTTGATGGTGGAGGTGATATCGGTTGTCAGGCCGCCACCGCCGACGAGTGAAATCTGGTTCTCGGCGGCGTTGTACTGGTTCGGAGTCGCTTGGAGCGCCTGCGAGGTGGCGCCGATGACCAGGGGCTGGCCGCTGCCCACATAAATGTTCATGGACCCGTCGGCCTGGGTCGCGGTATTGACCGAGATGTACTGACTCAACTGGTCGATCATCTGGTCGCGTTGGTCCATCAACTGGTTTGGCGTCTGGCCGGTCGAGGCCAGTCCCGCGGCAATCTGTTGATTGAGCTTCGCGATTCCCGACGTCAGGGTATTGATCTGCGTGACCGCGGCGTTGATCTGGCCCTCCGCGCCGGCAGCATAGCTCTGCACCTGCGCGTCGTAGTTCTGCATCTGCTGCGCCAGCGCGTTGGCCTGGCTCAGCAGCGCCTGGCGTTGCGCCGTGGTGGACGGCGAGTTGGCGACCGTCTGATAGGCGTTCACGAACGTCTGCAGACTGGCGGTGAGGCCGGTCTTCGGGTCGCTCAACATATTGTCGATCTGAGCGGCCTGGGTCGCGTACGTGTTGAAGCTCGAGTAGCTGCTCTGGGATGAGCGCACCTGGCCGGCCAGCAACTCGTCATAGGCACGCGTCACGCTTTCAATGGACGTGCCGCTTCCAATATAACCCGAGGAATAGGCCTGTCCGGGCCTCTCGGTGAAATTGGGGTTCTCGACGCTGTAGCCGGGCGTCGCAACGTTGGAGATGTTGTTGCTCGTTACGTCCAGCGCGCGTTGAAACGCGAGCAGTCCGGACACGCTGGTTGAAAATAGATCACTCATCCGTCAGCCTCTATAGCGTTCCGGCATTTGCGGGTATCGGCAGGGTGCTCGATAACTTGAGATTGCCGACGGTGTTCGCCACCGCGGCAATCTTGTTTGCATAATCAGGATCCGTCGCGTAACCGCCGCGCTGTAGCGCCGTCGCGAACGCGTGAACGTCGCTACCCGTATTGAGCGCCGCGGAGTAGCGATGGTTATTGCGCAACAGCGCGACATAATCCTGGAAGCTTTGTGTTGGCGTGGCGTACGCTTTGAACTGCGCGGTCGTGTTGGACGCAACGCCGTTCGCAAATTCCTGGGTGCCGTTGGTCACGGTGCCACCGGTCCAATCGCTGGATGCCTTCATTCCGAACAAATTGTTGCTTGAGCGGCCGGACGCATCCTGCGGAAGGCTTTGTCCCCAGTTGGTTTCCAGGGCGGCCTGGGCGATGAGGTGGCGTGGATCGACGCCAAGCAGGGTGCCGGCGTCCTGTGCTTGTGGCCACAGGTCCTGGATGAAGTGGCTCTTGGTAGCATCCGAAGTGGCCGAGGTGGTCGGCGTCGGCGCTGCCTGTTGAGTCGCGCGGTACGCAGCGGCGGCCTTCGCGGCTGAGCCAGCAGGCCCGATGGCGTATGCGCGGGGACCGGTCGCGCCGATGGCGTACCCGCGGGAGCCGGTCGTGGCGATAGGCAAGCCGCCGGCGGTACCGGAGGTGCCCGCCGAGTCGGCTTTCGCGTCGGCGCCTGCAGCCTCATGGGCACCTTTGACGCCCATTTTCTGTAGTTGCCGCACCAACATGTCGGCGAGTCCCAGGCCCTTGCCCTTGGCGAGTTGCACCGACAGCTCGTCGTCGGCCATGCCCTGGTACATCTCCTGCTGGTCGCTGCCGAACATCGGGTCCTTGCCCACGGCATCGCGCATGCTCTTCAACATCATGCGCGTGAACATGGCCTCGAACTGCTCGGCAACGGTGCGGATGGCCTGCGGATCGTTCGCACCGGCCGCCCGCTTCAACTTGCTCAGACCGGCGATGTCGGTAAAAGCAGGCGCCTGCGTTTTGAGAATGTCCGAGCTCATGGGCCGCTTCGATCAGATCACAATCAGCTCGGCGCGCAGCGCACCGGCTTGTTTCAAGGCCTCGAGAATCGCGACGAGATCGCTGGGACCCGCGCCCACCTGGTTCACGGCGCGGACGATCTCATCCAGGTTTACTCCGGCCTTGAACAGGAACATGCGCGCATCACCCTGTTGCACATCGATAGTGCTCTTGGGAGTGACCGTGGCCGTCGTTCCGTTCGTAAAGGAGTTGGGTTGACTGACGTCTTGCCGCTCGGTGATGGTCACCGAGATCGAACCGTGGGCCACCGCCGCAGAGGTGACTCTTACGTGCGAGCTGATAACCACCGTGCCGGTCCGTGAGTTGACGATAACGCGCGCCGGCGCATCACCGGGATCGACCTCCAGCGCCTCTAGTGTCGCGAGATAGGAAATGCGCTGGTCTGCATCGACGGGCGCCGCTACCTGGATCGACACCGCGTCCATGGCATCGGCAGTACCGGCACCCAATGTCTTGTTGATGCTGGCGGCGACGCGGGCGGCGGTTGTGAAGTCCGGGGTATTCAAATTCAGGATGAGATGCGGATCGCTCGCAAACTTCAGCGGCACTTCACGTTCCACATTCGCACCATTCGGTACCCGGCCGCTGCTGGGAACGTTGAGTGAGATCTTGGAGCCGTCCTTGCCCTGAATGCCGAAGCCGCTGACCAGGACGTTGCCTTGAGCGAACGCATAGACTTGCCCGTCAACACCCCGCAGAGGGGTCATCAACAGATTGCCGCCGCGCAAGCTGGCGGCGTTACCGATGGATGCGACCGTCACGTCGATCGTCTGGCCGGGCTTGGTGAAAGGCGGCAGATCGGCCGTCACAGTCACCGCGGCTACGTTCTTGAGCTGCGGGTTGGCATTCGCCGGAATGGTGATGCCGAACTTCGCGAGCATGTTGGTAATGCTCTGGATGGTGAAGGGCGCCTGGGTGGTCTGGTCGCCGGTGCCGTCGAGGCCCACGACCAGGCCATAACCGACGAGCTGGTTCTTGCGAACCCCATTGACGGTGGCGATGTCCTTGATGCGCTCGGCATGGGCCGGTGTGCTCTGTCCGGCCAGTACGGCCATGAACAGAGCGAGGGCGGTCAAAGTGGAATACAACGAGCGCATCAGAACGGAGTCCAGGGTGAGTTGAAGAAGCGAGACAGCCAGCCTTGATTGTTTGCGTCGGCGAGGGCGCCCTTGCCACCGTAGGAGATATTCGCGGCCCCGACCTTGAGCGACGGGACACTGTTGTCAGGCGCAATGTCGATGGGACGTATCACACCCGAGAGTCGCACGTACTCGGAACCCTGGTTGATGCCGATCCACTTCTCGCCCCGGATGTACAGGTTTCCGTTCGGCAGTACCCGTGTCACGGTGCAGGTGATGAATCCCGTCAGACTGTTGCTCTGGGCGCTGTCGCCCGTGCCTGCAAACTTGGACGAGTCATCGATGCTGGCGCTCGTAATCGGATTGCCCTTGATGGTGACGGCCTTGCCCAGCACTGAAATTCCCGGCAAGGCCTGGTTGGTCGACTTTGCGGTGTTGGTGGTCGCACTTTTCTTGGCAGCCGTGGACTCGTTCAGAGTGATGGTGACGGTATCGCCGATATGGCGCGCCACCGGGTTCTCGAACAACGCCACATCGCGGCCGACCTGGTAGATGGAGCCGTTGGTTGGGGGCGGCTCGGGCTGCAGCGCCCAACTGAGCTGATCATCCGGCTTCGGCGGCTTGGGCGTCATCGCGCAGCCGCCGAGCGCTGCGAGCACCAGCAAACCGATCAGGACGAGACTGTATGAGAAATAGACTTTTCGCATGGCTTACATGTTCTCGGCGGTGAACTGCAGCATCTGGTCGGTGGTCTGGATGGCCTTGGAATTCATTTCATACGCGCGCTGAGTTGAGATCATGTCCACCATCTCTTGCACGACATTGACGTTGGACGCCTCAACCGATCCCTGGACGAGGGTGCCCATGCCGGTGAGGCCGGGATTACCGGTCGTCGGGGTGCCGCTGGCGGCGGACTCAACCAGGAGGTTTCCTCCGACGGTCTGCAGTCCGGCCGGGTTGATGAAGTCGGCGAGCTGCAGCGTTCCAACCTGGGTGGGCGATGAACTGCCGGCGAGCTGCACACTGACCGTGCCGTCGGTGCCGATGGTGATGCTCTGCGCACCCGTAGGAATCGTGATTCCCGGCTGCACCTGGTAACCGGCGGCGGTGACGAGTTGGCCCTGCGCATTGGTCTGGAAGTTGCCATCGCGGGTGTAGGCCAGGGTGCCGTCCGGTTGCAGCACCTGGAAGAATCCGCGGCCTTGAATCGCGAGATCGAGCGCGTTGCCGGTGTTGTCGAGGCTACCCTGAATGTAGCTTCTCTCGGTCGCCACGACGCGGGTACCCGTTCCGAGCTGCAAGCCGGTGGGAGCGTAGGTCGTCTGCGACGTTGAAGCGCCGACCTGGTTGACGTTCTGGTACAGCAGATCGTTGAAGACCGCGCGGCTGCGTTTGAAGCCGTTGGTGGCGACGTTGGCCAGGTTGTTGGCCGTGACCGTCATCTGTGTCTGTTGAGCGTCGAGTCCGGTTTTAGCGGCCCAGAGTGCTGGTTCCATTGAGTTACCCTTCTTCTAAGGTTCAGGCGCCGGAAGATTGCAGGAGCTTGGACGAGGCCTGCCCGTCTTCTTCCGCTGTGTGGAGCGCCTTGACCTGCATGTCGTAATGGCGCGAGAGCTCAATCATGTTGACCATGCAACTGGCCAGATTGACGTTACTGGATTCCAGGGAGCCGGAATCCACCTTGACCGCGGCATCCGCCTCGAGCGGCTGACCGCTGGTCGCACGGAACAGACCGTCATTGCCGCGCTGGATCGAGTCCAGCGCCGGATTGACCAACTTGACCCGCGCCACCGTCGAAATGGTGTTGGGCGTTTGTCCGAGCGGCACGATCGAGACCGTTCCGTCGCCGCCGACGCTGATTGAGCTATGCGGCGGGACGCTGATCGGTCCGTTGTCACCCATCACCGGTAAGCCGGTCGCTGTCAGCAACTGACCGGTGGGATCCACGTGCAGATCGCCAGCGCGCGTGTAGGCTTCGTTGCCCGTCACATCCTGCACGGCAATGAAGCCATCCCCGTGAATGGCCAGGTCGAGAGGATTGCCAGTCTGCTCGATGGCGCCGACGCCATGATCCCAACCCACTGTGCTGTCGGTGGCATAGACGCGCGACGCGTAGCCGGGGCCCGTGACGGCGCGGCTCTGAAAAGCGCTGAGATCGGCCTTGAACCCGGTGGTACTCGAATTGGCGAGGTTGTGGTTGTTGGCGGCCTGGGCGCGCAGAGTTTCCTTCGCGCCCGACATCGCCACATACAGCAACTTGTCCATGACGGGTTCCTACGTCCTCTTACTGACGGATATTGATGATGGTCTGGGTGATCTGGTTGTCGGTCTGGATCATTTGCGCATTGGCCTGGAAGTCGCGCTGCGCTTTGATCATGTCCACCAGGGCGCCCGTGGTGTCGACGTTCGACTCTTCGAGAGATCCTGACGCGACGGTGCCGACACCGGAGTTACCGGCTTGGCCCATGACGGCCTGGCCCGAAGCGTTGGTCTGAGCCCAGGTCTGGTTGCCGAGCTGCTGCAGCCCCTGCGTATTGGCAAAGCTGGCTATCGCGAGCTGTCCCAAGTTCACCGACCGGCCGTTGGTGAAGCGCGCCTGTACGACACCCGTCTGGTCGATGCTGACGCCCGTGAGCTTGCCGGTCGTGAATCCGTCCTGGGACACCGCGTTGACGTTGAATGCATCGCCGTATTGCTTGGTGGCGCTGAAATCGAACGTCATGTTCATTGGGTTGGCGCCCGTAGCCGGCGTGTACGCCGGGAACGTGACGAGGCCAGCGTTAGGGGCCGTGAGGTTGCCGGCGCTGTCATAGGTCAGCGCCTGCTGCGTGCCGACAGCGTTGCCGTCGACATAGAGCTGTGTCGTCCAGGCATTGGCCGTCGCACCCTTGATGAAATAGAGCGTCGCGGTGTGGGCGGCGCCCAATGAGTCATAGGTCGTCAGTGACGTGGTATTGGTGTAGCTGTTCGGATCGGTCGGGCTGAAAGTCGGATCGACTGGTGTTTTCGCCGAAGCGGGCAGGTTCGCCGTGATTTTCGCGGTCGTCGTGGCTTGCGGGGCGCTCTCGGTGGTCGTCAGCGACAGGTTCTGCAGACCGCCCGTGTTGAATCCGCCGGTTGCCAGAGGCGGGTAGACCTGCAGGTTCGCGCCTTGCGAGTTGATGACATTGCCGTTCTGGTCCAGCTCGAACTGGCCGTCGCGGGTGTAGCTGATGGCGCCACCGTCGCTCAGTGTGAAAAAGCCGTTGCCACTGATCGCCATATCCAGGTTGTTGCCGGTCGTCTCAATGTTGCCCTGGGTGAACTGCTGTGCCACTTCCGAGACCGACACACCGTTGCCCACGGCCGTGCGGCTGACGCCGCGCTGGGTCGAAGCAAACAGGTCGCCGAACTGCGCTCGCGAGCTCTTGAACCCGATGGAGGACACGTTGGCGAGGTTGTTGGCCGTGACGTTCAGATCCTGGTTGGCGGCATTGAGTCCGGTCAGGGCTATGTTGAAAGGCATCTAAATCTCCTGGAAATTAAATCGGTGGCGGTGGCGTTACATCACGGAGACGATCTGGGACAGGGGCACGGTATTGCCCGTGTCGGTCTCCACATCCACCGCATTGGAAGTCGGGTCGACGAGCACGCTGTTCACCTTGTTGACGACCATCGGGTCGACCGGGGTGGACTTGCCGTTCACGTTGGCGGTTACACTGATCTTGTAGGTGCCCGCCGGAGCGGTGGCGCCGGTGCTCGTGACCCCCTTCCACACAAAGGAGGTCAGGCCTGCGTCGGCGGCCGTCACTTTGAAGGTGTCGACAGTCGCACCCGACGAGTCCTGGATGGCGACGTTCAGATCGCTGGTTCCCGAAGGCGCGTTGACGGCTGCGCCAATAACGCCGCCGGAGGCCAGGTTGGCCGTCGTGCCGGGTGCCAGCACCGAGTGACCGATCAGAGTCGTGCCGTTCATGATGGATGAGGCCTGCATGGAGGCCTGCATGCTCTGCATTGCGGATACCTGGCTCATACCCTCGAGCTGGGTGACGAACTGAGTCGGATCCGACGGCTGCAGCGGGTTCTGGTCCTTCATCTGCGCGGTAATCAACTGCAGGAAGTCGGCCTGGTTGATCTGCATGTTGGCCGGCGTGTTGCTCAGTCCCGCGGCGGGGATGTTTGAGCCGGTGCCGTTCACGGAAGTGGTGCTGGACATTCGCTACCTCAGGAGCCGAGCTTGAGTGTGGCGAGCATCAGGTCCTTGGAGGTGTTCAGAACCTCCACATTGTCCTGGTATGCGCGCGAGGCTGAAATCATGTCAGTCATCTCTTCGATGACATTGACGTTGGGGGCGTAGACGTTGCCGTTTTCATTGGCAAGCGGGTTACCGGGGTCGTACCGCTCGGTCGGCAGGGCGTTGCTCTGCACTATGCCTTTCACCTTCACCGTGGCACCGCTCGCCCTGTCCATGGCGGTGGCGTTGGCACCCACCGCGGCCTGCACGGCCTGGAACACCGGGTGGCGTGCTCTATAAACGGTGTTCGGATCGCCGCTGACACTGTCCGCGTTGGCCAGGTTGCTGGCGACGGTGTTGAGGCGCACCGATTGCGCACTCAGGCCGGAACCTACGATGTCGAATATCTTGAAGGAGGACATAGGCTATCTCACTGTCCCGTGATGGCGGTCATGAGGCCCTTGATGCGGCCTGATAGAAAGGCGAGGGTGGCCTGGTAGCGGACCGTGTTGTCCGCGAAGGCCGCCTGTTCCTGCTGCGAATCGACCGTGTTGCCATCGAGTGAAGGCGCCAGCGGAGTGCGGTATTTGAGATTGGCACCCGCGTCCGAATTCGGGTCGATGGCCATGTGGCCCGGGTTGGTCGTGGTCATTTTCACTGGCGCATCCGCGCTTCCCGCGTTGGCCAGTGCGGCCCGGAAGTCGATGTCGCGCGCCTTGTAACCCGGCGTATCGGCGTTCGCCAGGTTGTCAGCGATCACTTCCGTCCGTTTGGACTGTAACTTCAGTGCGTCTGCGTGGACGCCGAGATATGAATCCAGTGAGAACGACATGTTGTATACGACCCGTCAAAAGAATGACCTGATGGGTCGGTTGCAATAGGTATGCCACGGGGGGGCGTGAGTGCGGGAGAGGGCCGGAAGGGGCCCGCGCAGGCTCGAGAGCGTGAGAGCAATCACGCGAGCGGCAAAGGCTTGCCGCCCTGGCAGGGCAGGAGGCGCCGTATCTTGTGTCAAACGAGAACGGCCGGGTCTACGAAAACTTGAGCGGGCCCGGTTGGCGCGATGCTTGCAAGCTATCCGCCACTATGAAGAGAACGACGACTTTCCGACTCATTGCGGTGCTCACAGCGGTGTTGGCCGCGTCAGCCCACGCCCAGGAGGATTCCCTGGCGGCGATCCGCAATACCGCGCATGCCTACGTCAAATCCCTGATTCCGGCGAGTGCGGGTGAGACCACCATCACAGTCAGTCAACTCGACAGCCGTTTGCACCTGGCTCCCTGTGCTACGAAGGACCTCTCTGCCGCGCTGCCTGCGGGACAGACTCTGCAGGCGCGAACTACTGTAGGGGTTAGCTGCGCGGGGCCGTCGCCCTGGCGGGTGTTTGTTCCCGTGATGATTGAAAGCAAGATTGCTGTCCTCGTTCTCGCTCACGCCGTGAACCGCGATGCGCGCCTGACCGCCGCCGATGTCACGGTTGAGACGAGAAGGACTGCGGGGCCCGGTAATGCCTATCTGATGAAGCCTGCGGAGCTCGCGGGTCGCACGGTACGGCGGCCGTTGGCAGCAGGTACCGCGTTGTCCGCCGATATGTTTGCTCCGGATCTGATTGTGCGTCGCGGCCAGGAGGTCACTCTGGTGTCCGCCGCGGACGCCATCGAGGTTCGGGCGAGCGGGAAGGCCATGAATGATGGTGCCGCGGGCTCCCGCATCCAGGTGCAGAACCTGGGTTCCCAGCGCATTGTTGAGGGAGTGGTGGAAACCGCGGACCTCGTCAGGGTGGCTCGATAGTGGTCCTAAAGTTCTGTGACCTACTGCCGATAGCCCGCATACGAAACCAGGAGATCTCGACGTGGCCGTCAACCTGACAGGAATCGACCTCAGCGGTACAGCCGCCGGCTCAACGCACAAGACAGCTTCGTCGACGGCGAATCCGTCGACCAACACGACCCAGGATGCGGCGCCCGAGCATCAGAAAGAGGTGCGCATCACGAGCACAGCCTCGCTGCTGTCGCATCTGCAGCGCTCCCTTGCGACGCGACCCGCGGTTGATCAGAGCCGTGTGGACTCGATCAGCAACGCGCTCGCGAACGGCACATACAAAATCGACTCGAACAAGATCGCCAGTGGCCTGATCGATAGTGAGCGGGCGCTGGGCAAGCTGAAGTAACCCCAGACGAGTATTTGAGGCAATTCAAATGGATCAAACGCAGTGCCGCGAGAAGCTGGGCAATCTCATGAAGGATGAGACCCTGGCGTTGAACGAGCTGTCGACTCTCCTGGATCGTGAGCACGGCTTTCTCGAGGCCAACGATGTGGTTGCGCTGGACGGCGCGGCCCGCGAGCGGCTGCGCTGCGTTGCCAGAATTACCCGTGCGGATGATGAGCGGCGCGCTTTGTGCCGCGATATGGGCCGTCCCCTGGATTTGAAGGGACTCGAGGACCTGATCCGCTGGTGCGACCCCGAGGGCACGCTGTCCGGGCACTGGGCCCAATGCGCGGCGTCGGCTGCCCACTGCCGTTCTTTGAACGATCGCAACGGTGCCCTGGTCGCGGCCCGCCTGCAGCACGTCCAGGCCCGCCTGGGTACCCTGATCGCCAGCCGTCGCGACGCCTCGACTTATGGCCCCCGCGGGGGCTACAGCCAGCCTTCGACCGGCCGGGTGCTCACGACCGAGGCGTGAATCGCATCGCACTCTAAAGTTCCTGCCGCCCCTGCCGCTAATGGGGTACAAGGTACTTCGGAGAGCCGTTTTGGCTAATAACATAAGTGGAATTGACCCTGCCCTGGTCGTATCGGTAGGTGCAGGTCGTCCCATACAGCGTCCGCAGGACGCCGCCAGTGGCGGCGCGAGCGCTGATAAGTCAAATGACGGCTCTGAGAACGTCCAGATCACCGGAACGGCCCGCCAGTTGGCCGATCTCGATCAGCACGTTCGCAACCTCCCGGATGTGAATGAGGAAAAAGTGGCGCAGTTGCGCGCCGCGATCGAGCAGGGCACCTACCAGGTTCGATCCCAGCACATCGCAGACCAGCTTGTGTCGCTCGAGCGCGCCCTGGGCTCCCTCGGGGAGTAATCAATGAGCTTTGACGGCACTGAAATCGAAGTTTGCCGCGAGCACCTCGGCTCGTTGCTGACCGAGGAAGTCGACGCCCTGCGTGAGTTGGAAGATGTCCTCGTTCGCGAGCACGACGTGCTCGGCGCGCGCAATGTGGCCGCGATTGAGCGGACAGCGTTGGTGCGCGCCCAGATGATGGGTGGCCTGGCCCGGACCGAGGAGCATCGCCGTTCTCTGTGCACGCTGCACGGCTATACCCCGGATTGGATCGGCCTGGAAAGCCTGATGTCGTGGTGCGACCCGGAAGGGACGCTGTTATCCCGACTACGCGAATGCGCGCAGCGTGCAATGCGCTGTCGCGATCTGAATGTGAAGAACGGTGTGCTGGTTGCGGCGCGTATGAAGCAGGTCGAGGGGATGTTGAATGCCCTGACCCCCAGAGCGAATCAACCTGTTACGTACGGACCCAAAGGGATGGCGCCGCGAGCGAACCGCTCGCACGAGTGGGGCGCCGTTTAGTTGATTGGCGCGGCACTGGCCGCGCGGAGCCCGGCTCCTTTTATCCCAACGCGACGCGTAGGGATTCGATGTCCTTCGACGACTCGTTTATAAACGCCTCACAGGCGGGCGCATCCAACTTCAATTTATGCAGAGGCTTGGCGCAGTGGACCTGTGCCTGCAACACCTGCGGTTGGTTGTGGTGCTCGGCCAGGATAGTTCCCACCACCAGCACGTCGGCCAGTCCGACCGGGCCGCGTGCATCACGATCGAAGTTCTCCGACTCGTGCACGGCCTGCACGATATCGTCGGCAAAACCCCAGTTTTCCAGCAGTGCGGCGGCAATGCTCAGGTGCCAGTCGTGCTCGATGGCCTGGTAGTTTTCCTGGTCGGCAAACAAGGCGCGGTGACCGCTGGCGCGCGTCAGGATGTAGAGGCGGCCGATGCCCTGCAACAGGCCGGCCAACAGCGCGGTGTCGGGGTTGAGGTTGGTCAGACGGCGAGCGATGACACAGCTCAGGCTCGCGACCAGCACGCTGCGCTTCCACAACATGCCGAGCGGTGCTTCCAGCCCTTTCAGCAGTGGCGCATCGCGAAGCTGCCGCACCGCGAAGGCAATCGTCGCCGAGCGGACCGTGTCCAGTCCGACCCGGGACACGGCGTTGCGCAGGTCCGTAACCAGGGCACCACCGGGATTCAGGGCCGCGGAATTCGCCATCCGCACAATCTGGGAGGCCAGTACGGGCTCGCTGCCCAACACCCTGACAATCCGGTTGGTGTCCGCGTTCTCGTCTCCCAACACCTTCTGCACCCGCATGACAATGTGCGGGAAGCCGGGTAGCTCGATCTTCCCCCCGGACAACTCGGAGGCGAGTGCCTGTACGAAAGTGAAGGCGACATCACCCGGCCCGCTGGCAGCGGCGCTCGGGGAGGTTTCTTGTGCCACGGTCATTATGAACCTTTCTCGCGATTCGCTCAGGAGCCCAGCGCCTGGCGCAGGGTCTCGATTTCTTGCTCCGACTCGTCAATGAGTTGTTCGTAGGTGGCCCGGTCGAGCTTCATGCGCTTGCAGGCGGCGACATCGTGCATGTTGAGCTCAATGGATTCCGGGTGGTCCTTGAAAGCGGCGAGCAGGTTGCCCACCGTGACTACGTCCGTCAGGTCTACGGGTCCTGAATGGGCGCGCTCCAGATCCTCGAAGTTGCTGACCGCTTCAATCACTTCCTCGGCCATTTCCCAATTCTCCAGCAGCGCCTTGGCGATGGCGCTGTGCCAGTCGCGCACAATGGCGTTGTAGGAGGCCTGGTTCTCGAACAGGCCGGGATGTTGGGCGGAGCGGGTCAGGATGTAAAGTTGCCCGATACCGTGCAACAGGCCGGCGAGCAGGGCGGTGTCCGGGTTGACCTTGCTGAAACGACGCGCCACCGCATACGACATGGCGGCCACCGCGGCGCTGCGCTTCCACAGGTCTTCGAGCGGTTTTTCCAGGCCTTTGAGCGAGTCCTGTTTTTTCAACTGGGACATCGCGAAGGCGATTGCTGCACTGCGTACCATGTTGAACCCCATGCGGGCGATGGCCGTGCGCAGCTCAGTAATGGTCTTGCCGCTGAAATTCAGCGCGGCGGAGTTGCCGATCTGCATCAGGCGGGCCGCGAGGGCCGGCTCGGAGCCGACGACCCGGACCACCATGTCCTGCGTCACATTGTCATCCGACAGCACCTTGCGTACCCGCAGGGCAATGTCGGGAAAGCTCGGCAGCTCCACCTTCCCTTTGGAGAGCTCGGCGGCCAGGGACTGCACGAAGGCAAATGCCTGCATGTCAGTCGGACCAGGGTTCGGGTTCTTGGCGGCGGTGGTCATCTGGGCTGTCTTCCGGTCGCGATTCAACTTCGCGTAGGGGCCCATCCTCGCGCGAGTTGCGACATATTTCTTAGCTGTACATCACGCCTCGCGGGCTTGGCGGGTGATGTCCATCGAATCCGCCAACGAGCGTATCTTCCCAGCCACGGAATCCAGGCCGATGACGTGCTGGGCCGCACCCACGGCAACCGCCTCCCCGGGCATTCCCCAGACAACGCTCGTAGCCTCGTCCTGGGCGATTGTCTGGCTGCCCGCATCCAGCATCTCCTTGAGCCCCCTGGCGCCGTCCTTGCCCATACCGGTGAGAATGACGCCTATCGCGTTGCGGCCCGCATTTTGGGCCACAGAGCGGAATAGAACGTCCACGGAGGGTTTGTGTCGGTTGACGGGCACCCCGTCATCGAGCCTGAGAACATAGCGCGCGCCATCCCGCACAACCATCAGATGCCGGTCGCCTGGGGCGATGTAGGCGTGTCCTGCGAGAACTTGTTGTCCGTCCTCCGCCTCGTAGACGGTCATCTGACAGCAGTCGTTCATACGCTTGGCAAACGGCGTGCTGAAAGCTTTGGGAATGTGTTGAGCAATCACCACGCCCGGTGTGTCGGGCGGAAGCCGCGTCAACACCGCCTTGATGGCCTCCGTACCGCCGGTGGAAGCTCCGATCGCAATGATCCGATCGGTGGTGCGCAGTAACGCGGTATTCGATGTCTTGGGCAGGACGGCGTCGGTTGAGTACCGAGGCCGAACTGCGATGGTGGCGGCCCGGTGCGGGTCCAACGCCCGGACGCTGGCGCGCGAGGCGATTTTGATTTTCTCAATCAACTCTTCGCTGTAGTCCTTCAGGGTGGCCGCGAGGTCGATTTTCGGTTTCGACAGGTAGTCGATGGCGCCGATCGCCAGTGCATCGAGCGTGACGTCCGCGCCGCGCTCGGTGAGCGATGAAACCATCACCACGGGCATCGGCCGCAGGCGCATCAGGTTCTTGAGAAAGGTGATGCCATCCATCTTCGGCATCTCCACATCGAGCGTCAGCACATCCGGATTGAGCTGCTTGATCTTCTCGCGCGCCACGTGCGCATCGCTTGCAACGCCGACAACTTCAATCGCCGGATCGGAGCCGAGGATGTCCGTGAGCAGGCTGCGCACGAGGGCGGAATCGTCCACGATCAAAACGCGGATGCGCCGCTTCGCGGTGGTTGGTACGGGTGTTGACATTTTTGGTTTCTCCGCGGGCGGCGTCAGTCAAACAGCTCGACGTCGCCGCCGGCGACCGCGGCGGCCGTGCCGATGCTGGCGAGGTACAACTGTTCGTGATGGCTGATGATTCGGTTTTCGACAGGGCGCAGACTGCGCACCTTGGCGCGTCCAGTAGCGGGGAAATACACAACCTTGCGTGGCTGCGTGCCGCCCAGGTCCTCCGCGGAAATCCGGTATCCCTCGAGCTGCAGATATTTGCGCACGAAGGTGATGTTGCGAGCGCCGACGTCAGTGATTCCTGACAGCACTCGTCCACCGCCAAACACCTTGATTTCCAGGCGTTCGCGGATCGCGCCCAGCTTCAACAGGTCGTTGATCAGGCTTTCCATTGCGTAGGAGCCGTAACGCGTGGCGAGTCCGACGGTCGGATCGAGCCAGTTGTTAGGTCCGGTGGAGGCATCCTCGGGCAACATGAAATGGTTCATGCCACCGACATTCTTCATCGGGTCACGGACACAGGCGGAGATGCACGACCCCAGGACAGTAGAGACGGCCTCCTCGCCGCGCGTGACGTAATACTCACCCGGCAGGATCTTCACATTCCAGCTATCGAGCTGGGGATCCCAGAAGCGCTGCATGTGAGCGAACGCCGGCAGCATGTCCGGCTGCGCGGGCCGGGCTGCGAGCCCCGTTTTGAGCCGTGCGGTGCTCATCCCGCTCTCCGGTAGACGGTCTTGCCAATGAGCGCGTACTGCTCGCTCACCTTGAACAGACTCTCGGAGTGACCCAGGAACAGCAGGTTGCCCGGCTTCTGCAATTGCGCGATGCGGGCAAACAGGTCGCGCTGGGTATCCTTGTCGAAGTAGATCACCACATTGCGGCAGAAAATGGCATCCAGCGGGCCGCGCATGGGCAGCGGATGCATCAGGTTCAACTGCTTGAAGGTGATCAGCGACTGCAGCTCCGGTGTGACCTCATAACACGAGCCGTCGCGCTCGCGGCGCTCCCGGAAAAAGCGTGCGCGGCGCTGCGGAGCCAGGTTCTTCAACCGATCCTCGGTGTACAGGCCGCGGCGCCCGCGTTCCAACACGTCGGAATCGAGGTCGGTGGCGAGAATGCGCACATCCCACCGGCGCAAATCCGGAAGTGCCTCGAGGATGGTCATGGCGATGGAGTAGGGCTCCTCGCCGGTTGAGCAGCCGGCCGACCAGATACGCAAGCGGCGCGTGGTTGCGCTGTTCGCCATCGGTATCAGCACGTGGTCGCGCAGGTAGTCGAAATGGTGCGGTTCGCGGAAGAAGGATGTCAGGTTGGTGGTGATGGCGTTGCAGAACTGCACCACTTCCTTGCCGCCATCCTGGGCGAGGAATTCGCGGTACTCGGCGAAGCTCTGCAACTGCAGCGCGCGCAGCCGCCGCGCCAGCCGGCCGTAGACCAGCTCGTGCTTCTGGTCCGAGAGGTTGATTCCCGTGATCTGCTTGACGAGCTTGCGCAGCGCTTCGAAGTCCTCGGGGCTGAAATCGAACTCCCGCAGCCGCATCATGGTCTGCGTATCGTGCACCGGGGGGGTGTGCATTGCATTTGTCATCAGAACAACTCGATCGTGCCTTCGACTCGAGCCGGCGGTCCGCCGGCGATTCGGATGTTGGTGCCCGTCAGGAGCTCGCGCGCCCGGACAAGCTGCTGCATGAGACGATCGTAGGATTGGAGGCTCTCGATGCACACGGCGATATTTCGAGCGAACACCGCGCGCAATGCCTCCACGTCCACGGTCGGCTCATTGAGCGCTGCCGCCATACGGGTTAACGCCTCGCTGACATCAGCGATGGGGGCGTCCGCTTCCTGCATGCTGTGAACGAGTAATTCCGTAGCTCGCGTCACCGCCGCAGGGTCACTGACCTCCGGCGCGGTGTGCGGCCGCGCCAGAGGCTCATTCAACTGCATCAGTTGCGATCAGCCCGACTTGGCCTTGAACGTGCGCACCTGCTCGTTGAACTTGGCTGCAATCTTCTGGAGTGTTTCCACCGCGCTGTTGTGCATCCGTTCTTCATCGCTGCGGCTCAGGCGATTCTGCTTGGCCTCGAAGTCCAGGCACTTCGTGTAAGTGTCCACGTCGCCGTTGTATTCCTTCAGCGTCTGCATCGCAGTGACCATTTCCTGTTCACTGGCAGAGTTGCCGTCGGGAATCTTGCTGGGTGCTGGCGGCAACACGCAGTCCGCGTGAGCTGGCAGGCTTGCGGCGTAGGCCAACACCGCGGCCAGCAGTATTCGCTTCGGAGAGTTCATGATCAAAGGTCCTCGTCAATGCTAAGGTAAAATCGGTGCGTGCTCAGCCGAGCACCTTGTTGATGGTGGCAATCAGCCGTTCCGGGTTGAAGGGCTTGACCAGCCAACCCGTGGCGCCGGCCGCCTTGCCGGCCTGTTTGCGCTCCGCCGTTGCCTCGGTGGTCAACACCAACAGCGGCACGTACTTGTAGGACTGCAGCCCGCGCAGCTCGCGCACGAGGGTGATGCCGTCCATTTTCGGCATGTTGACATCCGTGATGACCAGGTCGAAGCGCATCGCCTCAGCCTTTTGCAATGCCTCGCAGCCATCCGCGGCCTGTTCGACCTCGTGGCCCGCGCCGGAGAGCGTAATGCCCACCATCTGGCGCATTGCCGCCGAGTCATCCACTGCCAATATTCGCGCCATAGTCGTTGCTCCTCGACGTCTATGGATCAGAATTCACGCCATTCGGTGTCGTTCTTGACATCCTGAACGACCGCGGCAGCCAGCGAGCCGCTGGCCCGCGCCTGTGTTGACACGGCAGGTACGCTCACCGACGTCTTGCCTCGGCCGGACCACGGCCGACTGCCGTTGCGGCGTTCGGCACGCTGGCTCGGCGTGGCAGCCGGGGCCGCTGTATAGCTCTTGGCCGACTCGATCATGTCCTTGACGCGATAGCGATCCAACATCTGGTTCAAGCCGCGCACCTGCTCCGCCATGGCCTGCGAAGCGGCGGTGGCCTGCTCGACCAATGCGGCGTTCTGCTGAGTCAACTCGTCCATCTGCATGACGGCCCGATTGACCTGCTCAATGCCCGATGACTGTTCGCGCGAGGCGGCCGCGATCTCGGCCACGATGTCGGAGACCTTCTTGACGGAGGCCACGATCTTCTCGAGCGTCTGACCCGACTGGGTGACGAGCACCGAGCCGTCCTCGACTTTGCGTACCGAGTCCTGGATCAGTTCTTTGATTTCCTTTGCCGCGGTGGCTGAGCGGCCCGCAAGGCTGCGCACTTCGCTTGCCACGACCGCGAACCCGCGACCCTGCTCACCGGCGCGCGCCGCCTCGACGGCCGCGTTCAGTGCCAGCAGGTTGGTCTGGAAGGCGATATCGTCGATGACTCCGATGATGTCGGCGATCTTCTTCGACGCATCGTTGATGTCGGACATGGCCTTGACGGCCTGGTTGACCACGGAACCGCCTTTCTCCGCCTGGTCGCGCGCTGCGATGGCCAACTGGTTGGCCTGGCCGGCGTTGTCCGCGTTCTGCTTGACCGTCGTGGTCATCTCCTCCATGGAGGATGCGGTCTCTTCCAGCGACGATGACTGTTCTTCCGTACGCTGCGACAAGTTAGCGTTGCCGGTCGAAATCTCGTCGGCACCGCGATGGACCTCGGCGGCCACGGTCTTGACCTTGGAAACCACCTCGGCCATGTTGTCGGCGAGCTGGTTGACCCCGCGGCTCATGGCCTCAAAGAAGCCCGTCTTGCCGTTCAGGTCGATGCGCTTGTTGAGGTCGCCGTCAATGACGGCGGTCAACATGGCCTGCATTTCCTTCTCGACCGCCACTTCAGGCGTACGGTCGGTCCACTCCATGACCGTGCCGATGCGCTCGCCCTTGTCGCTGACCACCGGGTTGCTGATCGTGCGGAAAGTGCAGAGGCCCAATTGGCGCTCCTGCGTGTCGGATCCGGACAGGGTATCGAGCGTACGGCGCTGTTGTCCGGGCTCGCTCGATAGCGAATCCAGGTTTGAGCCTTTGATGCGGTGGGCGTCGAAAGTGGGCAGGCTCTTGCGAATCTCATGTTGATTGCGCGTGAAGGTCGACAGCGCGGTCTCGTTCAGATAGATGACCTGATGGTTACCGTCAGCCAGCACGACGCTGGTGGAGACCTTGTCGAGTGCCTGACGGATGCGAGTGTTCTCGGCCGCGACCGCACGCTCAGTCTCAATCTGCGTGCGCAGCTTGCTCTGCATCTCACCGAGCGCGTTCAACACCTGGGCCGCTTCGTCCTGGCCGTTCTGGCGGATCTCGTTGTCATACTTGCCGGAGGAGATGTTGCCGAATACCTCGATGGCGTGTGACAGGGGCTTGGCCAGCGACCGGGTGATCAGCCACGACAGGGCCAACGCGAAACCGAGGGCGAGCGTGGTAACCGTGGCCGTGAGGTTTCTCCAGGTCGTCACCTGCGAGAGACGCTGTTCAACAGCGGCATTCATGGTTGCGTAGCTGCTGTCCGACAGCTCCCTCAAGCTGGAGCTGACATCACGGGCGGCCGCGTTGACGTCCGCCGGGGTGATTTCCATTTTCTGGGCATCGAGGATCTTCTCTTTCACGACCGCGAAAAACGCCGAGAAGGCGGTACGGGCGGCCTCCACTTTTGGACGCACGCGGGTCTTGGCTTCCTCGGAGGCGCGGTCCAGGTCCCTGGCAGCCGCATCGAAATGTTCGGCGAAGCTCTCGTGATAGAGCTGAATGGCCATCCGGTCATCGCCGCCGAGGTATCCCTTGATGGTGGCGCGGCCCGCATACCAGCGAACATTTCCCGACGCAATCAAGGCACCGGGCACATTGCGGGTGGCGATCTGGATCAACACCGCGGTCTCCGGTGAGGGGTCCACGGTCATGCCGGAACGCGCGGAGACGGTCTCACCCAACTTCTGGATGTGATCGAGCAACACGTTGTGACGGGCAACGGCTTCGTCGGGGCTGAGCTTCGCGCCTTCGCTCTTGAGCCGGTCCCAATCGGACTTGATGGACGACCAGACTTCGTTGACCTTGAAGCGCGCGCCCACCTGGGTGTCGCTCGCGTCGACTTCTTCGATGTGGCGTTGCATCTCGGCTTCCGAGGCGCTCACCTGGTCGCGGCCGGCGCTGTCGCCGGTCAATACGGCGAACAGGCGGCTGCGGTGATTGGCGGCTTCCGCCAGCAACCCGCCGAGCGCCTGGACGTACCTCGCGCCCTCGATTTCATCCTTGGCGAGAGCGACCTGCGAATTGGCTCCGCCGAGGTAGAAGATGCCGAGCAGTGCACTGGGAATGGCCATGGCCACCACCAGCACCGCCAGCTTCTGCCACAGCTTCAACCGACTGAGAAAGTTCATGTCCCTCTACCTTGTCCGTTAAATCGAATGCGTCAGGCCGCGCGCCGCGCGCTCGTTGGCGGCGCGGGCGTTGCCAGTTGATAAGTGCTCATCATCTCGTGCAGCCCGTACGCTCCGTGAGCCATGGACTGCGAGGCCGTGGTGGCTTGTTCGACCAGCGCGGCGTTCTGTTGAGTCAGCTCATCCATTTGCAACACCGCGCTGTTGACCTGTGCAATGCCCGCGGACTGTTCCCGGGATGCTGCCGCAATCTCCGCCACGATGTCCGAGACCTTCTTCACCGAAGCAACAATCTGCTCCAGTGTTTGTCCGGAGCGGCTGACAAACAGAGCGCCGTCGGTCACTTTCTGCACGCTGTCACGAATGAGCTCTTTGATCTGTTTCGCGGCGCTCGCGGAGCGCCCGGCGAGTGTCCGCACCTCGGTCGCCACGACGGCAAAGCCGCGTCCCTGTTCGCCGGCCCGCGCGGCTTCCACCGCCGCGTTGAGTGCCAACAGGTTGGTTTGGAATGCAATCTCGTCGATTGCGCCGATGATGTCGGAAATCTTCGCGGCCGAGGCCTCGATGTCGGCCATGGCCTGAACGGCTTTGGCAACCACCGCGCCGCCGTGCTCGGCCTGGTCGCGAGCCGCGACCGCGAGCTGGTTGGCTTCACCGGCGTTGTCGGCATTCTGGCGGACGGTGGTGGTCATCTGTTCCATGGACGAGGCCGTTTCTTCCAGCGAGGCCGACTGCTCTTCAGTGCGATGCTGCAGGTTGGAATTGCCGCTGGCGATCTCCTGCGCGGCGCGATGTACTTCGCCGGCCGCGTCCTTCACCAGCGAAACCATCGCGGCCATGTTGTCGGCAAGCTGGTTGATACCGCTGCTGGCGGAGGCGAAGAAGCCCGTCTTGCCGGGCAGGGCGATCCGGCTTGCCAGGTTTCCCTGGTTGACGGCGCAGAGCATCGCCTGCATCTCCTTTTCAACACCCATCTCCTGCGTCCGGTCGGTCCATTCCATGACAGAGCCAATACGCTCGCCCCGGTCGTCAATTACGGGGCTGGTAACGGTACGGTAAGTCAGCTCTCCAATGGCGCGTTCCCGGACGCCGGAAGAGAGGTCGGATGCCAGAGTTTCGGCATTGATTTGTGCCCGGGCCAGACTTGCCCGGGCGGTTGCGTTTAAATAGACGATGCGGTGGTGGTCATCAGTAACCAACACGCTGGTAGAAGCTGTATCGAGTGCGTGACGGATGCGCGTGTTCTCGGCGGCAACGTGGCGCTCGGTTTCTATCTGCGTGCGCAGCTTGCCTTGCATATCCTCGAGCGCCCGCAGTACCTGGTTGGCTTCATCGGTGCCGCGCACGTTGACATCAGTTTCATAGCGACCGGCCGAGATCGCCGCGAATACGGCTACCGCCCGATGCAACGGAGTAGCGAGCGCGCGGGTGATCAGGGTTGCGAGGCCCAATGCAAGGGCGAGCGCAAGGGCCGTGCAGGTGGCGACGATGGCTCGATCCCGGTTTGCTTTCGCCAGGCGCTGCTCAACTTGCTTCGTCAGCGCGTCATAGCTGACCAGCGATACCTTCTTCAGGGCGCGATTCGTGGGGACGCCGGCGTCATAGATGGCGCCACCACTGACCTCCAGGGTGGCCGCATTCAGAATCTTCGCCTGCACCAGGTCGAAGAACTCGTCTGCCACTTTCCGTGCGTTGGTCACTGCATCCTGAAGCTCGAGACGGGCATCCGGGGAGACCTGTTCCAGAGCAGCATTCAGGCCGTCGAGCTCGGCCTCTCTGCGTTCGTGGAAGACCCGGATACCCATGCGATCGTCCCCGCCGAGATAGCCCTTCGAAGCGGCATGCACGGCGTGGCGGCGGATGTTGGAAGAGTAGAGGGCGAGGCCAGGTGCGAAATTCGAGGCGATCCGCAGCAGCGAGCGCGTGGAGCGTTCGGGATCGGAGGTGGCGAGCGATCGATTGCTGACGTCCTCTGCGATTCGCGTGAGGTGGTCGGCGAGCGCTGCGTGCGCGGCATCGTTCTGTTCGGCGGTCTGCTGCAGGCCGTTGGCTTTGACGGCAGCCCACTCAGACTTGAAAGAGTCCCAATCGGAGCCGATGTCGAGCGGGTCCGCGAGGGCGATCTGCTTGTCGACTTCGGCTTCCTGGGCGACTACATCGCCGCGGCGGTTCTTGTCTCCGCTGAGGAAGGTGTATTCGCGGCTTCGGTGAGTCAGAACCTCCGCTGTTACACTGCCAAGCGCACGCAACACCCGTGCACCAGCCAACTCGCCCCGCGCCTGCCGCACGGCCACGCCGGTTTGCTGGAAGTAGAAGCAACCGAGCATCACGGCCGGGACGGCCATGGCCGCGACCACCAGGGCGAGCTTCTGCCACAGCAGCAGCCGCCCCAGGAAAGTCGCCGAATGGTCGGTTGTGGGGTTCATCAGTATTGCGCCTACGCGGCGGCCACCGCGGCGCCGCCGCCTAAACTGGTGAGATCGGTTCCAATGAGCCGGTCGATGTCGAGTAATACCACCATGCGGTCGGACACCGGCACGAGTCCGCGGATGTAGTCGGTCCCAGCCCTGGATCCCAGGTCCGGTGCGGCTTTCACTTCTTCAGTGTTGACATCGACGACATCGGACACACCGTCGACAACGACACCAAAGTCCCTGCGTCCCGCGGCGGACATTACCGCCACGACGATGATGACCGTAACCGCCGTGTACTCCGCGCGATCCAGCGCGAAGCGCATGCGCAGGTCGACGATTGGAACAATCGAGCCGCGCAGATTGAGTACGCCCAGCACGTGTGAGGGCGCATGCGGAATCTTGGTGACCGAAGACCATCCGCGGATTTCCTGTACCCGCAGGATGTCCACACCATAGGTTTCGTTGCCGAGAACGAAAGTCAGAACCTGATGGGATCCATCCCCGGTGGTCTTTATTGGTCCATTGGCTGACATTGCATATCCTTGTTTGATCAGGCGGCCGAACGTATGGAGGTGGCGCGGATGAGACCGGGAATGTCCAGGATCAGTGCCACGGAGCCGTCGCCGAGAATGGTTGCACCGGACACCCCATTGACGTGACCGTAGTTGGCTTCCAGCGACTTGATGACCACCTGCTGCTGGCCGAGCAGGTCGTCGACGAACAAGCCAACGCGCTGGTGGCCTTCGCCCTCGGCGACGACCACGAGCCCTTCATCCAGCACCCGGGTGCGCGGCTCGATGCCGAACAACTCGTGGAGGCGGATGATGGGCAGGTAATACCCGCGGAACGAGAATACTTCGCCCCGTCCTGACAGGCGGCTGACATTCGCCGACTTCAACTGCATCGATTCGACGATGGAGATGAGGGGCACTATGTAGGTTTCACCGCCGACCGACACGGACTGGCCATCGACAATGGCAAGGGTCAGCGGCAGCGTGATGATGGTCTTCGACCCCTTGCCGTAGTCGCTGCGCAGCTCGATCTTGCCGCCCAGCTCCTTGATGTTCCGGCGGACGACATCCATGCCGACGCCGCGGCCGGAGACGTCGGTGGTCTTCTCGGCCGTTGAGAAGCCCGGGAGGAAGATGAGCTCGTAGATCTGTTCGTCCGTCAGCACGTCGTTCGGGCCGACGAGGCCGCGATCTTTCGCTTTGGCGAGGATACGGTTCTTGTCCAGGCCGCCACCGTCGTCGCTGACTTCAACGGCAATGTTGCCGCCGCGATGGCACGCATCCAGGTGCACGGTGCCCGCTGCTGATTTGCCGGCGGCGAGCCGCTTCTCGGGGGACTCGATGCCGTGGTCGATGCTGTTGTGGACCAGGTGCACGAGCGGGTCGCCAATCTTTTCCAGAACGGTCTTGTCGAGCTCAGTCTGCTCACCGGTGAGCTTCAGCTCGATCTGCTTGCCGAGACGCTGGGCCAGGTCGCGCACCATGCGTGGAAAGCGGCTGAACACTGCGTTGATGGGCAACATGCGCACGCGCATGACGCTCTCCTGCAACTCGCGCATGTTGCGTTCGAGTTGTGCAAGGCCCCCACGGAGCTGTTCGGCGGTGGGGCCTTCGAGCATGGAGCCGAGCTGACTCAACATCGCCTGGGTGATGACGAGCTCGCCCACGGTGTTCATCAACTCGTCAATCTTTTCGACACTGACGCGGATGGAACCGGAGTCGGCCATCTTTTCGATGGGGGCTTCGGCCTTGGGGACAGCTTCGAGCTTCGGTGGCGCCGCTGAGGCGGATGCGCTTGTGGCGCCAGTCGTGGCGGCCGCGGGCAGCGCGGCAGAGGCAGCGGCCGGCGCCGATTCGGCTGGGGCCTGCGCGGGCGATGCGGCGTGGGCTGACGCGGCTGATCCGGCGTGGGCTGGCACGGCTGATCCGGCGTGGGCTGGCACGGCTGATCCGGCGTGGGCTGGCACGGCGTGGGTCGGCGGCGCGGCGTCAGCCGTTGCTGCGGTCGCGGCGGCGGGTTGAACGGACTGTGGCGCCCCGGTCAGCTTGATCGTCAGCTCGCAATCGCCTTCAGCCCATTCAAACACCGCGCGAATGGCGCTTTCCTCGACCTCGGCGGTGAGCTGCAGGTTCCACGACAGGTAGCACGACTGAGGGTCCATGGCCGCGAAGGCGGGTAGGGCGTGCACATCCGCAATGGACTCCAACTCGCCCAGCTCCGACAACTCGCGCATCATGCGCAGTGGATCATTTCCGCGAGCAAACAACTCGGGGAAGGGGCGGAATGCAATTTCCCAGCGCCTGGGGGTCGGCGCTGACATGACAACCGGCGGCGGCGCTGCAGGGGCCGTTGTCGTAGGGGCCGCTGCCGCAGGGGCCGCGACGGTATCCTTCTGCGCGATCATCAACTCCAGGTCGAACTGGAGGTCCGACACCTTCTGTGCGTCGATCGGCTTTTTCTGTTGCACGGCGCGCAGCATTGCGCGCATCACGTCGACCGACTTCAACAGCAGGTCCGACATCGGCATGGTGACTTGCATCGTGCCGCTGCGCAGCTCATCGAGCAGTGTCTCGAGGCTGTGCGTGAAAGAGGCGATGTCGGAGAAGCCGAACGTCGCGCTGCCACCCTTGATGGAGTGTGCGACACGGAAGATGGTGTTGATCAGCTCCTTGTCGGGCGCGCCGATATCGAGCTTCAGCAGCGCGGCCTCCATGGAGTCCAGGGCTTCGAAGCTCTCTTCAAAGAAGGCATCGTGAAACTGGGTGAGATCGATGGTCATGCCGGCAGCCCGAGCGCGGCTGTCAGGCCCAGAAGCTGTGCGGCGGAAGTCAGTGCCGGGGCAGTGCCGCGCCACTCGATCGCGCGACCGTGACCGGTCCGCTCGCGGGCGAACGCCGTCAGTACCTGCAAACCGGCGGTATCGATTCGCTGCAGGTCGGTTATGTCGAGTGTGACCGGGAGAGGTTGCTCAACGAGCGGGGCGAGACTCTCTTTGAGAGCGCCCGCGCCGGCCACCAGGCACTCGGCGGCGAGGACCAGGGTGGTCGAAACTGGGGAAGGCGAGGCGTCAGCCGTGGAATTACGAGCGGCGCCGGCCTCTCTGGGTGGGCCTAGCAGGTGCCCACCACGCGTAGGACGCGGCCGGGCCGATTTCGCTTTTTTGCGCTTGGTCATTTGTATGGCGGGGTGAGGGCCAATTGTGGTCGTGCACGATCGCTATCGGCGTGTGCACGAGGTGCTTGAACTTCAGTTAACGAAACATGAACCAGTTCCGCTACGCAGCATGGGCATCCCGGCCGCGGCGCGCGCCGGCCTTCACTTGGGGTCCGTGCAGGCGCTGAACCAACTCAGCCTCGCTGGCCGACAGGCCACAGCTCGAAATCAGCTCTTCGCGCGTGGCGCCGCTCTTCGCGAGCCGGATTGCTATCTGGTAGCCCGGTGTTGCCACCGGTGCGGGCGATGTTACATGTTGTGGCTTGCCGATACGGTCACCCAACTGGGAAACAGTGACGTTCGTCGCATCGACACGCGCCTCCAGCTCGGCGAGGCGTTGCAGGACAACAGTGTGGTTGGCAAGCACGAGCTCGGTTTGGGCCAGGATGGCGCGGCGCCAGCGCACGAACGCGATGGTCGCCAGGACAAAGGAAAACACCAGGAATACGGCGCGTCCGATGAGGAAAAGCAACTCAACAGGCGGCATCTGAAGTGCGGGCACAACAACCTCCGTGAACCAGTTCACACTCGCTGCGCTGAAACGTCAGGTTTCCGGCGTCGCGCGGCGGGGCTGCAGTTCAGGTTGCAGGTTCTATGCCAGTGTCGGTCTGGTTGGTTTGCGCGGTGGGCGTGGAATCGGGCGCGGGAAGCGCCTGGGGCGAGTCGCCCGGTGAGGCAACCGCGCCCGGGCCCGAGGGCGGCGGCCCGTTTTCCATGATCTCGGGATGCGCGGTGGCGGGGTCGTTGCTGTTGGAAATCTGGTTGGGGCCGTTCGCCTGCTGGCGCATCAGCTCGGTCGAGAGGATGACGACCACGACCCGGCGGTTGGCGTTGCGGCCTTCCGCGGAATCGTTGCTCTTGAGCGGGCGCTGCTCGCCGTAGCCAATGACGGCGAGCCTGGCCGGGTTTACCCCATGACCGGCAAGAACCCGCACGACACTGCCGGCACGCGCGGCTGACAGCTCCCAATTGGAGCTGAAGAGCGCCGTCTTGATAGGCTTGTTGTCGGTGTGGCCTTCAACGCGGATCGGGTTGGGGAAGGGTGCCAGCACGCCGCCGAGCTGCTCGAGGATGGACAGAGCGCTGTCCGCCAGCCGCGCACTGCCGCTGGGAAACAGGATGTCGGTCTTCATCTCGACTTCAATCCAGAAGTCGGAGCGGCGGATGGTCACCAGGTCCTTTTGAACCAACTGGTTCATGGCCTGGGAGATCTGGTCCGCCAGCTTGGAGAGTGCCTGTGCGGCCGCCGCCGCCTGAGGCGGAAGTTTGACCGGCGAGGCCGCTGCGTCGCCGGGAGCCTTTGCTCCGTACGAGACCGGCACTGGAGCGATGCGTGCCTGGGCCTTGCCCTCGAGCTGCGCTTGTTGGACAACCGTGGAATTCATATCCGCGCCGGTGCCCACTTGCTTGTCGCCGACCTGCACGGGCTGCAGGCTGCGGGGCGCGCCGCGGAAAGCAGCAAACAATGAGTCCGACAACACACGGTACTTGCCGGCGTTGACGGAAGAGATGGCGTACATCACCACGAAGAACGCGAGCAGCAAAGTCAACAAGTCGGCGTAGGGAATGGCCCAGGCCTCGTGGTTGGCGTGCTCTTCGTGCTTCTTACGCCGCCGTCCGGTTGAGTGCCGAACGCGGCTCAACTCGCTGAGCTCCGCATCAGTGGAGGTATCCCTGAAGTTTGGACTCAATAGCACGGGGATTCTCCCCTTGCGCAATACAGAGCATTCCGTCGACGACCATTTCGCGGAACTGCGTCTGGCGCGCGATAATGACCTTGAGTTTCGCTGCCACGGGAAGGAAAAACAGGTTGGCGAGTCCGATGCCGTAGATGGTCGCCGTGAAGGCCGCGGCGATGCCGTGTCCCAGCTTGCTCGGGTCGGCGAGATTCTGCAGCACGGCCATCAGGCCGAGAACCGCGCCGATGATGCCGAGGGTGGGCGAGTAGATGCCCATGCCCTCGAACACTTTCGCAGCGGTCGTGTCCGCATGCTCGCGCATGTTCAGATCGACATACATGACGCTGCTGATGTTGTCAGGTTCCGTGCCGTCGACGACCAGTTGCAGGGCTTTCTGCACGAAGTCATCCGGCTCGCGGTCGATCATCATCTCGAGTCCGAGCAGCCCCTGCTTGCGGGCGATGTTGCTCCACTCGACCATCTTGGCAATCAACAGCCGGCCATCGCGCACCGGCGGGCGCATGACCCAGGGGAAGATTTTCATGGCGCGCTGCATGACCGGCAGCGGCGTTTGAATGAAAATGGCCGCGCAGGTTCCGACCACGACGATCATGAATGCAGCGGCTGACACCAACGCCATCAGACCGGCGCCCTTGAGCACGGCGCCGACCAGGATCGCATTCAGTGCGAGCACCAGCCCGATGATGCTCAATACGTCCAACGGACCACCTTACATCCCGAGACCCGACAGCAACGCATCCACGTCTGTCTGGCCTGAAGCGATTTCGCCCTTGGTCACGCCGGGTACGGCGGGGCCCTGTCCCTTGCTGGCGCTCTCTCCCATAGTCGCATGCTCCACGATATCGCCCGACAGGCGTGCGAGGTTGGAGAGCGCCGCCTCGAGCTCTTCGACGAGTTTCATGACACTGCGGATGATCTGGCCGGTGAGATCCTGGTAGCCCTGTGCCAGCAGCACATCGGCCAGGTTGCGGCGGATCAGCTCGGAGTCCGAGCGCGCGGCCGGCAGGAACTTCTCCACCGACTTCACCAGCGGTTGCAGGCCCTCTATCGATTGCAACACAGCGTCGTAACTCGGACCGCCGGCGGCGCGATTCTGCAGCTTCTCGAACGACTCGATCAGGACCGCGGCTTCCTGCGCTGTGCGCTCGGCGAGCGGGCCTGACTGTTCGACGAGATCGAGCGTCCGATGCGCCGCTTCATCGGTCATGTTGATGACGTGCGTGAGGCGCGCGCGCGCATCCGGAATCTCGTTCTCTGCAATGTCCTGCAGGCGCGATTCGATGCTGAAGCGCTCCAGCGCTTTTTGCAGGTCGCCGGTGAGCTGACGCAGCTCCTTGAACATGCCGGGTTCGCGCATGTGAACAATGTGGTCGACAGCCGCGAAAAACGCGGTCTCGTCCTCATGGCGCAACGCGTCGGTCAGGGCCTCCACGCACGCACTGTATTCGAGTTTCAGTATTTGAAAGCTTGACATGACAGGCTCACTTGGCAATCGCGCTGAGGATCTTGTCGAGCTTCTCTTTGAGAGTCTCGGCCGTGAAGGGCTTGATGACGTAGCCGTTCACACCCGCCTGGGCGGCCTCGATGATCTGCTCGCGCTTGGCTTCGGCGGTGAGCATCAATACCGGCAACTTGGCCAGTTTCGCATCCGAGCGCACGGCCTTGATCAGGTCGAGGCCGGACATGCCGGGCATGTTCCAGTCGGAAATCAGGAAGTCGAAGCTTCCCGCCTGCAACATGGGCAGGGCGGTCTTGCCGTCGTCCGCCTCCGTGACGTTGGGATAACCCAGGTCGTGCAGAAGATTTTTGACTATGCGGCGCATTGTCGAGAAATCATCGACGACCAGGAACTTCATATCTTTGCTCACAGCTTCCGTCTCCCGATACTCAAGCCTGCTCACTGACACCGCTGTCGCGCCAATCCGCGAGGCGGGCTTTCAGCCGCACGAGTGCCTGTCCATGCAGTTGGCACACACGTGACTCCGTAACCTTCAACACCGCGCCGATCTCCTTGAGGTTCAGGCCGTCGCTGTAGTACAGCGACATCACCAGACGCTCCCGTTCGGGCAGCCCCTCGATTGCACGGCTCAACGCAGTCCGAAATCTTTCATCCGCCGCCTCGGCGAACGGGTCTTCAGATCCCGCAGCAGCAGCGGCAGTCGCATCATCCAGGCTTGCAAGGCGACAGCTCGCAGCGTCCTGCACGATTGAGTGGTATTCATCCAGACCTACTCCCATGCCTTCGGCAATCTCGACATCGCGCGCGTCGCGCCCGGTCCGCCGCTCGATTTCTTGCACCACAGCAGCGACCGCGCGCGCCTTTCGGTGCACCGAGCGGGGAGCCCAGTCGAGCTTCCGCAGCGCATCGATCATCGCGCCCCGAATCCGAATCCCCGCGTACGTCTCAAAGCTCGCACCGCGGTTGGCGGCGTAGTTGGACGCCGCCTCCAGCAAACCCAGCATGCCGGCCTGAATCAGATCGTCGACCTCCACCGAGGGCGGCAATCTGCCTGCCAGGTGGTACGCAATCCGCTTCACCAGCTCGGCGTGTTGCAACACCAGCCGATCCGCATCTCCCGTCGCGCGAGCCGAGCTGTAGGCGCTCGCTGCGTTCATTGCACCGCTTCCAGGCGTGCGACCTGTTTGCGCACGAGCCGCTCGACGAAGAACTCGATGTTGCCGCGCGGGCCGGGAGGTACCGGCCAGCTATCGGCCCGGGCAGCCAATTTCTTGAATGCACGGGACGCCGCGGATGACGGATAAGCGTCATAAACGGGCCGTTGCTCTCGCACCGAGCGTCGAAGGTACTCGTCTTCCGGGATTTCGCCTGCGAACTCCAGCACTACATCGAGGAATCGAGCGGTTACGAGCTCGAAGCGCCGGAACAGCTCCGCACCGGCTCCCTGCACGCGCACCTGGTTGGCCAGCACGCGGAACCGACTCACGCCGTGATTGCGACTCAGCACCTTGACGAGCGCATAGGCGTCGGTTAGCGAGGCGGGCTCGTCGCAAATGACGACCACGACATGTTGGGCCGCTTGTGAGAACTGCAGCACACTATGGTTGATGCCCGCCGCCGTATCGACGATCAGACAATCCACGCGAGCGGCCAGGGTGCTGAAGGCCTGAACCAGCCCCAGGCTCTCCATTTCACCGATGTTGGCCAGGTCGGCGGCGCCGGAGGCCGCGGGCACCACCAGGAATCCCTGTGGCGCTTGGATTACAACCTCATCGAGTGTGCGCTCACCGGACAGAACATGCGCCAGTGTGTAGCGAGGTGACAGTCCGAGAAACACGTCGGCGTTGGCCAGGCCGAGATCGCCGTCGAGCAGCACGACACGTTTGCCTGCAGCGGCCATCGCGGTCGCCATGTTGACCGACACGCTCGTCTTGCCGACGCCACCCTTGCCACCCGTGACCGCTATGACCTGAACGGGGTGGGAGAGGCCTTCGAGTTTCGCGTTGTTGATCAAATTGAGCTCAGGAGATGCCATGGGCGTTTTTTCCGAATCGTCGTCGCAGGAGATCTTCATCAGCCGCCGCACCGCGCGCCTTCGCGAGCCGCACCGCAGCCGACACCAGCTCGAGCGCTCGTGCCGGGCGCAGATCCTCCGGCACGCGTTGTCCTTCGCTCATGTAGGAAACGGGCAACCTCGCCCGGATGAGAGCCGACAGCACGCCGCCGAGGCTTGCCGCCTCGTCGAGCTTTGTGAGTACGCAGCAGGACGGGTTGGCGGGCGCGAAGCGCCGCACCGCTTCCTCGATCGCGCCGGCCTGGGTGCTGGCGGCCAGCACCAAGGCGGTTTCGAGTTTTGAGGCCGAGTTGGCGAGCACCGCCAGGCGGCCGGCGAGTTGACTATCGCGCACACTCGAGCCGGGTGTATCAATCAGAATGAGTCGCTCACTCAGCCGTGACAGCAACGTGGGCAAATGTTCGAAGCTCTCGGGTGTGTATACCGACACGCCGAGCAATTGAGCAAGCGAACGTAGTTGGTCCTGTGCACCAATTCGCACCGGATCGGCCGCCACGAGCGCAATGTCGCGCGCGCCGTGCCGCAACACCCAACGCACTGCAATCTTGGCGAGCGTGGTCGTCTTGCCGACTCCGGTGGCACCGACAAACGCAACACGGCCGCCATCGTCCAGCCAGTGGTCGCCCGTGACCTTGAGGTACTGCGACAGGCCGGCGATGGTGAAGCGGCGCGCAAAAGTCAGGTCCTGGTCTTCGGGAAGCTGGCGCACGAGGTGCTCGGCGAGATCCTGGGAGATGCCTATTTCAGTCAGCTCGCGCAGGATTTCAGTGTGTACGGGCGCGCGGCGCGTCAAATCGTTCCACGCCAGGTGCGCGAGTTGGTTCTCGAGCATGCGGCGCAGCGTTTTCAGCTCGTTGCCCATGGCTTCGGCCGCGGCCGGCGAGGTCCCGGAGGCACTCGCCGCGGCGCCGGCCGCGAATTCGTCGAAGGTTGCTTTGATTTCGTTGGAGGCCAGCGGCGTCAAGGTTGCTTCGCGGAGCTCCTCGACCGGGTCCCTGGCGGCCCTGTCTTCGTAGGAGCCCAGTGACTCTGCCGCGGTGGTCTCGTCGACCTCCGCTCGAGATGCTGCGGGTCGTTGTGCGGAGGTGCGCGGTGCCTCGAGCGCCGACACGGCGGTACGAGAAGCGGCCGGTGCGCTAGCGCGTGATGCCGCGGGCGCGGTAGCGTCGGTGCGCGTTCTCGTATGCGCAGAGCCCGTTTCGCGCGAGCCTGCATTCGCAGAGGTCGTAGCACCTGATGCACGCGCTTGTGCTGCGTGCGCAGGCGCGGGTGCCAACACGGGCGCGCGTTCGCTGGCGAGGTGCTCAACAACTGCTTCGCGAGCGGCTTCTGATATCTGGTCGGCTTCGTACGCCGGGTGATACGCCGTGCTGCGGCTCGATGTGGCGGAGCGGACTCGGCGCGGGCTGGCGTGCGAGGTAAAAGTAACTCCGTCGTCGTAGTTGTCTGGCTGTTCGAGCGCGGCCAACTCGTCATACGACGGGGCGGGGCCCTGGTCGTCAGCGTCGATTTCCGCATCAATGTCCGTCGGAGCGGGCAGAGCAGCCGGGGCCGGCATCGGCGGTGCGCGCCCGGTTGTCAGGGCAAACGCAGTCGCGCTCAGCGTCGAAGCCGAACGCGTTGCAGCGGCAGGCGAGCGGGATGGGGCTTCGCTGACTGCGGCAGTCGAGGCCGAACGGGAGGCGCGCGACGTCGGCCCGGCCGGGGCACGGGTTGTGGCGGGCAAGGCAGCGGTGGCCGAGCGCGATCCCCTGGCCGGCGCGGGCGCAACTGCAACAGCAGTCGCTTCAATAATGGGTGGCGGCAATGCGTGAGCGGGCAGAGGGGCCGCGGCCGTTGCATTGGAGAAACCGCCGGCCTCCAACGTGGATGCATCGAAATCGACAGCGGCGGTGACTTCAACACCTTCACCGGTGCGACGCGAGGACAGGATGACCGCATCCTCGCCAAGTTGCTCGCGCACGGCGCGCAGGGCCTGGCGCATGTCGCGAGCGGTATGTCTGATGATCTTCATCTTACTTTCCTACTGCGGTTACCAGACGCACCTTGCGGTTGTCGGGTATCTCGTTCCACGCCAACACGTGGAGGTTCGGCATGCTCGATCTCAGGAACCGCGTGAGGTTTTGCCGCAGTTGCGGTGGCACCAGCAGTACCGCCGGTTCACCGGAGTTCTCCTGCCGGCGGGTGGCTTCCGCCACTCGCTGCTGCAGCCGCTCCGCGAGTCCGGGTTCGAGCCCGGGGTTCGCGGCGTTGCCGGCGAGCGAGCTGGCCAGCAGGCGCTCGAGGTCCGGCTCGAGCGTAATCACGGGCAATTCCGCGCCCACGCCTGCAATGTCCTGCACTATCTGCCTCCCCAGGGCCACTCGTACGTGGCCCATCAACACCATTGGGTCCTGAGTCTTCGCCGCGTGTTCCGCCAAAGTTTCGACGATTGTGCGAATGTTTCTGACCGGAACACGCTCTGCCAGTAGACACTGCAATACACGTACCACCACGGACAGCGGCAGGAGCTTGGGGACCAGGTCTTCGACCAGCTTGGGAGCCGTCTTCGCCAGGGTGTTGAGCAGGTGCTGCACTTCCTCGTGGCCGAGGATCTCGTTGGCGTGCGACTGGATGATGAAACTGAGATGTGTCGCAATGACAGTGCTCGGATCCACCACCGTGTAGCCGAGAGTTTGCGCCTGATCGCGCTGGCCGGGCTCGATCCAGAGCGCTTCCATGCCAAATGCCGGGTCGCGTGTCGCAATTCCCTGGATGGGGCCAAACACTCTGCCCGGATTGATAGCCAGTTCACGTTCTGGATAAATGATGGCTTCGCCGACCGGAACACCCGAAAGATTGATGCGGTAGACGTTTGGAGCGAGGTCCAGGTTGTCACGGATGTGCACGGCGGGGATGAGGAAACCCAGATCCTGGGACAGTTTGCGGCGCACACCGCGCACCCGCGCCAAAAGATCGCCGTTTTGCTTTTTGTCGACCAGCGGCACCAGGCGATATCCCACTTCGAGGCCGATGAGGTCTACGCCCTGCACGTCGTCCCAGCTCAGTTCCTTGCTCTCCGGGGGAGCCACGGGGACGGGCGGCAATACGGCGGGCGCCGGAGGATTGGCGCGCCGGCGGGCCAGCAGCCACGCCCCGCCGCCACACAGGGCCGCCATGGTCAGGAAAGCGAAATTCGGCATACCCGGAACGATGCCAATCAGTCCGAGCAGGCCGGCGGCCACGGCCAGCGCCTTGGGGTTGCCGAACAACTGCTTTGACATCTCACCGCTCATATCCGTGGCGCGCGACACGCGGGTAACGAGCAATGCAACGGCCGTTGACAACAGCAACGCCGGAATCTGAGTAACGAGGCCGTCACCGATGGTCAGCAATGTGTAGGTCTTGCCGGCATCGGCCACAGCGAGGCCGTGACCGATGGTACCGATGGCGAGGCCACCGATGATGTTGATAAACAGGATCAGGATGCCGGCGATGGCGTCGCCGCGGACAAACTTGCTGGCACCGTCCATGGAGCCGTAGAAATCGGCCTCGGAGCGTACTTCGAGGCGACGGGCACGGGCTTCGTCCTGCGTGATCAGTCCCGCGTTCAGGTCGGCGTCGATTGCCATCTGTTTGCCGGGCATGGCGTCCAACGTGAATCGCGCGCTGACTTCGGAGATGCGGCCTGCGCCTTTGGTGACGACCACGAAGTTGATGATGGTCAGAATGATGAACACGACGACGCCGACGGCGAAGTTGCCGCCAATGACGAATTCACCGAACGACTGAATGACGTGGCCGGCGGCCTGCGGTCCGGTATGCCCATTCAACAGGACGACGCGGGTGGACGCGACGTTCAGTGCCAGCCGCAACAACGTGGCCAACAGCAAAATGGTCGGAAACACGGCGAATTCAACCGGGCGTGACACATAGAACACCGCCATCACGATCACCAGCGACAGCGCAATGTTGAACGTGAAGAGCGAATCCAGAATGATCGGCGGCAGCGGCAGCACGACCATCGACAGGACGGCGAGCACGCCAATGGGCACGCCGACCCCGCTACGCAGGATGTCCTTCAGGGTCGGCATGGCAGGCGTTGAGTTGGTTCCGGTTACGGCCATGAGTTAGTGCTTCGTCTCGTCGAGCGCCGGATCGATATCCGGCGGCGTGGGCGGCTGCAGACCATCGCGGCGCGCAGTCTTCAGTTGGTAGATGTAGGTGAGAACCTGGGCCACGGCCACATACAGGGTGGCCGGAATCTCCGCACCGATCTCCACACTCTTGAACAAGGCACGTGCCAGCGGCGGAGCTTCGAAAACAGGGACGAGGCTCTCGGTGGCAACCTCGCGGATGCGGGCCGCGACCAGATCCGCGCCCTTGGCGACGACAATCGGCGCACCCATGCGCTTCTCGTCATATTTCAACGCAACCGCGAAGTGAGTCGGGTTGGTGACGATGACGTCCGCCTTCGGCACCTCCTGCATCATGCGGCGGCGGGAAAATTCGCGCTGCAACTGGCGGACACGGCCCTTGACCTCGGGCGAGCCGTCGCTCTCCTTCATTTCCTCCTTGATTTCCTCACGGGTCATGCGCAGTTGTTTGTTGTGCTGGAACAGTTGCCAGGGAACGTCGATGGCGGCAATCAACCCCAACGTAGCCGCCAGCATGAGGAAGGCATAGCCGGTCAGCGAGGTCGCGTGGGCAATGGCGACCCGGGTGGGCTCCATGCCGAGGCCCATGAGCTCGCTGTACTTCTGCTTCAGGACCAGGACGGCCACCAGGCCGAGGAAAATGAACTTGGCGAAGGCCTTGGCCAGGTTCACGACACTGTTCATGGAGAACATGCGCCCGAAACCGTTCAGGGGATTCAGACGAGTAAAGTCGGGAGCCAGCGCCTCGAAGCTCATGTTCCACCCACCCAGTAACATCGGGGCGAGCAGGGCCACGATCAGGGTGAGGCCGAGGATGGGCGCGCAGGCAATCAGGGCATGGGCCGCTTCCGCGGTCAGCGTCGATATCATGAGTGATTCGTCGACGGACTGCTCACGGGTCAGGCTCAGACTCGAGGACATCAGCCCGTTCAGGCGCGTGCCCATATAGCCGCCGAGATAATGCAGACCCGCGCCCACGGCCAGGATCACTGCCGCCGCGCTGAGCTCGGTCGAGCGGGGAATTTGACCTTTCTTGCGCGCCTCTTCCAGGCGCTTGGGAGTAGGTTGTTCGGTCCGTTCGGCTTCATTCTCCGCCATGCGTCAACTCCCTGGAGTGCTGAGCTTGCGGAGCAGGTCGAATGCATCCGCCAGCAGATGCACGAACGTGTTCTGCATCGCCGGCAGACCCGCGAGAATGATCATGAGCCCGAATACCAATGTAATCGGGAAGCCGACACCAAACAGGTTGAATTGCGGTGCCGCGCGGCTCATGACGCCGAAAGCAATGTTGACAATCAGCAGGGCGGTGACGCCAGGTAAGGCAATCTGCAGGGCACCCGAGAAGAGCAATGAGCCCCACGTGACAATGGACCAGATGCCGTCCTGGCCGAGGCCCGTCGTGCCCACGGGGAGTGTCTGAAAGCCGTCGACCAGCACTTCAATCAACTTCAGGTGACCGTCCAGTGCCAGGAACGTGAGCATGACCAGCATCGAGTAGATCTGACCCAGCACAGGCGTCTGTACTCCGTGCATCGGGTCGGTATTGAACGCGAACGACAGTCCCATGCTGTTGGCAAGCAACTGGCCGCCGAGGGTCACGGCATCGAACAGAAGCTGCAGGCTGAATCCGATGGCAATTCCGATGATGATCTGCTGCAGGGTTACGACGATGCCCGCAGGGGAAAACACCGTGATTTGCGCCGGCGTGGGAATGAGCGGCGCAATGATCATGGCGACCGCGCCTGCCAGAACTATGCGGATCCGGGCCGGTACAAACACGGCGCCGAATGCCGGAGCCACCATGAAGCAGGCGCCCACGCGAATGAACGGCCACAGCAACTGCGCGAGCCATCCCTCGAGCTGTCCTGTGGTGATGTTGAGCATGGCGGCCGCTTCGATCTCGTCAATTGATCAGGTTGGGAATGCTTTCGAACAGCTCATGGGTGTAGCTCAGCAGCACCTTGAGCATCCAGGGACCGGCGATGACCAGGGCCAGTGCCATGGCCAGCAGCTTCGGAATGAACGACAGCGTCTGCTCATTGATCTGGGTGGCCGCCTGGAAGGCACCGATGATGAGGCCCGTGACGAGGGCCACGACCAGCAGCGGCGCGGCGAGCAGCAACGTGATTTCCAGCGCACGGCTGCCGATGGTCATGACTGTTTCAGGTGACATGGTTTATTTGCCGGAAGTCAGGAATAGAAGCTGGAGGCCAGGGTGCCCATGACGAGCGTCCAGCCGTCGACGAGCACGAACAACATGAGCTTGAAAGGTAACGAGATGAGCACGGGCGAGAGCATCATCATGCCCATGGACATCAACACGCTCGCGACCACGAGGTCGATGATCACGAAGGGAATGAAGATCAGAAAGCCCATGAGAAAAGCTGTTTTCAGCTCGCTGGTCACAAAGGCCGGCACCAGCAGGGTCAGCGGCACATCCTGCGGGCTCGCGAAGCCCTTGCCGCCGGAGATCTTGACGAAAGTGGCGATGTCACTCTCGCGCGTCTGGTCGAGCATGAATTTCTTGAGCGGCACGAGGGCGCGATCCATGGCGACGCTCGCCTCGATCGTGCCGGCGGAATACGGCTTGAAGGCATCTTCGTTGATGCGGTCGATGACGGGCGTCATGATGAAGAACGTGAGGAACAAGGACAGGCCGATCAGGACCTGGTTGGGCGGGGTCTGGCCGGCTCCCAGCGCCTGGCGCAGGATGCTCAACACAATGATGACCCGCGTGAAGGCCGTCATCATGAGCAGAATGGCCGGCAGCAGGGTCAGCGCCGTCATCAGCGCCAGGACCTGCAATGTCAGTGTGTAGGTCTGGCCGCCACCGCTCGGGGCGGTCTGCACCGACAGGGCGGGCAAACCGATGTCGGCCGCCATCGAGGCCGCGGGTATCAGCAGCGTCGCCGCCGGAACCATCAGGCGGGCGATTTTGGTGAGACGCCTCACTTGCCCAGGCTCCGCAGCATCAGTTGCTTGAAGTTGGGACGCGCGTCATTGGGCCCCGGCGACGGTTTCGTCAGCTCCAGCGGCTCTTCCAGTACGTGCAAGGTATTGACCCGTCCCGGGGCCACGCCCACGAGAATCTGTTTCGCGCCCACTTTCAACAGTACGGCGCGCTCTTTCTGGCCCAGTGAAATGTCGGCAAGGACGTCGAGCGAGCCGCCCGCGACGCGATTGCTGAATCCGCGCATGCGACGGGCTACCCATGCGACCGCGAAAATAGCGACGAGCACAACCAACAATGCAAACGTCACCTGCGCGAGCCCACCAGCCGTGGGGGCCGTGGGCGCGGTGACAGTCTGGGGCGCCGCGAAGGGATGGTTATTCGGTGGCGCGGTCGTTGCTACGAGGTTGGATTCCACGCGACTCACTTCAGCTTGCGGATGCGCTCGGCAGGACTGATGACGTCGGTGAGCCGGATACCGAATTTCTCGTTGACCACGACGACTTCACCGTGCGCAACGAGGGTTCCGTTCACGAACACATCGAGCGGCTCGCCGGCGGCGCGATCGAGCTCCACGACCGAACCCTGGTTCAGTTGCAGCAGGTTGCGGATGGGAATGCGGGTGCGGCCGACCTCCATGGACAGAGTGACGGGCACATCGAGAATGACGTCCAGGTTGACGTCGCGGCCGGCTGGCTGGCCTTCATCCTGAAGGTTGTCGAATTCCGCGGTTTTCGGCTCGGCGGCAGTGGCATTCATGGCGTCTTCCTCAGGCTCTCTTGGCAATCGGACTGTCGTTGTTCAGAACGGCGGTTTGGCGGCGGACACGCTCTTCGACCTTGACGGCCTGCAGGCCGTGCGACAGGCCGAAGCTGCCGCGGAACACAGGAACTTCTTCGGCCAGGATGGTGACCTGGCCGAGAAAATCGCAGGGGACAATGTCCCCGGGCTTCATATTCAACAATGTGGACAGCGAGATGTTGGCGTAGCCCAGGCGCGTCGTGAGCTGTACTTCGGCCTCTTCGATCTCCTCGCGCAGGGTGACTGCCCAACGCTCGTCGTTATCGACGCGGTCGCTCGCCATGCCGGCGTCGAGAACTTCGCGCAGCGGCTCAATCATGGCGTAAGGCATGGTCACGTGCAGGTTGCCGCCGCCGCCATCCAGCTCGATGTGGAAACTGGTGACGACCACAATCTCCGACGGCGAGACGATGTTGGCGAAATGCGGGTTGATTTCGTGCTGCACGAATTCAACTTCAATGGGGGCTACGTGGGACCAGGCCTCGTGAAGGTCGGCGAACACGTTGCGCAACACCATGTGGATGACCCGCTGCTCGGTGGCGGTGAATTCGCGGCCTTCAATTTTCGCGTGCCGGCCGGTACCGCCGAAGAAGTTGTCGACGGTCGCGAACACGAGCTTCGGTTCGAGCACCACCAGCGCCGTGCCGCGCAGGGGATTCATCTTCACGAGGTTCAGGCTCGTGGGCACGTGGAGCGTGTGCACGTATTCGCTGAACTTCTTCACCTGGATCTGTTGCACCGAGATTTCCGGGCTCCGGCGCAACATGTTGTACAGGCTGACGCGGAAGATGCGTGCGAAGCGCTCGTTGATCATCTCGAGCGTCGGCATGCGGCCGCGCACGATCCGCATCTGGTTGTTGAAATCGTACGCCCGAGCTTCGCCGGGCGCGGCCTCGGGTGTCGTGTCTACTTTGCCGAGGTCGACGCCGTGAATGAGGGCGTCGATTTCGTCCTGATCGAGTATCTTGTCGTCGCTCACGATTACTGCATCACAAAGCTTGTGAAATAGACGTTTTCGATGCTTGCGGGCTTGCCGCCGTTGGCTTCCACGATGTGGCGGACGGCCTTCAGGGCGTCCATGCGCAGCTTTTCCTTGCCATCGTTCTGCGCGACGACTTCGTATTTCTGGTTGCCGAACAACATCAGCAGGTCGTTGCGCACGACCGGGTCATTGGCTTTGAGGAGCTCGGCGGTCTCCGGCTCGCGCGTCAGCACCTGCACCGTGACCTGCAGGAAACGCACGAGCTGATCGCCTTGAAAATTGACTACAAAGGGGGGATCGAGCGCCACGTACATGGGCGGCTTCGCGGGCTCTTTTTTGGCTTCCACCTTCTTGTGCGGGTCGCTGTGACCCAGGGCGAAGAAGGCGGCAGCGCCACCTCCGGCCAGCACCACGAATGCGGCAATGCCGATAATGAGCCACTTCTTGCCCTTCTTGGGCGCCGCTGCGGCGCCGTCCGCCGCATTCAGTACAGGTACTTCTGCCATTGCCTGGGTCGCTCCACAATCGCGGCATACACGCAGCCGCCAGTGGAGTTTGCAACGCTCGTGCCACCAGGCTCAGGTGGTACGAAAATGCCTACAAAACAAGGCATTTGCGTCAATCCCAGGAGTGTGAAATGGATCACTTGCGCCGGATTATTGGCGGCGCGGAGCGAGCCTTCAGGCGTACAGGTCGACGAGGCCGAGATTGATGCGGGAGGCGGTTGCGGAGGCGCCCTCCGTGCCTGCCACGGCGGCTACTCCAGAAACGCTCTGGGACGCCCCCGAGCGGCCGCGATCGCGCGACCCCTGGTCCGCAACAGACTGGCGCGATACGCCGGAGTCGGCGAGGTTCATTCCCTGGCTGGCAAACATTTCGCGCAGCCGGGGCAGGGCCTGTTCCAATGCGGCGCGCGTGTCGGCATGGTTCGCCGCGAACCACACGCTGGCAGCGCCGTTCTGCACCGAGATGTTGACCTCAACGGGTCCCAGGTGCTCGGGCGAAACGCGCAGCGAGCCTGTTTCCAGGCCTTTCTGGGTCATCCAGGTGAGGTGGGCGCCGAGCTCGTCATTCCAGTCGGAGGAGCCGACCGGGGCCCGCAATTCCCCCGGGTTGGTGTCGTTGCGCGGGTGTTGCGCCGCAAAGTGTGACGCAACTCCCAAATGGGCCAGAGAGTTGGTGAGCGCGTTGGGCGCCAGGGTGGGGTCGGCATCGCTGTTGCTGTCAGCTCCGAGCTTTGTAGGGTCTACATTGAATTGCGCTGCAGCGTCGTCAGATTTGCCTTGCGCACTTGCGGCAATGTCGTGCGCCAGCACTGTCATAATGTCCTGCGTCGATGCCGCACCGCCGGGTGATCGGGTGGCGTCGCCTATGGCCGCCGTGCCATCGTCTTTGCCAGCCGCAGTCGCACCGGGTGTTTGTTGCCCTGCGAGCGCGGCGGCCAGCGCCTGGCTGAACATCGCAAGCGCAATTGCATTGGGGTCATCGCCGGCTTTATCGGTCGCGTCGGTGCTCGATTTGTCAGTGGCAGCAGGCGCTGCGGCCGTGTCGGTTGAAGGCGCTTCCGAGTCAGCGTCTCCCAGCGACTGAGCGAGCAACTGCAGCAGGCTCAGGCCGGATTGGTTGGTCTCGTCCGCGCTCGGGTCGGCGGCAGTTTCGCGTGCTTTGGTTGATGCTGCGGCGTTCTGCGGGGCTGCATTTTTGCCGGTTGTGCGTGCGGTTGCGCGGCCTTTGACGCCATTCGCGCTATCCGCATTCGCTTCCGCGGCATTGGCCTCGGCGGTGGCGGTGCCATCGGTTGCGTGGTCATTCTGCGCGGGCTGAGGCGCCGCAGGCTTGGGCTTGCCGGCCGCGCTGGCAGATTTCGCCGTCGCCTTGGATTGAGAATCATCCGCGTCGAGTTTGGGTGTTGGTTTCGGCTTCGGCGCGCTCGCCGTCTTTGTCGCGGGCTTGGGGGCCGTAGAGGTGTGCTTAGGTTGCGGGGCTTTGTGTGGCGTGGATTTCTGTGCGCTTTTGGCGGCCGCGGCCATGCCTTGCGCAAACAGGTCGGGGACCGAAGTCTTGGCGCTGGACGATTGCGTCGAGCTGGTGGAGGAAGAGGATGCTGAAGAGGGTCGAATATTAAGCGCCACGTGCCACCAATCCAAATGCCCACGCGCGCGCGGAGCGCTCGTCGGACTCTTGTTGCTCGCGTTTGTCAGCGGCGCGGACTTCCTCGGTCTGGAAGCGTTTCACCATCTGACCAACGGCCTCGGCGCGCTGGGCGGCGCCCTGCCAGTTCTGCCTCTCGCTGTCGCGTTGCGCACGCACGCGAGTCACGATTTGAGTCTGTTGACGGATTGCCTCATCGAGGCGGCCCAGGAAGGCCTGGTAGTCGCGCGCCATGTTGGCGTCGATACCGGACCCGGCTCGCGCGGCAAAGCCGCGGACGTAGCTCGCGTGATAGCTTTCGAGTTCGGCCAGCTTCGCCTCGCTCTCGGTCACGCGTCGTTCGCTGCTCGCGAGTGCCTCGGCGCGCTTGCGTTCCAGATCGTCGACGACGTTCTGAACCATTTCGAGTCTCTGAGCGCGCTTCATGGTGATTCCCTATCGTTCAGGCAGGACGGGCGGGTTCAGGTTTTCCGCCGCCACTGTCCGCCAGTACGTTCTGAAGCGCTGTGAGGCTTGCCGCGAAATCCACACGCTCGCGAATATCCTGCTGCAGAAATTTCTGCATGCGGGGCCAGAGTGTGATGGCGTTATCGACCCGTGGATCACTGCCACGCTGGTAGGCGCCCACCGCAATCAAGTCGCGATTGTGCTGGTAGGTGGCAAGCGTCTGGCGGAACTGCCGCGCTGTGTTCATTTGCGCGCCGGTGGCGATCTCGTGCATTGCACGACTGACCGAGGCCTCGATGTCGATCGCCGGATAGTGGCCGCTTTCGGCGATGCGCCGCGATAAGACAATATGACCGTCCAGAATGGCGCGCGCCGCATCCGCGACCGGATCGTTGGTGTCATCGCCCTCGGTGAGCACAGTGTAAAACGCAGTAATCGATCCGGACCCTTCCGCACCGTTGCCTGCGCGTTCCACGAGTTGCGGCAAACGCGCGAACACCGAGGGCGGATAACCCTTGGTGGCGGGCGCTTCGCCGATGGCGAGCCCGATTTCGCGCTGCGCTTGCGCGAAGCGCGTGACCGAGTCCATCAACAACAATACGTTCAGTCCCTGGTCGCGGAAATATTCCGCGATCGCGGTCGCCAGCCAGGCACCGTGCAGGCGCATGAGCGGTGGGCTGTCCGCGGGTGCCGCGACGACGACCGCGCGCTTGCGATCCTTGGGACCCAGGATGCGCTCCACGAATTCCTTGACTTCGCGGCCTCTCTCGCCGATGAGCCCGACGACGATGATATCGGCATTCGTATATCGGGCCATCATGCCCAAAAGCACGCTCTTGCCGACGCCGCTGCCTGCGAACAAACCAACACGCTGGCCGCGGCCGATGGTGAGCAGCGAGTTGATGGCGCGGATGCCCACATCCAGCGGCTCTTCAATCGGCTTGCGAGACAGGGGATTGATGGGTTTGCCCGTCAGGCGAACCCGTTCTTCACATTCGAGGGGACCCAGTCCGTCCAACGGGTTGCAGCCACCGTCCACAATCCGGCCCAGCAATTGCGGCCCGACTCTGACAGTGCCCGCGCGTTGCCGCGGAATGACCCGGGCGTTGGGACCCAGGCCCTGAATGTCACCGGTAGGCATGAGGTAGAGGCGGTCACCTGCGAAACCCACAACTTCGGATTCAACGCGCGCACCGTCTCCGGTAATGACGTCGCAATAGTCGCCGATCGAGGCCTGGCAGCCGGTTGCTTCCAGCGTCAGACCGACCATGCGCGTCAGTGAGCCCTCCACCGGCGGCGGCGGGGTCTGCTCGATGCGTCGCGTACGCTTGGCGAGGCGCTCGCTCCAATTGGCGGCCCGTTTGGTCCCGAGGTCGATCACTTATCTTCCTCGGCGGGTCGCTCGGGTGCACGTTCTTCACCTAACGCATTGGCAATGACGGCACTGATCCGGCTGTCGAGCCGCGCATCAATCTGCGAGTTCTCTGTGCGGATCATGCAGCCGCCGCGGTTGAGCGTCGGATCTTCGACGATCGTCCAGGCGCGGCGATCCTGCGCTGGCTCGGCGAGACGCTCGCGAACAGTCGCGGCGTCTTCAGGATGCAGATGAACCCGGATGTCACGTGCGGCCGCGGGCAGTTGCGACAGGGACTCGCGAATGATGCCGATCACCTGCGTGGGATCGACCCGCAACTCGCGCCGGGCGAGTTGCTTTCCCACCGCGAGTGTCAGGTTCAGCAGCTCCTGCTCGACTTCCGCATCCAACTGTTGCAGGGGTGCGCCGAGCAACTGAAGGATGGAGTCCAACTGGGCCACGCGGGCGGCGAGGGCGTCCAGGGTGACCTGGGCTTCGGCCTGGGCCTTTTCCAGTCCCGCCTGGTAGCCGCGAGCCTCGCTTTCTTGCAGCGCCTGACGCAGCAGGTCCACGCTGTTGTCGACGGCTTTCTTGTCGTCGCGGACCCGGCTGACGATGGGGCCGGCGACATCCGGCAGCGCCCAGCGCTCGAATGCCGCCGATTGCGCGGGGATGGGCCGCGACGGTGCTTGCGCGTGAGAGGGGCGTCGGGCCTCAGACATACTCTTCGCCCTTGCCGGCGAGTTGGATGGTGCCCGCTTCGGCCAGCTTGCGGGCCGTCTGCAGAATCTCCTTCTGGGCGCCTTCGACCTCGGAGATCTTCACAGGGCCCTTCGACTCGAGATCGTCCTTCAACATTTCCGCCGCGCGCTGCGACATGTTCTTGAAAATCTTTTCCTTCATGCTGTCTTCGGCGCCCTTCATGGCGAGCAGCAGCTTGTCGCTCGCCACCTGGCGCAACAGCTCCTGCATGCTGCGATCGTCGATTTCCAGCAGGTTGTCGAACACGAAAATCAGGTCCTGGATGCGCGACCCCAATGCCTCGTCGGTTTGGGTGATCTGCTCCATGATGACGCCTTCCTGGCTGGGCTCGAGGTTGTTGATGATTTCGGCCGCGGCCTTGGCGCCGCCCAGGGCGGATGTGCGCGTGGTGCCCTTGCCGGCGAAAGTCTTTTCCATGATGTCATCCAACTCGCTCAGGGCGCTCGGTTGCACGCCGTCGAGTGTTGCGATGCGCACCATGATGTCGGAACGCGTGTTGGCCGGCAGATGGGTCAGGACTTCCGCCGCCTGGTCGGCCTCGAGGTAGGCCAGGACGATGGCAATGATCTGGGGATGCTCCAGGCGGATCAGCTCCGCCACGGCGCGCCCATCCATCCACTTCAGGGCTTCCAGTCCCTTGGTGGAGCGGCCGACACTGATACGATCAATGATACCCGCGGCCTTTTCCTGGCCCAGCGCGTCGACGAGCACCTTGCGCAGAAAATCCTCCGCGCCGACACCGACCGAGGTATGGCTTTCGACGGAGGTGGAGAATTCGGCAATGACCTTCTGAACCTCTTCCTTGGAGACATTGGACAGCTTGGCCATGGCGGCGCCAATGCGCTGCACTTCCTTGGCGCCCATCTGCTTCAACACCTCGGCGGCTTCTTTCTCGCCGAGGGTCAGCAACAAAATGGCGGCGCGCTCGGTGCCCGTGCGCTCCGCTTCTTTCTTGTCAGTCATCCTGCGCCACCCAGCCTCTGACGACCTGTGCGACGCGCTTCGGATCCTGAGTCACCAGAGTCCGGGCCTGTTGTACCTGCTGCTCATGCGTGGCGGCGGCCAGTTGAGCCGCGCTCGGCAATGCCGGCGTATTGGTCGCCGTTTCCGCATCGGCCCCCAGAGCCCCTGCCGCACCCGCCGCGGCTTGTTTGGGCAGGACTTGTACCTGCATCTGCTGGGCTGCCGGAGCGATCAGGTTCTTCACCAGCGGCCGGATGACCGACAGCACCAGGACCAGACACACCACGAGGCCGCCGACTACCTTGGCGATGTCGAGGAACAGGGGCGTTTCCCAGATCTTGGGTGTGATCAGCTCGCCATCGGGAGCCGGTGTCGCGTCCTGGGTGAATGAGGCGTTGACCACGTTCACGCTGTCACCACGCGCTTCGTCATACCCGACCGCATCTTTCACCAGTTGGTTGATGTGATCGAGCTGCTCCTTGGAGAGCGGCGTTTCGTGGGTCTTGCCGTCCTTGGACACGGTGCGCAGGTTGTCAATCAACACGGCGACCGTAACTCGCCGCAGCCGGCCGGCCGGTTGCTTCGTGTAGGCGACCGTGCGGTCGATTTCGTAGTTCTTGGTTGCCTGCTTGGAGGTGCTCTCGGTAGCCGGTACGCCCGTGGTCGCACCGACGGGGCTCGTGGCGGCAGCCGCGCCAGCGGCGGCGGGTGCTCCGTTGGCGGGTTTTGCCGGGGTGTTGGGTGGGGGCGGTTGTGCAACGCCGGCCGGTGGCGGCTGGTTGGTCAGTGCGCCGGGAACTCCCTGCGTACCTGAGGCATCCTTGGTCACGGACTCCGAAGTCTGCTCGCTCCGCACGATCTGACTGTCAGGTTTGTACTGCTCGTGAGCCTCTTCGGTCACGGCCATGTCCATCTGGGCGACCACCTGCGCATGCACGCGTCCTGGACCTACCAACGGCACCAACAACGCCTCGATGCGCTGGCCGTAGTCATCTTCCAGACGGTGAATCATGTCGTACTGCTGCTCGCGCATGGCGAACTGGTCGTGACCTTCCGGTGAGGACAACAGGCGGCCCTGCTGGTCGACGACCGTGACCTGGTTGGCTTCCAGGTCGGGAATGCTGGAGGCGACGAGGTTGACAATAGCCTGGATCTGCTCCTGCTCCAGGCGGCGGCCCTGTTTGAGTTGCAGGAAGACAGAGGCGCTCGCGCCCTTGTGGTCGCGAACAAATGCGGAGGCACGTGGCACGGCGAGGTGGACCCGTGCGGCTTCGACAGGCCGCAAGGCAGCGATGGTGCGCGCCAGCTCGGCCTCGAGTGCGTGTTGGTACCGGGCGTTCTCCATGAACTGGCTGACCCCGAAACCGGGATCCTTGTCCATCATGGCGAAGCCGCCACCGCCTTCGGGCAGGCCCTGGCCGGCGAGCTTCAGCCGCGCATCATTCAGCTTCTCGGCGGGTACTTCGATGGTGCTGGAGCCGGGAGCCATGCGGTAGGGAATCTGCGCGGCATCCAGCGCCTGGGTGATCTGCGCCTGGTCCTGAGTACCGAGGTTGGCATACAAGGTGGTGTAGGTGGGGCCTCTCGACCACAACACGACGGTCACGCCGGCGGCCACCGCCATGGCGATGCCAACCAGCAGGAGCAGGGGTTTCAGCGTGGCCTGCCACCCGGGAGCGGGGGCGGGGAGGTGTGCGACTTCGGCGTTCAAGAGCTACTAACCTTCCGCTAGATCTGCATGTTCATGACTTCTTGGTACGCACTGACCACGCGGTTGCGAACCTCGGTCAGAGCGCGGAACGCCACGCCCGCTTTCTGCAATTCGAGCATGACTTGCGGCAGCTCCACGCCCGGGTCACCGCGTTGAAAGGCGTCAGAGAGCTTTCCAGCGGTTTGCTGCTGCTGATTCACGCTGTCGACCGCTTTGCCCATCAGGGTGGCGAATGCGCTCGGGCCCGACTTGTCGGGAGCACTGGGCGACTGCGGTGGGGCAATCCCACCAAGACCGCCCTTCGCCTGGGAGGACAGCGAGCGGATTTGAGCAAGGACTGAATCAATTTCGAGGCTCATGTGTGTCTCCTGTTGCGCGGCCGTTTGCCGCTCACCGTCGATCCTGGGCAGCCCTCGCGGCCTCGCCCGTGCAACGCATGCGTTGCACCCTCAAGCAGCCGGCACGTCGATACCGGCTTCCCGCAACCGCGCCAGCTTGTAGCGCAAGGTGCGTTGGCTGATGCCCAGCTTTTCGGCGACTTCGCGCCGGCTTCCCTGACCGGTGCGCAGTGCATCCAGGATCAGGTCGCGTTCGGTTTCATCCAGCGAGCGCGCCAGGGAGTTGGCGGACGGTGTGTCCAGGCTCGCGGGTTTGATTTCAACCAGGGGAGCCGGCTCGCTGAGACTGTGCTCATTCGCCAGCTCAAACTGAATGTGCTCCTGGTGAATGACCGGCCCATTGACCAGAATCAACGCGCGCTGCAGCAGGTTATCCAACTCGCGGACGTTGCCGGGCCACGGATAGGTCAACAACAGGTGCGCGGCATCGGCGCCGAGCGCCGGAATCTGCTCTCCCGGACGGCATCGGCCACTCAACAACTGCATCGCCAGGGGCAGGACGTCTTCGCGGCGCGAGCGCAGCGGCGCGAGCGCCAGGGGAAATACATTCAGGCGATAGTAGAGGTCCTCGCGGAAGCGGCCGGCGGCCACTTCCTCACGCAGACGGCGGTTGGTGGTCGCCAGAACTCTGACATCGAGCGCAATCGGGGTGCGGCCGCCCAGGCGCTCCACTTCGCGCTCCTGCAGGACGCGCAACAGTTTCGCCTGCAGTCCCAGCGGCATCTCGGTGATCTCATCGAGGAGCAGGGTTCCGCCTTGCGCCTGTTCGAATTTGCCGGGGTGGGCTGCGTGCGCACCGGTGAACGCGCCCCGCTCGTAACCGAACAACATGGCTTCCAGCATGTTCTCGGGAATCGCGGCGCAGTTCACGGCCACAAACGGCTGGCGGTTGCGGGGTGAGCAGCGGTGAATAAACCGGGCGAGCACTTCCTTGCCCGTGCCGGATTCGCCAACAATGAGGACAGTGCAGTCGCTCGTTGCGACGCGCCTGGCGAGCTCGATCAGCCGCATCGAGGCCGGCGCGAAAGCCACCGGTTCGGGCTCGCGGCTCGTGCCGTTGACTGCCTGTTTGTCTGTCTGTGCTTCAATCATTCACTTCACCGCGGGCGTGTGCCTGGTGAAGGGAGGATTGCAAAAGCCGTGCCTGGCGGTGTTGGGTGCTAAAGCGTGAAGGGGGTCACAACGGCGGCACGAATGCGCCGCCCGAGCGTCAAACTTCCGGCGGAAAGTCGCCGCCCATTCCGAGCTTGCGCATCTTCTCGACGAGCGTAGTGCGGCGCAGGTTCAAGAGCCGCGCGGCCTTGGCGACCGTGCCGCGGGAGCGCTGCAGCGCCTGCTCAATCAACTGACGCTCGATCGTCAGCAGATGCTCGCGCAGATCGAGCCCGTCCTCGGGCAGTGTTGCCAGCGCATCGCCCGTCGCCGTTTTGTTGGATGTTTCCTTGCGCTCGGCGCTCTCCAACTCCACCTCTTCGAGCACCGACAGCGCATGCTCGTCGGTGAGTTGCTCGTGCTCATCCTCCGCGGGCGCGGCGGCGGGCAGCTCCAGTGTCTTGACTTCGAGAGTCCAGTCCACTGGCGGCCGGTATTTCGGCGGTAAATCGCGTACTTCCACCACACGTCCGGCGCATACGATCGACAGACGCTCAATCAGGTTAGCCAACTCGCGCACGTTGCCCGTCCACGGACACAACGCCAGGGCGCCGAGCGCGCGCGGTGAGAGTTGGACGCGGCCGCGGCCTTCCTGCATGTTAGTTGCAATGCAGTCGCGAACCAACAGGGGCAGGTCTTCGATGCGCGCGCGCAACGCGGGCATCTCGATGGGGAATACGTTGAGGCGATGAAACAGATCCTCGCGGAAGGTACCGCGTTGGATCGAGTCCTCCAGGTTGCGGTGCGTCGCCGCAACGATGCGTACGTTGCAACGCATGGGTGTTTGGTTGCCGACGCGCTCGAACACCCGCTCCTGCAACACGCGCAGGAGCTTCACCTGCATCGTCGGGCTCATGTCGCCGATTTCGTCGAGGAACAGCGTGCCGCCCTCGGCGATCTCAAACCGGCCCTTGCGGGCGGAGACCGCACCGGTGAAGGCACCCCGCTCGTGACCGAACAGCTCGGACTCGAGCAGGTCGGCGGGGATGGCGCCGCAGTTGACGGCCACGAACGGCCGGTTGCGACGGGGGCTCAGATCATGAATCGCGCGCGCGCAGACTTCCTTGCCGGTGCCGGACTCCCCGAGCACGAGAACGGTCGAATCGTGGCCGGCGACCTGACGGATCAGCGAGATGACTTCACGAATGGGGCCGGAGGTACCGGTGGGGAGGCGGGCGCGACGGTCATCGAGGGAAGTGATTCCCGGGAAACCGGCATCCGTCTCGCTCCGTAGCATTTCGGGGACGATGACCGATTCGGCTGCCGACATTCACTCCACCCTGCTTCTTTTTCGTGCGCTCGCGACAGGTCTTATGTTGAGGCGTACAGGGTCTCAAAGCTGTGAACCGTTCCTGCTTTGTGACCGTTGCGCAACGCACTTCTCGTGATCCGGGTCACGAATAGCCCAGCTTGCTCAGCGGAAACCGTCAGCGGCGCGGGTGGCGAGCGCCGGCAACTTGACGCCGGTGACGGCGGAAGGCGAGCTTCTCCAGAAGATCGGAAATGGCCTCGCCCATGGGCAGGAATTTGACCTTGATACCCCCCTCGGGCGTGACACTGGTTACCCGTCCAGCCATGCGCAGCGGCTCGGCGAGGGAGTCGCGCAGATAGATCTCGACGATGCCCTGTTCACCAGCCTCCGGAAGGGTGCCGCTCCCGCGCCACATTGCGCCGAGGGCATTAAATCGAACCGGAACTGGATGCGGACGGGGATGGTTCGCGACCAGAAGCTGGCCGACGAGATCCAGCAGAAGATTGACCTTGAGGTCCAGCCGCATGATTTCCGCAGCGTAGGGCGCGTCCTCGACTTTCTGCTTTTCGCTGGGCATGTGTTCGTCCATCGCCTCCCACGCTTGCAGCAGGCGCAGGTTTCTCTCGTCAAAGCTCGCGGTCAGCTCGCGATCGATGGCGCTGGTCATGGGCTTCCAGGTGAGCGGCAAAACGTCCTGAAATGCCAGCTCTTCGTATAGGACTACTGTATCTGCACCGTCATACATGATTGCACCATCCAGGCGTTCTTACGGATCTCGCGCAGGAGATCCGCGACCTCATCCAAGGTCGCGAGCCCATGCAGGCTGCAAGCCCGGTTCTGGAGGTTGGCAGCCACGAGCTGACGGGACATGTATTCACACAGATCGTCCAGATTGGCGGCGAAGGGACCGCCATCTCGCACGTTGAGGGTACTACGAAGCTCGGCGACGATCTGCACCGCCCCTTGCAGGAGATGGTCCCTTTCGACGCTGTCGCGAGCGTCCATCCAGTGGCGAGCCTGATCGATGCGCTGCAGCGCGCTGTCCATCAGCATCAATGACATATAGCCATCTCTAGGAATCTGGCGGAATCTCCCGCCCCAGAAAGCTAGCGGCGGCGCCAGGCTCAACTTGAGTGCACCGCCGGGGAGACGGGTGCGAGATTGGCCGCAGTTTCATCGAGGAAGAAGCGGCGCACCAGGATGGCCTGGCGCAGCTTGCCCTTTCTGACATAAGCCTCGTACAGCACGTCCTTCATCACCTCGAGGACGATGCCGGCTTCGTAGCTGTCCAGCAGGGGCGGACTGGGACGCGCGTCCGCCTCGGTGCCGAACAGGATCATTTTCAATTTCCCGTAGGTTTCCGCGGACAATCCGGCGAGATCCCGCGTGGTGTTGAGCTCGTCGAAGATGTGGAGCTTGCCGCCTTCGCCGAGATCGGCGAATACGGCTTGCGCGGCGCGGCGGCACATGGAAGCGAAGGCGTTGAATGCGCCGGCCGAAAAGCACGCGAGGGCCTCTTTGAAGAGAGCTTCCACCTCCTGCGGCAGGTACGTGAATGAAAATTTCTCACGGGCACGCTCAATCTCCGTAAATTGCGGCGCCAGCTCGATTCGCGAAGGTCCGTACAGCCGCACCTGGTAGCGGGTGAACACCGGGGCACCGCAGGCGTCACAGCTATAAACGACGCCGACGTGCCTGGGTTTCCGCGCCTGCAGTTCCTCGAAGGCCGGAACCGCGCTCGGCGTTATGTGTGATACGACCTCGCAATGCGGACAGGTGATCGCCAGGCTCGGGCCCTGGTCATTGATCAGCCGGCTCGCGGAGTCGATGTGTACGGACATAGCGTGTTGGCTTCGCCAGCGCTTGTTGTTTTCAAATCCCCAAAGGACAGTCTAGCCGATGATTTGCGCGTGCGAGCGGCAATCTTACAGTGTGCGCTGTTATGTCACCGAGCGAACAATTCCTTCATGCCGCCGGCGATCAGCACTGACACATCGACGAGCACGCGCGGCAGTGCGAGGCCGCCACGGGCCACCAGGTATTTCGGCTCCCACACCGGCTCGAATTTTGTCTTATAGCGCCGCAGTCCTTCGAAGTTGTAGAAGTGCTCGCCGTAGCGGAAGACAAAATTGCCGACGCGGTGCCAGGCCGGCGCCAGCGGATGGCGCTCCAGGCCGGCAAGCGGAGCCATTCCCAGGTTGAACCACTGATAGCCCTGGGTGCGCCCCCATTTCATGAGCTCAATGAACAGGTAATCCATGGCGCCGCGGGGTGCTTCATTGCCGAAACGCATCAGGTCCACCGACAGCTCATCGCGGGTGCCCGATGCCCAAAGATTGGCGAAGGCGGTTGCATTGCCCTCGCTGCGCACCAGGGCCATGGGGAAATTGCGCAGGTAGTCAGCCGAAAAGGCGCCGACCGAAAAGCGCTTCTCGCCCGTGGACTTGCTCGTCAGCCAGGAGTTGGAAATCTTTTCCAGCTCGGGCAGCAGCTCGACCACCTGTTCGGGTGAGATGACTTCGAAGGTGGCGCCGTCCCGTTCCGCGCGACGGTGGGCCTGGCGCAAATCCGCGCGAGCCGAGCCGTCGAGGGAAAAATCCTTCAGTGGCACGCGGGCTTCCTCGCCGATCTTCAAGGCGGCCAACCCGAGATCCACGTACAGCGGCAACCGGTCACCGCTCGCCTGGTAAAAGACGGTCTGGCCGCCGTGGCGGTCGGACATTTCCCGGAAGCGCCACACCAGCTCTTCAGCACCGGCATCGGAACCGACGGGGTCACCGAGAGCAATCCAGCTCCGGCCGGCAATCTGGTACATCACGAAGGCATCGCCTGAGTCACTGAACAGCAGGCGTTTGTCACCTGTGAGCGCGGCGTTACAGACGGTGAGGTTCGATCTTGAAATGACACCTTTTGCACGTTCCAGGTCCTCGGGACCTGCGACGGCCGGCTCCGGCTGCGCCGGTCGCAACATCGTGAGCAGAAGGTAGGCGGCCAACAACACCACGACTACGAGCGACGCTCGCAACATTCGCGGTGCATCTCCGTCGAGCGCAAACGTCCACCAGAGCTCATCGGAGTAATCAACGTGACGGTAGGCAACGAAGCCGATCCAGACGGCCAGTGAAATGACACCAATGATGCTCACTACCCAGACCGGGCCTACTCGTTCCGAAAGAATGGCCGTCGGCCGGTGGAACGCGTTGCGGCCGAGTGTCAGTACGCCGAGAACGACTGCGAGCACTGTCGCTTCTTCGAAGTCGAGACCTTTCAGGAGAGAAGCGAAGATGCCGGCGGTCAGAAGCCAGAACGTGATGTGGTACGCGGCGTGCACCCGCCGGAACAGCGCTCGCGCGAGGATCAGCAGGCCCAGGCCGATAACGCTGCCCGCGAGGTGGGATGCCTCGACGACAATGAGCGGTAGAAAGTTGTAGAGGGCGTGGAGTCGGTCATCCATGCCGGGTGTTGCACCGGACAGCAACAACAGTGTGCCGGCGAAGAAAGTCAGTGCGCCGGCAATCTGCGGGACGATCGGGGCGACATAGATTCCAGCTAATTCCCGCGCACGCGCCAGCTTGCCTCGCTGGGCGCTGACTTCTTTTGTCAGGAACAGCAGCGTCGCGAAGAACAGCGGCACGAGGTAGTACACGAGGCGGTAGGCCAGGAGCGAGCCCAGCAGAGCGTCCTTCGGAACATCGGGCAGAGTGTAGAGAATGACGGTTTCGAAGACGCCGATGCCGCCGGGGACGTGGCTGATGATTCCGGCAATCACCGCAACAGCGTAGGCCCCTACAAATGCAATGAAGCTGATATGGGCGTCCGGGGGCAGCAACCACCACAACACCGCACTGGACAGGCTCAGGTCAATGACACTGAGCACGATCTGCACGATGGCGATCAGGGGGCCCGGCGGGCGCAGCGCCCAGCCGCGGAACTCCAACACGTTGCGTGACAGTGAGCCCCATAATCCGTAGGCGGCGACAACGGCCAACAGCAGGAAGCCCACCAACATCGACCACGCGGGCTGCAGATGCAGCAGCGATGCGGCCTGCTCCGGGGTAACCAGCAGCGAGATACCGGTCAGTGTGGTGAGCCCGATGCCGATGGAGAGGCTGCTGAACGCCGAAATGGTCGCAACATCAATGGCCGTGACTTTGGCGGTTGAATACAACCTGAAACGGATGGCGGCGCCGGTGAAGGCCGCGAATCCCAGGGTGTGACCGAAGGAGTAGGCAATGAATGAAGTGAACAGGATCCGTGCGTAGACGATGGTGCGCTGCCGGTAGCGCAGTGCCAGCGCGTCATAGGAGCTGAGCAACAGGTAGCTCGCGGCCGTGAAGCCGAGCGCAGCCAGGATGTTGACCCGGGGTATGGAGTGCAGGTGCTCGAAGACGCTGCGGATGTGGAGCTGCTTCAGCTCGTGGTGCAGAACAGCCACCACGGCGCCGAACACCACCAGCGCCGCGAGTGGCGCAATCCAGCGCATGGCGCTGCGATCCTCGGTGGCCGGCAGCGACCCGGCATTCGCTTGACCAGCCAAGGCTAACGCGTGAGCGGCTTGTACTTGATGCGATGAGGCTGTGCGGCCTCATCCCCTTTGCGCCGCTTGTAGTCTTCGGTGTACTCCTGGTAGTTACCTTCGAACCACACCACCTGCGAGTCGCCTTCGAAGGCGAGGATGTGGGTGGCGATGCGGTCGAGGAACCAGCGATCGTGCGAAATGACGACGGCACAGCCGGGGAAGTTGAGCAGCGCATCCTCGAGAGCGCGCAGGGTTTCGATGTCCAGGTCGTTGGTGGGCTCATCGAGCAGCAGCACATTGCCGCCTGACTTCAACACCTTCGCCAGGTGGACGCGGTTGCGCTCGCCGCCGGACAGATCGCCAATCAACTGTTGTTGCTGCGTGCCCTTGAAGTTGAATCGGCCCACATAGCCGCGCGAGGCGGTCTCGTAGCTGCCGACCTTGATCATGTCGAGGCCGCCGGAAATTTCCTGGAATACGGTCTTCTTGTCATCCAGCGACTGGCGGGACTGATCCACGAAGCTGAGCTTCGTCGAGGGCCCGAAGCGGATCGCGCCGGCGTCCGGCTTCTCAGCGCCGGTAAGCATGCGGAAGAGCGTGGTTTTACCGGCGCCGTTCGGTCCGATGATGCCCACGATGCCGCCGCGGGGCAGATTGAACGACAGGTTGTCAATTAGTAGCCGCTCGCCATAGCCCTTTTTCAGGCCGCTCACTTCAATCACCAGGTCGCCCAGCCGCTCCCCGGGCGGAATGTAGATTTCGCTGGTTTCGTTGCGTTCCTGGAATTCCTTCGAGGCCAACTCTTCGTAACGCTGCAGTCGGGCCTTGCTCTTCGCCTGCCGTGCCTTCGGGTTCTGGCGCACCCATTCGAGCTCGCGTTCCAGATTTTTGCGCAGGGCTTCGCGCTCACGCTCTTCCAGCTTGAGGCGGGCCTCCTTCTGCTCCAGCCACGATGAGTAGTTGCCGTGCCAGGGGATACCGTGGCCGCGATCGAGCTCCAGAATCCACTCGGCTACGTTGTCGAGGAAGTACCGATCGTGCGTGACCGCTATGACGGTGCTCGGGTATTCCTCCAGGTAGCGCTCCAACCAGGCAATCGACAGCGCATCCAGATGGTTGGTGGGCTCGTCCAGCAACAACATGTCGGGCGCGGAGAGCAGCAGGCGGCACAGGGCGACACGGCGCTTCTCACCGCCTGACAGCGGAGCGATCTTCGCGTCCCACGGCGGCAGCCGCAGCGCATCCGCCGCGATCTCCAGCTTGCGTTCCAGCTCCCAGCCGCCCGCGGCGTCAATGGCGTCCTGCAGCTTTGCCTGTTCTTCGAGGAGTGCCGTCATTTCATCGTCCGACATCGGCTCGGCGAACTTTTCACTGATCTCATTGAATCGCTGGACGTTCTTGAAGTCCTGGCCGACACCTTCCATGACTGTGGCGCGCACGTCCTTCTCTGGATCGAGCTGCGGTTCCTGGGGGAGGTAACCCACCCGGATTCCACTCTGCGGCCGCGCTTCCCCATCAATATTGGTGTCAATGCCCGCCATGATCTTGAGCAGGGTGGACTTGCCGGCGCCATTGAGGCCCAGCACTCCGATCTTGGCGCCGGGGAAGAAGGAGAGGCTGATGTCGCGAAGGATCTGCCGCTTGGGCGGAACGACCTTCGACACACGATTCATCGTATAGATGTATTGGGCCATGCCTGAAATCTTGAGAAAAATGAGCGGGTAGCGAGGGCGGGCATTATGGGGGAGTCGTCCCCGGTTGGCGATGGCCGGGGGCGCCTGTGCTAGGCTTTTGGCCCAATGGGCAATTCCAATCTGGGGGTCGTCGTAAGCGAGAGATTGGCTCGCTACGGCTTCGGTGCCGGCCATCCGTTCGGCCCGGACCGCCACGCTGCCTTCGTCCGGGAGTTCGAATGCCGGGGGCTGCATCGCCGCGCCCAGATGCTCGAATTACGCGATGCGTCATACGACGAGCTCCTGTCATTTCATACCGCTGAGTACGTGAACCTGGTTCGAGAACGCTCGATCAGTGGGCAGGGTTTCCTCGACGCTGGAGATACGCCTGCCTTTCGTGGAATTTACGAGGCGGCGGTTACGGTCGTGGGTGCGGCGTTGAATGCGTCCGCGGCAATCATGTCAGGACAGTGTCGTCGAGCGTTTGTTCCGATTGCCGGGCTCCATCACGCCGGGCGCGATCGTGCGGCCGGATTTTGTGTGTTCAACGACTGTGGCGTCGTGATCGAGATGCTGCGCAAGAGCTCGGGCCTGGAACGCATCGCGTACGTCGACATCGATGCGCATCACGGTGACGGGGTTTTCTACGGGTTTGAGGATGACCCAGGGGTCATATTTGCCGACTTGCATGAGGACGGACGGTATCTTTACCCGGGTACCGGCTCTTCGGCCGAGACGGGCAAAGGGGCTGCGGCAGGAACGAAGCTGAATGTGCCGATGCCGCCGGGTTCCGATGACGCGGCCTTCGACGTTGTTTGGCCACGGGTGATTGCGCACCTGGAAAAGTTCGCGCCGGAGTTCATCATTCTTCAGTGCGGGGCGGATAGTCTCGAAGGCGATCCCATCACGCACTTGCGTTATTCCGCAGCCTCTCACGGCAGGGCCGCGCGGGAGCTGTCCCAATTCGCGGATCGATTGGGACACGGGCGGGTGCTGGGGTTGGGCGGCGGTGGCTATAACCGCTCGAATCTGGCTCAGGCCTGGACGGCGGTCGTAGAGAATCTGCTGTAGATTGCAATCTGGCTGTCGCTTTTCGACCGGCAGCCAGCGACCGATCCGGTACAATTGCGGGCTCGTTTCATCGTTCTCACCGGGGGCCCTTCGCATGTTCGCCAAGTCCATGGATATCGCCAGTTTTGACCCTGAGCTCGCCAAGGCCATCCAAGGGGAACGGCAACGTCAGGAAGATCACGTCGAGCTGATCGCGTCTGAAAACTACACCAGCCCCCGCGTGCTCGAAGCACAGGGGTCCGTACTAACCAACAAGTACGCTGAAGGCTATCCGGGGAAGCGCTACTACGGCGGTTGCGAGTACGTGGATATTGCCGAGCAGTTGGCGATCGATCGGGCCAAGAAGCTGTTCGGGGCTGACTATGCGAACGTGCAGCCGCACTCGGGCTCACAGGCGAATGCCGCGGCGTACTACGCGTTGGTTCAGCCTGGCGATGCGATTCTCGGCATGAGCCTCGATCACGGCGGCCATCTCACGCACGGCGCCAAGGTCAACTTCTCGGGCAAGTTCTTCAAGGCGGCGCAGTACGGCATCAAGCCGGACACCGGCGAAATCGACTACGACCAGGTCCAACGCCTAGCGGAAGAGCACGAGCCGAAGATGATCATTGCGGGTTTTTCGGCTTACTCCCGGGTGATTGACTGGTCGCGTTTTGCCGCCATCGCCAAGAGTGTGGGTGCTTATTTCGTGGTCGATATGGCGCACGTCGCGGGTCTGGTCGCCGCCGGTTTCTATCCCAATCCGGTTCCGCATGCCGACGTTGTGACCACCACAACGCACAAGACCTTGCGCGGACCTCGTGGAGGACTGATCCTGGCGAAGGCCAATGACGAGATCACCAAAAAGTTGAATTCGCTCGTCTTCCCCGGCACCCAGGGAGGACCGTTGATGCACGTCATTGCGGCCAAGGCGGTTGCATTCCTGGAAGCACTGCAGCCGGAGTTCAAGTCGTATCAGCAGCAGGTACAGAAGAATGCGCGTGCCATGGCTGCACGGCTCGCGGCGAAGGGTTTTCCGATTGTCTCGAACGGAACGGACAACCATCTGTTCCTGTTGAGTCTGGCTTCTCGCAACATTACGGGTAAGGATGCTGACGCGGCCCTGGGCCGTGCCAACATCACCGTCAACAAGAATGCGGTTCCGAACGACCCGCGGCCACCGATGGTGACCAGCGGCATCCGTATCGGTACGCCCGCTTCGACGACGCGTGGCTTCAAGGAGGCTGAAATCGAGCAGGTGGCGGACTTCATTGTCGAGATTCTCGATGCTGAAGGCTCGGCTGCGGCAATCGAGCGCGTGCGACCGAAAGTCGTGGAGCTGTGCCGCCGCTTCCCGGTGTACGGCTCGTAGAGGCAACCGAGGCGCCGCGTGTATTGTCCCTTTTGCGGCCATGTTGAGACGAAGGTAAACGATTCACGCCTTGCGGGTGAGGGGCGTCAGATCCGCCGTCGGCGTGAGTGTTTGAAGTGCGGTGAGCGCTTCACCACTTTCGAGACGGCTGAGCTGGTCATGCCCGTGGTCGTGAAATCGAACGCCGTGCGCGAGGTCTATGACGAGTCGAAGCTGCGGGCGGGATTGGAGAAGGCTCTGCAGAAGCGGCCGGTTGCGCGCGAGGCCGTCGACGAGGCTGTCAGCCGCATCACTCACAAGGTCCGGATCATTGGTGACCGCGAGGTGCCCTCGCGGGAGATCGGTGAGTTTGTGATGGAGGAGCTGCGGCAGCTCGATGAAGTGGCTTACGTCCGCTTCGCCTCCGTTTATCGACATTTCCAGGATGTCGAGGCATTTCACGACGAGATTCAGCGGCTTCGTGCCCAGCGCACGGCCTCCGAGCTCGCGGCTCGCGACGGCAAGCGGGCTGCGAAGCCTGCCAAGGAAGCCAATCGGGACCAGTTGCCTTTGTTGCCGGATGCCCCCACCACGGGGACTGGGCGTAAGTAGCTTTTGTCGGACTGCCGTTTGCAGGTGACACATGTTCACTGAGTTCGACCGACTCGCAATGACTCAGGCCTTGGCGCTCGCCGAGCGCGGCCTGGAAACGACACATCCCAACCCGCGGGTTGGATGTGTTATCGCCCAGGGCGATCGCATCATTGGCGAAGGCTTCCATGAACGCGCAGGTGAGCCGCACGCCGAGGTGATGGCCCTTCGTTCGGCGAAGGAGCCTGTTGCGGGGGCAACGGCCTATGTCACCCTCGAGCCCTGCAGCCACCACGGCCGAACCCCTCCCTGCGTCAATGCGTTGATTGAAGCGCGCATCGCGCGTGTTGTGTTTGCTGTTCAGGATCCCAATCCTCGTGTGAGTGGGCAGGGCGCTGATGCTCTGCTTCGCGCCGGTATGACTGTCGAGGCGGGGCTCATGGAAAACGAAGCCACCGAGCTCAACATCGGCTTCATGAAGCGCATGAAGGATGGCCTGCCCTGGGTGCGTGTCAAACTCGCCATGAGCCTCGATGGCCGCACGGCGCTGGCCAACGGCGCCAGCCAGTGGATCACCGGCGAAGCCGCACGCGCCGATGTCCAACGCTGGCGCGCCCGCTGCTCCGCAATCATGACAGGCGTTGGCACGGTGTTGGCCGATGATCCGCAGTTGAATGTGCGAGCGGCCGGGTTCAAGGGGCGGCAGCCCCTGCGGGTGGTGTTGGACGCGCGGTTGCGGAGTCCGGTGGGGGCTAAGGTGTTTGGGGGTGGTGTTGGCGCGGGCGGTGGTGCGGGTGTGGGCGGTGGCGCGGGTGTGGGCGGTGCTGCGGGTGTGGGCGGTGCTGCGGGTGTGGGCGGTGCTGCTGCTGCGGGCGTGGACGGTGGTGCGGGCCGTGGAGCTGACCCTGGCGCTGGACCGGTGGTTGTTTTCGCCGCGGCATCTGCGGAGCCGCCCGATCAGAATTCTGTCTCCGGTGTTGCGCCCAGTGCCGATGACGCAACATGGGCCGGTGCCGCATTGAGTGGCGCGATCCCTGTGGACCGCAGGCCTTCTGCGCAGGCCAGCACTGTCGAGTCGACTGCTGCGAAGTCCGATTCGCCCGCGGACTTCCGGGTCCCCAGGGCGGCGCTCTCCGGAAAAGGCGTGCGAATTGAAGAAGTCCCGTCCGATGACGGATACCTCGACCTGCCCGCGGTCCTGAAGAAGTTGGGCGAGATGGAAGTGAACGAGGTCCTCGTCGAAGCAGGTCCGACGCTGGCCGGTCAATTGCTCACCACTTTCCTTGTGGACGAGTTGCTGCTGTACGTAGCGCCGAAGTTGCTCGGGCCGCAGGGCCGTCCGCTCGTGAATCTTCCGGAATTGCAATCGCTACAGGACGCCTGGGGTTTCTCCTTGTTCGATGCGAAACGCTTCGGCGATGATCTGCGATTGCGGTTGCGTCCGAAGTGAGCGCAACCATCTAGCTACAGAGATTAGGAGCAAAGGGTGTTCACTGGAATAGTTCTAGACGTCGGTCGCGTGCAGAAGCTGGAAGCCCGCGGTGGCGATGTTCGAATGGTCATTGAATTCGATCGCCTGGATCCCAGCGGAATCCGCATCGGGGACAGCATCTGCGTTCAGGGCTGCTGCCTCACGGCTACGGAGCTTCTTGGAAAGGCGTTCGCGGCCGATGTGTCTCGCGAGACTCTAAATCTAACCACTCTGGGCGATCTGCGCGATGGAACGCCGGTGAACCTCGAGCCGTCATTAAAAGCTGGCGATGCGTTGGGTGGCCATCTCGTCTCGGGCCACATAGACGGAGTTGCCACGGTGACCGCAATCAGCGGTGACGCGCGCTCGCAACGAATCAGAATTTCGGTTCCGGCTGACCTCGCTCGCTATATCGCGCGCAAAGGTTCAGTCGCAGTCGATGGTGTCAGTCTGACGGTTAACGAAGTCGACGGTAACGAATTCGGCGTCAACATCATTCCTCACACGCAGGCTGTTACTACGCTGGGCCGACTGACGGTAGGCGCGCGCGTGAACCTCGAAATTGACCAGGTAGCGCGCTACGTCGAGCGGCTTCTGTGCGCGTCCTCCAATGTTGGCTCGTCTTATGTAGTTCTTTGACTCTTCAGGAAACGATGGCGCACCACCGTGCGTCATCGTTCACTGGCATTCAGAAAAGTTTGACGGGATCGGTGACGGTTGCGGTTCGTGGAGCCCCATACCGTCACGAATGCCGTCATGCTCACGGATACGAAAATCCGGCACGCGAAACCGCGCGATAAGCACGCGGGAGCGCCACGCGCAAGGCGGCGGGGTATCTACCCGAGCGGCGCAAGATGCTCCCGTGGCGAGCCTGAATGTATCGGGGGCCTGCCTCGATCACCCAACAACCGTAGTGGATGCACTCCCTGCTTCTCACGTCCGCGTCCCCCATGAGTCTCACCGTGGTTCACACGCGTGGTTCGGGCATCTGGTATCAACATGAGAAACTACATCGTTCTACGAACAACCGTGCTCGTGGATTTTCACCTAGAGTCGTTGGGTCTATAATGCGAACAGGATTGAACGCTCAAAATGCAACTTCACTGTTGATTCATGAAGATCAAGAGACGTGACCTGGTCAACCGAGCGGCAGGGAAGGCGCCGGATATGCATGAGCGTGAGTCAGAATTTCGCGAGATTGTTGATCTAATCCGCGGCGCGCGCCAACGCGCTCTGCAGGCGGTCAACACGAGCCTGGTCACTCTCTATTGGGAAGTAGGCCGATACATAAGCCAGAAGCTCCAAAAATCCATTTGGGGTGAGGGTGTCGTTGACCAGTTGGCGCGTTACATTTCGAGATGTCATTCGGATCTTCGCGGATTCGAACGCCGCAACCTGTTTCGCATGCGGCAGTTTTACGATGCGTACAAGGACCACAAAGCTGCAGCGCCATTGGTACGACATGTTAGTTGGAGCGGTAACCTCCTCATACTCAGTCGGTGTAAGTCGTCAGAAGAGCGAGAATTCTATTTGCGTCTCGCCCATCGGGAAGGATGGGATAAGCGTGAAACGGACCGGCAACTGCGCGGTGCACTCTTCGAACGCGCTGTTCTGGGTCGGCCAAAAGTGTCACCGGCGGTGACACAATTGCACCCGGATGCTGACGCCATCTTCAAAGACAGCTACCTCGTGGACTCTCTGGGCCTGCCTTGGCGATGCGAGTGGGGCGGCACTACAAGCTGCAGACGATTCAGCCACGGCATTGGGGCGATGCCGCGAAATCCCTGAAAATACCGACCGGCGCACTGGTACAACGAATTCGCGATATGACCGCGTTTCCCGATGCGATTGCTGATACGGCCCGAGCGGTCGAACGGCAGAACCTACGGCATCCCAATCTCACTCGCCTGCGCGATCAGCTTCATTTGCGCGTCGCCGGCATCAAAGTACCGGACCCCGGCGGGAATCCGGCGTAAACCCATCGGCGTCCCCTGATCGATCGCCTTGCACGGCTGGGACTCGCAGGAGTCGCCGACGACTGATCCGGGCGGTATACAGGCCGTAACTACCTGAATCTAAAGATAATCGGCGAAGGCCGACAATAGTCGGTGGTGGTATAGTTAAGATACTAAGAGGCTAAGAAATTAAGGATTATTGTCATGGAAGCTCGCTCGCTGGAATCCACCTATTTGCTCAGCGCCATTTTGGAGCAGCAGGACGCGCCGGAGCTCCGCACGGCGGCCTACTCACGCAGGCAATTGACCACCTTCCTGAAAGAGGATCCGGCCGCCATTACGCTTGCGCCTCCCGGCACAGGAAATGCCGAACGCCTGTTTGATTTATTTCTATCCCAGTGGGACGTATTCCATTCGCTGCTGGAATCGCACCGACGCACTGACCCGTGGCTCGTGTTTGCTGAGCGTGCAAACGAGTTGCTTCTACAAGAGACGATCCAGCGCGAGGAACTCGCCAGCTCAGTACAAACAGCAGCTCAACGCCTGGCTGGCCAGACGATCGTTGTGATCCGCCTGACCGAAGATTTCCGAACCCGGCTCGATACGGGTTTGAAGGTGTTGCGTCGCTTAACTGACACTCGCTCGTCTGCGAATGGGACAGCACATCAGATCCCCGGCGCCGGGGAAGGATCGGACCGTGAAGAGCTCATGCGCGTTCGTAAAGACATGCTCCAGCAGGCCGGCGGCACATTGAGTAGTGAGGACCTCGCCCTTGCAGCCCAGTCGACCACCACAAATTCGAGTCAGCTCGCAGCGGATCAGCGTGGCAGCGGCAAATTGTTTGGAGTCCGTTGGGGTCGCGAGTGGCGATACCCCACGTTCCAGTTCGATGCAACGGGCCGCGTATATCCAGAGATGAAAGACGTGCTCACCGCATTGTCCCCCGATATTCCAGGATGGGATCGGCTGCAATGGTTCCTGCGACCGCACGAAGCGCTGAAGGGCAGCACGCCGCTTCAAGCCTGGAAAGCTGATCGCCGGAACGTGATCAAAGCTGCCAACACGGAACGTTGGAATGGTCGCGACTGACCCGCTCTACCTCGACCTGCCCACCGATGAAGATCTCGCCGCTGCGCTGAATGCCTGGCGAGACGGACTTCTTCAGCATGAGTTGGCGCCCGGCTCCCGGTGGTATCGGATCCTGCGAGCCGATTCGGCACACGAAGCCGGCGAATACGCCCGAGTTTGCTATCCATCAGTGGTCAACAACCGATTCAGCCCTGTGCACAAATCGGGGGTCATCGTTCCGGCAGCTTACGCGGGCGATCGTCCTGAGACAGTAGCATGGGAGGTCGTACTGCGTGACATCCGCCACAAAGGCATGCGCCGAGTTCCGGAGCACGAAACTCGCGATCGCTACCTGATCGAGGCTCGGCTGCTGCAGCCCCTGTTGGTTGCCGATATCCGTCGCCCGCAGGTCGAAAATCTCGTTGCTGAAGGAAAGCACTCACCCCGCTTATCTTCTGCGCCCCATTCTCAATACGGCCGGACACGTTGCTGGGCGCAGCGATTGCTCGATCACATACCGGAGATGCGCGGCCTCTTATACGAATCCCACCAGGTGCCGGGCGATTGCATCATAGTTTTCGCGCAAGACGGTATGACTATGTTTGAGCCGGTCGACGACGCGATTTCAGTGAGAGACAACCCGGTCCGCGATCTGCTTCGCCGCGAAGCGAGGCGAGCGAATGCAATTGTGGACTTTGGAGACCCGCAGGAACTATCGATAGACTCTGAGTGAGCTATTTGTGCGGACCCCGTAGGAATCGGGCGCCGACTACGTACGCTGAAACAACAGTGCAAAGGATTCGTTGAGGCCTCATCCGGAAAATACAGTTTTGTGATCGAGCAAGGCTCTCGGAGGCTTGGAGCGAGGCGGTGACGCCGGAAGTGCGAATTCAATCCGACATGTTAGATGTTATTTTCAACTTCCAGCGATTGACGCAGGGAATGCCGATTGCGTTGGTTTCTTGCGGAGCTGTGGTATGCGGCGCATTGCTTTGCAGCGGAGCGCGAGCCCGCGACCGGCCGCAGGCACTGGCGGCTCGCCCCCACTGGTCGGCGCCTCGCCGCCGCAGGCACTCGTCGGCCTCGCCCCAGCAGGCACCGGTTCGGTTGGCTTGGCCGCAGGCACTGGTTAGCCCGGCTGCGGGGCGGGTAATGGGTGCAAGCTGGCGTCGGCTGCATTCAAAGGGCGGTCTGTATAAAAATACAGCCGTATAATGACGGCACCACATTCCTTTCCAGGCAGCGACATGTCCAACGTTTTCTCCATCACCGGCAAGGGGCCCACCAGCACCACTCCGGGCTTGAACTCCGTTGAAGAGATCCTCGAGGAGCTGCGTGCGGGACGCATGGTCGTGGTCATGGACGATGAGGACCGTGAGAACGAGGGCGATCTGCTGATGCCCGCCAGCCTGGTGCGGCCTGAAGACATCAATTTCATGGCTCGTTTCGGCCGAGGCCTGATCTGCCTGACGTTGACCCGGGAGCGCTGCCGTCAGTTGCGACTACCGCTGATGGTCAGCGAAACCGATCGCGAGCGGCGCACCAACTTTACCCTGTCGATTGAGGCGGCCCAGGGCGTCACGACCGGTATCTCTGCCTACGATCGTGCGCACACTGTTCGAACGGCGGTGGCGCCTAACGCGAGTCCCGAGGATCTGCGCCAGCCGGGGCATATTTTCCCGATCATGGCGCAGCCCGGTGGGGTGTTGACCCGCGCGGGCCATACCGAGGCGGGCTGTGATTTGGCGCGCCTGGCGGGTTTCGAACCCGCGGCGGTGATTGTCGAGATCATGAACGACGATGGCACGATGGCTCGCCGGCCGGAGCTGGAAACGTTTGCCCGAACACACAACCTGAAGATTGGCACTATCGCCGACCTCATCCGCTATCGCCTGCGGAATGAGCGTTCGGTTGAACGAATCTCGGAGCAGAACGTACAAACAGAGTTTGGTGAATTTCGCTTGTACATGTACGAAGACCATGTCCAGCGGGATGTTCATCTGGCGCTTACGCATGGCCCTGTCACGGATTCGACGGTCCCGCTGGTTCGCGTGCATGTCGCCGACACACTTCGCGACCTCGTAGGCGTCCGATCGGTTACGCGTGCGTGGACGCTGCGCGCTGCTATGGAGCGCATTGCCCAAGCGGGAAGTGGTGTAATTGTGATTCTGCGCGACCACGAGTCGCCGCGAGATTTGGTTGATGCCGTGCGCGCGTTGGGCGAGGCGAATGGTCCTATGCTGGCGGCGCAGCCATTGGCCCCACCGCCGGAGCCCGTAGGCGGAGTATTGCGTACATACGGCGTTGGAGCGCAGATCCTCAAAGATCTTGGCGTCAGGCGCATGAAGGTGCTGTCGGCACCTCGTCAGTTGCAGGGTATTTCGGCGTTCGATCTCGAAATCGAAAGCTATGTTGGTGAGGATGGTTAATCTCTACGTCTATGGATTCTTCACGTATTGTCGAGGGCGAAGTCGTTGCACGCGGCCGTAAGGTCGCCATTGCTGCTGCACGCTTCAATGATTTTATTGTTTCGAGCCTGCTGAAAGGCGCGACGACAGCATGGTCCGAGCGCGGAGGCGCTGCGGAGGATCTGCTCATCGCAAGGGTACCCGGCGCGTTTGAGTTGCCCGTCGTGGCAAGAAAGCTCGCTTTGAGTGGTCGGTATGACGCCGTAGTGGCGCTTGGTTGCGTCATTCGAGGTGATACGCCTCATTTTGAGTACGTCGCCGGCGAGTGCGCGCGAGGTTTGAACCTCGTGAGCCTGGAGTCGGGACTGCCGATTATTTTCGGGGTGTTGACCGTCGAAACGGTCGAGCAGGCACTGGAGCGCGCTGCGACCACTGCCGGCAACAAGGGCGGTGAGTCGATGGACACGGCGCTCGAAATGATTTCACTGATGAAGCACCTGTGAGCGACCGGCCCAAAACAATGCGGGAACGGACGACCCTCAAAGTAGTTGCCGGCAAGATCACGCCGGCACGGGCTGGTGTGAGCGGGGGCGAGGCGCAGGAGTTTGACCCCAGCACGGTGTGGACAGGCACGACGCTGAGCACCGCGTTGGCGAACGCGCGGGCGGCTGAGGGCGTACATGCCGAGGGTGTCTCGCAGGGAGGCGTCGAGCCGAGTGCCGCGCATGCGACTGGGTCTGCGGAGGCCGAGGGCACTCGTCATGGCGCGCACGCGCATCACGAGGGCCCCGCAAAAAAGATCCGCGCGAAGCCGTCGTCACCCTCCAGCGCTAAACCATCGTCCACGTCTTCAAGGGCCAAGCACGCCTTCGCGGCTACCCGCTCCGTCGCCCGCAAGCTGGCGCTTCAGGCCCTCTACCGCTGGCAGCTCAACGACAGCCCCTGGCAAGACCTCGTGCAGGAGTTCGGCGAAGCCGAAGATATGGCCAATGCGGATCGCGAGTATTTCCGCGAGCTCGTTGAGGGCGTATGGGCCGCCCGCGAGTCCTTGGACGGGTCGCTGGCCGAATTGATGGACCGCCCGGTGGCGCAGCTCGATCCCGTTGAGCATGCGGTGCTCCTGATCGGGCTCTTTGAGCTGACCGCACGGCCCGAAGTCCCCTATCGCGTGGCCATCAACGAATCGGTTGGGCTGGCGAAGCGTTTCGGAGCGACCGACGGGCACAAGTTTGTGAACGCAGTGCTCGATCGGGCCGCACGCAAGCTGCGGCCCAGCGAACACTAGCCATGTCCCTCTCGGAGTTCGCGCTCATTGAGCGCTACTTCCGCAAAGTTGGCGCGATGCGAACGGACGTCGAATTGGGCGTCGGTGATGACGCCGCTTTGCTGCAAAGTCCTCCGGGAGCGCAGCTCGTAGCAGCGATCGACACACTCAACGAAGGTGTGCACTTTCCGCCCGGCTCACCGCCGGCATCAATCGGCCATCGAGTACTCGCGGTCAATCTGAGCGATCTGGCAGCCATGGGTGCGCGTCCCTCGTGGGCGTTACTCGCGCTCACGCTCCCTAAGGTCGACGAACGTTGGCTGGAGGAATTTACCGGTGGGCTTTCCGCGTTGGCGCGATCACACGATGTGGCCCTCGTAGGTGGAGATACAACATCGGGCCCCTTGTCAGTCACGATTCAGATCCTGGGGCATGTTGCGAAGTCGACTGCGCTGTTGCGGTCGGGTGGGCGGCCGGGTGACAAGGTGTTCGTTTCAGGAACACCAGGGGATGCTGCAGGGGGACTGGCGATTGAGCAATCCAAACTCCAGGCTTCCAGTGAAGCTGAGCGCTATTTGAGGAAGCGATTCCTGTATCCGTCGCCACGCCTGGCACTCGGCGATTGCCTGCGTGGCTATGCGACTGCTTGCATCGACGTGTCGGATGGCTTGATGGGCGACGCGGGAAAGCTCGCGCATGCTAGCGGGTGCGGGCTTGAGCTGGTGTTCGACGACGTGCCGGTCTCTGAAGAGCTTGTGAGTGCGGTCGGGGTCGAGCGCGCGCGGGAGCTCGCACTAACAGGCGGGGATGACTATGAGCTGTGCTTCACAGTCCGGCCGTCCGAGGTGGGACGATTGCAACATAATCTGCCGCCGGGGCGCTGGGGTTATTGCTGCATCGGCACACTGCGCGAAGCTCCCGGCAGCATCGTGACGCGCGGCGGGTCCGTGATTGAGTTCTCTCATTCGGGCTACGATCATTTCGGAGCGTGACACGGGCTGACCTAAGTCTCGTCCTTTCATGAGGGCCGGGACGCTGAGGGATGCATCACAGTGAGTCTCGCGCGCAGTCCGTATCCTGTCGGTGGTTTTCGCTTCAGCGCGAGTCATGTCAGCACCGGCATCCAAATCAGCAGCCCCGAAGTCGACCCCGCCACGGAAGATTCCCGAGAAGATCGGCAAGTACGTGGTGATCAAGGAGGTCGGCCGCGGTAGTACAGGTACGGTGTACCTGTCACATGACGCCTACTATGGCCGCGACGTCGCCATTAAGGTCTACAACAGCGACACGGGCGGTGATGAGGAGCGCGCGCGTATTGCGCGAAAGATGTTCCTCTCAGAGGCGCACCTCGTCGGAATGCTGCAGCACCCTCACATCCTCCCGATCTACGACGCGGGTGAAGAGAGCGGCCACTGCTACATCGTGACGGAGCACGTGCATGGCGCACGCACGCTCGCTGCCTACTGCCGCCCTGACAATCTGCTGCGCATCGACGATACGGTCGAAATCATCTTCAAGTGCGCGAAGGCATTGCACTACGCGCACTCACGCGGTGTGATTCACCGCGACATCAAGCCGTCGAACATCATGCTTACGCAGGATAGCGACGTGCGAATCATCGATTTCGGGATTGCGCTGGTGTCCGACTCCGACATCTCGCGCATCGAAGGCATCGCCGGTAGTCCTTCGTATATGTCGCCCGAGCAGGTGCAGAGTCTCGATCTCACCAACCGGTCGGACCTGTATTCGCTGGGAGCCGTCATGTACGAGCTCCTGACCGGCTCGCGCCCGTTCCGCGCCGGCAATCTGCAGAAGCTGTTGCATCAGATTGTGTATGCAACGCCGCCGCCGATTCACACACTGAACAAAGAGATTCCTGAAGAGCTCGAGACCGTGGTGGCGATGGCGCTGCAGAAGGATCCGGCCAAGCGCTACAAGAGCGGGCTCGATTTCGCCGCGGAATTGACACGCGTACACCAACGGTTGCGCGAGGCGAATGCGCGAATCGATCGCCAGGAGCAGTTCGGCGTATTGCGGCGGCTCAAGTTCTTCCACGAGTTTTCACACGCGGAAATCTGGGAAGTGCTGCGCGCAAGCAATTGGCAGGATTACGACGCTGGTGAGGAGATCGTCAAGGAAGGCGAGATGGACGATCGGTTCTACATCATCGTGTCGGGAAGTTGTGCCGTTGAACGGCACGGAACGCGGATCGGAGCCCTCGAAACGGGTGATTGTTTCGGTGAGGCCAGCTATGTACAGGGCGCCAAGCGTACGGCGACCATTCGCTCGGCCAGCGACGTGACGGTGCTGAAGGTCAGCTCGACGTTGTTGGAACAGGTGTCGGCGTCGTGCCAGTTGCGGTTCAACCGGGTGTTCTTGAGCTCGCTGATCAGCCGACTGCAGAGCGCTGAAAGCGTCCACAGCGAGCGCTTCAAGGGCTAGGAGGTGTCCGCGCGGCCAACGCGCCGCAGGCGCCCCGCCACCCACGCAGCCACCAAAAGCCACGCTTTTTGGGGGGGCGCCCAGCCTGGCGGAAACGAAGCCCGGGCTCCGCGCGGCCAGTGCCGCGCCAATAAACTAAGGCTGCGCGTCCTTGTCCAGCTCAATCATGGCATAGGCCGAATGATTGTGAATGGACTCGAAGTTCTCCGACTCCACCACATAAGAGCCGATGCGCTCATCCGCATTCAGGCGCGCGGCGACATCGCGCACCATGTCCTCGACAAACTTCGGGTTGTTGTAGGCGCGCTCGGTGACAAATTTTTCGTCCGGGCGCTTGAGGATGCCGTACAGCTCGCTGGAGGCCTCGCTTTCGGCGATCTCAATCAACTCTTCGATCCACATGTGAGTGCGCAGCTTCGCCTTGATGGTCACATGTGAGCGCTGGTTGTGGGCACCGTACTCGGAGATCTTCTTCGAGCAGGGGCAGAGGCTCGTCACCGGGACCTGGACGCGCACCCACATCTCGGTGCGGCCGTTGGTACGCTCACCGATGAGGCTCGCCTGGTAGTTCATCAGGCTCTCGACACCCGACACCGGCGCCTTCTTCATCACAAAGAACGGGAAGGTCATCTCAATGTGACCGGTGTCGGCTTCCAGGCGCTCGGTCATCACACCCAACATCGCGCGGAAGGATTCAACGGAGATTTCCCGCTCGGTATGCAGGATTTCCACGAACCGCGACATGTGAGTGCCTTTGAAGTTGTGCGGCAGGCTCACATACATGTTGAACGTGGCGATGGTGTGCTGCTCGCCCGCGGAGCGGTCGCGCACGCGCACGGGATGCATGATTTCCTTGATCCCGACGCGGTTGATCGGCAGGCGGCGCGTATCGGCACGTCCCTGGACGTCCTCGATTTCAGTCACGGTGGAGCGGGGGACCTTGGCGGTAACGGGCGGGGTCATTGTGAAAGCCTACCTCAATGTCGCACGGGGCTCTAATCAGTTGGCGCTATGGCCTCATTACCCGGCAGGCATTGGGGCGAGCGCACATGGCTCAACCCCCCAATTGGAGGTAGATGGGCGCCTTTGCGTGGGTGGCTGAAAGGCAGCGGCGGGTTCAGCCGGGGGCAGCTAGCCGCCGCCCGCGGAGCGGATTCGATCCTGCCCCTGCATGGCCCACCACCGCTCCACACTGGCCGTGAGGCCCGCGAGATCGAGTCCGGCAGCCGCCAGGCAGGTGTCGCGCGACCCGTGCTCAATGAAGCGGTCCGGGATGCCGATTTGCAGCAGTGGCAACTGTAGCCCCTCGGAGGCCAGCAACTCGGCTACAGCCGAGCCGGCACCGCCGAGGGTGGCGTTCTCTTCAATCGTGATGATGGCGCGATGCCGGGCCGCGATCGAAATGATCAGGTCCTCATCGAGCGGTTTGACAAAACGCATGTTGACTACGGTTGCGTCGAGGCGTTCGGCGATCTTCTGCGCCGGATCGACCAGCACGCCGAAGGCCAGGATGGCCAGGCCACTGCGGCCTTCGCGGCGCACCTGCGCGCGGCCGACCGGCAGGGCCGTCATTTCGGCGACGAGCGGCGTGCCCGGGCCGGTGCCGCGCGGGAATCGCACAGCCGAGGGACCCGGCAACGTGGTCGCCGTATACAACATCTGCCGGCATTCGTTCTCGTCCGCAGGCGCCATGATCGTCATGTTGGGAATACAACGCATGAACGTCAGGTCATAGCTGCCCTGGTGAGTGGCGCCGTCGCTGCCGACGAGGCCGGCACGGTCAATGGCAAACACAACAGGCAGGTTCTGCAGGGCAACGTCGTGTATGAGTTGGTCGTACGCGCGTTGCAGGAAAGTCGAATAAATCGCGACCACGGGCTTGTAGCCTTCCGCGGCCAGACCCGCGGCGAATGTCACCGCGTGCTGCTCGGCGATCGCTACGTCGAAATAGCGGTCCGGAAAGCGCTTTGAATATTCGACCATCCCCGAGCCTTCACGCATGGCGGGCGTGATGCCGATAATCTTCGGGTCGCGCTCGCTGATGTCGCACAGCCATTGGCCGAAAATCTGCGAGTAAGTGGGACCGCTGGCCTTCTCTTTGAAAATGGTGCCGGCCTTCGGATCGAACGGGCCCGGACCGTGCCACTTGATGGGATCCGCTTCGGCCGGCGCGTAACCTTTGCCTTTGCGGGTGACCACGTGCAGGAATTGCGGCCCCTTGAGCTTCTTGACGTTGCTCAGGGTCGAGACGAGCGCCTTCACGTCATGGCCGTCCATCGGCCCGATGTAGTTGAAACCGAGCTCTTCGAACAGCGTGCCGGGCAGAACCATCCCCTTGAGGTGCTCTTCGGAGCGTCGGGCCAGCTCCCAAACCGTGGGCATTTGGGCCAGCACTTTCTTGCCGCCTTCGCGCAGGTGTGCGTACACGCGGCCGGACAACGCACGCGCGAGCTGATTCGACAGCGCGCCCACGTTCTCGGAGATCGACATGTCGTTGTCGTTGAGGATGACGAGCAGGTCGGTCGGCAAGGAGCCTGCATGGTTCAGCGCTTCGAACGCCATACCACCCGTGATGGCGCCATCGCCAATCACAGCTACGACACTGCGATTCTCCCCTCGTTGCGCAGCCGCCACGGCCATGCCGAGCGCAGCGCTGATCGACGTGCTGGAGTGGCCGACGCCGAACGTGTCGTACTCGCTCTCAGGACGCGCAGGAAACGGTGCGAGACCGCCCGGCTGCTTGATCGTATGGAGCTGTTCACGGCGTCCGGTCAGAACCTTGTGTGGATAGGCCTGGTGCCCTACGTCCCAGACCAGCCTGTCGTAAGGCGTATTGAAGACGTAGTGCAGGGCTATCGTGAGTTCGACAGTACCCAATCCAGCGGCGAAGTGGCCGCCACGGGTGCTCACGCTGTGGATGAGAAACTCCCGCAGCTCCTGGGCCAGCTCTGGAAGTTTCGTGGGCGATAGCCGGCGCAGGTCGTCCGGGGTATCGATGGTTTCGAGCAAGGGGTATTTAGGACCGGTCATTGTGGTGAATTGTACACTGAGCCAAGACTGGCCCCGATACCTCTCGACGGTCAAGCTACTTGATGCGACTCACGACGAACTGGGCCAGCTCAATCAAAGGCGCACTCCGGGGTCCCAGCGGGGTCAACGCGGCAATCGCGCGATCGCGCAGACCTCGGGCTCGATCTCGGGCGGCGGGCAATCCGACCGTGCTGGGATAGGTCGGTTTGCTCAGCGCTGCGTCCGCGCCTGTGGTCTTTCCGAGGACCGCGACATCGCCCTCGACATCCAGGATGTCATCCTGGATCTGGAATGCGAGACCGATCTCGTCACCAAATAGCTGCAGCGCGTGCCAGGGTGATGAGGGACTGGGCGAGCCGGAATCGACGCCGGCACCTAGCGCGCCCAACAACACACTGCCCTTGATCAAGGCGCCGGTCTTGCGACGATGCATGTTTTCGACGGCAGCGACGCTCAGAGTCTGTCCCACTGCCGCCAGGTCGACCGCCTGCCCACCTGCCATACCGGCGGTTCCGGCCGCCATCGCCAATGTTTTGATCATCGCAAGGCGCGTACCAGGCGGCACATCGCCCAACGATTCGTCAGCCAGCACCGAAAAAGCCAGCGCCTGGAGCGCATCTCCTACGAGAATGGCCGTGGCTTCGTCGTACGCACGGTGACACGTCGGCCGGCCGCGACGTAGATCGTCGTCGTCCATGGCCGGAAGATCATCGTGGACGAGACTGTAAACATGAATCAGCTCGACCGCGGCTGCCGCTGCGTCGAGGTTTGACAAGGGTGCGCCAAGAGATTCGCCCGTCAGATAAACCAGAGCGGGACGCAGACGCTTGCCACCGCCCAGCGTGCTGTATCGCATCGCTTCACGGAGCCGCGCCGTGCCGGCGTCAGGCAAAGCGAGGCACTCGTCGAGGACCCGCTCGATCCGGGTCCGATAGGACTCTATGCGCGCTTCGAGAGACGTCACGCCTGGCCTGCACCCTCATCCGGAGCCGCAAATGACTCGATCCCGGATTGACCGCCCCGCTTCAGGAGAATCTCCACTTTCTGCTGGGCTGCCTTCAATGAGTTCTGGCAATGACGGGTCAGCTCTACGCCGCGCTCAAACGTCTTCAGTGCGTCCTCGAGAGGCAGATCGCCTCGCTCCAACCGCTCGACCAGACTTTCCAGCTCGGACAAAGAGCGTTCAAAATCGGGTGTGTCGGCCAAGAAAGCTCCTTGAAATACAGTACGCGTAATGTTGAATGGGGCGCCACGTTACACAGCGCAGATAAAGGGGGCAACGCCTCCTCGCGCCGGGCCCCGGGCGGCAACCGTGAGGTTGACGACCCTGCGTGGCGGGAATAGAGTCGCCGGCATGTATTAGACCCAGTCTAATTTTAGGAGAGCGTCGTGAGTCTAAAAGGCAGCAAGACGGAAAAGAATCTGAAGGATGCATTCGCAGGCGAATCGCAGGCGAATCGTCGTTATTTGTACTTCGCAAGCAAGGCCGACGTCGAAGGCTTCAACGACGTATCCGCCGTGTTCCGCTCCACCGCGGAAGGCGAGACGGGCCATGCGCACGGACACCTCGAGTATCTCGAAGCTGTGGGTGATCCGGCAACGGGTCTGCCCATTGGTGAGACGAAGTTGAACCTGAAGGCGGCTATCGCCGGCGAGACGCACGAGTACACCGACATGTACCCGGGTATGGCGAAGACGGCACGCGATGAAGGTTTCGCGGAAATCGCAGATTGGTTTGAGACGCTGGCGAAGGCCGAGCGCTCGCACGCCAACCGTTTCCAGAAGGCACTGGACTCCATCTAAGGTCCACTGCGTGTTGATTGGCCCGGCGCATCGTCCTGTCAGGACCGATGCGCCGGGCGGCTTGCGCGCGTCCTCGAAAACCAACTCCTCACCTGCGCGAGGTCACGACACTCCATGAGCTCGTCTCCATCCAAGCCGGAGGGCGGCCGCGAAGGCAGCCTCGAAGCGCCGACGCGCCATCCCCTGGATTGGCAGAACCCGGAATTCTACGATCAGGCCGCCCTCGACAAGGAATTGGAGCGGGTCTTTGATATCTGCCACGGCTGCCGGCGCTGCTTCAGCCTGTGCAACTCGTTTCCCACCCTGTTCGATGCCATCGACCAGTCGCCCACCATGGAGTTGGATGGGGTCGACAAGAAGGTCTACTGGAGCGTCGTCGATAATTGTTACCTGTGCGACATGTGCTACATGACCAAGTGTCCGTACGTGCCGCCGCACCCATGGAACGTCGATTTCCCGCACCTGATGTTGCGGGCCAAGGCCGTCCAGAACCGCAACAGCGGCCCCAGTTTCCGCGACCGGACGCTGTCCAACACCGATCTCGTGGGCAGGCTCGCGGGGATACCCGTGGTTGCCGAGATCGTCAACACCATCAACAAAACCGAACCCGCCCGTGTGTTGTTGGAAAAGACACTGGGTGTGGCGAAGGATGCGCCGCTGCCCACTTTCCACTCGCGCACGGCTCGCAGCCATTTGTGGAGCCTGGGGACCACTGCGAACGCCAACATGCCGTCGGTACCGATTACGCCGACCGCGCAGACGACGGGCAAGGTCGCGATCTTCACAACCTGTTACGGCAACCGCAACGAGCCCGACCTCGCCGAGGACCTGGCAGCGGTGTTGCAGCACAATGGCCTGCACGTCACGCTGATTGCGCAGGAGCGCTGCTGCGGCATGCCCAAGCTCGAGAACGGCGATCTCGAGACAGTGGCGAAGCTGAAGGAATTCAACATCCCCCAGCTCGAGCAGGCGATCGACGCCGGCTTTGACATCGTGGCTCCCATCCCCTCCTGTGTGTTGATGTTCAAACAGGAGCTGCCCCTGATGTACCCGGACGATGCCGACGTGCAGAAGGTCAAGGCGCGCATGTTCGATCCGTTCGAATACCTGATGTTGCGCCACAAGGAAGGCCTCCTGAAGACCGACTTCAAGACCTCGCTCGGCAAGATCAGCTACCACGTGGCATGTCATTTGCGAGTGCAGAACATCGGGTTGAAGACGCGCGATGTTTTCAAGCTCGTGCCTGACACGACGATCGACGTGATCGAGCGTTGCTCGGGCCACAACGGCACTTACGCCGTGAAGAAGGAATACCGCGCCGCGTCCATGAAGATCGGTCGGCCCGTGATGACGCGCGTCGAAAATGCACATCCAGATCACTACAGCAGCGACTGCCCCATGGCGGGCCACCAGATTGAAAGCGGCCTGAAGGAGCACAAGGAGCCCGACCATCCCTTGAAGCTGCTGCGCAAGGCATACGGTTTATGAACAAACTCAAGGTTGAAGATTTGCTCACTCTGGAGCGCTACGCGCGCGAGCGGCAGGCATTCAGGGCCAAGGTCCTGGAGCACAAGCGAGATCGGCAGATCGGCGTCGGGGCGCACGTGACCTGGCTCTTCGAGGACCGCCTGACCATGCAGTACCAGGTCCAGGAGATGCTGCGCGCCGAGCGGATTTTCGAGCCCGAAGGCATTGCGGAGGAGCTCGAGTCATACAACCCGATGATCCCGGACGGCAGTAACTGGAAGGTTACGCTGCTGATTGAATATCCGAATGAGAGCGAGCGGCGCGAGAAGCTGACTCAGTTGAAAGGCATCGAGGACCGTTGCTGGGTGCAGGTCACTGGCGAGGAACGGGTTTTTGCCATTGCAGACGAAGATCTCGAGCGCGAGAACGACGAGAAGACTTCGGCCGTACACTTCCTGCGATTTGAGCTCGCGCCGGCGATGGTGAGCGCGCTGCGGGGTGGGGCGGAGCTGGCCGTCGGCATCGATCACCCCCGCTACAGCCAGGTGGTACAGCCCGTCGCGGCCGCAACGCGCACTTCTCTGTTAGCTGATTTGTCTTGAAAAATTAATGGCTTAGCCCCATCTTCAGCTCTGGGGCGCGCCACGGCCTGCGACATTTTGTAAGATCGCGCGCTTTCGCGTCTGACAGCGCGCCACAGCCCGGACCGGGGTTCCATGAGCTCTTCATACAATGCATCCGATATCGAGGTCCTCAGCGGCCTCGAGCCCGTACGCCGTCGGCCGGGCATGTACACGCACACTTCGAGGCCCAATCACCTGGCCCACGAAGTCATCGACAACAGTGTCGACGAGGCCCTCGGCGGTCACTGCAAACGAATTGACGTCACGCTGTTCAAGGACGGATCACTGGAAGTTGCCGACGATGGACGCGGAATGCCGGTCGACATTCACCCGAAGGAAAAGGTGAGCGGTGTCGAGCTGATTCTCACGCGCCTGCATGCGGGCGGTAAGTTTTCCGATGCCAACTACAAGTTCTCCGGCGGTCTGCACGGTGTGGGCGTTTCGGTCGTAAACGCACTGTCGAAGAAGCTTGATTGCACCATCAAGCGCGGCGGCAAGGAATACTTCATTGGCTTCAATGACGGCAAAGTCACTACAAAGCTGAAGACAACCGGCAGTGTCGGGGCGCGGACCACCGGCACCACCGTGCGCTTCTGGCCGGACCCGAAGTTCTTCGACACCGACAAGTTCTCCGTGCAGCCGTTGAAACACACACTCAAGGCAAAAGCCGTGTTGTGTCCGGGGCTGAAGATCACGTTCACCAACGAGGCTACGGGCGAGAAGGACGAGTGGTTCTTCACCGGCGACCTGGGTGCATACCTGGTCGAGGAGTTGGCAGCCACCGACAAGTTGCCCGCCGAGCCGATAACCAGCCCACGCGAGACGGATAACGACCCGGTGAGCTATGCGCTGCTCTGGGCGCCCAACGCGGAAATGGCGTTTGGTGAAAGTTACGTCAATCTGATTCCGACCATCGAGGGCGGTACCCACGTCAATGGCCTGCGGTCGGGCGTTGCGGCGGCGGTGCGTGAGTTCTGCGAGTTCCGCGATCTCGTGCCGCGCGGCGTGAAGCTGACTCCGGAGGATATCTGGGAGAAGGCCTGCTACGTACTGTCCATCAAGATCCAGGAACCGCAGTTTGCCGGCCAGATGAAAGAGCGCCTCGCCTCGCGGGATGCGGCGCAGCTCGTGGAAGGCCAGGTGCGCGATGCCATGGGCCTGTGGCTGAACCGTCATCCGGATGCGGGTGAGAAGATTGCGCAGTTTGCGATTGCGAACGCGCAGGAGCGCATCAAGGCCGCGGCGAAAGTCGTGCGCAAGAAGGTTTCGGGCGGGCCCGCGTTGCCCGGCAAGCTCGCGGACTGTTCGAGCCAGGAGCCGAAGCGCTCGGAGCTGTTCCTGGTCGAAGGCGACTCGGCCGGCGGTTCTGCCAAGCAGGCGCGGGAGAAGGACTTCCAGGCGATCATGCCGTTGCGCGGCAAGATCCTGAACACCTGGGAGTTGGATTCCGGCTCCATTGCCTCGTCCGAGGAAGTGCACAACATCTCGATTGCGCTCGGTGTCGATCCGGGCTCGCAGGACCTGACCCAGTTGCGCTACCACAAGGTCTGCATCCTGGCGGACGCGGACTCGGACGGCCAACACATTGCAACACTGTTGTGTGCCCTGTTTTTGAAGCATTTCCGGCCCCTGGTGAAGAATGGGCACGTGTATGTCGCCATGCCGCCCCTGTTCCGTATCGATGCCGGCAAACAGGTCATGTACGCGCTGGATGAAACCGAGCGCGATCAGATGCTGAAGAAGATCGAGAAGGACAATCCGCGGGCCAAGCCCTCGGTTACGCGGTTCAAAGGACTGGGAGAAATGAATCCGTCGCAGTTGCGCGAGACCACCATCGACCCGCGCACGCGGCGCCTGGTGCAGCTCACCATCGAGGACCAGGACGAAACCGACAAGTTGATGGATATGTTGCTGGCCAAGAAGCGCGCGGGCGATCGTCGCGACTGGCTGGAAGAGAAGGGCAACCTTGCTGAAGTGCAGGTCTAATGGATAACCAAGAGCTCAATTTCGAGGGCGTCGAGAAGCAACCCCTCAAATCCTTCACGGAGAAGGCGTACCTCGACTATTCGATGTACGTCATTCTCGATCGTGCGCTGCCGGCGCTCGGCGACGGTCTGAAGCCCGTACAACGCCGCATCATCTACGCCATGAGCGAGCTGGGTCTCGCGGCCGCCAACAAGCACAAGAAATCGGCCCGCACCGTGGGCGATGTCATCGGCAAATACCATCCGCACGGCGACACTGCCTGCTATGAAGCGATGGTGCTGATGGCGCAGCCGTTTGCTTATCGCTATCCGATTGTGGACGGTCAGGGGAACTGGGGCTCGCAGGACGATCCGAAGTCCTTCGCGGCCATGCGCTATACGGAGTCGAAGCTCACGAAGTACGCCGATGTGCTGCTCGGTGAGCTGGCACACGGCACGGTCGACTGGCAACCCAACTTCGACGGCTCCCTCGATGAGCCGATGATACTGCCGTCGCGCCTGCCCAACCTGTTGTTGAACGGCACCCAGGGTATCGCGGTCGGTATGGCGACGGACATACCGCCTCACAATCTGCGCGAAGTGGCCGCTGCCTGCATTCATCTGTTGGAAGACCCCGAGGCCACGACCGCCGCCCTGATGAAACACATCAAGGGACCGGACCTGCCGACGGGCGGTGAGATTATTTCGCCGCGGGCCGACATCAAGGAGTTCTACGAGAAGGGCGTCGGGGCATTCAAGGCCCGCGCCGTCTATGAGATTGAAGACGGCAACATCGTCGTCACGGCGTTCCCGTACCAGGTGTCGGGAAGCAAGGTCACGGAGCAGATCGCGGAGCAGATACGCGCGAAGAAGCTGCCGATGATCGAGGACGTGCGCGACGAGTCCGACCACGAAAATGCGACGCGCCTGGTCATCATTCCACGCTCGAACCGTGTTGATCTCGTTGAGGTGATGAATCACCTGTTCGCGACAACGGACCTGGAGCGCGGCTATCGCGTCAACCTCAACATCATCGGGTTGGATGGTCGTCCGCGCGTGATGGGGCTGAGGGACCTGTTGTCGGGTTGGCTGGAGTTCCGCATCACGACGGTCACCCGTCGTTTGCAACACCGCCTCGACAAGGTCCGCAAGCGGCTGCATATCCTCGAAGGCTTGATGATTGCGTACCTGAACCTCGATGAGGTGATCAGGATCATCCGCCGCGAGGACGAGCCGAAGCCCGTCCTCATGAAGCGCTTCAAGCTCTCGGACGAGCAGGCGGAGGAGATTCTCAACACGCGCCTGCGCCACCTGGCCAAGCTCGAGGAAATGAAGATCCGCGAAGAGCGGAAGGAGCTCGAGGCGGAAGCCGAGAATCTCGAGGGCACGCTCGCCAGCAAGGCGAAGTTGAAGAAGCTGGTGGCGAAGGAAATCGAGGCCGATGCGCAGAAGCACGGCGACGCCCGGCGTACCAAGATCGTCGAGCGCGAAGCCGCGGTGGCGATCGATGAGACGTCGCTGATCGCGAAAGAGCCGGTGACGGTTGTGTTGTCGACGGGCGGCTTTGTGCGCCAGGCGAAGGGACACGAGATTGATCCGCGCAGCTTGTCCTACAAGGGCGGCGATGCGTTCCAGAGTGTTGCCCGCGGGCAAAGTCTGCAGCAGGCCATCTTTGTTGACAGCACCGGGCGGACCTATTCGCTGCCTGCGCATTCGCTGCCGTCGGCTCGCGGGAATGGCGAGCCGTTGTCGGGCCGTTTGAATCCGCCCGATGGCGCGAAGTTTGCGGGTGTGATCATGGGTGAGCCTGAGGACCTGTGGTTGCTTGCTTCCGATGCGGGATATGGGTTTACGGTGCGCCTCAAGGAGCTGATCACGGACCGGCGTGCTGGCAAGACTGTGCTCAATGTCCCGGAGAACTCCCACGTGCTGCCGCCTGCGTTGGTGCCGTCGGCTGATTCGCTCGTATTGGTGGTCAACAGCGAAGGCAAGATGCTGGCATTCAAGGTCAGCGATGTGCCTGAGATGCCGAAAGGCAAGGGCAACAAGCTGTTTGATATTCCGTCCAAGAAGGCGGCTTCGCGCGATGAGGTGTTGACCGCCGTCGCCGTGGTACCGCCGAACGGCACGCTCGTGCTGTGGTCCGGTGACAAGCAAAAGACACTGACCTGGGCGGAGCTGAAGGAGTTCAAGGGCGAACGGGCGCAGCGTGGGGCGGTGTTGCCGCGAGGCTGGCGCCAGATTGATCGCGCTGAAGGGTTCTCGCCGCCGCCTAAGGCCTGACCCGATGAGGTGACCTGGCCGCATGCGCCGCGGCCAGGTTGCCGCGCTCCTTGTTGGCCACCATGCCCCCGCGCCGCGCCTCCTGCGGCGGGGACGCCGCCCTCTCGAATGACCGCGCTCCGGCGTTGCGCCCGGGCACCCCCTCACAGTCGCCGTTTCCGCACCTCGCACTCTCGGCACGCGGGTTACGGCTCAGCTTTTCTTGCTAATGAGAATCACTCTCAGTACGATTCCCGCTCGCAAGAAGAAGTGCGCAGGGTATGGTCTCGAACAACAAGACTCGCGGTTACGCGCTGGCGGTCCTGATGGTTGCATCGGCAACACTGTCGGCCTGTGGCGGTAGCAGCGAAACGCCGGCTGCCCCGACGGTACAGGCGATGTCCGATGCGGCACTCGCCGGCGAAGCGCTCTTCAGTGACAAGAGTCTCTCGGCCTCCGGTCAGCAGTCCTGCGGTACCTGCCACATCAAATCGCGCGCTTTCACTGCTGACCCGGCTGTCGACAAAGGTCTGCCGGTGCCGCTCGGCGGCGTGAATATGGATGAGCCGGGATTCCGGAATGCGCCGTCACTCATGTATGCAGCCTTTACGCCGGCATTCTCTCTGGAGGATGGAGCGGCGAGCGGTGGGTTCTTTCGCGATGGGCGTGCATCGACGCTCGCGGCGCAGGCAGTGCAGCCGTTTGTGAATTCGTTTGAGATGGCCAACCAGGATGCCGCGGAGGTGGTGAGCCGGTTGAAGAACTCACCGGACACACTGCGCCTGTACGTCGAGGCCTATGGCGCCGATTCGTTGAATGACGCGAACCAGGCGTTGAACAACATCGGGGCGGCCCTGGCCGCCTACGAAACGGAAGACATTGCGGAATTCGAGCCGTTTACCAGCAAATTCGATGCTTATGTTGACGGCAAGGTGACGCTCAGCGAGCGGGAGTTGAACGGGCTGGCGCTGTTCAACAATCCGGGCAAGGGTAATTGCACCTCCTGTCACCCGAGCGTGCACCAGGAATTCAGCAGCCGGGCGCTGTTCACCGACTTCTCGTACGACAATATTGGCATTCCCCGCAATTGGCACATCCCGGCCAATTCCGCTACGACTCGCAATCCCATCACCGGCGCATCGCTGAAATACATGCCCACGCCGGTCAATGTGCCGAACGATGCTGAGTACAGTTACTACGACATGGGTATCTGCGGGCCCTTTGTTGCCGATCCGCAGGATGGCGGCGCGCGTCCCGACCTCGCCCATCTGCTGCCATCCTGCGGGCAATTCAAGGTCCCGACACTACGCAACATCGCACTCACGGCGCCCTATTTCCACAACGGTGTGTTCGCCGAGATTCACCAGGCAGTTGAGTGGTACATCACCCGTGATATCAACAACAACACGGGCAACAATCCGACGCCAGTGCCGGCCGGCCCGGGCGGCAATCCGTACGAGGCGGTGGGCACTTTCTACGTTGCCGCCGACGGGACTCCCGACCTGTATCAGTACAACGACCTGCCAGTTCTCTATGACGCGAACGTCAACGCCGGTGAGGTGCCGTACACGGCGCCCGCGATTGCCGGCGGTAACGGTCCGACGATGACCGCCCAGGAAATTGACGACCTCGTGTTGTTTCTTTGCACGCTGACGGATGGTTTCGATCCCAACCATCCATCCGCCTACAACGTGCCGTCGCAATGTCAGCCTATTGCCAGCCCCAGCCCTTAGGAGCCTTTTGATGCACTTTTCCAACAAGAAGAGCCCGGCCGCGCGGAGCGCCGCCATGCTCGTTGCCTGCGCACTTGGCGCGGCCACTGTGGCCAATGCCGCTGAGCCGAAGAGCAAGCAGACCGAGGAACAGCAGATCAAGGCACTGCAGGAGCAACTGCTGGCCGTGCAAAAGACGCTTGCGAAGCTGGCGGACCAGAACCAGACGTTGATGCAGCACCAGGAGGAGCTGGAGCGACAGTTGGTTCAGCAGCAGGCGGCGTTGCAGGAGGCGCAGGCGGCGCTGGTGGCGGGTGGCGCGGCGTCGGCCGGTGCGCAGGGGCTGGCGGGTACGCAGGACACGGCGGGTGCGCAGAGTGCGGCGGGCGCGCAGAGTGCGGCGGGCGCGGCAGGGCAGGCGGCACTCCCTGGAAACAACTCGGCTCTGCCGGGGCAGCCGGCAGTCGGCAACGCGCAGGCGGTGCCGGCTACGGCCAACACCTCCGGTACTGGCATGCCGGCCTCCGCCAACCCGCTGCCTGGCGCGCAGCCGGGTGGTTTCGGCGTGGGCTCGTTGGACAACGTACGCCTGTGGGGCTACGGCGAGATCTACTACAGCCGCCAGAGCCGCGATACAACCAGGACCACCGCGGACCTGGCCCGCGCGGTGTTCGGCATCGGCTATCGGTTCGACGACCGGACCGAATTCAACTCCGAGTACGAAGTCGAGCACGCGGTGGCGTCCTCGGAAGACAAGGGCGAATTCGAGGTTGAACAGTTCTATGTCGACCGCCAGCTCAATGACAAGGCGACGCTGCGGGCGGGCCTCTTCCTGATGCCGTTCGGCTTCATCAACGAGCATCATGAGCCCACCAACTTCTACGGTATGCAGCGCAACTTTGTTGAAACACTGATCATCCCCAGCACCTGGCGTGAAGGTGGCCTGAGTTTCCACGGCGATTTCGACTTCGGTGTCGCATGGAGCGCGGGCGTGACCACGGGCGTCAATCTCGGTGCCTGGGAGTTCGCGCCTGAATTCCCGCAATACACCAGCGCGCTGGAGTTGGCCAACAACGGCCCGGCGCCGTTGCAGGCGACTCACCAGGAACTTTCGCTTGCTTCCGCCCGACATCTGTCGCAGTACGTGGCTCTCAACTACTTCGGGCTACCGGGCCTCGATGTGGGTGGCGCGGTGTTCACGGGCAATGCGGAGACGGCCCCCGGGACGGCCGGCGACTCACGCGTCACGTTGTGGGAAGGGCATGCGCGCTTGACACCGGGCAAGTTTGACCTGTCGGCTCTCTATGCTCACGGCACGATCGGCAATGTCGCCGCTGCCAACATCGCCAACCCCGGTTCACCGAATCCGATTCCGTCAGCTTTCTATGGCTACTTCGTGCAGGCCGCCTACCAGGCGTGGGAATACGGCGACTACCGCTTGAATCCGTTCGTGCGTTGGGAGTACTACGACATGGGGTCGAAGTATTCGGGCGCCGTCCCGCAGATCCCCTCGGGTACGGTGCCGCTCACCGATTCGCCCGGCGACTTCGGAACTTGGCCGTCGAACCGAGATCGGGTGTGGACGGCGGGTGTGAATTTTTATGTCACTCCGCACGTGGTCTTCAAGGCTGATTACCAGTGGTTCGATCTGAACAAGGCGTTCAACAGGCTGGACCTGGGTTTGGGTTTGAACTTCTGATCCGGGCGCGTTACTTTGTAACGGGAAGTCTCCGGAGGCACGCCATGAGAGAGCTGCGGCAAGCCCTTGCCGATATTGATGCAATCCGGTCCCTGGTGGCCCGCGAGACCCTTTTCCGGGGATATGGTCCTGGCACCACCGCGGCGAGCGGTCTGCTTGCACTGTGTGTGGCTGCCGGTGAGAGCGCCTGGCAAAAGACCCATGAGAGCACTGCCTCGGTCTTTCTGAAGGTGTGGGTGTGCACGGCCGTGGCCGCTGCCGCTTTCTCTATCACTGAGACAGTCCTGCGTACCCGACGGATGCATGCCGGCCTGTGGAAGCAGAAGTTTCAGATGGCTATCGAGCACTTCCTGCCGGCGCTGGTGGTCGGCCTCATGCTGACTGTCGTGCTCGAGCGAGTGGCGCCGGGAGAGACGTGGATGCTGCCGGGGCTGTGGCAGCTCGCGTTTTGTCTGGGTGTTTTTGCCTCGTGCCGCTTTCTGCCGCGCCCGATGTTTGCGGTGGGGCTGTGGTATATGGTCACCGGGCTCGTGTGCCTCACTATTGGTGGGGTCGATCACGAGCTTTCGCCTTGGTTCATGGGGATTCCGTTCGGAGTCGGTCAACTCTTGATTGCTGCGATCCTGAAACACGGTAGTGAAAATGAGCTCCAAGAAACCGCGTAGCGCCGAAGATGCACCGTTCGCTTATGAGGGGCTCGATCGCCTGATTCACGAGCACGCACGCCTCAGCGTGCTCACTGCGTTGATTGCCAACGGCGCCGGTCTGGCTTTCAATGATCTCAAGCGGATGTGCAACCTGACGGATGGCAACTTGAGCCGTCACCTGCAGGTTCTGGATGACGCGGGCCTCATCACCATTTTCAAGGGTGTCGAGGGCAACCGCTCGTTGACCCTGTGTCGGATCACGAGCGAGGGCCGGAAGAAATACATGGAGTACCTGGCTGTCCTCGAGCAGGTCGTTACCGATGCCGCGGGCGCCATTCAGGTGGATGGGCAACGCCGGGAAGCCGAAAAGACGCTGCGTTCCTGAGCCCCGGGTTGGCGCACCCCCTTCCGTTGACGCTCTTTTAGCCTAAGTCTGCGCTAAGTCTGTCCGGGCAGACTGCCCGAATGCGCCTGTTGTTGGTCGAAGACGATCGCATGATTGGCGAAAGCCTGGTCAAAGGCCTTCGCGACGTCGGTAACCGATCAGCCTTTGCCGTTGACTGGGTGCGCGATGGCGCGGCTGCATTGGCCGCCCTGAAAGACCGCCGCGCCGAGTTTTCCCTGGTGGTGCTCGACTGGAATCTGCCGCGACAGGATGGCCTTTCGGTGCTTCAGGCGGTCCGTGCCTCCGGCAGTACACTCCCGATTCTCATGGTGACCGCCCGTGACGGCCTGAATGACCGGGTTACGGGTCTGGACAACGGGGCCGACGACTACTTGGTGAAGCCTTTCGAGCTGGCGGAGCTCAAGGCCCGAATCCGCAACTTGTTGCGTCGCGCACAAGGACGACCCACCGCTCAAATTTCTCATGGCAACCTGGTGTTGGATACGGTGACGCACACCGTGCGCCGCGGCGATGGCGCCGTGCTTCTGTCCGGCCGAGAGTTTGCGCTGTTGCATTCGTTGCTGGAGCGGCCCGGTGCCATCCTGTCACGGACGCAACTGGAAGAGCGGCTCTATGGCTGGGATGAGAGCGTGCAAAGCAACGCGATCGAGTTTGTCATCCACAGCCTGCGCAAGAAGCTCGGCGCCGAGATCATCGACAACGTTCGGGGAGTCGGCTGGCGCATCGGTCTGTTGCCGTGAAGTCGTTACGCAGCGCATTGACAGTCTGGGTATGGGTCACCATCGGTGTGGTGGGCGCACTGAGTGTCGTTGTTGCAATCTGGCAGGCCGAAGAGGAGACCCAGGAGCAGGTGGACTACCAGATGCAGCAGGTAGCGCACATCATGGCCGGGCAGCCGTTTTCCGCCGGGGATGAGAACGCCAGGATCAGTGACCCGCAGATATTTCCGCGGGTTCATGTGCACCATGACAAGGACGATGACCTGATCGTCTCGGTGCGCAACGAGCAGGGACTTCTTCTGTACGCGTCGCATTCCAACAAACATCTGCCCGGCAAGACACTCCCCGACTTCGAACAGTTGGGATTTCAGACGCGAAGAATCGGTCATGGCACGTTTCGCGTGTTTGCCGCGAAAGCGGAAAACGGCTTGAAAATCCAGGTCGCGCAGTCGATGGATGTAATCCGCGAAGCTGAAGCCGGGATTGCGGCGGCGACCCTGGTGCCGATCGGGTTGTTGCTGCCGCTGTTGGCCCTCGTCCTGGGGTGGGCCATTCGCAAGCAACTGCGACCCTTGAATCTGACTACAGCGGCCATTGCGTCCCGACCGCCGCTGTCCCTCGACCTTCTGCCGGTGGCGGGGATTCCCGCGGAAGTGGCGCCCTTGATCGAAGAGATCAACCGGTTGCTGCGGCGTTTGAGCACCGCAATGGAGCGGGAACAACGCTTTGTGACGGATGCGGCCCATTCACTCAGAACGCCTCTGACCGCGTTGCAGATTCAAGCGGAGATCCTCGACGGCGGCGATGGCCCGGCGGAACGTGCGTCGCGCCTGGCGGAGCTCCGAGCCGGCATCCGGCGAATCATCCGCTTGTCGGAGCAACTGCTTTCGCACGCGCGCAGCCAGTCCGAAACCGGCCCCATCACCGTGACCTCGGAGCTCGATCCTGCTCTGCGGGAGATAGCCGCCTACTACGCCGCCACCGCACAGGCCAAAGGGGTAGAGGTTGAGTTGGAAGCCGGCTCAGCGGCACGCGTCTACGGCAACTCGCGGCGTTTGACCCTGATTTTCGGCAACCTGCTCGACAATTCCTTGCACTTTACCCCGGCGGGCGGCCGGATCCGCATCCGCTCCTATCGCACCGGCGAGCACGTGCAGGTGGAGGTCTGGGATCAGGGCCGTGGGTTGCCACCAGCCGAGTTGGAGCGGGTTTTCGAGCGCTTCTATCAGTTGACAGGCCAAGAAGGCAGCGGCAGCGGGCTGGGACTGGCGACGGTGGAGGCGCTCGTCAAACAGTTGGGAGGCGAGGTCAGGTTGGAAAACCGGCTGGATCGGTCGGGGCTCGTGGCCATCGTGACCTTGCCGGAAGCGCCGCCGACCGCGGCCTGACGGCGAGGACCTTGGACGCCTGGCCGCGTCACCGGCTGTTGTTTTGCCGGTGACGCGCCAGTTCGGCGTCAGTCGCTGGGAGACTATCGCTCGTCGGACTGTGCAACGCCCGGCAGGACCGGTGTACCTTCCTTGCGGACGGCTTCCAGGCTGTTGGGATCGAGGCCGAGTATCTGGAGGACCGTCGGCGCAACCTGAGAGGTCTCTACGGCTGCGGTAACGGAGCGCTCGTGGATACGAGGATTCGAAACCAGCAGCATCACGTTGGTATCGTCCGGCGAGAAGCCACCATGCTCAGCCTGCTTCTTCTTGCTGCCGGTATAAACCACACCGGTATTCGGCAACACAATGATATCCGGTGTGCGCGGATCGCCACCTTCGGACGGAATGCCGGGTTTGCCGAAGGCTGTTTCCAGGGACGGGCCATACAGGATCTGACCGATGCCGGCCTGGGTTGCATTGGTTTCCAACAGGTTGACGGCATCCGTCGTGCTCGTGCCCGGCTTCAGCCACAGCAGCGAGACATCGTCCTCGGTGGAGCCGATTTGATTCAACTCGGAGTCAGGCAGGAAGTCCGGTCCGAGCACGGCTGACGGGGGCGTGCCGTTCGTACCCGCGCTTCCCGGGATGGGGAAGAAGCGGTGCGGATCCATCGGCGACTGGCCGTGCTTCGCAGTGACGATGACGGTCGTCGAGTCGAGCCGGTGAGTTTGCTTCAGTGCGCCGATGAGCTCACCGATGGCGGCATCCACAAACCTGATCTCGCCGAGCATGGCCGCAGTCGGGGTTCCGGCGGCATCCTTGTAACCACCGAACACGCCTGTCTCAATCAGCTTCTGGCCGACACTGACGGCCTGAAAGTTCATGCCGTAGAGGGCGGGTACCGGGCCGGGGGCCGTGCCGAGGTGGTTCTTGCCGTGGATCCAGTTCAGGACGGCGTTCACTTTCAACTGGTCGTAGCACTTGACGTTGTCAAAGTCTCCGGTCCAGTCGCCGCCGTTGTCATTCGGTATCTTCGCGCACCCGAGTCCCGTGGCGGTCTTCACACCCGGCAGGGGAATCAGGTTGGAATTGATTTCGGGACCGTAGAAGTCGTCTACGTTGCTTGGCGAGTTGGTTCCCGTAGGCCCGGACACCGCGGCATAGACGGGATGCTTGTCCGACCAGGCGGTGAAGAAGCCGGCATGATGCAGGACACCGAATATGGTGTTGGATCGCACGAAGTTCCACGGATAAACCGGTTTGCAGCCGTTGAACGGATCGCGGATCAGCTTGTTGGGATCGATTGACTGCGTGCCGCCGTCGGTCGTTGCGTAGGCAGTCGAACCGCCGTTCAGCTTCGTCTGGTCGAGGTCGACGCCTTCCTCGTATTCGGTACGCGTACCGTTGGGGCGGCCTACGCTGCAGCTACCGTGCAGAACACCGTTGCCGGTATCGGTCGCAGGAGGCGCTAAGACGCGGTCGTATGCCACGTCGTAGTAGGCGCCCACGAGCTTGGGACTGCCGCCGCTGATGATCGACATCAGGCCTGGAAAGGAATCCGACGGCTTGGAGGTGGACGCTCTCGTGTAGTTGATTCCGGTTTCGGTAAGTGCCGCGAGATTGGGGCAAGTGCGGGCGGCGACGCAGTTCTGCAGGTCCAGTGCGTGCATGCCGTCGATGCTGATCAGCAGTACGTGATGACTTCCAACAGGATGGAAGTCATCGCCGGCAAGCGCCGGCTGGGCGGCGGCCAGGGTTGTGGCAACAGTGGCCAGGACTGCGAGACTCGGGCTCAACCGGGTCAGTTTGACGCTCATGCGTCACCTCCGTGGGGGGTTGGTGTTGGAGTAATCCCCCCACGGTAATGAGCCTATGTGACTGTAAAGTGACAAGCGCCTTTCCAGCACCTTTCGCTGGATTTACAGGCCCACGGATAGTTTATGGAACAAAGTGTCACTGCGCCGGATCCAGGAACCACAGTTTCAACGAGCCCGGCTCGGTCGGTATGCGACCGCTCTTCTTGTCCGGCGCGGCAGTGGGGCTCACGTCAGCGCCAGCCACGAACAACCGGCCCGTGGCCGGATCGATGCCCATGGTCCGGGCGGAAATGGTGGTCTTGATGGGCGCCAGCGGCACGTAGGTGTGCGGATCTTTTGCGGCGATAACGGAAATCGTTCCGTCCTTGCCGTTGGAGCTGAACACGAGCTTGCGCTGGGGGTCGAACACGACTGCATCGGAGCCCTTGCCGATCGGCACGTGGGTAACGATCTGGCCGCTCTGCGAGTCGACCACATACAACTTCGCGTTCAGGCAGCTTACGAACAGGCGGTGGCCGGCCGTGTCGATGGCCAGACCGTGGGGACTTTCACAATCCGGCACCGGCCAGCGCGCGACCACTTTGTTGGTGGCGGTATCGATGCTGAGCACCTCACGCGTGCCGGCGCCGTTCACGAACAGCTTGCCGTTTTCGCCGGGAACGGCGTATTCGAGTTTGCCGCCGCCGTTGATGGTGGCAACTGCGGCGTCGGTCTTCGGGTCGATGACGGTAATGGACCCGGTGTCGCCGTTGATGGTGAAGACGTGGTTGCTGACAGGGTCGAAGGTGACGGCATCGGCGTCTTCAGCCGCTTGGATGTGCTTCTCGACGGCGAGCGTCTTCAGATTGAAGGACACCGCTTTGCCGGATTCGCCATCGTCGGTATAGCCCCGGTTGCTGGCCGTGACGATCGCGACGCCGTGGGTGCCGCCGGGAAAGCTCTTGACGTGACCCGCGACTTCACCGCTTTTGGCGTCGACCACGGTCAGTTCGTCGCCATGCGCTACGAAGACCCGGCCCGAGCTCGCATCGAACACGACGTAGTCCCAGCGATCCGGCGCGCCGAGAGCGACCTTCTTGACGATCCGGTATTCAGGCGCCGCCTGGGCGAGCGCGGCACCGGAGAGTGCCAGGCCGGCCAGGACAAGGAAGGATTGGAGGAGTCGCAGACCTGATTTCATAGCAATGTCCCGCAGCCTGAAAAAGAGGTGCGCATGATACGCGCGCAGACTTAGGCGAAACTTAGGACGGGCGGCGTTCGATGGGCGTCCTGCCTGATCCGTGCTGTGTCAACAGCCAGTTTGTGAATCGCGCAGGGGACCAGCGCGCGCCGCAAATCGAATTGCGAACCATTCTCGCAAACTAACTACCAACTCGCGCTGTTATTTTCTTATACTGATTTCACCGAGTGGCGGCGAGGTGGTGCGAATCGTGCGATGGGTGGTGCTGTTGTTGTGGCTGGTGCCGTGTCTGGTGCGTGCCCAGGGAAATTACGAAATCCAGGTGTATGGTTCGGAGACGGTGGCGCCGCAGTCGCTGATGGCGGAGTTGCATTCGAACTTCACCGCGACGGGCGAGAAGGACACCCTCGACGGGGTCTATCCCACCCACCACCAGTTGCATGAAACCATTGAGCTGACGCAGGGCATCAATGACTGGTCGGAAGTCGGCTTCTATATTTTTACCAGCACCCAATCGGGTCACGGCGTGCAGTGGGTTGGCGATCACATCCGGCCGCGCGTGCGCGTCCCCGAGTCCTGGGGCTGGCCGGTGGGTGTCAGCCTCTCCATGGAGTTCGGCTATCAGCGCGCGGTGTACTCACCGGATACCTGGAGTTGGGAAATCCGCCCCATTGTCGACAAGATCGTTGGCCCCTGGTACATCGCTTTCAACCCGGCGCTGGAGCGCACTGTGCATGGGCCGGGGGTCGCGGACGGCTTTACGTTTGCTCCCGGCCTGAAAGTCGGCTATGCCTTTACCCAGGTCATCAGTGCGGGATTTGAGTATTACGGCGACCTGGGGCGTGTCGGGAACTTCGCACCCCGGGATGAGCAGCAGCACCAGGTGTTCGCGGTTGCCGATCTCGATGTCTCCCCGGACTGGGAAATCAACTTCGGGGTCGGCGTCGGTGCCACGGCCGCCACGGATCACTTGATTTTCAAAGCCATCCTGGGGCGGCGCCTGCATTGGGGGCAGTCGGGTCATTTTCGATGACGGTGCGGCGAGTCCATCAACTGGTGGGATTGAGTGTGGCGGCACTGTGGCTGCTGCAGATTCTCACCGGCTTGCTGCTGACTTTTCGCATGGAAATCGACAACACCCTGATGGGCGGCACGGATGCGCCATTGCAGGTTGAATCCCTGGATGAGCGTATCCGCGCCATCCAGTCGGCCGGCAGCACGGTGTCGTCCGTCTGGGTAACCAACTTCACGGCGACCCGATTCGATGTGTTGTATACGGATGCCGCCCATCATGAGCGCAAGATGCGTGTCGATGGGGCGGGGCGCGTGCTACGAGACGGGCCGGGCGATTCGCGGTGGGTCAATGGCGGGTTCTTCGCGACACTGACCGACATTCATACGACCCTCCTGGTGGGGCCGCTGGGAAAGTGGCTCATTGCCGGCAGCGGCCTGCTGTTGCTATCCAACTTGATTCTGGGGCTCAAACTCGCGTGGCCCCGGCGAGGCTACTGGCTGAAGAGCCTGGCATTGCGAACGAACCGCAACGCCGCCGCCAATTTCTACGGCCTGCATCGGACGTTGGGCTTGTACATTGCCTTTCCGCTGTTGCTGCTCGTGAGCGCGGGCATCGCGCTTTGCTTTGACGACGATCTCGAAGAGGCGCTGCACGTTGTGCGCGAGCCGCCGGCGATCGCCGCGGCCGCGCCTGGAGTGACCGCGTCCGCAGCGGCGGCGGCCGGAACGAGCATCACGCCGGCGCGGGCTATGACTGTGGCCTTAGCTCGATTTCCCGGCTCCACACTGACGGCGCTCGGTATGCCCACGCCGGAAGAGCCCTGGTACAGAGTCAAATTGCACATTCCGGGAGAAGTCTCGCGAATGTACGGGCTGACAACGGTCTATCTGAGCACCGCGGACGGAACCGTGCTGCGCGAGTACTCGGCGGCCGCCGCGTCGCCAACACGATTGATACTCGACTGGATGTACCCCATTCACACGGCGGAGGCCGGTGGAGTCGTGGCGCGGATGCTTTTGGTTTGCATCGGAATTGCGTTGCTGACGATGGGGTACCTCGGTATTCGGTTGTGGAGCGTGCGCAGCGCCCAACGCCAAAATAAATTCAGCGCTCAGCGCAAAATGAATCCGGTGCGCAGCGGGTCCTCGGGATCGAAATAAAACTCGTTGCGGCCGGTAATGTGCGCCGTGCCGCCGACTTCGGGAATGACGGCGGCGTGAGGCCCGAACGTCACCTGTTCGACCGCCTGGACTGACATGCGCGTGCCGAGAATGCTTTCGATGCCCAGCGTCGTGCCGAGCTTCAACTCTCCCCTGGCGTGCAGAAGCGCTGCGCGGGCGCTCACGCCGGAGCCGGTTGGCGAACGATCCAGCTCACCGTCGGCAAAAATGCAGACATTGCGGCTATGACAAGCGGCGTGCTCGGCGGCGCCGGTGAAGATCGTGCCGTACAGAAAACTGAGATCCGGTTCGACGGGATGTTGGATCGGAAGCGCGCTCATGACGGCGTGCTTGATGCGCCGGCCATAGTCCACGAGCCGGTTGAACTCGGACGGGACGAGTCCCAGTCCGAGCGGCTGAGCAGCGACGATGGCATAGAACGCGCCGCCGTACGCAATATCCAAGCGCACTGGGCCGATTCCCGGGACGTCGATGCGCTGATCCAGCGCATAGGCAAATGATGGAACGTTGCGAAAGCTGACATCGCGCGCTCTGCCATTCTCCAGGCGGGCGGTCGCCTCGATGCGGCCCGCCGGCACATTGAAGCTGAGTTTCATCCGGGCGGCCGGCTGAACCAACCCCGTCTCAACCGCCAGGGTGGTCAGCGCAATGATCGCGTGGCCGCACATGGTGCTGTAGCCTTCGTTGTGTAGAAAGAACACATCGAAATCCGCATCCGCCGATGGAGTCAATACGGCGCCATACATGTCGGCGTGGCCGCGGGGCTCCCACATCGTGCCCGTGCGGATGTAATCATAGTTGTCGCGAAAATAGCGGCGCTTCTCCAGCACCGTGTTGCCCGGCAGCGGCGGCAGGCCGGAAACAAACACGCGCAAGGGTTCGCCGCCCGTATGCAGGTCGAGTGTCTGCAGCCGCAGCCAGCCGGCGGGAGGCTGCCAGCTCCAGTCTTCAAACACCGATTTCATTTGCAGACCCGCCGTGCGCCGATAGCAATCGATTGGATGAATTTTAGCGCGCGTGGCGCCACGGCGCTATGATGCAGGCCGTGCAGAACATAGAACCGCTGAAACAGTTGCCCAAGGTAGGCTTTATTGGCGTGGGGGCCATTGCCGAAGCACTGATCACTGGGATGTGCGCGGCAGGGGAGCGACGTGCCACGTTTCTCCTGTCGCCACGCAATGCAAGCATTTCCAACGGCCTTGCCGGGCGCTTTCCGTTCATTCGAGTGGCCGCGGACAACCAGGCGGTGGTGGATGGCAGTGACATCCTGTTCATTGCCGTTACACCGCAGATTGCCGCCGATGTGCTCGGTGCGTTGCGATTCCGGCCGGATCAATCCGTTGTCAGTCTCATTGCCACCTATGACATGGCGCGCGTGCGTGGGCTCGTGGCGCCGGCAAGCACTATCGCGCGCCTGGCGCCAGTACCCGCGGTGGCGCGGCGTCTCGGTCCGCTGATTATGTATCCGGCCGTTCCGGCAGTTGCCGGGCTGCTGGAGGGGCTGGGGCAACTGATTCAGTTGCCGAACGAGGCGGACCTGGATGCCTTGTGGACCGTGACGGGTCTCCTGGCGCCGTATTTCGGTTTGCTGGATGAGACGGCGGCTTGGCTCGTGCGCCAGAATCTAGATGGGGCGCAGGCCCGGATGTTTGTGGCCGCTATTTTCGAGGCTCTCTCCGTGACAGCGGCGGAGCGCTCGGGTGAGGGCTTCGACAAACTGCGCGAGGCGCACACGACACCTGGGGGACTCAACGAGCAGTCCTACCGCGAGCTGAAGGCCGCAGGGTGGATGTCTTTGTTCTCCCGGGCGCTCGATCTCATTCAGGCCCGAATGCAGGGCCGGGCGACGCTCGCCGATCGGTTGCCCTGAGTGACTCCCCTCCCTGGGGGGATGGTCCGGCGCCGCGTGTTGAGGGACTATGGCATCCATGCGCTACGTACGAATGCCGATAGAAGTCGAGTCTCCCGAGGAATTCGGGTATGGAAATATCCGTTACAACCTGTCGGAGAGCTCGATCAGGGACCGGTCGATAGCCGACCTCGGTCTCACCCTCGCGAATCTGACATTGTTGTACGCCGAACATCGGGGCAGCCGGCGCCTGCGGGAACTGATTGTCGCGGATGAGCCGCGGCTGAGTGCTGCCGATGTACTGATCACTGCCGGAGCAGCGACCGCGCTGTTCATTGTATCCACGGCGCTGTTGGGGGCTTCCGACCATCTCGTCGTCGTCCGGCCGAACTATGCTACTAACCTCGAGACGCCCCGTGCGATCGGCTGCTCGATCCGTTTCATTGACTTGAAGTTCGAAGCCGGTTTCCGCTTGGACTTGGACGCAGTGGCCGCGGCGATCACACCGCAGACGCGGCTCGTCAGCGTCACGTGTCCTCACAACCCGTCCGGTGTCATGTTTACCGCGGATGAGTTGCAACGTCTCGTGGCACTAACTGCAGCGCGCGGGTGTTATCTTCTGGTTGATGAGACCTATCGCGACCTTTCCTACGATGCACCACTGCCGCAAGCCGCATCGTTGGGTCAGCATGTCATTGGTGTTTCATCACTCTCGAAGGCGTACGGAATTCCCGGGATTCGCATCGGCTGGTTGATTACCCGCGATCCGAAGTTGCAGGAGACCTTTCTGGCGGCGAAGGAGCAGATCAGCATCTGCGGCAGCGTGCTTGACGAATGGGTCGCCGAGCAGGTGCTGGAGGGGCGGGCCGGATTCCTCGAGCCCACGTTGGTTGAAATGCGCAAGCGCCGGCACCTCGTCAGCGAATGGCTAGCCCAGGAGCCGCTTCTCGACTGCGTTCCGCCGCGCGGCGGGGTCGTGTGTTTTCCGCGCATGAAAGCCGAGCCACCCGGCGGAACGGCGGGCTTCTATCGGCGTCTGCTCGAGTTGCACGGAACCTATGTGGGGCCGGGCCATTGGTTTGAAATGTCAGATGTGTATTTCCGCCTCGGCTACGGCTGGCCGACCCTACCTGAGCTCGAGGCCGGTCTGGCCGGAATATCCAAGGCCCTGCGATGAGGTAAGATCCGGGGTGTGGATGCTCTGGATCATCAACTGATCGGCCTGTTGCGGGTCGATGCCCGGCTCAGTACGGTTGAGTTGGCCAAGACCCTGGGGGTGTCCCGCGGGACCATCGTAAACCGCCTGGCACGCCTGGAAAAAGAAGGGATCATCATCGGGTACACCGTGTGTGTGAAGCCCGATGCGGCCGCAACCGCCGTAGTCGCGTGGGTGAGTATCGCCGTCGAGGGTGACGGCACGCGCGAAGTCGTCAGGGCGCTGCTGAGCGAGCCCGCCGTGCGCTCGCTTCACGATACCAATGGCCGTTGGGACCTCGTGGCCGAAGTCGAAGCCGCGACAATCGATCAGCTATCGCAACTGTTGGAGCGGGTCCGCAACATCAAGGGCGTGGAGAATTCGGAAACCAGCATCCACCTGCGATCGTTCAAGTCGCGGGACCGGACGCCGGAATCCAAACCCTAGGCGCTCTTGCGCAGACCCGGGCGGATGCGCGCGGAGAGCGTGCCACCGTAGAGATCCTTGGGATCATCCAACTCGGGTACCAGGTCTATCTGGCGCGCACCCGCCGGCTCGCGCGTTGTCAGGTTGTGCAGGAAGCGCAGGGCCGAATAGTCCTCGAGCGCGAAACCAACCGAATCAAACACGGTGATTTCATCCCGGCCGGCGCGGCCGCCGGCGGCCCCGGACACGATCCTGGCAAACTCCGTCACCGGATAGTCGGCCGGCATCTGTTGTATTTCGCCCTCGATGCGGGACTGCGGCTCGTACTCGACAATGACGCGCAGGTTCTTCATGCGCAGCACATCGCCATGCAGCTCGGTTTTGCCGGGACAATCGCCGCCGACGGCATTGATGTGCATGCCCGGCGTGATCATGGGCGGTGTCAGAATGACGGCATTGCGCTTGTCTGCCGTCACGGTTGTGACAATGTCCGCTCCCTGGCACGCAGCGGCGGAGGAGGCGACGCGCACGACGCGAAGATCCCGCATCTCGCGCATCGAGCGCAGGTTCTGCTCGAGCTTGGCGCTGGCGCTCGGGTCGATGTCGAAGATGCGCAATTCGCGGATTCCCAGCATGTGATGGAATGCGATGGCCTGGAATTCGCTCTGCGCCCCGTTGCCGATCAAGGCCATGACACGGCTGTCGGGGCGGGCGAGATAGCGTGCCGCGAGCGCCGATGTGGCCGCGGTGCGCATGGCGGTTGTCACTGTCAGTTCCGAGAGCAACAGCGGGTAGCCGGTTACAACATCGGCCAACACGCCGAAGGCGGTGACTGTCAACAAACCGGCCGCGGTGTTCTTCGGATGGCCGTTGACATACTTGAAGGAGTAGAGCTTGCCGTTGCTGGTGGGCATGAGCTCGATGACTCCCAACGGGGAGTGACTGGCGAGCCGTGCCGATTTTTCGAACTCACTCCACTGGCGGTAGTCGCTTTCGATTTCGCCGGCGAGTTGTTCGATGAAGACGCCGACGCCCATGTCGTCGACGATGCGCAGAATGTCAGTAACGCCGATGTAGTTGACCATGTTTGTGTGCTCACGAGGCCGACGGGCGGCGTGCCCGCGGTAGCCCATGATGGCTGTTGGCCACGTCAAACAGAAGCTCACAGACTGTCCAGGGAGGCAGCGGGGAGTGAGCAAAATGGCAGTGGATTTGCGCTTTGTGCCAGTCGCTGCGGCCGCGTTGGGTCTAGAAACGTTTGTATAGGCCCACGCTGACACCTCGCGGCAGGATCTGCACCGACAGGGGAACCGAGCGGGTCGTGGCCCAGTAGCCAACGCCCGAGCCCAGCAGCCACCCGGCAATGACGTCGGTTTGCCAGTGAGCCTGGCTTTTCATGCGCGCGATTCCGTCGTAGACCGGCAGAATTTCCAGCGCCCATACCCAGGGGTGAGCCGGCGCATAGTGCGCAATGAAAGGGGTAACGAAGCTCGCCTGAAGCGTCACCTCGCCGCTGGGGAAGCTTTCGCAACAGCCGCCTTTGAACCAGGCATTGGGATCGTTGCCTTGTTCCGGCCGCGCACGCCCGATGGCTCGTTTCAATGCCGTGGCCGCCACACCGGAGATGACCGAAGCATCGACCGACTGCCACAAGACGTGTCCGGCTTCATTGTCATTGCCCAGCCACAGCGCTCCGCCGATCTCCGCCGCAATGACCCCAGCCTGCAGGCCGGTCTGGTACTTGCGCGCCCAGATGCCGCTTTGATCGAATGACCATTCATGGTCAATGCCGAGCGGGCCGGAGCCGGCGTGAGCGAGTTGGGTGGCCAGGAGAAATGCCATCAGTAGCAAGCGAGCCATGGGAACACCGCGCGAAATCGGAAGCCGTGCCGATTCACTTTATATGGCAAAGTTAATACTTTCAATCCACGCTCGGACGTTTGTGCTTTTCTACTTTGCGTCGCAAACTGATGGCCTATGCCGGAAGTACACGATGCGGCGCAGCGTGGATTCACCGCGGGCGCGGCCAGCTACACCCGGGGCCGCCCCGGGTATCCCCCGGATATCGTCAAATGGCTGCAAACCCAGGTGGGCCTGGCTCCGGGAAAGCAGGTGCTGGAGCTGGGTGCCGGTACCGGAAAGTTCACGGCCTCTCTCGCGCTGACGGGTGCGCAGGTCCATGTAATCGAGCCGGTGTCTGCGATGCTCAGTCATTTGCGGGAGAGCGTGCCGGCGGCCATTGCGATGTCCGGAACGGCTGAGGCGATCGGCATGGAGGATCGCAGTGTGGACGCAGTGGTCTGTGCTCAATCGTTCCATTGGTTTGCATCGAGCCAGGCGCTTGCCGAGATGGCGCGTGTCCTGAAGCCGGGAGGGATGCTGGGTCTCGTCTGGAATGTTCCGGATGAGGAAGTGCCCTGGGTCGCGGCCCTGGAGGCGGTATTGCGGCCCTTCGAATCGACCGCACCTCACGCGTACCGGCGCGGGACCTGGCGGTCGGTGTTCCCCAGTGAACATTTCATGCCGCTGGCGTTCACAGAGTACCCACACTCTCATACCGGTAGCGTGCAGCGGGTGGTCGTTGAACGCGTTTTATCGTTGAGTTATGTCGCCGGTCTGGTACCGGCTGAGCGGGATGGCCTGATGGAACGGATCAGGTTGCTGTTGACGGTGCAGCCGGACACGCGCGGGCGTGTTGAGATTGAGTTTCCGTATCGGACGCACGCCTATCATTGCAAGGTGCGTGGGACCCGCTGAAGCGGGGACCCGGTTCAGAGTTTACGGCACAGGCAGTAGGTGAATTGTTGAGTGCTGCCGTTGGGAGTGCGGTGCATTTCAACCCGCTGCTCGAGCAACTGAAATGACGGGCCGAGCTCGTTGTGCAGAGCCTGTGCATCGTAGCGGACGATATCCAATCCGCTGCACTGGGCGGGTCCCTCCGGACCGAATGTGGCCACTACAACGTGCCCGCCGGGACTGACAGATCGTTCGACCTGGCGTATGTAGGCCTTTCGCTCTTCCGGGCGGGTCAGGAAGTGGAACACGGCGCGATCGTGCCACAAGTCCACTGGGTGTTGCGTCAGATCGATGTTCCGCACATCGCCCACGAGCCAGGAAATCCGCTTCGCGTCGGTGCCGAGCCTCGCTCGTGAGACGTCGAATGCGTGCGAGGAAATATCCAACGCACATAAATTGCGGTATCCGGCCTGGAGCAGGTCATCGACGAGAGTCGATTCTCCGGCGCCCACGTCGATGATACGTGCGTCGAGATCTGACGCAGCGCTGCGGATCAAATCGACAGAGACGTCCAGGTGTGGGCGGTACCAGCTTACCGTTTCCGGACGCTTGGTTTGATAGACTTTTTGCCAATGGGCGCGCGGGTCGAACATACGGACGGAAATGTCCGACAACGCAGTCCGGGAAGTCAAGTCAATCGCGGATCATCGCGACCAGGTACACCTTCAAGTTGCCGGTGGTGGCTGTGTTCTCGATTCCGTGCGAGATCCCGTTGGGCGTAAATATGTGATCGCCGACGGCCACGGGCACGGTTTTGCCGTCTATTTGCATTTCCCCACTTCCCTCCATGATGTAGTAGAACTCGTCGTACGAGCCATTCTTCTCGTCGCCGATGTTGTGGGTGTGGACGCCTTCACTGGCTCCGGGCGGAATGTTGTAAATCAGGAGCAGGGCCGGCTTGGATGTGCCTTCGTCCCGGAAAAAGAACTTGATGTCGATGGTGCCCTTGCCTTCGTGGACACCCTTGTAGGCGATCCGGCGCTCATGGTCCGGATCGTTTCGGAACGCGTAAGGGTGGCCGGGGGCGTGGCTGTCGGTGGGTAGCATTCCGTGGGCTCTCTTGAACAACTCGGCGGGTGCCAGAATGGCAGTGCTCGCCGCCAGGAGTATACGGCGCCGCGTTTTGGACATACGGGAATCCTCTCAGGCCCACTGGAGCCGAAGCCTAGACTCCCTTGGGGCTACTGCGAGCGCCTTTTGCGGCCAATTCACCCCATTCAGCACGATTGTACCCACCGATGGCGTCACTAAACCGGTTGCGTTGACGGAAGCACCGATGGTCGGTGATGCGTGACGTAGCGCTGCGCGAGCGCTGGCAGCACGATGAGGTTGAGTAATGTTGAGGACAGCAAGCCACCCAGGACCGTGACGGCCATCGGTCCTTCAATTTCCTGACCGGGACGGCTCATCCCGAATGCAAGGGGCGCCAGTCCCAACGCGGTGACGGCGGCCGTCATCAGAATGGGCACCAGCCGTTCGTTGGCACCCCGAGTCACCAACTCGGGCGACCAGGCCGCGCCTTCGACCTCCACCAGGTGTTCGTAGTGGGCCAACTGGAGGATGGCGTTCCGTGCGCTGATGCCAAATACCGTCACCAGCCCGACCACTGTTCCCAGCGATATGCCGAGCCCGGTCACCCAGATGGCAAACACGCTGCCTATCGAGGCAAAGGGCAGGTTGGCCAGTACCAGCCAACTGTTTGCGCGCCAATGGAAGGAGATGAACAGGATCATCACAATCACCATGAGGGCGAGCGCGGAGTACATGATCAGCTCGTTGCGGGTTCGAAGCTCAGCCTCCGCGGCTCCCGTGAATTGCGCGTAGACGCCCGCCGGCAGCGCCACTGAATGGTTGATGATCTGCTGCGCTTCATTCACGACGTCCTGAAGCGGCCGCCCGCTCACATTGAATGTCACGATCACCAGGCGCTGGCCCGAGTCGTGTTGAATGGCATAGCGGTCACTGGTCACTTCCACGTGCGCAAGTTGTGACAGCGGCACAGGACCCAGCGGTGTCGTGATCATCAGGCTTTGCACCTGATTCGGCTGGTTGCGGATGTTGTCGGGAAGCAAGGCCACCACGTCTACAGTCCGAGTGCCCTGAAAAGTCTGACCGACAGTCGCACCGGCGTAAGCCGCCTCGATCGTGTCGAGAACCTCGGTGACCTTCAAACCCGTAGCCGCCAAAGCCTGCGGTATCAGGTGGATCGCAATCGTGGGGGTGCCGCTCTGGCGCTTGAACTGCAGGTCGACGATACCCTTCACCTTGCCGAGCGCGGCGGTGACTTTGTCAGCCGACTTGTCCAGTGCCTCCAGGTCGTCGCCGAATATCTTCACGGCGACCTGTGCCGTCTCGCCACTCAGGCTCTCGCTGATGCGATCGCCCAGAAAGGTCACAACTTCGCTCTGGATGCCCGGATAGCGCTCGAGGATGCCGCGCAGTTCTTCCTGCGCCGCGCTCTGGTCGACACTCGCATCGGGCTTCAACTCGACGTGGAATTCACTGCGATGCGGGCCCCAGGTGTCCTCGCTCAACTCCGCGCGTCCCACCTGTTGTTCGATGCTTTGAACGTACGGAAGGGCCAACACGTCCTTGCTGATGCGCCGGCCGACACTCAACATTTCATCCAGGGACGTTCCCGTCACCGAGCTGGAAACCTGCATCACAAAATGTCCCTCGCGGAAATCGGGCATGAAAGTGCCCCCGAGGAACGGTAGTGCCGCCGCCGCTGCGAGCACGAGCACAACCAGGACAGCGAGCGTCACTTTCAGATGCCTGAAAGACTGATTGACTGCGGTGCGTTGCATGGACTTCAGCTTCGTCAGCCAGCGCGATTCTTCATGCATGTCCGGCTTTCGCAGCAGCAGGGCGCACAGTGCCGGCGTCGACGTGAGAGCCACAATCAGTGAAGCGACTACTGCAAAAATAAATGACAGGGCCAGGGGGCCCACGAAGTGGCCTTGCACACTCGTGGTAAACAACTCGGGCAGGAAGACCGCGATCACCACGATCGTTGCGTAGATCACGGGTCCGCGCACTTCCAATGAGGCCTCCCTGATGACCTCGAGACGGGGTTTGGGCGAGGGCAACAGTGCGTTCTCACGCAACCGGCGCATGATGTTCTCGATGCCAATGATGGCATCGTCGACGAGAACACCGAGTGCAACCGCGAAGCCGCCCAGCGTCATGGTGTTCAATGTCAGCCCCATATGATCCAACACTGCGACGGCGGCCAGGAGCGACAGCGGGATAGCTGTGAATGCAATGAAGGCGGCGCGCGCATTGCGCAGGAATACATACAGGACTGCCAGGATGAGCACGGCTGCAATCAGCAGCGACTCTTGCAGATCCTGCAGGGCGCGCTCAATGAAGGTCGCGGGCCGGTGCAGGCGGGTGTACATCTTGATGCCCTGCTTTTCCAAGGCGGGTTGCAGGTCGGCCAGCGCCTTTTCAACTTTCAGTGTCGTATTGAGAGTGTTGGCGCCATACTGGCTGGCCAACGACAGCAGTACTCCGGGTTTGCCCATGATCAGCGAATCGCCGAAGCGAATGGCGGGGGCCACCTTGACCTCTGCCACATCGCGCAGCAGCACCGGAGTGTTGTTTCTGATGCTGATGACGGCCTGAGCCACTGTAGCAACGTCGGGCTCGGGCGTCGGCGACTTCAAAAGAATGCGTTGCGCGGCCGTGTCAACCAACCCCGCACCTCGCAAGGGCAGCGCTGCCTTCGCGGCGTCCGCGACTTCAGTGAAGGTGAGTCCGTAGGTCGACAGCTTACGCATGTCGGGGAGTATCTGGATCTGCCTGACTGCCCCGCCGAATACAATGACGTGAGCAACACCCGGTACGCCCAGGAGCCTCGGTTTGATGACCCAGTTGGCCGTATCGCGCAGCGTGTAGGGATCAACCTTGTCCGATACCAACCCGATCTTGAGCAGATCCATGGTGCTGGAGACGAGGGGGGAGAGCTTGGGCGGGCCTACGCCCGCCGGCAGAGTCCCGCCGAGCTCGGATAACCGTTCCGAAATTCCCTGCCTGGCGACGTGCACGTCGATGCCATCATTGAACGTGATGGTAATGACGGACAATCCGGGAATGGACTCGGAGCGCATGGTGGCGATCCCGGCCGCGCCATTCACCGCGTATTCGACCTGGCGCGTGACCAGTTCCTCGACCTGCTGGGGCGCAAAGCCGGGCGCTTCCGTCTGGATGTCGACCTGCGAAGGCACAAACTCGGGAAATACATCGAGCGGCGCCTGCATCGCTTTCCAGCCACCCAGCACCAGCGCAATGATGGTCAGCGCCGTGAGTGTGCCGTAGTGGCGGACGCACACCCCAACCAGTGTTCGCATCATGACTATTCAGGTTCCTTGCTGGGGTTCGTCTCGCGCGCCAGCAGTTGTCCGGCCGCGTGCGTCACAATCTTGTCGCCGGCGGAGATCCCGTCCTTGACGAAGTAACCTTCGGCGGTCGGACGGCCGGGATCGATTTCCGTCCGCACAAACGTGCCGGCCTTCTCTTCGACATAACAGTAGAACTTGCCGTTGCTGATGACTGCGGCGGACGCAGGGACCAACACCCCGGTTTCCGGCGCGCCGACGGCAGTCCAGGCGAGCAGGTGATCGCCTTCGCCGATTTCGGTATTGTTGAGAATCGCGAAGTAGCTCCGGCCCGGGACCGCGGCGTCCGCGGGTGCATGCCAGACTGTTTTGGATGGCCAGCTTTTGCCGCCTTGCGCGCTGTCGAGGCGGGTCAGGCGGATGTTGCCCGGGTCCGTATCGCCCAACAGTCCCAATGGAAAGGTGACGTGAACGAGCTTGGCTTCACCGCTCGCCAGCGAGCGCAGCTCGGCGTTGTGGTCAGAATTCTTCCACGGTGGGTTGAGACCAAACGACGAAGACAACTTCTGTCTGGCGAGCTCGAGGGCCGCCTGGTCGGCGATCGACTGCCGTTCGGCGGCTTCCTGAGTCTCCGCCGGCATCGCTCCAGGCGTGCCGGCCAGCCGGTGAGAGCGTTCCAGTGCTGCGTGACTTTGACGTTCGGCGGCCATTGCGGTTCTGACCTCAGCCACGGCGGTGGCGATGGTCTCGTGAGGAAGCACCACACCAAAGCCCTGCACCTCCGCAGCGCTTTGCATTGGTTGCGCGGCGGTGGTGGCGATACCCATCGTCTCCACCTCTTCGGGTTTGAGGGAGACACCTTCTTCGTCGGCCTTGTCTTCGGCCGCGGCCGCTTTGGGCTCCGGCCCCACCGCGGCGGCTTCGGTGGCGGGCGCCTTGTGACATCCCACCAGCAGCAGAGAGCTCGCAATGGCGGCGAGCAGGGCGAAGCCGAAGTTGTTGTTCATGATCCGATATTCCGAGTGGTAGAACGGTCTGCGACGGCGGGGCCCTGTGGCTGGCTCCAGCCGCCCCCGAGGGCTTTGCACAAGCCCACGAGCGCCTGAAGGCGTGCCAGCTTGTATTGAATGAACTGGTCGCGGGCGGCGTACAGGGTTTTCTGTGCTTCGAGCAGTGTCAGGAAGTCAACGGACCCTGCCTGGTAGCGCAACTGGGCGCCCGCGAAGGCCTGTTCGCTCTGGGCTACGTTTTCGACCTGGAATTCGCGGGACTGATTCAGATGTTGGATGGCCGACAATGCGTTCTCGACATCATTGAAAGCCGCCAGAATGGACATCCTGTAGGCTGACAGCAGCTCCCGGTCCTTGGCCTCGACCTCAGCGCGCTGTGCCTTCAACCTGCCATGATCGAATATGGGCTGCACGATGTTGGCGCCCAGATTCAAAGACGGGCCGATGCCTCCAATGGTGAGGACTGCGGCCTGTACAGCCGGGCTTTGAACGCCGCCGGACGCCGTGAGACTGAGTGTTGGAAACATGGCCGCGCGCGCGGCGGCGACATCCGCGTGGCCTGCTCTCAAGTTGGCCTCTGCGAGAAAAATATCCGGCCTGCGAGTGAGAAGCTCCGATGGCAGGCCTGCACCGAGCGACGGTTCGCGCAGCGAGTCCAACGGCTGGCCTTTCACCTCGAAGTTCTCTGGCGCGCGGCCGAGTAGCAAAGACAGTGCGGTTCGGGCTTCGAACTGCGCTTGCTGCAGGTCCGCGATGGCAATCTGTGCCGTGTCGTACGCGGCTTTTTGAGTCGCCAGCTCAATTGGACTCGCCATCGAGACATTGAACCGGGCCTGCACCACGTCCAGGAGCTGTTTGGCCACATCGCGGTTCGACTGGGCGACCGCCAGTCGCTCGCGCAGTGCCAGCAATTGGAAATAGCCATTGGCCACGCCGGCCAGCGCGGTCAGCTCAACTGCATCCTGCTCGGCGCGAGACGCACCGGCCAGGAGGCGAGCGGAGTCGGCGGTCGCGCGGTTCTTTCCCCAGAAGTCGACTTCATAACTGGCGGACAGCATTGCCGCCCAGTCGAACTCGTGGCCACTGCCCTGGGATGAGTGACCGGCGAGGTAGTTAGCGGTGCCGTTGGCGTCGACGCTTGGGAGGATCGCGGCTCCCGCCTGCCTTGCGCGCGCATCGGCCTGCGCTACTCGGGCGCGGGCGGATTCCAGATCCAGGTTGGCGTGGACCGCGGCATCCACGAAGGTGTTCAGCTCGTCGCTGCCGAAGTCGCGGTACCACTGCTGGGCGGGCCATTGGGCCTGGGCGATCGCGGGCGCTGCGGTGGGCGCGGTACTGGATGTGGCGCCTTCGAATGCGGGTGGCACCTCCTGCGCGGGAATCGTCATGCGCGGGATCGCGCACGCGGTCAAAAGCGTTGCCCCCGCGGTCAGGAACCAAATCTTAGAAGCGGTCATGGTGGGGAAAGACCCTCAATGGCCAGAGTGGCCAAGGTAGGGTGGAAGACTTAGATGAGACTTAGGTGAGCTTGGGATGGCTTGGGGTGACTACGCCGTGGCCGCGGCTGACAGGGTTGGTCGCGGCGGGTGCGGTAGGTGGCGGGTGGCGTGGCGACGGCGCGCCAGGCGTGGCGGCGTGCGCGGTTGGCTCAGGCGCGGTCGGCCTTCAGCACCACCTGCTCGGGCTCATTGACAAAATAGCCCTGGATGAACTGCACCCCGATCTGCCACAACACCGCCATTGTGTTGGCGTCTTCCACGCGCTCGGCGATAGTCTGGACTTGCTTTTTTGTGGCAGCGTCAACCAACGTGCGGACACGCTGTTGCAATTGGGGGTCGCCCGTGAGGCCCTGGATGATGGCGCCGTCGATTTTGACGAAATCGAGCTGTACGGATTCCAGCATCCCCTGAGGATCGCGGCCGGAGCCGAATCCCTCGATGGCGAATCGGAAGCCGCGAGTGCGCAGTGCCTCCGCCAGTGCCGTGATCTGGGTGAGGTACTGCGACGCGGTCTGTTCAGTCACCTGGAAGCACAGCCGCTGCGGGTCGGCGCGGCTGGAGCGCACGTGATTGTCGAGCCAGTCGACAAACGTGGCGTCCTTCGCGGTTTCCCGCGACAAGCGCACAAACAGGCAGCCGGGTTTGCGTTGTGCCGCGAACGAGAGGGAGGCGCCGACGACCCAGCGGTCGATGTTTTTCAGCAGGTCATTGCGTTCGGCCGCGGCCATGAATTCGGACGGGAGGACTTCCTTGCCCTGTGGATCCACCATGCGCACCAGGACGTCGAACATTTTCGGGTCATCGCCGTGCAGGCTGGCAACCGGCTGTTGCACGAGCCGGAAGCGGTTTTCCATCAAGGCGGCCTTGATGTGTTTGACCCAGACCTTGTCGTACGACTGCACACGGGTGTCAGCGTCGGCCTTGTCGGAGGTCACTACCTGGTTGCCGCCGCGCGAGCGGCCCTTGGCGCAGGCTTCCATTGCATCGGCGATGGCGGCATCCAACTTGACCTCGCCGGAGGCCACGACCGAGAAGCCCACAGTGCAGGTGACCGATACGGTCTTGTCCTTCACTCGGAACACGTGCTTCTGCACCCGCCCCAGCAACTGTTGGCTCCAGGCCTCGATGTCATGTTCGTTGCCGCGTTCGAGCAGCACCAGGAACCGCACACCGCCCAGCCGGCCCACGATCTCTTTCGGGTGCAGGGCTTCCTTCAGAAGCTTGGCGAATTCAATGAGTACTTCTTCGCTCGCGATGGTGCCGACGTCGCGTTCGATCGTGCTGAATTTGTCGAGCTTGATGATGGTGACACAGCGCATGCCGCCGGCAGCCGGCACCGCGAGGCGCGAGCTCACGGCATCCAGAACTTCGCGCCGATGCAGGAATCCGGTCGCGGAGTCCGAGCGCACGGCTTCGTTCAGATGCTCCGCGATTTTCCGGTCATCCTTCTGGACCGACGGAACCACCAGCCGTATGCAGGGCTCGCCATCGTGCTCGCCGAGAGTGAGCACCAACTCGACCGGCAGGCTCGAACCGTCCGCGAGAATCGCATTCACTTTCAGCGTGTGATCGTTCCAACGTCCCTGCAGGCACGCCGCGAGCGCACCTCTCAGGGGGGAGTTTGAGGCTTCATCGAACAGATCCATGACGGGTTGGCCGACGAGTGACTCGTCGGTTCCAAACAGCTCGAGCCACGACGGGTTGGCCTCGACGACAATGCCCTCCTGCACCTGAATGATGGCATCGTTTGATCGCTGCAGGACTATTTCTAGCTGGCGTCGCGCGTCATGTGCGGATTTGAGCGTGGTGTCCAGCGCGCGTTCGAGTCGGAACGAGCGCAGCTCCCGCAACATCACCGCTTGCAGACGCGCGGTATTGCCTAACGAAACGAAATCGCGTGCGCCGAGTTGCATCGCGTCCGCGATGCGGCCTTCATCGGCTGACTCGCCTATTGCAATAATCGGAAGCTTGGCCGCGACCTGGTCGCGGACTGCCACGACACCACGCAAGTCTTCGCTGCCCGCCACATGGATGAGCAATTCAGGGTTTATCTGAGTGATTGCATCGGCAAGGTCGCGCAGAGCGGGAATCCACGTGCAATGAACGGGATGACCAGCGCGGCGCAGCGAACCGTTGATCGCCTCTACCGGATCACGCGCGGGGCTCAAAACGATGAGCGGAACCGCGTTCTGGTCTGTCAAAGCGGCCTCCATGAGCGGCGCGACTAGGTACAAAGACGCGCAATTCTACCATCCCGAAAGGCTAGCCCCGGTGTGTACTAGTTCTCATGGTGCAACAACGGCTGCAGAGTGACCTTTGCGGGAGCGCCATAGATCTCCCTCGTGAGACGTGGCACCAGATATCCCGACATTTGTGAAGCCAGCTCACCGGCTATGACGCGGGCGCGTTTTTCCGGAACATCGAAGTGTGCCGCACCTCGAACGTGGTCGAGAACATGCAGATAATAAGGAAGCACACCCGCATCAAACAAAGTACGAGAAAGCTCAGCGAGCACCGATGAGTCATCGTTGACGCCTTGCAGCAATACCGTTTGATTGAGCAATGTGACTCCCGAATCTCGCAACAGTGCGCATGCCGCACGCACATCCGCGTCCATCTCGTTGGGATGATTCACATGGAGTACGAAAACAACAGGCAAGCGAAGCTGGGTCAACCACCGTGTCAGACCCTCATCCACGCGCGACGGCAGAACAACAGGCTGGCGGGTGTGAACGCGCAGCCGGCGTACATGTGGGATTCTCTGAATCGCATCCGTCAGAGTGGTGAGGCGCGAGTCGCTCAGCGACAACGGGTCGCCTCCGCTCAGGATCACCTCTTCTATAGAAGAGTCTCGGGCGATCTCACCCAGAGCTTCGGTCAACCGGTCAGAGGTGTACGGGAACTCGCGGCGGAAACAATAGCGACAGTGAACGGCGCAGGCTGATGTGGTGATGAGCAGTGCCCGGCCGCCGTATTTCTGCAGGAGCCCTGGGGCCCGGACGGCGGCACGCTCTCCTAGCGGATCGGCCGTGTAGTCGGAGGTGTCGGCCAGCTCCGCGCCAATGGGCAGAACCTGGCGGAGCAGGGGGTCGTTCGGGTCCCCGCGGCGAATCCGGGAAAGGTAGCTTAGGGGTACACGCAGCCGGAAGGCGGCCGCGGCGGCCTGTGCCGGGGACAGTAACGACGGATCCAGTCCAAGCTCACGGATGAGATCCTGGGGATCGGTGATGGCGGAGGCCATTTCGGCCTGCCAGCGACTCGGACTGCGCTGGCGAGAGGGGGTCGATGCCGTTATCATACGCGGCCCTTTGAGCCGGACAACCGAGGGCGCGCAATTCTGCCCGCCACGGCGTGAGAAAGAAATGGCTAGCTATACGACCAGCGAAATACGCGGCGGCATGAAGCTGCTCATTGATAACGAGCCGTATGCCGTTGTCGACAATGAATTCGTCAAGCCCGGCAAGGGCCAGGCATTCAATCGCATCAAAATCCGCAATCTGAAGACGGGACGCACTATCGAGCGCACCTGGCGTTCAGGCGAGTCGATTGAAGCCGCCGACGTCCAGGATACTGAGATGCAGTATCTCTACCAGGACGGTGATTTCTGGCATTTCATGGTGCCGGAGAACTTCGAGCAGTACACCGCGGAGAAAGCGGCTGTCGGTGACCAGGCCCAATGGCTGAAGGACGGGATCATTTGCATTGTCACCCTGTGGAACAACGTTCCGCTCGTGGTGACACCGCCGGCTCACATCGACCTGAAGGTGGTTGAGACCGATCCGGGCCTGCGTGGTGATACCGCCACCGGTGGCCAGAAGCCCGCGAAGCTCGAGACAGGTGCCGTTGTACGGGTGCCGCTGTTCGTGAACGAAGGCGACGTTCTTCGGATCGACACGCGGACCGGCGAGTACGTTTCTCGCGCGAAGGGCTGAGGCGCCCCCGGCTAAGCGGCCACCGCTGGCGCCTGTTGCTTCCGCGACAGGCGCACTCCCTCTCCAGCGTACAAAAACAACGCTGTCCAGATCACCAAGAAGCCGACTGCGCGTGCCCGATCGAAGGGCTCGTGCAGGATCAACAGCCCGGACGTGAATTGCAGCGACGGGGCGATGTACTGGAGCAGGCCCACTGTTGAATAGGTCAACCGGCGCGTTGCGAACGCGAACAGATACAGCGTGCTTGCTGTCAGCGGACCGCTGACGATCAACAGCAACGTGGTCACAGTGTCCACGTGGCCGAATGCGCCCACGCCTCGGGCCTCACTCCACAACAAATACCCGAGCGCCAATGGCATCAGAATCAACGTTTCCATGGCCAACCCGGGAAGCGCGTCGATTTTGACGACTTTCCGTACGAAGCCGTAACACGAAAATGACACTGCGATGGTCAGGGCAATCCACGGCAATCCGCCGGCCATAAACGTCAGATAGGCCACACCTAACGTCGCTATGGCAACGGATGTCCATTGCATCCGCGTCAGGCGCTCAGAAAGAACGACCACGCCGAGTAACACGTTGACCAACGGCCCGATGAAGTACCCGAGGCTCGTTTCAACCACGTGTCCATGCGCCACTCCCCAAACGAAAGTGATCCAGTTCAGCGTGATCAACGAGGCGGACAACGCCAGTCGGATCACGACGTTGCGATTGCACAGTGCTGCACGCACCAGTCCCAATTCACCGCGCCGATACATCCAGATCAGCACGAACATCAGCGACCAGACTATGCGATGGGCGATTACCTGGAGGGCAGGAACTGCAAGCAGCGCGTGGAAGTAAACGGGGAAGCCACCCCAGACCAGGAACGCTGAAAGGGCTGCAATGTACCCCTGCCTGGCCGTCGCGGAACTATCGGGCATCGACGCTCGAGGCTGTAAAAATAGTCGCAAGGCGTTCGATGCCGCGGCGGTCTGCATCGTCAAAACGGCCGACCGATGGACTGTCGATATCGAGCACGCCCAACAGCACGTCATTCTTGAGCAAGGGGACTACGACTTCGGACTGAGACGCGGCGTCGCAAGCAATGTGGCCCGGAAACTCATGTACGTCGCGCACGACAATGGTTTTGCGACTTGCCGCGGCCGTTCCACACACGCCTTTGCCAAGCGGGATCCGGACGCACGCCGGTTTTCCCTGGAATGGACCTACCACCAGCTCTTCCTTGCGCAGGAAGTAGAAACCCACCCAATTGACGTCAGGCAGGGCGTCAAACAGGAGCGCGGAGGTGTTGGCTGCGTTGGCAATGAAATCGGACTCGCCGGCCAGCAAGCCATTGAGCTCTTCGGCGAGGCTGGCGTAATCGGCGTCTTTGTTACGAAATTCGTAACGTCGGGCGGTGAATTCCATTCGGCATTTTAGGCGATATCGGTTGGAAACGGCAGCACGGCATCGATATGGTCGACTTGCGCCGCCAGCATCAGGACCCGGTCGAATCCCACCGCCACGCCCGCGCATTCGGGCAGCCCCGACTCCAGCGCGGCCAGGAGCCGTTCATCGATAGGGTATGCAGCCATGCCGCGCCGCTGACGTTCTTCATTGTCCCGCTCGAAGCGTTCCCGCTGCTCGTCCGCGTCAAACAGCTCGAGAAAGCCATTGGCCAGCTCCATTCCCTTGCAGTACAGCTCGAAGCGCAGTGCCCAGCGGGGATCGAGGGGATGGACGCGCGCCAGGGCGGCCTGGCTTGCCGGGTAGTTGAATACGAAAGTCAGTGAGCCGTGTCCGAGCTTCGGCCCGATGACGGTGCCCATCAAAAACTCGAGCAGCTCATCGCGGTCGGCTCCCTTTTGTGCCTCGTGGCTGAAACCGGCGGCGGCGGCAGCGGCGGATAGCTGCTCCAGGGAGGCCTCGAGGGGATCCAGATTCAACTCCTGGAGGAACGCATCCTCGTACGAAAGCTGCTCACTCGTGAGGTTGAAGGCGACTCCGGCCAACAGCGTCCGCACCAGCGTTTCCACCTCGTGCATGAGTTGATCGAGATCGTACCCGACGCGATACCACTCGATCAGTGTGAACTCGGCGTTGTGCTGGCGACCGCGCTCGAGGCCGCGTGCTACGTGACAGATCTGGAAAATGTCGCCACTGCCCGCCGCCAACAGCCGCTTCATGGCATATTCGGGCGAGGTGTGCAGAAAGAAGCGGCGCGAACTGTCGGGAAACTCGACGCGCGCCGAATGGATGTGCACGTCGGTGACGGGCGCATTCACAATCATCGGCGTATCCACTTCAATGACGCCGCGATCAACAAAGAAATGGCGCGCATGCATGAGGACTGATGAACGCAGCGCCAACAGATCGCGTGTGATGGTCGGCTTCCACTCAACCATGATGGCGAAGCCGTGCGAGTGACTGGCCCATGCGGATGCGGTCACCGGCCTGGACGTCCGGCAGCCAGTCGATGGTGTCGGGCGGCAGGATGAGAATCACTGTCGAACCCATGTTGAATCGACCCATTTCAGCCCCTTTTTCGAGGCGTAACGGCGCACGGGAGTCATCCAGCGGTAGTTCCAGGCGCGTGCGCGGATTGCGGGGAGTGATCTCTCCGTGCCACACCGTATCCATGCTTCCGACAAAGAGCGCGCCTACCAACACCATGGCGAACATCCGGGGTCCTTCCTCGAATATGCAGACAACTCTCTCATTGCGGGCAAACAATCCGGGGACGGACCCCGCTGTGACCGCGTTGACACTGAATAACTGGCCGGGCACGTACCAGGCCGCGCGCAGGGTGCCGCTCAACGGCATGTGGATGCGATGATAATTGAATGGCGCCAGGTACAAAGTAGCAAAACAACCTTGTGTGAACCGCGGCGCCCAGTTTGTCGTGCCTCCGGCACAGGCGAGCAGTGCCTCGAGTGAATACTGATGCCCCTTGGCCTGCAGGATCTGTGAGCCATCGAGTGAGCCGATCTGGCTGACGGCCCCGTCCACGGGCGAAGTCAAAACACTGTCACTGGTATCCATTGGGCGGGTGCCTGGACGCAGTGCACGCGTGAAAAACTCATTGAACGATCCGTAGGCCAGCGCGTCGGGCTGCAACGCATCCGACATGTCTGGGCTGAAGCCCCGCATGAAGTTGCTGATGAGTGTGTTTTTCACGCCGCGTGAGCGACTCCGTGTCAGGCGGTAGACGATACGGGAGAGAAAGTGCTGGGGGAGGGCGTACTGGCTGGCTACAAACAGGCGATCTTTGACTGTCACGATTGGGCGCCCAGGTGCGGCGTCGCCGCGAGCAGATCCTGCGCGAGCTTTCGGGTGTCAAACGGCGGCGTGAAAATGCCCACAATCTGCGCGCGGGAGTTGACGAGAAATACCGCGGCGGAGTGGTCCATGGTGTAGTCACCACCGGGAAGGTCGACGCGCACGGCTGCAACGCCGAATGCCTTAGTCACCTTGTCGATAGCTGCCTGGTCTCCCGTGAGGCCAATGAATGTGGGATCGAAGGCGTGCGCGTATTTCCCGATGGCCTCTGGGGTATCGCGCTGAGGGTCGACCGTTACGAGCACCACTTGCAATCCGGCCACGGGCGCAGCCTTTTTGACCTGTGCCAATTTGACCAGAGTCGTCGGACAAACGTCCGGGCAATGCGTGAATCCGAAGAACACCAGGCTCGGTTTGCCTTGCAGGTCGTGGGGGGTGAAGGGATGGCCCTGGCTATCGGTGAGCCGGAAATCGGCCACGGTGCGGGGGATGCCCAGCCAGGTTCCGCTTGCAAGCTGTGGGCCTGAGCTGTCAAGTTCGCGCGCCAGCCAAAAACCGGCCACTGCGGCGCACAGCGCGGCAACGGCCACCAGGAGCCAGGAAAGTCGCTTGGTCATTCGAGAATTATCCCACAGCAGTCGCTCAATCAGCGTCGGCGATCTGATCGATCGGGCCGCTCGCCGCCTGAAACGCGCCAAGGTGTTTTACGGTCATGGGACGGACAGTGCCGTGGACGATGCGGCTGCAATCGTGTTCCATGTACTGAACCTTTCGCACGATCTCGGGCCCGCCGCGTACCGCAGGCGCGCGCCCTCCGGCGCTCGCCAAAGCGTCGAAGACCTGATTTCGCGTCGGATTAAAGAACGTATCCCTGCCGTGTACCTCACACACGAGACGTGGTTCGCCGGGTTGCCGTTCTACGTTGACTCGAGAGTGCTCATACCGCGATCAGCGCTTGCTGAGCTCATCGAACGTCAGTTCACCCCGTGGATCGATCCTCGGAAGGTTGAGCGGATACTCGATGTGGGGACTGGCTCTGGTTGTATCGCCATCGCGAGTGCGAAAGCGTTCCCGCGTGCGAAGGTTGACGCCGTCGATATTTCCAAGGACGCCTTGGAGGTAGCGGCAATCAACGTTCGAAAGCATCGCCTCGGCCGACGTGTCCGGCTCGTTGAGTCCGATCACTTCAATGGCCTGTCGGGGAACCCCACCTACGATATCATCGTCTCGAACCCGCCTTACGTGGGCGCCCGTGAGATGAGGGCGTTGCCGCCCGAGTACCGGCACGAGCCACGGATCGCGCTCGCGGCGGGCGATTCCGGGCTCGATTCCGTGCGGATCTTGATTCGAGAAGCCGGGCGGTTCTTGCGCCCCGGCGGCATTCTCGTCGTTGAGGTCGGTAATACGGAAACGGCCGTGCGGCGAGCGTTCCGGGATCTTCCGTTTGTGTGGTTAGACTTTGAGCGTGGCGGCGGTGGGGTTTTTCTGCTGACAGCCGAACAACTGATGAATCATGTCCGGTAACACAATAGGCACTCTTTTCACGGTCACTACGTTTGGCGAAAGCCATGGCCCGGCCATGGGCTGTATCGTCGATGGCTGCCCACCGGGCCTGCCGCTCGCCGAATCCGACCTGCAGGCGGACGTCGATCGGCGCCGCACGGGTACTTCTCACTTTGTGAGTCAGCGGCGGGAAGGCGACCAGGTGCGGATCCTGTCGGGAGTGTTTGAGGGCCGCACGACCGGCACACCCATCGGCATCCTGATCGAGAACACCGACGCCCGTTCGCGTGACTACGACAAGATCAAAGACCGATTCCGCCCGGGGCATGCGGACTACACTTATCAACACAAGTACGGTTTACGTGACTATCGGGGTGGCGGCCGTTCGTCTGCCCGAGAGACTGTCATGCGCGTTGCCGCGGGCGCTATCGCGCGTAAGTACCTCGCTGAACGATTGGGAGTCCGCATCAGCGGCTATCTCAGCCAGATTGGCGGTCTCAAACTCGATCCTGTCGACCCGGCGTTCGCCTATCAGAACCCGTTTTTCTGCCCGGACCCGGCTCGCATCGAGGAGCTGGAGCAGTTGATGTGGAAGGTTCGTAGTGAAGGGGATTCTGTTGGAGCACGTGTGACGGTGATTGCGACGGGCGTGCCGCCAGGCTTGGGAGAGCCGGTATTCGACCGGTTGGACGCCGACATTGCGCATGCGCTGATGAGTATCAACGCGGTCAAAGCTGTGGAAATCGGCGCGGGTACTGTCGCTGCGCAACAAAAGGGTAGTGAGCATCGGGACGAGCTGACACCCACGGGCTTCAAGTCGAATCACGCAGGTGGCGTGCTGGGTGGAATCTCGACCGGCCAGGACATCGTCGCGCATGCAACGCTGAAACCGACATCGAGTATTCAGATTCCGGGGAGTACGATCGACGTCGACGGGAATCCGGTGGAGGTCGCGACGACGGGACGTCACGACCCCTGCGTGGGTTTGCGCGCAACGCCGATTGCCGAGGCAATGTTGGCGATTGTTTTATTGGATCATTTCTTGCGTAATCGCGCTCAGAACGCGGATGTGAAATCGTCTACCCCTGACATCAGCAAAGTGACCTGAGGCGTGTTAAAACTCAGCCGTGCCGCAATCGCAGCCACCAAAAACCGCGCTTTTTGGTGGCGGAAAAGAACCCGGGCTCTGCGCGGCCAGTGCCGCGCCAAGTAAACAAGTGAACAAGTCAGACTTCTCCGTTGCCATTGTGGGTGCCACCGGCCTGGTGGGCGAAACCCTGCTCCAGGTGCTCGCTGAGCGGAATTTCCCGGTTTCGGAAGTGCACGCCCTGGCCAGCTCGCGTTCGTTGGGCAAGGGCGTTGAATTCAAAGGGCGCACCCTGCACGTCCAGGATCTGGATGCTTTCGACTTCCGTGGCGTCGACATCGGCCTGTTCTCCCCGGGCGCCGAAGTGTCGCGTATCTACGCGCCGAAGGCCGCCGCCGCGGGTTGCATCGTTATCGACAACACCTCGGAATTTCGTTACGAGGACGACATTCCGCTCGTCGTCCCGGAGGTCAATCCCGAGGCCATAGCGCAGTACAAGAACCGTGGGATCATTGCCAACCCGAATTGCTCCACCATTCAGCTCGTGGTTGCGCTGAAGCCGATCCAGGACGCCGTGGGCATCGATCGCATCAATGTTGCCACCTATCAGTCGGTGTCAGGTGCCGGGCGGGACGCGGTGGAAGAGTTGGCGGAGCAATCGGTGCAGTTGTTGAGCGGCAAGGGCCCGGTCAAAGCGCGGGTCGTGGCCAAGCAGATTGCGTTCAACTGTGTACCGCAGATCGACAAGTTTCAGGAAAACGGCTACACCAAGGAAGAAATGAAGATGGTGTGGGAGACCCGGAAGATCCTCGGCGACCCCAACATCCGCGTAAATGCGACCGCGGTGCGGGTGCCCGTCTTTTACGGGCATTCAGAGGTTGTGCACCTGGAAACGCGTTCGAAGATCACAGCCGACGAGGCCCGCGCGCTGCTTTCGAAGGCCCCGGGAGTGGAAGTTATGGATGAGCGCCGGCTCGGGGGGTACCCAACGGCGGCTACCGAGGCAGCGAACCGCGACACAGTTTATGTCGGGCGAATACGTGAAGATCTGACCTGCGATAAGGGACTTAACTTATGGGTCGTAGCCGACAACGTGCGCAAGGGTGCCGCCACGAATGCGATCCAGATCGCAGAGATTTTGGCTCGGCAGCATATGTAATGTATATTGCCGGCCGTTGGGTGGGGTCGCGGAAAGCAGTCCACTCGTTTGTTTTTAAAAGACTTTTTAACCGTTGATACCTCTCGGGGTGTCGTAATGTCCGTGAAACGTAGCAGCCTGGTGCTAGCAACGCTGATGGCCTTGCCGTCGGCCTCGTTCGCGCTTGGTCTCGGGGACATCCGTCTCCTTTCGCCTCTTAATTCGCCACTCGATGCAGAAATCGAGCTGGTAGACGTCACGCCTGAGGAAATGCAAACCCTCAAGGCGCAGATCGCCTCGCGCGACACGTTTACCCGCTATGGCCTGGATTGGCCGGTGTTTCTTAGCAGCGTGCAAGTGCGGACGCAGCGCACTGCTGACGGCCGTCAGGTCATCAAGCTGAAGTCCACCGACACCATTACGGAGCCGTTCATTACTCTGCTGGTGGAAGTGAATTGGGCTCGTGGCCGTCTCGTCCGCGAGTACACCATGTTGCTGGACCCGCCGGTGTTCACGCCGGGTCAGTCGCCTGCTGCGAATGCTCCTGTCGCCGCCCCGACCGCCGGTACCGGCGCGCACGAGGGTGCGATTGCCCGCAGCTCGCAGGTGCCGCCGGCGCAGGACACCTCGTCGGCTTCGCCAACTCCATCGGATGCTTCGTCTTCGTCGAGTGCTGCAAAGCCGACGCCGGCTGGAGTCGGCAGCAGCGCGAGTGCCGCAAGTGGTTCGAGCCACGTCATCAAGCGCGGCGAAACGTTGTCTTCGATCGCTGCTTCCGCTTCGGGCAGCTCGGTAAATTCCGCGCAGACCCGGAGCTGGATGTTGGCCATCTATCAGGCCAATCCGTCCGCGTTCGACAAGAATATGAATCTGATGCGCTCCGGCGCAGTGCTGCGCATTCCCGAGAGCTCGGACGCGTCAGCTATTTCACCTACAGAAGCGAACGGCGAGATCCGACGTCAGTACGCAGCGTGGCGTTCCGCCGCGCCCGCTGGATCACCAGCGGCAAGCGAGCCGGGCCACCTACGCCTCGTCACCCCGACCGAAACGCAGGGTGCTGGCACTGGTGCGACCAATGCCGAGACGAAGGCCCTTCAGGGCCGTGTCAAAGAACTCGAAGGCCAACTGAGCGAATCCAAGCGTCTGTTGGAACTGCGCAATGCCGAGCTCGCACGTCTGCAGTCGCAGATCGAGAGCCAGGGCAAGGCGGCAGCGCCGGCTGCGACGCTCACGCCAACTCCGCCAGTGGCGGCAACGCCGCCTCCGGCTGCAGCACCGACGCCCACACCTGCGGAGCAGCCTCCCGCTCAGGCACAGGCGCCGACCGCGGCCGCACCGCCTCCGGCTGCAGAGCCAGCTCCGGCGGCTGAACCGACACCAACACCGACGCCGGCAGAGACCCGTGCAAAACGGCCTCATGCGCCAGTTACGCCGACGGTGACCGATAGTGGCGGCGGCATTTTCGACATGCTCAAGGACTACTGGTGGGCGCTCGCGGCGCTCGCAGTAGCCATTGCCGGATTTTTGGGCTTGCGGGCTTGGCGTTCGCGCCGGCAGTCAGAGTTCGACGATTCGCTCGGCCGCCTGGCAGTTGCTGGCGCCGCCTCGATGGATCGTGGCTTCGCCGCCGGCGGAGAGACTTCTCCCGTTCGGCCGCTCACGGCAGCTACCGATGACGGCGCTTTCCTCGTTGAAGAGTCGGGTACGCACGAGCGGCCGCGCTTTGGTGGAGGTGCCGCTCCTGCAGCGCCTGCTGCCCGCCACGTCGCCTCCGACGAGACGATCAGCAGCGAAACGGCCATCAATCTGGATCAAGGCGATCCGCTGGCCGAAGCCGACTTCCACATGGCGTATGGCCTGTATGACCAGGCCGCCGACCTGATCCGCATTGCCATCAGCCGCGAGCCCAGCCGCCGCGATCTGAAGCTGAAGCTGCTCGAAGTGTTCTTCGTATGGGGCAACAAGGACCAGTTCCTGCACAGCGCTCGTGAGCTGGCGGACACGCGTGCCGACGCCGCTCCCGGCGAGTGGGAAAAGATTGTCATCATGGGCAAGCAGCTTGCCCCCGAAGATCCATTGTTCTCCGGTGGTGGCGCCGTCAGCGGTGCGACAGCCGGCGGCGTTGACCTGGATCTCGAAGGTGGTGAGAGCCGCGTCGACTTCGACCTGTTGGGTGAGCCGGTCCCCGGTCAGAACGAGGGTGTCGATCTCGACATCGGATCGGCGCTCGGGGAGGACCACGAGTCCACGGGTACCGCGACCGATCGCAATTTCAACCTGGAAAACGCTTTCAACACGGGATCTACCGGCACGACCCGGCAGATGACGCAGAAGATCAAGGGCGAGTCCGAGTCTGCGATCCCGGAGTTCGGCTCCGAGTCGGAAGGTCCGACGGTTGAGCAGCCGCAGCTCGGCGGTCAGAAGGATCCGACGATCCGTCAGAAGGTCGCCATGGCCCTCAAGCAGGGACATAGCGCTGAACAGACGGCTGAGCTGGCTATCGATGACCTCGGTCTCGATCTTGGTGCGCTCGACACGGTGGATCAGCCTGGCCTCGGCGCTTCGCCCGATGCACCAACACTCGTTGCGGGCATGGACGAGCGTTCACGCAAGGTGATGGAAGAAGCCCAGCGTCGCGCTAACGCTAAAGAGGATCAGGATCCGTCCGCTACCGCCGCGTGGCGTATGGATGACAGCGACCTGCATGCTGTGTTGGGTAACGGTGAGGACGAGCAGAATGAGCCTGCTGAGTTTGATCCGTCATCCACCGCCCGCCTTCAGACTCTGTCCAAAGACAGCGACGTTGACTTCGACCTCGGCGATGTTGATGCCGACGGCGTAGGTGAGGCCGATGCCGATGGCATGCATCACCACGCGCACGGTTCCAACGGTGCTGGTGTGGATCTGGATGTCGGAACGGCGACCGTTCCTGACACTGCGTTCACGGCGACCCAGAAGCTCGCGTCCGACGATCTCGCGCTGCCGGACCTCGAGCCGGTGACCATGAGCGAAGTCGGCACGAAGCTGGATCTGGCTCGCGCTTACATGGACATGGGTGACCCCGAGGGTGCACGTAACATCCTCGATGAAGTCATGACCGAAGGCTCGGTCGCGCAGAAGCAGGAAGCTCAACGGTTACTCGAAAGCCTCCCAGGTTGAGCCGACGTTAAACGTGCCACCCCCGGCGCGCAGCGCCACTGCATGTCGGGGGTCGCGCTTGCGCGATCCCCCTAGAAAGTTTGCGCGCAGCGCATGAATAGATACGCGGTAGCGGTGGAGTACGACGGTTCCGCTTATTCCGGCTGGCAGACACAGCAGTCGCTACGAACCATTCAGGGCCTTGTTGAGAGTGCCCTGAGCGGTGTGGCGGCTGAGCGCGTCGACGTCGTCTGCGCTGGCCGCACCGACGCTGGCGTGCACGCGCGTTGGCAGGTCGCTCATTTCGATACGAACGTAACCCGTCCCATGCGCGGATGGGTCATGGGAGCCAATACAGAGCTCCCTCGCGACATCAGCCTCGTGTGGGCACGTCCAGTACCCCTGCATTTCCATGCCCGCTACACGGCTGAGGCGCGGACCTACAGGTACCTCATTTTGAATCGGACGGCCCGTTCAGCCCTCGCTGAAAAGCGGGCTGCCGTCGTCTTCAAACCGCTGGATCACGAACGCATGGCCGAAGCGGCAGGTCATCTGTGCGGGCACTACGATTTCAGTGCCTTCCGATCTTCTGAGTGCCAGTCGAACTCGCCCGTCCGACGGGTGGAGCACCTTTCCGTGGAACGCCTGGGGGAGTGGGTGATCATTGAGGCCACGGCAAACGCATTTCTGCATCACATGATGCGCAACCTCGCCGGTCTGCTGATTGAGGTCGGTAAGGGCGACGCGCCGCCCTCCTGGGCGCTGGAGGTACGCGAGGGACTGGATCGGACCAAAGGGGCGCCGACGGCACCCGCCGAAGGGCTGTACTTTTGGGACGTCCGCTATCCCGAAGCCTTTCGGTTGCCCTCCGGGCGGTTGGGCCAGCGATCCATTATCATGCCGGGATTAAATTGAGTACGGACGGCCAGCATGTCGTGGTTCGAAAAAATCATGCCTTCGCGCATCAAGACCGAGCGGCGCACGCGCTCGGTGCCGGAAGGCCTGTGGATCAAGTGTCCGGCATGCGATGCGGTGCTGTATCGGGCTGAGCTCGAGCGCAATCTCTACGTCTGCCCGAAGTGCAGTCACCACATGCGGATCGGGGGCCGGGAGCGCCTCGAGAGCTTCCTCGACCCGGGTGAGCTGCTGGAGATCGGCGCGATTGTGTCGCCGGAAGATCCCCTGAAATTCCGCGACAGCAAACGCTATCGGGACCGCCTGGTCCAGGCGCAAAAGGCCACCGGTGAACGTGACGCATTGATTGTGCTGGCCGGCCAACTGCAGGGGCTGCCCATTGTGGCCAGCGCGTTTGAGTTCCAGTTCCTCGGCGGGTCGATGGGGTCAGTCGTGGGCGAGAGATTCAAACGAGGCGTCGACCACTGCATCGAGCATCGCAAACCCTTTGTGTGCTTTACCGCCAGCGGCGGTGCGCGTATGCAGGAAGCGTTGTATTCACTGATGCAGATGGCCAAGACATCCGCGGCACTGTCCGCTCTCGCTCAGGCGCACCTGCCTTATATCTCGGTCATGACTGACCCGACGACCGGGGGTGTGTCGGCGAGTCTGGCCATGCTCGGCGATCTCAACATTGCGGAGCCAAGGGCACTGATCGGATTCGCCGGCCCGCGTGTCATTCAGCAGACGGTGCGAGAGACATTGCCAGAAGGGTTTCAACGAAGCGAGTTTCTGCTGGAGCATGGCGCGCTCGACATGATCGTCGATCGCCGGGATATGCGGGATCGCATCGCAGGCGTGTTGCGCATGCTGTTGAAGCTGCCGCCTGCCGCCGCGGCTCCGGCCGCTGCTGCCTGATTGCGCACCCTCGCGGAATGGCTGGCTCTCCAGGAGGCAGTCCATCCCAAAACGATCGACATGGGTTTGGCCCGTGTCAGCTCGGTGGCGCGGACCTTGCGGGTGGACAGGCCTTCGTCCCGCGTCATTACTGTTGGGGGAACCAACGGTAAAGGGTCTACGGTCGCGCATCTCGACGCGCTGCTGCGCGCGACCGGGGCGTCGACCGGCATGTTTACGTCGCCGCACTTCCTCCGCTACAACGAACGCATTCGGGTTGATGGCGTTGAGGTTGAAGACGCTGAGTTGATCAGCGCGTTTGAGAGAATCGACGCAGCTCGCGGATCGACCACCCTCACATTCTTTGAATTCAACGCGCTGGCAGCGCTCGTGATCTTCGCGGAGCGGCGTGTCGACGTTGCCATCTTAGAGGTGGGGCTTGGAGGTCGGCTCGACGCAGTGAATCTAGTCGATGCGGACGTTGCCGTGGTGTGCTCGATTGGATTCGATCACCGTGACTACCTAGGCGACACGTTGGAGCAAATCGGGGCCGAGAAGGCAGGGATTTTCCGGGCCGGGCGACCGGCGGTGTTGAGCACCGAGGACATGCCTTCGAGCGTGTACTCGGTGATTCAGTTGCTGGGGTCTCGCGCGGTGATTGCTGAACGGGACTTTGGTTGGCAAATCAATGCGGACGGTCGGTGGAGCTACCGCGGAATTCGCGTGTCGTTGGATAATTTGCCGCCCTCGGCGCTCGTTGGGGCCATCCAATATCGCAATGCCTCTGCCGCGCTCGCAGCGATCGAATCGCTCGATTCGGCGTACCCACTGAACGAGCAAACAGTCGCCAACGCACTGGGTGATGTCAGGCTCGCCGGGCGTTGCCAGGTGGTGCCGGGTCCCGTTGAATGGATACTGGACATTGCGCACAACGAGCCTGCGGCTCGGGTATTCGCTCAGCACGTACGCGATCGGCACCTCGCCGCGGGCGGCCGCACGATTGCGGTTGTTGGCATTCTCGCTGACAAAGACGCTCGTGAGATTGCTGCCGCGCTCGCACCACTCGTCGATCATTGGGTACTGTGCACACTTCCGGGTGCGCGGGGCAGCAGTGCTTCCGAACTTGCCAACCGCCTCGGGTTGCCACCGGAGAGGTTCACACTCGCGAATTCGGTGGAAGAAGGCTGCGAGACCGCGCGCGCCGCGACGGTCGCGGGTGACCGGGTGATTGTCTTCGGCTCGGTCTACACCGTGGGTCCGGCGTTGGCCTGGCTTCGCGTATACTAGCGTTTTCCGCCGTCGCTTGATTGGAGCGACTTCGTCCCCACTGTGGAACTTCTGGTGAAAGAGCGACTGACCGGCGCGATCATTCTTGTAGTTTTGATCGTGCTGTTGGTGCCCGAGCTGTTATCGGGCCCGAAAGGTCCCGCGGCGCGGCCGCCGGCCGCCGGCGCTGCTTCCCCTTCATCCGAGGAACCGCCATTACGGTCGTACACCATCAACCTGGGCGACGACTCGCATTCGCAGTCTCAGACGGCGAACGGTGCGGCAGGTGCCTCTGGACCACCGCAACCGACCGCGCAGGCCTCGGCCGGCTTGCCGCAGCTCGATACTCCCGACAGCGGCCTCAGCGAATCGTCGACATGGGATTCGCCCGCGGCGACGGAGCAGGCAAGTGCGCCTGCGGGAGCGCAAGGCGGTGCGGCGAGCACGAACCCACCGGCCAGCAGCGGGGCGAGGACGCCGACATCGGCCGCAGCGCCGACATCCGCTGCGGCGCGTGGCGCCAGCCCGACGGCCAACGCAGCCGGGGCGCATGGCACGGCAGCATCCAAGCCGGTCGCGAAAGCCAGTCAATCGGCACCCGCCGCCGCACAGGCATCGAAGCCTTCGCCCACCGCGGCGCGTGCGGAGGCCCCCTCCAAGGCAGCATCCGCGGCGTCTCGCACCGAGGTCGCTTCGAGGACGGCAGCGGAGGCGCCTTCGAAGCCCGCGGTCGCGGCGCAGGCGCACACGGAGGCGTCGTCGAAGTCAGGTGGCTGGGGGGTGCAACTGGGCGTCTTCAAAAGCCACGAGAACGCCGAACGCCTGGCGCTCGAGGTCCGGACGAAGGGGTTCAAGGTGTCTGTGTCGCCGGTCACGAGCGGCAAACAGAAACTCTATCGGGTCCGCGTTGGTCCCGCCCCCGACCGGGCCGCCGCACAGGAGTTGCAGTCGAAACTGAAGGCCTCCGGGCGCCCCAGCGGCACCGTTGTACCTTATTCCTGATTCAGCCCCCATTTGCAGGAATGCACGGTGGCAGTCCGCGCAGGGCCGGCGCCGGTCTTGTACAATCCGCGCCGCAATCGGCTACCGGACCCACGGATGAATGCTACCGATTATGTGGTGATCGCCACTGTCGTGATTTCGGCGCTAGTTGGTGCGATGCGCGGCTTTCTGCGCGAAGTCGTGGCACTCGTGGCGTGGCTTCTCGCGCTGTTCATTGCGTGGCACTTCGCCGACCTCGTGGAACCCCACCTCGGTGGACTGCTCTCCGGTTCAGCCGTCAAACCCTGGGCGGCCCGCGTGATCATTGTCCTGCTCATTTTGCTGCTCGGTGCCGCGATTGGCGCCCTGCTCAGTCACTTTGTACGGTTGTCGATTTTCAGCGGTATGGACCGCTTTCTCGGCTTTCTGTTCGGACTGTTACGTGGAGTGGTCCTTCTCGGCGTGTTTGTCATCCTGGGGCAGTTGCTGCGTCTGGGCGACGAGCACTGGTGGACGCGGTCGTTGCTGATCCCGTACGGCGAATCCGTTGCGAACGGATTGCGGACGCTGGTCGGCGAGAAGTCCGTCCATCACTCCGGCGGCCGCTTGTAGAGCCAGCTTTCATTGAACGAGGCGCCTGAAGCATGTGCGGTATCGTAGGTATTGTCGGAACCAGCGCGGTCAACAATCGCATTTATGACGCGCTGACGGTCCTGCAACATCGCGGCCAGGATGCGGCGGGTATTGCAACGTCCATCGATGGTGAGTTGTACACCCGGAAGGGGAGCGGCCTCGTACGCGATGTCTTCCAGCAGCAGCACATGCTGGAGCTGAAGGGCAATTACGGCCTCGGGCATGTGCGCTACCCGACAGCCGGATGCGACAGCGCTTCTGAAGCGCAGCCTTTCTACGTGAATGCACCTTACGGAATTTGCATTGCACACAACGGCAACCTGACGAATGCAACCGAGCTCGCCGAGGTCATCACCCGTGAAGATCGGCGGCATCTGAATACGACATCGGACTCGGAAGTTCTGCTGAATGTGTTTGCGTCTGAGTTGCAGCGTATTGGTACGCCACGTGTAACTGCCGGCGACGTCTTCGCCGCGTTGAATGCTGTGTATCGCCGATGCCGTGGTGGTTACGCGGTTGTCGCAATGATCATTGGTCACGGGTTGCTGGGATTTCGCGATCCGAACGGCATCCGACCGCTGGTGCTCGGGCAACGCGATACCCCGCGCGGACCCGAGTGGATGCTGGCTTCCGAGAGCGTTGCTCTGGATTCGCTGTCATTCAAGTTTGTGCGCGACATTGGGCCGGGAGAGGCCGTGTTCATTGACGAACAGGGCCGCCTGCACTCCCAGCAACTCGTGCCGACGGTTCGACACACGCCCTGTATTTTCGAGTACGTGTATTTCGCCCGGCCTGACACGAAGATCGACAATATTTCGGTTTATCGCGCGCGCATGCGCATGGGTGACCGTCTTGCGGAAAAGATCCTTCGCGAGCGTCCCAATCATGACATTGACGCGGTGATTCCGATTCCGGACACGAGCCGCACCAGCGCCTTGCAACTCGCGCAGCGCCTGAACCTGAAGTACCGCGAAGGTTTTATCAAGAATCGCTACATCGGCCGGACGTTCATTATGCCGGGGCAGGAGCAGCGCGAAAAATCGGTGCGCCGCAAGCTCAATGCCATCGACCTGGAGTTCCGTGGCAAGAACGTGCTGTTGGTGGATGACTCGATTGTGCGCGGCACCACTTCGGCCCAGATCATCGATCTGGCGCGGGAAGCGGGCGCCAAGAAAGTCTACTTTGCCTCCGCCGCGCCGCCGGTGCGTTTTCCCAATGTCTACGGCATCGATATGCCGGCGACCAGCGAGCTCGTGGCCGCCAATCGGAGCGTGGATGAAGTCGCCCGCCTCATTGGCGCGGACTGGCTGATTTATCAGGATCTCGAGGACCTGGTGGCGGCGTGTCAGCATGACGACTCGCGCGTCGCTGAGTTCGATACCTCCTGCTTCTCCGGTGAGTATGTAACGGGCGACGTCACGCCCGAGTATCTCGAGCGCCTTCAGGTCGAACGCTCGGATGCAGCCAAGTCGTTGCGGCGCGAAAGACGCGGTAAATTAAAAGTCATTCGGTGAACTCGAACGATCCCAGACGCCGTATCTTGTTGGAGCTGTTCCAGGCGGGACTCGATAGGGTGTCCGGCCGTGGTTCCGTAGCCCGCGCGCTGTCGGGATCGACTGGGCCCGTCTGGGTTGCCGCGATTGGCAAAGCGGCGGCCGCAATGGCTCTCGGCGCCCACGATGCTCTCGGTCCGTCGATCGAGCGAACGCTGGTCATCACGAAAGACGACCACGTTGCTCCGCAGATCCACACGCTTCGCAACGTCGAGATTCACGAAAGTTCGCATCCCGTCCCTGACCAACGCTCACTCGATGCAGGAGCGAGCCTCCTGAATTGGCTGCAGGAGTTGCCGCGCTCCGTCGAGCCCCTGTTTCTGATCTCGGGTGGCGCCTCCAGTCTCGTCGAGGTGCTGCAAGAGGGTGTGACTTTCGAGCAGCTTGGACGGCTCAATGCGGAAGGTTTGGCGAGTGGCATTGCCATCGGTGAGCTCAACGCGCGCCGCTCCCGGTTGTCGCGAATTAAGGGCGGTGGCGTGGCGCGTCTATTGGGCGACCGGCCGGGCCGCGCGCTGTTCATCTCCGACGTTCCCACCGACGATCCGGCTGTCATCGGTTCTGGAGTCTTGGGGCCGGCCCCGGGTCAGAGCGATCGAATTGAAAGGATCGTGGTTGCCTCGCTCGATTTCGCCGTGGATGGCGTCTGTGTTGCGGCTGAGAAACTGGGTCTCGACGTGCGCCGCCCGACCAATCGCTTTGATGATGACGCAGCGCGACTCGCCGTTCGTTTTACACACGAGCTGCATCTGAATTCCGCCCAGGTTTGTGTCTGGGGCGGTGAGTCGACTGTGCAGCTTCCTCCCAATCCGGCGCGCGGCGGCCGCAATCAGCACCTGGCGTTGGCGGCGGCACGCTTACTCGCGGGACAGGCCAATATGCTGCTGCTGGCAGCCGGAACCGATGGGACGGATGGCGTCACTGAGGATGCCGGTGGGCTGGTGGATAGTGAGACCTGCGCGCGTCTGGCTGTCTCGGAGATCGACGTGGATGACTGTATGCGCCGCGCTGACTCGGGTACTGCCCTCGCGGCGAGTGGTGACCTGGTCCATACAGGTCCCACGGGCACGAATGTCGGTGATCTGGCGATTGGTCTGAAACTGTCACAAGAGGCGGGCCGGATCGTGGTCGAAGGTCGTGACGGGCTCGATACGCGCGTGCTGTAATTGAGCAATGCGTTTGCTGCTGATTGAAGACGACGCGGCTCAGTGCGAAGTCATTCAACATCGTCTGAAGTCGCGCAATCCCGAGGCGCAGATTGTGGTGCGAAATCCGGATCTGCAGGGTCCGCTCGCGCCGGATTTTCTGGCGCAGGGGTTTGATGCCGTCCTTGCGGGCGATGGCCGCGGCCGCGGCCTCGGCGAGTTGCGCGATCTGACAGCTCGCACCGGCTTTGCACCGGTTATCTTCATCACCTCGCAGGCCGATCCCACCGAAGCCCGGAGCCTCGGCGCCCACGCCGTCCTCAGCCGCGAAGAGATTCAAACGGAACAGTTCTTCAAAGCCCTCGCGGATGCGCAGTGGGTCCAGTCGCGCGCCCGCCAGAAATGGCAGACCAGCCCGGCCGGCCGTGACACGCAGCGTTTTGGCGGTGCGTTCATTCGTGGCTATCGCTGCATCCGGCGGCTTGCCGCGGGCCCGGTATCAGACCTTTACCTGGCTGAAAGCGAGGCTGCGGGGGCGTTGGTTGCCTTGAAGGTGGTTCGCGACCGGCACAAGGACCAACACGACCTCGATCACACGTTCCGGCGATTCCTGCAGGAGTATGAGATCGTTCAGCGCATCAAGCATCCCAGCGTCGTGCAGTTGTACGACCTTGGAATAAGCGACGATCACGCGTGGCTGGTGATGGAGTATTTCAAGGAAGGCGATCTCAGGCGTCGCATGCGCGCCGGCATGCGGCCGCGCCCCGCGTTGCGCACTGCCATCGCCGTTGCGCGTGCATTGGAGGCGATGCATGGTGCCGGCGTCCTGCACAGGGATCTCAAGCCGGGCAATGTGATGTTGCGCGAGGACGGGTCACCGGCGCTGATTGATTTCGGAATGTCCAAAGATACGGCGCTGGCGCAGGAAGTCACGGATACGGGACTGATTTTCGGGACGCCGCACTACATGAGCCCGGAGCAGGGTCATGGCGAGCCGATCGATGCGCGCAGCGACATCTACAGTCTCGGCGTGATTGTGTACGAGATGTTGACGCGCGAGAAACCGTTCGCCGCCGAGAATCCCATGGCCATCATCTACAAACATCGCAAGGAACCGGTTCCGCGGTTGCCGGAGCCGTTCGAGGCCCTGCAACCCATCATTGAGCGGTTCCTGGCGAAGGATCCGCAGGATCGCTATCAGAACGCCGCCGAAGCGCGGCTCGCACTGGAAAAAGCGTACCGGTTTCTGAAGACGGCGGCGGAAGCGACCTGATGTCGATCCCAATGGACTCGATACTGCACGCGCCGACCCCGGAAGCGTGGGTTGCCACCGCGGTGGAACGCTGGCGCGAGATGTTGGTGGATCACGCCAACTGCGAGAAGAAGGCTGCATCCACGGCGCTTGCGCTGATCTTTGCCTATCCTGAGGATCATGCGCTCACCCTGGCGCTGTCGCGCCTCGCGCGCGAGGAGTTGCGGCACTTCGAGCAGGTGCAGAAGATGATGCTGACGCTTGGAGTTGACTTCGAGCGTCAACAGCCGGGGCGTTACGCGTCGGGGTTGCGATCGTTCATCCGGACATCGGAGCCGGGTCGAAAGCTGGATTTGCTGTTGTCGGGCGCGTTGATTGAGGCGCGCTCGTCGGAACGTTTCCGGCTGTTGAGCGGCCGGTTGCAACAGCCGTTGGGCGGCTTCTATGCGACACTGGAGCGGTCGGAAGCGCGGCATTTCGAGTTGTATGTGAATCTGGCGCGCGCTGAAGCGCCGGAGCAGTGGCGGGAGCGGTTGAGTTTGCTCGCGGAGCGCGAGGCTGAATTGGCTACCGCGGCGGACCCTGTGTTTCGTTTTCACAGCGGCCCTCCGGGGTAGAGTCGCTGCCGGGGCTCCGCGCGGCCACTCCCTGCTAGGGATACTTGCCGCACCCAAAGAATAAAAAGCCTCGGTGTTTTCGGCACAAATGGACCATTGTCGTCAGGGTCAATGCAGGTTGAGATATCAACTTCTGCCTTGCACGTATGCGTTCGACCACTACCCGTGCCCGACTCGGACTCACTTTATCACCGGCTGTTTTCCCATCCGCGGATGGTGGAGGGGCTCGTGCGCGATTTTGTGCCACGGAAGATGGTCGCCGGTCTCGATTTCTCCGGACTTCAGCGCGTCAATCCCAAGTTTCACTCCGGCCACCGTTGGGCCCGACGCCGCGAGAGTGATGTCATCTGGCGATTGCCGATCCGTGAGGGCAGGGGCTTCTACCTTTATCTTCTAATCGAGTTCCAGACCGTGCGCGACGATTGGATGGCGGTACGTACGCAGGTCTATCAAGGACTGCTTTGGCAGCAGGTGATCGACGAGCAGAAACTCCAGACCGGGGCGCGGCTTCCGCCACTGCTTTTGTTAGTACTTTACAACGGCGAGCGGCGGTGGAGGGCCGCGACGAGGACGAGCGAGCTGATCGCCCTTTCCCCCGACTCGACGCTGTGGCTTTGGCAGCCGGAGGTCCGCTATTGTCTGTTGGACATGGGTGCCTTTCCCAAGGATGAGCTGGCGCGGCGTTCCAGCCTGGTGGCGTTGCTGTTTCGACTCGAGCAGCGGCATTCGCCCGGAGAGCTCAAAGAGCTGCTGGACGAGGTGATCGGGTGGTTCCGGCAGCATACGGGATGTGAGCGGTTGCAGGGTGTGTTTATGGAGTTGATTCGCGAGGCGTTCGCGGATCGTGGGGTCCGCCTGTCAGGTGGCGGTAACTTGTTGGAGGTGAAGAGCATGCTTGCGACACAATTGGCGGCCTGGAAGGCGCAGTGGTTCGCTGAAGGCAAGGCAGAGGGAAATGCCAAAGGCAGGGCAGCGGGCAGGGCCGAGGGCAGGGCCGAGGGAAAAGCCGAGGCGCTGATTTCTCTCCTGGCAGGGAGATTCGGCGCGGTGAACCCTTCACAGCAGAAGCGAATCCGTGCAGCCAAGCTGGCAACTCTTGAGCGTTGGTTCAAGCGCGCCATTGTTGCACCGGACCTGCGCTCAGTGTTCAAGCCGCAGCGTTAGAACAGGTGACTAAGGTTTGACGCGGTCGTACACGCGCGTTATTTCGACTTTTCCCATGCGGCCGCCGCGGGTCAATGTGGTCATGATCAGCCGGCCATCTTCGGTGTCGATGGCGTATTCATCTTCACGGCTGCCGAACTTCTTGGCGGACGTGGTGACCACAAACACGGTTCCGCGCCAGCCGGCGGTGCGCTCGGCGGTTTGATCCTGTCCAAACGGAATGGTGGTCTTCGTGCCCGGCGTGTAGGTGTCAGAAGTCTGCGTGCCATCCGGCATGTTGGATTTGACGGTGAGCGAGCCTTTGTCCTGCGTGATGGACAGTGTCAGTGGGGCGCGCAGATAGCGGGCGATGCTGGTGCCGCGGCTGGGTTTGGCGTTGGGCGCGCCGGGCGACTGGCCGGAGGAAGTTGACCGGGAATCGGGCTGGGCAGGCCCGTCTTGCGATTGCGCTAGCCCGACGCGCACGAAGCTGTAACCGGCGTCGCGGATGCCGTCGGCGCTAATGCTGCCAGCGCCGACGCTCGCCACCTTATTGTCGCCGCCGCTGATGCGGCCGTTACTTGGGCCGTCTGTGCTGGCCGTGGGGCCGTCATCGAGGGGCATGCCACCGTCCGGGGGCGTGCCTATCGGCGGCATACCGGCGCCGCCCCGTCCGCCGCCATGTCCACGGTGGGATCCGGGAGCGCGCTTCGGAGCCGTCGTGTCCGGGTCCGGGGCCATCTTGTCGGGATCGTCACTGAGATTCAGATTGAGTTTCCAGTCACCCGTCAGATTCACGCCACTGGGCGGCGCAGCATCCAGCCGGTCTGTGGCGCATCCTGCCACCCAGGACGCAACAAACGCACTCACCACCGCTCTCAACCAGATTGTCTTGCTCATTCTCGAGTTGCCCTTTGCGCCAGGAGTTCCCGCGGCCTTCGACTCGGTGCCGCCGCCGGAAGTTCATTGTTAGCACTGGCGCCAAATTAAGACTAAAGTTGACTGCGGCGCTGCCGCCGCAACGCTTAACAGTTTGTTACAAGCACCGAGGAAAGATGACCGATCGTCCCCATCTCGTCATTGTCGATGACGACCGCGAAATTCGCACGTTACTCAGCCAGTATCTCGACAAGCACGATTTTCGCACGACGGCCGTGGCGGAAGGCAAGGAGATGCGGCGTGTGATGGAGCGGACGCGCGTCGATCTGGTCGTGCTGGATCTGATGTTGCCGGGTGAGGATGGGCTGTCCATCTGCCGCGAATTGCGCACGCGTTCACAGGTGCCGATCATCATGCTCACCGCCCGGGGTGAGGATGTCGATCGTATTGTTGGTCTCGAGCTGGGTGCCGATGACTATCTGCCGAAACCATTCAATCCACGCGAGCTGCTGGGCCGCATCCGCGCGGTGTTGCGACGCTCGGCACACGCGCCGCGCGACCCGAGCCCCGAGTCGGTGCGGGGATTCGCGTTCGGCAACTGGAAACTCGACACAACAACACGCACCCTGACCGACAACGAGGGTAAGGATGTTGCATTGAGCGGCGCGGAATATCGGCTGCTCGCGGTGCTGCTGTCGTCCGCGAATCGAGTGCTGAGCCGGGCCCAGCTCACCGAGCTGTTGCGGGGCAGGGAAGCCGATCCCTTCGATCGGAGCATCGATGTCAGGGTCAGCCGGCTGCGCCAGATCCTGGGTGACGATGCGCGCGCACCGCAGATCATCAAGACCGTTTACGGCGAGGGTTACGTGGTCGGAGTTCCGGTTCAGACGCAATGACCGTCCGTTTGTGGCCGCAGTCGCTTTTCGGGCGACTGATGGCGGCCTCCATTGTTGCTTTGCTGCTTGCCCAGGTTGTGAGCCTGGTGATGGTCGCGCGCGAGCGCGAACGCTTCATTTTGCAAGGCAGTGTGCGCGAGTGGTCGCGTCGGATTGCCGAAGTCACCACCCTGCTTCAGGGCATGGACGACACGGAACGGGCCGCGATGATCAGCCGGCTGACCGAGCGCCCCTGGCGCTTTGGACATCGGCCACCGGATGCGGTGATGTTTCGCGATGGTCTCGTTGCGGCACCGGAAGCAGGCCCGAACGGCGCGCCGCCACCACCAGCGCCACCGCCTGGAATGGATGATCCCATGCCGCCGGGACATTCGGGGCCGCCGCAGAGCTCGAGGGCCCCGCGCGGCGGTCATCGGCCGCCGATGCCAGTGGGTCCCCCGCACGAGGACACCCGTAGTCTCATCCTGCGAGCCACCACGTATCCCGCTGTTGTGCCATTCACAAAGGCCGGCGACTTCGAGCCGGCGTTCGAAGATCAGCTTCACAAGGACCTGGGGCCGGCGTTTGCGGTGGAAGTGTCGCACACAACCGATCCAACTCGGCGGGCTATTCCCATCGGGGGTCCCCTGTTTGCAGAGGCGCGGGACACCGGTGCGGATTTCTACGATGCGAAGATCAAATTCCCCGACGGCTACACAACGGTGTTTCGGGTAACACGCTATGCGCGTGGTGCGCCATTGCCCCGCGGTCTTTTCATGAACCTGGCGTTGCTGGTCATCGTGATGTCCATTGCGCTTTTTGTGGTTGCACGCAGCATCACCCGTCCGCTTTCCGAGCTGGCACGAGCCGCTGACAGCGTCGGCCGCAATCTGCGCCAGCCAAGGATTGCCGAAAGCGGCGCAAGGGAAATACGCAATGCGGCGCGCGCATTCAACACCATGCAGGATCGGATGCAGCGCTACCTGGACAGCCGCAGCCGCGTGCTCGCCGCGATGTCGCACGATCTGAAAACTCCGTTGACGCGCCTGCGGCTGCAAGTGGAAATGCTGGATGACTCGGTGACGCAAGGGAAGTTGGGCAGGCAGCTCGATGAAATGGAGAGCATGGTGCACGGGGCGCTCGCCTTGTTCCGGGGCCTCGATGACAACGAGGCCTTCACCGCCATTGACATCAACGACCTGCTCGCGACCCTGCAATCGGAGTTTGCCGAAATGAGTGCACAGGTCGCCATTCAGGGGCATGCAACACGCTCCATACTCGGTAAACCCCAGGCGTTGCGCCGGTGTTTGACCAACCTCATCGACAATGCCGTGAAATTCGGCTCGCAGGCCACTGTTGTGGTCGAAGACGGTGCCGCGCTGGTCATCCGCGTCCGCGATGCTGGGCCCGGGATCCCCGCGGACGAGTTGGAACGGGTGTTTGAGCCGTTCTATCGGTTGGAATTCTCGCGCAACCGGGATACCGGTGGCAGTGGTCTCGGGTTGAGCATCGCGCGCGATCTCATACAGGCCCATGGTGGTTCGCTGATTTTGCGGAATCTGCCGGTGCGCGGGCTCGAGGCGGTTGTGACGCTGCCTCGGGCGTAGCAGGCGCAAGCTTCCGGAACCCGCCCCACCTTCGAGCAGATGAAGGCCGCACACGAACAGGCACAGAAGGACACGTTGGCCAAGCTGACACCCATAATCACGCCCGATCGGCTCGAGAAGTGTGACGTGTTGATGGCTGAGCGGGGACCGCCGGGACGCCCGCACTGAGGTGGCGGTCGTGCCCGTCAATTACCGTGGAAGGTTGCGCAGCTCATAGCTTCCCTTCTCATACTGAATGTAACTTCCCTGCTCATACCAGGCACCGAGCACCATCCGATGAGCCGGCTCGCCTTCAATCTCCGTCTCATGGATCCCCGGGCGATGGGTGTGCCCGTGAATGATCCGGCGCACGCGGGTCGCCCGGTAGGCGGTTGAAACCGCATCCTCATTGACATCCATGATGGTCGGAATCGCACGGGCCATGTGGTCTTTGCTGCCGGCACGCGCCTGATTGGCGAGCAACTCGCGGTCTGCCAGCGGCAACGCGAGAAAGCGTCTCTGCCACTCGGGTGTCCGGACCGTGCTGCGCAACTCTTGGTACGAGTGATCATCGGTGCACAGGGCATCGCCATGCGTCAGTAACACTCGTTCGCCGTCAATTTCGGTGACGATTGGATCCGCCAGGAGGCGGCTGCCGGTCTTGCGGCAGAAATCGCGTCCGATGAGAAAGTCGCGGTTGCCGTGAAGCACGAAGCAACCGACACCGCTTGCGGTCAACTCCCGCAGCCCCGCGCAAATGCGCGCTTTGGTCGGGTCGGGATCATCGTCGCCGACCCAGGCCTCGAACAGGTCGCCCAGGATGTACAGCGCTTCCGCGCTCGCGGCGTGCTGGCGCAGGAACTCGAGAAACTGCTCATTCGCCTCAGGTGTGCCGGCATCCAGGTGCACATCGGATACGAAGAGCCGGCTCATTTGGGCGACAGGATGTTGTCCTGGGATGACGGGGCTACGGGCGTTGCGACGGGCGCGGCCGGCGCCGTGGCCGCTTGGGAAGCGGCATCGAGCAGCTCGATCTTGTTGATAATGACCGGCTTCAAGGGCGTATCGGCTTTGAACGGTCCGGAGGCCCCTGTGGGTGTCACACCGATGCGGTCGACGACATCCATGCCTTGTACGACTTTTCCGAAAACCGCATATCCCCAGCGCGTGGGCAGTGGATCCAGGTCCGGATTATCGACCAGATTCACGTAGAACTGGGCGTTGCCGGAATGGGGTGCTTCACCGCGCGCCAGGCCCACGGTGCCGCGCTTGTTCTGCAAGCCATTGCCGGACTCGTTGTTGACCGGGTCGTGCACGGCCTTGAGCTTCAGATCGGTGGCCGAGTGACCGCCGCCCTGAATGACGAAATTGGCCACCACCCGATGAATCAGGGTATCGGAGTAGTAGCCTTCCTTCACGTAGCGCAGGAAATTCGCGACCGTCAGGGGCGCCCGGTCGGGCATCAGCTCAATCACAAAATCGCCCATATTGGTGGAAACCCGGACCTGCGGGGGCTGATCCGCCGCGGGCGCGGCAGAGTGAACCAGCAGCCCGCTCAGCAGGAGCAGTACGGACGCCAGTCGGTTGCAGATCCAGTTCCGGGGAGTTATGCGCATCGAGCCTCGTCTCCATATGTATTGCCGGTACGGTGCCTGTTCTGCCATCGTGACCGACCCGCAATTCTACCAAGCGCGGCGGCCGGTGGGTCCCGTAACATCACACCATGAGCGCAATGGACACTTCGCCGGCCGAGACGTTCGGTCAGCCACAGACGACACGTTTTGCACCGAGTCCCACCGGTGAGCTGCACCTGGGAAATGCGCGTACGGCGTTATTTAACTATCTACTGGCCCATCACGGAGCGGGTGGGCGCTTCCTGCTTCGAATCGAGGATACGGATGCCGAGCGCAGTAAGGACCAGCACACAGCGGCATTGATCGAGGACCTGAAATGGCTGGGAATGCGCTGGGAGGCCGGGCCCGATCGCGAGGATGCCCGGGGCCCGTACCGCCAGTCGCAGCGGCTCGAGTTTTACGCTCGCTACTTCGCCGAGCTGGAAAAGCGCAATGCCGTCTACCCCTGCTACTGCACCCCGCTCGAGCTCGAAGCGTCGCGGCGTGCCCAGCTCGCATCGGGACGGCCACCGCGTTACGCCGGGACGTGCCGCGATCTTTCGCCTGAACAGCGGCAGACGAAGGCTCAGGCCGGTTTGAAGCCGACCACCCGGTTTCGGGTGCCGCTCGGCCGCCGGATCGAGTTCGTGGATTTTGTGCACGGGTCCCAGAGCTTCCTGTCAGACGACATCGGCGACTTTGTCGTGCGGCGCGCTGACGGAACCGCCGCCTTTTTCTTCTGCAATGCGGTTGACGATGCGGACATGGGTGTTACCCACGTGCTGCGGGGTGAGGATCACCTGACGAACACGCCTCGCCAGTTGATGATCCTCGAGGCTCTCGGTCTGCGTGCGCCCAGCTATGGGCATGTCTCCCTGATTGTTGGGAGTGACGGTTCGCCGCTGTCGAAACGTCACGGCGCGACGAGCGTGCGCGAATACCGGGAGCGCGGCTACCTGCCACAGGCGATGACGAATCACCTGTTTCGTCTGGGTCATTCCACGCCCGAGCACGGGTTTCTATCCTTGGAGGAAATGGCTCGCGCCTTTGACTCCACGCACCTCGGCCGTTCTCCGGCACGCTTCGATGAGCAACAGTTGCATGTCTGGCAGAAGGAAGCGGCTCATCGCCTGAGCCCTGAAGAAGCGCTGCGCTGGTTGGACCCGGTCCTGCCCAAAGGCCTGGGCCCCGCTGCTGCCCACACCTTCATTGCCGCGGTTCTGCCCAACCTCGTGCTGCCCGAAGACGCGCGTACCTGGGTTGACATCGTGTTTGGTGACCTCCCGGCGCTACCCGCCGCGGAACAGCAACTGGTACAAGAGGCGGGCAAGAGTTATTTTGCGGCGGCCGCCGAGGCGGCGTCCGCGCATGGGAATGACCTGCCGGCCATCGCGAATGCGGTGCGTGCAGCGACCGGCAAGAAGGGCGCGGCCCTGTATATGCCGTTACGCGCGGCCCTGACGGGTGTCGCGCATGGTCCCGAGTTGGCTCCCTTGTTGAAAGCCATGCCGCCCGGGAAAGCCCGCGAGCGACTGGCCCGTTTTGCCTGAGGAAACATGATACGCATCCACAATTCGATGACGGGCGAGAAGGAGCCCCTGAAGCCGATCAACCCGGGAAAGCTGCGCATGTATGTCTGCGGCATGACCGTGTACGACTACATTCATATCGGCCATGCGCGCATGTTGACCGTGTTCGATGTTGTGAGCCGCTATCTGCGCTATCGCGGGTTTGATCTCACGTACGTCCGCAACATCACCGATATCGACGACAAGATCATCCGGCGCGGCCTGGAGAACCACGAGCCCATGGAGGCCGTGAGCGGCCGCTTCATTCAGGCGATGGATGAGGATGCCGAGCGTCTCGGGCTGGCGCGTCCCGACCACGAACCTCGGGTTACGCAGTACATACCCGAAATCATCAAAATGATCGAGCAACTGCTCGCCAACGGGTATGCCTACGTCGCGGATGACGGCGATGTGTTGTATGCAGTCGCGAAGTTCGAAGGGTACGGGAAGCTCTCGGGCAAACGCCTCTCTGACCTGCGCGCGGGTGCCCGTGTGGAAGTGGATGAGGCTAAGCGGGACCCTCTGGATTTTGTGCTGTGGAAACAGGCCAAGCCCGGCGAGCCTTCCTGGGACTCGCCCTGGGGCAAAGGAAGGCCGGGCTGGCACATCGAGTGCTCGGCCATGTCGACCGAGCTGCTGGGCACCCACTTTGACATCCACGGCGGCGGCATGGATCTGAAGTTCCCGCACCATGAGAACGAGATCGCGCAATCCTGCGGCGCGAATGGCGACCGGTTCGCGAACATCTGGATGCACAACGGCTTTGTGAACATCGACAACGAGAAGATGTCGAAGTCGCTCGGCAACTTTTTCACTGTGCGCGAGGTGCTGCCCAAGCTGCGCCACCCGGAAGTGTTGCGCTACTTCGTGATCTCGAGTCATTACCGCGGCCCAATCAACTATTCCCTGGATCAGCTCGAGCAGGCGGACAGTGCGCTGTCCAGGATCTACACCGCGTTGCGCGATCTGCCGGAGGCCGAGCTGGTGGAAAGCGAGCATTCGGCGCGTTTCCGTGAAGTCATGGACGATGACTTCAATACGCCGGAGGCGATCGCGGTGCTGCAGAACATGACTCGCGAAATCAACACCGCGAAAGCGACGGGTCAGCCGAAGAAGCTGGCGCAGGCGGCAGCCCTGGGCCGGGAGCTGCGGTCTTTGGGCAGCGTGTTGGGATTGGCCCAGTTGGCGCCCGAGCAGTTTCTCAAGCTGCGCTCCCGCATCAGCGCACCCGAAGTTGGCTTGAGCGATGTGGAAATCGAACAGCACATTGCCGATCGCATTGCCGCGCGCAAGGCGAAGAACTGGGCGGAGTCGGATCGCATTCGCGATGAGCTGGTGAAGGCGGGGGTTATCCTGGAGGATAAGCCCGGCGGAACGACGACTTGGCGGCGGGCGTAGCGACGCGGTCGCGCGCTGAGGTGTGAGGTGTGGTGGCCGCGCGTCGGCGTGGGGGCGCGGGGCGCCTGGAGCTGCGACGCCTCACGGGCGCCTGCGTTTTGCAAGCGCCCGCGGTGTCAGATGTCAGTTTCCGCGCTGCGTATAGCTGATTGCGTACGCCGGCGGGCGCGCCGCCAGGATCGGATCGTCAGACGCCTCGATTCCCGGGGTCAGTGACAAGGGGTTGTACAACAGCGCCTTCTGTTCCTTGACTTGGTCTTTCACTGTTGCATTCAGGGTGATGACGCCCAGGTCGATGACCTGGCGATCGGCGGGCCACAGCTTGGTGGGATCGTTGGTGGGATCGCCCTCTTTGGCCACCTGTACCGCCAGTTTGAACTTCACCGGCCCCGCGGCGATGCGCTTCGGCAGCTCATCCATGAGGTAGTTTGGATCGGCCTTCGCCACTTCCGCATCCGGCAACGCATGCTCGCCGGCCAGCGGCAGAATCTCGTAGCGCCCGTAATGCGAAACACCCTTGGCGTTGGTAAACTTGAACGCGTTGATGCCGTAGAAAGCCGCGGTGCCAAAGCTCTGTGGCGCAGGGCGAGGGGTGGTGACCCACTTTGCGGTCCACGGATGCGAGCCGAGAAACTGTTCGACGGGAGTCGGTTTGGGTGCGTTGGGTCCACTGTTGCCGATCGCCGTGAGGAGCTGGAGAAACTCTTCGGGAGTGGCGACTGGAAAACCATTGTTCGAAGCGAGGCTCACAATGTCTGTGTGGCCGCCGTCAGGCAGGGTGAAGCGGATGGCCATGCCATTGGGACGCGCGTCTTTGCTGGCGTCCGGAATATTCGGGACGCCAGTCGGGTCCGAGAAGCGCACGAGAACCGGCACGGACTTGGAAAAATGCGCCGCCTTGCTGAATCCGGGAGCCTCCTTGGACGGCGTGAACGTCCCCGTGACCAGAACGCCTTTGGCATGATTCGCGCGGAAGCCCGTATGAGGGCCACCGGCCAACTTGTTGAAGGCATGAACCAGAGCGACCGGCAAAGGCTCCTGGGGAGCCGGGGGCGCATCAGCGGCGAGCGCGGCGCTCACCCCGCCGCAGATGGCGATCAGCGCAGCCGGGACTACGGCGCGTCGGATTGAACGAGCTGGGTGCATGATACCTTCCTGATTGTGTGCTGATTTTCTTTACGGCGCGGTGGCCGGCTCGAAGTATAGACCTGTCACCGTTGCGCTTTATTGCACAAACTGGCGGCAGGTTACAGCCGGGTTACATCCGTCGGCGTCATGTCGATATGATCAATGGTAGTTTGTGGCGAAAGGCCGCGGGAGGTACTGTTCAATCCGGCTCCCCGGCGCGCCTCCTCGAGGCCGCAGACCCCCTCTGCAACGGCGCCAGTTTCCATTGGCGATTGGAAGCGCCCGGGGAAGCCACCACCGAAGTTGGTGTGGCGACCAACATTCCCGTCAACACGCTCCCGGCAGATTGTGGGCGATCGAGGTCATTTGCCGGCGGATGTCACGCAGGCCTGTTGAGTTGCGAGTGACGCCAGCGTGCGGACACCAATGTGACAAAACGGGAAAATATGTGTGAACTACGTTCCGTGGCCGTGCCGCGTGCGCGCTGCAACGAGGCAATTGTCGGAAGTCGGTCCCGCTGCGCGCCGCGAAGTTGCGCGATAGTACAGTCATGGACACACACATCAAGATCAAGGCCCTGCAGTACAGTGACCTCATTGAGCTGGGAAAGCTTGCCGCCGAGGCAATCGAGCTGTCCCGTGAATATGATCAGTCGCGCGTGCAGAAATTCTGCAAGCTCATTGCCGCGTGCAATGTCGAGATGATCGAACGCCGCCGCCAGGCCGAGCGACTCTGCGGGACCGCCGTTAGCTGAACGTAGAATTAACAGGCACTGGCGCGACCCCGGGCTGCGCGCGGCGACCCCCGAGTTCCGCACGGTCAACTCCTGCGAGGGATAGGGCCGCGCCAACGCCGTTGTAGGAACGCTCCCACGCGAGCCTCGGAACATGGCCGATACTCCCGAAACGTGTCGCGGCTCACGATATCCCACGTTCCACGACCGGGAGAGGTACATGACCACGCGCAAGACATTGATGTTGGCGGCCCTGATTTCAATCGCTCCGGCCGGGCTCGTGATGGCGCAGAGCCAGACCATGCCGCCACAGGATACTTCGCCCAGTGCGGCCTCCAGCCCGCACCAGCGGGAAGCGACATCGAGCCACGCCACCGAGGCGCCCCCGACGGAATCGGCCACGACCGACAGCACGAGTCCCTCGGCTGCTTCCTCGCCACATCAGCAGCATGCCACCCGCATGGCCAGCAAGCAGGCTATGAAGGAGTGCATTGCGAAGCAGAAACAGGACAATCAGGGCATTTCGGCCGCCGATGCCAAGAAGGCCTGCAAACAGCAGATGAAAGGCAGCGGCTGATCCAACCGGCAGGCAGTTGACATAAACGACGGCGAGGACACCCCCTCGCCGTCGTTTTTTTGTGCCTGCGGAACCCGCTGTGCGCAAAATCGTTGTTTCCTCATGGTTAACAACGACTTACATCCACGATGGGGCTTGGTGACCGGGGTTTGGGCGGCGGTTGTTCTCATGGGAGGAGTCGCGTCCCATTGCTACGCGCACGAGCCGGACCAATCGCTCCAGGAGGCGCTGAAAAACACGCAAGCCAACCGGGACGCGGAGAAGATCAAACATCATCCACCGGATTTCACCGCCAAAAAGCGCATGGGTAAGGCATCGTTCTATGCGTCGAAGTTTGCTGGACGCAAGATGGCCAACGGCATCCGGATGGATCCCCACGGTAACAACGCTGCCAGCAAAACTCTGCCGTTAGGTACCACCGCCAGGGTAACCAACTTGGAAACAGGCAAGAGCGCCGTCGTGACCATTCAGGACCGGGGTCCCTATGTGCCGGGTCGGATTGTGGATCTGTCGCCCGCAACCGCGCAGCAGATTGGCATCAGCCGCCGCAAAGGTGTTGCGCTGGTGGTGGTAGCGCCTATTGCCGTACCGCAGCGGGACGGCAATGTGAAGTTGGGGGCAGCGGCACGCGAACCGTTGGAGCAGACGAGCGTCGCCAGGGAGATCAGCGACGCGTCCCTCGAGACGCGGACTGCCTTGCGTTAGCCAGAGCGTCCTTGTGTCAGCCAGCGCATCGGCGTGCGTGGCGGTTGATCGTACGTTGGCGCGCGCGTCAATGGGCTTTCTGGCGGTCCTTCAGCTCTTCGTACACGATCCCCAGCAGATAAGGTTGCTTGATGAGGTTGCCGCCCCACTTCTTGTCGAGATCGTCCAGCGGGTGTGACGCCACCAACTGCTCTTCCGTCATGCCTGCAGCGACCGCCTTGGCTACGCGGTAGCGTACTTCGCGCAGCATTCCCTGATATTCGCGCACATCTTCCCGGTTCGCTACCGGTCCATGGCCTGGAATGATCTTTGTGTTGGGACCGCTCATTTTGTAGAGCGTGTCGTAGAGCGCAATCATGCCATCGATCGTGCCGCCGTGCGGCTGATCGATGTCGGGATAGAAACCGTGGAAGAAGGTATCGCCGGTTTGTATGACGTCGGCTTCGACAAAGTGGACGATCAGGTCACCATTGGTATGGGCCGGTGGCACGTGAACGATCTCCACCGTCTGTCCTGACAAGTGGAATTTGACACCGTTGTTGACCGTGACAACCGGGACGGCGGCCGGGTCGGGCGCGTAGGGGGAACCGGGCGGAGAGCTCTTCGCGGCTTGCGCTTTTTCGATGTAGTCCCGTGTCTGTTCGCTCGAGAAAATCACCACGCCGGCCTTGCCGAACAGGCCATCGCCACCCACGTGATCCCAGTGCCAGTGAGTGTTGACCAGGTAGCGTATCGGCTGTTTTGAGATCTTCGCCACCGCAGCCAGCACCTTATTGTGGAGCTGTGGCCATTCCGCATCAATCAGCAGTACGCCCTGCTCGCCCGCCAGCACACCAATGTTGCCGCCGAAGCTCTCCAGCATGTGTACCCCATGCCCCAGATCCCGGTCCTGCACCGGAGTTTTACTCCAGTCCGGCAGCTCCATTTTCTCGGAAGGGCGGGCGCCGGCGGCTCCGGACATCACCAGCAGCATGCCGGCGAATGCGCCGGCCCATTGTTTGAATGGGTTCATATCTAAAAATGGTACCGCAGCTCGAGGCCGAACGTGAGGGGTTGGAGCGGGACCACGGCGCGTGGCGTCAGGTTGCTCGCTTCCTCGAGGATATTGACCGCGTAGGCATTCAGCAGGTTCTTGCCAAAGAGCGCCGCCTCCCAGGTGTCCGAGCGAACCCCGACGCGCGCTCCCAGCAGGTTGTAGGCCGGTACGACGTTGTAGATCGGGTTCCCGGGACTGAACTGCGTTCCCTGGTGGCCGGTGTGCGAATAGTCCACGCGGCTGAAGCCTTGCAAGCGCGCGGTCAGGGGATGGCTGTACTGCGCGAACAGGCTGCCGGAGACCTGCGGCACATTGGGGAACAGGTCGCCCTCGTGGCCTGCGAACTGTTGATTGGAGGACGGTTGATCTTCGCTGAGCTGCGCTTTGACCAGGGCCAAGGTGCCGCCGGCTGTGACGTCGCGTGTGAGCCGTGCTTCGACTTCGAGCTCGGCGCCGTAGACGCGTGCCTTGCCCGCGTTGGCAATGAAGGTGAGCGCATTGGTGTCGTCAGTGAAGTCCGACACCTGAATGTTGCTCCAGTTGATGTAGTAGAGGCTCGAGTTCACGATCAGGTGACGGTCGAACCAGGACGTTTTGGCACCGACCTCGTAGTTCCAGAGCGAGTCGGGTTGGTAGGTGCGGTCTTCGGGCGGCAGCGGTGTCACGTTGGCGAGATTGCCGCCACCAATGCGGAAGCCTTGCGAAATGCTGCCGTAGACCATCGCATCCGGCGTGGCCTGATAGGAGAGATAGAATTTCGGAGTGACCTTGTGGGCGTGGCTGTACAGCGTTGGGGTGACTACCGGCGGTGAGAACCCGCCGAACGGGTGGGTGCTGTTGAGATCGTCCGCCTCATCGGCATAGAAGGCACGAGCGCCCACCAGGCCGGTCAGTTTATTGGTGAATTTGTAGCTCAACTCGCCGAACAGGGCGTATTGCTCGGTCATGTGCGCCTGTGCCTGGCCAAACACCGGCTCGACCGGAAGGTTGATGAAGCCGGCATCGTTGCTGGTGGCCACCAGGGTCACAAATGTAGTTTTGATGTGCTGTTGGAACACGCCGGCCACGAATTCAGTGCGGCCGCCCAGCTTGGAGGCAAGACGCAGCTCGTTGGTGATGTAGCGGCTGGTGTCTTCCTGGTCGGTCAGTGCGTTGGCGGTACTGAGACCCACCACGTCGGTAAAGAACGTCGGTCCGAATGACAGGTCGAACAGCGTGGAGTCGAACTTGTTGTCATCGCCGCGGCTGAAATACGAGCTGGAGAAGTCGAGATCCGCCCAGTTGAAGTCGTGGTTCAGGGTGAGGTTGTAGATCTTGAATTCGGACGTGAAGGGGTCGTGCACGAACTGATCGGTGTTGTATCGGCCGAGATCGCCATCGGCCTTGACTGCGATGTTGCGCCCGTCCGTGCGCGTTCTCTGGTAGAAAACGTTGGCCGTCAATTTCGTGGCATCGTCCAGTTTGACCAGTAGCGCCGCGCGGCCGCCAAATGTGTGCTCCGCGTTGACTCCATGCGTGCCCAGCCGGATGTTGTTGATAAAGCCGCTCTCTTCGTCGTCGTAGGCGGTTGCGCGCAGGGCGATGCGGTCATTGACGAGTGGCGCGTTGAAGGTGATTGCGCCGTTGAAGTTGCCGCCGCCGTGATCGGTATCGGAAAAGCGTGTCACCACATCGGCGTGGTAGCCGGTCGGGTCGGGAGGATTGATGATCGTTCGGATGGTGCCGGACAGGGAGCCTGAGCCGTACAACGTACCCTGAGGTCCGCGCAGGACTTCGACCCGCTGCACATCGAACAGCCGCAGGTCGGGTTGCCGCAGGTCACCGGTGATCAGAATATCGTCGACATACTGGCCGACCGTCGCAACGCCCGTACCCGTTGCGTTGATACCGCGGATCACATAGGTCTTGAATGCAGGCCCGTTGTCGACGAACGAGAGGCTGGGCACGGAGCGGGCGAAGTCCTCGAATTCCTGGGCGCCCTTGGCCTCTAGGCTCGCTTGTGATTGGGCGGTAATGGCAATCGGAACTATCTGCAGGTTTTCGTTGCCGCGCTTGGTGGCGGTCACGACAACCTCTTCCAGTCCACCGTTGTCAGCCGGCGCCTGTTGTGCATGACTCGCGCCGGCACCCGTCAACGCGAGCGCCACAGCAGGAACGATCCAGGATCGCGCCCCGACTTTCTTGTTGTTCATCGGAACCCCACAGCAGATGTCATCCCGCTGTGATTGATTCAAGCAAACTGTCAGGGGTGGCTGGTGGGAGTTTTAGGCTCTACGGCCTAAGCAGCAGGAATGGACGGATCATGGAGCGACCCACCCCATGATGGGCACCGTGCTGATGGAATTCTTAGGACTGCCTTTGATGACGCGGTCGCTGTAGGAGACGTAGACCAGCACGTTGCGCTGCTTGTCGAAGAACCTCACGACGTGCAGGCGCTTGAAAATGAAGCTGCGGCGTTCTTCGAACACCGGCTCGCCGTCTTTCAGGTCCGCATCCATTCTGATCGGGCCCACCTGCCGGCAGGCAATGCTCGCATCGCTCGTGTCTTCCGCCAGTCCGAGCTCCCCTTTGATGCCCCCTGTGACGGCGCGGCTGATGTGGCACGCCACACCCTTGACCTTGGGGTCGTCGAAACCGTCCACCACAATCCGGTCGTTGGGGCCGAGCCAGCGGAAATTGGTGCTCACCTCACCGGTGGTGCCGCGACCCGGCCGCAGCCACAGCCACAGCGCAAGCAGCAGTACCAGTATGAGAAGAAACACGCCCGCAATGCGCCCCACTCGTTGCATGACCCCTCCGGTCAGTCCCTGGAACGCCTATTGTACGACTTTAGAGCGGCCGAGCTTGTCGGCTTCATGCACCGCGCTTTCGATCTACCAACCGATTGGGTTGGATGGTTGTAAACGCTGTGAAATGGTTGCTCGCGAGTCGATTACGCCCCTTTTTCCTGGTCGCGGCGGCCGCCAGCATGATTTTGAACCTCGCGCTCCTGGTGCCGTCCATCTACATGTACCAGGTGTTCGATCGCGTGCTCGCGAGCCGCAACAATGAAACGCTGCTGATGTTGAGCGTGCTCGCGGGGCTCGCGCTGTTCCTGGGATATTTCGGTGACAGCGTGCGTTCCACGGCGCTCGGCCTGGCGGGGCGCACGGTCGACCGGTTCCTGTCGCCCATCGCGCTCGAGGATTCGCTCAAAAGGGCCGCTTCCCGGGCCGGGCGTGCAGATACGGAAGTCCTGCGCGACATCGCGCAACTACGCGCCTTTCTGAACGGCAGCGCTGTCCTCGCACTGTTCGACGTGCCGTGGCTTCCCGTGTACCTGGTGGTGATCGCCCTCATGCAGCCGGTGTTGGGGTTGATCGCGATGCTCGGGGTCATGTTGCTTCTTGCGCTGGCGTTACTGACTGAGAGATTTACGCGGGCACCCACGGCTCTTGCAACACAGAAGAGTCGCGCGACCAATGACTGTGCGCGGGCGGTCGCCCGCGGGACCGAGGACATAGTGGGCATGGGCATGTCGAAAGCTGCAATCGCGGGCTGGCAGGTTTGCCACGATGACGAGCTGCGGGCACAGGAACGGCTCGTCCGGGTGTCGAGCAGACTGAGTGCGCTCGCGAGAATGAGCCGCCAGGGGCTGCAGGTTGGAATGTTCGCGTTGGGCGCCTGGTTGGTAATCGATGGTCAGTCCTCATCAGGGATCACGATCGCGGCGACGATCCTGTTAGGACGTGCATTGCAGCCCGTGGAGCAACTGATCGTAGGTTGGAGGACGATTGTGGAGGCGCGCGCGGCGTGGTCTCGCTTGAGCCAAAGAAAAACATCAACGCCCCAGGGCCGAGTCGTGTTGCCCGCACCGGCGGGGAAGATTGATGTTGAACGGGTCTGGTATTCGACTGGATCCGGCCGGCCCGCACTGATCAAAGGGGTGAGCCTGCGCGTTGCGGCCGGCGAGAGCCTCGGCATCATGGGGCGCAGTGGATCGGGCAAGACGACGCTGGTCCGCCTGCTGTTGGGAATCCTGAGACCCTACAGCGGCGTCATTCGTCTGGACGAGGCTGATATCTCGCGATGGGACCGGGATTCCCTGGGTGCGCACATCGGTTATCTGCCACAGGATGTCGAGTTGTTCTCCGGCACGGTAGCGGACAACATCGCCCGGCTCGGCACTGTTGATTCGGAGAAGGTGGTTGCGGCCGCGAAGGCGGCTCATGTGCACGAGATGATTCTGCACATGCCGGACGGATACGACACCCGTGTTGGCGAAGCCGCAGCAATGCTCTCCGGCGGTCAACGCCGGCGAATCGCATTGGCGCGCGCTCTCTACGGCAGTCCACGCCTCGTCGTACTCGATGAACCTAACGCCAACCTGGATGCGGAAGGTGAGGTGGCGTTGGCACGAACGCTGGCTGATCTCAAACGCAACGGCGTGACTGTTGTCATGGCCGGTCACCAGATCCATCGGATGGCGCCGGTCGATAAGCTCCTGGTACTCAACAACGGCGCCGTGGAAGCGTTTGGCCGCGCTGACGCCCTATCGGCCCGCAATACCGCGGTGGTGCTGCCCATTCACAGCCGCCCTGGACTGCAGGCATGAACCTACCCGACAAACCGACCTCCTACGCCGACTTGCTGGCCGGGGAGGCCGCTGAAGACGAGCAGATCAATATTCTCAAAAAGCGCCTGCTCATTCCGCTGGTCGTGTTTGCTGTCCTCCTGGGCGCCTGGGTGGCGTGGAGGCACATGCCCGGGGGCCCGCGCATCGCGCAGGCCCCGCATGCCGTTGTCAGATTTTAGTGATCCAGCCGTGCCGGTCGGCAATCTCGCCGCGCTGGATTGAAACCAACTTCTGGCGCAGCTCCTGGGTCGTGGGTCCCACGTCGCCGCCTGAAAGCTGATATTCCTTGCCGCGGTGAATGAGCACGCCGACACCGGCGAGCACCGCTGCCGTCCCGGAAAGAGCCGCTTCACCATCGCGCGACCATTCGAGCATTTCCGGCACGTGGAAAACGCGCTCATCCACTGAGTAGCCGTCGTCGCGCGCCATCGTCAGCAGTGAATCGCGTGTTACACCGTGGAGAAAGGTGGAGTCGAGACTGCGGGTGAGGATCTTTCCTTTCTTGATCAAAAGGAAATTCGCAGCACCGGTTTCCTGAACTTCGCCGCCGGGAGCAAACAGAACCTGGTCCGATTTGTACTGCTTGCGGGCTTCCAGGGTCGGGCCCAGCGCCGCGGCGTAGTTGCCGCCGGTTTTGACGCGACCCGTCTGAGTGGCCGAGCGGGAATTCACGTCCTCAACATAAATACGCAGAGGCTTCATGCCACCCGCGAAGTAGTCCCACACCGGGCTCGCAAGAACGATGAGCGTAGCCTCATCGGCAGGCGTTGCCGCCGCACCAATGTTCGGAGTGGTCCCGAACAGCAGGGGCCGCATATAGAGGGCGCCCGGCGCCTCGGGCACCTGGTCGCGGTTCTTCTCGATCGCGAGCCTGATCATCTGTGCGAGCTGATCAGCATCTGGTTCCGGTAGGACGAGCGCACGTGCGCTCTGGCGCAGGCGCTCAATGTGGCGGTCCATGCGGAACACGTTGACGCTGCCGTCAGCCCACCGATAGGCCTTGAATCCTTCGAAGCAGGTACTGGCGTAGTGCAGGACGTGGGCCGCCGGATGTACTTCGATCGCGCCTACAGGCCGCGTATCAAGTGGGGTCCATTTTCCATCCCGGTACTTGGATACCACCATCGTGGGGGCCAGTACGGTCCCGAAGGCGGGACGGGCGGGGGCTGCTGAGCTCGGGGCCGCTTTGAGGGACGCTGCGGCTGCGCCTGAAGGAGGGGTCATCGTGGTCTTCCGTTCGTTGCTACCCCCGGTATCCTACCAGCGAGTAGGTTCGGGAGGCAGGCTGAAAATGACGGTGACAGAAGCGCTCAAAAAACGCATATCCATCAGGCAGTTCCTGCCGGACCCCCTGGCTGAGCGCCAGGTGCGCGACATCCTGGAGGCAGCCAGGTGGTCACCGTCGGGTGGAAATCTGCAAGCCTGGCGCGTCATTGCGGTCGCCGGCGAGGCTCGGGATGCCGTCGTCCGGCTCGCGTCCGAGTCGGCGGCGACCTATGCACCGGATTCGAGCGACGACCGGCCGGTCTACCCGCCCAATCTCTGGGAGCCCTACCGGACCCGGCGCTACAAGCTCGGCGAGGACATGTACGCGCTGCTGGGGATCCCCCGCAGCGACCGCCAGGGACGCCTGGCCCAATGGGCCCGGAACTACCAGTTTTTTGGAGCGCCCGTGGGCTTGTTCTTTGTGATCGAGGAGCGCATGGGACACGCGCAGTGGGCGCATCTGGGCATGTTGATTCAATCGATTGCGCTCGCGGCGACGGAGCGGGGCGTTGGCTCGTGTATGCAGGAGTCGTGGTCGGCGCTGCGTGCGCCGCTCAAGGTCCACTTCAATCTCGCGGCGGACGAGATGATCTATTGCGGCATGGCGTTGGGGATTGCGGATCCGGCCGCGGCGGTGAATTCCCTGCGGTCGGAGCGTGCGGAAGTGGCTGAGTTTGCGCAGTTGCGCGGGTTCAGATGACCGTGACGAGGTTGTGGAGGTTGAGGCGCGGCGCCCAGTTGGTTTCCTCCAACATGGGCTTCTTGTAGAACTCGGGTACGTGCCCGAGGCATAGAACCGCAATCGGCCGGCTGCCCGCGGGCAGACTCAGCAGTTGCGCAAGCTGCTGCGGATCAAACATCGATACCCATCCCATTCCAACACCTTCGGCGCGCGCTACCAGCCAAAGGTTTTGGATGGCGCACGCCACGGACGCGAGGTCCATCTCCGGCAGGGTCCGGCGTCCGAACACGTGTCGCTCGCGATCGTGAGTCAGTGCGACTACCAGCACTTCCGCACATTCGCGGATTCCTTCCACCTTCAGTCGCATGAACTCATCTTCACGTTCACCCAGGGCGGCCGCTGTCTGCCGGCGCTCGGCATCGACGATGGCGTGAATCCGATTGCGGACATCGGGGCTGCGGACTCGAATGAAGCGCCACGGTTGCATGAATCCGACGCTCGGAGCGAGATGTGCGGCACGCAACAGGCGTTCGACGAGCGCCTCGTCCAGCGGGTCGGGGAGAAAGTGCCGCATGTCCCGGCGCAATGCGACAACCCGATAGATCGCTGCAATTTCCTGCTCCGTGAAATCCGCCATACCGCCCCGCTGCCTGTTGCCCTTGCGTCACTCTACCTCGACCCCGATGATCGTGGGGTGCGGGCATGACAGTACCCGGGCTCCGCGCGGCCAGTGCCGCGCCAAATGAAGGAGACGCGATGCAAGTTCTGGTCAAATCGGATCACCACATTCACGGCGGCGAATCGGTCGCGGAGCGTGTCCAATATATTGTCGAGGCGGAATTGGACCGCTTCGTGGGCAGGATCACGCGGGTCGAGGTGTTCTTGAGTGATGCCGCGGGCGGCAAGCATGGCGCCAAGGACAAGCGCTGCGTAATGGAAGCCCGTCCGGCCGGCATTGCGCCGGTTGCGGCGTCGCATGAAGCCCCGACGGTCCTCGAGGCGATCGAAGGCGCCGCTTCGAAGCTTCAGCGTGCCCTGGGGCATTCGCTCGGGAAGCACGATGCGTCCTCGCCCAAGGGGCCGAGCGACGCGGATACGTCGACGGTCGACGAGCTCGAGCAGTTGGAGAAGTGGCAGAAGGACCGGTCGACTCGCAAGTAGACGCGCGGGTTAGGACGTGTAGTTGCGCGTCAGCTCCGAAGGTCTGAAAGTCGTCGCTTCTGACGACCGTCCGCACTGAAGTTGGCTGGGTCCAGCCACGCGTCAAAAGCCCCCCGGACGCGCGGCCATTCGGAGTCGATGATGGAATACCACGCGGTATCCCGGCTGCGCCCCTTATAGACAATGGCCTGTCTGAAGATCCCCTCGAACGTGAATCCGTAGCGCTCGGCGGCTGCCCGGGAGGGCGCGTTCAAGCTGTCACATTTCCATTCGTAGCGGCGGTAGCCTAGCTCATCGAATGCCCGGCGCATCATGAGGAACATGGATTCCGTCGCCGCGCGTGTTTGCTTCAACAGCGACGAGAAGGCGATGCTGCCGACCTCGATGACCCCATGCGCCGGCTCGATGCGCATCAGCGCTGCAGTGCCGACCGCCTTGCTTGCCGACGTGTCGATGATCGTGAAGTGCAGCGGATCCGTGCTCGCCTCCAGCTTGGCCAGATAGGCATTGAATGCCTGCGGCGTGTCGGGCCGATCGTGAAAGAGATACGTCCAGTCGCGGCCGTCGGGTGCCTGCTGGTAAGCGGAAAACAACTCCTGTGCGTGCCGCTCAGTGTTGACTGGCTCGAGCCGGCAATACCGGCCGAGCATGTCGGTCCGCGGCGGGCGCGGCCGCGCAGTCCAGCCCAAGACGTCCGGCCCGACGGGTTGTCCAAATGAATTCTTAGTCACGAAGCTCGACCCAGGTTGGTGCGTGGTCACTGGCCTTTTCCCAGCCGCGTACCGCGCGATCGACGCCGGCGCTGACCAATCGACCGCGCAGTGTTTTATTCAACAGCAGATGATCGATACGCAATCCGGCATCACGGCCGTAGGCGTTACGAAAGTAGTCCCAGAAAGTGAAGATGGTCGCGTCAGGATGGATGGTACGTAACGAGTCGGTCCAGCCTTGTTGCATCAGGCGGCCGAAGGCTTCGCGCGTTTCGACGCGGAACAGGGCGTCGTCGACCCAGCGCTCCGGTTTGTAGACATCGCGTTCGGTTGGAATCACATTGAAGTCGCCTGCCAGGATCACCGGTTCGGTGCTCGAAGCGAGCTCGGCGGCGTGCTTGATGAAACGCTCCATCCAGCGCAGCTTGTAATCGAATTTCGGCCCCGGAGCGGGATTGCCGTTGGGCAGGTACAGGCAACCCACCAACAGCCCGCGCACGTTGGCCTCGATGTAGCGGCTCTGGAGATCTTCGGGGTCATCCGGCAGTACGCGCCGGATTTCCACCGGGTCGTCCTTGCCCCGGGCGAGGATGGCCACGCCGTTCCAGCTCTTCTGGCCGTGCCAGATGACACCGTAGCCGGCCTCGCGAATGGCGCTTTCTGGAAATTTTTCCTGCGGTGCCTTCAGTTCCTGCAGGCACACGATGTCGGGCGCAGTCTCGCTCAGCCAGCGCAGAAAATTCGGCAGCCGCGCACCGATTCCGTTGACGTTGTAGGTCACCAGCTTCATGAATCTAAAGGCCCTTCGCCGTTACCCGGAAGCGCTGCAGAATAAATTCCGTGTAGCCATTGGGCTGGGCGGCGCCTTCGAAAATCAGGGCGCTGGCGGCAGCGAAAGCCGCGCCGTTCAGCGCCGGTGCCATGGCCCGATAGGCGCTGTCGCCGCGGTTCTGTTGGTCGACAATCGGCGCCATCCGCGCCAGCGAGCTGCGCACTTCATCCGCGGTTATGAGGCCATGTTGCAGCCAGTTCGCAATGTGTTGGGATGAGATGCGCAATGTGGCACGGTCCTCCATCAGGCCGACATCGTGAATGTCCGGTACCTTTGAGCAGCCCACGCCCTGGTCGACCCATCTGACGACATAGCCCAGGATCCCCTGGACGTTGTTATCCAACTCTTCGCGGACCTCGGCCGGCCCATAGGTCCGGGTGGCAAGCGGCGGCGTCAGCAGCTCCAACAGACCGTCGTCCGGGGTTTCGCTCAGCAAGGTCTTCTGCCGCGCAAACACGTCAACTTCGAGATAGTGGAGTGCATGCAGCGTGGCCGCAGTAGGTGAGGGAACCCATGCGGTGTTCGCGCCTGCCAGGGGATGTGCGATCTTTTGTTCGCACATCGCGGCCATCCGGTCAGGTGCTGCCCACATGCCTTTGCCGATCTGAGCTTTTCGATGCAGGCCACAGGCGAGGCCGATCTGCACGTTGCGCCGCTCGTAGGCGAGCAGCCATTTCGCGGTTCGCATCTCGGCTTTGCGCACGACCGGCCCCGCGTGCATGGCTGTGTGGATCTCATCGCCAGTCCGATCCAGGAAGCCCGTGTTGATGAATACCAACCGCTCACGCGCGGCGTGAATGCAGGCGGCCAGATTGGCGCTCGTACGGCGCTCCTCGTCCATCAGGCCGATTTTCAGCGTATTGCGCGCCAGTCCCAAGAGCTTCTCGATTTCCTCCATGATCTGGATTGCAAACGCGGTCTCCTCCGGTCCATGCAACTTGGGCTTCACAATATAGACCGAGCCGGTGCGGCTGTTGCGGATCGGCCCCCGGGCGCGCAGGTCGTGAACGGCAATCAGGGATGTGACGAGGGCATCCAACATCCCTTCGGGGATCTGTTTGCCGTGCTCATCCAACACCGCATCCGTATACATGTGGAGTCCGACATTTCGGACCAGCAGGAGCGAGCGCCCCGGCAGAGTGAGGCTCCCCCCTTGCGGCGTTTGAAATTCGCGGTCCGGATTGAGCTGCCGGGTCATTTTGCGGCTGCCCTTCTCGAACTCGGCCGCCAGTGTGCCTTTCATCAGGCCGAGCCAGGTGCGATAGGCCGCCGTCTTGTCGGCCGCGTCCACGGTTGCCACGGAATCCTCGAAGTCGACAATGGTGCTGATGGCGGATTCCAGCACAATGTCTGATATGCCGGCGGTGTCCGCCTTGCCCACCGGATGATCGCGATCGATCCGGATCTCGACGTGCAGGCCATGGTGGCGCAGCAGAATGGCCTGCGGCGAGGCGGCGGATCCCAGGTAGCCCACCAACTTCGCCGGATCCGCCAGGCCCATCGTTTCGTCACCCAGAGTGACATTCAGGTGGTCGCCGGCAATGAAATATCGCGTGACCTGCCGGTGCTCGCCGCGAGCGAGCGGCGCGACCCGGTCTAAAATCTGCTTGCCGCGCGCAATGATTTTCGCCCCGCGAACCGGATTGTATTGCCCGCCACGCGTGGCGCCGTCGTCTTCGGCAATCGCATCGGTTCCGTAGAGCGCGTCATAAACGCTACCCCAGCGCGCGTTGGCGGCATTGAGCACATAACGGGGGTTTGTGACCGGCACGACGAGCTGCGGACCGGCGATTTCACTGAGCTCGACATCGACATTCCCGGTTTCGATGCGGAAAGGCGCCGGCTCAGCCACGAGGTAACCGATTTCACGCAGCAGCTTGCGCTGCCTGTTGGCATCTTGCGGCTCGCCGTCGCGCCCCGTGTAGGCATCGTCGATCTTCGCCTGCAGGGCATCGCGCCTTTCCAGCAAATGGGCGTTGCGGGGCGCGAGTTGCCGCACCAGTGCGGCGAATCCATTCCACACCGTGGTGGCATCGATCCCCGTGCCCGGCAGGACTTCCTGCTCAATCAGGCTCAGCAGGGACTGAGCCACGCTGAGGCCGGCGCGCTTGTCGTAACTCATAAATTCCGATCCCGCTCAAAAAACGCGAGTGTAACCGCTTCCCCGGTCGCGTAAATTAATGAAGTGAGTGTCGGATGGCGGGCTCCGTGGGCGTCCTTTGGGCACCTATTACGGAGACCCGCAATGAAGTTGACCGCAATGACCTCCGCCGTCCTGATCGCCACCGCCGCGAGCGCCGAGGTGCCGCAAGCGGGCACCGGGCCGATTCCGGCTGGTAGCTACACTCTCGATAAGCCGCATGCCAGCTTGATTTTCAAGGTGAATCACCTCGGGTTCTCCCATTGGACGGCGCGCTTCTCCAGCTTCGATGCGCAACTGCAGTTCGACCCTGCGAAGCCGGCGGCGGACCAGGTGACGGTGATCATCGATCCGAGTTCAATCACCCCGGACAACCCACCGCCCGGATTTGTAGCTTCGCTGCAGGGCGCTCAGTGGTTGAACGCCGGGCAATTTCCGCAGATCACCTATAAATCCAGGCACGTGGAGGCGGTGGGCAAAAACGGCCTGCGCATCACGGGTGATATGACCATGCACGGTGTAACCAAGCCGGTTGTATTGGATGCGACCTTCAACGGGGGTTACATCGGCCATCCCATGGACCCGCATGCGCGCATCGGCTTCTCGGCGCATGGCAGCTTGAAACGATCTGAGTTCGGAATCGCTTTCGGCGTGCCGCAGCCGGGATCGACCCTGGGCGTGAGCGATAATGTTGATTTCGCCATTGAGGCGGAGTTCTCGGGGCCGGCCTGGAAAGGGCACGAGAACGGTGCGGCAGCCAAGTAGGGTACAATAGGGGGACACCAGCGGCGGGGGTTGCCCCGATGAGTGATGAGTCCATAGGGGCGGGCGATTTTCTCAAGGGGCTGAGCGCAGACGCGTACTTTCGAATCTCGGCCCTGCTGGACGAATCCATCGACATGATTCCCAGCGACCGGCAGGTCTGGCTAGCCACGCTGGAGCGCACCGACCCGAAGTCCGCCGCCATTCTGCGCGGGATGTTTACCGCGCAAGTGGCCTACTCGGCCGACAACTTCCTGGAGGAAATGCCGTCGGTGCCGGCCGATACGACGTTGTCTTCCGACACGACGCTGGTTGGCAGGCAGTTTGGGTCGTACCGCGTGTTGGCGCTTCTGGGGCGCGGCGGCATGGGGAGTGTTTGGCTCGCGGAGCGCACCGACGGCTTGTTCAAGGTGGCGCTCAAGTTGGTTCATACCGCGCTGGTGAGCTGGGTGACGGCCGAGCGGTTCGCCCGCGAACGCGAAATCCTGGCGAGCTTGAGTCATCCGAACATCGCGCGTCTGTTGGATGCGGGCATCGCGGACGACGGCCAGCCTTACCTGGCGCTCGAGTACATTGTCGGTACTCCACTCTCAACCTATTGCGACGATCACAAGTTGTCGCTCGGCGAACGACTCGCCCTGTTCCAACAGGTGCTGGCGGCCGTGCAGTATGCGCACGGCCACCTCGTCATTCATCGGGATCTCAAATCGTCCAACATCCTGGTCAGCCACGATGGCCAGGTGCACCTGCTGGATTTCGGCGTTGCCAAGCTGCTGGGCGACGGGCAGTCGCGCGAGACTGAGCTGACGCAACTCGGCGGCCGTGCCCTCACTCCGGACTTTGCCGCTCCGGAACAGATTCTGGGGCAATCGGTCAGTACCGCCGCCGATGTCTACTCGCTCGGCGTGCTGTTGTATGGTCTGTTGACCGGCGAGCGTCCCTATAGGCTCAAGGCGGAGTCGCGCGGCGCGCTGGAGCATGCGATTCTGGAGGCCGATGCGGTACCCCCGAGCCGCGCGGCGTTGACCGAAGCCGCCGCAGCGAACCGCGGGACCAACGTACGCAAGCTTGCCGCGGCGCTGCAGGGTGACCTCGACACGATCGTCCTCAAATCGCTGAAGAAGGTACCGGCGGACCGATACACGACAGTCGACGCGTTTGCGGAAGATTTAGCTCGGTATCTGGCGGGGGACCCAGTGCTTGCGCGGCGCGATACGCTGCACTACCGTGCGCTGAAGTTTGCTCGTCGTCATTGGGTTGGAATCGGTGTTGGATCCATCCTTCTGCTCACTCTACTGGCCGGCCTGGCGGCGACCACGTATGAAGCCAGGATCGCGGCCCGCCAACGCGACAATGCCTTGGAAGCCAACCGCCGCTCCTTGACTCAGACCGCCGCCGCGCGCCTGCGCGAGGGTGATGTCTCGGGAGCGATTAACATCATTCTGGAAGTGTTGCACGACGGGGGCCAACCGGAAGCGTTGAATGTATTGCAGGAAGCACGTGCCGCGGATGTGCAGATCCTGGCAATCACCGGACATACGGATCGGGTGCGGTCGGTTGCCATTTCGCCCGACGGGCGCCTGATTGCCACGGCCTCGTTCGATAACACGGCACGGCTGTGGGATGCGCAGACCGGCCAGGAGATCAGGACGCTCGCAGGTCCGGGCGCGCACTTCATACAAATCGTGTTTTCCCTGGATGGCAGCCGCATTGCCACGGCCTCGTATGACAAAACCGCCCGCCTGTGGGATGCCAAAACCGGACAAGCGCTGCAGGTTTTCAAGGGTCATACGGACCGGCTGCGGTCACTTGGGTTCTCTCGCGATGGTCGCCGGCTCGTCACCGGGTCGTACGACCTCACGGCGCGCATATGGGATGTTGCAACGGGCAAGCAACTCCAGGTGCTGACGGGTCACGACGAGGTGATCTCCGGTGTGGGATTTTCTCCCGATGGGACCCGCGTAGTGACGGCGTCGTATGACAAGTCTGTTCGTATCTGGAACGCTGTCACGGGGCGTGAAGTGAAGCGGTTGGTCGGGCATACGGACCGCGTGACGTCGGCAGAATTCTCGCCGGACGGTCTGCGCGTACTCACGGCGTCCGGAGACAAGAGCGCCCGAATTTGGGATGTCTCGACGGGAAAGGAGCTGGTTCAACTCCGCGGTCACACGCAGCTTGTGGCGGCAGCCACTTTTTCAGCCGATGGCAAGAATGTCATCACGGCCGCCTATGACCGGACGGCGCGAATCTGGGATTCCAACACCGGCCAGCCACTATTTCTGTTGGCGGGGCACACGGATACTGTGGAATCCGCTGTCTTTTCCAGGGATGGCTCGCGAGCCATCACGGCCTCGAGCGACCGCACCGTTCGGATCTGGGACATGGTCGGCAAACGCCTCGGAGAATTGGTAGGCCATACAGATGCCATGAGCAGTGCGCTGTACTCACAGGACGGTCAGCGGATCATCACCTCGTCGTTCGACAAAACCGCTCGTATCTGGGATGCGGAAACGGGTAAGGCCCTCGTCCAGTTGGTGGGGCACAGGGAGCGAGTGACGTGTGCCGCATTTTCTTTTGATGGCCGACGTGCGGTGACCACTTCCACCGATAAGACGGCTCGTATCTGGGATGCGGAAACAGGGCAGGAGCTCGTTGTGCTGACAGGGCACACCGAAGCGGTGTTCTCCGCCGCGTTTTCGCCCGATGGCCAACGCGTGGTCACAGCGGGGTTGGACAAAACAGCGCGCATTTGAAATGTTGCCACCGGTCATCTGGTTCGTATCCTGGAAGGTCATGGTGGCCCGGTGGAGAATGCCTTCTTTTCCGCGGACGGCCGGCGGATCGTTACTTCGTCGAACGATAAAACAGCCCGCATCTGGGATGCATTCACAGGGCAGCAGTTAGCTGTCTTCAGCGGTCATGCCGACGTAGTGGAACGAGCGGAGTTCTCGCCCGACGGAACGCGGATCCTTACCGCCTCCGACGATAAGACTGCGCGAGTGTGGGACGTGGCCACCGGTCGGGAAGTCCTGACGCTGTATGGACATTCGGACCAGGTCCCGGATGTCTCGATGTCCCGGGATGGTCTGAAGATTGCCACTGCGTCGGCCGATAAGACGGCGCGGGTCTGGAGCGCTGTCACCGGCGAGCAATTATTGGTGCTGCGACACCCCGACCAGGTGGAGAGTGCCGCATTCTCGGCCGATGGCGATCGAATCGTGACGGCCTCTGATGATGGTGTGGCGCGCATTTGGGATGCGCGCGTGACCCCGATTGCGCAGCAGATGCGCTGGATCGAAGCCGCGCAGTTCGAGTCGTTGGATCCCAAGCAACGATTTGCTCTCGGATTGCTCACCCCGACAAACGCACGGCCCTGGATTGGTGACCATTCGAAGTGCGACGAGACCGCCGGCGCACCCTATGATCCAGACAGACGGGCCCCGGGTGTTGCATCCGAACAGATCGTGGGTGATATCGCCAGCCAGGCGTGTGGCACGGAACACCAAAGCATGGTGGGGGAGCCGCGGTGGGTCTATGAGCACGGGCGCGCATTGCTGGCCACCGGCGATCAGCCGGCTGCCCGGCGCGCATTCGAACGTGCAATCGACGGCAAGTATCGAGCCGCTCGCATTGACTTGGCTATGCTTCTGGTGAAAGGAGAGGGCGCGGCTGGCAATTTTGGCCGTGCTGTTACTCTCTTAGAACGAGCCTGGGCGGAGGGTGTTACTTTCGCCGGGTTTCAGCTCGGACACCTGTATGAAATGCGTGGCGATCTGCCGCACGCCTGGACGTGGTACGAACGCGGGGCGAAAGCGGATGAGCCGCACTCACTGGCACGTCTTGCCGAACGCGAAGCAGCGGCTGCCGTCTCGCAGACGTCAGCGCCGGTAAGGCGTGACTATCTGATCGCGTCCTTTAAATATTATGCGGCTGCCGCGGAGCGCGCCCGCAGTGAGGATTGGCCTGACGATATCTGGGTGAGCTGGCGTTATCGCCGCGCGTCGCTCGCTCGAATACTAGAGCGCGAAGGGATGATGCAACAAGTTAGCGACGCCTTCGCCGCCGTGCGCAAAAAATACGAACATCCACCGCGAGCTTAAAAGGCCCGCAGCAATGCGGAGATTTGCGCGCCAATCATTTTCGGATGCAGCAGGAAACGGGCCCGGCCGTATGCACCGAAGTGCAGTATCCATGCGCGGCGCCAGTGGTCCGTCTGATTCGGTCCGGTGTAATGCAAAGTCAGCGGATGGTGCGCGGTGGCACTGCCAATGGGTAGTGGGCAGGGAACGGCCCTGGTCGGATCTACATCCTGGGTTGTAATGGTGGCCCCGGCGGGTTTGTAATCAGTGCCAGTCGTCCTGATGGCGGCGACGTGGTGGGAACGCACGCCGCCGAGATTCGAGCCGGGAATAAACCACATACAGCCGTTATCCAAGGTGGCGTCCTGGAGAGGAATCCAGAAATGGACCGACCGCAGCGGGATGGGGCGTGCTGAGTACGCTTCGTCCTGATGCCACGCGGTCGAGGCGTTGTTATGTGGCAGTTTGTAAATCGCGTGATCGAACATGTATCCGACCGGAACGCCGAGGAACTGGCGGGCGAACTGCCGGCAGCGTGCATAGGCGAGCGTGTCTGTCAGCTCCGGGACCAACTTTACCGCCTCATTGATTTCCGGTGAACGCAGGGCGGCGCCCGGCGCCCGCGGTCCGGCAATATCCACCGCCCGTTCGCCGAGCGAGTCGAACCGGTCGAACAGCGGATCCAACAGCAAGCGGATTCGGGCGATGTCCGCGGCCGTCGTCAGGGACTCGATGGTGACAAATCCCCGTCGGGCGAATTGCTGCGCCGGTGACTCGGTGTATGCAGCATCGATTGCTACAGCGTCGGCGAGAGACATGTGAACCAACTACGCAAGTGGCGATCCATCCATCTGAATATTTTCGGGCGCGAATTATTCAGTTGGATGTTTCAGCGCGAAGCCCAGGGCGTTAATATCCGCGGGGCACGATCAACTCAGGAGCGGACATGTCTGTTTTGAAACGAGGATTGCCCGGACTGTGGCTCGTTGCGGCCATCCTCTCGGGAGCGGCCCTTGCGGCTGACGAGCCCGCGGGTTCCGCGGCTGGCGATGCCCAGGGCTGGCGGACGGTGGTGAGCAAATTCGCCCAGGACCATTTCCACAACCCAGCGTGGGGGTACTCCCATTGCCAGCGTGATTACGCGTTGGCTCGCGAGCTGGCGGCAGCGGACCACGTCGCGCTCGACGATGATGTCCTGTATGCGGCTGCGTACTTGCACGACATGGCGGCGTTCGAACCCTGGGAGAAAACCGGTGTCGATCACGCCGATCAGGCCGCTGAGCTGGTCGGCACCATATTAAAGAACACCGGCTTTCCAATGAAGAAACTGGATGCGGTCAGGGGTGCGGTCCGCACGCATATGTACGACCGCAATCCCGTGGGCCACGAAGCGCTTTACCTGCACGATGCCGATGCGCTCGATTGGCTGGGAGCAGTGGGCGTGGCTCGCATCTTCGGCCTGGTCGATCCGAAGGGCGGCAATCCGACCGGTCCGGAGGTCGTTCCCATGCTGGAGTCGAATCTGGCCAAGGTGCCGGCTCGGGTGCTGTCGCCGGCCGGCAAGGCGCGGGTGCCGGAGCGCCAGGAAGAGCTCTCCAAGTTCCTGCGACAGCTACGCGAACAAACACAGAATCTGCGCGTGCTGTGAGGGTGGGGATACTGGCGCCCGACCCCGTGTTACCCGGGTCGGGCGCCTGACTCGCGGTGGCCACGCATCCTCCGACAAATTCATTCAACACCGCGAAAATTGAGTATGCCCGCGCTGTCGCAAGTTGGAACTCTGCAGCGCAACAGGCGGCCGTGTTGTTGCATGGCAACGCGTCGGACCTGTGGCGTGCGCCGCATTTTCGTGCGAGTTATGTTCAGGCGATTGTTGGTTTCACAGCGGCTGAGGCTGCGGCTTGGCCACAGGGCGCCGCTACGCCCGGGCTTGCCTACATCTCCTCGATCAAGGTCCGAATGAGTTGCGCGGCAGGGAGGAAGCGGGCCAGCGGGGCTCCCTGGCCGGCCCATTGCGCACCAAACCCGGCTTCGTTCGCGCGCTTGCCGGCTGCATTCAGTGCCTTTCCCGCGTCATACGCTATTGGATAGTCGGGGACTGCCGCGGCCTCGACCTCGCGGCCCCACGCCGTGAATTTATTGGCCAGGCAGCGCGCCGGGCGGCCGGATATGACACGTGTCATGGTTGTATGAAAGGCCGCGTCGCTGGCCAGGGCGGCACGGAATCCCGCATCGGCATCGGACTCCGGGCAACCGATGAAAGCCGTACCCATCTGCACGGCGCTGGCTCCGAGTCGCAATACCGCCGCAATTGCGGCGCCGTCCATGATGGCACCCGCCGCGATCACCGGGACCTCGAGCTTCCGTACGAGCAGGCGTGTCAATGCAAAGGTGCCCAACCTGTCATCGGGCGCATTCGGATCAAACACTCCACGATGCCCTCCCGCCTCGAAGCCTTGGGCAACGATGGCGTCCACTCCCGCGCGCACGCCCATGCGCGCTTCCTCGAGGTTGGTGGCCGATGCGAGCGTTACGATGCCGGCCTCGCGAAACGCACGCACGGTGCGCTCGGGAGGCACTCCAAAGTGAAAGCTGACTACCTCGGGCTTTGCCGCCAGCAGCATTTCCAACAGAGGCCGATCCGCGAGGAAGCTCGAGTAGATCTGTGTCAGCTCGCGGGGCGGCTGGCTTCCCAATCGTTGGAACTCGGGACGCAGGCGCTCGATCCACGCGGCCTCACGCTCGGGGTCACTGACCGCCGGCTGGTGGCAGAACACATTGACATTCAGGGAACGGGTGCTCCGCGCACGCACCTCGGCAATCATCTTTTCGGCGCCGGCCGCGTTGACTGCGCCGACCCCAATGGAACCCAGGGCCCCGGCATTCGCCACCGCGGCCGCCAAGGCGGGCGAGGATGTGCCGGCCATGGGTGCCTGAACAATCGGTAGTTCGGTTCGCAACAGTTCGAGCAACGGACGCACGGAGGATGCCACCTGTGCCGGTCAGCCGCGGGACGCCATACTATATTGGCTGCCCCGCAGACTGCAGCGAATTCGAGGGATTTGCGATGATCGAGACCTTGCGCCGTATCAGCGAGCTACTGCAATCCGGGCAGTACGCCGCCGCTCACGCGCAACTGGAATCCTTCGTCGCCGCCAACCCGAATCATGTGGAAGGGTTGCGGTTGCTGGCCGGAACCAAGCAGATATTGGGCAATGTCACGGAGGCCGAGGCGCTGCTACGCCGTGCTTTGGAAATCGATGCCGCGTGGCCTCCTACTTTGACCACCCTCGCTGAGCTTTTGCTCATGACGGGTCGCGGCGCCGAGGCCGTGCCGCTTTTGCAGCGTGCCGTGCGAGGCTCGCCCCGGGCGGCTTTTCTTCTGGCGCGCCACTATCTAGACGGGGGGCAGCCGGCGGCGGCTCTCGACGTCGCAACACTTTGGATCAACAGTGGCAAAGCCGACATGAGCCTGGCGGAGCTGCTCGTTGCGGCATATGCCGCTCTGGGTCGGCAAATCGATGCGTTGGCGCACGCCCGGCGCCTCATGGCACGGACGTCCGATGACCCAATTGCGAGCTACACGCTCGCCCTGGCGTTGAATGCGGCTCAACAGCCCGCGGAAGGGGAGCAGGTCGCGAGGCAAACGTTGACTCGTGTTCTACCCACGGCGGCGCTGTACTACACACATGCACGGAGTCTCATCGACCTGGAGCGGTTTGACGAAGCAGAGCAAGCATTGCGTGAATGTGTCAGGTTGGAGCCGCACCGCGCAGAGGCCCATGACAGGCTGGCGCAACTGATCTGGATGCGAACCGGCAACATCGTTGAAGCCACGCGCCCTCTCGATGAGGCGCTCGCCAGGTATAGTCAGGACGATGCGCTATGGGCTACGAAGGCCGCTCTGTTGCAGGAAGCAGGCGATGCGCGCGCGGCTCTGACATACTTGAGTGAACGTGCCGCACGACCCCAGTCGCATCCCAACCTGCTGATCCGGGCCGGCCTGGCAGCCCTGGAGATCGAGCCGGCCGCTGCCTTGAAGTTCGCGGAGCGCGCTCTCGAGGCGCTACCCGCCAATCCAACCGCCCGCAAGCTCCTGTGCGCTGCCTGCCTGGGTGTGGGTGACGGCGCCAGGGCGCTGACCGAATCTGTCAGCCTGATCGAGGCAGCGCCTGACGACCAGTACCTCATTGCCATCCAGGCGACGGCATTGCGGCTGTTGCACGACCTCCGTTATGAGTTGTTCTGTGACTACCGGACAATGGTGTGGTCGAGCTATCTCGAGGTGCCGGCGGGGTGGCCGGATCTCAACAGCTTCCTCACGGAGCTGACAGCCAGACTGGCGGCCATTCATAGTCCGCACGGCCATCGGCCCCTGTATCAATCCCTGCGCCAGGGTACGGAAACGACCCAGGATCTGTCACGCAGCCAGGACCCGGTCATTCAGGCGCTGTTTCGGAGTTTTGCCGCACCCATTGCGCGTTACCGGGAGCACATCGGTCAGGGGGCGGATCCCCTGCGGCGGCGGAATCGGGGAGCCGCGCGTTTCAACGGCAGTTGGTCGGTGCGGTTGCATTCCGGCGGTTACCACACGACGCACGTGCACCCGCGGGGCTGGATCTCGTCGGCTTGTTATATTCAGTTGCCGGACAGCATGCCGGGCACGGAAGGCATTCTGACATTCGGTGCGCCGGGAGTCCTCACGACGCCGGCGCTCGGTACCGAGCATTCGGTGCGCCCCGAAGTGGGGTTACTGGTGTTGTTCCCGTCGTATTTCTGGCATGGGACCGTGCCTTTTCACAGAGAGCAGCCACGGCTCACTGTGGCATTCGACGCAGTCCCCGCAAAATGAGTCTCCCCTCACCCTTTGCGGGTGAGGGGAGAGCCACCGCCATCGTCTAACTTACCACTTGTACTTGAGCTGGATGTTGACCTCGCGGCCGAGGATCGAACGGCCGAAACCGACTCCGTTCACCACGGCGTTGCCACCCACGCGCGCATTGCCCTCGGTGAGACCAATCTGGTTGGTCAGGTTCGAACCGGCAACGCGGAACTCCCAGTTCTCGCCATAGTTGGCCACGGCGCCCGCGCCCAGAGAATAGTAAGTGCCCAGCGGGTTCAGTCCCGTCTCATCCTGGTAGTGCTGGCCAATGTGCTCGTACGTCACGTACTCGGTGATCGTGCCCCAGGCGAACTCCTGCGTGTCTTCCGGTGTCACCCGAACCTGGAACTTGGGCAGGCGCGTGAGCTGTACACCGTTGATGGTGCCGCATTGCGTGACCTGGTTGATGTCCTTGTAGATGAAGCAACCGGGGAAGTCCTTGTAGTGGGCATTCTCCCAGTTGGCATTGACTGTGACCTTGAACGACTTGAGCGGTTGGCTGTCCATTGCCGCCAACGGGTTGACACTGCCGATAAAACGCACGCCCTTGGATATCGAGCCGTACGAAGTGGAAGGGCCGATAGGTCTGCTCTGGATGTCCACGGGAATGTGCTGAATGCCCTTGAATTCCTTGTCGTAGACCGATGCGTCAATGAATACGAACTGGTTCTGCAGCTTGTACCCGATCTCGTAGTTGCGCACGTGGGTCAATGGCTTCTTGGTGCTGCAGCCACCCCCTCCATTGACATAATTGCAACGGACGTCATCGAAATTGTCGAACAGTACACCGTTGTTGACGCGTACGTAGGCGCTCATGTTGTCCGCGAGCTCATAGTTCGCGCCCACCGAGAACGTCGGGACGGTGTTGTGTTCGTCGCGTTCGGTGTAGGTTCCATCGGGCAGACTGACGTGGGTGTCCCACAGGTCGTACTGGGTGCCCAGTTGCCGGTCCCTGAGGTTGCTCGTCTGTTGCCACAGGTTGATGTGCTCCACACGGGCCGAGGCATCGAGCAGCCACCGATCGATCTTCCAGGAGTCCGACAGGTAGAAGGCGAGATTGTTGGCGCGTCCCTGCTCCAGGATGTTGTAGCCGCCGTTCGAGCTCACCATGCCTTGCGAATTGGTCACGTTGTAGAGACCGCCGTCGGTGCCGACGCCCTGTAGAATGATCGGGCTTGCATTCGGCTGGTTAGTGATGAGCGCATTCGAGCCTAATGACCAGGCGTCGTTGGTTGTGTAAAACGCGCCGTAGATGCCGCCGGTCAGCGTGTTGCCGTAGCCGAGATCGTAAGCGACGCGGAACTCGTCGCTGATGTTGAAGAGCTTCTTCTCGATGTACCAGACCTGCTGGGTTACGACGCTCTGGCTGAGGGGCACCGGGATGCCATTCTGGTACGTCGCCACGATCGCGGACCGGCTCAATACCCCGGGCAGCGTGAAGTCGCCACTGGTGTCGATGTAATTGCCCAGGGTCGACGGATTGCTGTTGTTGACCAGCGCATGGGTATTCAGGTACCCGCCCATGACCCCGAAGTTGTTGATGATGGAAATGCCGTTGTCGAACTTCATCTTCAGCTCGGAACCGCCGAAGTTGAGCTGCGCGCCGCGGCCGTCACTGATGTCGTTGTTGCGGAAGCCGCCGCCGCGCGGGTTCGGTACCTGGAAGTTCTGCAGTTGCTTGCTGTTGTAAGTGGAGTTGAGCTGATCGAATCCTGGATAGGTCGACACCGTGTCGCCGCTGACAGAGTACGGAAGGTCGGCCACCCAATAGTTCTTGTCGTTCAGGAGCCGGTACCAGAACATGATCGACCCGTTGTCCATCGTGTGCTTCAAAGTGGCCGTGAACTGGCCGCCGAGGTCGGAGGTATATTGCGGGTCGCGCACACCGTCCGATGAGCGGTAGAAACCGCCGACGCTGCCGTACCAGTTATCGGCGATCTTGCCGCTGTAGAACGCATCGACGCGCTCCATACCCTCGAAACCGTAGGTGGCCGCAACCGATCCGGAGGGCTTGTCGGAGCCGGTCCGCAGGATGAAGTTGGCGCTGGCGCCAGGCTGGCCTGACGAGAAGATGGCGCTCGTACCACCCTGCACGACTTCGACACGCTCAATGGTGTCGTCGATACGCACGAGGGAGCTCGAGTCCATGAATGAGAGGCTGGCGGTTCCGTACAGCGGGGAACCCTGGATCATGGTCGTGAAATAGGGGGAGTCGCCGCCGCCGTTGGGAAAGCCCGCGATGTCGATGTTGGCGCCGGTCTGACCGCCGGAGGATTCCGGCCAGACGCCGGGCGAGAGTTTGAACACTTCGGCCGTGCTCTGCGGATTCGCCTGTTTGATCTGGTCGAGACTCACGGACACGATGTTGTAACTGGCATCGATCTTCTTGATGCCTGAGCTGGCGTTGGCGGTCACGACCACCTCTGCCAGGGCATCGTTGGAAGCGGGTGCCTCGGCGGTTTCCTGCGCGTGAACCGGCGCGCCGACGCTGCAAAGGATGCCGGCCACTGCTGCCGCGACGCTGATGCGTGCCTGGTTGCCTGACACTGGCCTGTACATAGATTTCCCCTCGGATTGGATTAAAAAGCCACGCGTCGCATCGACGCCACGGCCGTGCTGAGGCGGGAAATGTAATGCGAACCGGGCCGGGGGACAAGTGTTGTTACGGATTCGCAACACGCGACCGGATGGGGCAAATCAGCGCTTACGGGCTAATTTATAGTGACCAACCGACCATATCGTTGTTCCGAAGCGACAGTGTGTCTTAACATGGAGCAATTCAAGTTCCGGCTATTGCTGTTGCGCCAGAGCTTCAGTTTGTGGCGCAGAGGCCGCCGCATTGAAAAGCCGCAGTTTGGCGTACTGCAGCAACATGATCGTCTTGCCGTCGCAGATTTCGCCGCTGGCGATTTTTTCGTGGGCGGCATCGATGCCGAGCTCCAGCACCTCAATGTCCTCCTCCTCGACGCCACCGCCCGATGTCAGTTTCTGGGCCTGCGTGTATTCGCAGATGAAGAAGTAGACGATTTCGGTCACCGAACCCGGTGACATGTAGGCTTCCATCACCTTCTGCACGTTTTGAATGGCGAAGCCGGTTTCCTCGCGCAGCTCCCTGACGATGCACTCGGCGGGGTTCTCCTTGTCGAGCAGGCCCGCGCAGGTTTCGATCAACATGCCGGATTCGTTGCCGTTGACGAAAGTCGGCAGGCGGAACTGGCGGGTGAGGATGACCGTACGGCGTCCCAGGTTGTAGGGAAGGATGGTTGCGCCGTTGCCGCGATCGTAGGCCTCGCGGCTGTGGGTTTCCCAGGTGCCGTCGCGTTTCCGCAGGCGGAAGGTTACCTTCCGCAGCACATACCAGTTGTTCGACAGCACTTCGGTTTTGAGTACTTCGACGGCGGGATTGAGTGACATTGCGGGCGTTCCGGCAGCTTCAGGAGGAGATCAGCGTATCGTGCAGAAACGTGCAGGGTCAAGAAAATTCGTGCAAACTGATCCCATGCTCACCCGCCAGCGCAAGGAGTACCTGCTCGAATTACTGCGTAAAACCGGGCAAATCGTTGCGAAATCAGTGAGTCAGGAGCTCGGGCTGTCCGAGGACACCATCCGCCGCGACCTGCGGGAGCTGGCCGCGGAGGGACGGCTGCAACGAGTACACGGCGGGGCCTTGCCGGCATCGCCCGCCGTCGGGGATTTCGCCGCCCGCCAGCAGCTCGCTCCGGATGGCAAGGTCGCGATCGGCCGCGCGGCCACGAAGTTGGTCAAGGCCGGGCAGGTTGTGATTCTCGACGGCGGCACCTCGACATTGCAGTTGGCGAAGCACCTGCCCACCGACCTGAAGCTCACCATCGTGACTCACAGCCCCACGATCGCGGTGGCATTGGTGGACCATCCGTTGATTGAGGTGGTGCTGATTGGCGGCAGGTTGTTCAAGCACTCGGTGGTGGCGGTGGGCGCCGCGGCGATCGAGGCGATCGCGCGTATTCATGCGGATATCTGTTTTATCGGGGTGACCGGGATTCATCCGCAGGCAGGGCTCAGCACGGGCGATCTCGAGGAGGCTCATGTCAAGCGCGCGTTGATTGGCAGCGCGGCCGAGACCCATGTGTTGATTTCGGCGGAGAAGCTCAACGCCGCATCGCCGTACGTAATCGTCCCCACCACAGAGGTGGCGGGGATGATTGTGGAGCCCGGAATTGCGGACGAGGCGCTGGCGCCCTATGAGCAGTTGGGATTGAGTGTGGTCAGGGCAACCCTTTGACCCGAAACGCCTTGCCCTCATACCCGCCCAGGGTCACCTGCAGCGTCCCGCCGGCCCCTACCATCAGTTGCGGTGCCCGCGTGTTCAACACGTCGGTTACGGCGGAGTTCTGTGTCGCGCCCTGAATGACAATCGTCTCATCAACCGGTGTTGAGGCGAAGTTGATGGCAGTGACTTCGAGGTCCGGGGTGTCGGGCAACTGATGCACCAGCACAATCAGCCCTTTTGCCCGGACCGCGGGTGCATCGACCAGGCGGCCGGCATATAGACGCAGGCCGGCACGCACTTTCAACATCTGCGCCAGCCGCGATGCGAACGAGTCCGGGTTTTTGAGCTGCTTGGGCAGGGGGCCGTACAGGGCGACGGTGACCGGCAGGCCGGCGGCGGAAGTCTTCGCCTTGGGGTTGGAACCGATGAGATCGTAGGCGCCGCGGTTGATCCAGCGGGTGTCGCCGTCGGCGAGCCGGTCTTTCACAACGGCGCTCGGCAGCGTCAGCGCACCCACGAGATCCCAACCCGACAGGGCAAACACCCCTGGTTGGAATGCGTTGTAGAACGCGAGCAGCAGGTGTGCGTGCTTGATCTTCTCGATGTCGGCAGCCGACAGCTTCGAGATGTTCTTTATGCCGAGCGCGGCCGTGATGACCGTCGCCGTGGTGCTGGCGACGCCGTCACCAAACTTGAGGTTATAGGGCGCGCCCGGGCCAATGAGCCGGCTGTACATGTCCTCATGGACCGTCTCGCGCAACTGCTTTCCCGTGACCTCGTGTCCACGGAACGTATAGCGATCGTTCTCGTGCGCACCCGTGAACTGGGACAGGCCCATGGTCAGCTCATCGTGGTTCTGCAGCGCATGAATCAAACCACCCGAGTCGATCTGATTCTTGCGCATGAGCTGGAATATCAGCCGCAGAAACTCCGCATCCCCGGTCAGAAGCGCATGTTCATACGCAGGGCGGGTGACGAAGTCATAGGTGAGGTCGGCACCGCCGTTGGACATCTCGTGCACTTTGTCGAACGCGAGCGCCAGCTCCTGGAACGTGAAGCCACCCATCTTGCGGACCATGTCGGCAATGAGTTGGTTCGCCGTATCCGACAGCGGATGGCCCTCCGACCAGACTTTGTTGCTGTTCGCATACCGCTCGATCCCCAGCAGGCCGTTGGCGTCGAGACGAACGCCGCCATCCCCCAGTACGGTCAGCTCGTGAATGGCATCGCCAATGACGAGACGCTCGGCCGCGAATGTCGGGTCGAGCCAGTTCAAGGTGGGTTGCCCCTCCTTGAAGTAATGGAGATACACCCAACGCCGGCTCACGCCGTCGGCACCCTTTACAACATCGGTCGCGCTCCAATCCGAGTCCTTGACGCCCGGTGCATAGAAGATCTTCGAGGACAGCATGCCCACTATGTAGTGTTTGGCCTGCAAGGCATCGACAATGGCCGGACTCAAGTTGACGGAGTTGTGTCCGGCGGCCACCGGCGGCAGCAATCCCCAGTCTGCGGAAGGGATCTGCACCATGTGGTAGATGCCGGGATAGTCACCGACGGCTCGCTCGGCGAGCAGGAAGTCAGCGCCCTTGCCCGTGTGTCCCGGGATGACATCGCCGATTACAACAGCACCATGGGAGCGTGCGCTTTGCACCATCCCCTTGTACTGATCCTCGGTGCCGAAGTCGGGGTCAATGTCGAAGCTGATGCGGTCGAAGTTGCCGTCGACGGAGGGTGTGTACTCTTTGCCGTTGATTCCGCCGGAGCGTTTCATGGGGCCAGTGTGGATGGCCTGGATACCAATCGATTGGAACGCGCTCCACAGGCGCTCATCCGCGAGAGTGGTCAGTACGGAGGCGCCCGGAGTCGCGGCGACCGTAGACGCGGGATAGGCAGTAAACCAAACGGAGGCCTTCGCTGATGCGGCCCGGGGTTGTGGCACACCGTACGGGTGCTGCCATTGCGCGGAGTTGCCGGCGAAGTGCTGCGCCAATGCTTCCGCTTGATGGAGCATGGAGCGTTGCTCGAGCCACTGGACATAGGACGGATCAGCGGGCGCTTGGTCGGCAATTACGGATGAGCTTGCGCACAGCAGTATTGCGCAGCCAGTCCAGAGCAACTTCATTTCGCGTCTCCCTCGGTCTCGCTTCCGCGTAACCTGAGGAGTCTACATCACGGGACTCGCGCGCTGACGATCGGCACCATCCATACTACGTAGCGTCGCGGATCGTGGACTTGCTCAATCATGTTTTCGAAGTAGCCCACGACCTCGTCGAGCGCAATTCCTGTGACCTCGGCGCACGGCCCCGCGAAGCCATCGCGCCAGGCTTCCAGGATGGCGGCGAAAACAGGCCGCGGCACGCGCACGGTGTCGACGATGACATAGTTGACCGCGATGTTGTCCAACCCGGCCGCGGCCAGCATGCCAAACACGTTCCGCCCGGAGCGCATGTCGATTCCGGAGGTGGCCGTGAACTTGTTGGCCACCGCCTGCCAGAAGCCGTCGAGCGCCGCGGCGTGTTGCTCGAAATGGATCATGGAATAGTCTTCAGCGAGCAGGTGCAGGTAGCCACCGGAGCGTGTGACACGCACCAGCTCAGCGACCGCCTGCTCGGGATGTGGGACGGTATGCAGCACGTGGCGGCACACAGTCAGATCGAACGATTGAGCGGGGAGCTGCAGATCGTAGACGCTGAGTTGCTCGAAGCTCAGTCGGGGTGCCAGGGCCGCGAATCGCTCGCGGGCGCGCGTCAGGTTTTCCTCGAGCACATCAACCCCCAACACGCGCGAGCGCGGAAAATGGTCCGCAAGACGCGATGCCCCCTCGCCGGTACCGCTGCCGGCATCCAGGATGCGGAGGTTGGGCGGCAGGTCGTAGCGATCAATGAGTTGCACTTCCTGTGGCCAGATGGCGCGCGCCTGGGCATCCAGGGTACGGACCATGGATTCGTCGGCCATCTGATCGGCCTGGGGATTTTCGGGGGTGTTGAGACTCACTTCGCTGCAGAGGCCGAATCGCGCACTATGAGCTCGAAGTCCAGTGTGCTGTGGGGAATCGGATCGGGCCAGCCGTTGCGGCGGGGCGAGTTTTCGATGATCAGCCCCGCGGCCGCGCGCGCCATGCTGGTGACCGGCTGGCGTACTGTGGTCAGCAATGGCCAGATCATGGTGGCGACCGGCGCATCGTCGAATCCAACTACGGACAATTGGGTCGGCAATTCCATGCCCAGCTTGTGGGCCACCGAGATGACGGCGGCCGCCATGTCATCGTTGCTTGCAAAGATGGCGGTGGGCGGCTTCGCGGCCTGCAGCAGCTTCTCCGCGCAGGCGACACCGTCCGGGAATATGAAGTTGCCGGTTTCAATGATCGCGGTATCGATGGACAAGTTGTTTGCCCGCATCTCATCCGTGAAACCGCGGTAGCGCTCTTCCGTGGCACCGTGCCCCGGCTTACCCAGAATGAAGCCGATACGTTCGTGCCCCAGGCCGATCAGATGCGCCGTGAGCCGGCGCGCAGCCAGGTAATCATCAATACCGATGGATGGGGAGTCCTGGCCTCGCTCGCGAGGCGCAATCCGCACGGCCGGGATCGAGGCATCGCGCAAGGTGTTGGCAATGAGCGCGTCATCGCTCAAGGGTGGCAGCAGGATCACGCCGTCGAGCCGCATCTGCCGCAACAGCGTTGAAACCTGTCGAGTGAACTGCGGGCTGTCCCGATCGCAGGACTCCATCATCAGGTGGTAACCGGACTCGCGGCAGCGGTCGGCCGCTCCCGCGTAGAAGTCGGTCAGGTACGCACCCGGCTTGTCGTAAAACAGCCCGATCAGATAGGAGCGCTCGCCTGCCAACATGCGGGCGTTCAAGTTGGGTTTGTAGTCGAGCAGCTCGATGGCGCGCAGAACGCGCGCACGCGTTTTTTCGCTGACCGTTGGTTCGGCGTTGACCACTCGCGAGACGGTTTTCGCGGACACTTCCGCGAGGGCGGCGACGTCCTCGAGCGTTGCGGGTTGCTGCGGCTTGGTCATTCGTAAACCCAAGAGTACCGCAAGGGGCGGGTCAGGTGTTGGGCGGACACGAGGTGGCGCCCGGCTGGCGCGCAATCCGGATGTCATCGAAGCGCACAGCAAACGGTCCGGCGGTTTCGATCGCGAAGGGCGCGGTGACCGCAGCCAGCGCCGCGCCCAGTTTTTTCAGGCAGCCCAGGGGTAGACTCAGGGTCTGCCAGTCGCCGTTGGCGGTACCGCGGAACGCGGCCGTGAGGTCCAGGCCGGAACCTGTCGCCAACCCACAGCGTTCGGCAGGCTCGCACCGCAGGCTCAGGATCACGGCTTGCCGGGGTGACTGCTCCACGCGGTAGTGGAGTTTGAGCACCTGATTATCCGCTACCGCCTGCACCAGATTCGTGGCACGACCGCCGATGCGGAAGATGCCCGGCCCCTGTCCGGACCAGACGGCCTGAACGCTCTGGTCAGCCAAGCGTGCGGTGACAGCGCCCGCTGGAGATACCTGGGACTGCATCGTCAAGCGGACCTCAGCGGAGGGATCGGAGACGTAAATCGACCACGGCGCTGTCACATGTCCGGCACTGAACAGGCTGTCGCGATCGGCGAAGGCCGCCGCGACCTCGGGATTTTCGGGCAGCTCGCCGAGCTCCGGGCTCTGTGCCAGTGTGAGGCCAAATCCGCGGGCAAATTGGGCGCCTTTCACCTCGTTGCCCGAAAAGGTCACGGGCATCGCGGTGGCCGGCCAGGAAAAGCTCAGGCGGCCGGTGAAGTCGTAGGCGGTTGCTCCCTTGCCGGGGGTGAACAGGAGGTCCGCAATCCCACCGCCCTCCGATCCCGGCAGCCACACGGCGACGAAGGCATCGGACAAATTGATCTCGCGATTGGTCCACAGGGGACGGCCCGAAATAAACAGGCTGATGACCGGGATGTGCGCCGCGCGCAAGCGTTTCAACAGCTCCAGATGACCGTCGCCGGCCGGCAATTCCAGGGTTTCCCGATCGCCCTGGAACTCGGCGTAGGGTTTCTCTCCATACACAACAATCGCCGCCGCCGGCCGGTCCTCGAGGCGCGTGACGACTTTGCCGCCGCCGGCCTGCACCGCGGCCGCGATTCCCGCGAGTATGGATGTGCCGCCCGGAAAATCGGCGTTGGTGTTGTGGTTGCCCTGCCAGTCCACGGTCCAACCGCCGCTTTGCATGCCGATGTCGTTGGCTCCGGCGCCGGCGACCAGAATGTTGGAATGCGGGTCGAGTGGCAGGACGTGCCTGTTGTTTTTCAACAGTACGAGAGACTCACGCACCGCCTGCCGCGCGAGCGCACGGTGCGCGGCCGAGCCCGGCGCGGCAAGCCGGGCGACGCTCACCCGCTGCTTCGGCGACTGCGCGTTGAACAGCCCGGCCAGCATCTTCACCCGCAGAATCCGGGTCACCGCATCATCCACGCGCGCCTGGGAAATCTCGCCCGAACCGACCTGTTTGAGCAGGTTGGCATAGAGTTGTTTCCAACTATCCGGCGCCATGTACATATCGCCGCCGGCGCTGAGAAACGCGGGGCACGACCATTTCGTGCAGCCGGGAATCTCCTCATGGGCGTTCCAGTCGCCGACCACAAAGCCCGGGAAGCTCCAGCGCCGCTTCAGCACATCTGTCAGCAACTGCGGGTTGGCATGCATCTTGGTGCCGTGCCAGCCGTTGTAGGAGGCCATGACGATCAGGTCGCCGGCCGACAGCGCGCCGACAAAACCTGCGCCATGTATGTCACGCAACGTGTGCTCATCGGACAGGTTGTCGAATTGATCGCGGCCGGCGAGGGTGCCGCCGTCACCGAGAAAGTGCTTTGCCGAACCGAGTGTATGAGCGGCAGTCAGGAAGTCCGCGGTGCCGGCTTTGCCCTGCAGTCCATTGACCATCGCCTGGGCATACTCGGCCACGAGCCCGGGGTCTTCCGAATAACTCTCGTAGGAGCGGCCCCAGCGAACATCGCGAACCACCGCCACGGTGGGCGCAAAAGTCCAGTCGATTCCGGTCGCCGCCACTTCCTCGGCGGTTGCCCGGCCGATCTTCTCAATCAAACCGGGATCGTGGGCCGCGCCCAGACCGATGTTGTGCGGAAAGAGGGTGGCGCCGCGGATCTTGGCGTGTCCATGCACGGCGTCGATTCCGAACAGGATCGGGATTGGCGGGTGAGCAGGGGAGGGTCTGCGCCTGGACGCCTGGGAGAACGCTTCCGTCAGATTCAGCCACGCCTCGGCGCCGGACCGGACGTTGCCATCGGGGGCGGCGTTACCGCCGGCGAGAATCGAGCCGAGCGGATATTGGGCGAGATCCTCCGGTTTGATGGAGCCTATGTCGGCCTGGATGAGCTGCCCCACCTTTTCTTCCAAGGAGAGGCTTTTCACGAGCTGCTGAACGGATGTTTCCAGGTCGGGCCGTACGGATATAGGGCTCTTCAGCGCGGGCCAGTCCGCGGGATGTATAGCGCTTGCCGCACCCGCTCCGGGTGCCGCCACCGTGAGCCCGATTAAAGACAAAAGAAATGAATACTGCCGCCCGAATGCCACCGCAGCCCCCTGAAGATGTTAGCGCTGACATAGCTACTAAACCACAGGTTGGGCCGGATATAAAGGACTGGTCAGGCCAATATTGACTGCGCTGTCAAATCTATAGAGTCAGAGCGTAGACCTGGCCCCGGAGCGACACGCCGAAGCTTTCGTGCGGTTCCTCGGAGACGAGCTCAAAGCCTCGTGCCAGATAGAGATGGCGGGCCGCCTCGAGAGGGTGATTGGTCCAGAGTTTCATGCGTTCGAAGCCCGCCTGGCGCGCGAATGAAATGCAGGTGTCCACGAGTTGGCCGCCCAGCCGATGGCCGCGCGCCGCGGGGTCGACCAGCAGGATGCGCAACTGGGCGGTCTTTTCATCGGCGGCCACACAAAACACACAGCCCGCCCGCTGCCCATCGAGCTCGGCGATCCAGGCGTGCTCGCGCTCAGGATCGTGTTGGGCTGCGTAGTCGGCCACGATCCGGGCAACCAACGCTTCGAAGCTGGTATCCCAACCAAACTCGCGGGCGTAGATCTCGCCGTGCGCCATCACCACCCACCCGAGATCGCCCGGTAGGCCCAAGGTGCGGATTCGGACCCGGTCCATGATTCACTTTCTCCTTGACTGAAACGACTGTTTCAGTGAATCTAGACCAATGACGGGGCAAAGTCGAGAGGATTCGGCGCGCAAGCAGGAGCTGCTGCAGCGGGCGTATGCCTATGTCCTGCAACATGGGCTCATGACACTGTCATTGCGGCCGTTGGCGCAGGCGATCGGCTCCAGTCCGCGCGTGTTGTTGTTTCTGTTCGGCTCGAAGGAAGGCCTGGTCCAGGCGCTGTTGGCCCGCGCGCGCGCCGCGGAGTTGGAATTCCTGAATGACATACGCCCGGCCGGCCGGCCGGATGATTTCGCTGACGTGGTGCGCCGGGTCTGGCAATGGCTCGTCGCCAAGGAGCATCGCGCGATGCTCGCGCTATGGCTGGAGACCTACGCGCATTCAGTTGTGGAGCCGGAAGGGCCTTATGCGCAGTTTGCGCTTCGGACAGTGGAAGGCTGGCTCGGGCTGTTGGCTAATCATCAAACAGCCCAACGCCGGCGTACCCGGGCGGGTGCCAACGAGCGGGCGCTCGCCCTGGCCGTGCTTCGCGGCGCCTTGATGGATCTGCTGGCGAGCGGCGATGAAGATAGAACGACGGCGCTGGTCGACGCCTGGCTCAGCGGAATAGCATCAGGACGCAGTGTTTCATTGCCACAGGATACTCTTTCGTGAAGGACTCATTTGAGCTGGTGCCTGGGGTGCCGCAGGCACTCGATGCTGCGGTGACACGGATCATTGCGCCCAATGCGGGCCTCATGACCGGTCCCGGCACGAACACCTATCTCGTCGGTGCCCGCGAGTTGATTGTGATTGACCCGGGTCCGGATGATGAGTCCCACATACAGGCGATTCTCAGTGCGGCCGCGGCTCCCATTCGTTGGATTCTGTGCACTCACACTCACATGGATCACGCACCGGGCGCCTCCAAGCTCAAACAACTGAGCGGCGCCCCCGTGGCCGCCATGAGGCCGCCGCACACGGATCATGACTTTCAGTTGAGCGTGGATCGCGTTCTGTTGGATGGTGATGTGGTAGAGACTGTAGATGTGTCAATCCGGGCTCTTCATACGCCGGGGCACGCATCCAATCATCTGTGCTATTTGTCATCCAGGATGCTGTTTACCGGTGACCACATCATGCAAGGATCCACGGTGGTCATATGGCCACCGGATGGCAACATGCGCGCCTATGTGGATTCATTGCGCAACCTGCTGAAGGTCGATCTCGAGTTGCTGGCGCCCGGCCATGGCCACCTGATCAGCGATCCGTACGGTGAGTTGAATCGGCTGATAGACCACCGGCTCCGGCGTGAGGATAAGGTGCGTCAGGCGGTGGCGCGGGTGGGAGCCCGTGCCACGGTTGAATCGCTGCTTCCGTATGCATACGACGATGTGTCGAAATCCCTCTACAAGTGGGCAGCCATGTCATTGCAGGCGCATCTCGACAAGCTCGTCGCGGACGGCGAGCTGCGGTGCGAAGCAGGACTCTATGGATAAGGGGTGACTGGCAGGTCGATGTGGCTCCCGGAGTAGACGCGTTGCGTGGCTTTGCGATAGTCGCTCGGCTTGGCAAAGAAGATGTTGTCGACGTAGGTCTGTGGGTTCAGGTCGTACAGTGGGAACCACGATGATTGCACCTCGACCATGATCCGGTGTCCCGGCAGGAACACATGGTCGGCATTGGGCAAAGCGAACTGATACTCGAGCACTTTGCCGGCCGCGATTGGCGCGGGGTGTTCCAGGCTGGTGCGGTAGCGGCCCCGGAAGATGTCGGCTCCCACCATCAGTTGGTAGCCCCCCATCGCCGGCTGGTGCGGAACTTCGTCGGGATAGACGTCAATGAGCTTTACAACCCAGTCGGCATCGGTACCCGTAGTGGAGGCATTGAGGTGAACTTTGGGTTGCCCGGCAATCCTCACCGGGGATGTCAGGACGGGGGTTGTATATACGAGCACATCGGTGCGGTCGGAGAGATTGCGCTGGTCATCGACCAGCCAGTTGCGCCAGGTCGAATCGGGCCAGTACACCGGCCGCAAGGGTCGCAAGCGGTACGGGACGGGCTTCGCGGGGTCGGATACATACTCGTCATACACCGGCCGGCTCGACGCCGGGGGCTCGAAGGACAATGCGCCGCCCGAGGCGAGATATAGCGGCTTCAGGGGAGCCGCGCACCCGGACTCGCAGCTTTGCGGCCAGCGGTCATACGGCCGCCAGGTGTTGGACCCGGTCTCGAATGCCAACACGGGGCGGAGGTTCGCGGGTTTGCCGTCGTCTTGCAGATATTGATCCAGGAACGGCTGCAGCACCGTCTTGCGGAACCACAATCCGGTGTCCTGTCCGAATTGCAGCGGGCCGAGCGTACTGCCGTCGCCGTTGCCGCCACCATGGCGCCAGGGTCCGATGACGAGAAAGTTGCGGTCGTTCCCCGCATCCTTCGCTTCGGTCGCCGCGTAGGCCGCAGGCGCGCCATAGATATCTTCCTGGTCCCACATGCCGTGGACATACAGTATGGGAACGTTGAGCGGGCGCCCGGCGAGAATGCGGTCGAGCGCCTGTTGTTGCCAGTAATTGTCGTAGGCGGGGTGTTGGGTCAGTCGCTGCCAGAAGGGCAGTTGGTCCGTGCCGGAGCGCCGGCCGATTTCGCCTGCGGAGCCGGCATCGAGGAAGGTGTCATAGTCGTCGAACCGGCTGCGCCACAAGGTTTCATCGGATTTGCGCGTGGCCGTCTGTTCATAGGTGTAATCCAGGGCATAGATCTGCCGGAACGCGCCATTGTGGAACCAGTCGTCGCCGCGCCAGACATCCACCATCGGTGCGATGGGAACCGCGGCTTTCAATGCGGGATGCGGATCGATCAGGGCCATCAGCACCAGGAACCCGCCATAGGAGGTACCGATGATGCCGACGCGGCCATTGCTCTCCGGAACGTTCTTCACCAGCCAGTCGATGGTGTCGTAGGTATCGGTTGAATGATCGACCGCGCTGCTATTGAGTGGTCCACGCAGTGGACGATTCATGACGTAGTTGCCTTCGGAGCCGTACTTGCCGCGCACATCCTGATAGACACGGATGTAGCCGGACATCATGACTATGTCGTCACCCCACGGAACCACGGATTGCACATGCGAGCTGTCTGCCTGGGAGACCGCCTTGGAGGCACCGTACGGTGTGCGGGTGAGCAGGAGCGGTGCGTGCGTCAGTCCTTTGGGAAGCAGGATGACCGTGTGCAGTTTCACGCCGTCCCGCATGGGGATCATGACGTCCCGCTTGCTGAAATCGAAGCTCTCTTCGGCGGGTTTCAGTTTGGCGGGGATGTCACTCGGCAGATCGGCAGCGGGCTGCTGCGCGGTGGCGGAATGGATGGCCAGGATGCTCAATGCGACAGCAATGACCTTTGCGCGTGTTGTCACGGTCTTTCCTTGGCAGGCGGGCGAAAAGTTGAGATTAGCATGATCCTGCGCTACGCTTCCCACATGAGCTTCCTGTTCCAAGCCACGTCCCAACAGCAGCAACCCTTTCAACAGGGGCGACGGCCGTGCTTGTTACAAACCTGATGTAAACAGGACAACGCATTAAACCGCAAAGCCCCGCCGCGTACGACGGGGCTTTTTTGTTTCTGGCCGCTCGTCGTCCGGCTCCCATTCAGCATGAGTGAGCGTCATGAGCGTGCATCTTTTGTTCAAGAGTCTGGTGCTCGGCCTGTCCATTGCCGCGCCGGTCGGTCCCATTGGAATCCTGTGTATCCGCCGTTCCATTGTGGAGGGGCGGGCCGCGGGGTTGGTTTGCGGGCTGGGTGCGGCAACGGCCGATGCTGTCTACGGAGCGCTGGGCGGATTCGCCCTGACCAGCCTCTCGGCGTGGCTCGTCAGCGGCCGCGTGTGGATGACTGCCGGTGGGAGCGCATTCCTGCTGTACCTCGGGGTGAAAACGTTCCGCTCGTCCGCCGCCCCGACCCCGTCGGCAGGTAGCGCGACGGGCGCCTACTTTTCAACGTTCCTGCTGACACTGGCCAATCCGCTGACCATACTGTCGTTTACGGCCGCCTTCGCCGGGATGGGCGCGGCTGCTGTCGGCTACAGCGGTGTTGCCACAATGCTCGCGGGCGTGTTTGCTGGGTCCGCTCTGTGGTGGTTGATGTTGACGGCAGTAGCGGGAGCCGCGCGCGGCCGCCTGACTCCGGCGGTGTTTGCCACCATCAACCGGGTGTCAGGAATGATATTGTTGGGTTTCGGGCTCTACACCCTGGCGGGACTGCTCAACCTTGGGTGGACATGATCAGGGTAGCGCGCGGCGATTGCGCGCCAGGATCGTCGAGGGCGACTCTCCATAGGCCTTCGAGAACTCGCGACTGAAGTGGCTCGCGTCGGTGAAGCCGCAGGCAAATGCCACCGACGTGACGTTTTGGTCGCGGGGATCTTCTTCCAGCAGCAGGCGGGCCTGTTGCAACCGCCGCTGTCGCGCGAACGCCTTCGGCGAGTAGCCACGCGTGCGTTTGAAGGCGCGATAGATGCTGCGCGCGCTCATGCCGGTCAGTGCGGCAATCTGTTCGATGTCGAACGGCGCGTTCCAGTGCGTTGCTATGTACTCTTCAACCTGGCGAACCTGCCAGGGGCCCGCGCAGGGCACACTGCTTTCCAGGAGGCTGGTCAGCGAGTGCGGACAGGTTTGCAGCAGGCTGATCATCAAGGCGTGCTCCAACTCCGCAATGAACAGCAGCGGCGCCGCGGCCTGCACGTAGTCGATGTTGGCCAGGATGCTGTTGAGGATGGCCAGGAACGCGCCGGATTCGGGTGTTCCCCGATTGACAACCGGCTCAAATACCAATGGGCGCGTGACAGGAAACCCTGTGAGTGCTACGAGCTTTCGCACGAGCACATCCGTACGAACGTGCCACGCAACATGGCGGAAGCCGGCTCCATATTCGAGTGTTGCCTGCGCCGGCGAGATGCAGGACTTCGTGTCCGAAACACTGAGCGCGCGCGAGTCAATTGTGGTGCGGCCGGATCCGGCGCGTTGAATCTGCACGCGGATATGTGCTGCATCACCGCATTCTAGACAGAGTGGCGCGCGGTTCTGGACGTGCCAGAGCGCTCCGGAAGGCAATCCATACTGGCTCGTTCGGACTTCGAAATCATTGTCCGAGTCGGTCCAAACACGCTGTGCGCCCAGTTTCGCCGCGACCTGAGCGCGGAAGTCCACAATTGTGGCGGCCGCGAAATCTTCGTGTCCCTTCAGTGGCTCCACCAGCGCCGCACTCGCGGCCGCGCTCTTGTCCGATTCAAAATAGTTCGTTGTTGACAGGTGCACACATCCCACTGCATCTACACGGATACAACGTAACGCGCTCCATCATCCGGTGCAATCGCTTTGGCAAAAGAATACAAACATGGCACGCAGGACAATGCTTGTGTATTGTTGCAAGAGCAAGCTTGGGCCTCACGCGGTACATGATGCGGCGCAGCGCATATGGCGACTCAATTGAAAGCGGCTGAACTTTCTGCAGAGCAGACATCTCTGCCCCGTCCCCTACCACCGGTTCGCATCGAAGTGCCCGTGGCGGGCCCATGGAACGATCTCATCGGGGGTTTGAAAGCGCTGGGTTTCAACGTGGCGCTGGCCGGCGAGGCGGACGTGCCGGACACGGTGGTGCTGGTCGTTGATGGCAACTTTCCCGCGACCGATGCCAACAATGCATTTATTGTCGTGTCGCGCGATCAGTCGCTGCGCGCCGCCAAGGCGGCGATCGGCGCCGGTGCCAGCGGCTATTTCGCCGCGCCTTTTGATTTCCTGGGCTTGGGCGTAGCCATCTGCTCAGCTTCCAGTCAAGCACGGGCCCTCGCTACGCTGACTGACAGAACCACGCGCATGCACTCGTCGATTGAAGGCGACCAGACCGTGAGTACGGTTGTCGGCATTCTCATGGAACGATTCCGGCTGCAACGCGCGGAAGCCTATGCCCGCTTGCGCCGCTATTCCCGCACTGAGCGCCGCAAGGTTGTTGAGCTGGCAACCGAGCTCGTGGCCAGCAGCGAAGAGCTGAGCCGCACCATGCGCGCGATCGAGTCGGGACTCGACCAAAACTGACATCGCTCGCAGCGCAGCGAACCTTGCGCCGCACCCTCCCTAAACGGCCTTTCTACCTGCGCTGCACACAGTTCCGCGGCACGCGCAGAATTTGAACTAGCTCTCAATCCCGCGTCCGTTTTAGCCGTCCGTTTCACGTAACGTAGTCCTGAAGCTGCATATGCTTGTGGCGTGTCAGTTGAATCCGTGTACCGCTCGTACCGGATTGAACGGACGCGCTTGCTGCATCCGCCGCCCCTTTTTTGCGGTGAATGACTCTCCCAGGCCCCATCCCTGCCTGGTTATCGAATTCGAATTATTCGTCCCGGAGTCATTTGTGATGCATCCGTCATGTCTGTAACACCTTCAGCCGCCCCCGGCAGTGCGCTGGTGTTGACCTCGCCGACCATTCGCACCATCACCTCTTTGCAAACCGAGCTGGCCGAGCGCCTGGATGAGAGCGGCACCGTGCAGATGGATGGCATCGCGGTCGACCGCGTCGATACGGCGGGATTGCAGTTGCTCGCCGCGTTCGTTCGCGACCTGCGGGCCGAAAACCGGGACGTCGAGTGGCTTGGTTGCAGCGAAGCATTGAAGAAGGCGGCGCACTCCCTGGGATTGGGTGCGGCGCTGGGCCTGGGTAGCGACAAAAACTAACACTGGCAGCGGCTATGGATCTCGATCTCGCACAATTTCACAGTTCGTTCTTTGAAGAAAGCTTCGAAGCGCTGGATGGCATGGAGGCGGCCCTGCTGGGGCTGGACGTCGGTGCCCCCGATCCGGAGCGCGTGAACGGCATCTTCCGGGTGGCGCACTCCATCAAGGGGGGCGCCGGGATGTTCGGCTTCAAGGAAGTCGCTTCGTTCACTCATACACTGGAAACGCTGTTGGATGAATTGCGCTCGGGCCGCATGCAGGTTACGCGCGCAATCTCGGACCAACTGCTGGTTTCCGTGGACGTAATGCGCTCGATGTTGACCGCGGTTCAGCGCAAAGAGCCGATCGACATGCAGAAGGTGGCGGATCTGCAGTTTGATCTGGAGATGATTGTGGCGCAGGGCGGTGCGGCTGGCGCTACGGCACCCGCCGCTGGGGCCCCTGCCGCTGCGGCCGGTGCTACTGCCGCTGCTGCTGGCGCGGGCGGTGCTGCTGCGAGCGGCGCGCCCCCGGGTGCGGCTGCGGGTGCTGCGACTGCAGGTGTCGGCGGTTCGGCTGTTGGCGGCGGCGCGGCGGCGGGCGGCAGCGGTTCGGCTGCGGGCGCCGGTGGCGCGCTTGGCGTATCCAATGTTAGTCGCTGGCTCATTGAGTTCCGTGCGTTGCCCGAGTTGCTGCTGCGCGGCAACGATCCACTGGCCATTTTTTCCGCGCTCGCGGAGTTGGGCAAGCTGACCGTCGTCTGCAACGTGGATGCGCTCCCGCGCTTGCGGGAGATCGACGCTGAGCGCTGCTATTTAAAGTGGACGCTCGAGCTGGAGTCGGAGTGCGGGCGCGAGCAGGTTGAGGCGGCGTTTGAGTGGGCGGCGGTTGATTGTGAATTGAGTATCCAGCGCGTTGAGGCTGGCGCGTTGCCCGTGCAGTCGGCCGCAGGTACGGCGGCCGCGTCGGCTTCGGCCACCGGTGCGCCAGCGGCTGGGTATCCGGCCGCCGCGGTAATTGGCGCTGCCGCATCGAATGGCAGCGTCCCAGCGAGTGGCGCGGCCCAGACTACCGCCGCAACGGCGTCGGCTAACGGCGCCTCGACGAGCGGTGCAGCATCCGCGGCCGCGGCGAGCCCCGCTGGTCCCGCTGCACCAACACCTCCGGGCGCGGCAGCAGCAGCGGCCGGCAAGCCCGGCGATGCGAAGGGCGGCGAACACAGCTCCATCCGCGTCAGCATTGAAAAGATTGACGAGCTCATTAATACGGTGGGCGAGCTCGTCATCACCCAGGCCATGTTGAGCGAGCTCGGCCGCAAGTTGGACGGCTCCGTGGCCGAACAATTCCGCACGGGCTTGAATCAGCTCGAGCGCAACATGCGTGAGCTGCAGGAAAGCGTCATGCGGGTGCGTATGTTGCCCATCAGCTTTACGTTCAGCCGCTTTCCGCGGATGGTGCGCGATCTCGCGCAACGCCTGGGCAAGCAGATTGAATTGAAGATGACGGGCGAGCAGACCGAGCTCGACAAGACTGTCCTCGAGAAAATCGGCGACCCGCTGGTGCATCTCGTGCGCAACAGCGTGGACCATGGCATCGAGCCCCCGGATGTCCGCGTCAAGAACGGCAAATCCCCCACGGGTATCGTGCACCTCGACGCATGCCACCGCGGTGGAAACATTGCAGTTGAGATTCGCGACGACGGTGGTGGCCTCGACAAGACCCGTATTCTCGCCAAGGCCCGTTCGCGTGGCCTCGTCGGCCCGAACGATGTGCTCACCGACGAGCAGGTCTATGAGCTGATTTTCCTGCCGGGATTTTCGACGGCGGAAAAGACGACGGACGTTTCCGGCCGCGGCGTCGGAATGGACGTCGTGCGCCGGAACGTGAAAGAGCTGGGCGGTAATATCGAGATCGCCAGCGAGCTCGGCAAAGGCTCGCGCTTCATCATCACCCTGCCGCTGACCCTGGCGATTGTCGATGGCCAGTCCGTGTCCGTGGGCAGCGAAACCTACATTGTGCCGCTCACCTCGATTGTCGAGTCCCTGCAGTTGCAGCCGCAAAGTGTCAGCAAGCTGTCGGGACGAGGCGAAGTCTTCTCATTCCGCGGCGACTACCTGCCCATTGTCCGCCTGCACGAGCTCTTTGGGATCGAGGCGCGCGCGACGGCGTTGCACGAGGGTCTGATCGTGGTCGCGGAAGGCGACGGCCGCCGCATCGGATTGTTTGTCGATGAGCTGCTCGGTCAACAGCAGGTCGTGATCAAGTCCATGGAGGCCAACTACGGGCCCGTGGACGGGGTCGCCGGCGCCACGATTCTCGGCGACGGCTCCGTCGCTCTCATCCTGGACCTCTCCGGACTCATTCGCGTCGCCGCCGGCACCGCCCGGGCGGCCTGACCTACCCGATTACTTTTCTCAGGACTCACAGCCTCATGACCAGCAACTCAACCAACTCGAGCTCGCAACAGGTGCTGACCTTCGTGCTCGGCAGCGAGACCTACGGTGTCGACATCCTGCGCGTGCAGGAAATCCGGGGTTGGTCGTCCGTAACGAAGATCCCACACGCTCCACCACACGTGCTCGGCGTATTGAACCTGCGCGGCTCCATCGTTCCGATTGTGGACATGCGTATGCAGTTCAACCTGGAGCGCGCTGAGTACACGGCTGTCACGGTGATCATTGTGTTGTCGGTGCAGTCACGTAAGGGCAAGCGCGACTTCGGCGTCGTCGTCGATGGCGTCTCGGACGTCGTGAATGTCGATGACGCCCAGGTCAAGCCGGCTCCCGAGCTGGGCTCGCGCGAAGCCACTGAGCACATCCGGGGCCTGCTGCCAGTGGCCGACCGCATGGTCGTGCTGCTCGACATCGACAAACTCATTGCCGGGCAGTTGCCCAACACATCCGATAACCACCAGGAACAAGCGTCCGCGGCCGCGGCGGCTTGAGCAGATTGAAATTGAGGAAATGCACTAATGGCCAGTAGCTCTAAACGTAAGACCGCTCCTGTGAAGGCCGCGAAGACCCGCACCGCAGTCCCGAAAGACTCCGCCGAGCTCGTCAGCCTGCGCGGGCAAGTCGCCGCCATCAGCAAGGCGCAGGCCCTGCTCGAATGTCAGCTCGATGGCACGATTCTGTCGGCCAACGAGAATTTCCTGCGCCTGATGGGCTATGAGCTCGCGGAGCTGCAGGGCCAGAGTCACGATCTGCTGACCGGTGCCGCCGATCCCGCCTTGTTGGAGAAGCTGGCACGCGGTGAGACCGAAGTGAGCCGCTTCAAGCGGCTCGCCAAGGGCGGCCGCGTCGTTTGGTTGCATGGCAGTTACAGTCCGGTGGTGGACGCCGCCGGCGCGGTATCGAAGTTTGTTGTCTGCGGGACGGATGCAACCGATCACGTGGATACCGTGACCATGCTCGAGCACCAGTTTGAAGAGCAGATCCGCGGCAGCCAGCAGATGGCTCAGGCCGTAACGAAGACCCAGGAAATCGTCCGCGCGGCCACCGAAGGGGATCTGTCCCGCCGCCTGGACGTGTCCGGGCAGAGCGGCGACCTGATGAAGCTCGGCAATGCCATCAACTCGCTGTTGGAAAGTGTTTCCGACATCGTTTCCGGCGTGAAGAATGCGGCGGCGGAAGTGCTGCGCGGCGCCGAGGAAATCTCCCAGGGCAATGCCAACCTGTCGCAGCGGACTGAAGAGCAGTCATCCTCATTGGAGGAAACCGCCTCGTCCATGGAAGAAATGACTTCCACGGTCAAGCAGAACGCCGACAACGCAGGCCAGGCGAACCAGTTGGCCACGGCCGCGCGCGACCAGGCCGAGAAGGGCGGTGCCGTGGTCGGCAGCGCCGTGAAGGCGATGGCCGATATCAACGAATCCTCCAAGAAGATTGCCGACATCATTGGTGTCATTGACGAGATTGCATTCCAGACCAACCTGTTGGCTCTGAACGCCGCCGTGGAAGCGGCGCGGGCCGGCGAGCAGGGCCGCGGCTTCGCGGTGGTGGCCACCGAGGTGCGCAGTCTCGCGGGCCGCTCCGCGACTGCCGCGAAGGAAATCAAAGAGCTGATCCAGGACTCGGTGCGCAAGGTCGGCGACGGTTCATTGCTCGTGACCCAGTCGGGCCAGACACTGGAACAGATTGTGATGTCGGTGAAGAAAGTGTCCGACATCGTGGCGGAAATCGCCGCGGCTTCACGCGAGCAATCCTCGGGTATCGAGCAGGTCAACAAGGCCGTCATGCAGATGGACGAGATGACCCAGCAGAACGCGGCGCTCGTCGAGGAGGCCACCGCGGCCTCCCAGTCGATGGCCGACCAGGCGCGCGACCTGACCGTCATGATGGAGAAGTATCACGTGAACGATGCGGGATCGGGTGTATCCGTGGCCCGCGCCCCGACACCGAAAGCCGCGCCCAAAGCCGACGTGAAGTCGATGACTGAGCGCCGCGGCCCGAATCGGCCGTTCGCCGCCAAACCGGCCGCCGCCCCAGCGGCAGCGGCACCACGCGCGCAGGAAGCGCCGGCCCCACGGGCGGTCGCCAGTGGCAATGACGCCGATTGGCGTGAGTTCTAACCCAAGAGTAATTCCTCATGACACGAATACTCGCTGTGGATGATTCTCCGTCGATGCGCCAAATGGTGGGCGTCACGCTGAAGAGCGCCGGCTATGAAGTGTTGGAAGCCTGTGATGGACAGGAAGCGCTCGAGCTGGCGAAAACCCAGGAAGCCGTGGACCTGGTCATCACGGACATCAACATGCCGAACATGGACGGCATCACGCTCGTGCGCGAGCTGCGGGCACTGCCACATTATCGCGGCGTGCCGCTGTTGGTCCTCACGACGGAAGCCAGCACGGAGAAGAAGCTGGAAGGCAAGGCGGCCGGAGCCACCGGCTGGGTGGTGAAGCCATTCAGCCCCGACCGGTTGCTTGCCACCATCGCCCGGATCGTGGCCTGAGGAGCCGACGTCGATGCAGAATCCGGCTGAAAACAGTGAGGCTGCGCAGGCCATCGCGGCCGCGGTCGCCCAGATTGAGCTCGCCGTGCGGGAGGTGCAGTCCCCCGTGGCGGAGCTCAGCCAGTTGATTGACCAGATGTCGACGGGACTCGGTGGGCTGCGATCCGACCGGCGCCGTGTTGCCGACCCGGACGTCGTGGCCGTGTTTCCGGACGCGTTCGATCGGGCCGTGGACAAGCTGCAGAAGCAGATCAATGGCAGTATCACGCAGTTACAGTTCTATGATCGCCTGGTGCAGCATTTGCAGCACATCCAGGACTTCCTGTCCGGAACGGCGGGTGAGCTGGCCGGCCGTTCCTCCAGTGACCCGCAGCAGGCCGATTTCTGGAATGGCTTGCGCGACCGGTTCCGGACGCGCCTGATTTCAAACGCGCAACGGCAGTTGCTCGATGCGATGCTGCCGCCGCCGCACGGCGCCGACATCACTTCCGAACAGGCCCGCAACGAACTGGCCGCCCAGGGCAGTGTGGAGCTGTTTTGATGGTCTCCGGTGCGCTGCCCGTTGACGATGGCGCCGGCCGGAGTCGCGAGTTTCATTTCAGTGACGCGGACTTCAATGCGCTGCGCGCGCTCGTGCGCCAACAGACGGGTATCAGTCTGTCCGAGGCGAAGCGCGAGCTGGTGTATGGGCGGCTGGCGCGCCGGCTGCGGGCGCTCGGCCTGCAGTCCTTTGCTGCCTACCGGGATCTGCTGGCCGGCAATGCCGACGGACCGGAGATGGTTGAGTTCATCAATGCCATCACCACCAACCTGACGTCCTTCTTCCGCGAGTCGCACCACTTCGACTACTTGCGCGAGCAGGTGCTGCAGCCGCTGTTGAAGCGCGGCGGCAGCCAGAAGCTGCGGATCTGGTCCGCCGGTTGCTCCACCGGCGAAGAGCCGTATTCAATTGCCATGACGGTGCGCGAGGCGGTGCCCGAGGGCGCCCGCCACGACATCAAGATTCTCGCCACGGATCTCGACTCGGATGTGTTGTCCCGCGCCCGTGGCGGCCTGTATGCGCAGGACCGGGTGAAGGGCCTGCCGGCCGAGCGGCTCGGCAAGTTCTTCCGCGAGCAGCGCGACGGCGGCGTAGTCAAATACCAGGTCGAAGCGGCTGTGCGCTCGCTGATCACCTTCAACCAACTCAACCTGATGAATGCGCTGCCCATGAAGGGGCCGCTGGATGTCATCTTCTGCCGCAACGTGGTCATCTACTTTGACAAGGATACGCAGCGCGACCTGTTCAGGCGCTACGCGCAGCTCCAGCGCCCCGGCGACATTCTGTTCCTGGGCCACTCCGAGAGTCTGTTCAAAGTATCCGATGACTATAGCCTCGTGGGCCGAACCGTTTACCGGCGCAATGAATAATGAACCAGCTCCTGCGCTTTCCTGAGGCTCCGGCCCGGCCGGAAACGCTGCCGGGATTCAAACACATCCACCGCACCTGGGATCGGCACAATGAGCGCTGGTCGGCGCGCATCCTGCCCGGTGAATACTTTGTGACGCGCAACGACGAGATCATCCAGACCGTGCTGGGCTCGTGTATTTCCGCCTGCGTGCGCGATCCGGCCCTGCGCATCGGGGGCATGAACCACTTCATGTTGCCGGAGGACATCACCAACGGCTCGAGCTCCTGGCACGACCCCACGATTGGGCTGTCGACCCGGTACGGTTCATTCGCCATGGAGAGCCTCATCAATGACCTGTTGAAGCTCGGTGCGAAGCGCGAGCGGCTGGAGATCAAACTGACCGGCGGGGGACGCGTGCTCGCGTCGATGACCGATGTCGGGGCGCGCAACATCGAGTTCGCGCGCAATTGGTTGAGGACGGAAGGACTGTCGGTCGCCGGCGAGGACGTCGGCGATACCCATCCGCGCCGGGTGCTGTATTTCCCGGCCACCGGCCGGGTGCTCATGTTTCGCCTGCGCAACGTCGACCACGGTGAGGTGGTCAGCCGCGAGAAGCAATACCAGACTACCTTGCGCCAGAAGCCCGCTGGCAACGACGTGGAGTTGTTCTGATGAGCGCACAACCAAACCTGTCCGGACGCCGCCTCAAGGTGCTGATTGTGGACGATTCCGCGCTCGTACGGCGGATTCTGACCGAGCTGCTGTCTGCCGATCCCGAAGTGGAAGTCGTCGGCGCGGCCTCCGATGCCTACATGGCGCGGGACAAGATCAAACAACTCAATCCGGACGTCATCACGCTCGATGTCGAGATGCCGAAAATGGATGGAGTGACTTTCCTGCGTAATCTGATGCGCCTGCGGCCGATGCCGGTGGTGATGGTTTCATCGCTCACTGAGCATGGTGCGGAAATCACCCTCGATGCGTTGGCTATCGGGGCGGTCGACTATCTTCCCAAGCCAAAGATCGATCTCGCTGCCACGCTCGGCGATTACGCCGATGAGCTGCTCACGAAGATCAAAGCCGCCGCCAAGGCTCGTGTCCGTCGCTACAGTGCCGATGCACCGTCCGTGTCGTCCGCCAATGCGCCCATTCCGCCACGCTACAGTGCAGATGCCGTTCTGCCGAAGGCTGCAGCCCCTCGGCAGTTCCGCACTACCGATCGGATCATTGCCATCGGCGCCTCAACCGGTGGCACCGAGGCCATCCGCGAGGTGTTGACTCAGCTCCCCGCGGACACGCCCGGTATCGTGATTGCGCAGCACATACCCAAGGCGTTCAGCACTCCATTCGCCAAGCGCATGAACGCCTGCTGCCAGATGACGGTGTATGAGGCCGAGGATGGTCAACAGGTCCTGCCGGGCCACGTCTATATTGCCCCGGGCGATCGACATTTGCTGCTGGTGCGCGACGGCGCGCGATATGTTTGCAAGTTGGATGACGGACAGGCCGTCAATCGCCACAAGCCGAGCGTCGATGTGTTGTTCCGCTCAGTGGCGCAACAGGCGGGCCGCAATGCCATTGGTGTCATTTTGACCGGCATGGGCAAGGACGGCGCGGAAGGCTTGAAGGAAATGCGCGACGCGGGATCGCCGACAATCGCCCAGGATGAGGCAACGTGTGTTGTATGGGGAATGCCGCGTGAGGCAGTCGCGCTGGGCGCTGCTGTTCAGGTGATGGGATTGCATGAGATCCCGGGACGTTTGCGGGCGCTCGCGGAGTCGATGGATGTTACTCGTAGCGCTGCTCAGTAGAATTTTATTGAGGTCGAGATCATGAACGCAGTGTTGAAAGAAGAGCCGGCTGCGCCGGAGCCGGGCCGTAGCGACTCGTCGCTCGTGAACGAGCTCGCCTCCCGCATCGGCTCCCTGGGCGTGGAGCTGGCCGATGTGGCCGGCAACCTCGAAGAGGTCACGGCACGCGTCGCCGGCGAGTCCGAGCAGTTCAAGGGACTGCAGAGCGCCGCCCAGACCATGGTCGCCGGGAATCGGGAAATCGACCGCGCCGCCAAGGACTCCCAACAGGCCGCCTCCGCGGCCGGCAGTGAGATTGCCGAGTCCCGTGCCCTGATCGGCGGCGCCGTCCAACACATCAGCGACCTGAGTGGCGCGGTCACGCATATTGAAGAGCGCCTGGGCTCGTTCAGCAAGCTGCTGGAGCAGGTCGGGGGCGTCGCCGAATCGATTCAACGCATTGCGAAGCAGACCCGTCTTCTGTCCCTGAACGCCGGCATCGAGGCGGCCCGGGCGGGCGAGGCCGGACGGGGCTTCGCGGTCGTGGCCGGCGAGGTGAAGACGCTGGCCGAAGAAACTCGGACCGCCACCGTCCGGATCAGCGACATTGTGCGCGCGCTGGGCGAGCAGATTCAGGGTCTCATGAAGGAAAGCGGCGAAGCGACCCGGCATGCCAGCAAGGCACAGGCGGGCGCTGAGAAGGTCAAGGGCGTCATCATCCGCGCCGATGAAGCGTTCAACACCGTCGGCCGCGAGATTGACGCCATCGCCAGGTCGACGTCCGACAATCTGCAGGCCTGCGACGCCACGTTATCGGAGTTGGGGTCGCTGGCGGAAGGGGTCGAGCTGTCTTCGGCCAACCTGAAGCAGGCCGACAAGCGCATTGAAGGCCTGCTCGGGCTCAGTGAGACACTCATTGAATACATTGCCGAGAGTGGCATCGAGACCCAGGACACGCCGATCATCCGCCTGGGTGTGGAAGCGGCCCAGCGCATCAGCGAGGAATTCGAGGGGGCCGTGACCCGCGGGGAAATCACGGCCGGGCGGCTGTTTGATGAGCGCTACCGGGAGATTCCGGGGACCAACCCGAAGCAGTACCTGACGGACTACGTGAAGTTCACTGACCGGGTGCTGCCGCAGATCCAGGATCCGATCCGCAAGATGGATCCGCGCATTGTGTTTTGTGTGGCCTGGGCGCGTGGCGGCTATCTGCCCACCCACAACCCGGAATACTCACAGCCGCAGGGGGATGATCCGGCTTGGAATGCCGCCTACTGCCGCAATCGCCGGCTGTTCAACGACCGGGCGGTGCAGAAGGTGGCGGCCAACACGAAGCCCTTTCTGCTGCAGACCTATCGGCGCGACATGGGCGGCGGCAAGTTCGTGCTCATGAAAGACTTGTCCGCACCGATTTTCGTGAACGGGCGCCACTGGGGCGCGTTCCGCATCGGGTTCCGGCACGTGTAGGGATCAGCGCTTCGCTGCCCGTCGCGTTAGGATCTGGATCTGTTCGGGGTCGATGCCGCCAACACCGTAGAGCGTTGCCGCATATGCGGCAACGGCGACCGGCGCTACCCATAGCGAGTCGAAGCTCTTCAACACCCACGCCACGCACGCCATCGCCGCCCCTGCGATCAGCGCAAGACAGGCGGAGCGCAGGATCGAGCGGTCGAGAACTCCACGAGGCATCAGCCAGATGCCTGCAATCAGCATCAGCAGCTCGGTGCCGGCGGTAGTGATGTTGACTCCCAGCGATCCATTGCCGAAGTGCTGTTGGAACCAGCTCACCAGGATGGGGTCCGCGACCACAACAATCAAGATGCAGGTGAACTGAACGACGCTCCACGAGCGCTGGCGGCCGGCCGCATTGAGGCAGGTACCGAGTGTCATGGTCACGTAAAGCAGGAATACATAGATCGCGAGGATCCGCAGGTTGTTGGCTGCGGGCCCGAAGGTGTCGCCGCCGAAAATGCGGATGCCGATGTCCGGAAACAGGGCGCATCCCAGCGCAATCGGCATGGTCATGACGAAGCAGGCGCGCAGTGCGCCCCTGGCGGTGTGCATGTATTCCGTTGTGCTCTCGGACCAGAGGCGGCACAGCGTGGGATACAGCGCGCCAATGAGCGCAGTGGCCGGCAGAAGCAGCGGCCCGATGAGCTTGACGGCGGCGGCGTGCCAGCCGATGGCCTCCCTGGAGGCCAGAAGCGCCATGTAGTGTGCGTCAATCGCCGGCTGCAGGAGCAGGATGAGATTCAACACCAGGAAGGTGTTTCCGTCCCGGATGAGGTGTTTGACAGTCGGCAGGTCGGCCGCCAGCTTGTTGATTCCAACCGTGCGCAGTCCACGCCACACCGCGTAGAGCACGATAGTCCCGGCCGCAGCGGCGGCTATCAGGTATGAATTGAGGGTCCCGAACACATAGAGCACGGGAATGGCGAAGAGGGCGGTAAGGAACTGACCACCGACCTGGGTGAAAGCCGCGACCTTCACACGCTCGAAACCGCGCACTACATCGGCACAAGTCCGGGATATGAGCGTGACCGCCTGCCCCAGGCACACCAACACGAGGGCCACCAACGGCAGGTTCTTTTCCTGGAACTCAAAGATCAGGGCAAGAATCGCGGTGGCGACAATCGAAGCCGCCACTTTCCAGGTCAGAGCGCTGCCCAGGTAGCGGCCGGCGTTCGGGCGGTCGGTGGCGATTTTTGCGGGGAGAATGCCGTTCTGACCCCAGTCGACAATCATGAACGCGAGGCTCGCGAAGGTCGTGAGCACGTAGAAAATTCCATACTCACCCGGACCTACGGTCCGCGCCATGACGGCGTTCACCACGATTTGCAACGGCACGCCCATTGCCTGTGCTGCCACCATGATGATCGTGTTGCGCGCGACGAGGCGGCGCGACCCGACATCCAATGGCGGTGCGGCGACTTCGCTCATTCTGTCTGCGATGATCCCAACAGCTTGCGCTTCAATCGTCCGAGACCGCGGCGCGCCCGTTTGAGCGATGTGAAGTGATAGGCAAACATCCGGCGGATGCGCGGATCGAGCCGCTCGTAGAGAGTCTCATCCAGGTTGTAGAAAGGGCTTCCATAACCATACTCATGATCCGCCCGGAACATCCCTATCGTGAGCATCGTGCGCGGTTGGTCCGTCGGATTGGGGGTGCCCCGATGCCACATCGCAAGGTCCCGGATCAGGATCTCGCCCGGCTTCAACACCACTTTGACGGAGGGAAAGTATTCGGCGAGGCGCTCGACTGGAGGATTGCGGCCGTCCTGCACGTTGGGCACGAGCCCCAGCGGTTTGAGGAAGTTGCTGTCCCACAAGTGGCTGCCGCCCGGCCAGACTTCGAGCGGCCCGTTGTGCAGTCCGCACTCCATCACGGGCACGTTCACAACGAAGCCGCGAGGTTTCCAGGTGCCGTTGACGTAGACCTCATCCCCATCAATGTCGCTGTGAGGTGACTGCAGAATGGCGCCGGCCAGGCAGGTATCGCTGGAGACATACCGGCACCGGAATGTATCGCCCAACAGCCGGTCGAGTATGGGCACCACGAAAGGATTGGCCAGCAGGCGCGGATCGCCCATGGCACCCTCCAGGCGTGGGAAGATGCGCCAGCGGGATTTGCGATACCAGAAGGTGGCGTTGCGCCGGTTGGAAAGCTGAGTTTTGAAAGCGGCATCCGGCGAAGTGCCGGTTTCGACGGCGTGGGTAGTGCGGCAGTCCTGGTAGATGTCGTCCATCTCGCGAGCCAGCGCGGCGGCAAAATCCGGCTCCAGGGCATCGCGCAGGATCACGTACCCGCGGCACGCCAGGATGGCAGCGGCGAGCTCGCAATTGCCCGGCGAGAATTGGCCGGTGGCCCGTTCGGTGGCCGACAGGTTGAGCGCCTGCGGAGGCAATACATCCGGCCGCAAATCGGCTGTCGACCGCGCAGTCGAGGGCACGGCGTTCATAGGACTCGCATGACCGTGCGCGCAAAAATCTTCAGGGCCAGCCATTCCACGGCGCCGTGCGCTGCGCGATACCGGGCGTACATCCGTTGATAGGATTCGATCAGCTTCTCATTCCCCGAGCGTCCGTGCATGAGGGAGTTTGGGAGAATCCGGTAGTGAATGACCACCTGGTCGAGGTATCGGCAGCCGAATGCCCGGATCGCGCGGCAGAAAAAGTCGACGTCCTCGTTGAGAAGAATGTGCGCGTCATAGCCGCCGAGGCTGGTTACGTGCTCGCGGCGGATCAGACAGGCCGAATTGACCAGCAGGGTCGGGGTGAACAACAGGCTGGCTGTCACGGCCCAGCGGGATCCCAGGCTGGACCAGAGGCGCGTGCGCCGTGCGGCGCTGCGGAAGAAGGCTCTTTCATCAGCCAGGGCGGCGGAGTCCGGTTTTGAAAAAGGCTGGATCTGACCGAACACGACACCGCAGTCGGGATGGACTTGGAACACGGCGACAGCGTCGCGGTAATAGCCATCGGCGACCAGGTCGTCGTCGTCCAGGAAATGTATGTAACGTCCGTTGGTTTTGCTTGCGCCGTAGTTGCGGACCAGGGCGGGTTTTCCGCCTGAGGGTGTTTCGGACTGAAAGTACCGGACGCGTGTGTCGCCCACACCGGCGACGGCTTCGCGAGCCGAGCCCTCCGGGCTGTCATCGACCACAACGATTTCAACAGACACGTCGGGCTGGCGCAGGACGCTTTGGATGGCTTCCAACAGCAGCTCGCAACGCCGGAATGTTGGAATCACGACGGATACGTCGATCATGCCGCTTCCTCGCGGCGCGTGTTCGGTGCAAGCCGGCGTCTTTCCCACCAGCTAATCAGGCGTTGCACCCGCTGATAGGTTGCGTACGACAGCCTCGCGCTCCAGTTGAGCGGTACTTCCGTCGAGGTAACGTAGTGCGTCGCGGCCGGACCCCACCGCAGCTTCGACACATCGGTGCCGGTGGACAGATGCAGGGTGGCGAGCCGTTGATCGATGGACCATTTGATGGCTTCCACCACCAGGGTGGTCATGACGCTGTATCGGGACCACGCCGGGTCGTAGCCCGAGTAGTAGAGGTAAATCTGGTCGTTGCATTGGAAACCCACCCGGGTCGCGACCACGCTGCCGGAAATCAACAATTGAAATATCCGCAGCTCGCCGCGCTGGGCCAGCTCGAGTGCGTACTCGGTCAGAAACGCCCGGTCGTTTTCGTTTCGAAACACATTGGCGTGCACTACTGTGTTGGTTGCGAGGCTGCGCATGGAGTGCAACCGGAAGAAGGTTGCGAGCGCTTCGGGAGCGTCTTGCGGGGACGAGATGACCCGCAGCTCCGGGGTCAGTCCCTCACGCTTCAGTGAGTTGTAGCACCGCCGAATGGACTCCTTGATATTCCGGGACCGCGAAGAACGCAGGGCGTCCCACGTAGCGGGCAGCTCCAGGTGATAGGCCTCAATCTGGTGGGTCGAGCTTCGGGAGCCCGTGGGCAGGTTGCGGGAGGCTCTCTCCCAATTCTCTTTGCGCAGGGCACCCCATTCGATCCAGTGGGCCGCGGGCATCTCCCGTTTCAGGCATCTGAGCACGGCCTCGATGGCCGCCACCTCGTTTTCGGGTTCGCACACGAGGCCCCGAACCTCCGTGACATTCGGGTCCGCGCCGAAATAGCGCAGCGTTTGAAAGTAAAAGCGCCGCGTGGACATCATCGGCGCAACGGCAATCAGTGCGTTGCGTGCGTCCCGGACGACAATGAGACACAGCTTGTCCCGCTTGAAGGGGCGGTCGGAACGGTGATGCTTCCACCACAAGGCGTTCCAGCTCGCGGAGGTGAACGGCATGTTCGGCAAGATCCGGGCGTGCAGGGCGTCCCACTCGGCGAGCAGGGGGCCTGCAAGCGCTGATTCGTTGACCCGTTCCGCCTTGAATGGAAGGTGCGCAGAATAGAGTGGCAAGCTGGCTTCCTTGACTGGCGTTGCCTGCATTTCAATGATCGTCGAAGACATGCGTCGGCGGGCGCTTTATTTTTCTATCCGGAACGAAAGGGTACTGTAAGGTTCGAGGCAAATGCTGAGACTGGCGTCCACAAACCACACGTCTTAAGGTTTGGGCCGCAAAGTGGGGTTCCCGTCATGCGCCTGCTCCTGGTTGAGGACGATCACATGATCGGCGAGAGCCTCGTCCGAGGCTTGCGCGACGATGGCTATGTGGTCGACTGGGTCAGGGACGGAGCCGCGGCACTGGCAGCAATTCAGGACACCACGACGCCTTACGCCCTTGCCATCCTCGACTGGAACCTTCCGCGCAAGGACGGCCTGTCCGTTTTGAAGTCGGCGCGAAGCTCGGGAAACACGGTCCCCGTTCTCATGATCACCGCGCGGGATGAGCTGGCCGACCGGATCAGCGGCCTGGATGGGGGCGCAGATGACTACCTCGTCAAACCCTTCGAGCTTGCCGAGCTGAAGGCCCGCCTACGCAGCCTCCTGCGCCGCCGCGATGGACGCGCCACCTCCGAGATCGTTCATGGCGCGATCGTAGTGGATCCGGTGACACACACCGTAAAGGTTCATGACACGCAGGTCGCGGTGACGCCTCGCGAATTCGCGCTGTTACGCGCGCTGATCGAGCGCCCCGGCGCGGTTCTGTCCCGCGCACAGATTGAAGAGCATCTGTATGGTTGGGAGGAAACCGTTCAGAGCAATGCCATTGAATTTGCGATTCACAGCCTGCGGCGCAAGCTCGGTAACAGCGTGATTGAAAACGTACGCGGCGTGGGTTGGCGGATAGGGCTCGTGCCTTGAGGTCCTTGCGGCGTGGCCTGACAACGTGGTTGTGCGCGGCGGTGGCGGGTGTAGGTGCGCTCAGCGTTGCCGTGGGCAACTGGCAGGCTCGGCGCGAAACCCAATCCCAACTCGACTACCAGATGGAACAGGTGGCGCGGATTCTGGCGGCGCAGGACTTCTCGACGCACCGACAGCCGGATTCGGCAGAGGGTCCCGAGATACTGCCGCGCGTCTATATCAATCACGACAACGAAGACGATCTCATTGTTGTTGTGCGTGACGCGCGTGCCCAGGTGCTGTACGCATCGAAGTCGAATCGGCACATTCCCGGCGGGATCCTGCCGCCCATCGATGCGCTCGGCTTCCATATCCGTGACTTCGGGACCGGTGAATATCGTGTGTTTAACGCCCAATCCAACGGGTTGAGTATTGAAATTGCCCTGTCCATGGACGTGATCAGTGAGGTGGAAGGTGGCGTTGCGCTTGCCACGTTGTTACCCATGGTGTTGTTGCTGCCTGTACTCGCGCTCGTCATCGGCATCGTGATTCGCAAGCATGTCGCACCGCTAGATGCATCTGCTGACGCGCTTGCCCAGCGGGCCTCGGCAACATTCGAGGATTTGCCGGTTGAGAATCTGCCTGCTGAAGTGCGGCCGCTGGTGGCGGAAATCAATCGGCTGATGCGTCGGCTCGAGACGACGGTGGAGCGCGAGAAGCAGTTTGTCACTGATGCCGCTCACGCGTTGCGCACTCCGTTGACGGCATTGCAGTTGCAGGTGGATCTGCTCGATGGCGGGAGAGATGAGAAGGAAAAGGCCACTCGTCTGGCGGAGTTGCGGACCGGGCTGCGGCGTGTGATCCGGCTGTCGGAGCAACTGTTGTCCCTGGCGCGCAATGAGTCCGCAGCCGGTCCGGTCGCTGAGAAGACGGATCTGCGGGAAAGTCTCGAGGAGGTCGTTCAGCTCTACGCCGATGCTGCCCGCGCCCGCAACGTACACGTTCGGGTTGAATCGGTGGCTCCCGTGTTCGTGCCCGGCAGCCCGCGCCGCCTGGGGCTCATATTCGGCAACCTGGTGGAGAACGCAATTCGCTATACGCCGGTCGGCGGCCCTGTACGGGTGCGGACTTCCGTTGTCGGCGCCCGGGCGCGCATCGAGGTGTGGGACGAGGGTGTTGGTCTGCCGCCGCCGGAGTTGGAGCGCGTGTTTGAACGTTTCTATCGCGCGCCGGGCGATACGAGCAATGGCAGTGGGTTAGGGCTGTCGACGGTGGACAGTATCGTGCGGCAACTCGGCGGCAATGTGTGGCTGGAGAACCGTGCTGATACGTCGGGGCTGATTGCGATTGTTACATTGCCGGTGGTATGACGGGGCCACGCCGCAGACTACCTTGGGCTCGATTCGTCGATTTTCGGCTTGGTTGCGACGTGCCTGAAGCGCCAGCCAATCGCAAAGCCGGCGGCGCAACCGATGGCACCTCCGATCCAGGGTGCGGCTGCAATGATATCTCCAAACACCATTCCAGCGGCGATGCCCGTCAGCGTGCTGGCTCTGATGTTTTCTGCCGGCGTTGCCGGGATGTCCACAGTCCGTCGGATCATGTCAGATGTTCTCCTCGGTCAGGTAAGCGAAATAACAAAGTGGAATCGCAACGAGCAGCAGGGCGCCTGTCAGCAGATACACACTACGGCCCGGTAGAAAATGGTCGTTGTGTCTCCAAATGACCATGAACGCAGTGTAGATCGTTATCATTAGTGCAGTTACAATCAGGCTACATCCGATGAATGGATGAGAAGGTATCTTCGGCCAAAGGTCATTCATGGAAGCACCTATGAGCGTCAGCGAATAGGAAGTCAGTGCCCATGGGCTGACATCCAGGATGACGTTCCATTTCGGCACGAAACCAGGGTTTCCCGTCTGCCAGGCGAGAACAATCAGCCACGACAGAATGACGGGTCCCCCCAGCGGCACACCGACTTGCCAGATCAGCCACTGCCAGTTGTGTTTCATGTACGCGCCGCAGGTGTGTTCACACACTCATCCGTGATAGCTGCATAGCGAACTGTGACGGATTTTATATCGGCCGCCTGTTGACTGGAGTCCGAGTTTTTGGCGACTTCGATGAATTACTCGGATGACAATTGACGGCTGATGGAGTGGTGCGACGTTTTGGTTGCCTGCTGGTTTGGCGTGGGATCGATGACGGGGAATCGAACGTGCGATCAGACGTTGTAGGTGAAAGTGTGGGGACCCGTAGGGGTGCGACGTCAAATGACAGTGGCTCGGGTCGTCGGGTTGTGATGAAATTTGGCTTCCAATAGGAGATTCCCAATGACAACAAAGCTGGTTTTTGCTGCGGCTACGGTTCTGGCACTGGGTTCGGCGACGGCGTTTGGGAAGGACGTGAAAGTTAACTTGACCGGGGCCGAGGAAACCCCCGCGGTGACGACCTCCGCCAAGGGGCACGGCACGATCAAAATTGCCAAGGACAAGTCGGTGAGCGGATTGATCGAGACTAGCGGAATTGAGGGTACGATGGCTCACATCCACGTGGGCGCCCCCGGTGAGGCAGGGCCTCCGATCATCACCCTGGAGAAGGGCGCGGACGGCAAATGGACCGTGCCTGCCGGGTCAAAGCTGACCGATGAGCAGGAGGAGGACTTCAAGGCCGGCAAGCTGTACGTGAACGTACACAGTGCCGAGCACAAGGGCGGAGAGATCCGGGGACAATTGAAGGCGACCGCAGCCGGAAAGAAGTGAGTTTATGGCGCGCCCCGACTCGACGGTCGGGGCGCGACGCGGAGGGCCTCATGAGCGATCGGCGCTATAGGACATTCGCTGAATTCTATCCGTTCTACCTCGGCGAACACCGGGACCCTACGTGTCGCGCGTTGCATTTCGCCGGGACTTCACTGGCGGCGGTGCTTCTCGCCACGGCGTTGATTACACAAAGATGGTGGCTCGTTCTGCTCGCGTTGGTTGTCGGCTATGCGTTCGCGTGGGTAGGTCACTACTTCTTTGAGCACAACAGGCCGGCAACCTTCGAGTACCCGCTTTTCAGCTTCATGGGTGATTGGCGCATGTGGTGGGAGACGCTGACGAGGCGCTAGTTCGGTCGCAGTGTCGTATTGAACAGGTAGGGGCTGTTGAATTGCGTCTGCTCACCGGCCTTGCGGCCTTGCACCGGCTGAAGACGCGCGGTCAGGGGCTTCTTCCACTTCCAGGCCAGCGAAGCAACATCCCCCATGATGCGGGCCATCTGATCGACGCTGATGTCGCCGGGGAAGGGCACAGCATCGAGGCCCGTGCCGCACACAGCGGAGTACGCCAACAAGTCATCCGTGTTGAATGAGCCTTGCGCCCAGCGCTCCGCCAGCCGCTTGTCCTCGAGAACAGGAACCATCAACCCCGCATAACCCACTTGTTTTACCGGGACTGCTTTGACCGCGCTTGTGATGACCAGGGCCGCGGTCAGAGTACCGCTGCCCCCGAACGGGGAGCCTGTGTACGCCTCCATTGCGGCACCGATGGAAACATCGCCGAGCGGCGCCGGGGTGGGATCGACACCCATGAACGTCCAGCCGCGCGCGGCCGCTACCCGCTCACCAACCGACTCCGCCACTTTCGCGTGGACGGTCAGTTGTCGGGTCAGCTCACTCACTGAACCCTGGAAGTCGCCATGCGTTTTCGCAAACACTTCCTGGACCAGGTTGGCGCCCTCGAACCCAATCGACAGGTTCTTTCCCGGCCCGGTGTGATACGCGCCGGGATAGAAAGGCCCGTAAGGTTTCAGCATCGCGGTGGCCGTGAAGTTGAAATTGCCCTGGCTGTGCGGACTGTGCTCGGTCACATAGTGCACGAGAGCCGCGCTTTCCTTGATGACCTTCCAGTGAATTCCGTCCTCGCCGGCAATCTGGGTGCTGCTTTGGATGGTGGGTAATGTGGAAAGCACCTTCTCGAGCAGCCGGACATTGCGCGGATCATCGGAGTCGCGGCTCATGGCGGGCCCTACGTTGGGTGTGAAGCCTTCCTTCGCCGCCAGGCGGTCGAGACCCTGGAGGTATTCGAGCGCCTGCGTTTCCGACAGTCCGGCTACGAGCTCCGGCAGTGGCTGGGTGACGATGCGGATGGTTTGCACCTCATAGCCCTGCTTTTGAAATTCGCCGCGGGTCTCACGCAATACCTGCAGCGCCGCGCCCACCTGGCTGTCGGTCGTCGCCCGATCCAGACGGACGAATGCCGTAATCGCGCGGACCTTGGGTTTGGTGTCGCCGTATGCCTGCGACGCGACGACCCACAGCAACACGAACAGCAGCCGTTTAATCATGCGACCCGCCTTCTGATGGCACGGAGCAACATTGTAGCACCGCACAAGGCTGCGTCTGCGTCCGCGGCGCTACTACGAGCTGGCTAGCGCTCCGGCAAAAGAGTGCGCTGCAGATCTTCGATCAATTGCTGCAGCCGCTCGGGGGCGAGCTGTGGGTTGCGGGCCTCCCGTGTCAACTCGGCGAGAAGCTGGATTTCCCGCGCCTTGCGTTCATGGAGATCGCGAAAATTGACAGCGAGACCGCGCGTCGTGGGATTGGCATGCACTTCAATCCAGCGGTTGACCGGGAGCGCGAGCATCTCAAACCACACTGAGCAGGGTTCCTGCACGGCGCGCCGGAACTGTGCCTCGAGCAATGAGCCCCGCGTTTCAGGATACAGCTCCCAGAAATTGCTTCCCACCAGGTCCGCCTGGGGTGTGCCGAAGAATTCCAGCGCATGTTGATTGACATACGTGAGGCGCCACTGCCGGTCGAGTGTGTAGAAGCCACCTGTCATCTTTTCGAACAGTGTCACCCGTTCGGTGAGGGCGCTCTGTTCGGCCCGGTCGCGGGCCTCGCGGCCGGCGGTATCGGCGCGCAACTTCGCCGCACGCAACATCGAGCCGATCAGGGCGCGCAACTCACGTTCCGTATAGGGCTTGGCGAGAAAGCCATCGGCGCCCTTGTCGAAGCCTTCGATGCGGTATTCGTCCGCGGCGCGGCCGGAAATCAACAATACAGGAATGGCGCGCGTGCCCGGGCTGTCGCGCAGGGTTTTGAGCAATTCCACCCCATCCATATCGGGCATGACAATGTCGGACACCACCAGGGCAGGCTTGGCACGGATGACCGCCAGAAGCGCCTCGTTACCGTTATCAGCCGTGTCCACAACATACTCGTCGGACAGCTTCCGCGCCAAGTGATCGCGTACCGTAACCTCATCCTCGACGAAGAGAATGCGCGGCCTGGTCGCCGTGGCCTCGGGCATCTGGTTTCCCTTTATGATCCGCTCCTTGCGGCGGGAGCAAGAGTCATGCCGATTGGGCAGCACGAGCCTCGTTCAGCGCCCGTTCAGGGCCTTCTGAAATTCGGCGCTCTGCAACATCGAGCTCACGGTGTTGACCAACGCATCGGACAGTACCTCGTAGTAGTTCTCCAGCTTGTACGAGCGCCCGAAGCGTGTTGCATCGCCTGCCGCCATTCCGCTCCAAAGAGTCTGGCCGTCACGGCCGACGACCGTCAAGTGCACGGCCAATGTTGATTGATAGGTGCTGGTTTCCCTGACGAAGAATTGTTTGACTTCGCCCTTGATGGTCACGGTGCCGCCGCTGTCGACGGTTTTCAGGCCGCCCTTGTCGAGCAGCTCGCGCATGTGCCGGCTCACGAACGCGCCCACGTCATCGGTCGTTGTAACGGGTTTGGGCACATCGTCCTCGCGATTCTCGCCGATGGCCTCCTTGTTCGCGCGCGCGTCCTCGAAGGTCTCGAGCTGAATGGGTGTCGCGGCCATTTCCACGGTTCCCAGCTTCAGGTCCGAGGTTGGCCGCCACTTCAGGGGTACGTGCTCGAGCAAGGTGGGTTTCGCCTGTACGGCGAGGGCAGCGGTCAGCAGAATAACGAACAGTCGTGCGCGCATGATCCAACCTCTATTCAACCATTACCGGGCTTTTAGCAGTGCCACCACCAGGCATGCAATCAGCACGAGGGAGAAGTAAGCGGGCACTGGAAAGAGCAGTAGCCACGAGATGATTCCCATTAGCACCGCGGCAGCGGTAATGACGGCCAGCATCGGACGGGTACGCGCGGCATCCGTGACGACGAGTCCGCTGAGCTGCCACAGCAGAATGGCTTGCATGAACATGAACACTGAGAGGGAGTACCCGAAGGCCATATAGAAATCGAAGTAGCTTCGACTCACGCCCATGACATTGAAATGTACGTCCCTCATCTGCTGCAGCACCGGGTTGTCGCCTTGGGGCGACCAGTCTTTACGGCTGCCAAGGGTATGCCCTAAGGCGAAGAGGGTTGCGATCAGTGCCGAAATCCGTAGCCACAGTCTTGCCGCCATGATTTCTCCCGCTTGCGGACAGGGTTCGCCGGTGTGGGCGGCCAAGCTTAGCCGACCGGCCGTTCAAAGGTAAAAAGCGCAGGAACCGCCGCTGCCAAGGGGCGTTTCTCGATCATGAAAACCGCAATGAATGGCTCCGGCCGCGCCGGGGCATCGATCGAAGAATTCCTGATCCGGATGCGCCTGTTACTGGATGCGCTCAATGAGGAGGGGGTTGAGGCCACGACCGCCCTGCGCGAGCGGATCTCGGCGAGTCTCGACACACTGGAGCCGCGAATCGAGCAATGGCGAAAATCCGCCGCCGCGACGACGGGTTACGTGCGGGAGGTCGTTGAAGATCACCCGTGGAGCGCCGTTGCTACGGGTGCGGTTGCGGGAATGGCCGTTGGCTGCGCCGCGGCCTTGATTGCCGCCAACTTCATTCCCGAATCCGATCTGAGTGGTCGGGCGGCGGAATATGGCCGGCGGGCTGTACGCTACACGCGGCCGTATGTGCGGCGCGCTCGCAAGTTGGCGAACAACTACTGGCCCTTCTGAGCCTGTTGCGTGGCAGCGCGGACGTCCCCCGTCACGCCAGACAATTTCAGGCAAACATCAACTGGCCGCGGCCGCTCTTCTTCGCCTGGTAACAGGCCTTGTCGGCGTCGTCCAGCCACGCCTGCGCGTCGCTCATCTGCGCCGAGATGAGGGCGAGCCCGAGACTGGCATTGACCGAGTAGGTCTGGCCTTCCCACTCCGTGGCCAGCGGATTGAGCACCTGCAGAAGCTGACGTGCAATCTGCTTGGCATTGGGTGCGCCACAGTTGTCGAGGATGACGGCAAACTCGTCGCCGCCCAGCCGTGCCACGGTGTCGGTATTGCGGACCGCACCGCGACACGCGTCGGCCACCTTACGAAGAATGGCATCGCCGGCCGCATGGCCGCCGGTGTCATTCACCGCTTTGAATCGGTCGAGATCGATGGCGATGACGGCAGCGGGCCGGTTCAGGTGATGCGATTTCAGGAAGGTCTCACGCAAGCGCTCGTGGAACTCGATTCGGTTGCTGAGTCCCGTCAATGAATCGTGCATGGCCCGATGTTGCAGGTCGCGGCTGCGGACCACTTCGTCGCTTGCATCGCGGAACACAATCACCATGCCGCTCACGCCACCTGTTGAATCCACAACGGGCGATACCACGTCGGAGACCCAGCAGACCGTGCCATCCGGCCGATGGAGCTGGCAGGGTAGCTCGCGGCGCAGGACCTTCCCGTGCAGGACGCCCTGGCTGATGAGATTGGCGGCCGCCTTGGAGGTCCGCGGATCGACGAGGTGAATGACCTCGTAGACTTTTCGGTTCGCCACCGCTTCCAACTCCAGGCCGAGCAGGGACTGCGCGGCTGGATTGATGTAGTTGATGCGAGTGTCGGCGTCGGTCGTGATGACCGCGTCACTGATCGCACCCAGGGTGGTAGTCAACCGTTCGCGCTCGGCTGCCAGCTTCTGCTCGGCGAGCTGGCGTGCTTCGAGGCTCTCAATCTGCGCGATGACGTGCAGTGGCGAGCCGTCATCGTCGCGTGTGAGCGATACGGCAACATGCGTCCATATCCAGCGACCGTCCTTGTGGCGAAAACAGCGAGCGATGTCGTAGTTGTCGATTTCGCCCGATAGCAGGCGATCCATGCGGGCCTTGCCTTCCTTCCAGTCATCGTTCCTCGACGGGCCCCCGGGCGGCATGTCGCGCAGCTCCGCTTCGCTGTAGCCGAGCATCTTCTGCAGCGCGAGGTTGGTATAAGTCCACCGCCCGCTGATTTCCGCAATCAACATTCCGATGGGCGAGTGGGCCATGGACTCGCGAAACCGCCGTTCGCTCACTCGCAGGTCGCGGGCAGCCGCGCGGCGTGCGTCACTGCCCAGGCCGACGGCGACGGGAGGCATCACAGTGGCGAGAAAGGCAATGACCGGCAATCCCAACAGGGTACCTTCGGTGGCGGTCGTCGGTTCGAAGCCGAAGGGCCGGATGCCGGCAATCCACAAGTTGGTAATCATCAGCCCGATGGCGAGACTCATCAGGGACGCACCGAACCCGCCCACGCGAAATGCAATGACAATCAGCATCAAGCTGATGGCGACGAACGGGAAGCGGACGTGGCGGATGGCGAGATAGCAGCCCCCGACGGCGATGAGCAGGGCGAACAGGTTCTCGATGAGAAATACCGGCCGTGCAAGTCGCCTCAGGCCCTTCACACTGAACAGGATGATCGGCGGTCCGAGCAGGCAGGCGCCGATGGTGTGGGATGACCAGAACTGTTGCATGCCGGTGATCCAGGGCAGGGCAAACAGGAGGTGCAGCAACCATCCGCCCAGGCAGCTTGCCAGGGCGGGAATCCAGATGCCGAACAGCGCCGTCATCAAGGCGGCGTGCTCGATCGTGATGTTGGGATAAGGGCGCCGCCAGACAAAGCGGAAGGCGAGCACCATCAGGGCAATTTCGAGGAGATTGACAGCCGAGAACGCGAATGCGACCGGCCACGGCCGGTGCGCTGCAACGATACTGGCCAAAGCAAGCGGGCTGAAGGTGAAGACGGCCGCGGCAATCCAGCGGACCCGGGTCAGGCGGATCAGCACGGCACCCGCAATGGCGCTGCCCGGCCAGAACAAGGCAATTCCGCCGGGCACCCGTGTCAGGAAGATCGAGACCCAGGCCGCCCCAAACAAGGCGAGGCCCAGCAGCGCCTCCGCTACCGGGAAGCCCGGCCTGGGCTTCAGGCGGGGACTCGTTTCGAGCGCGATGCTGGAGGCCATAGTCAGAAATTATGGTAATCGCTCAGCAGCAATCCGGACCGCGACTTCCGTCGCAAGTTAAATTTCCGTTCACCCCGCCTTTTGAACCGCTGGTCCTGAAAGGCTGGGCACCGCGCGTCCCCGCCACATAATGGCCTGAAATTGTGGAGCACAAGCATGATCGGACGCATTTCGGCGCTACTGGCGGCGGCTTTACTGGCGGCGACACCCGCCTCACCGGCGGAGCTCACGGCGGCGGACGTCGAGTCCTGGCTCAATGGTCTGATGAATTACGGCCTCACTAATGGCGATATCGCCGGTGCCGTGGCCGTGGTCGTCAAGGATGGCAAGGTGCTGTTCCAGTCGGGCTACGGTTACGCCGATGTGGCCGGAAAAATCCCCATGGACCCCGAGAAGGTCATGACGCGGATCGGCTCCACGTCCAAGCTGTTCACCTGGACCGCGGTCATGCAGTTGGTGGAGCAGGGCAAGCTCGATCTGAATCGCAATGTGGATGACTACCTGGATTTCAAAGTCTCAGCGCCCGGCGGCAAGCCCATCACCCTGTTGGATCTGATGAATCACCGGGGTGGCTTCGAGGAAGGCCTGAAGGACATTTTTGCCCTGGATCCCAGCCGCCTGCAATCCCAGCAGGTGTATCTGAAACAACATCCGCGTCCGCTGTTGTTTCCCACGGGCACGGTTCCCGCATACTCCAACTACGGTACTTCCCTCGCCGGTTACATCGTTGAGCGGGTCAGCGGCGAGCCCTACAGCCGCTACATCGAAAATCACATCCTGCGCCCGCTGGGGATGGCCCATTCGACCTTCGATCAACCGCTGCCCGAACGCTTCAAGGGGCAAGCCGCGCTCGGTTACCGGACGGCTTCCCAGGCCGCCCAACCCTATGAGCTGATAGCAACACCGGCCGCGGGCAGCGCGGCTACGACGGCGAGTGACATGGCGCGATTCATGCTTGCGCATCTACAACAGTCGGACCTGCTGAAAAATGACACCGTGCAACTCATGCACAGCCCGTCGGAAGTGGGGTTACCTGGGTTCAGCACCATGGCGCACGGATTCTTCTACGAAACCCGCAATGGCCGGATCCTCATCGGTCATGGCGGCGACACGTTGTTCTTTCACACGGAAATGCAACTGTTGCCACGGGAAGGGGTCGGCATTTTCTACAGCTTCAACAGCCGCGGGCGCGAAGATGCCGTTTATGGCCTGCGCAAAGCGGTGCTCGATCAATTCATGGACCGCTATTTTCCGGCCAGCACGCCAGCCCAGGAAGCCGTGGCCCTGCCGACCGCCCCAGCGGATGCGCAGAAAATCGCCGGCCGCTATGAATCCTCCCGCCGGGTGCAGCACGGTTTTCTGAGCATTTTCTACCTGCTGCAACAAACGGTGATTAGTGCCAATCCGGATGGGACGGTGTCGGCACCGAAGTTCCTCGAGCCGGGCGAGGCGCAGTTTCGCGAAGTGGCCCCGCATACCTGGCAGGAGGTCGGCGGGCATCGCCGGCTTGCGCTGCAGAACGTCAATGGGGTCAACACCGTTGTTGAAAGCGATGATCCGACATCCGTTCTGCAGTTGGTGCCGACACGCCGTTCCGCGGCGTTGAATCTCACCGTACTGGTGGGTTCACTCGCGGTGCTGCTAGCCGCCGTGATTCTGTGGCCGATCTCGTTTCTCGTGCGCAGACACTATCAACGATCCCCTTCCGACGGCCGGAAGCTCAGGACTCTTCTGCGCGCCGCCGCACTGTTCGACCTGCTCTGGCTCGTAGCCTGGTGCATCGTGCTGACCCCGGTGCTCAGCATTCAGCTAGACTTCTACAGTGCGGCACTCGATCCCGTCATTCGAACGCTGCAGCTTGCAGGTGTAGTGGTTGTCGCCCTGGCTGCGGTCGGCATCGGTTGTTTGTGGCGGTTGTGGTCGGCAGTGTCGTGGCCCGCCCGCATTGGCAATGGCCTCATTGCGGCGGGATTGGTGGGGCTCGTCTGGATTGGGGTCATTGGGGGATTAATATCATTCAACTTGAATTACTAAGGGGGCCGCCCAGGCTTGAGTACTACACGATATTGGCGGCTCCAGATCGCAGGGTGGGCTCTGTTCGGCGCAATCAATGCGGGCGTTGCACGGTGGATCGTGCACCTGCCCGTGGCTGTGGTGGTTGGGCAGGCGGTGGGACTGGGTGTCCTCGGGATCGGGTTGTCTCACCTGTTGTACGTCTGGATCCGGCGCAGCGAGGTTGCCAATCGCTCGCTGCTGGTGCGCGTGGGCCACGTATTGTTGTTCAGTGGAGTGGTCAGCCTGCCCGCCGGGATACTCACCAGTGCCTTGAATCTGGCACCGTGGCAGACAGCAGACCTCACGGTTGGCGCAGATCATCGCTGGCTCATCGTGCCGCTGGTGCACGCACTCAATTGGGTACTGTTGCTGGTTGTCTGGGGCGCTGTATACCTGTCCTTGCGCTCGTTTCGTGAGCAGGCGCTGGGTGAGGTGCGGGAGGCGCAATTGGCCGAGGCGTTGCACCTCGCCGAGCTGCGCCTGTTGAAAGCGCAGCTCAATCCTCATTTTCTGTTCAATGCATTGAACACCGTGCGAGCGCTCATTGCCGAAGACCCTTCCCAGGCGCAACAGGCCGTCACTCAACTCGCACGCACGCTTCGCTATACGCTGAACTCCGGCCAGGATGAGCGAGTCTCGTTGGACCGGGAGCTGGCTATTGTGGATGATTATCTGGCCATTGAAGCGCTGCGCCTGGGCGAGCGTTTGAGCCTGGTTCGCGCTATCGATCCGGCCACACGCGAGCGGCAGATCCCGGTCATGTTGCTTCAGAGTCTCGTTGAGAACGCCATCAAGCACGGCATTGCACAGTTGCCGCGAGGCGGTGTGTTGAAGATATCGGCAGAGGTAGTGGCGAACGCACTGATTCTGACGGTCGAGAACGCGCGGCCGCGCACGGCCGCGCCCGACTCCGATTCGGACAGCATCGGCCTGCGCAACTCGACAGAAAGGCTGCGCCTGCTGTTCGGACCGCAAGCGAGCCTGAATCTCGATGTGACCCAGGCGGATCGTGCGGTCGCCCGTGTCCGCATCCCCGGCAATCCATGAAGGCGGTCATAGTCGATGACGAGGGGTTGGCACGGCGCGAATTGCGGCGCCTGTTGCATGATCATGACTGGGTCGAAATTGTGGGTGAGGCTGCCAACATAGAAGAGGCGTTCGCGTGCATTCAACAACTCGAGCCGGGGTTGGTGTTCCTCGATATCCAGATGCCCGGCGGCTCGGGCTTCGATCTCCTGGCTCGCCTGGATGAGCCGCCGCGGGTGATTTTCACGACCGCCTACGATCAACATGCGGTGCGCGCCTTCGAGGTGAATGCGCTCGACTATCTGCTGAAACCCATCGAGCCCGAGCGGCTGGCAGCGGCATTGAACAAGGTCAAATCCGGCACCGCGGCGGCGAAGCCGTCAGCGGCGCTCGAGAGGGTTTTTGTTCGCGATGGCTCGCGCTGCTGGTTCATACCGCTGCGCGAAGTGCGGTTGTTGAGTGCTGAGGGCAATCACCTGCGGCTTTCATGGGGGAGCCTGCAGCCGCTGCTGGCTCGCCCCCTGACTGTGCTGGAGCAGCGCCTCGATCCCAATTTGTTCTTCCGTGCCAACCGTGCTCAGATCATCAACCTCGATTTCATAGAGGCGGTTGAAGTTGGGTTGGGTGGGCGGTTGCATGTGCAGCTACGCGGGGGGCCGGAAGTGGAGATCTCGCGGCGGCAGGCGCAGTTGTTTCGCAGCCGCGCGATACCTTGAGGGCCGCTGCGGCCCGCCGATGCAGCGGGCCGCGACATTGCGGGACCAGTGGGCCGCGCCAGCAGACGGCGCGGTGGAACTATTTGTGCAGGTCGAAGCGGTCCAGGTTCATCACCTTGTTCCACGCCGCCACGAAGGCGCGCACGAAGGGTTCCTGGGCATCCGAGCTGCCGTACACTTCGGCCAGGGCCCGAAGCTGCGAGTTGGAGCCGAAGATGAGATCGGCGCGAGTAGCCGTCCAGCGGATCTCGCCGGACTTGCGGTCACGGCCTTCGTATACATCCTTCGATTGTGATGTGGCCGTCCACTCGGTGTTCATGTCCAGGAGGTTCTCGAAGAAATCCGCCGTCAAGCTTTGCGGATTCTGCGTGAGCACGCCGTGTTTGCTTTGCCCAACGTTCGTGTTCAACACCCGCAGGCCTCCGATCAACACCGTCATCTCGGGCGCAGTCAGCGTCAGGAGTTGTGCCTTGTCCAGCAGCAGCGACTCGGCTGCAACACTGGAGGGTATCTGCTGGTAGTTGCGGAACCCATCCGCGACTGGTTCCAGTACCCCGAACGACTCGACATCGGTCTGTTCCTGCGAAGCATCCATGCGACCGGGGGAGAAGGGGACTTTGATGGCCGTCCCGGCATTCTTCGCCGCCTGCTCGACACCCGCGCAGCCGCCGAGGACAATCAGGTCGGCGAGCGACACTTTCTGCTCCCCCTGGTTGAATTCGGCCTGGATGGCTGCCAGTGTTTTCAATACCTGGGCGAGTTGGACTGGCTGGTTCACCTCCCAGTTCTTTTGGGGCGCGAGCCGGATGCGGGCGCCGTTGGCGCCACCGCGCTTGTCGGACCCGCGGAAGGTGGACGCCGAGGCCCATGCCGTTGCAACCAACTGCGAGACCGTGAGCCCGGAAGCGAGGATTTTGCTCTTCAGAGTGGCAATAGCCGGCTCGTCAATGAGCTTGTGATTGACCGCCGGAATCGGGTCCTGCCAGATCAGCTCTTCCTTCGGCACTTCCGGGCCGAGATAGCGCGAGCGCGGGCCGACGTCGCGATGGGTCAGCTTGAACCAGGCGCGGGCGAAAGCCTCGGCGAAGGCCTGCGGGTTCTCGAGGAAGCGGCGCGAGATCTTCTCGTAGATGGGGTCGAAGCGCAGCGACAGGTCGGTCGTCAGCATCGTCGGCTTGTGCTTTTTCGACGGGTCGTGCGCGTCGGGGATGACCGCCTCGGCGTCCTTCGCCTCCCACTGGATGGCGCCGCCGGGGCTGCGCGTCTGCACCCATTCGTATTTGAACAGGTTCTCGAAGAAGAAGTTGCTCCACTGCGCCGGGGTCTGGGTCCATGTAACCTCGATACCGCTGCCGACCGCGTCGGCACCGTGGCCGCTGCCGTAGCTCGAAACCCAGCCGAGGCCCTGGGCCTCAAGGTCGGCTGCTTCCGGCTCTGGTCCCTTGTAGGACTCGGCCGCCGCGCCATGGGTCTTGCCGAAGGTGTGGCCGCCACCGATCAGCGCAACGGTCTC